>NZ_CM132210.1:0-650000 GCF_053667945.1 Micromonospora sp. SCSIO 07396
GTGCTCGACGTCAACTTCTTCGACGAGCTGCGCATCGGCCTCGCGACCGCGGACGACATCCGCCAGTGGTCGCACGGTGAGGTCAAGAAGCCCGAGACGATCAACTACCGCACCCTCAAGCCGGAGAAGGACGGGCTCTTCTGCGAGAAGATCTTCGGTCCTCAGCGGGACTGGGAGTGCTACTGCGGCAAGTACAAGCGGGTCCGGTTCAAGGGCATCATCTGTGAGCGCTGCGGCGTCGAGGTGACCCGCTCCAAGGTCCGTCGGGAGCGGATGGGGCACATCGAGCTGGCCGCTCCGGTGACCCACATCTGGTACTTCAAGGGCGTGCCGAGCCGGCTGGGCTACCTGCTGGACCTCGCCCCCAAGGACCTCGAAAAGATCATTTACTTCGCCTCGTACGTCGTGACGAGCGTGGACGCCGAGGCGCGTCACCGTGACCTCTCGACGATCGAGAACGAGATCCTGGCCGAGAAGCGGCAGTCCGAGAACAGCCGCGACTCGGAGATCGAGAAGCGGGCCGCCAAGCTGGAGGCCGACCTGGCCGAGCTGGAGGCCGAGGGTGCCAAGGCGGACGTCCGGCGCAAGGTCAAGGAGGGCGGAGAGCGCGAGATGCGCCAGATCCGCGACCGGGCCCAGCGCGAGATCGACCGCCTCGACGAGGTCCTCGACACGTTCCGCAAGCTCGACTCCAAGCAGCTGGTCACCGACGAGCTGCTCTACCGCGAGCTGCGTGACCGGTTCGGCGAGTACTTCACCGGCGGCATGGGCGCCGAGGCGATCAAGGCGCTGGTCCAGAACATGGACCTCGACGCCGAGGCTGAGAACCTCCGCGAGACCATCCGCTCCGGCAAGGGCCAGCGCAAGATCCGTGCGCTCAAGCGGCTGAAGGTCGTCGCGGCGTTCCTGAACACCCGCAACTCGCCGCTGGGCATGGTGCTGGACTGCGTCCCGGTCATCCCGCCGGACCTGCGCCCGATGGTGCAGCTCGACGGTGGCCGCTTCGCGACCTCCGACCTGAACGACCTGTACCGCCGGGTGATCAACCGGAACAACCGGCTCAAGCGGCTGATCGACCTCGGCGCGCCCGAGATCATCGTCAACAACGAGAAGCGGATGCTCCAGGAGGCCGTCGACGCGCTGTTCGACAACGGCCGTCGTGGCCGGCCGGTCACCGGCCCGGGTAACCGCCCGCTCAAGTCGCTGTCCGACATGCTCAAGGGCAAGCAGGGCCGGTTCCGGCAGAACCTGCTCGGCAAGCGCGTCGACTACTCCGGCCGTTCGGTCATCGTGGTCGGCCCCAAGCTGAAGCTGCACCAGTGCGGCCTGCCCAAGCAGATGGCGCTGGAGCTGTTCAAGCCGTTCGTGATGAAGCGGCTGGTCGACCTCAACCACGCGCAGAACATCAAGTCCGCCAAGCGGATGGTCGAGCGGCAGCGCCCGGTCGTGTGGGACGTGCTGGAAGAGGTCATCGGCGAGCACCCGGTGCTGCTCAACCGCGCGCCGACGCTGCACCGCCTGGGCATCCAGGCCTTCGAGCCGCAGCTGGTCGAGGGCAAGGCGATCCAGATCCACCCGCTGGTCTGCACCGCGTTCAACGCCGACTTCGACGGTGACCAGATGGCGGTGCACGTGCCGCTGTCGGCCGAGGCCCAGGCCGAGGCGCGGATCCTGATGCTGTCGTCGAACAACATCCTCAAGCCGGCCGACGGCAAGCCGGTCACCATGCCCACCCAGGACATGGTCATCGGTCTCTACCACCTCACCCACCTGACCCCGGGTGGGATCGGCGAGGGCCGGGCGTTCAGCTCGGACGCCGAGGCGCGGATGGCCTTCGACGCGGGCGAGCTGCACCTGCAGACCCCGGTCAAGATCCGGCTGCGGGACGTGATCGGTGTCGACAACGGCAACGGCGCGGAGCCCTGGGTGGCCCCGGAGGGCTGGGTCGAGGGTGAGCCGCTGACCGTGGAGACCACGCTCGGCCGGGTCCTGTTCAACGAGACGCTGCCGCAGGGCTACCGCTTCGTGAACTACGAGATCCGCAAGGGCCAGCTCTCCGCGATCGTCAACGACCTCGCGGAGCGTTTCCCCAAGGTGGCGCTGGCCGCGACCCTGGACGGGCTCAAGGAGGCCGGTTTCCACTGGGCCACCTGGTCCGGCGTCACCATCGGCATGGAGGACGTCATCGCTCCGCCGCGCAAGCGGGAGATCCTGGAGCGGTACGAGAAGGAAGCCGACCGGATCGACAAGCAGTACCAGCGTGGTCTGATGACCGCCGAGGAGCGTCGCGGCGAACTCATCGAGATCTGGACCAAGGCGACCAACGAGGTCGCCAAGGAGATGGACACCGCGCTGCCGCAGGAGAACCCGCTGTGGAAGATGATCAACTCGGGCGCCCGCGGTAACCTGCTCCAGCTCCGGCAGATCGCGGCGATCCGTGGTCTGGTGGCCAACCCGAAGGGCGAGATCATCCCGCGACCCATCAAGGCGTCGTACCGGGAGGGTCTGTCCGTGCTGGAGTACTTCATCTCCACGCACGGTGCCCGAAAGGGTCTGGCCGACACCGCGCTGCGTACCGCCGACTCGGGTTACCTGACCCGTCGTCTGGTGGACGTCTCGCAGGACGTCATCATCCGCGAGGAGGACTGCGGCACCGACCGGGCGATCCCGATGCAGATCGGCGAGCGTCTGGAGGGTGGCCGGCTGGTCGTCCACGAGCACGCCGAGACCAGCGTGCACGCCCGTACCCTGGCCGACGACATCAAGGGGCCGGACGGCACCGTGGTGGCCCACCGGGGTCAGGACATCAACTCCATCGGGGTCGACAAGATCGTCGCCGCCGGGGTGGAGACGGTCCGGGTGCGCAGCGTGCTCACCTGCGAGTCGAAGCTGGGCGTCTGCGGTGCGTGCTACGGCCGCTCGCTGCCGACCGGCAAGACCGTGGACGTCGGCGAGGCGGTCGGCATCATCGCCGCCCAGTCGATCGGTGAGCCGGGCACGCAGCTGACGATGCGTACCTTCCACACCGGTGGTGTCGCGGGTGAGGACATCACCCAGGGTCTGCCGCGTGTCCAGGAGATCTTCGAGGCCCGTATCCCGAAGGGCAAGGCGCCCATCGCCGACACCCCGGGCCGGATCCGGATCGAGGACGGCGAGCGGTCCCGGAAGATCATCGTGGTGCCGGACGACGGCAGCGACGAGATCGTCTACGACAAGATCTCCAAGCGGGTCCGGCTGCGGACCCACGACGGGGACCACGTCGAGGTCGGCGAGAAGCTCACCGAGGGCACCATCGACCCGCACGAGCTGCTGCGCATCCTCGGCCCGCGCGCGGTCCAGGTCCACCTGACCCAGGAGGTCCAGGAGGTCTACCGCTCGCAGGGTGTGCTCATCCACGACAAGCACATCGAGATCATCATCCGCCAGATGCTCAAGCGGGTGACGGTCATCGACTCCGGCTCGACCGAGTTCCTGCCGGGTGTGCTGGTCGACCGGGCGCTGTTCGAGTCGGAGAACCGCCGGCTCGTCGGCGAGGGTGGCGAGCCCGCCGCCGGTCGTCCGGTGCTGATGGGTATCACCAAGGCCTCGCTGGCCACCGACTCCTGGCTCTCGGCGGCCTCCTTCCAGGAGACCACCCGGGTGCTGACCGACGCGGCGATCAACTCGCGCAGCGACTCGCTGGTCGGCCTCAAGGAGAACGTGATCATCGGTAAGCTCATCCCGGCCGGTACCGGCATCAGCAAGTACCGCAACGTCCGGGTCGAGCCGACCGAGGAGGCGAAGGCCAAGGTCTACTCGATGACCGGCTACCCGGAGACCGACTACGGCTTCGGGCCGGCCAGCGGCCAGGCGGTTCCGCTTGACGACTTCGACTTCGGGTCGTACCGCTGAGCACCAGTTGACGAGGAAGGCCCCCGGCGTCGCGCCGGGGGCCTTCCTCGTCACGGGGCCGGTGCCGGCGGGAAGTGTCAGGTACGGCCGGAGGGCGGGCATGATGGTGGGCATGACGACCGCTGCGGGGCAGGTGCCGTTGGCGCACCAGCCACCACGTCATCCGCTCGACCCCGACCCGGTCCGCGCCACCAAGGCCCGGGCCGTCTTCGCGCTCGGGTTGATCGGGGCGTTGACCGGGCTCTTCGTCGGCGGGGTGGTGCCCGCCACGATCGCCCTCCAGTTGGCCCGGCAGGCCCGCCGGGAGGCGTACGCCTCGGGTGGGTTCCTCACCGGTGCGGCCTGGCTGCGGCGGGGGGAGCGGTTGGCCTGGGTGGGCCTGGTGCTGGTCGCGGTCGCGGTGGTGACGCTGGTGGTGATCGGCGTGGTCCGGCTGGCCGGGTCCCCGTACGGGCAGGACTTCGCCCCGAACGTCGACTGACCCGTCGGGGTGATGATCCGGCAGGGGGCACCCGCGGTGCGCGGCGGCGGTAGCCTGGCCGGTGTCCGTCGCGTGACGGTGGACCCAGATCGCGACAGGAGGACCCCGTGACGGAACCGGCGTCGCCGTCGGGAGGCGACCCGGGCGGACCGCCCGTCGGCTCCCCGGAGCCGGCCGCGCCCGGCACCGACGCCGGGACGACCCGCCCGCCCGACCCGTGGGCCGCCGGCCCGTGGGGCGCGCCGTCCGAGCCCGGCCCGGTGCACGGCGCCGGCATCCCACCGGAGGCCACCCCCCTCGGGTACGCCCCACCGCCGATGTCCGGGGCCGGCGGCACACCATCGGGTGGCGGGCCGGCCGGTGCCGCCCCGTTCAGTGCTGCCCCCTCTAGTGCTGCCCCGTTCCGTGGTGGGCCGCCCGTCGGCGGGCCGTTCCCCGGGGCCGGGGGACCGTCGGCCGGGCCGTCGCCGTACCCCGGCCCGGGTGGAGCGATGGTGGCGGCCGGGTCGTACCCGGGACAGCCGGCGGCCGGGACGGGCTGGCCGACGCCGTCGGGGCACGGGCCGGGGCCGCTGCCACCACCGCCGCCGGAGGCCCCGCGCGCACCCAAGCGGGTCGACGCCGTGCCCGGCACCCCCTTCGGGGTGGTGCACCTGGACGTGCCAGCGGTCACCTCCGGGCCGGCGGTGGGCTCGTTGATCGCCGGCATCGGGTCGATCCTGGTGTCGTTCCTGGTGATCTGCTTCGGCGTCGGGGGAGCGCAGCTCGGTGGCGCCTGGGCGGCCGGCGCGTTCACCGTGCCGGGGGTGCTGGCCGGTACGGCGGCGATCGTCGCCGGGCTGCTGGCCCGCCGGCAGATCCGCCGGGCCGCGCCACCACCGGCGGTGCGGTTCACCGGTCGGGGCCTGGCGACGGCCGGGATCAGCTGCGGCGGGGTGGGGCTGGTGCTCAGCCTGCTGGGCCTGGGGCTGGCGTTGCTGGTGCAGTTGGCGTGACCCCCGTCGCCCGGGGGTGACGGGCTGCGACGCGCGGCAGCCGGTACACTGGACAGCCTAGGGGCCCGTCACGGGCGAGCAGGCAGGGCGCACGGCGCGACCGACGGAGTTCTGAGACCCGGCGGACCAGCCCGTTTTGACCTGCGAGGCTGTGGTAGGTACTCTTTCCCCTTGCGCCCGGGCATGCCCGGGCGACTCGTGCGTGCGCGGGATCCGGATTGATCCGGAGATCGAGCGGCCGTACGACACAGTCCACAGGACCCGGCGGGCGGACGACCACGCGCCGGTGACAGAAGCCGGTGCCACCCGCGCGAGCGACGGCACCGGGACCGCGAACCGGGCGACACACCCGACCGCGGGTACCGGGACCGCCGCGAGGCGGACCCGGTCGGAATGTAGGAGAGCCGGCCACCAGGTCGGCTAACGAGCAGACGGCGCGGTCGCGTGACGCGGCCGAAGGGAGCGGAGAAACCCGGTGCCCACCATTCAGCAGCTGGTCCGAAAGGGCCGCCAGGCCAAGACGACCAAGACCAAGACCCCGGCGCTGAAGGGATCCCCTCAGCGGCGCGGTGTGTGCACCCGCGTGTACACCACCACCCCCAAGAAGCCGAACTCGGCGCTCCGCAAGGTCGCGCGTGTCAAGCTCAGCAGCCAGATCGAGGTGACCGCCTACATCCCGGGCGTGGGTCACAACCTTCAGGAGCACTCGATCGTGCTCGTTCGCGGCGGCCGGGTGAAGGACCTCCCCGGCGTGCGTTACAAGATCGTCCGCGGCTCGCTGGACACCCAGGGTGTCCGCAACCGCAAGCAGGCGCGCAGCCGGTACGGCGCGAAGAAGGAGAAGAGCTGACATGCCGCGTAAGGGACCCGCTCCGCGGAAGCCGCTGGTCGCTGACCCGGTGTACAACTCGCCGCTGGTCACCCAGCTGGTCAACAAGATCCTGATGCGCGGCAAGCGGCAGCTCGCCGAGCGCATCGTGTACGCCGCCCTGGAGGGCTGCCGCGAGAAGAGCGGCACCGACCCGGTCGTCACCCTCAAGCGCGCGATGGACAACGTCAAGCCGACCCTGGAGGTGCGCAGCCGCCGGGTCGGTGGCGCCACCTACCAGGTGCCGGTCGAGGTCCGTCCGGCCCGGGCGACCACCCTCGGTCTGCGCTGGCTGGTCACGTACTCCAAGGCCCGCCGCGAGAAGACCATGGTCGAGCGGCTGATGAACGAGCTGCTCGACGCGAGCAACGGTCTGGGCGCCGCCGTCAAGCGGCGCGAGGACACCCACAAGATGGCGGAGTCCAACAAGGCCTTCGCGCACTACCGCTGGTAACAGCCTGGTTCCGGCGCCGGACCGGCGCCGGAACCGCCACCGGTCGAGTCGAGACGACGATAAGTAGGGATTGAAGTGGCCGCCGCAGACGCGCTCGCCAACGTACGCAACATCGGCATCATGGCGCACATCGATGCCGGTAAGACCACGACCACCGAGCGGATCCTGTTCTACACCGGTATCACCTACAAGATCGGTGAGGTCCACGAGGGCGCTGCCGTCATGGACTGGATGGAGCAGGAGCAGGAGCGTGGTATCACCATCACCTCCGCTGCCACCAAGTGTGAGTGGAAGGGCCACACGATCCAGATCATCGACACGCCCGGTCACGTCGACTTCACGGTCGAGGTCGAGCGGTCGTTGCGGGTGCTGGACGGTGCGGTCGCGGTCTACGACGGCGTGGCCGGCGTGGAGCCGCAGACGGAGAACGTCTGGCGGCAGGCCGACAAGTACCACGTCCCGCGGATGTGCTTCGTCAACAAGCTCGACCGTACGGGCGCGGACTTCTTCCGCTGCGTCCAGATGATGATCGACCGGCTCAACGCCACCCCGCTGGTGCTCCAGATCCCGATCGGGCTCGAGGGCGACCACATCGGTGTCGTCGACCTGATCGGCATGCGCGCCCTCACCTGGCGCGGGGAGACCCAGAAGGGTGAGGACTACGCCATCGAGGAGATCCCGGCCGACCTGGCCGACTCCGCGGCCGAGTGGCGCGAGAAGCTGATGGAGACCCTGGCCGACGTCGACGACGCGGTGATGGAGAAGTACCTGGAGGGCGAGGAGATCTCCGTCGAGGAGATCAAGGCCGCCATCCGGCGGGCCACCATCGCCAGCAAGGCCAACCCGGTGCTGTGCGGCTCGGCGTTCAAGAACAAGGGCGTGCAGCCCATGCTCGACGCCGTGGTCGACTTCCTGCCGTCGCCGCTGGACGTGCCGGCCATCGAGGGCACCGCGACCGACGGCGAGACGCCGTTGCAGCGTAAGCCGTCGAAGGCGGAGCCCTTCTCCGGCCTGGCCTTCAAGATCCAGACCGACAAGCACCTCGGCAAGCTCACCTACGTCCGGGTCTACTCCGGCGTGGTCGAGACCGGTAACCAGGTGGTGAACTCCACCAAGGACCGCAAGGAGCGGATCGGCAAGATCTACCAGATGCACGCCAACAAGCGGGAAGAGCGCGGCTCGGCCCAGGCTGGCGACATCATCGCGGTGCAGGGTCTCAAGCAGACCACCACCGGTGACACCCTCTGCGACCCGGCGAACCCGGTCATCCTGGAGTCGATGACCTTCCCCGAGCCGGTCATCGAGGTGGCGATCGAGCCGAAGACCAAGGCCGACCAGGAGAAGCTCAGCACCGCCATCCAGCGGCTGGCCGAGGAGGACCCGACCTTCCGCGTCAAGCTGGACGAGGAGACCGGTCAGACGGTCATCGCCGGCATGGGCGAGCTGCACCTGGACATCCTGGTCGACCGGATGCGCCGCGAGTTCAACGTCGAGGCGAACATCGGCAAGCCGCAGGTGGCGTACCGCGAGACGATCCGCCGCAAGGTGGACAAGATCGAGTACACCCACAAGAAGCAGACCGGTGGCTCCGGCCAGTACGCCCGCGTCATCGTGAGCATCGAGCCGCTGCCGCTGGACAACGAGTCGCCGACCTACGAGTTCGCCAACGCCGTCACCGGTGGCCGCATCCCCCGGGAGTTCATCCCGTCGGTGGACGCCGGTGCGCAGGACGCCATGCAGTACGGCATCCTGGCGGGCTTCCCGCTGGTCGGTGTCAAGCTGACCCTGCTGGATGGCCAGTACCACGAGGTCGACTCGTCCGAAATGGCATTCAAGATCGCCGGCTCGATGGTGATGAAGGAGGCGGCCCGCAAGGCCGACCCCGCGCTCCTCGAACCGATGATGGCCGTTGAGGTCACCACTCCCGAGGAGAACATGGGTGACGTCATCGGCGACCTCAACTCCCGCCGTGGCATCATCCAGGCGATGGAGGAGCGCAGCGGCGCCCGCATCGTGAGGGCCCTGGTGCCGTTGTCGGAGATGTTCGGCTACGTCGGCGACCTGCGGTCGAAGACCCAGGGCCGGGCAAGCTACAGCATGCAGTTCGACTCCTACGCCGAGGTGCCGCAGAGCGTGGCGAAGGAGATCATCGCCAAGGCGACGGGTGAGTGACGCTCACCTGCTGCTGATCCGGTGAGCCGGGGCCGGTCGCGGACGGGAGTCCCGCCCGCGACCACCTCGGTCGGGTTGTGTGAATCCGGGCCTGTAGGCTTCATCGCCGCAGAACCCACCAAGCTCTCCGGCCGCAGGCCGGAAAGGCTGTCGACAGAGTCCTAAGCGCCGTCCGGCGCGCCGGGGCGAGAAGAACCAAGAAGTCCACAGGAGGACACCAGTGGCGAAGGCGAAGTTCGAGCGGACTAAGCCGCACGTCAACATCGGCACCATTGGTCACATCGACCACGGTAAGACGACGCTGACGGCGGCCATCACGAAGGTCCTGCACGACCAGTACCCGGACCTCAACCCGTACACGCCGTTCGACGAGATCGACAAGGCGCCGGAGGAGAAGGCCCGCGGTATCACGATCTCGATCGCACACGTCGAGTACCAGACCGAGGCGCGGCACTACGCGCACGTCGACTGCCCCGGGCACGCCGACTACATCAAGAACATGATCACCGGTGCCGCGCAGATGGACGGCGCGATCCTGGTGGTCGCCGCGACCGACGGCCCGATGCCGCAGACCCGCGAGCACGTGCTGCTGGCCCGTCAGGTCGGTGTGCCGTACATCGTCGTGGCGCTCAACAAGAGCGACATGGTCGACGACGAGGAACTCCTGGAGCTCGTCGAGCTCGAGGTCCGCGAGCTGCTCTCGGCGCAGGAGTACCCGGGTGACGACCTGCCGGTCGTCCGGGTCTCGGCGCTGAAGGCCCTCGAGGGTGACCCCGAGTGGACCGGCCGCCTGCTGGAGCTGATGAACGCGGTCGACACCGCGATCCCGCAGCCCGAGCGGGAGACCGAGAAGCCGTTCCTGATGCCGATCGAGGACGTCTTCACGATCACCGGTCGTGGCACCGTCGTCACCGGTCGCGCCGAGCGCGGCATCCTCAAGCCGAACGAGGAGGTGGAGATCGTCGGCATCCGCGAGAAGTCGCAGAAGACGGTCTGCACCGGCATCGAGATGTTCCGCAAGCTGCTCGACGAGGCCCGCGCGGGCGAGAACGTCGGTCTGCTGCTGCGTGGCATCAAGCGCGAGGACGTCGAGCGCGGCATGGTGGTCGTCAAGCCGGGCACCAGCACCCCGCACACGGAGTTCGAGGCGACGGTCTACATCCTCTCCAAGGAGGAGGGCGGCCGGCACACCCCGTTCTTCCAGAACTACCGCCCGCAGTTCTACTTCCGCACCACCGACGTCACCGGTGTCGTCACCCTCCCCGAGGGCACCGAGATGGTCATGCCGGGCGACAACACCACGATGGCCGTCAAGCTCATCCAGCCCATCGCGATGGAGGACAACCTCAAGTTCGCGATCCGCGAGGGTGGTCGTACGGTCGGCGCGGGTCGCGTCACCAAGATCATCAAGTGACCCAGGTAACCCCGATTAGCGTCGCCGCCGGTCGTGCGGCATACTAGTCAGGTTGCGTAACGACGGTTAGTCGCCCGTGTCCGGCGAAAGCTGGACCTCCGGGAAGACCAACAGTCGCGCGTAGGGTGGTTGATCGCCCCTGGCGGTCAACCACCCTCGCACGGCGTCCAGATCGCTGTGATGCGATCGGCGCCTTGACCCACCGCGTGGTCAGAGAGTCGCTCCGGAGTCCCGGGGCGGAGCCTGGTCCGAGGGCGCGACACGCCCGACCGCGGGGGTCGGCGAAGTGGGCCTGTGCCAGCCGGTACAGGTGCCCGCAACACAGCGGCATCGAGAGAAGGAACAGAAGCCACCATGGCGGGACAGAAGATCCGCATCCGGCTCAAGGCCTATGACCACGAGGTCGTCGACTCCTCGGCGCGGAAGATCGTCGAGACGGTGACGCGCACCGGGGCGCAGGTCGCGGGCCCGGTGCCGCTGCCCACGGAGATCAACCGTTTCTGCGTCATCCGCTCGCCGCACAAGTACAAGGACTCGCGCGAGCACTTCGAGATGCGTACGCACAAGCGGCTGATCGACATCATCGACCCGACCCCGAAGACGGTCGACTCGCTCATGCGCCTCGACCTGCCGGCTGGCGTCGACATCGAGATCAAGCTGTAGGGACCGGACAAATGGACAGGCAAGTCAAGGGGATCCTGGGCGCAAAGCTCGGCATGACCCAGGTCTGGGACAACAACAAGGTTGTCCCCGTGACCGTGGTTCAGGCCGGCCCCTGCGTCGTCAGCCAGGTTCGTAGCGCCGAGAAGGACGGTTACTCCGCGGTCCAGCTCGCCTACGGCACGATCGACCCGCGCAAGGCCAAGAAGCCGCTCGCCGGGCACTACGCCAAGGCGGACGTGGCGCCGCGCCGGCACATCGTCGAGCTGCGCACCACCGATGCCGCGGACTACTCGCTCGGCCAGGAGGTCACGGTCGAGGAGTTCCCGGTCGGCGTGGTCATCGACGTCACCGGCAAGACCAAGGGCAAGGGCTACGCCGGCCCGATGAAGCGGCACGGCTTCCACGGTCTGCGGGCCAGCCACGGTGTCGAGCGCAAGCACCGCTCGCCGGGCTCCATCGGCGCCTGCGCGACCCCGGGTCGCGTCTTCAAGGGCACCCGGATGGCGGGCCGGATGGGTGGCATGCGCTACACCGTCCAGAACCTGACCGTCCAGGCGGTCGACACCGAGAACAACCTCCTGCTCGTCCGTGGTGCCATTCCCGGCCCCAAGGGCGCGCTGGTCCTGGTCCGCACCGCGGCCAAGACGAAGGCGAAGAAGGGCGGTGTGGCCAAGTGACCACCGTTGACGTCCTCAACGTCGAAGGCGCCAAGAGCGGCTCCGTCGAGCTGCCGGCCGACATCTTCGACGTCCAGGCCAACATCGCGCTGATGCACCAGGTCGTGGTGGCTCAGCTCGCGGCGGCCCGGCAGGGCACCCACAAGGCCAAGTCCCGTGGCGAGGTCTCCGGCGGCGGCAAGAAGCCGTACAAGCAGAAGGGCACCGGTCGTGCCCGGCAGGGCTCGATCCGCGCGCCGCAGTTCGCCGGCGGTGGCGTGGTCCACGGCCCGGTGCCGCGCGACTACAGCCAGCGGACCCCGAAGAAGATGAAGGCCGCCGCCCTGCGTGGCGCCCTCTCCGACCGGGCCCGCGCCGGCCAGGTGCACGTCGTCGAGACCTTCGTCTCGGGCGAGAAGCCGTCGACCAAGGCGGCCCTGGCCACCCTGGCCAAGCTGACCGGGGCCCGGCGGGTGCTGGTCGTGCTGAGCAGCACCGACGAGCTGAACTGGGTGTCGCTGCGCAACGAGCCGCGGGTGCACCTGATCGAGTCCGGCCAGCTCAACACGTACGACGTGCTGGTGGCCGACGACGTGGTCTTCAGCAAGGACGCCCTGGACGAGTTCCTGGGCGTGCCCGCGGAGGCCGGCCCTGCGGCCGAGTCCGCCGCCGAGACCACCGAGGAGGGTGGCAAGTGAGCACGATCGCCGACCCGCGGGACGTCATCGTCGCGCCGGTCGTCTCGGAGAAGAGCTACAGCGAGCTGAACCGGAACTGGTACACCTTCCTGGTGCACCCGGACGCGAACAAGACCGAGATCAAGATCGCTATCCAGCAGATCTTCAACGTCCGCGTCCTGACGGTCAACACGCTCAACCGCCAGGGCAAGCGCAAGCGCACCAAGACCGGCTTCGGTCAGCGCAAGGCGACCAAGCGGGCGATCGTGAAGCTGGCTGACGGTGACCGTATCGAGGCCTTCGGCGGCCCGGTCAGCTGAGGGGTGTAGACAATGGCTATCCGTAAGTACAAGCCGACGACGCCGGGCCGACGCGGCTCCAGCGTCGCCGACTTCGCCGAGATCACCCGGTCCACGCCGGAGAAGTCCCTGCTGGCCCCGCTGCCGAAGAAGGGCGGACGCAACGCCCACGGCCGGATCACCGCCCGGCACCACGGCGGCGGCCACAAGCGGCAGTACCGCCTGATCGACTTCAAGCGGGTCGACAAGGACGGCGTGCCGGCGAAGGTCGCGCACATCGAGTACGACCCGAACCGCACCGCGCGCATCGCGCTGCTGCACTACGCCGACGGCGAGAAGCGCTACATCCTCGCGCCGAAGGACATGAAGCAGGGCGACCGGGTCGAGTCCGGGCCGGGTGCCGACATCAAGCCGGGCAACAACCTGCCGCTGCGCAACATCCCGGTCGGTACCACGATCCACAACGTGGAGCTGCGTCCGGGCGGCGGCGCCAAGCTGGCCCGTTCGGCAGGCGTCGGCATCCAGCTGCTCGGCCGGGAGGGCGTCTACGCGACCCTGCGTATGCCGTCCGGCGAGATCCGGCGGGTCGACGTGCGCTGCCGTGCCAGCGTCGGCGAGATCGGCAACGCCGACCAGTCGAACATCAACTGGGGCAAGGCCGGCCGGATGCGGTGGAAGGGCAAGCGCCCGACCGTCCGTGGTGTCGCGATGAACCCGGTCGACCACCCGCACGGTGGTGGTGAGGGTAAGACCTCCGGTGGTCGCCACCCGGTGAACCCGCAGGGTAAGCCCGAGGGCCGCACCCGTCGTAAGGGCCAGCCGAGCGACCGGCTGATCGTCCGCCGCCGCTACGCCACGCGTAAGCGCGGCTGAGGGAGATAGAGCATGCCTCGCAGCCTGAAGAAGGGCCCGTTCGTCGACGACCACCTGCTCAAGAAGGTGGAGACGCAGAACGACAAGGGCTCGAAGAACGTCATCAAGACCTGGTCGCGCCGTTCGACGATCATCCCCGAGATGCTCGGGCACACGATCGCCGTGCACGACGGACGTAAGCACGTCCCGGTGTTCGTGACCGAGGCCATGGTCGGGCACAAGCTCGGCGAGTTCGCGCTGACCCGCACGTTCAAGGGTCACGAGAAGGACGACCGGAAGAGCCGCCGGCGCTGACGCCGCGGGCATACGGATAGAGGAACAAGGGGTTACAGCGATGCCAGGAAAGGGCGACGCTCCGGTGCTTCCGGGCGCGCGGGCGGTTGCGCGACACGTGCGCATCTCGCCGATGAAGGCGCGCCGGGTGGTCAACCTCGTCCGCGGCCTGCCCGCGAAGGAGGCGCTCACGGTGCTGCAGTTCGCGCCGCAGGCGGCGAGCGAGCAGGTGTACAAGGTGCTCGCGAGCGCGATCGCCAACGCGGAGAACAACGAGCGGCTGGACCCCGACGCGCTGCTCGTCAGCGAGGCGTTCGTCGACGAGGGCCCGACGATGAAGCGGTTCCGGCCGCGGGCGCAGGGCCGGGCGTACCGGATCCGCAAGCGCACCTGCCACATCACCGTGGCGGTCGAGGCGGTCGCGCCGGCCGCGCCGAAGAAGTCCGCGGCGAAGAAGGCGGCGCCGGCGCAGCAGGCCGAGCCCGCGGCGACCGAGAGCAAGACGGAGGGTGCCGAGTAATGGGTCAGAAGGTTCACCCCACTGGGTTCCGGCTCGGCATCTCGACCGACTGGAAGTCCCGCTGGTTCGCCGACAAGCTCTACAAGGACTACATCGGCGAGGACGTCAAGATCCGCCGGATGATGTCCAAGGGTCTTGAGCGGGCCGGCATCTCCAAGGTCGACATCGAGCGGACCCGGGACCGGGTCCGGGTCGACATCCACACCGCCCGGCCGGGCATCGTCATCGGCCGTAAGGGTGCGGAGGCCGACCGGATCCGCGGCGAGCTGGAGAAGCTCACCGGCAAGCAGGTGCAGCTGAACATCATCGAGGTCAAGAACCCCGAGTCGGACGCGCAGCTGGTCGCCCAGGGTGTCGCCGAGCAGCTCTCCAGCCGGGTCAGCTTCCGTCGGGCCATGCGCAAGTCGATGCAGTCGGCGATGAAGAACCCCGTCTGCAAGGGCATCCGGGTGCAGGTCTCGGGCCGTCTCGGCGGCGCCGAGATGAGCCGGACGGAGTTCTACCGCGAGGGTCGGGTTCCGCTGCACACGCTGCGGGCCAACATCGAGTACGGCTTCTTCGAGGCCCGTACCACCTTCGGCCGGATCGGCGTGAAGGTCTGGATCTACAAGGGCGACGCCGTGCCGGGCCGGGAGGCTCCGGCCGAGGCCGGTCCGTCCCGCCCGCGTCGTGGTGAGCGTGGCGACCGGCCCGAGCGGCCGCGTCGTGGCCGGTCGGGTTCGTCGGGTACGACCGCCGGCGGTACCGAGGCCGGCCGGGCTGCCGCGACCACCATCGCGCAGCAGGCCGAGACGCCGAGTGGCGAGCCGGTCGACAGCTCCGCTGTCGCCGCAGCCGCCACCCAGCCGGCAGAAACGCAGCAGGAGGGCTGACAGATGCTGATGCCGCGCAAGCCCCCGAAGGGCTTCCGCAAGCCGCACCACCCGGACCGCCACGGCGCGTCCAAGGGCGGTAACCGGGTGGTGTTCGGCGAGTTCGGAATCCAGGCTCTCGAGCCGGCGTACGTGACCAACCGGCAGATCGAGTCGGCACGTATCGCCATGACCCGGCACATCAAGCGTGGCGGCAAGGTGTGGATCACGGTCTTCCCGGACCAGGCCCTCACCAAGAAGCCGGCCGAGACCCGGATGGGTTCCGGCAAGGGCTCGCCCGAGTGGTGGGTCGCGAACGTCAAGCCGGGGCGGGTTCTCTTCGAGATGTCCTTCCCCAACGAGCAGATCGCGCGAGAGGCGATGCGTCGCGCGATCCACAAGCTCCCGATGAAGTGCCGCATTGTTACGCGCGAAGTGGGTGAATCCTGATGGCAGCGGGCGTCAAGCCCTCCGAGCTGCGTGAACTCTCCGAGGAGGAGCTGGTCACGAAGCTGCGCGAGGCCAAGGCGGAGCTGTTCAACCTCCGCGTGCAGGCCGCGACCGGTCAGCTGGACAACAACCGGCGGCTGCAGGTCATCCGTCGGGAGATCGCCCGGATCTACACGATCATGCGTGAGCGCGAGCTGGGTCTCTCGGCCGCGCCGACTGAGGTGACTGCATCATGAGTGAGACCGAGAACACCGCCACCACCGTGCGGGCCCGCCGTAAGGTCCGTGAGGGCCTGGTGGTCAGCGACAAGATGGACAAGACCGTCGTGGTCGAGGTCGAGGACCGGGTCAAGCACGCGCTGTACGGCAAGATCATGCGCCGTACCAGCAAGCTGAAGGTCCACGACGAGCAGAACGCTGCCGGCATCGGTGACCGGGTCCTGATCATGGAGACCCGGCCGCTGTCCGCCACCAAGCGTTGGCGGATCGTGGAGATCCTCGAGAAGGCCAAGTAGCGAAGGCTCGAGCTCGGCCGGTTTCGGTCGGGCGCAGGTTCCGCCAGGCTCCGGCCGTCCGCGAGGGCGGCCGGAGAACCGGCAGACATAGGAGATAGACGTGATTCAGCAGGAGTCGCGACTGCGCGTCGCCGACAACACGGGTGCCCGGGAGATCCTGTGCATCCGGGTTCTCGGTGGCTCCGGTCGGCGCTACGCGAGCATCGGCGACGTCATCGTGGCCACCGTCAAGGACGCGATCCCGGGTGCCGGTGTCAAGAAGGGCGACGTGGTCAAGGCCGTCGTCGTCCGCACCGCCAAGGAGAAGCGGCGGCCGGATGGCTCGTACATCCGTTTCGACGAGAACGCCGCCGTCATCATCAAGGACGGCGGGGACCCGCGCGGCACCCGTATCTTCGGCCCGGTGGGCCGCGAGCTGCGGGACAAGCGGTTCATGAAGATCATTTCCCTCGCGCCGGAGGTGTTGTGACCGTGAAGGTCAAGAAGGGCGACACGGTCATCGTCATCGCCGGCAAGGACAAGGGCGCCAAGGGCAAGGTCATCGCGGCCTACCCGCGGCAGGACAAGGTCCTCGTCGAAGGCGTGAACCGGGTCAAGAAGCACACCCGTGTCAGCACCACCCAGCGCGGCGCCAAGACCGGTGGCATCGTCACCCAGGAGGCCCCGATCCACGTCTCGAACGTGCAGGTCCTGGACTCCGACGGGAACCCGACCCGGGTCGGTTACCGGTTCGACGACAACGGCCAGAAGGTCCGCATCGCGCGTAGCACCGGTAAGGACCTGTGATGACCACGGCTACCGAAACCAAGACCCTGCCGCGCCTCAAGGAGCGGTACCGCAACGAGATCGTGGCCAAGCTGCAGGAGCAGCACAACTTCGGCAACCCCATGCAGGTGCCGCGGCTGGTCAAGATCGTCGTCAACATGGGCGTGGGCGAGGCTGCCCGCGACGCCAAGCTGATCGACGGCGCCGTCCGCGACCTGGCCACGATCACCGGCCAGAAGCCGCAGGTGCGTCGGGCCACCAAGTCGATCGCGCAGTTCAAGCTGCGTGAGGGCATGCCGATCGGCGCGAAGGTGACCCTGCGCGGCGACCGGATGTGGGAGTTCCTCGACCGGTTGCTGTCGATCGCGCTGCCGCGTATCCGTGACTTCCGCGGCCTGGACGGACGCAAGCTCGACGGGCACGGCAACTACACGTTCGGCCTGACCGAGCAGTCGGTGTTCCACGAGATCGACCAGGACCGGATCGATCGCCAGCGGGGCATGGACATCACGGTGGTCACGACCGCCACGACCGACGACGAGGGCCGGGCGCTGCTCAAGCTCCTGGGCTTCCCGTTCAAGGAGAACTGAGATGGCCAAGAAGGCGCTGATCCTCAAGGCCGCCGCGAAGCCGAAGTTCTCGGTTCGCGCGTACACCCGCTGCCAGCGGTGCGGGCGTCCGAAGGCGGTCTACCGCAAGTTCGGCCTCTGCCGGGTGTGCATCCGGGAGATGGCCCACCGCGGTGAGCTGCCCGGCGTGTCCAAGGCTTCCTGGTAATAGCCCGGCGCGCTCCGCGCGTCAGCTGAACTGTCTCTTCGCCGTAGGCCCCGGGCCGTGCCCGGGGAACCCCGGCGAGAAAGGTTGACGAATTTCATGACGATGACCGACCCGATCGCAGACATGCTCACGCGTCTGCGGAACGCCAACCAGGCGTACCACGACCGGGTGACGATGCCCTACTCGAAGATCAAGGCGAACATCGCCGAGGTCCTCAAGGCCGAGGGTTACATCGCCACCTGGTTGGTCGAGGAGCCCGAGGAGGGCGCCGTCGGCAAGCGACTGGTCGTCGAGCTGAAGTACGGCCAGAACCGGGAGCGGAGCCTGGCCGGCATCAAGCGCGTGTCCAAGCCCGGCCTCCGGGTGTACGCCAAGTCGGACGGGCTCCCGCGGGTGCTCGGCGGGCTGGGCGTGGCGATCATTTCGACGTCCCAGGGGCTGCTCACCGACCGGCAGGCCCGCAAGCGGAGCGTTGGCGGGGAAGTCCTCGCCTTCGTCTGGTAACGGGAGACAGGTAGAAATGTCGCGTATTGGACGTAAGTCGATCCCGGTGCCTTCCGGCGTCGACATCACGATCGAGGGCCAGACCGTCAAGGTCAAGGGCCCCAAGGGCGAGCTGGCGCACACGCTCGCCGAGCCGATCTCCGCGGAGCGGGGCGAGGACGGCCAGCTGCACGTCAACCGGCCGAACGACGAGCGCAAGGCCAAGGAGCTGCACGGCCTGAGCCGTACCCTGGTCGCCAACATGATCGTCGGGGTGACCGAGGGCTACCGCAAGAGCCTGGAGATCGCCGGCACGGGTTACCGGGTCACCGCCAAGGGCAAGGACCTGGAGTTCGCGCTCGGGTTCTCGCACCCGGTCGTGGTGCAGGCACCGGACGGCATCACCTTCACGGTGGAGCGGCCGACGCTGTTCCACGTGGCCGGCATCGACAAGCAGCAGGTCGGTGAGGTCGCCGCCAACATCCGGAAGATCCGCCCGCCGGAGCCCTACAAGGGCAAGGGTGTCAAGTACCAGGGCGAGGTCATCCGCCGCAAGGCCGGAAAGGCAGGTAAGAAGTGAGCGCCACGCTGCTCAAGCGCCGCCGCGGCGTCGCCGCCAAGCGCGCCGTCGGCCGTGCGCGTCGGCACTTCCGCGTCCGCAAGAACGTCAGCGGCACGGCCGAGCGTCCGCGCCTGGTCGTCACCCGTTCGCTGCGCCACATGGTCGCCCAGATCGTCGACGACACCAAGGGTCACACCCTGGCGTCGGCGTCGACCCTGGACGCCTCGCTGCGCGGCACGGAGGGCGACAAGAGCGCCCTCGCCGGCAAGGTGGGCGCCCTGCTCGCCGAGCGGGCCAAGGCCGCCGGCGTCTCCAAGGTCGTCTTCGACCGCGGTGGCAACCGGTACGCGGGGCGGGTCGCCGCGCTTGCCGATGCCGCCCGCGAAGCCGGGCTCGAGTTCTAGAAACCCCGTCACGAGAGATAAGGAAGGCTGCTGATGCCAGGTCAACAGCGCCGTGGCGGCGGGTCCGGTGGCAACGAGGGTGGTCGCCGCGACAACCGCCGTGAGGGCGGCCGCGGAAACGCGCCCGTCGAGAAGACCCCGCACCTCGAGCGGGTCGTCGCGATCAACCGCGTCGCCAAGGTCGTGAAGGGTGGTCGTCGCTTCAGCTTCACCGCCCTGGTGATCGTGGGCGACGGCGACGGCACGGTCGGCGTGGGCTACGGAAAGGCCAAGGAGGTGCCCGCGGCGATCGCCAAGGGCGTCGAGGAGGCCAAGAAGCACTTCTTCAAGGTGCCGCGGATCGGCCAGTCGATCCCGCACCCGATCCAGGGTGAGGCCGCGGCCGGTGTGGTGCTGCTCAAGCCGGCGTCCGCCGGTACGGGCGTCATCGCCGGTGGCCCGGTGCGTGCCGTGCTGGAGTGCGCGGGCATCCACGACGTGCTCTCCAAGAGCCTCGGCTCGTCCAACCCGATCAACATCGTGCACGCCACGGTGGCGGCGCTGAAGGGGCTCGAATCCCCGGAGGCCGTCGCGGCCCGTCGTGGCCTGCCGGTCGAGGACGTCGCGCCGGCCGCCATGCTGGCGTCGCGGGCGGGGGTGGCGTCCTGATGGCACGCCTGAAGGTCACCCAGATCCGGTCCGAGATCGGGCGGAAGCAGAACCAGCGGCACTCGCTGCGTTCGCTCGGCCTGAAGCGGATCAATGACGTGGTGGTCAAGGAGGACCGTCCCGAGATTCGGGGCATGATCTTCACGGTCAGCCACCTCGTGAAGGTCGAGGAGGTCGAGTAATGACGATCAAGGTTCACCATCTCCGTCCGGCCCCGGGCGCCAAGACCGCGAAGACCCGCGTGGGTCGCGGTGAGGGCTCCAAGGGCAAGACCGCCGGTCGCGGCACCAAGGGCTCCAAGGCCCGCAAGAACATCTCGGCGGCGTTCGAGGGTGGGCAGATGCCCATCCACATGCGCCTGCCGAAGATGAAGGGCTTCAAGAACAAGTTCAAGGTCGTCTTCCAGGTGGTCAACCTGGACCGGCTGGCCGAACTGTTCCCCAACGGCGGCCAGGTCGGCCCGCTGGAGCTGGTCGAGGCCGGCGCGGTCCGCAAGGGCCACCCGGTCAAGATCCTCGGCACCGGCGACCTCGGTGGCGTGACCCTCCAGGTGTCGGCGCAGGCATTCAGCGCGTCGGCCAAGGAGAAGATCACCGCTGCCGGCGGCTCGGTCACCGAGCTGTAAGACAGGCAGACCATGGCGCCCGCTCAGTTCTTCGTGACTGGGCGGGCGCCCTGGTCTACCCGGAGCGTGTTCGCCGGGTAACATCGGATTCGGTTTATGTAGCCGGGCACACCTGCCCGGAGCGGGATCGGGCTGTTAGAGTCCCTTCCCAGCCATGGATATCGGGCACTCGCCCGGCACCCACCCCACCCGCCAGGGACCACCACCGGGCGGCCCGCGCGCAGGAGGAAGAAGTTGCTGTCCGCCTTTCTCAGTGCGTTCCGTACGCCTGACCTGCGCAAGAAGCTGCTGTTCACAGTAGGCATCATCGCGGTCTACCGGCTCGGCGCCACTCTGCCCAGCCCCGGCGTCTCGTACGGCAACGTGCAGAAGTGTCTCGACAGTCTGCAGGGCCAGAACACGGGCGTGCTCAACCTGCTCGACCTGTTCTCCGGCGGCGCGCTGTTGCAGCTCTCGGTCTTCGCGCTGGGCATCATGCCCTACATCACCGCGTCGATCATCCTGCAGCTGCTGACGGTGGTCATCCCCCGGCTGGAGCAGCTCCGCAAGGAGGGCCAGGCCGGCCAGGCGAAGATCACCCAGTACACCCGCTACCTGACCCTCGGCCTGGGCATCCTCCAGTCGTCGGCGTTCGTGGCGCTGGCCCGTTCCGGCCAGCTGTTCCAGAACCGCTGCGACCAGTTCCCGATCGTGCCCGAGGGCACCGGCATCCCGGACTGGCTGACCCTCGGCATCCTGGTCATGACGATGACCGCCGGCACCGGCATGGTGATGTGGCTCGGCGAGCTGATCACCGACCGGGGCGTCGGCAACGGCATGTCCGTCCTGATCTTCACCTCGATCGCGGCCCGGCTCCCCAGCGAGGGCTGGAAGATCAAGACCAACGAGGGCTGGGGCAAGTTCGCCCTGGTGCTCGCCCTGGTCCTGGTGGTCATCACCGCGGTCTGCTTCATCGAGCAGGCGCAGCGCCGGATCCCGGTGCAGTACGCCAAGCGGATGATCGGCCGGCGGATGTACGGCGGCACCTCCACCTACATCCCGCTGAAGGTGAACCAGGCCGGTGTCATCCCGGTCATCTTCGCCTCGTCGCTGCTCTACCTGCCGCAGCTGGCGCTCCAGTTCTTCGACCAGAACGACCCGGGCAAGACCCAGGCCTGGATCCAGAACAACATCGTGCAGGCCGACGCCCCGCTGCACATCGTGATCTACTTCCTGCTGATCATCTTCTTCACGTACTTCTACGTGTCGATCACGTTCAACCCGACCGAGGTCGCGGACAACATGAAGAAGTACGGCGGCTTCGTGCCGGGCATCCGCCCCGGCAAGCCGACCGCCGACTACCTCGACTTCATCCTCAGCCGGATCACCCTGCCGGGCGCGCTCTACCTGGGTATCGTGGCGGTCCTGCCGAACTTCTTCTTCATCTGGCTGAACAGCCAGCAGTTCCAGAACTTCCCGTTCGGCGGCACCGCTGTGCTCATCATGGTCGGCGTCGGTCTGGAGACCGTGAAGCAGATCGAGAGCCAACTCATGCAGCGGAACTACGAAGGGTTCCTGCGGTAGATGCGACTCGTTCTGGTTGGCCCGCCGGGCGCGGGCAAGGGCACACAGGCGGAGTTCATCGCCGCACACCTCTCGGTGCCGAAGATCTCGACCGGTGACATCTTCCGGGCCAACGTCTCCCAGGGGACGCCCCTGGGAGTCGAGGCGAAGCGGTACATGGACGCGGGCAAGCTGGTCCCGGACGAGGTGACCATCAACATGGTCCGGGACCGGCTTGCCGAGCCGGACGCCTCCGAGGGCTTCCTGCTCGACGGCTTCCCGCGCACCACGCCGCAGGCCGCCGCGTTGGACAAGCTCCTCGCCGACCTGGGCACCGCGTTGGATCTGGTGCTGGAGCTGGTCGTCGACGACGACGAGGTGATCCGGCGGCTCTCCGGCCGGCGTACCTGCCGGGGCTGCGGCAAGATCTGGCACGTCGAGTTCGACGCGACCACCAAGGACGGCATCTGCGACAGGTGCGGCGCCGAGCTGTTCCAACGCGACGACGACAAGCCGGAGACCATCGCCGCCCGGCTGCGGGAATACGCCGAGAAGACCGCGCCGCTCGTCGACTACTACGGCGCCCAGAACAAGCTGGTCGGGATCGACGCCACCGGCCCCGTGGAGGACGTCACCGTCCGCGCGATCGACGCGCTGCGCTCGTACGGCGGCTGACCTCCCGCCGGGGCCCGGCGGATAGAGTGCGAACAGCGGGGTACGCGACGTGCCCCGCTGTTTCGCTGTGCAAGGCAACGAAAGGTGACCGCTCCATGCGCCGTGCCCAGCTGGACATCCAGCTGAAGACCCCTGACCAGATCCAGAAGATGCGGGCCGCCGGCCTGGTGGTCGCCGAGGCCCTGCGCCGGATGAGCGCTGCGGTCGCCCCCGGGGTGAGTACGGCCGACCTCGACGCCATCGCCGAGGCGACCATCCGTGAGGCGGGCGCGATCCCGTCCTTCAAGGGCTACCACGGCTTCCCCGCCTCGATCTGCTCGTCGGTCAACGAGCAGGTGGTGCACGCGATCCCCGCCGCCGACCAGGTGCTCCGGGACGGCGACCTGATCTCCATCGACTGCGGTGCGGTGCTGGACGGCTGGCACGGCGACGCGGCGGTCACCGTCGGGGTCGGCGAGGTCGACCCGGCGCTGCTGAAGATGGCCTCGGTCGCCGAGGACGCCATGTGGGCCGGGATCGCCGCCGCCGCGCGGGGTGCCGCGAACGGCCGTGGCCGGCTCACCGACATCTCGCACGCCGTCGAGACCGCCGTCCGTAGGGGCGGCCGGTACGGCATCGTCGACGGTTACGGCGGCCACGGCATCGGCACCGAGATGCACCAGGACCCGCACGTGCTCAACCACGGGCGGCCCGGCAAGGGACCACGCCTGGTGCCGGGCATGGCGCTGGCGATCGAGCCGATGATCACCATGGGTTCCCCGCGTACCGTGGAGTTGTCCGACGGGTGGACCGTGGTCACCCGGGACCGGTCGATGGCGGTGCACGTCGAGCACTCGATGGCACTGCTGGAGGACGGGGTCTGGGTACTGACCGCGTTCGACGGCGGGCGGGCGCGGCTCGGCGACCTGGTGACCGCCCGGCAGCCGGCCGACTCCCCGGCCACCTGACCCCGTCGCCGCAGCTTCCCCTCCCCACGCGGTTCCCGTCGCCTACGGGTCGGGAGCGTGTCCGGACGGGGCGTGGGGGTGTGCCTGGGCCGGTGGTGCGGGTCATCGCGGCCCCTTTCCCGGCGGAGCCGGTGCCAGGCTAGACGAGTACGGGTCCTTTCGACCTGATGACGTTGACGATTCGAGCGTCGTCCCGGGGAAGGACGTGAATCCGACCGTTGCCCGGGAGACGTACGTGAATCGCTGACGTCATCAGGTCGAAAGGACCCGAGGACAGATGTGGTGGGGGAGGGATGCCACCGGTGAGAGCGGGGTGGCTCGTCGGATGGGAGCCGGGGTCGGCATGATCCTCGCCCGCCGCCCGCCGCCCGCCGCCCGCCGCCCGCCGCCCGCCGCCCGCCGCGGGACGGGTGGTCGGGTGGTCGGGCAGCCGGCGCGGCAGCCCGCCGGGACACCGGGGGCGGTTGCAGGTTCGGCGGCGGTGGCCCCGTGGTGTCATGCTTGCCGACATGGAGGGGCGAGCCGGCGAGCAGGGGCGGGACCGGATGCGGGCGGCGGACGCCGACCGGGAGGCGACGGCGGAACGACTCCGGGTCGCCCTGGAAGAGGGCCGGCTGGACCTGCACGAGTACGACGAGCGGCTGCAACAGACGTACGGGGCGAAAACGTACGCGGAGCTGGATACCGTACTGGTTGACCTGCCGAGGCCGGCGTCCGCGCAGCGCTCCGCGCTGACCCCGCGCGGCCCGCAGCCCCCGCCGGTGTCCGGACCCGGGGCGTCGGTGCCCGGCGGGGAGGTGCCGCCGGGGCCGCCGGTGACCGGGGAAACCGCGGTCGGGAAGTCGGCGCCGACGGGTGCCGCCGCCGGCCGGTGGCCGGTGGCGGTGTGGGGGCCCTGGCTGCGGGTGGCGGCCCTGCTCACCGCGATCTGGGCGATCTCCTCGGTCGGCAGCCGGGAACTGCTGTTCTACTGGCCGGTCTGGGCGCTCGGCCCGTGGGGTGTCCTGCTGCTCTTCCGCACCACCGGTGGCTTCGCCGGTGCCGCTCCCGCGCGGGACCGCCGGCGGGCGGCCCGCGCGACCCGGCGACGCAGGCGCCGGCCCGACCGCTGACGGCCGGGTGTTGCGCGGGGTGGTGCCCGGTTTCGTCCGGGTGGGTGACACCACGGGTGGCCGGTTTGGCGACCGCCAGTGGGCGGGCGTACACTTTCAGATCGGCGCACAGCGTCCACTCCGGCATGCCCGCCACGCGCTTCGGTGGGAGCCCGGAGCCGCGGCTGGCGCGGGTCCCCGATGACCGTCGGATGGCCCGTGTAAGACGTTGTGGGTCGTCCGGAACAACCGACGTCAGGACAGCGGAGTACATGCCGAAAAAAGACGGAGCCATCGAGATCGAGGGTCGGGTCATCGAGCCTCTGCCGAACGCCATGTTCCGGGTGGAACTCGCGAACGGCCACAAGGTGCTGGCTCACATCAGCGGCAAGATGCGGCAGCACTACATCCGCATCCTGCCGGAGGACCGGGTCGTCGTCGAACTCTCGCCGTACGACCTGACCCGCGGGCGCATCGTCTACCGCTACAAGTAAAGCCTGACGGCGGCCGGGAAGTCCCCGTGTCCGTCTTCGACGTCCGGAGTCGTGGTCACCGCGTCGCCGGGCCGGATGGGAAGTAAGGCAACCGTGAAGGTCAAGCCGAGCGTCAAGAGGATCTGCAACAAGTGCCGGGTTATCCGCCGGCACGGCCGGGTCATGGTGATCTGCACCGACCCGCGCCACAAGCAGCGCCAGGGCTGATCCGAGCCCGCTCTCCGCATGACGGAGGGCGGTGGACCGGTCCGGGTCGCGCAGATCCGACGACAACACGTCACCAGCTCGTCCCAGCCGCGGAACGTACGCACGCGTACCTTCTCGTGGCCAACCCCCGGTCGGAGGCCGGGGCCCGCTCGGGCAGCGGCCGTCCGGTCGCCGGCGCACGACGCGCCGGAACCGGAACAGGTCGGTAGCGGGGTGGGACGGGTCCACACCTCCGCCACACATCACGAGGAGTACGCCCGCACATGGCACGTCTAGTCGGCGTGGATCTCCCCCGCGAGAAGCGGATGGAGATCGCGCTCACCTACATCTTCGGGGTCGGTCGCACCCGCGCCCAGGAGACGCTCGCCGCTACCGGCATCTCGCCGGACAAGCGCGCTCGGGACCTCACGGACGAGGAGCTCGTTCAGCTCCGCGACCACATCGAGGCGAACTACAAGGTTGAAGGCGACCTGCGCCGCGAGGTCGCCGCCGACATCCGCCGCAAGGTCGAGATCGGCTGCTACGCCGGTATCCGGCACCGCCGGGGCCTGCCCGTGCGCGGTCAGCGGACCCGCACCAACGCGCGGACCCGCAAGGGCCCGAAGCGGACCGTGGCCGGCAAGAAGAAGCCCGGCAAGAAGTAATTCCCACGCCGGCGCCCAGGCCAAGAGCCAGCAGCCGATCGAGAACCCATACAGGAGCGCAGAAGACTTATGCCACCGAAGGCTCGTGCCGGAGCCGCAGTCAAGAAGGTCCGGCGCAAGGAACGCAAGAACGTCGCCCACGGGCAGGCGCACATCAAGAGCACGTTCAACAACACCATCGTGTCCATCACGGACCCGACCGGTGCGGTCATCTCCTGGGCCTCCGCCGGCCAGGTGGGCTTCAAGGGCTCCCGCAAGTCGACCCCGTTCGCCGCGCAGCTGGCCGCCGAGGCCGCCGCGCGCCGGGCGATGGAGCACGGCATGCGCAAGGTCGACGTGTTCGTCAAGGGTCCCGGCTCCGGCCGGGAGACCGCCATCCGTTCGTTGCAGGCCGTCGGGCTGGAGGTCGGCCAGATCGCCGACGTCACCCCGCAGCCGCACAACGGGTGCCGTCCGCCGAAGCGTCGCCGGGTCTGAGAGGTTAGAGAGAGATGGCTCGTTACACCGGTGCTGACTGCCGCCGTTGCCGGCGGGAGAAGATGAAGCTGTTCCTCAAGGGCAGCAAGTGCGATGGCCCGAAGTGCCCGTTCGAGTCCCGGCCGTTCCCGCCCGGGCAGCACGGCCGTGGCCGCACGAAGGAGACGGAGTACCTGCTCCAGCTCCGCGAGAAGCAGAAGGCCCGTCGTGTCTACGGCGTGCTGGAGAAGCAGTTCCGCGGGTACTACGAGGAGGCCGTGGCCAAGCAGGCCAAGACCGGTGAGGTCCTCCTGCAGATCCTCGAGTCGCGGCTCGACAACGTGGTCTACCGGGCCGGGTACGCGCACTCCCGGGACATGGCCCGCCAGCTTGTCAAGCACGGTCACTTCACCGTGAACGGCAAGAAGGTCGACATCCCGTCGTACCGCGTCAAGGAGCACGACATCATCGAGGTCCGGGGCAAGAGCAAGGAGCTCACCCCGTTCATCGTGGCGCAGGCCCAGGCCGGCTCGAAGACCGTTCCGGCGTGGCTGGAGGCGATCCCGAGCCAGATGAAGGTCCTGGTGCACTCGCTCCCGGCCCGCCAGGTGATCGACACCCAGGTCCAGGAGCAGCTGATCGTCGAGCTCTACTCCAAGTAAGGGCTCGTTGCGGTGGCCCGTCCTGCGGGGCGGGCCACCGGAACAGTTTGTGTCGTGGGCGTCATATAGCGGGCGTCCCGGAAGAGAAGAGAAGAAATGCTCATCAGCCAGCGACCGTCTCTCTCCGAAGAGTCGATCAACGAGACCCGCTCCCGGTTCACCATCGAGCCGCTGGAGCCCGGCTTCGGCTACACCCTGGGCAACTCGCTGCGGCGTACGCTGCTGTCGTCCATCCCGGGTGCCGCGGTCACCTCGATCAAGATCGACGGTGTGCTGCACGAGTTCACCACGATCCCCGGGGTCAAGGAGGACGTGGTCGAGCTCGTCATGAACATCAAGGAGCTCTGCGTCAGCTCCGAGCACGACGAGCCGGTCAGCATGTACCTGCGCAAGCAGGGGCCGGGCGACGTGACCGCCGGTGACATCCAGCCCCCGGCCGGTGTCTCGGTGCACAACCCCGACCTCAAGCTCGCCACCCTCAACGGCAAGGGCCGGCTCGACATGGAGCTGACCGTCGAGCGGGGTCGCGGCTACGTGACGGCGGCGCAGAACAAGCAGGCCGGTGCCGAGATCGGCCGGATCCCGGTCGACTCGATCTACTCGCCGGTGCTGAAGGTGACGTACCGCGTCGAGGCGACCCGTGTCGAGCAGCGGACCGACTTCGACCGGCTGATCATCGACGTCGAGACCAAGCCGTCGATGGGCCCGCGTACCGCGCTGGCCTCCGCCGGTTCGACGCTGGTGGAGCTGTTCGGGCTGGCCCGGGAGCTGGACGAGACCGCCGAGGGTATCGACATCGGGCCGTCCCCGCAGGACGCCCAGCTGGCGGCCGACCTCGCCCTGCCGATCGAGGAGCTGGACCTCACGGTCCGCTCCTACAACTGCCTCAAGCGCGAGGGCATCAACTCCGTTGGTGAGCTGATCGGGCGTACCGAGGCCGACCTCCTCGACATCCGCAACTTCGGTCAGAAGTCGATCGACGAGGTCAAGATGAAGCTCGCCGGGATGGGTCTGGGGCTGAAGGACTCGGCCCCGAACTTCGACCCGGCACACGTCGTGGACGCCTTCGGCGAGGCCGACTACGACACCGACGACTATCGCGAGACCGAGCAGCTCTAGTCCGCGCTGCCGCCACACCTGAGGAGCACCAAGCATGCCCACGCCCACCAAGGGCCCCCGCCTCGGCGGCAGCCCCGCGCACGAGCGGCTGATGCTGGCCAACCTGGCCACCGCGCTGTTCCAGCACGGCAAGATCCAGACCACCGAGACGAAGGCCCGGCGGCTGCGTCCGCTGGCCGAGCAGCTCATCACCAAGGCCAAGCGGGGCGACCTCGCCTCCCGCCGTCGGGTGCTGGGCGTCGTCAAGGACAAGGACGTGGTCTACTCCCTGTTCGACCAGATCGCGCCCCGGTACGCCAACCGCAACGGTGGCTACACCCGGATCGTGAAGACCGGCCCGCGCAAGGGTGACGCCGCTCCGATGGCGATCATCGAGCTGGTGGAGGAGCTTCAGGTCGCCGAGCCGAAGGCGAACAGGAAGACCGCCGCCCGCAAGGCCGCCCAGCAGGACAAGGTCGAGGCGCTCGCCCCGGCCGAGGAGACCCCGGCGGCCCCGGCCGACCAGGACTCCGAGGCGCCAGTCTCGGCGTCCGGTGACACCGCCGCCGCCCGCGAGGACAGCGACGAGGCTACCGAGACCGAGGCCACCGAGAAGAAGGCCTGAGCAACGGCAGCACCGTCGGGCCCGGCACCCCTTCCTGGGGTGCCGGGCCCGACGTCGTGAAGGGAAGGTACGAGGTGGACGAGCGGATCCGGCTGCGGTTGCACGTCGCGTACGACGGCACCGACTTCTCCGGCTGGGCCGCCCAGCCGACCCGGCGCACGGTGGCCGGGGTGCTGCTCGCGACCCTGGACCTGGTGCTCGGGGCGGGCACCGTGACCGGCCTGACGGTGGCCGGGCGGACCGACGCCGGGGTGCACGCCACCGGGCAGGTCTGCCACCTCGACCTGCCCGCCGCCGTCTGGGCGGAGCACCGGGAACGGCTGCTGCGCCGGTTGGCCCGGCTGCTCCCCGGTGACGTGCGGGTGCGGGCGATGACGGAGGTGCCCGCCGACTTCGACGCCCGCTTCTCGGCGACCTTCCGCCGCTACGAGTACCGGGTGACCGACGCCCCGTGGGGTGCCGAGCCGCTGCGGCGACGGGACACCCTCGCCTGGCCCCGGGCGCTGGACCCGGCTGCCCTGAACGTCGCGGCGGCCGGCCTGGTGGGGGAGCACGACTACGCCGCGTTCTGCCGGCGCAAGGAGAACGCCACCACGGTGCGCGAGGTGACCAGGCTGGACTGGCGGCGGGACGCCGACGGGATCCTGGTCGCCACCGTGCAGGCCGACGCGTTCTGCCAGGCGATGGTGCGCAGCCTGGTGGGGGCGATGCTGACCGCCGGGGACGGCCGCCGGCCGGTCGACTGGCCGGCCGGGCTGCTCGTGCGGCGGGACCGCGCAAGCGAGGTGACGGTCGCCCCGGCGCACGGGTTGACCCTGGTGGCCGTCGGCTATCCGGACGACCCGGCCGACTACGCCGACCGCGCGGACCGGACCCGCCGCCTGCGGCTCCCGGTGGAGTCCTAGCCGGTCGGCTGGTGCTGCCGGCTGGCGGCGGCGCTGCGCTGGCGTGCCGACTCGTAGAGCACGACGGTCGCGGCGGCCGCCGCGTTCAGGGAGCTGGCGGCCCCGGACATCGGGATCCGGACGAGTTGGTCGCAGGCTGTACGCCAGCCGACGCTGAGACCTGAGGTCTCGTTGCCGATCAGGATCAGCGTGGGCCGGGTGAAGTCGTATCCGGCGGCATCGACGGGGGCGTGCTCGTCGGCACCCACGATGCCGAGGTCGACACCACCGGCGTGCAGGTCGGCGACCCAGGACAGCACCGCCTGGTGTGCGGGTACCCGGACCACGGGCAGCGCGAACAACGAGCCGGTGCTCGCCCGTACCGCCTTCGGGTCGTACACGTCGGCGGCGTGGCCGGTGACGATGACGCCGGACGCGCCGAAGGCGTCCGCGGACCGGATGAGCGTCCCGATGTTGCCGGGGCTGGTGGGCCTGTCGAACACGACGGTGAGCATGGTCGGCCCGACCGGGATGCGGCCCAGGTCGTCCTCCGGCAGGGCGACCACGGCCAGCAGTTCCGGCACCGTGTCCGTCTTGCCGCCCAGCTCGTGCATCAGGTCGGGGGCGACGGCGTACCGCTCGGCCGGGACGGTGTCCAGGGTCGTGCGGGCCCAGCCGGACAACTGGACGTCGGCGTCGTAGAGCAGCTCCCGGATCTGCCAGCCGTGTTCGACGGCCATCGCGATCGGGCGTACGCCCTGCACGAGGAACTCGCCGCGCCGCTGCCGCTTGGTCCGGTTGTGCAGCAGCGCCTCCCACTGCTGGAACCGCGCGTTGCGGCCACTGACCCGCCCGCTCACGACTGTTCCCGCCTCCCCGCTACCTCGGGATCGGGGGTCTCCTGCCCGAGTCCCCGGCGGATCGTGATCTCCACGGGCGAGTAAGCGCCGTCGGCCCGTTCCAGTTCGTACGGTGCCGCCGGCAGCAGCGGCGGCTGGGCCATGAAGCGGGGCCGTGTCCCGTGGTGCGGCTGCGCCGCGTGCACCAGGAACGGATGGCAGAGGAAGACGTCACCCGGGGACCCGGTGGCCAGCGCGACCGGCCGGTGGTCCGACGCCGCCACCAGCTCGGGCGCGAGGTCGAGCCCGCTCGCCCCGTCCTCCCCGTACTTCTCGAGCACCTTCGGCACGTCGAGGTGCGAGCCGACCCTGATCCGGGTCGGGGCGTCCCCGGCGCCGACCTCGCTGAACAGGAACAGCATCAGCAGGGCCCGACCCTGGGAGCGGATGTTCGTGAAGTACCAGCTCGCGCCCTCCGGCAGATAGCTGCCCTCGATGTGCCAGCCCGCGTCGTCCGGCTCGTCCGGGTGCGGGAAACGCAACGGGAAGGTGCCCAGTGAGTAGCGCGGCTCCCAGCGTCCCGCGCCGACGAGCAGGTCGTACGCGTGGTGCAGGTACGGGGAGTTGGGTGCGGCGGCGAACGGCCCCTGCGCCATGCCGGGCACCCAGTGCACGGGCTTCGTCCAGGTGGCCGGGTCGTCCGGGTCGCAGCCGGTCTCCCGCCACAGCAGCCGCGCGCAGTCCGCGGCCACCCGTGGCGCGACGGCTCCCGCCACCTTCACGAAGCCGTCGTGAAGGAACCGGGATACCAGTGTCGTGTCGTCCATGCGCCCATCGTGGGGCGGCACCGGGCCCGGTCGCCCGACACTTTCCGCTCCGCTTCGGTCGGGTGTGCCGCACCGGTGCCGACCACGATACGAAGGGTCGGGTCGCCCGGTACGACGGCTCAGGTTCCGCCGCAGCGCCGAAGGGAACGAACGCATGGAAACCCGCATCGTCGGCCGTCCCGCATTCCGGCTCGTGGGGCACGCCACCCGGGTTCCCCTGATCCACCGGGGCGTCAACCCGTACATCCAGCGGCACGTCGCGGCGCTGCCGGCGCGGGAGCACCTGCGGCTGAAGGCGCTCGGCGACACCGAGCCGGCCGGCCTGCTCGCGGTCTGCGCCGACCTCGACGCGGACTTCGACGAGGGCAGCGAGCTGACGTACCTGCACGGGGTCGCCGTGTCACGGGGCACGCCGGTCCCGGCCGATCTGGACGTCATCGAGGTCCCGGCGGGCCGTTGGGTGGTCCTGCGGGTGGTGGGGCCGGATCCGCAGGTCCTGCAGGAGACCTGGGCCACCGCCGTGACGGGGTGGTTCCCCTTCAACCCGTGGCGGCTGCGGCCGGGGCCGGAGATCGTCGCGGTGTCCGCGGGGACGGACGACCCCGGCGGTACGGCCCGGGAGCTCTGGCTGCCCGTCGAGCCGGCGTAGCGACCGGTCCGCCGCCGCAGCCGGGTCGCCCGGCATGACGCGGGCCCGGCCGGAGTGGCCGGGCCCGTGTCGACGGTGGTCAGTCGCCTGGCAGTTCGTCGGTGTCCGGGTCGTCGCCGCGCGGGGTGGCGGTGGGTGTCCGGCTCGTCCCGGCGGACGGGGTCGCCGCAGGACCGGTGGCCTTCGCGGTGGGCTGGTCCACACTGACGCCGGCGGCGCGGCGGTCCAGCACCCCCTTGTCCAGGTGCAGCTCGATCAGGTCGTAGATGATCTCGCGGACGGCGCGGTCACCGGCCGGGACGGCACCGGCGTCGTCCCGGGTGACCAGGCAGTAGGCGACGTAGTGGCCGCGTACCTGCCAGGCGACGCGGGCGGCGGCGGTGGCGACCGACTCGGTGTCGTCCCCGGCGGGCATCCCCCGGAACCGGCCGCGCCGGTCGTCGAGCAGCGGTCTGATCCGGTCCCGGACGCGTTGCGCGGTGGCCAGGTCGGTCAGGTTGAGCAGGCCGGCGGTGAGCAGGTGGTCGCCGTCGGGGGAGCGCAGGGTGGCCCGGACGACCTGGCTGCACCCGAGGGTGACCAGCAGGTCGGCGATCTCGCCGGTGGCGGCCACGGCGCAGTTCGCGCCGGACTGGGTCTTGAGCACCTGGTACTCGTGTCTGTCGACGCCGACGACCAGGGTCTTGTCGGGGAAGACCTCCTTGGTGGTCAGCGGCTGCCTGTCGACGTCCCGGGTGTCCAGGGGGCCGGCGGCGGTCGGGTCGGTCGGGGCGGTGCTCGTCGACGCCGTGGGTGCGGCCCCGGTCTGCCCCGGATCGTCGGTGGCGGAGCGGTCGATGAGCAGCAGGGCCCCGCCGATGCCGCAGAGGCCGAGCAGCATCAGCACCGCCGCCCCGCCGACGGCGATCTGCCAGAGCCGGCCGCCCCGGGCGTCACCGGAGCGGCGGGACCGGGACCGCTGTGGCGTGGGCGTCGGGGCGGGCACCTGGACGGCGGAGCGGATCGGGACGGGATCGGCCTCCGGCGGTGCCGGCCGGCTGGTCCGGGGCAGGGAGGGTGCCGGGAAGCGGGACGGGGAGGGACCGGCCGGTGCGGTCGGGCCGGGTTGGAACAGCGGCAGGTCCGCCCCGGGCCGCGGGTTCTCCTCAAACGCGTCCTCAGCGGACTCGTACCGATATACCATGTCGCCCAGAGTAGGGTCCATTGCCCCTTTAGGGGATAAAATCAGGAAATACTGCGCGGCGCGTCGGATGCCCCGGGCCGTCCACCCCGGCGTGCCGCCGGGCACACCGACCGCCGACGACGGGACCGGTACGGGCCGGTGGAACAATGCCCCGGTGACCGGCGACCACTACTTCACCCCGGAGCCCAGCGCCCCGGCCCAGCCCCGCGAGGTCGAGTTCCACGTCGCCGGGCGCGACTACACACTCGCCTCCGCAAGCGGGGTCTTCTCCGCCACCCGGCTCGACCCCGGCACCGCCGTCCTGCTGCGCAAGGCCGAGCTGCCGACCGCCGCCACCGGTGGCCACCTGCTCGACATCGGCTCCGGATTCGGTCCGATCAGCTGCGTGCTGGCCGACCTCGCGCCGACCGCCACCGTCTGGGCGGTCGACGTCAACGAGCGGGCCCGCGCGCTGACCGCCGCGAACGCCGTCCGCCTCGACGCCGCCGACCGGATCCACGCCGTCGCCCCGGACGAGGTGCCGACCGACGTCACCTTCACCCAGGTCTGGTCCAACCCGCCGATCCACATCGGCAAGCCCGAACTGCACGCCCTGCTGCGCCGCTGGCTGCCCCGGCTCGCCCCGGACGGCGTCGGCTGGCTGGTGGTGGCCCGGCACCTGGGCGGCGACTCGCTGCACCGCTGGCTGCTCGACGAGGGGTTCGCGGTGACCCGGCAGGCCAGCCAGAAGGGCTACCGGGTGCTGCGGGTCACCAGGTAATCCGGTGTCGCCCGCCCCCGCGCCTCGGGCAGGATGCCGGCGTGGGATACGTGGACGTGGCAGCGGTCGGGCACATCCTCCCGGACGGTCGGGAACTCTTCGCCGACGTGTCGTTCCGGGTCGGTGAGGGGGCCAAGGTCGCCCTGGTCGGGCCGAACGGCGCCGGCAAGACGACGCTGCTCCGGATGGTCGCCGGTGACCTGCCGGTGCGTACCGGCGCAATCGCCCGCTCCGGTGGGCTCGGCGTGATGCGGCAGTTCATCGGCATGATCGGCGACGAGTCGACGCTCGCCGACCTGGCCCTGTCGCTGGCCCCACCGGCGTTGCGCGCGGCCGGCCGCCGGCTCGCCGACACCGAACGGGCCATGCGCGACGCCGAGCTGCGCGGCAAGTACAGCACCGTCGCCGGCAAGGCCCAACTGGCGTACGCCGACGCGCTGGCCGCCTGGGGCGAGGCCGGCGGGTACGACGCCGAGGTGCTCTTCGACACCGTCACCACCACCGTGCTCGACCTGCCCTGGGACGCCTCCCGGGACCGGCCGGTGCGCACCCTGTCCGGCGGGCAGCAGAAGCGCTTCGCCCTGGAGCTGCTGCTGCGTGGCCCCGACGAGGTGCTGTTGCTCGACGAGCCGGACAACTTCCTCGACGTACCGGGCAAACGCTGGCTGGAGCAGCGGCTGCGCGAGTCCACCAAGTCGGTGCTGTACGTCTCGCACGACCGGGAACTGCTCGCGCACACCGCCGACCGGGTGGTCGCCGTCGAAGGGGGTAGCGCCTGGGTGCACCCGGGGGGCTTCGCCAGCTGGCACGAGGCCCGCACGGCCCGGCACGCCCGCCTCGACGAGCTGCGCCGCCGCTGGGACGAGGAGCACCAGAAGCTGCGTGAGCTGATGCTGATGTACAAGCAGAAGGCCGCGTACAACGACGGGCTCGCCTCCCGCTACCAGGCGGCACAGACCCGGCTGCGCAAGTTCGAGGAGGCCGGGCCGCCGCCCGTACCACCGAAGGACCAGGACATCCGGATGCGGCTGGCCGGCGGACGGACCGGCAAGCGCGCGGTGATCTGCGAGCAGCTGGAGCTGGACGGCCTGACCTACCCCTTCGACCTGGAGCTGTGGTACGGCGACCGGGTGGCGGTGCTCGGGGCCAACGGCACCGGCAAGTCGCACTTCCTGCGCCTGCTGGCCCGGGGCGGCACCGACCCCGACCCGGCCAACGGCCCGGTGGACGGGGCCGCCGCGCTGGCCCCGGTGGCGCACGGCGGGGTGGTCCGGCTGGGTGCGCGGGTGCGCCCGGGGCACTTCTCGCAGACCCACGACCGGCCGGAGCTGATGGCGAAGACCCTGGTCGAGGTGCTGTGGCGCGGTGACGAGCACCGGGACGGGATGGACCGGCACGCGGCGATGGCGGCGCTGAGCCGCTACGAGCTGGCCGCCCAGGGTGACCAACGCTTCGGCACCCTCTCCGGCGGCCAGCAGGCCCGGTTCCTGGTGCTGCTGCTGGAGCTGTCCGGGGCGACCCTGCTGCTGCTGGACGAGCCGACCGACAACCTCGACCTGGCCTCGGCGGAGGCGTTGGAGGCGGGAATGGCGGCGTTCGCCGGTACGGTCGTGGCGGTCACCCACGACCGCTGGTTCACCCGGTCGTTCGACAGGTTCGTGCTGTTCCGGGGCGACGGTGACGTGGTGGAGACCCCGGAGCCGGTCTGGGACGTGGGCTGAGCCGCCTACGCGGAATGTGAGGCGACGACCACGACCGGTCACCGGGCGTGGTCGTCGCCGGTCGGGGCCGGTCCGGCCGGCATAGGGTGGATCTCGTGACTGAGATGACCTACCGCCGGCTGGGCGACTCCGGGCTCGTGGTGTCCGTGGTCGGCGTCGGCTGCAACAACTTCGGCCGCAAGCTCGACATCGACGGCACCCGGGCGGTGGTCGACGCCGCGCTCGACGCCGGGATCACCTTCTTCGACACCGCCGACATCTACGGCGAGCCGCCGGGCGGCTCGGAGGAACTGCTCGGGCAGGCCCTCAAGGGCCGGCGGGACGACGTGGTGCTGGCCACCAAGTTCGGCATGTCGATGGGCGGTCGCAACGGCCGCGACTTCGGGGTGCGCGGCTCCCGGCGGTACGTGGTGCGGGCCGTCGAGGCGTCGCTGCGCCGGCTCGACACCGACCACATCGACCTCTACCAACTGCACGAACCCGACCCGGACACTCCGGTCGACGAGACGCTCGCCGCGCTGGACGACCTGGTCCGCGCCGGCAAGGTGCGCTACCTGGGCAACTCCAACTTCTCCGGCTGGCAGATCGCCGACGCGGACTGGACGGCGAAGACCCGGGGGCTGACCCGGTTCGTCAGCGCGCAGAACCACTACAACCTGCTCCACCGGGACGCCGAGGTCGAGATCATTCCGGCCTGCGAGCGGTTCGGCCTGGGCCTGCTGCCGTTCTTCCCGCTGGCCAACGGGCTGCTCACCGGCAAGTACCGGCGGGACACCGCGCCGCCCGCCGGCAGCCGCCTCGCCGGTGGCGGCCGGTACGCCGAGCGGCTCGCCGCCGCCCGCTGGGACACCATCGAGGCGCTGGAGACGTTCGCTGCGCAGCGGGGGCTCACGCTGCTCCAGGTGGCCATCGGTGGGCTGGCCGCCCGACCGGCGGTGGCCTCGGTCATCGCCGGCGCCACCACCGCCGAGCAGGTCCGGGCGAACGCCGCCGCCGGCACCTGGCAGCCCACCGACGACGACCTCGACGCCCTGGACGCCCTGCTCTGAGCCGACGGTCGGGCGGGATGACGGGCCCACCGGGCCGGTTGGAGGCTGACCTGCCCGGACGAGTTCCGGCCTGGTAGGGCCGACGCTTCGGCCCCGGACACCGGTGGGTGTCCGGGGCCGATCGGTCGTCGGTGGGTGGCGGGAACCGGTGCCGGGGCGTCAGCCGCCCAGACCGGCCGGCTGGTCCCCGGGTCCGGGGTCGACCCGGCGACGACGCCACAGCAGCGCCGCCGCGGCGACGACCACCACGAGTCCGCCGGCCAGCCACGGCCACCACCGCACCCCGGCCGGATCGGTCCGGTCCGCCGGGCGTTCAATGGCGACCGGTGACGGCGACTGGGCCACCCGGGCCTGCACCTGCGCCGTCGCCGTGCTCTGGTACGGGGCGGGGGCGCTGACCGTCACCCGCCAGTCGCCGGGGGAGAGCAGCGGGCCGCTGCTGTAGAAGCCCTGACCCTCCCCGGCCGGCTCGATCTGCACCGGACCCGCCGTCCGGCCACCCTCGCCCTCGGCGGTCAGGGTGAGCCGGACCAGCTGGTCCAGCCGGTGCCCGTCGGCGTACACGGCCATCACGGTGACCCCGCCGGCACCGTCACCGGCCACGGTCAGCTTGATTTTCCCGCCGTGCGCCGCCGCCGGGCCCGCAGGCAGGGCCACCAGGACCGCCACGACCAGCGCGGCAAGGGCTCTCAAGCTACGCATCGACGTCTCCTTCCGATATGGAGGGGGCCGCCCCCACCGTCGGTGTCGACGGTGGGAGCGGCCCCGTGGTGCTCCTTACAGCGAACCGCCCTCGGCGATCCGGGTGGGGTCGGCACCGAGCCGGCCGGCCCCGTCGACCGACTTGTTGTCGTTCGCCTTGACGCCGGCCTTGGTGGCCGCGCCACCGAGCCGGACGATCATGGCGTCGGCGTCCCGGACCAGCACGTCCCGGACGTCGGTGTCGGTGACCACGGCGGTGTCGGTGGCCAACGCCTTGAAGGCGGTCAACTGCTGCACCGCCCGCTTGTCGTTGCCCGCCGCCTCGGACTCCCGCACCGCGTCCAGCTTGTTGGACAGCTGGCGGTGCGCCTTGGTGGTGAGTCGTCCGGTCGCCTTGAACCGGTCCAGCAGGTTCTGCATGTCCCGGAACGAGGTGGTGACGAAGAACCGGACCGTCGAGGTGGTGGAGTTGCCCGCCTTGTCGGTCGCGGTCACCGTCAGCTCGTGCAGGCCGAGCGGCAGCTCGTACAGCGCCTGCAGGGTGCCGCTGGCGTACGCCCGGCCGTCCAGCACGCCGGAGGTCGTCTTGATGCCGGAGGTCGGGTCGACCGCCTGCCACGAGATCCGGACGTCCTGGCTGTCACCGTAGAGCTGGCCGTCGGCGATGCCGGAGACCAGCAGCGTCGGCTTGGTGCCGTCGATCTTCACGACCGCCGACTTGAGCGCCTCGACGTTGCCGGCGGCGTCGGTGGCCCGGTACAGCAGCTCGTGCGTGCCGTCCCCGGTCACCTCGACCGGCGTGGTGTACGCCGTCCAGGCACCGCCGTCGAGCGACCACTCCAGCTTCTTCACCCCGGAACCGGCGTCGGTGGAGGTGATCACCACCGGGACGGTGCCGTTGTGCCAGCCGTCGTCGTTGGCCGGGGCGAACGACGCCGAGCTGACCGGCGCGGTGGCGTCGATCTTCACGGCGACCTTCTTCGTCGCCTCCACGTTGCCTGCCGCGTCCGTCGACCGGAACCGCACCTCGTGCGTGCCGTCCCCGGTGACCTGCACCGGCTCGGTGTACGCGGTCCAGGTGGTGGCCCCGTCGAGCTGGTACTCGGTGCTCGCCACCCCGCTACCGCCGGCCTCGTCGGCCGCCGCCAGCGTCACCGTGACCGGGCCGGTGTACCAACCCTCGGTCGGGGTGCCGGAGACGGTGGCCGTGGTCACCGGGGCGGTCGTGTCGGCCGCCTTGGTGGAGAGCCGGAAGTAGTCGAACGAGGCCGTCTTGGAGGTGGCCGCGTTCGCGCCGAGGGTGAACAGACCGACCTTCGGGGTGGCCCCGACGGCGGTGTTCGTCAGCGTCTCGAACGTCGTCCACTCCTGCCCGTCGGCCGAGTACGACGCGGTGAAGGTGTCACCGGCGCGGGCCAGCCGCAGGTACCACACCGCCGAGGTCAGGTTGGAGACCTGCGGCTGCGGGTTCTGCGTCACCCCGGCGACCTCGCCACGGAACTCGATCCGCCGCGACGGGGTCTGACCTGCCTGGTTGTCCACGATGAAGTCGAACTTGACGTAGTTGTCGTCGTCGGCGTGGACGATCAGACCGGCCTGCTGGTACTGCTCGGCCAGCGCGCTGCCGTCGACCTTCGTCTCCAGGGTCCAGTCGCCGCTCGGCGCGGTCTGGAGGATGAAGTTCGTCGGCCCGGTGTTGCTGGTGCCGTAGATGTCACCCTTCGGCACGTCGATCTTCAGCGCGCCGTCGGCCACCCGGTAGGCGGCCGGGTCCTCCCGGAGCACCGCGTTCCACCGGCACTTGTCCAGCGTGGTGCCGGTGAACTCGTCCGACGGGTCCACCGGGCCGGCCGGGGCGTCCGGCGAGACCACGAACGAGTCGAACACCGCGTCCACCACCGGGGCGGTGGTGGCGCCGTTGAGGGCGAGCAGACCGATCCGCGGGTTGGTGATGCCGGCCAGCGCGGCGGACCGGCCGACCGGGGTGAACGTGGTGCCGTCGGTCGAGAACTGCGCGGTCAGGTTGGTCCCGTCGCTGATCAGCCGCAGCCAGATGGTGTCACCGGCCGGGGCGGCCACGGCGTCCGCCGAGTCGTTACGCGGCGTACCGGCGGTCTCCCGGATGAACTCCACCTTGCGCGAACCGCCGTAGAGCAGGTCCACCTTGGCGTAGTTGTCGTCGTCGCCGTAGATCAGCAGGCCGGCCTGCTGGTAGTCGGCGGTGACGGGCACGGTGACCTTCGTGGTGGCCTGCCAGGCCCCGCTGGGTGCGGGCTGGAGCACCAGGTTGGTCGCGTCGTTCCGGGAGCCGTACAGGTCACCGGAGGCGGTGGGCAGTCGCAGCGCCCCGCCGGAGACCGAGTAGAGCTGGTTCTCCCGGACCACCGACCAGCGGTCCTTGTTCAGGCTGTTGCCGGTGAACTCGTCCGACCGCGCGCCGAGGCACGAGTTGGTCGGCGCGTCCACCTTGACCGGGACGGTGGCGTAGGACTTCGCGCCCCGGCTGTCCGTCACCGTCAGGGTGGCGGTGAAGGTGCCCGGGGTGGTGTAGGTGTGGGTGGCGTTCAGGGTCGTCGCCGTCCCACCGTCACCGAAGTCCCAGGCGTACGTCAGCGGGGTGTCACCCTCGGTGTCGGTGGCCGTGCCGGTGAAGGTCACGGTGACCGGCGCGGTGCCGGTCGCCGGGGTGGCGGTGGCCGTCACCTGCGGCGGCGCGTTGTCGGTGACGCCCCGTCCGATGAAGTCCATCCAGTTGACGTTGAACAGCGAACCCGCGCCACCGGCCGGGTCCTTGGCGACGAAGTACAGCGCGCCCTCCGCGCCGGCCGTCACCGGCGCGGTCACGTCGACGAACTGCTGCCAGCCGCCCGTGCCCGGCACGGTGGCCGTGGCCACCACCGGACCGTCGACGGCACCGGCGTGCACGTCGATCCGGCCGCCCTGGACCTCGGAGGCCACCCGGAACCGGATCTGCTCGACCCCGGTCAGGTTGGCCGGGACGAGCGACCACCAGTCGCCGTCCTCGATGAAGCCGATGTTCTGGCCGCCACCGGCGGGGTCGGTGGTGGTCTCCTTCTGCACGCCCGGGTCACCGCCGCCGGTGCTGCCCGGGGCCCGCCCGGTGGCCGTGAAGTACTCGGCCTGCTTGCGCTTGGGCTGGAGGATCTCGATCGCCCGACCGGTCAGCGGGCCGGCGCCGCCGGTGCCGCCGTCGTCGGTGTAGGTGGCCTCGAAGACCGCGAAGACGTTGGCCTCCGCGCCGTGCCCGGACGCCAGCGAGGTCTGCACGGTGCCGGTGCAGCCGGTGTGCTGCTCCAGCGGGTGGGCGTGCTCGTCGTGGCCGAGCAGCACCTGCAGCTGCACCCGGTCACAGTCGACGGTGCCGTCCTCCGGGTCGGTCACCTTGATCGTGTACTTGACCTGGTCGCCCCAGTCGAAGAAACCGCCGCTGGGCGGGAACTCGATGGTCACCGTCGGGGCGGTGTTGCCGACCGTCACCGGCACGTTCGCCACGGCGGTGCGGCCCTTGGGGTTGGTCACGGTGAGCTGCGCGGTGTAGTCGCCGGCCGCGGTGTAGGTGTGGGTGGGGTTGGCCTCGGTGGAGGTCTGCCCGTCACCGAACTTCCACGCGTAGGTCAGCGTGCCGCCGTCCGGGTCACGGGACCCGGCGCTGGAGAAGTTCACGGTCAGCGGCGCGGCCCCGGAGGTGGGGTCGGCGCTGGCCTCGGCGATGGGGGCGCGGTCACCGGCGGTGTAGTCGATCCGGTAGACCCCGGAGTCGTCGTTGTTGCCGCCGAACCCGGTGCCCCACTCGATCATGTAGAGCGCGCCGTCCGGGCCGAACTCGAAGTCCATCGGGCGGATCATCGGCATGCCGGTGAGCAACTGGTTGATGTCGACCAGCGTCTTGCCGTCCTCGCTGACCTGCATCGTGTACATCTTCGACTGGTTCCACTCGCCGAGCAGCGCCTTGCCGTCGTAGTACGCCGGCCACTTGCGGCTCGACGTGCTGTCGGCGTCGTAGCGGTAGACCGGGCCGCCCATCGGGGCGCCGCCGCCGCCGATCTCGGGGAAGCGCGGGTCGCCGGCGTAGCCGTAGTCCACCGTCGCCGCGATGGCCGGCGGCAGGTTGGTCAGGCCGGTGTTGTTGGGCGAGTCGTTGACCGGCGCGGCGCAGTCGAACTTCGCCCCGCTCGGCCCGGACGGGAAGGTGTAGTCGTTGTACGCCTTGTTGTTGCCGGTGCAGTACGGCCAGCCGTAGTTGCCGGCCGTGGCGACGATGTTCCACTCCACCAGGCCCTCGGGGCCCCGGTTCGGGTTGGCCGCCGAGGCGTCCGGCCCGTAGTCGGCCACATACAGGGTGTCGGTCTTCTGGTCGACGCCGATCCGGAACGGGTTACGGAAGCCCATGCCGAAGATCTCGGGACGGGTCTTCGCGGTGCCCGGGGCGAACAGGTTGCCCGCCGGGACGGTGTAGGTGCCGTCGTCCTCCGGGTGGATCCGGATCACCTTGCCGCGCAGGTCGTTGGTGTTGCCGGCGCTGCGCTGCGCGTCGTAGTCCTGCCGGCCGGCCCGCTCGTCGATCGGGGTGAAGGCGCTGGACTCGAACGGGTTGGTGTTGTCGCCGGTGGCCAGGTAGAGGTTGCCCTGCGAGTCGAAGGTCATGCTGCCGCCGGCGTGGCAGCAGGTGTTGCGCTGGGTGTCGACCTGGAGCACGACCTTCTCGGTGGCCTTGTCGATGGTGTCACCGTTGACGGTGAACCGGGACAGGTAGTTGCGCGGGGCGCCACCGGCCGGTGCGTAGTACAGGTAGATCCACTTGTTGGTGGTGAAGTCCGGGTCGAGGCGCAACCCGAGCAGGCCGTCCTCGTTGCCGGTGAAGACGTCCAGCCGGGTCGCGGTGACCGTGTTGCCGGTGTCCGGCTTCACGATCTGCACCCGGCCGTCGCGCTCGGCGTAGAACACCCGGCCGTCGGGAGCGATGTCCAGCTCCATCGGGTTGTTGGTGTTGCTGTCGAGGGTGACCTTCTCGAAGTTCGCGGTCTTGGTGGCGCCGCAGTCGGCGTTCTCGACGCCGGCCGCGGTGCGGATGCCGCCGAGCAGGTGGCTGAGGAACTCCGGCTCGGTGTACGACGCCTGGGTGTGGCCGCCGCCGGTGTACCAGGAGCGACCGCCGTCGTAGTCCTGGCACCAGGCGGTGGGGTGGTCGGCGCCCATCGCGCCGGCACCCGGGCTGTAGGACTTCTCGTCCAGGCTGGCCAGCACGTGCACCTTGGAGCGCGGGTTGGTGCGGAAGTTGTACCACTCGTCGAACCGGGACCAGCGGTCCGGCAGGTCGGCGGTCGACGGGTGCGCGGGGTCCTCGACCTTGACGGTGGCCTGCTGGTTGGCGGGGTGGCCGGAGAAGTACGCGCCGACCAGGTTGCCGTACCAGGCCCAGTCGTACTCGGTGTCGGAGGCGGCGTGCACGCCCGCGTAGCCGCCGCCGGCCTTGATGTAGCGCTCGAACGCGGCCTGCTGGGTGGCGTCGAGCACGTCACCGGTGGTGGAGAGCCAGATCACCGCCTGGTACTTGGCCAGGTTGGTGTCGTTGAAGGCGGCTCCGTCCTCGGTGGTGTCGACGGTGAAGCCGTTCTCGGTGCCGAGCTTCTGGATCGCGGCGATGCCGGCCGGGATGGCGTCGTGCCGGAATCCGGCGGTCTTGGAGAAGACCAGGACCGAGAAGGGTTCGGCGGCGGCTGCCGCCGGTGCCGGTGCGGCCTGTGGCAGGGCCGCCGCGGCGGGAGCGGCCTGGGCGGCGGTGCCGCCGATCAGGCCGCCGGCAAGTAGGGAGAGGGCCAGTAGACCGGCACCCAGTGGGCCGCGACGTGCGCGGCGATGGCGGGATGGAGACACTCCATGCTCCTTTTGTCCGTGCTGGACAGTGGTGGGGGCATGGGGACGACTCGCCGCAGACCGTCCCCGGTCGGATCGGTGTGGGCCCGCCGAGGTCCGCACCAGTGGCGATCAGGTGCGGGCCACGCCGAGGCTCCGCACCTGAATAATGTCGATCGGTTGAACAAATTAGCGCCGCTGGATTGGTTTCCGGCAAGGCATGAGCATGTAACGATTCGGTATCGGCGACTCGCTTTTCCGGCTTATGTGGATACAAGCCCACAACCGTATGCATCGATGGTCATGGATCAATCTAACACCCCTTGGCGGATCAGCGGATCTGTCGTACGGTCACAGGCACGTGACCCACGGGAGCCCGGTACACCGGGCTGAGAGGGGGGCTGAGAGCCCCCGACCGTCGAACCTGATCCGGGTAATGCCGGCGCAGGGAGGAGAGTTGCCGTGCCGTCCCTCGGCCGACTGCATCTGATCACCGACACCCGCCCCGGGTGCGACCCGCTCGCCGTCGTGCGGGCCGCCCTCCCGGTGGCCCGCGCCGACCTCGTCGTCCAGGTCCGGGTGACCGACGACACCACCGACCGGCAGGCGTACGACCTGGCCCGACGGGTACGCGCGCTCTGCGTGCCGTACGAGGCGACCTGCCTGGTCAACGACCGGCTGCACGTCGCCCTCGCGGTGGACGCCCACGGCGGCCACGTCGGCGCGGACGACCTGCCCGTCGCGGCGGCCCGCCGGGTCCTCGGCCCCGCCGCCGTGCTCGGCGCGACCGCCCGGGAACCGGACGCCGCCGCCCGGGCCGTCGCCGCCGGGGCCGGCTACCTGGGCGTCGGCCCGTGCCATCCCACCGCCACCAAGACCGGCCTGCCCGACCCGATCGGCCCCGCCGGCATCCACGCCGTCGTCGCCGCCGTCGCCGTGCCGGTGATCGCCATCGGCGGGGTCACCGCCGCCACGGTGCCGGCGCTGCGGACCGCAGGCGCCTACGGGGTGGCGGTCGTCGGGGCGCTGTCCACCGTCGCCGACCCGGGTCGGGCCACCGCCGCACTGATCGCGGCGCTGACGTGCTGACCCGGCCCGACGTCGCCGTCGTGGGCGCGGGGCCGGTCGGGTTGGCGATCGCCTGGCGCTGCGCCACCCGGGGCCTGCGGGTGTCCGTGCACGACCCGGCCCCCGGCTCCGGCGCGTCCCGGGTCGCCGCCGGGATGCTCGCCCCGGTCGCCGAGGCGTACTTCGGGGAACGGGAGCTGACCGGGCTGCTCACCGCGTCCGCCGCCCGCTGGCCGGGCTTCGCCGCCGAACTGACCGAAGCCACCGGCCGCGAGTTCGGCCACCGCACCGACGGCACCATCGTCGTCGGGCTGACCGGGGACGACCTGGCCGAGGCGCGCCGGCTCTGGTCGTACCAGCAGGGGTTGGGGCTCCCGATCAGCGCGCTGCGGCCCTCGCAGCTGCGCGAACGCGAACCGGCGCTGACCCCCCGGCTGCGCGGCGGCGCGGTCGCCCCCGGCGACCACCAGGTCGACCCGCGCCGGCTGGTCGACGCGCTGCGGGTCGCCGCCGAACGGGCCGGGGCGACCCTGCTGCCCGGCGCGGTGACCCGACTGGCCGACCTCGACGCGCCGGTCGTCGTGGTCGCCGCCGGCTGCGGCGCCGCCGCGCTGACCGGGCTGCCGGTCCGCCCGGTCAAGGGCCAGGTGCTGCGGCTACGCGCGCCCGACCACCGCCCGCCCGGCTTCCGGCACGTCATCCGGGGGTACGCCGACGGCGAGTCGGTCTACCTCGTCCCCCGCGACGACGGCGAGGTGGTGCTCGGGGCGACCGTCGAGGAACGCACCGACACCGAGGTGACCGCCGGGGCGGTGCTGCGCCTGCTCCGCGCCGCCGTCGACCTCGTCCCCGAACTCGCCGAGTACGCGCTGACCGAGGCGACCGCCGGGCTGCGCCCCGGCACCCCGGACAACGCGCCGATCCTCGGCCCGCTGCCCGACCGACCCGGCGTGCTCGCCGCCACCGGCCACCACCGGCACGGCATCGTGCTCACCCCGGTCACCGCCGACCTGATCACCGACCTGATCGTCACCGGTCGGCCGGACCCGCTACTCACCCCCTTCACCGCCGACCGGTTCCACTGAGGAGGACAACGTGCGACTGATCGTCAACGGTGTCGGACGCGAGCTGGCCGGCGGCACGACCGTCGCGGACCTCGTCGCCACGGTCACCGGGCAGCGGCGCGGAATCGCCGTCGCGGTCAACGGCGAGGTGGTCCCCCGGGGCGGCTGGCCGGCCACCGTGCTGCGCGACGGCGACCGGGTCGAGGTGCTCAGCGCCGCCCAGGGCGGGTGACCCGGATGCCCCTCACCATCGCCGGACAGACTTTGCCCTCCCGGCTCATCCTCGGCACCGGCGGCGCGGCCAACCTGCACGTGCTGGAACAGGCGGTCCGGGCCTCCGGCACCGGACTGGTCACCCTCGCCCTGCGTCGGGTCGACACCGCCCCCGGCACCGCCGGTGGCCTGCTCGACCTGCTCGACAGGTGCGCGGTGCGGCTGCTGCCCAACACCGCCGGCTGCTACACCGCCGCCGAGGCGGTCAAGGTCGCCCGGCTGGCCCGGGAGGCGTTCGACACCGACTGGGTGAAGCTGGAGGTGATCGGCGACGAACGCACCCTGCTCCCGGACGGGGTGGAGCTGCTGCGGGCCGCCGAGGAACTCGTCGCCGACGGGTTCGTCGTGCTGCCGTACACCTCCGACGACCCGGTGCTGGCCCGTCGGCTGGCCGACGTCGGCTGCGCGGCGGTGATGCCGGCGGGTGCGCCGATCGGTTCCGGACTGGGGATCACCAACCCGCACCACATCCGGCTGATCCGGCAGAGCGTCGACGTGCCGGTGATCCTCGACGCCGGGATCGGCACCGCCTCCGACGCGGCGCTCGCCATGGAACTGGGCTGCGACGGGGTGCTGCTGGCCAGCGCCGTCACCCGGGCCGCCGACCCGACGGCGATGGCCACCGCCATGCGGTACGGCGTACGGGCCGGGCGGCTCGCGTACACCGCCGGGCGGATCCCCCGGCGCTTCCACGCCCTCGCCTCCACCCCCGACGACGGAAGACCCGACCTGTGACCCGCCCCGCCGCCCCGCGCGGGCTGGTGCTGCTGACCGACCGGCGGACGGCGCGCGGGGACCTCGTCGACGTGGTCGCGGGGGCGGTGCGCGGCGGCGTGCGGTGGGTGGTGCTGCGGGAGAAGGACCTGCCCCGCGCCGACCGGGCCGCGCTCGCCGTCGACCTGCGGGCCGCCCTGACGCAGGTCGACGGCACCCTGATCGTCGCCGGCCCTGACCCGCTGGACGACGGCTCGGACGGCTCCGACCCGCTCGGCCCGGACCCGGGCGGTGCCGGTGGGGCGGTGCATCTGCCGGCGGCCGGGCCGTACCCGCCGCCTGCCCTGCGGCTCGTCGGGCGGTCCTGTCACGACGCTGCGGAGTTGGCCCGGCTCAGCACCGAGCACTACGTGACGCTCTCGCCGGTCTGGACCACCCGCAGCAAACCCGGCTACGGCCCACCCCTGCACCCGGACGGGCTGCGCCGGCTGGTCCGGCTCAGCCCGGTGCCGGTCCTCGCCCTGGGTGGCATCGAGACCCCGCAGCAGGTGACGGCCTGTGCCGAGGCGGGCGCGGTCGGGGTAGCGGTGCTCGGCGCGATCATGCGGGCCGCCGACCCGGCCGAGGTCGCCGCCACCCTCGCCAGCGTCTTCCCGTCGACCCGCCGGACGACGGACCGTATCCCGGTCGGCGGGGCGCGGCCCGAGGAGGGGGCATGACACCGACGACAGTGCTCACCATCGCCGGCTCCGACTCGGGGGGTGGTGCCGGCATCCAGGCCGACCTGAAGGTGTTCGCCGCCCTCGGCGCGTACGGGACCAGCGTGCTGACCGCCGTCACCGCGCAGAACACCCGGGGCGTGGACGCCGTGCTGCCGCTGCCCCCGCGCACCGTCACCGAACAACTCGACAGCGTGCTCGCCGACTTCGCGGTCCGGGCGGTGAAGACCGGGATGCTCGGCACCCCGGCGGTCGCCGACGCGGTGGCCGAGGCGGCGAAGGCGGGCCGGCTGCCGCACCTCGTCGTCGACCCGGTGCTCGTCGCCACCAGCGGACACCGGCTCGGGGTGGTCGCGGCCGTCGAGCGGCTGCTGCCGTACGCCCGGGTGGCGACGCCGAACTGCGCGGAGGCCGCCGCCCTCACCGGAGGCCCGGTGACCACGGTCGAGGAGATGGTCGCGGCGGCGCAGGCCCTGGCGGCCGGCGGCCCGCAGTTCGTGGTGGTCACCGGCGGCGACGTCGACGCGGCCGGCGAGTCGGTCGACGTGCTGGCCGGCGGCGGGACGACCACCCTGCTGCGCGCACCCCGGGTGGACACCCGGCACAGCCACGGCACCGGCTGCTCGTTCTCGGCGGCGATCGCCGTCCGGCTGGCCGCCGGTGACCCGGTGCCGGTCGCGGTCGCCACCGCCAAGGAGTACGTCACCCGCGCGATGACCGGCGCGCGGGACTGGGAACTGGGCGCGGGACGCGGCCCGCTGGACCACTTCGGCTGGTCCCGATGACCAACAGGGAGGCTGTCATGCAGGCACGTCGCAAGGTCTACGTCGAGGGGTCCCGACCGGACGTCCGGGTGCCGTTCGCCGAGGTGGAACTGGCCGGGGACAACCCGCCGCTGCGCCTGTACGACACCTCGGGCCCCGGCTCGGACCCGCAGGTGGGGTTGCCGCCGCTGCGCGGGCCGTGGATCGCCGAGCGGGGGGACGTCGCGCCGGCCCGGGGCGCGGGCAGCCCGTTGGCCGGCGTCGACGGCAAACGCCCCACCCAGCTCTGGTACGCCCGCGCCGGGATGATCACCCCGGAGATGGAGTTCGTGGCGATCCGGGAGGGACTGCCGCCGGAACTGGTGCGCGACGAGATCGCCGCCGGCCGGGCGGTGCTGCCGCTCAACGTCAACCACCCCGAGTGCGAGCCGGCGATCATCGGCAGGGCGTTCCTGGTGAAGGTCAACGCCAACATCGGCACCTCGGCGGTGACCTCGTCGGTCGCCGAGGAGGTGGAGAAGCTGACCTGGGCCACCCGGTGGGGCGCGGACACCGTGATGGACCTGTCCACCGGCAAGCGGATCCACGAGACCCGGGAGGCGATCGTCCGCAACTCGCCGGTGCCGATCGGCACCGTGCCGATCTACCAGGCGTTGGAGAAGGTCGGCGGCGACCCGGTCAAGCTGAGCTGGGAGGTGTTCCGGGAGACCGTCATCGAGCAGGCCGAGCAGGGTGTGGACTACATGACGGTGCACGCGGGGGTGCTGCTGCCGTACGTGCCGCTGGCCGTCGACCGGGTCACCGGGATCGTCTCCCGGGGTGGCTCGATCATGGCGGCCTGGTGCCTGGCGCACCACGAGGAGAACTTCCTCTACACCAACTTCCGGGAGCTGTGCGCGATCCTCGCCCGGTACGACGTGACCTTCTCCCTCGGCGACGGGCTGCGCCCCGGCTCGATCGCCGACGCCAACGACGAGGCCCAGTTCGCCGAGCTGCGTACCCTCGGTGAACTGACCCGGATCGCCTGGGAGTACGACGTGCAGGTGATGATCGAGGGTCCCGGTCACGTGCCGATGCACAAGATCAAGGAGAACGTGGACCTCCAGCAGGAGTGGTGCCACGAAGCGCCGTTCTACACCCTCGGCCCGCTGACCACCGACATCGCCCCCGCGTACGACCACATCACCTCGGCGATCGGGGCCGCGATGATCGGCATGTACGGCACCGCGATGCTGTGTTACGTCACCCCGAAGGAGCACCTCGGGCTGCCCGACCGGGACGACGTGAAGGCCGGCGTGATCGCGTACAAGATCGCGGCGCACGCGGCCGACCTGGCCAAGGGGCACCCCGGCGCGCAGGCCTGGGACGACGCGCTGTCCAAGGCGCGGTTCGAGTTCCGCTGGGAAGACCAGTTCAACCTGTCACTGGACCCGGAGACCGCCCGCTCCTACCACGACGCGACCCTCCCGGCGGAGCCGGCGAAGACCGCGCACTTCTGCTCCATGTGCGGCCCGAAGTTCTGCTCCATGAAGATCACCCAGGAGCTGAAGGAGTACGCCGCCCAGGGCATGCAGGCCAAGTCGGCAGAGTTCCGCTCCACCGGCAACCGCGTCTACCTCCCCCTCGCCTGAGCGACCCGGGCACCCACTCGGCCCCACTCGGCCCCACTCCACCCTGCTCCACCCGTCCGGCCGGCTCCACCCCGGTCTGCTCCGGTGATCAAGAGGTTTGCGTCAGATTTGCGCCGGCGGATGACGTAAAGCTCTTGATCACCGCGCCCCTGGGCCGTGTCGGTGGCTAAATATCCGGTTCGTCGGGGTTTGGTGCTGTTGATCAAGAGGTTTGCGTCAGGTTTCGCCTGCGGGTTGACGTAAAGCTCTTGATCACCGGGGCAAATCGGGGGCGGGGCGGGGCAAATCGGGGGGGCGGGGTGGGGTGGGTGGGGTGGGGTGGGGTGGGTCAGTCGTGGTGGTGGTGGCGGCCGGTGGTGCGTAGTGAGCGTCGGCCGCTCTCCCGGTCCGGTTCGTTGTCGGCCAGGGGCTTGCTCAGGCCGGTGACCCAGTCGACGTATTCGTCGTCCGGCGCCGCCGACGTCCGGTCGGCCTCGTCCGTCGGAGCATCCTGCGGGGAGCGGTTACGCCGGAACAGTCCCCGTCGGCTGCGGGCCTTCCCGGTCGGCTCCGGAGCGCTGCCGCCGTCCGGAGCGGGATCGGCCTGGTCAGGATCGACGGAGGGACCCTCCGACGGTGCGGTGCCGGTGGACTCCTCCGGCTCCCAGCGGAGACTGACAGGCTTCGGAGCACCCGGCTGCCCGGCGGGTGCGGGAAACGGCAGGGTCGCTCGGGCCGGTCCGGGTCGGTGGGCATCGGTCGGCTGGTCGTCCCCGCCGTCACCGGATCCTGCGCCGGGCGAGGGCTCGGGTGGCCCGGCGGGGACCGCCGCAGCTCCGGTCGCGGTGGACCGGGCACGGCTGGCCCGCTTCGCTCGGGGCTTGGGTGTGGCCGCAGGCTCGTCCCCGGCACCTGCCGGCCCCGCTGCGCCGACCTCACCGGCGGTCTGTTCGGCCGGTACCGCCATCCGCTGGCCGGAACGGCCTCGCGGCGACCCGGTCCGGTCCGACCCGGTCCGGTCCGACCCGGCCTGTGCGGGCGACGTCGCACCCGCTCCGTGCCCGGCCGGCCCGTTCGGGGCCGCTGGCGTCAAGTCCCCGGTCGGCTGGTCCGGGCCCGGCGTGGTGTGGGGGGCGTGCCGGTCGGCGACCGTGGCGGCGGGGTCCGGCCAGTCCCAATGGGCCGGGTGGCGACCGGTGCCCGGCGCGTCGGGCGACGGCCACCCCGCCGTGCCCGGCACCGCCGGCACCCCGCCGACCCCCGGCGTGGTGTCGGCCGGGGCGCCGGAGACGGTGGCCCTCCGCGGTGCGGTGGCAGCGGGCCGGTCGGCGGCCCGGGAGCGGGTGACGTCCGGCTGGTCGGGGAGGAGGGGGCGCGTGGCGGCGCGCCGCTCACCGGCGACGCCCCCCACCCCGCTCAGGTCCACGGTGACCGGCTCGTCCCCGCCGGTGCCGGCCAGTTCGGAGCCGGTGAGGACGGTGCCGGCCGGGTCGGTGCCGGTCCGGGTGGCCCGGTCCGGGCCGGAGCCGGCCGGGTCGGTGCCGGTCCGGGTGGCCCGGTCCGGGCCGGAGCCGGCCGGGTCGGTCACGGCCGGGTCGGTCACGGACGGCAGCGGGGCGAGGATGTCGGTCGGTTCGATCGCCGTCTCGCCGTCGCGGCGGGCGGAACGGGTGGGCAGCAGCGGCCAGCGCAGCAGAGTGGCGGCGACCGAGCCGAGCGCGCCGGTGACGACCGCGATCACCGCGCCGTAGTACGGGGCGAGCTGGTACCGGTCGACCTGGTCGCCCGGCCCGGCGGTCAGGTAGGCGAAGGCGAGCAGCACCGGCCCGGCCACCCCGGCCGCCCCGCCGATCAGCCGGGGGTGTCCCCGTCGCCGGGCCAGTCCACCGGTCACCGCGCCGGCCACCAGCGCGATCACGGGCAGCAACAGCATCGCCACCCGCTGTGCCCGGTCCGGTCCGAGCCACGAGGGTTCCAGCACCCCCAGGCGTACGGTGCGCAGCGGCTCGCTGGACAGTACCGCCGGTGCGACCGACAGGAGCGCGACCAGCCAGATCGTCCCACCCAGCAGGGCGACGTTCCAGCCCAGCGGGGGGCGCAGCAGGACGGCCGAGGCGGCGCCCGCGCCGACCACCGCCCCGGCGACCGCGCAGATGCCGACCGCCCAGACCGGGTCGACGGCGTTCAGGTCGGCGGCCCGGGCGGGCTGCATGCAGAGTGGGGCGACGACCAGCGCGCCGAGCGCGGCGACGCCGGAGATCGCGAGCTGGACGGGGGTGCCCTCGGGCAGCCCCTCGCGCCGGGCGAGCCGGCCGGTGAGGACCGCGCCGACCACGGCGGCGGTCACCGCGAACCAGCCGACCCAGGCGAGCTGGGCCGGCCAGCGGTTGACGTCGGTGAAGTCGCCGGTGAGTCGGACGATGCCGAAGCCGTACGCGATGCCGAGCTGGCCGGCCCCGGCCAACATGCTCACCCCGAGTGCGGTGAGCAGCAGTTTGCCCCACGTCCGAAAGGCCATGTGGCGCACGTTACGGCCCGGTGCCCCCGATCGCCACTGCGGCGCGGCGTGCCCGTGACGACCTGTTACCCAAGCTCTACCAGCGACTACTTCAACTCGACCAGGCGGGCCAGGTAGGTCGTCTCCCCGACGTTGGTGAGCATGTGGACGGCACCCGGGTCCCGGTAGACCACGCCGCCGGTGGGTTCGTCGGCGTCGATCCGGGTGCCGTCGACCGTCTGCACCACGTTCTTCGCACCCTCGATCGCCACCACCAGGTACGGGTGGTCGTGCCGGTGCAGCGGTTGCCGCTCGCCCGGGGCCAGCCGGATGTGCCAGACCCGCACCCGGTCGTTCTCGAAGACGATCTCCTGGCCGACCGGGCCGAGTTCGAGGTCGTGCGTCACGTCGGTCATCGGGTTCCGTCCAGTTGGGGGAGTACCTCGGTGGCGATGAGCTCCAGGTGGTCGAGGTCGTCGAGTTCGATCAGCCGCAGGTGGACCCGGGTGGCACCGATCGCCGCGAACTCGCCGATCCGGTCGACGAGCTGGGCGGGGGAGCCGACCACCGGGTCCTCCGGCGGCAGGGCGCTCTTGACATGCAGCGGCGCGGCCCGACGGTGGGCTTCGGCGTCGGTACGCCCGATCGCCACCACGATCCCGGCGGAGAGCACCAGCGGCGCCCGCCCCGACTCGGCCCGGCCGGCCCGGTCGCAGGCTTCCCGCACCCGGTCGTACGCCTCGGCGGTCTCCCCGACCGACGTGAACGGCATGTTGAACTCGTCGGCGTACCGGGCGGCGAGGTCGGGGGTGCGCTTCGGTCCCCGGCCGCCGACGATGATCGGCGGGCCGGGTTGCTGGACCGGTTTGGGCAGGGCCGGGGCGTCGACGAGGCGGTAGTGCTCACCGGCCCAGCTGTAGGTCTCGCCGACCGGGGTGCGCCACAGCCCGGTGACGATCTCCAACTGCTCGGCGAGCCGGTCGAAGCGTTCGCCGACGCCGGGGAAGGGGATGCCGTACGCGATGTGTTCCCGCTCGTACCAGCCGGCACCGATGCCCAGGTCGACCCGTCCGCCGCTCATCTGGTCGACCTGGGCGACCATCAGGGCCAGCGGGCCGGGCAGCCGGAAGGTGGCCGAGGTGACCAGGGTGCCGAGCCGGATGCGGGAGGTTTCGCGGGCGAGCGCGGCGAGGGTCAGCCAGGCGTCGGTGGGGCCGGGCAGCCCGGGTTCGTCGCCCATCGCCCGGTAGTGGTCGGCCCGCAGGAACGCGTCGAAGCCGCCGGCCTCGCAGAGCCGGGCGAACCGGAGCTGGTCGTCGTAGCTGGCGCCCCGGTGCGGCTCGGTGAACACTGCCACCCGTACGGTCATCGTCCCTCCACCCCGGCTGTCGCCGGCAGGTCCCGTTCCATCAGCAGTTCGTGCAGGTCGGCGCTGACCCGGGCGACGTCGGCCAGGTGTGCGTTGCGGCCGAGGGTGCGGGGCCGGGGGATGTCCACGTCGACGATCCTGCGGATCCGCCCCGGGCGGGGGCTGAGCACGACCACCCGGTCGGCGAGCAGCACCGCCTCGTCGATGGAGTGGGTGACGAAGACGACTGTCGCCCCGGTCTCCATGTGCACCCGTTGCAGCTCACCGGAGAGTTCCTCGCGGGTGAGCGCGTCCAGGGCGGAGAAGGGTTCGTCCATCAGCATCACCCGGGGTTGGCCGATCAGCGACCGGCACAGTGACACCCGCTGCTGCATGCCGCCGGACAGTTCGTGTGGCAGCCGCTTCTCGAAGCCGGCCAGGCCGGAGAGTTCCAGCAGTTGGCGGGCACGGTCGCGGTGTTTGGCCCGGCTCCAGCCGAAGATCTCGGCGGGCAGCAGCACGTTGTCGAGCACGCTGCGCCAGGGGAGCAGGGCCGGCTTCTGGAAGAGCATGGCGACGTCCCGGCGGGGCCTGGTGATCCGGCTGCCGGCTACAGTGATCTCGCCACCGCTGACCGGAAGCAGCCCGGCGATCATCCGGAGCAGTGTCGACTTGCCACATCCGGAGCGGCCGAGCACGGCGACGAACTCGCCCTCGGCCACGTCGAGATTGATCCCGCGCAACGCCTCGACCCGCCCGGAACGGCCGTCGAACGTACGCGACACATCGGACAGTCGGATCATCGCCGTCGGTCTCCCCTGATTCGGCGGTCAGGAATCCGACAAGGATATCCCCAGCGTGTTGGCCGCTCACTGTCCGGGGTGGAGTGGAGTTGTTTCCGTTCCGCAACCCGATCCGCCTGGTGTGGTGACGGTGGGTGTCTCGTACGCTGTGCCAGCGAAGAGTCCCTTCACGACGGCGGCTCGGTGCCCCCTCACGCCGTGCCGCCGACCGACAACCCCCTCCGGGTACACCGCCCGGTCGGAAAGGACATGGTGCACAGATGACAAGGCTGACCCGCACGGTCGCCGCGGCCACCCTGGCCACCGCCCTCGCCCTGGTCTCCGCCTGCAGTGGCGGGTCCGACTCGGCGGATGCAGCAAAGACCGGCGACGGCTCGTCGCTGGAGAAGGTGACCTACCTCACCTCGTTCGGCAACTTCGGTCGTGACTCCTACGCCTGGGTGGCGAAGGACAAGGGCTTCTTCAAGGAGGCCGGCTTCGACGTGGAGATCAAGCCCGGTCAGGGCACCGGCGCGGTCATCCAGACCATCGTCGGCGGCCAGGCCGACTTCGGCCCGATCGACCTGACCGGTGGCCTGCTCCAGGTCGGCAACGGGCAGGCCAAGGACTTCGTGGCGGTAGCCGCGATCCAGCAGCGCACCATGGCCGCCATCGTCTCGGTCGAGGGCAAGAACATCGCCACGCCGAAGGACCTGGAGGGCAAGAAGCTCGCGGACACCCCCGGCTCCGTCGTGCGCAACCTCTTCCCGACCTACGCCCGGATGGCCGGGGTGGACTACACCAAGGTCACCTGGGTCAACGACCAGGCGCAGAACCTGATGGGCACGCTGGCCTCCGGCCAGGTGGACGGGATCGGCCAGTTCGTCGTCGGCCAGCCGACCGTCGAGGCGGTCACCAAGAAGAAGCCCGTCGTGCTGCCGTACAGCAACGTCATGCAGGACCTCTACGGCAACGCGCTGATCACCTCCAGCAAGATGGCCAAGGAGAACCCGGAGAAGGTGAAGAAGTTCACCGCCGCCCTGCTCAAGGGCCTGGAGTACGCCCTGGCCAACCCGCAGGAGGCGGCCACGATCCTGAAGAAGAACGTGGACGCCACCAACCCGGCCGCCGCCGCTGCCGAGCTGCAGCTGATGGCCGGCTACGTCCGCTCCAGCAACTCCGGCACCGCCATCGGCACCCTGGACAGTGACCGGGTCGCCAAGAGCATCGCCATCCTCCAAGGCGCCGGCGCGCTCAAGTCGAACATCACGCCGGACCAGATCATCAACTTCGACCTCGTACCGAAGGCCTGACCGGCACCGACGGTGCCACGGGGGTGCGACCCAGCGGTTCGACCGGTGGGGCGCACCCCCGTCGTGTGCCGGCCCACGCGCCGGCAGGAGAGGAGGACCCTGTGACGGAGTCGATGACCCGTCCCGTACCCGGGTCGGCCGGACCACCGACCGCCGTGCCGACCGTGCCCCCGACGCCCCGCCGGTCACCCTGGTCCCGGATGCGCCCCGCGACGGTCGGCCTGCCGCTGCTCGGCCTGGTGGTCACGCTGGCCGTCTGGTGGGCGGTCACCTCCGGGCTGCACCTGGTGCACCCGGCGTCCCTGCCGCCGCCACAGGCGGTCGGGAGCTCACTGACCGCGTCGGCGGACGTGCTCCTCCCGGCGCTGGGCACGACCACCCTGATGACGGTGCTCGGCTTCCTGCTGTCGGCGGTCGCCGGGGTGCTGATCGGGATGACGCTGGCCGCCTCCCGGCGGGTCGAGCGGATGTTCGCCCCGCTGCTGGTGGCGATCAACGCGGTCCCGAAGATCGCGTTGGGGCCGCTGCTGGTGGTCTCGGTCGGCTGGGGGACCAAGCCGATCCTGACCATGGTGTTCCTGCTCTGCTTCTTCCCGATCGTGCTCTCCACCGCCACCGGCCTGACCACCACCCCGGCGGACCTGGCCGAGCTGGCCCGGTCGTTGAACGCCTCCTGGTGGCAGTCGTTCCGCAAGGTCCGGTTCCCGGCCGCGCTGCCGCAGATCTTCGTCGGGTTGAAGGTGGCGATGCCGCTGGCCGCGATCGGCGCGGTGATCGGGGAGTTCTACTCCGACAAGCCGGGTCTGGGCTACCAGATCCTCCAGTACAACGGCGTCGGCGACACGGCGACCGCGTGGGCGGCGATCGTGTTGATCGCCGCCATGAGCATCCTTCTCTATTCGGCGTTGTCCCTGGTGGAGCGGCTGGCCCTGCCCTGGGTCCGGGCCACCACGTCGGCCCGCTGACCCGCTCCGGGGCGACCCCCGACGCCACTGACGGGCCGACCCCACCTGGGGGCCGGCCCGTCAGCGTGTGGTGGTCAGCCCGCCAGCCGCCACCGCCCACCGCGCGCGACGAGCGTGGTCAGCGCCTGCGGCATCAGGCCGGAGTGGTTGTCCGGGGTCATCCGGATCGGCCCGGACAGACCGTCCAACTGGGACGTCTCCAGCACGTCGCGCAGGCCGTCCCGGTTGACCTTGCCGTCGGGGCCGCCGGAGCGCAGCGCCGAGTCGGCGATCAGCTGCACGGCGTCGGCGGCGAACGACGACAGTCCGTTGTAGCCGCCGAACCGGGCGGTGTAGTCCTGGAACCACTGCCGGCGGGCGGCCTTGGCCGGGGTGGTGGCGATGACGTCGTCGATCACCATGGTCTGCGTGAAGATCATCGTGGCCCGTTCGGTGGCCTGGCCGGAACCGCCCAGGAAGAGGTCACCGGCGGCGGCGGCGTCGAAGAAGAGCGACCCGCCGTAGCCGGACTGGTCGGCGGCGGTGGCGGCGAGGGTGGCCTGCTCCGGCGGGGTCCAGATGATCAGGGCGGCGGGGTCGCGGTTGGTCAGCCGGCGCACCGGTGCGGCCAGTTCGGTGTCGGTGGTGCGGACCGCCTCGGCGCGCACCCGCTTGATGGTGGTCTTGCCGAACTCGGCGTCCAGCGCGGTCAGACCCTCGCGGCCGTAGTCGTCGTCGCTGTGCAGGACGCCGACCTCGGTGATCCCGCGTCGCCGCAGTTCGGCGGTGAGCGCGGAAGCGTTGTCGGCCGCGTTCGGCGCGAGCTTGAACACGTACCGGCGTTCGGTGACCGGGCTGGCGACCGTGCCGGACGGGGCGAGCGCGATGGTCGGGATCTTCCGCTCGTTGATGGTGCGCACGGCGTCGACGGCGCACTGGTTGCAGCCGCCCATGATGATGGCGTTGACCGTGGCGTCGTTGCTGAAGTCGCCGATGTTGCGCAGCGATTCGGCGGCGTCGGAGCGGTTGTCCTTGACCAGCAGCCTGACCTTCCGGTCGCCCAGGGCGCCGGACGCGTTCAACTGGTCGACCTTCAGTTCCAGGGCGCGCTGGTACGCCTTGCCGACCGGTGCGGCGGCACCGGAGAGTTCGAGGTCGGCGGCGATGGTGATCGGGCTGCTGTCCTTCTCTGCCGCGCCGAACGAGCAGCCGGTGAGCGTGGCGGCCAGCACGGCCGATGCGAGCGCCACGATGGTCGCGGAGCGGATGGGGCTCAACTCAGTCCTCCAGGTGCGGCGCGGGCGAGGCCCGGTCACCGCCGCTAGTCCGTCCTCAGTGGAGAAACGGGATTGTGTGCCGTACGGTGTGCGCGAAAGCCTGCAAAACCTTGCCAATGCGGGGGCGTGCGGTCAAGCGCGATGCTGACGGCGGTTTCGGGACGCGAATCTCACATTGTGGGGACATCAGATATTTACCCATGCTCACTCATCAGAGGCGAACGAACACTCTGGAGTGACATGCCCTGTTCAGGGGTGGCCTGCTCAGCAGGGAAAATGGTGACCAGCGCACTGGTCGACCGATTCCTGTCCGAACGCGGCTTCCCAAACAGGATCTTCTCTGATGAAATCGCGGCCGTGCCGCGCATGGCGCTGTCCGTCGCACCAGGCGCGGGTCGGCGGGTCAGGCGTGTGGAAGATACGACGGAGGCGATGTCGTGAGCACCGGACCGACGACCCTGCCCGAGCCAGGCGAAAGCGCCGGACCCGAACGGGAGCGCCGACTGCCCCGGTTGCGGGATGCGCGCATTCGTTCCAAGCTCGCCCTGATTCTGGTCGTACCGGTAGCCGCGGTCATCGCGTTGGCGACAATCCGACTCGTCTCCACTACCGAGGGTGCTGTCGACGCGACCCAGATCCGGTCACTGACCGCACTGTCCATCGACGTCTCCGCACTGACGCAGGATCTGCACAAGGAACGGATGGCGGCCGCCGCCTACCTGGCGAACCCGCAGCTGCGTCCCGACGACTACAACCTGCGGGTGCGGGCCACCGGCGAGCGGATCAACGCGTACCGGGCCGAGCGGGCCGACCTCGGCGAGGTCCCGTCCGCCGTGCGGGACCGGCTCAAGGTGATCGACGACCACCTGCGCACGCTCGACGCGACCCGGCAGGAGGTGCTCGACCGCCGGCAGATGCCCGTCGCCGAGGCCACCCTGCGGTACGGCGTGATCCTCACCGACCTGGTCTCGTACGGCGACACCCTGGCCCAGATGCCCGGCCAGGAGAGCCTGGCGGACGCCCGCCGCGCGGTGGCCGCGTTCAGCCGGGCCAAGTCGGCCGTCGCCGAGGAGGAGGCGGTCGCCTACACCGCGCTGGTCGGCGGACGCCTCGACGAGGAGCAGTTCTCCTCCTTCGTGGCGACCCTGACCAGCCAGCAGGAGGCGCTGCTCGGCTTCTCCCTGGCCGCCGACCCCACCCAGCGTGCGCTGGTCGACAGCGCGGTCTCCGGTGACGCCGTCGGCCTGGCCGACCGGGTGGCCGCCGACATCACCCGCTCGGTCGGGCAGCGCAGCCCGGTCAGCGCCGGCGACGCCAGCGCCGCGATCGGCGCGGTCAACGACCTGATGCGGTGGACCGAGATCCAGCTCCAGGACACCCTGCTCGCCCGCTCCGAGCAGGCCCGCAGCGACGTCATCCAGCAGGCCGTCATCGAGACGGTGCTGGTGCTGCTCACCCTCATCGTCGCGATCACCCTCGCGGTGGTGCTGGCCCGCTCGCTCAACCACTCGCTGCGCCGGCTGCGGGAGGGCGCGCTGTCGGTGGCCAACCACGACCTGCCGGACGCGGTCAAGCGGCTGCAGAACATGGGCAGCGTCGGTGACGGCGGTGTCGAGGAGATCGTCCGTCAGGTGCGGGACCCGATCCGGTTGACCAACCGGGACGAGGTCGGCCAGGTGGCCCTGGCGTTCAACGTCGTGCACCGGGAGGCCGTCCGGGTCGCCGCCGAGCAGGCGGCCCTGCGGACCAGCGTCTCGGCGATGTTCCTCAACCTGGCCCGGCGCAGTCAGACCCTGGTCGACCGGATGATCGGCGAACTGGACGCGATCGAGCGCGGCGAGGAGGACCCGAAGCGGCTCGCCCAGCTCTTCGAACTGGACCACCTCGCCACCCGGATGCGCCGCAACGACGAGAACCTGCTGGTCCTGGCCGGTGCCGACTCGGCCGTGCCGCGTCGCGACGACGCGCTGCTGGTCGACGTGCTGCGCGCCGCCCAGTCCGAGGTGGAGCTGTACAACCGGATCGAGTTCGGCACCGTCGACACCGACATCTCGGTCGCCGCCCACGCCGTCAACGACGTGGTACGGCTCGTGGCCGAGCTGCTGGACAACGCCACCCGCTTCTCGCCGCCCACCACCACCGTGGTCGCCGACGGCCGGCGCATCCGCGACTACGTGCTGATCCAGATCGAGGACCGGGGACTCGGCCTCACCGACGAGCAGCTCGACTCGCTCAACCGCCGGCTGGCCGCCCCGCCGACCGTGGACGTGGCCGCCTTCCGACTGATGGGTCTGGCCGTGGTCAGCCGGCTCGCCAGCCGGTACGGCATCCGGGTGGAGCTGCGCCGCAACGTCGAGGGCGGCACCGTCGCCCAGGTGACGCTGCCCAACGCCACCGTGGTGCTCCCCGCCCACCGGGGCCGGGACCAGGCGATCAGCCGGCCCCGCCAGCCGCTGGCGGTCGAGCAGCCGCCCGCCCCCGCCGGTCTCGGCGGTGCCCTCAACGGGACCCGCAGCGCGGCGGCGACCCTGACCGACCAGTGGCGCAACACCCCGCCCGCCCCGGCTCCCTGGCAGCCGCCGGTGGATGCCCGGGACACCGCTCCCGCCGTGCAGTTCGGCGGCCCGGTCTCCGCCCCGCCGTTCGCGCCGTTGCCCACCCCGGCGACCGCCGACTCCGGGTTCAACGCCTTCTCCGCCGGCAGCCCCACGGTGGCGAACCCGACCATCGACCCGCTGCCCCGGCGGGCCACGCCGGCCGAGCCCGCCCCGGTCCTGCCGGCCGGCCCGGTCGCCGGTGCCGCACCGCACCCGACGGAGTCGTACGGCGCAGGGGCCATGCCGTTCGCCGGGGCACCGGCCGCGAACCCGTACGCGGGGGCACCCGCCGCCGCCCCGTACGCGGGGGCACCGGCGGCGACCCCGTTCGCCCCGGCCGCCGCCGCGTCGTTCGCCCCGGCCGCACCGCCGGCCGCGTACGCCGCCCCCGCCGCGCAGCCGTACACCGCGCCGGCCACCTCGTACACCCCGCCGGCCCCGTCGACGCCGGTGGTGGCCCGCCCGGACCGGCCGGCCGACTCGCCGATCTTCCGGGAGATGGAGGCGGTGTGGTTCCGGTCCCACGGCGACGACGCCACCGCGATCTTCACCCGCCCCCGGTTCGACGAGGAACCGCCGGCCGCCCCGGCCCGCCCGAACGGCGCGACCGCGCCGTCGCGCCCGCCGCTGCCCACCCGGGTGCCGACCGCACCGACCGCCGCCGGCACGCCTACCGTCACGCCGGCACCCCCGGAGGCGCCAGCCGCCCCGGCGGCCCCGGAAGCGCCAGCCGCCCCGGGTCCCGTACCGCCCGCCGCCACCGCGTCGCCGACCTACGGCACAACCCCGCCGGCCGCCCCCGAGGCCCCGCCGACCGGGCCGGAAACCGATCCCGACGCGTGGCGGACGGCGGCCGACGAGGGCTGGACCCGGGCCAGCCAGGCGGCCGAGCCCGCCAACGCCGGCACCACCCGGTCCGGCCTGCCCAAGCGGGTGCCCCAGGCGCAGCTCGTGCCCGGCGGGATCGAGCCGAAGAGCGGCCGGGACCGTAGCCGCCGCACCCCCGACGAAGTACGCGGCCTGCTCTCGGCCTACCACCGCGGCGTCCAGCGCGGTCGTACGGCGGGCGCGGACCTCAACAGCACCTCGACCAAGGAGACGAACCGATGAACAGGCCAGCTGCCATGCAGGACATGGGTTGGCTGCTCACCAACTTCGCCGACAGCGTGGCGGGTATCGCCCACGTGGTGGCGGTGTCCGCGGACGGGCTGCTGCTCGCCTCCTCGCGGGACCTGCCCGCCGACCGGGCCGACCAGCTCGCGGCGATCACCTCCGGCGTGGTGAGTCTGACCGAGGGTGCCGCCCGGATGTTCAGCGCCGGCGGGGTGCTGCAGACAGTGATCGAGATGGACAGCGGCTACCTGTTCCTGATGTCGATCAGCGACGGCTCGTCGATGGCGGTGCTCGCCGCCCGCAGCTGTGACGTGGGTCAGGTCGGCTACGAAATGGCGCTGCTGGTCGAGCGGGTGGGCGCGGCGCTGGTGCCGCTGCCCCGGGACGCCGTGCGCTCGTAGCCACGGTCGGCGGGTGGGCCGGGCGCGACCGCGTCCGGCCCGAGTGACGAAGCATCCGGGCCCGGTCCCGGGCGGGAGGAGGTGATCGAGGGATGGACCCCAGGCGGGACCCACGTGGAGCGCTGGTACGTCCGTACGCGGTCACCCGGGGCCGCACCGAACCGAGCCGGGACATCGCGTTGGAGGCGGTGCTCAGCTCCAACGCGACCCAGGTGGCCGAGTCCCGTTTCGCCGGACACGACAAGTACCGCATCGCCACCGTCTGCGAGGGTCGGGCGCAGTCGCTGGCGGAGATCGCCGCGTACACCCGGATGCCGCTGGGCGTCGCCCGGGTGCTGATCGCCGACCTGGTCGCCGACGGTCTGCTCACGCTACACACTGCCGCTCCCGCCGAGGGGTTCGAGGAGCGGATGGAAATCCTTGGAAGGGTGCTAAGTGGACTTCGCAGGCTATGACCCCGCCGGGTCGCGCCAGAGCCGGGGAATCGTCTCCGCGAAGATCGTGGTCGCGGGTGGCTTCGGCGTGGGCAAGACGACCCTGGTCGGGGCGATCTCCGAGATCACTCCGCTGACCACAGAGGCGCTGATGACCGCCGCCGGTGTCGGCATCGACGACCCGTCGAAGGTGCCAGGCAAGGAGACCACCACGGTCGCCATGGACTTCGGCCGGATCACCATGGCGCAGGACCTGATCCTGTACCTGTTCGGCACCCCCGGCCAGACCCGGTTCTGGTTCATGTGGGACGAGATCATCAGGGGTGCGGTGGGTGCCGCCGTCCTGGTGGACACCCGCCGGATCACCGACGCCTTCGCCCCGCTCGACTACTTCGAGAACCGCAAACTCCCGTACGTGGTCGCGCTGAACCGGTTCGACGGCTCGGACCTGTACGAGCCGGACGAGGTCCGGGAGGCGCTGGCCATCTCGGCGGACGTGCCGCTGGTGATGTGCGACGCCCGGGACCGTGAGTCGGTCAAGCAGGTGCTGGTGACGGTGGTGGAGCACGCCATGATCAGGCTCCAGGCCGAGCACGGCCGGGGCTTCCCCACCCCGGTGGGCTGAGCCGACCCGTGACCACCCGGCCCGCCCCTCCGTGTGACGGTGGGGCGGGCCGTCGCGTTCCACGCCCGCCCCCCGGTCCGCGTCCACCGTTACGGGTCCGGGTCACTCCACCCGTAGCCGGTAGCCGCGCTTGACCACGGTCTGCACCACCCGGGGTGCCCGCAGCCCCACCCGCAGCCGGGCCACCGCCATCTCCACCGCGTGCTCATCGGCCCCGCGGGGCAGCGTGCGCAGCAGTTCGGTCCGGGACAGCACCCGGCCGGGTCGGGTGGCCAGCGCCCGCAGCACCGCCATCGGGGCAGGGGCCAGCGGGCGCAGTTCCCCGTCGATGACGGCGGCGTGCCCGCGCAGGGTCAGCAGGTGTCCGGCCGCCTTCACGGTGACGGTACGGCGGGGCAGTTCGTCCACGATGGTGCGGACCAGTGCGCCGAGCCGGGCGCGGCTCGGCGCACTGACCGGCACCCCCCGCCGGACCAGGGGTTCGGCGGTGACCGCGCCGACGCAGCTGACCAGCACGTCCCCGCGCAGCGCGGCGAGCACCGCCTCGGTGCGGTCCCCGGCGGCGCGCAGCAGCGCCTCCGCCGCCGCGGCGGAGGTGAAGGTGACGGCGTCGACCAGCCGGCCGGCGACCAGGTCGATCAGCCGGTGCAGCGGGGCCGGATCGGTCGGCGGGGCCCACCGGTAGACGGGCACCTCGATCACGGTGGCGCCGGCCGCCTCCAGCGCCTCGGTGCACTCCGGCTGCCGGTCGCCGTGCAGCTGCATGGCGATCACCTGCCCGGCCACCCCGCGCCGGCACAGGTGCTCCACCACCTCCTCGCAGCTCTCCGAGGCCGGCGACCACTGGTCGTGCAGGCCGGCGGCCCGGATCGCGCCGCGCGCCTTGGGGCCGCGGGCCACCACGTAGGCCCGGGACAGCACGTTCTTCAGCGGCTCGGCCAACCCCCAGCCCTCGGCCGCCTCCAGCCAGCCGCGCATGCCGATGCCGGTGTTGGCCATCAGCACGTCCGGTGGCCGGTCCAGGCAGGCCCGGGTGGCGTCCCGCAGGTCGGTGTCGTCGGACAGCGGCACGATCCGCAGGGCCGGGGCGAGCACCACCCGGGCACCGCGCCGCTCCAGCAACGCGGCCAGTTCGTCGCGTCGCCGGTCGGCGGTCACCCCGATGGTGAAGCCGGCCAGTTCGTCCCGCATCACTCCTCCTGTCGCAGCCGCACCTCGACCAGGCCGTCCCGGCAGCGGACGTCGTACCGGGGCAGGGTCACCCCGGGCAGGTCCAGGCAGAGCCCGGTTCGCAGGTCGTACACCTGCTTGTGCAGGGGGGAGGCGACGGTGGGCACCCCGCCCCGGCTGCCGACGATGCCCCGCGACATGACGTACGCGCCGCTGAGCGGGTCGAGGTTGTCGACCGCGAACAGCTCGTCGTCGATCCGGAAGATCGCCACCTGGACGCCGCCGACCAGGGCGGCGACGCCCCGTTCGGGTTCCAGCCGCTGCAGTGGGCAGACCGGGGTCCAGGCGGCGGTGACGGTGTCGCTCATCGCCGCACCTCCGGCAGGCCCAGGACGACCGGCTGCCGGCGTCGGGCGGGTGCCCCGTCGGGTGGCGTGCCGCCATCGGGTGGCGCGGTCCCGGTGGGACGGGTGTCGCGCGTCGGCACCGGCTGGCCGCGTTCCACGGCGAAGGTGATCGACGGGTCCGGCACGTCGGGGGCGTTGATGAACGAGGTGAACCGGCGCAGCCGGTCGGGGTCGTCGAGCACGTCCCGCCACTCGTCGGAGTAGGAGGTGACGTGTCGGGCCATCGCCGCGTCGAGTTCGGCGCAGAGCCCCAGCGAGTCGTCGACGATCACCGAGCGGAGGTGTTCCAGGCCGCCGTCCATCGCCTCGATCCAGGCGGAGGTGCGTTGCAGCCGGTCGGCGGTGCGGACGTAGAACATCAGGAACCTGTCGATCAGGGTGATCAGTTCCTCGGTGCCCAGGTCGGTGGCGAACAGGTCGGCGTGCCGGGGCCGGAAGCCGCCGTTGCCGCCGAGGTAGAGGTTCCAGCCGGTGTCGGTGGCGATGATGCCGAAGTCCTTGCTGCGCGCCTCGGCGCACTCCCGGGCGCAGCCCGACACGGCGGACTTGAGCTTGTGCGGGGCGCGCAGACCCCGGTAGCGCAGTTCCAGCGCGACGGCCAGGCCGACCGAGTCCTGCACGCCGTAGCGGCACCAGGTCTCGCCGACGCAGGACTTCACCGTGCGCAGCGACTTGCCGTACGCGTGGCCGGACTCGAAGCCGGCGTCGACCAGCCGCCGCCAGATCTGCGGTAGCTGCTCGACCCGCGCGCCGAACAGGTCGATCCGCTGCCCGCCGGTGATCTTGGTGTAGAGCTTGAAGTCGCGGGCCACCTCACCGATCACGATGAGCTTGTCCGGGGTGATCTCGCCGCCCGGGATCCGGGGCACCACCGAGTAGCTGCCGTCGCGTTGCAGGTTGGCCAGGAAGTGGTCGTTGGTGTCCTGCAACGACGCCTGCTCGCCGTCGAGCACGTGCCCGGTGCCCAGCGAGGCCAGGATCGAGGCCACCACCGGCTTGCAGACGTCACACCCCCGGCCCCGGCCGTGCTCGGCGACGAGCTGCGAGAACGTCCGGATACCGCGGACCCGGACGATGTCGAACAACTCCTGCCGGCTGGCGTCGAAGTGCTCGCACAGGGCGGTGGACTGCTGCACCCCGGCCGCGTCGAGCAGAGACTTGAGCATCGGCACGCAGGAGCCGCAGCTCGTCCCGGCCCGGGTGCACGCCTTCAACGCCGGCACGTCGCACGCCCCGCCGGCGATCGCCGCGTCGATGTCGTCCCGGGTCACCGCGTTGCACGAGCAGACCTGCGCCGCGCCGGGCAGCGCGGTCACCCCGCCGCCCTCGCCGGCCGGGGCCAGCAGTGCCAGCGGGGGAGCGGGCAGCGGCCCACCGACGCTGGCCCGCAGCGTCGGATAGGCGCTCGCGTCCCCGACCAGCACCCCACCGAGCAGCGTCCGTGCGTCGTCGGAGAGCACCAGCTTCGCGTACGAACGGGTGGCCGGGTCGGTGAACGTGACGTCCAGGCAGCCCGGGGTGGTGCCGTGGGCGTCGCCGAACGAGGCCACGTCGACGCCGAGCAGCTTGAGTTTGGTGGCGCTGTCCGCGCCGGGGAAGGTGGCCGCGCCACCGAGCAGCCGGTCGGCGACCACCTCGGCCATCGCGTACCCGGGGGCGACCAGGCCGTGACAGGTGCCGTCGACGGCGGCGCACTCGCCGACCGCCCAGATCCGCTCGTCGTCGCTGCGGCAGGCCCCGTCGACCAGCACCCCGCCCCGGGGGCCCAGCGGTAGACCGGCGGCGCGGGCCAGCTCGTCGCGGGGCCGGATGCCGGCGGCCACCACGACCAGGTCGGCGTCGACCGTGCCGCCGTCGGAGAGGTCCAGCGCGGCGACCGTGCCGTCCGGGCCGGGCCGCAGCGCGGTGGTGCCCACCCCGAGGTGGGTGGTGACGCCCAGTTCCTCGACGTAGCGGCGCAGCATCGCCCCGCCCGCCTCGTCGACCTGCACCGGCATCAGCCGGGGCGCGAACTCCACCACGTGGGTCCGCAACCCCAGCAGGCGCAGCGCGTTGGCGGCCTCCAGCCCGAGCAGGCCACCACCGATGACCGCCCCGGTGGACCGGCCCCGGGCGTGCGCCCGGATCGCGGCCAGGTCGTCGAGGGTGCGGTAGACGAAGACGCCGGGCAGGTCGGTGCCGGTCACCGGCGGGACGAACGGGTACGACCCGGTGGCCAGCACCAGCGCGTCGTACGGGTGCTCGGCGGTCGCGGTGGTCACCACCCGCCGGCGGCGGTCGATCCCGGTGACCGGGTCGCCGAGGCGCAGTTCCACCCCGTCGTCGGGGGTGTGCAGGTTCAGTTCCTCGGCGCTGACCCCGTCGAAGAACGCGGACAGCCGCACCCGGTCGTAGGCCGGGCGGGACTCCTCGGCGAGCACCGTCAGCTGCCACCGCCGGTCGTGGTCGCGGGCGCGCAGCGCCTCGACGAACCGCTGGCCGACCATGCCGTTGCCGACGACGACCAATCGTTGACGGGTCATCGGTTCACCTCCTCGTGGTGTCGTCACGGTCATCGGGTCGTCCCCACCGAGTCCGCCTCGGACAGCCAGTCGACGATCCCGCCGACGGCCTGCCGGCAGCCACCGCAGCCGGTTCCGGCCCGGGTCGCGGCGACCACCTCGTCGACCGTCCGGGCCCCGGAGCGCCAGCAGCGGACCAGGGTGCCCTTGTCGACGTCGTTGCACTGGCAGACGGTCGCCGCGTCCGGCATCAGCGCCGGGGAGGCGACGGGGGCGGCGGGAGCGCCGAGTGACCGGCCGAGCAGCAGTGCCCGCCGGTCGGTGGGGACCGGGGTGCCCCGGTCGAAGAGCTGCACCACCGTGCCGACCGACGGGTTGTCGCCGAGCAGGATCGCCCCGGTGAGCCGGTCGTGGTGGATGCGCAGCCGGGCGTACGTCCCCCGGGCCGGGTCGCTGAAGGTCAGCTCCTCACCAGGGCCGCCGGCCGGGTCGCCCATCGCGGCCAGGTCGATCCCGGCGGCCTTGAGCCGGGTGACCACCGGCCGGGGCCGGTAGCGGGCGGCGGGGTCCTCGCCGGTGAGCAGCCGGGCCACCACCCGGGCCTGCGCCCAGGCGGGTGCGACCAGCCCGGTCGGGCCCTGGCCGGGCGGGCGGGCACAGTCGCCGATCGCCGAGATCGCCTCGTCGTCGGTGCGCAGCCGGTCGTCGACCTGCACCCCCCGGTCGACGGTCAGCCCGGCGGCGGTGGCCAGGCCGGTGTCGGGGCGCACCCCGCAGGAGAGCACCAGCAGGTCGGCGTGCAGGGCGGTGCCGTCGGCCAGGTCGAGGCGGACCCCGTCGGGGTCGGCGGCCAGCCCGGTCGCCGGGACGCCCAGCCGGGTGGCGACGCCGAGCCCGGCCAACGTGCCGGCGAGCACCGCGCCGGCGGCCGGGTCGAGCTGCCGTTCCATCAGGTACGGGTGGGGGTGGACCACGGTCACCGCGAGCCCCCGGGCGGCGAGGCCACGGGCCGCCTCCAGGCCGAGCAGCCCCCCGCCGAGCACCAGCGCGGTGCGCGCCGACCGGGCGGTGGCCAGGATCCGGCGGCAGTCGGCCAGGGTACGGAAGACGGCCACCCGGGGCGGCAGGGCGGCCGGGTCGAGGCCGGCCAGCGGGGGCACCACGGCCCGGCTGCCGGTGGCGAGGACCAGGTGGTCGTAGTCGAGGTCGCCGTCGGGGGTGCGCACCGTGCGGGCGGCCCGGTCGATGGCGGTGACGGTCGCGCCGGTCCGCACGTCGGTGCCCTGCCCGGCGACCTCGGCCAGCTCCACGTCGGGCTCGTCGACCTTGCCGGCGAGCAGCGTGGACAGCATGATCCGGTTGTACGCCCGGTGCGGTTCCGCCCCGAGCACGGTGACCTTGCGGTCCCCGTTGCGGGCGTGCAGTTCGGTGGCGAGCCGGGCGCCGGCCATGCCGTACCCGACGATCACGATGTGGCCGGTCATGCCCGCTCCACCCGGACCGCGCAGATCTTGAACTCGGGCATTCCGGAGACCGGGTCGAGGGCGTCGTTGGTGACCGAGTTGGCGCGGGCCGCACCGGGCCAGTGGAACGGGGCGAAGACGGTGTCCGGCCGGATGGTCGGGCTGAGCCGGGCCGGTGCCCGCAGCTCACCGCGGCGGGAGGCGACCCGTACCTCGTCGCCGTCGTCGACGCCGAGCCGGGCGGCCAGGTCGGGGTGCAGCTCGACGAAGCCGTGCGGGGCGGCCCGGCGCAGCGCGTCGACCCGTCGGGTCTGGGTGCCGGACTGGTACTGGGCGAGCACCCGCCCGGTGGTGAAGTGCAGCGGATAGTCGGCGCAGACCGGCTCGGCCGCCGGCCGGTGCCGGACCGCGTGGAACCGGGCCCGGCCGGTCGGGGTGGGGAACGTGTCGGCGAAGAGCCGGGGGGAGTCGGGTCCGTCCGGGTCGGGGCACGGCCAGAAGACCCCGTCGGCGGATTCGATCCGTTCCCAGCTCACCCCGGCGTAGTCGGCGACGCCACCGGCGGAGGCCCGGCGCAGCTCGGCGAAGACCACCCTCGGGTCGGTGGGGAAGCGCTCCGGCGTGGTCACCGGGGCCGGACCGTCCGCCGCCCCGGCCGGACCGGTCCCCGGGCCGGCCGGCACCGGGTCGGTGTCGTCGAGGCGGGCGGCGAGGTCGGCGAGGACCGCCAGGTCGGTACGGACGCCGGGGGGTGGTTCGCGCAGCGCCCGGCGGCGCAGCACCCGACCCTCCAGATTGGTCATCGTGCCGTCCTCCTCGGCCCACTGGGCCACCGGGAGCACCACGTCGGCGAGCTCGGCCGTCTCGGAGCGCAGGAAGTCGGCCACCACCAGCAGGTCGAGCCCGCGCAGCCGGGACTCGACCCGGGCGGCGCGGGGGGCGGAGACCACCGGGTTGGAGCCGAAGACCAGCAGCGCGCGGGGGCCGTCGGGGGTGCCGAGCGAATCGAGCAGCTGGTAGGCGGGCACTCCGGGGCCGGGCAGCTCGGCCGGGTCGACGCCCCAGACCCCGGCGACGTGCGTGCGGGCGGCCGGATCGTCGATCTTGCGGTAGCCGGGGAGCTGGTCGGCCTTCTGGCCGTGCTCGCGTCCGCCCTGGCCGTTGCCCTGGCCGGTGAGGCAGCCGTACCCGGAGTGTGGGCGGCCGGGCAGGCCGAGGGCGAGGGCGAGGTTGACGTAGGCGCTGACCGTGTCGACGCCCTTGGCGTGCTGTTCGGCGCCCCGTGCGGTGAGGATGATCGCTGAGGCGGCGGTGCCGAGCGCGCGGGCGGTCGCCTCCAGGTCGGCCACCGGAATCCCGGAGAGCCGTTCCACCTCGGCCGGCCAGTACTCGGCGACGGTACGGCGGACCGCGTCGAAGCCCTCGGTGCGGGCGGCGACGTAGTCCCTGTCGATCAGTCCCTCGGTGAGCGCGATGTGCAGCAGCGCGTTGGCGACCGCGAGGTCGGTGCCGGGCAGCGGTTGCAGGTGCAGGTCGGCCTGGCGGGCGGTGGCGGTGAGCCGGGGGTCGACGACGATCAGCCGGCCGCCCCGGGCCCGCTGGTCGGTCACGTGCCGCATCAGTGGCGGCATGGTCTCGGCCGGGTTCGCCCCGACCAGCAGCAGGGTGTCGGTGCGGCCCAGGTCGGTCAGCGGGAACGGCAGCCCCCGGTCGACGCCGAAGGCGCGCAGCCCGGCCGCCGCGGCGGAGGACATGCACCACCGGCCGTTGTAGTCGATGTGCCGGGTGCGCAGCGCCACCCGGGCGAACTTGCCGAGGGCGTACGCCTTCTCGTTGGTGAGCCCGCCGCCGCCGAAGACGGCGACCGCGTCCCGCCCGTGGGTCCGCTGGACGGTGCGCAGCCCGTCGGCGATCCGGTCCAGCGCGACCTGCCAGCTGGCCGGCCGCAGCTCGCCCGACGGGTCACGGACCAGCGGGGTGGTCAACCGGTCGGGGTGGTCGAGCAGGTCGGCGGCGGTCCAGCCCTTCTGGCACAACCCGCCCCGGTTGGTGGGGAACTGTCGGGGCTGGACCTCGGTCCGGCCGTCGTCGGTGTCCCGCAGGACCATGCCGCACTGGAGTGCGCAGTACGGGCAGTGCGTCCCCACTTCCCGGGGTGGGGGCCCCGTTCGTGTCGCGGCGCGTGCACCGTCTGTCATGTCCGCAAAGCGTGCCGCCGGGCGGTTTCCGACTGGGGTCCCTTCTGTTTCGGTCCTGTCAAGAGCGGTTCACACCGCACGGGTGCATCGGACCGGTCGGTGGGGTCTATAATATGAGACAGATTTCCTAATATTTGGGAGGACGGATCATGGACGTGACGGCGGCCTTCGATGCGGTGGCGGGCTCCTACGATCAGGCCCGCCGTCGGCTCGTCCCCTGCTTCGACGACTTCTACGGCACTGCCGTCGAGGTTGCCGCCCCACCGCTGCGGGCCGCGTCCGCCGCCGGCCGTACCCCCGAGGTGCTCGACCTGGGCGCCGGCACCGGGCTGCTCTCGCTGCTGCTCACCGCGGCGCTGCCCGGGGTGCGGGTGACCCTGGTCGACGGGGCCGCCCGGATGCTCGCGGTGGCCGGCGACGGGCTGACCGCCCGGGGGGTGGCGCACCGCACCGTCGTGGCCGACCTGGCCGACCCGCTGCCCGCCGGCCGGTACGACGCGGTGGTCTCCGCGCTGGCCGTGCACCACCTCGACGACGACGGCAAGCGCGCCCTCTACCGGCGGGCGGCCGACGCGCTCGTCCCCGGCGGGGTGTTCGTCAACGCCGAGCAGGTGGCCGGCCCCACCCCGACGCTGGACCGCCGCTACGACGACGTCTGGCTGGCGCAGACCGCCGCCCGCGGGTCGGACGCCGACGAGATCGCCGCCGCCCGGCAGCGGATGCGGCACGACCGCCCGGCGTCGGTGACCGACCAGTGCCGGTGGCTTGTCGACGCCGGCCTGGTCGACGTGGACTGCTTCTACAAGGCGTGGCGGTTCGCCGTCTTCGGCGGACGCCGGCCGGCCTGACCCGGGCCGTCGGTGCGACGGTCGGGTCATGGGGATGACCTGTGGTCATACCAGGGGTAGGATCGACGGCATGACTGCCAAGGTGACCCTCTCGTTCTCGGACGAGACGATCGAGGAGGCCCGCCGGTTCGCCAAACGGGAGGGCCTGTCCCTCTCCGCCTGGATGGACCAGGCCGCCCGGGAGAAGGCCCTGCGGGAGGTGTTCACCGCGCACGCCGAGGCGGTCGGTCGGGCCGGGCTCGACCTGGAATCCGCCGCCCTCGCCGACGCCCGTGAGGTGGGGATGGTCGCCGACGTGCTCTTCGGTGGTCGCCCGCGTGCTGCGTAGGGGAGAGGTCTGGCGCATCGAGGGCGCCCGGGAACGGCTCGGCCTGGTGATCAGCTCCGACGTCTACAACTCCACCGACGTGCCGATCGTGATCGTCGCCGAGGTGGTCGAGACCGCGCTGCTGCGCGACTCCCCGCTCGCCGTGCCGATGGGTGGCAACGTGGTCATGCCCGACCGGCTGTCCGCGCCGATGAAGAAGTGGTTCACCGAGTGCGTGGACGTCGCCGACACCGAGACCATGCAGCGGGTGACCCGCGCGTTGCGCATCCTCCAGGAGCTCTGACCACCTCACCGCAGGTTTCCGGGCGACGTGCGATTCCCGTTTCCGGAACGACCCAGCCGGGCCACCGCCGGGAAACCGGCACTGCCTACCATCCTCCTCACATCGATGAGGAGGAATCGCCGTGAGCGCGCTCGCCAGCAGCAGCAACCCCGCCGCCGACCCGCCGGGCGTCACCGACGCGCCGCCGGAGGTCGACCCGTCGACAGCCGCCGGCCCGCCGGCCGACCGGGGGGCCGGACGCCGCCACCGGCTCGACGACTGGCGTCCCGAGGACCCCACCTTCTGGCGGACGACCGGAGCCCCGATCGCCCGTCGTAACCTCTGGGTGTCGATCTTCGCCGAGCACGTCGGCTTCTCGGTGTGGAGCCTCTGGTCGGTCACCGTGCTCTTCCTCGGCCCGGCCTACGGCATCGACCCGGCGGGCAAGTTCCTGCTCACCGCCGTACCGGCCGCGCTGGGTGCGGTGCTGCGGCTGCCGTACACCCTGGCCGTGGCCCGCTTCGGCGGGCGGAACTGGACCATCGTCAGCGCGCTGCTGCTGCTCCTGCCGGCGGTGCCGATGACGGTGCTGCTGGAGCCGGGGGTGTCCTATACCACGCTGATGGTGCTGGCCTGCCTCACCGGGGTGGGCGGGGGCAACTTCGCCTCGTCGATGGCGAACATCAACCTGTTCTTCCCCGACCGGCTCAAGGGCCGCGCGCTCGGGCTCAACGCCGGCGGCGGCAACCTCGGCGTACCGGCGGTGCAACTGGTCGGGCTGGCGGTGCTGGCCACCGCCGGGGCCGCGTACCCCCGGCTGGTGCCGGCGGTCTACCTGCCGCTGATCGTGCTGGCCGCGCTCGCCGCCGCCCGCTGGCTGGACAACATCCCGGATGCCCACAACGAGCCCGGCGCGCTGCGCGAGGCCGCCCGCGACCGGCACACCTGGGTGATGTCCCTGCTGTACGTGGGCACCTTCGGCTCGTTCATCGGCTTCGGTTTCGCCTTCGGTCAGGTGCTCCAGCTCCAGTTCGCCGAGCGGTTCCCCACCCCGGTCGACGCGGCCTGGCTGACCTTCCTCGGACCACTGATCGGTTCGCTGATCCGGCCCGTCGGCGGGCAGCTCGCCGACCGGCTCGGCGGGGCCCGGGTGACCTTCTGGAACTTCGTCGCCATGGCCGTCGGTGCCAGCCTGGTGCTCTACGCCGCCCGGGAGCGGTCGTTCCCGCTCTACCTGACCGGGTTCCTGTCGCTGTTCGTCTTCTCCGGCATCGGCAACGGGTCGACGTACAAGATGATCCCGGCGATCTTCCGGGCCCGCGCGACGGCCGAGGCGGAGCTGACCGGCGACCCGGTCGCCGCCCAGCGTCGGGCCCGGCGGCTCTCCGGGGCCCTGATCGGCATCGCCGGGGCGGTCGGCGCCTCGGGTGGGGTGCTGGTGAACGTGGCCTTCCGGCAGTCCTTCCTCGTCTCGGGCAACGCCGACGCCGCCTATCTGGCCTTCATCGGGTGGTACGCGCTCTGCTTCGTGGTGACCTGGACGGTCTACCTGCGGCCCGGCCCGGGTAGGCTCACCGGGGTGTGACCCTGGTCATGCGGGAAAACCGCAGGCCACGCCGGTCGACCCCCCGTTTTGACCAGCTGACGGGGCGGCGGGTATCGTTGCCTGCTGTTGTACGACATCCAGAGGCGTGCCGCTCAGGTACGCTTGGTCGTTCGTGCGCGCTGGTCCGGCCGGGAAGCCTCTGGTCACCTCGGCGCGCGACCCCAGACCGACGACGAGACAAGGTAGACCTGTGCGTACGTACAGCCCGAAGCCGGGTGAGATCGAGCGTCAGTGGCACGTTATCGACGCCTCTGATGTCGTGCTGGGCCGCCTGGCCACCCACGCCGCCACGCTGCTGCGCGGCAAGCACAAGCCGACTTTCGCGCCGCACGTCGACACGGGCGACTTCGTCGTCATCGTGAACGCGGGCAAGGTGGCGCTGACCGGCAACAAGCGGCAGACCAAGGTCGCCTACCGGCACTCCGGTTACCCGGGCGGCCTCAAGCAGGTCGGCTACGAGGAGCTGCTGACCAAGCGGCCCGAGCGGGCGATCGAGCTGGCCGTGAAGGGCATGCTCCCGCACAACAAGCTGGGCCGTCAGCTGATCAAGAAGCTGAAGGTCTACGCCGGCGCCGAGCACCCGCACCTGGCGCAGCAGCCGGTGCCGTTCGAGATCAAGCAGATCGCGCAGTGAGCGAGGGCGAAGGAAACAGCATGACCGACATCACCGAGACCGAGGTTGCCGCGGAAGCCCCCGAGGCCACCGAGGCGCCCGCGCCCGTCGCCCGCGCGCCGCGTGGTGACCGCCCGATCCAGACCGTCGGCCGCCGCAAGGAGGCCATCGTCCGGGTCCGCATCGTCCCCGGCAGCGGCAAGATCACCTGCAACGGCCGCGACCTTGAGGCCTACTTCCCGAGCAAGGTGCACCAGCAGCTCATCAAGGACCCGCTGGTCACCGCCGAGAAGCCCGAGGCGTTCGACGTCATCGCCAACCTGCGGGGCGGCGGCACCACCGGCCAGGCCGGTGCGCTGCGGCTGGCCATCGCCCGCGCGCTGATCGTCAGCGAGCCGGACGACCGTCCGGCGCTGAAGAAGGCCGGTTTCCTCACCCGGGACGCCCGGGTCAAGGAAAGCAAGAAGTACGGTCTCAAGAAGGCCCGTAAGGCACCCCAGTACTCGAAGCGCTGATCATCGACAGCGCGTTGTACTTCTGACGGACGGCCGGGTCCGCCTCCCCCAGCGGGGAGGTGGCCCGGCCGTTCCGTTTGCTCCACTCATCGCAGTCGCACCGGAGGTTGGCGGGTATGGGTCGGTTGTTCGGCACGGACGGCGTACGCGGGCGGGCGAACGTCGACCTCACCCCGGAACTGGCGCTCGCGGTGGCCGTGGCCGCCGCGCACACGCTGGCCGAGTCGGACCGCAGCCACCCGCCGCTGGCGGTGGTCGGCCGGGACACCCGGGCCAGCGGCGAGATGCTGGAGGCCGCCGTGGTCGCCGGCCTCACCAGCGCCGGGGCCAGCGTGGTCCGGGTCGGCGTGCTGCCCACCCCCGCCGTGGCGTTCCTGACCGCCGAGGCCAAGGCCGACCTGGGCGTGATGCTCTCCGCCTCGCACAACCCCATGCCTGACAACGGGATCAAGCTGTTCGCCGCCGGCGGGCACAAACTGCCCGACGAGATCGAGCTGCGGATCGAGGCCGCTGTCGAGGCGAACGCCACCACCGCCTGGGACCGCCCGGTCGGTGCCGGCGTCGGCCGGGTGCACGACCTGCTCGACGGTGCCGACCACTACGTGCAGCACCTCGTCGGCACCGTGCCGCACCGCCTCGACGGGATCAAGGTGGTGGTCGACTGCGCCAACGGCGCCGCCGCCGAGGTCGCCCCGGTGGCCTACCGGGAGGCGGGCGCCGAGGTCATCGCGATCCACGCCGAGCCGGACGGCCTCAACATCAACGACGAGTGCGGTTCCAACCACCTCGACGGCCTGCGGGCCGCCGTGGTCGAGCACGGTGCGCACCTGGGCCTCGCCCACGACGGCGACGCGGACCGCTGCGTCGCCGTCGACGCCGACGGCGCGGAGGTCGACGGCGACGAGCTGATGGCGATCCTCGCGCTGGCCCTGCGCGACGCCGGCGAGCTGACCCGGGACACCCTGGTCGCCACCGTGATGAGCAACCTCGGCCTGCGGCTGGCCATGTCCGCGCAGGGCATCCGGCTGGTCGAGACCAAGGTCGGCGACCGGTACGTGCTGGAGGAGCTGCGCGCCTCCGGCCTCGCCCTCGGCGGCGAGCAGAGCGGACACCTCGTCATGCCCGCGCACGCCACCACCGGCGACGGGGTGCTCACCGGCCTGCACCTGATGGCCCGGATGGCCGCCACCGGCCGGTCCCTGGCCGAGCTGGCCTCGGTGGTCACCAAGCTGCCGCAGGTGCTGATCAACGTGCCGGTCGGGGACCGTACCGTCGGTGCCACCGCGCCCGCCGTCGCGGCCGAGGTCGAACGGGCCGAGGCCGAGCTGGGGGAGACCGGTCGGGTGCTGCTGCGCCCGTCAGGCACCGAACCGCTGGTCCGGGTGATGGTGGAGGCCGGCACCGAGGAGACCGCCCGGTCGGTGGCCGAACGGATCGCCGAGCAGGTCCGCAGCGCCAGCCCCGCCAGCTGACCGGTCTCCGCTCCGCCGCCGGCGGGATCAGTGTGCGGCGGCCAGTCCGCGTAGCCGGGTGACCGCCTCGGTCAGCACCTCGGGGCGCTTGCAGAAGGCGAACCGGACCAGCCGGCGGCCGGCCTCGGCGTCGTCGTAGAAGACCTGGGTGGGCACCGCCACCACGCCGCAGCGTTCCGGCAGGGACCGGCAGAATTCCAGCCCGTCCCGACCGCCGAGGCCGGTGATGTCAGCGGTGACGAAGTACGTCCCCTCCGGGGTGAGCACCGTGAAACCGGCGTCGGTCAGGCCACCGATCAGCAGGTCCCGCTGCCGTTGGAGGCTGTCGCGGAAACCGGTGTAGTAGTCGTCGGGCAGGGCCAACGCCACGGCGACCGCCGGTTGCAGCGGTGCGGCGTTGACATAGGTGAGGAACTGCTTGACCCGCAGCACCGCCGAGACCAGCGGGGCGGGCCCACTGACCCAGCCCACCTTCCACCCGGTGCAGGAAAAGGTCTTGCCGGCCGACGAGATGCGCAGGGTGCGTTCCCACATCCCCGGCAGGGTGGCCAGCGGCAGGTGCGTGGCGGCGGCGTCGGTGAAGACGAGGTGCTCGTACACCTCGTCGGTGACCGCGTACACGTCGTGTTCCCGGCAGAGGTCGGCGACCAGGGCCAGCTCCGGTGCGGTGAAGACCTTCCCGGTCGGGTTGTGCGGCGAGTTCAGCAGCACCAGCCGGGTACGCGGCCCGAACGCGGCCCGTAGCTCGTCCGGGTCGAAGGCGTACCGGCCGTCGTCGCCGGGACGCAGCGTCACCGGCCGCCGTACCGCCCCGGCCAGGGCGACCGACGCCGCGTAAGAGTCGTAGTACGGCTCGAAGCAGATCACCTCGTCGCCCGGCTCGCAGAGCGCGAGGATGCTGGCCGCGACCGCCTCGGTGGCCCCGGCGGTGACGACCACCTCGCCGTCCGGGTCGTACGTCAGGCCGTGGAAGCGCAGCTGGTGCTCGGCGACGGCCCGGCGCAGCACGGGCACCCCCGGACCGGGCGGGTACTGGTTGTGCCCGGAGCGCAGCGCCTCGGCGGCGGCGGCGAGCATCTCGGGCGGCCCGTCGGTGTCCGGGAAGCCCTGGCCCAGGTTGACCGCACCGGTCCGGACGGCGAGCGCGGACATCTCCGCGAAGACGGTCGTCCCGAACGGGCGCATCCGGGCCACCAGCGGGTCGACATCGGTAGGCGTCGTCACGCCCGTCAGCCTACGGCCCGCGACCACCCCCGCCACCAGGGCTCGTCACCACCTTTCCGCCGTTGAGCCGGCTCGCTGCCGCTGGTCGGGTGTGGTCAACGGATCGGGTTGGCGTGGCACTGCACCCGCCAGTCGTCCGGACTGGCCACGTCGGTGACCCGGGGTCGGGTGCCGACGGTGGTGGCGCACCGGAACCCGCCCGGGTTGCCGTCGGAGCGGGCGGCGCTGACCAGCACCCGGTTCGGATCGTCGGTACGCAGCTCCATCCGCCAGGGCAGCCGTACGTTCTCCTGCTGGATGAAGTAGCCGTCCCCGTCGTAGAACTGGAGGTCCACCGGGCCGGTGCCGGTCACCTCGTAGGTCACCGGGTACCGGCCGGGGCCGTCGGCCGGCCGGGTGGCGGGCGCGGAGGGTTGGAACGGCTGCGGTGGGCTCCAGCTCGGCTCGGGTTCGTCGTCGTAGTAACCCCGGCCGTAGGGGTCCTCGGTCGCCGTGTCCGGCCCGGTCCTACCCAGCAGGGCACCACCCCCGCAGAAGCAGGCGCAGCCGACGAGGGCGAGCACCACGACCACGGCGAGCACGATGCCCACCACCGTGCCGACGCCGGTCCGCCTGCCCGCCTGCGGGTATCCGGGGTGGGCGAACGGCGGCGGATAACCCGGCGGCGGCCAGCCGGGACCGGGTGGCCCGCCGGGCCAGCCCGCTGCGGGTGGCCCGCCGGGGATTCCGGGCCAGCCGGCGGCGGGTGGGCCGGCGGGGATTCCGGGCGGGCCGGCGGGCCAGGCGACGCCGGGCGTACCGGGGGCCGGGCCGGAAGAAGGTGAGCCGAGCGGGCCGGGAGGAGCCGGGCCGGTCGGGTCGGGATAGGCGGCACCGGTCTGGTCGGGATAAGCGGCACCGGTCGGGTCGGGATAGGCGGCGGCGGAGGGGCCGGGTGCCGATCCGTGGACCCAAGGGCCGGGGGCCGCCCAGGGCTGTGGGACCGCGAACGGGTCCGGCGGGGCCCACGCGGACGGGCCCGGGGCACCGGCGGGCCCGGGACCCGGGTAGCCGGCTGCCGGAGGCGTCGGGTCACCGGCGGCAGGTGCGGGGTCGCTGGCGGCAGGTACGGAACTGCCGGCCGTAGGTGCGGAATCGCCGGATGGGGGAGTGGGGTCGCTGGGTGGCGACGTGTCGGACATGGCTGCTCCGGGGACGGAAAGGGAGGAAAGGGGCGTGCGGGCCGTCCCAGGGACGTTCCAGGGTCGCCGAGAGACTGTCGTACCGGCGGGCCTGCCGCAACCCCGTACGGCCGGACGGCTGGGACGGTCGTCCGGTTGCCGCCCGTCACCGCCCGATCGCTCAAATTCGGTGATCGTTTGCCTGGCTTCCGCGCACGCGAGGTGAGCGAAACTGGGTTAGGCTGCGAACCATGTGTGGAATCGTGGGTTACGCCGGCGCGCGCCCGGCGCTCGGCATCGTGCTCGACGGACTGCGGCGGCTGGAATACCGGGGCTACGACTCGGCCGGGGTCGCGATCGTCTGCGACGACGAGCTGCTCACCGAGAAGAAGGCCGGCAAGCTGGCCAACCTGGAGAAGGTCCTCTCCGAGCGGGCCGCCACCAACCCCGACGACTGCGCCGCCAGCCCGGTCGGCATCGGCGACGGCACCACCGGCATCGGCCACACCCGGTGGGCCACCCACGGCGGCCCGACCGACCGCAACGCCCACCCGCACCTGGCCCCCGACGGCCGGGTCGCCGTGATCCACAACGGCATCATCGAGAACTTCGCCAAGCTCCGCGCCGAGCTGGAGGACGACGGCGTCCAGTTCACCAGCGACACCGACACCGAGTGCGCCGCCCACCTGCTCTCCCACGCGCTCGCCGAGTTGCGGGCGGCCGGTGGCACCGACGGCCCGCAGCTGCTCGCCGCCGCGATGCGGGTGGTGTGCCGGCGGTTGGAGGGCGCATTCACCCTGCTCGCCGTCGACGCGGCCATCCCGGGTGCGGTGGTCGGTGCCCGGCGCAACTCGCCGCTGGTGGTCGGCCGGGGTGACGGGGAGAACTACCTGGCCAGTGACGTGGCGGCGTTCATCGAGCACACCCGCGAGGCGGTCGAGCTGGGGCAGGACCAGCTCGTCCTGATCACCGCCGACAGCATCGAGATCACCGACTTCGACGGCCAGCCGGCCACCGGCAAGGACTTCCACATCGACTGGGACTCCTCGGCCGCCGAGAAGGGCGGTTACGACTGGTTCATGCTCAAGGAGATCGAGGAGCAGCCGCAGGCCATCGCGGACACCCTGCTCGGCCGGCTCACCGAGACCGGGGAGATCGCCCTCGACGAGGTCCGCCTCAGCGACCAGGACCTGCGCGACGTCGACAAGATCTTCATCGTGGCCTGCGGCACCGCGTACCACTCGGGCATGGTCGCCAAGTACGCCATCGAGCACTGGACCCGGATCCCCTGCGAGGTGGAACTGGCCAGCGAGTTCCGCTACCGCGACCCGGTGCTCGACCGGTCCACCCTGATCGTGGTGATCTCGCAGTCCGGCGAGACGATGGACACCCTGATGGCGTTGCGGCACGCCAAGGAGCAGAAGGCCCGGGTGCTGGCCATCTGCAACACCAACGGCTCCACCATTCCGCGCGAGTCCGACGCGGTGCTCTACACCCATGGTGGCCCGGAGATCGCCGTCGCCTCGACCAAGGCGTTCCTCACCCAGCTGGTCGCCTGCTACCTGATCGGCCTGCACCTGGCCCAGGTGCGCGGGATCAAGTTCGCCGACGAGGTCGGCGCGGTGGTGGCCCAGCTCCAGGAGATGCCGGGCAAGCTGCGGGAGCTGCTGGGTCGCATCGAGCCGGTGCGGGAGCTGGCCCGGGAGCTGAAGTCGGAGCCGACGGTGCTGTTCATCGGCCGGCACGTCGGCTACCCGGTGGCCCTGGAGGGTGCGCTCAAGCTCAAGGAGTTGGCGTACATGCACGCCGAGGGGTTCGCCGCCGGTGAGCTGAAGCACGGGCCGATCGCCCTGATCGACAAGGGCACCCCCGTGATCTGCGTGGTGCCGTCGCCGGTCGGCCGGGGCATGCTGCACGACAAGGTCGTCTCCAACATCCAGGAGGTGCGGGCCCGGGGCGCGCGGACCATCGTGATCGCCGAGGAGGGCGACGAGGCGGTGGTCCGCTACGCCGACCATCTGATCTATGTGCCGCGTACGCCGACCCTGCTCGCGCCGCTGGTCACCACCGTGCCGTTGCAGGTGTTCGCGGCCGAGATCGCCGCCGCCCGGGGGCACGACGTGGACCAGCCGCGCAACCTGGCGAAGTCGGTCACCGTGGAGTAGGACGCCGCTCACCGGCCGAGCACGATCCGGGCCATCCCGTCCAGGGCGGGATTGTCGGGGTCCCAGTAGCCGGTGTGGCCGCCCCGGCCGCTGGGGAAGGTCCGGCCGCCGAAACCCGGGTCGCTCGGGTCGTGCCCGAACCACAGCCGGTGGTCGTCCGGGCGGAACAGCGCGGCGGCGCTGGCCAGCGGCGAGGTGGCCAGCACCGCCCGACCGGCCAGCTCCCGGGGTGGCTCGACCAGCCGGATCACGTCGTCGCCGGCGGTGCTCGACCAGACCTGCCCCGGCGGCAGGCCGAGCGCCCCGGCCCGGTCCACCCCCACCCCCGGTGACCCGACGAAGGCCAGCGCGTCGGCGGCCAACCCGTGGTCGCGGGCGGCGCTGCCCACCACCAGCGAGCCGTAACTGTGCCCCAGCACGGTCTGCCGGGCCGGCGGTCCGTCATGGGTGGCGCGTAGCCCCTCCTGGAAGCGGTGCAGGCCGGGCCCGGCGTCCCGGGCCTGGGCCGGTGAGGACGCTTCGGGCAGGAAGTCGGGGGCGTCGTAGTCCAGCCACAGCACCGCCGCCGTCTCCTCGCCGGGAGCGAGGGCGGTGCACCGGTCCTGCACCCGGGCGGCCCGGCCCAGCTCACCGGGGACGTCGGCGAGGTCGCTCGTCATGCCCGGCACGTAGGTCAGCACCCGGCGGGCCCGGTCCGGGTTGCCCAGCGCCACGATCGCCCGGCCGTCGCCGCGCGGGTCGAGCCCGAGCAGGTACGCCCGGGGTCCCGTCGTCGCGGCGAGTCGTCCGGCGAGCCCGTCCAGGGCGGCCAGCGCCCGGTCGATCCGGCGCAGCCCGGAACGCCCGCCCGACCCGCTGGCCGACAACGCCCGGCGTTCGGCCAGCAGGGCCTCCCGGTGCCCGGCCAGCAGCAGCCGGTTCGCCTGGTCCCGGGCCGCCGCCGGCACCCCGTCGCGGGGGCCGGTCCGGGCCGGTTCGTGCAGCACCAGCCAGCGTCGTTGGGCCGGGGTGAGACCGTCCCACCAGGCGCGGACCGCTGCCGGGGTGGCATCGTCGGCCGGCCGGCCCGGTGGTGGCCGCTGCACCCAGCCGGTGCGGGCCGCCCCGGTCAACTCGGCCAGCCGGCCGGCGGCCTCCCGGTCGGCCACGTCGGCCAGGGCCAACGCCTCCCGCAGCGCCACCGCCACCTGGGCCACCGCCGCCGGCGATCCCACCCCGCCACCGTTGCCACCACCACCGGTCCCACGGCCACCGGGACCGCCATCAGGCACTCCCGTGCCGGCGCGGGGGCCGGGGGAGTGGGCCGCGCCGGCACCACCCGCCGGGGCGCGGTGGGCACCAGTCCCGGCCGGCAGCCCGCCCGATTCGGGGCCGCGCCAGGTCGGCGGGACCGCCCGCAGCCCACCGTGCCGGTCCACCGCCACGCCGGTACGGTCGGCCAGCGTCACCGCCTCGGCGAGCCGGGCCTTGGCCACCCGCAGCCGACCGGCGAACTCGGCGAGCACCTGATCGGTCTCGACCAGCGCCGGCAGGATGGTGCCCAGCTCCGCGCGCAGCCCGTCGAGCCGGGCACCGGCCCTGGTGGCCGCCCCGCCCGACCAGCCGGCCCGCAGCGTCGTCGCCTGCTCGGCCAACCCGGACCGCCGTCGGGTGACCGGCGCGTCCAGCCCGCGCCAGGCCACCCCCGCCGCCGCCCAGTCGCCGGGGGAGGCGGCCCAGAGCTGGGCGTACCCGATCATCGGGGTCGACCGGCCAGTCGCCCGGCGGCCCGGTCGTCGGCCGCCGCGTACGCCTCGGCGGCGGCCCGCAGCGCGGCACCGGTCTCGGCGACCCGTACGCCGAGCACCCCGTGCCAGGCGTGCACCGCCGACTCCAGCCCGGCCAGCGCGGCCCCGGCCCGCCAACCCGGCGCGGACAGCACCAACCCGGGGTGACCCGCCAGCCCCCGGGCCAGCGTGTACGCCTCGTCGGCCAGCCCACCGGCCGCGGCGCGCAGCACCGGCAGGTCCACCCGCACCGGCTCGTCCGTCATCGTCCGCCTCCCTGCCTCGGTCGGCCCGCCGCCGTGACCGTGCCGCCGACGCTAGGTGGCCGGGCGGCCCTCCGGCGGGCCCTGTGGACGACGGGCATGGGTCGTACGTCCGGGTTGTCCACAGGTCTTGCCGGCCGCGACGCCGGTGGCTAATCTGCCGCCCGCACCGCCGGTAGGGTGATCTCGACCACGGCAGACGCGAGCGACCGGGCCGGCGGCGAAGACGGGGGCGGCATGAGATCGGTGTGGCGGGTGTCGGACGTGCGCGCGGCGGAGGCCGGCCTGATGGCCGCCCTCCCGCCCGGGACGCTGATGCAGCGGGCGGCGGCCGGGTTGGCCCGGCGGTGCGCCCTGCTGCTCGCCGACCGGGGCGGGGTGTACGGCGCGCGGGTGCTGCTGCTGGTCGGCAGCGGCGACAACGGCGGCGACGCGTTGTACGCCGGTGAGCGGCTGGCCCGCCGGGGTGCCCAGGTCGCGGTGCTGCCGACCGCCCCCGGGCGGGCGCACGCCGACGGGCTGGCGGCGCTGCGGGCCGCCGGGGGACGGCTGGTCGACGCCCCGCCCGCCACGGTCGACCTGGTGCTCGACGGGATCGTCGGGATCGGCGGCACCGGCGGGCTGCGGGACGCCGCCGACGAACTCGTCGCCGGCCTGCCCGAATTGCGGGGCCGCGACGGCGGCCGGGCCACCGTCGTCGCGGTGGACGTGCCCAGCGGGGTGGCGGTGGACACCGGGGACGTGCCGACGGACGGGGTGGGCCGGCCCCGCGCGGTGCGGGCCGACGTGACGGTGGCGTTCGGCGCGCTCAAGCCGGCCCTGGTGGTCGGCCCGGCGGCCCCGCTCGCCGGGCAGGTCGAGTTGGTCGACATCGGGCTCGGGCTGTGGCTGCGTGGCACCCCCGCGCTGCACGTCACCGAGTGGTCGGACGTGCGCGACTGGTGGCCCCGCAGCGGCGCGTCCTCGGAGAAGTACCGCCGGGGCGTGGTCGGGGTGGCCACCGGGTCGCGGACCTACCCGGGGGCGGCGGTGCTCTCGGTGGGTGGCGCGCTGGCCGGCCCCACCGGGCTGGTCAGGTACGCCGGCGGCGCCCGCGACGAGGTGGTCCGCCAGCACCCGTCGGTGATCGCCACCGACCGGGTCGCCGGGGCCGGCCGGGTGCAGGCCTGGGTCTGCGGCTCCGGCCTCGGCACCGACGAGCAGGCCGGCGCGGAGCTGCGCGCGGTGCTGGCCGCGCCGGTGCCGGTGGTGCTCGACGCGGACGCGTTGACCCTGCTGGTGGACGGTTCGCTCGCCGGTCGGCTGCGGGACCGGGACGCCCCGATCGTGGTCACCCCGCACGACCGGGAGTTCGCCAGGCTGTGCGGCGAGGAGCCGGGGGCCGACCGGGTCGCCGCCGCGCTGCGGCTGGCCGCCTGGATGAACGCGACGGTGCTGCTCAAGGGGGACCGCACGGTGGTCGGCACGCCGGACGGCCGGGCGTACGTCAACCCGACCGGCAGCCCCGCGCTGGCCACCGGGGGCACCGGCGACGTGCTGGCCGGGCTGCTCGGGTCGCTGCTCGCCGCCGGGTTGGCCCCGGAGCGGGCGGCGGCCGGGGCGGCGTACCTGCACGGGTTGGCCGGGCGGGAGGCGGCCCGGGGCGGCCCGGTGACCGCGCCGGACGTGGCGGCCGCACTGCGTACGGTGGCGGCCCCGCTGCTCTGACCGGCGGCCGGGTCGGCGTCCACCGACCCGGTGATCACCGACGCCAGTAGGCTGGGCGTATGTGGCAGGCCGAGGTGCGCGTCGATCTGGACGCGATCCGTGCAAACGTGGCCCGGCTCCGGTCGGGCACCAGCGCCGAGTTGATGGCGGTGGTGAAGGCCGACGGGTACGGCCACGGCATGGTCCCGTCGGCGCGGGCCGCGCTCGACGCGGGGGCGGACTGGCTGGGGGTGTGCACCCTCGACGAGGCGTTGACGCTGCGCCGGGCCGGGATCACCGTGCCGGTGCTGGCGTGGCTGCTCGACCCGGGGCTGCCGCTGCACGAGGGGGTGGCGGCGGGGGTGGACCTGGCCGCCGCGAGCCTGTCCCAGCTCGACGAGATGGTCGCGGCGGGGCGGGCCGCCGACCGGCCGGCCCGGCTGCACCTCAAGATCGACACCGGGCTGTCCCGGGGCGGCGCGACCGTCGCCGACTGGCCGACCCTGCTGGAGGCCGCCGCGAAGGCCCAGGCCGACGGCCTGGTCGAGGTGGTCGGCGTGTGGAGCCACTTCGTGTACGCGGACTCGCCCGGCCACCCCACCACCGACCGGCAGTTGGCGGTCTTCCACGAGGGGCTGGCCATGGTCGAGCGGGCCGGCCTGCGTCCGCGCTACCGGCACCTGGCCAACTCGGCGGCCACCCTGACCCGCCCCGACACCCACTTCGACCTGGTCCGACCCGGGATCGCCGTCTACGGGCTGTCGCCGATCGCCGGGCAGCAGTTCGGGCTGCGTCGGGCGATGACCGCGCGGGCCCGGGTGATGCTCGCCAAGCGGGTCCCCGCAGGCACCGGCGTGTCGTACGGGCACACCTACACCACGACCGAGGAGGCGAACCTGGCGGTGGTGCCGCTCGGCTACGCCGACGGGGTGCCCCGGCACGCCTCCAACGTGGGGCCGGTGCAGCTCGGCGGGAAGCGGCGCACCATCTCGGGCCGGGTCTGCATGGACCAGTTCGTGCTCGACTGCGGCGCGGACGAGGTGGCCGCCGGTGACGTGGCGACCCTGTTCGGCAGCGGCGACGACGGGATGCCCACCGCCGACGACTGGGCCGAGGCGGTCGGCACGATCAACTACGAGATCGTCACCCGGTTCGGCGGGGTCCGGGTGCCCCGGGTCTACGACGGGACGCGCCCGTGAGCGCGGTCAGCCGGTTCCGGGTGCCCCGACCGAGGACCGCCGCCGGACGGGTCGCCGGTGTGGTCGGGGCCGCGGTGGGGGTGGCCGCCGCCGGGCTGGCCGCCGGGGTGGCCACCGAACGGGCCCTGGTCCGCCGGCTCAAGGCCGACCCCGCCGACCCGTACGCCGGGGAGGACTTCGGCGCGCAGCGGTACGACGAGGCGTACCGGCTGGAGTTGCCGGACGGCACCGACATCCACGTCGAGGTGGTCGAGCCGACCCGGCCGGTGCCGGGGCACCCGACGGTGGTGCTGGTGCACGGCTTCTGCCTGGACATGGGGACGTTCCACTTCCAGCGTCAACTGCTGGCCGAGCGGGGCGACTACCGGGTCGTCGCGTACGACCAGCCGGGGCACGGCCGGTCGGGGCGGTTGGAGACCGGCGAGTACGACCTCGCCGCACTCGGCCACACCCTGCGCCGGGTGATCGACGCGACCGCCCCGGAGGGGCCGCTGGTGCTGGTCGGGCACTCGATGGGTGGGATGACCATCATGGCGTTCGCCGAGGCGTACCCGGAGTTGTTCGGTGACCGGGTGGTCGGCACGGTGCTGATGGCCACGTCGGGCGGGTTGCTGGCCGAGACGAAGCTGGTCGCGCCGGCCCTGCTCGGCCGGGTCGGCTCGCCGGTGCTGTTCATGATGAGCAACGCCACCAGGTACGGCGGGCTCGTCATCGACCGGGCCCGGAAGTCCACCTCGAACGTGGCCTGGCTGCTGACCCGCCGGTACGGCTTCGGCACCCCGAAGCCGAGCCCGGCCCTGGTGTCGTACGTGGAGCGGATGAACTCCCGGACGTCGGCCGACACGGTGACCCGCTACCTGCGGACCCTGGCCACCCACTCCCGGTTCCCGGCGTTGGCCGCGCTGAGCGGCACTCCGGTGCTGGTGGTGGTGGGCGACAAGGACATGATCACGCCGGTGGTCCACTCGGACGAGATCGTCCGTCGGCTGCCGCACGCCGAATACGTCAAGATCCGGGACAGTGGGCACGTGGTGATGCTGGAACACGCCGACGAGGTCAACGCCGCGCTGGAACGTTTCCTGGAGGCGTTGTGAGCGTGCGCGTCACGTTGCCCACGGCCGAGGACACGCACGCCTTCGGCCGTCGGCTCGCCGGGGTGCTGCGCGCCGGTGACCTGCTGCTGCTCACCGGCCCGCTGGGGGCCGGCAAGACCGCCCTCACCCGGGGCCTCGGCGTCGGCCTGGGGGTACGCGGCGACGTCACCTCGCCGACCTTCGTGATCGCCCGGGTGCACCGGCCGGATCCGGCGCGCGGCGGCACGGTGGCCCTGGTGCACGCCGACGCGTACCGGCTGGGTGACGCCGCCGACCCGCGCGCCGAAATCGACGACCTGGACCTGGACGCCTCGGTGGACGACTCGGTGACCGTGGTCGAGTGGGGCGAGGGGCTGGTCGAGCAGCTCGCCGACACCCACCTGCGGGTACGCATCGACCGGCGCGACGACGACTCCCGGGTGGTCGAGTTGGAGCCGGTGGGCGGGGACTGGGCGGACCGCCTGACCGCGCTGGGCTGACCCGGCCCTGGGGCGCGGGGTGTCGTACCCGCTGCCTAGAGTGCCGGGGACTTCGTTTGTGAAAGGTTGCCGATGCCCGACGACACCCCCACCCTCGACCTGCTGGAGCTGCTGCCGCAGGAGTGGCGTGCCGTGCTCACCCCGCACCTGGACCCGGCCCGGACGGCGGCGCTCGCCGAATTCGTCGCCCGCGAGTACGCCACCCAGACCGTCTTCCCGCCGCAGGAGGACCTCTTCTCCGCCTACCGGCTGTGCGGTCCGCAGCAGTGCCGGGTGCTGATCCTCGGCCAGGACCCGTACCACAAGGCGGGGCAGGCGCACGGGCTGAGCTTCAGCGTCCGCGAGGGGGTGTCGGTGCCGCCGTCGCTGCGCAATGTCTTCAAGGAGCTGAGCGAGGACCTCGGGGTGCCCAAGCCGCGCAGCGGCAACCTGGACGGGTGGGCGGCGCAGGGTGTGCTGCTGCTCAACGCGGTGCTGACCGTCCGCCAGGCCAGCCCCGGTTCGCACGGCAACTCCGGGTGGGAGGAGTTCACCGACGCGACCATCCGCGCCCTGGACGCCCGGGACGAGCCGGTGGTCTTCCTGCTCTGGGGTGGCTACGCCCGCAAGAAGGCGGCCCTGGTCACCAACCCCCGGCACGTGGTGCTGGAGGCCGGTCACCCGAGCCCGATGAACCCGCGTGGGTTCCTGGGCAGCCGCCCGTTCAGCGCCACCAACAAGGCACTCGCCGACGCCGGGCTGCCCCCGATCGACTGGGAGCGCTCGGCCGGCTGACCTGCGTGGCCGCCGTCCCCACCGCGTGGTGGTGCGCCGCATCGCGGCGTGGTGGGGACACGGCGCTGCGTTTCGTCGGCGCGGTGCTCACCGCCCGGTCCGGTCGGCCGGGCCGACGTCCGGGGCACGGCCGTCGGCGGCGCGTTGCCGGTGCCGGCGCAGCAGCGCGGCGGCCCGCGGGTCGGTCAGCTCCACGGCGACCAGCGGGACCACCCGGTAGCCGCGCTCCCCGTGCCGTACCTCGATCGCCGCCGGGAACTCGTCGCACATCTGCGCGCGGATCTCGCCGTACCGGGTCATCCAGAGGTGCTCGCCGGGTTCCTCCGGTTCCAGGTGCAGGCCACCGAACTCACCCCACCTGGCGTTCCAGCGCTGGCCGTAGGCGGCCGTCAGCCAGGCGGTGAACCGGGCGGAGTCGCACCACCGGACGGCGATCTCGACCGCGTCGACGGGTACGGGCGCACCCTGCAGCAGCGCGGCGGTGCTGCCGGTCAGCAGGTGGGGCAGGTCGCCCAGCCGGTCGAGCAGCCGGTCCAACCCCAGCTCGTCGATCCGGTCGGTGGTCGACCGCCCGGCCAGCGCGTCCATCTCGGCGTCGAGGTGGTTGTCGAGCTGCTCGGTGGTGACGGCGAGTTGCCGGCCGAGGGCGGCGAGAAGGCGCTCGACCAGGTCGAGGCTCGGCACCCGACCACCGCGCTCGACGCGGGCCACCGCGCTCTGACTCGTCCCGGCCCGATCCGCCAGTTGCTGCTGGGTGAGCCGCTGCGCGCTGCGTTCCCGGCGCAGCAGTGCGGCGATCTCCGTGGCGAGCCGACCACTCTCAGTCATCCAGGCATGATGATGTGCCGGCGGTGAGCGGTATGCCTGTGAGTCATATTTATGACTCACAGGCATACCGTTCTACGTCGAATACCACTCCCCACCCTGGCCGGCTCCTCATGCGGCGGTCCGCCGACGGGGCCAGCAGCTGGACCTTCTGTCGCAGGCGGGCGGGGCGAAGCCGCCGGCGGCGGGCCCGGGCCCACCGGCCAGGAACAGGGACAGCACCGACGGCCGGAGCCCAGGGGCGGCGGCAGGGGTGAGGGCGGAGTCAGGGCAGGCGCGGCAGGGGGAGAGCGTGGGCGGGGCTGCTGGCGAGGGGCGGGCGGGGTGTGGCCGGGCGGCGCGGGTGGCCGGCTAGGCTGGCTTACCGTGCTCGTACTGGTGGTGGACTCCTCGACCCCCGCGGTCACCGCGGCGCTGGCCGAGGTCACGGCGGACGGCGTCGCGCTGCGGGCGCACCGGTGCACGGTCGACGCCCGCGCCCACGGTGAACTGCTCGCCCCGCAGGTCGAGGCGGTGCTCGCCGACGTCCACGCCCGACCGGCCGATCTCGACGCGATCGTCGCCGGGCTCGGCCCCGGACCTTTCACCGGGCTGCGGGTCGGGCTGGTCACCGCCGCCACCATGGGCCAGGTGCTCGGCGTCCCCACGTACGGCGTCTGCTCGCTCGACGGCATCGGCCACGCCCCGATGCCTGACAACGCCGGCACCGCCGCGCCCGCCGCCGTCGGCGACGGCACGGTCCGGGAGCAGCGGGTGCTGGTCGCCGCCGACGCCCGGCGCAAGGAGGTCTACTGGGCGGTCTACGGCGACGGCCGGCGGATCGTCGGGCCGGAGGTGGACGCCCCGGCCGTCGCCGTCGCCCGCGCCCGCGAGTTGGCCGTCACCGTCGCGGTCGGCGACGGCGCCCACCGGTACGCCGACGTGCTCGGCCTGCCGCTGCGCGCCGAACCCCGCTACCCGGACGCCGCCACACTTGTCGCCCTGGCCGCCGAGCGGGTCCGGGCCGGGGCCGCCGGCGAGACGCTCACCCCGTTGTACCTGCGCCGCCCGGACGCGGTCGCGGCGACCAGCCGTAAGTCGGTGCTGCCGTGACCGTCCGCATCGAGCGGTTCCGCTGGTGGCACGTCGCCGAGGTGCTGCCGATCGAGGCTGACCTGTTCGGTGCCGAGCAGTGGTCGCCGGCGATGTTCTGGAACGAGCTGGCCAGCGGCCACCACTACCGGGTCGCCCTGGACACCGACGGGTCGCTGCTGGGCTACGCGGGTCTGACCGTCGATCCGGACGGCGAGTCGTGGGTGCAGAACATCGCGGTCCGCCGGGACGCCCAGCGGCGCGGGATCGGCCGGGCGCTGCTTGCGGACCTGCTCGCCGAGGCGGCCCGGCGCGGGATCGACAGTGTCCTGCTGGAGGTGGCCGTCGACAACGCCCCCGCCCAGCGGCTCTACGCGACGTACGGGTTCGAGCCGATCGGCGTACGACGGGGCTACTACCAACCGAGCAACACCGACGCGCTGGTCATGCGGCGCGACGCGGAACCGGGTGCGGACGGGACGGACCATGGCTGACGAACCGCTGATCCTCGGGATCGAGACCTCCTGCGACGAGACCGGGGTGGGCATCGTGCGCGGCCACACGCTGCTCGCCGACGCGTTGGCCTCCAGCGTGGACGAACACGCCCGGTTCGGCGGGGTGGTGCCCGAGGTGGCCAGCCGGGCGCACCTGGAGGCCATCGTGCCGACCATGGACCGGGCGCTGCGCGACGCGGGGGTGACCCTCGCCGACATCGACGCGATCGCGGTCACCTCCGGCCCCGGCCTGGCCGGGGCCCTGCTGGTCGGGGTGGCCGCCGCGAAGGGTTACGCGCTGGCCGCCGAGAAGCCGGTGTACGGGGTGAACCACCTGGCCGCCCACGTCGCGGTGGACACCCTGGAGCACGGTCCGCTGCCCGCGCCGGCGATCGCCATGCTGGTCTCCGGTGGACACTCCTCGCTGCTGCGCGTCGACGACCTGGCCCGGGGGGTGACCCCGCTGGGCGCGACCATCGACGACGCGGCAGGTGAGGCGTTCGACAAGGTGGCCCGGCTGCTCGGCCTGCCGTTCCCGGGTGGCCCGTACATCGACCGGGAGGCGCGCTCCGGTGACCCGGCGTCGATCGCCTTCCCGCGTGGCCTGACCGCCGCGAAGGATCTCGTCGCCCACCGCTACGACTTCTCCTTCTCCGGATTGAAGACGGCGGTGGCCCGCTGGGTGGAGGCGCGGCGGCGGGCCGGTGAGTCGGTGCCGGTGGCCGACGTGGCGGCCGCCTTCCAGGAGGCGGTCTGCGACGTGCTCACCGGCAAGGCGTTGGCCGCCTGCCGGGAACACGGGATCGACACCCTGGTCATCGGCGGGGGCGTGGCGGCGAACTCGCGGCTGCGGGCGATGGCCGAGCAGCGGGCGCAGCGGTACGGCATCCGGGTCCGCACGCCCCGGCCGGGGCTGTGCACCGACAACGGCGCGATGGTCGCCGCGCTCGGGTCGCATCTGGTGGCCGCCGGGGTACGTCCGAGCCGGCTGGACCTGCCCGCCGACTCGGCGTTGCCACTGACCACGGTCAGCGTGTGAGGGGAGGGACCGACGTGATCGTACGGATGTGGGAGGCGCGGGCCGAGTCGTACGGCTTCGCCGACCTGATCACCTGGGTGTGCGAGACGGCGCTGCCGGAGTTCGAGCACGATCCGCTGCACGTGTCCAGTGAGGTCTTCTCCTCCACCGACCACCGGGTGGTGGTCGTCTCGAAGTGGCGCAGCAGCCCTCGGTCGCTGCCCGAGCCGCCGGCCACCCTGCTCGCCCGCCCCCCGCACTCCTGGGACTTCACCCAGGTCGACCGCTGACCGGCCGCCCGGTGCCGGGCCCGGACAGCCGGACGGCCCGCCGGCGGTGGTGCCGCCTGCGGGCCGTCGGGTCAGTCGCGCCGGGTCAACTGCGGCGGGTGATCCGCCAGGTCGCGTAGCCGCCCGCGCCGAGCGCGAGCAGGAAGACCGCCCAGACCACCGTGGTGCTCACCCCGACCGACGGGCCGGAGGCGGCCCCGGCCTGCGCGGCGGCGACCAGCGAGTCGTTCTGCGCGGCCGGGATCGCGGCCGGCGGCATCTGCTGCCAGCGGACCAGCCCGGTGCTCTCCAGCATGGCCATGTGGTCGCCCACGAACTTGTTGGCCTCGTCGGCGAGCTTGCGGACGGTGTTGTCCCGGGTGCTGGCCCGGACCGCGCCGATCACCGGGAAGATCTTGCCGTGGGCCAGCCGGAGCCGGGTCACGAAGATCTGGTCGAACTGAGCACCGGAGGCGTTCTGCATCTCGGTCAGCCACCCCTTCTGCTCCGTGGTGGGATCGGTGGGCAGCGTCGCGCCCAGCTTGTTGGCGGCCTGCACCACCAACTCGTCGAGGACGCCGTGCTGCCGGGCGATCTCCGCGCCGACCTCCCGCACCCGCGCGGACTGGCCCTTCTCGGCGGCCATCGTGCCCGCCGGCATCTCCCACAGGCCGGCCAACCGGACGCCGTTGAGCAGCGTCATGTCGGCGGCGTTCAACTGGACGCCGGGTGCGGCGACCGCCATGCCGGGTAGCACGACCAGCCCGGCCAGGAAGGTGACGAGCAGCACCGCCACCCGGTGGGTCCGGTGCCCTCGCCGACGACGTACGGAATCCAGCGGTGCCATGCTGCGGTGCCTCCTCGATCCGGCCGACCTGTCCTGCCGGGCAGCGACCCCCGGCTGCCCGTCCGCCCACTGGTACGGACTGTCGGGCCGATCAGTTCACCGGGCGGCGCACGAGTCGGAAGGGGACCGTTCAGGCGGCGTCGAGCGGGTCGGCGAGGAGCCGTTCGAAGGCCAGTTCGGCCGCGCCGATCAGGGCCGCGTCGTCGCCGAGTTTCGGGGTACGCAGCCGGACGTGTTCCAGGCAGGCGGGCAGCCCGGTCTCGTTGAGCCGGCTGCGGACCTGGGCGGCGGCGGCCAGGTAGAGGTCCCGCATGGTGCCGCCGAAGATGACCATCTCGGGGTTGAAGATGTTGACCAGGTTCGCCACCCCGAAGCCGAGCCAGTCCCCGGCGTGCCGGACGGCGGTCTGGGCGCGGGCGTCCCCCCGGTCGGCGGCGTCGAAGACGGCCAGCAGCGCGTCCCGGCCCCGGGCGTCGGACCGGCCGGCGGCCCGCAGCAGCCCGTACTCGCCGATCTGGGTCTCCCAGCAACCCCGGGAACCGCACTCGCAGGGGGTTCCGTCGCGGACCACCACCATGTGGCCGACCTCGCCGCCGTACCCGCCGTGGCCGGTCAGCCGGCGGCCACCGGCGATGATGCCGGCGCCGACGCCGACGTCCCCGTACAGGTAGATGACGTTGTCGCAGCCGGCGGCGACGCCGCGGGCGTGCTCGGCGAAGGCGGCGACGTCGGCCACGTTGCCCACCGTGACGGGCAGCTCGACGCCGAGTTCGACGGCGAGGGCGGCCCCGATCGGCTCGTCCACCCAGCCGGTGGTGGGACCGAGCCGAACCAGCCCGTCGGCCTTGCGGACCATGCCGCAGACCGCGACGCCGGCACCCACGCAGATCGACTCCGGCGGCACCCGTTCCCGCATCTGCTTGAGGGCGCCGGCCAGCATCGGGACGGTCTCCCCGGCGTCGAGGTCACGTGGCCTGTCGAGTTCCCGGCGGTCGAGCACCTCGCCGCCGAGACCGACCCGCGCGGCCCGCAGCCGGTCCACCTCGATCGAGTACGCGTACGCGTAGACCCGGGCCGACTCGGGCCGGACGACCAGCGACGGTCGTCCGGCCCGGCCGGTCTCCTTCGGTGTGCCCTCGCTGACCAGGCCGGCCCCGGCCAGGTCGGCGGTGAGCGCGCCGATGGTGCTGCGGTTGAGCCCGAGGGCGGTGGTGAGTTCCGCGCGGGAGGTGGCGCCGTGCACGTGGACGTGTCGGAGCAGCGCCCCGAGGTTCTGCCGTCGGATCTCGTCCTGGCTCGGTCCTACCCGCATCGTTGGTGACACCCCGTGTTCCGCCGCTGGCGTACGCGGATCAGCGGGTGCCGGAGGCGGAGGCGCGGCGGCGCGACAGCGCGTCCACGCTGGCCGCGAGGAGCAGCACCACACCGGTGACGACGTACTTCACCCCGGCGCTGTAGCCCATCAGGCCCATGCCGTTGTCGATGACGGCGACCACCGCGCCACCGAGCACGGCGTCGAGGACCCGGCCCTTGCCGCCGAAGAGGCTGGTGCCGCCGATCACCGCCGCGCCGACGGCGTAGAGCAGCACGTTGCTGCCGCCGGTGTTGGGGTCGACCGAGTTGGCCCGGCTGGCCGCGACGATGCCGCCGACCGCCGCCATGGACGAGCAGATCACGAAGACCGAGATCCGGATCCGGTCGACGTTGATGCCGGCCCGACGGGCGGCCTCCTTGTTGCCGCCGACGGCGTAGACGTGCCGGCCGTAGCTGGTGCGCTGGAGCACGAAGGTCCAGACGATCAGCAGCACCGCGATGACCGGCACCACGATCGGCACGCCCTTGAGCGAGTTGATCAGGACGTTGCGGCTGCGCTCCTGGTTGAGGATGTAGACCGCGATGCCGAGGATCAGGGTCAGGCCGCCGATGCGGGCGAGCACCACCGCCATCGGGTCGGCGGTCAGTCCCCGGGACAGCCGCTTGCGGTACCGCAGCAGCTGCACGGCGGCGTACCCGCCGATGGCGAGGGCGGCCAGCGCCCAGCCGACGGCCGGGGGCAGGTTGCGGTTGGCGATCGCCACCAGCACCTCGTCGTTGACCGAGATGTTGGCGCCACCGCTGATCAGCATCAGCACGATGCCCTGGAAGGCGAGGAAGCCGGCCAGGGTGACCACGAACGACGGGATGCCGATCTTGGCGACCAGGAAGCCGAGCACGGTGCCGATGACCACACCGGTGAGGATCGCCGCGAGCACGGCCACGTACCAGGGGTAGCCGGCCTTGGTGGCGACGTTGGCCAGGATGGCCGCGCAGACCCCGCTGGCGAAGCCGGCGGACAGGTCGATCTCGCCGAGCAGCAGGACGAAGACCAGCCCCATGGCGATCAGGGTGACCGCCGCGCCCTGGGTGAACAGGTTGGCGAAGTTGCCGGCGGTGAGGAACGACGGCCGCATGATCGAGAAGACCGTGCAGAGCACGATCAGTCCGAGGACGGCGGGCAGCGCGCCGATGTCGCCGCCGCGTACCCGGCCCCAGTAGCCGCGCAGGTGGCTGCCGACGGTGGGCGGCGGCGTGACCGCCGCCGGGCCTTCCTTGCGCACGGCGGTGGTGGTCATCGAACGCCTCCTGGAGTGGTGTCGGCGGGTCCCGCGCCGGTGCCGTTGCCGGCGGTGACCGGTTCGCCGGTGAGACCGAGGTTGCCGGAACGACCGGCGGTGATCAACTCGACGACCTGCGAGTGGGTGATGTCGGTGGTCTTCACCTGGGCGACCATCTGCCCGAGGTAGAGCGCGGCGATCCGGTCGGAGACCGCGAAGACGTCGTTCATGTTGTGCGAGATCAGCACCACGGCCAGCCCGTTGTCGGCCAGCCGGCGGACCAGTTCGAGGACCTGGGCGGTCTGTGCCACGCCCAGTGCGGCGGTCGGCTCGTCGAGGATGACCAGCTTGCTGTTCCAGAGCACCGCCTTGGCGATGGCGACGGTCTGCCGCTGCCCGCCGGAGAGGCTGGAGACGTGTTGGCGCAGCGACTTCACCGTCCGTACGGAGAGCCCGGCGAGGGTTTCCGCCGCCATCTGTTCCATGGTCGGCTCGTCGAGCACCAGCCCGCTGTGCTTCTCCCGGCCGAGGAACATGTTCTGCACGATGTCGAGGTTGTCGCAGAGCGCGAGGTCCTGGTAGACGACCTCGATGCCGAGCGTGGCGGCGTCCCGGGGGCTGTTGATGGTCACCGGTCGGCCGTCGAAGAGGAACTCGCCGGCGTCGGCCGGGTAGATGCCGCTGATGCACTTGACCAGGGTGGACTTGCCGGCGCCGTTGTCGCCGACCAGTGCGGTCACCTCTCCGGCGTGGGCGGCGAGGGCGACGTCGCGCAGGACCTGGACGGGACCGAAGCTCTTGTCGATCCCGCGCAGTTCCAGCAGGGGGGTCGCGGACACGGGGGTCTCCTTCGGACGGAGGGAAGATCTCGGAGCCCGTCCGGCGGCGAGCGCCGCCCGGCACGGGGTTCCGTGCCGGGCGGCGTCGCGTCGACGGGGTACGACGCTCGTCGTACGGTCAGCTGATGCCGTTGGCGGTGCAGAGCGCGGCGTACGCGCCGGTGCAGAGCTTCGCCTTGTCGACGTAGCCGTCGGCCACGACGTCCTTGACGGTCGCCTTGTCGATCGCCTTCGGCTCCAGCAGCACGGACGGGACGTCCCGGCCGCTCTCCGGGTCCTTGACCGTCTGCCCGGTCTCCTTGCGCTCGCCCTTGGCCACGGCGATGGCCAGCTCGGCGGCCGCGTCGGCCTCCTTCTTGACGGCCTTGTAGACGGTCATGCACTGGTCACCGGCGAGGATGTTCTGCAGGCCGGTCACGTCGGCGTCCTGGCCGGTGACCGGGACCTTGCCGTTGAGCTTGTTCTTCTTCAGCACCGAGATGGCCGCGTTGCCGAGGCCGTCGTTGGCGGAGAGCACACCGTCGATCTTGCCGCCGGTCTGGGTGAGCATCTGCTCGAAGATCGTGGCGGCCTGCGCCGGGTCCCAGTCCGGCACCGACTGGTCCGGGCCCTTGGTGTATTCCTTCGACTCGAACTTCGGCTTGAGCACCGAGTCGTAGCCGTTCTTGAACAGGGTGGCGTTGTTGTCGGTCGGCGAGCCGTTGAGGTAGGCGACCGTCGGGTTCTTGACGCCCTTCTCGGTCAGGCACTTGACCAGGCCCTCGCCCTGGAGCTTGCCGACGGCCTCGTTGTCGAAGCTGACGTAGTACTGGGCGGAGCCGCCCAGGGTGAGCCGGTCGTAGTCGATCGTCGCGACGCCCTGCGACTTCGCCTTGTCCAGCACGGCCTTGCCGGTGCCGGAGTCCAGGTTGACGATCATCAGGGTGGTGACCCCGCTGGTGATCATCTGGTCGGCGATGGTCTGGAAGGCGTTCTTGTCGTTCTGGGCGTTCTGGATGTCCGACTCGACACCGGCGGCGTCGAAGGCGGCCTTGAGGAACCTGCGGTCGGCGGTCTCCCAGCGGGCGGAGGACTTGCTGTCCGGCAGGATGACGCCGATCTTCGGCTTCTTGGCGGCGTCGCCGCCGGCGTCGTTGCTGCTGGAGTCGTCGCCGCAGGCGGCCATGCTGCCGGTGGCCAGCAGGCCGACGGCGGCGAAGGTGAGGAAGCCCTTGCGCATCTGCACGGGTCCTTTCGAGGGTGGGGGAGGAGTGGTCGGTGTTTTGTTGTGTCCGGCAACGTATTCCCGCTCACAACGCGGGCGCAAGACTGCCGAGGTCAGAAGTTTGTTGGCGGCGGTAACAATTCAGCAACGCGGTTGTCACCCGCAGGACACCCGCCCCGTAATCACGCTGCGTGTCCGGTCTGCGGCCGGCTGCCGACCGCCGGCCGGGGTCAGCCGGCGGCGATCCGCGCGGTGCCGGCGTCGGTGAGGGCGACCAGGTCCGCCGGGGCGAGTTGGAGCTGCAACCCCCGCCGGCCGGCCGACACGTAGACGGTGTCGTGGTCCAGCGCCGAGACGTCGACCACCGTCGGCAGCCGCCGTCGCTGGCCCAGCGGGCTGATCCCGCCCCGCACGTACCCGGTGCTCCGCTCGGCGGCGGCCCGGTCGGCCAGCGCGGCCCGCTTGCCGCCCAGCGCCGTGGCCAGCGCCTTGAGGTTCAGCTCGCCGGTGACCGGGACGACCGCCACCGCCAGCGCCCCGTCGACCTCGGCGACGAGCGTCTTGAACACCCGCTCCGGCGGCACCCCGAGCGCCGCCGCGACCAGCGCGCCGTAGTTCGGCGCGTCCGGCGCGACGTCGTACGGGTGGGTGCGGTGGGCGATCTTCCGCTTGGTCAGCAGTGCCGTCGCCGCAGTGGCCTGTCCCGCCATGCCGGTCACGCTAGCCCGGCGGGCCGCCGTCCGCGACCGGTCGGCCGATCAGCACCGTCGGCGCCCCGGCCACCCGGGTCAGCACCAGGCTGGCCGGATTCTCCCCGGCCAGTCGCAGGTCCCGCCGCAGCTGCTCGGGCGACAACGCCGAGCCCCGCTTGAGGATCTCGACCCGGCCGACCCGGCGTTCCCGCAGCAGCGCGCGCAGCCGTTTCAGCGAGAACGGCAGCACGTCGACGATCTCCAGGCACCTGCCGAACGGGGTGGGACGCGGGGTGTCCGCGTAGAGGTAGGCGATGCTCGGGTCGGCAAGCGTCGCGTCGAGGGTGTCGGCCAGTTCGGCGACCAGGTGCGACCGGACCACCGCCGGGTCCGGGTCGTACAGGTAGCGCCGGACCGGGCCGACCGGGGCCTCGGCCGTACCGGTGCCGGTCAACCGGTGGACGGCGACCGGCTCGCGGTCGGCGGGATGGTCGGCGGGCGAACCGTCCGCCGGCCGCCGCCGGTCGGCGGGCCCCGACCGCAGGACGGTCGCCCGGCGGGGCACCCCGGCGAGCGCGCCGCACCACAGGGCCGCCTCGACCAGGTCCCCGTCGACGCTCACCCACTCCGCCTCGGCGTCGGCCGGGATCAACGCGTGGTCGATGCCGGGGGCCACCTTCACCACCGTGTGCGGCACCCGCGCCACCAGCCCGGTGACGAAGTCCCACGGCGGCGAGTAGGCGTCCGGGTCGAAGATCCGCCGGCCGGTGCCGGCCCGCCGCCGGGCCGGATCGCAGAAGACCGCGTCGACCCGGGTCACGTCGAAGGCCGTCGCGTCGCCGCACTCCACGGTGAACATCCCGGCCAGCCCGGCGGCCCCGGCGTTCGCGGCGGCCAACGCGGCGGTGACGGGGTCGGCCTCCACGCCGTACACCCGGATGCCGGCGCGGGCGGCGGCGAGCGCGTCGGCACCGAGGCCGCAACCCAGGTCGGCGAGGGTGCGCACCCCGGCGGCGGCGAGCCGGGCGGCCCGCCGGTCGGCGACCACCCGGCGGGTGGCCTGCTCCAGGCCGGGGCGGGTGAGGAACATCCCGGCCGCCTCCGGGCCGAACTTGCCGACCGCCCGGCGGCGCAGCTCGGCCTGGGTCAGCGCGGCGGCGGCCAGCCCGGGCGGCACCCCGCGCGAGCGCAGCGCCGCCGCCGCGACCAGCGGGTCGCCGCCGGCCACCCCGGCCGCCGCGGCGAGCACGGCCGACCCCTCGGCGGTACGCAGCGCGGCGAACTGGTCGAGATCCACCCGCCCATTGTCCGGCCCGGCCGGTGGATCGATCCAGTCGGGCCGACGGTGCGGTGTCCGGCCGGTGTCGTCACCGCACCATGGCCACCATTGAGTTGATCATCGCCGGGCGGGCCGGGGCGCGCGACGGGAGCCGACACGGAGGGCGGCAGATTGGCACTCTCCTTGACGGAGTGCTAGCCGAGGAATAACCTGCGATTAGCACTCTCACCCCGAGGGTGCCAGCGTCCGGGCCATCCGGTCCGGGTGCTGAACGCCAGGCGGACCGGCACCCGCGACGACGGCCCCGCCCGGTGGCATGTGGCAGATTGACGCTGGTCGGACTCTCGGCCGGCAACGAAACCAAGTACCCCAGGAGGGTATGCCCGTGACTACCGCGACCAAGGTTGCGATCAAGCCGCTCGAGGACCGGATCGTGGTCCAGGCGAACGAGGCTGAGACCACCACGGCGTCGGGCATCGTGATCCCCGACACCGCCAAGGAGAAGCCGCAGGAGGGCACCGTCCTCGCCGTCGGCCCCGGCCGGATCGACGACAAGGGCAACCGCGTGCCGCTCGACGTCAAGGTCGGCGACACCGTCCTCTACTCGAAGTACGGCGGCACCGAGATCAAGTACGCCGGCGAGGAGTACCTGGTGCTCTCCGCCCGCGACGTTCTCGCGGTCATCGAGAAGTAACCAACCGATTCCCGTGTCGTCGCCCCGGTCCGGCTCGCCGGGCCGGGGCGACGACGCTTCGAAGGGACATTCATGGCGAAGATCCTGAGCTTCTCGGACGACGCCCGGCACCTGCTGGAGCACGGTGTCAACGCCCTCGCGGACGCGGTCAAGGTCACCCTCGGCCCGCGCGGGCGCAACGTCGTCCTGGACAAGAAATTCGGTGCGCCGACGATCACCAACGATGGTGTGACCATCGCCAAGGAGATCGAGCTCACCAACCCGTACGAGAACCTCGGCGCGCAGCTGGTCAAGGAGGTGGCGACGAAGACCAACGACGTCGCCGGCGACGGGACCACCACCGCGACCGTGCTGGCCCAGGCGATGGTCCGCGAGGGCCTGCGCAACGTGGCCGCCGGGGCCAACCCGACCGGCCTCAAGCGGGGCGTCGACGCGGCGGCCACCAAGGTCTCCGAGGCGCTGCTCGGCCGGGCCGTCGAGGTGGCCGACAAGAAGTCGATCGCGCACGTCGCGACGATCTCGGCGCAGGACGCCACCATCGGTGAGCTGATCGCCGAGGCGATGGAGCGGGTCGGCCGCGACGGTGTCATCACCGTCGAGGAGGGCTCCACCCTGACCACCGAGCTGGAGGTGACCGAGGGTCTCCAGTTCGACAAGGGCTTCATCTCGCCGAACTTCGTCACCGACTCGGAGTCGCAGGAGTCGGTGCTGGAGGACCCGTACATCCTCATCACCACCCAGAAGATCTCGGCGATCGAGGAGCTGCTGCCGCTGCTGGAGAAGGTCCTCCAGAACAGCAAGCCGCTGCTGATCGTCGCCGAGGACGTCGAGGGTCAGGCGCTGTCCACCCTGGTGGTCAACGCGATCCGCAAGACCATCAAGGTCTGCGCGGTCAAGGCCCCCGGCTTCGGTGACCGCCGCAAGGCGATGCTCCAGGACATGGCGATCCTGACCGGCGCCGAGCTGGTCGCCCCGGAGCTGGGCTACCGGCTCGACCAGGTCGGCCTGGAGGCGCTCGGCACCGCCCGGCGCGTCGTGGTCGACAAGGAGAACACCACCGTCGTCGACGGCGGCGGCAGGTCCGCCGAGGTCGCCGACCGGGTCGCCCAGATCCGCAAGGAGATCGAGGCGTCCGACTCCGACTGGGACCGGGAGAAGCTGGCCGAGCGGCTGGCGAAGCTTTCCGGCGGCATCGCGGTCATCAAGGCGGGCGCGGCGACCGAGGTCGAGATGAAGGAGCGCAAGCACCGCATCGAGGACGCGATCGCCGCCACCAAGGCCGCGGTCGAGGAGGGGACGGTTCCCGGCGGCGGTGCCGCGCTGGCCCAGATCCGCTCGGTGCTCGACGACGACCTCGGCCTGACCGGTGACGAGAAGGTCGGTGTCTCGATCGTGCGCAAGGCGCTGGTCGAGCCGCTGCGCTGGATCGCCCAGAACGCCGGCCACGACGGCTACGTGGTGGTGGAGAAGGTCGCCGGCCAGGACTGGGGCCAGGGCCTCGACGCCGCCCAGGGCGAGTACGTCGACCTGGTGAAGTCCGGCATCATCGACCCGGTGAAGGTGACCCGCAACGCGGTCACCAACGCCGCGTCGATCGCCGGTCTCCTGCTGACCACCGAGAGCCTGGTGGTCGAGAAGCCGGAGCAGCCGGAGCCGGCCGCCGCCGGTGGGCACGGCCACGGCCACGGTCACGGCCACCAGCACGGCCCGGGTTTCTGACCCGGTAGCACGCCAGCCCAGGGCGCACCGTCGACGTCGGCGGTGCGCCCTGACGCGTACGGTGACGGCTGCTTACGGAACGGTGACGTGGTTGGCGGCCGGCCCGGTCGATCGACGACACTGGCCCGATGAGCACCACCTCCCGTGGCTTCGCCGCGCTGGCCGGGGTCACCGCCGCCGTGGTGGCCATCGGTGTCGCCGAGCCGGTCGCCGTCCTCACCGGTCCCCGCTCCGCCCCGCTGATCGCGGTCGGCGGGGTGGTCGTCGACACGGTCCCCGAGCCGCTCAAGCAGTTCGCCATCGACGTCTTCGGCAGGTACGACAAGATCGCCCTGCTGGTGGGTACGGCGGTGCTGCTGGCGGCGTTCGCCGCCGGGATCGGGGTGCTGGCCGCGCGCCGGCTGGCGGTGGGGCTGGTGGGCATCGCGGCGTTCACCGGCCTCGGTGTCGCCGCTGCGCTCACCCGGGCCGGCGCGGATGCCGCCGACGCGCTCCCCGCACTGGTCGGCGGGGGGTTGGGCGGGCTGGTGCTCTGGGCGTTCGTGGCCGGCCCCTGGCAGCTCGACCCGTGGCCCTGGCAGCCGCCCACCCCGCTGTCCGCCACCCCGCCGGCCTATCCGGGGCCGACCCCCACCGGTCCGGGCAGCGGTCCGCCGTCCGGGTGGGAGCCGTTGGAGTCGACCGACCCGGAGTCCCGGCGGCGGTTCCTGCGTGGTGTGGGCCTGCTCGCGGGCGCGGCGACCGTGGTGGGGCTGGGCGGGCACTGGCTCGCCGGGCGGCGGGGGGTCTCGGCGGCCCGGGAGGCGGTCGCGTTGCCCACCCCGTCGGCGGTGGCGCCGACGGTGCCGGCCGGTGCGGACCTGTCCCTGGCCCAGCTCGCCCCCTACACCACGCCGAACGGCGGCTTCTACCGGATCGACACGGCGCTGGTGGTGCCGCAGGTCGACCCGGAGACCTGGCGGTTGCGCATCCACGGTCGGGTGCGCAAACCGATCGAGCTGACCTTCGCCGAGCTGCTCGCCCGGCCGATGGTGGAGCGGTACGTGACCCTGGCCTGCGTCTCCAACGAGGTGGGTGGGGACCTGATCGGCAACGCCCGGTGGCTGGGCGTACCGATCAAGGAGCTGCTCGACGAGGCGGAGCCGGAGGAGGGGGCCGACCAGGTGGTCGGCCGGTCGGTCGACGGTTGGACCTGCGGCACCCCGACGGCGGCGTTGCGCGACGGGCGGGACGCCCTGCTGGCGGTGGGGATGAACGGTGAGCCGCTGCCCGTCGAGCACGGGTTCCCGGTGCGAATGGTGGTGCCGGGCCTCTACGGGTACGTGTCGGCCTGCAAGTGGGTGACCGAGCTGGAGTTGACCAGCTTCGCCGACTTCGACGCGTACTGGGTGCCGCGTGGCTGGTCGGCGCAGGGGCCGGTGAAGACGCAGTCGCGGATCGACACCCCGCGCGCGCGTAACCGGCTCACCGCGGGCGAGGTGACGGTGGCCGGGGTGGCCTGGGCGCAGCACCGGGGGATCAGCCGGGTCGAGGTACGCGTCGACGGCGGCGCGTGGCAGGAGGCGACCCTCGCCCCGACGGTGTCGGTGGACACCTGGGTGCAGTGGTCGTGGCGGTGGCCGGCGACCCCGGGTGAGCACACCCTCCAGGTGCGGGCGACCGACCGGGACGGCGAGACGCAGACCCCGTTGACCGCGCCGGTCGCCCCGGACGGAGCGACCGGCTGGCACAGCGTCACAGTCACCGTGCGCTGATTCCCCATCAGCGTTAAGTCATCAAGAGTGATCAATGTACGGATAGCCAAAAATTCCTCGGTGATGTCGAGGGTTGAGGCTGTGGGAGCGCTCCCGTAACATACCTGACGCGACTGTTAACGTTAACCTAACAACGGCCACCACCAATGTGCAGGTCGCCATCCCGTCAGGAGGGTGTTTTATGTCCAGATCCAGATCGGCCAATGTCGGCCTGGTCTCGGCCGGTGTCGCGTTGCTGGCGTCGGCCACGGTAGTCACCGCGCTGCCCGCAGGCGCGGCGGCGGCGGGATGCTCGGTGAACTACACCGTCTCCTCGGAGTGGGGCGGTGGCTTCGGGGCCAACGTCGCCATCACCAACCTGGGCGACGCGCTGAGCAGTTGGACGCTTACCTGGTCCTTTGCCTCCGGGCAGTCGGTGACCCAGGCGTGGAACGCGACAGTGACGCAGAGCGGCTCGGCGGTGACCGCCAAGAACGTGAGTTACAACGGCGCGATCCCCACCAACGGCTCGGTGTCGTTCGGTTTCAACGGCGCGTGGACGTCGAGCAACCCGGTCCCGACGAGCTTCGCGCTCAACGGGGTGGCCTGCAACGGCGGCACGACGCCGACCAACCCGCCCACCACGCCGCCGACGACCGCGCCGCCGACCACCCCGCCCCCCACCACCCCGCCGCCGACCACGCCCCCGCCGACCACCCCGCCGCCGACGGGCAACTGCGCCCTGCCGACGTCCTACCGCTGGTCGTCGACCGGCCCGCTGGCGCAGCCGAAGGCCGGCTGGGCGTCACTCAAGGACTTCACCATCGCCCCCTACCAGGGCAAGCAGTTGGTGTACGCCACCACCCACAGCAGCAGCGCCACCGGTGGTTGGGGTTCGATGAACTTCGGCCTGGTCGACAACCTCAACCAGCTCAGCACGGCTCCCCAGAACACCATGAGCCAGAGCACCGTCGCGCCGTCGCTGTTCTACTTCGCGCCGAAGAACATCTGGATCCTCGCCCACCAGTGGGGTCCGACGTCGTTCTCGTACCGCACGTCGACCAACCCGGCCAACGCCAATGGCTGGTCGGCCGCGCAGACCCTGTCGACCGCGAAGATCACTGACTCCGGCACCGGCGTGATCGACCAGACGATCATCGGCGACGACCAGAACATGTACCTGTTCTTCGCCGGCGACAACGGCAAGATCTACCGCCAGATCATGCCGATCGGGAACTTCCCGGGCAGCTTCGGCTCCAACTACACCACCATCATGAGCGACACCTCGGAGAACATCTTCGAGGCGCCGCAGGTCTACAAGGTCGCGGGCCGCAACCAGTACCTGATGATCATCGAGGCCCGGACCAGCGGCTGGGAGCGCTACTTCCGCTCGTTCACGGCGACCAGCCTGGGCGGCACCTGGACGCCGAACGCGACGACCTACAACAACCCGTTCGCGGGCAAGGCCAACAGCGGTGCCACCTGGACCAACGACATCAGCCACGGCGAGCTGCTGCGCACCAGCGCGGACCAGACGAACACGATCGACCCGTGCAACCTGCAGCTGCTGTACCAGGGCCGCGCCACGAACTCGGGCGGTGACTACGGCCTCCTGCCGTACCGGCCGGGTCTGCTGACCCTGCAGCGCTGACGGCGTGACGCAGGTGCGGCCCCGCTGTTCCTGACTCCCGCGACCGGCGGCGAACGCCGCACCGGGTGAGCCGCACGACGGCTCGGAGCAGGATCGGGTGCAATGAAGGGGCGGGTCCGGCTGTGCCGGGCCCGCCCCGCTTGTCGTACCTGTCGGCCCGGCGTCGGACCATGGGCCGGGACACGACGAGGCCGCGCTCCGGAGATCGGAGTGCGGCCTCGTCGAGGTGTGCCGGGTCGGTCAGGCGATCTTGCGCTGGGCCGGTACGGCGGTCTTGTGCGAAGCGCCGAGCCGGGCCTCCATGCGGGCGATGTCCACCCGGGTCTGCCGGCGGTCGGCCAGGTCCTCCCAGCCGAGGGCGAGCAGCCGCAGCCGCTCCGACTCGCTGAGGCCACCCCAGACGCCGTACGGCTCCCGCACGGACAGGGCGTGCGCCGCGCACTCGGCCCGCACCGGGCAGGCCTGGCAGACGGACTTGGCACCGGACTCCCGGCGCAGCCGGGACGAACCGCGCTCGCCGTCCGGGTGGAAGAACTGCGCGCTGTCCCGGCCCCGACAGGCACCGAGACGCTGCCAGTCCCACAGGTCGACGATGGGTCCGGGCAGTCTACGTACGTTCGACATCAGCACCCCTCCTCCCGCGCGGCACCGCGGAGATCCTCGTTGAACCGGCGTCCGGGCTGTGGTCCGCGCTGGCGTACCCCGTTTCCGGCGTGGAGCCTCGGTACCCGAACCCTCGCCGACTCACACGTGTTGAGATCGAAAACCCGAAGCCTTCTGTGGCATATGACCTAAATGTCGGAAAAGTTCAGAGGATTGCCCGGAACCTCCTCCCCGGTGGACCCCGTCATGGTCTGCTCATGTCCGGAGAGGAGACCACCGTGCGTACCGTTCTCGTATGCGTTCGGACACCGATCGCCGCGCAGCAGTTGACCAACGCGGCGGCGCGACTTGGCCTGGCCTCGGTCGTCCGGACAGCCGTCTCCGATCCCGAGGCGATGCTGCGGCTCGCCGAGCGCCCGGTCGACGTGGTGCTCGCCGACACGGCGCTCACCCGTCCGGACAGCGCCGGCTTCGTCCGCCGGGTGCTCGCCCGCGCCCCGCAGGCCGCGGTGCTGCTGCTCGGCACCGAGGAATCGGAGGCGGCGGCGGCCACCATCAACGCCGGGGCGCGGGGCCTGATCCAGGGCGCCGACCACGACCTGACCAGCGCGGTGGCGAAGGCGCTGCTGCTGCTCGCCGCGCCCGGCCGGCCCGCCCGGCACCGGGTCGCCGACCCCGCCCGGGACACCGCCGCGGTCGGCGCGCCCCCGCGCCCCGGTCGCCCGCCCGCCCCGGGCTGGTCGCCGACGCCGGCCGACGGTACGCCCGGAGCGCCGTCGGTGGTGCCCGTGCAGCGCGGCGACGACGAGGTCGAGGACCCGGAGGGCACCCCGGCCGAGCCGGCCCCGGCCGCCGGGTTGCCCCGCCCGACCCCCGGCACGCGTGCCGGCCGGACCTCGGTCGGGCTGACCGAGCGTGAACTCCAGGTGCTGCTCGGGATGGCCGAGGGCAAGAGCAACGCGGAGATCGGCCGGGAGTTGTTCGTCTCGGAGGACACCGTCAAGACGCACGCCCGGCGGCTGTTCCGCAAACTCGGCGCGCGGGACCGGGCGCACGCGGTGGCCGCCGGCTTCCGCGCCGGCCTGGTCGCCTGACCGCTCCCGTCCCTGACCCGGTCGGTCAGACGGCGGCGAGCCGGGTCGTGCCGGGCGTCAGTCGTCCGGGTCGGTGTCGTCGTCCGCGGACTCGGTGAGCGTGTCGTGCACCCCGTCGGCGTAGCCCCGGGCGTAGTCCCAGGTGACGTAGTGGTCCGGGTCGGGATCGTAGGCCGGCTCGTGCACCCGGGGCCGGCCCGAGCTGAGCAGGTGCCGCAGGTTGCCCCGGAGCAGGTCCCAGTCGAAGTAGTGCGGCTCGCGGCAGTCCTCGCACTCGATGACCAGCCCGCGCACCCCGATCGGGGACAGCAGGGCCTGGTAGATCTCCAGGTCGGCGAGGTCTTCCAGCACGTCCTGCCGCTCGACCTCGGTCAGCGGGTCGAGCGGGGCGTCGTCGCCCGGATCGTCCAGCCCCGCAGCCGGATCGGCCGGGTCGCCGTTGAACGGGTCGATGGGCTCGTCGTGCACCCCCTCACCGTAGACCCAACCCTCGCCGCACGCGCCCCCCGGCGGTCGCTGTGGCATCGCCGACCTCGGCCGGTCACCGGCGAGGGCCGCCCTGCTCAGTGGGTACGATGAGACGACTCGCCGTCACCCCGGCGTGCGCCGGTTGCCGTGCGCGCCGCCTCGCTGAATCCCGTTCGAGCAGCTCAGGGGAGCAATCGTGGAGAATTCGCCCAGCACCGATCTTCCGGCCGGCACCGATCTTCCGGCCGGTGTCGACAGCGGCGAGTGGGGCGGCCATCTGCCGGAGTTGCCGGCCGGGTCGGCGCGGGTGGTGCCGCTCGGTCTGACCTTCGACGACGTGCTGCTCCAGCCCGGCGAGTCGGACGTGGTGCCCAGCCGGGTGAACACCCGTACCCGGCTCACCCGCAACGTGGAGCTGTCCATTCCGCTGCTGTCCAGCGCGATGGACACCGTCACCGAGGCCCGGATGGCGATCGCGATGGCCCGCCAGGGCGGCATCGGCGTGCTGCACCGCAACCTGTCGCTGGAGGACCAGGCGCTCCAGGTCGACCTGGTCAAGCGCTCCGAGTCCGGCATGATCACCAATCCGGTGACGGCCAGCCCCGAGGACACCCTGCGTGAGGTCGACGAGCTGTGCGGCCGTTACCGCATCTCCGGCGTCCCGGTGGTCGACGGCGAGGGCCAGCTGGTAGGCATCGTCACCAACCGGGACATGCGGTTCGTCTCCGACCCGGCCACCCCGGTCCACGCGATCATGACCCGGACGCCGCTGGTCACCGCCCCGGTGGGGGTGAGCAAGGACGACGCGCTCTCCCTGCTGCGTCAGCACAAGGTCGAGAAGCTGCCGATCGTGGACGACTCCGGGCGGCTGCGCGGGCTGATCACCGTCAAGGACTTCACCAAGAGCGAGCAGTACCCGGACGCCACCAAGGACGACGCCGGCCGGCTGCGGGTCGCCGCCGCCATCGGGGTCGGCGAGGACGCCTACAAGCGGGCCCGCACCCTGGTCGACGCCGGTGTCGACGTGCTGATCGTGGACACCGCGCACGGCCACCAGCGGGCCGTGCTGGACATGGTCCGCCGGCTCAAGGCCGACGTCGCGATCGACATCGTGGGCGGCAACGTGGCCACCTACGCCGGGGCGAAGGCCCTGGTCGACGCCGGCGCCGACGGTGTCAAGGTGGGCGTCGGCCCGGGTGCGATCTGCACCACCCGGATCGTCGCCGGGGTCGGGGTGCCGCAGGTGACCGCGATCATGGAGGCGGCCCGCGCGGCCCGTCCGGCCGGCGTCCCGGTGATCGGCGACGGCGGCATCCAGTACTCCGGCGACATCGCCAAGGCCCTGGTGGCCGGCGCCGACACGGTGATGCTCGGCAGCCTGCTGGCCGGCTGCGAGGAGAGCCCCGGTGAGCTGATCTTCGTCAACGGCAAGCAGTTCAAGGCGTACCGGGGGATGGGGTCGCTGGGCGCGATGCAGTCCCGGGGACAGGCCAAGTCGTACAGCAAGGACCGCTACTTCCAGCAGGACGTGCTCAGCGACGACAAGCTGGTGCCGGAGGGCGTGGAGGGCCAGGTGCCCTACCGGGGGCCGCTGTCCCGGGTGGCCCACCAGCTCGTCGGCGGGCTGCGGCTGGCGATGGGGTACGCCGGTGCGGAGAACATCACCGACCTGCACCACCGGGGCCAGCTCATCCGGATCACCGCGGCCGGGCTCAAGGAGAGCCACCCGCACGACATCCAGATGACCGTCGAGGCCCCCAACTACCACACCCGCTGACCCACCACCCCAAACCACCTGGAGTCCCTCATGCGTGACGTGGTCGAGATCGGGCTGGGCAAGACCGCGCAGCGCGGCTACCACCTGGACGACATCGCCATCGTGCCCAGCCGGCGGACCAGGGACGTCGACGACGTCTCCACCGGCTGGCAGCTCGACGCCTACCAGTTCGACATCCCCTGCGTCGGCCATCCGTCGGACGCCACCATGAGCCCCGCCTCGGCGGTCCGGCTCGGGCAGCTCGGCGGCCTGGGCGTGCTCAACGTCGAGGGCCTGTGGACCCGCTACGAGAACCCGACCAAGGTGCTGGAGGAGCTGGCCGGGCTGGGCGAGGACGCCCGCGCGACCAAGCGGCTCCAGGAGGTCTACGCCGAGCCGATCCGCCCCGACCTGATCGCCGAGCGGGTCCGCGAGCTGCGGGCCGGCGGCAGCACGGTGGCGGTGCGGGTGTCCCCGCAGCACACCCTCGCGCTGGCCCCGGTGATCCTGGACGCGGGCGTCGACATCCTGGTCATCCAGGGCACCATCGTCTCGGCCGAGCACGTCTCGACCACCGACGAGCCGTTGAACCTCAAGGAGTTCATCGCCGACCTCGACCTACCGGTGGTCGTCGGCGGCTGCACCGACTACAAGACGGCGCTGCACCTGATGCGTACCGGCGCTGCCGGGGTGATCGTCGGCATCGGCGGTGACGACTGGTCGACGAGCGAGTCGGTGCTCGGTATCCGGGTGCCGATGGCCACCGCGATCGCGGACGCCGCCGCGGCCCGCCGCGACTACCTCGACGAGACCGGTGGACGCTACGTGCACCTCATCGCCGACGGCGACATCCAGACCTCGGGCGACATCGCCAAGGCGCTCGGCTGCGGCGCGGACGCGGTGATGCTCGGCGAGCCGCTGTCGCTGTGCGAGGAGGCCCCGGCCGGCGGTGCCTGGTGGCACTCGGCGGCCAGCCACCCGTCGCTGCCGCGCGGCGCGTTCGAGGTGGCCGGCGAGCCGCTCGGTTCGATGGAACGGCTGCTGTTCGGCCCGGCCGACGAGCCGGACGGCCAGCTCAACCTGTTCGGTGGGCTGCGTCGCGCGATGGCCAAGTGCGGCTACCGCGACCTCAAGGAGTTCCAGCGGGTCGGGCTGGTCCTCGACCGCTGACCCGGGTCCGTCCCGGCCGGCCGGTCCCGTCGTGGGCCGGCCGGCCGTACCGTCGTCAGGCGTTGCGGGCACGCGGGGTCGGCCGGCTCGGTAGGCTGCGCGGACGGCGGCGGTGAACGGGGGACGAAGGTGGCCATCAGCCGGAACCGGCGCGGGCTCGCGCTGCTCGTCACCGGGGCGCTCGCCCTGGCCGGCTGCACCGCCGACCCGGCACCCCGGCGGGAATCCCGGTCGACCCCGACGCCCGGGGCGACCCCGAGCGTGACCCCCGGCCCGGCGGGCGTGGGCGACCCGTACTTCCCGACCGCCGGCAACAGCGGGTACGACGTCGAGCGGTACACCCTCAAGGTCCGCTACGACCCGGCCAGCGACGAGTTGCGCGGCGACGCCACCGTCCGGGCCACCGCGGGGGCCGACCTGCCGCTGTTCCACCTCGACCTGGCCGGGCTGACGGTGCGTCGGGTGACCGTGGACGGCGTCCCGGCCCGGCACACCCGCGAGGGGACCGAGCTGGTGGTCACCCCGGCCGCGCCGGTCCGCGCCGGGGCGGCCTTCACCGTCCAGGTCGGGTACGACGGCCGGCCGGAGCCGCTGCGCAACGAGACGATCGGCGAGGGCGGCTGGCTGCACACCGCCGACGGCGCGGTCGCGCTCGGCCAACCCGAGTCGGCGAGCACCTGGTTCCCGGTCAACGACCACCCCTCGGACAAGGCCGCCTACGACTTCGAGATCACCGTGCCCAAGGGGCTGGTCGCGGTCGCCAACGGGGTGCCCGGGGGGCAACGTCCGGCGGCCGGTGGTTTCACCACGTGGCGCTGGTCGGAGGCCGCCCCGATGGCCAGCTACCTGAGTACGGTGGTGATCGGGAAATACCGCACCAGCACCGGCGAGCACCAGGGCCGGCCGGTGTTCAGCGCGGTCGCCAGCAGCCTGCCCCGGGGGGCCGCCGACGACTCGATCGCCCGCACCGTGGCGGTCGCCGACTATTTGGAGAGCGTCTTCGGGCCGTACCCGTTCGCGGCGTACGGCGGGGTGGTGGTCGACGAGCCCCGGATCAGGTACGCGTTGGAGACGCAGAGCCGGCCGGTCTACTCGGCCAACTTCTTCCGGGGCGGTGAGAACACCGGGGTGGTCGCGCACGAGCTGGCCCACCAGTGGTTCGGCGACAGCGTGTCGGTGGCCCGCTGGGCGGACATCTGGCTCAACGAGGGGCTGGCCACGTACGCCGAGTGGCTGTGGGCCGAGCACGAGGGCCGGGACACCGCGCAGGCCACCTTCGACCAGGAGTACACCACCGCCGACGACGCGGTGTGGCGGGTGCCGCCGGCCGCGCCCGGGGCGGCCAACCTGTTCAGCGAGTCGGTCTACCAGCGGGGCGCGATGGCGGTGCACGCGCTGCGGGTGACGGTCGGCGACGACGCGTTCTTCCGCCTGCTGAAGACGTGGGCGGCGGAGAAGCGCAACGGCAACGCCACCACCGCCGAGTTCGTGGCTACCGCCGAGCGGGTCTGCGGGCAGCAGCTCGACGGCCTCTTCGCCGCCTGGTTGTACGGCACCGAGCGGCCCGCCCCGCCCACCCGCCGCTGACCGCCGACGCCTGCGGTCAGTTCTTCACCCGCAGCTCGGGGTGGGCGTCGAGGTACTTCTCGGCGTCGCCGGCCTTGAGCGCGGGCAGGAAGCCCTTGCCGACGCCGGTCAGCTGCTCGCCGCGGTAGCTGCTGCCCTTGCCCACCCCGTCGCCGGGCAGCCCGACCAGGGTGATCCGGTCGGCGCTCAGCCCACCCAGGGCGTACGCCAGGTCGACGATGCGGGGGCCGCCGGCGTAGACCAGGGTGTCGCCGAGCGCCGACACCACCTGCTCCACCCGGTCGGGCTGGCGGGCCAGGTTCTCGTTGAGGATCTTGGCGGCCAACGCCCGGAGGAGCTGCTGCTGGTGGCGCTGCCGGGCGTAGTCGCCGCCGGTGATGTAGCGCTGCCTGGCGTAGTCCAGCGCCTGCCAGCCGTTGAGGTGCCGCTCGCCCTTTTCGTAGACCATCTGCGGGCCGGTGTACCCGCCGCCGCCCGGGGCCGGTTCGCGGTATCTGCCGTCCGGCCGGCGGTGCAGCGAGGGAACCCGCTGGTCGACGTAGAGGTCGACCCCGCCGAGGCTGTCGACCAGCCGGTCGAAGCCGTTGAAGGTGACCACCGCGCCGGCGTCGAAGCGCAGCCCGGTGTACCCGCTGACCGTGCTGCGCAGCAGCTCGTACCCCTGGGCGGCGCTGGGGTTCTTGGGTTTGCCCGGCACCCGGCTGCCGTAGCTCATCGCGTGGGTGAGCTTCGTCCGGCCGCCCCGGTAACCCGACTTCGGGAACGCCGGGATGTCGACCACCAGGTCGCGGGGGAGCGAGAAGAGGTATGCCCGGTCCAGTCCGGCCGGCACGTGCAGGATCAGCACCGCGTCGCCGTGCGGTTCCCAGCCGGGCACGCTGACCCGGGTGTCCACCCCGACCAGGAGCAGGTTGAGCGGGCCGGTGATCGAGGCCCCGGGGGGCGGGGTCGGGCTGGGGGTGGGGCTCGGCGTCGGCGTCGGGCCGGCGGTCGTGGCGGCCGGCCCGGCCGTACGCCGTGGCCCGTCGTCGCGGACCACCCGGGTCACCACCAGGGCGGCCACCCCCACCAGGACGACCACGGCCAGGGCGGCCAGCCCCCACACCCAGCGTGGTCGTCCCGTTCCGGTTTCCTGAGTCATCGCTCGCCACCCCCGTCTGCACAACGCTTCGACCGGGCCTCCGGGTTGCGGGCGTCGATCGGCGACGGTGAGCATGATCGCGCGAAATCCCGCACTGGCGCGATGGCTACCCGCGGGTAATGATGCGTTGATGCGGTACGACGTGCTCGTCATCGGCTCCGGCTTCGGCGGTAGCGTCAGCGCGCTGCGGCTGGCCGAGAAGGGCTACACCGTCGGGGTGCTGGAGGCGGGCCGGCGGTTCGCCGACGACGAGTTCCCGCAGACCTCCTGGCGGCTGCGCCGGTTCCTCTGGGCCCCCCGGCTGGGCTGTTACGGGCTGCAACGGATCACCCTGCTCCGCCCGGCCGACCGGAGGACCGGCGGCGGGGTGCTGGTGCTCTCCGGCGCCGGCGTCGGCGGCGGCTCCCTGGTCTACGCGAACACCCTCTACCGGCCACCGGACGCCTTCTACACCGATCCGCAGTGGCGCGACGTCACCGACTGGCGGGCCGAACTCGCCAGCCACTACGACCAGGCCGGCCGGATGCTCGGGGTCACCACGTACCCCCGGCACACCGGCGCGGACCGGGCGATGCGGGCGGTGGCCGAGCGGATGGGGGTCGGGCACACCTTCGTGCCGACCCCGGTGGGGGTGCACCTCGGCCGGCCCGGGCAGCGGGTGGCGGACCCGTACTTCGGCGGGGCCGGCCCGGAGCGCACCGGCTGCACGCACTGCGGGTCGTGCCTGACCGGCTGCCGGCACGGTGCCAAGAACACCCTGGTCAAGAACTACCTGTGGCTGGCCGAACGGCTCGGCGCGCGGGTCCACCCGCTGACCACGGTCACCGCCGTGCGGCCGGCCGACGGCGGCGGCTACCTGGTGCACACCGTACGGACCGGGGCCTGGCTGCGGCGGCGACGCCAGGTGTTCCACGCCGACCAGGTGGTCTTCGCGGCCGGGGCGCTCGGCACCCAGCGGCTGCTGCACGCGATGAAGCAGACCGGCGCGCTGCCCCACCTGTCGGACCGCCTCGGCGCGCTGACCCGCACCAACTCGGAGGCGATCCTCGGCGCGTCGGTCGACCGGCGGCAGGCCCGGCGGCGGGGGCTGGACTTCACCGACGGGGTGGCGATCACCAGCTCGTTCCATCCCGACCCGCAGACCCACGTCGAGCCGGTCCGCTACGGCCGGGGCGCGAACGCGATGGGGCTGCTCCAGTCGCTGCTGGTCGACGGCGGCCCGCACCGGGTCCGGCGCTGGCTGGCCGGCCTGGCCCGGCACCCGGGGCAGGCCGCCCGGATGCTGTCGGTGCGGCACTGGTCCGAGCGGACGGTCATCGCGTTGGTGATGCAGTCGGTCGACAACTCGCTGACCACCCGGTGGCGGCGGGGGTGGCTGGGCCGGCGGCGGCTGGTCTCCGGGCCGGGGCACGGCACACCGAACCCGACCTGGATTCCGGCCGGCAACCGGGCCGCCCGACTGCTCGCCGAGGAGGTCGGCGGCACCCCGGGCGGGGCGTTGACCGAACCGTTCGACATCCCGCTGACCGCGCACCTGCTCGGCGGGGCGGTGATCGGCGGGACCCCGGCCGACGGGGTGATCGACCCCTGGCACCGGGTGTACGGCCATCCGGGGCTGCACGTGGTCGACGGGGCGGCGGTCTCGGCCAACCTCGGGGTGAACCCGTCGCTGACGATCACCGCGCAGGCGGAGCGGGCGATGTCGTACTGGCCGAACAAGGGCGAAGCGGACCCCCGGCCGCCGCTCGGGTCGGCGTACACCCGGGTGGCGGCGGTGGTGCCCCGGCACCCGGCGGTCCCGGCGGACGCCCCCGGCGCGCTGCGCACCGACCGGTGCTGACCGGGCCCGGCGCGCCCGGGGGCGGCCCGTGCCCGGGGCGGGTGTGACTGTCGGTAGGCTTTGCCCACATGAGCACGCCTCGCCCCGTCCTCGTGGTGGACTTCGGAGCCCAGTACGCCCAGCTCATCGCGCGCCGGGTGCGCGAGGCGAAGGTCTATTCGGAGATCGTCCCGCACTCCATGCCGGTCGCCGAGATGCTGGCGAAGGACCCGGCCGCGATCATCCTGTCCGGCGGCCCGTCCAGCGTCTACGCCCCGGACGCCCCACAGATCGACGCCGGCCTGTTCGACGCGGGCGTGCCGGTCTTCGGCATCTGCTACGGCTTCCAGGCGATGGCCCAGGCGCTCGGCGGCACGGTCGCCCGGACCGGCAACCGGGAGTACGGCGGCACCCCGCTGCGTCCCCGGCTGCTCGACCCGGGGGTGCTGCTGCGGGATCTGCCGGCGGACCTGCCGGTCTGGATGAGTCACGGCGACGCGGTGACCGAGGCCCCCGCCGGGTTCACGGTGACCGCCGAGTCGGCGGGTGCCCCGGTCGCCGCCTTCGAGGACCTGGCCGGCCGCCGGGCCGGTGTGCAGTTCCACCCCGAGGTGGGGCACACCGCGCAGGGGCAGGAGATGCTCCGCCGCTTCCTCTACGACATCGCCGGCATCGAGCCCACCTGGACGCCGCAGAACATCATCGACGAGCAGGTGGCCCGGATCCGGGCCCAGGTCGGCGACAAGGAGGTCATCTGCGGCCTGTCCGGCGGGGTCGACTCGGCGGTCGCCGCCGCGCTGGTTCACGAGGCGGTCGGTGACCAGCTCACCTGCGTCTTCGTCGACCACGGCCTGCTGCGCGCCGGCGAGGCCGAGCAGGTGGAGAAGGACTACGTCGCGGCCACCGGCATCAAGCTGAAGGTGGTCGACGCGGCCGACCGGTTCCTCGGCGCGCTGGCCGGGGTGACCGACCCCGAGCAGAAGCGCAAGATCATCGGCCGGGAGTTCATCCGGGTCTTCGAGGCCGCCGCCCGCGAGGTCGCCGCGCACGGTGACGTCGAGTTCCTGGTGCAGGGCACCCTCTACCCGGACGTGGTCGAGTCCGGCGGCGGCACCGGCACCGCCAACATCAAGAGCCACCACAACGTCGGCGGCCTCCCGGACGACCTGAAGTTCGCCCTGGTCGAGCCGCTGCGCACGCTGTTCAAGGACGAGGTCCGCGCGCTCGGGCTCCAGCTGGGCCTGCCCGAGGCGATGGTCTGGCGGCACCCGTTCCCCGGGCCGGGGCTGGCCATCCGGATCATCGGCGCGGTCGACCGGGAGCGGCTGGCGCTGCTGCGCCAGGCCGACCTGATCGCCCGGGAGGAGCTGACGGCCGCCGGCCTGGACCGGGGCGTCTGGCAGTTCCCGGTGGTGCTCCTGGCCGACGTGCGCAGCGTCGGGGTGCAGGGTGACGGGCGCAGCTACGGGCATCCCGTGGTGCTGCGCCCGGTCTCCAGCGAGGACGCGATGACCGCCGACTGGTCCCGGCTGCCCTACGAGGTGGTGGCCCGGATCTCCACCCGGATCACCAACGAGGTCGCCGAGGTCAACCGGGTGGTCCTGGACGTGACCAGCAAGCCGCCGGGCACCATCGAGTGGGAGTGAGCCGGGCTCAGCCGGCCGTCGGCGGGGTCGTCGGCGGCTGCGGCCAGGTGGTGGGAGCGGTCGCCGCCGGGTCCGTCGGGTGCGGCCAGGCCGGCGCGCCGGCCGGCTCTTCGGGCATCAGGAACCACATGATCGGGTACGCCAGCGCGGCGAGACCGCCGGTGACCAGGGTCGCCACCGCGAACAGCACCCGGACCAGGGTGGGGTCGACGGCGAAGTAGCGACCGAGGCCGCTGGCAACGCCGGCCACCATCCGGTCGGTGGTCGGCCTGCGGAGTTGCTTGTACGGGGCGTGGGGGGTGCTCGTCGAGGTCATGTCTCCACGGTCCGCGCCGGACGCCCCGTCGACCTCGGTGACCGCCCGGAGGCATACCCTGATCGATCCCTGAGTAGCCAGCCCTGAGTCAGGAATCCGACTCTTTTCCGCGTCGGTAACGCTACCCGGGGAGAATTTGGCCCCGTGACCACCTTGCTGGAGCCGCTCCGCAGGATCGCGGCATATGCAGTCTGTGCTGATTCAGTCGGCCGAGTGTTGCTGGTCCGCGCATCGGAGCGCTCCGGCACCCCCGGCGTATGGTCCCTGCCCGGTGGTGCGGTCGACCACGGCGAGGACCCGAACCACACGGTCGTCCGGGAGACCGCCGCCGAGACCGGCCTCTCCGTCGCCGTCGCCGGCCTGGCGGACGTCCTGGCCGACATGCGTGCCCTGCCCGAGCGGGGCATCACCATCCACACCGACCGCCTGATCTACCAGGTGTCGGTGCGTGGTGGCACCCTCACCGACCGGGTGGACCGCTCCACCGACCTGGCCCGTTGGTACACCCTCGACGAGGCGCGGGAGCTGCCGCTACGGGCCTTCACCGCCCGCGCGCTGGGGCTGCCGGCGTCCTCGGCCGACGTGGTTCCCGACGAGGCCCCCGAGTTCCCCTCGTTCTACGCCGTGCCCGGCCCGGACGGGCTGCACCGGGCGCAGCGTTTCGCCGCGTACGCGGTGGCCACCGACCCGGAGGGCCGGGTGCTGCTGACCCGGGTCTCCGACGGCTACCCGGGCGCGGGCTGCTGGCACCTGCCCGGCGGGGGCACCGACTACGGCGAGCAGCCGGGCGCGGCGCTGATCCGGGAGTTGGTCGAGGAGACCGGGCAGACCGGCCGGCTGGTCGAGCTGCTCGGGGTGGCCAGCCACCGCGACGCCGCCTCGCTCGGCCCGGAGGGCTATCCGATCGACTGGCACGGCGTGCGGGCCTTCTACCGGGTGATGGTCGACCAGCCCGCCCCGCCGACCGTCACCGACGTGGGCGGCTCCACCTGCGAGGCCCGCTGGTTCGCCCGGGACGAGTTGGGTGCCCTGCCCACCGACCGGCTCACCGAGGTCACCGCCGAGGCCGTCCAGGCCGCCCGGCTCACCGCCTGACCTGCCCCGCCCGCCGGCGGCGTCGGCCCGGCACGACGGCGCCCGCCCCGCCCGGACTACCGCTAGCCTCATGATCGACGGCGGAGCGCGGGCGGGGGAGGGTGACGTGCAGGGGCGACGACGGATCGCGGCGTACGGCTGGTGTGCGGACGAATCCGGCCGGGTGCTGCTGGTACGCGGTGCCGGCGACGGCAGCGGTGCGGCGGCGTCCGATCCGGCGGCGGTGCTCTGGCGGCTGCCCGGGGGTGCCGTGCGGCACGCGGAGCATCCGGCCGACACCGTGGTCCGCGCGTACGCCGGGCAGGTCGGGTTGGTCGTGGTGGTGGCCGGGATACGTGCCGCCGTCGCCGACCTGACCGCTGCGGACCCGGCGGACGCCGCAGGGCCGGTGCACACCGACCGGTTGGTGTTCGACGTCACGATCCCGGGTGACCTGCCGGTGGCCGGGGCGACGCCACCGCCGGGGGTCGGCGGGGGCGACGGCCCCGGTGAGCTGGTCTGGTGCACCCCGCAGGAGGCGGCGACGCTGCCGCTGGCGTCGTTCACCGCCGATCTGCTCGGCCTGCCCGGCCCGCAGCCTCCGGTCGGCCCGGAACCCGGTGCGCCGGTCGCGCCGGCGGTGGTGGAGTCGACTGACCGGCGGCAGCGGTTCGCCGCGTACGGGCTGGTCACCGATCCTGACGGGCGGGTGCTGCTCACGCTGATCGCGCCCGGCTATCCGGGTGCCGGACTCTGGCATCTGCCGGGCGGCGGGACCGATCACGGTGAGCAACCGGTCGACGGTCTGTTACGGGAACTGGTGGAGGAATCGGGTCAGCGGGGCCGGGTCGACAGGCTGATCCTGGCCGACAATCTACACAATCCGGGTGCGGTGGGCCCTGAGGGTCGGCCGTTGGACTGGCACGGCGTACGGGTGATCTACCGGGTGCTGGTCGACGAGCCGACCGGGCCGGTGGTGACCGAACAGGCCGGAGGATCGACAGCCGACGCTGCCTGGTTCACGTATGCCCAGCTCAGCGGCCTGAAGATGACCAACGTCGCGATGTTGGCCACCAGGTGGCCGGTCGGCTGACGGACGCTCGACGAGCCGACTGGGTGGTGCTCCGGTAAAGTCGGCCCTGCGGTTGGCGAAGAAAATGGGCGATGAAGCCCGAAAAACGGACCCGAAAGTCCGAGATGGGAACAAGGCAGCGGTTTGCGCGGTTAACGAGGTTATAAGTACCGCCGGCAGCTATCGCCAACCACCACGCCGCTGTGCAATGGTGTACTCCGCTTGAACGGCTGCCGGGCCAGAAGCGGTCCGGCACGAGACAGCCGGACACCCGCCCGCACGGGCGGCCAGCCGATCCGGTGATGGAGGAAACGTGCCGAGAGCCCCATGGCGCCGGCGTCGTACGACTGACAGTCCGCGCCCCGCAGGGCGTCGCTGGGCGGGCCGGTTGCGCCGCAGCAGCACATTCGCCCGCCAGGTACTGCTGGTTCGGGTGGGTCGCCGGGACGGTGACCAGCTCAACGGCACCGACCTGGTTCTTCCCGAGCACCGCGTCGACCGCCAGCGTCGCCGGTACGGCTTCGACCGTCGCGGCATCACCCTCGACCGCGCCGAGATCGAGGCGGTCGCCCCGGTCAGCCCGGCCCTGGGCCCCACCACATCGGTCGACGACTCGCCGGCGATGGCGATCCCGCTGCTTCCCGGCGCGCGTACCCCCGCCCGGCGGATGAAGTTCGCGCTGGTCAACGCCTGCACCCTGGCCAGCCTGGTGCTCGGCATCAACGCCATCTTCGTCGCCATGAACGGCCAGCCCCGGCTCGCGGCCCTGCTGCTGATCGCCTGTGTCGTCTTCGACGGCCTCGACGGCGCGCTCGCCCGCAAGTTCGGCGTGGCCAGCCCGTTCGGCGCGCAGATGGACTCGCTCGCCGACATGTGCTCCTTCGGCCTGGCCGCCCCGGTGGTGGTCTACGCCTCGCTGGCCGGATCGGCCCCCGCTCCTGCGGCGGCGGTCGCGGCAGCGCTCGTGGCGTCCTGCGCCGCGATCCGGCTCGCCCGGTTCAACGTCTCGCCCAAGGACGGCCGGTTCTTCTGCGGTGTGCCCACCACGATGGCGGCGGCGGTGCTCGCGCTCGGTGTGGCCATCGGGCTGCCGCTGCCGGCGATCGTGCAGATCGGCGGGGTGGCGCTGCTCGCCTTCGCGATGGTCTCCAGCTTCCCGTACGCCAAGCTGGCCCGGCTGGTCAAGCTGCCGCCGTGGCTCTGGCTGGCCCCGGCCGTCGGCGCGCTGGTCGACATCCGGCTCACCTTCGCCCTCGTGGTGGTGGGCTACCTGGTCAGCGGGCCGCTGCTCTGGCTGCACCAGCGCCGCACCGCCTGACCCGTCCGCAGTCACACGACAGGGGCGCCGCGACCGCGGCGCCCCTGTTTTCGTACCGGTGCCGGCTCAGCTCCAGCGGGCGATGACCGAGGAACCGCCGACCACCTTGTCGCCGGGGCCGACCAGCGGTGTGGCGGCGTCGGCCGGCAGGTAGACGTCGGTACGGGAACCGAAACGGATCAGCCCGAACCGCTCCCCCCGGGCCAGCAGCGCCCCCACCGGCGCCCGCTGCACGATCCGACGGGCGATCAACCCGGTCCGCTGCGCCACCACCACCGTGCCGTGTTCGGTGTCCAGCACCGTGTACGCCGCGACGTTGTGCTCCGCGTCCGGCTTCATCGCGTTGACGAAGCCGCCGTCGGCGACGAAGTAGTCGACCACCTTGCCGGCCACCGGCGAACGGTTGACGTGCACGTCGAGCACCGACAGGAAGACCGCGATCCGCAGCCACTCGCCGTCGCCGAACCGCTCGTCGTGCAGCCGTTGCACCGACAGCACCTGACCGTCGGCGGCGGCGACCACCGCGGACGGGTCCTCCGGCACGTCCCGCTGCGGGTCCCTGAAGAACGCGGCCACCGGGGCGGCGGCCAGCGCCGGCACCAGCCACAGCTTCGACTTCGGCCGGGCGACCCGGGCGACGGCGGCCAGGCCGAGCGCGATACCTGCCGCGGCGACCCCGTTCGAGTCGATGTGCATGCTTCGGGTCAGCGGCACGCTCGACGGCCGGTACGCCGGGGCGAGGCGGGCGGCCGACGCGGCACCGGCCGGGGTGAACCGCAGGTGGTGCACCCGTACCGGCGGGGAGTTGCGCACCACCAGGTCGGTCCGGACGCCGTGCAGCACGCCGTACCGGTCCAGCTCGGCGGCGGCCCCTCCGGTACGGAACACCGGCGCGGCGACGCTGAGCACCGCGCCGTCGGTCAGGTACTTGGTGAGGCCGTCGACGGCGTCGCGGGTCTGCTCACCGGTGCCGGTGAACGGCTCGGCGGCGATGACCAGCTCGGCGGCGTCCGCCTCGGCCAGCGAGTCGACCACCCGTACCCGGTCGGCGACCCAGCGGCCCTGGGCCGTCACGTGGTCGCGCAGCGTGGCGGCGTCGGTCGTCGCGGCCGGCACGACGGTCAGCGTGTCGCCCGGCAGCAGCGCGTCGATCGCCGCGGCGAGGACCGTGGCCCCGGGGGCCGCGCCCACCAGCAGGGCGGCCTTCGGGTCGTTGCGGCGGGCGAGTTCGGCGACGAGGGTACGGGCGGCACGCTCGCCGATGCGGACCGGACCGGACGGACCGGAGGGGCGCACGGCGGGGGACTGGGTCATGTCGGGCGGGCTCCTGACGGGGTAGGCGGACGTCGCGGCGGGACCGCCTCGGGTGCCCGACGAGGCGCACCCGGGCCGGTGCCGGGCCGCCTCTCGCGCGCGGCCACCGGCGGGGCTCGGCCGACGGAGGCGGGATCTCCCCGGCCAGCATACGAGCCGGCGGCGGCCGTCCGCACCGGCGCGGTCAGCTCGGCGGCGGTGGTGGGGTGCCGGGTGGCCCGGTGACCGGGTCGTCGGCCGGCCACCGCCGGGTGTCCCCGTCGCCGATCCGGGCCGGCTCGTCCGGTCGACGCTCCACCGTGTCCGGCCGCCCCGGCTCGTCCGCCGGGTCGCCGACCTGCCCGCCCACCGGGTCGACCGGGGCCGGCGTGGGGGTCGCGGCGCTGTCGGCGGCCGGGGACCCGGCGTCGACGGTCCGCGCCGATCGCACCGCGCCGACCAGGCCGAGCAGCCCGATCAGCACCAGCGCGCCGGCCAGGAACCAGCCCACGGCCGGCAGGGCCAACCCGAGGATCTGGGCCAGCAGCCACCACAGGGCAAGGCCGACGAAGAGCAGCCCGAAGACGAACGACACCAGGTCGGTGCGGTGGGCCTTCACCGGGTCACCTCCAGGTTGCCGGCGTTGACCTGGACGGTGAGCCGTAGCGTGCCACCGCCGGTCCCGTCCGGACCCAGGTCGGTGACCTGCCGTGCCTGTCCCTCGAATCCGGCGCTACGTCGCCCGAACACGGTCGCCTCCCCGGCCTTGACGTTGGTCACCACGGTGACGTCCACGTTCGGCGGGACCACGATGGTGGCCTCCCCGAAGTTGACCACCACGGTGAGGTCGGTGTCCTGCTTGTCGAAGTCCACCGCGCGCAGGTCCAGGGTGGTGTCGCCGAAGCTGTTCTCGTAGCGGTCGGCCAGTTCCCGGTAACTGGCCGGTGCCCAGGTGACCGCCCCGTCGACGCCCCTGACCCGGTCGTAGGACTCGGCGACGGTGGCGACGGCGAGAGCGGCGGCGGCGACCAGACCGAGGGCGATCAGCCAGCGGGCCCGGCCGAACCAGGTGCCCACCAGCAGGCCGAGCCCGATCGTGGCGAGCACCGCCGCGAAGTAGCCGGCCGCGCCGATCGGAAAGACGTCCAGCAGGTCCAGGATGGCCACCACGCCGAGGACCAGGAAGATCAGCGAGAAGGTGGCGGCACCCAGGGCCGAGCGTTCCTTCGGCTTCTTCGGCGGCTTGACCCGGGGTGCGGGCGGCGGCGGGCCCGACCCGGCGTACGGGCCGTGCGGGGCGAACGGCGGCCGGTAGCCCGTACCGGGTGGTGGCGGGACGGCCACCGGTGTGCCGGCCGATCGGCCGGGCACCGGTGGGCGCGGCGGCCAGCCCGGCGCTTCCGCCCGGGTCGCGGTGACCTCCATCGGCCGGGCGGGTGGCCAGGGCGGCAGCGCAGCGGTGGGGCCCTGCGCCGGCCAGCCCACCGCGCCGCCCGCCCGGGCGGCCGTCGGGGCACCGGCCGGGAACGGCACGGCGGGTGCGGGCGGGGTGAACGGCGTGGGTGCCGGGTAACCGACCGGGGGCACCGGTCCGGGCGGTCCGGCCGGCGCGGGTGCCGGACCGGCGGTGGCGAAGCCGGACCGGCCGTCCCGGTTGAGCAGCAGCGCGCCGCCGATCAGGATCGCCGCGCCCAGCAGCACCGCCCGGAACGCGTCGGTGACGATGTAGCCGAAGCTGACCGCGACCAGGATGGTCAGCACGATCACGGTGATCGGGGACATGCTCGACCGGCCCCGCCCGAGCATCGACTCCAGCGGGGAGGCGCTGTCGCCCTCGCCCGGGATGATCAACCAGGCGGCCACGTAGACCAGGATGCCGACCCCGCCGAAGAACCCGAGCACGGCGAGCAGCACCCGCCACAGCACCGGGTCGGTGTTGGTGGCCCGGCCGATCGCCGCGCAGACGCCGGCGAGGTAGCGGCCGTCGCGGGGCCGGACCAGGCCGTACCGGGAGGTGAAGCTGGCCCCGCCGGACGGCGGGGGATAGCCACCGGGCGGTGGTGGCGCGTCGTCGCCCCCCGTGGGCGACGCGGGCGCCGTGGGGTCCGGCCCGGCGGCGGGACCGGGCGGCGGCGTACCACCCGGTGTGGCCACCGGAGGGTACGGCGGCAGGGCGGGGTCCTCGGTCATGACTCGATCCTGCGCCGCAGTCGGGCCGGGTCACCTCCGGAACCGACCCTGACCCCACCCTGAGATCCCGGGAGGCGGATGTCGGGGGCGTCCCCGTGGTCGGCGGCGTCCCGGGCGTGTGACGATCGGAGCGGCACCGTACCGCCAGGTGTCCGTCCGCCACCCACCGTGATCAGGGGAGCCTCCCATCAGCGTCGTGACCCCGCCGCCACCCCGCCTCTACCGGGCGCCGGAGCACCGGTTGGCCGCCGGGGTGGCCGCCGGCATCGCCGACCACCTCGGCATCTCGGTGCTGCGGGTCCGGGTCGCGTTCATGGTGCTGCTCGGGCTCAGCGGCCTGGGCCTGCTGCTGTACGCGGCGTTCTGGGCGGTGGTGCCGCTGCGGCCGGGTGACACCGCCGTGCCGCCCCGGCGGGACCCCGGGCAGCTGCTGCCGTTCGTGGCGATCGGCCTCGGTGTGCTGCTGGTCCAGGTGCTGGTCTTCGACTCGGTCGGCGCGGCGGGCACCGCCGGCTGGCTGGTGGCGATCATCGCGGTCGGTGCCGGGGTGATCTGGCACCAGGCCGCGCCGGAGCGTCGTCGGCAGTGGAGCGGTTCGATGCCGGTGCCGTGGCTCGGCGCGGTGGTGGAGGAGACCGACAGGCGGGCACTCGTGCTCCGGTTCGCCGGTGGCGCGGTGCTGGTCGCCGTCGGCATCATCGGCGTGGCGGCGGTCTACTCCCCGGTGCAGAACCTCGACGCGGTGGTCAACGGCGTGATCTTCGCGCTGGTCGGGCTGGTCGGCGTCGGGGTGGTGGCCGCCCCGATGCTGTGGCGCATCTGGAACCAGCTCCGCTCGGAGCGGGAGGGGCGCATCCGTGAGCAGGAGCGGGCCGAGTTGGCCGCCATGGTGCACGACCAGGTGCTGCACACCCTCGCCCTGATCCAGCGCAACGCCAGCGACGTCAAGACGGTGCAGCGACTCGCCCGGGGCCAGGAGCGGTCGTTGCGCAACTGGCTCTACAAACCGACCGCCTCGCCGACCGAGCGGTTCGCGGCGGCGCTGGAGCAGGCCGCCGCCGAGGTGGAGGACACCTTCGCGATCACCGTCGAGGCGGTGGTGGTGGGTGACCGGGGGACCGACGAGCGGGTCGGCGCGCTGGTGGCGGCGGCCCGGGAGGCGCTGGTCAACGCGGCCCGGCACGCCGGGGTGCAGACGGTGTCGCTCTATGCCGAGGTCGAACCGGAGCAGGTGAGCGTCTTCGTCCGGGACCGGGGCAAGGGCTTCGACCCGGATACCGTGGAGGATCACCGGCACGGGGTCCGAGGGTCGATCATCGGGCGGATGAAGCGGCACGGTGGCCGGGCGGAGATCCGTTCCGAGCCCGGAGAGGGGACGGAGGTCCGGTTGATGCTGCCGATCACCGGCACCGGCTCCACGGCGGAAAGGGGCAGCTGAGATGGCGGAACAGCCGATGGATGCGGGGGCGGGCACGGCGGACCGGGCGCACCGGTTGAAGGTCTTCCTGGTCGACGACCACGCCATGTTCCGGGCCGGGGTCCGGGCCGAGCTGGGCGCGCACGTCGAGGTGGTGGGGGAGGCGAGCACGGTGGCCGAGGCGGTCGCCCGGATCGCCGCCACCGGGCCGGACGTGGTGCTGCTCGACGTCCACATGCCCGACGGCGGCGGGCGGGCGGTGCTGGACGCGATGCGCCGCAGCCACCCGCAGGTGAAGTTCCTCGCGCTGAGCGTGTCCGACGCCGCCGAGGACGTGATCGGGCTGATCCGGGCGGGCGCCCGGGGCTACGTGACCAAGACCATCTCCCCGGACGAGCTGACCGACGCGATCCGCCGGGTGGCCGACGGGGACGCCGTGTTCAGCCCCCGGCTGGCCGGATTCGTGCTGGACGCCTTCGCCGCCCGGCCGGACGCCCCGGTCGCCGACCCCGAGCTGGACCAGCTCACCAACCGCGAGCGCGAGGTGTTGCGCCTGCTCGCCCGGGGGTACGCGTACAAGGAGATCGCCAAGGAGCTGTTCATCTCGATCAAGACGGTCGAGACGCACGTGTCGAACGTGCTGCGCAAGCTCCAGATGTCCAACCGGTATGAGTTGTCCCGCTGGGCGGCGGACCGACGACTCGTCTGACACCTCCCATTCCGGGAGCATCATCCCAGGGCTGACAAGAGATCAATTCGTGTCGCATAATGCCCCGTCGCCTTCGCGCGTGCGGGTGGTGTCACGACCCCGCCCGGGGGCGACGCACACCGGCCCGGAGCGGGCCAACCCCTGGGGAGAGGTGCACGGAACTGATGTTCGGAGAACGAGGACGACGCTGGGCGGGTACCGTCACGGCGCTCGTCACCGGTGGCGCGTTGGTGCTCGCCGCAGCCGGTCCGGCCGCCGCCGAGCCGGCGACGAAGGGCGTGGCGCGGGCGGTGCCGGGCACCAGCGTCACCCTGAAGCTGGACGGTCGGGCGCAGAAGACCTCGGCGCTGGCCCTGGAACTGAAGGACGGCACCGTGCCGGTCTTCTGCATCGACTTCCACACCCCGGTGGCCCGCAACGGCGAGTACGCCGAGGGCAGCTGGGACGAGTCGGAGGTGAAGAACCTCGGCCGGGTGCAGTGGGTGCTCACCCACGGCTACCCCAACGCCGACCGGGCGAAGCTGCTCGCCGCGGCCGGTGCCACCCTGCCCGCCGGGCTGCCCGACTCCCGGCGCGACACGCTGCTCTACTTCGGCACCCAGACGGCCGTCTGGCAGTTCAGCGACGGCATCACCCTGGGTGACTGGGAGCGGGGGCTGACCGTCGCCGCCGAGTACGACGTGATCCGCCGGGTGCACGACTACCTGGTGCGCAACGCCACCGACCAGCCGGAGCCGAAGGCCGAGCTGAGCCTCGATCCGGCCTCGGCCAGCGCGACCACCGGCGGGCGGGCCGGGCCGTTCACCGTGCACGGACCGGCCGGGGAGATCGCCCTCAAGGTCGAGGGCGGCAGCGCCGTCGACGCCGAGGGGCGTCCCGTCGCCGCGACCACCAACGGTGGCCGGTTCTGGCTGACCGCCACCGCCGCCGGCCGGGTCACGGTGACCGTCTCCGCCCCGGACTCGGTCTCCTTCGGGCGGGTCTTCCTCTTCTCCGGCGGCAAGAACGCCAAGCAGAAGCTGATCCTGGGTGGCAGCACCGGCACCTCGGTCACCGCCGACGCGGCGGCGACCTTCGCCGCCGCCCCGGCCTCGCCGTCGCCGTCGGCCTCGCCGTCCGGGTCGCCGTCGCCGTCGCCCTCCCCGTCGTCCTCGGCGGCGTCCCCGTCGCCGTCGACCCCGGCGGATTCCTCGTCGCCGCCGGCCAGCCCGGCTCCGTCGACCTCGCCGGCCAGCAACGGCGGCGGCCTGCCGCTGACCGGGTCGCCGATCGCCCTGGCCGCCCTGGCCGGGATGGCGCTGCTCGCGTTCGGCGCGGTGGCGGTGCTGCTGGTCCGCCGCCGCCGGATCCGCTTCACCGTCTGAGGTACGGACACCCCGGCCCCGGCACCCCGATGGTGCCGGGGCCGGCCCGTTTCCGTCGGGGGTGCTCCGGCGCGTTTCCGTCGGGTCGGGGGGTGTTCCGGTCCGGCGACGCCGTCCGGGTGGTCACGCGGTCCGGAGGGACCGGTGCGGACCTGCGCCGGTGTCGTCGGCCGGCCGGCCGGGACTTGTCTCCGCGCGGCGGAAGTTGCCATCATCCGGATGGTCGAAATCGGGCAACTCTCGGTGGACGTCCAACCGTCGTGACGGGACGGCGGGAAAGCTCACACTTGCTACCCGTCGGTCACTACCTGCTGCAGCAGACTTGCTGTCTTTCCTGCTCAGAGCGGTACGACCAGGGCATCTCATGATCTTTTCTCAAGTATCGGCAACATGGCGGGCAACTAACGGCTTGATAACGGCACCTTCACGTAATGGGCCGGTGGGTGTCACAGTGGCAGCACCTCACCCCTGACGTGAGGCACCCGTGTGTCCCGACCGACCACGTCACCGCTGCCCATGGCACGGATCGTGGTCGTCGAGCCTGCCCGGGGGCCGAGTGCGGGAGTGTGGTGGCCCGGCGGATCGGTACCCCTGGGGTGTCCCGATTTCTCTGCGGTAACCGGTGATCTGTAACACATGATCGCCGTGCGGTGTCACCCCCCAACGTGCGTGAAACCCACGACGGAACCAGGTTAGAAAGAGGAGGCCCCTCGGAATGAGAGTCTCGAAGCGGGCGAGCGGCGCCATCGCGATGGGTGCGGCGTTCGCGCTCATCGCGTCCGGCTGCTCCAGCGGTAGCGACGACGAAGGCAGCAGCGGCGCCAGCAGCTCGGACGGTGCCATCGTCATCGACGGCACCGAGCCGGAGAACCCCCTGGTTCCGGCGAACACCACCGAGACCGGTGGCGGCAAGATCATCGACTGGCTCTGGACCGGTCTGGTCGAGTACCCCAACAACGGTGGTGCGCCGCAGAACGCGCTGGCCGAGTCGATCGAGACCAGCGACTCCAAGGTCTACAAGATCAAGATCAAGCAGAACACGAAGTTCCACGACGGCACCGTCGTCAAGGCCAAGAACTTCGTGGACGCCTGGAACTGGGGCGCGTACTCGCCGAACGGCGCGCAGAACGCCAGCTTCTTCGCCGACATCGCCGGCTTCGCCGACGTCAACACCTCCGACCCGGACGGCGACGGCCCGAAGAAGGCCCCCGAGCCCAAGGCCAAGGAGATGTCCGGCCTCAAGGTCGTCGACGACTGGAACTTCGAGGTCACGCTCGCCGCGCCGACCGCCGTGTTCCCGACCAAGCTCGGCTACAGCACCTTCATGCCGCTGCCGGACGCCTTCTTCTCGCAGGGCGCCGAGACCTTCGGCAAGAAGCCGATCGGTAACGGCCCGGTCAGCTTCGTCTCGTGGGAGAACAACGTCGCGATCAAGCTGACGCGGTTCGACGACTACAACCTGCGCGACAAGATGAAGATCAAGGACGTCACCGTCAAGATCTACCAGGACGACACGGCGGCCTACAACGACCTGGTCTCCAACAACCTGGACTTCCAGCAGCAGGTGCCGGTCTCCTCGCTGGCCGGCGACAAGTGGAAGGCCGACCTGGGCGACCGGGCGATCCCGTCGACCACGCCGTCGACCGGCATCATCGCCTTCCCGATCTACGACAAGCGCTTCCAGAACCCGAAGCTGCGCAAGGCGATCTCGCTGTCGATCAACCGGCAGGAGATCACCGACAAGATCTTCTTCGGTAACCGCAAGCCGGCCGACAGCTGGGCCAACCCGCTGACCCCGGGTGCCAAGCCGGGCAACTGCACCGCGTGCTCCTTCGACGCGGCCCAGGCCAAGACCCTGCTGACCGAGGCCGGTGGCTTCACCGGGCAGCTGAAGATGTACTACAACGCCGACGCCAGCCACAAGGACTGGATGGAGGCCGTCGCCCAGCAGATCAAGACCAACCTGGGTATCGACGCGGTCGCCGTCGGTGTGCCGACCTTCGCGGTCTTCCGGCAGAACATCAACGCCCACAAGATGGACGGCGCCTACCGTGCCGGCTGGCAGCAGGACTACCCGGACGTGGAGAACTGGATCAACCCGCTCTACGTGACCGGTGGTTCCTCGAACGACGGTCTCTACAGCAACCCCGAGGTGGACGCCCTGGCCAAGCAGGCCAGCTCCGCCCCGAGCCTGGAGGCCTCGCACGAGCTGTTCGCCAAGGCGGTCGAGAAGGTCGACCAGGACGTTCCGTCGATGCCGATCTACTTCGGTGGCCAGCAGTCCGGTCACTCCGAGAAGATCAAGAAGATGGAGCTGACCAACGTCGGCGAGCTCGACATCACCTCCGTCGAGCTCTGATCCGAACGGTCTGACCCCGGGTCGGGCTCGCCTACCGGTGAGCCCGACCCGGGGCCGTTCCGCGAGTGGGTGCACCCCACCCCCTCGCCACGTTGTCGCCACCCGTGTCGGCCGCACCCCCGCCCCCGGCACACCCCTTGTCAGGAGGACCACCCCATGGGCCGTTATCTGGTGAGACGGCTGCTCCAACTCGTCCCGGTGTTCATCGGGACGACGCTGATGATCTACCTGCTGGTGTGGAAGGTCCCCGGGGACCCGTTCGCCGGCAAGTGCGGTGACCGTGGCTGCCCGGACAACTACCGGGCCATGATGACCGAGAAGTTCCAGCTGGATCAGCCCTGGTTCGTGCAGTACGCCACCTACATGAAGAACCTCCTGCAAGGCGACTTCGGGACCACCTGGTCGGGGCGCGACGTCGGCGAGATCATCGCCACCGCGTACCCGAACACCCTCAAGCTGGCCCTGGTGGCCCTGATCATCGAGGGTGTCATCGGCCTCACCGCAGGTGTGCTCACCGGCCTGCGCCGCAACGGCTTCCTGGACAACCTGGTCCTGGTCTCCACGCTCTTCCTGATCGCGCTGCCGGTCTTCGTGGTCGGCTTCGTGCTCCAGTGGTTCTTCGGCGTGAAGCTCGGCATCGTCAAGCCGACCGTCTCCAACGAGATGCGGATCACCGAACTGCTCCTACCGGGCTTCGTGCTGGGCAGCGCGTCGATGGCGTACATCGCCCGGGTGTCGCGCACCAGCATCGCGGAGAACCGCCGGGCCGACTACGTGCGTACCGCGATCGCCAAGGGGCTCCCGATGCGCCGGGTGGTCGGCATCCACCTGCTGCGCAACTCGCTGATCCCGGTGGTGACCCTGCTCGGCACCGACCTCGGCGCCCTGATGGGCGGCGCGATCATCACCGAGGGCATCTTCGGCATCAACGGCATCGGCCGCACCGTGCTGCGGGCGATCGTCACCAAGGAGAGCGCTACCGTTGTCTCCATCGTGGTCGTGCTGGTGCTCGTCTACCTGGTGATGAATCTGCTGGTGGACCTGCTCTACGCCGCATTGGACCCGAGGATCCGCTATGAGTGAGCGCAGCAGCGAACGAACCGTCATTGCAGTGTGCGCGGGCAACCAGGCCGGCGCCGAGCGCAGCGAGGTGCAGGCATGAGCGACCCGAGTGCCGCTTCGATCGTGAGCACGCCCCGTCCCGAGCAGTTGACTGAGGCAAGCTCCCCGGCCACCGCCGGCCCCGGCGGCAAGCAGGAGAAGCCGCGTAGCCTGCTCGGCGACGCCTGGCTCGACCTGCGTCGCAAGCCGCTGTTCTGGATCTCCGCCGTCTTCATCGTGCTCTTCGTGGTGATGTCGACCTTCCCGTCGCTGTTCACCTCCGGCAACCCGACCGACGGCGTGCTGGCCCGCAGCCGGGTCGAGCCGTCGTCGGACGCCTGGTTCGGTTACGACGTGCAGGGCCGTGACGTCTACGCCCGGGTCATCTACGGCGCCAACGCCTCGATCGTGGTCTCGCTGCTCTCCACGATCGGCACCCTGCTGATCGGCGGGACGGTCGGCATCATCGCGGGCTACAAGGGTGGCTGGATCGACGGCCTGCTCTCCCGGATCACCGACATCTTCTTCGGTCTGCCGTTCGTGCTCGGTGCGATCGTCATCCTCACCACGTTCAACGGCGCCGGCTCCGACAACGGCGAGTGGGAGATCAAGCTCCTGGTGATCGGCTCGCTGGTGCTGCTGAGCTGGCCGGTGGTGATGCGGCTGATGCGTTCCTCGGTGCTCGCCACCAAGGAGGCCGACTACATCGTGGCGGCCCGGGCGATGGGTGCCAGCACCGGTCGGATCATCTTCAAGCACCTGCTGCCGAACTGCCTGGCACCGCTGCTGGTCTACGGGACGATCATGATCGGCTCCTTCATCGGCGCCGAGGCCACCCTGTCCTTCCTGGGCATCGGCCTGCAGAGCCCGGTGGTCTCCTGGGGCATCATGATCAATGAAGCGCAGAACTACCTCCGGGTCTCGCCCTTCCTGCTCTTCTTCCCCTCCGCGTTCCTCGTCACCGCCGTGCTGAGCTTCGTCATGCTCGGCGAGGCGGTCCGCGAGGCCCTCGACCCGAAGCTCCGATAGGGGAGACTGAGTTGTCCGACATTCTCGTGTCCGAGCAGTCCGCGCCCGGCGCCGACGGATCCGGCCGCCCCTCCGGTCGGCTGCTCGAGGTCGACGGCCTGCGGGTGGAGTTCCGCACCCGGGACGGCGTCGCCAAGGTCATCAACGGGGTCACGTACCACGTCGACGCGGGGGAGACCCTCGCCGTGCTCGGCGAGTCCGGCTCCGGTAAGAGCGTCACCGCGCAGACCATCATGGGCATCCTGGACATGCCCCCCGGCTTCGTCACCGGCGGCGAGGTCCGCTTCCACGGCAAGGACATGCTCACCATGTCCGCCGAGGAGCGCCGCCGCATCCGTGGCGAGGGCATCGCGATGATCTTCCAGGACTCGCTCTCCGCCCTGAACCCGGTCTTCACCGTCGGGTTCCAGATCGCCGAGCAGTTCCGGGTCCGGCGCGGGATGAGCCGCTCGGACGCCAAGAAGCGTGCGATCGAGATGCTCGACCAGGTCAAGATCCCGAACGCCAAGGGCCGCTTCAGCAACTTCCCGCACCAGTTCTCCGGCGGCATGCGGCAGCGCGCGATGATCGCGATGTCGCTGGCGCTCGACCCCGAGGTGCTGATCGCCGACGAGCCGACCACCGCGCTGGACGTGACCGTGCAGGCCCAGATCATGGACCTGCTCGGCGAACTCCAGCGGGAACGCCGGATGGGCATGATCCTGATCACCCACGACCTCGGCGTGGTCGCCGACGTCGCGGACCGGATCGCGGTCATGTACGCCGGCCGGATCGTCGAGGAAGCCGACGTCTACGACCTGTACGCCAAGCCGGCGCACCCGTACACCCTCGGCCTGCTCAACTCGATCCCCCGGCTGGACGAGAAGGGGCAGCAGCTCCGCACCATCAAGGGCCTCCCGCCGAACCTGATGAACATCCCGCCGGGCTGCCCGTTCAACCCGCGCTGCCCGATGGCGCAGCCGGTGTGCCGGGAGACCGTCCCCCCGCTGTTGCAGATCGGCACCGGTCGGGCCAGCGCCTGCCACTTCGCCGAGGAACTGGTGAACCGTGACTGAGAACATCATCGAAGTCCGCGACCTGGTCAAGCACTACCCGGTCACCCGGGGCATCGTGTTCAAGAAGACCATCGGCCAGGTCAAGGCCGTCGACGGCGTCTCGTTCGACCTCAAGGCCGGCGAGACGCTGGGCGTGGTCGGTGAGTCGGGCTGCGGCAAGTCGACGCTGAGCCGGGTGCTGATGAACCTGGAGAAGCCGACCGCCGGCACGGTGCACTACAAGGGCCAGGACATCGCCAAGCTCTCCGGTGGCGCGCTGCGGCGGCTGCGCCGGCAGATCCAGCTGGTCATGCAGGACCCGTACACCTCACTGAACCCGCGGATGACCGTCGGCGACCTGATCGGCGAGCCGTTCGAGATCCACCCGGAGGTCGCGCCGCGCGGCAGCCGCCGGGACAAGGTCAAGGAACTGCTCGACCTGGTCGGCCTCAACCCGGAGCACATCAACAGGTACCCGCACCAGTTCTCCGGCGGCCAGCGGCAGCGCATCGGCATCGCCCGCGCGCTCGCCCTGCGCCCCGAGGTGATCGTCTGCGACGAGCCGGTCTCCGCCCTGGACGTCTCGATCCAGGCCCAGGTGATGAACCTGCTGGAGAAGCTCCAGAACGAGCTGGGCCTGTCGTACGTGTTCATCGCGCACGACCTGTCGGTGGTCCGGCACCTGTCGGACCGGGTCGCGGTGATGTACCTCGGCAAGATCGTCGAGATCGGCACCGAGGACGAGATCTACGAGCGGCCGACCCACCCGTACACCCAGGCGCTGCTGTCGGCGGTGCCGGTGCCGGACCCGACGCTGCGGGAGAACAAGGCGATCATCCGGCTCACCGGTGACGTGCCCTCGCCGATCAGCCCGCCGTCGGGCTGCCGGTTCCGCACCCGGTGCTGGAAGGCGCAGGACGTCTGCGCCGAGCAGCCGCCGCTGCTGGAGATCCGCCCCGGCTCGGACCACCCGAGCGCCTGCCACTTCGCCGAGAAGCGGGAGATCGTCGCCACGCACGAGGCGTGACACCACCCGGACCGCCTGCCACCGTCCACCCGACGGCGGCAGGCGGTCCGTCGTTCCACCACGGTCCCCGGGACGCCCTCACCGCGGCCCGCGTCCACCGCAGTGCCGCTACCGCACCCCGTGTCCGCCGGGTCGCCGTTTACAGCGGCCCGCGCCCGGCCCGCAGCAGCAGCAACGCCAACTGGGTGCCGTCGGCCCCCAGCTCGCTGCGGAAACGCTCCAGGATCTCCCGCTCCCGGGAGAGCACCAGCCGGGTGCCCCCGGAAGCCATCCGGGTCACCCCGACCTCCTGGGACAGCGCCGCCCGCTCCTGCCAGAGCGCGATCAGCGTACGGTCGATCTCGTCGATCCGTTCCCTGATCGCCACGATCCGTTCGGCCGCCACCGTGTCGCCGGTGCCGGTCCGGGCGGCAGCGGCACCGGTCGGGTCCGCCTCCGTGGGCTCGGCCCCGGCCGGATCGTCGTGCCGCGCGGGGCCACCGCTGGACTCCACCACGTCAGTCATCATCGTCGTACCCCTCGGGTCTCGGGCCCGGTGTTCGGATCCCGGGACGAAAAAAGCCCCGGGCTCTCCGAGCCCGGGGCTTTCGTAGGTCTGTCGATCAGGCGCGACCCACGGCTGCCGGACTCCCGGTGCCGTAGTAAAAAAAGAACTGCCGCTCGATCACGTCGTCGAGTATGCCGACCGGTGGCCGGTGCGCGCAAGCACCCGGACGGCTGAGAGAAGGGCCCCTCGTCGCCGCGCGCCCGCGCCGACGAGGGGCCCTTCCCGCCGGTCAGCCCAGCCGGGTGATGCGGTCCGCCGCCGTGGGGGCGACCGGCGTGCCGGCACCCAGGTACGCCACCAGAGCGTCCACGTCGAAGCCGGGGGCGGTGGTCCGGCCGGTGCCGCCCGCCAGCTCGGTGAACCCGTCCCCGCCGTTGGCGAGGAAGTCGTTCGTGGTGACCCGGAAGCTGGCCGCCGGGTCGACCGGGGTGCCGTTCAGGGCCAGCGCGCTGACCCGCGAGCCGGCCGGCGCGGTGCTGTCGTAGGAGTAGGTCAGCCCGGCCGAGGGCTGGAGGATGCGCTGGGTGGTCTGCCCCTTGAAGCCGACGAACTGCTGCTCCAGTACGTCCTTGAGCTGCGCGCCGGTGAACGTCTGGGTGACCACCAGGTTGTTGAACGGCTGCACGGTGAACGCCTCGCCGTAGGTGACCTCGCCCGGCGCCTCGCCACCGGTCGACGCCCCGTACGCCAGGGAGGCCCGCACGCCACCCGGGTTCATCAGCGCGAGCTGCGCCCCGTCGCCCCTGGTGTACGCCAGCTGCGCGTCGGCGATCACGTCACCCAGCGGGCTCTCCCCGTTGGGCCGGGCATCCCGGACGATGTCGGCGCTGATCTTCCCGACCACCCGGTTGGCGATCGGGGCGACCGCGGTGCGGTACTTGTCGGCCAGCGTCTTCGCGCCCGCGTCGACCAGCGCCGGGTTCTTGGCGAACACCCCGCCGGTCTGCTGCCAGGTCCCGTCGGCGTTGCGCACGCCGTTCTCCACGATCACGTTCTTCGCGGTGATGCCGGTGAACCGGCCGGTACGCCGGTCCAGCGAGTAGTCGATGTCGGTGACCAGCTGACCGTTGTTGCCGGCGCTGGTGACCACGCTCGGCTTGCCCGAGGAGTTCGGCAGCGAGCAGGAGTAGAAGCGGTGGGTGTGTCCGGAGACCACCACGCCGAACTCCGGCCGCAGGCCCTTGACGATGTCGACGATCGGGCCGGAGAAGTTGGCGCAGTCGGAGACGCCCGGGGTGGCCGGCGGCGCGGACTGCGCGCCACCCTCGTGCACCAGCAGCACCATCGCCTTGACGCCGAACAGCTTGAGCAGGCCGCCCCACTTGTTGGCGGTCTGCACCTCGTCGGTGAAGGTGACGTCCTTGATCCCGGCCGGGTTGACGATGCCCGGGGTGCCCTCCAGGGTGACCCCGACGAAGCCGACCGGCACGCCGCCGACGAACTTCACGTCGATCGGGGGCAGGATCGGCAGCTTGGTCTTCTTGTTGATGGTGTTGGCGGCCAGGTAGGTGAACTTCGCGCCGGCGAAGCCGTCGCCGTCCTGGCAGCCGTCGACCGGGTGGCAGCCGCCCTTGTCGATCCGGAGCAGCTCCTTGACGCCCTCGTCGAACTCGTGGTTGCCGACCGAGCTGACGTCGAGGCCGACCTGGTTCATCAGCTCGATCGTGGGCTCGTCGTGGAAGGCGGCGCTGACCAGCGGGGTGGCCCCGATCAGGTCGCCGGCGCCGACGGTGGTGGTGACCCGGCCCTCGGCCTTCGCCTCGGCCCGCAGCTTCTTCAGCCAGGTGGCGAGGTATTCCACCCCGCCGGCCGGGGTGCCGTTGACGGTGGCGCCGCTGCCGCCGGGCGGGTCGATCGCGCCGTGGAAGTCGTTGTAGCTGAGGAACTGGCCCTTGACCTCGCCACCCGTCGCGGTGGCGTACGAGACGGCGACCGGGGCGAGGCCGGCACCGGGGGCGGCGTCGGCCGGCGGCGTGGTGGCGCGGCCGGTGATGGGCAGGCTGGCCACGACGGCCAGGGCGAGGGCCGGTGCGGCGAGGTGACGCAGCACGGCCCGACCGCGCGAGCGCGGGTGACTCATATTTGTTCTCCCAAGTCGTCTACGGGGGAGCAGGCGGGGATTTCCCGGGTCATCGTCGCGCCTCGGGGCGGAAGATGCCAGTGGGGCCACCGTGACAGGTTCGTCTCAGTCCGGCCGGTCGGCGGCCGGGGCGTGCGCCCGGTGGCGGGGCACGATCCGTGCCGGGCGTGCGCGGGCGGGAAGTGTCCGGCCGACGGCATAGACTCGCCGTGCGATGCATCCTCTCTTCGACATCCCCGCGTCCCCGCCCGCGCCCGAGCCCGAGTCGGTTCCGCCGCGCCGGCCCGGCCCCGCCCGTCGCCTCGATCCGCAGGACCTGGTGGAGGGCCTGAACGGTCCCCAACGGGACGCGGTCGTCCACGCCGGCTCACCGCTGCTGATCGTGGCCGGGGCCGGCTCCGGCAAGACCCGGGTGCTCACCCACCGGATCGCCTACCTGCTCGCCGCGCGGGACGTCCACCCCGGCGAGATCATCGCGATCACCTTCACCAACAAGGCCGCCGGGGAGATGAAGGAGCGGGTGACCCACCTGGTCGGTCCGCGCGCCCGGCTGATGTGGGTGTCGACGTTCCACTCCGCCTGCGTGCGCATCCTGCGCGCCGAGCACGAGCACGCCGGCCTGAAGTCGACCTTCTCCATCTACGACGCCGACGACTCCCGCCGGCTGATGCAGTTGGTCGCCCGGGAACTGGATCTCGACCCGAAGCGCTACCCGGCCCGGGGGCTGGCTGCCCAGGTGTCCAACCTGAAGAACGAGCTGACCGACCCGGAGGAGTTCGCCGGCCGGGCCACGGGCCCCAACGAGCGGGCGCTGGCCGAGGCGTACACGCTCTACCAGCGGCGGCTGCGGGAGGCGCACGCGCTGGACTTCGACGACCTGATCATGACGACGGTGCACCTGCTCCAGGCGCATCCGCACGTCGCGGAGAGCTACCGCCGCCGATTCCGGCACGTCCTGGTCGACGAGTACCAGGACACCAACCACGCGCAGTACACCCTGATCAAGGAGCTGGTCGCCGGCACCGAGGGGCTCGCCCCGGCCGAGCTGTGCGTGGTCGGCGACGCCGACCAGTCGATCTACGCGTTCCGGGGCGCGACTATCCGCAACATCCTGGAGTTCGAGCGGGACTTCACCGACGCCCGCACCATCCTGCTGGAGCAGAACTACCGCTCCACCCAGACCATCCTCAACGCGGCCAACGCGGTGATCGACCGGAACACCTCCCGCAAGCCCAAGCGGCTGTGGAGCGACGCCGGGGCGGGCGAGCAGATCGTCGGCTACGTCGCCGACACCGAGCACGCCGAGGCCGACTGGGTGGGCCGGGAGGTCGACCGGCTGGTCGACGCGGGGGAGACCCGCCCCGGCGACATCGCCGTCTTCTACCGCACCAACGCCCAGTCCCGGGTCTTCGAGGAGGTGTTCATCCGGGTCGGCCTGCCCTACAAGGTGGTCGGCGGGGTGCGCTTCTACGAGCGCAAGGAGGTCCGCGACGCGCTGGCCTACCTGCGCGCGGTGGTCAACGACGACGACACGGTCAGCCTCCGCCGGGTGCTGAACACCCCGCGCCGGGGCATCGGCGACCGGGCCGAGGCGTGCGTCGAGGCGCTGTCCAGCCGGGAGCGGATCTCCTTCGGCGCGGCGCTGCGCCGGGCCCGGGAGGCGCCGGGCATCTCCACCCGGGCCGCCAACTCCATCGCCGAGTTCGTCGCCCTGCTCGACGGGGCCCGCGAGCTGGCCGAGGAGGGCACCCCGGAGGAGGTGCTGGAGGCGCTGCTGACCCGCTCGGGCTACCTGACCGAGCTGGAGGAGAGCGTCGACCCGCAGGACGCCGGCCGGGTCGACAACCTCCAGGAACTGGTGAGCGTCGCCCGGGAGTACACCGAGCGGATCGAGGCGCTGGGCGCCGACGACGAGCGGGCCACCCTGGCCGGTTTCCTGGAGCAGGTGGCGCTGGTCGCCGACGCCGACCAGATCCCTTCCGACGACCCCGACCACCAGGGCGTGGTCACCCTGATGACCCTGCACACCGCCAAGGGCCTGGAGTTCCCGGTGGTGTTCCTGACCGGCCTGGAGGACGGCGTCTTCCCCCACCTGCGGTCGCTGGGCGACACCCGGGAACTGGAGGAGGAGCGGCGGCTGGCGTACGTGGGCATCACCCGGGCCCGGCAGCGGCTCTACCTGTCCCGGGCGGTCACCCGTTCGGCCTGGGGACAGCCGTCGTACAACCCGCCGTCGCGTTTCCTGGAGGAGTTGCCGCCGGAGCTGGTGCGCTGGGAGCGCACCGAGGGGACGTACACCTCGTGGGCCGGTGGGGGCGGCGGCGTCGGCGGGCGCGCGGACCGCGCGCCCGGCGGGCGGAGCGGCTTCACCGGGGGCACTCCGAGAGCGGCGGAGCTGGCGAAACGGCTCGGGGTGGACGCCAGTCGGCTGGCCACCGCCAGCGAGCTGCCGCAGGGGCCGAAGGTGTCGGCCGGCGACCGGGTCAACCACCAGCGCTACGGCCTGGGGCGGGTGCTCGCGGTCGAGGGGCACGGGCCGAGCGCCCGCGCACAGATCGACTTCGGCGACCAGACCATGTGGCTGGTGCTGCGGCACGCCCCGCTCGACAAGCTCTGAGCCGACACCGACGGGCCCGGTCCGGCGTGCTGCCGGCCGGGCCCGTCGGTGGTACGGCTCAGCAGGCCACGTCGATGCCCCGGGCGCGCAGGAACGGCGCCGGGTCGATCTGGTTCCACATCTGCCCCTGGTGCACCTCGAAGTGCAGGTGCGGGCCGGTGGAGTCGCCGGTGGAGCCCTCGTAGCCGATCACCTCGCCGACGCCGACCCGGTCTCCGACGGCGACCTTCACGCTGCTCTGGTGGGCGTAGTGGGTCAGGTAGCCGTTGCCATGGTCGATGAAGACCGAGATGCCGTAGCCGTCGCCGACGTCGCCGGCCTTGACGACCGTGCCGGCGGCGGCGGCGCGGATCGGGGTGCCGGCCGGCAGGGCGAAGTCGATGCCGGCGTGCAGGGTGCCCCAGCGCTCCCCGTAGCAGGAGGTGATCTGCGCGCCGGCCATCGGGATCACCCAGGACGGCTTCGGCTTCGGCGCGGTCGTCTTCCGCGCGGTGACCTTGGGCTTCGCGGCGACCTTCGGCTTCACGGCGGCCTTTCGGGTGGCCGTGGCCGTCGGGGTGGGACTGGCGCTGGTGGGGCTCGGCACGGCGGTGGGGCTGGCCGGGGCGGCCGACTCGCGGGTAGACCGGTCGGCGCGGGCGGCGGCCTCGGCCCGCTCCCGGGCGTCGAGTGCGACGGCCGCCGGTTCGGGGGTGTCGTCCCGGTCCAGGGCGGTGACCGTGGCGACCCCGGCCAGGCCGAGGCCGACCAGCGCGGCGAGGCCGAGGGTCAGGGTGCGTACGCCCCGCGGGTGACGCCTGCGGTGCCGGACCACGGCGGCCGAGATCCGGGCTCCGGGGCCGGTGCGGGTGGGGTTCCCGGCGCGGGTGGTGCCGTCGTCCGGGCGGTTGTTGTCTTCCAGCACGGTGGACCTTCAACTACTCAGGGGGTTTCGGACCCGGACCATCCTGGGTGTCGAAGCGCGCCTGGCCGGGTAGGGGTACCGACGGGTAGCCCGGATCGTCCGGCGGCCTGACCGGCTATGTCCCGTCGGGGTGTCGTCTGACCTGTTGCCTCCACCGGCCCGACCGTGGGCTCGGTCACACTGCGGAGTGTGACGCAGCAGACTTGGCCGCACGAAAAACCGCCCGGATCCGTAGATCCGGGCGGTGAGCAGGCGTTACCGAGCGTCAGGAAGCGGCTGCTTCGGTGTAGTACGCCTCGACTTGCAGCTTGATGTCCACTCCGCGTTCCTGCAGCCACGGCACCGGGTCGAGGGGCTGGCCCTTGACATGGACCTCCAGGTGCAGGTGCGCGCCGTAGGAGTGGCCGGTGTTGCCGACCAGTCCGAGCTGGTCGCCCGCCTTCACCTGCTGGCCCTCGTGCACGCTCACCGCCGAGGAGTGGCCGTAGATGGCCTCGCTGCCGTCGGCGTGCTGCACGATCACCGCGTAGCCGTAGCCGCCGAACCAGCCGGCCTTGGTGACCGTGCCGGAGTGGATGGCCACGTAGGGGGTGCCCTCCGGCGCGACCAGGTCGATGCCGGTGTGCAGCTTGCCCCAGCGCATGCCGTACGGGGAGTTGAAGTCGTAGCCCTGCATGGGCAGCAGCCACGGGTCCTGCTCACTGACGCCCGGCTGGCTGTCCCGGGCGTCGCTGCGGGTGGCCCGGTCGGCGGCGTCGGCACGGGCGGCGGCGTCCTGGCTGGTGATCGAGGCCTGCCGCAGCTCGTCGAGGACCGACGGGCTGACGCTTTTGGCGTCCGGCATCGCCCCCGCGCCGAGCGCGACGATCCCGGCGCCGACGAAAGCGGTGGTCACGACCGCCGCGTAGCGGCTCCGCGGGGGGGTGGGCACGCGGCGACGGCCGCGATATCTATCGGGCTCAGACGACAGGCGCTGGCGCACGCACACCCTCCGTTGTCGGGGATCCGATGCAACCTCCGACCGATCGGCGCAGCCGCCCCGACGATCGTTGATCGCGTCATCACCCGTCCGTGGACCTGATGACAACCGTGGACACGTTAGCCCTCCGCCGCTCCGGTCACAAGCGTGCCCCCCGGATCGGCGATTCGTTCTGTCCCTTTCCGTCCATCATTGTCATAGCTCCACGCGCCGGACGGCTGTCCCCCTTCCTGCCCGTTCGTCGCGCACAGTGACCGATCGGCGGAGGCGTCCGGCTTCCCCGGGGCGGGCCGGGACGGTAGGGGTCCGGCCCGGGTTCTCCACCCCCGGTGGGCCGGGTTACCGTTCGTTCAGCTGGTAGCCGCGGAGCCGTGAAGGGTGTGCGCTGATGAACTCTCGTATCCGGGTAGTCGTCGCGAAGCCGGGCCTCGACGGCCACGACCGGGGTGCCAAGGTGGTGGCGCGTGCCCTGCGTGACGCGGGTATGGAGGTCATCTACACCGGCCTGCACCAGACCCCGGAGCAGATCGTCGAGACCGCCATCCAGGAGGACGCCGACGCGGTCGGCCTGTCGGTGCTCTCCGGTGCGCACATGACGCTCTTCCGCCGGGTGCTGGAGTTGCTCGCCGAGCGGGACGCGCGGGACGTCGTCGTCTTCGGCGGCGGCATCATCCCGGACGCCGACATCCCCGAGTTGATGGAGATCGGCGTCAGGAAGATCTTCACGCCGGGGGCGACCACCCAGTCGATCGTCGAGTGGGTCCGCGCCAACGTGGCCCAGCCGGTCGCCTGACGACCTGCGGGTGCGCCGCACCCGTCCGTACACCGACGGTGGTGGACCCGTTCCGGGCCGCCGCCGTCGCGTCGTACGGTGAGGCGGTGGCCGGGAGGGGCGGGTTGCCGAATCCGGGCAGGGTGAAGGGCCGGACGCACCCCTCACACGCCCGGCCCTTCTATGCACGATGCCCCGCCGCCACCCCTCGACCGACAGGGCATCGGCCGCTCCCGTCTTCGCGCTGATCAGCGCTCCGACATCAGACTCAACGACGCCCGTACGGTGGGGTTACGCCTTGCGTGGGACAACCTGTGGACCAATTTGTGCCACCGGCGAGTCGTCGGCGGCGCGCTGTGCATTACCGCACACCGCGCACCCGCTCGGTTGCCGCCGGTGCCCACCTCGCTAGGCTGCGGCCAATGGCCTGTTTCAACTGATGACAGGCGTCAACGGAGTTTCCACAACGCTGGCGGCGGCGCGACGGCGCGCCGCGGAGACGGGACGGGACGCGCAATCGTGGACCTGTACGAGTACCAGGGGCGGGACCTGTTCGAGCGGCACGGCTTGCCCGTGCTCGCCGGCGGCGTCGCCACGACCCCGGAGGAGGCCCGCGCGATCGCCGAACGCCTCGGCGGCCGGGTGGTCGTCAAGGCGCAGGTGAAGGTCGGCGGCCGAGGCAAGGCCGGCGGCGTCAAGCTGGCCGAGGGCGCCGACGAGACGGTGGCCAGGGCCACCGACATCCTCGGCATGGACATCAAGGGCCACACCGTCCACAAGGTCATGATCACGGTGACCGCGGACGTGGCCGAGGAGTACTACTTCTCCTACCTGCTCGACCGGGCGAACCGCACCTTCCTCTGCATCGCCAGCGTGGCCGGCGGCATGGACATCGAGCAGGTCGCGGCCGAGACCCCCGACAAGGTGGTCAAGGCCCCGATCGACGCGGTCGAGGGTGTGGACGAGGCGAAGGCCCGGGAGATCGTCGACGCGGCCGGGTTCCCGGCCGAGGTCGCCGACCAGGTCGTCGCGGTCGCGGTCGGGCTGTGGAAGGCCCTCGTCGCCGAGGACGCCACCCTGGTCGAGGTGAACCCGCTGGCCAAGACGGGCGACGGCACGCTGCTGCTGCTCGACGCCAAGATCACTTTGGACGAGAACGCCGGCTTCCGGCACCCGGACCACGAGGCCCTGGTCGACCAGGCCGCCGTGGACCCGCTGGAGCAGGCCGCCAAGGAGAAGGACCTCAACTACGTCAAGCTCGACGGCGAGGTCGGCATCATCGGCAACGGCGCGGGCCTGGTCATGTCCACCCTCGACGTGGTGGCCTACGCGGGCGAGCGGCACGGCAACGTCAAGCCGGCCAACTTCCTCGACATCGGCGGCGGCGCGAGCGCCGCGGTGATGGCCAACGGCCTGGAGATCGTGCTCTCCGACCCGTCGGTGCGCAGCGTCTTCGTCAACGTCTTCGGCGGCATCACCGCCTGCGACGAGGTCGCCAACGGCATCATCCAGGCGCTGGCCCTGCTGGAGGAGCGTGGCGAGAAGGTCACCAAGCCGCTCGTGGTCCGGCTCGACGGCAACAACGCGGAGGCCGGTCGGGCGATCCTCGACGGCGCCGGCAACCCGCTCGTGCAGCGGGTCGACACCATGGACGGCGCGGCCGAGCGGGCCGCCGAGCTGGCAGCTGCGGGGGTCTGACGATGGCGATCTGGCTGACCAAGGAGTCCAAGGTCATCGTGCAGGGGATGACCGGATCCGAGGGTTCCAAGCACACCCGGCGGATGCTCGCCGCCGGCACCTCGGTCGTCGGCGGGGTGAACCCGCGCAAGGCCGGCACCACCGTCGACTTCGACGGCACCGAGCTGCCGGTGTTCGCCTCCGTGGCGGACGCGATGCGGGAGACCGGGGCGGACGTCACGGTGATCTTCGTACCGCCGCAGTTCACCAAGGGGGCGGTGGTCGAGGCGATCGACGCCGGCATCCCGCTCGCCGTGGTGATCACCGAGGGCGTGCCGGTGCACGACACCGCCTCGTTCTGGGCGTACAACGTGGCCAAGGGTGAGCAGACCCGGATCATCGGGCCGAACTGCCCCGGCATCGCCTCGCCGGGCGCGTCCAACGCCGGGATCATCCCGGCCGACATCACCGGCTCCGGCCGGATCGGCCTGGTCAGCAAGAGCGGCACGCTGACCTACCAGATGATGTACGAGCTGCGCGACATCGGCTTCTCCACCTGCGTCGGCATCGGCGGTGACCCGATCATCGGGACCACCCACATCGACGCGCTCGCCGCGTTCGAGGCCGACCCGGAGACCGACGCCATCGTGATGATCGGCGAGATCGGTGGCGACGCCGAGGAGCGGGCCGCCGAGTTCATCAAGGACAACGTCACCAAGCCGGTGGTCGGTTACATCGCCGGCTTCACCGCGCCCCCCGGCAAGACCATGGGGCACGCGGGCGCGATCATCTCCGGCTCGGCGGGCACCGCCGAGGCCAAGCAGCAGGCCCTGGAGGCGGTCGGCGTCAAGGTCGGCAAGACCCCGACCGAGACCGCCAAGCTGATGCGGGAGCTGATGTCCGGCCGCTGAGCCGTGCACCGCACCACCCGAGCGAGCGACGCAGGGGGTCGACCGGAGACGGTCGGCCCCCTCAGTTGTTCCAGAGCGGGTAGTTCCCGCTGGCCCGCCAGATCGCGGTGCCGATGATGTTGATCACGCCGAACGCGATCGCCAGGTAGCCGAGGACCGGCGACTGGCCGTACCGCTTGGCGTCGCGGATCGACAGGTAACCGAAGATGATGCCCAGGATTCCGCAGCAGATCAGGCCGAGGACGATGCCGAGCACCCCCCAGAGCGTGGTGCGGTCCCGCCCGGCCGCGGCCGGTGGCGGTGGGTACGGAGCGTTCACGGCTTCCTCCGGGCGATCGGTGCCACGACTTCGGTCGCGTCCCTGCGCCGAGGCTAGACCGGATCGGGGCCCCACGGCGGTGGATCACGGAACTCGCCGGCCCCGGGCGGCCCCGACGGGCAGCCACCACCGGCGCGGCATGCCAGAGTAGAGCCGATGTCCTCGACCACCCCTGATCAGCCCCGCCGGCCCAGCGGTGCCCGCACCGGCGGCCGGCCGCCAGGCCGTGCCGGCGGCGCCCGGGTACCCGCACCCCGCCGGCCGGAGCAGTCCGGGCGCTCCCGGGCGCCGCTGCCCGTCGCCGCCGGGGTGGCCGCGGCCGGCGCCGCCGTCACCTCGTACCTGCCGGTGGCGGTGGTGCTCGGGCTGGCCCAGTTCAGCGAGGACGCCGGCTCGCTGGTCGGTGCGCTGCGCGCCGGGCTCGCCGGCTGGCTGCTCGGTCACGGGGTGCCGCTGGAGACCACCGCCGGCCGGCTCGGCCTCGTCCCGCTGACGCTCTGCGCCTTCGCCTTCTGGCGGCTGACCCGGGCCGGGGTGCACGCCAGCCGCGCGGTCGGCGCGCGCGACGGCCGGTCACCCCGGCGGGCGGCCACCGTCGCCCTCGCGGTCGGCCTCGGATACGCCGTGTTCGGCGTCCTGGCCGCGCTGCTCGTCGACAGCAGCGGCCTGCGGGTGTCCCCGGTCCGGTCCGGGCTGACCCTGCTGCTCTTCGGCACGCTGGCCGCGCTGGTCGGGGCGGCCCGCACCACCGGGGTCACCCGCCTGGTCGCCGACCGTGCCGCACCGGTGCTGCGGGACGGGGTCCGCACCGGCCTGGTCGCCGCCCTGCTGCTGCTCGCCGCCGGGGCGAGCGCGGCGGGCCTTGCGGTGGCGACCGGCGGCGGAGACGCCGCCGACCTGATCGGGGCCTACCGGACCGGGGTCGCCGGGCAGGCCGGCATCACCCTGGTCAGCCTCGCCTACGCGCCGAACGCCACCGTCTGGTCGACGGCCTACCTGCTCGGCCCCGGGTTCGCCGTCGGCACCGGCACGGCGGTCCGGCTCAGCGAGGTCTCCGTCGGGTCGCTGCCGGCCGTACCGCTGCTCGCCGGGCTGCCCAGCGGCCCGGTCGACGGGCTCGGCGCGGCGCTGCTGGCGGTGCCGGTGCTGGCCGGCATGACGGCGGGCTGGCTGCTCGCTCGCCGGCTGCTCCGCCCGGACGCCGACGAGTGGACCCCGCCGGCCTGGCCGGCGCTGCTCGGCCCGGCCGCGCTCGCCGGTCCGGTGGTCGGCCTGGTCGTCGGGCTCGCCGCGGCGGCCTCCGGCGGCCCGCTCGGCGGCGGCCGGCTGGCCGTGATCGGCCCGGTGCCGTGGCAGGTGGCGGCGGTGGCGACCGCGGTGGTCACCGTCGGCGCGCTGCTCGGGGCCGCCGCCGCCAAGGTGCTCGACCGGCCGTCGTCGGCCCGCCCGGCCGCCCGGCCCCGCCCGCCCGCCGGCCGCCCCCGGAGGGCTCCGGAACGGTCCGACCCGGCCGGGGAGCGGCACCGGCCGACCCGGGGCACCGAGGAACGGCCGGCCCGCCCGGTTCCGGACTGACCGGCGGCCCGACCGCCGGGTGGCCCTGCCGGACACGCGGCGAGGGGCGCCCCGGACGGTGCCGGGACGCCCCTCGATCGTGCCCGCCCGGGTCAGGGCGAGGTGGGGAGCGTGAAACTGCCGATGAGGTTGAGCAGCAGCAGCAGGATGCCGAGGCCGACCGCGACCGCCCCGCAGATCAGGCCGGCCTTGGCCTGACCGCCGTTGCTGGCCAGGCCCTGGTTCGCCTTCTGCATGCCCAGCCAGCCGGTGATCACCGCGCCGATGGCGACCGGGAGGCCCAGGAAGAGGCAGCAGAGCAGCGGCAGGGACGCGATGCCGAGGATCAGCGACACCAGGCCGAGGGTGTTCTGCTGCCCCTGCGGCGTCGGGTAGCCGGCCCCCGGGTAGGAGCCGGCCGCCGCGGCGTACGGCTGCTGCCCGTAGGGGTCCTTGTGGACGGGCTGGCCGTACGGGTCCGGCTGGAGTGGCTGACCGTACGGCTGGCCCGAGGTGGGCTGGGGGCCGTACGGGTCGTGCGGGGGCTGCTGGCCGTACGGCGGCTGTTCACCGTACGGCGTCGCCGGCTGCTGCCCGTACGGTGCCTGCGGCGCGGCGTACGGGTCCTGCGGCTGGCCCGGGACGGGCTGCTGCCCGTACGGATCGTGCGGGGGCTGCTGGCCGTACGGGTCGTGGCCGGGGTTTCCGGGCTGCATCTCGGCTGCTCCTCAGTCGTGGGCCGTCAGTAGCTGCTGGTGCTGCTGCCGTCGATGGCACCCATCACACCACCGAAGAGGCAGCACAGCAGCACGATGACGAGCCACACACCACCGATGATGAAGGCCAGCTTCGACCACTTCTTGGACTCCCGGGCGGCGGCCTCGGCACCCGCGTAGTCGCCCTGCTGCAGGGCCGGGTTGACCTTCGAGGCGTTGATGATGGCGGGGATCGCCAGCGGCCAGAAGAAGAAGATGGCCACGATCGACGCGGTCATGTTGTTGTTGATCGGCTGCTGCGGGTTGGGGAAACCGGGCTGCATCTGAGGTGCTCCTCGTTCACGTCGGTACGGCGTCCGTACCTGATCATTGGCTATGGGGTGCGGTGGCGGGCACGACCCGGCCACCGGGCGACCGGCAGCGTACCGTGCCGGGGCGACACGCGTGATCACCCGAAACGTCGCCGCCCGCAGGATGGGCGTGCCGACCTGCCCGCTAGGGTGGCCGGGTGACCGAGCCCGCGTCCGTCGCCCGCCTCGTCGTCCTCGTCTCCGGCTCCGGCAGCAACCTCCAGGCGCTGCTGGACGCCACCGCCGACCCCGGCTACGGGGCCCGGGTGGTGGCCGTCGGTGCCGACCGGGACGGCATCGTCGGGCTGGACCGGGCCGCCGCCGCCGGGGTGCCGACCTTCGTCGACCGGGTGAAGGACCATCCCACCCGTGCCGACTGGGACAAGGCGCTCACCGCGCACGTCGCCGAGCACCGGCCCGACCTGGTGATCTCGGCGGGTTTCCTGAAGCTGGTCGGGCCGCAGTTCCTGGCGGCCTTCGGCGACCGCTACCTGAACACGCACAACACGCTGCTGCCGGCGTTCCCCGGCATCCACGGCCCCCGCGACGCGCTCGCCTACGGCGTCAAGGTCACCGGGGCCACCCTCTTCTTCGTCGACGCCGGGATGGACACCGGCCCGATCGTCGCGCAGGTGGCGGTGCCGGTCCTCGACGACGACGACGAGGAGACGCTCACCGAGCGCATCAAGGAAGCCGAGCGCCGCCAGCTCGTCGAGCAGGTCGGTCGCCTGGTCCGTGCAGGTTGGACGATCACCGGAAGAAAGGTCACGGTTCCGTGAGTGCCCCGCAGGACTCCCGCCGCCCGATCAGGCGGGCGCTGGTCAGCGTCTACGACAAGAGCGGTCTGGTCGAGCTGGCCCGGACGCTGCACGAGGCGGGGGTCGAGATCGTCTCGACCGGTTCCACCGCGTCGACGATCTCCGGCGCGGGGGTGCCGGTGACCCCGGTCGAGCAGGTGACCGGCTTCCCCGAGATCCTCGACGGCCGGGTCAAGACCCTGCATCCCAAGATCCACGGCGGGCTCCTGGCCGACCTGCGCAAGGAGTCGCACGGCGCGCAGCTCGACGAGCACGGCATCGCCGGCATCGACGTCCTGGTCTCCAACCTCTACCCGTTCCAGGCCACCGTCGCCTCCGGCGCGTCCCCGGACGAGTGCGTCGAGCAGATCGACATCGGCGGGCCGGCGATGGTCCGGGCCGCCGCCAAGAACCACGCCTCGGTCGCCGTGGTGACCGACCCGGCCGCGTACCCGGCGCTGGTCGCCGCGCTGGCCGAGGGCGGGTTCACGCTGGCCCAGCGGCGGGCGCTGGCCGCCCGCGCGTTCGCCGACATCGCCGAGTACGACGTCGCGGTCGCCGACTGGTTCGCCGGCACCGCCGCCCCGGCCGAGGACGGCTGGCCGCACTTCGCCGGGCTGGCGCTGCGCCGGCAGGCGACGCTGCGCTACGGCGAGAACCCGCACCAGGGCGCCGCCGTCTACGCCGACCCGGGCAGCCCACCGGGGCTGGCCCAGGCCGAGCAGTTGCACGGCAAGGAGATGTCCTACAACAACTACGTCGACGCGGACGCCGCCTGGCGGGCCGCGAACGACTTCCCCGACGAGCCGGCGGTGGCGATCATCAAGCACGCCAACCCGTGCGGCATCGCCGTCGGCGCGGACGTCGCCGAGGCGCACCGCAAGGCGCACGCCTGCGACCCGGTCTCCGCCTTCGGCGGGGTGATCGCCGTCAACCGGCCGGTCTCGGTGGAGCTGGCCGGGCAGGTCGCGGAGATCTTCACCGAGGTGCTGGTGGCACCGGAGTTCGAGCCCGGCGCGGTGGAGATCCTCCAGGGCAAGAAGAGCATCCGGCTGCTGCGCGCCCCGGCCTTCGCCCCGCTGCCGGCCGAGTGGCGGCAGGTCACCGGCGGGGTCCTCGTCCAGCAGCGGGACCGGATCGACGCCGCGGGCGACGACCCGGCCAACTGGAAGCTCGCCACCGGCGAGGCGGCCGACGAGGCCACCCTGCGGGACCTGGCGCTGGCCTGGCGGGCGGTCCGCGCGGTCAAGAGCAACGCGATCCTGCTGGCGAAGGACGGCGCGTCGGTCGGGGTCGGGATGGGCCAGGTCAACCGGGTCGACTCGGCCCGGCTGGCGGTCAGCCGGGCCGGTGCGGAGCGGGCCCGGGGTTCCGTCGCCGCCTCCGACGCCTTCTTCCCGTTCGCCGACGGCGCGCAGATCCTGATCGACGCCGGGGTGCGGGCGATCGTCCAGCCCGGCGGCTCGGTCCGCGACGAGGAGACCATCGCCGCCTGCCAGCAGGCCGGCGTCACCATGTACCTGACCGGCACCAGGCACTTCTTCCACTGATCCACCCGGCCGGGCCCGACCCGGCGTACCACCTGCGGCCGAGCGGCATCCGCGCTCGGCCGCAGGTGTGTCCGGCGGCGGTGGGCGGTGTCACCCCCCGCCCGGCGGGTCGCGCAGGGCGGCGAAGTGGCAGGCGCTGGGGTGCGGGTCGGCGGGGCGGGGGACGGTCGGCGGGTCCTCCCGGGCGCAGATCTCCTCGGCCTTCCAGCAGCGGGTGCGGAAGTGGCAGCCGGACGGCGGGTCGGCCGGGCTGGGCACGTCGCCGGTCAACCGGATGATGCCGGCCGCGCCCCGGGCCTGCGGGTCGGGCACCGGCACCGCCGACAGCAGCGCCTGGGTGTACGGGTGGGTGGCCCGCTCGTAGATCTCCTCCTCGGTGCCGATCTCGACGATCCGGCCGAGGTACATCACCGCGACCCGGTCGCAGATGTGCCGGACCACCGACAGGTCGTGCGCGATGAACACGTACGACAGCCCGAACTCGTCCTGGAGCTGCTCCAACAGGTTGATCACCTGGGCCTGGATCGAGACGTCCAGGGCGGAGACCGGCTCGTCGCAGACGATCACCTCGGGGCGCAGGGCGAGCGCGCGGGCGATGCCGATGCGCTGCCGCTGGCCGCCGGAGAACTGGTGCGGGTACCTGTTGACGTGCTCCGGGTTCAGGCCGACCACGTCCAGCAGCTCCTGCACCCGGCCGCGCTTGCTGCCCTTCGGGGCGGCGTCCGGGTGGATGTCGAACGGCTCGCCGATGATGTCGCCCACCGTCATCCGCGGGTTCAGCGAGGTGTACGGGTCCTGCATCACCATCTGCATGTTGCGGCGCAGCCGGCGCAGCTCGCCCCCGGCGGCGGAGAGCAGGTCCCGGCCCTGGAGGGTGGCCCGGCCGGAGGTCGGTGTCTCCAGCCGCATCAGCACCCGGGCGAGGGTCGACTTGCCACAGCCGGACTCGCCGACGATGCCGAGCGTCTCGCCCCGGCGCAGGGTGAAGCTGACCCCGTCGACGGCGCGGACCGCGCCGACCTGCCGCCGGAACAGCACCCCCCGGGTGATCGGGAAGTGTTTGACCAGGTCGTCGACGGCGAGGATGGTCTCGCCCCGGACATTGGTCGGGTCAGCGGTCGCGGTCATCGTGGACCTCCTGCGCGAAGTGGCACGCGCTGGTCCGGCCGTCGGCGAGGACCAGGTCGTCGGGCACCACGTCCACGCACACCTGCTGCACGTACGGGCAGCGGGGGTGGAACGGGCAGCCGTCCGGGATGCGCATCAGGTTCGGCGGCAGGCCCCGGATGGTGGACAGTTCCCGGCCGCGCACGTCCAGTCGGGGGATCGAGGCCAGCAACCCCCTGGTGTACGGGTGGGCCGGTGCCCGGTACAGCGGGCGGACGTCGGCGTGCTCGACGATCCGGCCGGCGTACATGACGGCGATCCGGTCCGCGACGCCGGCCACCACGCCCAGGTCGTGGGTGATCAGGATCATCGCCATGTCGAGGTCGCGGCGCAGGTCGGCCAGCAGGTCCATGATCTGGGCCTGCACGGTGACGTCGAGGGCGGTGGTCGGCTCGTCGGCGATCAGCACCTTCGGGTTCAGCGCCAGCGCCATGGCGATCATGACGCGTTGCCGCATGCCGCCGGAGAACTGGTGCGGGTGGTCGCCGAGCCGTCCGGCCGCACCGGGGATGCGTACCAGGTCCATCAGCTCGACGGTCCGCCGTCGGGCGTCGGCGCGGGACAGCCCGTCGCGGTGGCGCAGCGTCTCGCCGATCTGCCAGCCGACCGGGAAGACCGGGTTCAACGCCGACAGGGCGTCCTGGAAGATCATCGCGATCTCCTTGCCGCGTACCTGCCGGCGCTGCTCCTCGGGCAGGGTGAGCAGGTCGCGGCCCCGGTAGCGGATCTGACCGGAACGGATCACCGCCGGTGGGGTGTCCAGGATGCCCATGACCGCCTGGGCGGTGACCGACTTGCCGGAGCCGGACTCGCCGAGCACGGCGAGCGTCTCGCCCGGGTCCAGGTGGTAGGAGACCCCGTTGATCACCTTGGCCACCCCCTCGCCGGTACGGAACTCGACGTGCAGGTCGCGGACGTCCAGCAGGTGGCCGCCGGGCGGGGTGGGTGAGGCCGGCGTGGGCCGGGGTGCGGACTCGGTCACCGGATCTGCCTCTCGCTCGCGCCCGGGGTGGACATCGGCCTCACCGCAGCTTCGGGTCGAAGGCGTCGCGGATCGCGTCGCCGAGCATGATGAACGCGAGCACGGTCAGCGCGAGGAAGGCCGACGGGACGACCAGTGGCGTCGCCGACTCGCGCATGTGCACCCGGCCGGCGTCGATCTCGATGCCCCAGGAGATGGTCGGGGCCTTCAGCCCGATGCCGAGGAAGCTCAGCGTCGCCTCGGCGGCGATGAACGAGCCGAGCGCGATGGTCAGCACCACGATCGCCGGGGCGAGCGCGTTGGGCAGGATGTGCCGCCACATGATCCGGCCGTGGCCCGCGCCGAGCATCCGGGCGGCGGCCACGTAGTCCTGCTCCTTGGCGGTGATCACCGAGGATCGGACGACCCGGGCGGCGGTGGTCCAGCCGAGCACCGCCAGCACGAAGATCACCGCGAACAGCCGGACCGTGTCGCTGCTGGTGCTGACCCGCTTGAGCAGCACGATCGCGGCCAGCAGCAGCGGGATGCCGAGCACGATGTCGATCACCCGGGAGAGCACCGCGTCGACCCAGCGGCCGAAGTACCCGGCCACCATCCCGACGACCAGCGCGATCGCCCCGGTGAGCAGGGCGGACAGCGCGCCGACCAGCAGCGAGGCGCGGGCCCCGTAGACGGCGCGGGCGTACGTGTCGCAGCCCTGGAAGTCGTACCCGAAGACGGCTCCACCGGACGGCCCGGCGTGCTGGCGGGACAGCACGCAGTCGCGCGGGTCGTTCGCGGTGAACAGCGACGGCACGGCGGCCATCGCGGCGACCAGCACGACCAGCACCAGGCTGATCCAGAAGACCGGTTTGCGGCGCAGGTCGCGCCAGGCGTCCCCGGCCAGGCTGCGGGGTTTGTGCGGTACGCCGACCCGGTCGGGCGTCCCGGGCTCGCCGGAGACCCCGCGCCGGGCGGCCTGGTCCTCCGTCGCCGCCACCGTCTCGAAGTCGCTCATGCCGGCACCTCGCTGCGTTCACTCATAGCGGATCCTCGGGTCGAGGACGGCGTACAGGACGTCGACCACCAGGTTGGCGACGAGGTAGACCACGACGAGGACGCTGACGATGCCCACCACCAGCGGGCCGTCCTCGGTGCGGATGCCCCGGAACAGGTTGAAGCCGACGCCGGGGATGTTGAACACGCCCTCGGTGATGATCGCGCCGCTCATCAGGTTGCCCAGTTCGACGCCGAGGAAGGTGATCACGGGAATGAGCGAGTTGCGCAGCACGTGCACGCCGATGATCCGCCGCCGGGCCAGCCCCTTCGACCGGGCGGTTCGCACGTAGTCGGCGCGCAGGTTCTCGGCGACCGAGGTACGGGTCAGCCGCAGCGCGGTGGCCAGCGACAGCGAGCCGAGCACGATGCCGGGCAGCAGCAGGGCCCACAGGTCGGGGTCGGCGCCGGCGGTCGGGGGGAAGACCGGCCAGCGGACGCCGAGCAGGTACTGGGCGAGCGGGGCCAGCACGATGGTGGGGATGCCCAGCACCAGCAGGGTCAGCACCAGGGTGGCGTTGTCGAAGAGGCTGGCCCGGCGGATGCCGGCGAGGACCCCGGCGGTGACCCCGAACAGGATCGTCACGGCCATCGCGATCAGCGCCAGCTTGACGGTGACCGGCCAGGCGGCGGCGAGGATGTCCCCGATCGACCGGCCGGTCAGCGACTGCCCGAGGTCACCCTGGAGCAGGTTCTTGAGGTAGTCGAGGTAGCGGTAGAGGAAGCCGCCGACGCCGGTGCGGTCGAGGTGGAACTTCTCCGTCAGGTACGCCCGCTGCGCCGGGGTCACCGGCCGTTCCCCGGCCAGCGCCTGGATCGGGTCGCCCTGGCCGGCGAACATCAGGGCGTACACGATCAGGGTGGTCCCGAAGAAGGCCAGGACCATCTGGAGCAGACGCCGCAGAACGAAGCGGAACATACTGTGCAGTCTTGCCCAAAAGTAGCGGAGACGGAGGCGGGTCGGGTCACCGTCCACCGATGACCCGACCCGTTGCTCCCGCCGGCGGCCCCGTTGCCGCCGACGCGCCTGCACGTGCCGGCGGCCCGCTCGCCGCCGACGCCCTCCCGGACTAGCTGACCGCCTCGATCTTCAGCAGGTCGACCCGGTCGAAGAGGTCCATCTGGACGTTCTTCACCTTGGTCGAGTGGCCGAAGTTGTTCTGGCCGTAGCGCAGCGGGATCACCGGCAGGTCCTCGGCCAGCAGGTCCTCGGCCGCCTGGTACTTGGCGATCGCGGCCTCCTCGTTCGGTGCCTTGGCGCCCTCGGCGAGGAGCTTGTCGAACTCGGGGTTGCTGTAGCCGTAGTAGTTCGACGAGCCGTTGGTGCTGTACAGCGGGCCGAGGTAGTTCTCCATCGACGGGTAGTCCATCACCCAGCCCATCCGGAACAGACCCACCGGCTGCTTCGCCTTGACCTTGGTCAGCAGGTCGGCGAACTTGGGCTCGGCGGTGCCGACGCAGTCCACGCCCAGGTTGGCCTTGAGCTGGTTGCAGGTCGCGTCGATCCAGTCCTTGTGCCCGCCGTCGCCGTTGTACGACAGTTCGATCTTCTTCGGGCCGCCGGCCGCCTCGTACGCCGCCTTCGCCTTGGCCGGGTCGAACTCGCCGGCCGCGCCGATGGTGTTCTCCCGGTAGCCGGCGACCACCGGCGAGACGAACGAGCGGGCCGGCTGCTGCGAGTCCTTGAAGATCGACTTGGTGATCTCGTCCCGGTCGATCGCCATCGAGATCGCCTTGCGCACCTCGGGCTTGCTGAACTCCTTCTCAAAGGTCGGGAAGGCCAGCACCTGCAACGACGACGCGGGACTCTGCTGGAACCGGTCACCCAGGTCGGTGCCGGCGGTGGACAGGTTCTCGGTCGGGATCGTCTTGATCACGTCGAGGTTGTCCGAGAGCACGTCCGCGTACGCGGCGGTCGGCTGCTGGTAGATCCGGAACTCGACGCCGCCCACCTTCGGCTGCTCGCCGGGGAAGGCGTCGTAGCGCTCCACCTCGACCTTGGCGTCGTGCTGCCAGGAGCCCTTCATCCGGAACGGGCCCTGCCCGACCGGGGCCTGCTCGTAGCCCTCCCTGAGCACGCCGGGGGCCGAGAAGGCGGCCTTCGGCAGCGGGTAGAAGGCGGTGTACCCGAGCATCGACTTGAACTCGCTGTACGGCTCGGTCAGCGTCACCGTGAAGGTCAGGTCGTCGACCTTCTTCAGCCCGGACAGCCGCTCGGCGGCCGGCTTGTCGCCCTGGAGGTCGGCGTACCCGGCGATCTTCTCGAAGAAGTAGCTGGAGTTCTGCCCGTTGGGGGCGTACGCGCCGTAGTTCCAGGCGTCGAGGTAGTTGTCGGCGGTGACCTGCTCGCCGTTGTGGAAGGTGTAGCCGTCCTTGAGCTTGACCGTCCAGACCCTGTTGTCCGACGAGGTGACCGACTCGGCCGCCACCTCGTGGGGCTTGTTGGCCTCGTCGTAGTCGACCAGCGGGCTGAACAGGGCGGCGAGCACCTGGGAGCCGCTGGTCTCGTTGGTGTTGGTCGGCACCAGGTGCTGCGGCTCGGCGATCTCGATCCGCACGGCCGCGTCGGGGTCGGACTGGCCGGTTCCGCTGCCGCCGCCCGAGCCGCAGGCCGCCAGGCCCAGCGTCACCGCGAGCGGGAGAGCGGTCCAGGCGGCAAGCCTGCGCACACGCATGGGGGTCTCCTCATCTCATGACGTAGCGCAGCCGGACCCGGCGCTGGGTGACTCTGCGCAACGTTCAGCAACGGTAGGCCGGGCTCGGCCCGACGACAACGACAGTGTTGCGATCACCGGCTACGCCCTTGTCGACGACGACCTTCGCTGGTATAGCGCTTTGGGCAAAATCCCTGCGTGCTGGCGGGGTGTCGAGGGCGGTTCCGGTGCTACGTCGCCCCGGATCGCCTGTCCCGGCACGGGGTCGCCGGATGTCCGGACCGGGTCCGACCCGGCCCGTCCGTCCCGTACGGCAGGTGGGTCGGCCGAAAACCCTCACTCAGGGTGAGTAATGGCACCTCACGGAAAGTCACGGGTTCCCCGTCGTCGGCCTGCCGTCCGCCGGCCATGAGACGATCTGGTCGTGACGGCGATCATCCTGGACGGCAAGGCGACCGCAGCCAAGATCAAGGACGAGCTGCGGGTACGGGTCAAGGCGTTGGCCGAGCGGGGCGTCACCCCCGGCCTGGGCACGGTCCTGGTCGGCGCGGACCCCGGCTCCGAGGCGTACGTCAACGGCAAGCACCGCGACTGCGCCGAGGTGGGCATCGCCTCGATCCGCCGCGAGCTGCCCGCCGACGCCACCCAGCAACAGCTCGACGACGTCCTCGCCGAACTGAACGCCGACCCGGGCTGCCACGGCTACATCGTCCAGCTGCCGCTGCCGGCGCACCTGGACACCCAGCGGGCGCTGGAGATGATCGACCCGGACAAGGACGCCGACGGCCTGCACCCGGTGAACCTGGGCCGGCTGGTGCTCGGCTACGACGGTCCGCTGCCCTGCACCCCGCGCGGCATCGTCGAGCTGCTCCGCCGGTACGACGTGCCGCTGCGCGGCGCCAACGTCGCGCTCGTCGGCCGGGGCAACACCGTCGGCCGCCCGCTCGGCCTGCTGCTCAACCGGCGCAGCGAGAACGCGACGGTCACCCTCTGCCACACCGGCACCCTCGACCTCGCCGCACACACCCGCGCCGCCGACATCGTCATCGTCGCCGCCGGGGTGCCCGGCCTGCTCACCGCCGACATGATCACGCCGGGGGCGACCGTGGTGGACGTCGGCATCACCCGGGTGATCGGCGACGACGGCAAGGGCCGCTACACCGGCGACGTGGACCCGGAGGTGGCCCAGGTCGCCGGCCGGCTCGCCCCGATGCCGGGCGGCGTCGGGCCGATGACCCGGGCCATGCTGCTCACCAACGTCGTCGAACGCGCCGAGCGCGGCTGACCGCCCCCGCCCGTCTCCCCGCCCCCGCCCGTCTCCCCGGCCCGGCACCCGTCGCGCCGTTCGTCGGGAACCGGGCGGTGGTGACGTTGGCCCCATCCCGGGGATGGTCACCGCCCCTGGCCGAAACCGTGCCGGGGTGACTGTTACGGTCGGGAAAACCGACTGGTAGCAGGGAGTGGGACGACCATGGGTAAGAAGGTCACTGTCGTCGGGGCCGGCTTCTACGGCTCCACCACCGCACAGCGCCTGGCCGAGTACGACGTCTTCGACACCGTCGTCATCACCGACATCGTGGAGGGCAAGCCGGCGGGTCTCGCGCTGGACCTCAACCAGTCCCGCGCGGTCGAGGGCTTCGAGACCAAGGTCGTCGGCGTCACCACCGGCCCCAGCGGCGAGGGTTACGAGGCCATCGAGGGCTCGGACGTCGTCGTGATCACCGCCGGCCTGCCCCGTAAGCCGGGCATGAGCCGGATGGATCTGCTGGAGACCAACGCCAAGATCGTGCGGCAGGTCGCCGAGAACGTCGCCAAGTACGCCCCGAACGCCGTCGTCATCGTGGTGTCCAACCCGCTCGACGAGATGACCGCGCTGGCCCAGCTCGCCACCCAGTTCCCCAAGAACCGGGTGCTCGGCCAGGCCGGCATGCTCGACACCGCGCGGTTCACCAACTTCGTCGCCGAGGCCCTCGACGTACCGGTGAAGTCGGTGAAGACGCTGACCCTCGGCTCGCACGGCGACACGATGGTCCCGGTGCCCTCGCAGAGCACCGTCAACGGCAAGCCGCTGCGCGACGCGATGCCCGCCGAGCAGATCGAGGAGCTGGTCGTCAAGACCCGCAACGGTGGTGCCGAGGTCGTCGCGCTGCTCAAGACCGGTTCGGCGTACTATGCGCCGTCCGCCGCCGCTGCCCGGATGGCGCGGGCCGTGGCCGAGGACTCCGGCGCGGTTATGCCGGTCTGCGCCTGGGTCGACGGCGAGTACGGCATCTCCGGGGTCTACCTGGGTGTCGAGGCCGAGATCGGTGCCGAGGGCGTGAAGCGGGTCGTCGAGACCGACCTGGACGCCGACGAGCTGGCCAGCCTCAAGGAGGCCGCCGAGGCCGTCCGTGCCAAGCAGGCCGACGTCGCCAGCATGTGATCCACTGAACCATCCGCCGCAGGGGCGGGACGGCGGGAGCCGTCCCGCCCCTGCGCCGTCCCCGCCACCCCACCCCGCCTCGCCCCACCCGGCCCCCCGCCCCGGTGATCAAGAGGTTTAGGTCAGGAATCCCGGCTGGCATGACCGAAACCTCTTGATCACCGCCGCAGGACCGCCTGGCTTGGAGTGATCAAGAGGTTTAGGTCAGAAGGCCGGCCCAACGTGACCTAAACCTCTTGATCGCGGATGTCAGGTCGGTTGACTCCGGGTGATCAAGAGGTTCAGGTCAGGAGATCGGTCTGGCGTGACCTGAACCTCTTGATCACCGGGGAGGCGCGGGAGGCGCGGAACGGTCGCGTAGCGCGAAGGCGCGGAACGGCAGCCACCACCGGCCGTCGGCGGTCACCGAGGCGGGTTCGCGTCGGTCGGTTTCGCGCCGGTGTGCGGCGGTCGCCCCGGGGAATGCCTCCGTCCAGGGCTGGAAGAACGGTCCCTCACCGTCGGTGGGGCGGGGACCGTGATAGACCCGAGGGTGCGGCTGGCCGGCATCCGGTGGTCCTGGCAGATCCGGCCGTGGCGCACAGGGCGTTTTCCGCCGGCCGGTGCCGCCGGGTGGAGGCCGGCTCGGTGCCGCGAACCAGTTTCCAGTACGCTCGTACTGCTTGAGCACGTGTCCCCCGAGAGGAGCGCCGGCCGATGGCGAAGATCAAGGTAAACAACCCGGTCGTGGAGCTCGACGGCGACGAGATGACCCGGATCATCTGGAAGCAGATCCGCGAGCAGCTGATCCTGCCCTACCTCGACGTCGACCTGCACTACTACGACCTGTCGATCCAGCACCGGGACGCCACCGACGACCAGGTGACCATCGACGCCGCCAACGCGATCAAGGAGCACGGCGTCGGCGTCAAGTGCGCCACCATCACCCCGGACGAGGCCCGGGTCGAGGAGTTCGGCCTCAAGAAGATGTGGCGGTCGCCGAACGGCACCATCCGTAACATCCTCGGCGGCGTGGTCTTCCGCGAGCCGATCATCATGTCGAACGTGCCGCGGCTCGTCCCGGGCTGGACCAAGCCGATCATCATCGGCCGGCACGCCCACGGCGACCAGTACAAGGCCACCGACTTCGTGGTCCCCGGCCCGGGCACGGTGACCATCACCTACACCCCGGCCGACGGCGGCACCCCGATGGAGATGGAGGTCGCCAACTTCCCCGGCGGCGGCATCGCCATGGGCATGTACAACTACGACGAGTCGATCCGGGATTTCGCCCGCGCCTCGTTCCGGTACGGCCTGGACCGCAACTACCCGGTCTACATGTCGACCAAGAACACCATTCTCAAGGCGTACGACGGTCGGTTCAAGGACCTCTTCGCCGAGGTGTTCGAGAACGAGTTCAAGGCCGAGTTCGCCGCCGCCGGCCTCACCTATGAGCACCGGCTCATCGACGACATGGTCGCCGCCGCGCTCAAGTGGGAGGGTGGCTACGTCTGGGCCTGCAAGAACTACGACGGTGACGTGCAGTCCGACACCGTCGCGCAGGGCTTCGGCTCGCTCGGCCTGATGACCTCCGTGCTGCTCTCCCCGGACGGCCGTACCGTCGAGGCGGAGGCCGCCCACGGCACCGTCACCCGGCACTACCGGCAGTACCAGAAGGGCGAGAAGACCTCGACCAACCCGATCGCCTCGATCTACGCCTGGACCCGGGGCCTGGCCCACCGGGGCAAGCTGGACGGCACCCCGGCGGTCACCGAGTTCGCCGACACCCTGGAGCAGGTCATCGTCGACACCGTCGAGAGCGGCCAGATGACCAAGGACCTCGCGCTGCTCATCTCGCGGGACGCCCCGTGGCAGACCACCGACGAGTTCATGAACACCCTCGACGAGAACCTGGCCCGCAAGCTCGGCGCCTGACCCTCGCCCGTACCCACGGAACCCGTCGGCGGACCGCCGACGGGTTCCGTCGTCTCCGGCGCGCGCTGCCCCCGCACCGGGAGGCCGCAGCCGCCACCCGTCCGGGTGACGGGCGCGTCACCGGCCCGGAAAAAGGTCGTTGAGCTGGGTGGACGTGGTGCCAGTCGCGTCCAGGGAGGTTGTCGTCGGCCGTCGCACGGCACCGGTGCCGGCCGGCCAGCCTTCCCGGCTGTCGAGCACAGCCAGCCGTCCCTTCCCCGCGGGGGGCCCTGTTCCGGGGCCCCCCGCGCCCTGCCTGCGGGGTCAGGCGGCGCGCAGCAGTTCGGCGGCCCGCTCGGGGGCGATGTCGTTGATGAAGACCCCCATCCCGGACTCGGAACCAGCCAGGTACTTCAGCTTGTCCCTCGCCCGCCGGACGCTGAACAGTTGCAGGTGCAGGTGACCCAACTCCCGGTCGATCCGCACCGGCGCCTGGTGCCAGGCCGCGATGTACGGCATGGGCAGGTCGAACAGCCCGTCGAACCGGCGCAGCAGGTCCAGGTAGAGCGGGCCGAAGGCGTCCCGTTCGGCGTCGTCGAGCGCCGGGATGTCCGGCACCGGCCGGTGCGGCGCGACGTGCACCTCGAACGGCCAGCGGGCCGCCGCCGGCACGTACGCCGTCCAGTGCTCGTTGGCGGCTACCACCCGGTCACCGGCGGCGCGCTCGGCGGCGAGCACGTCGGCGTAGAGGTTGCCGCCGCCGGTGCGCTCCGCGTGCCGGCGGGCCGCCGCCAGCAGCGAACGGGTACGCGGCGTGACGAACGGGTACGCGTAGATCTGCCCGTGCGGGTGGTGCAGGGTCACGCCGATCTCCACGCCCCGGTTCTCGAAGCAGAACACCTGCTCCACCCCGGGCAGTGCGCCGACCGCCGTGGTCCGGTCGGCCAGCGCGTCGAGCACCAGCCGGACCCGGGCGGGGGAGAGGCTGGCGAAGGACGCCTGGTGGTCGTCGGTGAAGCAGACCACCTCGCAGCGCCCCTGGCCGGGGCGGACCGGGGTGAACCCGGTGATCTCGGCCGGCTCGTCGGCGATCCGCTGGCTCAGCGAGGGGAACCGGTTCTCGAAGACCGCCACATCGTAGTCGGGCGCGGGGATCTCGCTGTGCCGGTCGCCCCGCGACGGGCACAGCGGGCACTGGTCGGCCGGCGGGAGGAAGGTCCGGGTCTGCCGGTGCACCGCCACCGCCACCCACTCGTCGGTGAGCGGGTCGTAGCGCAGCTGGGAGGCGGGTGGGGGCGGCGGCAGCTCCCGCCGGTCCGGCTGGTCCCGGACGGCGTCGTCCCGCTCGTCGAAGTAGATCAGCTCACGGCCGTCGGCCAGCTCGATCGCCGTACGCTTCACCGCGTCGTCTCCCGCCCGGTCGCCCGGCCCGTGCCTGTCACGATCACCAGTTCGCCCACCTTCTCGTCGATCACCCGGAGCGCCTCGGGGGCCAACCGGTCGTCGCTGACCAGCACGTCGGCGGCGCCCAGGCCGACGATGGAGGAGATGCCGACGGTGCCCCACTTGGTGTGGTCGGCGAGCACGACCAGCCGGTCGGCGGCTTCCACCAGGGCCCGGTCGGTCTCCGCCTCCATCAGGTTGGGGGTGGTGAAACCCGCCCGCTCGGTGATCCCGTGTACGCCGAGGAAGAGCAGGTCCAGGTGCAGCGAGCGGATGGCCTCCACGGCCAGCGGGCCGACCAGCGCGTCGGACGGGGTGCGTACCCCGCCGGTCAGCACCACGGTCTGGTCGGGTCGGCCGGCGGTGTGCAGGATCTCGGCCACCGGCAGCGAGTTGGTCACCACGGTCAGCCCCGGCACGTCGACCAGGCGTCGGGCCAGCTCGGCGGTGGTGGTGCCGGCGGAGAGGGCGACCGCCGCACCCGGACGCACCAACTCGGCGGCCCGGGTGGCGATCGCGGCCTTCTCGGCGGCCTGCCGGACGGACTTGGCGTGGAAGCCCGGTTCGTCGGTCGAGCCCGGGTCGGTGACGGTGGCCCCGCCGTGCACCTTGGCCAGTAGGCCCCGGTCGTGCAGCGCGTCCAGGTCACGCCGGATGGTCATGTCGGAGACACCGAACTCGGCGGCCAGCTCGGTGACCCGGACGCCACCGGCGGTGCGGACCCGGTCGAGGATCGTCGCCTGCCGCTGCCGCGCCAGCATCCGCCGTACCTCCCGGGCCCCCGCACCTGCACGCGCTCGCACGTGTTCCAACAAGATTGAACACTAGCGCGCAGCAGGCAGCGGTGGAAGTGGAACCCCGAGGTCAGGCGGACGGCAGCCGCGGCTCCACCCAGCCGGTCTCGGTCAGATGGGTCATCACCGCCTGCACCGCCTCGTCGATGCTCTGGTCGGTGGTGTCGACCACCAGATCGGCGTCGGTGGGCGTCTCGTACGGGTCGTCGATGCCGGTCATCCCGGTGAGCAGGCCGGCGCGGGCGCGGGCGTACAGGCCCTTGCGGTCGCGCTGCTCGCAGACCTCCAACGGGGTGGCGACGTGCACCAGCAGGAAACCCGCCCCGGCCGACCGGGCCATCTCCCGCACCGCGGCCCGCGCCTGCGCGTACGGGGCGATCGGGCAGCAAATCCCCACCCCCCGGTGCCTGGCGATCTCGGCCGCCACCCAGCCGATCCGGCGGACGTTGGCGTCCCGGTCGGCCCGGCTGAACGTCAACCCGGCCGACAACTCCCGACGCACCACGTCGCCGTCGAGCAGGGTGATCGTCCGGTCGCCCTGCTCGCGCAGCAGATCGGCCAGGCCCCGGGCGATCGTCGACTTGCCGGAGCCGGAGAGCCCGGTGAGGAAGACCACCAGCCCCCGGTGCCGACGCGGCGGGCGGGCCCGGCCCAGCTCCTTGGCCACCGCCGGCGGGGTGTGCCACTCGGGCAGCGGGAAACCCCGGTCGAGCAGGTCGTCGATCTCCGCCTCGCTCAGCGCGAGCTTGCGGTTGCGCGGCGGGATGTCGTCCCGCCAGCGCCACTGGCCGTCCCGGCTGTCGTAGGCCAGCTCGCGGGGGACCAGCACCCGCAGCCCCGCCCCGGAGAGCATGCCGCCCGTGGACAGCAGGTGGGTCACCCCGTAGGCGGCGGAGATCCGGGCCCGCAGCAGCGCGTCGCTGATCTCGTCGGCCCGGCGGGGCAGCGGCACCGCGACCAGGGTCGCCGGGGGCATCCGGTCGCGGGCGGCGAAGATGCTGCGGACCAGGGCCTCGGTGGGCAGCCCGCCCACGCCGTCCTCGCCGACCGGGATCATCACCAGCAGATGCGCGCCGAGGGTCCGCGCCGCGTGCGCGATCTGCGCCAGCTGCGGCCGGTGCAGCGGACGGTCGGCGATCACCCCGAGCACCCGGCCCGGAGGCAGCAGCGGACGGATCTCGTCCGGGCCCCGGCGCAGCCGCTGGAACGGGCCGTGCCCGCCGTCGCCGAGCCGACGCACCGGGCCGCCCAGCCCGGCCACGCCCTCGCGGACCGGCCAGACGTCGGTCACCTCCAGGGCCGCCACCGGGGCGCCCTCGCCGTCGGTGAGCACCAGCGTCCGCCGGCCCGGGTCGGCCGGGTCCAGCCCGTCGGCGACGGCGGTGGGCACCTGGAGGGTCACCGGGACCGGCCAGGACGTGCCATCGGCCAGTCTGCCGCGACGCTGCAACGAGGCCAGGTCGGCGCGGGTCATGAAGCCGGCCAGCGGGGTGTACGCCCCGCTCAGCAGCAGCTCCAGATCGGCCAGCTCACCGGGGCGTGGCGCGTACGCGGGGGCGTCCCGCAGCACGTCCTCGGGCAGCACTGCACCGTTGCTCATCCGTACCCCTCACTCGCTGGCCGGATCACAGTTTCTCAGCCGGCCGGCGATCGGTCGAGAGTGCCACTCCACTCCCGACCCGGGAGTGGATCATCGGTGGCGTGTCCCGACCGGTCGGTGGGGGAGCGTCAACCGGCCGGGACCAGGGACGCGGCACCGAACGAGACCGCGAATCGCTGACACCAGATGGTGACACTGGTCAGCTCGGCGAGGTCGGTGCCGGGCGGGACGGCGTACGCCTGGTCGCCGCGGTTGCCCTTGAGTCGGCCCAGTTCCGCCCGGCGGCCGTCGTCGAAGACGTGCCAACCGGCCCGGCCGGTGCGGACCTGCTGGTCGGAGAGCCAGACCCGCAGATCCGGGCCGTTGGAGGTGTCCAGCCCGACCAGTTCCAGCCGGTGCCGGCCGTCGGCGGTGCGGACGATCCGGGCGGTGCCCGAGGTGTCGTGTTCGTGACTGACGAACTCCCCCCGGCTGACCACGACCGGGCGGGTGCTGGTGGGACTGCCGGCGGGGGTGGCCCCGGTGGGCGTGACGCCGGGGGCGTCGGTCGGGGTGGTGCCGGACGCCTCGGCCGGGGTGGTGCCCACTGCGGAGAGCTGTTCGTCGACCTGGTTGTCGGTCACCACCTTCCAGGGTTGGAACCAGTACAGGCCGAAGGCGGCCCCGACACCGAGTACGACGACGGCGACCCAGGTCAACGGGGCACGGAACAGACGACGGGACATGCCACCCAGTCTCGCCGGAGCACGGCGGCCGGGTGCCGGCCGGCGGCGTTACGAAAGCCTTACCGCCGTCGGACATTCGCGATCCATAGCTCGTTCATAGGTCGTTCACATCGACTTTCCGGTCCGGTCACCTTAGCTGCCGGCGACCCTTTCGCGACCAGAGAGCGCCCACCGCATGCGACCACGATTCCTCCGCCGGACCCCCAGATCCGATCCGCCCACCACCGCCGAACCCTCCGCCGGCGGGCACCGCGAGTCGTCGCCCCCTCCCGGCGACACCGACCACACCGGCCACGCCCTCCGGGCACCGAGCAAACTGCACGCGTTCAACCGGTACGAGATCAAGTACCTGGTCGAGACGACGAAGGTGCCGGCGTTGCGGGCCGCACTCGCCGCCCGGATGGTGCCCGACGCGCACGGCGGTGACGGTGGCTACGGCGTCTGGAGCGTCTACTACGACACCACCGACCTGCGGTTCTACTGGGAGAAGATCGAGGGGCTGAAGTTCCGTCGCAAGCTGCGGGTACGCCACTACGGCGACCGGTCCGGCGTGACCGACGACGCGACGGTGCACGTCGAGATCAAGCAACGGGTCAACCGGGTCACCCAGAAGCGCCGGATCGCCGTGCCCTACCGGGTGGCCCGCCGACTCTGCGACGAGCGCGTCATGATCGACCACGATCCCTCCCAGCGCGGTTTCGTCGAGGAGGTGCTGGGACTCGTCTCCGGCCTCGACCTGCGTCCGGTGGCGATGACCGGCTACCAGCGTGAGGCGTTCGTCGGTCAGGCGGCCGACCTGGGCCTGCGGGTCACCCTCGACCACCGGGTACGCGGCCGGGACCGCGACTTCCACCTCGGCGCGGACGCCGAGAACCGCCTGATCATTCCGGCCTCGAAGTCGATCGTCGAGGTCAAGGCGAACGAACGGGTCCCGTACTGGCTCACCGACCTGGCCGGCCGGGCCGAGCTGTCGGTGGTGCGGGTCTCCAAGTACTGCCAGAGCGTCGAGGCGTTCGGTCGCGTGCCGCGCTCGATCTTCCACGTCCAGGATGCCGATCCCGCCGCCGACCTGGTGGCCCCCACCCCGAGAAACGAGGCCTGAACCCCGATGGACATCACGTTCCAGGACCTGTCCGGCACCTTCAGCTCGGGCGACATCGCCCTCACGCTGTCGTTGTCCTTCCTGCTCAGCGCCATGATCGGCTGGGTCTACCGGGCCACCCACCGCAACGTGTCGTACAGCCAGTCGTACGTCCAGACGCTGATCATCCTGGGCATGCTGATCTCGCTGATCATGCTGGTGGTGGGCTCCAACATCGCGCGGGCGTTCGCCCTGGTCGGCGCGCTGTCGGTGGTGCGGTTCCGCAACGCCATCAAGGAGACCCGCGACGTCGGCTTCATCTTCCTGGTGATGGGCGTCGGGATGGCCTGCGGCACCCGGTTCTACAGCCTGGCCGTCGCCGCCGCCGTGGCGATCAGCCTGATCATCGTGGTGATGTACCGGTTCAACTGGTTCGCGCTCAACGTGCAGCGGCAGGTCGTCAAGGTCCAGGTCCCCGCCGGGGGCAACCACACCGCCGACATCCAGGACGTGCTGGTCCGGCACACCACCGAGTTCGAACTGGTCAGCATGGAGACGATCCGGGCCGGTGCGCTCACCGAGATGACGTACACGGTCCGGTTGAAGAAGGGCGGCGAGCCGGGCGACCTGATCAGCGCGCTCAGTGAGCGGACCTCGGGCCAACGGGTGACCGTGCTGACCGGCTACGACCAGACGGACCTGTGATGGCGCGTTCCCTGCGTACCCGGTCGGTGCTGCCGCCCCGGCTGCGTCGCCGGCTGCCGGTCCGGGTGCGGCAGAACTGGAAGCTGCTCACCACCTGTGCGGCCTTCCTCGCCGTGCTGACCCTGGTGCTGGGTACGGAACGGATCCGCCCCTACGTGACCAGCGCCGGGGACTCCGGGGGCGACGTGGTGAGCGTGGACATCCCCGGCACCGTCGACCTCTTCGACGCCGGTCGGGCGCACGAGATGTCGCTGACGTTCCGCGACGCCGACTACGAGCGGATGCTCGACGCCTACTGGAAGGAGGGCGAGAAGGGGTACGTCGAGGCCGACCTGACCGTCGACGGGACCACGATCCCCAGCGTGGGCATCCGGCTCAAGGGCAACTCGACGCTCGGCCAGCTCAGTTGGAAGGGCGAGACGCGGTCCTTCGGGGGCCGGGGTGAGGACGGCGGTGGGCAGCGACCGGGCGGCGGGTTCCCGGGCGGGCCGCCGCAGGGCGCCGGGTTCCCCGGTGGCGGGCCGCCGGACGATGCTGCTTCCGGCGTCCAGCAGCCCGCAGCAGGCGATCAGGCCGGCGGTGGTCAGCAGCCGGGTGGCGGTCAGCAGGCCGGTGGTGGTCAGTTTCCCGGTGGGATGACCCGGACGGCGTTGAAGGCCGAGGAGCCGGAGACGCTGCCGTGGCTGCTCAGCTTCGACGAGTTCGTCGACGGCCGGCGCTACCAGGGGCACCGGGAGGTGGCCGTCCGGGTCGGTGGCATGGGCGGCGGTTCGACAGTGCTCAACGAGGCCCTGTCGCTGTCGCTGCTCGACGCCACGGGTGAGCCCGCGCAGCGGTACGCGTACTCCTCGTTCACCGTCAACGACCGGCCCACCACCGCCCGACTGCTGGTCGAGCACCCGGACGAGCACTTCGCCGATCAGATGGACGGTACCGGCGTGCTCTACAAGTCACTGGCCAGCGGCAGCTTCACCGACCAGGGCGACGACCCGACCGCGTACGCCGACGACTTCAAGCAGATCACCATGAAGGGCAGCCAGGACCTGCAACCGGTGATGAACCTGATCCGGTGGGTGACGTCGGCCAGCGACGAGGAGTTCGCCGCGCAGCTCGCCGACAGGGTCGACGTGGCGTCCTTCGCCCGGTACGTCGCGTTGCAGAATCTGCTGCTCAACTTCGACGACATGGCCGGCCCGGGGAAGAACTACTACCTCTGGTACGACCTGGGGACGAAGAGGTTCAGCGTGATCAGCTGGGACCACAATCTGACCTTCAGCGGCAACGCCAGCCAGGGCCCGCACGACAGCGGCGGGTTGGGCATGGGCCGGGGCGGGCCCGGCGCAGCCGGTGCCGACGGCGCGGCCCCGGGCCAGGCCGCACCGGGCGGGACCGGTCAGCAACCCGGGCAACCGGGTCAGCCCGCCGGTCAGGCCGGACAGCCGGCCGGACCGGGCGCCCGGGGTGCTGGCGACGGGGATGGTCCGCGCGGCGGGATGATGACGGGCCACAAGCTCAAGGAGCGCTTCCTCGCCGCCGACGCCTTCAAGGCGACCTACGAGGACGCCTACCGGGAGCTGTACCAGCAGGTCTACGGCAGCGGGAAGGCGGCGGAGTCGCTCACCGCGATCAGCACGACGCTGAAGGGCGTCGAGGGGGTCGACGCCGCCGCCGTCGACTCCGACGCGGCCCGGCTGCGTACCCTCATCGGCCAGCGGACCGAGAGCCTGGCCAAGCACGAGGTGATCGCCCGAGGCTGAACCCGGTGGGACGCGGGTCCGACGGGCCCGCGTCCCACCGCCGACCTCAGGGATGTCCCCGGGCGAATCCGGATACCCGCCAGGGTGCCGGCTCCCTAGGCTGGCGGACGTGACACTGATCGCGACCGAGTCGCTGACCAAGACGTACGGAGGCCGGGTCACCGCGCTGGCCGACCTCACCGTCGCGGTCGAGCCGGGGATCATCGGACTGGTCGGCGCGAACGGCGCCGGCAAGTCGACCCTGATAAAGATCCTGCTGGGCCTGCTCCCGCCGACCAGCGGACGGGTCCGTGTGCTCGACCTCGACCCCACCACCGACCCGGCGGCGGTCCGCGCCCGGGTCGGCTACATGCCCGAACACGAGGCGCTCCCGCCCGACCTGTCCGCCGCCGAACTCGTCACCCACCTGGGGCGGATGAGCGGCCTGCCCCGCACGGTGGCCCGCGAGCGCGCCTCCGAGACGCTGCGCCACGTCGGTCTCTACGAGGAGCGGTACCGCCCGGTGGGCGGCTACTCCACCGGCATGAAGCAGCGGGTCAAGCTCGCCCAGGCTCTGGTGCACGACCCGGACCTGCTGCTGCTCGACGAGCCCACCAACGGGCTCGACCCGGCCGGCCGGGACGCCATGCTCGCCCTGGTCCACCGGATCGGCACCGAGTTCGGCATCTCCGTCCTGGTCTGCTCGCACCTGCTGGGCGAGGTGGAGCGGATCTGCGACACCCTGGTCGCCATCGACGGGGGGCGGCTGCTGCGTGCCGACCGGATCGACGCGATGACCTCGGCCACCGACCTGCTCGCCGTCGAGGTCAGCGAGGGCACCGACCAGTTGGCCGGCCGGCTCGCCGCGCTCGACCTGCCGGTGACCCGCGACGGCCGGATGCTGCTCGTCCCGCTGGCCGACGAGCGTACCTACGACCTGATCCTCGGCGCGGTCGCCGAGCTGGACCTGCCGTTGCACCGGCTGGACCAGCGCCGGCACCGGGTGGCCGAACTCTTCGCCCCGAGGGAGCCCAGCAATGCCTGAGCCGACCGGCGTCATCCACGACATCGGCTACCAGCGCTACACCGGCCCGCGGCTGGGCCGCCGGCACGTCTTCGGCGCGCTCTACCTGCACGGCCTGCGGACGGTCTTCGGGCTGGGCCGCAGCGCCAAGGCGAAGATCTTCCCCTGGCTGGTGGTCGGCATCGTGACGGTGGTGGCCGCCGGCCTCACCGCCGTCCGCAGCCAGATCGGCGAGGTGGTGATGACGTACGCCCAGTTCGCCGACGCGATGAGCTGGCTGGTCATCTTCTTCGTCGCGGTGGCCGCCCCCGAGCTGGTCTCCCGGGACCTGCGCAGCGGTGTGCTCCCGCTGTACTTCTCCCGGCCGCTGCCGCGTGACGACTACGCGCTGGCCAAGCTGCTCTCCCTGGCCAGCGCGCTGTGGCTGCTGCTGGGCGGGCCGCAGCTGGTGATGTTCCTGGGGGCTGCGTTCACCACCCCCGACGGCCTGCGCGGCACCTGGAACGAGCTGCTGGACCTGCTGCCCGGCCTGCTCTACGCCGGGCTGTGGGCGGCGGTCTTCGCCTCGATCGGTCTGCTGGTCGCCTCGCTCACCGGCAAGCGGGCCTTCGCCGCCGGTGGCATCGTGGCGGTCTTCCTGATGACCACCCCGGTCGTCGGCGTGCTGTCGATCCTGCCCTCGCGGGCCGTCAACGAGCTGGCCCTGCTGGCCTCGCCGTCGACGCTGGTACAGGGGGTCGGCTCGTGGGCGTTGCAGGACCTGCTCTACCCGGGTGCCGGCACCGGCCCGCCGATCGGCGGCTTCGGCCCGGTCTACGCGGTGGTCGCCGTGTTGCTGGTCGCCGCCTGCACCGCCCTGCTGCTGCTGCGATACCGGAAGGTGGCCGCCCGATGACCACACTCGACACCGACGCCCGGCCGGTGGTCACCACCAGCACCCTGGACCTCGCCGGGGTCTCCCGCTGGTACGGCAACGTGGTGGCGGTCAACGACGTCACCATGCGGCTCGGCCCCGGGGTGACCGGCCTGCTCGGCCCGAACGGCGCCGGCAAGACCACCCTGCTGCACATGATGGCCGGCTTCCTCGCCCCGTCCCGGGGCACGCTCACCCTCGACGGGGAGTCCACCTGGCGCAACCCGGCGGTCTACCGGCGGCTCGGGCTGGTCAGCGAGCGGGAGGCGGTGCACTCCTTCCTCACCGCCCGCGAGTTCGTGCTGGCCAGCGCGAAGTTGCACCGGCTGCCCGATCCGGAGGCCGCGGCCCGCCGGGCGATCGAGCTGGTCGAGATGACCGACGCCCAGAACCGCCGGATCGGCACGTACTCCAAGGGGATGCGGCAGCGGACCCGGGTGGCCGCCGCGCTGGTGCACGACCCGCAGGTGCTGCTGCTCGACGAGCCGTTCAACGGGATGGACCCGCGCCAGCGGCTGCACATGATGGGCCTGCTGCACTCCCTCGGCGACGCCGGACGGACGATCCTGTTCAGCTCGCACATCCTGGAGGAGGTCGAGCAGGTCTCCGGCACGGTGCAGGTGATGGTGGCCGGCCGGCTGGCCGCCTCCGGCGACTTCCGCACCATCCGCCGGTTGATGACCAACCGGCCGCACGTCTTCGCGGTCCGCTCCACCGACGACCGGGCGCTGGCCGTGGCGCTGATGGCCGACCCGTCGGTCGCGGGCGTCGAGCTGGACAAGACCGGCCTGACCGTACGCGCCGGTGACTACGGCGCGTTCACCCGGGCGCTGCCCAAGATCGCGCTCGCCCGGCAGATCCGGGTCCGGCAGTTGACCCCCGAGGACGAGTCCCTGGAGAGCGTCTTCTCCTACCTGGTGGAGGCCTGATGTCGACCGTTTCCTGGATCACCGCGCGCGGGCTGTTCGGCCGTCGCCGGTTCCTCATGCTGCTGCCGCTGCCGGCGGTGCTGGTGCTGCTGGCCGTCCTGTGCCGGTCGCTCGGGGTGGACCCGGGCCAGTGGGCCCCGCCGGTGCTGGTCGGTCTCGGCCTGGCCGTGGTGCTGCCGGTGGTGGCGCTCATCGTCGGCACCGGCGTGCTGGGCGCGGAGATCGACGACGGCACGGTGGTGCACATCCTGACCAAGCCGCTGCCGCGTTGGCAGATCGTGCTGCCGAAACTCGCGGTGGCCGCCGGGGTCAGCGCGGTCACCGTCGCCGTGCCGCTCTACGTCGCGGGCGTGCTCGCCGATTCGGTACGTCTCGGCCTGGGCCTGGTCGTCGCCTCGGCGCTCGGCGCGCTGGCCTACTCGGCGCTGTTCCTGGCGCTCAGCCTGGTCACCCGGCGGCCGGTGCTGCTCGGCCTGGTCTACGTGCTGATCTGGGAGGGGCTGCTGGGCAACTTCGTCAGCGGCACCCGGGTGCTGTCGATCCAGCAGTGGGTGATCGCCCTGGCCGACCGGATGGCCCCCACCGACCTGCTGTCGACCACCGTCTCGGTGCCGGTGGCGGCGGTGCTGACCGCCCTGGTGAGCGTCGGCTTCACCGTGCTGGCCATCGACCGCCTCCGCTCCTTCAGCATCGCCGGCGAAACCAGCTGATCCGGTCCGGCCGGCCCGGACTTCGATCGACACGATTGCGCCGGTGTGGCGGTATCCAGGTGCCCCGGATACCGCCACACCGGCGTTCGAGCCCGACCCGGCTCAGAACGCGCTGGCGATGACGAGTTCGGGGGCGCGGTCGGGGAGCAGGTCGAGGGTGGTGATCCGGCCGGCGGCGCGCACGTCGTCGGCGACCAGGGTGAGCTGGTCGAGCAGGCCCGCCGGGCCCAGCGCCTCGGCCAGCGGGACCTCCGCCCGCATCGACAGCTTGCGCTCGGACTTGGCCCGCCGGACCTGGCCCAGCGCGTCTCCGGCCAGCCGCAGCAGGGCCGGGTCACCGGTGCCGGTGATCGCCCGCCCCACCTCGTAGGTGGTCGGCCAGGGGGCCCGGTGCACCGAGCCGTACCGCCACCACGACCAGACCTCCTCGGTCACGTACGGCAGCACCGGGGCGAACAGCCGCAACTGCACCGACAGGGCGGTGGCCAGCGCCGCCCGGGCCGAGTCGGCACCCGGCCCGGTGCCGTAGGCACGTTCCTTCACCAACTCGATGTAGTCGTCGCAGAACCGCCAGAAGAACGCCTCGGTGGCCTGCAACGCGGCCGTGTGGTCGTACCCGTCGAAGGCGGCGGTCGCGGTGGCGACCACGGTGGACAGCTCGGCGAGCAGGGCGGTGTCCAGCGGGGTGGTCGCCGGGGTGCGCAGGGCGTCGGCGGCCCCCAGCCCCAACGCGAACTTCGAGGCGTTGAGCAGCTTGGTGGCCAGCCGCCGGCCCACCCTGATCTGCGCCGGGTCGAAGGCCAGGTCCATGCCGGGCCGGCCGTTGGCCGCCCAGTAGCGCACCGCGTCCGAGCCGTGCTGCTCCAGCAGCGCCATCGGGGTGACCACGTTCCCCTTGGACTTGGACATCTTCTTGCGGTCCGGGTCGAGGATCCAGCCGGAGAGCACCGCGTCCCGCCAGGGCAGCACCCCGTGCTCCAGGTGGGCGCGCACGACGGTGCCGAAGAGCCAGGTCCGGATGATCTCCTGCCCCTGCGGGCGCAGATCCATCGGGAAGATCCGGTCGAACAGCTCCGGGTCGGTCTCCCAACCGCCGACGATCTGCGGGGTCAACGACGAGGTGGCCCAGGTGTCCAGCACGTCCGGGTCGCCGACGAACCCACCGGGCACGCCGCGCTGCGACTCGTCGTAGCCGGGCGGCGGCTCAGCCGACGGGTCGACCGGCAACGACGCCTCGTCCGGTGTGAGAGGGTTGGCATGGTCCGGCTCGCCAAAGGCGTCGAGCCGGTACCACACCGGCACCGGCACCCCGAAGAAGCGCTGCCGGCTGACCAGCCAGTCCCCGGTCAGCCCGCCCACCCAGTGCGCGTAGCGGTGCGCCATGTGCTCCGGCACCCAGCGCAGCTCGTCGCCCCGGGCCAGCAGCTCCGCCCGCAGCCCGGCGTCCCGGCCGCCGTTGCGCAGGTACCACTGCCGGGTCGAGACGATCTCCAACGGCCGGTCGCCGCGTTCGTAGAACTTCACCGGATGGGTGATCTCGCGCGGCTCACCCACCAGGTCACCGGCGTCGCGCAGCTGCTCCACCACGGCCCGCCGGGCGGCGTTGACCGACTGCCCGGAAAGCGCGGCGTAGGGTCCGTCAGGCACGCCGGCCGGCGGCTCGGCCAGCAGCCGGCCGTCCCGGCCGATCACCACCCGGGTCGCCAGGTCGAGATCCCGCCACCAGGTCACGTCGGTCAGGTCGCCGAACGTGCACACCATCGCGATGCCGGTGCCCTTGCCCGGGTCCGCCAGCGGGTGCGCGCGCACCGGCACCCCGACCCCGAACACGGGGGTACGCACGGTCGTGCCCACCAGATCGGCGTACCGCTCGTCGTCCGGGTGGCAGACCAGCGCCACGCAGGCCGGCAGCAGCTCCGGTCGGGTGGTGTCGATCAGCACCTCCCGCCCGTCCGGCCCGGTGAACCGCAGCCGGTGGTACGCCCCCGGGCGCTCCCGGTCCTCCAGTTCCGCCTGCGCCACGGCGGTGCCGAACCCGACGTCCCACAGCGTCGGCGCCTGCGCCTGGTACGCCTCGCCCCGGGCCAGGTTGCGCAGGAACATCCGCTGCGAGGTGGCCCGCGCCGTACGCCCGATCGTGGTGTACGTCAGCGACCAGTCCACCGACAGCCCGAGCCGCCGCCAGAGCGCCTCGAAGACCTGCTCGTCGGCGGCGGTCAACCGTTCGCACAGCTCGACGAAGTTGCGGCGGGAGATCGGCGTCGGCTCCCGGCGTCGGGCCTCGGTGACCGGGGCGTCGGGCGGCTGCCACGCCGGGTCGTACGGCAGGGACGGGTCGCAACTCACCCCGTAGACGTTCTGCACCCGGCGTTCGGTGGGCAGGCCGTTGTCGTCCCAGCCCATCGGGTAGAACACGTTGCGTCCGCGCATCCGCTGGAACCGGGCCACCGTGTCGGTGTGCGTGTACGAGAAGACGTGCCCCATGTGCAGCTCGCCGGATACGGTCGGCGGCGGGGTGTCGATGGCGTACACGTCGTCGCCGCGACCGTGCCGACGCGGGGTCCCCGCCGTCGACCCGCGACCCGCTACGGTCGCCTTCTCCCGGTCGAACGCGTACGTGCCCTCCTCCTGCCAGCGGCGCGCCCAGCGTTCCTCGATGCCGTCCAGGGTGGGACGTTCGGGAACACCGGCGCGGGCCGTCCTCGCCGTATCAGTCATCGGTCGATCGTAGGCAGCCGTCGACCTCCCGCCCACGGCTTTACCGGGCGTGCCGGCGGCACCGCACCGGGTGCCCGGCACGACATGGGTCGTGGCGGGCCGAGTGCCCGGTGCGACGTGGGCCGGACCCGGTGGGCTACCGGTTCGAAGAGCCGACCGGCGGGGCGAGCAGCGGCCCCTTGGTGGCGATCTGGAAGTCGAGCCCGGTGCGGTCGTTGACCCGGTCGAGGATCACCGAGACCGACGCGTAGGTGTTCGTCTCGTCGGGGTTGGTGCACGGCCCCTCGCCGGGATCGCCGTTGTTCAGGATGCCCAGCGCCCGCCCGTCGGACTCGGTGAACAGCGGGCCGCCGCTGTCACCGGGCCGCGCGCACACCCGCACGTCGATGCCGCCGCCGGCCTTGCCGATGACCTCGCCGCAGCGGGTGCCCGGCAGGTAGCCGACCCCGGCACCCGAGTCGACGTACTGCTCGCCGGCCTTCGGGGTGTACGCCGAGCCGGTGGCGCAGACCACCCAGCCGGCCTGCACGGCGGCGTACGGCGTGACGCCGGTGATCGGCACGTCGCGGCTGCCCCTGCCGGCGCAGGCCGGATTGTCGGCCACGCACCAGTAGTTGACCAGGCTCGGCGTGTTGCCGACACTGCGCCTCGGGTACGCCCAGCGGGTGCTGGCCCCCGTGGCGTAGGGCAGGACCGCGTAGTCGTTGGGGAAGTCGTTCTCGGCCAGCACCGGGTTGGTCGACTCGACGCCCACCGGCACCTTCGGCCCGAGGAACTGGTGCCAGGTGTCGTCCACCCGCTGGTGCCGGCCGCCCACCACGCAGTGCCCGGCGGTCAGCACGTAGTACTGCCCGGACTTCGCCCGGACGTTGAAGCCCGTGGTGCAGCCGCCGACGGTGCCGTCGTCGCGGGGCACGTCCAGCCGGATGCCGCCGCGCATCGGCGCCTGCGCGCAGTAGCGCGGGTCGCACGCCTTGGGGATCGCGCCCTCGTCGAGCCGGGCCCGGGCCCGGGCCGGCACCCCGGCCGAGTCGAGCGCACCGGCCAGCCGGGTGTCACCGGCGGGCACCGCGTCGCCGGTGAGCACCAGCACCTCGTTGGCCCGCTCGTCGACCACCACGTCCCGCCCGGCGGTGACGCCCAGCGTCCCGGCCAGTCGGGTCGCCGCCGCGTCCAGGTCGCGCCGCGAGTGCCGGGCCGGCACGACGGTGACGTGCCGGGCGTCCGGCAGCCCGGCGACCGCCCCGGCGACCGGGGCCGGGTCGGTGGCGGCGATGGTGAGCACCCCGCCGCCCGCCTGGTCCAGCCACATCCCGGCGTACGAGTCGGGGAAACGGGTGGCGAGGGTGTCGGCCAGCGGCGCGGACAGCTCCTGGAGGGCCAGCCGGCGGGCGGCCTCGCCCGGGGCGACCCGGTAACGGTCGCTCAGGTAGCTCACCGAGGCGGGGGCGGCCTGCGCGACCTGGGCCGCCGGGCGGGTCGCCACCGGTGCCGGACGCGGTGCGGCGGGCGTCGCGGCCCGGCCACCGACGTCGGTGCCGGCCGCCACCCGGGCCTCCACGGCGACCGGGGCCGCCCCGGCCGCCCAGGTGCCACCTGCCGGTCCGCCGGTCGGACCGGTGCCCCGGTCCATGGCCAACGCCACCCCGGTCGTCCCCATCGTGCTCAGCGTCAACGCCGCTGCCAGCACCACTCGTCCACGGATCCGCACGCCGCAACCTCCCCGTATGCCGGCGACGCGACCGACCCCGCCACGCCCGCCCGGCCGGTCGGACCGGTGGGAACAGGGTCGGGGCCGTCGATGCGGGCAGAGTCTATCCGTCCCCGGCGGGCACCGGTTGCCCCGTACCGTCCGGTTCGGTCCCGACCGCGTTGCTCACCCGCCGGGACCGGGCGGCGGCCGGGTGCGAGGCGTCCGCCGGTCAGCTCAGCGACTCGCGCCACTGCCGGTGCAGCGTGGCGTACCGGCCGCCGGTGGTGGCGAGCCGCGCCGGCGCACCGTCCTCGACGATCCGTCCGGAGTCGACGACCAGCACCCGGTCGGCGGTCTCCACCGTGGAGAGCCGGTGCGCGATCACCAGCGCGGTGCGGTCCCGCAGCACGCTGGCCAGCGCCCGCTGCACCAGCCGCTCGGTCGGCACGTCCAGCGACGACGTCGCCTCGTCCAGGATCAGCACCCGGGGGTCGGCCAGGAACGCGCGGGCGAACGCGACGAGCTGCCGCTGCCCGGCGGAGAGCCGGCCGCCGCGCCGGTGCACCTCGGTGGCGTACCCGTCGGGCAGGGCGGCAATGAAGTCGTGTGCGCCGATCGCCCGCGCCGCCGCCTGCACCGCCGCGTCGGAGGCGTCCGGCCGGCCGAACCGGATGTTCTCCGCCACCGTGCCGCCGAACAGGTGGTTCTCCTGGGTCACCAGCACCACCGCCCGGCGCAGCTCGGCGTCGGACAGGTCCCGCAGGTCGACGCCGTCCAACTCGACCGTGCCGGCGTCCGGGTCGTGGAAGCGGGCGAGCAGCTTCGCCACCGTCGACTTGCCGGCGCCGGTCGGGCCGATCAGGGCCACCGTCTGACCGGCCGGCACGGCCAGGTCCAGCCCGGTCAGGATCGGCGTCTGCGGCCGGTAACCGAAGGAGACCGCGCGGAACGTCACCGCGCCCCGCCCCGGCCCGGCCGGCAACGGCACCGGCGACGCCGGTTCGGGCACCCCCGGCCGTTCGTCGAGCACCCCGGCGAGCTTCTCCAGGGCGGCGGTCGCCGACTGGAGCGAGTTGTAGAACTGGCTCAGCTCCTGCATCGGATCGAAGAACCGGCGCAGATAGAGCAGGAACGCGGCGAGCACCCCCACCTCGGTGTCGCCGCCCAGCACCCGCCAGCCGCCGTACCCGAGCACGGTGGCCACGGTGACGTTGCCGATCACCTTGATCCCCGGCGAGTACGTGGCGATCAGCCGGAACCCGTGCAGACTGGTCCGCCGGTACTCGTCGTTGACCGTCACGAAGATCTGCTGGTTGCGCGGCTCACGGCGGAACGCCTGCACCGCCCGGATGCCGCGTAACGACTCGACGAAATGGACGATCACCAGGGCCACCGCCTCCCGGCTGTGCCGGTAGGCCTGGGCCGAGGCGCGGGCGAACCAGCGGGACAGCCAGAACAGGAACGGGAACGCCAGCAGCGTCACCGCCGCCAGCGGCAGGTCCAGCCAGAGCAGGATGGCGGCCACCGACAGCACCGACAGCGCGGCGGCGACCAGGGTGTCGATCCCCCCGTCGACCAGCTCGGCGATGGAGTCGACGTCGCTGGTGAGCCGGGACACCACCCGGCCGGAGGTGTAGCGCTCGTGGAAGCCGACCGAGAGGGTCAGCAGGTGGCCGTACACCCGCTGGCGCAGATCGAGCAGGACGGCCTGGCCGATCCGGGCGGAGCGGGTGAGGTAGCTGCGCCGGGCGGCGTACTCGGTGACCGCTGCGACGGCGAACGCGCCCGCGACGGCGGCCAGCGGACCCGGGTCCCCGGCGCGCAGCGGCGGCACCGCCCGGTCGATGCCGAGCATGACCAGGTACGGCCCGGCCATCGCGGCGGCGTTCTGGGCCAGCAGCAGGCCCACCGCCACGCCGAGCGACCTGCGGTGCGGGCGGAGCAGGTCGCGCAGTAGCGCCCGGCTGCGCCCCCGCAGCCGGGCCACCGCCTCCGGGGAGTCGTCCTCGGCGCGGCTGCGGTCGGCGTCCGGGTCGGTGGCCCGGCCCCGCCAGTGGTCCAGCGCGACCGACCGGCCGTCACCCCCGGCGGTGCCGTGCTGCCGGGGCGGGCGGCCGTCACCGGCGGTCGTGCGGTGCTGCCGGGCCGGCCGGCGGATCACGAACGCACCAGGCCCGGTGCCGGCGCGGGTTCGGCGGCGAGCACCGCCCGGTACGCCGGCACGGTGGCCAGCAGGTCGCCGTGCCGGCCGACGGCGGTGATCCGACCCCCGTCGAGCAGCGCCACCCGGTCGGCCAGCGCGACCGTCGACGGCCGGTGCACCACCAGCAGCGCGGTGGTGTCCCGCAGCACCCGGCGCAGCGCCGCCTCGACCAGTGCCTCGGTGTGCACGTCCAGGGCGGAGAGCGGGTCGTCGAGAACCAGCAGCGCGGGCCGGCCGAGCACCGCGCGGGCCAGCGCCAGCCGTTGCCGCTGCCCGCCGGAGAGCGACAGCCCCTGCTCGCCCACCCGGGTCGCCAACCCCCACGGCAGGTCGTACGCGAAGTCGGCCTGGGCCAGCGCCAGCGCGGCCCGGACCTCGTCGTCGGTGGCGTCCGGGCAGCCCAGGGTGAGGTTCTCCCAGACCGACATGGAGAACAGCGTCGGCTCCTCGAAGGCCACCCCGACCAGCCGGCGCAGCGCGTCCAGGCGTACCCCGCGCAGGTCGTGCCCGTCCAGGGTGATCCGGCCACCGGTGACGTCGTGCAGCCGGGGCACCAGGGAGAGCAGGGTGCTCTTGCCGCAGCCGGTCGCCCCGACCAGGGCCAGCGTCTCGCCCGGCTCGACGGTCAGCTCGATCTCCCGCAGCACCGGTTCGGCGCTGCCCGGGTAGCGGAACGAAACCCCCTCGAAGCGGAGCCGGCCGCGCACCGCCGAGCGGGCCAGCGGCACGGCGTCCGGGGCGTCCACGATCGACGGCGGGGTGTCCAGCACCTCCTGGATGCGGTCGGCGGCGGTGGCCGCCTCCTGCCCGTTGGCGATGATCCAGCCGAGCGACTGCACCGGCCAGATCAGCATGAGCTGGAGACTGACGAAGGCGACCAGCTCACCGATGGTCAACGCGTCCCGGGCGACCAGCGTCGCGCCACCGACCAGCGTCGCGCCCAGGGTCAGGTTGGGCACCAGGTCGAACAGCGCCGACGCGCCGGCCAGCAGCGCCCCCTTGGCCACGCCGGTGTCGTGCAGCGCGCGGGCCCGCCCGGCGAACCGGTCGGCCAGCTCCGGCCCCCGCCCGTACGCCTTCATGGTGCGCAGCCCCTGCGCGGTCTCCTCGACCAGGGTGGCCACGTCGCCCTGCTGGTCCTGCATCCGCCGCGACGAGGTGTGGTAGTGCCGCCCGAACCGGCGGCTGATCAGGAACAGCGGCACCGCGCTGGCCGCCACCAGCAGCCCCAGCGGCCCGTGCAGGCGGATCAACAGGATCACCACGGCGACGTAGGTGACCACGTTGAGCACCAGGAACAGCAGCCCGAAGGAGAGGAACCGGCGCAGCACCGACAGGTCGCTGATCGCCCGGGAGAGCAGCTGCCCGGACTGCCAGCGGTCGTGGAATCCGGCCGGCAGACGTTGCAGGTGGGCGTACAGGTCGGCGCGGATGGTCGCCTCCATGCCGACCGAGGAGGAGGACTGGCTCCACCGCCGGATGAAGATCAGCACCGCCTCGACCAGGCCGAGCAGCAGGGCCAGCCCGCCGAGGCGGAGCAGCCCCGCCGGGTCGTGCCGGGCGATCGGCCCGTCCACCACCCGCTGCACCACCAGGGGTACGGCCAGACCCGCCCCGGTGGCGGCCAACGCCGCCAGCAACAGCAGGACGTACGCGGCGGCGTACGGACGCAGGTAGCGGCGCAGCCGCCAGAGGTTGCGCAGCGACCGGACCCGACCGTCCGCCCTGGGGTTGGCCGGGTCGCCGTCGCGCTGCGCAGGCACTACCCGACGGTAGCGTCGATCGGCGTCGATTCCGCTGTCAGCTTGCCGTCAGCCGCCGCTCGTGACCGAGCAACCACCTCTTCACCGGCAGACCGTACCGGTAGCCGCCGAGGGTGCCGTCGGTGCGCAGCACCCGATGGCAGGGCACGAAGAGGGCGGCGGCGTTACGGGCACAGGCGGCGGCGGCTGCCCGGACCGCGGCGGGCCGGCCGGCCAGTGCGGCGTACCCGGTGTAGGTGACCGGCTCGCCCGGTTTGACGTCGCGCAGCACGGTCCAGGCGTGGGTCTGGAACGCCCCGCCGCTGTGCTGCCGTACCCGCACCACGTCGATCGCGGTCAGGTCCCCGTCGAGATAGGCGCGGACGGCGGCGGTCACCGGACCGAGGTCGGCGTACGGCGTCAGCGGGCCGCGCAGGCTCGGGTGCACCAGCGGCAGCAGGCTGTCCGGGTCTGCCGTGAAACCGGCGGCCCGGACTGCGCCGTCGGGGTCGACGAGCACGCTGAACGGGCCGGCCGGGGTGTCCATGGTGGTGGTGCCGAGGGTCGTCATGCCGCTCTCCAGAGTCTGATCGCCGCGTACGACCGCCAGGGTCGCCAGCGGTCGGCGTACGTGTCCAGGGTGGTGGGGGTGGCCGGCAGGCCGAGGGCGGCAGCGCCCCGACGTACCGCGAGGTCGGTGGGGAGGAGCACGTCGGGGTCGCCGAGGGCCCGCATGGCCAGGTAACCGGCGGTCCACGGGCCGATCCCGGGCAGCGCGGTCAACCGTCGTACCGTCTCCGCCCGGTCGCCGCCCGGCTCCAGGTCTACCTCCCCGGCGGCGACCGCCCGGGCCAGCGCCCGGATCGTCTCCCGCCGGGCGGCCGGCATCCCGAACGCCGCATCCGGCAACCCCAGCACCTCCTCCGCCCCCGGGAACCCCCACACCCCCCACCCGCCTGCCCCGCCCCCGTCCGCCGCGCCGCCCCCGTCGGCCGCGCCGCCCCCGTCCGCCGCGGCGCGGTGATCAAGAGGTTTGCGTCGCCGGGAAGCGCTCTCCGTGACGCAAACCTCTTGATCACCGGAGCCGGAGCCGGAGCCGGGGCCGGGGCGGGGGCCGGAGCGGGGGTGGGGGCCGGGGGTGAGGGCCGGGTGGGTGAGGAGGCGGGTGAGGGTGGTGCGGGCGGCGGGGAGGGAGACCTGTTGGCCGATGATGGCCCGCAGCGCCATCTCGAAGCCGTCCACCGCCCGGGGCACCCGCACGCCGGGTTCGGCGGCGACGACCCCGGCCAGGGCCGGATCGGCGGCCAACGTCTGGTCGACCGCCTCCGGATCGGCGTCCAGGTCGAACAGGCGACGGCAGCGGGCCACCGCCGGGGCCAGGTCCCGCAGGTCGGCCAGGCGCAGCGTCGCCCCGACGTACCCGGTCGTCGGGGTCAGCGCGATCTGCGCCGGGCCGTGCGGCAGCCACAACCCCCGGCGGTACGTCCCGTCGCGCACCTCGTCGAGGCCGGGCAGCGTCCGGGCGGCCAGGAACCCCAGCAGGGCGGCGGCGTGCAGCGGCGGCCGGTACGCCAGCCGGAGCGTGATCGTGCCCGCCCCACCCGGCGTCGGCGGGCCGCCCCGCCCGGTGCGCAACTGCGACGGCACCGTCCCGTACACCTGCCGGACGGTGTCGTTGAACTGCCGTACGCTGCCGAACCCGGCTGCGAACGCCACCTCCGCGAGGCCCAGCCCGGTCGTCTCGATCAACGTTCGGGCGGTCTGGGCGCGTTGGGCCCGCGCCAGCGCCAGCGGTCCTGCGCCCAGCTCCGCCCGGAGCATCCGGTGCAGGTGCCGTTGCGTGTAGCCCAGCCGGGCGGCCAACCCGGGTACGCCGTCCCGGTCGACCACCCCGTCGGCGATGAGCCGCATGGCGCGACCCACCACGTCGGCGCGGACGTCCCACTGCGGTGAGCCGGGCGCGGCGTCCGGGCGGCACCGGCGGCAGGCCCGTAGGCCGGCCCCCTGCGCGGCGGCTGCCGACGGGAAGAAGCGGACGTTACGCCGCTTCGGGGTGATCGCCGGGCAGGACGGCCGGCAGTAGATCCCGGTCGACGTGACGCCCGTGTAGAACCACCCGTCGAACCGCTGGTCACGGCTGTCCACGGCGCGGTAGCACCGTTCGAAGTCCAACTCCACGCCACCGATCATGCCCGCAGCTCACCGGCAGTGGCTCGCGGGAATCGGACCTGAGCGTGCGGGCGGCGCTGACCTCCCCACCCCGGCCGTCCCGGGGTGGGGAGGTGGTGCGTCAGCGCGCGGGAACGGGGCCGGTCGCGGGGCCCTGGTCGACGGGCGGTGCGCTGCGGGCAGGGGCCGGCGCGGTGACCGGGCCGGTGCGCGGTCCGTCGACGCGCGGCGCGGGCGTCGCCGGAACGGGCGACGCGGGGATGGCGGTCGTCGCCGGAACGGGCGACGCGGGGATGGCGGGCGACGCCGGAATCGGCGACGCGGGTACGGCGGTCGAGGCCGGCCTGCCCGGGGACGCGGTGGTGCTCCGGGCCGGAACGGGTGCCGCCGGCCCACCGTCGCGGCCGGTCCGGGCGCCCTGGTCGACGGGGGGTTCGGTCACCGCCGCCGGGACGGGGGCGGCGGGCGGCCCGCTCGGCGTCGACGCCGGTACGGCGGGCGGGGCGTCCCCGCCTCTGCCGGCGGCCATCGCGAACGGGGTGGCGATCAGCATGGCGGCGAGGACCCCCGCCGCGCTCATCGTGATCGTGGCGCGGCGGCGGGACCGGGCCCGGCGTTCCGCCCGGTTCAGGTGGTCGTGCACTGTCGGTGCCTCCTCGGCGAGGTCGGAGAGGGTGGCGCGGATGAGGTTCTCGATGGGCGTGGTCACCGCCGTACCTCCAGCAGTTCGATGTCCGGCAGGAGTTGCCGCAGCCGGGCCACGGCCCGGTGGGTGCGGCTGCGTACGGTGCCGACCGAGCAGCCGAGCGCGGCGGCCACCTGGGTCTCGGTCAGGTCCTCGTAGTAGCGCAGGACCACGACGGTGCGCTGGGCCGCCGGCAGCGCGCGCAGCGCGGCCCGCATCGCCAGCCGTACGTCGGTGCCGCCGAACAGGTCCGGACCGGCCGGGTCGTCGACGCCGGTGAGCAGCGTCTCCCGGTACCGGCGCAGCCGCCGCCACCAGCTGACCTGCTCCCGGTACATGACCGTGCGCAGGTAGCCCTCCGGGTCGGTATGGCGCAGGTCACGCCACCTCGGAATGGTCTTGGCCAGCGCCGACTGGAACAGGTCCTCGGCGGCGTGCCGGTCCCCGGTGAGCAGGTACGCGACCCGCATCAGGGCAGGTGCCCGGCTGGTCACGAACTCGGCCAGCCGGGCCCGATCGTCCTCGTCCACCCACCCTCCCCGTCATTGTCTGTCACCGATACAGACGCCCCAGCTCACCCCGCCTATCCCGGTCCCGGGGATCAGTTTCCGGCCCGGAAAGTGTCGGTAGTGGTCGGTAGCGTCCCGGCACCAACTCCAGAAAGGGTGCGGCGATGGCGAGCGTGACCGGGCGGGGCGACCCTCGGTCAGGGCCGGGGCGGCTGGACGACGCCACCGCGCAGGGCCTCTACGACCGGATGCGGGTGGTCGCGCCGGCCGCTTTCGGCGCGATCGAGCGGGACCGGGCCGACGATCCGGCACGACCGTTCGCCGACACCGCCTGCGGTCGGCTCGTCGGCTCCCTCGACGCGGCCGGCCTGCGGGCGCTGGGCATGTGGGCGCACCACTGGTGCATGCGGTTCTACGACGACGACACCCGGGTCGGCCGCCGGCTGGTCCGGGAGATCGCGGGCCGGCGGGGGCTGGGCTGGACGGTCGACGAGGTGCGCTGGATGCTCGGCGAGTCCGAACGGGCCGGCCCGAGTGCCGGGGACCGGCTCACCCTGCCGCTGGCGGCGGCCTCCGAGTTGCCCGGGGTGGCCGACGGCGGGGCGGCCTGGCGACTCGCCGGGTGACCCCGGCCGGCGGGCCGGGGGAGGTGGCGGTGGCGCAGGATGGCAGCGGAGCCAGCCGCAGAGAGGACCGACATGCCCGCCACCGAACCGACGATCGTCGCCACCAGCATGGGTTTCACCAGTCGTGGCCGGGGCCCCTGGGATGCCGATCCCGGACCGGTCTTCGACCTGATGGCCGAGTTGGCGCAGGCCGACGAGCCGCGGATCTGCTACCTCAACCAGGCCGTCGGCGACCAACCCACCGCGCTGACCGTCTTCCACGGCGCGTTCGCCGGCACCCGCTACCGCCCCTCGCACCTGGCGCTGTTCCCGATGCCCAACGTCGAGGACGTCCGGGCGCACCTGCTCGGCCAGGACATCATCTGGGTCGGTGGCGGCAGCGTGGCCAACCTCTGCGCGGTGTGGCGGGTGCACGGGCTGCCGGAGATCCTGCGCGAGTGCTGGGAGGCCGGGGTGGTGCTCGGCGGGGTCTCCGCCGGTTCGATCTGCTGGCACGTCGGCGGCACCACCGACAGCTACGGCCGGCGGTTGCGGGCCTACACCGACGGCCTGGGCTGGCTGCCGTACGGCAACGGGGTTGCACTACGACAGCGAGGCGCAGCGCCGGCCGCTGCTGCACCGGCTGGTCGCCGACGGCACGTTGCCGGCCAGCCTCTGCACCGACGACGGGGTGGGGCTGGTCTACCGGGGCACCCGGCTGGCCGAGGCGGTCGCCGACCGGGCCGGGGTGGCCGCGTACGAGGTGGTGCCGGACGGTGCCGGCGGGGTGCGGGAGACCCGGATCGAACCCCGGTTGCTCACCGCCTGAGCCGCCCCGGCGGTGCCGACGGGGCCGCCTGCCGGGTGACGGCGTAAGCTGGCCCGTCGTGAGTCTCACCATCGGCATCGTCGGCCTGCCCAACGTCGGCAAGAGCACCCTGTTCAACGCGTTGACCAAGAACGACGTGCTCGCGGCGAACTACCCGTTCGCCACGATCGAGCCCAACGTCGGGGTGGTGGGGCTGCCGGACGCGCGGCTCGACAAGCTGGCCGAGATCTTCTCGTCGCAGAAGGTGCTGCCCGCCCCGGTGTCGTTCGTCGACATCGCCGGTCTGGTCCGGGGGGCGTCGAAGGGGCAGGGCCGGGGCAACGCGTTCCTGGCGAACATCCGCGACGCCTCGGCGATCTGCCAGGTGGTGCGGGCGTTCTCCGACCCGAACGTGGTGCACGTCGACGGCAAGGTCTCGCCCGCCGACGACATCGAGACGATCAACACGGAGCTGATCCTGGCCGACCTGCAGACCCTGGAGAAGGCGCTGCCCCGGCTGGAGAAGGAGGCCAAGCTCCGCAAGGACCGGGCCGCCGCCGTGGCCGCCGCGAAGCAGGCCGTCGAGGTGCTCGACGGCGGCACCACCCTGTACGCCGGGGCCGCCGCCGCCAAGATCGAGCTGGAGCACCTGCGGGAGCTGCACCTGCTCACCACCAAGCCGTTCCTGTACGTGTTCAACGTCGACGAGGCCGAGCTGGGCAACGCCGCCTTCCTCGACGAACTGCGCGCCCTGGTGGCTCCCGCCGAGGCCGTGTTCATGGATGCCAAGATCGAATCCGAGCTGGTCGACCTGCCCGAGGAGGAGGCCCGCGAGCTGCTGGAGTCGATCGGGCAGTCGGAGCCGGGGCTGGACCAGCTCGTCCGGGTCGGCTTCCGCACGCTCGGGCTCCAGACGTACCTCACGGCGGGGCCGAAGGAGGCGCGCGCCTGGACGGTGCCGGTCGGCGCGACCGCCCCGGAGGCCGCCGGGGTGATCCACAGCGACTTCCAGCGCGGCTTCATCAAGGCCGAGGTGGTCTCCTACGACGACCTGGTCACGGCCGGTTCGATGGCGGCGGCGAAGGCCGCCGGCAAGGTCCGGATCGAGGGCAAGGAGTACGTCATGCAGGACGGCGACGTGGTGGAATTCAGGTTCAATGTCTGATTTCGGTCCACCGTCTGCCGTCCAGCTCGATCCCGTGGCGCTTTTCCTACTCGTTTGACACACTGGGTTGATGAGTGAAGCGGTGTACCGGATCGGTGAGGGGCCGGCGACGCGGGTGAGTCTGTCCCTGCCCGAGGGGACAGCGGAGGCGATCCGGGCGCGGGTCGGCAAGCGGGAGTTCTCCGCGTTCATTGCCGAGGCAGTCGAGCGTGAGCTGCGCGGGCAGGTGCTCGACGAGTACCTGGCCGACTATGAGGTTCGCAAGGGGCCGGTCTCCGAGGGAGCTCGTCAGCGAGCGCGGCAGGTCTTCGACGAGGCGTTCGCCGAGGAGGGCGAGTGGCCCGCCGCAAGCTGATCCACGAAGGAACGCTGGTCCTCGACAGCGAAGGACTCGCAAAGCTGCTCGCCGATGACGAGCAAGTGGTGGCGATGACGGCCGAGGCGCGCTCGCGCGGCATGGAGGCCGTGATCAGCGCACTCACCATCATCGAGGCCGTCCATGCCCGCACGCATAAGGCACGCCTGAACTGGGTGCTTTCTGGGCTGCGAGTGATTCCGGTTGGCGACGAGGAAGCGCGGGGGGCCTCGGAGTTGCTGATGAACGCTGGTCTGCACGGGCACAAGTACGCGATTGATGCGGCAGTCGCCGAGGCTGCGCTGCGCCAGCATCGCCCGGTGGTAATGCTGACTTCCGACATCGACGACATGGCCAAGCTCTGCGGCGATCGTATCCGGCTTGTGGCGGTGTGAGTCCCGGCTTCGGCGTCGTCGACCGCGCGCCAGGTGATGTTGTCCGGCGACGCAACCCGGTCGAGCTCCGCTTCAACGTCCAGGCGCGGTCCACCGTGTCGCGGACGGTTCCCGGCTGGGAGCCGCGTCGGACGGCCCCGGCGCCCGAACCGCGTTGTCAGGTCGGTTGACCGGATCTACGGTGGTCCGATGCTGATCCGAGACGCCGAGGACGGCGACTGGCCCGCGATCTACCCCTTCTTCAGCGAGATCGTGGCGCAGGGGCGCACGTACGCGTTCCCCGAGAACCTGTCGCTGGAGCAGGGTCGCGGGTGGTGGATGGAGTCCCCGCCGGGGTGCACCGTCGTCGCGGTGGACGGGTCGACCGTGCTCGGAAGCGCGAAGATGGGTCCGAACCGGCCCGGTCGGGGCGCGCACGTGGCGACGGCCAGTTTCATGGTCGATCCACGGCATGCCGGCCGTGGTGTCGGTCGTGCTCTCGCTGAGCACGTCGTCGACCGGGCGCGGGCCACCGGTTACCGGAGCATCCAGTTCAACGCGGTCGTCGAGACGAACGAGGTCGCGGTGCGGCTGTGGCGTTCGCTGAGCTTCGAGGTGCTCGCCACCGTCCCGGAGGCCTTCGACCACCCCGAGCACGGCCTGGTGGGGCTGCACGTGATGTTCCTGGATCTGGGGTCGACCGGCCGCGCCGTCGAGCGGTGACGGAACGCGGTGGGGTTCCGCGTCGACGTCTGGTGGCCGCCGGGCTCAGTTCCTGCGGCCCGGCACCAGCCCGTCCAGGTCGAGCGTGATCGTGAACGGCCTCGTGGTGCGCAGCTCGCGTCGATGGATCGCGGTCGGCACGTACGACCGGGTGGGCTCGTCGAGTTCGTAGACGTGGACCACGGGTGCCCCGTTCTCCTCCTCGATACGCCAATAGTTGGCGATGCCGGCTTCCGCGTACTTCCGTAGCTTGACGGTGCGGTCACGGTGGGTCGACTCCGGCGACACCACCTCCACGACCAGGAGGGTCTCCTCGGGGACGTAGAGGTCCGAGACGGATCGTACGGTGCTGCCGCTGCCACGAGGTCGGGCTCGGGACGGTTCCATCTGTCGAGCCGGACCGTGATCTCCCGGTCGACCTCGACGCCTGGCGGTGCCTGACTGGTCAGGTCGACGTCCGACCCTCCCGGTACGGTCGCGCCATGGTCACGACGTTGACGCCCGCGCTCCCGGACGGCCGCAGCGGCGGGCGGATCGGCGGCGCACCGCCGGTGGCGATCGAGTCCGATCCGGTGCTGGCGACGCACCGCTACCTCCTGACGCTCCCGGCCGACTGCGCGTCCTGGACGGGCGGTCGTGAGGTGTCGGTGCTGCTGCGCGAAGGGTTCGAGATCACCGACGACGACCTCGAATATCCGGGCATGGCGATGCGGGCCGTCCTGCACCGGCCGTCGCCACGGGGCTCGCGTACGGAGCTCGGCTGGCCCGGGCTGCGCTGCGCCGCGTTGACGGAGTGCGACGGCGACGTCGTTCCGTTCGTACGCCTCGGCACCGAACCGGTGCTCATCCAGAACGAACCGGGTTACGCGGACGCGGTGCTCGCCGACGGGCACGACTTCCTGTTCCAGGTCGACGAGGAAGGCTGGCCGGTGGCAGGCGAACTGGCGGACATGGTCGAGTCCTACCTCTGGGGATACGGCTCGGTGTACTTCTACGGCACGCTGCGGGACGACGGTACGGTGGACGAGGTCGTGGCCGGGTTCATCGACTTCTGAGGCCGCCGAGGCCGCCGCCATCCGCATGATCAAACGGCTGTAGTACGCCGGCACACCCCGGGGCCGGGGCAGGTGCCCCGACCCCGGCCGGTCCACCCCTCAGCGGCGGTAGACCGAGATGTGCGACGTGCTGGTGTCGTCGAACGGGTGCCGGTGCCAGTCGGCGTACCGCTCGACGAGGCGCAGGCCGGCCCGGTGGGCCAGCTCGTCGATCTGCTCCGGCCAGCAGTAGCGCATCGCGAAGGGTTCCAGGTGCACGCCGTCGCGGTCGAAGGTGATGGTCTGCCGGACGAAGGTCTGCGCCGCCCGGTCGTACTGGTGCAGCCGGATGGTGGCCGAGTCCTCGGTCACCGACCGCATCTGCACCTGTTCGTCCCGGTCGAAGCCGGCCGGGTCGGGGACGAACGCCTCGACGACGAACTCGCCGCCGGGGGCCAGCACCCGGGCCACGTTGCGCAGGCAGTCCTGCTGCCGCTCGGCACGGACCAGGTTGAACAGGGTGTTGAACACCAGGTAGACCAGCCGGTACGGGCCTGTCACGGGCACGTCGGCCATGTCGCCGATGGTGACCGGGACGCCGTCGCCGCCGGGCTTGGCGCGCAGCTTCGCCACCATCTCCGGTGACGCCTCGACCCCGTCGACGGGTACGCCCCGGGCGGCGAGCGGTAACGCCACCCGACCCGTCCCGACGGCGAGTTCGAGCACCCGCCCGTCGCCGGCCCGTTCGGCGAGGAAGTCCACCGCCGGGCCCGGGTCGGGGTTGCCGGGGCTGTCGTACCTGTCGGCCCACATCCTGCCGAAGTGGCCCGGATCATCGAACACCGACATCAGCGACCCCCGTTCGGGGTGCCGGCCGGTCCGGTGTCACCGGCGCATGGTCGCGCCGTCACTGCCGTGGTGCTGGTGGTCACGAAGCCTCGATTCCCGCTGCTGGTCGATGGTGGGTGCCTGGGTGGACCTCGTGGCGTACGACATGTCGTCTGCTCCCTCCGGTCGGCTTCGTCCCCAGCCAAGCAGCGGGCCGGTCAGCGGGGCAACCCGGTTTCCGGCCGGGTCAGGTCGAGCGTCCAGTGCCGGGTACGGATGACCTGGTCGTTGAACTCGACGTCCTCCTCGCCGAGCAGGGTGAACCCGAGCGACCGGCAGATCGCGTTCGACGGGGCGTTGCCGACCGCCGGGAAGGCGTGCACGGTGTCCTCCCGTCCCTCGGTGCGGGCCTGGTCGAGTAGCGCGCGTACGCCCTGCTTGGCCAGTCCCCGGCCCTGGAACTCGGGCAGCACCATCCAGCCGACCTCGGCGACCGCCCCGTCGTCCGGCCCGCGCCAGAGGGTGACGGTCCCGGCGACCGTGTCGTCCACCACGATCATCTTGATCAGTGCGACGCCGTCGGCGGCCAGTCGGGCGTCCCGGCGGACCTGCCGGGCCACGTGGGCGGCCGGCAGCGGCCCGCCGAGTTCGACCATCATCGCCGGGTCGCAGCGCATCCGCTGGTACGCCTCGACATCGGTGGCCAGCACGTCACGCAGGAACACGCCGCACCAGCCCCCGATGACCATTGTGGAGAGTCGTCCGCATGGGCCCGAGTATTCCAGGGACCGGGGCCGGCCGGGTGTCAGACGGAGCGGGCCGGGGTGAGAACCTGGGCCAGCCGGGCCAGTCCGTCCTCACCGTGACCGGCGGCGATGGTCCGTTCGATGACGGACCGGGCGGCGCGCAGCATCCCAGAGTCGATCCCGTGGGCGTCGGTGGCCTCGATGACGTGGGTGATGCTCGCGCCGACCGAGGCGACGGTGGACCGGTCGCCGGGGAACTGGTCTGCGGCGATGTCGTCGGCGAAGCGGCCGACCAGCTCCGCGAGCATCGGGGCGATCCCGGCGGCGTACCGGGCGAACGACCGGGGGTCGATGCCCTCCGCCGAGGCCAGCGCGAAGGCGTGCAGCAGGCCGGTGACCGCGGTGCCGAACAGATCGAACAGCGCCATCTCGTACGCCGCCGTCGCCCCCGGGTCCGGGCCGAGGTGGGCGGGTGTGCCGCCGAAGGCCGCCAGGGTGGGCATGACCGCGTCGACGGTGGGCCGGTCGCCGCACCAGAGCGTCACGGCGGCCGGTGTGCCGATCGTCGGCGTCGGGGTCAGGATCGCGCCCTTCACCAGGTCGACGCCGTTGCCTTCGGCCCATTTCGCCAGCTTGCGCGCCTCGTCCGGTTGACCGGTGGTGACGTCGATGACGGTCCGGCCGGCCCAGTCGTCGTGCGCGGCGAGCACCGAGTCGACCGCTGCCGGGCTCCGCAGGCAGGTGACCACGACGGCGGCGGCCCGGACCGCCCCGGCAACGGTCGGCGCAGCCACCGCGCCCCGCGTGACGAGGGGTTCGGCCCGCTCCGGCGTACGGTTCCACACGATGGTCGGAATGCCGGCCGAGATCAGGGCGGTGGCGAGGGCCTGCCCCATCGGGCCGAGACCGAGCACCGCCACCGGGTCGTGGTGCGTGAGTTGTCGATCGCTCATGCCGGCGACGGTAGACGTTCACGTTGACGTGAAGGTCAAGTCCGCGCTCTCCTGTACGGCATGCGGATCGGTGAACTGGCCCGGCGGGCCGGGGTGAGCACCCGGGCCCTGCGCTACTACGAGGAGCAGGGCCTGCTACGGCCGGAACGGCGGCCGAGCGGCTACCGCGACTACGGCGAGCAGGCCCTGGCCACCGTGCGGCGGATCCAGTTGCTCCTCTCGGCCGGGCTCGGGACGGCCGTGATCGCCGAGATCCTGCCCTGTGTGCCGGACGACACCACGGTGCTCGCCCCCACCTGCCCCGAACTGCTCGACGGCCTCGCCGAGGAACGGGCGCGGATCACCGCGGCCATGCAGCGGCTCGCCGCGGCCCGGGACATCCTCGACTCCCTCATCGCCACCGGCGCCCCCGACCCGCCAACGGTGAGGCGGGACGGGGCGGCGTGTCGGCGGGCGGGGGCAGGTCAGGAGATGTAGTGCAGGATCACGTTGTGCACGTGGTGGCTCTTCTGCGCGCCCCGGAACTCCACCTCGTAGGTGTGCGTGCCGACGTGTACGGCGATCGCGCCGGTGGAGAAGAACTCCCCGCCCCACGACTTGTTGCTCACCACGCTCACGCTGGTGATCTTCGAGTACGGGATGCTGGTGATCGCGAACTTCTTGCCCACGAACGAGCGGTCCTGGATGATCACCCGCCGGTCGGTCAGGCCGATGAACCCGGTGCCGGTGCCGATGGCGTCGTAGACGGCGATGATCTGTTCCCCGTCGAGCAGTCCACTGCGGATCTGCTGGAACTGCTCCTTGCGGTCGTACGTCACATTTGCCATGGGTTCCACGGTAGGAAGTGGGCGCCAGCGTCGGCCGTTGCCTGCCCGTCCGCCCGGTCGACTAGTCTCCCCATGCCTGGCCGGACGCGGGGCGACGGGGGAGGGAAGCGGTGTGACCAGCGAACGTTCCGAGACGCAGCCCGCCGACGAGTCGCGGCCGGTGCCGCCGACGACCGCGGCCGGCACCGCCGACGCGGCCCCGCCCGACGCGACGCCTCCGGCTCCCGGCGGTGCCGACGCGGCCAACGGCGGTGCCGACACGGCCCCGGGCGGTACCGGGGACGCCGAGGCGGGCCCGGCGTCGCATGCCGTGCCCGACTGGGAGCCGTGGCCGCAGCGCCCCGCAGTCCGGGGCCGGCTGAACCGGCTGGCCGTGGTGACGCTGCTGCTCGGCCTGCTCGGCGGGGTGCTGGCACCGGTCACCGCCGGGTTCGCGCTACGCCGGATCAGGCGGGACGGCGAGCGGGGGCGGGGGCTGGTGATCGCCGGCCTGGTGCTGCTCGGTGGCTGGGTGCTGGCCGGTCTGGTGGCGCTGGGCGTCACGATGACCGGTTCCGACCCCGACCCGGGGCTGCGCGGGCTGCGGGTGGGGGACTGTTTCCGGGTGTCCTCCGGTGCCACCGCCAGCCGGACCGCCCCCGAGAAGGTCACCCGGGTGGCCTGTGACACCCCGCACCACGCCGAGTACGTCGACGACTTCCCCGCCTACGAGCGCTCCACCGACGAGCGGTACCCGGGTGCGGCGGCGCTCTCCCAGCGGGCCGAGACGCTCTGCCGGCAGCGGCAGCGCAGCTACGTGGTGGACCCGCTGGGACTGCCGACCGAGGTGCGGCTGAGCTGGTTCCTGCCGACCCGGGTCGACTGGTCCACCGACCCCACCATCACCTGCTACCTGACCTCCCCGGCGGGGCTGTCCCGGTCGCTGCGGATGGACACCACGGTGCTCGACCCGGCGCAGCTCGGCTACCTGCTGGCCAGCCGGGACTGGACCGAGGCGCGGGCCGCTCTGGTGGCCAGTGCGCCGACCAGCACCCCGGCCGGGCTACGAGACGCGGTGCGTCGGGCCGAGACCATCCACACCGACATGTGGTTCCGGCTGCGCCGCGAGACCTGGCCGGAGGCGGTCCGCCCGGCGATGGAGCGGCTGCTCACCGAGATGGAGCAGGACGAGCCGGCCTGGCGGGACGCCGACGGCGAACCCGACCGGGGCCGGCTGCTCCAGGTGGTCGCGCAGGCCGGGCAGCATCCGGACCCGGCCACCGAGCTGGCCGTACGCCAGGCGCTGGGGTTGCCGACGGCGCAGGGTGAGCCGATGCGCTGAGCTGACCGAGGGTGGTGTTCCGACCACTCGGCGCGGACGGGTCGGACGTTTCGCCGAGGGGGCGGGCCCCGGACGGCTCTAAGCTGGCGGGGAGGGTGCGGCTGGCGACGACGGGGGTCGACGATGACGGGAACCGCCGGTCACCCGCGGCCGGCTGGTCAGTCCGCCGTCACCGCGCGGTACGCGTCCTCGATCCGGGCGGCGAGCAGCACCTCACCCTCGGTGAGCGGCTCCCCGTCGCCGTGCCCGACCCGGATGCGGGTCTCGGTGTCCCGCCGGCTGATGTCCGGTCGCAGCCGCAGCGCGTCCGCGACGACCTTGACCCGTTCGGTGAGCGCGGCGTGCTGGCTGTCGTCCATGACCAGGGTGCGGCGGATCTGCTCACCGTCGCGGGTCCACCCGTGCAGGAGCGTGAGGGCGTCACTGAGATAGTCGTGCTTGCTTCGACTGGTGAACAGCGCGCGCATCACCGCACCTCCCAGGCGCCGTTGCCGGCTTGTGGCCAAATCGTCGCCGTCCCGTGTCCTCGTGGTGCTATCAGTCTGTCGACCTGATGGCGGTGTGTCCACGCCCACACTTCCGTCTCTTATTGGCCTACCGGTCGGCCACGGTACCCAAACCGACGATTGATCTGGCACGCTGGACGCCCGTGCAGACCGAACGGAGTAGCGGTAACGGACCGACCGACCGGCGCGAGCCGAGGGTGGTCGTGGGAGCGGCGATCATCTCCGCCGGGCGGGTGCTCGCCTGTGCGCGTACCGCGCCCCCCGAGGTCGCCGGCATGTTCGAGTTCCCCGGCGGCAAGGTCGAGCCGGGCGAGAGCGAGACGGCGGCGCTGGTCCGTGAGTGCGCCGAGGAGCTGGCCGTCCGGGTGGAGGTCGGCGACCGGATCGGCCGCGACGTCCGGATGGCCCACGGCCGGTCGGTGCTGAAGGTGTACGCGGCACGCCTGCTGCACGGCGACCAGCCGCGCGCACTGGAACACTCCGCGCTGCGCTGGCTGACCGCCGACGAACTACACAGTGTCACCTGGCTCCCCGCCGACGTGCCCATCGTCGCCGCCCTCCGCCCGCTGTTGGCCGCCGGCTGACGGCGGCGGGTGCCCGGCCGACACGGCGACGGGGGTCGACGGCGTGTGCCGTCGACCCCCGTCGACCTCGTCGTGCCCGTTGCGGCGGATGTCGCGCCGCAGCGATGCCGGCCGTCCCGGCCCGTGCCGTTCGCCCGGCCCGTGCCGTCAGGCCGGCCCGGTGCCTGTCGTGCCGGTCTCGTGCCCGTCGGGCCGGTTCAGTGCTTGTCGTCCTGGCTCGGGTGGGCGAAGTTCAGGTGCTCCGGCGGCAGCGGGAAGGTGACGTCGTCACCGAACGGCGACGGGGCCGCCGCCCGGTCGAAGGTCAACTCCGTCAGCGGGAGCTTGCCCCGGTCGTCGACCGCCGGCATGGTCGGGTGCGGGACCTCGCGGTGCCAGTTCACGCCCTGCTGGGCCTGGGCCTCCGCGGCCGGGTCGCCGGAGCCGCCGGCGTGCGAGTGGACTCCAGCCTGACGTGCGCCGCTGTGCACCACGGACCCCTTTCCCGCGCTGTTCGCGGTGCTCTGGGGCGTCTCGCCCCGACGGAAGATCTTGCTACCGAGCCATACCAGGGGATCGTACCTGCGGTCGACGACCCGTTCCTTCATGGGGATGATCCCGTTGTCGGTGATCTTGATGTGCTCGGGGCAGACCTCGGTGCAGCACTTGGTGATGTTGCAGAAGCCGAGCCCCTGCTCCTGCTGCGCGTACTGCTTGCGGTCGGTCTTCGCGTCCAGCGGGTGCATGTCCAGCTCGGCGGCCCGGATGAAGAACCGGGGGCCGGAGAAGGCCGGCTTGTTCTCCTCGTGGTCGCGGATCACGTGGCACACGTTCTGGCACAGGAAGCACTCGATGCACTTGCGGAACTCCTGCGAGCGTTCCACGTCGACCTGCTGCATCCGGTACTCACCAGGCGCCAGGTCGGCCGGCGGGGCGAAGGCCGGCGTCTCGCGCGCCTTCTCGTAGTTGAACGAGACGTCCGTGACCAGGTCCCGGATCACCGGGAAGGTACGCAACGGGGTGACCGTGACGGTCTCGGACTCCTCGAACGTCGACATCCGGGTCATGCAGCTCAGCCGGGGCTTGCCGTTGATCTCCATCGAGCAGGAGCCGCACTTGCCGGCCTTGCAGTTCCACCGGCAGGCCAGATCCGGCGCGTCGGTGGCCTGGAGCCGGTGGATGACGTCGAGGACGACCTCGCCCTCGTTCACCTCGACCGAGTAGTCCTGGAGGTCACCGCCGGTCTCGTCGCCCCGCCAGATGCGGAACTCCCTCTTGCTTCCCATCAGTTCGCCTCCTCGCCGACGGCGTCGACGTCGGCCAGCTCCTCGTCGGTCAGGTACTTGGCCAGCTCGGTACGGTCGAAGAGGCCGATCAGCTCGGCCCGCATCTTCGGCAGCGGCTTGTGCTCCAGCCGGACGGTGTCACCGTCGAGCGTGCAGACCAGGTTGATCCGCCGCCAGCGGGGGTCCATGGTCGGGAAGTCCTCCCGGGTGTGCCCGCCGCGCGACTCCTGCCGCTCCAGCGCCGCCTTCGCGGTGCACTCCGAGACGACCAGCATGTTGCGCAGGTCCAGCGCCAGGTGCCAGCCCGGGTTGTAACGCCGGCCGCCGGCCGCGCTCACCTTCGCCACCCGCTCCCGCAGCTCGGTCAGCCGGCGCAGCGCGTCGACCAGCTCGCCCTCCCGGCGGATGATGCCGACCAGATCCCCCATCACCGCCTGGAGATCCTGCTGGAGGGTGTACGGGCTCTCCCCGGTGTCCCGCTGCAACGGCGCCAGCGCCGTCTCCACGGCGGTCTCCACCGCGGCCACCGGCACCTTCGGGCGCGAGGCCAGCTGATCGGTGTACGACGCCGCGTGTCCGCCCGCCCGCTTGCCGAAGACCAGCAGGTCGGACAGGGAGTTGCCGCCCAGCCGGTTGGAGCCGTGCATGCCGCCGGAGACCTCACCGGCGGCGAACAGCCCCTGCACGGTGCCGAACGCGGCCCCGGAGTCCGGGTCCACCTCGACGCCGCCCATCACGTAGTGGCAGGTCGGCCCGACCTCCATCGGCTCAGCCGTGATGTCGACGTCGGCCAGCTCCTTGAACTGGTGGTACATCGACGGCAGTCGACGGCGGATCTCGTCGGCCGAACGCCGGGAGGCGATGTCCAGGTAGACGCCGCCGGCCGGCGTACCCCGACCGGCCTTGACCTCGCTGTTGATCGCGCGGGCGACCTCGTCGCGGGGGAGCAGCTCCGGCGGACGTCGGTTGTTGTCCGGGTCGGTGTACCAGCGGTCGGCCTCCTCCTCGGTCTCCGCGTACTGCTTGCGGAAGACGTCGGGGACGTAGTCGAACATGAACCGCTTGCCCTCGGAGTTCTTCAGCACGCCGCCGTCGCCCCGGACCGACTCGGTGACCAGGATGCCCTTCACCGAGGGCGGCCAGACCATGCCGGTCGGGTGGAACTGGAGGAACTCCATGTTGATCAGCGTGGCCCCGGCGCGCAGCGCCAGCGCGTGCCCGTCCCCGGTGTACTCCCAGGAGTTCGAGGTGACCTTGTAGGACCGGCCGACCCCGCCGGTGGCCAGCACCACCGCCGGGGCCTCGAACAGGATGAACTCCCCGGACTCCCGGTAGTAGCCGAACGCCCCGGCCACCCGGTCCCCGTCGAGCAGCAGTTCGGTGATGGTCGTCTCGGAGAACACCCGGATCCGGGCCTCGTAGTCGCCGAGGTCGCGCTTGTCCTCCTGCTGGAGGGAGACGATCTTCTGCTGGAGGGTGCGGATCAGCTCCAGGCCGGTGCGGTCACCGACGTGCGCCAGCCGGGGGTACTCGTGCCCGCCGAAGTTGCGCTGGGAGATCTTGCCGTCCTTCGTCCGGTCGAAGAGCGCCCCGTACGTCTCCAGCTCCCAGATCCGCTGCGGCGACTCCTTCGCGTGCAGCTCGGCCATCCGGAAGTTGTTGAGGAACTTGCCGCCGCGCATGGTGTCACGGAAGTGCACCTGCCAGTTGTCCCGGCTGTTCACGTTCCCCATCGCGGCCGCCGCGCCGCCCTCGGCCATCACGGTGTGCGCCTTGCCGAACAGCGACTTGGAGATGATCGCGGTCTTCTTGCCGGCGAGCCGGGCCTCGATCGCCGCGCGCAGGCCGGCGCCGCCGGCCCCGATCACGACGACGTCGTAGTGGTGTCGTTCGATGCGAGTGGTAGTGGTCATGTCGCCGCGCCCTCTAGTTGATGAACCGCAGGTCGGTGAACCAGCCGGCGGCGATGGCCATCACGTAGAAGTCGGTGAAGGCCAGCGTGCCGAGGGTGATCCAGGCGAGCTGCATGTGCCGGGTGTTCAGCTTGGACACGAACGTCCAGGCCCGGTACCGCACCGGGTGCGCGGAGAAGTGCTTGAGCCGCCCGCCGATGATGTGCCGGCAGGAGTGGCAGGAGATCGTGTACGCCCAGAGCATCACCACGTTGACCAGCAGGACGATGTTGCCCAGCCCGAAGCCGAAGCCCTCCGGCGAGTGGAAGGCCAGCACCGCGTCCCAGGTGTTGATCAGCGAGATGATCGCGGCGGCGTAGAAGAAGTAGCGGTGCAGGTTCTGCCCGAGCAGCGGGAACCGGGTCTCCCCGGAGTAGGACTTGTGCCCGTCGGGAACCGCGCAGGCCGGCGGCGACAGCCAGAACGACCTGTAGTACGCCTTGCGGTAGTAGTAGCAGGTCAACCGGAACAGCAGCAGGAACGGCAGGGTCAGCGCCGCGTCCGGGATGATCCACCAGCCGGGCAGGAGAGTGCCGAAGTGCGAGGAGCCCTCGACGCACCTGTCGGTCACACAGGGGGAGTAGAACGGCGTCAGGTAGTGGTACTGGTCCACCCAGTACCACTTGTGCATGAACACCCGGACGGTCGCGTACGCCACCCAGGCGCTGAGCCCGACGACGGTGATCAGGGGGGCGAACCACCAGCGGTCGGTCCGCAACGTCTTCGCCGCGATGGCGGCGCGCGCCCGCGCACCCCGCGGCTTCGTTGCCGTTGATGTCATTCGAGTCGTCTTCCTGACGGGACGGGCCCTCGCGGGCGGCGGTTCACGTTCCGTGCCGGCCAGTGGACCGGCCGGACCGTGTCCACTGCCGCGTCGTGCGCAAGCAGGCGACCACGCCGAAACATCGGCGCAGCTAAGTGACACACGTTACGCCGATCATCACGTTCGGGCCGCGCAACGCAGTGTCCCGTGTGTCCCGCACCTTGGAAAGACCCGAACCATGATCAATGTGTAGTCGGCGTCAGTCGGCTGCGCGGGCGCTGCGGCACCGTCAGCCCGACGCGCCGCCGGTGAAGTTCCACGAGGCCAGCCGCAGTGCCGGCCCCTCCCACCAGCCGCCGTCGAACCGGTCCGGCTGGCGGACCGGCCGCCGGCCGAGGCCGAGCACCGCCCCCGGCCCCAACGCCCGGGGGTACGCCTCGGTGAACCGGAGGTTCCGCACCGCCCGCACCGGCACGCCGTCCTCGACCAGCCACACCCCGTTGCGGGTCAACCCGGTGACCACCAGGCTCAACGGATCGAGCACCCGGGTGTACCAGAAGTCGCTGACCAGCAGCCCTCGGGCCATCGGCGCGACCAGTGCGGCGGTGTCCGCGTCCGCCACCGCCCCCGCGACCGGGCCGCCGGCCGGGTCGCCGCCGACCGCCGGGTCCACCGGGTCGCCGGCCGACCCGGGCATCAGGAGATTGCGGGGGATCGGGCCGAAGGTGGCGCCGCCCGGCGTCCCGTGCCCTGTCGACGACGTGCCCGCCCCGGCGGCGCTGCGCCGGTCGTGGGCCACCGCGCGGGTGGTGCCCGCCTCGACCAGGGTCAACGCCGTACGCGGGGTGCCCTCCAGGTCGAACGGCATCGCCCCGCCGTACGTCGGGTCGTCGACCAGGGTCACCGCCGGATCGAACTGGGCGACGCCGGGCCGGGCGAACGACTGGCCTTCGACGTGCCGCTTGCCGTTGAAGCCGTACCAGGCGAGATTCTGTAGCAGGTCGGCCACGGCGGCCGGTTCGAGGACCACCTCGTACCGGCCCGGGGGCAGCTCGACCGGGTCGGCGGCGGCCCGTGCCTTCGCCGCCGCCCGCGCCCCCAGGGCCGCGCCGTCCAGCTCGTCGAGGCGACCGGCGCAGAGCCGGGCCACCCCGTCCGCGCCGTCCACCCGGGCGATGCCGTCCATCGCCGCCTCGGTGGTGCGCCCCTGCGCCGACTGGCCGGCCGAGTTGGCGAACGCCCCCGACCGGTACGCGGTCCGGCAGTACCCGGCCGCCTCCAGCCCGCCCACCGCGTCGACGAAGGCGCGCACCCGGTCGGCCCGGGCCGCCGGCTCGGCATAGGCGGTGGCCTCGTCGAGCAGGCCGTTGGAGTGCACCGCCGACGGCGGGGTCAGCCCCGGCCAGGCCGGATCGGGCGGGCAGAGCCGGGCGGCGGCGAGGGTCCGCCCGACCAGGGCCCGCAGCCCGTCGGGGCCGATCAGGCTGCCGCCCCCGGCGGCCGTCCGACCGTCGACGTGCACCCGCAGCCGGACCGTCACCTGCGACTCGGCAACGTTCTGGTGGATGAACGAGTTGGCGAACCGGGTCAACGCCAGATCGTGCCGGACGACGGTGACCTCGGCCTCGGCGGTCGGACCGGCGATCTCGTGGACCAGCTCCACCACCCGGGCGGCGACGTCCAGCTCGGTCGCCCCGGTGTCGCGCAGGCCGGTCATGCCCGCACCCCCACCCGGACGCCCCGGAACCGGGCCGGCGCCGCCGGATGCCCGGTGTGCCCGATCTGGCCCGGCTGGCCCTTGCCGCAGTTCGGGGTGCCCCACGGGACGATCTCGGAGGAGAGCATGTCCATCGACTGCCAGAACAGTGGGCCGATGCCGGTGTAGGTGGGGTTGCGCAGCATCCGGCCGCGCCGGCCGTTGCGCACCTCCCAGGCGATCTCACAGCCGAACTGGAAATTCAGTCGTCGGTCGTCGATCGACCAGGACCGGTTGACGTCCATCAGCACCCCGTCGTCGGTGGCCGCGATGATCTCGTCGAGGGTGTGCGGGCCGGGTTCCAGGCCCACGTTGGTCATCCGCACCATCGGCAGCCGGGACCAGCCGTCGGCGCGTACGCTGCCGCCGTGACCGAGGCCGGCGACGGCGGCCGAGTCCCGGCCGGCGAGCACCCCGACCCAGCGGCCCTCGCGGACCGCGTCGCGCTTCACCGCCGGGGAGCCCTCGTCGTCGAAGCCGAAGCTGCCCAGCGCGCCGGGGATCGTCGGGTCGATGGTGACGTTCATCAGCTCGGAGCCGTAGCGCAGCGACCCGAGCTGGGCCAGGTCGAGCCAGGAGGTGCCGGCGAAGGCGGCCTCCCAGCCGAGGATGCGGTCCAGCTCGATGGCGTGCCCGACCGACTCGTGGATCTGCAACGCGAGCTGCTCGTCGCCCAGGATCAGGTCGGTCTCGCCGGCCGGGCACTCCGGCGCGGTGAGCAGCGCCCGGGACTCGTCGGCGATCCGGGCGGCGTGCCCGGTGAGGTCGAGCGACTCGACCAGCTCCCACCCGGTGGTGCCGTACTGGCCCCGGTAGCTCGGCCAGGAGCGGCGCTGGGTCTCGTGCTCGCCGATCGAGGTGGCCGAGATGCCGCCGCCGCACTCGCGGATGTGCTGGTCGATGCGGTGCCCCTCGCTGGAGACGAACCACTTGCGGGTGTCCCAGACCTGGTAGAGCCCCTGGGCCAGGTCGGCCCCCTGCCCACGGGCCGCCTCGGTGGCCCGGACCAGCAGGTCGCCCTTGTCGGACAACGGCACGCCGAGCGGGTCGACCGCGCAGTCGGAGGCCCAGCTCGCCACCACCGGCTCGGCCGGGGTCAGCGTGATCGGTGGGCCGGGCACCCGGGCGCTCGCGGCGGCGACCTGGGTGGCCCGCCGGCCGGCCGCGCGGGCCGCCGCGTCGGACAGCTCGGGTACGGCGTGGAAGCCCCACCCCGACCCGACCAGCGCACGCACCCCCAGGCCGAGGCTCTCGTCCTGGGTCAGCTCCTCGATGTCGCCGTTGCGCGCGGACATCGACTCGTAGCGCAGGTGCATCACCCGGGCGTCGGCGTACCGGGCGCCCGCGTCGAGAGCGGCCTGGACGGCTGCGGACGCCGCATCGAACTCGGTCATGGACCGACCCTAGGCCAGTCCACCGACATCCGTCAGGGCAGCAGATCCTCGGGCCGGATCGTGGCCCGCACCGGCTCCGTGAGGTCGAGCGTCTCCCCGACCTTGGCGACCGCGTGCTCCAGGTAGTGCCGGCCGTGTCGGCGGTAGAGGTGCAGGTTGCCGTTCTGCTGCTCGACCAGCAGGTACCACTCGATCCCGGCGGTGGCGTAATAGTGCATCTTGAGGACCTTGTCGGTCGCCGCGTTGCCGGGCGAGATGATCTCGCACACCAGGTGGACGTCGTGTGCCTCGACGTAGACCTCGTCGAAGTCGATCTCGCCGGTGACGACGAGATCGGGAATGGTGATCCGACCCGGCTTGAGGCGGACGTTGACCGCCTCCAGGACCCGCAGGTGCGCACTGCGGGCCGGCTGCCGTAGCGCGGCCCGGAGTTCTCCCGAGATGTTCTGGTGGCGGGGGGTTGGGGCTGGGGTCACGTGGAGGCTCCCGTCGAAGAGTTCGACGCGTTGGGACGTCTTGCCGAGGGAGAGGTACTCCTCTTCGGTCCACGGTCCGTCGTGGCCGAACACCGCTGCGGTCATGGTCGGTCACCTCCACCTCGTGTCGCCGGGCATCCTCCACCGGGCACCTCGCCCATGGTCGCACCCCGGGTGCGACCGGACGGCGACGACACCGTGCGGCGACTACGCTGTGGTCCGGTGACAGCTCCCGCTCCGTAGCTTATTTTCAGCCTCGGCTCTTTGTTGTAGGTTCCCTACAACCCCGGGGAGGCGGTCGTGGACAGTCCGAAGGCAGGCGACGACCCGTACCTGCGGGTGGACGACCTGCGGGTGCGGTTCGACACGGCCGACGGCGTGGTACGTGCGGTGGACGGGGTGTCCTTCGCCGTGCCGCGCGGTCGGACGCTCGGCATCGTCGGCGAGTCGGGCTCCGGCAAGAGCGCCACCGCGCTGGCCGTGCTCGGCCTGCACGACCCCCGACGCGGCACCGTCACCGGCACGATCAGCGTCGGCGGGCGGCAACTCGTCGGCCTGGCCGAGGACCGGGTACGCCGGCTGCGCGGCCGGGACGTGGCGATGATCTTCCAGGATCCGCTCTCCGCACTGCACCCCTACTACAGCGTGGGGCGACAGATCGCCGAGGCGTACCGGGTACACCACCCCCGGACGGGGCGGCGGGCGGCACGGACCCGTGCCGTGGACATGCTCGACCGGGTGGGCATCCCGCAGCCGGCCCGCCGCTACGACCAGTACCCGCACGAGTTCTCCGGCGGCATGCGGCAGCGGGCGATGATCGCGATGGCGCTGGTCAACGACCCGGCCCTGGTCATCGCCGACGAGCCGACCACCGCGCTGGACGTGACGGTGCAGGCCCAGATCCTCGACCTGCTCGCCGACCTCCAGGCCGAGTTCCGCACCGCGATCGTGCTGATCACCCACGATCTGGGGGTGGTCGCCCAGGTCGCCGACGACGTGCTGGTCATGTACGCCGGGCGGGTGGTCGAGCAGGGCAGCATGCCGCAGGTGCTCCGCCGGCCGCAGCACCCGTACACCTGGGGGCTGCTCTCCAGCGTGCCGTCGCTGCACGGCGACCCGGACGCGGACCTGGTGCCCATCCCCGGCAACCCGCCCTCGCTGATCGACCCGCCGCCCGGCTGCGCGTTCCACCCGCGCTGCCGGTACGCAGGTGACCGCTCCCGTACGGTGGTGCCGGCGCTCGGCCCGGCGGGCGCGGCCGGCCACCTGGTCGCCTGCCACCTTCCCGCCGGCGACCGCGCGGCCCTCTCCCACCAGGCCGTTCCCGGGGCGGGGGTGTCCCGGTGAGCACGACGGACGTGCCGCGGTCGCGAGCGGAGGGCGGGCCGGTGAGCGCCGGTGAGCCGTTGTTGCGGGTACGGGGGTTGACCAAGCACTTCCCGGTCCGCACCGGCCTGCGGTCCCGGGGGCTGGTGCGGGCGGTGGACGGGCTGGACTTCGACGTGCGACCCGGCGAGACGCTGGGCCTGGTGGGGGAGTCCGGCTGTGGCAAGAGCACCACCGGCCGGATGCTGGCCCGGCTGCTGGAGCCGACCGCCGGGACGATCGAGTTCGCCGGCCGGGACATCACCCACGCCCGTCGGCGTGCGCTGCGTCCACTGCGGCAGGACCTCCAGATCATCTTCCAGGACCCGTACGCCTCGCTGAACCCCCGGCACACCGTCGGACGGATCGTGGCGATGCCGTTACAGGTCAACCGGATCGACCCGCCGGGCGGGGTGAAGGCGCGGGTCCGCGAACTGCTGGAAGTGGTCGGGCTGAACCCGGAGCACTACAACCGCTACCCGCACGAGTTCTCCGGCGGGCAGCGGCAGCGGATCGGTATCGCCCGCGCGCTGGCCCTGCGACCCCGGCTGATCGTCGCCGACGAACCGGTCTCCGCGCTCGACGTCTCGATCCAGGCACAGGTGGTGAACCTGCTGCGCGACCTGCAACGCGACCTCGACCTGGCGTTCGTGTTCATCGCACACGACCTGGCCGTGGTGCGGCACTTCTGCCACCGGGTCGCGGTGATGTACCTGGGCCGGATCGTCGAGATCGGCGACCGGGACGACATCTACCGGCGGCCCCGGCACCCGTACACCCGGGCACTGCTGTCGGCGGTTCCGGACGTGACCGCCACGGGTGCGGTGGGGCGGATCAGGCTGACCGGGGACGTGCCCACGCCGCTGGACCCGCCGTCGGGCTGCCGGTTCCGCACCCGGTGCCCCCGGGCGCGCGACGTCTGCGCCCGCGAGGAGCCGGTGCTGGTGGTCGACGCCGGGGGCCGGCACGCCACCGCCTGCCACTTCCCGGAGACCGGACCGACCCCGTCCGGTCCCGGCGACGCACGGGCGGGCACGGCTGGCGGGACGGGCCCGGCCACCCCGGGCGCGGGCCGGGCGGACGGGAACGCCGAGGAGGTGCCGAGATGAGTGTGTCCCCGGTCGATCCGGCGACGCTGGCCGAGGCCGAGGCCGCAACGGGTGGCGACCGGCCCGGCTCCGGGTTCGTCGGGCGCTCGCCCGGCCAACTCGCCTGGGCCCGGCTGCGGCGCGACCGGACCGGCCTGGTCAGCGGCGGGATGCTGGTCTTTTTCGTGCTGGTGGCGCTCGCCGTGCCGCTGATCGAGTGGGCGTACGGGATCGGCCCCCGGGAGCAGTTCCAGTCCCGGCTGGACGGGTTCGGGATGCCGCTCGGCTACGCCGGCGGGGTGACCGGGGAACACTGGTTCGGGCTTGAGCCGGGGCTGGGCCGGGACATCTTCGTCCGGATGGTGCACGGGCTGCGTACCTCGCTGTTCATCGCGTTCGCGGCGGCGGTGACCACGGCGGCGATCGGGGTCGTGCTCGGCACCCTGGCCGGCTACCTGGGCGGCTGGCTGGACGCGGTGGTCAACTGGGTCACCGACCTGACCCTGGCGATGCCGTTCCTGATCATCGCGCTGGCGCTGACGCCCACCGTCGCGCTGCGCTTCTACGGCCAGCGCGAGGAGGTGCCTGCCGCGTTCCAGATCGGCGTGCTGATCGCCATCTTCGCGCTGTTCGGCTGGACGAGCACCGCCCGGCTGGTCCGGGGGCAGGTGATCGCGCTGCGCGAACGGGAGTTCGTGGAGGCGGCGCGGGCCAGCGGCGCGGGGCTGGGACACATGCTGTTCCGACAACTGCTGCCCAACCTCTGGGCGCCGATCCTGGTGTCCTTCTCGCTGGCGGTGCCGGCGTACATCACCAGTGAGGCGGCGCTGTCGTTCATCGGGGTCGGGCTGACCGACGCCACCCCGAGCTTCGGCCGGATGATCTACCGCAGCCTGGACTACCTCCAGACCGACCCGGCGTACGTCTTCTTCCCCGGCATCACGATCTTCGCGCTCGTGTTCGCCTTCAACCTCTTCGGCGACGCGCTGCGCGACGCGCTCGACCCGAAGTCGTCCCGGTAGGAGGGCCCGGCGATGGCGCGGTTCCTGGTCAAGCGGCTCTTCTCGGCGGTGTTGACGCTCTTCGCGGTCAGCGTGCTCAGTTTCCTGATGTTCTTCGCCCTGCCCCGCGACCCGGTCACCGGGATGTGCCCCAAGAACTGCAACCCGGAGCGGCTGGAGCGGGTCCGTCAGGAGCTGGGCCTGCGCGATCCGCTGATCAGCCAGTACGCCGGCTACATGAAGGGCATCGTGACCGGCCGGGACCTCGGCAGCGCCCAGGGCGGCAGGTGCGACGCACCCTGCCTGGGATGGTCGTACGTCGCCAACGAGGCGGTCAGCGACACCATCGCCCGGGTGCTGCCGGTGACGTTGAGCATCGTCGTGCCGGCGGCGGTGCTGTGGCTGCTGCTCGGGGTGGGCCTGGGCATGGTCTCGGCGCTGCGCCGGGGCACCTGGCTGGACCGGGCGGCGATCGGCTTCTCACTGGCCGGGGCGTCGTTGCAGCTCTACTTCGTGGGCGCGGTGCTGCTGCTGGTGTTCGTCTACACGCTGCGCTGGCTGCCGGTACCGAGCTACACGCCGCTGCTCGACGACCCGGTGCGCTGGGCCGGCGGGCTGGTGCTGGCCTGGCTGTCGCTGGCGTTCCTCTTCTCCGCCATCTACGCCCGGCTGTCCCGGGCGCAGATGCTGGAGACACTCTCGGAGGACTTCGTGCGGACCGCACGGGCCAAGGGCCTGGCCAAACGCACGGTGTACGGCCGGCACGCGCTGCGCGCGGCGATCACGCCGGTGGTGACGATCGCCGGCCTGGACGTCGGCGGCGCACTGGGCGGCACGGTGATCACCGAGACGACCTTCGGCCTCAACGGTATGGGCCGTACGGCGGTCGACGCGGTACGCGCCGGTGACCTGCCCACCATCATGGCGACCGTGCTGATCGCGGCGGTCTTCGTGGTGCTGGCGAACGTGCTGGTGGATCTGCTGTACGCGGCGATCGACCCCCGGGTGCGGTTGCGCTGACCGGCCCGTCGGGCGGTGGAAGTTACCGGAATCTGCTAGACAGTCCGAAGTTTTTCTTCTTGACGATCCCCGGGTGTCGGCGGCCACCTCCGCCGGTGACCGGGTGGAGGAGGTAGGAGATGCGACCACGCGCAGCAGCCGCCGTGGGCGGGGCGATCGCCCTGGTGGTGGCGTTGGGGGCCTGCTCGGAGAACACGGGCGAGGGCACCACCGTGGACACCGACCGGCAGCAGACCGGGGTGATCGCCACCGACCCGAAGGACTCCCAGGGCCCCGCCGCCGAGATCGAGGGGGCGACCCGGGGCGGCACCTTCACCATCATCCGGGAGACCCCGATCTCCCACCTGGACCCGCAGCGGACGTACTCGTTCGCCGGCCTGATGGCCAACCCGCTGTTCGCCCGCTACCTCACCACCTGGAAGGACGACGGCAACGGTAGTCTGGTCCTCGTCGGTGACCTGGCCCAGAACCCGGGCAACAACGTGAACAGCGACTGCCGGGTCTGGGAGTACACCATCAAGGACGGGGTGAAGTTCGAGGACGGCAGCCCCGTCACGTCCAGGGAGATCGCATACGGCATCGCCCGCTCCTTCGACCCCGACCTGACCGGCGGCCCCACCTACCTCCAGGAGTGGCTGGCCGACACCCCGCAGTACGACACGAAGTGGGACTTCACGAAGAACAAGACGTCGCTGCCGCCGGGGCTGACCACCCCGGATGCGAAGACGCTGCGGTTCGAGTTCGCCAAGCCCCGCTGCGACCTGCCGTTCGCGGTCTCGCTGCCGACCACCGCGCCGCTGCGGCCGGACCAGGACACCGGCGTCAACCTGGACCAGCGGCCGTTCTCCTCCGGGCCGTACAAGATCGCCAAGAACCAGGCGGGCGTGCAGCTCACCCTGGAGCGCAACCCGCACTGGGACCCGGCCACCGACCCGGTCCGCCACCAGTACCCGGACCAGTTCGTCTGGACCTTCGGGCCGACCGCCGACGCGGCCGTCAACCGGGTGATCGCCGACAACGGTGCCGACCAGAGCGCGCTGGCCTGGAACTACGTGCCGGCCTCGCTGGTCGCCCGGGTCGCCCAGGACCGGGGTCTCAAGTCGCGCAGCGTCCTGTCGCCGACGCCGAGCGCCAACCAGCTCGTCATCAACAACCAGCGGGTCACCGACCTCGCCGTCCGCCGGGCGCTCAACTACGCCATCGACCGCGACGGCCTGGTCAAGGCGCTCGGCGGGCAGACCGTCGCCCAGCCGATGACCACCCTGATGCCGCCGTCCACCATCGGCTACCAGGCGTACGACGCCTACCCGGCCGGCGCCAACGGCGATGTCGATAAGGCCAAGGAACTGCTCGCCGGCAAGACCCCGGAACTGGTCCTCGGGGTCGCCGACAACACCACCGAGCAGCAGATGGGCACCCAGCTCAAGGCCAACCTGGAACGTGCCGGGTTCAGGATCACGCTGCGGAACATCCCGGACGACGCGAAGCTCGACGAGATCAAGAAGAAGAACAACCCGTGGGACCTCTACATCGGCAACTGGGCCGCCGACTGGCCCAGCGGCGCGTCGATCCTGCCGGTGCTCTACGACGGCCGCACGATCAAGGCCGAGGGCAACAGCAACCAGGCGTACTTCAACGACCCGGCGGTCAACGCCGAGATCGACCGCATCCAGGCCATGCCCCCGGCCGACCAGGGCCCCGAGTGGGGCAAGCTCGACCGGCGGATCATGACCGAGTACGCCCCGGTGGTGCCGCTCTTCGTGGATGTGGCCTACACGGTGCACGGCTCGAAGGTGGGCGGGGTGTTCATCTCCAGCGTCTTCGGCTACCCGTCCTTCGTCAACGCCCACGTCAAGCAGTGACGTCGCACTGAGCCGGAACCGGGCTCCCTCCCGACGCCGATCGGGAGGGAGCCCGTCGGCTCTCGTGGGCGCGCTGCGTGGTGCTGGCTGGCCCGTCAACGCTCGTGTGAATCACGCGATTTGCACAATTGGTGCCACGAGCGGGCCCGGTTGCCCGGGTGGCCCCGCCACGACCACCCCGCTCGCCACCGGCTCGGGCCGCTCCGAACCGCGAAGGTGGTTGCACTTTTTTCACTTCGGGGGATGATGGAGATGGCGTCGAATGGTAGGGAGGGGCTATGGCTGCGAAAGCGATCATGCCGGGGGACAGCGAACGCCATTCGCTTACCGAGTTGGTCGGCTTGCTCCACGACGGCTCGGGGGCGTTGGCGATGACCCGTGGTGGGGCGCAGGTCGAGGTGCCGTCGTCCGTGCGGGACGTGTTGACCCGGATCGCCGATGTCCTGGCATCCGGTCGGGGGGTGGCAATCGTGCCGGTGGACCGGGAGTTGACGACCACCGAGGCGGCGGGGTTGCTCGGAGTGTCCCGTCCCACCCTGATCAAGCTGCTGGAGGCTGGCGAGATCGGCTATTCGCGGCCGAACTCGTCGCGCCGCATCCCGCTTGACCAGGTTCTGGCCTATCGGGATCGGCGTGGGCAGGCCCGGCGGGCGCTCCTCGACGAGTTGACTGCAGACGCGGTCGAGATGGGCATGTACGGGCAGCCCGCGCCGGTCGAGACGGATGACGCGGCCTGACGGGTGACGACGATCGCGGTCCTGGACGCCAACGTTCTGATCCCCAACGCACTGTGCGACTTCCTGTTGCGGCTGGCCGAGGAAGACCTCTATCAGCCGCGCTGGTCACCGGACATTCTTGCGGAGGTCCGACGGCACGTGCCGGTGCCGGCAGCCGCGATCGACCGGCGAATCGCGTTCATGAACGCTGCCTTCGAGGACGCATTGGTCACCGGCTACGAAACCCTGATCGACCAGATGCGCAACGACACCAAGGACCGGCACGTGCTGGCCGCCGCGGTGGCAGCCGGAGCGGACTCGATCATCACCTGCAACCTGCGGGACTTCCCCCTCGCCGCCTGCGAACCGCACGGGGTGGTCGCCGAACACCCCGACACCGTTCTCCTCGATCTGTGGGCCCGTGAGCCGCGAACCCTGCTGCGGATTCTCGGCGAGCAAGCGGCCGGTACGGGCCGACGCAGCACGCTACCCATGGACGGCCCTGTGGCGGCGAGGGAATCGCACCCCCGCGCCTCGGTAGGTGAGTAGTCGGATCTCGACCGGGGAGGCACACGGCGTCGAGAGACTACTCGGGCGGGGCGTTGTAGCGGTCGAGCGTCGCCTTGGACGTGGAAGCGTCCTGGAAGGTCAGCTCCCAGGGGCCGGTGTTGACGTCCATGTCCTTGCCGAACCCGACCCACTTCCCGGCCATCCGTCGACCGGTCGGCTCCACCAGCAGTTGGATCGCGCCGTGGTAGCGGGCTCCCCGGTAGTGGCCGGCGGGGTCGGTCTGCTCCACCCAGGTCCCGGTGACGACGGCGCCGTCCACGCTGAGATCCAGCGACAGCGACGATGCCGCCGAGCCGGGCAGGCTGCGCACGGTCAACCGGTCGCCGTGCTGGAGCACCACCACGAAGTGCTGTCCGGCGAAGGACTCGCCGCGACTGCTGGAGTGGTATTGATAGCGGCTGAGCCACACCCCCTCGTGTGACCCGTGCGCGGCGGCTGATCTGGGCGTCGGGGTGGCCAGGTCGGACATGGGCGAGCGGTCGCCGCCGTCCTGGTCGTCGACCGCGTCGCCGTCAGGGGTCGTGGCGAAGCCGAGCAGTGTGATGGGCAGGCCGGTGACGACCTCCAACGCACGGGCGTACACGGGCCGAGGGGCGGCGGTCATCCCGGACTCCCAGCGTTGGACGAGCCGCTTGTTGGCGTCGTTGGGTTCGCCGGCACGGTAGCCGGCGGCCTGCAGCGCGCGGGCGAAGTCGTCCTGGCTCATGCGCATCCTGGTCCGAACGGCGCGCAGTGCGATGTTGGGGGCAGCCATGCCGTCACGGTACCGATTTGTCGCCCTAATGTCGTCCTATCGGCGACCGTTTTGTCACTTGCTATGACGTCGTGCGCAGCGACATTTCAGCGTCGAATCCACGTAGTGCGCGGTGGCTGAACCTGCTGCCGCGTTGTCGATGGAGGTGGCGATGGAGCGTCGTGGCGACGGATCGGCGGGGAGCCGGGGTGAGCAGATCGACGCCGCCGAGCGGGAGGCGGCCCGGCAGCGGATTCTGGCGCAGGCCGAGGCGGAGCGGATACCCGTGGAGGAAACAACCCGGGCGGTGCCGGATCGGCGGTGGCGCGGTGAGCGGTGACGCGTTGCCGATCGGTCGGCGGGTGGCGTACCTGCGGGTGCGGCGGAAGCTGTCGCAGCAGTCCTTCGCCGACCGGCTCGGCAAGTCGAAGAGTTGGGTGGACAAGGTCGAGCGTGGAGTCCGTCCGCTGGAACGGATGTCGACCATCCGGGAGGTCGCGGCGGTGCTGCGGGTCGACACCGCGACGCTGCTCGGTCGGGACGCCCAACCCGCCGAGATGGCCACGCGCGATACGAGCGTCGCCCGGATCAGGGCGGCGCTGTCGACGTACGAGATGGCTCTTGGCCGGGCGACGGGCCGGGAAACGATGTCGACGGATCGGCTGGCGCGGGCGCTGGGGCACGCGTGGACGGCGTACCAGCAGGCCCGGTATCCGCGCCTGGTGGAGTTGCTGCCGGGATTGTTGACCGAGGTGCATCGTGCCCACGTGCGGGACCCGGAGGCGGGCCGGGCGGCGGTGGTGCAGGCGTACCGGCTGACGGCGGCGCTGCTGGTGAAGCTGGACGAGGGAAGCCTTGCCTGGTTGGCCGCCGATCGGGCGATGTCCGCCGCCACCGGTGACCGGGTGTTGCTGGCGGGCGCGGCGGTGCAACTCGGTCAGGTGCTGCGGACGGTGGCGCGGGCGCGGTCGGTGATGCTGGCCGCCGCGTACCAGATCGCCCCGGTCGACCCCAACCGTGGTATGCCGCAGGAGTGGTCGTTGTGCGGATCGCTACTGGTGCAGGCTGCATTGATCGCGGCACGGACGGGGGACGATCGGGCGGCCGACGGCCTGTTGGACGAGGCCACCGAGATGGCCGCCCAGGTCGGCGACGGTCACGACCATCACCGGACGGGGTTCGGGCCGGCGGCCGTCGAGGCGGGACTGGTCACCGCCGCCGTGGAACTGGGCGACGGCCCGCAGGCGGTCGCCCGGCACGAGGAGGTGATCGGGTGGGACGGGTGGCGCTGGCTGCCGGTCGAGCACCGAGCCGCCCACCTGATCGACGCGGCGCGCGGGTACCTGCTGACCGGCGATCCGGTCGGCGCGGCGCGGGCGCTGATCCGCGCCGACCGTGTCGCGCCCGCCGAGGTCCGGCACCGGCCGGCGGTACGGAAGGTGGTCGATCAACTCGCCCGCGACCCGCGTGCTCCCACCACGATCACCCCGCTCGCCGTCAGCCTCGGGCTGCTCTGACGAGAAGCGGTCCTGCCTGCCGGATCGCCCGGCGGCGTCGACCCGGGCGGTGAAGATGATCCGCTGACCGGGTCGCGCGACGGGCCGGCGGTCAGTCGACCCGCAGGGCCAGCAGGGTGCTCTTCAGTTCCTGTTCGACGTACTGCCGGGAATCCCGGTCGGCGACCATCAGCAGGTAGCTGTCCTGGCGGGCCGGAATTCCCGACACCGAGAACCGGAACTGGCAGGTGCCGTCGGCGAGTGCACGGGCGTCGGTCAACCGTCCACCGGCGAATCCGAGACCGGCGAAGATGACCACCTGGGCACCCGCCTGGACGTCGGCGTGGCCGCCCGTCCCGGCGCAGCCACCATGACCGTCGGCGACGAAGGACCCCCTGTCGCCGAGCAGCACCGTGCCGGAGGCCGTGAACGTCTCTCCCGGCGGCCGGTTCGCCGCGACCGGGGTTCGGGCCCTGGTGCTGTTGCCCACGAACATGCCCCCGGCGAGCAGCAGCCCAGCGGCAGCACCGGCCCACATCCACCCGGGACGACGTCGTACGGTCCGCTCCTCGTACAAGGGCTGCATGTGGTCTCCGGGGTGTGGGGCGGGCGGGACCCCCGAAAGTGTGATCGACGCTGCCCTCTCCCGCAGCCCCGTTTCGACGTTCGGTCGCTTCGTCCACCACCCGACCCCGGTGATCAAGAGCTTTGCGTCAGATTCCGGCCGCAGGATGACGCGAACCTCTTGATCACCGGGGCAAGGCGGGGCGTGGGCGGGCGGGTGGGGTCATTGGGGCGATGTTGGGGTGTCATGGGGCTCGGATACCGCTATATCCGTGACGTTGAGTCGATCCGGGCCGGCGTCGACCCTCGGACAGGGACGCAATTCGATTGACCGCCGGTCCGTCGGTCGGGACAGTTCGGGTATGGACCCGACGTCGCGTGCCAACCGGACCGCCTGGGAACTGGCCCACCAGGAGCGGGTCTGGGCCGACGACCAGATGACGGCCGAGGCGGCGGCCGGTGTCACGCTCATCCCCAGTGAACGGGCGCTGCTCCGGGACATCCTGGCGACCCGCCCGCTGGTGGTCCACCCGCAGAGCGGCAACGGCCAGGACGACGTCGCACTGGTCCACGCCGGCGCCCGGATGGTGATCGGCGTCGACTACAGCGAGCACGCGATCCAGGGTGCGCGCGGGCGCGCCGACGCCCTCGATGCCGCCTGCCACTACCTGCTCGGGACGGTCCCCGGTGTGCCGCTGCGCGACGGCTGTGCCGACCTCGTCTACACCGGCAAGGGCGCGCTGATCTGGATGCCCGACATCGACGCCTGGGCCGGGGAGATGGCCCGGCTGCTGCGCCCCGGCGGCCACCTGTTCGTCCACGACGGTCACCCGGCCACCGACCTGTGGACCTGGGACCTGGACGAGCCGCGCATCCGACCCGACCGCAGCTACTTCGGCCGCTCGTTCGTCTGCCCCGACGACAGTTTCCCGGCCCACGGGGCGGTGATGTGGCAGTGGACGCTCGGCCGGATCGTCACCGCCGTGGTCACCGCCGGCCTGGAGATCCGGCAGCTCGACGAGTACGCGGAGCCGTTCTGGCGGATGGGCGACGTCGACGCGGCGGCCTTCCGGGGCCGCCTGCCCAACGCGTTCGCCCTGCTGGCCCGCCGCCCCGCCGGCTGACCTGCCCGGCCGCCGCCTGCTGACCCGCCGGCTGACCTGCCCGGCCGCCGCCCGCTGACCCGCCCGGTCGGCGGCCCGGCGACCCCCGACCCGGTCCGGCGGGACGGTCCGGCCACGGCTCAGCCCAGGTGGGTGCGGAGGAAGTCGAGTTCCAGGCGGAGCAGCCGTTCGGACAACCCCCCGGCTGCCATGTGGGTGGCACCGGTCAGCGGCAGCACCGCGTGCGGCCGGCCGGTCGACAGCAGCGCCGCCGACAGCCGCAGCGTGTGCGCGGCCACCACGTTGTCGTCGACCATGCCGTGCACCAGCAGCAGCGGTCGGGCCGGCTCGCCGGGATGCAGCGGCTCCGCCGCCAGCTCCACCAGCGAGTGGTGCCCGTACACGTCGATGCCGTCGTCGGGCAGGCCGAGGTAGCGCTCGGTGTACGCGGTGTCGTACAGCGCCCAGTCGGTGACCGGGGCACCGGCGATGCCGCACCGGAACAGCTCCGGGTGGCGCAGCACCGCCAGCCCGGCGAGCCAGCCGCCGAACGACCAGCCCCGGATCGCCACCCGGTCCAGGTCCAGGTCGGGATGCTTGCCGGCGAGCGCGGTCAGCGCGTCCACCTGGTCGGTCAGGATCACGTCGGCCACCCGCCGGTGGATCGCCTTCTCGAACGAGGGTGCCACGCCCGGCGTACCCCGGTTGTCGACGGTGACCACGGCGAACCCGGAGTCCGCCCACCACTGCCGCTCCAGCCAGGCCGACCGGGCGGCCACCACCTCCTGGTGGCCGGGGCCGCCGTAGACGTCCAGCAGCACCGGCAACCGGGTGCCCTTGACGTGCTCGGACGGGTAGAGCACCGCCGTCGGCAACCGCCTGTCGGTCACCCGGACCAGCATCGGCCGGGGCGCCGACGACGGGGTGGCGGCCAGCGACCGCAGCCGGGCCACCTCGCCGTCGCCGCGCCACACCGACCAGGTCGTCCCCGCCTCGTCCAGCGAGGCGGTGCCGACGACCAGGGTGTCCCCGCCGACCACCGCCGTGTGCCAGCCGGGGGTACTGCTCATCCGGCGGGCGTCCACCCCACCGCCGATCACCGTACGGACCCGGTAGAGGTGCCGTTGGCTCGGTTCGCCCTCGCTCGCCTCGACCAGCAGGTCGGCCGGGCCGGGGCCGGTGGGCAGCCGGCCCACCACCCGCCGCACGTACAGCGAGGGCGGGGTGAGCAGGGTGCCGTCGGCGAACAGGCAGCGGGCGTCGTACCCGTCGTGGGCCAACTCACCGCCGACCAGCACCCGGCCGTCGGGCAGGTGCGCCGGGGTGCCCGGGATCGGCTCCACCCAGCGCGGGTCGGCCAGCTCGGCATGCACCTGGGTCTCCCCGGTACGCGGGTCCACCGCCAGCACCAGGCCGTGCTGCTGCGACCGGCGCAGCACGGTGATCAGCGGGTTCCCGTCGGCCCAGTCGACCGAGGCCAGGTACGGGTAGGTCTCCCGGTCCCAGTGCACGTCGACCCAGCCGTCATCGAGGTCGAGCAGGTGCAGGCTGACCTCGGCGTTCGGCCCACCCGCCCGGGGGTACGCGACGGTGGTCGGCGGGGTCGCCGGGTCCGCCGGGTCGTGCAGGTGCCAGCGGGGCAGCCGGGACTCGTCGACCCGGGCGGCGAGCACCATCCGCCCGTCCGGGGCCCACCAGTAGCCCCGGAACCTGCCGAACTCCTCTGCCGCGACGTGCTCGGCGAGCCCCCAGGTCACCCCGCCGTCCTCGCCGGCCAGCAGGGTGTCGGTGCCGTCCGGGGCGACCACCCGCAGCTCGCCCCGGCGTACCCCGTCGGCGGCATCGGTCACGTACGCCACCCGCTGCCCGGTCGGGTCGGGGCGCGGGTCGACCACCGGCCCGACGGTGCTCACCTCGATCACGTCGCCGTGCACCAGGTCGGCCCGGAACAACCGGCCGGCCAGCGCGAACACCGCCACCCGGCCCGCGCCGTCCAGCGCGTACGAGCCGATGCCGGCGGCGCTGAGCCGGCGGCGTTCGCGTAACGCCCGTTCGCCGGGGGCCAGCGCCACCGGGTCGGCGTCCTCGCCGAGCAGCACGGCCGGGTCGGCGATCAGCCGTTCCTCGGCGGAGGCGGTCTCCAGCGCCCAGAGCGCGTCGGCCGGGTCCTGCGGGCCGCCCGAGCGGAGGAAGACCACCCGGGAACCGTCGTCGGCCACGGAAACGGCGCGCGGCGCCCCGTGGCTGAACCGACGGGTACGGGCGGCCAGCTCGGGAAAGTCCACAACCCGGATCGTAGAGCCGTGTCGGGCGTGATGTGGCCGACCTGCGTGGACGCGTACGCCCCGGTGCCGCCGGACCGCCGGTTAGAGTGACGGTCGTGACGACGCTGCCCGACCGACGCCTGCTGCTGGTCCACGCGCACCCCGACGACGAGTCCATCGGCACCGGGTCGACGATGGCGCACTACGCCGCCGCCGGGGCCCACGTCACGCTGGTGACCTGCACCCTCGGCGAGGAGGGCGAGGTCCACGTTCCGGCGCTGGCGCAGCTCGTCGCCGCCGAGGCCGACCAGCTCGGCGGGTTCCGGATCGGCGAGCTGGGTGCCGCCTGCGCCGCGCTCGGTGTCACCGACCACCGTTTCCTCGGCGGCGCGGGCCGCTACCGGGACTCGGGGATGATGGGCATGCCCACCAACGAGCATCCTCGGGCGTTCTGGCGGGCCGACCTCGACGAGGCCGCCGGGCTGCTCCTGGAGGTCATCCGGGAGATCCGCCCGCAGGTCCTGGTCACCTACGACCCGAACGGCTTCTACGGGCACCCGGACCACATCCAGGCGCACCGGGTGGCGATGCGGGCCCACGAGCTGGCCGGCGCGGAGGGCATCGCCCCGGCCAAGGTCTACTGGACGGCGCTGCCGCGCAGCGTCCTGGAGGCCGGGATGAGCCAGTTCACCGAGTCGTCGGACAACCCCTTCGCCGCCATCGACAGCGTCGACGACCTGCCGTTCGGCACCCCCGACGAGCAGATCGCCGCCCGGATCGACGCCACCGACCAGCACGCGGCCAAGGAGGCGGCGATGCGGGCGCACGCCACCCAGATCCCGGCCGACTCCTGGCTGTACGCGATCGCCGGTAACTTCGGCGCGGAGTTCATGGGCGTCGAGTACTTCACCCTGGCGGTGGGGGAGCCCGGCCCGGCGGGCGGCCCGAACGGCTGGGAGAACGACCTCTTCGCCGGGATCGACCCGGACCCGGTGGACCTGCCGGACGGCCGGCCGGTGGCGGCGGCGCGTCGGCCGGAGCAGGCGACCCCGGCGGGTGACGCGTCGGCGGCCACGGCGTCGGCCGGGCTCCGGTGACCCTGCCCGCCACGCCGATGCCGGTCGTCGAGGAGGAGGCCGCCGCCGTCCCGCCGCCGCCCGGCTGGACGGTACGCCTGCTCGACGTCGTGCTGCGGGTGGTCGGTGGGCTGGTCGCCGTGGTCGGTGGGGTGCTCACCGCCGTGACCGGGCTGCTGCTGTCCACCGTCCGGGCCGGCGGGCAGCTGATCGGGGTGTCGGTGGTGGTCACCATCCTGGGCGCGGTCGCGGTGAGCTGGTTCGCGTACGCGGCGGTCGGCCGGAAGTGGGCGGTGGCGTTGCCGGCGCTGCCGTGGTTCGTGCTGATGGCGGTGGCGGCGGTCCGGACCGCCGAGGGTGACCTGCTGGTGGCGGGGGACAACTGGGTCGGACTGGCGATGATCACCACCGGGGCGATGACGTTCGCGGTGATGGCGTTCCGGCAGATGCTCAGCCCGCAGCCGCGTCGCCACGACGGGTGATGACGACACACAGCCTGCGGTGGTAGATATTCCTGCCAGGAGACCCGCCGACGGGGCGGGTGGTACGGCGGGAGGCGTGTGATGACACAGCGGTGGCGGGCGGTCGGCGTACTCGCGGCGGCCCTGTTCGCGGTCAACGTGGTGGCCCGGGTGATCATCAAACTCGGCTTCGACGGGAACGACGCCGCCGCCGACCGGGTCTCGCTGGGCATGTTCGTCGTGATCGGGCTGGTCCTGGCCGGGGTGGTGTTCACCTGGGGTAAGGCTGTTCCGGCGGCGCGGTGGGGTGCCGACGTGGCTGCGGCGGTGGCCGTGGCGCTGCTGCTGACGGTGCTCGTCGGCCCGCTGCTGGTCGGGAACAACCCGTTCGGTGGGGGCGCGGGGCTGTTCTTCGCCCAGATCTGGCTCTACCTCGTCGCCGCCGGGGCCGGCGTGGCGCTCGGCTACCTGGTGCTGGTCGCGCTCGGGTCGGACTACCGCTCGCAGCAGTTGCGGCGGTACGCCGAGCGCAACGTGGGCAAGCCCCGTCGGGTGGTCCGGCGCTGACCCGCGCGCCCGCCGGGCTTGATCAACTCTTGGGGGCGCACATAGCGGTATCCGGACCGGTGCGATGTCGCAACATCGGCCCCCAGGAGCCGATCAAGGCGCCCGGGCCGGGTCAGGTCGCGGGATGGGACGGGGCGGGTCAGGTGGGCGGGGCGACCCGCGTCAGGTAGGTGTGGTGGGTGGTGAAGCCCAGCTTGCGGTAGAGCGTCACCGCCGCGGTGTTGCGCTGCTCCACCTGGAGGAAGGCGTGTGTCGCCCCCTCTGCCGCGCCCCACTCGGCCAGGGCCCGGATCACCCGGGCGGCCAGCCCCTGCCGGCGCGCTGACGGGGTCACCTCGATCAGGCTGAGCCCCAGCCAGCGGCCCTGCCCGGTGACCGTGCCCCGGCCCGTCGCCAGCAGCCTGCCGTCGGCGTACACCTGGGCGAAGCGGACCCGGGCCACGGCGGTGAGGATGTGCCGGGCGGAGTCGGGCAGCCCGCCCTTGCGCCCGGCGGCGACCGCGAGCCACTCCTCGGACGGCGCGGCGTCGAGCCCGACCGGCAGCCCGCCGGCCGGGTCCGCCGCACCCGGCGTGTCGGCCTGGATCGCCGCGCCCGGCGTGTCGGCCGGGTCCGGCGTATCCGGCGCGGGTGGTGGCTGCGGGGTGAGCAGGGTGGCCAGCGGGACGGTCTGGACCAGGGTCAGCGGGCGGGCGGTCCAGCCCCGGGCGTCCAGTTCGGCACCGACCGGCACGGCCAGCGGCAACGGGGTGTTGACCATGGCGGGTTGGCCGTGTCCGGCGTACCAGCGTTCGATGGCGTCGATCGCCGCCGGCAGCGGCCGGTCGGGGTCGCCGACCGGCAGGGCCGAGTTGGCGCGTCCGGTCCAGCCGTCGGCGGAACGCAGCAGCCAGTCGCCGAGCCGGCCGCGTACCGGCGCGGGCCACGCCTCGTCGGCGGCGAGTTCCAGCTCGACCACGGCGGACGCGGTGGGCCGGCGGGTGGGCGGCACCCGCTTGGCCCGGTGCACCTCGGCCACCGGCACCCGGACCCGGCCCTGCGCGGTGGCGATGGTGAGATGGGTCTCGCTCAGCTCGACCAGTTCACCGAGGGCGTCCGAGAAGAGGGGCCGGCCCTCACGAATCCCCACAATGCGGCGAACCACGATCCGGTGTCCCACATCCTGCTGTCGGAGCACGATCGACCTCCTCCCCGGCGAGATACTAGGCTCTTAGCGTCGCGGGTGATCGCGACGAGTCTTGCGGAGGAGAAGACCGGTGACCTACATCATCGCCGAGCCGTGCGTGGATGTGCTCGACAAGGCATGCATCGAGGAATGCCCGGTCGACTGCATTTACGAGGGCAACCGGATGCTCTACATCCACCCCGACGAATGCGTCGACTGTGGTGCCTGTGAGCCGGTCTGCCCGGTGGAGGCCATCTTCTACGAGGACGACGTCCCCGAGCAGTGGAAGGACTACACCGGCGCCAACTACGAGTTCTTCGAGGACCTGGGCTCGCCGGGCGGTGCGTCGAAGATCGGCAAGGTGGAGAAGGACGCGACGTTCGTCGCCGGCCAGCCGCCGCGCGGCGAGGGCCACTGAACCGGCCCGCCGCCGCGACACCGGGGGCACCGGCCGGGCCCGCAGCGGCACCGGCCGGGGCCGCGCCGGAGCGTCAGGTCGGGCCGGCACCGGCCGTGCCGGTGTCGGCCCGGTTGCCCGAGTTCACCTGGGACACCCTGGACGCCGCGGCCACCCTGGCCGCGGCGCACCCGGACGGCCTGATCAACCTCTCCATGGGCACCCCTGTCGATCCGGTGCCCACGGTGATCCGGCAGGCCCTGGCCGACGCGTCCGACGCGCCGGGTTACCCGTTGACGGCGGGCACCCCGGCGTTGCGGCAGGCCATCGCCGGCTGGGTGGCGCGCGCCTGCGCCGCCGGTGTCGACGGGCTCGGGGTGCTGCCGACCATCGGTTCCAAGGAACTGGTGGCCTGGCTGCCCACCCTGCTCGGGATCGGCCCCGGCGACGTGGTCGTGGTGCCCACGGTCGCCTATCCGACATACGAGGACGGTGCCCGGCTGGCCGGCGCCACTGTCGTCCGCGCCGACGCGCTGACCGCGGTCGGCCCGACCTCACGGGTACGCCTGGTCTGGGTCAACTCGCCGGGCAACCCGACCGGTCGGGTGCTGCCCGCCGCCCACCTGCGCAAGGTGGTCGACTGGGCGCGGGAGCGCGGTGCCGTGGTGGCCAGCGACGAGTGCTACCTCCCGCTGGGCTGGACGGCCGACGCCGCCCCGGTGTCGGTGCTCGCGCCGGAGGTCTGCGGCGGGTCGTACGACTCGGTGCTGGCGGTGCACTCGCTGTCCAAGCGCTCCAACCTGGCCGGCTACCGGGCCGGGTTCGTCGCCGGTGACCCGGTGCTCGTCGCCGAGCTGCTGAAGATCCGCAAGCACGCCGGCATGATCGTCCCGGCGCCGGTGCAGGCCGCCATGGTGGCCGCGCTCGGCGACCAGGCGCACGCCGACGAGCAGCGGGAACGCTACCGGGCCCGGCGGGAGACGCTGCTCGCCGCGTTCATCGGGGCGGGGTTCCGGCTGGAGCACTCCGAGGCGGGCCTCTACCTCTGGCTCACCCGCGACGAGGACTGCTGGGACACCGTCGACTGGCTGGCCCGCCGGGGCATCCTGGTCGCCGCCGGGGCGTTCTACGGCCCGGCCGGGCAGCGGCACGTCCGGGTGGCGCTGACCGGGTCCGACGCGCACGTCGGGGCGGTCGCGCAGCGGCTCGCCCAGCCGTAGGGCGGCTGTGGTGGGTGACGACGTCGGCCGACCCCGGGTCGCCGTGGTGGGCACCGGCCTGATCGGCGGGTCGATCCTGCTGCGCCTGCACGCGGCGGGCGTCCCGGTGACCGGCTGGGACCCGGACCCGGCGACCCGGGCCGAGGGCCGCCGCCGGGGCCTCGACTTCGCCGACGAGCTCGGCGACGCGGTCCGCGACCGGGACGTGGTGTTCCTCGGCGGCCCGCTGCCCAGCCTGCCGCAGACCCTGCTCACGGTGGCGGGGCTGACCGGTGACCGATGCATCGTCACCGACGTGGGCAGCACCAAGGAGGCCGTCGCCGGGTTCGCCGGGGCACACGGGTTGACCGGCCGGTTCGTCCCCGGGCACCCGATGGCCGGGACCGAACGGGCCGGGCTCACCGCCGCCCGGGAGGACCTGTTCGCCGACGCGGCCTGGGTGCTCTGCCCGAGCGCCGACGGGCTGGTGCCGTTCCGGGCGCTGGTCGGGCTGGTGGTCGACGTCTTCGGCGCGCACGTCGTGCCGATGTCGCCGCAGGTGCACGACCGGGTCGTGGCGCTGTCCTCGCACGTGCCGCACCTGCTGGCCGGCGGTCTGGCCGGGGCCGCCGCCGACTCGACGGTGCGCGACGCGGTGGTCCGGCTCGCCGCCGGCAGCTTCCGCGACGGCACCCGGGTGGCGACCACCCCGGCCCGGCGGACCGCCGCCATGCTGCTGGCGAACCGGGACCAGGTGCTGCGGCAGTTGGCCGAGGTGCGGGCCGCGCTCGACGTGCTCGCCGAGGCGGTCCGCGACGACGACCTGCCCACGCTGGTGGCCCACTACGAGCGGGCCGGCGCGGTGCGGGCGGCCGGGTCGGGCCGGGAACAGCCCGTCCAGCGGGCGTTCGACCTCGATGCCGATCCCGCCGGGGAGTTGGCGTTCGTCAGGTCGGTGGGCGAGTCCGGTGGGCACCTGACCGGCTGCGTGGTGGCACGGGGGACGGTGACGTACACCGGGCTGCGGCCGGCCTGACCGCGCGGATACCGGCGGCACGCCGGTCGCGCCGCTAGGGTGGGGGCGTGGCGGACGGACCGGTGGTGGCGGTGCGCGGTGAGGCGTACCGGGAGGTGCCGCCCGAGCTGGCCCGCTTCGAGGTGACCGCGACGGCCCGGGAACGTGACCGTCAGGTCGCGTTGGCCCGGCTCGCCGAGCGGGCCGCCGCCGTCCGGGTGCTGCTCGACGAGCACGAGCCGGCGGTGGACCGCCGGGAGGCCGGTGAGCTGCGGGTCCGCCCCGAGACGAACCGGTCCGGCGAACGGGTCGTCGGCTACCTGGGCAGCGTCTCCACCACCGTCACCGTCACCGACTTCGGCTCCCTGGCGGAGCTGATGCTGCGGCTGGCCGAACTGGACCACGTCGAGGTGGCCGGCCCCTGGTGGTCGTTGCGCCCGGACAGCCCGGCCCACCGGGAGGCCCGGCACGCGGCGATCGCCGACGCGTTGCGCCGGGCCCGGGAGTACGCCGAGGCGCTCGGCGTCCGGGTGACCGCGCTGCTGGAGTTGGCCGACAGCGACGAGAGTTCCGGCATGGGCGGGGCGCTGTTCGCCCGTCAGGCCCGCCAGGGTGGCCCGCCGGAGCTGGATCTGGACCCCCGTCCGCAGTCGGTGCACGCGGTGGTGCGGGCCCGGTTCACCATCAGCGAGCCGGTCCTGACCTGATGCCCGGGGCACGTCCGTTCTCCCTCGACGACCTGGTGGCAAGGGCCCGGTCGTTGGCCGACGCCGGCCCCCGGCAGTTGCTGGGCATCGCCGGGGCGCCCGGGGCGGGCAAGTCCACCCTGGCCGAGCGGATCGTCGCGGCGGTCGGCCCGAGCGCCCGGCTGGTGCCGATGGACGGCTTCCACCTCGCCCAGGCGGAGCTGGTCCGGCTGGGCCGGGCCGATCGCAAGGGCGCGGTCGACACGTTCGACGCCAACGGGTACGTGTCGTTGCTGCGCCGGCTGCACCGGTTGGAGCCGACCACCGTGTACGCGCCGCTGTTCCGCCGTGACCTGGAGGAGCCGGTGGCCGGGGCGGTGGAGGTGCCGCCCTCGGTCCGGCTGGTGGTGACCGAGGGCAACTATCTGCTGCTCGGCGAGCCGCCGTGGGACGAGGTGCGGTCGTTGCTGCACGAGGCGTGGTTCCTCGACCTGGATGCGGGGGCCCGGCTGCGTCGACTGGTGGCCCGGCACGTGGCGTACGGGCGGTCACCGGAGGCGGCGCAGGCCTGGGCGTACGGCAGCGACGAGGCGAACGCCGCCGTGGTGGCGGGCACCGCCGACCGGGCCGACCTGGTGATCCGGTCAACCGACCCGGGGTGACGGGACGCTACGCCGCAGCAGCCGGGCCACCAGGGCCCGTTCCCGGTGGAACTCCCACGCCTCCGGGTAGCCGCTGTGGTTGCGGATCGGCGGGTCGGCGACCTCGCCCCCGCTGGGGTGCAGCGCCTCCGGGTCGGTCACCGGCACGTCCCGTTCCCCGGCGTTGACCTGCCAGCCGAGCGGGTCGGTGTCCCGCCAGAAGTTGGTCCACGCGACGTGGCCGGAGGGCCAGGTCAGGGCGTCGGCGAGCACCCGGAGCCGGGCCGGGCCGAAGTAGGCGGGGAAGACCCGCCCGTAGAGTCGGGTGAGTTGGCAGCCGTACGACAGGAACCAGATCCGTCGCCGCCACCGGGTCGGCAGTTGCAGCAGCGTCGCCGCGCAGATCACCGTGCCCTGGCTGTGCCCGGAGAGGATCACCCCGTCCATCCGGCGGGGGTCGCGCTCGGTCAGCGCCAGGAGGCCGGCGATCCGGGTCTGCAACTCGGGGACGGCGCGTTCGGCGTAGCTGGGTGGGGCGAGCGGGTGCGCGGCGCGCGGCCAGAAGGTGCCGACGTCCCACAGCACCCCGACGCTGCGCCGGACGGTGTCGTTGCGGTAGACGAGCATGCCGAGCCCGGCGACCACCAGCGGCAGCCAGCCCAGCAGGGTGTCCCCGAGGTCGGCGGCGGCGTGCACCAGCCCCGGCCAGCCCGACGCGCCGGCCGGGACCGGGCGGGCCCGGGTCAGCGCCGCCACGCAGGACAGCGCCACCAGCACCGCCGCGATGGTGGCGTAGCAGCCGATCAGCCGTACCGCGTGCTCGCCGACCAGGCGGTGCAGCGCGCGGAAGGTGCTGACGTGCCGGCAGCGGCGCAGGTCGTGCGCGGAGAGGGCCTGCCCGGCGGCGGTGAGCCGGTGGTATTCGACGCGGCGCAGCCGGTGGAAGAGCACCCCGGCGCGGATCAGCGTGCCGAGCAGGGCGGCGGTGGCGACGGTGAAGGCCAGTCCGGCCCAGATCACCGGCAGGGGTGGCACGATCGGGGAGAAACCGCTGGGTGAGGCGGCCCCGTCGAGCCGGTCGGTGACCCAGTAGAGCAGGCCGGCGCAGTAGGCGATGGCCATCATCCAGCCGAAGCCGGCGATCACGGCGGCCCCGCGTCCGCCCCAGGCGACGTCGGTGTGCACGCCCAGTGGTTGCTGTCCGGCGTCGCTGCCGGTGCGGGGCAGCAGCAGTCCGGTCGTGGCGAGCGCGATGGCGGGTGCGGCGAGCATCCAGATCCGCAGCCCGTCGGGGGCGGCGGGGAGGCCGGGCAGCCGGCCGTCGAGCCAGGCCATGCCGAGGGGCAGCAGCACGGCGGCGGCAGCGGGGACGGGCAGCGCGCGGCGGCCGGAGCGGGCGACCGTGCCGATGGCGATCAGCAGCAGCACCTGGTAGGTGGCGAGCCAGGCGACCAGCCCGTCGTAGCCGGGCAGCGAGTGGTCGGCGCGGCAGCCGGCCAGGCCGGGGTCGCGGATGCAGCCGGCCGGTGGGCGGAACTGCGCGAGCGGGGTGCCGGCGGGGCCGTCCGGCAGCAGCAGGAGGGTGAAGGTGCCGGCCAGCGCGAGGCCGGTGAGCACGCCGACGGCGAGGCTCCACCGGCCGAGCGGGGCGGCCCCGCTGCGTCGGGTCAGCCAGGGACGGCCGACCGCCACCACGGCGATCACCACGACCGTGACCAGGGCGGCGACGGTGGGGACGGCGACCACGGCGCGGACGCCCCGGGCCGGGTCCAGCACCAGCACCGCGCCGACGGGTACCGCCGCGGCGAGCGCCGCGCCGACGCACAGGTGCAGCACGGCGGCCCGGCGCAGCTGTCCCTCCCCGCCCCAGAAGGTGGGGTCCTGCAACGGGTTGGCCGGGTTGGGCGCCGGCTCGGCCGGGTGCTCCCCGTCGCCCGCCGGGGGGCGGGGTTCGGCGGGCATCTCGGCCTCGTACTGGTAGGTGCGCCAGGAGACGAGGCCGAGCACCAGCAGCATCGCCAACGGCACCAGCAGGCCGACGGCGAGCGCGTGGGCGTCGGCACGCCACCAGCCCCGGCCGAGGAACTCCCACGGGCCGGGCAGTTGCCGCAGGCACTCCTGGTCGACGCACTGCCAGGCGATCAGGTCGACCCCGATGCCGGTGGCGGCGAGGACCAGGGTGCCGGTGAGGCTGAGGCAGAACAGCCGGATCAGCCAGGCGGTGATGCCGGAGCGGCTGCCCCAGCGTTCGGTGTCCGGGTCGGGCGGGATGCCGGGGCGGGCGTACAGGGCGACGTTGGCCAGGGTGAACGGCAGCAGCAGCGTCCACAGGGCGCGTTCGACGTCCCGCGCGGTCCGCGCCCCCGAGGTCAACTGCCCCCAGCTGTACGCCTCGACGACGACGGGGTCGTCCGGGGCGGAGTCGCTGGCGCGGTAGAAGCCGGTGACGTCGCCGCCGGAGACGAGCCGGGGTTGCGGGCCGGTGCCGGTCGGGTCGGCGGGCAGGCCGAGGATCTGGTCGGGCGGGGTGTTGGACACGCCGTGTACCCGGAGTTCGAGTACCCGCTCGGCCATCGGTGCTCCCTGGTGACGAAGTCACTACCCAGAGTGCATCGGAATTTGCCGTTCGCCCACGGTTGCGTCGGTGTTTTCGCAGCTCAAGCTGTTATTGCAGGGTACGGATCACTCGTGCGGGGTTACCCACGGCGACCACGTTGGGGGGTAGGTCGCGGGTGACCACCGCGCCCGCGCCGACCACCGTGTTCTCCCCGACCGTCACTCCGGCGAGGACGATCACCCCGCCGCCGAGCCAGACGTTGTCCCCGATGGTGATCGGCTGGGCGGCCTCCCACTTGGCTCTCCGCGCCTCGGCCTCGACGGGGTGGGTGGCGGTGAGCAGCTGCACGTTCGGTCCGATCTGGACGTCCGCGCCGATGGTGATCCGGGCGACGTCGAGCAGGACGGCGTTGAAGTTGACGAAGCTGCGGTCCCCGAGGTGGGTCTGCCAGCCGTAGTCGCAGTACAGCGGTGGACGTACCTGGGCGTCCTCGCCGACGCTGCCGAGCAGGTCGCGCAGGGCGGCGAGCCGGCCCTGCGGGTCGTCGGCGGGGCTGCGGTTGAACCGTTCGGCCAGCCGCGCGGCGCGGTCGAGATCCGCGACGATCTCGGGGTCGTCGGCGACGTACGGCTCGCCGGCGAGCATGCGTTCCCTCATGGACGTCACCAGGCGATCGTCGCCGATCGGGCGGGCCGGTGGGACGAAATCGCGTCGGTCGTGTCTCGGCAATGTGTCCGGACGGTCATCCCGCGGACTTCTTTTTACATACCGAGTATGTAATTCTGGGGCATCGATGTGGCCCGGTCGTCGATGTGGCCGGTCGTCGATGGTTCACGTGGCTCGATGGGCTCACGTCAGGTAAACGTCCCAGAAGGAGGTTCCGTTGCACCGAAGCAGAAGAACCGCGGCCGGCGGGCTGGTGCTCGCCCTGGCCCTCGGTCTGCCGGCGACGGGCGCGCACGCCGCGCCCGCCGGCCCCACCGCGCCCCGGCCCATCACGCCGGCCGCCGGCTCCAGCACCGTCACCCTGATCACCGGGGACCAGGTCACCGTCACCCGCACCGGTGGTGCCGCCGTGCGCCCCGGCCCCGGCCGGGAACACCAGCAGTTCCTGGTCCGCCGGGAACGCGGCCACCTGTCCGTGGTGCCCCGCGACGCGGTGCCGCTGGTGCGCTCCGGGCAGGTCGACAAGCGGCTGTTCGACGTCACCGGCCTGATCGCCGCCCGCTACGACGACGCCCACCGCGACAACCTGCCGCTGCTGGTGTCGTACCGCGAGGGGCAGGCCCGGCGCGGCGCGGCCGGGCTGCCGGGCACCCGGGTGACCCGCGACCTGCCGGCGATCCAGGGCGCGGCGCTGACCGCCGGCAAGTCCTCGACCGGCGCGGTCTGGTCGACGCTGACCGGCGGCGACGCCGGAGCCCGGCTCGACGCGGCAGGGGGCGTCGAGCGGATCTGGCTGGACGGTCGGCGCGCGCTCTCCCTCGACCACAGCGTGCCGCAGATCGGCGCGCCCACCGCCTGGGCGGCCGGCTGGACCGGCAAGGGGGTGACCGTCGCGGTGCTGGACACCGGCATCGACGCCACCCACCCGGACCTCGCCGGCAAGGTCGCCGAGGCCCGCAACTTCAGCGACCTGCCCGACCAGCGGGACATCGTCGGGCACGGCACCCACGTCGCCTCCACCATCGCCGGCAGCGGTGCCGCCTCCGGCGGGAAGTACCGGGGCGTCGCGCCGGACGCGACGCTGCTCGACGGCAAGGTCTGCGAGGAGTTCGGCTGCGCCGAGTCGGCGATCCTGGCCGGCATGCAGTGGGCCACCACCGAGAAGAAGGCCGCCGTGGTCAACATGAGCCTCGGCGGCGGCGACACCCCCGAGGTCGACCCGCTGGAGGAGGCCGTCCAGACGCTGACCGCCCAGACCGGCAGCCTCTTCGTCATCGCCGCCGGCAACGACGGCCGGGACGGCTCGGTCGGCTCACCGGGCACCGCCGACGCCGCACTGACCGTCGGCGCGGTCGACCGGGACGACGAACTCGCCGACTTCTCCAGCCGGGGCCCCCGCCTCGGCGACGACGCGCTCAAGCCCGACATCACCGCCCCCGGCGTCGACATCGTGGCCGCCCGCTCCGTCGACGGCCAGATCGGCGACCCGGTCGGCACGAGGTACGTCGCACTCTCCGGCACGTCGATGGCCACCCCGCACGTGGCCGGCTCGGTGGCGCTGCTCGCCCAGCAGCACCCGGGCTGGAAGGCCGGGCAGCTCAAGGCGACCCTGATGGCCGCCGCCAAGCCGCACCCGACGCAGACCGCCTACGAGCAGGGCGCCGGCCGGGTGGACCTGACCCGGGCCATCACCGAGCAGGTCACCACCGACCCGGTCAGCGTCTCGTTCGGCCGGGCCCTGTGGCCGCACGGCGACGACGCCCCGATCACCCGGACCGTCGCCTGGCACAACGGCGGCACCACGCCGCTCACCCTCGACCTGACCGTCGAGGTGAAGGGGCCGGGCGGGGCCGCCGCACCGGCCGGCATGTTCACCCTCGGCGTCAACCGGATCACCGTCCCGGCGGGCGGCCGGGCCGAGACCACCGTCACCGCGAACACCCGGCTCGGCGTCGACGGCTACTGGACCGGTCGGGTGGTGGCCCGCTCCGGCGGCACCGTCGCGGTGACCCCGCTGGCCGTGCACCGGGAGGTGGAGAGCTACACCGTCACGCTCACCCACCTCGACCGCAGCGGCGAGCCGGGCGGCGACTACTCGACCAGCCTGGTCAACCTCGCCGACGGCGACCTGCGCGACGTGTTCGAGGCCGACGGCGTCGTCGAACTCCGGGTCCCCAAGGGCCGGTACGGGCTGAGCAGCGTCTTCTTCGAGCCGGGCCCGGACGAGGAGTCGGGCGGCCTGGGCATGCTCGCCCAGCCGGAACTGGTGGTCGACGGCGACACCGCGGTCACCGTCGACCTGCGCAAGGCCAAGCCGGTACGGATGACCGTGCCGCAGGCCGACGCCAAGGTCTCCCTGGTCGACATCAGCGCCAACTACCTGCTGCCCGACGACGGCAGCTACGGCTTCGGCATCGTCTCCTTCGACACCTTCGACGGGCTGTCCACCGGCCAGCTCGGCAAGGCGGTGTCGGCCGACGAGTTCGTCGCCACCTTCAACAGCCAGTGGGCCGACCGGGACGCCGAGGTCAGCCCCTACCTGTACGCGCTGGGCGAGGTCGTGCCGGGCAAGCTGCCCAGCGGGCTGGTGCGCGACTACCGGCGGGGCGACCTGGCCACGGTGGTGCACACGTTCCGTGACCCGTACCCGAAGATGGAAGCCGAACGGCTGGTCTTCCCGGACAGCGGCTACAACCTCGGCGGCTGGGCGGTCGTCCTGCCGACCGACCTGCCCGGCCAGCGCACCGAGCACTACAGCACCAAGGGGATGCGCTGGGAGTCCGAGCTGGACTTCGGCGTCCGCGACCCGGAAGCGGGCTGGCTCGACGTCCAGGCGGTCCTGGTGACCCCGCCCACGAAGTACCAGCCCGGCCGGCGGGCCACCGAGACCTGGGGTGCGGCGCCGCTCGGGCCGTCCCTGCCCGCCCCGCGCTGGCCGGGGGACGGTGTCACCCGGACCGGGGACACCATGCTGGTGAGCGTGGCGCTGCACGCCGACGCGGCCGGGCACCCCGGCGGGTCACTGACCGACAGCGCCCGTACCGCGCTGTGGCGCAACGGCACGCTGGTGGAGGAGACCGACAACCCGGGGTACGGCGAGTTCACCGTGCCGAAGGCGGCCGGCGACTACAAGCTGACCGTCGCGGCGACGCGGAGCCTCACCGACCTCGGCACCGAGGTGGAGGCGAGCTGGACGTTCCGCTCCGGGCACGTGGCGGGTGACACGCCGAAGCCGCTGCCGCTGTCGGAGATCCGGTTCACCCCGCGGCTGCGGGCCGACAACACCGCCCCGGCCGGGCAGGTCTTCGCCGTCCCCGTGCAGGTACGACGGCAGCCGGGCGCCGGCACCGCCAAGCTGGCGAAGCTCAGCGTCGACGTGTCGTACGACGGGGGGAGGACCTGGCGGCGGGCCACCGTGGTGAAGGTGCCGGGCCAGGGCACGGTGGCGCTGGTCAAGCACCCGGCCGGTGCCGGGTACGCGTCCCTGCGGGCGACCGCCCGGGACACCGAGGGCAACACCGCGAGCACCCGGATCATCCAGGCGTACCGCCTGAAGTGATCGGACGTCCGGGCCCGCGACGGTTCTCGTCGCGGGCCCGGACCCGTGCGGGTCAGTCGTTGGCGTGCAGGGCGGCATTGAGCGTGATGCCCTGGCCGCTGCGCGGCTTCGCCTCCAGCGCCCCGGTCACCGAGTTGCGCCAGAACAGCAGGCCGTCGACGCCGGACAGCTCACGGGCCTTCACCACCCGGCCGTCCGGCAGGGTGATCTTCGAGGCGGCGGTGACGTAGCAGCCGGCCTCGACCACGCAGTCGTCGCCGAGCGAGATGCCGACCCCGGCGTTCGCGCCGATCAGGCTCCGTGCCCCGATCCGCACCCGGTCGGTGCCGCCACCGGAGAGGGTGCCCATGATCGACGCGCCGCCGCCGATGTCGGAGCCGTCACCGACCACCACGCCCTGCACGATCCGGCCCTCGACCATCGAGGTGCCCAGCGTGCCGGCGTTGAAGTTGACGAAGCCCTCCTGCATCACCGTGGTGCCGGCGGCCAGGTGCGCGCCGAGCCGGACCCGGTCCGCGTCGGCGATCCGCACCCCGGCGGGCACCACGTAGTCGGTCATCCGGGGGAACTTGTCCACCCCGTACACGGCCAGGTGGCGGCCGGCGGCCCGCTCGATCACCCGCAGCTCGTCCACCCGCTCCGGCGGGCACGGGCCGGCCGAGGTCCAGGCCACGTTCGCCAGTTTGCCGAAGATGCCGTCGAGGTTCAGCTCGTTGGGCCGCACCAGGCGGTGGGAGAGCAGGTGCAACCGCAGGTACGCGTCGGCGGCGTCCTTGATCGGCTCGTCCAGCGCGCCGATCACGGTGACCACCTGCACCGTACGCAGGCCCGGCAGGGCCCGCTCGCCGACCGCGCCGGGCGGCAGGTCCAGCACGTCGGCCTGGTCCTCGCCGGGGACCAGCGGCAGCTCACCCAGGCCCAGCTTGCCGGTCGGGTACCAGGTGTCGAGCACCTGCTCGGCGGCGGTCACTGTGGCCAGGCCGATACCCCAGGCGGATTGGGACGTCACTGTTCTACCCTCTCGTTCGCGGCTGCGGGGCCGGTGGGCTCACCCCTCCCGCCCACCGTCCAGGACGGTACCGTGCGAATCATGGAGAACCCGCTTACCCCCGAGGTCCTGGCCGATCCGGTGGCGCTGACCCGCGCCCTGGTCGACATCGAGTCCGTCTCCCTCGACGAGAAGGCTATCGCCGACTGTGTCGAGGAGGTCCTGCGCCGGGTGCCGCACCTGAGCACCTTCCGGCACGGCAACACCGTGATGGCGCGGACGGATCTGGGCCGGTCCTCCCGGGTGGTGCTCGCCGGGCACCTGGACACGGTGCCGCACAACGACAACTTCCCGTCGACCATGCGCGGGGATCTGATGTACGGCTGCGGCACCTCCGACATGAAGTCCGGGGTGGCCTTCGCGTTGCACCTGGCGGTTACCCTGCCCGACCCCCGGTACGACGTGACGTACTTCTTCTACGAGGCCGAGGAGATCGAGTCCCGGTACAACGGGCTCACCCTGGTCGCCGAGGCCCACCCGGAATGGCTCCGGGCCGACTTCGCGGTGCTGCTGGAACCGACGTACGGCATCGTGGAGGCCGGCTGCCAGGGCACCATGCGGGCGATCGTCACGGTGCCCGGCGAACGCGCCCACGTGGCCCGCTCCTGGCGCGGGGTCAACGCCATCCACGGCGCGGGCGAGGTGCTCCGCCGCCTCGGCGAATACCGGGCCCGGCGGGTCACCATCGACGGCTGCGACTACCGGGAGGGCCTCAACGCGGTGCGCATCGACGGCGGGGTGGCCGGCAACGTCGTCCCCGACCGCTGCGAAATCGAGATCAACTACCGGTACGCCCCGGACCGTGACCCGGCGGCGGCCGAGGCGCACCTGCGGGAGGTCTTCGCCGGCTACGACCTGGCGATCACCGATGCGGCGGCCGGCGCGGCCCCGGGACTCGATGCGCCGGTGGCCCAGGAGTTCCTGGCTGCCGTCGGTGCCGCCCCGATCGGCAAGCTGGGCTGGACCGACGTGGCCCGGTTCGCGGCGATGGGCATCCCGGCGCTGAACTTCGGCCCCGGCGACCCCAACCTCGCCCACCACAAGGACGAACACGTCGAACTCACCAAGATCCGCGACGGCGCCGCCACCCTCCACCGCTGGCTGACCCCCGCCTAACCCCGCCCCCCGCCCCGCGCCCCCGCCCCGCGCCCCGCCCCGGGTTCGCCCCGGTGATCAAGAGGTTTGTGTCACCGAGAGCGCTCTCCCACTCCCCATTTCTCTTGATCACGACTCATTTCTCTTGATCACCGAGTGCGGGGCGGGCCCGGGCTGGCTGCGGGAGCGGACCGGGTGCGGCGCGGGGACTCGGCCGGGCGTGGGGCGGGGCTGGGGAGCGGGCCGGCAGGAGCGCGGGCCGGGTTGGGAGCAGTATGGGCCGGGCCGGCAGCAGTGTGGGCCGGGTCGGGAGCAGTGTGGGCCGGGCCGGCAGGAGTGTGGGCCGGGTCGCGAGCAGCGTGGGCCGGGACGGTCGCAGAGGGCGGGGTCGGCGGGGTGGATGTGGTGAGGCCCCCGGGTCGGGGGACCGCGGGGGCCTCGGTGCGTACTGGGTGAAGGCTCGGGTGGCCGGCCAGGGGTGTGAGGCGGCCGGCCGGTCGGGTGGTGCGGGCCGGGGCGGGTGCTCCGGCCGGGTCGACGCGGGTCGGGCTGGTGGTGTCAGACGGTGGTGAGGCGGGGACTGTCGGGCTCGCTGGGCTCGACGGACTGGGCGGCCGGCTCCACCGGCACCTCCAGCTGTCGGGCGCGGCGGCGCTCGGCCACCACCTCGTTGATCCTTCGCTGCATCTGCCGACGGATCCGCATCCGTTCGTTGTTGCTGATCACGCTTGCTCCTCCCCCGAAGGCGCGCGCCGGGCCATACCCGGTATGTGAATAGTAAGACGTACGGGCGACAGAATTAGTTGCCCATGATCGCGAACTTTTTCTCCGACCCGTCGGCCAGCACCGCCCTGACGTGCGTCTCCACTACGGTGACTGACATGAGTCAGACCAACGGGCGGCAGTCGGGCCGCGATCCGGAGCGGCACCGGGGGGCGGTGACACTGCGCCGTGGCGCGATCCCCACCAGCACCGCTGACCAGCGGTTGCTCGACTCCCGAGGGCGCAGCGACTGGAAGACGAAGGACGCCTGGCGGGCGCTGCGCATCCTCGCCGAGTTCGTCGAGGGTTTCGACACGTTAGCCGATCTGCCACCCGCGGTGAGTGTCTTCGGCTCGGCCCGTAGTAAACCCGACAGTCCCGAGTGCCGGCTGGCCGAGGAGTTGGGCGCGGGTCTCGCCCGGGCCGGTTACGCGGTGATCACCGGCGGTGGACCCGGTGTGATGGAGGCGGCCAACCGGGGGGCCAGCGAGGCCGGCGGCCTCTCCGTCGGGTTGGGCATCGAACTCCCCTTCGAGCAGGGGCTCAACGACTGGGTCGACCTGGCCATCGACTTCCGCTACTTCTTCGCCCGCAAGACCATGTTCGTCAAGTACGCCCAGGCGTTCGTGGTGCTGCCGGGCGGGTTCGGCACCATGGACGAGCTGTTCGAGGCGCTGACCCTGGTGCAGACCGGCAAGGTGACCCGGTTCCCGGTGGTGCTCATGGGCACCGACTACTGGCGGGGGCTGCTCGACTGGCTGCGCGACAGCATGGCCGCCGAGGGCAAGATCGGCCCGGTGGACCTGGAGCTGATCTGCCTCACCGACGACGTGGACGCCGCGGTCCGGCACATCGTCGAGGCCGAGGCGGCGCTCGCCGTCGACCAGGAGGCCGTCCGTGAGGCGGCGGTGGCGCGTACCGCCGCCGACCAGCAGGCCGCCCGCCGGGCCGCGGACACCGCCACCCCCTCCCCGGGTACGCCGTCCGACGGCACCGGGGCCAATGGCACGGGCCGGGGTGTCGTCGACGGTCGGGAGGGCTGAGCCGGTGGCGGCGATCTGTGTCTTCTGCGCGTCCTCCCGTACCCTCGACCAGCGCTGGCTGGACCTGGCGGCCGAGACCGGCGCGGAGCTGGCCCGGCGCGGGCACACGCTGGTCAGCGGCGGCGGCTGCGTCGGGATGATGGGCGCGCTCGTCGACGGGGCGCGGGCGGCCGGTGGGCAGACCGTCGGGGTGATCCCGCAGGCGCTGGTGGACCTGGAGGTCGCCGACCTCGCCTCGGACGAACTGCTGGTCACCGACGGCATGGCCAGCCGCAAGACCGTCATGATCGAGAAGTCGGACGCGTTCCTCACCCTGCCCGGCGGTCTGGGCACCCTGGACGAGCTGTTCGAGGTCTGGACCACCGCCACGCTGGCCATGCACGCCAAGCCGATGGTGCTGGTCGACACCGACGGCTTCTACCGCCCGTTGCTCGACTGGCTGGCCACCATCACCGACCAGACCTTCCTCAAGCCGGCCGGCCTGGACCTGCTCACGGTCACCCCGACCGTCGCCACCGCGCTCGACGCCCTGGAGGCCCGGCTGCCCTGACCCGAGGCCGGACCGGCATCCGGCCGCCCCGTCCGGGCGGGGTGGTGCCCTGGGGGGTGTCGTACCGACATGGTGGGATGTGGGGGTGCAGGGGTACCGGCTGGTGCGCCGACCTGCCGGACCGGGCCCGCAGGACGGGCGGTCCGCCGCGGACGTCCGGGGGGACGACCGGCACGGCGGGCCGGCCGAGGGGCCGGGTCGGGCCGGTGCGGGTGACGAGGGGGAGCCGCGGCCCGGGGGGCCGACGGGCGATGCCGTACGCCCCGAGGGGAGCCCACCGGCGCGAGGCCCGGCGGGCGATGCCGTTCGCCCCGGCGGGCGGCGGCACGATCCGCTCCAGGCGGAGGTGGTGGCGCACACCGACGGACCGATGCTGGTCCTCGGCGGGCCGGGCACCGGCAAGACCGGCACCCTGGTCGAGGCGGTGGCCGCCCGGGTCGCCGAGGGGGTCGACCCGGAACGTCTGCTGGTGCTCACCTTCAGCCGTCGGCAGGCCACCGGGCTGCGGCAACGGATCGAGGCCCGGATCGCCGCCGACGGCCACCTGGTGCTGCGGGAGCCGCTGGTGCGCACCTTCCCGGCGTACGCCTTCGGGCTGCTGCGCCGGGCCGCCGCCGAGCGGGGCGAGCCGTCCCCCCGGCTGCTCACCGGCCCCGAACAGGATCTGATCATCCGGGAGCTGCTCGACGTCGTCGGCGACGAGCCCGACGACGACCCGGTCGGCTGGCCGGACGACCTGCTTCCCGCCCTGCGTACCCGGGCGTTCGCCGCCCAGCTGCGTGACCTGCTGATGCGCGCCGCCGAACGCGGCGTCGGGCCGGTGGAGCTGGCCCGGCTGGGGGAGAAGCTGGGCCGCGCCGACTGGCCGGCCGCCGCCCGGTTCCTGCGGGAGTACGTCGCCGTCCTCGCCCTGCGCGACGTCGGCAACCGGGGTTCCGTGGCGTACGACCCGGCCGAGTTGGTGCGGGCGGCCACCGGCATGCTCCTCGACGATCCGGAGCTGCTGACGGCCGAACGCCGTCGGCTGGCCCACGTCTACGTCGACGAGCTGGCCGACACCGACCCGGCCCAACAGGACCTGCTGGTCGTCCTGGCTGGTGGTGGCCGGTCCCTGGTGGCGTTCGCCGACCCGGACTCCTCCACGTACGCCTTCCGGGGTGCCGACCCGGCGGTGGTGACCGCCTTCCCGCACCGGTTCCGCACCGCCTCCGGGGCACCGGCGGCGCAGGTCACCCTCACCACCTCGTACCGGGCCGGTGCGGTGCTGCTGGGGGCCACCGGTCGGCTCGCCAGGCGGTTGCGCGGCCCGGCCGGGCACCGGCGGCTGCGACCGCTGCCCGACGCGCCGCCCGGCAGCGTCGAGGTGCGTACCTTCCGCTCGGCCACCGGCGAGGCCGCCTGGCTGGCCCACGCGCTGCGCTCGGCCCACCTGCTCGACGGGGTGCCCTGGTCGGCGATGGCGGTGCTGGTCCGCTCGACCCACCTGCACCTGCCGTCGCTGCGCCGGGCGCTGCACACCGCCGGGGTGCCCACCGTCGTGCACGGTGAGGACCTGCCGCTGCACCTGCAACCGGCGGTCGCCCCGCTGCTACTCCTGCTGCGCTGTGCGCTCGAACCGGCCCGGCTCGACGAGGAGTCCGCGATCGCGCTGCTGCACTCGCCGCTGGGCGGGGCCGACCCGCTCGCCGAGCGGCGGCTACGCCAGGGGCTGCGGGCGCTCGCGCTGGCCCGGGGTGACCGGCGGCCCTCCGGTGAACTGATCGTCGAGGCGCTGGCCGACCCGGCCGAGCTGGCCGGCATCGAACGGCGCTGGGTCGAGCCGGCCCGTACGGTCGCGGAGCTGCTCGCCACCGCGCGGACGGCGGCGGCAGTGCCCGGGGCGACCGCCGAGGACGTGCTCTGGGCGGTGTGGGACGCCAGCGGTCTCGCCGAACGCTGGGCCGGGGCGATCAACCGGGGGCGGGCGGCCACCGGGGAGCACGAGACCGCCCAGCGTTGGCGGGCCGAGGCCGCCGACCGGGACCTCGACGCGGTGCTGGTGCTCTTCGACGCGGCGGCCCGGTTCGTCGACCGGCTGCCCGGCGCGCGGACGGAGGTCTTCCTCGACCACGTCCTCGGCCAGGACCTGCCGGCCGACACCCTGGCGGCCAGCGCCGACCGGGGCGAGGCGGTCCGCCTGCTCACCGCGCACGCGGCCAAGGGCCTGGAGTGGGACCTGGTCGCGGTGGCCGGCGTGCAGGAGGGCGTCTGGCCCGACCTGCGGCTGCGCGGCAGCCTGCTCGGCTCCGAACGGCTGGTCGACGTGCTGGCCGGCCGGGCGGACGGCACCGGCACCCGGGCCAGCCTGGTCGGGCAGACCTCCGCCCTGCTCGACGAGGAACGCCGGCTGTTCCACGTCGCGGTGACCCGGGCCCGGCGGCGGCTGCTGGTCACCGCCGTCGCCTCGGCCGCCGTCGGCGGCGACGACCACGAGGAGCAGCCCAGCCGCTTCCTGCACGAACTCGGCGTCACCGGCCAGGACGGAGACGGCCCGACCAGAAGCGGCCCCACCCCGCCCGCCGGGGAACCCGGGAAGGCGGGCGAGGACCTGCCCGGGGGGCCGGGGGATGAACCGGAGGAGGGGCCGACCCGGGAGTTGCCCGTCGGCCGGCCACCCCGGGCGCTCACCCTCTCCGCGCTGGTGGCGGAGCTGCGTACCGCGATCGTCGACCCGGCGGCGTCGGTGGCCCGGCGGCGCGCGGCGGCGGCCGAACTGGCCCGGCTGGCCGCCGCCGGCATCCCCGGCGCGCACCCGGACGACTGGTGGGGGCTGCGCAGCCTCTCCGACGACCGGCCGCTGGCCGACGAGGGCGAACCGGTTCGGGTCACCCCGTCGGGGATGGAGAGCGCGCTGCGGTGCAGCCTGCGCTGGCTGCTGGAGCGGCACGGCGGCAGCGGGCCGGCCAGCGCCGCCCAGGGGGTCGGCAACCTGGTGCACGCCGCGGCGATGCTGGCCGAGGACGCCAGCGCCGACCGGACGGCCCTGCTGGAGTACGTGGCCGCCCGGTTCGACGCGATCGAGCTGGCGGCCCGGTGGATGGTCGGCCCGGAGCGGGAACGCGCCGAGGCGATGGTGGACAAGCTGCTGCGCTGGCTGGCCGGCAACCCGCGCCGGCTGCTCGCCATCGAGCACGAGTTCGCGGTCCGCCTCGACGACCCGACCCGGCCGATCGAGCTGACCGGCCGGGTCGACCGGCTGGAGGTCGACGCCGACGGCCGGCTGGTGGTGATCGACCTCAAGACCGGCAAGTCGACGACCGTCACCGAACGGGAGATGGCCGAGCATCCGCAGCTCGGGGCGTACCAGGCGGCGGTGGAGGCGGGCGGGTTCGCCGAGTTCGGCGACGAGGCCGGGGGTGCGGCGCTGGTGCAGCTCGGCACCGGCGGGAAGGACGCCCGCGAGCAGACCCAGGCCGCCGCCGGGCAGGGCCCCGAGGCCGGCTGGGCCACCGCCCTGGTCCGGCGTACCGCCGATACGATGGCCGCCTCGACCTTCGCCGCCGTCGCCAACGCGAAGTGCCGGGTCTGCCCGGTACGGACCAGTTGCCCGGTCTCCGGGCAGGGCCGGCAGGTCGTCGAGCCGCCGACCACCGGCGAGCACCGGGCGGGCGGGGAGTGAACGTGTCGGCCGCGCCACCGACGACCGGGCGGCCGGGGCCGCGGCGTGCGACGAGGGGAGAGCGGTGACCCAGCCGACCCTGTTCAGCGCCGCCACTCCCGTGCCGCGTACCGCCGACGCCGGGCCGCGCTACACGCCTGTGGAGCTGGCCCGGCTGCTGCGGCTGCCCGCCCCCACCGCCGAGCAGGCCGCGATCATCGCGGCGCCGGTCGCGCCGCTGCTGGTGGTGGCGGGCGCCGGTTCGGGCAAGACCGAGACGATGGCCGCCCGGGTGGTCTGGCTGGTCGCCAACTCGTACGTCCGCCCGGAGCAGATCCTCGGGTTGACCTTCACCCGTAAGGCCGCCGGTGAGCTGGCGCACCGGGTGCGTACCCGGCTCGACCAGTTGGTGCGGCGGCTCGGGCGGCGGGCCCGCAATCCGCTCGACGATCCGCTGGCCGGTGAGCCCACCGTCGCCACCTACCACTCGTACGCCGGTCGGATCGTCGCCGAGCACGGGTTGCGGGCCGGCTACGAGCCGACCACCCGGCTGCTCACCGAGGCGTCCCGGTGGCAACTGGTCGACCTGCTGGTCCGCAACTACGACGGGGACATGTCCGAGGTCGACCGGATGCCCAGCACGATCACCGACGCCGTGCTGGCGCTGGCCGGCGAGCTGGACGAACACCTGGTCGACCCGGACGCCCTGGCCGCCTGGACGGGCCGGTTCTTCGCCGAGGTGCAGGCCCACCCCGGGCGGGTCTACGCCGACGTCCGCAAGGCCCTCCAACTGCAACGCACCCGGCTGAAGCTGCTGCCGCTGGTGCGGGCGTACGCCCGGCGCAAGGACGACTTCGAGGCGATGGACTTCGCCGACCAGCTCGCCCGCGCCGCCCGGGTGGCCCGCGACCATCCGGCGGTCGGCGCCGTCGAGCGGGACCGCTACCGGGTGGTGCTGCTCGACGAGTACCAGGACACCAGCCACGCCCAGGTGGTGCTGCTCAACCACCTGTTCGGCGGCGGTCACCCGGTCACCGCGGTCGGCGACCCCTGTCAGTCGATCTACGGCTGGCGGGGGGCCAGCGCCGGCACGCTCGACCGGTTCCCCACCGACTTCGCCCACGTCGACGGCACCCCCGCCGGGGCGATGAGCCTCACCACCAGCTGGCGTAACCGGCCGGAGATCCTCGGGGTGGCCAACACCCTGTCGGTGCCGCTGCGGGCGGCCGGCGCCCGGGTGCCGGAGCTGCACGCCGCGTTGAGCGTCCGCGACCCGATCCCGCACCGCAGCCCGCGCGGGCAGGCCGCCGGCACCGTGCACTGTGCGCTGCTGCCCACGTACGTCGACGAGGCGGACTGGATCGCCGACAGTGTGCTCGCCGCCTGGCGGGGGGCGGCCCGGATGCCCGGTGCGCTGCCCGAGCACATCCCGGTGCCGCAGCGCCCCGCCACCGCCGTGCTGGTGCGGGTCCGCAGCCAGATCCCGGCGATCGAGGCGGCCCTGCGGGCGCGGGGGCTGCCGGTCGAGGTGGTCGGCCTGGGCGGGCTGCTGGACACCCCTGAGGTACGGGACGTGGTCTGCACCCTGCGGGTGCTCGCCGACCCGACCGATGGCGCGGCGCTGCTGCGCCTGCTCACCGGGGCGCGCTGGCGGATCGGGCCGCGTGACCTGGTGGCCCTGCACCGGCGGGCACGCGCCATCGCCCGGGCCCGCCGTGAGGTGACCGGCGACGACGGGCCGGAGATCGTGGTGGACGCCCTCGACGAGGCGACCCTGGTGGAGGCGCTGGCCGATCTGGGGCCGGCGCAGGCGTACTCGGCGGAGGGGTACGCGCGGCTGCGGTCGTACGGGATGGAGCTGGCCCTGCTGCGGTACCGGCTGGACCAGACGCTGCCGGAGCTGATCGCGGACGTGGAACGCACCATCGGCCTGGACGTCGAGGTGGCGGTCCGGGCCGGCCGGGACGGCGCCGGCGACGCCGGGCTGGCCCGGGGGCACCTGGACGCGCTCGGTGACGTGGCCGCCCGGTTCAGCGGCGAGACCCCGGCGGCGACGCTCGCCGGTTTCCTGGCCTACCTGACCGCCGCCGAGGACGAGGAGCGCGGGCTGTCCCCGGGCGAGGTGGAGGTGGTCGACGGCGCGGTGCAGGTGCTCACCGCGCACGCCGCCAAGGGCCTGGAGTGGGACGTCGTCGCCGTCGCCGGGCTGACCCGGGGCGGCTGGCCCGGTCAGGTCCGCAACTCCGACCACTGGCTGGGCGGGCTCGGGGTGCTGCCGTTCCCGCTGCGCGGCGACGCCGACGGGCTGCCCGTGCTCGACCTGACCGAGGTGGCCGACCAGCGGGGGGTGGCCCGGGCGGTGGCCGACTTCACCGACGCCTGGCGGGCGCACGACGAACGCGAGGAACGCCGGCTGGCGTACGTGGCGGTGACCCGGCCCCGGCGGCTGCTGCTCTGCTCCGGGTACTGGTGGGGGGAGGGGACCAAGCGGTTCCGGGGCCCGTCGGTGCTGCTCCGCGAGGTGTACGACGCCTGCCTGACCGGTGGCGACGGCCTGCTGATCGACGAGTGGGCACCCGAACCGGCGGGTGACGCGGTCAATCCGACCACCGCGCTGGTGTTGCGGGCGGAGTGGCCGGCCGACCCGCTGGGCCCGCGCCGGCCGGCGCTGACCGAGGCGGCGGCCCTGGTCCGCCGCTTCCTCGCCGACCCTGACGCGGCCCGCCGGGAAGCTCCCGGTCCTGTCCCCGCCCCCGCAATCGACGCCCAGGCGGCGGTGGGGCCGGAGGTGGTGGACCCACCGGCGGCAGGTCCGCAGGCGGCTGGGCGGCAGGCGGCGGGCCGGGTGGTGGCGGGCGGGGAAGCGGCTGGTCCGGAGGTGGCTGCGCCCGAGCCCGATCCGGAGGTGGTGCGGTGGCGGCGGGAGGCGGACCTGCTCCTCGCCGAGCGGGCGGAGCTGCTGCGGCAGGCTGAGGCGGTCGAGGTGACCCTGCCCGGCCACCTGTCGGTGACCCAGCTGGTGGCCCTGCGCCGGGACCCGGCCCAACTGGCCCGTACGCTGCGCCGGCCGATGCCCACCCCACCCAGCCCGTACGCCCGGCGGGGCACCGCCTTCCACGCCTGGCTGGAGTCCCGGTTCGGCATCGACCGGCTGCTCGACGTGGACGAGTTGCCGGGTGCCGCCGACGCGGACGCCGCGCCCGACGGGGCGCTGGCCGAGCTTCAGGAGCGCTTCCTGGCCAGCGAGTGGGCCGACCGGGTGCCGGTGGAGGTGGAGGTGCCGTTCGCCTCGGTGCTGGCCGGCGTGGTGGTCCGGGGCCGGATGGACGCCGTCTTCTCCCGCCCCGGCGGCCGGTACGACGTGGTCGACTGGAAGACCGGTCGGCAGCCGACCGGCGCGGAGGCCGAGGTGGTCGCGGTGCAGTTGGCCGTCTACCGGCTGGCCTGGGCGGAGCTGGCCGGGGTGCCGGTGGACCGGGTGGGGGCCGCCTTCCACTACGTACGGGAAGGGGTGACGGTGCGCCCGGCCGACCTGCTGGACGCCGACGGGCTGACCGCGATCATCGCCGGGTTGCCGGAAAATCCGGTGGGGGGTGGCGCGGCGGCGGATCCGTGGTAAGTTGTTCTTGTTGCAGTTTTGGTTTCCAGAGACTCTGTGTGCGCCTGGCGGATTGTGGCCCCAGGCGCTCTTTGTTGTGTCCGGAGTTCTCCGGGCGGGGCGACCAAAAACAACAGGCGATTCGCGCATCCCGCGCGGAGCGCTCCTCTTCGGGCCCGCAACAGGTGCGGGTCCGACGTTCCGTCAAGGAGACGAAACAGATGGCAATTGGCACCGTCAAGTGGTTCAACGCTGACAAGGGCTTCGGCTTCATCACCCCGGACGGCGGCGGCGCCGACGTCTTCGCCCACTTCTCGGCGATCCAGACCTCCGGCTACCGGAGCCTGGACGAGAACCAGCGGGTCGAGTTCGAGGTGACCCAGGGCCAGAAGGGCCCGCAGGCGGAGAACATCCGCCCGCTCTGATCTTCGGATCGTCCGGTAACACCCTCCGGGTCCTCCGGGCCCGGTGACGGACCGGTCCGCCGCGCCGCCCCCCGCTCCGGCGGGACGCGGCGTGCTGCGGCGGACCGGCTCCCGTACCCCATCGGTTCGTGCTTGTGAGTCACCGACGGACAGCTCCGTCGGTGACCGCGCCGGCTCCCGGCGCCCTCCCTCGACACGTGCCGCGTCGAGGAAGGCCATTTCCGCATGACCATGACCGTTCCCACCTTCGCCGCGACCGGCCTCGCGCCGGCGCTGCTCGCCGAGCTGACCGCGCAGGGCATCACCGAGCCGTTCCCGATCCAGGCGGCCACCCTGCCGGATTCCCTGGCCGGCCGGGACGTGCTCGGCCGGGGCCGCACCGGCTCGGGCAAGACCCTCGCCTTCGGGCTTCCGCTGCTGCACCGCACCGCCGGCCACCGGGCCCGCCCGGGCCGCCCGCTCGCCCTGGTGCTGGTCCCCACCCGTGAACTGGCCGCCCAGGTCACCACGGCACTGACCCCGTACGCCCGGGCGCTGGGGCTGCGCTGCGTCACCGTGGTCGGTGGCCTGTCCCTGCAACGGCAGGCGGACGCGCTGCGCGCCGGTGCCGAGGTGCTGGTCGCCACCCCGGGCCGGCTGCACGACCTGATCAACCGGGGTGACGCCCGGCTCGACCAGGTCGCCGTCACCGTGCTCGACGAGGCCGACCAGATGGCCGACATGGGCTTCCTGCCGCAGGTGACCAAGCTGCTGGAGCAGGTCGCCCCGAACGGCCAGCGGATGCTCTTCTCGGCGACCCTGGACGGCGGGGTGGACCGCCTCGTGCGCCGGTTCCTCAGCAACCCGGTGTCGCACTCGGTGGACCCGGGCACCGCCACGGTGACCGCGATGACCCACCACGTCCTGCACGTCGACGCGGCCGACAAGCCCGCCGCGCTGACCCAGATCGCCGCCCGGGAGGGCCGCACCATCCTGTTCATGGCGACCAAGCACCGCGCCGACCGGATGGCCCGGCAACTGCTCGCCAAGGGCGTACGTGCCGCGGCGCTGCACGGGGGGAAGTCCCAGCCGCAGCGCACCCGGATCCTGGAGCAGTTCCGCACCGGCCAGGTGACCGCGCTGGTCGCCACCGACGTGGCGGCCCGGGGCATCCACGTCGACGGCCTCGACATGGTGGTCAACGTGGACCCGCCGACCGAGGCGAAGGACTACCTGCACCGGGGTGGTCGTACCGCCCGTGCCGGTGAGGCGGGTCAGGTGGTCACCCTGGTCCTGCCGGAGCAGCGTCGGGACGTCTCCCGCCTGATGAGCGTGGCCGGCATCACTCCGCAGTCGACCCAGGTGCGCCTCGGCGACGGTGCGCTGGCCCGGGTGACCGGGGCCCGTGAGCCGTCCGGCGTGCCGGTGACCATCGTCGCCCCGACGCCGGCCCCGGCGGCCCGTCCGCGTGCCGGTGGCGAGGGCGGTCGTCCCCGGGCCGCCGTCGGTGGTGGCGGCGAGGGTGGCCGCCCACACCGCACGTCGGGCCGGTCCCGTCGCCCGCGTCGCCCTCGCACCGCCTGAGGTTCCCGGCCGCTGTCGAGCTGATGTCGCGGTTTCGGCGGGCGGGGACGACGCAGCATCGGCTCAGCTGAGTCGATCATGTCGGCGCGCGGCGACGGGGACGGCGCGGGGTCGGGTGCGGACCCTCGGTGATCATGCATCGGGATGGGTCGGGTTGCCGGCGCTATTGCGTCCGATCGGTGACTGTTCCATTCGGTCCGGCTGGTCGAAGCTTGCTCCCGGGGGAAGAACCGGCCGGCACGGTCGGGCACGGGAGGGGTGACCATGGGGGGCGACGCTGAGTCGGGAGCGGGGCGCGAGCTACTGGTGGTGTTCGCCGTGGCGGGTGCCGGGCTCGTGCTCGCCATGGTCGCGGCGTTCGCGCCCTGGCACCCGAGGCCGGGGCGCGCCGCCCCGGCCGGGCTGGTCGAACTGCACAGCCCCGACGAGGGGCGTCCGCCGACGGTCGAGCTGACCGCCGGCTGAGCCCCCGCCGGGGGCGGTAGGTCAGGTCGTCCCGTCCGACCGTCGGGTCCTGGGGGACCGACGGTCGGACGGGCGGCCGACGTCAGCGGGCCGGGGCCTGCTCCTGGTGGATGAGCAGGTCGGTCAGCGTGGTCCGGTCCACCACCACGGCTATCGCACCGTCCACCGCCAGCCACACGTCGCGTAGGCCGGCGGCCACCCCGTGGTAGCCGGCGTCCTCGGCGGGCAGCCCCCGTACGGTGGTCAGCGACCCGGCGACGGCGCGCAGCACGTCCCCGACGCTGATCTGCGAGGCAGGACGGGTCAGCGCGTAGCCGCCCTCGGTGCCCCGGTGACTGTGCAGCAGTCCGGCACGACGCAGGTCGAGCAGGATGCCCTGGAGAAAACTCAGCGGGATGCCCTGCGTCCGCGCCAGGCTCGCCGCCTTGACCAGCTCCCCGGCGCCGTCGGGGCGTCCGCCGTCGTCGGGGCGGGTGGTCCCGCCGTCGCCGCCTGCGGCGACGGCGAGCATGGCCCGGAGCGCGTAGTCGCTGCGCGCGGAGATGTACACGTCACTGACCAGCCTGGTCCAGCACGCCCCAGCGGCGGCGGATCGCCCGGTCGGCCGCCCCGAAGGCGGCGTCGACCACCAGCCCGACCACCAGGATGACGATCATCGTGGCGAGCAGCCAGGGCGCGTCGGACAGCTCCCGGGAGTAGGTGAGCTGGGCCCCCAGGGACGTCTGCGAGATGCCGACCACCAGCAGCTCACCGGCCATCAGGCTGCGCCAGGAGAAGGCCCAGCCCTGCTTGAGCCCGGCGACGATGGCGGGCAGCGCGGCCGGCGCGATGACGTACCGGTAGAGGTTCAGCCCCCGGGCGCCGAGGTTGCGCCCGGCCCGGACCAGCAGCGGCGGCACGTAGTCGACCCCACTGATCACCCCGTTGGCGATGGACGGCGCGGCACCGAGCACCACCACGAAGAAGATCGCTTTCTCGCTCAGCTCGAACAGCAGGATGGCCAGCGGGAACCAGGCGATCGACGGCATCGTCTGCAATGCGGTGATCATCGAGCCGATCGCCGCCCGGAGCACCGTGAACCGGGCCACCGCCAGGCCGACCAGGAGGCCGACCGCGACGGAGAAGAGGTAGCCGAGCGCCGCCCGTTGCAGCGTGGTGGCGAGTCCGTCCCAGAGTTGCCGGCCACCGGCCTGCCTGACCAGTTCCTCGGCCACGGTGACCGGGCCGGGCAGCGAGTACGGCGGCTTCCACCCGCTCCAGACCACCAGCTGCCACAGCCCGACGGCGATGGCGAGCGCGGCGAGCTTGGGCCAGGTGGACGCCCAGAGCCGGGCACCCCGGGAGACCTCCTTCTCCTGGCCGGCGATCTCCAGCGCGTCCAGCCCGGAGATCTCCGCGTCGGTGCGGGCCGCGCCGGTCAGGGTGTCATTTGCCATGGCGGCCCACCTCCGTACGGAGTCGGTCGGTGACCTCGGAGGCGATCGAGGCGACCTCGGGGGAGTCGATGCGCCGGGGCCGGGGGACGTTCACCTCGGTGGACCAGATGATCCGTCCGGGTCGGCTGCTGAGCAGGATGATCCGGTCGGCCAGCCGGGCCGCCTCCCGGACGTTGTGCGTCACGAACAGCACGGTGAGCTGCCGTTCCGCCCAGATCCGTTCCAGCTCGTCGTGCAGGATGTCCCGGGTCATCGCGTCGAGCGCACCGAACGGCTCGTCCATCAGCAGCACCGGGGTGTCCAGGGCGAGGGTGCGGGCCAGGGCGACCCGCTGCCGCATACCGCCGGAGAGCTGGTGCGGCCGTTTGCGGCCGAAGTCGGACAGGTGGACGGTGCTCAGCAGCTCCGCCACCCGTTCCCGGCGCTCGGCCCGCGGCAGCCCGCGCAGCTTCAACGGCACCTCGACGTTGGCCTCGACGGTCAGCCAGGGGAACAGCGCCGGCTCCTGGAACATCAGGCCGGGGTGGGCGTCGTCGGCCACCGTGATCGTGCCGCCCTGCGCCCGGTCCAGCCCGGCGACGAGGTTGAGCAACGTGCTCTTGCCGCAGCCGGACGCGCCGACGAGGCAGACGAACTCCCCGGGCCGGACGTCGAGGCTGACCCCGTCCAGGGCGAGGACGGCGTTCGTCCCGCGCCCGTACACCTTGGTCACACCGGCGAGCGCGACCGCGGTGGTCGCGCTCGGCGGCGGCGTCGTGGTCGACGTCACGGCTGGGTGACCTCGGCCTGGCCCTGCGTCTTGAGCACCTCGTTGAGGTACTTCAGGTCGTAGAGGCCGTTCAGGTCGACCGGCTGGGTCAGTTCGACCGCGACGGCGTGGTCGAGCCCGGTCTTGAGCGAGGACGCGATCGGGTCGTTGGTGAACAGCAGGGTGGGCCACGCCTGCTTGATCAGCTTCAGGTCCAGCGGCTTGCCGGTGATCTTGCCGATGTGGTCGGAGATGGCCTGCTGGGCCTCGTCCGGCTTGGTGTTGACGAAGTCGTTCGCCGCGACCTGCCCCTCGACCAGCTTCTTCACCGCCTCCGGGTGGGCCTTGAGGAACTTGGTGGAGACGATCAGGTTGGTGATGACGAACTTCTTGTCCGGCCAGAGGTCCCGCTCGTCGACGAGGACCTTGCCGCCGGCGTTGACCAGCCGGGAGACGAACGGCTCGGGCACCCACGCGCCGTCGATCGAGCCGCTGGCGAAGGTCTCGACCGTCTGGGCGTTCTCCTGCGGGACGATCTTGACGTCGCCGCCGCCCTCCTTGGTGGTCTTGAGGCCCTTCTCCTTGAGCCAGTAGCGGATGGCGACGTCCTGGGTGTTGCCGAGCTGCGGGGTGGCGATCTTCTTGCCGCGCAGCTGCTCGACCGAGGTGATCTCGGGCTTGACCACCAGGGCGACCCCGCCGGAGGCGGCGCCGGAGATGACCCGGACGGCCTCGCCCTTGGACTTGGAGAACGCGTTCACCGTCGGGTTCGGACCGATGTACGTGGCGTCGAGCGCGCCCGAGAAGATCGCCTCGATGGCGGCCGGGCCGGCGTTGAACGTCTTGGTCTCCAGCTTGACGCCATCGCCCAGCTTGTCCTCGAAGATCTTCTTCTCCACCCCCACCACTGCTGGAGCGTGGGTGATGTTGGGGAAGTAGCCCAGCCGCAGGGTGACCGGACCGGAGTCGCCGCCACCGGCGCTGTCGTCGTCACCGCACGCCGCGGTGGTTCCCATCGTGGCCACGCCGACGGCGGCGAGGGTGGCGAGGGAGAGCAGCCGACGGAAGGGGAGCCGTCTCATCATCTGTCCAATCCGCAGTATTCCTATTTAGTTGGTAGGAAGAGTGGGTGAGGAGTCCGGCGGCGTCAAGCACCGTCCGCATCGTGGGATATCCGGTCTCGAATATTCCTGGTTTTCCTACCTTCTTGATAGGTTTATCTGCCCCCGGCGAGATGGACCGGGCGGGACACGGCGAGAGGGCTCCGAGATGACCTTCCACTGGTTCCTTCCCACCTCCGGCGACGGCGACCAGGTCGGTGCCGCCACCGTCACCGCCGGCGCGGCCCGGCACGCACGGGCCGCCACCGTCGGATATCTGACCGAGGTGGCCCGGGCCGCCGAGGCGGGCGGATTCACCGCCCTGCTCACCCCGGTCGGCTCCGGCTGCCCCGACCCGTGGATCGTCTGCGCGGCGGTCGCCCAGCACACCGAGCGGATCGGCCTGCTGGTCGCCGTCCGCGCCGGCTTCGCCCTGCCCACCCTGGTCGCCCAGCAGGCCGAGGCGTTCCAGGCGGTCTCCGGCGGGCGGCTCGCGCTGAACGTCGTGACCGGCGGCGACCCCACCGAGCAGCGGGCGTACGGCGACTTCCTCGACCACGACGCCCGCTACGCCCGTACCGGTGAGTTCATCGAGGTGCTCCGTCGCTCCTGGCGCGGCGGCCCGTTCGACTTCGCCGGTGAGCACTACCGGATCGACGGCGGCGGGCTCTCCGGTCCGCTGGCCGACCCGCCGCCGGTCTACCTCGGTGGCGCGTCCCCGGCCGCCGAGGCGGTCGCCGCCCGGCAGGCCGACGCGTACCTGATGTGGGGGGAGCCGCCGGCGGCGATCGCCACCCGGGTGGCCCGGGTCCGGGCCCGTGCCGCCGAACACGGTCGTACCCTGCGCACCGGGCTGCGGCTGCACGTCATCGCCCGGCACACCGCCGCCGAGGCATGGGCCGAGGCCGACCGGCTGCGGGCCGGGATGAGCCCGGAGCGGATCGCCGCCGCCCAGGCCCGGTTCGGCCGGATGGACTCCGTCGGCCAGGCCCGGATGACCGCGCTGCACGGCGGCGGGAGCGGACGCCTCACCGTCGCGACGAACCTGTGGGCCGGCATCGGCCTGGTCCGCGAGGGTGCGGGCACCGCGCTGGTCGGCAGCTACGCCGAGGTCGCCGCCCGGATCGACGAGTACGCCCGCAGCGGCGTCGACGAGTTCATCCTCTCCGGCTGGCCGCACCGCGAGGAGGCGGAACGGGTCGGCGCGGAGGTGCTGCCCCGGGTCACCGCGCTGCGCGTCGCGGTGCCGCACTGAGACGCAGGCCGAGGACGCCCGTGTCACCGCTGGCGACACGCTAGGGTCGATCACGTGCCGACCCGGAGAGCGAGAATTCCAGCGACGAAGTACCCGGTCGAGCGGTTCACCCTCGACAACGGCCTGCGGGTGGTGCTCACCCCGGACCGCAGCGCCTCGGTGATCGGTGTGGCGGTCGTCTACGACGTCGGCATCCGCTCCGAGCCGCAGGGCCGCACCGGCTTCGCCCACCTCTTCGAGCACCTGATGTTCCAGGGCTCGGAGAACCTGGAGAAGCTGGCCCACTTCCGGCACGTGCAGGGTGCCGGCGGCACCTTCAACGGCTCCACCCACCTGGACTACACCGACTACTACGAGACGCTGCCCGGCAACGCCCTGGAACGGGCGCTGTTCCTGGAGGCCGACCGGATGCGCGGCCCCCGGCTGACCGAGGAGAACCTGCGCAACCAGGTCGACGTGGTCAAGGAGGAGATCCGGGTCAACGTGCTCAACCGGCCGTACGGAGGGTTCCCCTGGCTGACCCTGCCGCCGGTGATGTTCGACACCTTCCCCAACGCGCACGACGGCTACGGCTCCTTCGACGATCTGGAGTCCGCCACCGTCGCCGACGCCGCCGACTTCTTCCGCCGCTACTACGCCAGCGGCAACGCCGTGCTCGCGGTCAGCGGGGACATCGACGTCGCCGAGGCGACCACCCTGGTCGAACGGCACTTCGGCGACGTGCCGGCCCGCCCCGCCCCGCAGCGCCCCGACTTCACCGAGCCCGACCTGACCGCCGAGCGGCGCACCGCGTACACCGACCAGTTGGCGCCGCTGCCGGCGGTGGCCTCGGCGTGGCGGGTGCCCGACCCGGTCGGCGACTTCGCCGGCTACCTGCCCTACGTGGTGCTCGCCGAGGTGCTCACCGACGGGGACGCCTCCCGGCTGGTCGAGCGGATGGTGCAGCGCGACCGCAGCGTCACCGGCCTCGGCGGCTACCTCGGTTTCATGGGTGACCCGTTCGACGTCCGCGACCCCACCGCGTTGCTGCTCCAGGCGCACCTGCCGCCCGGCGGCGACGTGGACAAGGCGCTGCGCACGATCGACGAGGAGCTGGACCGGCTGGCCACCGACGGGCTGACCGACGGCGAGCTGGCCCGCACCCAGGCGCGGATGGCCACCCACCTGCTGCGGGACACCGACGCGGTGCTCGGCCGGGCGCTGCGGATGGCGGTGCTGGAGCAGCAGCGCGGCGAGCCGGGACTGCTCAACGACCTGCCCCGGCTGGTCGGCGAGGTCACCGACGACCAGGTCCGCGCCGCCGCCGCCACCCTGCGACCGGACCGCCGCGCCTCCATCGAGGTCATCCCCGGAGGTGCCCGGTGAGCGCGAGGAGTGAGCCGGGTTTGCGAGCCCCGCAGTCGCGAACGGAGACAGCACAGTGACCGTCAACTCCCGGGCACTTCCGCCGTTGGGGCCGACCCGGCGGCTCAAGCTGCCCCGGCAGGCCGAGCGGCGGCTCGCCAACGGGCTCACCGTGATCGCGGTACGCCGGCCCGCCGTACCCCTGGTCGAGCTGCGACTGTGGATGCCGTTCGGCCGTACCCACCTGGCCCGGGGCGCGATGCTCGCCGAGACGGTGCTGGCCGGCACCGGCACCCGCACCGCCACCGAGATCGCCGCCGAGTTGCAGCGGGTCGGCGGCGGGCTCTCGGCGGGGGCCGACCCGGACCGGCTGATGCTGTCCGGCGCGGGCCTGGTCACCGGGCTGGACCGGATGCTGGAGCTCCTGGCCGACGTGCTGACCGACGCCAGCTACCCGGCGGACTGGGTGCAGACCGAGCGGGACCGGCTGGTGGACCGCATCCAGGTGGCGTTGAGTCAGCCCGCCCACCTGGCCCGGACAGCGCTGCTGCGGCGGATCTACGGCCGGCACCCGTACGCGGTGCAGACCCCCGAGCCCGACCAGGTCCGCGCGGTCCGGCCGGCGGCGCTGCGCCGGCTGCACGCCGAGCGGGTGCACCCGGCCGAGGCGGTGCTGGTGCTGGTCGGTGACGTGCAACCGGAGCGGGCGCTGGACGCGGCGGAGAAGGCGCTGGGCGGCTGGACCGGGGACAGCCGGGGTGCCGAGCTGCCACCCGCGCCACCGCTGGAACCGGGTCCGTTGCTGCTGGTGGACCGGCCCGGTTCGGTGCAGTCCTCGCTGCGGATCGCGTTGCCGGCGGTGCCCCGCACCCATCCGGACCATGCCGCGCTGCAACTGGCGAACCTGATCTTCGGCGGCTATTTCTCGTCCCGCTGGACGGAGAACATCCGGGAGGACAAGGGCTACACCTACGGCCCGCACTCCTCGGTGGAGCATTCGGTGGCCGGGTCGGTGCTGGTCGCCGGGGCCGAGGTGGCGACCGAGGTGACCGGGCCGGCCCTGCTGGAGACCACGTACGAGTTGGGCCGGCTGGCCTCGGTGCCGCCCGGGACCGACGAGTTGGAACAGGCCCGCCAGTACGCCCTGGGCACCCTCCAGCTCGGCATCTCCACCCAGGCCGGGCTGGCCGCGCTGACCAGTGCGTACGCGGGTAGCGGGCTGCGGTTGGACTTCCTCGCCGAGCACGCCGCCCGGCTGGCGAAGGTCACCGTCGACGATGTCGCCGAGGTGGGTGCCCGTTACCTCGCCCCGGCGCGGGCGGTGGTGGTGGTGCTCGGTGACGCCGAACGGATCGCCGGTCCGCTGGCCGCCCTCACCCCGGTCCGGACGGAGTCGGCGTGAGCGGGGAGACCGCGCCGCCACTGGCCCGGTCCACCCTGGACCGGGCGGCGCACCGGCGTACCGACCCGCAGTGGTTGGCGCAGGCGTGGCAGCGGGCCCGGGTGCTGGTGCTGGATTCGACCCGGGACGGTCGCGCCCTGGTCCGGGCCGACGCGAACCCGCCCGTGCTGGTGTTGCGGGACGCCGCCGAGGTCGGCCCGACTCCGCAGGCGTACCGGCTCTTCCTGGGGGTGGAGCCGGACGGGGTGCCGGTCTTCGCGGTGGACGCCCCGCTGCCGGAGCTGCCGGGGACCCGGGAGGCCAACCTGCGGGAGATCGGCCACCTGCTCGACGACCGGGACGCGGGGATCTTCACCACCGCGCTCGCCCTGGTCAACTGGCACCTGGGGCACGGCTGGTCACCCCGCAGCGGACACCGGACGGAGGTGGACGAGGGTGGCTGGACGCGGGTGGGCACGGACGGCCACCGGATGTGGCCGCGTACCGATCCGGCGATGATCGTGCTGGTGCACGACGGGGTGGACGGCCCGGACGGGCGTTGCCTGCTCGGCAACAACGCCACCTGGCCACGGACCCCGGGGCAACGGCGGTTCTCCTGCCTCGCCGGGTACGTCGAGCCGGGGGAGTCCGTCGAGGCGGCCGTGCTGCGCGAGGTCCGCGAGGAGGTCGGCGTCGGGGTCGGGCGGATCACGTACGCGGGCAGCCAGGCCTGGCCGTTCCCCGGCTCGCTGATGTTGGGCTACCTGGCCGAGGCGGACCCCCGGGAGCCGGTGCGGGTCGACCCGACGGAGATCGCGTACGCCCGCTGGTTCACCAGGCGGGAGATCGGTGCGGTGCTGGCCGGCCGGGCGGTGGACGCCGGGGACGGCGAGCGGGTGATCCTGCCGCCGCCGTCGTCGATCGCGTTGTTCCTGATCCACCGCTGGCTCGACGGCCACTGCTGACCGGTCCCGGCCCCGGGCCGTCGTTGCCGCGACGGGCCCCGGGCCGGGAACGCGGGTCGTCGTGGCCGGGCGGGGAGTCGACCCGGCGGGCCGGACCGGCCACGACGGACGGCGGGTCAGCCGGGCGGGTTCCGGTGCCGTCGGCCGGGTTCGCCGAGCGGCAGCACCTTGACCCGCTGCCGGCCGGCGCGGACCGCACCCACGGTGGACAGGGCCCGGGCCAGCAGCAGGGCGGCGTCCCGGTCCTCGGCGTGCACGGTCTGTCGGCGTGGTTCGGGGGTGGTGGTCTCGTTGCGTAGGCAACCTCCGCCGGCCCAGGCGGCGGCGAGGTCGATGTCGGCGGCGGTGTGGATGTCGGTACGGACGATCAGGTAACGCATGGTGGTCTCCGGACGGAGCGCGGGTGGCCGGCTACGTTGTGGAACTTCCACGTCACTGGATCGTCATGTTACGCCCGCCGATGCTCCTGGCAAGGCGAACGTGGGCCTTCGGCCGGGGTCCTGTCCGATCATCCGATGCCTGCTCAGGTGGGTCGGCCGGGCGGAGTGGACGGGTGCGGCGACGCGACGACGCGGGGCCGCCGGCAGGCTGCCGACGACCCCGTCGTGGTGACCGGATCAGTCCAGGGCGAACTGGCCGTCCTTGGTGCCCCGGAGGAAGCCGAGCCAGCCGGCGCGCGGGAACAGCAGCACCGGGCCGTCCGGGTCCTTGCTGTCCCGCAGCGCCACCTCGGTCGTCGCGGTACGCAGCCGGGCGACCTCCACGCAGTTGGAGGTCTGGCTACGGCTGCTCTTGTGCCAGCGCAGGTCGGCGGGCACGGTCTGGGTCTCGTTCATGGCTCTGCTCCTGGTTCCTGGAACTGCTTCGACGAAACGAGCGGCGGTCGCCCGGCCCCGACGGGTCGGTGTGTCACCGCTCCGTCAGGCGTCCAGGTTGCCGGCGGCGTTGGGCCGGCGCTGCTGTCGGACCCGGGACCGTCGAGGACGAGGCCGCCGTGTCGGTCAGCCGTCCCGTCGCCGTGAAGAGCCAGGAAAGGGTGTCCGATGCGGAGAGCGCCGCCGAGCTTAGCCACTCAAACGCCACTTTATAGCGATTTACCGTAGATGCCTCGGTCGACATGACGTCGATGAAGCCTCCTTCGATCGCCAGCGTCTCCGGGTCCTGCGAATCGGTGAACCGGTAGAGCGAGAAGGCTGTCGGCGGCAGGTAGAACTCGCCGATCCGGGTGTCGCGCAGCAGCAGGTGCAGCGTCACGTTCGGCAGCATGGCCAGCTCGCAGAGGTGGGCGAGCTGATCCCGCAGCACGTCGGGCGGGCAGGCCCGGCGACCCAGCGCCGCCTCCTCCAGCACCGCCGTGTAGCGGGGACCGTCCGGCCGGTCCAGCAGGGACTGCCGGCCCAACCGCGCCTTGACCTCGGTCTCCGGGTCGTCCCCGGCGGACGGGTCGGCCGACGCGGCGGCGGCGTTGGCCGAGACGATCCGCAGCCGGGCGTACCCCTCGGTCTGCAACAGCCCCGGCACCAGGACCGGGTTGTACTCGCGGATGTGGGCGCAGCCCGCCTCCAGCTCCGCCCAGCCCAGCTGCTGCTGGGTCATCACCGGGTACGACTTGCGCCAGGCGCGCATGTCACCTGCCTCCTCGGTGATGACCAGCAACTCCTCCCGCAGGGCGGGGGCGGCCCGGTAGAGGTCGAGCAGGATGGCGACGTCCTCCGGGTCGGGCCGGCTGCGGCCGTTCTCCAGCCGGGACAGCTTCGACGCCGACGCCCAGCCGATGCGTTCGATCACCTGGTCGCCGGTGAGTCCCGCCGCCTCGCGTAGGCGACGCAGGTCAGTGCCGAGCCTGCGGCGACGCAGGATCGGGCTCGGTACGGCAGGAGGCACGGTGTCCTCGATTCCGTAGACCGTCACGAGACGCGACGGTAACTGTATGAAACTCGACCCCCACGGTCAGTATGGACGGCGCGACCGGCGTCGGAGGTCCCGGCGAGGGCGTGTCTTGCGACAGAAAGACGACTGTGGAACGTGTCAGCCGGGCCCGGGACGACGCCGTCCCCACCGGCGGCAGTTCCCCCGTACGCGTCCAGCCGGACGCCACCCCCGCCGGAGGGAACCCATGCGCACCGTCCTGCGCCGCCCCGACTTCCGTCTGCTCTTCGTCGCGCTGCTGGCCAGCATGGCGGCCGAGTCGATGCTGCTGCTCGCCCTGGCCATCTGGGTCAAGGACCTGACCGGCTCCGACGGGCTGGCCGGCGCGACCATCTTCGCGATCATCGCGCCGATGATCCTGGCCCCGCTGATCGGCTGGGTGGTCGACCGCTACCGCCGCCGGCCCTTCTTCGTGATCGCGAACCTGGGCACGGCCCTGCTGCTCAGCCCACTCTTCGCGGTCCACGACAGGTCCGACGTCTGGGTCATCTATGTGGTGGCCGCCTGCTATGGGCTGTCCTACCTGACCCTGCACGCGACCCTGAGCGGGCTGCTCCGCCAGCTCGTGCCGAGCGAGCTGCTGGCCGACGCGAACGGGGCGTTGCAGACCGTACGGCAGGGCCTGCGCCTCGGCGGCCCGCTGGCCGGCGCGGCCCTCTACGCCGCGGTCGGCGGCTGGCTGCTGACCAGCCTGGCGATGACCGGGTTCGTGGTCGCCGCCGCCGTGGTGGGGCTGCTCCGGGTGACCGAGCACCCGCCGGCCGCCGCCGCCCTGCGCTGGCCGGCCGAACTGGGGGCGGGGCTGCGCCACCTGACCCACGAGGCCGCCCTGCGCCGGGCCCTGCTCGGCTACGGCCTGGGCTCGCTCGTGATGGGCTTCACCGAATCACTGATCTTCGCGTACGTCGATCAGGGGCTGCGCCGTGACGCCGCCTTCGTCGGGGTGCTGATCGCCGTGCAGGGGATCGGCGGCCTGGTGGGCGGCCTGCTCTCGTCGACGGTGGTGCGCCGGGTCGGCGAACTGGGCGCACTCGCCGTCGGGGTGACCCTGTTCGGTCCGGCCGCGCTGATCCTGGCCTGGCCGGACCTCCGGCTCGGCGTGCTGGCCCTGCTGCTCGCCGGGCTGTCCCTGCCGCTGACCATGGTGGGGCTGACCACGCTGGTCCAGCGGCGCACCCCGCCGGGGCTGCTCGGCCGGGTCACCGCCGCCTCCGAGGCGCTGGTCAGCGGGCCGCAGGCGGTCTCCATCGGGGCCGGGGCGCTGCTCGTCGGCGTGTTCGACTACCGGCTGCTCTTCGTGCTCGTCGGGGTGGTCACCACAGCCGCCGGCCTGTGGCTCTGGCGGGGACGTCGGCTCAGCCCACCGGTCCCGCCGAAGCCGCCGGTCCCGCCCACGACACCGCCCGTGGCCCGCATCCCGGCCCCCCGTCGTCCGCTGCCCGACCCGACCGCCGACCGGCTGCCCGGGCGCTGACCCCCACGACACGACGCAGCGGCCGGCCCCGGTGTGGGCCGGCCGCTGCCCGAGACGGGGCGGGCTCAGCCCGCGATCGTGGCCAGGTGCTGCTTGACCTGGGTGATGGAGGGGTTGGTCAGGGCGCTGCCGTCGTCGAAGCGCAGCGTCGGCACGGTCTGGTTGCCGCCGTTGACGCCCATCACGAACTCCGCGGCCTTCGGGTCCTGCTCGATGTCGACCACCTCGTACCCGATGCCTTCCCGGTCCAGCTGCGACTTCAGCCGGTGGCAGTAGCCGCACCACGAGGTGGAATACATGGTCAACATCGTCGGATCCTCCAAGGGTCACCGCGCCGGCCCGGGTCAGGCCAGGCTAACCGGTGCAACACCGGCCGGAGCTGAGATGATTCCTCGCTGTGGCGGTTCACTCAGCGGCGGAGACGGTGCTCGCCGGGCTGGACCCGGAGCAGCGGTCGGTGGTGACCGCCCCGGCCGGCCCGGTCTGCGTCCTGGCCGGCGCCGGCACCGGCAAGACCCGGGCGGTGACCTCCCGGATCGCCCACCGGGTACTGACCGGCGGGATCTCCGGGCGGCACGTGCTCGCGGTCACCTTCACCGCCCGCGCCGCCGCCGAGATGCGGCACCGGCTGGCCCTGATCGGGGTGCCGGGCGTACAGGCCCGGACGTTCCACGCGGCGGCGCTGCGCCAGGTGCGCTACTTCGCGCCCCGGCTGCTGTCCGGGCGGGCCATGCCGGAGCTGCTGGACAGCAAGGTCCGGGTGGTCACCCTGGCCGCCGCCAAGGTCGGCCTGCGGGCCGACCGGGCCGCCGCCCGGGACCTGGCCGGCGAGATCGAGTGGGCCAAGTCGTCGCTGGTCGAGCCGGGGGAGTACGTGGTCGCCGCAACCCGGGCGCTGCGCGAGACGCCGTACGAGCCGGCGAAGGTGGCCGAGGTGTTCACCGCGTACGAGCGGCTGAAACGCTCCTCCGGGGTGATCGACTTCGAGGACATGCTGCGGGCCGCGGTGTGGGGCATCGAGGAGCACCCGGACGTCGCCGAGCAGGTACGCGGCCAGTACCGGCACTTCGTCGTCGACGAGTACCAGGACGTCAACCCGCTCCAGCAGCGGCTGCTCGACGCCTGGCTGGGCGGCCGGGACGACGTGACAGTGGTCGGTGACGCCAGCCAGACGATCTACTCGTTCACCGGGGCCACCTCGGCGTACCTGATCGACTTCCCGCGCCGGCACCGGGCGGCCACGGTGGTCCGGCTGGTCCGCGACTACCGGTCCACCCCGCAGGTGGTCGGGCTGGCCAACGCGGTGATCGGGCAGGCCCGGGGCACCGAGGCGCGGCTGCGGCTGGAGCTGCACGGCCAGCGCCCGCCCGGCCCCGAACCGGAGCTGCGGATCTTCACCGACGAGCCGGCCGAGGCGACCGCGGTGGCGGCCCGCTGCCGGACGCTGGTCGACGGGGGCACCCCGGCGAAGGAGATCGCCGTGCTGTTCCGCACCAACGCCCAGTCCGAGGCGTACGAGAAGGCGTTGACCGAGGTCGGCGTCCCGTACGTGGTGCAGGGGGCGGAACGGTTCTTCGAGCGCGCCGAGGTCCGCCAGGCGATGGTGGCGCTGCGGGCCGCCACCCGCTCGATCCCGGGCGAGACGCCGCTGCCGATCGCCGTCCGGGAGGCGCTGACCGCCGTCGGTTGGACGCCCGACACCGCCCCGCCCGGTGGCGCCGCCCGGGAACGCTGGGAGGCGCTCGCCGCCCTGGTCCAGCTCGCCGAGGAGTACGCGGCCACCCCCGAGGTGCTGCCGATCGGCGAGGCCGCGACGGTGGAGCGCCCGGCCAGCCTGGCCGACTTCAACGACGAGCTGGCCCGGCGGGCCGCCCAGCAGCACGTGCCGACGGTGGACGGGGTGACCCTGGCCTCCCTGCACTCGGCCAAGGGGCTGGAGTGGGACGCGGTCTTCCTGGTCGGGCTCTCCGAGGGCACCCTGCCCACCTCCTACGCCCGCACCCCGGAGCAGGTCGAGGAGGAGCGGCGGCTGCTCTACGTCGGGATCACCCGGGCCCGGCAGTGGCTCTGGCTGTCGTACGCGTCGGCCCGCTCCCCGGGTGGGCGGGCCCGCCGGCCGTCGCGGTTCCTGCCCCAGCTGGACCGCAGCGGTGGCGGCGAACGGGCCGGTGCGGCCCGGTCGGGCGGTGCGGGGGCGGCGAAGCGGGCGGTCGAGCGGCGGCGGGCCCCGATGGTCTCCTGCCGGATCTGTGGCGCGACCCTGCTCGCCGGTGCCGACCGCAAACTGGGCCGTTGCCCCACCTGCCCGTCCGACATCGACGAGCAGCTCTACGAGCGGCTGTCCGACTGGCGGGCCCGGGTGGCCGGCGCGCAGCGGGTCCCGGCGTACGTGGTCTTCACCGACGCGACCCTGGTCGCGCTGGCCGAACGGCGACCGGGCCGGGTGGAGGAGCTGATCGCGATCGCCGGCATCGGCCCGCGCAAACTCGGCCTGTACGGCGAGGCGGTGCTGGCGTTGGTGGCCGGCGCGACGGTCGACGAGATCGGCCCGGAAAAAACTCTCGAAATCTCGTCGTAAATTCGTTTGCCCTCGCCCCGTGGCGAGGAATAGCCTCAGGACGCACCTCAGGAGCAGCGCCATAACGGCTGCTCACGGGGGCTGAGTCCGAATCGGCACGAGGAACGTGAGGGAGGTGGCACCCGTGGAGATCATCACTTATGAGCGTCCGGCGGCGATGCCAGCTGCCTGCGCTCCGCTGTCGGCTGCGTGGGTGGCCCCTGCCGCTCCGCGACCGTCGATCCCGCAGGTGCACCAGGTCTCGGTTCAGGCCGAGCTGAACCTGACTGTTGCGCCGACTGCGGGTGTCGAGGGGACCAGTGGCTTCACGGGTCTGGGCATCGATGTCGCCACGAAGCGCATGGATGTCCGCGGCGTTCCACCTCGAGGTAGACCGGTCTGACACTCAGACCACCGGCTCACCTCGAGGCCGCGGAACCCGCTCACCGGGATCCGCGGCCTCAGTTTTTTGCCCGTCGAAGTACGTCGGAAATGCGATCCACGAGATCGAAGTGAGAGAGAGGTGACCGGGAGATGAGTCTGGCGTTGGCCCCCCTCGACGTGAGCGTCGAGCTGGAGGCGAACCTGCCCTGTCGGAAGTTCGACCCCGACCTGTGGTTCTCCGACTCGCCCACCGACCTGGAGCTGGCCAAGTCGCTCTGCGGGGACTGCCCGCTGCGCGTCGAGTGCCTGGCCGGGGCGGTCGAGCGGGCCGAGCCGTGGGGCGTCTGGGGCGGCGAGATCTTCGAGCGTGGCGCGGTCGTCCCGCGTAAGCGGCCCCGGGGCCGTCCGCGCAAGGAGGACCTCGCCCGTGACGCCGCCCTCCGGGTCGAGGCCGAGGCGCGACTGGCGGCCAGTGGTCTGGCCACCTCGCGCAGCGCCGTCCGACTGGCAGCCTGACCCACCCGATCCGTTCCACCCACCGCCGACATCCGTCGGCCCAGAGAAAGTTGACCCCGATGCTGCACCTGCCGAACGGAACCGAGATGCAACTACTCCACGAAGCGTTGTCCCGGGCTCGAATGCGCCGGCCTCAGGCCGGTCGTACCACCACGAGCACTGAGGCGCACCGTTCCGCCCGTACCGTCGCGATGGACAGCCGGAGCCAGTCGGCTCGCGACCTGGGCGTTCTCTGAAACCACCACTGATACGCGGGGGCGGTGACCGGATCACGGTCACCGCCCCCGCGTCGTGTCGGTCGGCCGTCGCCGGTCAGGCGACCGGGGCGAAGCCGGGCAGCCAGCGCTCCAGGATCCCCCGGTAGGGGGCCTTCGCCTCCAACTGGCAGAGCACCCCGATCGAGCCCAGCGTCACCCGGTGGATCAGCAGGTACGACGGCGGCAGGTTGAGCTGTCGGCTGAACTGGAAGGCCGGCGACTTGGGGCTGGCCAGCCGGGTCGCCTCGGCGCGCAGCCAGGCCCGGGTGAACCGGAACTCCTCCTGCGCCACCGGGTCCAGCATCGGACGGATGTAGTCCAGCAGCGCCTGCGCGTCGATCGGCTCGGTCGGGTTGACGAAACCTTCCTCGCGCAACCCGGCGACGACCGCGTCGGCGTCGCCGCGCAACGACAGCCCGAGCAGCCGGCCGATCGGCTCCGGGGTGCCCTCGGGCATCCGGGCCACCGCGCCGAAGTCGATCACACCGAGCCGGCCGTCCGGCAGCAACCGGAAGTTGCCCGGGTGCGGGTCGGCGTGCAGCAGCCCGGCCCGGGGCGGGGCGGACAGGTGCAGGGTCGCCATCAACCGGCCGGCCGTGTCGCGCTGCGCCTCGGTGCCCTCCCGGATGATGTCCGCCAGCGGTGTCCCCTCGATCCACTCGGTGACCAGCACCCGGGGCGACGACGAGAGCACCGCCGGGATGAAGATCTCCGGGTCGTCGGCGTACGCGGCGGCGAAGGCGCGCTGCGACTCGGCCTCCAGCTCGTAGTCCAGCTCCTCGGTGATCCGTTCCCGCAGCTCGGCCAGGAGCGGCTTGACGTCCAGGCCGGGCTGGATGACGCGGAACATCCCGCCCAGCCGGGAGAGCTGCTTGAGGTCGGCGAGCAACGCGTCCCCCGCGCCCGGGTACTGGATCTTGACGGCGGCGGACCGGGACACCCCGGTCTCCGGGTCCCGCCACACCGCCCGGTGCACCTGGCCGATGCTGGCCGCCGCGGTCGGCGCGTCGTCGAACTCGACGAACCGGTCCCGCCAGTCCGGCCCGAGCTGCTCCGCGAGCACCTTGTGCACACTCGCCACCGGCAGCGGCGGGGCGGCCTCCTGGAGCTTCGTCAACGCCTGCCGGTAGGGTGCCGCGATCTCGTCCGGCAGGGCCGCCTCGAACACCGACAGGGCCTGGCCGAACTTCATCGCCCCGCCCTTGAGCTGCCCGAGGACGCTGAAGAGCTGCTCGGCGGTGCGCTGCTGGATCTCGGCGGAGATGACGTCGGAGGCGATGCCGGTGACGCGCTTGCCCATCCCGAGGACGGTCCGACCGGCGAAACCGAGCGGCAGAGCGGCGAGCTTGGCGGTCCGGGACACGGCGCGGCGCGGGATGTCGGTCACCTGGCCATTGTTACCGACTTGGTGGCCCCGCTGCTGCGCTGAAGCCGGGCTGGGTGGCCCCGTCCCCCGTTCCGTGCTCCCGCGACCCCCGTCCGCCGCCCCCACCGCGCCCCGGACGGGCCGGCCGGAGGCGTACGCCGCGGACCGGACCCGGTTGTGGCCGGCGGGCGTTCGGCCGGCGTCAACGGCCCGAGCAGGAGCAGTCCGGGTGCGGGGCCCAGGCCCGCCGGCGTAACCGGCCGCCCGGTCCGACCTCCACCGTGCAGCCGACCGTCTCCGGGGTGCCGCCGTCGAGCTGGGCGAGCGCCTCGGCGACCGCGTACCCGGCGGCGGTGAGCAGGGTGGCGGTGCCACAGGACTGGTCCGCCGGACCGGTGGCGAGCTGGGCGGCCAGGCCGGGCCAGCCCGGGTCACGATCGGTGCGGTGCAGCTCCAGACAGTGCAGGCAGGGCCCCACCGGCGGCCGGACCAGGGGGCCGACCACAGGTGTCCCCTCCCGCAGGGTGAGCAGCAGGTGGGGCTGGCGACGCCTGGCGTACCCGGTGGCGAGCAGGGCCGCCGGACGGTCCGTGCCGAGTTGCACCACCAGCTCGACCCGGCGTCGGTCGGCCGGGCGGGTGCGGGTGCCCGGGGCGGCCCGGTCGATGGCGGCCCGGACGGCATCGGCCAGTGGCTGCCCGACGTCGGCGGCGGCCAGCCCGGTGCCCACCAGGTCACCCGGCTGCACCGGACCGGTCAACCCGACCGTCACCTGCCCGACGCCGGCCTGGGCCAGAGCCACGGCGACGGGCGCACCGAGCCGGCCCGCCCCGGCCACCACCACCCGGGCGGCGCGGCGACGCCGGAGCACCTGGGCCGGGGTGCCGGGCAGGGCGGGCGCGGCCAGGGCGAGCGCCCCGGCCTCCGCGGCCAGCCGGCTCCGGTCCGGGCCGGTCAGGTCGCGGGGGAGCAGGGTGTGCGCCGGTACGACCAGCCCTGCGGCGTGCAGGGTGTCGATCAATCCCCGGGCCTGGCCCGGGTCGACCCGGGCGCTCGCCGCGTCCGCCAGCACGCCACGTTCACTGCGGGTGCCGTCGAGCAGGTCGAGCAGCCGGGTGACCCGCGAGTCGGCCACCTCCAGCAGGACGGCCCGGCCGGGCGTCAGCCCCAGTTGCAGGGTGTGCCGGTCCCGCCAGAGCCGGGTCAGGCCCGGCACCAGTGCCGGACGCAACAGCGCGGTACGGGAGGGCACGGCATGGGTTGGTACGGCGTGGTCGGGCACCGGGTGGGTGGGCACGGCGTGGGGCGGGCTCATGACGACGAATCGTGACCGAGTCCCTGCGGTGCGTCGCTCGTTGTCCACAGGTGTGCAGCGCCAGATCCAGCGTTGTCCACAGGATCCCGCGAGTTATCCACAGATCACGCGGAGTTATGTCAGGCAGCCGACAGATCTGCCGCTCGGATGGTGGGCGACGGCGGCTGCCACGGTCGGGCGGGGTGGGGTGCGGGCGCGGGAGGGGCGGCCCACCGGGCCGCCCCTCCCGCGCCGTACCCGTACGGGTGTCAGACCTTGGCCTTGCCCAGGATGCGGTTCACTGTTGTGCCGCACACCGGACACTTGCCCTTGGCCATGTTCATCCCGGTCTTCGAGACCTCGACGTGCCCCTCGAAGTCCCGCTTCTCCTTGCACTTCACGCAGTAACCGTTGTAGGTCTGGGCCTGGTCGGCCACGGTAGCCTCCTCGTCTCGTCCGCCGGGCACGTCGGTCCGGCGGTGCTCCCGGCGGCGGGCCTGGGGGGCGCCGGCACCGGGTCCTTCTCCGCGGCCACCCACGTGACCGCCGGTTGGCGGACCCTACCCAGCTCTGGGCGGTTCCATGTCAGCGGTGCATCGACACTGTGAGCAAGTCGACGTCGAGAGTGTGCATCCCGAAAAGGGCGGGATAAGTGAGTTTGCCGGGGACACGCCGTGTGGAGCCCTCTGGGAGGTCCCCCGGACGGGGGTGCGGTGACGCCGTCGGGACCGATCACCTACCGTGGAGATCGCGCCCGCGGGTGGCTTCCGGTGTCGCCACGAAGGGTGACGGTGGTCCGGCTCCATGGTCACCACCAGTTTTTTTCGGACTCCTTACTACTAACCACCATTTTCCGGGCGCGTGTCGGGGTGTTGACTCTTGCGGACCCCTGGTCAGTACGCATTAGCTTTCCATCGTGGCAGGAAACCACGGCTGCGCGGCCCACTGATGGCGGCGGCGCGGAAGCCAGTCGTCGAGGTACGGCGCAGTCAGCGCCGGCGACGCACGGTGTCCGCCTACCGGGACGGCGAGCGGGTCGTGGTGCTCATCCCGGACCAGTTCTCCCGGGCCGAGGAGAGCGAGTGGGTCGACCGGATGCTCGCCCGGCTCGCCGCCCGGGAAGGCCGACTGGCCCGCAACGACACCGAACTGCTCGACCGGGCCCTGCGCCTGATCAATCTCTACCTGGCCGACCAGGGTGGCGACGCCCTGCCGGCAAGCGTCCGCTGGGTCACCAACCAGAACGGTCGATGGGGTTCCTGCACCCCCGCCGACCGGACCATCCGGATCTCGCACCGGCTTCAGGAGATGCCCGACTGGGTGCTCGACTACGTGTTGCTGCACGAGTTGGCGCACCTGATCGTGCCGAGCCACAACGCCCGCTTCTGGGCCCTGGTCGGCCGGTACGCGAAGACCGAACGGGCCCGGGGCTACCTGGAGGGCGTGGCCGCCGCCTCGGCCGTCCCGGTCGCCGGTTGACCGGCCCACCCGTCGGGCGCCCTGCCGGGGTGATCAACTCATCTGCGCGCAGGTAGCGGTGTCCGGGCGGCGTCGACGGCGCTACTCCGGCCCACAGGAGTCGATCACCCTCGGGCCGCCCACTACAGTCGGGGAATGGTCCGACGGGTGGTGGTCGCGTTGCTCGCTCCGGTGGCCTGGTCGCCGCCAGGCGTCGAGCTGATCCGCTGGCGTACCGCGCTGGCCGAGGACGTGGTGGACCTGTTCGCCACCCTCGCCGAAGTGGAGACCGCGCTCGCGGTGACCCCGGCCGACCGCTGGCTGGCCGACGCGGTGCGCTGGCCCGACACTCCCGTCTACGAGGTGCCCGAGCCGACCGTCACCGCCGTGCTGGCCGCCCTCGACGGGTACGACCAGGCCGCCGTGGTCGCCGCCGACGCCCCCGACCTGCCGGGGCTCGTCCTGGGCAAGCTGCTGCGACCGCTGACCAGCCGACCCGTCGCCGTCGCCCCCGTCGAGGGCGGGCCGGGACTGCTCGGCGTGGCGTCCCGGCTGCCCGTACCCGGGTGGCTGCCGGCGCTGGACCTGGACGTCGCCGGGCCGGCGGACCTGCGGCGCGTGGCGTCGGCCCCGGCCGACGTGGCGGTCACCCCCGGCTGGCACCGGCTGCGCGGCCCGGCCGACCTGGCCGCCCTGGACCCGGCGGTGGAGGGCTGGGAGGCGACCCGCGCCCTGCTCTCCGGCCACCGAACCTGACCGGCCCGACCATCGCGGCCGGCCCGACCAGCGCAGCCGGCCGACGGACGGCGACCGGCCGGGCCCGCCCGGGAGTCGGGCGGTCCGGCCGGTGTCGCGGCTGATCGGTAGCGGTCAGGGCCGGTCGGTGTCGCCGTCCGTGCCGTCGGGGCGGGGCCGGCTGCCCGGCGCCTGTTCCTCCGGACCGCCCGGGGCGGTGAAGTCGAACGTGGCCAGCTCGTCGTCGAGGTCGGTCGAGGTGGTCGCGAACGCCACCGGGTCGGCGAAGTCGGCGTCCGACGGGAGCAGGTCGGGGTGGCCCCAGACGGCGTCCCGGCCGGCGATGCCCCGGTGCTCGGTCAGCGCCGCCCACAGCGCCGACGCCTCCCGCAGCCGGCGCGGACGCAGCTCCAGGCCGACCAGCGCGGCGAAGGTCTGCTCGGCCGGCCCGCCGGCCGCCCGGCGGCGACGGAACGCCTCACCGAGGCGGACCACGTTGGGCAGCCGGTCGGTCGCCGCGCTGTCCACCACGTGGCAGACCCAGCCCTCGACCAGCGCGAGCACCGTCTCCAGCCGGGCCAGGGACGCCTTCTGCGCCGGGGTGTCCTCCGGGGTGAAGATCCCTTCCAGGGCGATCGCCTGCATCGACTCCGGGTCGGTCGGGTCGACCCGGCCCATCGCCTCCTCGATCGCCTCCCGGTTGACCCGGATGCCGGACGCGTAGTTCTCGACCGCGGTCAGCACGTGTCCGCGCAGCCACGGGACGTGCTCGAAGAGCCGCTGGTGGGCCGCCTCGCGCAGGGCGACGTAGAGGCGTACCTCGTCCTCCGGCAGCTCCAGGCCCTCGCCGTACACCCGGATGTTGGCCGGGATCAGCGCGGCGGTGCCGGCCGGGCCGAGCGGCAGGCCGATGTCACCGGCGGAGAGCACCTCGGCGGCGAGCTGCCCGAGGGCCTGCCCGAGCTGACCGCCGAAGAGCGCCCCGCCCAGGGTGGCGACCATCGACTGCATCGGGCCGAGCTGCGCGCGCGCCTCCGGCGGGACCAGGTCGCCCATCGCACCGACCATCCGGCTGGCCACCGGGTCGCAGAGCTTGCGCCAGACGTCGAGCGTCTTGTAGATCCACTCGTTGCGGTTCCAGGCCAGGGAGGTGCGGATGCCCGTCGGCCAGGCCGAGGCCGGCTCCAGCCAGAGGTCGGCCAGGCGCAGCGCCTCCTCCACCGCGTGCCGTTCGTAGGGGGATGCCATCGGGTCACCCGTGGCCGCGAGCTGGCTGGCGGCCACCTGGCGGGCCAGGTCCCAGTTGACCGGCCCGCTGCCCGGCGCGGAGAGCAGGTGCTGCAACTGCGACATGAACTGCTGCATCTGCGCGGGATCGTTGGGGTCTGGTGGTTGCCCACCCGGGAGCGCGAAACCGAACGGAATATCAGGCACGACGTCTACGGTACGCGCGCCGCGCCCCTGGTAACCGCAGCTGGCGTTGCGCTGAGGGCGAAGTCGGCCGCAGCCCGCCGGACCCACCGCCACCGGTCGGTACGCTCTGCCGCATGAGACGTCGTGGCGTGACCGTCCTCCTCGGTGCTCTGCTCACCACCCTGCTGAGCATCGGCGTGCTCGGCGCGCCCATCCCGTACGTGGTGCTCGGCCCCGGCCCGACGGTGAACACCCTGGGCACCAACGACGGCCGGGAGGTCATCCAGGTCAGCGGCCGGGAGACCTCCACCTCCGCCGGTCAGCTCCGGATGACCACGGTCGGGGTGCAGCCGACGGTGAAGCTGCGCGCCGCGATCGCCGGCTGGCTGTCCAAGGACGAGGCTGTGGTCCCCCGGGAACTGGTCTACCCACCGGGCGAGTCGCAGGAGGAGGTCGAGAAGCGCAACGCGGAGGACTTCCAGAACTCGCAGAGCAGCGCCGAGACCGCCGCGCTGGTCAAGCTCGGCTACCCGGTCGAGGTGGTGGCCAAGGAGGTCGCCGCGGACGGGCCGGCGGCCGGCGCGCTCAAGGCCGGCGACGTGGTCACCACCGTCGACGGCGCGCAGGTCACCTCGGCGTCCCGGCTGGTCGAGCTGGTCCGGGGCAAGCCCGCCGGCACCGCGCTGACCATCGGGTACGTCCGTGACGGCGCGGCCGGCACCGCCACCGTGACCAGCCGGGAATCCGACGGCCACCCGCGTATCGGGGTGGTCCCCGACCAGCGGCAGCCGCACCCGTTCACCCTGAAGATCGACCTGAAGGACATCGGCGGCCCGAGCGCCGGGCTGATGTTCGCCCTCGGCATCATCGACAAGCTCAAGCCGGAGGACCTGACCGGCGGGAAGATCATCGCCGGCACCGGCACGATCGACGACGAGGGTCGGGTCGGTCCGATCGGCGGCATCGCCCAGAAGCTGGTCGGGGCGAAGAAGGCCGGGGCCAAGGTGTTCCTGGTCCCCGCCGACAACTGCGCCGAGGCGGTCCGCAACCCGCAACCCGGTCTGCCCATGCTCAAGGTCGGTTCGTTGGACGAGGCATTGACCGCGTTGGACACGTTGCGCGCCGGTGGGGAACCGACCCGCTGCTGAGGGCGGGGCCACGCCGGGGACACCGGGGCGACCCGGGCACGACCTGACCCGACACGTTCAGGAACACCCCGTACTCTGGGTGCCTGTCCGGAGCCGATCACATCGAGCGTGCGGAGCCAAACAGTGGCCATGCGTAGCAGCCCCCTGCCGAGGATGAGTCGGCGCGGACGCGTCACCATCGGGGTCCTGGTCGGGGTGTTCCTCCTGTTCACCCTGCTGGGCTGGGGGGTGCAGGCGTGGACCGACTGGCTGTGGTTCGACGAGGTCCGCTACACCCAGGTGTTCACCGGTGTGCTGCTCACCCGGCTGCTGCTCTTCCTCGCCGTCGGGTTCGGCCTGGCCGCGTTCGTGGGCGGGAACCTGTGGCTGGCGTACCGGCTGCGGCCGAAGCTGCGCCCGCACTCGCTGGAGCAGGCCACCCTGGAGCGGTACCGGATGCTGCTCACCCCGCGCATCGGCACCTGGATCAGCCTCACCGCCGTGGTGCTCGGCCTGTTCGCCGGGCTCTCCGCGCAGGGCCGGTGGAGCCAGTGGCTGCTGTTCCGCAACGGGGGCGACTTCGGCGTCAAGGACCCGGAGTTCGGCATCGACGTCGGCTTCTACGTCTTCCAGCTGCCGTTCTGGCGCTACCTGCTCGGGGTCGGTTTCACCGCCGTGGTGCTGGCGCTGATCGGCGCGCTGGCCGTGCACTACATCTTCGGCGGGGTGCGCCTACAGGGTGTCGGCGACCGGATGACCAACTCCGCGCGCGCCCACCTGAGCACGCTGGTCGCGGTCTTCGTCCTGCTCAAGGCCGTGGCGTACGTGCTGGACCGGCGGGCCATGCTGCTGGAGTACAACGAGGGCGCCAAGCTGTACGGCGCCGGCTACGCCGACGTCAACGCGCTGCTGCCGGCCAAGGAGATCCTGGCGTACATCTCGGTGGTGGTGGCGATCGCCATCATCGTGTTCTCCAACGCGGTGATGCGGAACCTGGTCTGGCCGGGCATCTCGCTGGCCCTGCTCGGGGTCTCCGCCGTCGCGATCGGCGGCATCTACCCCTGGGCGGTGCAGACCTTCGAGGTCAAGCCGAGCGCCCGGGACAAGGAAGCCCCGTACATCCAGCGCAGCATCGACGCCACCCGGGCCGCGTTCGGCATATCCGACGTGCAGACCGAGGGGTACGCGGCGAGCAACCTGGTGCCCCCGGCCAGCCTGGCCACCGACACCTCGGTGGTGCCGAACGTCCGGCTGCTCGACCCGCAACTGGTCTCCGAGACGTACACCCAGCTCCAGCAGGTCCGGGGGTTCTACGACTTCGGCCCCAAGCTGGACATCGACAGGTACTCGGTGGAGAACAAGACCTCCGACTACGTGGTCGGGGTCCGCGAGATCAACTACGGCGAGCTGACCGACCAGCAGAACAACTGGATCAACCGGCACACCGTCTACACCCACGGCTACGGACTGGTCGCGGCCCCGGCCAACCAGGTGGTCTGCGGCGGGCAGCCGTACTTCGTCTCCGGCTTCCTCGGCGAGAAGGCGCAGGAGGCGTGCTCCTCGCAGGCCGAGCAGATCCCGGCCAGCCAGCCGCGGATCTACTACGGCGAGCGGATGCAGCCCGACGACTACGCCATCGTCGGCCAGACCAGCGCGGACAAGGACGTCGAGTTCGACCGGCCCACCCCGACCACCGGCGGCGAGCAGTACTACACCTACACCGGTGAGGGCGGCGTCGAGATCGGCTCGTTCACCCGCCGGCTGCTCTACTCGATCAAGGAGCAGGAGACGAACTTCCTGCTCTCCGAGGCGGTCAACGACAACTCCAAGCTGCTGTACGTGCGTAACCCCCGGGACCGGGTGGAGAAGGTCGCGCCGTTCCTCACCCTCGACGGCGACCCGTACCCGGCGGTGGTGGGCGGCAAGGTCCAGTGGATCATCGACGGCTACACCACGGCCGCGACCTACCCGTACGCCGAGCGGATCAACCTCCAGCAGGAGACCACCGACGAGTTGACCAACCGGGGCACCTTCCAGCTCGCCCGGGAGAACGTCAACTACATGCGCAACTCGGTGAAGGCCACCGTCGACGCGTACGACGGCACGGTCCGGCTCTACGAGTTCGACGACGGCGACCCGGTGCTCAAGGCATGGAACAAGGCGTTCGGCGGTGACCTGGTGCTGCCCAAGAGCGCCATCCCGGCCGACCTGGCCGCCCACTTCCGCTACCCGGCCGACATGTTCAAGGTGCAGCGCAACCTGCTCACCAAGTTCCACGTCACCAACCCCGGCGACTTCTACTCCGGCCAGGACTTCTGGCAGGTGCCGAACGTGCCGGACGCGCCGGACAGCGGGCAGAAGCAGCCGCCGTACTACCTGTTCACCCAGTTCCCCAACCAGGACGCCCCCCGGTTCCAGCTCACCTCGGCGGTCACCCCGAACGGCAGGCAGAACCTCGCCGCGCTGATCTCCGGGTCGTACGTCGACGGGCAGCCGAAGCTGGAGGTGCTGGAACTGCCCGACCAGACCCGGATCTCCGGCCCGGTGCAGGTGCACCAGCAGATGACCAACAACGCGACCATCCGGACCGAGCTGAACCTGCTCTCCTCCAACCAGGCCCAGGTGCAGTACGGCAACCTGCTGTCCCTGCCGTTCGGCAACGGGATGCTCTACGTGGAGCCGGTCTACGTCAAGAGCAACCAGCAGGACGCGTACCCGCTGTTGCAGAAGGTGCTCCTGTCGTACGGCGACGGCGGCTCGTACGTGGTGCTGGCCAACAACGTCACCGACGGCATCAAGCAGCTCGTCGAGCAGGGTAAACGGGCCGGGCAGGGGACCACCCCGCCACCGGGTGGCGAGACGCCGCCGCCCTCGGGCGGCACCCCGCCGTCCCCCTCGCCGACGGCCTCGCCCGGGGCGAGCAGCCCACCTCCCGCCGCCGACCTGGCCGCCGCCACACAACGGGTCCAGGCGGCGATCGCCGAGGTCAAGGCCGCGCAGGCGTCCGGCGACTTCGAGCGGTACGGCCGCGCGTTGAAGGCGCTGGACGAGGCGATCACCGCCTTCCAGCAGGCCCAACAGGGCAACCCGGCGGGCACGTCCAGCGGTAACCCGCCCGCCACACCGACGCCGTCCGGCGGCGGCTGACCCGCCTGGTCCCGCGTCGACGGGGCCCACGATCCGTACCGGGATCGTGGGTCCCGTCGTTTTTCCGACCGGTTGTCCCGCAACCTCACGATGCCGCTGACCGTCTCCAGTGCAGTGGCCGGGACGGGGGGACGTGGTGCGGGCATGAGGGACGAGCGGAGTTTCGACGAGTTCTACCGGAGCACCTCGGCGCGGACCCTGCGCTACGGTCACGCCGTGGCGGGCGACCACGGTGAGGCGCAGGACCTCGTCCAGGAGGCGTACGCCCGCGCCTGGCGGCAGTGGGGCCGGCTGGCGCAGCACCCCGCGCCGGAGGCGTGGCTGCGGCTGGTGATCAGCCGGCTGGCCGCCGACCGGTTCCGCCGGTTACGCAGCTGGCGGACGGCGCTGAGCCGCACCGGGCCACCGGAGGACGTGCGGCCACCCGGCGAGGACACCGTGCTGCTGGTGGCCGCGCTGCGGCAGCTACCCGCCAACCAGCGTCAGGCGCTGGCCCTGCACTACCTGTTCGACATGCCGGTGGAGGAGATCGCCCGCGAAGCCCGGGTGCCCAGCGGCACCGTGAAGTCGTGGCTGTCCCGGGGGCGGTCCCGGCTGGCCGAGCTGCTCCCCGGCGTCTCGGCGAAGGAGTTGGAGGTCAACGATGTCGCGTGAGCTGCACCGTTTCTACCAATCGTTGGCGCAGGACACCGACCCGGGCGGCCTGGTCTCGCCCGACCTGGTCCGTCGGTACGCCGACCGGCGGGCCCGGCTGCGGGCGGCGGCCGGGGTGCTGGTCGTGGCGGCCCTGGTGGGCGGGACGGCGGCCGGCACCCGGTTCGTGCTCACCGCCGCGCCCGGCCCGCCCGCCGGGCCGCCGGCCTTCCCAACCACCACCGCCGTGTCGGTGCCCGCCCCGGCGGTGTCGCCGGCGGCGACGGTGACCTCCGTCCCGGCCGCGTCCGCGCTCACCGGTTCGGCCGGCCGGTCGTCGGCCGGCCCGGCCAACCCGGCCGTCACGTCGCCGTCCGACCAACCGCCGACCGCGATCCCCGACGCGGCGTTCTTCACCCTCGCCGCGGCCAACGACACCGGAATCCGGGCGACGTTCGACGCCGGCCCGACGCTGCCGCAGCTCTGCGGCGCGCACCCCGGCGACTCGGGTGTCGTCCAGCGCCGGGGCCGCGCCCTGGCCTTCCGGTACGCCGACACCCCGAAGGGGTACGTTCCGGACGGCAGCTACCGGCACACCATCACCGTCTACCGGTCTGGTCACGCCGGGGAGGCGCTCGGCGAACTGCGGGCGGCGGTGCGGGACTGCCCGATCCAGCAGTCGTCGGACACCCCGGGGGTGACGTCCCGGTACCGGCTGCTCGGCGGGGGCGGCTACGGCGACGAGTCGGTGCTGTTCGAGCTGCGTCGGTCGTACTCCGAAGGGGCGGGTGACCCGGCCGGCGGGGAGGAGGTCCGGCTGGTCCGGGCGATCCGGCTCGGGGACGTGGTGACCGTGCTCTGGGAGCAGGGCTGGGAGGGCACGTCCAGTGACCGGTCGCAGGTGGACGCGGACAGCGGGCGGGCGGTGGACGCGTTGCGGGCCTGGTTGGACTGACCGCCGGGCGCCGTTTTGCGGGCCCGGGGGTCGGTAGGCTACGGTTAACCAGCCGACGCGGGGTGGAGCAGCTCGGTAGCTCGCTGGGCTCATAACCCAGAGGTCGCAGGTTCAAATCCTGTCCCCGCTACTCGTTCGACAGGCCCCGGAGTTCGTCTCCGGGGCCTGTCGCCGTTTCCGTCGACGGGTCCGCCGTCGTGGGGTCGGAAACCGGCGTACCGCGGCCGGCGGGTGGGGTGGCACGGACGGCGGTGGTCTCCGGCGGGCGTCCTGAGCTGGGTGGACGCCGGATCGGGGGGCCGGCCGATCTCCGTCGGGCGGATGGGTTAGGCTTAACGGGCCGACGCGGGGTGGAGCAGCTCGGTAGCTCGCTGGGCTCATAACCCAGAGGTCGCAGGTTCAAATCCTGTCCCCGCTACTCGTTCGACAGGCCCCGGAGTTCCTCTCCGGGGCCTGTCGCCGTTTCCGCCCCGGCATCGTTGGGCCCGCGCCGGTCTCCGGGTATCCGCGTCCGGAAACCGCCCCGGGCTTCGGCGTGCCGGAGTTGCCGGCCTCGGTCAGGATGAGGGCATGTCTACTGAGATCAGGACGTCAACTCCGATTACATGGTGGGGCCGGCTGAGCGCGGTCCTCGGCGCGGTCGTGCTGTCGGTCTTCGTGCCGGTGGCCGCGTGGGCGTCCACCGGCACCGGCGAGTTGGTGGTGGAGGCGGCCCGGCGACGGTCCAGGGCCGGCGGGTTCGGCGTCTTCGGGCTGCTCTGCTGCCTGGTGGTCGTCGGCGGCATCGTCCTGCTGGTGGTGCTGCTGACCCGCAACCGGCGCAACCGTCCGCCCCGCTGACCCGCGACCGGCGTCACCGCCCGCCCCGCCGACCCGTCACCGGGCCAGGGCCGCCTGGGCCCGGGCCATGAACTGTGTCGTCGCCGCCCGCGCCCCGGAGCGTCCCGCGCGGATGCTCCGGGCCGCCTCGGTGAGCAGGGCCCGCACCTCGTTGTGCCCTCTCGGGGGTGGCGCGGGCGCGGGGCCGACCTGCTGGTGCAGTGCCTCACCGAGGGCGGCGACCTGTTCGGCCAGCGGATCGTCGAGGGTCTGCACGACCGCCTGGCGTACGGTCAGGCTGGCCGGCAGGCCCCGCTCGGTGCCGAGCAGCCGGCCCACCTCCACGCTGCCGGTGAGGAAGTCGACCACGTCGGCCACCACCTGCGGGTGCCGGGTGCCCCGGAACCCGGCCCAGTACATCGACGCCCGGTCCCACTGGGCGGCCCGGGGGCCGGGGAAGCCGACCAGGGCCAGCTCGTCCCTGCTGTAGCGCTGCAACTCGGGAAACTGGTGCGACCAGGCGAACGAGGCGGCGGTGTGCCCGCTGACCACCAGTTGCCGGGCCGGCTCGCCACCGTCGGCGCGGTCCACCAGGGCGGCGGCCGGGGTGGCCCGTTGGCTGCGGGCCCGCTCCCAGAACTCGAACCAGTCCAGCAGCGCGGCCGAACCGAAGCCCAACTGGCGACCCTGGTAGAACCGGGTGCCCAGCCCACGCAGCCACAGCCACAGCGCCCGGTGGTCGCCCGACGGGTCCATCGAGCCGGCGACCCGGCCCCGGCCGGCCCGGGTCACCCCGGCGGCCCAGCTCAGATAGTCGGCCCAGGTCATCGAGGTGGTCGGGGCGGCGACCCCGAGCCGGTCGAGCAGGTCGCGGTTGAACACCACGGCGGGGTGGGTCTGCGCGGCCGCGACGCCGTACACCCGGTCGTCGATCTTCCCGTAGTCGATCAGGCCGGTCGGCAGGGTGTTCAGGTTGATCCGGCCGTCGTCGACATAGCCGCCGAGGTCGAGCAGGATGCCGCGCTGGGCGTAGTCGCCGAGCATCGAGTCGTCGATCTGGAACAGGTCGGGCGCGTTGCCGCCACCGGCCTGGGTGGCGAGCCGCTCGTAGTAGCCGCCCTGCCCCTGCCAGGTCACCCGGAAGGTGACCTGCGGGTTGCGGGCCGAGTACAGCCGCAGGGCCCGTTCGGTGGCCTCGGCCCGTCGGGTGCCGCCGTACCAGAAGACCGACAGCTCCACCGGGCCGTCAGGCGTCGGCGACTCCGCCTCGCCGCCGCACCCGCTCAGCCCGCCGGCGGCCAGCACCGGGACCCCGAGCAGTGCGCCGAGCAGCCGCCGCCGGGCCGGGTCGACGCCGGGCCGGACCAGCGGGGGACGCACAGCGGACACGTGGTGCTCCTGGGGACGGTCGGGCCGGTAGCCGGACCATTCACGCAGGTGGCGCGGCCGGGTGTCAACGCCCGCCCGCCGGCCGCCCGGGTGGGCGACCCGGCCGGCGTGGTCCCCGTGGTGTACTAGGGCACGTGGAACTTCTGCACTCGGGCAAGGTCCGGGACGTCTACGCGGACGGCGAGGACCTGATCCTGGTCGCCTCCGACCGGATCTCCGTCTACGACGTGGTGCTGCCCACCCCGGTCCCGGACAAGGGACGGCTGCTCACCGCCCTGTCGCTCTGGTGGTTCGAGCAGCTCGCCGATCTGGTGCCGCACCACGTCGTCTCGACCACCGACGTGCCGGCCGAGTTCGCCGGCCGGGCGATCCGCTGCCGCCGGCTGGACATGGTGCCTGTCGAGTGCGTCGCCCGGGGCTACCTGACCGGTGGCGGCCTCAAGGAGTACGAGCGCACCGGCGCGGTTTCCGGCGTGCCGCTGCCGCGTGGCCTGGTCGAGGCGTCGATCCTGCCGAAGCCGATCTTCACCCCGTCGACCAAGGCGCCGGCCGGGGAGCACGACGAGCCGATCACCTTCGCCGACGTGGTGGACAAGGTGGGTGCGGAGACCGCCGAGCGGCTACGCCAGATCACCCTGGACGTCTACCGGCGGGGTGCGGAACTCGCCGCCGACCGGGGCATCCTGGTCGCCGACACCAAGATCGAACTGGGCTGGGCGGCGGACGGCACGCTGGTCCTCGGCGACGAGGTGCTCACCTCGGACTCCTCCCGCTACTGGCCGGCCGAGTCGTACCAGCCGGGCCGCACCCAGTTCTCCTACGACAAGCAGTACGTGCGGGACTGGGCGACCAGCAGCGGCTGGGACAAGCGGTCCCCCGCGCCCGAGGTCCCGGCCGACGTGGTCGAGGCGACCCGGGCTCGTTACGTCGACGTCTACGAACGGTTGACCGGCGAACGCTGGTCCTGACCTACCGCGTCCCGGCCGGCCCGTGGCGGGCCGGCCGGAACGCGCTCAGTTGCCGCCCAGCGCGGTCTTCGGTTCGGCCCGGTAGGAGCGGTCCTCGGCCTGCTTGCCGAGCACACCACCACCCGGCGTCTCCACACTGAACACCTGCTCGTCGGTGACGATCCCCGGACCGTCACCGGGCCCCTCCCGGTCGTCCCGCTTCGCGGCGGTGGTCCGCCGGGGCGTCAGCTCCGGCGGCACCGGCTGCCCGCCGCGCGCCCGCCGGGGTGCCGGCTCGGCCGCCGGCCGGCCCCGCAACGCGCCAGGCACCTCCTCCAGCCGGGACACCCGCCCCCCGGACAGCGGCGCGGCCGGCGCGTCCAGCACCGGTGCGGTCGCCTCCGACCGCCCGTCACCCAGCCAACCGCCGCCCGGCGTCGCCGGTTGCGCCGCACCGGTCCGGTCCCGGCGCTTCGAGCGGGGCGACCCGGTCACCCCGGCACCCCGTGCCGAGCTGCCCAGCACCGGCGGGGCGGTGCCCGGCCGGGTCGGCGTCGAGGCGTCGCCGGCCTGCGTACCGGCGGAATCGCCGGACGTGCGCCGCGCGTCCGGCCGCCGGTTCTGCAACACCGGCGCGGTGGTCTCCCCGGCCGGCCGGCCGAACAGGTCCTCGTCGCCGGCACCCGCACGGACGGTGCCCCGCCGGGCCGGGTCCGCCTGCTGCCCGCTGCCCGGCCGGCCGGAGGCCGGGGAGTGCGGGGAACCGGCCGGGGTGCCCCGGGCACCGGTCGGCGGGGCCGCCGTCGACCTGGCACCGGGGCCCCGCAGCCCGTTCGGCGGCGCAGCCCGGCCGCCGGTCGGTGGCGGGGTGGCGTTCGCGCCGGGGGACCGCAGCGACGCCTGGGGCGGCTCGCTGACCGCCGGCGCTCCGGCGCCACCGCGCAGCACGCCGCTGCGCAGCCCGGCACGCTCACCGGCGAGCCCGTCGAGGCCCGGCGGCCGGGCCAGCCCGGCCCGGCCCGCGCCGGTGGCGTTGGCGGTCACACCGCTCAACCCGGGTGCCCCGGTGGACAGGCCGGGTGGCGGTGCGACCAGCGGCGGCGGCACCACCGGCGGCGGCGTCACGGCGGGACCCGCCCGCCCGTCGGTCCCGGGCGTCGGTGCCGGCGCGCCGGCCTCCGGTGGCGGCCGGAGGGTGTCCAGCACCTGTCGGGCCAACTGGTCCGGATCACCCGGACGGGGCACCGGCCGCACCGACGCCGGTGGCGGGGTCGTCCCCACCCCCGGCGGGCGGGCACCGGGCGGCCCCACCGGCGGCGGCGCGCCGACCGGCCCGCGCCACGGCGGGTGACCGACCGGGTTGAGCACCGCGTCCATCGGGAAGAACGGCGGACCGTGCCCGCCGCTGACCTTGCTCAACGTGTCGAAGTAGTCGTCGGCGGTGCGTCGGGCCAACTCCTGGGCCCGGCGGTTGTACTCCTCCTGCTTCTCCTGCACCGCCTCGGCCTCGGCCGCCTGGATGCCCTTCTCGCCGTCGTACAGGCCCAGGGTGAAGCCCTGCTTGAAGCCCTCCGAGAACTGCGTCCAGCCGTCGGAGTTCTTCGCGTCGTCGATGGCCTCCCGGTATTCCGTCCAGAGACGCTCCATCTCGGCCCGGGAGTCGCGGGCGATGCCGACCATCGCGCGCAGCGCGGTCACGTTGTGCTGGGCCGCGTCCATCCACTCGTCGAGGTACGCCAGCGTCTTGCCCGGCCCCGCCTTGAGGAACGCGTCCCGGGCCTGCGGTGACTGCCAGTGCTCGTCGTGCAGGGTCTGGCTGGCCGACAGCAACTGCTGGTGGATGCTCTGCAGCAGGTTGTAGGCGTTCTGCCACTGGTCGGCCAGCGCCGAGATGTCCTCCGGATGCTGCCCCAGCACCTGCTGGCGGACCGCCTCGATGGTGGCCCCGCCCTCGCCGCCCGGTGCCGGGGTGAACTTCAGGTCCGGGTTCTCCGGCGGCATGACGTACCGGGTGCCCTCGCCGCGCGGGCCACCGTGCGCGTACGTCGCCTGGGCACCCCAGTAGTCGGCCATGGTGTCCTCCCGGGCTCAGATGCCGTAGTCGTGCTGCTTGATCTCGTCCAGGGCCCGCTTGGCGGGGGATTCGGTCAGCTCGGCCGGGTCCACCCCCTCGGTGTCCTCGCCGATGTGCAGCTCCTGGGTGACGGTGCCCTTGCCGTCGGTCGTGGTGATCGTGTGCGTCCCGTCGGCGTGCTGCGCGTCGACCCGGGTGGCGGTCGGCTTGTCCCCGGCGTCGAGCTGCTCGCTGGTCACCGTACGGCTGCCGTCGACGCCGTACGACGTGGTCTCCCGGCTGCCGCCGGTGCGCCGGCCCTCGGCGTCGGTGTTGGTGGTGGTGACCACCGTCGAGTTGCCGGTGACGACGGTGGTCGTCCGGCTGGTGCTGCTGTCGAGCACCTTGCCGGTGGCGTCGGTCGTGGTGGTGACCGTCTCGGTGCCCACGCCGCCGGGCAACGACCGCTGCACGATGGTGCGCACCACACCGCCGGGGCCGAGCGCGGTGAAGGTGATGCTGCCGTCCGGGGCGACCCGGGGCTGGCCCTGGTCGACGAACTGCTCGGGGGTCGGCGCGACGCCGGCCTGACCGCTCGACACCGTTTCGAGGTACTGGTCCCACCAGGTCTTTCCGGAGACGAACGGCGGCAACCCGGCGGGACGCGGCGCGTCGGCCTCGCCGAAGGCGAACCGGACCGCGTCCAGCGAGGCTGCCGACCAGCCGTCGGTGTTGGCGTAGGCGTCCGCCACCGTCTGCGCGGCCATGCCGATGTTGGTCAGCGCCGCGCCCAGGTAGGTCAGGTACTGCTGGAACTCGGCGTAGTTGAGGGTGAGCTGGGTGCGGACGTAGACGCCCTCGGGCAGCGCGGCGCCCTCCCAGGCGCGGTGCGGCAACTGGCCGAGCTGGCTCAACCGACCGCCGTGGCTCTGCAGATTTTCCTGGATGACGACCATGTTCTTGCCGTAGTCGACCAGCCCGTCCGGATCGACGTCGACGGGTTTCTGGTCGGCCAGCCAGTCGGTCCGGGTGTTCTGGTCGGTCTCGTGCTGGTACGGGTTGCTGCCGTCGTCCTGCGCCACCGAACCTCCCCTGGTGCGGCGGGCCCCCGCCGGGTCTCACCGGAAAACGCCCCGAGCGTAACCGCTGCCGACCACCGGCGGGACCCGGTACCACCACTGTCGACGCACCGACCAGCCACTTCGGACGTAGTGAGGTGGCCCGATTCGTTGCGGGGCGCTACCGTCAGGGTCGGCCATGACGGCCACCACCATCAAGGGGACGCTTCCCTGACCGGGGGGCGCAAGCAGAGGAGCGGGTGAGTCCACCTTGACCGACACTCCTGGACTGGGTCAGGTTCACGCCACCCAGGAACAGCTGAACCAGATGGCGACGCGCTGCAACGACACCGGTGAGGGCCTCGCGCTGGGCATGGCACGGCTCATCGAACGGGTGCAGGCCCTGGGCGGCAGCGGCATGCGCGGCTCGGCCAACAACGCGCTTCAGGACGTCTCCATTCAGCTCAACGACGGCCTCAAGAAGATCATCTCGGCGCTCGACGAGCTGTCCGGCAAGATGACCAGCGCCGCCACCCAGTACGGCATGAACGACGAGGACGCCGCGACCGAGATCCGCCAGGCCGCCGCCGAGACCGGCGACGCCAGTGTGATGAGCATCCTGCGCGGCTGACGCCGCCGGTATCCGCCGCGGCACGTCGACCCGCCCGGGCGACCCGTGCCGCTGTGACCAGCGAAAGGTGACCTTCCAGTGAGCAGTCCCATCACCTACAACTTCGCCCAGATCTCCGACGTGGCCACCGCCATCGGCACCTACCAGGGCCAGATGGACGGCAGCCTCCAGGACCTCTACACCCAGTTCACCCAGCTCTTCGCGCAGGACTGGCAGGGGCCGGCGGGGCAGGCGTGCGACGAGGCCCGGCAGAAGTGGAACCAGGGCGCCACCGAGATCAAGGAGGCGCTGACCCGGGTCGGCGTGAAGCTCGGCGCGTCGGCCGAGCGGATGCAGCAGGTCGACCAGCAGATCGCCGCCGGCATGTGACAGTCCGGTCCGCCGCCCTCCCGGCCGGGAGGGCGGCGGACCGGCGGGGCGGCCGGTGCCGGGCCGCCCCGGCTAGGCTGCCCGGCGGAAGGGACCTCGGGGGAGGGACGATGGAGGAACGACCGAACTTCGGCGCGTTGACCGCCATGATCGGTGACCTCAAGAAGGCCTGGTCCGGAATGGACGACGTCCAGCGCCGGATGCTCCGGGTGACCGGCACGGCCTGGTCGGACGACCGCACCGTCAAGGCGGTCGTCGGCCCCCGGGGGCACCTGCTGGAGCTGGACATCGACCCCCGGGTGTTCCGTAACCCCAACTCCAAGGCGCTGGCCGCCACCATCGTGGCGACCGTCCGGCTCGCCGTCGAGGACGCCGCCGAGCAGTCCAAGGAGATCCTCGACGACAGCATCGCCCCCGACCTGCGCCGGCTGGCCCCCGGCGGCGCGCAGCTGGAGAAGCTGCTGCACAGCCACGACGCCGACGTGCGCCTGAAGGGGGACGACGATGAGTAGCTTCGTCGAGATCAAGACGAGCGTCGCCGACATCCTCGGCATCGCCAACCGGCTGCGGTTCGCCGGGCAGTCGATGTCCAGCACGATGGGTGACAGGTTCCGGGCGATCACCACCCTGGAAGGCACGCCCGGGACGCTGCCGCGCGACGAGTTCACCAACGAGTTCCTCAAGACCTACCACAAGTCGGTCGAGGTTTCCGACGGCGGCGGGCAGCAGATGAACGAGGCGATCAAGGCCACCGTGCCCCAGCTCGGCGAGGCGATGGACAAGCTCGGCGCGTACGTGGCCGACGCGATGTGGAGCTACACCGGCACCGACGACGACAACGCCACCGACATCGACCGGGCCGGTGGCCGGCACTGACCCGAGGCGGCCGGCCGGGCAATCCGACGGTGCCGCGGAGGACCCCGCGTGAGCGAGAGTGACCACGCCCTCGCCGAGATCCTGGAGTGGTTCTCCGACCTCGAAGCCGCCATCCCGGGCGTCCGCTCCACCGTCGGTGAGATCCTCATCGGCAAGATCCCCGAGTCGGACATCGACGCGGTCTACGAGCTCTCCGACGCCTGGGGCGCCGCGACGCAGGAACTCGCCGCCTTCTACACCGAGGCGGTACACGCGGCCGACGGCATCCTGACCAACTGGAGCGGCGACGGGGCCGCCGAGGCGTTCACCCGGGAATGGCTCGCCTACCTGGAGTCGCTCGCCGGCACGGTCGACACCCTCGCCTCCATGGAGGAGGCGGTGCAGAGCTTCGGGCTCCAGATCGAGCTGATGAAGTTCATGGCCCTGCTCGGCCTGATCATGCTGGCCGTCTCGCTGTTCCTGCTGGTCGCCGCCGCCATCCCGTCCCTCGGCCTGTCCACCGCCGGCATTCCGGGGGCGTTCGCCGCCTGCCGCGCCGCGATCGGGGCCGCCGCCACCAACGCGGTACGGGCCATCGGCAGCATCTCCGTCCGCGCCGCCCTCGCCGAGGTGACCGCGCTGCTGACCCGTACGCTGCCGACCCTGGTGCGGACCCAGTTGCCGAACCTGGTCCGTACCCAGGTCCCCCGGCTGGTCACCACCCAGCTGCCGCGCTTCGCGCGGACCCAGGTCCCCACCTTCGTCCGGCAGACCCTGCCGATGGTGATCCGGCAGGGCGCCGGCACCCTCGCCCGCAACACCCTGCCGCGCAACGTCATCGCCCGGTCGGTCGCCGACCGGATGGCCGGTCAGTGGCTGCGCGGCGTCACCAACCGGGAACTGCTGCGCCAACTCGGCCGGGAGGCCGGGCTGGAGTCGCGTCGGCTGGCCGGGCGCAGCCTGCTCGCCGCCCGCAACCAGCTCGCCCGGGAGATCGAGGAACAGCTGCTGCGCAAGTTCGGTGCCCGGGTCGGCACCGACCTCGCCACCCGTGGCGGCGTACGACTGGCCGGCACCGAGGCGTTCGAGCAGCTCAGCCGGGCCACCCTGAGCCAGTACGCGACCCGCGAGATCGCCACCACCACCTTCGGCCGGGAGCTGACCAAGTACCTGGGCCAGCGGGTGGCGTTCGGGGCGGCGTTCATGGGCGGGGGCAACCTGCTGGGCCAGATGTACCAGATCGCCGGCGGCGAACGGGCCAGCCTCGACCTCGGTCAGCTCGGCGTCTCCACCGTCCAGGGTGGGCTGTTCGGGGCGTCGATGTTCGGCGGCATCCCCGGCCACGTCATCGGCGGCGGGGTCACCGGCGCCCTGGTGACCGGCGCGACCGACGCCGCCCAGGGGAAGTTCGACCTCCAGAACATGCTGCACGGGGGCGCCGAGGGGGCCAAGGCCGGCGTCGTCTTCGGCGCGCAGAACAAACTGGACACCGTCCGGGTCGGCGGGACGAACCTGCGGATCGGCCGGGACGTGATGGTGCTCCCCGAGGGGATGGCCGCCGTCGACCGGGCCGCCGGCCTGCGGGTCACCTACAGCGAGCGGGGCGCGGTCTGGACCCACGTCGACGGCGACGGCCAGCGGATCGACGGTGGGGCGATCGCCGCCGACGGCACCGTGCTCGCCCGCGACGGCGTCCGGTCGCCTGACCCGACGGTGGTCGACGGCGACGGCCCCACCCCGGGCGGCCCGGGTGGCCCGCACCCGCCGCGACCCGAGCTGCCCCCGGCCGACCTGCCGCAACGCACCGACCTGGTCGGCGGCACCGGAGGCGGTGACGGCAGCGGCCCGCGCCAGCCCGCCCACCCCGCACCGGTACGCACCCCGGAGGCCGGGACCCGCCTCGCCGACCCGGCCCGCCCGTCTCTCGACCCGGCCCGCCCGTCTCTCGACCCGGCCCGCCCGTCTCTCGACCCGGCCCGCCCGTCTCTCGACCCGGCCCGCCCGTCTCTCGACCCGGCCCGCCCGTCTCTCGACCCGGCCCGCCCGTCTCTCGACCCGGCCCGTCCACCTGCCGATCCGGTGCGGCCCGGGGGCGAGCGGACGCCGGGGGAGTGGTCCCGCCCGGGTGGCGACCGGGTGGCGGGGGAGTCGACCCCGCCGGCCGGCGGGCGGGCGGCCGGTGACCCGGTGACCCGGCCGACACCGGCCGACACCGCGCCGCCGCGTGGACCCGGCGACGGCGCTCCCACCCGCCCCGAAGCACCGGTGACCACTGCCCGGGACCACCCGGCGGCCACCGGTGCCGACCGGACCGGGCCGGCCACCGACCCGACCGGGGTGACCCGGGCCGAACCCCGCCCGGACCACCCCCGCCCGGACCACCCCCGCCCGGGGGACCACCCGGCCGCCGACCGGCCCCCACCGGACCGGCCCCCCGAGGATCGGGGGGCGGGGGACCGGGGGCCCGAGGAGCAGGACGCGCAGACCGGGGCCGCGATCCGTCCCCGGGACGAACTCCGGGCGATGGAGTGGGCGGACCGGGCCTACGACCGGTTCCGGGCCGACCCGGGGGACGTCGCGGACATCGCGGCGAACCTCGCCACCGTCGCCCGGCCCGGCGGCACGACAGGGTTCACCCACGCCGAGATCGCCCGGGTGAAACAGCACCTCATGGTCGACGAGCACGTGCTGCGGGACTACCCGGACGGCTGGGTCCGCCGACGTTTCGACGCGGACGAGGACATCGCCGAGGCGTGGATCAGGTTGCGGGAGGGCCGCCCGCTCGAACCCGACCTGATCCTGCTGGAGCACGAGCTGGCCGAGTCGGGCTACCTGCTGTTGCACCCGGACGCCACCTACCCGGATGCCCACGCGTACGCCCAGAGCCTGTTCAATTGGGAGCGGGTCGCGCCCGGCCGGACCGGAGAGGACCTGGACAACTCGTGGCCGAGGAGAACCGGTGATGGCGATTCTGGTGGACTTCGAACTGGTCCGGGAGGACAGTCGGGAGGTCGAGTACAGCTTCGGCCACCCGGAGAAGGACCGTCGGCTGGTCATCCAGAAGGAGTCCCGGGAGGGGCAGGTGCTGGACGGGCCGGCGGATATGCAGTACCGGAAGGCGTACGGCAAGATCCTGCGGATGCAGGCCGAGGCGGCGAGCTGGCCGCCGGGGGGCAGCTACGCGGCGTAGCGCAGGGACACGTCCCGGTCGAGCTGGTGCCGGCCGGGTCGCACCCGATCGGGCCCTCGGTGCCGTTGCCCGAGGCGGTGCGGTCGACGTTCGACGGGCACGTCGGGGAGTTGCTGGCCGGCCGGGACGCCGGGCCGGTGGACCAGCCGCACCGGGCCAGCTGGGACGAGTCGTCCCGGCTGCTCACCGTCGAGTACCCGGACGGGCTGCGGGTCGGGGTGGTGCTGCAGGTCAACTCGGCGCTGCCACCCGGACAGCCGGTGGTGCTGCGGCCGGGAATGGCGGTCGAGCACGGGCGGTGGGTGCAGCGGGAGCCGGCCGGGGTGGTGCTGCCGGAGCACCTGCCGGCCGACCCCGCCACTCGGGCCGCCTTCGTCGACAGGCAGCTCGGCGACGCCTGGCGCACCCTGCACCGCGAGATCCACCAGGTGTTCGACCGCCCGGTCGAGCCCGGCCGGTCCGGGGTGCCGGCGGACGGCGTACCGGAAGGGGGTCGGGCCGGGGCGACGACGCCGGACGGGCCGACGCGACCCGGACCGGCGCGGACGATGCCGGAGCCGTCGCTTGCGCCGTTGGAGGCACCGGCGCGGCCGGACCCGCCGGTGCTGGACGCCGACGCGGTCAGCTTCCGGGACGCCACCGCCCCGACGCCGGCGCCACCCCGGCCCCTCAGCCCGGACACGGTGCGCGGCCTGCTCGCCGGCGACCCGACGACCCCCGGGCAGCTGCGCGACTGGGCCCGGGAACACCTGGCGGTGCGCCAGGAGGACGGCTCCTACCTGCCGCGCAGCCAGGCGGAGATCGACGCCGTGGTGGCCCGGCTGCGCGCGGAGACGACGGCGCTGGTCGCCCAGCGAAGCCCGGCCGACCCGACCGCCACACCGCCGGCCGTCCCACCCCGGACGGGCGACGAGTTGCCGATCAGCCAGGAACTCGCGCCGAGCGGCAACTTCCCGGCGCACCGCACCAGGACCGGCGCGGAACTGCCCGAGCAGGTGCACGAGCTGGTGGGCAGGGCGAAGGAGAACCTGCTCGGCCGGTACCCGCAGGCGGCGGTGGCCCGCCGGATCGCCGACCTCGACGCGGTGGCCGGGCAGGCCGACCGGTTGCAGGCGGCCGCCGACCGGGCCCGCGCCGGCGGCCCGCTCGGTGACGTCGTCCGGGAGGTACGCGCGCTGAGCCGGGCGGTCGACGGGTACGCCGACCGGTACCGCGACTGGCGGGACTTCTCCCGGGGCGGGGAACACGCCGACCCGGGCTGGCGGGACCTGGACGGGGTGGACCCGCTCAACGCCGTCGAGATGGCCCATCGGGTGGTCAGCGTGGACCCGGTCACCCACCGGTTCCACGTCATCGACCAGGCGATCGCGGTGGCGAAGATCGGCGACGTGCTCGGGCCGGCCTTCGAGCGGCACGCCGCCGACACCTTCGACCGGCTGATCCCCAAGGACCCGGAGAGCGTCGCGGCGCTGCTCCCACCGGAGCTGCGCCACCCGGAGCTGGACGCGTGGATCCGCGGACCGGCGCGCGGCGGCTTCGACACCCGGACCGAGATCCTCTATGTCGACCCCCGCGACGGCGCCACCTTCCGACCGATCAGCGCGGTCGCCGCGACCGTCGTGCACGAGAGCATGCACCGGCTCCAGCCCGGCCCCGACGTGGTGGGCGACGTCCTGGCCCAGGGAGTCGCCGAAGGACGCTACGGCGACGACATCTCGGCGCAGGTGCTGGTGCCGTTCCGGTTCGAAGGCGAGTTCCAGGCGTTCGCCGTCCAGCAGCACTTCCTGCGAGGGCTGGCCGGTTTCCGCGCCACCGACCACGCAGGGGACCCGCGCCTACCCCGCAGTGACGCCTACCAGGAGATGGCCGACTGGACCCCGCAGCAGATGCGGGACTACGTCCTCGACCGGTACGTGCTGGATCCGGCCGAGCGGGCCGTCCTGCCCCGGGAACTGCTCGACCGGGCGGTCGACCAACCTGTCGCGCAGATCGTGGAACGGGCCCGCCTGGCCATCGCCGAGGCGAACCATCCGATGCCCGGCGAGCGTCGTGGCGGCGCCTTCCACGGCCCGCTGAGCCGGGAGATCGCCGACCGGTACGGCATCGACCTCGACGCGATCGGACAGGAGCAGTCGGGACGGTCGCTGCCCGCGCTCCGCGACCGTCCGGCCGCCCCGGACGGGTCGGCCCCACCCCGCTCCGACCCCGGTGTGCCACCGCTCGCCGAGTGGGGGCCGGCACGCGACGGTGGCCCGGCGGACCGGCCGGCGCAGCCGGGGGCGGGGTATCGCCCAGGAGTGCTGGGTCGGGCCCTGCACCGGATCACCGGCCTCCTCGGCGGGGCCGATCCGACCCCGCTCCCGCCGGAGCGGGGAGCGGAACCCCGGCCGGTAACCCCCGAAGCGGGGACGCCGCGACCGGGTGGACCGGGCGAGGGGACCGTCGGATCGTGGTCGCCTCCGGGGCGGGCCGCGGACCACCGGACGTGGGCAGCGGAACCGGGGCCGGGCTGGCCCGCTGCGGAGCCGGTCCGTCCGGCGGGCCAGCCGGGTGCGGGGCGCGGGGCGGCCGACGCGGTGGCCCCGGATGGACGGACCCTGCTCGGGCTGACCGAGCGCCGGTGCGTCGTCGACGAGCTGCGGGCGGCGACCGACCCGATCGACCGGGCCCGGCTCCGGGAGGACCTCCACCGGCTCGACGCCGACCTGGCCCGACGCGGGTACCCCGTGCACGAGCTGGAGCAGGTGCCGCAGGCGGACGGGGAGACACCTGCCAACGGGCGGGAGCCCACCCGCAACGACGAGATGTGGTCCGACCCGCCGTGGCGGCGGGAGGACCGGCGTCCGTCGCTCGACGAGCTGATCCCCGCCAGCCGGGAGGAGGCCGACGCCTGGGGTGACGCCGTCCGCCGGGAGTTCGCCGACCAGCTCGACGGACGCGAGTTCGCCGGGCTGCGCGTCCGGGTGGAACTAGACGATCCGTACAGCGTCAGTGTGCACCGCGACGAGGTCGTCGTCCGGGCCGCCGTGCACGATCCGGACGGCGTGCCCGTCGGTCGGGTGGTGCGGTCCTTCCACCGTGACCACGACGGCAGCCTGTTCGTCGAACACGTCTCGCTGAAGCTCAGCGAACGGGTCCAGGGTCAGGGCTTCGCCCGGGAGTGGAACGGCCATCTCACCGACTGGTACCGGTACTCAGGCGTCGAACGGGTCGAGGTGCACGCCGCCTCCACCGTCGGCGGGTACGCGTGGGCGCGCGACGGATTCGACTGGGCGCCGAACACCGGGCACCGGGCCGAGGGCGTGCTCGACCGGCTCCGAGATGAGCTGCGTGCGGTGGACGTCGACATCGCGCTGGCCCGGCGGGCGGCCGACGGCGACGACCCCGTCGACGTCGACCGGCTCCGGGAACGCTACGGCACCAGCGAACCGGAGCAGGTGCTCACCGAGGCGTACCGGCAGCGGGAGGCGGGACGGGAGATCCTGGACCGGGCCCGCAGCCACCCCTTCGGCAGCGGCCGGTACCCGACGCCGTTCGAGATCAGCCAGGCCGGCTGGGGGGAGCACCACCGGGGGCGGGACGCCTCCTGGATCGGCAAGCGGGCCCTGCTCGGCGCCGACTGGAAGGGCGTCAAGTCGATCAGTGACACCGGTCCGTTGCACCCCCGGTCGGCGTACACCGCCGGGCTGCCCCGGGTGCCCGACCCGTCGGCGATCCACGGGCTGCTCCGTGGGGACGGCCCTGCGCCGGTCACCGCCGCCCGGGTGCCCGACGCGCAGTTCCACGGGTACGGCCGGGAGGTGGCTGCGCCGGAACTGGTACGTCGACTCGGCGACGAGGCGTTGCGCCTGCTGATCGACCGGTTGCCGGCGGACGGCACGCTGCGTGGCGTACGGCTGGACCTGACCGCCGTGCCGGCGGACGCCCTGCCCGACGGCGCGGTGGCCCGGTCGGTGCCGGTCGACGCGGACGGCCGGGACCTGCCGCACGGCACCGTGCCACCGGAGGGGGGCGGCTGGCGGATCGAGCTGTCCGACCGGGCTGCCGACGTCAACGTGGCGCGGGCCGTCGCCCACGAGGCGGCCGAGCTGGCGGCGATCAGGCAGCGGGCCGCCGGTGGGCTGGACCCGTTCGCGCCGGACGCTCTCACCCCGGGTGTGCTGGCCGACGGCATCGGTCCCAGCCCGCACGACCTGGGCCGGCTGGCCGAGGTGGAGGTGCTGGCCGACCTGCTGCGCGACCCGGCGCAGGCGACGTACGCCCGCGTCGAACTGCGGGCCCTGCGCGACCATCTCGGCCTGCGTCCGGACGATCCGGGGTCGGCGGCCCGGCTGCGGCTGCTCGACGGGCGGATCGGCGACGCCGGCCGGGACGCGCTGCTGGGCCGGGCGGGCCCACCGGACGAGCGTGCCGGTCCCTCCGGCGGCGGCCCGCCGGGGCGTGCCCGCGACGGCGATGTGCTGCCGCCGGAGGTCCACCCGTCGAAGCCCACGGGAGACCTGGCTCCGGCGACCTATCCGGCCCGGGTCAGTCGGGTGCCGTTCGAGTTCGCGCGGTTCCTGCACGATCCCCGCTGGTCCACGGAGGCGACCCGGTTCGAGCAGCGGTTGGGGGCGCGCTATTTCCGCGACCCGCAGGTGCAGGACACGGTACGGACGGCGCTGACCCGGATGCGTGACATCCTGGTGGCACTGACCGGGCCGGCGCACCCGGGGGAGACCCGCGCCGAGGTGGTCGCCCGGGTGGAGAGCGCCTTCTTCCGGGACGACGCGCCCGACAGCGCCGGTCAGGTGGGCACCTCGGTGAGCTTCGATCGGCTGCTCGCCGAGGGTAACCTCCGGGAGACGATGACCGCCTTCTACAACGCGGCCTACTGCAACTGGAAGAGCCCGTACACCCTTTCCCACGTGCTGCTGTCGGTGCTCGACGGGGGCCGGTGGGAGCAGGCCCGGGACGCGGGCGTCGACGTGGCGGCGGTCCGTCGGATGGGGGACCTGCTCGACGGTACGGTGAACCGGTTGCTGCCGGACCCGCTGCGGGACAGGCTGAAGTTCGGCCGGGACTTCTTCGCCACCGGCAACGTGGCGCGGAACTCGGAGCACGGCATCCGGGACCTGGCCGAGATGACGGCGAGTCAGTCCCCCCGCCGGCCCCGCTCGGATGACGAACAGTTGGCACTGGCCAACACCCCCGACCACTATGCCCGGCTGGGGACTCCGCTCGGTCGGCTCGAACGGGCCTACGTCGACCAGGTGAACAGGGAGAGGTCCGGCGCTCCGCTCGGTGACGACAGCCTGCTGCCGTGGCGTGAGGGGGTGACCGCGCACGACACCGACCATGGGCCGTGGGCCCGCTGGGTGGGTCGGGACGGCTTCCCGGTCATCGACGGGGTCTCCGGCACCACCGCCCGGATGCTCACCGCCGCCCGGTTCGTGGGGCTCGACGGCCGGCAGACCGAGCGGTTCCTGAGCGGCCTGATGGGCTGGATGCTGCCGGCCCGGGACCATTCGCTCTTCGAGATCCTGCGCGGAGCGGAGATCGCCGGTGTCAAGCGGGTGGAGCTGCGCCCGCCCGACACCCGCCTGACGGCGGTGGACCTCTACCGCAGCCTGCCCGACGTCGACCTGCCCACGCTGCGGGCCGAGGTGACGGTGGACGGGCTCTTCCCCCACGAGGCCCGTTACCTGGATCATGCCGTCGACCCGCAGGGTTTCTCGGAGACCCAGCACAAGGTCCCGGCGATCGCGGACCGGCTGTGGCCCCAACTGGAGAGCGGTCAGGTGCGGGACGCCGACCTCGCCGGTTGGCTGCGGCGCAACGGCATCGACCCGGCCGACACCGCAGCCGTGCGCAGTCTGGGTCAGCGGCTGTCGAAGCCCCACGTCATGGCGCTGGCCGTCTACACCCGACACAGCCACTACCTGATCAACAACGTGATCCGTACCCACCTGTTCACCGCAGGGGTGGCGGAGCGGCCGACGAGGGAGGTGTTCGACCGGAAGGTCGACGAACTCGTCCGGAACTACCTGGGCGCTGTCGCTGCCGGCACCAAGGCGTTGCCGTTGCCGTTGCTGCTCCGTGCGGTGGTGCACGAGGGGGCGGGTCACCTCACCGTACGCTCGCCGCTCAGTGACCCGGCCGCGCGGTGGGTGCAGGCGCAACGGCGCATGACGGCGGCCAGGCAGCAGGCGCGGGCCCAGCCGGGCGCCCAGAGCACCGTCGAGCGGGTCCGGGCCGCCCAGGCGCTCGACAGGGCCTGGGACGACCTCACCGGCCGGCTCCGCTCGGTGTCACCCCGGTTGTTCGACGAGGTGCGGTGGCACGCTGACATGGTGCACGACGCGATGATGCAGTTGCCCGCCGTCGGTAGTCCGGACCGGCCGGTGGTCGCCTATCGGGGTGACTGGATCACCCCGGTGTACTCCCCGATCTACGGCAACTCGTGGCTGCCGACCGGTAGGGCGCGGGAGTTCCTCAGCGTCAGTCGTCGCCTCGACGTGGCGGTACGGTTCATGGCCGAGAACCCTGCCTCGGGCGGGAGGATCCTGGTGGTCTACCGGCTCACCGGGCAGCAGGCCCGCGACATATCGGTGTTCTCGTCCTTCGCCGTCGATGAGGAGGCGGTCTTCCCCCCACGCTCGCGGATGCGTCGCACGTCCGATCCTGACCTTGAGGAACAGGTACGGGCCCGGTTGCCTGCCGAGTTCCAGGACAACTGCACGATAATCATCATGGAAGAGATCTGACAGTGATCGACAGTCCTGTATGGGATGAGGCGGACGACCTCTTCGCCGCCGTACACCGCATGCTGTTGCGGTTGGCGGGGCGGTTCCCTGACGAAGTGGTGACCCAGCTGCGTAAGCTCCTCGGCGACGGGGATCTGCGGCACCTTCCGGACGCGGTGTCGGTGGCGACGGTGCAGTACGCCGTACCGATCTCCGCTGCGGACCGGGAACTGCTGGGCCGTATCCTGCGCACGCTGGATGTGCCGGGGGGTGAACCCCAGTTGTACGCCGAGGTGCCGGTCTCCGAGCAGACGCCGTCGGCGGACGCCTTCCGTTTCCTGCCGGCGCGGACAGCGGTTGTCGAGCGCGCCGGGAACCGGCTGCCGAACCCGTTGGACCTGACCGGTGGTGACCCGGAGGACCTCACCCGGTTGCCGGCCCGGCTCGGTCACCTCGCCGATCTGGCCTACGAGCTGACCGACTGGCCCGACACCCGGTTCGTGGTGAGTGTTTCCCGTCATCCCGGTGTCCGGGGTATCTGGCGGGCGTGGCGGTCGGCGGTCGACGGCTCACCGGTGGAACGGCGGGTCTGCCTCGCCGAGTTGAGCCCTGGGATGCGGGCCTGGGACATCACCTACGATGCCCAGCGCGCCCTCGCCGAGGAGGACGAGGAGACGCCGCAGGTGGAGACGTTCTGGGCAGGTGAACCACTGCCGCCGTACCAGCGGGCGGCGCTGGCGGGCGCGGCCCTGCTGTGGACGCCTGGACCGTCCGGCCCGGTCGCCGGATGACACCGGCAGCCGCAGCGGGCCCGTTCCGACGCCCGACCGGGACGGCCGGGTGCGTCGCTGTGGCAGGATGACGTGCGCCGACGGCCGTGACGGGGAGGTTGCTGGTGGACACGGAGCGGACGACCGAGGCGCTCCAGCGGTACGTGCTGGCGCCGGGCGAATCCACCGAGCGGGTGTGGGTCGGTCCGGAGTCGGTGACCGTGCGGACCGCCCGCTTCCGCTACCTGGCCCGCCCGGCGCGGTGGGCGGTCGCCGACGAGGAGTGGGTGGCCGACGCGGTCCGGGTGGTGGCCGCGCGACAGCCGATCTTCGTCACCCATGCCCTGCTCCTCACCGCGTCGGGCGGGACGCTGCATCTCAACCGGCCCGAGGTGATGGGTGAACTGGGTCGCCGGGTGGGCGTCGGGCTGGACCCGCTGGCCTACGCGGAGCTGCTCGGTGAGCTGTACTCGGCGTGGGAGATCGACGGCCCGGTGGTATGCCCGTTCTCGGTGACCGAGGGCACCCGTGCCGGTTGGCTGGTCCGTGACCCCGACCACTTCACCCGGGTGCTGGCGGTGCCGGACGCTCCGGCGGTGACGCCCCCGACGTTCGCGCCGGACCCGGACGGGGGCTGGACTCTGCGGTTCTTCTCGCACAACCATTACCTGTTGGAGATCCGCTCCGCGGTCGATGTGTACCGGTGGACGGTGACGGGCGGGCCGGACCGGGCGGCGACCTGGGCCCGGGAGACCGTCGCCGAGCGGGTGGAGCGTCCGCTGCCGTGACGGGTGGTGCCGCGTGCGACGTACCGGCCAGGAGAGACCAAGCACGGTCGCTGGTCCGGGCGAGCGGTTCGCCCACCGGCGGCCGGTGTCCGGAGGTGACCCGATGGCGATGAACGTCGATCCGGAACGGCAACGCCGGCTGCGGGAGCTGGCCGACCTGCACGCCCGGTGGCAGGCCACACACCGGGTGGACGACGTCGACTTCACCCCCGAGGGTGCCGACTCGGCGCAGCGCCGGTCGCCGTCGGCACAGGCGCAGCGCGAGTACATGCGCCAGGCCCGGGAGATCATGGGTCTCGACCCGGACACCGGCCACTACCGGGACGCGGAATGAGCCTGCTGCCCGCCGTCCGGAGCCGGGACGAGGCCGACCTCTACCTGGAGCTGCATCCGTGTGGCCGGTGCGGGTCGATGGAGGCCGCCTGGACCGGGACGGCGACGGCGCAGGGGAGCCGACCGGCCTACCGGTACTCCGGCCGCTGCGCCGAGTGCCAGGAGCAGCGCGAGTTCGTCTTCGCCCTGCCCGACGGACGGACGACGCCCGCCGATGCCGGGCCGCACCCCACCACCCGGTTCGGCGGTCCGCAGCCGTCCGCCCTGCTCGACCCCGGTGAGTGGCTGCTCGTCGCCGACTGGTGCGGCCAGGCGGCGGAGGTGGCCGAACGGGAGGGTGACGACGCCGAGGCGGCGGACCTGCGCTGGACGGCCGTGGCCGCCCTGGAGGAGGTCCACAAGTTCCTGCCCGACGGCGGCGATGCGGTGCCCGAGGCGGCGTTCTGGTCGACCCGGGGACGGACTGTCTACCACCGGGAACCGGGACGGTTCCGCCGCCGCCGCATCGAGGTCGTGCGGGACTTCCACCTGGACCACATGCCGTGGAGCCCGTCGTGATCCCGTTGGCCGCGCGGTCCCTCCACGAGGCCCACCTCTACATGGACCTGCAACCGTGCGGCTGCGGGCAGGGGCGGTTCCCGCGCGCCTCCACCGTGCTCACCCTGCCCGACGGTGACCTGGCCCGCCGCTACACCGGCGCGTGCCAGGGATGCGGCACGGCCCGCGAGTTCCTGTTCCGGCTGCCCGCCGGGCCCGTCGAGGTCGAGGAGAGCTTCCGGTACGGCGGCCCGGAGCCGTCCCGGCTGATCGACGCCGGGGAGTGGCTGTGGGTGGCCGGGCACCACGCCCGGGGGGTGCCGGCCGGGGCGCACACCCTGCCGGAGGCGGACCGGCAGCGGTGCCGGTCCCGGCTGACCGCCGCCGTCGCCGCGCTCGACGAGGTGGTGAAGTTCGTGCCGCCCGGCGGTGCCCGGGTGCCGTTCACCGCGGTCTGGACGGCGCTGGGCCGCACGGTCTACCAGCGGGAGCCGGGCCGGTTCCGGGCCGGCCGGCTGGTCGCGGTGCGGTCGGCGTACGTCGGGGCGCTGCGCCGGCTGGGCTGAACCGTCGGGGGTGGCCGCGGTCAGTCGGCGGTGCCGCCCGACCGCTGCCCGGGGGCGGGGGCCCGGCCGGCCGGTGGGCTGGCCGACAGGTTCGCCTCGCACGTCGGGGAGATGCTGCTCTGGTCCTGCACGAGCCGGTCGCCGAACAGGATCGTGCAGTGCAACGTCGGTGGCCCGCCGGCGTACGCCAACCGTTCGTCGACCCCCGGGCGGACCTGCGGCGTCGCCGACACCCACACCCGTTCGACGTCCGGATAACGCAGCGTCACCGCGTGGGACCAGGCCCAGGTCAGGCTGGTGGCGGACTGTGTCTCCACCCTGCTGTGTCCCCAGGTGACCGCCATTCCGAACAGCCCACCCCCGCCGCCGACCACCTCGACGGTGAGCGTGACCACGTGGTCCACCGGGGCCGGTGCCGGGGCGGGCGACGGACCGGCGGAACAACCGGCCACAGTGGCGGCCAGGGCGGCGACCGCGACGACACGTCGCATGGAACCTCCTGCGGAACGTGGGCGGACGGCGACCGGCCCGTAGCCTAGCGTGCGCCCGTTGCGGGTCCCGCCCGCCGCCGGGACATCGCTAGGCTCAGGTCGACACCGGGCAGGGAGGGAGACCCGTCGTGGACGAGTCGTGGCAGCCGGCCAACGACACCGAACGGGCGTTGCTGCGCGCGGCCCGCGACGACGACCGCACCGGGTTCTTCCGCATCCTCACCCGGGCCGAGCTGTTCCTGCCGCAGGTGCGCGACGACGACCGGGCCGACGGCGGCCAGCGGTTCGTCACGATGGACCTTTTCGGAGCGCCGTTCCTGCCCGTGTTCACCTCGCTGGAGGCGATGGCGCCGCAGGTCGCCGGGGTCGCCGACGCGTACACCGTGACCGGGTACGACGAGCTGTGCGAGCGGTGGCCGGTGGCCGGCTGGCGGCTGGCGGTCAACCCGGGCACCCCGCTGGACGCGTACCTGCCGGTGGAGGCGGTCCGGGCGGCGGCGGCCGGCGAGCTGACCGTGCCCGCCGGGGCGGAACTGCTCACCGAGCTGGCCGAGGCGGCGGCCGACGACGAGATCGCCGCCGCAACCGCCGACGGGCCGGACGACCCGGCTGCCGCGATCGCCCCACCGGCCCCCGCCCCGCGCCCGGCGCCCGAGCCGGACACCGCCGCGCTGTTGCTCGACGCGGCCGAGCATGGTGACTCCGTCGGCTACCTGGACGCGCTGCTCGACGCGCTGGTGGTGCTCCCCACCGCCGCCCCGGTGCCCGACCCGGCCCGGCTGGTCGACCCGGATTTTCCGTGGCGGGCGGTCGGCGCGGGGGAGTCGCCGGTGATCGAGGTGTTCACCGCCCCGGAACGTTTCGCGCGGGCCTACCCGGACGGCACGCCGAGCCTGCGGGCCACGATGACCGCCCTGCTCACCGTCTGGCCGCCGGGGCACGCCCTGGCCGTCGACCCGGACTCCCCGGCCGGTGTCACCGTCCCCGCCGACCAGGTCCCGTTCCTGCTGCTCTGGCCCACCCCCGACGAGACCGTCCCCGGCCCGGACGGGGGGGACCGGTGAGCGGGGGCGGGCCGATCCCCGCAGCCCGGTACGCCTTCGGGGTGGCCCACCCGGTCGCGCCGATGCTGCGGGTCCGCTACCGGCAGGGCGTGCCGGTCGACCCGTACGGCTTTCCCGACTGGACGCCGTACGCGCGGGCGGTGGTCGAGCTGCCGCCGCTGCCGCCCGGCATCGGGGTGGACGAGGCCCGGGTGCTGGACGTGCTCACCGCCAACCTGGCGGTGCCCGACCCGGCCGATCCGCAGGCGTCGGGACGTACCCCGGCGGGGTGGGTCTGGGCGCACCTGCCGCGCAGCCGGCGGCTCGCGCTGGTGCCGGCGGAACTGCACGCGGCGCTGCGGCACCTGGGCGGGGTGAGCACCGGCGACGCCGACCACCGCCGACGCGGCCTGCCGGTGGACTCCGTCACCCCGCCGCCGCTGCGGTTCGCGCAACGGCTCACCCCGCAGGCGGTGACCCGCGTCGAGCAGCGGCTCGGCTTCGCCCTCCCGGCCGGCTACCGGGACTTCCTGGCCCGCACCAACGGCGGCTGGCCGGACTGGCCGGCCGTGCACCCCCGGTTCGGGTTCGTGGTCGACCAGCCGCTGTTCGGGGTGGCACGGGCCGACTGGATGCAGGACCTGTGCCACGCCAACGCCTGGTTCACCGACCGGTTCACCGCCGACTGGCTGGCCGTCGGGCACGTGCAGGGCGGCCTGCTCGCCGTGCGGGTCGCCGGCGGCGACGAGGGGTCGGTCTGGTACTGGGACGACGACGATCCCCGGGCCCGCGACGACGACACCGCCGCCGACGTGGGCGACCGGCTGCTGCACCGCTGCGCCGACAGCTTCGGCGTCTTCTGGCACGACCTGCGGGCGGTGCCCGGGTCGCTGCGTGACCTGGCCGTCGGCGCGGTGACCGGCGGCCTGGTCGGTCGGGTCGACGACGGGCGGACCGGGTCGGCGCTGCCGCCCGCCCGCCGCCGGCCCGCAGCGTGAGACGGGGACGGAGGAACACATGACGGGATACCGGCGACGGCGGATGACGGCGGCCGGCCTGGTGCGTCAGGCGGCGGGCGGGCTCGTCGTCGGGCTCGTCGCCGCGACCCTGGCCGGCCCGGTGCGGCCCGCCCCGGCGGCACCGGCGTGCGCGCCGGCCGGTGGGCAGGTCGGCACGCCGTCCTGGGCGCAGCAGGTGCTCGCCCCGGAGCAGGTGTGGCCGTTCAGCCAGGGGGCCGGGATCACCGTCGCGGTGCTCGGCTCCGGGGTGGACGCCGACCACCCGCAGTTGCGGGGGCGGGTCGGCAGCGGCTTCGACGCGGTCCGGGGCAGCGGCCCGGCCGACACCGACTGCACCGGGCAGGGCACCCGGGTGGCCGGGCTGATCGTCGCCCGGCAGGCCGACGGGTCGCCGTTCGCGGGCCTCGCGCCGAGCGCCCGGGTGCTGCCGGTACGGGTGGTCGACGACCTGGCGTTCGGGGCCGCCCCGGTCGACCCGGCGGTGCTCGCCCGGGGCATCGACTGGGCGGTCGACCGGGGTGCCCGGGTGGTCGCGGTGACCGTGGCCGCCGACCGGGACGCCGCGACCCTGCGGACGTCGGTGCGGCGGGCCGTCGACCGGGGCGTCCTGGTGGTGGCCGCCAGCGGTGACCGGGGCTCCGACGGCAACCCGGTGTCCTACCCGGCTGGCTACCCGGAGGTGCTCGCCGTCGGGGCGATCGGCCCGGACGGGCGGCGCTGGCCGAAGTCGCAGTACGGGCCGTACCTGGACCTGGTCGCGCCGGGCGTGGCGGTGACCACCACCCAGCGCGGCACCGGACTGGTCGAGGCCGCCGACGGCACCGCACTGGCCTGCGGGTTCGTGGCCGGTGCGGGGGCGCTGACCCTCGCCAAACGGTCCGGAACGCCGCGCAGCGAACTGGTCAGGCTGTTGACCGTGACGGCGGTCCCCGGTGCCGACCGCACCGAGTACGGCCACGGCACGGTCAACCCGTACGGGGCGGTCAACGACCAGTTGCTGCCGCAGGCCCGGCCGGCCCCGCTGCCCCGGTTCCGGCCCGCCGACGACCGGCCCGACCCGGCGGTACGGGAGAGCCGACGGATCGCCCTGGCCGGTGCCGCGCTCGCCCTGGCCACCGTGCTGGTGGTGTGCGCCGTCGCGCTGACCCTGCCCCGGGTGCGGCGTCGCCGGTGGCGGGCGGCCGTCGCGCCGGCACCCGCCCGGTCGACGCCGCCGACCGAACCCGGCCCGCCGGTGCAGCTCTTCGACGATCCGACACCCGGCCGCTGACCCATCACGGCGGACGGTCGGCGGTCAGCCGCCGGTGGTGATCGGCGCGGGTCGGACCGCGGCCAGCGGGTCCAGGGTGGGGCCGGTCGGGACCAGCATGGTCAGGCTCGGCGGCACCGTCAGCGCCCCCTGGGCCGGGTAGCCGAGCAGGCGCAACGCCTCGGCGGACGGCACCGGGTAGCGGATGCCCAGGTCGGTGACGATGCTGTACGCGCCGGGGCTGCCGAGCAGGCGCAGCACGGTGACCCGGCCGGCGGGGGCGGCGATCCGGTCGGCCAGCGGGATGCCGTCGGGGGACACGGAACCGGTCGGCGCGGCCCGGTCCGCGTCGGGCAGGGTGCCGCCCACGGTCAACTCCGGCGGGGTGCCGGCGTCGGCGGTGACGGCGCAGATCTGCTGCCCCGGCTCGGGGCCGAGCAGCTTCGGCGGGGTGGCGGGCGGCTGGCCCCGGTCCGGCGGGCGGGGGACCCGCTGGCTCTTGGGCAGCGACGTGACGTCGGAGACGGCGACCGGGACGGGTTGCCGCCCCGACTGGCCGGTCTGGATGGCCTGCTGCACCGGGGTGATCGGGGCGACCCCGTCGGCGAGCACCAGGTAGTGCTGCGGGCCGGAAGCGGTCTGCGTGACCAGCACGTCGCCGTTGCGCCGCCCGGACACCTCCCGGGACGGGTCCCCCCGGTCGGCGACGGGCAGCGCGGCGAGGTCCACCCCGGCGGGCAGCGCGTTCAGCCAGGCGGTGCCGACGGGGGTCGGGGTGACCGCCCCGAACAGGGCGGGAACGACCACCCGGGAACCCTGCACAAGGTGCCGGCGGCCGTGCCAGACCAGGTAGTTCATGCCCAGCGTGGCGTCCTTGACGAGCAGCCCGTCGTCGCCGACGCCCTGCCCACCGGCCGGCCGGGCGGCCAACGCCAGGGTCACCGTGTCGGTGGTGCGGCCGGTGTCGTCGGTCATCGGGGTGGAGCAGACCGTCCACGGCAGGCCGGCCCGCCGGTTCGCGGCCGGCAGCGAGGCGGGCGCGTTCGGGATGCCCATCGTCACCCCGCGCGGCACCGTGCCGAGGGTGCTGGCGGAGACGCGTACCACCGGGGTGCCGGGGCGGCCGGCGGCCAGCAGCGCCGACGCGTAGTTGAGCGTCGGGTGCAGCCGGCCATCCAGGTAGATGTAGGTCGCGCCGCTCTCCTTCTCGACCACCACCGCGCCGGGCTGCCGCCAACTGTTCCCGCCGACCTTGGTGAGCAGCCCGTAGATGCCGACCCCGGCGGCGACCAGGACGGCGACCATCAGCCCGCCGAAGAGCGCGCCGATGCCCCGACGCAGCGGCGACTGCTGCGGGTCGGTCTCGCGCATCACGAACGCGGACATCACCCGCTGGGTCATGAACTGGTACGACTGGAGCTGGTCCCGTCGCGTCGTCATCGTCGTCTCACCCGCCGATCGAGGCGAACATCCCCCGGATCGCCCCGAACAGGCCGATGACCGCGCAGGCCAGTGGGATCAGCGCCATGATGGCGAGCACGTCGGCGAGGTCGGCGGCCCGACCCAGGTAGGGCGACGGCCGGCGTCGACTGTAGACCAGCCCGGTGACCAGGGTCAGCGCCGCCGCGGCGACCACCCCGAGCCAGACGAGCACCCGGCCACCACCCGGTGCGGTGCCCAACAGCGCGGCGACCGCCAGCGCCGACAACCCCAGCAGGCCGCTGACCAGCAGCGGCACCCGCTGCGCGGCGGTGGGGAAGAGCCGCCCCCGCAACAGCAGCGCGCCGGCACCGCAGAGCGCCAGCAGCGCGCCGGCCGGGGTACGGTCAGCGGTCAGCAGGAACGCGATGGCCAGCGCGCCGCAGACCGAGGCGGACAGCAGCATCCCGGTGAGCAGTTCGGTGGCCCGCGCAACGGTCACGAAGACCTTCGCCCGCTCGGGCACCGGCCGGTCCTTGAGGATCTCCTCCGGCCGGTCGGGCAGTTCCGGCACCGGCAGCCTGCCCAACCAGCCGGCGATCAGCGGATAGCCGGGCAGCAGCCCGATCACCGTGGTCAGCGTCGCCGCCGCCGAGCCGGCGGGGGAGACCCCGCCGTAGCAGAGCAGCGCGGCCAGCACGCCGGTGAGCCCGGCCGCCGCCCCGGCCATGAACAGCCGCTGCACCCCACCGACCGCCGCGTAGCCGACGATGCCGAAGACCAGCAGCGCGGCGGAGCCGAGCAGCAGGCTCGGTGCCCCCAGGTCGACCAGCCGGGCGTCGTCCGGTGCGCCGAGCAGCGCCCCGCCGAGCAGCGCGTAGGGCAGGCCGGCGGCGGCCACCACGGCCCCGGCGGTGGCGTCGGGCACGGCCCGCGACAGCACCGGCCCGACGACCGCCAGCAACGCCGCGACCCCCAGCGCCAGCATCCCCGGGGTACGCCACGGCGCGCCGACCGCGGTCAACGCGACCAGGCCGAACCCGAGCAGGGCGGCGGTGACCGCCAGCCCGGCCCGCCGGGTCGCGTCGTCGCTCCAGGATCGACCGGTCCGCCGCGCGCCGCTGGCGATCACCTCGACCACGTCGTCGTACGCCAGCTCGGGCCACTCGTCGCGGCCGGGCGTGAGGTGCAGCAGCTCGCCGTCGCGGACGCCCTGCACGGCGAGGTTGCGGGTGGCCTCCAGCAGGGTGCCGGTGGCCCGGCGCAACACCCACCCGCCCTGCTGTTCGCCGGCGTCGCCGAGGCCCTCCCCGGCGTGCCGGAGCAGGTGCGGCAGGAGTTCCCCGACGAGCATGCCGTTGGGCAACGCCACGTCCATCCGCCGCTGGGGGGCGGCGATGGTCACCCTGGCCAGACTGAGACCGCCCGGGGCCGTCACGCTGGTCACCTCCCCGTGTGCCACGCGTCCGCGCGGTTGCCTCCTGGGCCTTCCGCGGCGGTCAAGGTAGCACGGTCGCACCGCCCGCCGGGTGGCCGTCCGAGCGCGGACGGCGGTCCCTGCCAGGGGCGACCGGTCGATAGAGTGGGCCGCCGGAGACCTACGTGGTGGGAGGTACGGGGGAGATGTCGTCGTTGGTGGTCGTCAAGCGTCCACCCCGCCGGCCGGCGCCCCCGCTGCCGACCGGTGAGGTGCTCCTCGACCCGCCGCCCGAGGTGCCGGCTGCCGGTGGCCGGGGCTGGACCCGGATGCTGATGATCCTGCCGATGGCGGCGGGTGCCGCGGCGATGGGCCTGATGATGGGCATGCAGCGCGGCGGCGTGATGACCTATGTGGTCGGTGGCATGTACGGGATCTCCATCCTCGGCATGATCGCTGTAATGGCGGTCAACCAGACCGGGCCCGGCAAACGCGAGATGATCGAGGCCCGCCGCCAGTACATGCGCCGTCTCGCCCAGCTACGCGCCCAGGTCCGCGCGACCGTACGCCAGCAGCGGGAGGCCATCCACTACCGGCACCCCGACCCGGACTCGCTCTGGTCCACGGTGACCAGTGGCCGGCTGTGGGAACGTCGCCGGGGTGACGCCGACTTCAGCGTGGTTCGCATCGGGCTCGGCCCGCAGGAGGTCGCCACCCCGCTGATCCCACCGCAGACCCGCCCGGTGGACGAGTTGGAGCCGCTGTGCGCGGTGGCGCTGCGCCGGTTCGTCGCCACCTACTCGGTGGTGCCCGACCTGCCGGTGGCGATCGCCCTGCGCGACTTCTCCCACGTCTACCTGCGCGGTGCCGACGACGCCGTACGGGGGCTGGTCCGCGCGGTGGTGGCCCAGCTGACCACCTTCCACGCCCCCGACGACCTGCTGGTCGCGCTCTGCGTCGACCCGGACCGGCGGGCCGGCTGGGAGTGGGCGAAGTGGCTGCCGCACGCCCAGCATCCGACCAAGCTGGACGCGGTGGGCCCGATCCGGCTGTTCGCCCCGACCGTGGTGGCGCTGGAGGCGATGCTCGTCGACGTGCTGGCCAACCGGCCCCGCTTCGAACCGACGGCGACGGCGGCGGTCACGCCGTACGTGCTGGTGGTGGTCGACGGCGGGCAGGTCGCCGGCTCCGACCACCTGCTGACCGAGGGCGGCGTCGCCGGGGTGACCCTGCTCGACCTCACCGGCCGGCCGCCGCGCCTGCTCGACGAGACCTCGGTGGTGCTCGACGTCGCCGACGACGGCACCATCTCGGGCACCACGATGGACGGTGCCACCCGGGTCGGCCGGGCCGACACGCTCGACCCGGCGCGGGCCGAGGTGCTGGCCCGGGAGTTGTCGCCGCTGCGGCTCTCCGCCGCCTCGTACGCCGACCAGCCGGCCGTCGCCACCGATCTGGGCCTGGCCGACCTGCTCGGCCTCGGCGACCCCTACGAGCTGGACCTGACCGACGCGTGGGGCAGCCGGCCCAACCGCAGCCGGCTGCGGGTGCCGATCGGGGTCAACGAGAACGGCCGGCCGATCGAGCTGGATCTCAAGGAGTCAGCCCAGGAGGGGATGGGGCCGCACGGGCTGCTCGTCGGCGCGACCGGCTCCGGCAAGAGCGAGCTGCTGCGGACGCTGGTGCTGGCGCTGACCGTCACGCACAGCCCGGAGATCCTCAACCTGGTGCTGGTCGACTTCAAGGGCGGCGCGACGTTCGCCGCGCTGGACCGGCTGCCGCACACCAGCGCCGTGATCACCAACCTGGCCGACGAGCTGTTCCTGGTCGACCGGATGCTCGGCGCGATCCAGGGCGAGATCACCCGCCGGCAGGAGCTGCTGCGCCGGGCCGGCAACTACGCCTCGCAGCGCGACTACGAGCGGGCCCGCGCGGCCGGGGTGCCGCTCGCCCCGCTGCCCAGCCTGCTGATCGTGGTGGACGAGTTCAGCGAGCTGCTCAGCGCCCGACCGGACTTCATCGACATGTTCGTGCAGATCGGCCGGGTGGGCCGGTCGCTGGGCATGCACCTGCTGCTGGCCTCGCAGCGGCTGGAGGAGGGGCGGCTGCGCGGCCTGGAGACGCACCTGTCGTACCGGCTCGGGTTGCGCACGTTCTCCTCGATGGAGTCCCGGGCGGTGCTCGGGGTGGCCGACGCCTACGAGCTGCCCCGCTCACCGGGGCACGGCTACCTCAAGGCCGGCACCGAGGGGCTGGTCCGGTTCAAGGCCGCGTACGTCTCGGGGGCGGTCCGGCAGCACGGCGGGGTGCCCACCGTCGGCGGTCGGCTGATCGACCCGGTCCGCGACTACACCACCGACTACGTTCCGCTGGCCACCGACGACGCGCCTGACGAGCCGACGCAGGCCCCGGTCGACGAGCACGTCGGGGAGAGCCTGCTCGACGTGCTGGTGGCCCGGATGCAGGGGCGCGGGCCGGCCGCCCACCAGGTCTGGTTGCCGCCGCTGGAGGAGCCGCCGACCCTCGACGCGCTGCTGCCACCGGTGCAGGTGTCCCCGGTGCGCGGCCTGACCATCGCCGCCGAGGACCGGCACGGCGCGCTGCACGGCGTGGCCGGCATCGTCGACAAGCCGTTGGAGCAGCGCCGCGACCCGCTCTGGTTGGACCTGGCCGGGGCGGCCGGCAATGTGATGGTGGTGGGTGCGCCGCAGACCGGCAAGAGCAACCTGCTGCGTACCCTGGTCACCAGCCTGGCCCTGGGCAACACCCCGCGCGAGGCGCAGTTCTACTGCCTCGACTTCGGCGGCGGCACCCTGGCCGCGCTGGCCGGCCTGCCGCACGTCGGCGGGGTGGCCAGCCGGCGCGAGGTGGACAAGGTCCGCCGCACCATCGCCGAGCTGCACGGGCTGATGCAGGCCCGGGACGCGTTGTTCACCGCGCACGCGGTGGAGGGTGCGGCGGCCTACCGGCGGGCCCGCCGCGAGGGCCGGTTCCCCGAGGACCCGTTCGGCGACGTGTTCCTGGTGGTGGACGGCTGGGCGGCGCTGCGGGCCGAGTTCGAGGACCTGGAGCCCCTGGTCACCGAGCTGGCGAACCGGGGTCTCGGCTACGGCATCCACCTCCTGGCCGCCACCAGCAGGTGGATGGACGTCCGGCCCGCGGTGCGGGACATGTTCGGTGCGAAGGTGGAGCTGCGCCTCGGCGAGCCGGCCGACTCGGTGATCAACCGGCGGGCCGCGGTGAACGTGCCGGAACAGCACGGCCACGGGTTGACCCCTGACGGCCTGCACTTCCTCGCCGGCCTGCCCCGCCTCGACGGCCGGCCGGTGGTCGACGACCTGCCGGACGCGCTGGCCGACCTGGTCAAGCGGGTGCAGCAGCACTGGACGTCGGCGGGTGCCCCGGCCGTCCGGCTGCTCCCCGCCGAGCTGCCCTACGCGGCGCTGCCCGCCGCGCAGGGCGGCCTGATCCCGATCGGCATCGCCGAGACCGACCTCCAGCCGGTACGCCTCGACTTCACCGCCGAACCGCACCTGCTGCTCTTCGGGGACGTGGAGTGCGGCAAGAGCACGTTCCTGCGCGGGCTGGCCCGCGGCATCGTCGAGGGCAACGACCCGGCGGCGGCCCGGATCATCCTGGTCGACTTCCGGCGCAGCCTGCTCGGCGCGGTGGAGTCCGAGCACCTGATCGGTTACGGCACCTCCCCGCAGGTCACCGCCGACCTGGTCAAGCAGGTGGCCACGGTGATGGGGGAGCGGTTGCCGGGGCGGGACGTCACCGCCGAGCAGCTACGCGACCGGAGCTGGTGGAAGGGTCCGGAACTCTACCTGCTGGTCGACGACTACGACCTGGTGGCCGGGGCGGCGGTCAACCCGCTCGCGCCGCTGCTGGAGTACCTGCCGCAGGCCCGCGACATCGGCCTGCACCTGGTGCTGACCCGACGGATCGGCGGTGCCGGGCGGGCCATGTTCGACCCGGTGATCGGGCGGATCAGGGAACTCGCCTCCCCGGGCATCATGATGTCCGGTCCGCGTGAGGAGGGCGCGCTGTTCGGCACCGTCAAGCCGCAGCGGCTGCCGCCCGGCCGGGGCTGGCTGTTCACCCGCCGGCACGGTGCCCAACTGGTCCAGCTCCCGCTGGTGCCCCCGACGTAGCGGGCCGTCGGTCCGACGGTCGGTTCTGCTCCCGAGGACCGGAACTGCCTGCTAGCCTGGATGGTGCAGGACGCCCGCCGGGCTCCCGCGCCCGCCTTGAGGCCCGCTGATGCGGGCCTCTCGTGCATTCGTCTCAGCTTTGCCTGCGCATCGGATCCCAGCACCACGAGTGGTTTGGGTGACGGGCGGGACCTGCCCACCCGAGGGTCCGCGTGTCGGGGCGACTCCGCGTGGGAATCAGGCGGGTTACGCTGCGCTGGTGAGCCGCCGTGACCAGTACCGGGCCGAGTTGCGGGCGGGCGGGCCGGCGCGCTGGCCGGCGTACCTGCGGGAGCGTTCGGGGTTGCCGGGGCCGCGCGCCAACCTCGAACTCGCCCAGGCCGTCGCCGACGAGGGCGGGCCCGACACGTTCGACAGCCTGCTCGCCACCGACGACGAGTACCTGGTCTTCTGCGGCGTGCTGGGCCTCGGTCGGCTGCTGGCCGACGGTCCGCCGGCCCGGACCCGGACCCGGATCGAGGCGCGCCTGCACGGGCACGCGACCGACCCCCGCTGGCGGGTACGCGAGGCGGTGGCCCTGGCGTTGCAGCGGCTCGGCGACGCCGACCTGCCCCGCCTGCTCGACCTCGGCACGGCCTGGGTCGGGGACCCGCACCCGCTGGTCCGGCGGGCGGCCGTCGCGGCCGTGTGCGAACCGCGCCTGCTGACCGCTGCGGAGGCCGCCGCCCGCGCCGTCGCCCTGTGCGGACGGGCGACGGCGGGCCTGGCCGCGCTGCCGGCCGACAAGCGTCGCGACGACGACGTCCGGGCCCTGCGTCAGGCGTTGGGCTACTGCTGGAGTGTCGCCGTGGCCGCCGATCCGGCCGGTGGCCTGCCGGCGTTCCGGGCGCTGGCCGCCGTCGACGACGGCGACGTGGCCTGGATCGTCCGCGAGAACGGCCGGAAGAAGCGCCTCGCGCGGCTGCTCGTCAGCGCCGCGGCACGCCCAGCAGGTGCTGCTCGACCGGGGTCTGACTGATCCACAGGTGCCGGTCCGCGCCGCCGCCGACCAGGGTGAGCATGTCGTCGGCCATCACCCGCAGGAACCGGCCGCTGTCCGGGGGCAGCCGCAGCGCCTGCTGCGCGGTCACGGACTCGTCGGCGGAGAGTCGTTGCAGCACGCAGAGGTCGCTGTCGCGCAGGGCGGGGGCGGTGCCGGCATCGAGCCGCCGCAGCACGGTCAGTTCGGCCTGCCACGGGCCCGGGATGGTCGATCCGGGCGCGTGCGGCGGTAGGTCGCGCACGATCAGGGTGGGCTGCCCGGCGGTGCCGGCGGCGGGCACCGGGCGGCCGTCGACGCGTACCTCGACCCGGTCGGCGGCCCGGCCGAGCGCTGCCGGGCCGAACCCGGTCCAGGTTCCCGGGTCGGCGGTGACCACGACGACCCGGGCACCGAGGGCCAGCGCCCGGAAGGCGACGAGCTGACCCGCCCACACCCCGCCGACCAGGACGACCCGGGTCGGTTCCGGGCGGAACAACCGGATGGTGACCGCCGCCCGACGGCGGTCCGCGCCGAGCACCAGACCGGCCGGGAGCGGGCTCGGGCTGAGCCGGGCGAGCGCCGCCGGGGAGACCGCGTGGGTGCCGATCCGCAGCCGGGGCAGCCGACCGGACGGCCCGCCCCGACCGGAGGCGTCGCCGACCCCGGGGAGGTGGGCCGGCGGTGGGCCGGGGGGAGCGGACGGATGGCTCTCCGGGGCGGCCAGCGGACTGGCCAGGGCCCGGGTCAGCGGGTCGGCGGTGGCCAGCGCGGTCGCGGCGGCGACGCCTGTCGCGTCGGCGTCCGCGTCGACCCGGGTGCGGGACGTGCCCAGCACCGGCGCGTCCGTGCCGACAGGCGGCGCGGTGCCCGGTGGTGCGGCCACCGGCGGCGGTACGGCGGCCGAGGCGACCGCCCCGCCCGGGTGCCCCCCGGCCACCGCCGGCCCCTGCGGGTACGGCCCACCCACCGGGTCGCGGTACGGTCCGGCCGGCTGGTCGGGGGAGGTGCCGAAGGTGGCCGGCACCGCCGTATGCCGTTCGTCACCAGGGCCGGTCATCCCGCGCCACCTCCCGTCGGTGCCGACGCGTACACCGCCGGGCCGTGTTCGCCGTCGAGCGGGAAGAGTTCCCCGCCGGCCTGTCGTACCCCGTCGACCGCCGGCCCGCACAGCTGCGGCAGCAGCTCCGCCGGCCCGGTCACCCGGACCAGGCCGCGCAGGTCGAGATCCTCACCCGGCCCGTTCGTGGCCACCGTCAACGACACCGTCACCAGCGACGCCGGCAGCGTCTCCAGCCAGCCGAGCATGGCCGCCGCCCGGTCGACGGGCGGCCAGCGGCGGATCCAGAACGAGCGGTGCGCGATCGGGCCGCAGTGCCACGCCGACCACTCCTCACGCACTCCGGCGGCACCGGCCGGGAGGCCGGGGGTGAAGCCGCAGGACCGGCCGACGGCGGCGAGCAGGCCGTGCGCGTCCAACAGCCGGTGTTCGACCCCGCTGCGGCGCAGCGACCTGCCGGTCTGCCGGGCCAGCGCGGCCACCACCGAGGGGGCGACGCCCAGGTCGACCGCGTAGTCGCCGACCGCCTCGGCGAGCGCGCGGGCGTCCAGCCGGACCGCCACCCAGGTCGCCCGCCCGGCCGGGACGGGGGTGCCGCCGAGGTCGGCCAGCAACTGCCGGTAGGACTCCCGGGCGGGGGCCGTCGGGTCGCCGGTCGGACCGCCGGCCGGCACGGTGCTGGTCACCACCTGGAGCACGGTGCCCGGCTGGCCGGACTCGGCCAGCGCGGTGGCCAGCACGTCCAGCGGCAGGCCGGCCGGCGCGTCGCCGGTCGGCCCGGAGCCGTCGACGGCGGCCACCGCGAACCAGCCGGCGTCGTCGCGGGCCACCCCGATCCGGGTGCCGTCGGCCATCGCCACGGTGCCCACCGACAGGCCGGGCGCGAGTCGTTGCAGGGCGTCCAATCCCGGGTCGGCGGCGACCGGGACCGGCGCGGCGGCCCGTCGCCGCTGCTGCCGGGCCAGGGCCCGCCGCTCCAGCCACCAGCGGCCCCGCGAGCGCAGGAACACCACGGTCAGCAGGAGTACGCCGCACAGCGCGGCGACGACCAGCACCGGCATCCCGAACAGTCCACTGGCGAGGACGCCGAGCAGCACCGCCTCCAGCAGGAGCAGTTGCAGCACGTGCAGTTCGCCGATCCGGCCGGGCCGGCGGCGGGGTGCCAGGTGCACGCGGGCGGCGGGGTCGTCCGGCCGGAGTGTGGCGCGTGCCGGCCGTGGTGCTCCGGTCATCTCCGGCTGCCCCCCAGACGCATCGACCCGTGTTGGCCCGCCCACGGCAGGCCGCCCTCATCATAGGAACCCGCCGCAGCGCCCCGGGGCCCGTGGGTCGGCGGCCCGGGGTCAGCCGACCCGGAAGCCGGTCCGGGGGTCGGCCGCCGCGCCGGACCGGTACGCGGCGAGCGCCGGCCGGTCCGAGTCGATCACCCAGTCGCCGGAGCCCTTCTGGTTGAAGTAGACGAACCCGAGCAGGTCGGGGCGTTTGCGGATGGCGGTGAAGAGTTCGTCGACCGCCCGGCGACGCATCGCGCCCGGTTCGGACCCGGTCTCCACGATCAGCAGTGGCCGGGCGGTGAACTTCCGGACCTGGGTGATGGTGGGGCCGAACAGGTCGTCGAAGGTCTGCTCGCCGCGCCTGGTGAAGTAGCCGTCGATGCCGACCCAGTCCACGTACGCGTCACCGGGGTAGAGCGGGGCGAGCTTCACCGACGGGACCGGGTTGACCACGTTCGGGGTCCACGTCCAGATCACGTTCGTGGCGTCGGCGCGGGCGAAGACGGCGTGGATGTGCCGCCAGGCGGCGACGAACTCCTTGGCGGTGTTGTCGTGCGCGCCCCAGGAGTACCAGTGGCCGTTCATCTCGTGCGCGATGGTGAGCGCCACCGGCAGGTTGAGCCGGCGTACCGCGACGGCGAACTCCACCAGGTACGGGTCGTGCCGCCCGGCGGCGATGTCCTTCAGTTTCGCCTTGAACGGTTCCCAACGGACGATCGGCAGTGCGCCGTACCGGTGGACCCGGCGGACCTCGGCGGCGGCGAACTCGTCGTCGAAGCTCTCGTAGATGGTGATGATGTTGGGTTTGCTGCCGACCAGGTCGGCGAAGCGGTCGACCCGGCTCATGTCCTGCGGTGCGCCGCTGAGCGCCACCCCCAGGTAGCGGCCCTGCGGCTGGACCAGCGGGCGGACGTCGTACGCCGGGGGCGGGCCGGTGGGGGAGGGCGACGCGCTGGGTTCGGTGGCGAACCGGGCCGGACGGCTGGCCGGGCTGGGTGCGAGCGCGGCGTAGCCGAACACCCCGATCACGAACATCGTGACGATGGTGAACAGCTGACGGGAGGTCACCGGGAACGCTCCGGACGGATGTCCCGCGCCGGCTTCACCAGCAGCGCCTGCAACGCGACGGCCAGGTAGAACGCGCCACCGAGGAAGGCCGGCGCGAAGGTCCACAGGTCGTCGGTGATCATCCGGTGGGCGGCCAGACCGGTCCACAGTGCTCCGCTGCCCGCCGTGCAGACGGCCATTCCCCACCACAGTCGACCCGTCCTGTTCTTGCGTCCCGTGCCGCCGGTGGGCTGCCAGCCCATGCTCTGCCCGCGCAGCAGGTCCCAGATGGCGAAGGCGTGCGACCAGCCGTAGATCATCTTCACGGTCCACGCCTCCACCCGGTAGGCGCACCGGTGCCACAGCGGGAAGACCACCAGGTTGTAGACCAGGCTGGGCACGATCCACAGGTAGTTGGCCGGGGCCACCGACTGCGGGAACCAGGCCAGCAGCACGATCGGCACCAGCGGCCCGACGAAGGTGAACAGCGCGGTGTGCAGGTAGTAGCAGAACCCGGAGAGGTACGACAGCCGGGTGCGCAGCCGCATCCGGGTGTTCCAGAACTTCGTCGACCCGAGCAGGCTCATCGAGCCGGCACACCAGCGGTACTGCTGGGTGAAGAACGAGCTGACGTCGGCCGGGCACAGCCCGGTGGCCAACGGCACCGGCAGGTAGCGCAGCCGCCAGCCGCGCCGCCGCATGTCGAACCCGGTGTGTACGTCCTCCGAGTGCTCGATCAGGGTGGAACCGCCGATCGCGTCGAGCGCCTCCCGGCGGTAGAGCGCACAACTGCCGACGCAGATCGCCGCCTCGTGGTGCTGCCGGGACACCTGCACCATCCGGTAGAACAGCTCCTGCACCGCCCCGGCCCCGCGCTCCAGCCAGCCCTGGCCGGCGTGCACCCGGAAGTACTGCGGGGACTGCACGATCCCGAGGTCCGGCTCGGCGGCCAGGTAGGGCACCATCTCGTCGAGCATGTCGTGCCGGGGGGTGAAGTCGGCGTCCAGCACCAGGATGTGCTCGCCCAGCGTGCGTTGGTACGCGTACCGCATGTTGCCGGCCTTCTTGTACCAGCCCCGGTTGGGGCGGCGCTGGTAGACGAAGCCGAAGGCGAGCGCCATCGCCTCCCGCTCGTCGGTCGCCGAGTCGTCGAGCACGTAGACGTGCACCCGGCCCCGGTAGTGGTCGACCATCCGGCTGACGTGCTCCCAGGTGTTGCGCAGCACCTCGGTCGCCTCGCCGCAGACCGGCAGGAACACGTCCACCGACGGGTGCACGGGCGGGCGGAAGTCGCGGACCAGCCGGCGGTGCCGGTCCAGGTCGAACCCGGGCGTGCCGATGTTCACCGTCGCCGAGATCAGGTAGTAGAGGACGGTGAAGCCGAACAACGGCAGCAGCGCCAACAGCCAGGGCGCCATCCGGACGAAGAGCAACTGGCTGGTGAGCAGCCCGGTGAAGCTGACGAACGAGGCGACCATCAGCACCGGCAGCCGACGGTGCCGGTAGGCGGCCTTCTCGTCGTCGTCAGGCGGCAGCGGCAGGGACGGGTCCACCGTCGCCGGTCGACCCAGCGCCGCCGGAGCCACCACCTCCCGCGCCGCCGGCCCCACCGGATTCGGTGCCGCGGCCGGCCCGCGCGGGGTCGGCACCGTCGCCGGGCCCCGGCGTGTCGGCACCGTCGCCGGGCCGCGGGAGGGCGGGGGCGCCGTCGGGGCGGGGCGGGGCGGCGGCACCTGACGGTGGAACTCCGTCGTCTCGTCGGTGCGGCCCGCGCCGGCCCGGGGGCTCACTTCCCCGCCTCCGACTTGCGCACCAGCAGCCCGATGCTGAAGCCCCGGACCCGCCAGGTGCGCTCGACGGCGTACGGCTTGAGCGCGGCCTCCTTCGCCGCGCCGATCCGCTGCACCGGGTCGTCGAACGCCCCCTTGCGGACGACCCACACCCGCTCCGGACGCCCCAGACACACCGGTACGTCCCGGTCGGCGCACTCCCGCGCGCCCAGGGTGCCCTGCCTACGGGCCGGTACGGTCATCAGCACGTCCCGGGGTCGCCAGCTCTCGTCGACGTACCGGTTCACCGCGTCCCGGCTGGTGCGCTGGTCACCGGCGTCGAACGGGCCGTACACCAGGGTGTCGCCGGGGCGCGCGTGCGCCCGCAGCACGGCGGCGATGTCCTTGGTGCCCTGGCTGTGGCCGGTGACGCCGCGGATCTCGACCTGCACCGGGATGCCGAGCAGCCCGATCGCCAGCATCGCGGCGGTGCCCCGCAGCAGTGAACTGCGCCGCAACGCCAGCGAGGCGACCAGCGCCCAGGCCGGCACCGTGAACAGCAGGTAGCGCGGCAACCAGAGCGGGGTGAGCTGGGCGGCGGCCAGCAGACCGGCGGTGGGCAACACCAGCCAGGCGGTGGCCACCGCCGATCGCTGGCGCATCGACATGCCGAGGAAGGCCAGGGCGAGCACCGCGCCGGCGAGCAGCGGCCCGCCGAACAGCGCCTCAGGCGTGTCGACCAGCCGGTCCAGGGTGACCGGCGGAATCCAGTTGATCTGCGTGGCGGTCTGCTGCCTACCGAACCAGAGCACGGGCAGGACCGGCAGCACACCGACCGCCGCCGCACCGAGCCAACCGAAGAAGCCGCGCCGGCGCTGCGCCCCCCGCCAGGCGACCAGCGCGTGCGCGGCGAGCAGCAGCAGGCCCACCAGGTGCATCAGCCCCAGCAACGCCACCACGGCCGAGTATCCCGTGTAGCGCAGGAACCGGGGCCGGTCCAGCAGCCGGACCAGCAGCAGGGTGGCCAGCGCCGCGGCGCACACCGCGAACGCGTACGGCCGGGCCTCCTGCGCGTACCGGGAGGTGGTCGGCAGCACCGCGAACAGCAGGCCGGCCACCAGCCCGACCCGAAGCCCGCCGATCCGCAGGCCGATCGCGGCGACCAGGCCGGCCGCCGCCGTCATGGCCAGCAGCGACGGCACCCGCAGCGCGACGTCGGAGCTGCCGGCCAGCGCCACCCAGCCGCGCAGCAGGAGGTAGTACGGGCCGATGGAGGCGTCGACGTTGCGCAGCACCGCCACGAAGTCGTCGAACCCGACGGTGACCATGCCCCAGGTGGCCAGCTCGTCCTCCCACAGGCCGGGCCGGTTCACCCCGATCCCGCCGAGGACGGCGACGAGCACCATCGGCAGCAGCCGGGCCAGGTGACGCAGCCAGGGCGCGTCCAGGGGCTCCGGCGGGGCCGGCTGGTCGGCCTCGGTGGGCCGCCACGGGGCGGCCGGCTCGGGTGGCGCGTCCCGGACCCGGACGATCAGGGCGGTCGGCGCGTCGCTGCGGGCTCCGGTGCCCCCGGTGGGCGACATCCCGGTCACCGGGTGGCGGCGAGCAGGTCGTCCAGGACGAGGGTGCGCAGGTCGTCCCGGCTCGGCATCCGGCCCAGCGCGCGCAGCCGCCCGGACTGCGCCTTGCGCATCCCCTCCAGCAGCTTGCGCGCCTCCCGGGCGTTGCCGAAGTTCTGGTCCCGCTCGATCTGGCCGAACCACTCCAGCAGCCCGTCGGTCAGCCCGTCGGCGAGCAGGTACTCGTCGGTGCGGGCGATCCGGCCGACGATGTCGACCAACTGGACCGGGCTGTAGTTCTCGAACTCCAGCGTCTTGGCGAACCGGGACGCCAGCCCGGAGTTGGCGTCGAGGAAGGCGGCCATCTCGGTGGTGTACCCGGCGACGATCACCGCCACTTGGTCCCGGTGGTCCTCCATCAGCTTGACCAGGGTGTCGATCGCCTCCTGGCCGAAGTCGCCGCCGGCACCCCCGGCCCGGGAGAGGGTGTACGCCTCGTCGATGAACAGCACCCCGCCCAGCGCCTCGGTGAACACCGACGAGGTCTTCTCGGCGGTGTGCCCGATGTACTGGCCGACCAGGTCCCGCCGGGAGACCTCCCGGAACTGGCCGTTGGGCAGCACCCCGAGGGCCTTGAGCAACTGCCCGTAGACCCGGGCCACCGTCGTCTTGCCGGTGCCCGGCGCGCCCGTGAAGATCAGGTGGTGGCTGACCGCGCCCACCGGCAGGCCGGCGTCGCGTCGCCACTCGTTGACCTGGATCTCGTCGATCAGCGAGCGCACCTCGGCCTTCACCCCGGCCAGGCCGATCATCGAGTCGAGCTCGGCGAGGAGTTCCTCGACCCTCCGCTCGTCCTGGCCGACCGTCCCGCCGCCCGCGCTCACCCCGGCCATCGGCCGCCCGCCCGCCTCCGCCGCCCGGAACACGGTGCCGGCCCCTTCGGCGATCCGGACGCCGGGGGTGGCGGTCTGCTCGGTGCGGCTGCCCTCGATCGTGCCGCCACAGCCCCGGCCGACGTCGATGCCGACGCCCCGGGTGTCGTGCACCCAGCAGTCCACGATGGTGGGGCTGCTCTGCAACGCGACCACGATGCCGGCGTCGCCGGTGCCGGAGATGTCGCAGCGTTCGATGGTGGGCCGGGCCGCCTGGTAGACGTACACGCCCCGGAAGCCGGCGGCGACGACGGTGCAGTTGCGGATGGTCGGGTCGGCACCGAGCCGCACGATGATCCCGTCGTCGGTGACGTCGCGGATCTCGCACTGCTCGACCGTGCCGCCCGCGTCGGAGACGACCAGCCCGTGCTGGCCGCCGGTGACGGTGACCTCGACGGCCTCGATCCGGGCCCCGTCGCGTACCGACACGGCTGCCGCGTACCCGGCGCTGGCCTGGCACTTCTCCATGCGCAGCCGACCGCCGACCGCCTCCACCGCCGGGTAGTCGCCGCCCTGCACGACCAGCCCCTGCAACAGCACCTCGCCGCCGGTGCAGGCCACCGTCGGCCGTCCGGCGGCGCGACCGTCCACGATGACCGAGCCCGGCTCGCCGGCGGCCACCAGCCGGACCCGCCGGCCGTCGAGCCGGAGCGATTCGGGGTAGACGCCGGGGGCGATCGAGACGACCGCGTCGTCCGGCGCGATCTCCAACGCGTCCGTGATGGTCGGACAGGCCCCGGCTCGGTCAGGGGAGACAGTCAGCATGCGCACATGGCCCCGCTCGGTCGTGGAAGGACGGACCGGTTCGTCGTCGACGTCCGGTCGAAGGGTACCGGGCGGGCGGGGGTGGTCTCGCCCCCGCGTCAGATGGTGAAGGTGGCCTCGCGCACCGAGGCGGCCACCTTGCGCACCTCGTCCGCGCGGTCCGGGGGCGCGGTCATCCGCAACACCAGTTGCCTGTCGATCGCGTCCTCCGGGACGCTGCGCCAGTAGGAGAGGTAGACCAGTCCGTAGCGTGGCGCACCGTCCACCCGGGCGGTCTCCGCCCAGGTGGTGAACTCGCCGCTGCGGATCCACTGCAACCCCCATGCCTCCTCCTGCCGGCGCAGCGCGGTGCGGCGCTCGTCGGTGCAGAGCCGGGGGCACTGCCTGACGACCAGGTCGCCACCGATGATCGACCCGTCGGCGGCCGGTACGCCGCACCGGTAGTGCGCCGAACCGCTGGTGCGGGCGGCTTCGGTGCAGCTCCAGCCGGTGGGCACCCGGAAGCTGAAGTCGACCCCGGCCAGGCCGGTGATCTCCCGGGTCGGCTCGGTGCCGGCGAAGGTGGGCGCTCCGGCGGGCCAGCCGCCGCCGACCGGCGGTTCCACCCCCGGCCGGCGCGGCGGCGTGCCCGGCAGCCCCAGGTCGACGCTCGGGGTCGCGGAGGCCGGCGCGGCGACGCTGGCCGGCCCGTCGGCCGTCCGGGCGGCGACGAGGTAGCCGCCGGTCGCCCCGAGCGTCGCCGCGAGCAGGGCCACCAGGACCGACCACAGCACGGCCCGACCCCGTCCGCGCGCCGGGCCCGCAACCGGCGGGAACGGTGCCGGCGGGAACGGTGCCGCCAGGGGCGTCGGCGGGTACGGCGGTCCCACCCGCTGCGGCACCGCCTGCTGTGGGCCTGCCTGCTGCCGGGCCATCTGGTGCGGGCCGACCTGCGGCGGGGTCACCTGGCGCGGGGGTGCCGGATGCGGACCGGCCTGCTGCGGGGCCACCCGGTGGGGTCCGGCCTGCTGCGGTGCGCGCTGCGGCGGGCTGGCCTGCGGCGGGGCGGTCGGGTGCGGGGGCGTCGGGTGGGTCGGGGCGGTCGGGCGGGGTGCGACAGCCGGCGGCACCGTACCGCCGGTGACCGCCGCAGGCCCGGCGGGTGAAGCAGGCCCGGCCGAGGAAGCAGGCCCGGGCGAGGCGACAGCCCCGGCTGACGGGGCGGAGCCGGTCGACGAGGTGGGCACCCCCGGCCGGGTCGGGCCCGCCGGTCCGTCGGTGCGGTGCCCGTCCGGTGCCGGTGTCCCGGCCGCCCCGGCTGCGGCGGCCGTCGTCCCGGCGGCGGGTGCCCCGGCGAGCGGCGTCCCGGTGGCGGGTGCCCCGGCGGTCGGCCGGTGCGCCGGGGCGGGCGCGCCCGACGGTCCGGCCGGAGGGCCACCGGCCGGGGGCTCCCCGGCCGGGACGAGGCGCTGCCCCAGCGCTAGGAAGACGTGTGCGGCCCCGGCGCCCTGCTCGGCGGCGCAGGCCACCCAGGGCACCGGGCCGGTGTGGTTGGCCCCGGTGATCGGCAGGCCGTCGGAACGGGCCAGCGTGTTGGCCGCCGCCGCGAACGCCTCCCGCCAGCCGCCCTCGGCGGCGGCCGGCGCGAGCACGGCCACGGTGAACGGCCGCTCGGCGGCGTCCCGTGCGGCCCAGACCTCGCCCAACTCGCACGAGCTGAGCCTGCGGTGCAGCGCATATGGACCGACTGTCTGCATGTGGCATCCCCCCGACTGATCGTATCGGTCGGTACGACGGGGACCGACCGACCGGCGGGCCGCCGACCGGAGTCAGTCGACCCAGTCGAGCGTGCGGGCGACCGCCTTGCGCCACCGGCCCAGTTCCCGCTCCCGGTGCGCCGGGTCCATCCGGGACTCCCACTGCGCGTCGGAGCGCCACTGGGCGCGCAGGGTGGCCAGGTCGGGCCAGAAGCCGACCGCCAGGCCGGCCGCGTACGCCGCGCCGAGGCAGGTGGTCTCGGTGATCCGGGAGCGCACCACCGGCACCGCCAGCACGTCGGCGAGGAACTGCATCAGCAGGCCGTTGGCGGTCATCCCACCGTCCACCCGCAACCGGCGCAGCGCCACGTCGGAGTCGGCGTTCATCGCGTCGACCACCTCGCGGGTCTGCCAGGCCGACGCCTCCAACGCCGCCCGCGCCAGGTGCCCCTTGGTGATGTAGCCGGTCAGCCCGGCGATCACCCCCCGGGCGTCGCTGCGCCAGTGCGGCGCGAACAGTCCGGAGAAGGCGGGCACCACGTAACAGCCCCCGTTGTCGTCCACGGTGGCGGCCAGCTCCTCGACCTCGGCGGCCGAGGAGATCAACCCGAGGTTGTCCCGCAGCCACTGCACCAGCGACCCGGTCACCGCGATCGCCCCCTCCAGGGCGTACGCGGCCGGCTGGCCGTCGATCCGGTAGGCCACCGTGGTCAGCAGGCCGTGACTGGACGGCACCGGGCTGGCCCCGGTGTTGAGCAGCAGGAAACTCCCGGTGCCGTAGGTGCACTTCGCCTCGCCGGGCTGGAAGCAGGTCTGCCCGAACAGGGCCGCCTGCTGGTCGCCCAGCGCGCTGGCCACCGGCACCCCGTCGAGCACCCCGTGGGCCGTCCCGTAGACCTCCGCCGAGCTGCGGATCTGCGGCAGCATCGCGGCCGGGATGCGCAGTGCGTCGAGCAGCTCCGGGTCCCAGTCGAGGGTCTCCAGGCCCATCAGCATGGTCCGGCTGGCGTTGGTGACGTCGGTGACGTGCCGGCCGGTCAGCTTCCAGATCAGCCAGCTGTCCATCGTGCCGAACAGCACCTCGCCCCGTTCGGCGCGTTCCCGCAGCCCGTCGACGTTGTCCAGCAGCCAGCGCAGCTTCGGGCCGGCGAAGTAGGTGGCCAGGGTGAGCCCGGTACGGGCGCGCAGCCGTTCCTCGCCGTACGACTCGGCCAGCTCGCGCAGCAGCGGACCGGTACGGGTGTCCTGCCAGACGACGGCGTTGGCCACCGGCCGGCCGGTGGCCCGGTCCCAGACCACGGTGGTCTCCCGCTGGTTGGTGATGCCGACGGCGGCCAACCCGTCCGGGCCGGTGCCGGCGTCGGCCAGCGCGTCGCGGACCACCCGTTCGACGTTGGCCCAGATCTCCTCGGCGTCGTGTTCGACCCAGCCGGGTCGGGGGAAGATCTGCCGGTGCTCGCGTTGGGCGACGGCGACGATCCCACCGGCCCGGTCGAAGACGATGCACCGCGACGAGGTGGTGCCCTGGTCGATGGCGGCGACGTACTCTCCGGTCATTTCGGCACCGTACCGGGCCCGGGTCGACGGGAGAACCGGCACGGGTCCGTACGATCTCCAGACGTGCGCGACATCGCCGTGTTCAGTGGAACCGCCCATCCCGACCTCGCCGCCGAGATCTGCGCCCACCTGGGGGTGCCGCTGCACCCGGTGCGGGTGTCCCGGTTCGCCAACGACTGCCTCGAGGTGCAGTTGCAGGCGAACTGCCGGGAGCGGGACGTCTTCCTGATCCAGCCGCTGGTGCCGCCGGTGCAGGAGAACCTGGTGGAGCTGCTGCTCATGATCGACGCCGCCCGGGGCGCGTCGGCGGGGCGGATCACCGTGGTCCTGCCGCACTACGCGTACGCCCGGTCGGACAAGAAGGACGCCCCGCGCATCTCCATCGGGGCCCGGCTGGTGGCCGACCTGCTCACCTCGGCCGGCGCGCACCGCGTGCTGGCGATGACCCTGCACTCACCGCAGGTGCACGGCTTCTTCAGCGTCCCGGTCGACCACCTGCACGCGCTGCGGGAACTGGCCGCCCACTTCCGGGGGCGCGACCTGGGCAACACGGTGGTGGTCTCGCCGGACCTGGGCAACGCGAAGGAGGCGGCGGCGTTCGCCCGGATGCTCGGCACCCCGGTCGCGGCCGGGGCGAAGCAGCGGTTCAGCGACGACCGGGTCACCATCAGCACGGTGATCGGTGAGGTGGCCGACCGGGACGTGATCGTGCTGGACGACGAGATCGCCAAGGGCAGCACGGTGGTGGAGCTGATCGGCCACCTGCACGAACGCAAGGTCCGGTCGATCCGGTTGGCCTGCACGCACGGCCTGTTCTCCAGCGGCGCGCTGACCCGGCTCGCCGCCGTCGACGGGGTACGCGAGATCGTCTGCACCAACACCGTGCCGATCCCGCAGGACAAGCGGGTGCCGGAGCTGACGGTGCTCTCGGTGGCCCCGGCGCTGGCCGAGGCGATGCGCCGGATCCACAACGGCGAGTCGGTGAGCGCCCTGTTCGGCTGACCCGATCCGGCGGGTCAGCCGGCGGCGGCGCTGATCCGCACGGTGGTGCCGGCCGCGCCGCTCTCGACCTCCATCGCGTCGCTGAGTTCCCGGGCCAGCCAGAGCCCCCAGCCGCCGGCGGTGTCCGGGGCGGGCCGGCTGTGGTCGTCGAGCCGCTGCTCGCTGATGCCGGTGCCGTGGTCGGAGACCTCGCAGACCAGCTCGCCGGGGCGTCGCCAGAGCCGCAGCCAGCCCCGGCCGCCGCCGTGCCGGACCGCGTTGGTGATCAGCTCGTTGACCGCCAGCACGAAGTCGTCGAGCCGCTGCCCGGCCAGGCCGGCGGCGTGCGCGCAGGAGCTGACCGAGTGTCTCAGCTCGGTCACCTGTGCCTGGTCGAACGCCTCGGCGATGAGAAGGGAAGGTTCGATGGGCACCACCGTACGCGGTGTGGGAAGCTCTGCGTTCGTCATGGGCCCTGTCCCGACAGCGATCTCGGAGTTTTTCACGCTATTTCTACCGTACGTCAGGGTTCTCCGGCCCGCACGGACCGGCCCGGCCGGCTGACCTGGGACTGTGGCATCGTGGCGGCCATGCCGTCGTCCCCGCCGGGAGGTTTCGCCGACCCGCTGTGGCGGTCCGTCGCGGTCTTCCGGTTCGCCTCGCTGGCGTACGTCGGCCTGCTGGTCCTGCGCGACGCCGGCCGGTACGCCCACCCGGTCGCCGCGGGCGGCGTACTGCTGGTGATGCTGGCCTGGTCCGGGGTGACGGCGGTCGGGTACGCCCGGCCGGCCAACCGGCGCTGGCCGCTGCTCCTGGCCGACCTCGGCGTGGTCCTGGCGATCCTGGCGGTCACGCCGTGGGTGGTGGGACGCCCGGCGCTGGCCGCCGGGGTGCCCGCCCTGGCCGTGGCGTGGCTGGCCGGGCCGGTGTTGGCCTGGGCGGTCTCCGGCGGCCGGCGGCGCGGCACCATGGCCGCGCTGCTGGTCGGCGGCACGGACCTCGCCACCCGGGGCCGGATCGGCCCGTCCTCGCTGACCGGGGCGATCCTGCTGTTGCTCGCCGGGGCGGTGGTGGGGCACGTGGCCCGGCTGGCGGTGAGCACCGAGGAACGGTTGCAGCGGGCGGTGGAGCTGGAGGCGGCGACCCGGGAACGGGAACGGCTGGCCCGGGACATCCACGACTCGGTGCTGCAGGTGCTGTCCCTGGTCCAGCGGCGCGGCGCGCACCTCGACGGGGAGGCCGGGGAGCTTGCCCGGCTCGCCGGCCAGCAGGAGCTGGCGTTACGCGCCTTGATCTCCGGAACCCCGCCGGCGTCCCCCGCCGACCCGGTCGGCGAGATCGACCTGCGGTCCCTGCTGTCCGGGTACGCCTCGGCGACGGTGCAGGTCTCCGCCCCGGCGACCCCGGTGCCGCTGCCCGCGTCGGTGGCCCGGGAGGTGGCTGCCGCGACGGCGGCGGCCCTGGACAACGTGCGGCGGCACGCCGACGGGCGGGCCTGGGTGCTGGTCGAGGACGAGGGCGACACGGTGACCGTGTCGGTGCGTGACGCCGGGCCGGGCATCCCGGAGGGGCGGCTGGTGGAGGCGGCCCGGCAGGGTCGGCTGGGAGTGGCGCAGGCCATCCGGGGACGGATGACCGACCTCGGCGGCGAGGTGCGGATCATCTCGACGCCGGGGGAGGGCACCGAGATCGAACTGATGGTGTCGAGGAGGAGCCGATGACCGGGGTACGGGTGATGGTGGTCGACGACCACCCGATGTGGCGGGAGGGGGTGGCCCGGGACCTCACCGAGGCCGGGCACCTGGTGGTGGCGACCAGCGGGGAGGGACGCCAGGCGGTCCGGGTGGCCGCCGCCGCCCGCCCCGACGTGGTGGTGCTCGACCTGCAACTGCCGGATATCTCCGGGGTGGAGGTGATCCAGGGCCTGCGGGATGCGTTGCCCCGGGTCCGGGTGCTGATGCTGTCGGCCAGCGGCGAGCAGCAGGGCGTGCTGGACGCGGTGAAGGCCGGGGCCACCGGCTACCTGCTGAAGTCGGCGGCTCCGGCGGAGTTCCTGGACGCGGTGCGCCGGACGGCGGCCGGTGAGCCGGTGTTCACCCCGGGCCTGGCCGGGCTGGTGCTGGGCGAGTACCGGCGGCTCGCCGCGGACCCGCCGGCCGGTGGGACGGGCGACGAGGGGCCCGGCGCGGCACCCCGGCTCACCGAACGGGAGACCGAGGTGCTGCGGCTGGTGGCTAAGGGGCTGTCCTACAAGCAGATCGCCGGCCGGCTCGGGCTGTCGCACCGCACCGTGCAGAACCACGTGCAGAACACGCTCGGCAAGCTCCAACTGCACAACCGGGTGGAGCTGACCCGCTACGCGATCGAGCGGGGCCTGGACGACTGAGCGGTGCGGGCCCGGACGACCGGGGGTCAGTGCGCGTCCGGCGGCCGGGTCTCGTGGACGGCCAGTTCCTCGGCGCTCGCGCCGCCGCCGGCCGCGCCCGCGTCGTAGGCGATGCTGTCGGTCTCCTGGTCGGTGCGGGCCCCCTCGTCCGGTTCGACCAGCCGGCCCACCTGCGCGTCGGCGACCGTGCCGAGCTGACCGTGGTCGTAGAGCGAGACCGGGGAGTTCGGGTCCGAGGTGGGGCCCGGGTCGAGCACGTCGGCGTCGAGCTGGGCCTGCGCGGCGGCCTCCTCGTTCTCCGCCTCGGCGGCGATGTCCGGGTCGACCGGCCCGGCCAGCGGGTCGTCGGCCCGCCGTTCGTACTGCTCGCGGTCGAGTTTGTAGTCCAGCGACTCGCCGTCGAGCTGCTCGTCGGCGGTGGTGCCGAAGTGGTCGACGGCCACCGGGGTACGGTCGCCGGGCAGCTGGGCCGGGTCGGGGCCGTCGGCCTCCCGGCCGGTCAGCACGTCGTCGTCGGCGGTCGAGTCGTCGTCGGCGGTGTCGGGCAGGCCGAGCGCCTCGGGGTCGGACACGGGGGTCGGGAACTCGTCGTCGCGCATGGCTGAGCACTACCCACTGGCATGGCCCGGGTAACCGGGTCCCGCTCCCCGGATCAGGACGAAAGGGCACCAATCAGTCGTGGTGCCAGTGTGACTCGTCCTCGGTGTGCAGCACACACCAGATCACCTTGCCGTCCGGGAGCAGGGTGCTGCCCCAGCGCCGGGCCACCGTGTCGATCAGCAGCAGCCCCCGGCCGCCGGCCGAGGTGAGCGGGGCCAGCCCCCCGTAGCGGGGCTGCCGCCGGGAGTGGTCGCGCACCGCCAGGTGCACCGTGTCGCCCTGCGCGGCCAACCGCAGCGTCATCGGGGTCGACGCGTGCGCCACCACGTTGTTGACCAGCTCGGTGGCCGCTATGCAGGCGGGTTCGGCCAGCTCCGGCACGCCCCACCGGGCACACCCGTCGGTCACCAGTTCCCGCACCCACCGGGCCGCCCCGACCGCCGGCGTCAGCTCCTCGGTCAGCACCGCCGCCATCGGCGTACGGGCCAGGGCCGCGGTCGCCGCGTCCAGGGTCGGGTAGACCGCCAGCTCCGTCGCGTCCCGCTCGGCGACCGCCCCGGTCGGGTCGACCACCAGCAGGTCGGCGGCGGGCCAGTCGCGTACCGCCCGGCGTACCCCGGTCAGCAGTTGCCCGACGGCGGGCCCTGCGCCGCGCAGCCCGGCCACGTCGACCAGGATCGGACCGGGCCGGTCGACGAGCCGGGTGAGCAGCGCGTCGCGGACCCGGTCGACGTCGACCGGCCCCAGCGTCCCGGCCAGTCGGACCAGCGCGGAGGACTCGTCAGCCACCACCTGGCATCCGGTCCCGGGGTGCCGGACCGTTCCGGGGGTCGGCAGGTCGGCGCGGCTCATCGCGGTCGCGCCCGACCGGCCCGGGTGGGCCGGGTCGTCGTCGCGGCGACGCCGGGCCGGGCGCGGCACGGCGTGGGGGGTGGTGTCGACGCCGCCGGTGACGCCGGCATTCACCACGGCGGCGACGGCGGGGGTACGGGTCATCGGCATCTCCGCCCGGTACCCCGGGTCGGGCCGGGTCATGCCGCCGCGCAGCCACTGATCATCCGGACCACTCAGGTGAGCCACGGTTCACCCCGGGTCAGGCCCGCCCCGGCCCGGGTCGGTGTGGGCCGCCCCACAGCCGGTCCATCGACCCGCTGACCGCTTCCGATCTGCGAGGTTTCGGCTCGTGGGGCCCCGGTTAATGGGACGCTCTGACCGGAGACCATCCCTTGCAGATCGCATGGAGGTGCACCATGCGCGTCGGCCTCGTCTGCGCGCACGCCGGGTCGTCCCGGCACGCGGAAGGACCGCCCGTCGGCACCCACGAGCACGTCGCTCGGGTCGCCGGCGAGCTGGCCGGGCGCGGCCACGACGTCCGGGTGTACGAGCGCCGCGACGACCCGGCCCTGCCGGCGAGCGTCGAGATCGACGGGTACCTGGTGGAACGGGTGCCCGTCGGCCCGGCACAGCCCACCGCCACCGGCGACCTGGTCCCGTACGTGCCCGAGTTCGGCCGCTGGCTGGCCGACCGGTGGACGGGGGAGTGGACCCCGCAGGTGGTGCACGGGCACTACTGGATCGGGGGCCTGGCCGCCGCGCACGCGGTCCGGGAAACGGACATCCCGGTGGTGCAGACCTTCCACTCGCTCGGCGTCGAGCAGCGCCGCCACCTCGGCCGCCAGTACGACGGCCCCGGCGAACGCATCCCGCTGGAGCGCGCGCTCACCCGGGCGGTGGACGTCGCCGTCGCCCAGTGCAACGACGAGGTCGACGAGCTGACCCGGATGGGGCTGCAACGCTCCTCGGTGGCGATGGTGCCGACCGGGGTGGACGTCGAACGGTTCCACCCCGACGGCGAGGCCGCCCCCCGCGACCAGCGGGCCCGCATCCTCTCCGTCGGCGGGCTGTCCCCCGGACACGGCCAGGACGACCTGATCCGGGCGATGCGGCTGGTCGGCGACGCGGAACTGGTGATCGCCGGCGGGCCGCCGGCGGACCAGCTGGCCACCCACGCGGAGGCCCGGCGGCTGCGCGAGCTGGCCGAGCGCACCGGGGTCGCCGACCAGGTCACCCTGGTCGGGGCGGTGCCGCACGACCAACTCGCCACCTGGTACCGCTCGGCCGACGTGGTCGCCTGCACCCCGCACTACTCCTCGGCCGGGCGGGTGTCGTTGGAGGCGATGGCCTGCGGGGTGCCGGTGGTCGGCTACGCCGTGGGCGGCATCGCCGACGCGGTGGTCGACGAGGTCACCGGCCGGCTGGTGCCCCCCGGTGACGTCCGCACGCTGGGCATGACGCTGCGCCGGCTGCTCGCCGACAACGCGGGCCGGTTCGCCTACGGGCACGCCGCGGTGGACCGGGTGCGGTGCAGCTACACCTGGGAGCGGACGGCCGGCGCGCTGGAACGGCTCTACGAGCGGGTGGTGGGTCGGCGTACCCCGGTCGAGGTGCCCGAGACGGTGCCGGTGGACGTCGAGGTCGATCCGTCGGCCGGCCCGGACGCCACCGTGGGGGTGGAGGTCGAGACGCCGGTCACGGGGACGACCACCACGACCACCGGCCCGGTCGGCGTCTGACCGCGCCCCGACCGCCGACCGGTCAGGCGCGGGGGGCCGCGCCGACCATGGCGCGTTCCCGGGTGCGGGCCACCGCGTGGTGGTGCTGGGGTGCGGCGTACCGGGTGAGCCCGATCACCGAGGCGAGGGTGATCAGGAAGCCGACCGCAGCCAGCCACTCCCGGCCCGGCCAGATCTTGTCGTTGAGCAGCAGCAGGCCGACGATCGCGGCGGGCACCGCCCCGGCGGCGTCCATCGCGGCGACGGCGGCCGTCGTGGAGCCCCGCTGCATCGCCAGGCCGAGCAGCAGCTGACCCACCAGCGAATGGGCGATCAGCAGGTAGAGCAGCGGGTCACGGACGAACTCCTCGGCCGACGGTGCGGAGGCCAACGGCCGGGCGGCCACCGCGGCGGCGGAGAACGCCAGCCCGGCCAGGGAGCCGAGCGCCACCGAACCGGGCGCCCCGTGCAGGCGTACCGCGAAGAAGCCGAGCAGGCCGATCCCGCCGAGCGCCATCGCCAGGGCGACCAGACCGGCGGTGCCGAGCCCCTTGGAGGGAGCCGGCTGGGCGGAGAGCACCAGCGCGGTGATCCCGGCGAAGAGCAGCACCAGCAGCGCCACCTCGGCGGCCGGTAGCCGCCACTTGAGCACCACCACCCCCAGCAGGGCGGTCACCCCCAGGCCCGCCGCCACGCTCGCCTGCACCAGGAACAGCGGCAGGTCGCGCCGGGCCAGGAAGGCCAGCACGAAGCCGGTCACCTGGCAGAGCAGCCCGATCAGGTACGTCCGGTGCCCGGCCAGCCGCAGCAGCAGCCCCGGGTCGAAGGTGTGGTGCACGGTGGTCCGGGCGGCGGCGACCGACTGGAGCATGTTGGCGAAGCCGTACGCGACGATCATCGCCGCGAGGAAGCACCAGCCGGAGGACACCACCAGGCGAGAATAGAGTGCCGGTGCGTTCAGCGCGCGGTTGGCCGACCCAGCCGGGACAGCACCTCGGTGTGCAGCGGCCCGTTGGTGGCGATCGCGCTGATCTCGCTGGATGCCGTCCCACCAGGGGCGGGAGCACCCTCCAACGTGGTCATGGTGCCACCGGCGGCGGTCACGATCGGCACCAGGGCGGCCACGTCCCACAGTGACAGTTCCGGCTCCACCATCACGTCCAGTGCCCCCTCGGCCAGCAGCATGTAGCCGTAGAAGTCGCCGTAGGCGCGGCTGCGCCAGGTGTCGCGCATCAACTGGAGCACCGCGTCCAGCCGGCCGGCCGCCTCCCACCCGGTCAGCGACGAATAGCAGAAGCTGGCGTCGGCGAGGTCGCGGACCCCGGAGACCCCGATCGGTTCACCGGAGGCGGCGTCGCGCCCGGCGTACGCCCCCACGCCGTCGGCACCCCACCAGCGCCTGCCGAGCGCCGGGGCGGAGACCAGCCCGACCACCGGCCGGTCCCCCTCCAGCAGGGCGATCAGGGTGGCCCACACCGGCACACCCCGGACGAAGTTCTTGGTGCCGTCGATCGGGTCGATCACCCACCGCCGGTCGTGCGGGCCGGTGGCCGGCTGCTCGCCGTACTCCTCGCCGAGCAGCCCGTCGTCCGGCCGGTGGGCGGCCAGCAGCGCCCGGATCTCCCGCTCGACTGAGGTGTCTGCGTCGGAGACGGGGGTCAGGTCCGGTTTCGCCGCCACCCGCAGATCCAGCGCCCGGAACCGGTCCATCGAGATGGCGTCGGCCGCATCCGCAAGCCGATGAGCAAGATCAATATCCCCCACATACCCCGTCACCCCGAAACCCTACCTTCCACCCCACCCCACCCCACCCCACCCCACCCCACCCCACCCCACCCCACCTCCCCTCCTCCCCCTCTCTCCCCCCAACCTCCCCCCACCCGCTTGCCCGCCCCGGTGATCAAGAGGTTTGCGTCAAATTTGATCTTCAACTTGACGTAAACCTCTTGATCAACTGACGCAAACCTCTTGATCACCGGGGCGGGAGAGGAGGCCGGGGCAGCGAGGCGGGGCGGCGAGGCCCGAGGCGGGGCAGGCGGGAGGCGAGGCATGGGTGGCGGGGTGGAGCGCCGGGCCGGGTTGGGCGGCGAGGCGGGCGGTGCGGCCGGAGGGGGCGATGGAGGGGGCGGTGGAGGGGGAAGGGACGGTGAGGGGGTGCTGGAGGGGGGTGGTGGAGGGGCGGGGGTGCGGGAGGGGGCTGGGAAGGGCGGGGCGGCTGTGGTCGGGGAGGGGTCAGACGGGGGTGATCGCGAGGTTGGTGACCTGGTCGTGCTGGATGCCGAACACGAACGCGAAGGACAGGGGCCCGCCGGGGAACTCCCCGTCCCCGGAGGCCACCAGCCGGTCGCCGGCGAACGAGGTCGGCGTGATCACGATCTTCGGGTTGATCAGGTGCACCTGGATCCACTCGCGGATGGCGGACTCGCCGGTGTAGGCCGTCCCGTCGTCGTGCACGGTGGCCCCGTCGGCGAAGACCGCGGCCAGGGCGTTCGGGTCGTGGGCGTTGGTGGCCGCGACGAAGTTCTCGACGGCCTGGGGAAGGTGGACAGTGTCCATTGTGCTCTCCAGATCTTCTCGGGTGCCGGGGCGCGGGTGCGTCCCGTGTTCCGGTGGCGGCTCGGCGGCACGGTGATGCTGCGGGTGCCGTCCCGCCATGGGCCGTGCAGCATGGTGATCAGTTCAGGTTCGGGATGACGGTCGGCGAAGGCCCGCCAGGTCGGGAGACCTGCCAGGTCGGAAGGCTCGCCGGGTCGGAAGGCTCGCCGGGTCGGGAGGCCCGCCGGGTCGGGAGGTCCGGTCGGCAGGCTCAGAAGTCCGCCGAGCGCGAGAGCTTCTCGTTCGCGCGCAGCTCCGTGAGGGCGTTCTCGTGCATCGCGACGACGGCGTCGTAGCCGGAGTTGCCGAGCACGATCCGGTGCGGCGGGACGGGTGCGGCCAGCGCGCCGATCACGGCTTGGACGCCGCGTTCGGGATCGCCCTCCTGCCTGCCGTTGTGGTCCACGAACGCCGCCTTGACGCCCTCGACCAGCGGCACGTAGGCGTCGACGGTCTCGTTGACGGGTTCGTCCTGGAAGCCGGCGAAGGCGTTGGTGCGGAATGCTCCCGGTTCCACGAGGAGCACGCGTACCCCGAACTGTTCGACTTCGTGGCGCAGCGTCTCGGACAGCCCTTCGAGGGCGAACTTCGCCGCCGAGTAGTAGCCGAATCCCGGTGCGCCGACGAGGCCCGCCACCGACGACATGTTCACGATCCAGCCGCCGCCGCGGGCCCGCATGCCGGGCAGGACCGCGCGGATCACCTCGACCACGGCGAACAGGTTGAGGTCGAACGTGCGGCGGATCGTCTCGTCGGGGGCGCCCTCGATGGAGCCGAACCAGCCCCGGCCCGCGTTGTTGACCAGTACGTCGATCCCGCCGAACCGTTCCTCCGTCGTGCGGACCGCCGCCCGCACCTGCTCGGCATCGGTGACGTCGAGCGGGAGTACGAGCACCCGGGCACCGTACGGTTCGGCCCATTCTCGCAGTTCGGAGGGGCGACGGGAGGTCACCGCCACCTGGTCGCCCTGGTTCAGTGCGGCTTCGGCATAGAACAGGCCGAACCCTCCTGGCGTCCCCCCGGTGATGAACCACGTTCGCATGGACTTCTCCTTTCGCTATAGCGGCCAATGTAGCGCTACATGCGCTACTGTAGCAACCATGCAGAACGCACGGGATCGCCTCCTGCTCGCCACGGCGGAGTTGCTGGAGAGCGGCGGCACGGTGTCCACGAGGGCGGTGTGCGAACGCGCCGGGGTGCAGGCCCCGACGCTCTACCACCACTTCGGCAGCAAGCAGGGCCTGATCGACGCCGTGGCCAACCACGGCTTCACCCAGTACACGGCGGTCGAGAGTTCCGGCGACCCGCTGGGCGACCTGCGGGAGGGCTGGGACCGCCACGTACGGTTCGGGCTGGAGCACCCGTCGTTCTACGGGCTGCTCTACGGCCGGGCCGAACCGGGAAGGCCGTGCGCCGTGACCGCTCCCGCGCACGCCGCGCTGCGCGAGCGGCTCACCGGCGCCGCCGTCCAGGGCATGCTCAAGGTGCCGGCGGCCGACGCCGCCGAACAGGTGCTCGCCGCCAACGTCGGCATCACGCTCACCTTGATCAGCCAGCCGGAGCCGGACTTCGGGCTGTCCGAACGCGTCCGCGAGGCCGCGCTGGCCGGGGTCCTGCACACCCCCTCCGCCGATGCGCCCGCCACCCGGGCGAGCGCCGCACTGACGTTGCGCGCACTGGTCGGCGACGACCCGGGCGACCTCACCCCTGGCGAACGGGCGCTGCTCGACGAGCTGCTGGACCGCCTGGCCCGCTAGGTGTCAGGAGCCGGCCAGCGGATCGCCGGGGTTGCGCTCCACCTCGCGGGGATCGCCCTCGCCGGCCCGGGAGGCCAGCAGCCGACGGTACGAGGCCAGCCGGCGCTGGTCGGCCTTGCCGGCGGCCACCCAGGCGTCCAGCGCGCAGTCCGCCTCGTCCGGGGTGTGCGGGCAGTTGGGTGGGCAGTCCACCGTCCCCTCGACCAGGTCGGGGAAGCCGTGCAGCAGGCTCTCGGCCGAGACGTGGGCCAGCCCGAAGCTGCGGATGCCCGGGGTGTCCACGATCCAGCCCGGGTCACCGTCGCCGTCGGGGGTACGCGGCAGTCGCAGCGCCACCGCGCTGGTGGAGGTGTGCCGGCCCCGGCCGATGGCGCTGACCACGCCGACCGCCCGCAGGGCGTCCGGCACCAGCCGGTTGACCAGCGTCGACTTGCCCACCCCGGAGTGCCCCACCAACACCGACACCCGGCCGGCGAGCAGGGCGCGCAGCGCGTCGAGGTCGGAGTCGGGCCGGACCAGCACGTACGGCAGTTCCAGCTCGGTGTAGTAGCCGACCACCTGTTCCGGGCCGGCCAGGTCGGCCTTGGTCAGGCAGAGCAACGGCTCGATGTCGGCGTCGTACGCGGCGACCAGGCACCTGTCGATGAAGCCGGTCCGGGGCGGTGGGTCGGCCAGCGCGCTGACGATCACCAGTTGGTCGGCGTTGGCGACCACCACCCGTTCCAGCCGTCCCTCGGCGGTGTTCTCGTCGTCGTCGGCGGTGCGCCGCAGCACCGAGCGCCGCTCGGCGATCCGGACGATCCGGGCCAGCGCCCCGTCCGCGCCGGAGACGTCACCGACCAGGCTCACCCGGTCGCCGACCACCACCGACTTGCGGCCGAGTTCACGGGCCCGCATCGCGGTGACGGCCGCGCCGTCCGGGGCGTCGGGGAGGACGCAGGTGTAGCGGCCCCGGTCGACGGCGATGACGAACCCGTCGACCGCGTCGTCGTGCCGGGGGCGGGTCCGGGTACGCGGACGTGAGGACCGGCCGGGCCGGACCCGTACGTCGTCCTCGTCGTACTCCCGTCGCTTGGTCGCCAGGACCTGCCCCCTCCGCCGTCAGCTCTTGCCGGTCACCAACGCCGACCATAGTGCCGGGAACTCCGGCATGGTCTTCGAGGTGCACGCGACGTCGTCCACCTCGATGCCTCCGACGGCGAGCCCGGCCACCGCGGCGGCGTGCGCCATCCGGTGGTCGGCGTAGGTGCGGAAGGGGCCTCCGCGCAGCGGTCGGGGCCGGATCTCCAGCCCGTCGGCGGTCTCGGTCAGGTCGGCGCCGAGCCCGGTGAACTCGCGGGCCAGCGCGGCGATCCGGTCGGTCTCGTGCCCCCGGATGTGCCCGATGCCGGTGAACGTCGACGGCGAGTCGGCGAGCATGGCGAGCGCGGTCAGCGCCGGGGTCAACTCGCTGACGTCGGACAGGTCGGCGGTCAGGCCGTGCACGGTGCCGGTGCCCCGCACGGTCAGCCCGGCGGTGGTCAGGGTGACCTCGCCGCCCATCCGGTCCAGCAGCGAGCGGAGCTGCTCGACCGGTTGGACGCTGTTGTGCGGCCAGCCCTGCAACGTCACCTCGCCGCCGGTGACCATGGCGGCGGCGAAGAAGGGGACCGCGCCGGAGAGGTCGGGTTCGATCTCCCAGCCCCGGCCGGCGAGCGGCCCCGGCTCGACCACCCAGACGTCGTCGACGGTGTCGTCGACGGCCGCCCCGGCGGCGCGCAGCATCTGCACCGTCATCCGCAGGTGCGGCGCGGAGGGCACCGGCGGGCCCTGGTGCCGGACCACCACGCCCCGGTCGAAGCGTGCCCCGGCGAGCAGCAGACCGGAGACGAGCTGGCTGGACGCGGAGGCGTCGATCACCACCTCGCCACCGGTGACCCGGCCGACGCCCTGCACCACCAGGGGCAGGCTGCCGGTCTCCGGGGCGTCGATCCGGACGCCGAGCGAGCGCAGCGCGCCGATCAGCGGGCCGAGCGGCCGGACCCGGGCCTGCGGGTCGCCGTCGAAGGTGACCCGCCCTTCGGTGAGCCCGGCGACCGGCGGGACGAACCGCATCACCGTGCCGGCGAGCCCGACGTCGACGTGGGCCGGGCCGACCAGCCGGTGCGGCCGGACCAGCCAGCGGTCGTCGTCGGAGACCGAGACGTGGGCGCCCATCGCCCGCAGCCCGCCCGCCATGAGTTCGGTGTCGCGGGCGCGCAGCGGCCCGTGCAGCGTCGACGGGCCACCGGCCAGCGCGCTGAGCACCAGGGCCCGTGCGGTCATCGACTTGGAGCCGGGTAGGCGCAGGGCGGCGGTGACCGGGGCGGTGGCGGTCGGTGCGGCCCAGGGCTGTTGCGGACGGGTGGCGGTCAGGTTTCCCACGGTCACATTCTGCCAACCCGGCGGCGTCGTGCGGGACCGCCGACGGGTCGACTCCCGGTGGGCGGGACAGCCGGCGGCGGCGTGGGGGGTTAGCGTAGGCGTCATGTGCGGCAGGTACGCGACGACCCGGAGTGCCGGCGACCTGAGCGCGGTCTTCGAGTCGTACGACGACACCGACGGCGGGGTCCGGCCGGACCACAACGTCGCGCCGACCGACCGGGTGCCCGTGGTGCGGGTCGATCCGGAGCGGGGGCGGGCGCTCTCGGTGGGCCGCTGGGGGTTGGTGCCGCACTGGGCGAAGTCGGCCGCCGGGGCGGCCCGCATGATCAACGCGCGGGCCGAGACCGTCGCCACCAGCCGGGCGTACGCCCTGCCGTTCGCCCGCCGGCGCTGCCTGGTCCCGGCCGACGGCTGGTACGAGTGGGTGCGCCGGGCCGGCGGTGGCAAGCAGCCCTACTTCATGACCCCGCGGGACGGCTCGGTGCTGGCGTTGGCCGGGATCTGGTCCCGGTGGGAGACGACGCTCACGTTCAGCGTGCTGACCACGGCGGCGGTGGGTGAGCTGGCCGAGGTGCACGACCGGATGCCGCTGCTGCTGCCGCCCGACCGGTGGGCCGAGTGGCTCGCCCCGGCCGACGATCCGGCGGCGCTGCTGGTCCCGCCGCCGGTGGAGTGGCTCGCCGGGCTGGAGATCCGTCCGGTCGGTACGGCGGTGGGCGACGTGCGCAACGACGGTCCGGAGTTGACCGCCCGGGTGTCGCCGGACGGGGAACGCTCCCACGGGGAGAGCGCACTGTTCTGATCGCGATAGGTGACATTGGCGCGTACGAATTGCCAGAGTTCCGGGTGAAACGTCGCTCGGATCTTTTGCCATCTTTCCGGCAGACCCCTTGTCTCCGTAGCCGACAGTGCGATACAACACAGCGCTGGCACTGGGAGCGTCCTCGCGCGGTGCGAACGACGCCCGTCGATCTTGCCGGTCCCACGGGGGAGGTGGGTGTGATGACCCGGGCACGTATGCCCCGACCGCACGAGGTGGCCGCCGCACGACGAGATCCGCGACTGCTCCGGGCGTTGCGGGATCGCCGTTCCGACGATGCCTGGCGGACCAGGGGCACCTGTCAGAGTGTGGATCCGGAGACGTTCTTTCCGGCACCCAACGAACCGGCCGACGCGGCAATCGCGCTCTGCCGCAGTTGCGACGTGCAGGGTTCCTGCCTGGCCTGGGCGTTGGAGGTGGGCGACACCCACGGCGTGTGGGGCGGCACGACGCCCCGCGAGCGCCGGGCCATGCTGGTCGCCTGGCGGGGCGAGGTCGGGACCGATTCCGGCACGGCCGCCGACGCCGGTCCGCCGGTCCGCGACCGGTTGCTCACCCTGGTGCCGTTGAGCTGAGCACGCCGCCGGCCACGGCGCAGAATGGCCTGATGCCCCGCTCCACGCAGCTCGACACCCCGCGCGGCCCGGCCCGGGTCGACACCGACCGGCCGACCGGCCCGCCGACGTCCCTGCTGGTGCTCGGCCACGGGGCTGGCGGCTCGGTGGACGCGCCGGACCTGCTGGCGGTGCGCGACGCCGCCCGCGACGCCGGGGTGCTGGTGGCCCGGGTGACCCAGCCCTACCGGGTGGCCGGCCGGCGGGCCCCGGCCCCGGCCGGGCACCTGGACGAGGCGTGGACGGCGGTGCTGGCCGTGCTGCGCCGTCGGCACCCCGACCTGCCGTTGCTGGTCGGTGGGCGGTCCAGCGGCGCCCGGGTGGCCTGCCGGACGGCCGGCCCGGTGGGGGCGGCCGGGGTGGTCGCCCTGGCCTTTCCGCTGCACCTGCCCGGCCGCCCGGAGCGGTCCCGGGCCGACGAACTGGTGACCGGCCTGCCGACGCTGGTGGTCAACGGCGACCGGGACCCGTTCGGGCTGCCCGTCGCCGCCGGGACGGTGCAGGTGGAGGTGCGCCGTGGCGAACGTCACGACCTGCGTCAGGACCCGGCCGGGGTGGCCGCCGCGGTGCTCGCCTGGCTGCGTACCCACAGGTGGGCCCGCGGACCGCGTCCACCGGTCGCGTCCCGGGCCGGTTCGCCGCGCTGACCACCCGTTTCCGCCCCGGCGGACCCCTCGTTGCATCCGGTGGTGTCGACCTTCCGGTTCGGGTGGTCGGGACCGTCCCTCCCAGGCCCTTCCTGGTCCCAGTCCTCCGGTAGCCGACCGGTGGGCCGGGACCAGGAGCGGGGGCCGGCGGAATGTGCGGCAGTCGGTCGGGTGTTACGACTCCCGGACGAGGAATCTGGCGAGGGGGGTGACCGGTGCCGACCGAGACACGGAACCGGGAACGGGACGATCGGGACGCACGGCAGCTCAGGCGGCTGCTCGACGGTCCGGACTGGCCGGCGGTGGAAACCGGCCCCCGGGTGGTGAGCGCGGGCACACCCGGCAGAACCGAAGCTGCGGACCGGTCCGTCCGCGTATCCTCGGCGGGACAGCATCCGACGCGAGGGGATGTGCGGTTGACCACCGAGAAGACGGACGAGCGCAGGGCCCGCTTCGAGCGGGACGCGATGCCCTTCGTCGATCAGCTCTACGCCGCCGGGCTGCGGATGACCCGCAACCCGGCCGACGCCGAGGATCTGGTCCAGGAGACGTACCTGAAGGCGTACGCCGCCTTCCACCAGTTCGAGCAGGGCACCAACCTGAAGGCCTGGCTCTACCGGATCCTGACCAACACCTACATCAACTCCTACCGCAAGCGGCAGCGCCAGCCCATCCAGGCGCCCACCGAGGAGATCACCGACTGGCAGCTCGCCGAGGCCGAGTCGCACACCTCCAGCGGGTTGCGGTCGGCGGAGACCGAGGCGTTGGACCGGCTGCCGGACACCGACGTCAAGGAGGCCCTCCAGCAGCTGCCTGAGGAGTTCCGCCTGGCGGTCTACCTGACCGATGTCGAGGGCTTCTCGTACAAGGAGGTCGCCGACATCATGGGCACGCCGATCGGCACCGTGATGTCCCGGTTGCACCGTGGGCGTCGTAACCTGCGCAAGCTGCTGGAGCGGTACGCCGCGGAGCGCGGTTTCAGCGCCGCGCAGCCCGCGAAGGGTTCGACCACCGCCACTGCCGGCCGGGAGGTGTGACGTGAGCTGTGGAGAACCGCACGAGACGGACTGCCGGGAAGTGCTCGCGGAGGTCTACCTCTACCTCGACCTGGAGTGCGCCGACGAGCGCCGCTCGCTGATCCGCCACCACCTGGACGAGTGCGGACCGTGCCTGCGCGAGTACGGCATCGAGCAGGAGGTGCGGGCGCTGGTGGCCCGGTGCTGCGGCAACGAGACCGCCCCCGACAAGCTGCGCGAGCGGCTGCGGGTACGCCTCACCGAGCTGGTGGTCTTCGAGCCCAGCGACTCCCGCGAACTCGCCGAGTGACACCGCACAGCGGACCCGCCGTGGACGAGACGGACACACGACGGTGGCCCGGGTCGAGTCGACCCGGGCCACCGGTGCGTCCGGCACGCGGCCGGACCTGACGTCGTGGCGGTCACCCGCCGCAACGGCTCAGGAGTTGGGGCGCTTGCCGTGGTTCGCGCCGCTCTTCTTACGGGCCTTCTTCTTACGGGCCTTCTTCGCCATGCTGACCTCCTCGTGATGGGTCCGACCCTGCTGCGGTTGACCCGCGACGCCGGTGCACGCCACCGGCCTCCCGGCGTCGGGTCCGACCTGATGATGCTAGTGCGGCCGGCGTGCGCCGTCGTGCGCCGGGGCGGCAGCGGTACGCCGGGGCGCGCGTGGCGCTCTCCGCCCACGCGGGGTCGGTCCGTGATTGGATACCGACGCAGACACACCCGGTGGAGAGGGAGGGCCGTGATGGCCGAGGAGATCCGCGCCGAGATGGTGGCCAACGTGTGGAAGGTCGTCGCGTCGACCGGGGACACCGTCTCCGAGGGGGACACCCTGGTGATCCTGGAGTCGATGAAGATGGAGATCCCGGTCGTCGCCGAGTCCGACGGGGTGGTCGAGCAGCTCGCCGTCAACGAGGGCGACGTGGTGCAGGACGGTGACCTGATCGCGGTGATCGGTTGATCCCCGGCGACCGGTCGACCGGGCTGCTGGTCCGGCGGGCCGTGCCGGCCGAGTTCCCGGCGGTGGCCCGGTTGACCGTCGCCGCCTACGAGGCCGACGGTCAGCTCAAGGGCGAGAACGGCTACGGCGAGGTGCTGGCCGACGTGGCCGGCCGGGCCGAGCACGGTGAGATCCTGGTCGCCGTCGACGGGGCCACCGGCGCGGTCCTCGGTTCGGTCACCTACGTGCTGCCCGGCAGCCCGTACGCGGAGCTGTCCCGGCCGGGCGAGGCGGAGTTCCGGATGCTGGCGGTGGACCCGGCCGCCCAGGGGCGGGGGGTGGGCGTGACACTGGTCCGGGCCTGCCTGTCCCGGGCGGTGGAGCAGGGTTGCTCGGCGATGGTCATCTGCGTCCGCAGCGGGCTCGCCGACGCCGCCCACCGGCTGTACGCGGGGCTGGGCTTCGTGCGTACCCCGGAGCGGGACTGGTCGCCGCTGCCCGGCGTCGACCTGCTCGCCCTGCGGATGGCCCTGCCCGCCGGCCCGTCCTGACCGGGTCGTACCGACCCGCCCGACCCGCCCGGCCCGGTCTGACCGGGTGGCACCGACCCGCCCGCCGCCGGGCCTGTCACCCGGCGTCGCACCCCTGGTCACGCCAGGCCCGGCGGGCGTCGCCGTGTCCCGGTGGCCCCGGACGGCAGGCGGCCCCCGGCCGGGGGCCCACCGCGTTGTCTAGCGGGATGCCTTCGCGAAGGTCACGAACCCGCGCCACGCGCCGGGAGTGAACGTCAGGGTTCCGCCGTCGCGGTCCTTGGTGTCCCGTACGAGGACGATGCCGGGCAGGTTGTCGGCCACCTCGACGCAGTTGCCGCCGTTGTCCCCGCTCCTGGTGCTCTTGCGCCACTGCGCGCCGGTCATGTCCATGTCGCTGCCACTTTCCTCACGAGGTCGAGAGACTGTGCCCCGGTAGGGCCTCGCCGACGGTGTGCGCCCACCCGCGTGCCGTCCGGCCGGGGGCCCACCGCTTTGTTTAGCGGGATGCCTTCGCGAAGGTCACGAACCCACGCCACGCGCTGGGAGTAAAGGTCAGCGTTGCGCCGTCGCGGTCCTTGGTGTCCCGTACGAATACGACGCCGGGCAGGTTGTCGGCAACCTCGACACATGCCCCGCCGTTGCTGCCGCTCTTGGTGCTCTTGTGCCACTGCGCGCCGGTGATGTCCATGTCGCTGCCACTTTCCTCACGAGGTCGAGAGACTGTGCCGGGGGAGGGCCTCGCCGACAACGCGCGCCTTACGTTCGAGGCTTGCAATTTCGGTGGCATCGTCGGTGATCTGCGCCCTGGCCGGACTGTCTTGGTGCGCTACCCGTGTGCCGTCCGGCCGGGGGCCACCGCCCTGTTTAGCGGGATGCCTTCGCGAAGCTGACGAACCCACGCCACGCGCCAGGAGTGAACGTCAGCGTCCCGCCGTCGCGGTTCTTGGTGTCCCGCACCAGCACGACGCCGGGCAGGTTGTCGGCCACCTCGACGCAGTCACCACCGTTGTTCCCGCTCTTCGTGCTCTTGCGCCACTGCGCGCTGGTCATGTTCATGCCTCTGCCAATCTCCGGATGAGGTCTACGGACTGCGCTGTGGGTAGGGCTTTGCCTACGATGCGTGCCCACCGTCGTTCCAGCGTAGCAACGTCCGCAGGCTGATCGATGATCTGCGCGCGAGCCTGGCTGTCGACGTGGCCGACGCGTCTTCCGTCGTTCAATTCGGCCACAGTGAACGGTCCACCCAGGCCCGCGTACACCCCGGCCGATGCGGGCACCACGTGGAGCTGCACGCTGTCGAGCCGTGCGCACTCGATCAGGTGGGCGAGCTGCGCAGGCATGATCTCGGGTGCGATCCGGCGCAACGCGATCTCGTCCATGATGGCGACGAAGAGCGGCCCCCTCGGTTTGTGCAGCACGGCGGCCCGCGCGATACGTGCCGTCGCCAGATCGTCGACCTCGTCCGGCGTCAGCGCTTCACCCGCGAGCGTCGCCCGCGCGTACGCCTCGGTCTGAAGTAGACCCGGCACCCAGGCGAGTTGAAACCCCCGGAGTGCGACCGCCTCACGTTCGATGTCGGCCCACCTCCGGAACCACACCGGCTCACGGCGTTTCACCACGTCGGGCCAGAGGTCGAGAACGTCCCGCCCGAGGATCGAAGCGACCTGAGCGCGGTGACGCGTCTGCGGGATACGTCCGTGGCTCGCCCACTTCGCGGCCGTCTTCGGATCAACCCCTATCCGAGCTGCAAGGCTCTCGGCGGTCTCACCCTTCTCTGCCATCGCCTCTTTGACCGCGAGATTCATCCCGTCCCTCCAACGTTCTGCCCGAACGTTCCGAACGTCCATCTGCATTTTGCAACGCAGTGTGTTCGCTCCGCAACTGCCTGCGAGAGTCGTGCGTAGAGCGACGCTGCCGGCCGGAGTGGACACCGCCGGTCGCGTCCGCTGCGGGGGCCGCCTCCTTCGGAGGGGTGGGAGGCGGTCCCCTTCCAACGCCACGACGTCAGGGGAGTGCTGTGCCCGACAAGCCGAAGCCCACCGATCCTCCACCAGCGCCGCGCCCGGAGCCGGCCGCCGACCCGCCGCCCGCGCGCCCGTACCTACCGGGTCCGATCGGGCCGGTCGTCCCACCGTGGCGGGGGCCCGGCCGTCTGGCGAACGTCACTCCCGAGCGCCGTTGGCGGGAGCGGAGGCCCGCGCGGTGACCCCGCTGCTGATTCACTCCGGCGACGTGCTGCGCCTGTCCCGCGCGGCCAGCGTGCAGTTCGTCAGGCCGATCACGGTCCGGGTCATCCGGGTGTTGACCGACTGGCACACGTACGACGGGTGGGTGTGGATCGACGCGTACGTGCTCGACGCCGCAGGCGACGCGGTCTCCCGGCGGACCCTGTTCCTCAAGCCTGCCGGTGCCGGGCACCTGAAGGCCCCGGCCCCCCGGCCGGTGGCCCGCAGGCCGGCAGTCCGCAGGCCGGTTCCGCGAAAGGTGCCGACCTCGTGACCGGTGCGATCCCGGGGCGGCACACGCCCCTGCCCCCGACCTGGCTGTGCCGGGTGGACGCGCACCCGTGGCCCTGCGGGGAGGCGAAGCTCGCACTGCTCGCGACGTACGCCGACGACCGGCCCCGGCTGCTGACGCTGCTCGCGGGCTGGAAAGCGGAAGCGGAGGACCACCTCGCGTCTCTGGACGGCGGTCGCCCGGTCGACGTGACCGACCGCTTCCTCACCTGGGCCCGCCCGCCCGCCGACTGACCGGTCAGCTCTCCTCGATGCCGGCCAGCAGTTCGTCGGCCACCTCAAGGGCGATCTTCTTACGTTCGTCGTCGGTGATGTCCGGCGTCCGGACGGCGAACCAGCTGCTGTGTACGGCGAACAGGACGAGCGTCGCCCGCAGTTGGGCCCGGGGTGAGTCGTCGCCCTGGCAGATCGCGTCGGCCAGGCGGAACATCCGCTCACGCATCTGCTGGCCGGCGACGAGGCTCTTGAGCACTGTCTGGTTCTGTTCGAAGAACCGCATCACCACGGACTGTCCGGGGGCGAACATCGTGTCGGCGTACTGGCTGACCAGTTCCCGCCGGGTGGCCCGGCTGGCGGGTTGGTCGCGGGCCCAGCCGATCAGCTCGTCCATCCGGTGCAACCGGTCCTCGACGTAGCTGTTGACGATCTCTTCCTTGCTCTTGAAGTGGTAGTAGAGGGCGGCCTTGGTCACCCCGAGCCGCTCGGCGATCTCGCGCAGCGACGTCTTCTCGTAACCCTGCTCGGTGAAGAGCTCCAGGGCGACGGCCTGGATGCGCTCACGCGTGCCGCCTGTGCTCTGGCTCACCTGTACCTACCACCCAACTCGCTTGACGGGGTCCCGCTCACCAACTTACCGTGCGGCTAGTAAGGTGACTAGCCGGGCGGCAAGTAAGTGCGACAGATCTCCGGGGGAGCTTACCCATGACTCAGGAAACCCAGGCGAGGGCGAAACCCAACATCCGGGTGGTGCTGTTCGGCCTCATGATCGCGATGATGCTCGCGATGCTCGACAACATGATCGTCAGCACCGCGTTGCCCCGGATCGTCAGCGAGTTCGGCGGCGTCAACCACTTCACCTGGGTGGTCACCGCGTACGTGCTGGGCACCACCGTCTCCACCCCGATCTGGGGCAAGCTCGGTGACCTCTACGGGCGCAAGGCGATCTTCCTGACCTCGGTGGTCGTCTTCCTGATCGGATCGGCGCTGTGCGGGATGTCCGGTTCGGCGCTGCTCGGCGGCACCGGCAACGGGATGGTCGAGCTGATCGCCTTCCGGGCCGTGCAGGGGCTCGGCGCCGGCGGCCTGATGGTCGGCGTGATGGCGATCATCGGCGACCTGGTCCCGCCGCGTGAGCGGGGCCGCTACCAGGGCATGATCGCCGGCATCATGGCGATCGCCATGGTCGCCGGCCCGCTGGTCGGCGGCTTCATCACCGACAACCTCTCCTGGCGCTGGGCGTTCTACGTCAACCTGCCGCTCGGTGGGCTCGCGCTGCTGATCCTGGCCACCAGCATGCACCTGCCGAAGTACCGTACCGAGCACCGGATCGACTGGCTGGGTGCGGCGCTGCTGTCCGTCGGCATCACCGCGATCGTCCTGGTCACCACCTGGGGCGGCAACGAGTACGACTGGGTCTCCGCGCAGATCCTCGGCCTCGCCGCGCTGGCCCTGGTCAGCCTGGTGGCCTTCGGCCTCGTCGAACGGCGGGTCGTCGAGCCGATCCTGCCGCTCGGCCTCTTCGCCAACCGCAACTTCGCGCTGATCTCGGTGATCGGCTTCCTGCTCGGCTTCGCCATGTTCGGCGCGATGAACTTCCTGCCGCTCTACCAGCAGACCGTGCAGGGCGCCTCGGCCACCAACAGCGGCCTGCTCCTGCTCCCGCTGATGTTCGGCATGCTGGTGGTGTCGCTGGTGGTCGGGCGGGCCATCACCAAGACCGGGCGCTACCGGATGTTCCCGATCGTCGGCGGCGTGGTGATGGCCGCCGGCATGGCGCTGCTGTCCCGGCTGGAGGTCGACACCGGCAAGCTGGAGTCCTCGCTCTACATGCTGGTCCTCGGCGCCGGCATGGGCTTCCTGATGCAGACCTCGATGCTGATCGCGCAGAACAGCGTGGAGCAGAAGGACCTCGGCGCGGCCAGCGGCGCGGCCACCTTCTTCCGCTCCATCGGTGGTTCGTTCGGCATCTCACTGTTCGGGGCGATCTTCGCCAACCGGCTCGCCGACTCGCCGGCCGGCAGCGCGTTCGCCGGTGGCACCGGTGAGGGGCGGGGGATGGACCTGACGAAGCTCAAGGAACTGCCGGCGCAGGCGCGCGAGGTGGTCCTCGGTGGGCTCTCCGACGCCATCTCGCACGTCTTCTTCTGGGCGATGATCATTACGATCGCGGTGCCGGTGCTCGCCTGGTTCATCCGGGAGATCCCGCTGCGCACGGCGAACGCCGTCCCGCCGCCGGAGGCCACCGGCGAGGAGCGGGCCGAGGTCGCCCTCGGCAAGGCCCCGGTCTCCTGACCCGTCCCGTTCGTCGCGGCCGGTCCGTCCCCCGCCAGGGGTACGGGCCGGCCGCGCCCGTAGTGCCCGCCTCCGTCGTGCCCGCCTCCGTGATCGACTCGCTTGGGCCGATGTTGCGGCATTAACCGGCTCGGATACCGCTACCTCGGCCCCGGTGAGTCGATCAAGCTGGGCGGGGGCCGGGGTGGCGGCGGACCAGGGCGGCGAGGCGACGCCAGGCGCGGGCCAGCCGACCGGTCCGGCGGAGGCGGGCCGGGGTGGCGAGCAGCCGGTGGGCCAGCGCGGTGGTGTCCGGGTCGACGGCCGGGGCGACCAACGCCAGATGGGCCAGGGAGACGGCGATCGGCACCGGCCGGCCCTGCGCGACCGTCGCCACGTCGGCGAGCCGCTCGGCCACCAGGCCGGCCACGTCGGGGCGTACCTCCGGGTCCACCCAGGCGGCGGTGACCAGGGCGAACAGCGCCGCCTCGGTGATCCAGTCCTCCACGCCCCAGATCAGCTCCACCAGCACCCGGCGACGGGTCGAGGTCGCCCACGGCTCGTCGGTGCGGTGATGCAGCAGGCCCAGGCAGGCCCAGACCTGCACACAACGCACCCACAGCGACGGGTCCTGACCGGTGAGCACCCGGCCCAGCGCGGTCGGCGGCGCGTCGGGCGGGTGCACCAGCAGACCCAGCAGGTCGGCCAGCTCCAGGGTGGCCAGCCCGACCGCCGCGTCGTACGCGGCAGGTGGGTGCGGCCAGGCGGGGTGGGCCAGGTGGCGTACCCGCTCGGCGGCGACCGGGGACGGCGCCGGCAGGGCCGGTGCGGCAGTGGTGCCCTCGTAACGCCAGAGCCGGTAGCCGGTGTCCCGACGTGGCTCGCGGGGGTCCGGCTCGGCCACCCCGGTCACCTCGACGTGCAGGCCGGGCACGGCGGCGGCGACCGTACGCATCGCGCTCGGCGGTTCCGGGGTGGTCAGGTGGACCGCCGCGTCGGGGAAACCGTCGGCGGCGAGCGCGCGGCGCAGCGCGTCGACCATCGCGCCGGTCGCCGGGGTGACCTGCCCCAGCCAGGGGCGTCCCCGGCAGGACTCGGCGAGGTCGGTGTGCTCGTGGCTGTCGTCCGGGTGGTCCCGGGTGAAGTCGGCGAGGTCGACCAGGTGCGCCACGTCACCGTCGCGCAGGAACCGCAGCCGGTGCGCGGTGTGCACCGCACAGTCGAAGGCCGGGTCGCGGGCCAGCGCCCGGTCGGTCCAGCCGAGGGCCTCGTCGAGCCGGCCGTGGTCGGCCAGCGTGCCGGCGATGTCGGCATAGACGGCCAGGTCGTCGGGGTCGTGTCCGACGGCCCGTTCCAGCGCGGCCAGGGCGTCGCGGGTCCGTCCGGCGCTGCGGTAGGCGTACCCGAGCCAGACCTCGCCGAGTTTGGACGGCGTCTCGCGTACCCCTCGGCTGGCCCAGGTGACCGCGAGGGTGACCTCGCCGAGCCGCCGGGCCAGCGCGGACGCCGCGCCGAGCAGCAGCGCGTGCCGGGGGTGCGCGGCGACCGCGTGCCGGGCCAGGGTGAGGTACGGCAGCAGGGGCGTCCGCCCGGCGCGGGGGACCGGGTCGGGCACCGCGGCGCAGACCTGCATCAGGATCCGGGCGCAGCGGTCCGGGTCGAGCCGTTGGGCCAGTTCGGGGGCGGTGACCCAGGGCACCCCGGCCCAGTCGACGCCGGGGGCGTGGCCGGTGGCGGCGACCAGCAGGTCGAGCCCTTCGGCCGGGCGGCCGGCGGCGGCGAGCAGGTGGGCGCGGGCGACCACCGCCCCGACGTGTGCCCGCTGGCCGAGCGGGAAGAGGTCGAGGTCGCCGCCCGAGGCGGCGGCGATCCGGGTGAGCGTCTCGTGCGTGTCGGGCAGGGTCGGTGCCAGCACCAGGGCGGCGGCGAGGTGGTCGGCGGCGTGGGCCAGGTCGCCCTCGTCGAGCGCGAGCCGGGCGAGGGCGAGTTCCTCGGCCGCGGTCAGCGCGGGTGGCTCCTCCGACACGTCGGCCTCTCACTAGCAGGGGGGTTGCCAGGGCTGGGCAAGCGTAGGGGATACCGGCAACCGGTGCCGATCTTCTGCTCATTAGTGCGCGCTGGATTGTCCTCAGCGACAGAATCGTGCAAGACTGAACATGAAACGCGCGGCGATCGCGCAGCGAGGGGAGTTTCCGTGACGCAGCCAGGGGCCGGGATGGCCGCCGACATCGCCGAGCAGCCGGCCGGTTACGCGCGGCTGCTCTCCACCGAGCACGCCGGGGCGATCGCCCGGGTCGCGGCGGCCGTCGCGGAACGCCGCCCCCGGCACGTGGTCTTCACCGCCCGGGGCACCTCCGACCACGCCGCCCTCTACGGGGCGTACCTGACCGAGATCCGGCTCGGGCTGCCCGCCGGGCTCGCCTCGCCCAGCGCGGTCACCGTCTACGGGGCCCGCCCCGACCTCTCCGACGCGCTCGTCGTCGGGGTCAGCCAGAGCGGCGGCTCACCCGACCTGACCGAGGTGCTGCGCACCGCCCGCGAGGCCGGCGCGCTCACCCTGGCGGTCACCAACGCCCCCGACTCGCCGCTGGCCCGGACCGCCGAGCTGGGCATCGACATCGCCGCCGGGCACGAGCGGGCGGTCGCCGCCACCAAGACGTACACCGCCGAACTGCTCGCCCTGCTGCTGCTGGTGGAGGGCGTCCGGGCCGGTGACGGCGTGCTGCCGGCCGACCAGCGGGCCGCCCTGGAACGCCTCCCCGAGCTGGCCGAACGCACCCTCGCCGACGACACCCCGACCCGGCTCGCCCCGCGCTACCGGTTCGCCGGCCAACTCGTCACCACCGGCCGGGGGTACGCCTACCCGACCGCCCGGGAGGCGGCACTGAAGCTGATGGAGACCTCCTACCTGCCGGCGCTGGCCTTCTCCGGGGCCGACCTGCTGCACGGCCCGCTCGCGATGACCGACCCGGACGTGCCGGTGCTGGCCGTGGTCGGCTCCGGCCCCGGCGGCCGGTCCATGGGCGAGGTGCTGCCCCGCCTCGGCGAGCGCCGCGCCGACGTGGTGGTGGTGGGCTCGGCCGAGGTCGAGGGGGTCACCCGGCTGGCCGTGCCCGAGGTCGACGAGCGGTACGCCCCGCTGCTGGACATCCTGCCGTTGCAGCGCCTCGCCCTCGCCCTGGCGCTGGCCCGGGGTGAGGACCCGGACGCCCCGCGCGGACTGAAGAAGGTCACCGCGACGATGTGACCCGGGCCGGCCAGCGCGACGGCGTCCGGGTGGGCGTGGCACGCTGTGTCTCGTGTCCACGCTGCGCGACCTCGCCGAGGAGCACACCCAGCTCCGCCCGGCCGACATCGACCACCTGCACCGGATCGCCGGGGACTGGCAGCTGCTGTCCGACCTGTCCTTCGCCGACCTGCTGCTGTGGGTGCCGGTGGACGCCGACGGCACGTTCCTCTGCGTCGCCCAGGTCCGCCCGACGACCGCCCCGACCGCCTACCTGGACGATCAGGTGGGCCGGATCGTGGGCGGCCCGGAGGTGGCCCACCTGGAGGTCGCCTACCGGCAGGGCCGGATCTGGCGGGAGGGCGACCCGGTCTGGTACGGCGACGTGCCGGCCCGGCACGAGGCGATCCCGGTCCGGCTGCGCACCGCCGACGGGGAGGCCGGCGAGGTGATCGCGGTGGTCGGTCGGGACACCAACCTGTCCACCGCCCGCACCCCCAGCCAGCTGGAGCTGAACTACCTCACCACCGCCGACGACCTGGCCCAGATGATCGCCGACGGCACCTTCCCGCCGCCCCGGCACCCGGGCGAGACCACCTCCGCGCCCCGGGTCGGCGACGGGCTGGTCCGGCTCGACGCCGGTGGCAAGGTCACCTACGCCAGCCCGAACGCGCAGTCGGCGTACCGCCGGCTGGGGTACGCCTCCCACCTGGTGGGCGAGGACCTGGCGAAGCTGCACCGCCGCCTGGCCAGCGACCCGCTCGACGGCACCGAGGCGGCCAACGGCATCCTCGCCGCGCTGCGCGGCGAGGGCCCGCCCCGGCGGGAGATCGACGCCCGGGGGGCGACGATGCTCACCCGGGCCCTGCCGCTGATGCCCGCCGGGGTGCCGATCGGCGCGCTGGTCCTGGTCCGCGACATCACCGAGGTACGCCGCCGCGACCGGGCCCTGATCACCAAGGACGCCACCATCCGGGAGATCCACCACCGGGTGAAGAACAACCTGCAGACCGTCGCCGCGCTGCTGCGCCTGCAGGCCCGCCGGGTGTCGATGCCGGAGGCCCGGGTCGCCCTGGAGGAGTCGGTACGCCGGGTCGCCTCCATCGCCCTGGTGCACGAGACGCTCTCCATGTCCAGCGACGAGGCGGTCGAGTTCGACGGCATCGTCGACCGGGTGGCGAGCGCGGCGACCGAGGTGGCCGCGACCGAGGTGAGCGTCGGGATGCGGCGGACCGGCAGCTTCGGGGTGCTACCCGCCGAGATCGCCACCTCGCTGGTGATGGTGCTCAACGAGTTGCTGCTCAACGCCGTCGAGCACGGCTTCCCGCCGGCCGAGGAGGGCGACGAGGTGGTGGAGCCGGAGACCCGGCCCGAGGTGGTCGTCTCGGCGCACCGGCAGCGCAAGCAGTTGCACGTCTCGGTGACCGACAACGGGCGCGGGCTGCCTGCCGAGTTCGACGCCGACCGGGGCGGGCGGCTCGGGTTGCAGATCGTCCGGGCCCTGGTGACCGGGGAGTTGCGGGGCAGCATCGAGCTGCGTCCCGGCCCGACCGGTGGGACCGAGGCGGTGCTGGTGCTGCCGCTGGCGAAGGGCTGAGCCGGTCGGCGACGCACCGGTTTCCCGCCGGTGACGTTCGGGTGAATGTGAGTAGCGTGACGCAGGATCTGCGGCCTGGTGAGGCTTTAGGTCGATTCATCGGCATTGACACCTTGCAGCCGACTGAATAGTTTTCTAGCTTCACCATCAAGCAGCCACGGCCAGTTCACCGTGCCCGGCTTCCTGGACGCGTCCGGCGACCCATCCCGCTCGCACTGCCGGGAAGACCGTGCGGCCCGGCGAGCGGGGGAGACGAAAGCGATGACCTCACCGCCTGCGGTCGATCCGGCCGCGGTGCTGTCGCCCACCGCCGAGTTCCGGGTGCCGCGGCAGGTGTCGAAGTGGACCCCGCGCAGGGACGCCGACGCGCCGCACCGGCCCGCGTACGCCCCGGTGCCGTTGCCGCCGACGGACGCCGAGATGCTCTCCTACCGCAAGCGGCGACTGGCCGCCCTGATGGTGCCGTCGCTGGTCAGCTTCGGCTGCCTGATCACCAGCCAACTGCTCTTCGTCCGGCTCGCCCCGTGGCTGTGGCTGCTCGCCCCGCTGCTGTTCTTCACCGTCGTCTACTACCTCGTCTCGCTCGCGGTCAACCTGTTCACCCCGGGCTTCGACCTGGCCCGCCACCAGGAACTGGTACGCACCTGGCGGCCGGCCCGCCACCCCAGCGTCGACGTGTTCCTGCCGGTCTGCGGCGAACCCGCGCACGTGCTGCGCAACACCTGGGAGCACGTGCGGGCGATGGGCAGCCACTACCGGGGCGAGGTCACCGTCTACGTGCTCGACGACTCGCCCAACGAGGCGATGGAACGGATGGCGCTCGCCTTCGGCTTCGTCTACCAGCGACGACCCAACCGGGGCTGGTTCAAGAAGGCCGGCAACATGCGGTACGCCTTCGAACGCACGATGAGCGACTTCATCCTGGTCCTGGACGCCGACTTCGTCCCGCGTAAGGACATGCTCGACCAGATGCTGCCCTGGTTCGACGCCGAGCCGAACGCGGGCATCGTGCAGTCGCCGCAGTACTTCCGGGTGCACCTGGGGCAGACCTGGGTGGAGCGCGGGGCCGGGGCGGTGCAGGAGCTGTTCTACCGGTCGGTGCAGGTGTCCCGGCAGGCCCACGACTCGGCGATCTGCGTGGGCAGCTGCGCCGTCTACCGCCGCGACGCGCTGTTCTCCATCGGCGGGTCCACCCTCATCGAGCACTCCGAGGACGTGCACACCGGCTTCGACCTGCGGATGAAAGGGTGGAACCTGCGCTACATCCCGGTCGTGCTGGCCGCCGGGCTCTGCCCGTCGGACGTGGACTCGTTCTTCACCCAGCAGTACCGCTGGTGCGCCGGCTCGATGAGCCTGCTCGGGTCGCGGAAGTTCTGGTCGACGAAACTGCGGCTGCGGGCCCGGCTCAGCTACCTCTCCGGCTTCTGCTACTACCTGCACACCGGGCTGTTCACCTTCGTCGCGCCGGTCATCCCGGTGCTGATGCTCACCGTGTTCGCGCACCAGATCGCGATCGCCAACTACCTGCTGATCCTGCCCAGCGTGGTCTACAACCTGATCATCTTCCCGCTCTGGCACCGCAACCGGTACGGCCTGGAGAGCTGGACCGTCAAGATGATCTACGGCTGGGCGCACGCCTTCGCCGTCATCGACATCGTCCGGGGCCGGCGGATGGGCTGGCAGCCTACCGGCGGCACCGCCAAGAAGAGCAAGACCCGACGGCTGTGGACCGGCATGAAGGTGTGGACCGCCGGCACCGGCCTGGTCTGGGCCGGCGTCGCCGGCTGGCGGATGCTCGTCGAACCCGAACCGTGGATCTTCGTACCGGCCCTGCTCAGCGCGGTCTTCTACCTCGCCGTCGTCGGGCAGGCGCTGCTGGTCGACCCGGAACGCGACGTCGAGGTCGTCAGGTGAGGACGAAGTACCTGGTCACCTTCCTGCTGGTGGTCGCGCTGGCGTTCACCGAGTTCGCCGTGCTGCGCCGGGTCGACATCACGGTCGCCGGGTCCGCCGCCGGGCCGGGCGGCGCCGCCGCCACCGAGGAACAGATCCCGGCGTACGACGTCACCGCGCTGAAGTCACCGAAGGGCAGGTACCTCGGTGTCACCGTGACCGGTGGTGCCGAGATGGCGCGGGTCCGCGCCTTTGCCGAGGAGACCGGCAAGACCCCCAACCTGGTGGCGATCTTCGAGAGCTTCGACGACAGGTTCGCCGCCAGCGAGGTCCGTGAGCTGCACAACTACGGCGCGCTGGCGGTGATCCGCTGGGAACCGTACGACGTGCCGCTGCGGGACATCGCCGCCGGCAAGCACGACGCGTACGTCAAGGAGTTCGCCACCGCCGTACGCACCCTGAACCTGCCGATCGCCCTCACCTTCGCCCACGAGATGAACGGGCACTGGTACTCCTGGGGCACCAAGCAGACCAGGGCCGCCGAGTACGTCGCCGCCTGGCGGCACCTGCACGACATCTTCACCCAGCAGGGCGCCACCAACGTGATCTGGACGTGGACCCCGAACGTCGTCAACTACCTGCGCAAGGTCAGCATCCGGGCGCTCTACCCCGGGGACGCCTACGTCGACTGGGTCGGCATGGACGGCTACTACACCAACCGGGGCCCCAAGACGTTCCGGGACCTCTTCGTGCCCACCATCACCGAGATCCGCACGTTCACCAGGCGTCCGCTGCTGATCGTGGAGACCGGGGCCGAACCGGGCAGCCGGCGACCGGCCCAGATCACCGACCTGCTCACCAACGTGGCCAAGCGTGGGGACCTCCTCGGGGTGGCCTACTTCAACATCAACGGCTCCGGGAAGTGGAACATCGACCGGGACGACGCCGCCCTGCGCGCGTTCCGCCGGGCCGCCGCCAAGGACACCTTCGGCTTCGACATCAGGACCGTGAAGTGACCGCGCCGGCGATCCAGTGGACCGGGCAGGCCGACCCGGCGGAGGTCACCGGCCACGCCGCACCCCGGCGGGCGGCGGGCCGGGGCGGCGGCTGGTGGGCGCTGCTGCCGACCGTCGTCGCGCTCGGCCTCGGCTGGTGGCGGCTGGACGCCCGGGACCTGTGGAACGACGAACTGGTCACCTGGCACGTCACGTCGCTGTCGGTCGAGCAGTTCCGGATGCTGGTCGGCAACATCGACCTGGTGCACGCCGGCTACTACGTGATCATGTCGGTGCTGACCACGCTGACCGGGGACTCGACGACCGCCCTGCGGCTGCCCTCGGTGCTCGCGGTCGGGCTCACCGCCGGGCTGGTCGCCCTGATCGGGCGGCGACTCTTCGACACCCCGGTCGGGGTGCTGGCCGGCCTGGTCTTCGCCCTGCTGCCCACCGTCTCCCGGTACGCCCAGGAGGCCCGGTCGTACGCCCTGGTCACCCTGGCGGCGGTCGCGGCCACCTGGCTCTTCCTCCGCGCGGTGGACCGGCCGACCCGGAGCCGCTGGTGGGCGTACGGCGTGCTGCTGGTGCTGGTCGGCTGGCTGCACTTCGTCGCGCTGCTGGTGGTGCTCGCGCACCTGTTCCACCTGTGGCGGTCGGTGCCCGGCGAGGAACCCCGGTGGCGGTGGGCGGCGTCCACCGGCATCGCCGGGCTGTTCGTCCTCCCGGTGCTGATCCTCGGCAGCCGGCAGTCCGGCCAGATCTCCTGGGTCGAGAACGACGGCGACGCGGTGCTCCGTTTCCTGGCGAACCTGACCGGCACCACGGCCGCGTTGGCGCTGGTCGCGGCGCTCGCCGTCCTTGCGGTGGCGGTCGCCGGCCGGCAGTGGCGGAACACCGTGCTGATGCTGCTGATCTGGGCCGTGCTGCCCCCGGTCGCCGGTTACCTGACGTTCAGCGTGGTGCACCTGTTCCTGGCCCGGTACTTCCTGTTCACCGTCCCCGCGTGGGCGCTGCTCGCCGCGTTCGCAGTCTGCCGCACCGCGCGGCTGGCCACCCGGGAACGGTTGCCGGCGGCCTGGCTGGCCGGGGCGTTGGTGCTGCTGCCGGTGCTGGCCTGGCAGACCTGGCCGGCCCAGGAGCGGGTGCGCTCCAATGAGGCCGACGGGCAGCCCCGCTACCTCGACGCGGTCCGCTACCTGGGCAGCCAGGTCAAACCGGGCGACGGGGTCGCCTACAACGACGGGTTCGGTGGCTCCAGCGACGTGGCCCGCAAGGCCACCGACTACGGCCTGCGCGACCAGACGCACCCCCGGGACGTCTTCGTGGCCGTACCGGCCCGGCAGACCGGTTGGCTGACCGCCCGCGAGTGCCGGGAACCGCTGCCCTGCCTCGGGGACACCAGGCGGATCTGGCTGGTGGAGACCGGTCACCTCAACGACCCGCTGGCCGGGCTGCCGCCGGCCCGGGAGGCGCTGCTGCGGCAGCGCTTCCTGATCCGGCACGTCGAGCGGTTCGACCGGGTCCGGGTGGTCCTGCTGGAACGCAAACCGGCCTGACCGGGGTGGGTGTGGTCAACGCCGACGGACGAGCAGCGCCACCGTCACCCCCGGCCGGGGGTGGGCCTGCTCGACGGTGAACCCGGCCCGCAGGGCATCGCCCTTGTCGCCGGGCACCGCGGCGAGCGGATCGTCGTGCCGCCCGGCGACCACCAGCCAGACCCGGTCCACGCCGGCCAGGCAGCCGGCGGGCCGGTCGCACTCGCGGACCCACAGGTCAGCCCGCGCCCGCCGCCCCTGGGCGACCAGCACGTCCCGGGGCCGGGGCCCGTCGCCGGCCCGGTCACCGGTGATCCGGGGCAGGTGGTAGTCGATGCCGAGGTCGAGGAAGAGCCACCCGTCGCGGGGGGAGTAGACCACCGCGTCGCCGGGTCGCTGGCCGGCGGCGATCACCGCCGCCGCCCCCCGGTAGTCGACCGTCGCGCTGCGCGGCCAGCCGTGGCTGTGCCGTACCGCCGCCTGGTCGGGCAGCCCGAGCAGCGCGGCGAGCGCCACCACCGCCAGCCCCGCCCGGACCGGTCGGGCTCCCGCCGGTCGGGTCCGTGTCGGGCCCGTCGGCGGTGCGGGGCCGGCCAGGGCGGTGCCGGCGAGCAGGCAGGCGAAGGGCACCGTGAAGAACAGGTACCGGGGCACCCAGAGGGGCACGGCCAGCGCGGCGACGAAGATCAGCAGCACCGGCAGCAGCACGCAGAGGCCCGGCAGCAGGCCCCGCCACCCCGAGCGGGTCGCCCCGAGCGCGGCGAGCCCGACCAGCACACCCCCCACCACACCGCTGTGCGCCAGTGCACCCGGCAGGGCCGCCAGATCCGCCAGCCGGGCCGCGGTGACCCAGTCGAGCTGGTGGGACCGCTGCCGCTGCGCCGTGACCAGCAGCGGGGTCAGCACCACCAGGGCGGCCGACACGGCCAGCAGCCACCCCCGCAGCCGCCGTCCCCACGACTCGCGGGTGACGCCGCTGCTGGGCGGACCCCAGGCCGCGAAGGTCAGCACCGCCACGGCATGCGCGGCGAGCAGGCCCAGGGCGAGCAGGTGGGCCAGGCCGAGCCCGGCGACGGCCGCCGCGTAGCCGGCCCAGCGCAGCCGGCCGGGACCGTCCAGCGCGCGGACCAGCAGCACGGTGGCCAGCACGGCGAGCAGGGTCACCAGCGCGTAGGGCCGGGCCTCCTGCGCGTAACGGGAGGTGCCCGGCAGGACCGCGAAGAGCAGGCCGGCGAGCAGGCCGGCAGACACCCCGAACAACCGCCGCCCGAGTACGCCGGTGAGGCCGGCCGCGCCCGCCATCGCCAGCACCGAGGGCAGTCGCAGCGCCGCCACGGAGTCGCCGAACACCCCGGTCCAGCCGTGCACCACCAGGTAGTACGCCCCCGTCGCCGCGTCGACGGTCCGGGTGAGCCGGAACAGGTCCCCGACCGGACGGGTGGCCGCGCTCCAGGTGGCCAGTTCGTCCCGCCAGGGTTGGGCCCGGTTGATTCCCGAGCAGCCGGCGACCAGGGTGACCAGCAGCGGAACCGCCCAGACCACCCACCCCGCCGGCCACCGGTCGGGGCGCAGGAAGACCGCCCGGAAACCTGCCACCGGCCCCGGCCGTGACCTTCCCACGGGTCCCGGGTGCGGACGCGGGTGCGCACCAGCCGGCCCACCCGAATGCCTCTTTCCGGACATCGCGCCCACGGGTCGAGGGTCCCACACCGGACCCGACGATGCCGCCGGAGCTGGCGGCGACCAGGCCTCCGGCCGGGTGGGAGGAGTGGTTTCGCGTCCTTTCGAGCTGATCTCGTAAACGATTCACTCGCTCGACGACCTGGCGACGATCGGCCATGCCTGCCCACCGGCATCGACCTGTCCGTCAGCGGCTGTCCGTGCTCGGCACACCCACCCGGGTACCTCGCCGGCTCGGTGCCGTCCGCGCGGCCGGCGTCGGCTCGTGGTGCCTGATCCGGTGGCAACTCGTGGTGCCCGATCCGGTGGCAAGGAGTCGAACGCGTCGTACCCTTCGGCCCCGTCCTGCGGTTCCGCTGGACGGGGCCGCGATTCGTTGTCGTCATCAGCTCGAAAGGGCGCGAGGAAGGTATGGGCGAGGTGGTCGGGCCGGGCCGAGGGGCCGATACTGCGGCGTCGCACCGGGCCGGACACCGCTGTTCGCGCCCACTGCCCGGCCGTGCCGCGGGGTGGGACCGGGCAGGGTGACGGTGGGGATGCGGCCCGTGATGTGGGATGCGGCACGCGGTTCTTGGCCGGTTTCCGCAGGGTGTGGGAGCATGGCTGCATGACCGCCGCTGTCGTCCGCCGCTTCGTGGCACGTCGCCACGTCGACTACGGCCGCGTGCGCAGCGCGATCTGTCCGGCCCACTGACGACGCCCGACCCATCCGTCTCGGGCGCGTATTCTGCGCCGGCCGTTCCGACACCGTTGTCCTCGGCCCTTCCAGGGCCGGCCGTCGCCGCGTTCGCGCTCCCCCCGAGGCACCGCAGAGACAACGGAGGACGCCGCGATGGCGGTCAGCAGCACCCCGGCCCGTCCCGGGACCCCGACGGCCACCGCCGTTCCCGCCACCCGTGCCCCCCGCCGCCCCCGTGGAGAGGGACAGTGGGCGCTCGGCCACCGCGAGCCGCTCAACCCCAACGAGCGGATCAAGAAGGACGACGACCCGCTGAACGTCCGGGCCCGGATCGAGAACATCTACGCCCACGGCGGGTTCGCCTCGATCGACCCACAGGACCTGCGGGGCCGATTCCGCTGGTGGGGCCTCTACACCCAGCGTAAGGCCGGCATCGACGGCGGGCGCACCGCCGTGCTGGAGCCGCACGAGCTGGAGGACGAGTTCTTCATGCTCCGGGTCCGGGTCGACGGCGGTCAGCTCTCGCTGGCCCAGCTCCGGGTGATCGCCGACATCTCCCGCGAGTTCGCCCGGGACACCGCCGACATCACCGACCGGCAGAACATCCAGTACCACTGGATCCGGGTCGAGGACATGCCGGAGATCTGGCGTCGGCTGGAGTCGGTGGGCCTGCAGACCACCGAGGCGTGCGGCGACTGCCCCCGGATCGTGCTGGGCAGCCCGGTCGCCGGGGTGGCCGAGGACGAGGTGCTCGACCCGACGCCCGCGCTCGACGAGATCGTCAGCCGGTACGTCGGCGACAAGGCGTACTCGAACCTGCCCCGGAAGTTCAAGACCACGATCTCGTGGCTGGTCGACACCCCGTACGAGGCGAACGACATCGCCTTCCTCGGGGTCGAGCACCCGGAGCACGGCCCCGGTTTCGACGTCTGGGTCGGCGGCGGCCTGTCCACCAACCCGATGTTGGCCAAGCGGCTCGGCGTCTGGGTGCCGCTGGCCGAGGTGCCTGACGTCTGGGCGGGGGTGGTCGGCATCTTCCGCGACTACGGCTACCGCCGGCTGCGTAACCGGGCCCGGTTGAAGTTCCTGGTCGCCGACTGGGGCGTGGAGAAGTTCCGCGAGGTGCTGGAGAAGGAGTACCTGGGGCGTACCCTGCTCGACGGCCCCGCCCCGCAGCTGCCCGACAAGCCGGTCGACCACATCGGCGTGCACCGCCAGCGTGACGGGCTCAACTACGTCGGGGCCGCCCCGGTGGTCGGGCGGGTCTCCGGCGGTCAGCTGGCCAAGCTCGCCGACGTGGTCGAGGCGCACGGCAGCGGCCGGGTGCGGCTCACGCCGTACCAGAAGCTGCTGGTGCTGGACGTGCCGCCGGCGCGGACGGAGTCCCTGGTCGACGAGCTGCGCGGGATCGGCCTGGAGGCCCGGCCGTCGGCCTGGCGGCGCGGCACCATGGCCTGCACCGGCATCGAGTTCTGCAAGCTGGCCATCGTCGAGACCAAGGCGCGCGGCGAGGAACTGGTGGCCCGGCTGGAGGAGCGGCTGCGCGACTTCGACGCGGACATCTCCATCCACATCAACGGCTGCCCGAACGCCTGCGCCCGCACCCAGGTCGCCGACATCGGCCTCAAGGGGCAGCTGGTGGTGGGCCCGGACGGCCGGCAGGTGGAGGGTTTCCAGGTGCACCTCGGCGGCGGGCTGGGCATGGCCCAGGGCCAGACCGCCGGGTTCGGCCGCAAGCTGCGCGGCCTGAAGACCACCGCCGACGAGCTTCCCGAGTACGTGGAACGACTGGCCCGCCGCTACCTGGCCGGCCGGACCGAGGGCGAGACGTTCGCCAACTGGGTGATCAGGGTCGACGAGGAGGAACTCCGATGAGTGAAACCCGATCCGTGCCGCTGCACTGCCCGTACTGCGGCGAGGAGGACCTGCGGCCGAACGAGGCCGGCCACGGCGTCTGGGAGTGCCACGCCTGCGCCCGGGTCTTCACCGTCAAGTTCAACGGCCTGCTGAGTCGGGCGGTGACCCGGTGACCGGGCTGCTCTCCGCCACCGGTCTGGGTCTGGTCGGTCCCGGTGGCCCGAGGACGACCGACCCGGCCCGGCGTGAGCCGGCCGAGCTGCGGGCACTTGCCGAGCGGGCCGGCCGCGAGCTGGAGGGTGCCCCGGCGTTGGAGATCGCCAGGTGGGCGGCCGACACCTTCGGCGACCGGTTCTGCGTGACCAGCTCGATGGCCGACGCGGTGCTGGCCCACCTGGTGTCCCGGGTCGCCCCCGGGGTGGACGTGATCTTCCTGGACACCGGCCTGCACTTCCCGGAGACGCTGCGGGTCCGCGACGAGGTGGCCCGCCGGCTGCCGGTGAACGTGCGCTCGATCCGGCCCCGGCAGACCGTCGGCCAGCAGGATGGCGAGTACGGCCCCCGGCTGTTCAACCGCTCCCCGGACGACTGCTGCCAGCTGCGCAAGGTCGAGCCGCTGGAGCGCGCCCTGTCCGGGTACGACGCGTGGGCCGCCGGGCTGCGTCGGGACGAGTCGCCGACCCGGGCGAACACGCCTGTGGTGACGTTCGACCCGCGACGCGGCAAGGTGAAGGTGAACCCGATCGCCGCCTGGTCCCAGGCCGACGTGGACTCCTACATCTCCCGCTACGACATCCCGGTCAACGAGCTGCTCAGCCGGGGCTACGGCTCGGTCGGCTGCTGGCCGTGCACCCGTCGGACCAAGGCGGGGGAGGACCCCCGGGCCGGCCGCTGGGCCATGTTCGAGAAGACCGAGTGCGGCCTGCACGTCTGACCGGGCCGGAGCACGCCCCGACGCCCGGCGCGGCGTCACCCGGACCCGCCGCCGCTGCGCTGCGCCCGGCCGGTGCGGCCCCGGCGCGGTCGGGGCGGGCCGACGCGGGCGTGCCGGTGGTGCTGGTGGCGCACGGCAGCCGCGACCCCCGGGCGGCGGCGGCGACCCGGGCGCTGGCCCGTGCCGTCGGTGCCGCCCGTCCCGGTACGCCGGTGCTGCCCAGTTGGCTCGACCACACCGATCCGGGGCCGACGGAGGTGCTGCGGGGGCTGGCCGCCGACGGTCACCGCACGGCGGTCGTGGTGCCCCTGCTGCTCACCGCCGCGTACCACCGGCGGGTGGACGTTCCGGCGGCGGTGGCGGCGGCCCGGCAGGCCGCTCCCGGGCTGACGGTACGGGTCACCGACGTGCTCGGGCCGGCCGACGGGACGGTGGACGCGGGTCTGCTGGCCGGGCTGGGTAGCCGGCTGGCGCAGGCGCGGCCGGGGCCGGTGGACGCGTTGGTGCTGGCGGCGGCGGGCACCCGGGACGCGCGGGCGCGGGGGTCGGTGGGGCGGGTCGCCGCCGCTCTCTCCGCCGGATTCGGGGTGCCCTGCACGGTGGCGTACGCGTCGGCGGCCCCGCCGACGACCGACGTGGCGGTGACCCGGCTGCGGGCGGCCGGTGCGCCACAGGTGGCGGTGGTGGCGTACTTCCTCGCCCCGGGGTTGTTCCACGACGCGGTGGTGGCGGCGGCGCAGCGGGCCGGGGCGGTGGCGGTCAGCGCCCCGTTGAACGACTCCCCGGATCTGGTGGATCTGGTGCTGCGTCGGGTCGACACGTCGGGTGACGGGTGACCGGGGTCACTCACAGCTTAACTACCCTCAGTAATTGTCTCGCCACAATACATTGACGAATTCTGATCACGCGGAGTGCGGACAGCAGAACGCCCCGGCGGGCGGACCCGGCCGGGGCGAACAGCGTGTGTGATCGATTTTTTTTCAGGCGGAGTGAGCGCGCAGCACCCGGAGACCGCCACGGCGCTTGACCGCGCGGCGCTCCTCTTCGCTCATCCCGCCCCAGACGCCGGCGTCCTGACCGGACTCCAGTGCCCACTGGAGGCACTGGTCGGTCACGGAGCAGCGCCGGCAGACGGCCTTGGCCTGCTCGACCTGCAGGACAGCAGGGCCGGACGTCCCGATCGGGAAGAACAGCTCCGGGTCCTCGTCGCGGCAGACGGCATTGTGACGCCAGTCCATGGCGGCAACACTCCTCATTCTGGATGGATGGCAGTTAACGCTGGTGCTTTTCTTATATCCGTCCGCGTTGCCGGTCGTCACGGTTCGCGTTCGACTATTCGGCAATGCGTGAGCAGACTCGTTTTTGGCGCCTGGTCCTGCTGGAACTGCTCAACCGGCCGAGCATATCCAGGCAATGTCCCGGTAACTCAAGTTCGCTTGTGAATACTTTCACGAACGAACGCGATGTCAAGGGGTGACGCTCGGAAAAACTCCGCTCGGTGAGCAAGCTCACGACCCTTTTGTCTGGTTTCCAGGGTTCCCTGCTACCCGGCGTACCACAGTCGAGGATCAATATAGTACAGTCCGCGTGACATTGCTGACATTTCCGGCACTCCTCCTCGGTGTGGCGGCCACCGCGCCGCGCGGTGTACCCGACCGCTCGACCTAGGGCGTTACCCGAGACCTAGCAGATTACTCTCAGTGCGCCGGAAACGGAGGAGAATCTGACTTTGTGTCGCTCGCCAAGGTAGTCCCCGTCCAGCTGGAAGGCCTGCGGGCGGGCCGAGACCAGCGTGAACTCCTCCAGATCGTGCAATCGGAGCACCTGCTTGCCACGCGGATCGGGGTCCCGGGACAGGAACTGGGTCACCGTCCGTGTCGTGCTGGCAACGCGGAGCTGACGCATCGCCAGCACGTCCAGCCCGAGATCGAACGACGCCTCCGGGTTCGGGTTGACCTCCCGGTCGCCGAGGTACGTCCACGGCGCGGTGTTCTGGATGATCACCGTGGCCAGCTCGCCCTCGGCCGGCTCGCCCGGCCGCTCCAGGCTGATCGCCGGATGCCGCCTGTCGGAGCCGAGGAAGTAGTGACTCAGGGTGGAACGGAAGTAGAGCGCGGGTGAGGAGACCCGCCCCCGCCGCCGGGCCTGCTCCACCCGGTGGATCACCGCCGCGTCCAACCCGAAGCCGGCGCAGAAGGTGAAGTAGCGGTCGTCGGCCCGGCCCAGCCCGATCGTGCGGGACCGGCCCAGCCGCAGCGCCTCCAGGATCATGCTGGTGCCGTCGGCCCACTCCCGGGGCAATCCGAGCGCGCGGGCGAAGACGTTCGTCGAGCCGCCCGGCACCGTGGCCAGCGCCGGCAGCCGCTCGGCCGGGGAGCCACCGGTGCGGATCGTCGGGGGATCGGCGGTCATCAGGCCGTTGACCACCTCGTTGACCGTGCCGTCGCCACCCAGGGTGACCACCAGGTCGACGCCCTCCTGGGCGGCCTCCCGGGCCAGGTCGGTGGCGTGACCCCGGCGTCGGGTGTACCGCACCGACAGGTCTACTTGGCTGCGCAACGCCCGGACCAGCACGTCCCGGCTGCGTTCGCTGGTGGTGGTGGCCTTCGGATTGACCACCAGGACGGCCCGCATGGCCGGCACTTTACGTGATGGGACGGGGGTATCGTGGCCCGCGTGACGATCGACTCCGCGCCGGTTCCCGACACCCTGCGCTGGGCGGTACGCCTGCTGCGGGGCGAGGCCGTCGCCCTGGCGCTGCTCGCCGGCTGGCTGGTCTGGGCCGACCTCACCGCGACCACGACCGACCTGGTCTCGGCACTCTTCGTGACCGGGTTCGCCATCGCGGGCGCGGTCGCGCTCTGGGCGTTGGGCGGGGCACTGGCCCGCCGCCGGGCCGGTGCCCGCGCCCCGGCGATGGTGCTGGAGCTGATGCTGCTGCCGGTCGGCTGGTTCATGATCTCCGGCGGGCTGGGCTGGCTCGGCGTGCCCCTGATGGCGCTCGGGGTGGGCGTCTGCGCGTTGCTGGTCAGCCCGCCGACCACCCGCGCGCTGGGCTTCGGCTGACCCACGCCCCGGCCGGGACGCGGTGACGCGCCCCGGTCAGTAGCCGGCGGAACGGCGGGTCAGCAGCGAGATGGTGGCCCGGCCCTGGGTCGACTCCGCCGCCGCCGCCGTGGTCAGCGCGGTGAGCACCTTCCAGGCGAACGAGGACTCCCCGGGCAGTGCCGCGCCGCGCACGGTCGGCACCGTCACCTCGACGGTCAGCGCGTCCTCGGTGACCGAGAACTGGCACTCCAACTCGGCGTCGCGGGTGGCGATGGCGAGCAGCATCGCGCACGCCTCGTCGACCGCGATGCGAAGGTCCTCGATCTCGTCGAGCGCGAACTGGAGACGGGCCGCGAGCCCCGCCGTCGCGGTGCGCAGCACGCCCAGGTAGCCGCCGTCGGCGGGCACGGTGAGGTGCACGACGTCGTCGTCGGTCGCTGGCTGGCCGGTCAGTTGAGTCACGCCTCATCCCCCCGGTCCGGGACTCTACCCGGCCCGGCGGACACCCGCGTGGCCGACGTCACCCCTTCGGCGGCGAGACCGTGCAGCGCCGCCCCGTCGAGCCGGTAGGGCACCCACTCGGTCATCGGCTCGGCCCCGATCGAGGCGTAGAACCGGGCGGCCGGATTCCAGTCGAGCATCCACCACTCCAGCCGCCGGTAGCCGCGTTCCACGCAGATCCCGGCGAGGGTGGCGAGCAGCGCCCGGCCGGTGCCGGTGCCCCGGTACGCGGGGCGGACGTACAGGTCCTCCAGGTAGATGCCGTGCACACCGGCCCAGGTGGAGAAGTTGAGGAACCACAGCGCGAAGCCGACCGGCTGGTCGTCGTCGTCCACCGCGACGTGCCCGAACAGCGCCGGGGCCGGCCCGAACAGGGCGGTGTCGAGCTGCGCCGGGGTCAGCCCGCACCGATCGGCGGCCTGCTCGTAGTCGGCCAACTCGTGCACCATGGCGACGACGGCCGGCACGTCTGCGGGACGTGCCGGCCGGATCGTCGGTGCCGTGACGGGCAGGCTCACGCCTGCTTGGTCTCCCAGAAGATCTTGGAGATCTCGTCGATCTTCTGGAGCAGCTCGTCGGCCTTGGCCGGGTCGGTCGCCCCCTTGGCGCCGGCCGCGCCGGCCGCCTTGGTGGCCTCGTTGAACAGCTGGTGCAGGTGCGGGTACTTCTCGAAGTGCGGCGGCTTGAAGTAGTCGGTCCAGAGCACCCACAGGTGGTGCTTGACCAGGTCGGCGCGCTGCTCCTTGATCAGGATCGCCCGGGTGCGGAACTCGGGGTCCGTGTTCGCCTGGTACTTCTCGCAGATCATTTTGACCGACTCGGCCTCGATCCGGGCCTGCGCCGGGTCGTACACGCCGCACGGCAGGTCACAGTGTGCGCTGGCGGTCACACGTGGCGAAAGGATGCGGGGAAGTCGCATCAGGTTCCTCCATGGGATGTTTGCGATGATCCGAGCCGACATTACTCCTGAGGACGTCCCCGGCAGGGGCGGAGGGGAAACCTTGTGACGGTCGGCGGCTCCGGTCCCATCCTTTGGTCGGGTGCCCCGTTCACCGCCGTCGGCGTGGCCGGGCCCTCGATGTCACCCACCCTGCGCCACGGCGACGCGCTGCTGGTCCGCCGGGGCGGCCGGCCGGTCCGCCCCGGCGACGTGGTGGTGGCGGTGTTCCGCAGCCGACCGGACCTGTTGGTGGTCAAGCGCGCCGTGCGCCCGCAGGACGGCGGGTGGTGGCTGCACGGCGACAACGCGCTGGTCACCGACGACTCCCGGACGTACGGGGTGGCCGACGTGCTGGGCCGGGTGGTGTTCCGCTACTGGCCCCGCCCCGGTCGGCTGGCCGCCGCACCGATATGACCCTCCTCACAACCCGGTACCGGTGGCCTGACTATGCTCGGGGGGTGCCCGGGTGACCCCCGTACCGCGTACCGCGTGTCGCCGCTCCGCCTCACCTCGCGCCCTCGCGCCGGCCGCTCCGTCTGCTCGACAGATCCTGGAGTCACCATGTCTGCGTCCACCGTGGATCCCGCCGATCCCGTCTTCCGACTGCACCTCGGCGGCAAGCTCGCCGTCGCCTCGACCGTCCCGCTGACCAGCCGCGAGGACCTCTCGCTCGCGTACACCCCGGGGGTGGCCCGGGTGTGCGAGGCGATCGCCGCCGACCCCGCCCTGGTCGACGACTACACCTGGGTGTCGCACACCGTCGCCGTGGTCACCGACGGCTCCGCCGTGCTCGGCCTCGGCAACATCGGCCCGCGCGCGGCGCTGCCGGTGATGGAGGGCAAGGCGGTGCTGTTCAAGCAGTTCGCCGGCGTCGACGCGGTGCCGGTCTGTCTGGACACCCAGGACGTCGACGAGATCGTGGCGACGGTCCGGGCCCTCGCCCCCTCGTTCGGCGGGATCAACCTGGAGGACATCAGCGCCCCACGCTGCTTCGAGGTGGAGCGGCGGCTCGACGAGGCGCTGCCCATCCCGGTCTTCCACGACGACCAGCACGGCACCGCGATCGTGGTGCTGGCCGCGCTGCGCAACGCGGCCAGCCTGCTGAACCGCAAGCTCGGCGACCTGCGGGTGACGGTCAGCGGGGCCGGCGCGGCCGGGGTCGCGGTCACCCACATGCTCGTCGCCGGGGGAGTGGACCCCGAACAGGTGGTGGTCTGCGACTCCAGGGGCGTCATCGGCCGGCACCGCGACGACCTGACCGAGACCAAGGCGCACCTCGCCGCGACCACCAACGCGCAGGGGCGGCGCGGTGACGTCACCGAGGCGCTGCGCGGCGCGGACGTGCTGATCGGCGTCTCCGGCGGGCGGATCCCCGAGGCGGCGGTCGCCGGGATGGCCCCGGGCGGCATCGTCTTCGCGCTGGCCAACCCCACCCCCGAGGTGGACCCGGAGGTCGCCGCCCGGCACGTGGCGGTGGTCGCCACCGGGCGCAGCGACTACCCCAACCAGATCAACAACGTGCTCGCCTTCCCCGGGGTGTTCCGGGGCGCGCTGGACGCCCGCGCCACCCGGATCACCGACGGGATGAAGGTGGCCGCCGCCGACGCGATCGCCGGGGTGGTCGACGGGGCGCTCACCCCGGACGCCATCGTGCCGTCCCCGCTCGACCCCCGGGTCGCCCCGGCGGTGGCCGAGGCGGTGGCCCAGGCGGCCCGGCACGACGGCGTCGCCCGCGCCTGAGCGGGTGGGAAGGGTCCGGGCCGGCCGGCCCGGACCCTTCTTGAACGATCGTTCCGCTGTTACGGTGCGGATCATGCGTGCCGCCTATGCCTCCCGGTTCGACGCCGACAACCCGCTCGCCGCGCTCGCCGTCGGCGACCGTCCCGAGCCCGCCCACCTCGACGACGACTGGGTGACGGTGCAGGTGCGGGCCAGCTCGCTCAACCACCACGACCTGTGGTCGCTGCGCGGGGTGGGGCTCGCCGACGGGCAACTGCCGATGATCCTCGGCTGCGACGCGGCCGGCACCGACCCGGACGGCAACGAGGTGGTCATCTACCCGGTGCTGCCCACCCCCGGCGACCCGCGCGGCGTCTCCATCCTCTCCGAGCACTACCAGGGCACCCTGGCCGAGCGGGTGGCCGTACCCCGGATGAACCTGCTGCCGCTGCCGACCGGCCTGTCGGCGACCGACGCGGCCTGCCTGCCGACCGCCTGGCTCACCGCCTGGCGGATGCTCACCACCCGGGGCCGGATCGCCGACGGCGAGGCGGTGCTGGTGCAGGGGGCCGGCGGCGGGGTCGCCACCGCCGCCGTCGCGCTCGGCCTGGCACTGGGCAAGCGGGTGTACGCCACCAGCCGCGACGCCGCCAAGCGGGACCGCATCGCCGCGCTGGGGGCGACCGCGCTGGAACCCGGTGCCCGGCTGCCGGAGCGGGTCGACGTGGTGATCGAGACGGTGGGCGCGGCCACCTTCGACCACTCGTTGAAGTCGGCCGCCCCGATGGCCCGGATCGTGGTCGCCGGCGCGACCTCGGGTCACCTGCCGCCGGTCAACCTGCGCCGGGTCTTCGCCATGCAGCTGGAGATCCTCGGCACCTCGATGGGCACCCCGGACGAGCTGACCGAGCTGCTCGCGTTCTGCGCCGAGCACGAGGTGCGCCCGGTGGTGGACAGCGTGGTCCCGTTCAGCCGGGTGGCCGACGCCTTCGCCCGGCTGCACTCCGGCGAGGTCTTCGGCAAGGTCGTGGTCGACCACACCGCCTGACCCGTGGCTCAGAGGCGGTCGTCGAGGGTGGCGACGTCGCCCCGGGTGGCCGAGGCGGGCAGCCGGTCCCGGGCCGCCGCGTCGCCGTAGAGCGTCCAGCGGAGGAACTCGATGGTGGTGTCGGCGACCACCCCCAGGGCGGTGTCGTCACCGAGCAGGACCCGGCCGTGGTCGCCCCGGGTCAGGCTGAGCATCGCCTTGGGCCACGGCACCGCGTCGTAGACGGCCTTGCCGGCGGCGTAGTCGACCACCTCGTCGGCCCGGCCGTGCACGAAGAGCTGCGGGGCGGCGGCCCCCGCGAAGGCGGTGCCCACGCCCAGCCCGGTCCCGGCGAGGACCACCCCGGCGCGCAGCCGCTCGTCCCGGCCGGTGGTGAACAGGCCGATGGTGGTCACCCCGCCGGCCGAGTGCCCGGCCGCGGCCACCCGGTCGGTGGCCAGCCGGCCGCGCAGCGGATCACCCGCCTTCGCGTCCAGCGCCAGCACCTTGTCCAGCACGTACGACACGTCGGCGGGCTGGTTGAGCACGTCCAGGACGCTGCCGTCGGTGCCCTTGCCGGTGTGCGGGAACATCGGCGCGGCCACCACGAAACCGGCCGCCGCCCAGCGGGTGGTCAGCGCCCGGTAGTCGGTGGGGCGCCCGTCGAGGCCGTGGCTGAACGCCACCACCGGGAAGCGTCCGGCCGCCACGGTGGCGTCGCGCTGCGCCGCCCCACCGGAGCTGCCCCGGGCCGGGTACCACAGGGTCACCGGCAGCGGGCGGTCGCCGCCCCGGTTCAGCGCGAGCTGCCGTACGCCTACCGCGAACGCCTGCGTCGGCGCGGTCCCGGCGGGCACGCGCGGTGCCGGCATGGCGGCCCCCGGCGTGCTCGCCTGCGGCGTCGGTGCCGGGGCGGCGGGGCGCTCGGGCGCAGCCGCCGAGCAGCCGACGAGGCCGGCGGTGAGCAGGGCGACGGTCAGCAGGGCCGGGACACGACGACGGAACATGAGAACGATTGTGCCCGCCCGTCGCGGTGGCCCGGGCGGCTACGGCCCGGCGGCGGCCAACCGGTCGTCGAGGGTGGTGACCCCGGGGCGGGTGGCGTCGGCACGCAGCCGGCGGCCGGCCTCCCGGTCGTCGTAGAGGGTCCAGCGGAGGAAGTCGGTGACGGTGGCGAACACCTGGTCGAAGCCCGGCCGGCCCGGGGTGAGGTATTCGCCGTGCCCCTGGCCGAGCACGCTGAGGAACGCCTTCGGACCGGACGCCCGCCGGTAGCCGGCCCGGCCGACGGTCAGCGGCACCACCGGGTCGGCGGTGCCGTGCACGAACAGCAGCGGGGCGGCCGGTCCGGCGAACGCGCCGGCCAACCCGCCTCCGGCGATGATCACGCCGGAGCGCAGCCGGGCCGGGTGCCCGGAGGTGAACATGCCGGCGGTGGTGAAGCCGCCCGCCGAGTGCCCGGTCGCCGCGAACCGGCCGACGTCCAGGTGCCCGGCGAGCGGGTCACCGGCGCGGGCGTCCAGGCGGACCAGGTGCCTGATCACCCGCCAGCCGTCGGCGGGCTGGTTGCGGACGTCGGCGCGGCTGAACCGGGCCGCCCGCCGGTTGGTGTGCGGGTAGGTCGGCGCGGCCACCACGAAACCGGCGGCGGCCCACCGGACGGCCAGCGCGGCGTGCAGCTCGGGAAGGCTGAACAGGCCGTGGCTGTGCAGCACCACCGGGAACCGGCCCGGGGCGACCCGGCCCCGCTCGGCCGGGTACCAGATCGTCACCGGCAGCGGGCGCGGCCCGGTCGGGTCGACGGTGAGCGTCCGCACCGCGACCGGCAGGGCCTGCGCCGGGGCGGGCCGGGCCGGCGTCGGTGGCGGTGCGTCGGTGGCGGCGGTGGCCGGGGCACAACCGGCGAGCAGCGCGGCCAGCACCACGGCGCACAGCCACCTCACCCCCATGAGTGCACGGTAGGTGGTCGGCGGCCCGGTCCGACCCGGCCGTCCGGACGACGCCGGCCGCCACCCCGGTCGGTGCGCCCTCCACCGCTCAGCGGGCGTCGGCCAGCACGGCCCGGGTCTGCCTGGCGATCTCCCGTTCCTCGTCGGTGCCGATCACGCAGACGCTGACCGCCGCACCGGCCGGGGAGATCACCCGGTCACCGGTGCCGGCGTTGCGCTCCGGGTCGACGGTGATGCCGAGCCGGTCCAGCCCGGCCAGGGCGGCGGCCCGCACCTCGGGGGAGTGCTCGCCCACCCCGGCGGTGAAGGTGATCGCATCCGCCCCGCCGAGCAGCGCGTGGTACGCCCCGACGTAGCCGGTGATCCGCCGGCAGTAGACGTCGAAGGCGAGGACGGCGGCGGGATCCCCGGCGGCCCGGCGGGACTGCACCTCCCGCATGTCGTTGGCCCCGGTCAGCCCGAGCAGGCCGCTGCGGTGGTTGAGCAGGTCGTCGATCTCGTCGACGCCCATCCCACCCTCCCGGCGCAGGTGGAAGATCACCGTCGGGTCGAGGTCCCCGCTGCGGGTGCCCATCACCAGCCCCTCCAGCGGCGACATCCCCATCGAGGTGGCCACGCTGCGTCCGCCGTCCACCGCGCAGGCGCTCGCCCCGTTGCCCAGGTGCAGGCTGATCGTGCGCAGCCGGTCGTACGGCCGGTCGAGCAGCTCCGCGGTGCGCCGCGACACGTACGCGTGCGAGGTGCCGTGGAAGCCGTACCGGCGGATGTCGTGCCGGCGGGCGGTGTCCAGGTCGATGGCGTACGTGGCGGCGGACTCGGGCAGGGTGTGGTGGAAGGCGGTGTCGAAGACCGCCACCTGGGCGACGTCCGGCAGCAGTTCCCGGGTGACCGCGATGCCGGCCAGGTTGGCCGGGTTGTGCAGCGGTGCCAGCGGCACCAGCTCCCCGATCGCGGCGACGACCGCGTCGTCGATCCGCACCGGCGCGCTGAACCGCCGGCCGCCGTGCACCACCCGGTGCCCCACCGCGGTCAGCCCGGTCAGGTCGAGCCGGCCGAGGACGTCCCGGACGGCGGTGGCGTGGTCGGGCGGGCCGCCACCCGGCTCGCCGACCCGCTCCACGGTGCCGGAGTCGACGCTCGACTCCCCGGCGTAGAGCCGGTACTTCACCGACGACGACCCGCAGTTGAGCACCAGCACCCGGTCGGTCACGACCCCTCCTCCGACGATCCGGCCGCCTGGATGGCGGTGATCGCCACCGTGTTGACGATGTCGGCGACCTTCGCACCCCGGGACAGGTCGTTGACCGGTCGGCGCAGGCCCTGCATCACCGGGCCGACGGCCACCGCCCCCGCCGACCGCTGCACCGCCTTGTACGTGTTGTTGCCGGTGTTGAGGTCCGGGAAGATGAACACGGTGGCCCGGCCGGCGACCGTGCTGCTCGGCAGCTTCGTCGCCGCGACCTGCGGGTCGATCGCCGCGTCGTACTGGATCGGCCCCTCGACCAGCAGGTCGGGCCGGCGCTCGCGGACCAGCCTGGTGGCGGCGGCGACCTTCTCCACGTCGGCGCCCGCGCCGGAGTCCCCGGTCGAGTAGGACAGCATCGCCACCCGGGGTTCGATGCCGAACCGGGCCGCCGTGTCGGCCGAGGAGATGGCGATGTCGGCGAGCTGGGCGGCGTCCGGGTCGGGGTTGACCGCGCAGTCGCCGTAGACCAGCACCCGGTCGGCGAGCAGCATGAAGAACACGCTCGACGCCACCGAGACGCCCGGCACGGTACGGATGATCTCGAAGGCGGGGCGGATGGTGGCGGCCGTGGTGTGGGTGGCCCCGGAGACCATCCCGTCGGCGTGTCCGGTGGCCACCATCATGGTGCCGAAGTAGTTGGGTTGGGCCACGATGTCGTGCGCCAGCTCGACGGTGACGCCCCGGTGGGCGCGCAGCTTCGCGTACCGGGTGGCGAACTCGTCCCGCCAGGCGCTGCCGGCCGGGTCGACCACCTCCGCGCCGCCCAGGTCGATGCCCAGCTCGCGGGTGCGGCGGGCCACCTCGTCGGGGCGGCCGAGCAGGGTCAGTTCGGCCACCCCCCGGCGGAGCAGGATCTCGGTGGCCCGCAGGATGCGCTCGTCGGTGCCCTCGGGCAGCACCAGCCGGCGGCGGTCGGCGCGGGCCCGGTCGATCAGGTCGTACTCGAACATCAGCGGGGTGACCCGCTCGGAGCGGCTGACCCGCAGCCGGCGGGCCAGGTCGACGGTGTCGACGTGGCCCTCGAACGCGCCGAGCGCGGCCTCCACCTTGCGCGGGTTGGCCGGGCCGGGCCGGCCCTCGATGTGGCTGGACGCCTCGACCGTGTCGTAGCTGTCGCTGGTCACCGAGAGCACGGCGAAGCCGGTGTTGAGCCGTTCGACCAGGCGCATCGCCCGGGGGTCGGGCTGTTCGCCGAGGGTGAGCACCACCCCGGCGAGCGAGACCTGCCCGGCGACGTGCGCGGTGGCCGCCGCGACCAGCAGGTCGGCCCGGTCACCCGGGGTGATCACCAGGGCCCCCTCGGTGAGGTGGTCGAGCAGGGTCGGCACGTGCGCCGCGCCGACCACGTAGTCGAGCACGTCCCGGCCGAGGGCGGCGTCGTCGCCGGCCAACAGGGTGGCGTCGAGCGCCGCCGCCACCTCGGCCACCGTCGGCGCGGACACGCTCGGCACCTCCGGGATGGCGTACGCGGGGACCGGCAGCTCGGGCAGGGTCAGCGCCCCGGTCACCCGGTTGGCGATCACCGCCAGCACCGTCGCGCCCAGGTCGGCCAGATCGTGGTAGGCCCCCCGCGCCGCCGCCGTGACCGCCTCCGGCTGCTGCCCGAAGCCGTCCACCACGGGCACCACCACGCTGCCGAACTCGGTGGCCAACCGGGCGTTGAACGCCAGTTCACGGGGCCCGGCGGTGTCCCCGCCGTCGGCGAAGTCGCTGCCCACCACGATCACCGCCGGGCAGCGCCGTTCCACCGCCCGGTAGCGCTCGACGATCCGGGAGATCAGCTCCTCGCGCCGGCCGTCGGCGACCAGGGCTGCGGCCTCGGCGTACGTCGCGCCGGTCAGGTCGGCCCCGGGCAGGTCGATCCGGTAGCGGTCGTGCAGCAGGGCGAGGATCGGGTCGGGGCCGGCGTCGGAGACCAGCGGCCGGAACACGCCGATCCGTTCGACCTGCCGGGAGAGGAGTTCCGCGAGGCCGAGGGCGATGGTCGACTTACCCCCGCCGGACCCCACGCTGGTCAGGTAGACGCTGCGGGCCACGGCACCACCCTAGGAGATCACGTCGCGTCCCGCCCGGGACCTTCGCCCTGAACCGTCGCCGGCAGGTGCCCGCCGGTGCGACCCGAGTCTCATTCGTGGGACGAGCTGGAAGCTGAGTGATCCTCGTGCCTAAACTCGCATCCCATGACTGGCGACCGCCTGAGCAGGAGAAATGCGCCTCCCGAGGGATCGAAGACCGTGGGCGCGCTCGGTGTTCGATCGGCTGCCGATCCACATTGTATCGATGGCGTGACGGTAGTCGATGGGCCGACCGTGGTGCTCGACCGCACCGCCGGCCCGACCGACGACCCCACCGCGTTGATCGCCGCCGTGCCCCCGCCCGTCCCCGTCTTCGTCGACCCCAGCGGCCGACGCCACTCCCGGCTGCGCTGGCTCGCGTACGCCCTGGGGGCGGTGGTCCTGATCTACTCCGGGCTGGTCGGGGTCAGCTTCGTCGGCGGCATCGCCCCGCACTCGGTGCTCCCCTTCGTCGACGAGGTCGCGCAGCCCGAGCGGTCCGCGCCGACCCGGACGGCCACCACCACCCCGGCCGCCCCCACCCCGACCACGGGCATCGTGGCACCGACCGCCGCCCCCCGGTCACCCCGGGGGAGCGGGCCGGCCGTCGCCCCGGTCACCCCGTCCGCCACCGGCGGCAGCGCCAGCCCCTCGCCGTCGCCGAGCGCCAGCCGGTCGCCGAGCCGCAGCCCGGCCACCGCCACGGCGTCGCCCCGGCCGACCCGGTCGACGCCGCCGGCCACGACGCCGAACCCGCCGACGCCCACCGACGAGCCGCCCGTCCTGCCCGATCCGCTCCCCGGCGACGCCGAGGGCGTCCGCGTCGATGGTTGAGCCGGCCGGCCCGACCACCCGCCGGCGTGTCCCCGGGCCGACCCGTCGCCGCGCACCCGGCCCGACCCGGCGGCGTCGGCCGGTGCCGCAGCCGAGCGGAATCCTGCTGGGCACGGTGCTCGCGCTGCTGGCCGGTGTGCTGCTGGTCGGCGCGTACGCCAACGCCTCCTTCGCCCCGGACCGCCGGGACAGCGTCGCCGGGCAGCGGGAGGTGCCCACCTCGGTGGTGACCGGCGGACCGATCATCAGCGCCAGCAGCGAGCTGGTCCGCTCCTACCGGCTGCCACCGCGCACCATCGCGCTGACCTTCGACGACGGCCCGGACCCGGTCTGGACCCGCGAGGTGCTCAAGGTCCTGGACGCCCACCAGGTCAAGGGCACGTTCTTCGTGCTCGGCTCGCAGGTCGCCCGGCACCCCGAGGTGGCCCGCGAGCTGACCGCCGGTGGACACCAGCTCGGCGTGCACACCTTCACCCACCCCGACCTCGCCGAGCTGCCGTCGTGGCGGCAACGCCTGGAGTACGCCCAGACCCAGCTCGCCGTGGCCGGTGCCACCGGGATGCGGACCTCGCTGGTGCGCTTCCCGTACTCGTCGCACCCGGGCGCGATCGACAACCGGGACTGGCCGGTGGTCACCGCCGCCGGTGACCTGGGCTACCTGACCTTCCTCAACGACACCGACAGCCAGGACTGGTCGCTGCCCGGAGTGGACCGGATCGTCGAGAACGCCGCCCCCGACGGGGACGCCGGTGCGGTCACCCTCTGGCACGACGCCGGCGGTGACCGGTCACAGACCGTCGCGGCCCTTGACCGGTTCATCCCGATGATGAAGGAACGGGGGTACCGGTTCGTCACCGCGACCGAGGGGCTGAACCTCGCCTTCGCCGCCGCCGGGGTCGACCACCGGATGGACGCCGACACCCCCGCCGGCACCGGGGAACGGTGGCGCGGCCGGATGCTGATCTGGGCGGTCCAGGGCGCCGACAGCACGCTCACCGTGTTCGGTGTGCTCTTCGTCGTCGTCGGCGTGCTCACCGTGGGTCGTACCCTGGTGTTGTTCGTGCTGGCCGGGCGGCACGCCCGACGGCGGCGGGCCAGGGACTGGAGCTGGGGCCCGCCGGTCACCGACCCGGTCTCGGTGATCGTCCCGGCGTACAACGAGAAGGAGGGGATCGCCGCGGCGGTCCGCTCGCTGGCCGGCGGCGACCATCCCGGCGGGATCGAGGTGATCGTCGTCGACGACGGCTCCACCGACGGCACCGCCGACATCGTCGACGCGCTCGGCCTGCCCAACGTGCGGGTGGTGCGCAAACCCAACGGCGGCAAGCCCAGCGCCCTGAACACCGGCCTGGCGCTGGCCCGGCACGACCTGATCGTGATGGTCGACGGGGACACCGTCTTCGAGCCCGACGCCGTCCGCCGGCTGGTGCAGCCTTTCGCCGACCCGCGGGTCGGCGCGGTGGCCGGCAACGTCAAGGTCGGCAACCGGCGCAGCCTGATCGCCAAGTGGCAGCACATCGAGTACGTCATCGGGTTCAACCTCGACCGGCGGCTCTACGAGACGCTGCGCTGCATGTCCACCGTGCCGGGCGCGATCGGCGGGTTCCGGCGGGAGGCGCTGCGCTACGCCGGGGGGATGACCGACGACACCCTGGCCGAGGACACCGACATCACCATCGCCCTGGGCCGGGCCGGCTGGAAGGTGGTCTACGAGGAGACCGCCCGCGCCTGGACGGAGGCCCCGGCGACCATGGGACAGCTCTGGAAACAGCGCTACCGGTGGAGCTACGGCACCATGCAGGCGATGTGGAAGCACCGGCGCTCGGTGCTCGACCGGGGCGCGTCCGGCCGGTTCACCAGGCGCTGCCTGTTCTTCCTCAGCCTCTTCGGGGTGCTGCTGCCGCTGCTCGCACCGGTGATCGACCTGCTGGCCCTGTACGGCCTGTTCTTCCTCGACCGCCGGGCCACGGCGGTCGCCTGGCTGGTCATGCTCGGCGTACAGACCCTCACCGCCGTGGTGGCGTTCCGGCTGGACCGGGAGAAGCTCGGCGTGCTGTGGGTGCTGCCCCTGCAACAGTTCGTCTACCGGCAGCTGATGTACCTGGTGATGGTGCAGGCGGTGGTCACCGCGTTGACCGGCGGCCGACTGGGCTGGCAGAAGCTGCGGCGTACCGGCCTGGAACCGGCGGTGCGCAACCGCTGACCGCCTCCGGGGTGCGGGGCGGCCGTGCGGGTACGCGTCCGCCGCCCCCGATCAGTCCTCGTCGAGGTCGTCGAGGCGGGCCAGCCAGGTGGCGAACCGCTCGACGGGCGTCTCGAACTCGGGGTTGAGGTCGACGAAGTCGCGCAGCCGCTCGCCCAGCCACTCCAGGGTGACCTGCTCGTCGCCGCGCCGCTGTACCAGTTCCTCGATGCCACGATCGGTGAAGTACACCGGGTTCCTCGTTCCTTGCTGACGGGCCCGGCCCGCCCCCTGACAGGGGGCGGGCCGGATGGGTCGTGACGGGTCGGGTCAGGGGCGGGGGAGGGCCGCGTCGATCAGCGCGGTCTGCTCCACCTCGTGCATCTTGGCCGAGCCGACCGCCGGTGCGGCGGCGGCGGGGCGGGAGATGCGGCGCAGCCGGACGTCGGCCAGGTGCTCCAGCAGGTTGAGCGCGACGAAGCTCCACGCCCCCTGGTTGGCCGGCTCCTCCTGCACCCAGGCGAAGTCCTCCGCGTTCGGGTACGCCGCCAGCGCGTCCCGGATCTCCTGCACCGGCAGCGGGTAGAGCTGCTCGATCCGGACGATCGCGGTGTCGGTGACGCCGCGTTCCTGCCGGGCGGAGAAGAGGTCGTAGTAGACCTTGCCCGAGCAGAGCAGCACCCGCTTGACCTGCTCCGGGGCCGGTGCGGCGGTGTCGGCCAGCACCGGGGCGAAGGTGCCGGTGGTGAAGTCCTCCACCGGGCTGACGCAGAGCTTGTGCCGCAGCAGCGACTTCGGCGTGAACACCACCAGCGGCTTGCGCTTGGGCGACAGGGCCTGGCGGCGCAGCAGGTGGAAGTAGTTCGCCGGGGTGGTCGGGATGGCCACCCGCATGTTGTCCTCGGCGCACATCTGCAGGAACCGCTCCGGGCGGCCGGAGGTGTGGTCCGGGCCCTGCCCCTCGTGCCCGTGCGGCAGCAGCAGGGTGACCGCGGAACGCTGGCCCCACTTCACCTCGCCGGAGGAGATGAACTCGTCGATCACCGACTGGGCGCCGTTGACGAAGTCGCCGAACTGGGCCTCCCAGGCGACCAGCGCGTTGACGTTCTCCACCGAGTAGCCGTACTCGAAGCCCATCGCGGCGTACTCGCTCAGCAGCGAGTCGTGCACGAAGAACCGGGACCGCTCGCCGTCGGCGGTGAGCGACTTGAGCGGCAGGTGGTCCTCGCCGGTCTTGGCGTCGACGATCGAGGCGTGCCGCTGGACGAAGGTGCCCCGGCGGGAGTCCTGGCCGGCGAGCCGGACGGTGATCCCGTCGTGCAGCAGCGCACCGAACGCGATGATCTCGCCGTACCCCCAGTCGATGTTGCCCTCGACGGACATCTTGGCCCGCCGGTCGAGCAACTGCTGGATCCGCTTGTGCGGGGTGAAGCCCTCGGGCAGGTTGACGTGCGCCTCGCCGATGGCCTTGATCACGGCGGCGTCCGTGGCGGTCTGCACCTGCGGCTCCGGCTCCTCCGCGCGGCTGGGCCGGCCGGCCTGGCGCGGGGTGGTGGCGGCGTCCCGGGTGGCCTTGAAGACCCGCTCCAGCTGCGCCTGGTAGTCGCGCAGCAGCTCCTCGGCGTCCTCGACGGTGATGTCGCCCCGGCCGATCAGCTCCTCGGTGTAGAGCTTGCGGACCGACCGCTTCGAGTCGATGATCTTGTACATCTGGGGGTTGGACATCGACGGGTCGTCGCCCTCGTTGTGCCCGCGCCGCCGGTAGCAGACCATGTCGATCACGACGTCCTTGTTGAACGCCTGCCGGTACTCGAAGGCCAGCCGGGCCACCCGGACCACGGTCTCCGGGTCGTCGCCGTTGACGTGGAAGATCGGTGCCTGGATCATCCGGGCCACGTCGGTGCTGTAGAGGCTGGAACGGCTGTACTCCGGGGCGGTGGTGAACCCGACCTGGTTGTTGACCACCACGTGCACGGTGCCGCCGGTGCGGTAACCGCGCAGCTGGGACAGGTTGAGCGTCTCGGCGACGACCCCCTGGCCGGCGAACGCGGCGTCACCGTGCACCGCCAGCGGCAGCACGGTGTAACCCTCCAGCTTGAGGTCGATCCGGTCCTGCTTGGCCCGGACGATGCCCTCCAGCACCGGGTCCACCGCCTCCAGGTGCGACGGGTTGGCCACCACCGACACCTTGACCGAGTGGTCGCCGTCCGGGGTGGTGAACTTGCCGTTCTGGCCCAGGTGGTACTTCACGTCGCCGGAGCCCTGGGTGGACCGCGGGTCGAGGTGCCCCTCGAACTCCGAGAAGATCTTCTCGTACGGCTTGCCGACGATGTTGGCCAGCACGTTGAGCCGGCCCCGGTGCGCCATGCCGATGACGACCTCGTCCAGCCCGTCCTCGGCGGACGCCTCCAGCACCTCGCCGAGCAGCGGGATCAGCGACTCGCCGCCCTCCAGCGAGAACCGCTTCTGGCCGACGTACTTGGTCTGCAGGAAGGTCTCGAACGCCTCGGCGGCGTTGAGCCGGTTGAGCACGTGCTTCTGCTCGTCGGCGGCCGGCTTCTCGTAGCGGCGCTCGATCCGCTCCTGGATCCAGCGGCGCTCTTCCGGGTCCTGGATGTGCATGTACTCGATGCCGAGCCGACGGCAGTACGAGTCACGCAGCACGCCGAGGATCTCGCGCAGCTTCATCCGCTGCTTGCCGGCGAAGCCGTTGACCGGGAAGGTGCGGTCGAGGTCCCACAGGGTCAGCCCGTGCTGGAGGACGTCCAGGTCGGGGTGCTTGCGGATGGTGAACTCCAGCGGGTCGGTGTCGGCCATCAGGTGGCCCCGGACCCGGTAGGCGTGGATCAGCTCGTGCACCCGCGCGGTCTTGTTGATCTGGCCTTCGGAGTCGACGGCCACGTCCCGCACCCAGCGCACCGGCTCGTACGGGATGCGCAGCGAGGTGAAGATCTCGTCGTAGAAGCCGCGCTCACCGAGCATCAGCTCGTGCATCACCTTGAGGAACTCGCCGGACTGCGCGCCCTGGATGATCCGGTGGTCGTACGTACTGGTCAGCGTGATGATCTTGCTGACCGCCAGTTCGGCCAGGGTGGCCTCGCTCATCCCCTGGTACGGCGCGGGGTACTCCATCGCGCCGACCCCGATGATCGCGCTCTGCCCCTGCATCAACCGGGGGATCGAGTGCACCGTGCCGATGCCGCCGGGGTTGGTCAGCGAGATCGTCGTGCCGGAGTGGTCCTCCATGGTCAGCTCGTTGCGGCGGGCCCGCCGGACCACGTCCTCGTACGCCTGCCAGAACTGCCTGAAGTCCATCTGCTCGCAGCCCTTGATGGACGGCACCACCAGGTTGCGGGTGCCGTCGGGCTTGGTCAGGTCGATGGCGATGCCCAGGTTGACGTGCTCCGGGCGGACCATCGCCGGCTTGCCGTCGACCTCGGCGTACGAGTTGTTCAGCTCCGGGTGCTCGACCACGGCCCGGACCAGCGCGTACCCGATCAGGTGGGTGAAGCTGACCTTGCCGCCGCGCCCCCGGGCGAGGTGGTTGTTGATCACGATGCGGTTGTCGACCAGCAGCTTGGCCGGGACCGCGCGCACGCTGGTGGCGGTCGGCACGGACAGCGAGGCGTCCATGTTCTGCACGATCCGGGCGGCGACCCCGCGCAGCGGCGTGGTGCCGGCGGCGCTGGCCGTCGGCGCCTTCGGCGCGGCGGCCTTCTCGGTGGCCGCCGGCTTCGTGGCGGACCTGGTGGCGGGCTTCGCGGTGGCCGGCTTCGCCGCGGTGGCCGACTTGGCGCTGGTCGCCGGCTTCGCGGTGGTCGCCGACCTGGTGACGGTGGCCGGCTTCGTGGCGGGCGGCTCGGCGTCGGTCGTCGTCGCCTTCGCGGTGGACCCGGTCGCGGCGGGGGCGGCCGGCTCCTGCTGCCCGGCCTGGTCCGGCGTCGCGGCCCTGCCGTCAGCCGGGCGCGGGGTCGCCGTGCCGGGCGTGGGTCGGTAGTCGGCGAAGAAGTCGTGCCAGGCCGAGTCGACGCTCGACGGGTCGGCGAGGTAGCGCTGGTACATCTCCTCGACGATCCACTCGTTCGGGCCGAAACCCGCCAGTGGGTTCTCCTGCGAAGTCTGCTGGGTCGACACGGCCGGTAATCGCCTCTTTCACGCGGGTTTGTGTGTCACGCGGTGTCCGCCGTCGTCCGTACGTACGCGTGGACGGGAGACGGCTCCCAGGCTACGCCGTGCAAATACGATAGGCATTTCCACCTCCAAGGGGTGGGCGGTTTCACAGAAGATGTCGAAAGTCAATCAGCTCTTCGTGTTCCGCCGACTCCGTACCGGAGCGGGTGCCGGCGGAGCGTCGCCCCGGCCGGACCGCCCGGGAACGACGCCGGCCCGGCGCGACGGGTCGTCGCGCCGGGCCGGGCCGGAGAACCGGTCGGGTCAGGAGATGTCCCGTCGCCGCATGGTGAGCGTGCCGATGGCGCCGGCCACCACCGCGTAGCCGATGAGGACCACCGCACCCGCCCAGCGCGGCGGGTTGCCCGGGATCTCGGTACCGCTGACCATCAGCGACGACGCCAGCGACGGCACCAGCACCTGGAGGTCGTTGATCCAGTCACCCCAGCGGGCGGCCAGGATGTTGATCGCGATGGCCGCGCCGACCGCCCCGCCCAGGTAGAGCAGGATGCCGGTGACCGTGGCGCCGATCTGGCTGCGGATCAGCACCCCGATCCCGACGCCGAGCACCGACCAGAGCAGGTACGCCAGGCCGTTGAGCGCGGTGGCCCGCCAGACCGCGCCGTTGCCCAGCTGCGAGCCCAGGTCGACGCTGTTCATCACCAGTGCCCCGAAGGCCAGGTTGAACACGGTGGTGACCAGCCAGAACAGCACGGCCAGCACGGCCGCGGCGGCCAGCTTGGCCAGCATCACCGCCGTGCGGTGCGGCACGGTGAGGAAGGTCGTGGTGACCGTCTGGTGGAAGAACTCGCTGGTCACCACGATGATGCCGAGCAGCATCACGATCATCAGACCGAAGAACTGGCCGTTGGTGTAGACGTTGGCGGCCAGGCTGTCCACCGACTGCACGGCCTGGATCTGGTCGGCCTGGTCGGCCGGCACGTCGCCGAAGTCATTGCTGGCCAGCGCGTCGGTCTGCAACCAGTTGATCAGGGCGGTGAGCGCCCACAGCGGCACCGTGATCAGCCCGAAGATCCACCAGGTGCTGGTGGTACGGATCTTCAACAGCTCGGATCGGACCAGGTTCATCGGATGCCCGCCTTCCCGGCCGTCAGCTCCAGGAACACCCGTTCCAGGTCGGGTCGTTCCGGGGTCAGTTCGTGCAGCTCGACCTTGGCGGCCAGCGCGACCCGCCCGATCACCGGCGCGTCCACCCCGCTGACCAGCAGTACGCCGTGCTCGTCGGTCTCCACCGTCGCCGACTGCTCACGCAGCGCCACGGTCAGCTCCTCGGCCTGCGGGGTGCGCACCCGTACCCGGCCGCCCTGCGCCATCGAGCCGAGCACCTGCTCCACCGGCCCCTGCCGGATCAGCTTGCCTGCCGCGATGATCACCACGTCGTCGGCGAGGAGTTGCATCTCGGACAGCAGGTGGCTGGAGACCAGCACGGTACGCCCCTCGTGGGCCAGCCCCTTGAGGAAGCCACGCATCCAGCGGATGCCCTCCGGGTCCAGACCGTTGGCCGGCTCGTCGAGGATCAGCACCTGGGGGTTGCCGAGCATCGCGGCGGCGATGCCGAGCCGCTGCTTCATGCCCAGCGAGTAGCCCTTGAACTTGCGCTTCGCCGCCGGGGTGAGCCCGACCAGGGCCAGCGCCTCGTCGGCCCGGCTGCGGGGCAGGCCGGCCGCCGCGCAGATCACCCGCAGATGGTTGATGCCGGTGCGGCCCCTGTGCGCGCTTGACGCCTCCAGCACCGCGCCCACGTGCCGCAGCGGGTCGGTCAGGTCGGCGTACCGCCGGCCGCCGATGGTCGCCGTGCCACCGCTCGGGGTGACCAGGTTCAGCAGCATCCGCAGGGTGGTCGTCTTGCCTGCCCCGTTCGGGCCGAGGAAGCCGGTCACCCGACCGGACTCGACCGAGAAGGACAGGTTGTCGACAGCCCGTACGTTCTTGTACTGCTTGGTCAAACCGGACACGACGATCTGGCCGGTGCTGGGGCTCCACTGCCCGTCGGACATCGTTCTCCTCCCGTGCGGCGGCGCGCGGGGCACCGCGATCTGCGACGCCGTTGCGGAATGCGCCGCTGCCAGCCTTGCTGGTCAGGTCAAGCTACGCCATCAGTCCCGGTCGGTAGGTCATGCTCCGACTCAGGCAGGAGCGGGTCGTCCTCAGGGACGAGGCTCGGCAGGCAGCGCGACCCAGGTGGCGCGGGCCCGGGCCAGCAGCCCACCGACGCCGTCGTAGAGGCTGGTACGCACCACCGCCAGGCGTCCCTCGACGGTGTCCACCGCCCCGGTGACCACGTACTCCCCGCCCGGCTCGGGCAGCGCGTCCAGCGTGACGGCGAGCCGGCCCAGCACGTACGGCCGGCCCGGGGCGATCACCGCCCAGCCCCCGGGACAGTCCAGCGCCGCCCACACCGTCGGTGCGGTCACCCGCGCGGGCGTCCGCCACGGCGCGGCGGTCCGGCCGTCGGGCAGCCGCCCGGGGTGGATCCGCAGGCCGTCCGGGTGCTCCGGGCCGCAGACGTAGCAGCCGGGAAAGGGGTGGTCCACCAGCCCCGGGTAGCCGGCCGAGGCGGCCCGTGCGGTCGCCGGATCCACCGGGGGCACCGGGGCGGGCGGGGTGCCGGCCGGGCGTACCTCGGCGACCAGCCGGCCGTCGGGGTCGAGCACGTCGCCGTCGGCGAGGGTGAGCGGGGTGTCCAGCGGCGGCGGACGACGCAACGTCACCTCGACCGGACCGTCCACGCCGTACGCCCCGGCGAAGATCCCCGCGCTCCAGCCGCCGTTGCCCGTGCCGGCCGGCCCCTGGTACCGCGCTTCGATGATCATCGCCCCTCCGCCGGTCGTCGGCCCGGACCGACCACCGGGCGCCCGCAGGCAGCCTCGCACGCGCCGGCCATGCCACCCAACCGCCCCGCCGGCCCCGTAGGCCACCCCGGTCACACCGGGCCCGGTCCCGCCGGCAGGCGTTCACCGGATCGACACCCGTCCCCGGGAGCCCGGCAACCCGGGGCACCTACACAGGTCCCATGGCTGTTCTGCATGCCGCTGGCGCACCCCTGACGACCAGTGGATACACCCTGCTGATCGCCGACGACCCGACCCAGGTCGCGGCCGCGCAACGCCTGCGCCACGAGGTGTTCGCCACCGAACTCGGCGCGACCCTGCGCCCGGGTGCCGCCGGGCTGGACACCGACGACCTCGACGTGCACTGCGACCACCTGATCGTCCGCGAGGAGCGCACCGGCGCGGTGGTCGGCACCTACCGGCTGCTGCCCCCCGGACGCACCGACCGCCGGTACGCCGCCGGCGAGTTCGACCTGACCCCGCTCGACCCGCTGCGCGACCTGCTGGTCGAGACCGGTCGTTCCTGCGTGCACCCGGAGCACCGCACCGGCGCGGTGCTCAACCTGATGTGGGCGGGACTGACCCGCTACCTGCACCTGCGCGGGGTGAACTGGCTGGGCGGCTGCGCCTCGGTGCCGGTCGGCGACGGGGGTCGTGCCGTCGCCGAGACGTGGGCGCTGGGCCGGGCGGGGCACCTCGCACCCCCGCTGATGCGGGTCCGCCCGCTGCGGCCGTGGTTCGCCGAGCCGGGCGCGGTGGCACCGGAGTCGGCCACCGGGGACCCCGCCGGGCGGGCGCTGATCCCTCCGCTGGTCCGCGGCTACCTGCGGCTCGGCGCGTGGATCGCCGGGGAACCGGCGTACGACCCGGACTTCCGCTGTGCCGACTTCTACCTGCTGTTCTCGTTGGACCGGATGAACCCGCGCTACCGCCGGCACTTCCTGGGCGGGCAGGCCCGGTGAGCGCCGAGTTGTGGCGACCGACCGCCGGCTGCGGGCCGGACTGCCTGCCGGGGGAGGGGCGGGCCGGGGCGTCGCCGGTGCGGCAGGTGGCCCGGCTGCTGGGCGTACTCGGGATGCTGCTGGCCGGGGCCGGCATGGCCGTACTGCTGCCGGTGCTGCCGGTGGCGCGGCGGGCGGCGGTGCTGCGGGCCTGGGCCCGGCGGACCGCCGGGGTGCTCGGGGTACGGCTGGTGGTGCGTGGGCGGCTGCCCCGACGACGGGCGCTGCTGGTCGCCAACCATGTCTCCTGGCTGGACGTGCTCGCGGTGCTGGCGGTCGCGCCGGCCCGGCTGCTGGCCAAGCGGGAGGTGCGGAACTGGCCGGTGCTGGGGCTGCTGGCGCGCGCCGGTGGCGCGGTCTTCGTCGACCGGTCGCGGCCCCGGGACCTGCCGGGCACGGTGGCCCGGCTCGCGGCCACCCTGCGCGCCGGTCACCCGGTCGCGGTCTTTCCCGAGGGTACGACCTGGTGCGGCGTCGTCCCGCCGGCCGACTGTCGGCCCCGGCGGGGCTTCCGGCCGGCGGTCTTCCAGGCGGCGGTCGACGCCGGCGCCCCCGTCGTGCCGGTGCGGATCAGTTACCGCTCTGCTGCCACCGGGGCGACGACCACCACCGCCGCCTTCCTCGGCGACGAGACGCTGTGGCGCTCGGTACGCAGGGTGCTGGCCGCCCGCGACCTGGTCGTCGATGTCGCGGTGACCGCCGCCCTGCACCCGGTCCCCGGCGCGGACCGCCGGGTGCTGGCCCGTGCCGCCGAGTCGGCAGTGCACCTGCTGCCGCCCCGCCCGGTCGTCAGCCGTCCCACCCTGGCTGCCGTCGGCCCGGTGGCCGTGCCGGGCCCGGTGGCCGTGCCGGGCCCGGTGGCCGTGCCCGGCCCGGTGGCCGCCGGGGCGGGGCTCGGCCTGGCCGCCTGAGGGACCGCCGGAGGCGGCCCTTCCCACTCCGTTACGCGAGGTGACCCCGACGGATCTACTTACCGAGGGAGGAAGGTATGACGCTGTGGCATAAATATGACGGACAGGAATACCCGTCGCCGGAGTGAAGCTCCCCCGCCGACTCCGGATCAGGCTGCCCGCAGAAACACGCAAGGGACCACCCGGCAGCGTGTCGGGAGGTCCCTTCGGCGTTGGTCGCGACAGTCTTGTTCTATCGCGATGTATCGCGTTACGCTTCCTCCGTGCAGTGGCGCGGCCGTCGGCCGTGGCCCCCGGAGGGAGACGTCATGGCCAGCTGGAAGCTCGACAGACCACAACGGATCGCCGTCGAGGGCCCGGTCACCCGGCTCGACGTACGCCTGATCACCGGGCGGCTCAACGTGGTCGGCACCGACGGCCCGGCCCGGGTCGACGTCACCCGGGTCAGCAGCCGGCCGGTCATCGTCGAGCACCGCGACGGCGTCCTGCGGATCGGGCACGAGCGGCCACCCCGCCGGCCCGGGTTCCTCTGGTGGCTCGGTCAGCTCGGCCGCCGGTTCCGGGCCGAGGTGTCCATCGCCGTCCCCACCGGGACCCTGGCCGACCTGCACCTGGTCGACGGCACGCTGGTCGCCTCCGGGCTGTCCCACGACACCACGGTGGACGTCACCTCCGGGCAGATCACCCTGATGGGCCTGGCCGGGCGCACCGACGCGCGAATCGTCTCCGGCCCGGTCGAGGCGCTCGGCGTCACCGGCGACCTCCTGCTGAACACGGTCTCCGGCGAGGTGACCCTCGCCGACAGCGCGGCCGGCCGGGTGCACGCCACCACCGTCTCCGGAGCGATCACCTGCGACCTGGACAATCCCCGGCACAGCGACATCCGGCTCACCACCATCTCCGGGCCGATCACCGTACGGGTCCGCGAGGACAGCGACCTCGCCGTCCACCTGCACACCACCTCGGGCCGGATCACCAGCGGTTTCCCCCAGGTCAGTGGCGGGGTCGGCGTCGGACCGGTCAAGGACAGCCACGGAGTGCTCGGCGCGGGCGCGGGTAAGCTCTGGGTGTCCGCGACCTCCGGCAGCATCGCGCTGCTCGCCCGGCCGGTGGACGCCGACCAGGAGGAGCTGCCGTGACCGCCGTGTTCAGTCACGGGCGGCTGCGGCTCTACCTGCTCCGGTTGCTCGACGACGGCCCCAAGCACGGCTACGAGCTGATCCGGCTGCTGGAGGAGCGCTTCCTCGGCCTGTACGCCCCCAGCGCCGGCACCATCTACCCCCGGCTGCAACGGCTGGAGGCCGACGGGCTGGTCACCCACACCGCCGCCGGTGGCCGCAAGGTCTACGAGATCACCGAGGGGGGCCGGGCCGAGCTGCGGCAGCGTGCCGACGAGCTGACCGCCCTGGAATCCGACATCTCGGCCTCGGTGCAGGATCTCTCCGCGCTGGCCGGGGAGATCCAGACCGAGGTACGCGGCTCGGTGCGTGACCTCAAACGGGAGCTGCGCGAGGCCACCCGGCAGACCCGGCAGACCCGCTGGGACCGTCCGGCCGCCTCCGGCCCGCCCGGCCCGGCGACCCCCACCACCGGCGGCCCGCCCCTGCTGGCCGAGTTCGACAAGCGGCTGGCCGAGTTCACCGTCGAGGTCGGGGCCCTGGTCCGGGCCGGCCGGCTCAGCGACACCCAGCTGCGCACGGCGATCCGGGTGCTCGACGGTGCGTTGGACGGGTTGCGTCGGCTGCTGCGGTGACGGCCACCGCCGGGCACCGACCGTCACCCCGGCCGGCGTGGACGGCTTCACAGGTTTTTTGCAGGAACCGTCCAGCGCCGGCGCAGCGACGTCACGGATGATGGCCAGCATGGCCGCTACCCAGACCGAGGCGCGACTGCTCGTCGTCGAGGACGACCCCAACATCCTCGAACTGCTCTCCGCCAGCCTCCGCTTCGCGGGGTTCGACGTGGCGACCGCCACCAGTGGCAGCGCGGCCCTGAACGCGGCCAAGGACCACCGTCCCGACCTGGTGGTGCTCGACGTGATGCTGCCCGACCTGGACGGCTTCGAGGTCATCCGGATGCTGCGCGAGGGCGGCACGCGTACCCCGGTGGTGTTCCTGACCGCCCGGGACGCCACCGACGACAAGATCCGTGGGCTCACCCTGGGCGGCGACGACTACGTCACCAAGCCGTTCAGCCTGGAGGAGCTGACCGCCCGGATCCGGGCGGTGCTGCGGCGTACGGCCACCGGCGAGCACGCCCCCTCCCGGCTCACCTTCGCCGACCTGGAGCTGGACGAGGAGACCCACGAGGTGCACCGGGCCGGCCAGCGGGTGCAGCTCTCGCCGACCGAGTTCAAGCTGCTGCGGTACCTGATGCTCAACGCCAACCGGGTGCTGTCCAAGGCGCAGATCCTCGACCACGTGTGGAACTACGACTTCCGGGGCGACGACAACATCGTCGAGTCCTACATCTCCTACCTGCGCCGCAAGGTCGACAACACCCAGCCCCGTCTGATCCACACCCTGCGCGGCGTGGGCTACGTCCTGCGCAAGCCGGCGGCGTGAGCCCGCTCGACGAGGCGAAGGGACGGATCCGGAGCGTTCCGCTACGGGTCAAGCTGGTCGCGGCGGTACTCACCCTGGTCGCCGTCGCCCTCGTGGTGATCAGCTCGCTCACCACGTACTTCCTGCGGGAGTACCTGATCGGGCAGGTCGACGGCGAGCTGCAGTCGGCCAGCGTCCAGGTCGGCCGGGCGCTGCCGGACCTGGAGAGCGGACGGGTCAAGGCCGCGCTGCCCACCGACTACGTCGTCGCGCTCGCCGACGAGGACACCTCCCGGTTCATCGGGTACGATCCGGCGCTCGAACCGGACGACCTTCCTCCGGTCCCGGCTGACCTGCCCGGTTTCCGGGCCGACGAGGGCGAACCGTTCACGGTCCGGTCCCAGGACGGCCGGGAACGGTGGCGGATGCTCTACCGGGAACTCTCCGACGGCCGGGTGCTCGCCGTCGGGCAGCACCTCACCGACGTCGACCTGGCCGTCAAGCGGTTGATCTGGATAGACATGCTGGTCGGCGGGGCGGTGCTGATCCTGCTCGCCTCGATCGGCGCGGCCATCGTGCGGACCAGCCTGAAACCGCTGGTGGAGATCGAACGGACGGCCGCCGCGATCGCCGGTGGTGACCTGACCCGCCGGGTGCCCGACCCGGAGGAGGGGCAGGAGTGCGCCACCTCCGAGCTGGGCCGGCTCTCCCGGGCGTTGAACGCGATGCTGGCCCAGATCGAGGCCGCCTTCACCGCCCGCGCCGCCTCGGAGATGGCGGCCCGTACGGCCGAGGCCGGTGCCCGGGACGCGGCGCACGCCGCGCTGGCGTCCGAGGCCCGCGCCCGGCGGTCGGAGGAGCGGATGCGGCAGTTCGTCGCGGACGCCTCGCACGAACTGCGTACCCCGCTGACCACCATCCGGGGCTTCGCCGAGCTGTACCGGCAGGGCGCGGCCCGCGCCCCCGAGCAGACCGCCGACCTGCTGCGCCGCATCGAGGACGAGGCGGCCCGGATGGGGCTGCTGGTGGAGGATCTGCTGCTGCTCGCCCGGCTGGACCGGGAACGCCCGCTGTCGCTGGCCCCGGTGGAGCTGCCGGTGCTCGCCTCCGAGGCGGTCGAGGCGGCCCGGGTGGTCGCCCCCGAACGGCACATCGAGCTGGAGATCACCCCGAACTCGGGCCCGCTGGTGGTGTACGCCGACGACGCCCGCCTGCGCCAGGTGATCGGCAACCTGATGACCAACGCGTTGACGCACACCCCGCCGGAGGCGTCGGTGACCCTGCGGTTGTGTTCCGAGGACGGGAACACGGCAGTGGTGGAAGTGGTGGACACCGGGCCGGGACTCGCCCCGGAGCAGGCCGAACGGGTCTTCGAGCGGTTCTACCGCGCCGACGCGGCCCGGACCCGCCGGGCCAGCGGGATCACCAGCACCGGACTGGGCCTGGCCATCGTCGCGGCACTGGTCACCGCCCACCAGGGCACCGTCGAGGTGGACGAGACCCCGGGCGGCGGGGCCACCTTCCGGGTCCGGCTGCCCCTGCTGCCCGTGGTCGACGGCGACCCGGAGTAACCCTCACCGACCCCGTGGTGACTTTCAGAAAACTTCCAGGCGGGTTCCAGGTGGGTGACAGTGCGACGGGGAAAACTAGGGGGCATGACCGAGTTCGAGACCGACCCGCAGCGTCGGCCGGCTTCCTCCGACGCCGAGCCGTCGCACCCCTCCGCCGAGCCGTCCCGCGCCACGCGCGGCGAGTCCGACACCCCCAACACCCCCGGTCAGGCCGCCGGCACCGCGGGGGAGCCGGCCGGCACGGCCAACCCCGGACCGGCGTACGCGCCGCCCGCGTCGCCGTACGCGCCGCCCGCCGCCGGGTATCCGCAGTCCTCCCCGTACCCGTCCGGTGGCGGCGACCAGGCGTACCGGCCCGGCTATTCCGGGTCCTCCGGCTACCCGGGCCACGCCCCGGCGGGGCAGTACCCGTCGGCCGGCTACCAGCCCGGCCAGCAGCAGTCCGGGTGGGCCGGTGGCTACCCCGGCCAGCACCGTCCCGGCCAGCCGGGTGCGGCCACCCCGTCGGCCGGCTACCCCGGTCAGCCAGGTGTCGGCTACGGTCAGCCCGGCGCGGGCCAGCCGTCCGCCGGCTACCCGGGGCAGGGCGGTCCGCAGCACCCCGGCCAGCCGACCCCGTGGACGCCCACCCCGGCGCCGCAGGCCGGCAAGGTGGCCAAGTTCGTCGGAGCCGGGGTGGCGGTCTTCGCGCTGATGCTCGGCTCCGGCGTGGCCGGTGGCGCGCTCGCCCTGGCGGTCGACGGCGACCGGGGTGGCATCACCCGCAACTACTCGGCCGCGCCGGTGATCAACAGCGCCGACCTGCCGAAGATCGCGGCGTCGGTGCAGGACAGCGTGGTCTCGATCATCACCGACAACGGTGAGGGGTCGGGTGTGATCCTCAGCGCCGACGGCTTCGTGCTGACCAACAACCACGTGGTCGCGTCCGCCTCCGGCAAGACCGTCCGGGTGGTGTTCGCCAACGGCAAGTCCGCCCCCGCCGAGATCCGCGGCACCGACCCGAAGACCGACCTCGCGGTGGTCCAGACCAGCGGCCTGGACAACCTCAAGGCGGCGAAGTTCGGCGACAGCGACGCCATGCAGGTGGGCGACCAGGTGCTCGCCCTGGGCAGCCCGCTCGGCCTGCAGGGTTCGGTGACCGCCGGCATCCTCAGCGCCCGCGACCGCACCATCCAGGCCGGCAGCGGCGACGGCCCGCAGCAGTCTCCGCAGGGCGGCGCCAGCTCGATCTCCGGCCTGCTCCAGACCGACGCCCCGATCAACCCGGGTAACTCCGGCGGCGCGCTGGTCAACACCCGGGGCGAGGTGATCGGCATCAACACCGCCATCGCCACCGCCGGGCAGGGCAGCACCGGCAACATCGGGGTCGGCTTCGCCATCCCGAGCAACAAGGCCAAGGACGTCGCCGAGAAGCTCCAGCGCGGCGAGAAGATCAGCCACCCGTCCCTGGGGGTCAGCGTCAACGCGGCCGAGGACGGCGGGGCGCTGGTGGCCGCCGTCACCGGGGGCAGCGCCGCCGAGAAGGCCGGCATCCAGCGCGGCGACGTGATCACCAAGTTCGGCGACACGGTGATCAACGACTCCAACGATCTGGTCGGTGCGGTGCAGGCCGGCAAGGTCGGCGACCGGGTCCAGGTGACCTACAAGCGAAATGGTGCCGAGGCGACTGCAACCGTGACGCTCGCCGAGACGTCGTAACCAGATACCTGCCTCCTCCGGGCGGCGGGCGGCGGAGCCAAGGGGGTTGGCTCCACCGCCCGCCGCCGCACGCGCCCCGGACGGGCCCCACCCGGCCGGGGCGCGTTTGCGTGTCCGGCCAGGGGGAAATCGCCGCCGATCCCGCCGGACACGCCTGCCGGACCGGGACAACGGGGGAGGATTCGTGGCAGTGACCCACCGTCCGTCGGAACGTCCGCCGTCCGGGCCGCCACTGCGGGTCGCGATGCTCGTGCCACCCTGGCTGTCGGTGCCCCCACCGGGGTACGGCGGGCTGGAGCAGGTGGTGCACGGGCTGGTGGACGCGCTGGTCGGGCACGGCCACCGGGTGACCCTCTTCGGGGCCGGCCGGCAGCACGGCACCACCGCCGACTTCGTCTCCACGATTGACGAGTTGCAGTACGACCGGCTGGGTGAGTCGTTGCCGGAGCTGGCCCACCTGGCCCGGATCAACCGGCTGGTCTCCGCCGCCGACTTCGACGTCATCCACGACCACACCACGATCGGGCCGCTGGTGGCCGGCCGCCGCGCGGTGCCCACCGTGGCCACCGTGCACGGCAACCCGGTCGGCGAGTACGGGGCGGTGCTCGGCGACACCGACCACGGGGTGGGCCTGGTGGCCATCTCGCACGCCCAACGGCGGGCCAACCCCACCCTGCCCTGGGTGGGTACGGTGCACAACGCGCTGGACAGCCGGGACGTGCCGGTCAAGCGGGCGCCCGGCCGGGGTCCGGTGCTCTGGCTGGCCCGGTTCAGCCCGGACAAGGGCCCCGACACGGCGATCCGGGCCTGCCGGGCGGCCGGCCTCCCGCTCACCCTGGCCGGCAAGTGCAACGAGCCCGCCGAACGCCGGTACTTCGCCGAGGTGGTCCAGCCGATGCTCGGCCACGACGTCGACGTGGTGATGAACGCCGACCGGGAGGCGACGCTGCGGCTGCTGGTCGACGCCCGCTGCCTGATCATGCCGATCCAGTGGGAGGAGCCGTTCGGCATGGTGATGGTGGAGGCCATGGCGACCGGCACGCCGGTGGTGGCGCTGCGCCGGGGCGCGGTGCCCGAGGTGGTGGTGGACGGGGTGACCGGGCTGGTCCGCGACCACGCCCGGGAGTTGCCGGCGGCCCTGCGCGAGGTGGTCCGGCTCGACCCGGCGGCCTGCACCGCGCACGTGGCCGAGCACTTCTCCACCGGGCGGATGGCCCTCGGCTACGAGGCGGTCTACCGGTCCGTCGCGTTCGGCACCGCCCCGACCGTGCGCCGGCCCGTCGGGCTGCGTACCCGCTGACGGGCGCGCGACCCGACGGCGCGCAGGCTCAGACGGTGGTCGCGGCCAGGTCCCGCACGGCGGCGTCGAGCTGCCGGCCGTACGCCTGGGTGATGCCCCCCTCGTCGACGCGACGGGTGACCTTCTCGCGGAGCGCGGTCACCTGCGCCGGCACGTCGGAGCTGCCCGCGGCGGCCGACCGGGTCAGGTTCGCCAGCACGTTGCGCAGGTCCAGACCGACGTCCTCGCGGACCTCGCCGGTGCGGACCCCGTCGTCGATCAGCCGGCGCAGCCGGTCGGCGGCCTCGGTCAACCCGCCGCCGCCCTGGCCCCCGTCCGGGGTGGTGGCCGGCGGACGCGACGGTGCGGGTGCGGTGGTGGCCCGTCGGGGCGCCGGTGGCGGGGTGGGGTCCGCCGCCGGTTGGGTACGCGACGGTGTCGGTTCGCCCGCCGGGGTCTCGGTCCGCCCGGCCACCGGCGGGGAGTGGGTGCCGGGTTCCAGCAGCGGGGCGAGCAGAAGGACCGCCGCCGCGGTCAGCACCACCAGCACCCCCACCGCCACCAGCGGGCGGCGCGACGGCGGCAGCAGCTCCGGTTCGGCGGCCGTGTCACCCGGACCGCCCGGGCCCGCGTGCCGGGCGTCCGGGGTACCGGTGCCCGTCGTCGCCCCGGCCCCGGCCGCACGACCGACCGCGGCCCGGCCGGCCGGCGCGCTGCCGTCACCGGGGCCCGCCGTGGCGGCACCCGCCGATCCGGCACCGCCCGCCGCTGCCGCGCCGGCGGCGGCCAGGCCGGTCCCGGCGACCGGCGCGGTGGGCCGGTCGCCCGGGGCGTCGGCCCCGGCGACGGCGGGCAGGGTGACAGTCGGGGAGAGCATCGTGGCGGCCTGCGGATCACCCGGCAGCAACTGGTCGCGCAGGGCGGTGGCGACCTGGTGCGCGGTCGGCCGTTCCTGCGGATCCCGGGCCAGGCAGCGCAGACAGACATCGACCACCACCGGGGGCAGCCCCGGTACGCCGTCCAGCACCGGCGGCCGCTCGTCGGCGATCGCCGCGGCGAGCTGCTCCCAGGTCTCCGCCAGGTACGGCGGCTGCCCGGTCAGCGTCTCGTAGAGCAGCACGCCGAGGGAGTAGACGTCGGTCGACGGCTGGGCCGGCGCACCGTCCAACCGTTCCGGCGCGACGTACGCCGGGGTGCCGAAGGTGCCGCCGTCCTCGTCGTCGTCGGGGGTGCCGACCTGGGTGGCGATGCCGAAGTCGAGCACCTTCGCGCCGACCCGGGTCATCATCACGTTCGCCGGGGTGATGTCCCGGTGCACGATGCCGAGCCGGTGCGCCGCCGCCAGCGCCTCGGCCACCTGGGCACCGATCTCGACCGCCTCCGGCCAGGGCAACGGCCCCTCGCTCAGCCGGTGCTCCAACTCCTCGCCGGTGAGCAGCTCCATCACCACGAACGAGGTGATCTCGCCGTCCGGGGCGAGCGCCTCGCCGTAGTCGTGCACCGCGGTCACGTGCGGGTGGACCAGCTGGGCGGCCGAGCGCGCCTCCTCGCGCACCATGTCCCGGAACCGGGCGTCGGCGGCCAGCGACGGCGCGAGCACCTTGACCGCGACGACCCGGTCGAGCACCTCGTCGCGGGCCCGCCAGATCACCGACATCCCGCCGGCCCCGATCCTGTCGAGGAGCCGGTACCTGCGGGCCAGCAACCTACCGGCGTTCAGGGCTGCCATCAGTGTTCGCACCTGCCTGGGGTTCGGGGTGGTGTCAGGTTGCGGGAATGTGTCCCCCCTGTCAACGGTTGTCCAGTTGCCCGATGACCCTCCGCAGTGGTGTGTTCGCCCACCGCCACCGGTGCCGGGGCACGTGCGGCGGTGACCAGCGGCTGCGCCACGGTCACGGGCGGTGGCGTGCCAGGATGAACGGCATGAGTGGCGGTCCGGTGGCGTTCGTGCTCGGCGGCGGGGGAGTGCTCGGCGCGGTCGAGGTGGGGATGCTGCGTGCCCTGTTCCGGGCCCGGATCCGCCCCGACGTCGTGCTCGGCACCTCGATCGGCGCGGTCAACGGCGCGCTGGTCGCCGCCGACCCGTCCGAGGCGGTCACCGACCGGTTGGTCCGGCTCTGGGCCTCCCCGGAGGCGAGCGAGGTCTACGGCGACTCGGTCGCCCGGCAACTACGCCGGTTCGCCGCCCGTACCCATCTGCACTCGCCCCGGCCGCTGCGCAAGCTGCTGGAGGGGGAGTTGGGCGCGGACACCACCTTCGCCGACCTGAAGGTGCCGTTCCGCTGCTGCGCGGCCAACATCGAGCGGGCCGCCGAACACTGGTTCCACACCGGACCCCTGGTGTCGGCGGTGCTCGCCTCCGCCTCCGTGCCGGGGCTGCTGCCGCCGGCGCAGATCGACGGCCAGCACTACATAGACGGCGGGATCGTCAACTCGATCCCGATCGGCGAGGCGGTCGCCGTCGGCGCGACGCAGATCTTCGTCCTCCAGGTGGGGCGGATCGAACGGGAGCTGACGCCGCCCCGCCGGCCGTGGGAGATCGCCCAGGTCGCGTTCGAGATCGCCCGCCGGCACCGGTTCGCCCGGGAGATGGCCGCCCTGCCCGAGGGGGTACGGGTGCACGTGCTGCCGACCGGCGGGCTGGAACCGCGCGACGACAGCCCGTGGGCGTACCGGGACATGGCGGCGGTGGGGCGGCGGATCAGCCGCGCCTACACCGCCTCCCGGCACTATCTGGCGAACCTGGACCGCTGATGCCGCTGCCCCCTCGGTGGGTACGCCGGCTGCTGTTCGCGCCCGGGGTGATCCTGCTCGCGGTCATGGTGCTGACCACGGTGCCGGTCTGGGCGCTGCTCGCGCTGGCCGCGTCGCCGTTCGTGCCGGGTCGGCTGCGTCCGCTGCGGCTGCTCTGGATCGGCTGCGTCTACCTGGTCTGGGACGCCGCCGCGCTGGTCGCCCTCTTCGTGCTCTGGCTGGCCTGCGGGTTCGGCAGGTGGAAGCGCACGCCTGCCTTCCAGCGGGCGCACTACGTGCTCGCCGGCTGGTTCCTGCGGGTGCTGTTCTGGCAGGCCCGGTGGACGCTGCGGCTGAGCATCGACGTGGTCGGCACCGACCCGGACACCGCCCTGCCGGGCCGGCCGGAACTGGTGCTCTGCCGGCACGCCGGCCCGGGTGACTCGTTCATCCTGATCCACTCCCTGGTCAACTGGTTCCAGCGGGAGCCCCGGATCGTGCTCAAGGAGGCGCTCCAGTGGGATCCGGCGATCGACGTGCTGCTCAACCGCCTGCCCAACCGGTTCATTGCCGCCGATGACGGAAAGGGGTCGGCGGTCCGGCAGATCGGTCACCTGGCCACCGGACTGGACGACGACGACGCCTTCGTGATCTTCCCGGAGGGCGGCAACTTCACCCCCGGCCGGCGGCTGCGGGCCATCGCCAAGCTGCGCGCGCTCGGTCTGGAACGGATGGCGGTCCGCGCCGAGCGGATGCAGCACGTGCTCGCCCCGCAGCCAGGCGGGGTGCTCGCCGCCCTGGACGCCGCCCCGGAGGCCGGCGTGATCTTCGTGGCGCACACCGGTCTGGACCGGATGCTGACCGTCGCCGACGTGTGGCGCGAACTGCCGATGGACAAACGAATCGTGATGCGGTTCTGGTCCGTGCCGCCAGAGGACGTCCCGACCGGCCGGCAGGAGCGGATCGACTGGCTGTTCGACTGGTGGGACCGGATCGACAGGTGGATCGCCGACAACCGGGACGGCGTGACGGCGGGGTGAACGCACCGTGACGGTCGACAGGTTCACCGCCATTCCCGCGTAAGGTGCGCAGGTGGACCAGATCTGCGTGGTGACGACGGTGGTGGACTCGCGCTCCGCCGCGGACCTGATGGCGGCCGCCGCGGTGGCCGGGCGACTGGCCGCCTGCGCCCAGGTCGGCGGTCAGGTCGACAGCACGTACTGGTGGCGGGCCGGGGTGGAGACCAGCACCGAATGGTCGGTGCAGTTCAAGACCGCCCCCGACCGGGCCGTGGCGCTGGTCGCCCAGATCCGGGCCAGCCATCCGTACGAGGTGCCCGAGATCCTGGTCACCCAGGCCCAGTGCGGCGACCCGGCGTACGCCGCCTGGGTGAACGAGAACACCCGTACCTAGGTACGGGCACTCTGGCCTCCGGTTGCGGCCCACCGGCAGGATGGCCGGGTGCAGAACACCGGTTACCCCTGCCCCCGCTGCGGAGCACCCGCCGAGCTGACCCGTGGGTGCGCCGGCTGCGGGCTCGGGCCGTACCCGCCCGCCGCCGAGGTGGTCCGGTTGGACCGGGAGATCGCCGCCCTCGGCCGGGAGGTCGAGCAGGCCCGGCAGGTGTACCAGGGGCTCGGCTCCCGGCTGCTCGCGACGCAGCGTCGACGGGCGGAAGTGGCGGCCCGCATCCGACGGGAGATCCCCGCGCCGGTCCCGGTCGGCGCGGCGGTCCACCCACCCGCGCCGGCCGCGCCTCCCGCCGCGCCGGCCGCCCGTCCCGCCCCGCCGGCCGCCCGTCCCGCCGCGCCGGCCGCCCTTCCCACCGTGCCGGCCGGTCCGGTCGCGCCGCCGGTGCGCCCGGGGACGCCGGTACCCCCTGGCGCGTTCGTCGGTCCGGTGCCGCCGGCCGGGCCGGACGTTCCGGGTCGCCCGGAGACGTCCACCAGAACCATCCAGTGGCTGCTGTTCGTCCTTGGTGGCCTGCTGCTCGGCACCGCGGCGGTGGTCTTCACCGCCGTCGCCTGGGCCACCGTGGGGGTGGCCGGCCGGGCGCTGATCCTGGCCGCGTTCACCGCGCTCGCCCTGGCGGTGCCGCTGGTGGCGAAGTGGCGTGGCCTGCGCGGCACCGCCGAGACGTTCGCCGCCGTCGGTCTGCTGCTGGTGATCCTCGACGGGTACGCCGCCTGGTCGGTGAACCTGCTCGGCAGCGCCGACTGGCCGGGCACCCGCTACGCCGCCCTGGTCGCCGGCGTCAGCGCCGGGATCGCCGCCGGGTACGCCCTGCTCAGCCGGCTCACCGTGCCGTGGTTCGCGGCGCTGCTCGTGGTCCAGCCGGTGCTGCCGCTCACGGTGGCGCAGTCCCGTCCGGGGGCGACCGGCTGGACGCTGACCTTCCTCGGGGTGGCGCTGCTCGACCTCGCGGTGGTGGTCGTGCTGCGCCGCCGCTCCCCGGCCCCGGCCGGGCCTGATCCCGCCGCTGCGGTTCCGGCCGCAGCGGCGTCACCCGCAGCGGCCGTGGCCGTCGCGGGTCCGGGGGGAGGGGTGGTGGTGCCCGCCGGGGGGTCGGGCACCACCACCGCCCCGGCGGACGGGGGTCCGGCGGCCGGCGGGGGGCCGGTCGCCGGGCCGTCCGGTGCCGTGTTCGCCGGACTGCTGCTCGGCTGGCTCGGCTTCGGTGCCGCGTCGACCGTCGCCGCGAGCTGCGCCCTGGTGCCGTTGGCGCTGGGCCGTGCCGCCGGTCTGCCGCTGCTCGCCGGCCTGCCGTTGCTCCTCGTCGGCCTGGTCCTGGCCGGTGCGGCCCGGGTCGCCGCAGCAGCGGTGTTCCGGCAGATCACCGCCGGGCTGCTGGTGCCGCTGCTGGCCGTCGCGGTGCTGCGGCCGGTCGCGGAACTGCGGGCCGGGTTCCTGCTGCTCGCCGTCGGCCTGGTGGCCGCCGCCCTTGCCGGTGCCGTCCGGCTGCTGCCGCTTCGGCACCGTACCGGCCCCCGGGTCGGCGCACTCTTGGTCGCGGGCGGCGCGGCCCAGGTCGTCGTGCTGGCCACCGGTGCCGTGGCGGCGCTCGCGGTGGACCGGTCACTGCCCGCCTGGCAGGGCGCCGCCGCCGGGCCCGATCTCGCCTGGGGCTGGCAGTTGCCGCTCGTCGTTCTGCTCACCGCCGGTGCCGGCCTCCTGCTGCTGCCGAGGGCGGCCCGCCCGGTGACCGTACTGCTGGCGGTGGTGGTCACGGCTGCGGCACTGCCGGCGGTGACGGTCACCCCGTGGCCGGCCACCCTCGCCGTCGACCTGGTCGTCGGGGCGGCGCTGCTGCCGGTCGCGGTGCTGCGCGGCCGGCGCACCCCGACCGTGCTGGTCGGCGCGGCGGGGGCCGCGGTGCTGCTCGGGCACGGCCTGCTGGTGGCCTCGGCCGCCCCGGTCGGGATGCTGGTGGCGCTCGGGGTGGTGCTGGTCGCCGGGCTGGCGGTGGCGCTGCCCGGCCGCCCGGCGAGCGACGTCGCGGGCCGGGTCGCCGGGATCGCGCTGACGGTCGCGCTGCTCACCGTGCCGGCCGGCGCTTCGGTCGCGCTGCGGGCCGCCGGGGCACCACCCTGGTGGCAACTGCGGGCCGGATTCGCCGCCGCCGTGCTGCTGCTGGTCCCGCTGCTCGCCCTGCGTCGCCGCCGCCCCGACCTCGACGGGTACGCCGGCACCGCGCTCGCCCTGGCGCTCGCCGCCGTGGTCGCGCCGACCGTCGTACCCGGTGGGGAGCCGCTCGCGCTCTATGCGGCGCTCGCGGTCGTCGCGCTGGTGCCGGCCGACCGGCGGACCGCGTTGGTCACTCCCGGCCGGGTGGTCGGTGCGGTGCTGGCCGGCCTGGCGCTGGTCGCCGCCGCGCCGGTGACCCTGGCCGCGCTCGTCGCCCCCTACGGCGGGCCGGTGCGGCCCTGGTCGGGGGTGCCGACCGGGGACGGTCCGCTCGGTGCCCCCACGGTCGGGGCGGCGCTGCTGGTCCTGGCCGGTACGGCCGCGCTGGTCGTCCGCCGGCACACCGGTGACCGGTCCGGGGCGGCCGTCGCCGCGCTGCCGTTCGGGGCGGCGGCGCTGCCCGTGCTGCTGATCGGCGTGGCCGCCCCCTGGCCGGTGGTGCCGGCGGCGGTGCTGCTCGTCGGGGTCGCCGCCCTGCTCACCGCCACGCTCACCGGCCCGACCCGGCCCACCGCCCCGGGCGCGGCCGTTTCGGGCGTGGCCGCCCCGGGCGTGGCCGCCCCGGGCGTGGCCGCCCCGGGCGTGGCCGCCCCGGGCGTGGCCGCCCCGGGCGTGGCCGCCCCGGGCGTGGCCGCCCCGGGCGGGGGCGTTCCCCACGGGGCCGTCCCGGCAGTTCCCGGAGCCGCACCGGCACCGGCCCACCGGGGTGGCCGGGCGCTCCTGGTGCCGGTGACCACCCCGATCGGTCTGCTGTGGACGGTCGCCGGCCTGGTCGGGCTGCTCGCCACCCGGGCCGGCACGCTGGCCGGGCTCGCCCTGCTGGTGGTCGCGGCGGCGGTGGTCGGCGCGATCGGCAGGCGGGCCGAGATACGGCTGCTGGGCTTCCTGACCGCCGTCGCGGCGGCCACCGGGTTCGCGCTCACCGCGCCGCTGGCCGCCGACCTGCCGCTGCGTACCGCCGGCTTCCCGGTGCTCGGGGTGGCGGTGGCGGTGCTCCTCGGCGCACCCGCGCTGGCCCGGCGCGGCTCGTTCACCGTACGGGCGCTGGAGGTTGCCGCGCAGGCGGTGGCCGTGCTCGCCCTGCTGCTCACCGTCGGCGCGATCCGGTACGCGGCGGTGATCTGCGTGCTCTGGGGGGCCGCCGCCGCACTGCGGGTGCTGTACCCGGGCCAGTCGGCCGGCCGGCGGTGGGCGTTCGGGGCGGTGGCCGGCGGCAGTGAACTGCTCGGGGCGTGGCTGCTGCTGATCAGCGGCGAGGTGGTGCTGCTGGAGGCGTACACCCTGCCGGCGGCCGGGTTGACCCTGGTGGCCGGCCTGCTCGCGCTGCGCGCCCGACCCGGGTTGACCAGCTGGCTCGCCCTCGGCCCCGGGCTCGCCGCCGCTCTGCTGCCCAGCCTGGTGTCGGTGCTGGTGGCCGCCGACCCGCAGCCGTGGCGACGGCTGCTGCTGGGCGGTGCCGCCCTGGCCGTGGTGCTGGTCGGCGCGGTCCGCCGCTGGCAGGCGCCGGTGGTGCTCGGCGGGGGTGCCCTCGTCCTGCTCGCGCTGCACGAACTGGTCCGGGGCTGGGACCTGCTGCCCCGCTGGATCTACCTGGCCGTCGGCGGGCTGGCGTTGATCACCCTCGCCGCCACCTACGAGCGGCGTCGGCGCGACGTGGCCCGGCTGCGCGCGGCGGTGGGCCGGATGGGCTGACCCGGGCACCGGTAGGGTCGTGCCAGGGCAGCGCCTGTTCACCCCGGCGGGCAGGCGCCGACCGGGCCCGGTGGTGGCGGCCCGGCCGATCGACGACATCCTCCGGAGCGCGCGATGAGATTCGAGATCAGCAAGGTGCTGGACGCCATCGAGGGGCGGGTCTGCACCGACCCGTCCCTGGCCCGAGCCGTACTCGACCTGGCCGAGGTGATCCGCTACCAGGATCTCGACGGTGGCCGCCCGGCCAGCCTGCTGCGGCTCGGCATGGTGATCGACGCGCTCTCCCGCGAACTGGCCGAGGACAGTGTCCCGGTCTACGCGATCGTGCACCGGGCGCTGCTCTCCGACGCCGACCTCACCTCGAACGAACGGATGGTGGTCCGCCGCTGGGCCGACGACGGCCTGGTCGAGGTGCTCGACAACCCGGGTGACCGGATGCTGGAGGTGGCCGACCTGCTCGGTCTGCCGGTGGTCAGCCGGGTCCGCTTCGACGGCCTGCGCGGCCGGTTCCCGTGGCTGGTGGAACAGCCGGGGCGGGTCGTCGCCCCGGTGCCCGGCGCGGGCGGCCCGGCGTTCGTCGCACACGTCGGCGGCGGGCACACCCCGGTCGAGGGCGACCGGTCCCCGGTCGGCGGGCAACTGCTGGCCCGCAGGTGGCGCTGCCCGGAGCCGGGCTGCGCGCTGTTCGGCGGTGGCGGGGGCGGTGGGGCGTTCGCCGACCTGGCCCGGGTGGACCGCGCCCCGGCCGGTCAGCCGCCGCCGGCCCTGCGCCACGGCGTGCCGACCTGCCCCCGGCACGGTGCCCGGCTCTCCGACGCCGGGCCGCGCCCGCGCAGCGAGGTGCTGGCGATCCGGATCGGTGGCCTGATCCGCCGCCGTTTCGTCCTCACCGAGGACGAGCCGGTGACGGTCGGCCGGGCCCCCGAGGAGACCGGGGGCGTGATGCTCGGGCAGTGGCTCAACGACGAGGCGCGGCGCTGGATCAGCCGGGCGCACGTCCGGTTCGAGCTGCGCGTCGGCGAGGTCATCGTCACCGACGTCAGCACCAACGGCTCCGGCATCCGGCCGAACGGCTCGATGACCGAGGCCGACCGCGTCCCGCTGGCCCCGAAGCAGTCCCGGGTGCTCGGCGGCGCGGACATGGTGGAGCTGTACCCGGGGGTGCAGGTGGGCCGGGCCCGGGAACTGCCCACCGGTGCGGCGTTCACCCCGACGTCGGTGATGGCCGAGGCACCCACCATGGCGATGCGGCTGCCGCGCAACTGAGCGGTGGTCGCCCGGACCGGCCGGTCACCGGCTCACCGCGACCGGCGGCCGGCACGGCGGGCGTCGACCCCGACGCCCGCCGTCCCCACGAGGCTCAGCCGGCCAGCACCGCCGCGACCTGTGCCACCGCGTGGTCGATCTCGTCGGAGGTGATCACCAGCGGCGGGGCCAGCCGGATGGTCGAACCGTGGGTGTCCTTGGCCAGCACGCCCCGCTCCATCAGCCGCTCGCACGCCTGCCGCCCGGTCATCAGCGCCGGGTCGATGTCGACACCCGCCCACAGCCCGCGCACCCGTACCGCCACCAGCCCGCTGCCGAGCAGACCCTCCAGCCCGGCGCGCAGCCGCTCGCCCAGCTCGGCGGAGCGGTGCTGGAACTCGCCGGTGGCCAGCAGCCGGACCACCTCGGTGGCGACCGCGCAGGCGAGCGGGTTGCCGCCGAAGGTCGAGCCGTGCTGGCCCGGCCGGAGCACCCCGAGCACGTCGGCGTCCGCGGCGACCGCGGAGACCGGCACGATGCCGCCGCCGAGCGCCTTGCCCAGCAGGTACATGTCCGGTACGACGCCCTCGTGGTCGCAGGCGAAGGTGCGCCCGGTCCGGCCCAGGCCGGACTGGATCTCGTCGGCGATGAACAGCACGTTCCGGTCGGTGCAGACCCGGCGTACGCCAGGCAGGTAGCCCTCCGGCGGCAGGACCACGCCCTGCTCGCCCTGGATCGGCTCCAGCAGCACGGCGACGGTGTTCTCGTCGATCGCCGCCTCCAGCGCCGCCAGGTCGCCGTAGGGCACCACGGTGAACCCGGGCGTGTACGGCCCGAAGTCGGCGCGGGCGTCGTCGTCGGTGGAGAAGCTGACGATGGTGGTCGTCCGGCCGTGGAAGTTCCCGTCGGCGACGATGATGTTCGCCTGCCCGGGGGTGACCTTCTTGACCTGGTAGCCCCACTTGCGGGCCACCTTGATGCCGGTCTCCACCGCCTCCGCGCCGGTGTTCATCGGCAGCACCAGGTCCTTGCCGCAGAGCGCGGCCAGCTCCCGGCAGAAGTCGGCGAACTGGTCGTGGATGAACGCCCGGCTGGTGAGGGTGAGCCGGTCGAGCTGCTCGTGGGCGGCCCGGACCAGGGTCGGGTGCCGGTGGCCGAAGTTCAGCGCCGAATAGCCGGCCAGGAAGTCCAGGTAGCGGCGACCGTCCACATCGGTGAGCCAGGCGCCCTCGGCCGACGAGATCACCACCGGCAGCGGGTGGTAGTTGTGCGCGGTGTACCGCTCCGCGTCCCGCACGGCGGACGGGGTCCGCAGCATGTCCTCGATCACTGGCTCGCCTTTCCCTGACGGAGTCGCAACGTGCAGCACTTCGGTCCGCCGCCGGCCTTGCGCAGCTCGGACAGGTCGACACCGATGGTCTGGTAGCCCCGGTCGCGCAGCTGCGCGGCCAGCCCGGTGGCCTGTGCGGGGAGCACCACGTGCCGGCCGTCGCCGACCGCGTTGAGGCCGAGCACCTCCGCGTCGGCCATGGTGGCGTGGACCGCGTCCGGGAAGAGTCGGCGCAGCACCGCCCGGCTGCCGGGGGAGAACGCCTCCGGCAGGTACGCCACGGTCCGCTCGTCGAGGACGGTCAGCGCGGTGTCCAGGTGGTAGAAGCGCGGGTCGACCAGTTGCAGGGTGACCACGGGGTAGCCGAAGACCTCCTGCAACTGGGCGTGCGAGGGGTGCGCGGTGCGGAACCCGGTGCCGGCGAGCAGGTGGTCGCCGACCAGCAGCACGTCGCCCTCGCCCTCGTTGACGTGCTTCGGGTCGTACACCTCGAAGCCGGCGGCCTCGAACCAGGCCCGGTAGGCGGGGGCCTCGTCGGCGCGCTGCGGGTCGCGGAACTGCACGGCCATCGCCCGGTCGCCGATGACCGTGCCACCGTTGGCGGCGAAGACCATGTCCGGCAGGCCGGGGACCGGGTCGATCAGCTCGACGGTGTGGCCGAGGTCGAGGTAGGTGCGGCGGAGCTGCTCCCACTGCCGGATCGCCAGCGCGGCGTCGACCGGCGCGGTCGGATCCATCCACGGGTTGATGGCGTAGTCGACGGCGAAGTACGTCGGCCGGCACATCAGGAAGCGCTGGCTGGTGGCGTCCATCGTCATTGTCCTGCTCCCGGGGTCGGGCGCGCCCGGCCTCCGTGGCCCACGGGCTGGCGCCGTGGCTCAACGGTATGCGGCCCGGCCGTACGACAACCACCGCCGAACCGTGCGTCCGGCGGTGGTTCGTTGCGTGTGACCCGACCGCGACGGCGATCCGTTGCGTGAGGGCGAACCGCGAAGGGGCCGCCACCCCGGCGGGAGGTGACGGCCCCTGTGCGCATCGGTGGCGGCGAACCGCTGCCCCCGAACGAGTGGGTGCCCGGCTGGTGAACCACCAGAGCTGGTCGGGCGGTGCCGGCGAGCCGGCTGGTCCAACATCGCCGGCGAACCGCCGGCGAGATCAAATGTGCCCTCAGAACCGGTCCACAAACTGTGAGTCAAGCCACTCCCGGAACCGGGCCACCCAGTCGCCGTCGGTGGTCGGCCAGTCGAACTGGCCGGTGAAGGCGAGCACGCCCAGCACCACCGCGGTCAGGCCGACCAGCACGCCGAGCAACGCGTCAGTGGTGCCGGCCACGTGCCGACGCCGGGTCGCGACCAGGCCCAGCACCGCGAAGACCGCGCCGAGCGCGCCGAGGGCGATGCCGTACCCGGCCAGGGTGCCGGTGAGCACGAACGCCGCACCCACCACCGAGACGATCAGGCCGAGGGTGGCGAGCAGGCTGGTCCTCGGCTTCGGTCCGGCCACCACCGGCGGCTCCGGGCGGGCCCCGTCGGTGGTCACCCGGTCCCGGTCGGCGGGGCGGGTGTCGGCGGGCGGGGTCGGCGCGACGGGCGTCCGGTCCCGGTCGACCGGCCGGTCCGGCACCGGACGCGGCGCGGGGTCGGGGACCCGCATCGGGTCGGTCGGCGTGCGCGGCTCGTCGTCGACGGTCGTCGACCGGGCGGCGGCGGCGCTGCGGGTGCCGTCGACGGCGCTGCGGGCGGTCGCCGCCCGCGCCAGCGCGGCACGCTCCGCCGCCCGCTGCTCCGCATCGCCGTCGCTGGCAGCCCGGCTCTCGGCGGTGCGCCGCGGCAGGTCGGCATCGCGCTGGCCGTCGGCGGTCGGCGACCCGCTGCGGTACGTCGTCCGGTCGCCGTCCCGGTCCGTCACCACCGGCTGGCCGTCGCGCGCGTCGACCACCCCGTCGCCGTTGCTGTCCTGCGCCGTACGACGCCGCAGGAGCGAAGGAACGTTCACCACCACACCTCCTTGTCGATGCGTGCAGCCTCGGAAGGGTCGGTGGCCGCCACGCGGGAACGACCGGTATGTACCCCGTGCGTCGATCGACCACACGCCGACCGTCGGGGGGTGCGTGCTTGGCGGGGGCGGTGTGAGCCCGGTGGTCGGCTGGCCGGAGAGCTCGACCGCCCATCCGGCCCGAGCTCGGCGCTCCACGACGCCTGACTACCCTTGGTACCCGTGCCAGAGGGACACACCATCCACCGCCTCGCGACCCGGCACGCCGAGTTGTTCGCCGGCGACAAGGTCACCGCCGGCAGCCCACAGGGCCGCTTCACCGAGGGCGCCGCGCTGATCTCCGGCACCGTCCTGCACGGCACCGAGGCGTACGGCAAGCACCTGCTGCACCACTACGCCGACGAGCGCACCCTGCACGTCCACCTGGGCCTGTACGGCAGGTTCACCGACGGGGACGGCGAGCCGCCCGTACCGGTGGGGCAGGTCCGGTTGCGGCTGGCCAGCGACCGGCACTGGCTGGAGCTGCGCGGACCCACCGCCTGTGACCTGCTCACCCCGCCCGAGGTGGCGGCGCTGCGCGACCGGCTCGGCCCGGACCCGCTGCGCGCCGACGCCGACCCCGACCGCGCGTACGCCCGGATCGGCCGCAGCCCCACCCCGCTCGCCGCGCTGCTGCTCGACCAGTCGGTGGTGGCCGGCACCGGGCTGATCTTCGTGACCGAGGCGCTGTTCCGGGCCGGCCTGCGGCCGACGCTGCCCGGCCGGCAGCTCACCCCGGCCGGCTGGACGGCGCTCTGGGCCGACCTGGTGGCGCTGATGACCAGGGCGGTGGGCAGCGGCCGGATCGACACCGTCCGCGACGCCCACCTGCCCGAGGCGATGGGCCGCCCCGCCCGGGTCGACCGGCACGGCGGCGAGGTGTACGTCTACCGCCGCGCCGGCGCGCCCTGCCACGTCTGCGGCGGCCCGGTCAGCCGGGGCGAGCTGGCCGGCCGCAACCTCTACTGGTGCCCCACCTGCCAACGCTGAGCGTGGGTGGGCCCTGCCCACCGGCCGGTACCGCCACCTGCCGCACTTGCCCGCCCGGCCGTGCCGGCGGGGGCACCTACGCGCCGTCGACCAGCCAGCGGGCCACCTCGACCTGGTTGGGGAAGACCGTGTCGCCGTCCAGGCTCCAGGCCAGGCAGTGCGCGACCGTCCAGCCGGCCACCCGGTCCCGGTCCAGGCCGAGCGCACCGGTGACCCGATCCAGCCGACGCCGTACCGCCTGCGGGGAGTGTCCCAGCTCGACGCCGCGCACGATCGGCACCACCGCGAACTCCCGCTCACCCAGCAGCGGCTTAGGGTCGATCACCAGCCACGGTTCGCGGGTGGCCCGCAGCACGTTGCCGGCGTGCAGGTCCTGATTGACCAGCACCTGCTCGCCCTGGGTGTCGACCAGCCGGTCGAGCTGGTCGAGGGCCGCGTCGACCAGCCGCCGCCCGTACGGCCGGCCGGCCCGTTCCCACTGCTCGGGCAGCCGGTGCCGCCAGCCCGTCGCCTCCTCGGCGAGCGGGGTGAACGGCCCGGGTACCCGCCGCCACAGCCGGGGCAGCAGGCCGGCCACCACGTCCACCGCCTCGTCGGCGGGCAACTCGTGCAGGGGTGAACCGGGCCGGCACCGCTCCACCAGCAGCGCCCGCCGCTGCGGGTCGTGGGCGAGCAGCCGGACCGCCGCCTCGCCGTCCCAGTGCGCCAACGCGTCGGCCTCGTGCCGGCTGTCCGGGGCCGGATACTGCAACTTGAGCACCGCCGGGGTGCCGTCGGGCAGGTCGGCGGGCATCGCCAGCGAGGCGAACGCGTACGGGTAGGGCGGCCCGAGCCGCAGCGACCACTGCTGCGCGCACTCGTCCCGCCACCGGGGCAGGGTGGCCAGCCACTCCCGCCCCTCCGGCGTCTGCCGCACCCACGACAACCCCGCCGGAATCTCCACCGCCCCATTGTGGCGACCGTGGAGAGTTGTTGCTGCCCTGGCGACAACAACTCTCCACACAGAACGCGACGACCGGATGCGCCGGGGCCGGTCAGGGGTGCCAGCCGGCGGCGGTGAGGGCGGCGCGGAGCTGGGCCGCCACCCCGTCGGGGCGGTGGCGGACGTCGAACGCGGTGAACCGCAGGATCCGGTCCCCGGAGATCCACACCCCGTTCTGCCGGCGCAGGTCCGCCGCCCAGTGCCGGACGTCCATGTGGTGCGCCCCGTCGACCTCGACGTGCAGCCCCCACCGCCGCCAGTAGGCGTCCAGGTAGCGGGTCCGCCCGTCGGCGTCGAGTCGCCGTTCCTGCAACTCGGGCCGGGGCAGCCCGTACCGGCGACAGAGCCGGACCAGGTCGATCTCGGACAGCGCTTCCGCGCCGCCGGCCAGGTCGGCGACGGTGTGCCGGATCAGAGTCGACCGGCGCAGGCGGGGCAGCCGACGGGACACCGCGTCGAGTTCCCCGGGGGTGACCCGGCGCTGCTGGCAGCCGGCCGCCAGCACCGCCTGGGCGTCGTCGTCGCTGCGCATCCACTGAGCCGCGTCGATCAGCGAGCGGGCCATCGTGGTGCGGTCCGGCCGCCCCCGTTGCCGGTCCTCGTCGCCCAGGTGCCGGGTCCGTCGTACCCGCACCGCCGGCATGCCGAGCGGCAGCCGGCGCAGCAGGTCGGGGGCCTGCCGTTGGTACGGGATCAGCACGTCCACCGCCTCGTGGCGCCAGCGTCCGTGCAGACCGCCCGCCTGGGCCGCCGCGAGACCGGCCAGGACGGCGTCGGCACCGGCGGCCAGCACCGCCACCCAGCGTGCCTGGTCGACGGTCACCGGGCTACCGCCGACCCGCAGGATGCCCCGGCACACCCGCTCCCACCGACCGGTGGCCAGCAGGTGGCGGACCCGGGAAGGGGTGAGTTCGGCGGTGGCCTGTGCCCAGCTCACCACCCCGGCCTGCGTGAAGAGCAGCCAGTCGAGGGCGGCGGCATCGTCGTCGCCGGGCATCCGCATCCGACGAGCAGACCATGCTTTGTGGAGAGTTGTTGTCGCCCCAGCGACAACAACTCTCCACAAAGGGACGCGTGCCGACGCACCGTCACGCGATGGTGCGGCGTGCGGCGCACGGTGGAGCGGTACGGCGCGCCTTGCGCGGCGGTGCGGCGCAGAGCGGGGCGGGGTGGCGCGGGTGGTCGGTGGGGGTGGGCGGTAGGCGGTAGGCGGTGCGGGTCAGCGGCCGAGGGCGTCGACGGCCTTGCGGGCGGCGATCAGCACCGGGTCCCACACCGGCGCGTACGGCGGGGCGTAGCCGAGGTCGAGGGCGGTCATCTCGTCCACCGTCATCTCGTTCCACAGCGCCACGGCCAGCGCGTCGATCCGCTTCGCCGCCTCGGAACGGCCGACGATCTGCGCGCCGAGCAGCCGACCGGTGGGCCGTTCGGCGATCAGCTTGACCGTCATCGACTGGGCCCCCGGGTAGTAGCCGGCCCGGTTGGTCGACTCGGCGATCACCGAGACGAACTCGAACCCGGCCGCCGTGGCGTCCCGCTCCCGCAGCCCGGTACGCCCCACCTCCAGGTCGCACACCTTCGTCACGGCGGTGCCGATCACCCCGGGGAAGGTGGCGTACCCGCCGCCGATGTTGATCCCGGCGACCCGGCCCTGCTTGTTGGCGTGGGTGCCGAGCGGGATGTGCACCGACATGCCGGTGACCCGGTGCAGGGTCTCCACGCAGTCGCCGGCCGCCCAGACGCCGGGCACTCCGGCCACCCGCATCCGCCGGTCCACCCGTACCCCGCCGGACGCGCCCAGCGGGAGGCCGGCGGCGGCGGCGAGCGCGGTGTTGGGGCGTACGCCCAGGCCGAGGACCACCACGTCGGCCGGCACCGGGCCGGCGGAGGTGACCACCGCGGACACCCGCCCGTCGCGCTGCTCGACCCCGCTGACCGTGACACCGGTACGGATCTCGACGCCCAGCCCACGCATCGCCTCGGCGACCAGGCCGGCCATGTCCTCGTCGACGGTGGCCATCGGCTGCTCGGCCCGCTCGACCAGGGTGACGGCGAGCCCGCGTTGGATCAGCGCCTCGGCCATCTCCACCCCGATGTAGCCGCCGCCGACCACCACCGCCCGTCGGGGCGTCGGGTCGGCGTCCAGCCATTCCCGCAGCGCCGCCGCGTCGTCCAGGGTCTGGATGCCGAAGATGCCGTCGACGTCGCCGTCGGCCCAGTCGGGCTGGTTGGGTACCGAGCCGGTGGCGTACATCAGGGTGTCGAAGCGTTCGCGGACCTCGCCGCCGTCGTCGAGCCGGCGGGCGGTGACCTCGCGGCGGTCGAGGTCGATGCCGGTGACCTCGGTGCGCAGCCGTACGTCGATGGCGAAGTCGTCGCGGAAGGTGGCCGGGTCGCGGGCGATCAACGCGTCCCGCTCCTGCACCAGCCCACTGATCCAGTACGGGATGCCGCACGCCGAGTACGACGTGAAGTGTCCCCGCTCGAACGCCACGATCTCCAGGTCGTCGACGCCCCGGCGGCGACGGGCCTGGGACGCCGCCGCCATCCCGGCGGCGTCCCCACCGACCACGATCAGCCGCTCCGTCACGACGCCCAGTCTTCCACGCGCCGGCCGCCCCCGGGCCGGCCAGCGGCAGGCCGGGCGGCGGCGGCCCGGCGGGTGGCCCGCCGGCCGTCGACCGGCCGGCCGGCGTCGGGCCGGTCAGCCACGGGTCTGCCGGGCGACCTCGGCGACCACGTCCTCCAGCCGGCCCGAGCGGGCGAACACGGCCCGCTGCCGGGCCGCCCCGGTGCCGTGCCGGCGCAGCGTGGCCAGCAGCTCGGTCACCTCGGCCAGGTCGTCGTGCGCCGCAAGCGCCGGGCGGACCCGCTCGACCAGCCGGTCGACCAGTTCCCAGGCCGGGCGCAGTTCGCCGTTGGCCAGGTCGACGCCGTCGCCCTCCAACCCGTCGTGGGCGGCCCGCCAGTGCGCGGCGACCAGCAGGTGGTGGTCGGTGTTCACCGGCGGACGGCCCGCCGCCACGTCGTCCATGGCGGTGGCGACCAGCGCCCGCACCAGCCCCGCCACCAGCACCGCGTCGTCCACCGACGGGCAGACGTCACCGATGCGGACCTCCACCGTCGGGTACTTCGCCGACAGCCGGGCGTACCAGTAGAGCATCCCCTCGTCGAGCATCACCCCGCTGGCGATCAGCTGCCTGATCAGCCGCTCGTAGTGCTCGTACGACTCCAGGTAGGGCGTGGGCGCGACCGACGGCCAGCGTTCCCACTCGACGGACCGCCAACTCGCGTAGCCGGTGTCGACCCCCTCGGAGAAGGGCGAGTTGGTGGTCATCGCGTGCAGCACCGGCAGCCACGGCCGGATGTGGTTGAGCACCTGCACGCCGGTGTCCGGGTCGGGCACGCCCACGTGCACGTGCATGCCGTTGTTGCCGGGGCCGGGCACCAGCAGCCGGAACCGGTCGATCATCCGGTCGAAGCGGGGCTTGTCCACCACCGGCGGCACCGGTCCCGCCACCGGCCCGGTGCCGATCGCCAGCACCCGGACGCCGGCCCGCTCGGCGGCGTCGGCCAGCGCGCCGCGCAGCACGCCCAGCGAGTGCCGGATCGAGCCCAGGTCCAACCCGGGCGGGCTGCCGATCTCGATCTGGCTGGTCTGGAACTCCCGCTCCACCTGCCCGCGCAGCTCGGCCGGCACCTGCTCCATGACCAGGTCGACGGCGGGCACCGCGGCACCGGTGTGCGGATCGACCAGGAGGAACTCCTCCTCCACGCCCACCGTGAGCCGGTCGGGCCCGGTCCGCTCCGGAGCCACCGCCCCGGCCGCCACCCCACTGGTCATCGCCATCACCGTCCGTCCCGTCCCGCCGCGGCGGGAGCGCCGCGGTGCTGTCCGCCCATTACCCGCGGTGTCCGGCGGAGAAAACGCGACACGGCGCGTCATCGCGCCGGATGCTTACCATGACCCGGTCCCGCCGACCGGTGCCGTGCCGCACCCCCGCCCCGACCTGGAGCGGGTCGGGGCGGGAGCGTGAGGGAGGCCAGGTGACCCCGACGACGACGCCCCGGGTGACGCCCCCGACCCCGGCGCGGCGGCCCGGCCATCCGGCCCGGCCACCCGGGCGGGACTGGCGGCGGCAGGTGCCCCGGACGTTCGCGGCGCTGCTGTGGTTCATCGCCGCGATCTGCGCGCTGGCGGCGGTCAGCAGCGCGGCCAACGCCGAGTTCCAGCCGATCCGGACCACCATCGACACGCTGCTGGTGCCGGCCCCGGCCAACCTGGCGTACGCGGTGTTCCTCGGCACCCTCGCCGCGGCGGTGCTGCGCCACAAGCGACTGGCGTACTGGGTGCTGGTCGTCTACTTCATCCTCAGCCTGGTCGTCGGCGTGCTGACCGGCCTGCTACTGGTGACCGTCGGCGCGGACCAGCTCACCGACGACGCCGGCCGACGGCTGTTCACCCTGGTCGAGACCGTCGGCGTCTGGGTGGGCATCGGCTTCGCCGCCGTCGCGCTGGCGCTGCTGCGGGCCGCCCGGCGGGAGTTCTACGCCCGGGTGCGCAGCGGCAGCACCCGACGCGCCCTCGGGGTGTTCTTCGGCCTCGCCACGGCGGCCGTCGGGCTGGGCTACCTGCTGCTCACCGCCGTGCCCGGCAGCCTGCACAGCTGGCTGGACCGGGTCGGGTACGCCATCGAGAAGGTCTTCGGCGGCGCGATCACCCTGGACGTCACCCGGCAGGGTCAGGCCCCCGGCTGGGTCAACCTGCTGCTCGGCGGGATGGGCGCGGTCGCCTTCCTGGCCGGCCTGTTCACCCTGCTGCGCTCCCAGCGCGCCGCCGCCGTGCTGCACCCCGACGAGGAGCAGCGGATCCGGGAACTGCTGGCCCGCTACGGCGACCAGGACTCGCTCGGCTACTTCGCCACCCGACGGGACAAGGCGGCGATCTTCTCGGCCAGCGGGAAGGCGGCGCTGACCTACCGGGTGGTCAACGGGGTGAGCCTGGCCAGCGGCGACCCGGTCGGCGACCCGGAGGCGTGGGGTCCGGCCATCACCGCGTGGCTGGACCAGGCCCGGGAGTACGCCTGGACCCCGGCGGTGATGGGGGCCAGCGAGGCCGGCGCGCGCGCCTACCACCGGCACGGGCTGAAGGTGCTGCAACTGGGCGACGAGGCGATCCTGCTGGCCCGGGAGTTCGACCTGGGCGGGCGGGACATGCGCCCGGTCCGGCAGGCGGTGCACCGGGTCGAGCGGGCCGGCTACACCGCCGGGGTACGCCGGCACGCCGACATCCCGCCGGACGAACTGGCCGCCCTCGCCGCGCTGGCCACCCGCTGGCGGGACACCGAACACGAACGCGGCTTCTCGATGGCGCTGGGCCGGCTCGGCGACCCGGCCGACGGCGACTGCGTGCTGGTCGAGGCCCGCGACGACACCGGCCGGGTACGGGCGCTGCTGTCGCTGAGCCCGTGGGGTGGCAACGGGCTGTCGCTGGACCTGATGCGTCGGGACCGCACCGCCGAGAACGGGGTCACCGAGTTCATGGTGGCCTCGCTGCTCGGCACGGCCCCCCGGCTGGGCGTCGAACGGGTGTCGTTGAACTTCGCCGTGTTCCGGTCGGTGTTCGAGCAGGGCGCCCGGATCGGCGCCGGCCCGGTGATCCGGCTGTGGCGGCGTACGCTGCTGTTCTTCTCCCGCTGGTGGCAGTTGGAGTCGCTGTACCTGTCCAACGCCAAGTACCAGCCGCACTGGACGCCCCGGTACCTGTGCTTCGGCGAGCGGCGGGAGTTGGCCCGGGTCGGGTTGGCCGCCGCCGTCGCGGAGGGCTTCGTCGCGTTGCCCGGCGGCCGGCCGTCCCCGCTGCACGGGGCACCTCCGGCCGGTGGCGGGGTGGGGTTCGTGCCACCGGACGCGGCCACCGTGCACGCGGTCAGCCCCGAGCCGGCGCACGGGCAGCAGCCCGAGCAGGTGCGGGTCCGGCGGGCGAAGCTGGACCGGCTGCGGGCGCAGGGCGTCGATCCGTACCCGGTGGGGTGGCCGCGTACCGACGACTGCGCGGCGGTGCGGGCCCGGCACGCCGGGCTGGCCCCGGACACCGGCACCGGGGAGACCGTCTCGGTGGCCGGGCGGGTGCTGCTGGTCCGCGACCACGGCCGGGTCTGCTTCGTCACCGTCCGCGACGGCAGCGGCGACCTGCAACTGGTGCTGGAGAAGGAGCTGGACCGGTGGCGGGCGACCGTCGACATCGGCGACCACGTCGGCGCGACCGGCGAGGTGTACGCCACCCGGCGCGGCGAGGTGTCGGTCCGGGTGGCCGACTGGCGGCTCACCGCCAAGTGCCTGCGCCCGCTGCCCGACAAGCACCACGGCCTGGCCGACCCGGAGGCGCGGGTCCGCCGCCGCTACCTGGACCTGGCGACCAGCCCGCAGGCCCGGGACCTGCTGCGTGCCCGCAGCGCCACCCTGACCAGCCTCCGGCGGACCCTGGTGGAGCGGGACTTCCTGGAGGTGGAGACGCCGATCCTGCAACGGGTGCACGGGGGCGCCAACGCCCGCCCGTTCGTCACCCACAGCAACGCCTACGACCTGCGGTTGACCCTGCGGATCGCCCCCGAGCTGTATCTCAAGCGGCTCGCCGTGGGCGGCGTCGAGCGGGTGTACGAGCTGGGCCGGGTGTTCCGCAACGAGGGCGTCGACTTCAGCCACAACCCGGAGTTCACCGTGCTGGAGGCGTACCAGGCGTACGCCGACTACCACGACATGCGGGAGCTGGCCCGGGAGCTGATCGTCGCGGCGGCGGTGGCGGTGCACGGGGCTCCGCTGGCCCGTCGACCGGGCACCGGGGAGCTGGTCGACATCGACGGGCCGTGGCCGGTGCGTACGGTGCACGAGGCGGTCTCCGAGGCGCTGGGCGAGGAGGTGACCGTCGACACCGACGCCGCCACCCTGCGCCGTCGCGCCGACGCGGCCCGGGTGCCGTACGACCCCGGGTGGCAGTGCGCCGAGCTGCTGCTGGAGCTGTACGAGCGGCTGGTCGAGGCGCGTACCGACGTGCCCACGTTCTACCTGGACTTCCCCACCGAGGTCTCCCCGTTGACCCGCCAGCACCGGGCCGATCCCCGGCTGGCCGAACGGTGGGACCTGGTGGCGTTCGGGATGGAGCTGGGCACCGCGTACTCGGAGCTGGTCGACCCGACCGAGCAGCGGCGGCGGTTGACCGCCCAGTCGCTCAAGGCGGCGGGCGGTGACCCGGAGGCGATGGAGCTGGACGAGGACTTCCTCACCGCGCTGGAGTACGCGATGCCGCCGACCGGTGGCCTGGGGTTGGGGGTCGACCGGTTGGTGATGCTGCTGACCGGCAGATCCATCCGGGAGACGCTGCCGTTCCCGATGGTCCGCGAGTCGTCGTGACCCGCCCGCACCGTGATCCGGACCCGGCGGCCCGTGGGGGCGGCGGACACCTGGCCGCCCGGACCGGGGCGGCGGTGGCGTTGGCGGCGGCGGCGGTCTGTTACGCCTCCTGGCTGCTCGCCCCGGTGTTCAACCCGGGGCTGCGGCCGGTGGAGAGTTACCTGAGTGAGCTGGCCGCCCGTGACCAGCCGTACCACCTGGTCTTCCAGCTCGGCGACGTGACGACCGGGCTCTGCGCGACGGCGGCCGGGCTGCTGCTGGCCCGGGTGGCCCGGGAGGTGCCTCGGCCGGCCTGGTGGGGGTTGCTGGTGTTCGGTGTGGCCACCGCCGTCGACGGCGGGTACACCTCGATGGACTGTGCCCCCTCGATCGATGACCGCTGCGCCCGGCTGGAGGAGCTGGGCGAGCTGTCCTGGCGGCACCAGGCGCACACGGTCACCTCGTCGGTGGCGGTGGCCGGTGCGCTGCTCAGCGCGGTGGCGGTCCTCGCCGTGCTGCGCGGTCCGGCCCGCCGCCGGGCGGGGCTTTCGGTGGCGGTGGTGCTGGCGGTCGGCACGGTCGGCACGCTGGTCGCCACCCTGCACCCCGAGTGGGGGCTGGGCCTGTGGCAGCGGGTCCAGCTCGCCGGCCTGTCCGGCTGGCTGCTGCTCACCGCCGCCGTCGCCCGGTGGGGCCCCGGCCCGGAGCGTCAGCGGTGACCGGCCCGCCCACCCCCGACCCGGGGTCGCGGGCCGGCGGGCCGGGGGTGCTGCTCTGCCCGGGGCTGGGGGAGGGGGCGGCGACCTGGGACCGGCTGGTCCCGCCGCTGACCGCCGCCGGCTACCTGGTGCGCCGGCTGGACCGGCCGGACGACGCCCGGGTGCCCACCCTCACCGCCGAACTGGCCCGCCTCGACGCGGCGGTGACCGGGCTGGACCGGCCGGTGCTGGTGGCGCACTCGGCGGCGGCGTTGCCCGCCGAGGCGTACGCCAGGCGGTATCCGGGGCGGCTCGCCGGGCTGGTGCTGGTGGACCCGAGCCTGGTGGACCCGGACGGGGCGGCCCGGTGGCGGTGGTGGTCGGCGCGGACGGCCGGCACGGTGGCGGCCGGGGCGTCGGTGTTGGCCGGGGCGCTCGACCGGTCCGGTCTGGCCCGCCGGTACGGCCCGGGTGCCTGGCGTCGGGCGGTGCGCCCGATGAGCGTCCGCCCGCCCGACCCGACCGCCGCGGCGGCGTACGGCTGCGGATCGGTGCTGGTCGGGGCGCTGGTGCAGTGGCTGGCGTACCCGGCGGTGGCGGCGGAGCTGGTGGCGTTGCGGGCGGTGACGGCGACACCGACGCTGCCGGTGCGGGTGTTGACCGCGCTCGGCGACGTGCCCACCCCGGCCGGTCGGGCGGCGTGGCGGGCCGGACACGCCGCGCTGGCGGCGAGCTTCCCTGCCGGCCGGCAGGAGGTGTTGCGGGACGCCCGGCACCTGCTGCACGTGGACCTGCCGCAGACGGTGGTCGAGGCCGTCGCGGCCCTCCGACGTGACAGCGGGTCCTAGGCTGACGGCATGTCGGGGCTGCGGGTGGTGACGGGTCTGTGGGCGTACGCGCTCGTCGGGCTGACCCTGCTCGCGGACCGGCCGGGTGACCTGCTGGCGGGTGCGGCGGTGGTGGCCGCGTTGCTGCTCGTCACCCTGCTGACCACCCGTTCCCGGCCGGCCTCCGGCCCCGGCACGGGGCGGCGGGCGGCCGGGTTACGCGACCGGGCCCGGCGTCGACGCGTACCCCGGCAGGTCGATCCGGACGCGGCGGGCCGACCCCGCCCCCGGGCACCCGGGGGTTCCCTCCCGGTCGGGTGGTCCCCGGTCGCGGGCTGATCCCGCGCGCCGCCGACCCCGACCGGTTCCGTCGTCATCCGTCCCACGGTGGACCGCCCCGACCGCCCTGACCGGCGGCCGGTCGCCGTCCCGTGCGGACCTCCGGAATCGGACCGAGGGGTTCCCCATGCTCGCCTTCTCACCTGTGCACGACGCGGCTGCCGCCGCGGGTTCCGCCGTCGGCTGGCTCGCCGGGCTGCTGACGCCGCTGGCCGGCGGGGCCGCCACCGCCGCCGCGATCGTGCTGTTCACCATCGCCGTCAGGCTGTTGATCTCACCGCTCACCGTCGCCCAGGTCCGTGCGGAGCGGCGTCGCGCGGCGCTCGCCCCGCAGCTGCGCCAGCTCCGGCAGCGGTACGCGGCCGATCCGGCGACGTTGCAGGCGGAGCTGTTCGCGCTCTACCGCGCGGCCGGGGCGTCGCCGGTGGCGGGGTGCCTGCCGGCGCTGCTCCAGGCACCGTTCTTCCTGGTCATGTACCGGCTGTTCGGCACCGGTGACGGTGCGGTCGGGCTGCTCGACGCGCGGCTGGCCGGGGTGCCGCTGGGCTGGCACCTGGGCGACGGGCTGACCCCGTCGGTGCTGCTGGTCTTCGGGGTGCTGCTGGCGGCCCTGGCCGGTCTGGCCACGGTGCTGTCCCGGCGGGCGGCGGCGTCGGCCGCCGTCCCGGCCGACCAGCCGGGGGCGGCGCTGCTGGCCCGGGTGCTGCCGCTGCTGCCGTACGGCACGGTGCTGCTGGCGCTGGTGGTGCCGTTGGCGGCGGTGCTCTACCTGGTCACCACCACCGCGTGGACGGTGGCCGAGCACGTGCTGCTGCGTCGACCGCAACCCGTGCCGGTCGACGCCATCGACGAGCGTTGACAAGTGGTGGGGCGGGAGCGTAGAAAGCCGCTCAGAGAGCGCTCTCTTGCTCCCGTCCCCCCAGAGAGGCATCCCGATGAACGCTGTCCCGGCGGCTCCGGTCGCCCCCACCGCCCCGCGCCGGCCCCGCCGCCGGCTCGCCCTGGCGGTCACGCTCGCCGCTGCCACCGCGCTGACCGGCGTCTCGGTCGCCGCCCAGGCCGCCGTCCCGACGCCGCCGTCGGGGTGGAGCCTGATGTGGAGCGACGACTTCACCGGCGCGGCCGGCACCCTGCCGTCCTCGGCCAACTGGATCGTCGACACCGGCACCAGCTACCCGGGTGGCCCGGCCAACTGGGGCACCGGCGAGATCCAGACGTACACCGGCAGCACCGCCAACCTGGCCCACGACGGGTCCGGCAACCTGCGGATCACCCCGCTGCGCGACTCTGGCGGTCGGTGGACCTCGGCCCGGATCGAGACGGTCCGCACCGACTTCAAGCCCCCGTCGGGCGGGGTGCTGGCGATCGAGGGGCGGATCCAGATGCCCAACGTCACCGGTGCCCAGGCGGCCGGCTACTGGCCGGCGTTCTGGGCGCTCGGCTCGCCGTACCGGGGCAACTACCAGAACTGGCCGGGCATCGGCGAGATCGACGTGATGGAGAACGTCAACGGGCTCAACCAGGTCTGGGGCGCGCTGCACTGCGGGGTGGCCCCCGGCGGCCCGTGCAACGAGTTCAGCGGGCTGGGCGCGACCCGGGTCTGCCCCGGCAGCGCCTGCCAGGCCGCCTTCCACACCTACCGCACCGAGTGGGACACCTCGGTCAGCCCGCAGCAACTGCGCTGGTACGTCGACGGCCAGCTGTTCCACACCGTCACCCAGACCCAGGTCGGGGCCACCTACTGGGCGCAGATGACCGGCCACGGCGGCTACTTCCTGCTGCTCAACGTGGCGATGGGCGGCTCCTTCCCGGACGGGGTGGCCGGTGCCGTCACGCCGACCGGCTCGACCGTCTCCGGCCGGCCGATGCTGGTCGACTACGTGGCGGTCTACCGCCGGGGCGGTGGCTCCACCCCGACGCCGACCCCCACCACGCCGGCCCCGACCACGCCGCCGCCGTCGGGCACCGTGGACGCCTACTCGACGATCCAGGCCGAGGCGTTCTCCGGGCAGAACGGGGTGGCCGTCGAGACCTGCGCCGAGGGTGGCCAGAACATCGCCGCCCTGCGCAACGGTGACTGGGCCCGCTACGACAACGTGGACTTCGGCACCAGCGGTCCGCGCGACTTCCTGGCCCGGGTGGCCTCCGGCGCGGCGGGCGGGGTGAGCGGCCTGGTCGAGGTGCGGGTGGACAGCCCGACCGCCACCCCGATCGGCAGCTTCGCCGTGGCCAACACCGGCGGCTGGCAGAGCTGGCGGTCGGTGCCGGGCAACGTGTCGGCGGTGACCGGGCGGCACACCGTCTACCTCACCTTCAGCAGTGGTCAGTCGGCCGACTTCGTCAACGTCAACTGGTTCACCTTCCGCCGCTGAGCGGTCCGCGCGGGGGTCCGTGCCGGTGTGGCGCGGGCCCCGCGCCGGTGGGCTCTGGACATTAACAGTTAAGAGTCCTAATAATAGGCGCGGACGTGGACGACGGTGGATGTCGTCCCGGCGGTCCCACCCCCGGACCGCGTCCACCGGCCCGCGCACCCGGACCGGTCACCCCCCTTGACGCCCCCACCCCCGGTCCACTGGAGGCCACCCGTGAGACTCCGCTCCCCCCGCGCGGCCACCCTCGCCGTCGCACTCGCCGCCGCCCTGGTCACCGGCACGCTCGTGGCCCCGCCGGCCGCGTCCGCCGCCACCGCCGCCTTCGTCCGCACCGCCAGCTGGGGCAGCGGGTACGAGGCCAAGTTCACCGTCACCAACGACACCTCGACCGCGATCAGCTCGTGGACCGTCGTGTTCGACCTGCCCTCGGGCAGCACCGTCGGCTCGTTCTGGGACGCCCGGCTGAGCAGCTCCGGCCAGCGCGTCACCGCCCTCAACCAGAGCTGGAACGGCAGCCTCGCGCCGGGTGCCAGCACCACCTTCGGCTTCGTCGTCGCCGGCACCGGCGACCCGACCAACTGCACGGTCAACGGCGCGTCCTGCACCGGCGGCGGCCCCGGCAACCCGACCGGCCCGGCCACCCCGGGCGGGCTGCGGGTCACCGGCACCACCGCGTCGTCGGCCACGCTGGCCTGGAACGCCGTCTCCGGCACGGTCACCGGCTACCGGATCTACGAGGGCGGCACGGTGAAGGCCACCGTCACCGGCACCTCGACCACCGTCTCCGGGCTGGCCGCCTGCTCCACCCACAGCTGGACCGTCACCGCGTACAACTCCGCAGGGGAGTCGGCGAAGTCGGCAGCGGTGTCGGCCACCACCACCGGCTGCACCGGCGGTAACGGCACGATGGCCGCCGCCCCCTACCTCTACCCGGGCTGGGGCGACCCGCCCGCGCCGGCCACGGTGATGGGGGCGACCGGGGTGAAGTGGTTCACCATCGCGTTCGTGCTCTCCGGCGGTGGCTGCACCCCGGCCTGGGACGGCTCCGGGCCGCTCACCGGGGGCGCCCACGCCAACACCATCGCCGCGATCCGGGCGGCCGGCGGCGACGTCATCCCGTCGTTCGGCGGCTGGAGCGGCAACAAGCTCGGCCCGAACTGCGCGTCCGCCAGCGCCCTCGCTGGGGCCTACCAGCAGGTGATCAACGCGTACGGCCTGAAGGCGATCGACATCGACATCGAGAACAGCGACGAGTTCGAGAACGAGGTGGTGCAGGACCGCATCCTCGGCGCGCTGAAGATCGTCAAGCAGAACAATCCGGGGATCAAAACGATCATCACCTTCGGCACCTCGACCACCGGGCCGTCGTACTACGGCACCCGGCTGATCAACCAGGCCGCCGCGCTCGGCGCGAACATCGACACGTTCACGATCATGCCGTTCGACTTCGGTGGCGGGGCGAACATGTACCAGAACAGCGTCAACGCCGCCGAGGGGCTGAAGGCCACCCTGAAGTCGGCGTTCGGCTGGTCCGACGCCACCGCGTACACGCACATGGGCATCAGCGGCATGAACGGCCTGTCCGACCAGCGGGAGCTGACCTCGCCGGCCACCTGGACGCAGCTGCGGGACTGGGCCAAGGCCCGGGGGCTGTCCCGGTTCACCTTCTGGTCGGTCAACCGGGACCGGGCCTGCCCGGACGGGGGAGTGGTCGCCAACTGCTCCGGCATCAGCCAGGGCACCTGGGAGTTCACCTCGATCACCGCGAGGTTCTGAGCACCGCCCGGTGGGGCCGGCCGCTCCGGCGGACCCCACCGGGTAGTGGGCAGTGGGCCCCTGGACGGGTGGTGGCGCGACAGGGGGCACCTCTAAGCCCCTGGTACGACCGGCCATACCCGCCGAGGAGCGGGAGTACGAGCGGCAGCACTTGGCCGACCTGCTCGACGCCATGCAGGCCCAGAGGTAGCCATGCCGAAGGCCTATCACTCACACTGCGACCACCCGCTCACCAGCGCTGCCCGTAAGCGGTGCCGGGATGCGGGCGGGCTCGCACAGGCCGCCGAGCCACACCCGAATGCGACCACCGCAGACCCGACCGGGCAACCCACCGTGTCTCCAGCGGAAGCGCGACGAGGCTGTGCGGGTCGAGGACGGACTGGTTGTGCTTGAAGACCTCACCGATCCTGACGTACGTGCCACGGTCCGGCGCATTGCGGCAGACAAGAGGCTTGGCTTGAGCTGCGGTTACTCGCCATTGGCCTGCATCACGCAGCGCTGACCGTCAACGACGCCACCTGAACAGCTCGGCCACGGCCTTGATGATGCCGGGCCGGTCCTTCGGCTCGGCGCCCCGCGTGGCGAGAGCTAGAGCGATGAGCTTCCCTGCGACGAGCACACTGATGATCACAGCGATGACCCAAGGCCCAGCGCCCATGACTGGCTCAAGGTTGGCGATCCACACTTCTTACCCTCCTCCCTGGTCGGGCGAGGGTGCATAAACCCAGCCCGGCCAGTGCGTCAACACTGGTCTGGCTGAGTCCGCGTTCCGGCGATCGTGGATCTCAGTACCGAGGAGCACTCGCCTCTCGGGTCTTTCCGATGGTGCCACCTACCACTTGGTATGGGTCAAACGCTGGCTACTCTGCCGCCGGAGCACAGAGAGCCCTCCTCGTACCCGGCATCGCGCCGTTTGCGTCCATCCCGGACGCTGGAATGAGGGTTAAGCACCCAGCCATCGCGGCTTGGGTGGTCTGGATGAAGTGTACCCGGCCGGTGCCACACTCGCGATGACCGCGCGAAGGGTGCTTGAGATCGCCGCAGAGACGCGGACCACCCGTGCGAGTCGGAACATTTCAGCGCGCAAGAACCTTGGTGCAGGCTGTGACGAACCAGGGCCCTCTGGCTGGCTAAGAGTTGGGAGTCTGAATATTCCTCGTCTTGGCTGCGGCGTCAGACCACTCACCTTGCCTAGGGGGTACATCCACCCACCCTTTCGCTGGTTTCGGCCGTCAGCGTGGCTCTGAGGGTGCCTGGTGCGCTTGTTGTCGCCGGGGTGTCTGGGGTGTGCGGTACCCTTGGGGCTCGACCTCTCGGGGCGGACTGGCTGCTTGGCTGGGGGTAGCGCGTGACGCGCGTTGCCGGGGTTGAGGGTGGAAGGTTCTGGCGTTCAGGAGGATCGTTCGAAGAGCGAGTTACGGGGGAGCTTCTTCAGTGCGGAGCTGGAGGCGTGGACCTAGCGGTCCGCCGGTCGGTGCTGCCTGTCAAGCGATCTTGAGTCGTCGTTGCCAGTTGGGCGACTACATAGTGTTGCGAAGAACGTGAGGGCGATGATCGCCCGTGCGTCGGTGCAACCCTCTCTTCCCACTAGATACCGTGGTCCGAATGCCGGACATGCACAACATCTAGTAACTACGCAGATGTGGTTCGGCTTGACGACATCGAGATCTCCCCCTACTGTGAGCTACGAGATGAGAAGAGCCCCGGCCAGATGCCGAGGTTCGACATCCGTCCGGGGCTCAGTGCAACTTTGGCGGCTGCACTTGAACTCTACAACTGGACTGGCTGGACCGGGTCCCGACCCCGATCACATTCCTGTTAACGGATGGCTCGCCTCATGCGTATCCGCTGCTCAGTCGGTGGGCGCAGGGAGATAGGTCGATGGAGTTCCAAATCCGTAAGGCCCAGGGCAACCAGCGGTACTACTGGCGGATCGTCGCCAGCAACGGCCAGGTGCTCGCCACGTCGGAGACCTACTACAACAAGAGCGACGCGCAGAGCGCCGCGCAGTCGGTCAAGTCGAACGCCGCTTCGGCTCCGATCGTGGACTACACCGGGACCGGCGCGTACAGCCGCTGGTGATCTGACGGAGCTGCCCCCGGTGCGGAACCTTCGTGCCGGGGGCGCTCTGTGTTGTGGTCCCGGTTGGGTCGGTCCTCGTCGGCGGGGCTGGGGCGGTGCTTTGCAATCCAGGCTCGGACCGCCTTGCCATCCCAGACGCGGCCCATCTTCAGGGTGACCACGGGTCGAGGTCGGGGAATCCCTTGCGGCAAGTAAGGGACCTGCGATGAGGGCGCCTCTGCCTGCGGCGGGTGACCTGATCCAGGTGACCCGCGCGGCCAGCGTCCAGTTCATCAAGCCCATCCACTTCCGAGTGATCCGCGTGCTCGACTGGCCTACCTACGATGGGTGGGTGTGGCTGGACGGGTATCAGCTTGACGCCCGGGGCGACGCGGTGGCCCGACGGTCGATATTCGTGCAGCCAGCGGGGTTGTTCATCCAACGACGATCCGCCCCCGCGCCGGTCGGGCACCGCTAGGAGCAAGGCGGCTCGGGCGTTGACCTCTCCGACGCGTGATAACAGGGCTTGAGCGCCGGTGAGGTCGCTATCGACCAGGCAGTCCCTCGCCGCCCCATACGCCTGATCGACCTGCGCCTTGAACCGATCGAACGCCGCGAGTATGTCAGTGGTCACTTGGCGGCCTGCTGCTTGGCGTGGTTGGCCCGACACGCAGCCCGGCCCTGAGGTTTCCCGGGCCGACGGTCTCCCGATCTCGCGTTCCCCCGGGCAGGTGATCTGTGCCGGTCGGGCGGCGCGGTGGTCCGGTCAGCGGTCGGCGGTCACCGATCGGCGGTCGTCCCGGTCGCGGCGGGAGCGGATCTTCTTGCTCACCCAGCTCACGACCATGACGGCGAAGACCGCGAAGATGGCGTAGTTGAACCAGTCGCTGTACTTCTCCACGTCCTGCCAGCGCGAGCCCAACGTGTAGCCGAGACCGACGACCAGCGCGTTCCACACCCCGCTGCCCAGCGTGGTGAGCAGCACGAACTCGCCCATCGGCATCCGGTTCGCGCCGGCCGGGACGGAGACCAGGCTGCGCACCACCGGCACCAGCCGGCCGATCAGCACCGCCCACCGGCCGTGCCGCTCGAACCAGCGGTCGGCCTTCTCCAGGTCGTCCCGGTCGACCAGCGGGATGCGGTCCAGCCAGTGCTTGAGCCGTTCCTCGCCGATCGCCGCGCCGAGCCAGTAGAGCACCAGCGCGCCGACCAGCGAACCGACAGTCGCGGCGACGATGATCAGCACCAGGCTGAACCGGCCCTCGGCGGCGAGGTAACCGGCCATGGCCAGCACGATCTCGCTCGGGATCGGCGGGATGATGCTCTCCAACGCCACCAGGAAGGCGACGCCTACCGCGCCGAGGGAGTCGATGACGCCCGCCACCCATCCGGTCAGCCCGGTGAACTGGTTCGGGTCGACGTTCTCGGCGAGAGCCATGGGCGTCCTTCCAGCGGGCCGGCGGGATCGGACAGTGGTACCCAGCCGACCGCCACTTACACCCTGCGGGTGAGTGAGCCCACCCCGTCCGCGCCCGCCCGGGCGCTGCGACCTGCGCCGTCGTGCCGACCGGGCGGCGCCGCCGGCTGAGCCGGGGATCAGTCGCAGGGGTGCAGTTCCCGGTCCGCCGGCCCCTGCCGCCAGCCGGTGAACCGGACGGTCAGCCCGCCCCGGGTGGGCGCGCAGCAGAACGGCCCGGCCAACGCCACCGCGTCCGGGTCGAGCGGGGCGAGCCGGACCAGCCGCCACGGCCCGTCGGCGACCCGGGCCCGGACCGTCAGCGCGTCGCCGTCGCGGCTCGCCCGCACGGTCACCTCCCGGCCCTGCCAGTCCGGCACCGGGGCCACCGACCAGTCGGAGAACTCCCTGGTCACCACCGCGCCCACCTGCGGCAGGCCGTCGCTGACCTCCACCCCGGCCTTGATCCAGTTCCGCTCGTCCACCCGCACCAGCACGCCGGCCTGGTCGAACTGCTCCGTGTAGTCGAGCAGGAAGTCCACCTCGACCGCGCCACCGGCCGGCAGCGGGGCGAGCAACGCCGGCCCGTCGTCGTGGACGAAGCCGTAGCCGGTGTGCCGCCACAGGTCGCTGTTGGCGGCCGGCTCCACCAGCAGCGCGCCGTCGTCGGTCCGGTCCACCCGTACCGGTGGGTGCAGCCACCGGCCCTCGTCCCAGTCGAGCGTGCGGGAGCCGTCCGTCGGATGCGCAGCCATGCCCGGACCGTACCCCCGCAGGGTCGGGGTCGGAACGGGGCTCGCGTTTGCGGCGGCGGCGCACCGGAGACATTAGGCGGGCATGGGTGACAGGTGGTATTCCGAGGCCGTCGTCTACTGCCTCGACGTCGACACGTACGCGGACTCCGACGGTGACGGGGTCGGTGACTTCCGGGGCCTGATCGGCCGGCTCGACTACCTGGCGCGGCTGGGGGTGACCTGCCTCTGGCTCAACCCGATCCATCCCTCGCCCAACCAGGACGACGGATACGACGCGACCGACTTCTACAACGTCGACCCGCGGCTGGGGACTCTCGGTGACTTCGCCGAGCTGCTGCACCAGGCGCAGAACCGGGGCATCCGGGTCATCATCGACCTGGTGGTCAACCACACCTCCGACCAGCACCCGTGGTTCCAGTCCGCCCGGTCCTCGCCCGACTCGCCGTACCGTGACTGGTACGTCTGGGCCGACCACGAGCCGGCGGACCGGCACCAGGGCATGGTGTTCCCGGGCGAGCAGCACGAGACGTGGAGCTACGACCGGACCGCCAAGGCGTGGTACTACCACCGCTTCTACAAGTTCCAGCCGGACCTGAACATCGAGAACCCGAAGGTCCGCGAGGAGATCAAGAAGATCACCTCGTTCTGGCTCCAGCTCGGCGTCTCCGGGTTCCGGATGGACGCGGTGCCGTTCATCATCGAGCGGACCGAGCCGGGGAACCCGGACGCGCCCAAGGACTTCGACTTCCTCACCGACCTGCGGCAGCACGTGCAGTGGCGGCGCGGCGACGCGGTGCTGCTGGCCGAGGCGAACGTCGAACCCGACCAGCTCCCGGTCTACTTCGGCGACGGCAGCGGCTCGGGCAACCGGATCCACATGCTCTTCGACTTCATGCTCAACGGCCGGCTGATGCTCGCCCTCGCCCGGGAGGACCCGGAGGCGATCATCGACGCGCTGCGCGACACCCCGAAGCTGCCCACCGGCGGCCAGTGGGCCACCTTCCTGCGCAACCACGACGAGATCGACCTGTCCCGGCTCACCGCCGACCAGCGCAACGACGTGCTGGCGAAGTTCGGCCCGGACGAGAACATGCAGCTCTACGGCCGGGGCATCAGGCGGCGGCTCGCCCCGATGCTCGGCAACGACAGGCGGCACATCGAGCTGGCGTACGCGCTCCAGTTCTCGTTGCGCGGCACGCCGGTGCTGCGCTACGGCGAGGAGATCGGGATGGGGGAGAACCTCGCGCTGGACGGGCGGGACGCGATCCGTACCCCGATGCAGTGGTCGTACAAGGAGAACGGCGGCTTCTCCACGGCGGACCCGGAGAAGCTGATCCGCCCGGTGATCGACCAGGGTGACTTCGGCTACCAGAAGGTCAACGTCACCGCCCAGCGGCGCGACTCGACGTCGCTGCTGGCCTGGTTCGAGCGGATGATCCGTACGCTGCGGGAGGCCCCGGAGATCGGCTCCGGCTCGACCACGCACATCGACGTGCCGATGCCGGCCGGGGTGCTCGCGCACCGCGCCGACGGCCCCACCGGCACCATGGTCTTCCTGCACAACCTCGGCACCGAGGACGTGGAGGTGGACCTGAGCAGCGTGGCCCCCGAGGCGGACCTGCCGATAGACGTCCTGACCGACCGGGGTTACGGCGACGTGGGCAAGCTGGACAGCCTGAAGCTGGGCGGGCACGGCTACCGCTGGATCCGGCTCTGCCGTTCCACCACCTACTGACCGGCAGGCCCGTCGGCGTCCCGGCCGGGACGCCGACGGGCGTCGGGGCGGGTAGGCTCCTCGGTCGAGCCAGAAGTTACCGGGAGGTAGTCATGTCGGAGGAGTCCCGCGTCGCCATCGTCACCGGAGCCGCGCGCGGCATCGGCGCGGCCACCGCCCGTCGGCTGGCCGCCGACGGCATGGCCGTGGCCGTGGTCGACATCGACCAGGCGGCGACCGGGCCGACCGTGGAGGCGATCACCGCCGCCGGTGGCCGGGCCCTCGGCGTCGGCGCGGACGTCGCCGACCGGGACCAGGTCGAGGCCGCCGTCGAGCGGGTCGCCACCGAACTGGGCGGGCCGACCGTGCTGGTCAACAACGCCGGGGTGTTGCGGGACAACCTGCTGTTCAAGATGACCGACGCCGACTGGGACACCGTGCTGGGGGTGCACCTGCGCGGCGCGTTCCTGTTCAGTCAGGCCGCCCAGCGGCACATGGTCGAGCAGAAGTACGGCCGGATCGTCAACCTCTCCAGCACCTCCGCGCTGGGCAACCGGGGCCAGGCCAACTACGCGGCGGCCAAGGCCGGCCTCCAGGGCTTCACCAAGACCCTCGCGATCGAGCTGGGGCCGTTCGGGGTGACGGTCAACGCGGTCGCCCCCGGCTTCATCGTCACCGACATGACCGCCGCCACCGCCGCCCGGATGAAGGTCGACTTCGACGACCTCCAGAAGCACGCCGCCGCCGAGATCCCGGTCCGCCGTCCGGGCCGCCCGGAGGACGTCGCGCACACCATCTCGTTCCTGGTCAGCGAGGGCGCGTCCTTCGTCTCCGGCCAGGTCATCTACGTCGCGGGCGGCCCGAAGGACTGACCGGGGCCGGTGCGCCCGCGCCGGGCGCCGACGTCAGGCGTCCGCGTCAGGCGTCGGCGGCGTCGCGGGTGCGCCACAGCCAGAGCAGGCCCAGCACGGGCAGCACCAGCGGAATGTAGCCGTACCCGCTGCCGAAGCCGGACCAGACCGTCTCGTCGGGGAACAGTTCGGGGTCGACCAGGCTGAGCACCCCGACGCCGACCACCCCGACCAGCTCCACCGAGCAGCAGGCCAGCGCGACCCGGCGACCGGTGTGCCCGGCGCGGGCCAGCCCGACCGCCGCCACGATGTAGATCAGCGCGGCCAGCGCCGAGAGCAGGTACGCCACCGGTGCCTCGTCGAACTTCGTGGCGATCTGGAGCCCGGCCCGGGAGGTGGCGGCGATGGCGAACAGGATGTAGACGGCGATCAGCAGCCGCCCCGGCCCCGCGTTGGTGGCGCGTCGCGCCGTCGGTGTGTCAGCCACCGACGACCTCCCAGGTCTGTTGCAGCCGGACCACGACCACCGGCAGGACCAGGCAGACGGCGCAGACGATCGCCGACCCCCACCTGGTCGGTTCCATCCGGGCCAGCACCCAGGCCAGCGGGGGCAGGCAGACCAGCGTCACCAGGTAGCCGAAGAACGCGCCCGGCTCGCCCGGCCGCTCACCCCCGGTGACGGCGACCAGGGCCAGCACGGTCAGCGCGAGCAGCGCCACCTCCAGCAGGCCCAGGCCGACGGACTGCACCAGGTCCGGCGGCCGGTGCCGGACCGCCGCCACCAGCGCCCACAGCGCGAGTACGAGCGACAGCCCGATCGTCACGGTGGCGAGCACCCCGTCCACCGGCGAACCGGCCGCCGCCGCGCCGGTCATCGCCGCCATCCGATCGGTGTCTCGGTCACCGGCACAGCCTACTAACCGGCGTAGTAATCGCCGTCGTCCCGGTCCCCGTCCCGAATGCCCCGGTCCCGGTCCGGCGAACCGGTCCCACCGGAGTGGGCGGTGTAGACGGCCGGTCGCCACGCGGACGCCGGCGCTCCCGGCCCGGTCCCGGCTGCGTCGCCCGGCGCTCCCGGCCCGGTCCCGGCTGCGTGGCCCGGCCGGGGCGGCTAGCGTGGGTGACGGCCACGGTGTCGCGTGGCCCGACGAGACCGGGGGTACCTCGTGCTGCGGTTCGGCCTGTTCGGCACCGGTCACTGGGCGGCACAGACGCACGGCGCGGGGCTTGATGCGCATCCCCGCGCCGAGCTGGTGGGGGTCTGGGGACGCGACCCGGAGAAGGCCGCCGCGCTGGCCACCCGGCACGGCGTCCCGGCCTTCGACGACGTCGACGCGCTGCTCGACGCCTGCGACGCGGTGGCCGTGGCACTGCCCCCGGACGTGCAGGCCGGGATCGCCGTCCGGGCCGCCTCCGCCGGCCGGCACCTGCTGTTGGACAAGCCCCTGGCGCTGACCCTCACCGACGCCGACCGGTTGGTCGCGGCGGTGCGGGCCGCCGGGGTGGCCTCGGTGGTCTTCTTCACCCAGCGGTTCCACCCGAACGTCGACGGCTTCCTCACCGCCGCCGCCGCAGCCGGCGGCTGGCACCACGCCCGCGCCACCCTGTTCGCCTCGATCTACCAGCCCGGCAGCCCGTACGCCGGCTCCTCCTGGCGGCGGGAGCAGGGGGCGCTGTGGGACATCGGACCGCACGCGCTCTCGATCGTGGTGCCGGTGCTCGGCCAGGTCACCCGGGTCGCCGCGCTGGACGGCCCCGGTGGGATGGTGCACCTGCTGCTCACCCACGACGGCGGTGCGACGAGTGCGCTGTCGCTGACCCTGGATGCGCCGCCGGCTGCGCTGACCCGGGACGTCGTCCTCTACGGCGACGACGGTGTCGAGGCCGTACCGCCGGGCGACGGCAACGCGCTGACCGCATTCGGTACGGCCGTCGACCAACTGCTGGGGCAGGTCGACTCGGGTGACCGGGACCACCTGTGTGACGTCCGGTTCGGCCGGGAGGTGGTGGCGGTCCTGGCGGCTGCGGAGACCGCCCGCGCCGAGGCCCGTACGGTCGACCTCCAGCCCTGAGCCCCGCCCCTTGCCGCCCCCGGTCAGGCCGGTCGGTGGTCAGGTGGGGCGTCGGCCGGCGTGTCGGTGACGGGTTCGAGGTGACCACGGGTCACCGGTCGCCGACATCGGTGCTCGCTCGCCGACGGAACGGCTGGTCCCGACCGGCTCACCCCGCCAGATGTGCGGGCCACGCGGGGGCTGGCCGGATCGGCGGCCGGCGAGGTCGTGGTGGAACGCCGGAAAACGCGTTGCGCACCGTGGGGTGTGCGCTAGCGTGGCCGCCATGTGTATGCACGCCCTGATCACCGTGGCCGTCACGTCGGCCGCGCGGGGCCCCCTCCTGGTGGCCCGCCCGCGAGTCCGGCGTCCGGCCCTGGCCGGCCGGGACGCCCACCGCGCCTGACCCGAAGCACCACCCCGGCCTGCCACCGGCTGCGCTCTCTTCGCGTCGCGTCCCCGCCGATCTCTCCAGGGCCGTCCGAGTCCCGATCCACTCGGACAGGCCCGGCAGCGTGCTGCGCCTGTCCGTACCGTCGCCGAACGGCGACAGACAGGACGAGCCCCGTGACGCCCCGCCCCGACCGCACCACCGCACGCGACCGGTCCCGTCGCGTACTGTCCCAGAACTTCCTCGCCGACCCGGCCGCCGTGGCCCGGATGGTCCGGGCGGCCCGCACCGGCCCGGACGACCTGCTGCTGGAGGTGGGTGCCGGGCGTGGCCAGCTGACCCGGCCGCTGGCGCAGCGGTGCGGCCGGCTGATCGCCTACGAGGTCGACCCGGGCGTCGTCCCCGCCCTGGCGGCGATGTGCGCGACGCTGCCGCACGTGCAGCACCGGCAGGCCGACTTCCTGACCGCCGCGCCACCCGACGAGCCGTTCGCCGTCGTCGGAAACGTTCCCTGGTCGCTGACGGCGGCGGTGGTCCGCTGGTGTCTCGCCGCGCCCCGGTTGCGCGCGGCCACCCTGCTCACCCAGTGGGAGTACGCCCGCAAGCGGACCGGCGACCTCGGCCGGTGGAGCCGGCTGACCGTGCTGACCTGGCCGGAGTACCACTGGCGGCTGTCCGGCCGGGTGGCCCGGACCGCGTTCCGCCCGGTGCCCGGCGTCGACGGGGGCATCCTGCGGATCGAACGCCGGCCGGCGGCGTTGCTGGACCCGGCCGGGCTGCCCGCGTACCGCAGGATGGTGGAGCTGGGGTTCGGCGGGGCCGGCGGGTCGCTCGCGGCCTCGCTGCGCGCGGCCCATCCGGGCCGGCGGGTCGACGGCGCGCTGCGGGCGGCGCGGCTCGACCCGGCGACCCCGGTCGGGTTGGTCTGGCCGGAGCAGTGGCTGGTGCTGTTCCGGTTGCTGCACGCCCCGACGGCACCGCGGCGCGCCGGTGGTCGCCGGTGGTGACCGACCGGGGCGGGGGTGGGCCGGGCGGCGGCTCAGGCGAGGGTGCCGAGGGCCTCGTTCAGCTCGGCCGGGTCGTCGAACTGCCCGGCGGGCAGCGCCCGCAGCATCTGGAGCAGCTCGGTGCTGGCACCGTTCTCCTGACCCCAGCGGATGAGGTCCTCACGGGAGACCGGGTAGTCGAGCCCGGCCAGGTACTCCTGCAACTGCATCCCGGTGACGGTCATGCCGCCGGCTACCCGTTCCACCCGCCGACACACCGGCCGCCGCGCACCGGACGGCGGTTTGTCCGCCGACCCTGCCGGGTAGCCCCGCCCATGCTGGTACAGCGGCTCGGTACGCCGAGCGACTTCGACCCGCTGCTGGAGCGCGCCCGGAACGCCCGGGTGGTGATGATCGGCGAGGCGACGCACGGCAGTTACGACTACTACCGGTTGCGTGAACAGCTCACCCGACGCCTCATCGCCGAGCAGGGGTTCGACTTCGTGGCGGTGGAGGGGGACTGGCCGGACTGCGACCGGGTGCACCGGTCGGTGGTGGGCGCGCCCGGCGGCGCGCAGGACCCGCGTACCGCGCTGGGCCGGTTCACCCGTTGGCCGACCTGGATGTGGGCCAACGCCGAGGTGGACCGGTTCTGCCACTGGCTGCGGGCGTGGAACCTGGAGCGCCCGGAGCGGGACCGGACCGGTTTCCACGGGCTCGACGTCTACAGCCTGTGGGAGTCCATGCAGGCCATCTTCGACTACCTCGGCGAGGAGGACCCGAAGTCGATGGAGGCGGCGCAGGACGCGTACCGGTGCTTCGAGCCGTACGGGCGGCGGGTCGAGGAGTACGGCGCGGCCAGCCGGTTCGTCTCGGCGCGCTGCGAGGAGGAGGTGATCCGGCTGCTGTCGCGTACCCGGGCACACGTCGCCTCGGACGGCCCGGACGCGTTCGCGGCCTGGCAGAACGCGGAGGTGGTGGCCGGCGCGGAGCGGTACTACCGGGCGATGGTGCACGGCGGTCCGGATTCCTGGAACGTGCGCGACATCCACATGGCCGACACCCTGGACCGGCTGCTCACCCGGTACGGCCCGGGGTCACGGGGGATCGTCTGGGCGCACAACACCCACATCGGGGACGCCCGTGCCACCGACATGGCCGGCGACGGGATGGTCAACATCGGTCAGCTCGCCCGGGAACGCCTCGGCCGGGACGCGGTGACGCTGATCGGCTTCGGCGGCTACCGGGGCACCGTGGTCGCCGCCCCGCACTGGGGTTCACCGGCCGAGGTGATGACGGTGCCGCCGGCCCGGGAGGGCTCGGTGGAGTGGCGGCTGCACGGGTTGCTGCCGGAGCGGGCGGTGCTCGTCTTCGGTGGCCCCGACCAGCCCGACTGGGTCACCGGCACCGTCGAGCACCGGGCCATCGGGGTGGTCTACGACCCGACCTTCGAACGCTGGGGCAACTACGTGCCGACCCGGCTGGCCGACCGCTACGACGCCCTCATCTGGTGCGACCACTCCACCGCCCTGCACCCCCTACCCACCCACCCCACCGTAGGCGAACTAGAAACCTACCCCACCGGCCTCTGACCCCACTCCTGCGTGGATCATGGAGTTGTGGTGCCGGACGAAAGGGGCGAAAGCCCCCAGATCGGGCACCACAACTCCATGATCGGCAGGGGTCAGGCGTTGACCGGCTGTTTGTCGAGGTGGGCGCGGAGGTTTTCGCCCTCGATGTCGACGTTGGGGAGGGCCCGGTTGAGCCAGCGGGGGAGCCACCAGGCCCTGGTGTTCAGCAGGGACATCACGGCGGGGACGATGGTCATCCGGACCACGAAGGCGTCGATGGCGACACCGACGGCGAGCGCGAAGCCCATCGACTTGATCACCGGGTCGTCGAGGAAGACGAAGCCGCCGAAGACCGAGATCATGATCAGCGCGGCGGCGGTGACCACCCGTGCCCCGTGCCCCATCCCGTTGATGGTGGCCTGCCGGGCCGTGTCGCCGTGCACGAAGTCCTCCCGCATCCGGGAGACCAGGAAGACCTCGTAGTCCATGGCCAGGCCGAACAGGATGCCGATCAGCAGGATCGGCAGGAAACTGATCAGCGGGGCCGGGCTGTCCAGGCCGACCAGACTGGCGAGGTGGCCCTGCTGGAACACCGCGACGGTGATGCCGAAGGTGGCGGCCACCGTGAGCAGGAAGCCCAGCGCGGCCTTCACCGGCACCAGGATCGACCGGAAGACCAGCATCAGCAGCAGGATCGACAGCCCCACCACGAGCAGCAGGTAGACCGGCATCGCGTCGGACAGCTTCTCGGACACGTCGATGCCGATCGCGGTCACGCCGGTCAGCAGCACCTCGGCGTTGCCGATCGAACCCACCCGGTCCCGGATGTCGTGGACCAACGTCTCGGTGGCCGCGTCGGTCGGCCCGCTCTTCGGGATCACCCCGATCAGCGCCGTGCGGCCTGACGGGTCGAGCTGCGGCGGGGCCACCGCCAGCACCCCTTCCGTACGCTGGACCAGCGCGGCGACCTGCGGCACGGCGGCTGCGGTGTCCTGTGGCGAGTCTGCGGTGACCACCACGACGAGGCGGCCGGTGAAGCCCGGACCGAAGCCCTCCCGGATCAGGTCGGCGCTGGTGCGGGCCGGGCTGCCCACCGGGGCGGTGCTGGCGTCCGGCAGGGCGATCCGCATGTCCTGGGCGGGCAGGGCGAGCAGCCCGAGACCGAGCAGGCCGACCAGGATCACCGGGATACGCAGCCGGGTCACCCACTGCGCCCAGCGGAACCCGAAGCCGGAGCGGTCCTCGGCGGTCGGCACGGCGTCGACGGCCTCGGTGGCCCCGGCCGGCGGAGCGTTGCGCAGCTTGCGGGGCAGCACCCGGCGACCGGCGAACCCGAGCAGCGCCGGGGCGAGGGTGATCGCCACCAGCACCGCCACGCTGACCGTGCCGGCGGCGGCGAGACCCATCACGGTGAGGAACGGGATGCCGACCACGGCGAGGCCGGCGAGCGCGATGACCACGGTGGCGCCGGCGAAGAGCACGGCGGAACCGGCGGTGCCGACGGCCCGGCCGACCGCCTCCTCCGGGGTGAGCCCCTCGAGCAGGTGCTGCCGGTGCCGTGAGGTGATGAACAGCGAGTAGTCGATGCCGACCGCCAGGCCGAGCATCAGGGCCAGGATGGGCGCGGTGCTGGTCAGCTCGACCACGCTGCTGAGCGCGAACAGGCCGGCCATGCCGACCCCGACGCCGATCAGCGCGTTCAGCATGGTCATCCCGGCCGCGACCAGCGAACCGAACGTGATGATCAGGACGATCGCGGCGACGAGCACACCCAGCGCCTCGGTCGAACCGACCTCCGGCTCGGAGTTGAGCACCTCACCGCCGGGGGCGATCTGCCACCCCTGCGCCTCGGCCTGCGCGCCGACCTTCTCGTACGCCGTCCGCTGGTCGTCGGTGACGTCGTCCGCGCCGGTGGCGAACTGCACCTGGATCAGCGCGTAGCGGCCGTCGGGGGTGATCGCCTGGGACTGGTACGGGTCGACCGCGCCGACCACGCCGGGCAGGGTGGCCGCCTCCTGGACGACCCCCTTCACCACGGCCTGCCCGTCGGGGGTGGTCAACTGGCCGTCGGCCGGTGCCTTCACCGCGATGGTGCCGGTGGCGCCGCTGGCTGCCGGGAACCGCTCGGCGAGCAGGTCCAACGCCTGCTGCGACTCGGTGCCGGGCATGGTGAAGTTACTGGCCGTCGGGCCCCTCAGGGTGGCGGCGGCGATGCCGAGGCCGACGAGTACGACGAGCCAGACGGCGATGACGAGTCGCCGGCGGCGCAACGATGCCCGGCCTAGCCGGTACAGCAGGGTCGCCATCAGATCCTTGTCCTCAATCCTGGTGTTGGTGGTCGAGAGGTGGCCGTGGTGGCGGCGGTGTGGGGGTGACGAGCACCCGCTGGGCGACGGCCAGCAGGGCGGGGCGCAGCTCCTCGTCGGGGATGTCGGCGAACGCGCCGCACCCCTCGGCGATGCCGGCGAGCAGCACCAGCGCGGCGACCCGCGCGTCCTGCCCGCCGTCGGGGCCGGTCATCGCCTCGATCAGTCGCTCGGAGATGCGCTGGATGTGGGCGAAGGCCGGTTGGGCGAGCAGTTCCGGGAACTCCCCGCGCAGCAGCGCGATCTCACCCCGGAACCGCACCGCGAGGTCGACGAAGCCCTCCGCCGCCACGCGTTGCGCCGCCGCGCCGGTCAGCGCCGAGATCCGCTCGTCCAGCTCGCAGAGGGCCGCGATGGGTCCCGCCATCAGCTCGGCGAGCAGGGCCTCCTTGCCGGCGAAGTGGTAGAGCACCGCCGCCTTGGAACAGCCCACCTCGCGGGCGATGTCCTGCAACGAGGTGCCCTTGTAGCCGGTCACCGCGAACCGCCGGGCCGCTGCGGCGAGGATCTCGCCGTGCGTACGGGGGGTGCGTCGGATCATGCGTTCCAGCATGCCTGACCGATCGGTCAGACACTGACCGATCGGTCAGAGGAAGTCGGTGGCGTTCACCACAGGGCGGTGCCCCTCACCCCCGGCCGTGCCCCCGGTCGTACGCGGCCCGCGCCTCGCTGATCGCCGTACGGTGCCGCTGCGCCCAGGCGGTCAGCGCCAGCAACGGCTCGTACAGCTCCAACGCCATCGGGGTGGCCCGGTACTCCACCCTCGGCGGCACGCCCGGGTGCACCCGGCGGTGCAGCAGGCCGTCCCGTTCCAGGTTGCGCAGGGTCAACGTGAGCATCCGGCGGCTGATCCCCTCGACCTGCCGGGTCAGCTCCGAGAAGCGGACCGGGCCGGGGGAGGCGGCCAGCAGGATGCCGATCGCCCACTTGCCGCCCACCCGGTCCAGCGCCTCCCGCAGGGTGCAGTCGCCGTCTCGCCCGCCGCCGTCGCACTCGTCGCCGTCCTGCTGCCCGCCGGTGTGGCCGTCGCTGTGTTCCCGGGACACGAGGGGTCTCCTTCCGCCGGTGCCATGGTCACAGACGGACACCCCGACGACGGGGCCGGCGGTCGACCCGTGTCGGGGTTGCGCCCGGCCGGCACGCCCGGGAGGGTGGGCGGATGGGTGGGGCGGAGGAGACACGGGACGGGGTCGGCCTGACCAATCTGGGCCAGCCGCTGCTCGCCGGGAGCGACCTGACCAAGCGGGACCTGGTCGACTACCTCGACGCCGTACGCGACCGCATCCTGCCCGGCCTGCGCGACCGGCCGCTGTCGGTGGTCCGGCTGCTGCGCGGGCAGGAGCCGTTCATGCAGAAGAACCTGCCGAAATACACCCCCGACTGGGTACGCCGCACCGCGATCTGGGCCGAGACCTCGCACCGCCAGGTGTCGTACGCGCTCTGCGACGACCGGCGCACCCTGCTCTGGTTCGCCAACAAGCGGGCCATCGAATACCACCCGGCGCTGGTCACCGCGACCCGCCCCGAGCAGCCCACCCACCTCGTGCTCGATCTCGACCCGCCCGAGGGGGACGCCTTCCCGACGGTGGCCCGGGTCGCCGGGGCGGTCCGCCGGGCGCTGGCCGACGTCGGGCTGGCCGGCGCGGTGAAGACCAGCGGCGCCAAGGGACTGCACGTCTTCGTACCGGTGCACCCGGACACCACCGCCGAGGAGGTGGCCGCCGCGACCCGGGCGCTCGCCGTACACACCGAGCGTCTCGACCCGCAGACAGCGACCACCGCGTTCATCCGGGAGGACCGGGGCGGCCGGGTCTTCGTCGACCCCACCCGGGCCGGCGGGGCGACGGTGGTCGCCGCGTACAGCCCCCGGATGCGCCCCGGGCTGCCGGTCTCCTTCCCGGTTGCCTGGGACGAGCTCGACCGGGTCACCCCGGCCGACTTCACCGTGCGGACCGTCCCGGCGATGCTCGGCGACCGCGACCCGTGGGCCGGTGCGATGCCCGCACCGCAGCGGCTCCCGGCCGGCCTGGTGGCCGAGGGGCGGACCATCCCGGTGCCCCGGGTGCAGGCCATGCACGAGGGTAAACGCCGCGCCCGGGCCCGCCGCGAAACCCCTGACCCCCCGCCGGCCCAGGATGGGCGGTGACCGGCTCCGGAGGCGGCTGTCCCACCCGGCGGTGACCGGCTCCCATGGGTGCCTGCCCGGCCCGGAGGTGATCGAGCGGCATCGCCGAGCCGTGACAACGGCACGGGGGCGACATCGAGTCGGCCAGCGCGGTGGCACAGACACCCGCCACGGGCCGCTGACGGCCGGACACAGCCGGACACACGATGAAGGCCGCTGATCGGGTTTCCCCTGCTCAGCGGCCTTATCGTGCTGGTCGTCCGTGGTGCCCCCGGCAGGATTCGAACCTGCGCCCCCGCCTCCGGAGGGCGGTGCTCTATCCCCTGAGCTACGGGGGCTCAGCGACCTGAGAAGAGTAGCAAACCCCCTTCCGGATCACCGAATCGCCACCCGGCACCCCCCGGTTCTCCCCGTTGACCTGGGCGACCGTGACGTCGGGCGGGCTGTTCAGGCGGCGGCCAGGGTGCGTCCGCAGCTCGGCAGCGGGTGCAGGACGATGCGCCGGGGCAGCCGGCGGGGCCACTCGTTGCGGGGCCAGGAGCCGTCCACGATCAGGTGCACCGGGTGCTGGTCGACGCCGCTGAGCCGGAGCACGAAGTCGCGGGGCAGCGGCGGGTCCACGCTCGGCGTGGTGACCATGAACCGGACCCGGCCCCGGGACGACACCGCCGAGATCACCTCGGCGGCGGGCATGGTGCCGCGCAGGCGTACCCGGCCGATCCAGTAGACCTCCGCGTCGTGTTCCTGGGCGGCCCGGGTGATGGCCGGGTACTCGCCACGTACCCAGCGTTCGACCGCACCGACGCAGAGCCCGCAGGCCCGCTCGCGTGGTTCCCGGGGGCCCAGCCCCCAGGCCCGCAGGTACGCCCCGACGGTGCCGGCGTCCATGGTGAGGTCGAAGCGGCGTTGGATGAGCGCGGCGAGGCTCTGGCGCGTCCAGAGTTCCTCGTCCAGCCCGAACCCGTCGGGGTGGACGCCGCGCAGTACGTCGATCAGTTCGAGTTCCTGTTGCCGGCTGAGCGCTCCCGACTCGCCCTGCCGGTGTCCGCGACGGGCGGCTGCCACCGCTCCGTCACCGCCGATGGTGTGGCGTCGGCACCAACTGGTGACCGAGCGCCGCGCGTCTCTGAGTGCAACCCCCACGTCCTACGCAACGAGCACTAATCGCAACTGGTCACGATATGTGGGTAGAAAGCTCTCGTAGGGGCTCAAAGGTGCGCAGCACGCTAAAGATGCAAATCACCCATATCCCGTCACCGGGTCGGTGGATGCGCGGAGGCCCGCGTCCGCCGGGGCGGTACGCGTGCCTCCCAGGAGGTCGGGCGGGTCAGCCGCCCAGGCGCTTCAGCGCGTTCTGCAGGTTGGTCAGGTCGGTCTGCTGGGTGTTCTTCATGATCTGGGCGACCTTGAGGACGTCGTCGTCGCTGCCGGCGTCGAGGATGCCCTGGATCATGTGGATGCCGCCGAGGTGATGCTTGATCATCATCTGGAGGAAGAGGACGTCCAGCTCGCGTCCCTGGGCGACGCGCAGCTTGGCCATCTCCTCAGGCGTCGCCATGCCCGGCATCAGACCGTTCTCGACCGTGGCCCCGTCGGGCATCCAGGCCATCCGGGGCTCGCTGCCGGTCGGGTCGAGCCCCCACGACCGCAACCAGGTCTGCATGGTGCCGATCTCGCCCTGCTGGCCGGTGGCGATGTCACCGCCGATCTGCCGCACCTCGGGGTCGGTGCCCCGGTCGAAGGCGATCAGCCCCATCTCGACCGCCTGGGCGTGGTGGGTGCTCATGTCCCGGGCGAAGCCGGCCTCCGCCGAGCTGTCGCCAGGCCGGGTCAACGTCGGGGTGAGCAGGCCGCCGGCGTACCCGAGGAGGAGGCCGACCACGACGGCGGCGGCCAGCACGAGCACGCCGTAACGGCCGGCGGGCCGCCGGTCACCTGCGGGGGTGACCGGGGGCTCGACGGGCGGCGTGTCGGTCGTCGCGGGAGCGGTCATCGCCACGTCCTCACTGGGTGGGCTGCTGCTGTTGCTGCGGGACGTTGTCGCGCGGGGCGGTGCCGGTGGCCGTGATGCCCTGACCGCAGTTGGCGTTCGGGCCCTCGACCGAGGCGTTCACCCGCAGCGTCTTGATGAACTCGTCGATCCGGCTGTCGTCGGCGTTGTCGACCTTGAGCTGGTAGCCCCACGCCTGGAGCGAGATCGGCTTGTCCAGCCCCTCGAACGGGCTGAGCATGGCCTTCTCCACGCCCTGCACCTTGCTGCGCAGCTTGCTGACCTGGTCGGCCGGCAGGTCGGGACGGTAGGTGATCCACACCGTGCCGTGCTCCAGGCTGTGCACCGCGTGCTCGTTGGCGATCGGGGCGTCGTAGACGTCGCCCATGCAGTTCTGCCAGGCCGGGTTGTGCGGGCCGGCGACCGGCGGGAGCACGTCGTACTTGATCGCGCCCTGCTGGTGCTGGCCGCCCTGGACGAGCTTGGGGTCGTTCTTCCGGAAGTTGACGATGCCGTCGATGTCGGCGGCCCGCTGCTCCCACGACTTGGAACCCTGGAAGGCCGCGTACGCGCCGTAACCGATGATCGAGACAGCGAGCACGCCCACGGCGACGAACAGGGCGATCGGGCCCCAGGACCGGCCCTGGCTCACCTTCACCGGGGTGATCGGCTTGCGCGGGCCCTTGCCGCCCGAGGTCTGCCGGGGGGTGCCCGTGGACTTGGCGGCCCCGGGCTTGCTGGCGCCGGCGGCGGGCCGGCCCGCCGCCGGCTTCTTACCGGTGCTGACCACGGTCGGACGGCGCTGCGGGCCGCCCGGGGTGCTGATGCTCATCGTCCCTCGTCAGGTCGGTCGGTCAGGGGAACTGGCGGGCCGGGTGACGCTCAGGGTCGCCGCCGAGTGCCCGAGTCTACCCCCGATAACATGGTTCGGTGACTCCCGCAGAACTGGCCGAGGTCGTCCTCTCCGCAGCCCACGCCGTTTTCACCGAGCGCGGGCTCGACCCCGCCGCGCTTCCGGGGCGTACGGCGGTGGAGCGACCGCGTAACCCCGACCACGGCGACTACGCCTCGACGCTGGCCCTCCAGCTCAGCAAGAAGGTCGGCGTCCCGCCCCGGGAGCTGGCCGCCGCGCTGGCCGACCAGCTCGGTCGGGCGGCCGGGATCAAGTCGGTGGAGATCGCCGGCCCCGGCTTCCTCAACATCCGGCTCGACGCCGCCGCCGCCGGCCAGCTCGCCCGGGTGATCGTCGAGGCCGGCGAGGAGTACGGCCGCAGCGACCGGCTCGCCGGCCAGCGGATCAACCTGGAGTTCGTCTCGGCCAACCCGACCGGCCCGGTGCACATCGGCGGGGTCCGCTGGGCGGCCGTCGGCGACGCGCTCAGCCGGCTGCTGCGGGCCACCGGCGCCGACGTCGGCACCGAGTACTACTTCAACGACGCCGGGTCGCAGATCGACAGGTTCGCCCGGTCGCTGCTCTGCGCGGCGAAGGGCGAGCCGGCCCCCGAGGACGGCTACGGCGGGGCGTACATCGCCGAGATCGCCGAGCAGGTCCGGGCGATCCGGCCGGACGTGCTCGACCTGCCCGACGGCGAGGCCCAGGAGGTGTTCCGGGTCGAGGGCGTCACGCTGATGTTCGCCGAGATCAGGTCCTCGCTGCGCGGCTTCGGGGTGGAGTTCGACACCTACTTCAACGAGAAGGACCTGCACGACCGGGGTGAGCTGGACCTCGCCCTGGACCGGCTGCGCGCGCAGGGCCACCTGTACGAGGCCGACGGGGCGACCTGGCTGCGCACCACCGACTTCGGTGACGACAAGGACCGGGTGCTGCGCAAGTCCAACGGTGAGTGGACGTACTTCGCCGCCGACTGCGCCTACTACCTGGACAAGCGGGAGCGCGGCTTCGAGCGGGTCGTGATCATGCTGGGCGCGGACCACCACGGCTACATCGGGCGGATGAAGGCGATGTCCGCCTGCTTCGGCGACGACCCGGCGGTCAACCTGGAGATCCTCATCGGCCAGCTGGTCAACCTGGTCCGCGACGGCGTACCACTGCGGATGAGCAAGCGCGCGGGCACCGTGGTCACCCTGGAGGACCTGGTCGACGCGATCGGGGTGGACGCCTCCCGCTACGCGCTGGCCCGCTACTCCAGCGACTCCCCGATCGACATCGACGTCGAGTTGTGGACCCGGGCCACCCGCGACAACCCGGTCTACTACGTGCAGTACGTCGCGGCCCGCACGGCCAGCGTCGGCCGCAACGCCGCCGAGGTCGGCCTGGGTCGGGGCGACGGGACCGGGTTCCATCCCGAGCTGCTCGACCACGACAAGGAGAACGAGCTGCTCAAGGCGCTCGCCGAGTTCCCCGCCGTGGTCGCCGCCGCCGCCGAGCTGCGCGAGCCGCACCGGGTGGCCCGCTACCTGGAGGACCTGGCCGGGGCGTACCACCGGTTCTACGACAACTGCCGGGTCCTGCCGCGCGGCGACGAGGAGGTCACCGACCTGCACCGGGCCCGGCTTTGGCTCAACGACGCCACCCGCACGGTGATCGCCAACGGGCTGCGCCTGCTCGGCGTCACCGCCCCGGAGAGGATGTAGCCCTGATGCGTGCCCACGAAGCCGGTGCCCTGCACGGCGACATCGGAGACCGGGGGCCGGGCTGGCTGCGTTCGCCGGCCGACGTCAACGCCCTGGTCCCGCAGCTGTGGCCGCGCCAGGTCGAGCGCGGCGCGGGCGGCGCGCTGACCGTCGCGGGCCTCGACGTCCGCGAACTGGCTGCCGGGTACGGCACCCCGGCGTACGTCCTCGACGAGGACGACCTGCGCTCGCGGGCCCGGGACTTCCGGGACGCCTTCCCCGACGTGGACGTCTACTACGCCGGCAAGGCGTTCCTCTGCCGGGCGGTGGTCCGGATGATCGCCGAGGAGGGCCTGCACCTGGACGTCTGCTCCGGCGGCGAGCTGGCCACCGCGTTGTCGGCCGGGATGCCCGCCGAGCGGATCGGCTTCCACGGCAACAACAAGTCCGTCGCCGAGCTGACCCGGGCGCTGGACGCCGGGGTGGGGCGGATCATCCTCGACTCGTTCACCGAGATCGACCGGCTCACCGCGCTGGCCCGGGAACGCGGGGTCCGCCCCGGCGTGCTGATCCGGGTCACCGTCGGGGTGGAGGCGCACACCCACGAGTTCATCGCCACCGCCCACGAGGACCAGAAGTTCGGGTTCTCGCTGGCCGGCGGGGCCGCCGCCGCGGCGGCCTTCCGGGTCATCGACGAGGGTGTGCTGGACCTGCGCGGGCTGCACTCGCACATCGGTTCGCAGATCTTCGACACCAGCGGCTTCGAGGTCTCCGCCCGCCGGGTGCTCGCCCTGCAGGCGCAGATCCGCGACGCCCGGGGGGTGGAGCTGCCCGAGCTGGACCTGGGCGGCGGCTTCGGCATCGCATACACCACCCAGGACGACCCGTCGACCCCGGCGGAACTGGCCAAGCGGCTCCGCAGGATCGTCGACTCGGAGTGCGCGGCGGAGAACCTGGCCGTCCCGCACCTGTCGATCGAACCGGGCCGGGCCATCGTCGGCCCCGCCGTGTTCACCCTCTACACGGTCGGCACCGTCAAGGACGTCGACGGGCTGCGCACGTACGTCAGCGTGGACGGCGGGATGAGCGACAACATCCGGACCGCCCTCTACGACGCTTCGTACTCGGCGACGCTGGCCGGCCGGACCTCGACCGCCGAGCCACTGCTGGCCCGCGTGGTGGGAAAGCATTGTGAGTCCGGGGACATCGTGGTGAAGGATGAATTCCTGCCCGCCGACGTGCAGCCCGGAGATCTTGTCGCGGTCCCCGGCACGGGGGCGTACTGCCGGAGCATGGCCAGCAACTACAACCATGTGCCCCGCCCCCCGGTGGTAGCGGTGCGTGACGGCCGAGCCCGGCTGATCGTACGGCGGGAGACCGAAGAAGACCTGCTCGCTTTGGATGTGGGATGACGTCACCTGTGCGCTTGGCTCTGCTCGGCTGCGGAACGGTCGGTAGCGAGGTGGTCCGGCTGCTGCACGAGCAGGCCGCCGACCTGGCCGCCCGGATCGGTGCTCCGCTGGAGATCGCCGGTATCGCCGTGCGCCGCCTCGGCCGGGACCGGGGTGGCCTCCCCGTCGACCCGGCGCTGTTCACCACCGACCCGCTCGGCCTGATCAAACGCGACGACGTGGACGTCGTCGTCGAGGTGGTCGGCGGTATCGAGCCGGCGCGGAGCTGGCTGGTGGAGGCGCTGCGCGCCGGCAAGAGCGTGGTCACCGCCAACAAGGCGCTGCTCGCCGAGGACGGCGCGGCCCTGCACGACGCGGCGGCCGAGGGCGCGGCCGACCTCTACTACGAGGCCTCCGTCGCCGGGGCGATCCCGCTGCTGCGCCCGCTGCGCGAGTCGCTGCACGGCGACCGGATCAACCGGGTCACCGGCATCGTCAACGGCACCACCAACTTCATCCTCTCCGCGATGGACGCCACCGGCGCCGGCTTCGCCGAGGCGCTGGACGAGGCGACCGAGCTGGGGTATGCCGAGGCCGACCCGACCGCCGACGTGGAGGGCTTCGACGCCGCCGCGAAGGCCGCCATCCTGGCCTCGCTGGCCTTCCACACCCGGGTCACCGCCGCCGACGTGCACCGTGAGGGCATCACCGAGGTCACCGTCGCCGACATGGCCAGCGCCAAGGCGATGGGCTGCACCATCAAACTGCTCTGCATCGCCGCCCGGGGCACCGACGCCGCCGGCCGGGAGACGGTCAGCGTCCGGGTGCACCCCGCGATGATCCCGCTGACCCACCCGCTGGCCAGCGTCGGCGACGCGTTCAACGCGGTCTTCGTCGAGGCCGAGGCGGCCGGGCAGCTGATGTTCTACGGCCGGGGGGCCGGTGGTGCGCCGACGGCCAGCGCGGTCCTCGGCGACGTGGTCGCGGTGTCCCGTAACCGGCTCGCCGGCGCCCATGCGGCCAGCGAGTCCGCCTACGCCGACCTGGCGGTCCGGCCGATGGGCGAGGCGCTGACCCGTTACCACATCAGTCTCGACGTGGTCGACCGGCCGGGTGTGCTCCAGGCGGTGGCCGGGGTGTTCGCCAGGCACGACGTGTCCATCGCCACCGTCCGGCAGGGGCCGGCCGGTGGCGGTCCGGCCGGCCGTGGCGAGGACGCCGACCTGGTCATCGTCACCCACGTCGCCCCGGACGCCGCGCTCGCCGCGACGGTACGGGAGCTGCGCGGGCTGGACATCGTCCGGTCGGTGGCCAGCGTGCTGCGGGTCGAGGGCGGGGCGTGACCGGGCGTCTCGCCTGATGGTTATCGGTGGGTGTGCCGGGGCGCGATGGGCGAGGCTGGTCCAGGCTGGCAGGGGCTCCGGCGCGACCGGGGCGGCAGAGGCGAGGAGAGCGACATGTGGCGGGGCCTGATCGAGACGTACCGGGACCGGCTGCCGGTCACCGACGCCACGCCCGTGGTCACCCTGCACGAGGGGAACACCCCGCTGCTGCCCGCGCCGGCGCTCTCCGCCCGGCTCGGCGCGGACGTCTACCTGAAGGTCGAGGGGGCCAACCCGACCGGCTCGTTCAAGGACCGGGGGATGACCGTCGCCGTCTCCAAGGCGGTCGAGGCCGGCGACAAGGCGATCATCTGCGCCTCCACCGGCAACACCAGCGCCTCCGCCGCGGCGTACGCGGCCCGGGCCGGGATCACCTGCGCGGTGCTGGTGCCGCAGGGCAAGATCGCGCTGGGCAAGCTGGCCCAGGCGCTGGTGCACGGGGCCAAGCTGCTCCAGGTGCAGGGCAACTTCGACGACTGTCTGGCGCTGGCCTCGAAGCTCGCCCAGGACTTCCCGGTGGCCCTGGTCAACTCGGTCAACCCGGACCGGCTGCACGGCCAGAAGACGGCCGCCTTCGAGATCGTCGAGGCGCTCGGTGACGCCCCCGACATCCACTGCCTGCCGGTCGGCAACGCCGGCAACATCTCCGCCTACTGGATGGGCTACTCGGAGGACCTGCGCGCCGGCAACGCCACCCGCGCCCCGAAGATGTATGGCTTCCAGGCCGCCGGGGCGGCCCCGATCGTCAGCGGCCAGGTGGTGCCGGAGCCGTCGACCATCGCCACCGCCATCCGGATCGGCAACCCGGCGAGCTGGACCAAGGCGCTCGACGCCCGGGACACCTCGCAGGGGCTGATCGCCGCGGTGACCGACCGCGAGATCCTGGCCGCCTACCGGCTGCTCGCCCGGGAGGTGGGGGTCTTCGTCGAGTTGGGCAGCGCGGCCAGCGTGGCGGGGCTGCTCCAGCAGGGGGCCGAGGGTCGGGTGCCGGCCGGGTCGACGGTGGTGTGCACGGTCACCGGCCACGGCCTGAAGGACCCCGAGTGGGCGATCTCCACCGCCCCCGCCCCGATCACCATCGCCAACGACGCCCTGACCGCGGCCCGCTCCCTCGACCTGGCCTGATTCCCGCCCCGCGCCGGGCGACGGTGCCGTCCCCCGTCGACCGGGCCGTCGGGTGACCACCCCGTGACAGGTGGGGGAGACCGGGTCGGGCAGACTTTCCTCACGCTGTCCCCTCTCCCAGGAGTGAGCCACGCCGATGTCGCTGCTCGCCAGATCCAGCCTCGCCAACCGGGGGCTCGTCGCCCTGATCGCGGTGGTGACCGCGGCGTTCGGGGCGTTCGCCGTCCCCTCGCTCAAGCAGCAGTTGCTGCCCTCGCTGGAGTTCCCCGGCGCGTTCGTCGTCGCGGTCTACCCGGGCGCCTCGCCGGAGATCGTCGAGGCGCAGGTCGCCGAGCCGATCGAGAACAGTCTCCGGAGCATTCCCGGCCTGGAGAAGGTCACCTCCACCTCGCGGGAGGGGTCGGCGACGATCGCGGTGGAGTTCGTCTTCGGCACCGACATCGACGACGTGGCCAACAAGATGCAGACCGCGCTGAGCCGGGTCGACGCGCAACTGCCCGAGGAGGTCGACCCGCAGGTCATCACCGGCAGCACCGACGACCTGCCGGCCGTGGTGCTGGCGGCCACCGGCGGTGGCGACGAGCAGGCCCTCGCCGCCAAGCTGCGCGACACGGTGGTGCCGGAGCTGGAGGGGATCGACGGGGTCCGCACGGTCGCCGTCACCGGCACCCGCGAGCAGGTCGTGACGATCGTGCCGGACCCGGCGAAGTTCGCCGCCGCCAAGCTGACCCCGACCGCGATCGCCACCGCGCTGAAGTCCAACGGCATCGCCGTCCCGGCCGGCGCGGTCGTCGACGGCACCACCGCGCTGCCGGTGCAGGTGGGCGCCCCGGTCACCACACTCGACCAGTTGCGGGGCATCGCGCTCACCCCGACCGCGCCGAAGGCCGCTCCGGTCCGGCTCGGTGACGTGGCGACCGTCGAGCAGCAGCTCGCCCCGGCCACCGCGATCACCCGTACCAACGGCAAGGAGAGCATCGGCGTCCAGGTGACGGCCGCGCAGGACGGCAACGCCGTACGGATCTCGCACGACATCCGGGACCGGCTGGACGACCTGCGGTCCGCCTCCGGCGCCGAGCTGACCATCGTGTTCGACCAGGCCCCGTTCGTCGAGAAGTCGATCGAGAGCCTGACCACCGAGGGACTGCTCGGCCTGCTGATGGCGGTCGTGGTGATCCTGGTCTTCCTGCTGTCGGTCCGGTCCACCCTGGTCACCGCGGTCTCCATTCCGCTGTCGGTGGTGGTGGCGCTGCTCGCCCTGTGGATCGGCGACTACTCGCTCAACCTGCTCACCCTGGGTGCGCTCACCATCGCGGTCGGGCGGGTGGTGGACGACTCGATCGTGGTGTTGGAGAACATCAAACGCCACCTGGAGTACGGCGAACCCAAGCGGGACGCGATCGTCGCCGCCGTCCGCGAGGTGGCCGGGGCGGTGACCGCGTCGACGCTCACCACGGTCGCGGTGTTCGCGCCGATCGCCCTGGTGGGTGGCTTCGTCGGGCAGCTCTTCGCGCCGTTCGCGATCACCGTCACGGTGGCCCTGCTCGCTTCGCTGCTGGTGTCGCTGACGGTGATCCCGGTGCTGGCGTACTGGTTCCTCAAGCCGCCGCGGGACGGGGCGGACGAGGCGGTGCGCCGGGCCGCCGAGGCCAAGGAACTGCGCAGCCCGTTGCAGCGGGCGTACCTGCCGGCGATCGGGTTCGCCACCCGGACCCGCCGGACCCGGTGGATCACCGTGGCGGTGGGCATCCTGCTGCTGTTCGGCACGTTCGGGTTGGCCCAGAAGCTGGAGACCAACTTCCTCGACGACTCGGGCCAGGACACCCTGAACATCAGCCAGAAGCTACCGGCCGGCTCCGGGCTGGCCGCGACCGACGCGGCGGCCCGCCTGGTCGAGGGGGTGCTGGCACGTACCGACGGGGTCGAAACCTACCAGGTGAGCGCGGGCGGCAACGACCAGCCGTGGTTGGGCGGCGGGGGCAACAACACCGCCCAGTGGTCGGTGGCGCTCGGTGGGGACACCGACGCCAAGGAGATGAAGGAGGTCCTGCGCCGGGAGTTCGACCGGCTCGGGTCCGGGGCCGGCGAGTTGAGCTTCGGCAACGGGCAGGGTGCCACGTCCGGCAGCCAGTTGGAGGTGGTCGTCCAGGCCGCCGACACCGACACCCTGAACCGGGCCGCCGACCAGGTCCGGGCGGCGATGGCGGGCACCCCCGGCGTCGAGGACGTCGCCACCAGCCTGGCCGACCGGGTGCCCCGGGTCGACGTGACGGTCGACCGGCTCGCCGCGGCCCGGGTGGGGCTCAGTGAGGCCGCGGTCGGGCAGTTGGTGTCGCAGGCGTACCGGGGCAGCGCGCTGGGCCGGGTGACCCTCGACGGCGGCCAGCAGGACGTGGTGCTGCGGACGACGGCGGCCCCGCCGCTGACCGAGGAGCAGTTGCGGGCGCTGCCGGTGGGCCCGGTGAAGCTCGACGACATCGCCGACGTCACCCGGGGCGAGGGGCCGCAGCAGATCACCCGGATCGACGGTGAGCGCAGCGTCTCGGTGACCGGCACGGCCACCGGCTCCAACCTCGGTGCGACGACGGCCGAGCTGAAGAAGCGGCTGGACGATCTGGACGTGCCGGGGGCGACGATCGCCGTGGGTGGCGCGAGCGCCCAGCAGGAGGACGCCTTCGGCGATCTGGGCCTGGCGGTGCTGGCGGCGATCGCGATCGTCTTCCTGATCATGGTGGCGACGTTCCGGAGCATCACCCAGGCGCTGATCCTGCTGATCTCCGTCCCGTTCGCGGCGACCGGCGCGATCGCCCTGCTGCTGGTCACCGGGACCCCGCTGGGTGTGCCGGCGCTGATCGGCGTGCTCATGCTGGTCGGCATCGTGGTGACCAACGCGATCGTGCTGCTGGATCTGATCAACCAGTACCGGGCGCAGGGGATGGGCATCACCGAGGCGGTGGTCGAGGGCGGCCGGCGTCGGCTGCGGCCGATCCTGATGACGGCGGTGGCGACGATCTTCGCGCTGCTGCCGATGGCCCTCGGGCTGACCGGCGAGGGCGGCTTCATCTCCCAGCCGCTCGCGGTGGTGGTGATCGGTGGGCTGCTCAGTTCGACCCTGCTCACCCTGGTCCTGGTGCCGACCCTCTACACGATGGTGGAACGCACCAAGGAGTCGCTGCGCGAGCGGCGGGCCGGCCGGCGGGGGCGGGCCTCCGACGAGGGCGGCCCCACCGGGACGCCCGCCGAGCCGGCCGCGGAGGTGCCGACGCCGGTGGGTGCCCCGGCGGCCGAGGCGTCGGGTGAACCGTCGGCCCGACCGACCCCGTCGGCGGCGCTGGTGGACGGCACCGACCAGTTCGAGGTGCTGCGGCTGCCGAAGAGCCGCCGGTCGCCGCTGCCACCTACCGAGTAGTCCGTCCCCGCCGCGTCGCACCGGCCACCCCCGACCCGCCGCGACCGGGTCGGGGGCGGAGCCGCCGTCGCGCCACGACGCGCCCCCGGTCCGGGGTCACCGGGCCGGGGGCGCGTCGTGGCGCACCCGGGACAGCAGACCTGCCACCGGGTACGGTCACCCCATGCTCCGCTACTGTCGGCCATCTCCGATCCACCCTGGGTGATGGTCGTCGACGGGGCGGAGCCGACCGGCCCGGGCGGCGGGCGGTGGGGCCGGCGACGGGTGCTCGGCGGCGGGGCGCTGCTGGCCGGAGGCGTCGCGCTGGGGGCCACCGGCATGTCCCGGGGAACCTGGCTGGCCGACCGGCACCTGCCGTTGTCCGGCGGCCCCGCCAGCGCCACCGTCGGCAACCGGCGGCAGGACGTCGGCTCGGGCGGGCTCCAGGTGGTGTGGCACGTCCCGACCACGCGACGGCTGGTCGCGCTGACCTTCGACGACGGCCCGCTGCCGCAGTGGACGCCGACCGTGCTGGACACCCTGGACACGCACGCGGTGCCGGCGACCTTCTTCCTGGTCGGGGAACGGGTGCGCCGGCACGCCGGGCTGATCCGGGGGCGGCTGGCCCGGCACGAGGTGGGCAACCACAGCTGGCGGCACCGGGACCTGGCGAGGCTGGCCGCCGCCGCCGTGCACGACGACCTGCGCCGCTCGCACGAGACCATCGCCGAGGTCACCGGCATGCCGCCCCGGCTGGTCCGGCCCCCGTACGGGCACCTGGGCGGCGGGGTGCTGCACGCCGCCGTACGCCTCGACTACCGGGTCGTGCTCTGGTCGTTGCAGATGGTGGAGGGGGAGTACCCGGACGACCCGGCGGGGCACGCCCGGCGGATCGTGTCCGACGTCGTGCCGGGCACCATCCTGCTCGCCCACGACGCGGGCCCGGAGAACCGTCAGGTGGCGCTGCGCGGGCTGGCCGCGATGATCACCGCCCTGCAGGACCGGGGCTACACCTTCGTCACGGTCTCCGAGCTGCTGGCCCACCCGACCGGCTCCCGCACCGGGGGGTAGGGTCCGGGCACGTGTCCTCTCCGCTCTCCGTCCTCGCCCGCAACCGGGACTTCCGCAATCTCTTCCTCGCCGAGCTGGTGGTCTTCGGGGCCGACTGGTTCGTCATGGTGCCGCTGCTGGTGCTGCTGCCGGAACTGACCGGCAGCGGGGTGTGGGGCGCCCTGGTGCTGGCGCTGGACACCGGGGTGCTGGCGCTGCTGCTGCCGTACACCGGGACCATCGCCGACCGGTTCGACCGCCGGAAGGTCATGATGGCCGCGAACGGCGTGACGCTGCTCGGGGTGCTGCTGCTGCTCGGCGTCCGCGACGCCGGTACGGCCTGGCTGGCCATGGTGGCGATCACCGCGGTGGCGGTCGGCAAGGCGTTCTACTCGCCGGCCGCGCAGGCCGCCCTGCCCAACGTGCTCGATCCGGCCGACCTGGCCGTCGGCAACGCCGTCGCCGGCTCCGCCTGGGGGACGATGACGGTGGTCGGGGCGTCCCTCGGTGGCGTGCTGACCGCGGCCGTCGGGCCGTACGCCTGCTTCTGGGTGGGGGTGGTCGGCCTGGTGGCGGCGGCGGGCCTGGCGGCGCTGATCCGCCGGCCGTTGCAGGCACCCCGGGAGGCCGACCGGACGACCCCGCGCACCTGGACGGCGATCCGCGAGGCGCTGGGCCACATCCGGCACCGGCCCCGGGTGCTGGCGCTGGTCACGGTGAAGTCGGCGGTGGGGCTGGGCAACGGCGTGCTGACCGTCTTCCCCCTGCTGGCCGCCGTGTACGGGGCCGGGCCGGTCGGCACCGGCCTGCTCTTCGCGGCGCGTGGGGCGGGGGCACTGGTGGGACCGATTCTGATGAGCCGGGTGCTGACCAACCGGGCCTGGCTGCTGCCCGGCCTGGCCCTGTCGATGTCGCTGTACGGCCTGGCCTACCTGGGCGCGGCGGTGGCGAGCTGGTTCCCGCTGGTGCTGCTGCTGGTCTTCGTGGCGCACTTCGGCGGCGGCAGCAACTGGGTGCTGTCGAACTTCGCCCTCCAGGGCGAGGTGCCCGACCGGCTGCGCGGTCGGGTGTTCGCCACCGACATGATGCTGGCGACCCTGGCGATCTCGGTCAGTCAGCTCGTGGTGGCCGGCGTGGTCGACCTGGTCGACGAGCGGGTGGTACTGGCCGGCTGCGGCCTGGTCACCGTCGTGTACGCGGTGGGCTGGCGGATCGCCACCCGCCGGCTCTCGCTCACCGACCCGGCCACCGGCGGTGACCCGCTGACCGCCCGCTGACCACGGCGGGCGGTGCGGCTCAGTCGGCGCGGTCGACCCGTGCTGGGGGGGCTCAGCCGGCGTAGCCGACCCGTGGTGGGGGGCTCAGTCGGCGCGGTCGACCGGGGGTGGCGCGTCCGGCGGTTGGTCGCTCCCGCCCCAGGCGTCCCGACCCGGGTGCTCCGTGGCCTGACCCGGGTGGTCCGTGGCCTGACCGGCGGCGTACCCGGGCGGCGGGCCACCCGGGTATCCGGTCGGGGTGCCACCGCCCGGGGGCGTCCAGGTGCCCCACGGCTGACCGGGCACGGGGGACGGGGCCGCGGCCCGGCGGCCGACGAAGACGGCGGCGACGATGAGGCCCAGGCCGATCGGGTAGCCGATCCAGCCGACCGCGCTGACGGCGAGGCTCCACATCTGATACTGCCGTATCCCGCCGGAGCGGATCAGGTCCGGCAGGGCCGCGACCCAGGCGGTGGTGAACAGCTCCAGCAGCAGCAGGACGACGGCCCCGGCGAGCAGGAACGACCGGGACCGGCCGGGCAACCGGCGGCCGGCGGTGACGCCGAGCACCAGAACGGTGAGCAGGGTCAGCAGGATGGGCAGGTGCCCCAGCACCTGGGTGAGCCGGTAACCGAGCATTGCCACGTCGCCTCCCGACCGGTCGATGGATCGGCGTCAGGTTAACCGAGTTGATCCAGTTCCACCCTCCGGGCGAGGCGGTGCGACGTCGGTCCCGGGCCCTAGCATGATCCCGTGCCGACGATTTTCACCTCCGGGCCGGTGCGGGTGCGGGTGCCCGCGACCAGCGCCAACCTGGGCCCCGGGTTCGACGCCCTCGGGCTCGCCCTCGCCCTGCACGACGACGTGGCCGCCGAGGTGACCCCGGCCGGCGTCCGGGTGGCGGTGACCGGCGAGGGCGCCGGCGACCTGCCGCCGGACGACCGGCACCTGGTGGTCGTCGCGATGCGGGCCGCCTTCGACCTGCTCGGCGCGCAGCCGCCGGGGCTGGCCCTGGAGTGCGTGAACCGGATTCCGCAGGCCCGGGGTCTGGGTTCCTCCTCGGCGGCGATCGTGGCCGGGGTGCTGCTGGCCCGGGGTCTGGTCAGCGACGGCGCGCAGCGGCTCGACGACGAGGCGGTGCTGCGGCTGGCAGCCGAGATCGAGGGCCATCCGGACAACGTCGCGCCGTGCCTGCTCGGCGGGTTCACCGTCGCCTGGACGGAGCCGACCGGCGGGCGGGCGGTGTCGCTGCCGGTCGCGGCCGGGATCTCGCCCACCGTCTTCGTGCCGGCCGAGCGGGGGTTGACGGCCACCGCGCGGGCGGCGTTGCCGGCGACGGTGCCGCACGGGGACGCGGCGCTGAACGCGGGCCGGTCGGCCCTGCTGGTGCACGCGTTGACCGCCGCGCCCGAGTTACTGCTGCCGGCCACCGTCGACCGGCTGCACCAGGACTACCGCGCGGCCGGGATGCCACAGACCGCCGCCCTGGTCAGCGAGTTGCGTGCGGCGGATGTGGCCGCCGTGGTCAGTGGGGCGGGCCCGACGGTGCTGGCGTTCACCGCGCCGCCCGACGGGTTCGACCCGGGAACAGAATGGGAAGTCTGGCGGTTGCCGGTAGAGGTGCGCGGAGCGACGCTCGCACGGGGTAGACTGGGACACGCCGAGCGGGACCCTGTTGCCGCAGGTCGGAAGAGTTGATTACGCTCTAGACTCAGCACAGCCGCGAAGCACGCGATCTCTCTGCGGGTCGGCGCACCCCGAAGCTCTCGGCGGTCAGCCCGTCACCCCTGCCAAGGCCCACGCCGCACCGCAGTTTCCGCAGGTCGCCGCAGACGGCGAGACCTGCTCACCGACGTTGGTGAGTTGGGAAACCGCCCGGCTGCTGTGCCACAGACTCCCGCGACGCGTCATGCGAGGCGGGTGCACCGAGGCCGCCCGGCCACCTTGCTTGTCGATCCCGGGCAGTCCCGGCCTATCGAGGGAAGGAATCCATTGAGCGACACCACCGACGTGACGTCGGATGTTTCCAACGTCGCTGGCGATGCCACCACCGCCGCCCCCACCCGCCGTCGGCGCAGCGGTACCGGTCTGTCGGCGATGCTGCTGCCGGAGCTGCAGAGCCTGGCCGCGTCGCTCGGCATCTCCGGGACTGCTCGCATGCGCAAGGGCGAGCTGATCAGCGCGATCTCCGAGCGGCAGCAGGGCGGCGCCGCGACCGGCACCCCTCGACCGCGGGCCGAGGTGGCGGCTGCGGCTGCCCCCGTCCGGGAGGAGGTGCACGCCGAGGTGACCCCGGAGCGTGCCACCGAGCCGGCGTCGGCCACCCCTGCCGTCACCACCGAGCCCGAGGGTCGGACCCGGACCCGGCGCAGCCGGGCCAGCACCGCCGAGGCGCGGCCGGCTGCCGAGGCACGGGTCGTCGAGACCCGTACCGAGGAGCCGCCGGTCGAGGCCGGTGAGCGTCCCGAGCGGGCCGAGGGCCGTACCGGCCGGGACCGTGGCGAGCGCACCGGAGCCGAGCGCACGGGTAACGAGCGGACCGGCGGTGACCGGGCCGAGCGGGCCGGTAACGACCGGGCCGAGCGGACGGACAACGACCGGGCCGGCCGCAACGACCGGACCGAGCGCGCGGGTAACGACCGGGGCGAGCGTGCCGACCGGGCCGGTAACGACCGGGGCGAGCGGGCCGGTAACGACCGGGCCGAGCGTAACGACCGGGCCGAGCGCAGCGACCGGGGCGACCGCAACGATCGCAGCGACCGGGGTGAGCGGGCCGACCGCAACGACCGTGGTCAGCGCGACAACCGCGACAACCGCGACAACCGGGACGACTCCGACGACGACGAGAACGGCGGCCGGCGGGGCCGGCGCAGCCGGTTCCGGGACCGTCGTCGGGGCCGGGGTGACCGGGCCGAGGGCGGCAACGACACCGGCGGCGGCCGCGAGCCGCAGGTCGGCGAGGACGAGGTGCTGGTCCCGGTGGCGGGCATCATCGACGTGCTCGACAACTACGCCTTCGTGCGGACCACCGGCTACCTGGCCGGCCCGAACGACGTCTACGTCTCCATGTCGCAGATCAAGAAGTACGGCCTGCGCCGGGGCGACGCGATCACCGGCGCGGTCCGGGCGGCCCGGGACAGCGGCAGCGGCGACCAGCGGCGGGACAAGTACAACCCGCTGGTCCGGCTGGACACCATCAACGGCATGGAGCCGGACGAGGCCCGCCGTCGTCCCGAGTTCTACAAGCTCACCCCGCTGTACCCGCAGGAGCGGTTGCGGCTGGAGACCGAGCCGCACATCCTGACCACCCGGGTGATCGACCTGGTGATGCCGTTGGGCAAGGGGCAGCGGGCGCTGATCGTGTCGCCGCCCAAGGCCGGCAAGACCATGGTGCTCCAGGCGATCGCGAACGCGATCACCCACAACAACCCGGAGTGCCACCTGATGGTGGTGCTGGTCGACGAGCGGCCCGAAGAGGTCACCGACATGCAGCGCTCGGTGAAGGGCGAGGTCATCGCGGCCACGTTCGACCGTCCGCCGCAGGACCACACCACCGTCGCCGAGCTGGCGATCGAGCGGGCCAAGCGCCTGGTCGAGCTGGGGCACGACGTGGTCGTGCTGCTCGACTCGGTGACCCGGCTCGGCCGGTCGTACAACCTGGCGGCGCCGGCCTCCGGCCGGATCATGTCCGGTGGTATCGACTCGACGGCGCTCTACCCGCCGAAGCGGTTCCTGGGTGCGGCCCGCAACATCGAGAACGGTGGCTCGCTGACCATCCTGGCCACCGCGCTGGTGGAGACCGGGTCGATGGCGGACACGGTCATCTTCGAGGAGTTCAAGGGCACCGGCAACGCCGAGTTGAAGCTCGACCGGAAGATCGCCGACAAGCGGACCTTCCCGGCCGTGGACGTCAGCGCCTCGGGCACGCGCAAGGAGGAGATCCTGCTCGCGCCGGAGGAGCTGGCCATCATCCACAAGCTCCGCAAGGTGCTGCACTCGCTGGACTCGCAGGCGGCGCTGGACCTGCTGCTCGACCGGCTCAAGCAGTCCCGCACCAACATCGAGTTCCTGATGCAGATCGCCAAGTCGACACCGGGGGAGTGACCCGCTCCGGGTGAGACCGCCACGAAGGGCACGGCCGCAGCGGCCGTGCCCTTCGTCGTACCCGGGAATTGCGTCGGTGGACTTTTCTTTCGCTGGGCCGGGCAGCTCTTGAAAATTCTGTGCGCGGCCGGGTTGACTGGGGGGCGGGGGTTCCCGGCCGAGCGGGCCGGGCCCGGCCACCGACGGGCGGCGGAGGGGAACCTGGGGAGGCGTCCGTCGCCCGGTGGCCCGGCCGGGTGGGCTTCTGAACCTGGGGGAGGAGCCCACCCGGTCCGGTCCGCCCCACCGGGCGAGGAATGCGGGGCCGCAGCGGCGGGAATGCGGGTGGCGGGACGGGCGTTACCACTGCCGGACCGATCGTGCGGCCCGCCCGTCGGGTCGGCTCACGCCCATGGCACACTGGTCAATCGGCCACCGGTTCCGGTTCACGCCCGAGTCCGTCGCGCACCAGGCGGCGGGGGATCAGCGGCGACCCGGCGACCACCTGACGAAAGGACCGAGGCGACATGAAGCCCAACATCCACCCGGAGTACACGACGACCGAGGTCAAGTGCTCCTGCGGCAACTCCTTCACGACCCGCAGCACCGCCAAGGGCGGCTCGATCAGCGTCGAGACCTGCAGCGCCTGCCACCCGTTCTACACCGGCAAGCAGCGCGTCCTCGACACCGCGGGCCGGGTCGCCAAGTTCCAGCAGAAGTACGCCAAGGTCCAGGCGAAGAAGGCCAAGTAGCTCCACCGACGACGCCCGTGTCCGGCCCCGTGCCGGACGCGGGCGTCGTCCGTTGCGCCCCCCTGTGACCTCCGTGTCCCGTTCCACCGTCGCCGGACCCGTCGAAGGAGCACCCCCCGCATGAGCAGCGAGCGCCTGGCCGCCCTCCTCGACGAGTACGCCGAGCTGGAGAAGCGGCTGGCCGACCCGGCCATCCACGCCGACCAGAACACCGCCCGCCGGGTCGGTCGCCGCTACGCCGAACTGGTCGGGCTGCACAAGGCCGCCGGTGAGCTGGAACAGGCCCGCGCCGACCTGGTCGCGGCCCGCGAACTGGCCGCCGAGGACCCGGCGTTCGGCGAGGAGGCGGACTCGCTCGCGGCGACCCTGCCGGCGCTGGAGGAACGGCTGGCCGAGCTGCTGATCCCCCGGGACCCGCACGATGCCAAGGACGTGATCATCGAGATCAAGGCCGGCGAGGGCGGCGAGGAGTCCGCGCTGTTCGCCGGGGACCTGCTGCGGATGTACACCCGCTACGCCGAGCGGCACGGCTGGCTGACCGAGGTGATCGACGCACAGGACTCCGACCTCGGCGGGGTCAAGGACGTCTCGCTGGCGATCAAGACCAAGGGGGTCCCGGACGGCGGCAACGGCGTCTGGTCCCGGTTGAAGTGGGAAGGCGGGGTGCACCGGGTGCAGCGGGTCCCGGTCACCGAGTCGCAGGGCCGCATCCACACCAGCGCGGCCGGTGTCCTGGTGCTGCCCGAAGCCGAGGACGTCGACGTCACCATCGACCCGAACGAGCTGCGGATCGACGTGTTCCGTTCGTCGGGGCCGGGCGGCCAGTCGGTGAACACCACCGACTCGGCGGTGCGCATCACCCACCTGCCCACCGGCGTGGTGGTCTCCTGCCAGAACGAGAAGTCCCAGTTGCAGAACCGGGAACAGGCGATGCGCATCCTGCGGGCCCGGCTGCTGGCGGTGGCCCAGGAGCAGGCCGACGCCGCCGCCTCGGACGCCCGCAAGGCCCAGGTGCGCACCGTGGACCGCTCGGAGCGGATCCGCACCTACAACTTCCCGCAGAACCGGATCACCGACCACCGGATCGGCTACACGGCGTACAACCTCGACCTGGCGTTGGCCGGGGAACTGGACGGCGTCCTGGACGCCCTCGCCGAGGCGGACCGGGCCGCCCGGCTCGCCGGCGACACCGAGCTGACCCGCCGCTGACCCGCTCCGCGCCGGCCCGACGCGGCCCGCCTCCGCGGGCCTGACGGCGTCGTGGCCGGCCGGCGGGGAAAACCCTGGGGTACGGGTCAGGAGGTGCGGGAGCGGGCCTTGGCGCGCAGCATCTCCCGGTCGGCGATCTCGAACGCGAGCCCGAGGGCGTCGCGCAGCGCGGTGCCGGTGCCGGTGCCGGCGACCTCGGCGAACCCGATGCTCACCCCGACCGGGGTGCCGGGAACCAGCGACTCCCAGTCCTCGGTGCGCACCGCCGCGTCGATCCGGCGGGCCACCTCGGCCGCCTCGGTCATGCCGGCACCGGAGAGCACCACCACGAACTCGTCGCCGCCGTAGCGGGCCACGAAGTCGCCGCGCCGCATCACCCGGTTGATCACCCCGGCGATGCGTTGCAGCACCAGGTCGCCGGAGTGGTGGCCGTGGTGGGTGTTGACCGCCTTGAAGCCGTCGAGGTCGCAGACGCCGATCACCACCCGCTCACCCCGGGACACCACCGAACCGATGTAGCGCTCCAGTCGCCGCCGGTTGGGCAGCCCGGTCAACGGGTCGGTGAGCGCCTCACCCTCGTAGCGGGCGGCCTCCCGGCGCATCTCCTCGTGGTCGATGCGGGCGGCGATGCCGTCGATGTAGACGTCGCGCAGCCGGTCGTTGCGCTGGGCGGCCAGCCGGAACGCCATCCGGTCGGCGCGGTGCGCGGCGGCGTGGTCACCGGCCCGGGAGAAGGCGATGCTGCGCAACCGGGACAACTCCGCCGCGCCGAGCGTCTCGGCCGACACCCGGGCCGAGTCCAGCCGGGTGATCGCCTCGATCGGGCGGCCGTCGGCGACCGCCAGGCAGACGTGGCCGAGCTGGCGCATGTCCCGGGCGCGGGCGCTGTCCCCGCCGTGGTCGAGCAGCCGGGCCGGCTCCGGGCCGACCGGGGTCGCGTCACCGAGCGCCGCCCGGCGGACCGCCGCGTAGCCGTACGCGGCGAGGCTGCTCGGCCGCAGCCGGTCGGCCCGCCCGTCGTCGACGAACCGGGCCAGGTCGGCCGCGATGTCGCGGAGCACCCGCAGGCAGCCGTCGCTGTCGCCGTTGTGGTCGAGCGCGACGGCGTTGCGCAGCCGGATGCCGGGGGCGGCGAAGGTCTCTTCGGGGATGCCGGCGGCGGCGCCGTGCTGGCGGGCCCGCTCGATCGCGCCCAGCGCGTAGCCGTGGAAGCTGAGGTAGGAGTAGGCCATCGCCAGGTCGTGCCAGCCCCAGGCGGTGTCCCGGTCCCGGTCCTCCGCCGCGCCCAGCGCCCGCGCCGCCCGGACCAGGTGGGTGACGCAGCGGTCCAGCGCACCCTGGTGGTGCGCGGCGAGCGCGGCCAGCGCGTTGAGGTGCCCGTGCAGGTAGGGCTCGGGCAGGTCGCGCACCGCCCCGGAGGCCTCCTCGATGGCCCGGGTGAACTCGGCCGTCCGGCCCAGGTTGATCAACGCGCAGAGCCGCTGCACCAGCGCGTCCGCCCGGGTGTACGGGTCGGCGGTGGTGCGCAGCACCCGGTCGAGGACGCCGACCGCCTCGGCCGAGCGGCTCACCTCCTGGAGGTCGCGGGCATGCGTGAGGGCGTCAACCTGGTCATCGACCCGGTCGAGCCACCCCACCTGGCGAACCTCCCGTCGGTGTGCGCCCGGCCGCACCCACTCGTGGCGGGGCCGACGACGCCTCATGATTATGGCGTGACCTCACTCCCACGCCACCCGTCCGAAGGGACAGAACGCGAGCGCACCTCGGCCGTGGTGGCCCGCGCCGCCCGTACCCTCGCCGACGCCGGGGTGGCGTCGGCCCGGTCCGAGGCGGAGCAGCTCGCCGCGTACGTGCTGGAGGTGCCCCGGGGCCGGTTGGCCCTGGCCGACGGCTTCACGGCCGCCCAGCGGGCCCGCTACGACACGCTGGTGGCCCGGCGGGCCGACCGCGAGCCGTTGCAGCACCTGACCGGCCGGGCCGGCTTCCGGCACCTGGAGCTGGCGGTCGGGCCGGGGGTCTTCGTGCCCCGCCCGGAGACGGAGCTGCTGGCCGGCTGGGGCATCGACCGGGCGTCGACCCGGGACGCCCCGGTGGTGGTCGACCTGTGCAGCGGTTCCGGGGCGATCGCGCTGGCGGTGGCCCAGGAGGTGCCGGCGGCCCGGGTGGTGGCGGTGGAACGGTCCCCGGCCGCGTTGGCCTGGCTGCGCCGCAACGCCGCCGAGCGGGCCGCCGCCGGGGACCGGCCGGTCGAGGTGGTGGCCGCCGACGTCACCGACCCGGAGCTGCTGGCCGATCTGGTCGGCGCGGTGGACGTGCTGCTGTGCAACCCGCCGTACGTGCCACGGTCGGTGCCGGTCCCGCCGGAGGTGGCCGGGCACGACCCCGACGAGGCGGTGTTCGGCGGGGCGGACGGACTGGTGGTGCTGCGGCCGGTGTTGCGCCGGGCGGCCGAGCTGCTGCGACCCGACGGCGAGCTGGGCGTCGAGCACGACGACACGCACGGCGGTGCGGTGCCGGCGCTGCTGACCGCCGACGGCCGGTACACGGCGGTGCGGGCGCACCGTGACCTGGCCGGGCGGCCCCGGTTCGCCACCGCGTCCCGCCGGTCGGACGGCCCGCACGCCGTCGGGGCGTCGGCGTGGCAGACTGGCTCCTCGTGATGCTCTACGACTGTCGGTCACCTGCCGACCGGGACCGCGGCATCGCCGCGGCGATCGAGGCGGTCAAGAACGGCGAGCTGGTCGTTCTCCCCACCGACACGGTCTACGGGATCGGCGCGGACGCGTTCACCCCGTACGCGGTCAAGGCCCTCTCCGACGCCCGGGGCGGCAGCCAGGCGGCGCCGCCGGTGCTGATCGGCTCCCGGCACACCCTCGACGGCCTGGTCTTCTCGCTGCCCCGCGCGGCCCGTGACCTGGTCGAGGCGTTCTGGCCGGGTGCGCTGACCATCGTGGTGGAGCACTCGCCGAGCCTCGCCTGGGACCTGGGCGGCGACGCCGACGGAACGGTGGCGGTCCGGATGCCGCTGCACCCGGTGGCGCTGGAGGTGCTGCGGGAGACCGGCCCGATGGCGGTGGCCGCGGCCAACAAGGTGGGCCAGCCGCCGTCGTTGACCGCCGAGGCGGCCCGCGACCAGCTCAGCTACTCGGTGCGGGTCTACCTGGAGGCCGGGGCGTGCCCCGACCCGGTGCCGAGCACCATCGTCGACCTGACCGGGGAGACGCCCCGGCTGCTGCGGGCCGGCGCGATCACCCTCGACCAGCTCCGCGACGTCGCGCCGGACCTCCTCGACGGGCGGGGAGCCTGAGTGCCGCCGTTCACCGTCCTGCACGTCTGCATGGGCAACATCTGCCGGTCCCCGATGGCCGAACGGCTGCTGGTGCTCGCCGTCCGTGAGCGGCTGGAGCGGCTCGGCGTCGACCCGGCCGGGGCGGACGCGCTGCTGCACAGCCACAGCGCCGGCACCGGCGGATGGCACGCGGGGGAGGAGATGAACCCGCCGGCCGCCCGGCAGGTGCTGGGTCGCGGCGGTGACGTCGAGGGGTTCGCCGCCCGCAAGCTGCGCTCCGACCTGATCGACGCCGCCGACCTGGTCCTCACCGCCACCGCCGACCAGCAGGAGTACGTGGTGGCGCTGCGCCCGGACGCGGCGTCGCGCACGTTCGTGCTGGGCGAGTTCGGCCGGCTGCTCGGCGCGCTGGACACCGCCGCCCTGCCGCCCACCGGCACCACCCCGGACGCCGTGCACGCCCGGGGGGTGGCCCTGGTGGCGGCGGTCGACGCGGCCCGGCAGGGGGCGGCGGCGCTGCACTCCGACGACCTGGACGATCCGTGGGGCCGGGGCGACCAGTGCTTCAGCCGGGTGGCCGACGAGATCGAAGAGACGGTGCACCCGCTCACCTCGGCCCTGCTGCCGTGACCGCCGCCGGCCGGCCGGCGACCCCGCCAGGCTGGCCGGCGACCCCGTCCGGGTGACCGGCGCGGCGTGTCCCGTTCCGCGCGCCGTGTCCGTCCCGCGAACTTGCTCCGGTTTCGGGGAAAGATGAGAGTTCGGGTGGTTTTGCGGGTCATGCTGAACGGGTCCTGACGGCTCCTGCGGGGAGTACTGATGATCCGGGCCCTCCACAAGGCGTTCACCGTGCTGCTCGCCGGCGTCCTCGCCGGCCTGGTGCTGGCCGGGGCGGCGCTCCCGCTCGCCCTGGTGTTCGGCCTCGGTTTCGGCGGCATCGCCTCGTCCTACGCCGAACTGCCCAACACCCTGCGCACCCCACCCACCGCCCAACGGTCCACCCTGTACGCCGCCGACGGCGTCACCCTGATCACCTCCTTCTACACCGAGGACCGGGTGGACGTGCCGCTGGCCAAGGTCGCCCCGGTGATGCGCCAGGCCATCGTGGCCGCCGAGGACGCCCGGTTCTACCAGCACCGGGGTGTCGACGTGCGGGGCGTGGTCCGGGCGTTCACCGTCAACCAGCGCGACGGCCAGGCCCGGCAGGGCGCCTCCACGCTGACCATGCAGTACGTCCGCAACGTGCTCAGCAACGACCCCCGGCTGACCAAGGAACAGCGCCAGAAGGCCACCGAGATCAGCACCGCCCGCAAGCTCCAGGAGATGCGGTACGCCCTGGCCCTGGAACGCGAGCTGACCAAGGACGAGATCCTCACCCGCTACCTGAACATCGCCTACTTCGGCGCCGGGGCGTACGGGATCGCCGCCGCGGCCAAGCGCTACTTCTCCACCACCCCGGCCCGGCTGACCCTGGCCCAGGCGTCGCTGCTGGCCGGGCTGGTCCGCTCCCCGGACACCGACGACCCGATCAACGGCGACGCCGACGCGGCGCTGACCCGCCGGTCGTACGTGCTGGACCGGATGGTGGCGCTGGGCCAGACCGGGCCGGTCGACGCGGCGCAGGCCCGCGAGGAGCCGCTGACGCTACGGCCCAGCCGGACGCCGAACGACTGCACCGCCGTGCCCGAGCAGCGCAACGACTGGGGCTTCTTCTGCGACTGGTTCACCCAGTGGTGGAGCGACCAGCCCGCCTTCGGCGCGACCGCCGCCGAACGGCAGGACACCCTGCGCCGGGGCGGCTTCCGGATCGTCTCCTCGCTCGACCCGGCGGTGCAGCGGGCCGCCGTACGCCAGGCGACAGGCATCTACGACGTGGACGACAGGCGGGCGGCGCCGGTGGCGGTGGTCCAACCCGGCACCGGGCGGGTGCTGGCCCTGGCGGTGAACCGGAACTACAGCGTCGACCCCAACCCGGCCGGGCAGCGGAACTACCCGAACACGGTCAACCAGCTCGTCGCCGGTGGCAACGGTATCGAGGGCTACCAGGCCGGCTCGACGTTCAAGCTGTTCGCCCTGCTGGCCGCCCTGGAGTCCGGGCTGCCGCTGGAGACCGCCTTCGTCGCGCCGAGCCGGATCGTGACCCGGTTCCCGACCGACGACCCCCGGTCGAGTTGCGGCGGCCGGTGGTGCCCGGTCAATGCCACCCCCGAGTGGATGGACGGCTACCGCACCATGTGGACCGCGTTCGGCCGCTCGGTGAACACCTACTTCGCCTGGCTCACCGAGCGGATCGGCGCGGACCGGGTGGTCGAGATGGCCGAGCGGCTGGGCATCAGGTTCCGCGCCCCCGACGACGCCGAGCTGGCCCGCTCCGGGGCGCGCGACTGGGGGGCGTTCACCCTCGGCGTCTCCTCCACCACCCCGCTCGACCTGGCCAACGCGTACGCCACGGTGGCCGCCGAGGGGACCTGGTGCGCGCCGTCGCCTGTCGTGTCGATCACCGACAGCGCCGGCAAGGAGGTGGCCGCCGGTCAGCCCGACTGCCGGCAGGTGATCGACACCGAGGTGGCCCGGGCCGCCGCCGACGCAGCCCGCTGCCCGGTCGGTGACCAATCGATGTACCGCCGGTGCGACGGCGGCACGGCCGAGCAGCTCCGCCCGGGGCTGGGTCGTCCGGTGGCCGGCAAGACCGGCAGCTCGGAACGGAACGAGACCGAGTCGGTGGTGGCGTTCACCCCGCAGCTCGCGGTGGCCCAGATCGCCGCCAACCCCGACGATCCGCGCGACGCCGTCGGGGCCGCCGTCCAGTCCCGGATGGTCGACGCGGTGGGCCGCATCCTCGCCGCCGCCCTGGCCGACACCCCCGTCCGGGACTTCGTCCCGCCCAACGAGTCCATCACCTACCGCCTAACCCCCACCCCCCGCACCGGCAACTAACCCCCCACCCCCACCCTCCTGCCCCCTGCCCCTCCCGCCCCCCACCCCTCCCTGCCCCCCACCCCTCCCTGCCCCTCACCCCTCCCGCCCCGTCGATCATGGAGTTGTGGTGGTTGCAGAACGGGTCAAAGCGGTCTGATCCGTCCACCACAACTCCATGATCGACAGGAGCCTGGGCGGGGGTGGGGGTGGGGCGAGGGCGGGGTGGGGGTTAGGGGGTGGGGGTGTGTCGGGCGATGTTGCGGGCCATGCCGCCGAAGATGATCGTGTGGAAGGGGGCCACCGAGAGCCAGTAGAGGTGGCCGGGCAGGCCCCGGGGGAGGAAGACGGCGCGTTGCACGTACCGGCTGTGGCCGTCGCCGGCCGGCTCGGCGCGCAGCTCCAGCCAGGCCCGGCCGGGGAGCCGCATCTCGGCGCGCAGCCGCAGCAGCTCGCCGGGGACGATCTCCTCCACCCGCCAGAAGTCCAGCGCCTCGCCGACCTGGAGGTGGTGCGGATCGCGCCGGCCCCGGCGCAGCCCCACCCCGCCGACCAGCCGGTCCAGCCAGCCGCGCACCGACCAGGCGAGCGGGAACGAGTACCAGCCGTGCTCGCCGCCGACGCCCTCGATGACCCGCCAGAGCGCGGCCGGCGGGGCGGCCACCTCCTGCTCCCGGACGTCGGTGTACGCGGTCCCACCGGACCAGTCCGGGTCCGACGGCAGCGGCTCGGCCGGGGCGTCCGGGCCGCTCGCGTTCGACCAGCGGGTCTCCACCTGGGCGTCGCGCACCTTGCTCAGGGCCAGCGCCACGGCGTCGTCGAAGCCGGTCAGCCCGCCCGGCGGGTCGGGTAGCCACCTGGCGATGTCGTGCTCGTGCGCGACCGCCTCGTGGATCAGGCTCTCCACCAGCGGGCGGGCGATGGCGTTCGGCACCGGGGTGATCAGCCCCACCCAGTGCGAGGACAGCGCCGGGGTCAGCGGGCGGACCGGCACGATGATCCGGCGGCGCAGCCCGGCGACCTGCGCGTAGCGCTGCATCATCTCCCGGAAGGTGAGCACGTCCGGGCCGGCGATGTCGAAGGCCCGGTCCACCTCCGGCGGCAGGTCGGCGCAGCCGACCAGGTAGCGCAGCACGTCCCGGACGGCGATCGGCTGAATCCGGTTGCGGACCCAGCGGGGGGTGATCATGGCCGGCAGCCGCTCGGTGAGGTAGCGCAGCATCTCGAACGAGGCCGACCCGGAACCGATGATCACGGCGGCCCGCAGCACTACCGTGGGCACCTCGCCGGCGAGCAGGATCCGGGCCACCTCGGCCCGGGACCGCAGGTGCGGCGAGGCCGTGCCGCCGGCCGCCGGCTCCGGCCCACCGAGGTAGACGATCCGGCGTACGCCGGCTGCGGCGGCGGCCCGGGCGAAGTTCGTGGCGGCCTCCCGGTCGGCCGCCTCGAAGCCGGCCTGCCCGAGGGAGTGCACCAGGTAGTACGCGACGTCGACGTCGGCGAAGGCGGCCGGGAGCGTCTCCGGCCGGCGCAGGTCCCCCTCGACGATCTCGGCCTGCGCGGCCCAGGGCACGTCGCGCAGCCGACCCGCCTTGCGGGCCAGGCAGCGCACCTGGTGGCCCTCGGCCAGCAGGCGGGGCGCGAGCCGTCCGCCGATGTATCCGGTCGCGCCGGTGACGAGGCATCTCACGGACACCAGTGTGCGGCTCCGTACACTCTTTCGCTGTGGAGAACGTGAAGCGCACCTGGTGGGGGCCGGACCCGGGGCGGCCCGTCGGGGCCGTGCCGCTCGGCGACGGCCCGGCGGACCCGCGTGGCTGAGCCCGGGGCGCGTGGGCCGGCGGTGGCCGACGACCAGGGGTGGCGGCTGCGCCACCTGCCGGTGCTGCTGGCCGCCTCGGCGGTGCTGGGGGTGGTCGCCGCGCTGGTCGGTGCGGTGACCGGCGGTGGTGTGGCGGCCCTCGGCGCGGCGGCCGGGGTGGCGGTGACGGTGGTCAGCTACAGCCTGACCACGGTGGTGCTGGCCCGGGCCGACGCGGTCAACCCGCAGCTGGTGCTGCCCCTCGGGCTGGGCCTCTACATCGCCAAGTTCACCCTGCTGGGGGTGGTGATGGTGGCGGTGGCGTCGACCGGCTGGGGTGGGCTGGTTCCACTCTGTGTCGGCATCGCCGCCGGCGTGGTGGTCTGGACCGGAGTGCACATCTGGTGGCTGACCAGGGTGTATTCCCGTCGATAGGTGTGCGGACCGTCCCACATGGTGGGCGGGCGGGCGACTGTCCGCGTGCGGTCGTTCTCTCACTGGCGGAAGGGGAGTAGCGTGCCCCCAGACGATGGAGCCCGCCAGACGCCCACACAACGACGGTTGTGCGGGGGGTGAGGCACAGCCTCGTCTCTCCGGCTGATATCGTTCGCCCCGTCATGGCTGATGACCAAACCCCCCAACCCACCGGCGGTCCGGGCGACGTTCCGACCGGCGCCGGTCAGGGTTGGACCGCGCTCTCGTACCTCATCGGGGGCATGCTCGTCTGGGGTTTCATCGGCTGGCTGGTCGACCAGTGGCTCGACTCCGGCGGCATCGCCACCGGGATCGGTGTCGTGCTCGGCATGGCCGGGGGGATCATCCTGGTCGTCCGCCGGCTCGGCACGCCTACATAGGAAGGGACGCGGTGTTCGGACAGGCGAACGTCCTGGCAGCGGGCCAGGCGGCATTCCCACCCAGCGTGGAGGACTTCTACCTGCCCAGCATCCTGCCCTGGGGTGCGCACGACTCGTACTGGTTCACCAAGATCACGGCGATGGTCTGGGTCGCCGTCGGCATCCTGATCATCTTCTTCCTGGCGACCTACCGGAAGCCGCAGCTGGTCCCGACCAAGAAGCAGTGGCTCGCCGAGTCGATCTACGGCTTCGTGCGGAACAACATCGCGGTCGACATGATCGGGCACCGGGGGGTGCGGTTCGCGCCGTACTTCACCACGCTGTTCTGCTTCGTGTTGCTGACCAACTTCTTCGCGATCGTGCCGCTGTTCCAGATCTCGCCGAACTCGCACATCGCCTTCCCGGCGATCCTCGCCGTGATCAGCTACCTGATGTTCAACTACGTCGGCATCCGGCACCACGGCTTCGTGAAGTACTTCAAGAACTCCCTGATCCCGCCGGCACCCTGGTACATCCTGCCGCTGCTGATCCCGATCGAGTTCTTCTCGACCTTCCTCGTGCGGCCGTTCTCGCTGGCCGTACGTCTCTTCGCCAACATGTTCGCCGGGCACATGCTGCTGCTGGTCTTCACCCTCGGCGGCTTCGCGATGCTCAGCGCCAACGCCTGGCTCGCGCCGGTCTCGGTGCTGTCCTGGGTGATGACCATCGCGCTCACCTTCCTCGAATTCCTGGTCATCTGCCTGCAGGCCTACGTCTTCACCGTCCTCACCGCAAGCTACGTGCAGGGCGCGCTCGCCGACGAGCACTGATCCAACCGGGCGGGGGCTCGAAAGCGAGCACTGGTCCACGGGCGGGGCTCGCTCGCGAGCACCGGTCCACCGCATCAACCCGTTGTCGTCCCGCGTGAGAGTCACGCGAGATACCCAGGAGGAACCACACCCATGGACGCTAGCGTTCTCGCCGAGGTCACCGGCAGCACCGCCGCCATCGGCTACGGCCTCGCCGCCATCGGCCCGGGCATCGGCGTCGGCCTGGTCTTCGCCGCCTACATCCAGTCGACGGCCCGCCAGCCGGAGTCGTCCCGGATGACCCTGCCGTACGTCTGGATCGGCTTCGCCGTCATCGAGGCGCTCGCGCTGCTGGGCATCGCCTTCGGCTTCATCTGGGCCGGCTGACCCGGCCCCTGCAGACCGGGAGGTCATCCATGTACTTCCTCGCCGCTGAGGGTGGTGAGTCGACGCACAACCCGATCATTCCGCTCTGGCAGGAGATCGTGGTCGGCAGCGTCGCCTTCGCCGTGCTCTGCTTCGTGCTGATGAAGTTCGTCTTCCCCCGCATGGAGCAGACGTTCCAGGCCCGGGTCGACGCGATCGAGGGCGGGATCAAGCGCGCCGAGGCCGCCCAGGCCGAGGCCAACCAGCTCCTCGAGCAGTACCGCGCGCAGCTCGCCGAGGCGCGTACCGACGCCGCCAAGATCCGGGACGACGCCCGGGCCGACGCGGAGGGCATCCGGCAGGACATCCTCGGCAAGGCGCGGGAGGAGTCCGACCGGATCATCGCGGCCGGCAAGGAGCAGCTCGCCGCCGAGCGGGCCACCATCGTGCGTGAGCTGCGGGCCGAGGTCGGCACCATCGCGGTGGACCTGGCCAGCAAGATCGTCGGTGAGTCGCTGGCCGACGAGGCACGTCGCAAGGGCACCGTCGACCGGTTCCTGAGCAACCTCGAGAGCACGGGGGCCCGCTGATGCAGGCCGCCAGCCGGGAGTCGTACGCGGTCGCGGCCGAGCGCCTCGACGCGTACGTCCGCGGGGCGGAGCCGTCGGCGGTGGCGACCACCGCCGACGACGTCCTCTCCGTCGCCGCCCTGTTGCGGGGCGAGCCGCGGCTGCGCCGGGCGCTGTCCGACCCGGCCCGCAGCGGCGAGGACCGTGCGGCGCTGCTCACCGGCATCCTGACCGGCAAGATCGGCGCGGACGCGCTCGACCTGCTGTCCGGGCTGGTCGCCGGTCGCTGGTCGACGCCGTCGGAGCTGCTCGACGGCACCGAGCGGCTCGGGGTGGAGGCGCTGCTGGCCAGTGCCGACGCCGCGGGCGACCTCGGTGAGGTCGAGGACGAGCTGTTCCGCTTCGGCCAGGTGGTCGCCGGCCAGTCCGCGCTCTCCGCGGCGCTGGCCGACCCGATCGCCCCGGCCGGGCAGCGGGCCGCACTGGCCCGGGAACTGCTCGCCGGCAAGGCCCGGCCGGTCACCGTCCGCCTCGTCGAGGTGGCCCTCGGCGGGTTCGGGGGACGCTCCTTCACCGGGGCGCTCACCCGGCTGGTCGAGCTGGCCGCCGACCGGCGGGACCGTCAGGTCGCGTACGTGACCGTGGCGGCTCCGTTGAGTGAGTCCGACGAGCGACGGCTCGGTGCCCGCCTCTCCGCGATGTACGGTCGAGAGGTTTCCGTCAAGCAGACGGTCGACCCGGAGGTGCTCGGTGGGGTGAGCGTGCGGGTCGGTTCCGACCTGTACGACGGCACCGTCCTGCGCCGCCTCAACGAGACCCGCAACGCGCTCGTGCAGCGCTGACCAGCGGCCTCGCCGCCCCTTTGATCGACGCCATTCGGACCGGTCGGTACTAGGTATCCCGGGCCCCTGATACTTAAGGAAGCAGAGGATGGCCGAGCTGACCATCTCGACGGAGGAGATCCGCGGCGCCCTGGAGCGCTACGTCTCCTCCTACTCGACCGACGTCTCCCGCGAGGAGGTCGGCACCGTCGCCGACACCGGTGACGGCATCGCCCACGTCGAGGGCCTGCCCTCGACCATGACCAACGAACTCCTGGAGTTCGAGGACGGCACGCTCGGCGTGGCGCTGAACCTCGACGTGCGGGAGATCGGTGTCGTCGTTCTCGGTGACTCCGCCAAGCTGGAGGAGGGGCAGCGCGTCAAGCGCACCGGCCGGGTGCTCTCCGTACCGGTCGGCGACGCCTTCCTCGGCCGCGTGGTCAACGCGCTCGGCCAGCCGATCGACGGCCTCGGCGACATCGCCGACGAGGGCTTCCGCGAGCTGGAGCTCCAGGCCCCCAACGTGATGTCCCGGCAGTCGGTCGACGAGCCGCTGCAGACCGGCATCAAGGCGATCGACGCGATGACCCCGATCGGTCGGGGCCAGCGGCAGCTGATCATCGGCGACCGGAAGACCGGCAAGACCACCGTCGCGCTGGACACCATCCTCAACCAGCGGGACAACTGGCGCTCCGGCGACCCGAAGAAGCAGGTCCGCTGCATCTACGTCGCCATCGGCCAGAAGGCCTCCACGATCGCCTCGATCAAGGGCATCCTGGAGGACGCGGGCGCGCTGGAGTACACCACCATCGTGGCCTCCCCGGCGTCCGACCCGGCCGGCTTCAAGTACCTCGCCCCCTACACCGGCTCGTCCATCGGGCAGCACTGGATGTACGGCGGCAAGCACGTCCTGATCGTCTTCGACGACCTGAGCAAGCAGGCCGAGGCGTACCGGGCCGTGTCGCTGCTGCTGCGCCGCCCGCCGGGCCGTGAGGCGTACCCGGGTGACGTCTTCTACCTGCACTCCCGCCTGCTGGAGCGCTGCGCGAAGCTCTCCGACGAGCTGGGCGGCGGCTCGATGACCGGCCTGCCGATCATCGAGACGAAGGCCAACGACATCTCGGCCTTCATCCCGACCAACGTCATCTCCATCACCGACGGTCAGATCTTCCTGGAGTCCGACCTGTTCAACCAGGGCGTCCGGCCGGCCATCAACGTCGGCACCTCGGTCTCCCGGGTCGGTGGCGCCGCGCAGATGAAGCCGATGAAGAAGGTCTCCGGCTCGCTGCGGCTCAACCTGGCCCAGTTCCGTGAGCTGGAGGCGTTCGCCGCCTTCGCCTCCGACCTGGACAAGGCCTCGCAGGCCCAGCTGAACCGGGGTTCCCGGCTGGTCGAGCTGCTCAAGCAGCCGAACTACTCGCCGTACCCGGTGCAGGAGCAGGTCGTCTCGGTCTGGGCCGGCGTCGAGGGCAAGCTGGACGACGTCCCGGTCGGCGAGATCCGTCGCTTCGAGTCCGAGTTCCTCCAGTACCTGCGGCACAAGCACGAGGGTGTGCTGGCCTCGATCGCGGACGGCACGTGGGGCGACGACATCTCCGCCTCGCTCGACTCGGCCATCGGCGAGTTCAAGCAGGTCTTCCTCGGCAAGGCCGACGAGCGCCGGGTCAACGACGCGCCGGCCAAGCCGCTGGAGGGCGAGTCGGACCGGGAGACGGTCACCCGCTACGCCGGCGGCGACGCCGAGAAGGAGTAGGGCTGACTCATGGCGGCCCAGGTACGCGTTCTTCGCCAGCGAATCCGTTCGGCGAAGGGGATGAAGAAGATCACCAAGGCGATGGAGCTCGTCGCGACGAGCCGCATCGCCAAGGCCCAGGCCCGGGTGACGGCGTCGCTGCCGTACGCCCAGGCGATCACCGGCGTGCTCACCGCGCTGGCCTCGAACGCCCGGATCGACCACCCGCTGCTCACCCCGCGCGAGCGGGTGCGGCGGGCGGGCGTCCTGCTGGTCACCTCCGACCGGGGCCTGGCCGGCGGGTACAGCTCCAACGCGATCAGGACCGCCGAGTCGCTGATCGCCCGGCTCACCGCCGACGGCAAGGAGCCGGTGCTCTACGTCATCGGACGCAAGGGCCTGACGTTCTACCGGTTCCGCAACCGGCAGATCGCGGCGAACTGGACCGGCTTCTCGGAGCAGCCCACCTTCGCCGACGCCCGTGAGGTCGGCGAGACGCTGATCGCGGCGTTCACCGCCGGTGCCGACGACACCGACGGCGACGCCGGGCCGGACGGCGTGCTCGGCATCGACGAGTTGCACATCGTCTACACCGAGTTCCACAGCCTGATGACGCAGAACCCGGTCACCAAGATCATCGGGCCGATGCAGGTCGAGGACCGGCCGCGCTCCGAGGGGCTGCTGCCGGCGTACGAGTTCGAGCCGGAGGCGGAGTCGCTGCTCGACGCGCTGTTGCCGAAGTACATCAACACGCGGATCTACGCGGCGTTGCTGGAGTCGGCGGCGAGCGAGTCGGCGGCCCGGCGGCGGGCGATGAAGAGCGCCACCGACAACGCCGAAGAGATGATCGAGAAGTACACGCGTGAGATGAACTCGGCCCGCCAGGCCGGGATCACCCAGGAGATCAGTGAGATCGTCGGCGGCGCGAACGCGCTGGCCGCGTCGGGAAGTGAAGTGTGATGACTGTATCCGCAGTTGCCGGGGGACCGGCAGAGACCAGTACGGCCACCGGTCGCGTGGTTCGGGTCATCGGCCCGGTCGTCGACGCCGAGTTCCCGCGCGACGCCATGCCGACCCTGTTCAACGCGCTCAACGTCGAGGTGAACCTCTCCGGCGGTGCGAAGACGCTGACCCTGGAGGTCGCCCAGCACCTGGGTGACAACCTGATCCGCGCCATCTCGATGCAGCCGACCGACGGTCTGGTCCGCGGCGCCGAGGTGGTCGACACCGGCTCGCCGATCACCGTCCCGGTGGGCGACGCGGTCAAGGGCCACGTCTTCAACGCCATCGGCGAGTGCCTCAACCTCACCGAGGGCGAGACGCTCGACGCGGACGACAGGTGGGGCATCCACCGCAAGGCCCCGGCCTTCGCGGACCTGGAGCCGAAGACCGAGATGCTGGAGACCGGCATCAAGGTCATCGACCTGCTCGCCCCGTACGTCAAGGGCGGCAAGATCGGCCTGTTCGGCGGCGCGGGCGTGGGCAAGACGGTGCTCATCCAGGAGATGATCACCCGGGTGGCCCGGAACTTCGGTGGTACGTCGGTCTTCGCCGGCGTGGGTGAGCGCACCCGTGAGGGCAACGACCTCATCGCCGAGATGACCGAGTCCGGCGTCATCGACAAGACCGCGCTGGTCTACGGCCAGATGGACGAGCCGCCGGGCACCCGGCTGCGGGTGGCGCTGTCGGCGCTGACCATGGCCGAGTACTTCCGGGACGTCAAGAAGCAGGAGGTGCTGCTCTTCATCGACAACATCTTCCGCTTCACCCAGGCCGGTTCCGAGGTCTCCACCCTGCTCGGCCGGATGCCGAGCGCGGTGGGTTACCAGCCGACCCTGGCCGACGAGATGGGAGAGCTCCAGGAGCGGATCACCTCCGTCCGGGGCCAGGCCATCACCTCGCTCCAGGCGATCTACGTGCCCGCCGACGACTACACCGACCCGGCGCCGGCGACCACCTTCGCCCACCTGGACGCGACCACCAACCTGGAGCGGTCGATCTCCGACAAGGGCATCTACCCGGCCGTGGACCCGCTGGCGTCCTCGTCCCGGATCCTCGCCCCGGAGTTCGTCGGCGAGGCGCACTTCGCGGTGGCCACCGAGGTCAAGCGCATCCTCCAGCGCTACAAGGACCTCCAGGACATCATCGCCATCCTCGGTATCGAGGAGCTCTCGGAAGAGGACAAGCTCACCGTCGGCCGGGCCCGCCGGATCGAGCGTTTCCTCTCCCAGAACACCTACGCCGCCGAGCAGTTCACCGGCGTGCCGGGTTCGACGGTCCCGATCGAGGAGACCATCGACGCGTTCCGGAAGATCAGCGAGGGCGAGTACGACCACTTCCCCGAGCAGGCCTTCTTCATGTGCGGCGGTCTGGAGGACCTGGAGCGCAAGGCGAAGGAGCTGATGTCGGAGGGCTGAGTCTCCCGACAGTTGTTCGCCGAAGGCCACCCCGGCCGACCGGGGTGGCCTTCGGCCGTTCCTGCTGGTGGGGGTCGGTGTCGGGTTGCCGGGCGAGCGTCCGTTCGCCGGGCGCGGTACCGTTTCGAGAACGACTCTCGGGTTCGGGTGTCGATGTGTGCAACTTTTGGGCCCGGTCCGCCCGTCTCCTCTTCATGGGCGTGACGAATCCTCGTGACGAGTCCCTGTGCGCGACGAATGGAGCTGCTGGTGGGTAAGGCCGGCAAGAGCGGCGGGGACGGTAAGGCCGGCAAGGCCGGCGGGGACGGTAAGGCCGGTAAGGCCGGCGGGAGCGGCAGACGGTCGATCTGGTCCGGGGTGCCCCGCTGGGCGCGCGTATGCACCGTCTTCGGGGTCGTGCTGCTGATGCTCAGCGGCGCGGTCCTGGTGGGCTACGAGACGCTGCTGTCGCGCTACGAGGGTTCGGTGGGCAAGGCCGACCTCTTCGGCGACAAGGCAGCCGGGGCGCAGGAACGCAAGAGCAACGTCAAGGGTCCGCTGAACATCCTGCTGGTGGGCATCGATCCGCGGGACGCCAAGACCCCGCCGCTGGCCGACTCGATCATGGTGCTGCACGTGCCGGAGTCGTTGGATCGGGCGTACATTTTCTCGATTCCGCGTGATCTCTACGTCGACATCCCCAAGTTCGACAAGGCCGGCTACCGGGGCGGCTCCGGCAAGATCAACGGAGCGATGTCACACGGCAGCATCGTCGAGGGCAAGAACCCCAGCGCGGCACAGGGCTTCGAACTGCTCGCCAAGACCGTGCAGAAGGCGACCGGGATCACCCGGTTCGACGCCGGGGCGATCATCAACTTCACCGGGTTCCAGAAGATCGTCGACGCGATGGGCGGCGTCGACATGTACATCGAGCGGGACGTCAAGTCCGAGCACCGCGAGCCGAACGGCAAGCACCGCAAGGGCAACCCGTACGGCGAGGGGTACATCGGGCCGCAGGCGGTCTACAAGAAGGGCAACCAGCACCTCAGAGGCTGGCAGGCGCTGGACTACGTCCGGCAGCGCTACCCCCGCAACGGCGTCCCGGACGCCGACTACGGCCGGCAGCGGCACCAGCAGCAGTTCATCAAGGCGATGATCAGCCAGGCGTTCAGCGCCGACGTGGTGACCAACCCGATCAAGCTGGACCGGGTGATCCGGGCCGCCGGCCAGTCGCTGACCTTCAACGGCCGGGGCAACAGCGTGGTCGACTTCGCCATCGCACTCAAGGGCCTCCGCTCGGAGAACGTCGAGCTGATCAAGCTGCCCGGGGAGGGCATCGGCACCGGCAACGCCTACCGGGGGGAGCGGCTGCTGCCCGCCGCCGACGACTTCTTCGCCGCCCTCAAGAACGAGCAGTTGGACGCCTTCCTGCTGGAGCATCCGGAGTTCCGCAACAAGGTCAAGTGATCCCTGCGGGATGTCGACACCCCCCTCCGGCCAGCCGACACGCCGGAGGGTGGTGCAGGTCTCGGCACCCGCGTTGGGTCGGCGACGGCGATCCGACTAGACTTTCGGCAATCCGTCGCCGCAGCAAGGAGACAGCGTGGCACAGCAGCTTCACGTCGACCTCGTAGCCGTCGAGGAGAAGGTCTGGTCCGGCGAGGCCGAGATGGTCGTCGCCCGCACGACCGAAGGCGAGCTGGGTGTGCTGCCGGGGCACGCGCCGCTGCTCGGCCAGCTCGCCGAGCCCAGCCAGGTCCGGATCAAGCAGGCCGGCGGCCAGCAGGTCGCCTACGACATCACCGGCGGGTTCCTGTCGGTCGGCGCGGAGAGCGTCACAGTGCTCGCCGAGAGCGCCACCCCGGCCACTCCGGCCCGCTGAGCCCACCCGCCGATGGAGATCGTCGAAGGGATCGGAATCGGCATCGCGGTGATCCTCGCCGCGCTCCTGATCCTCTTCGTCCGGCGGGCCCTGGTCACCCGTAGCGGCGGCATCATCCGGCTGAGCGTGCGGGTCACCACCGTCCTGGACGGCCGGGGCTGGTCACCGGGCTTCGCGCGGTTCGTCGGCGACCAGCTTCGCTGGTACCGGATGTTCAGCTTCGCCCTGCGGCCCAAGCGGGTGCTCTCCCGCAAGGAGCTGGTGGTGGAGCGACGGCGGCTGCCCGAGGGCCAGGAACGGCTCTCCATGCCATCCGACTGGGTGATCCTCCGCTGTACCAGTCAACACGCGCCGGTCGAGATCGCCATGGCCCGATCCACGGTGACCGGTTTCTCCTCCTGGCTAGAGGCCGCCCCGCCCGGGGCGGCCTCGCCGCGTATGGCCTCCCAGGACTGGCCCGCCGCCTGACCCGGCCTGGCCCGCCTACCCACCCGGCCGCTGGCGGTCACGGTGCGGCGACGGCGGCCACCAGTTCGACCTCGTAGCCCTGCCGGTCGGTGAGGTAGGCGGCGTAGCTGTCCGGGCCGCCGGCGTGCGGGTGCCGGTCGGCGAACAGCAGCGTCCAGCCGTGGGCCGCGGCGTCGGCCACCAGCCGGTCCACCGCGTGCGGCGGACCGGCGTGGAAGGCCAGGTGGTTGAGGCCCGGGGCGCGCCGGTCGTGGGTCCGCCCGGTGAGCGCCGGGGACTCCTCGACGACCAGGTACGTCGGGCCGTGCCGCCAGGAACAGCCGGCCGGCCAGTCCTGGTACGACGTCCAGCCCAGCTCACCGAGCAGCCAACCCCAGCTCCGCTTCGCGGCGGCCAGGTCGGGTACCCAGACCTCGACGTGGTGCAGCCCGCCCGTGCTCAGCGCCTGCCGCCCGGCACCCATAGCACATCGCCGCCCGGATTGGCCGTTCTTGACAGGATGAACAGCAGGTCGGAGAGGCGGTTGAGATACTTTGCCGGAAGGGAGCTGGTGCGATCCGGATCGTGGGCGACCAGGGCCCAGGCCGCCCGTTCGGCGCGCCGGGCGATCGTCCGTGCCACGTGCAGCAGCGCCGCGCCAGCGGTGCCGCCGGGGAGGATGAAGGAGTCGAGCTTGCCCAGTCGCCCGTTGTACTCGTCGCACCAGCCTTCGAGGCGTTCGACGTACTCCTCGGTGACCCGCAGCGGCGGGTACGCCGGGTCCGGCTCGACGGGGGTGGCCAGGTCGGCGCCCACGTCGAACATGTCGTTCTGGATCGACTCCAGCACGGCCCGCAGCTCGTCGTCGAGCTGCCCCAGGGCGAGCGCCACGCCGAGCGCGGCGTTGCACTCGTCGACGTCCGCGTACGCGGCGATCCGCGGATCGGTCTTCGGCACCTGCTCGTTGTTGCTCAGCCTGGTCATGCCGGCATCGCCGGCCTTGGTGTAGATGCGCGTGAGGTGGACGGCCATGACGCACAGCCTACGGATACCGGACCTGACGATCCCGGCACGGCCCGCCCCGGCCGGTTGGCCGGTGGAGGTGGGGCCGGGTGACGCCGGTGACCCGGCGGTCGACGCGGTCGACGTCATCCGGGTCGGTGGCGACGCCCGGCTGGCCGGCACGGTGCACGTCGTCGGGGCGAAGAACTCGGCGTTGAAGCTGATGGCGGCGGCGCTGCTGGCACCAGGGCGTACGGTGATCACGAACGTGCCCCGGATCACCGACATCGCCATCATGGGCGAGGTGCTGCGCCGGCTCGGCTGCGCGGTGCACTTCGCGGCGGACGACCCGGTGGACCCGATGGTCGGGTACGGCGGGCAGGCCCGGTCCCGCTCGGTCGTCATCGACGTGCCCGAGCAGCCCGGCGCGGACGCCGACTACGACCTGGTACGTCGGCTGCGGGCGTCGATCTGCGTGCTCGGCCCGCTGCTGGCCCGCCGGGGGTACGTGCGGGTGGCCCATCCGGGCGGGGACGCGATCGGCTCCCGGGGCCTGGACATGCACATCGCCGGGCTGGCCCGGATGGGCGCGGAGGTCTCCGGTGAGCACGGCTTCGTCATCGCCGCCGCCCCGGACGGGCTGCGGGGGGCCGAGATCGTGCTGGACTTCCCCAGCGTGGGCGCCACCGAGAACCTGGTGATGGCGGCGGTGCTGGCCCGGGGCGTGACGACGATCGACAACGCGGCCCGGGAACCGGAGATCGTCGACCTCTGCACGATGCTCAACCGGATGGGTGCCCGGATCTCCGGCTGCGGTAGCTCGACGCTGCGCATCGCCGGGGTGCCCGCGCTGCGCCCGGTGCGGCACGCCACGGTGGGGGACCGGATCGTCGCCGGGACGTGGGCGTTCGGCGCGGCGATGACCCGGGGGGACGTGACGGTCACCGGGATCGACCCGGCCTACCTGGAGGTCGCCCTGGACAAGCTGGTGTCGGCCGGCGCGCTGGTGGAGACCCGGGGAGACGCCTTCCGGGTCCGCGCCGACGACCGCCCCGCCGCCGTCGACGTGGTGACCCTGCCCTACCCGGGGTTCGCCACCGACCTGTTGCCGATGGCGATCGGCCTGGCGGCGGTGAGCGAGGGGGCGTCACTGATCACCGAGAACATCTTCGACGGTCGGTTCATGTTCGCCAACGAGATGGTGCGGCTCGGTGCCGACATCAAGACCGACGGGCACCACGCCGTGGTCCGGGGCCGCGACCGGCTCTCCGGTGCGCCGGTCCGGGCCACCGACATCCGAGCCGGTGCCGGGCTGATCATCGCGGGGCTCTGCGCGGACGGGGTCACCGAGGTGTCCCACGTGCACCACGTGGACCGGGGCTACCCGGACTTCGTGGCCGACCTGCGTGCGCTCGGGGTGGAGGTGGAGCGGGGTACCGTTCCGGAGGCCCCCGAGCTGACCATCTGACCCGCCCGCCGCTCCCGTCGCCGGTCCGACCGTCCGGGGCTTAGCGGTCGTTCAGGCTCGCCGACTAGGGTGCTGGCAGACACTCAATCGCAGGCGAGGGAGAAACAGATGGCGGGTCGACTCGCGGTCGTCGGGGCCGGGCTGATGGGTTCCGGCATCGCCCAGGTGGCGGCGCAGGCGGGCTGGCAGGTGACCCTGCGGGACATCGACGACGCGGCCACGAAGCGCGGTGTGGACGGCATCCGGAAGTCGCTGACGAAGTTCGCCGAGAAGGGGAAGATCGACCCGTCCGAGGTCGAGGCCACGCTGGGCCGGATCACCCCGACCACCGAGCTGGAGGCGGCGGCCGACGCGGACATCGTGGTCGAGGCGGTCTTCGAGAAGATCGAGATCAAGCACGAGGTGTTCCGCGCGCTGGACAAGATCTGCAAGGCGGACGCGGTGCTGGCGACCAACACGTCGGCCATCCCGGTGACCCAGATCGCCACCGCCACGCAGCGCCCGGAGTCGGTCGTCGGCACCCATTTCTTCTCCCCGGTGCCGATGATGAAGCTGTGCGAACTGGTGCGCGGCTACAAGACCAGCGACGCGACCCTGGCCACCGCCCGGTCGTTCGCCGAGGAGATCGGCAAGACGGTGGTGGTGGTCAACCGGGACATCGCCGGTTTCGTCACCACCCGGCTGATCTGCGCGCTGGCCATGGAGGCGGTCAAGCTGGTCGAGTCCGGGGTGATGTCGGCCGAGGACCTGGACACCGCCTGCAAGCTGGGCTTCGGTCACGCCATGGGCCCGCTGGCCACGGTCGACCTGACCGGCGTGGACGTCCTGCTGAACGCCACGAGGAACATCTACACCGACACCGCCGACGAGAAGTTCTTCCCGCCGGAGCTGCTCCAGCGGATGGCCACCGCCGGCGACCTGGGCCGCAAGACCGGCCAGGGCTTCTACCCGTACTGAGCCCGGCCGACGTCGCCGGTGCTGCGGTGTCCCCACCGGCGGACACCGCAGCACCGGCGCAACGTGTCGCTCGCGCCCGGCGGGTCAGCCGTCGCGCTTGGTGGTCCAGCGGAAGGTGGTCAGGCAGAGCACCAGGCCGATCACGCACCACAGGGCGAGGACCAGGGCGACCCGGCCCAGCTCGAAGGAGCCGCCGGGTTCCTGCGCGCCGAAGCTCTCCGGCAGGAAGACCGCGCGCAGGCCCTGGCACATCCACTTGAGCGGGAAGAACGCCGCCACCTGCTGCATCCAGGTGGGCAGGTCGGTGAAGACGAAGAACACCCCGGAGATGAACTGGAGCACCAGGGAGACCGGGGTGACCACGGCGGAGCCGCTGCGTGCGGTGCGGGCCAGCGACGAGATGGCGATCCCGCACAGGGTGCAGGCGGTCACCCCGAGCACGGCGACCCAGCCGAAGGTGAACCACTTGGCGGCGGTGGCCGGCAGGTCGAGGTCGAACAGCGCCACGGCGACCGCCAGCAGCAGCGCGGTCTCGGCGATGCCGATCGCCACCACCATGATCACTTTGCCGGCGAACCAGACCCACTTCGGCATCGGGGTGCCCCGGTAGCGCTTGAGCACGCCCCGGTCCCGCTCGATCGGGATCCAGATGCCGAGATTCTGGAAGCTCACCGTCATCAGCCCGGTCGCGATCATGCCGGTGATGAAGTACTGGGTGAACTTGACCCCGCCGCCGATCGTCCCGTCGAAGATCGACGCGAAGATCAGGATCATGATGATCGGGAAGCCCATCGTGAACACGACGGACTCCCGGCTGCGCAGGAACTGGGTGATCTCCAGCCGGCCCTGGCGCAGGGCGAGCGCCCCCGGCCCGACCCGCCGGCGGCCGGTGGTGGACGGGGGCGCCGGCTTCGTAGTGGTGGTCATCAGTGTCCGATCATGCTCAGGTAGACGTCTTCCAGGGTCGGCCGGGTCACCGTCAGACCGGGCACCTCACCGCCGAAGCGCGCGGCCAGCTCCGCCACCAGCGCCGTCGGCGTCGCACTCTGCGCCGTCTCCAACGTCCCGTCAGGCGTACGCCAGGAGACCGTCGCCAGCGCGTCCTGACGGTTGCCCAGCAGGTCCGGTGGGGCCACCTCGATCACCCGACCGGCGGCGATCACCCCGACCCGGTCGGCGAGCGACTCCGCCTCGTCCAGGTAGTGGGTGGTGAGCACGATAGTGGTGCCGGCGGCGGCCAGGTGGCGGATCAGCTCCCAGAACTCGCGCCGCGCCTCCGGGTCGAAGCCGGTGGTGGGCTCGTCGAGGAAGAGCAGCTCGGGGCGGCCGATGATGCCCAGCGCCACGTCGAGGCGGCGCTTCTGCCCGCCGGAGAGGGTGTGCGTACGGGCGTTGGCCTTGGCGCCCAACCCGACCCGTTCGACGACCCTGTCCGGGTCGTCCGCCTCGGGATAGAACCCGGAGAAGTGCCTGACGACCTCGGCGACGGTCAGCTCGTCGAACTCGCCGGTGCCCTGGAGCACGATGCCGACCCGGGACCGCCAGTCGGCGGCCTGACCCCGGGAGGTGCGCGGTGCGCCCGCCCGTGGGCCGCGCGGGCGGGAGCCGAGGACGAGACCGGGGTCGGTGCCGAGCACACTCACCTCACCGGCGTCGCGCTGCCGGTAGCCCTCCAGGATCTCCACCGTGGTCGTCTTGCCCGCGCCGTTCGGGCCGAGCAGGGCGAACACCTCGCCCCGGCGGACGTCAAGGTCCACCCCCGCCACCGCGACGTTGTCGCCGTACGCCTTGCGCAGTCCCCGTACGGAGATCGCGAGCTCGTCTTCCATGCCGTCCAGTGTGCGACCAGGCCGTGCGGCGCGGCGGCCCGGGGTGTGCCGGTCTCGGCCGGGTCGCGTCGCGGCGGCCCGGTCGTCCCCGACCAGGGCCTGTGAGGTGTTGCACAACCGGGGACGTCCGGCGGTGCCGGGGATGTTCGGAGGTGCCTGAGATGTTCGCTGCCAGGGGTTGTTCGGCGGTGCCGGGCACGGGGGCCAGGACCGGGCCAGGTCCGCTGGGCCAGGGCTGGGGCTGAGCCGGGCTGGGCCTGGTCCGGGCTGGGGCTGGGCCGGTCCGGGCTGGGCCTGGTCGGGGCTGGGGCTGGGCCGGTCCGGGCTGGGCCTGGTCGGGGCTGGGGCTGGGCCGGTCCGGGCTGGGCCTGGTCGGGGCTGGGGCTGGGCCTGGGCCGGGCTGGGGTCGGGCGGCGAGGCCGGGGCGTGTGGCCCCGGCCCCCGTGGTGGTCGGTCGGTCAGCGGCTCTGATAGGTCATGCAGTCGGCCAGGTCGTTGTCGGGGCCGACGGTGATCGCCGGGGCGCGGCACTCCAGCTCGGCGTTGTGCCGGCAGTCGGCCCGGCTGCACGCGCCCACCTGGGCGATGAGCCGGTCGAGACCGCCCCGTACCGGCAGCTCCACGAAGGTGTGGCAGTGCGCGTGGTCGGTGCTGCCGATGGTGATGGCGAACGCGTGGCAGTCGTTGGTGTGGTTGTAGGCGCAGGACGAGGCCGCGCACTCCTGAACCCGGGGCATTTCCAGCGCTGCGGTCATGACAACCTCGCTTTCGGTAGATATGCCACAAATGATAGGCATTGCTCCGGTGGGCGCGGGCCGTTCCTCCACCGAATCCACCCACCGAAACCGCCCCCACCCCCGCCCCGCCCCTCCTTCCCTGCCCGCCCCCACCCCGCTTCGACTCGGTGATCAAGAGAATTGCGGGCAGGGAGAGCGCTCTCAGTGACGCAAACCTCTTGATCGCGCCGCGAAGCTCTTGATCGCGCCGCGAAGCTCTTGATCGCGCCGCGAAGCTCTTGATCGCGACGTAAAGCTCTTGATCACCGGCGCGGGCCGGGTGGGCCGGTACGCATCAGGTCGGCCGGACGGGGCCGACCGGACGCTGGCTGGGCCCGACATGGCTGGTGGGTCGAGTGGGCGCGCAAGGCGTCTCTTCTGCCGGACATATCCCGTTTGGTGTGGGTGAATCGTCACCGGTGTCCGGTACGGGGTCGCCGGGGTGGGGCGTCCCGTGACCGGCGGCACCCCGACGGCGGAATCCCGGCCGGCCCGTGGTCGTTACACCCTTCGTACGACCGTAGGAGCGCCCCGCCCGGCAGGTCCGCAGGTGGGCAGTGCCCCGGAATGATGCGGGGCCCCCGGTCGTTACATCGGGTTCCGGCGTGAGCGGCAGGGCCCGCCGGAGACCTACCGACTTTCCCTCATGAGCGCCTCGTCGTGGTGCTTACGCCCCCACCGCCGGCTCCGCCGGTGGCCCCGGTCCCCCGACCGGTCGGGTGGCGTCGACCCCCTCGAAGGAGCATCCCCCATGACGACCACCATGCTGCGTAAGAGTGTTCTCGGTATCGCCGGTCTCGCCGTCGCCGGTGGCCTGGCCGCCGGCCCGCTCAACCACGGCACCGCCGGGTCGACCGCCACCGACCACACCGTGGCCGTGGTCCAGGCAGACAAGCCCGCCGTGGACAAGGCCACGCTGATCCCGCACGGTGTGCAGGGCGACCAGTCCCGCATCGACCTCAACGACGAGCAGACCGGCAACGTCAAGGCGATCATCGCGGCGACGAAGAAGGCCGGCATGGACGAGCGTGCCGCAGTGGTGTCGATCGCCACCGCCCTGCAGGAGTCGAAGCTGGAGAACCTCGGCCACCTCGGCGACCGCAACGACCACGACTCCCAGGGCCTGTTCCAGCAGCGCCCGTCGAGTGGTTGGGGCACCGTGGAGCAGATCACCGACCCCGAATACGCCACCCTCGCCTTCCTCAAGGGCCTCAAGCAGGTCGACGGCTGGCAGGACATGCCGCTGACCAAGGCCGCCCAGACGGTGCAGGTGTCGGCGTACCCGGACCACTACGCCCAGTGGGAACAGCAGGCCGCCGACCTCGTCGCCCAGCACTGGAACAACTGACCCACGTACGACACGATGGCCGGCACCCCGCCCGGGGTGCCGGCCATCGGCGTACGTGGCGGGGGTCAGACCCGGTAGCCGGCGGCGCGGGCCGCCTCGCGTTCCTGGCGACGGCCCCGGCGTCGGCGCAGGAACCAGACCACGAACGCCACCATGCCCAGTAGGAACGCCAGCACCAGCACCGGCAGGATGATCGCCACCAGGGACATCAGCACGCTCGTGGCGTCCTCGGCGGTGCTGGCGACCGGTGCGCCGAAGCCTGCGGTGGTCGCGTTGACCACCGGCCGGGCCGCCGCCTTGAACAGGTGCACCCCGAGCGCGATGGCGACCCCGGCGGCCACCGGCACCCACTGGTGGGACGAGAAGAACCCGCCCGGGTCGCTGACCGTCACCGTCTCCGAGCCCGACCCCGCGCCGAACGCGAGCCCGCCGGCGGTGGGGCGGACCACCGTCTGCACGACGTCGTTGACGTGGTCGACCACGGGCACCTTGTCGGCGACGACCTCGACCGCGAGCAGCGCTGCGAGGATCGCCAACACCCAGCCGTTGCTGAGCCACTGCCAGCCGCTCGGCAGGTCGATCAGGCTCGTGTAGCGGGCGAGTAGACCCATGGTGAGCAGGGGGATGTAGGCGTTGAGACCCGCCGAGGCGGCGAGCCCGGTACCGGTGAGGACTTCGAACACCATCTCAGCATCGCACCGGCACGCCAGTGCCGCGCGACGGTGACCGGCCGGTCCTCGGCTACCCTCGTCGGGTGCGTCTGGTGATTGCGAAGTGCTCGGTGGACTACGTCGGACGGCTCTCGGCGCACCTGCCGCTGGCCACCCGCCTGCTCATGGTCAAGGCGGACGGGTCGGTGTCGATCCACGCCGACGACCGCGCGTACAAGCCGTTGAACTGGATGAGCCCGCCCTGCCGGCTGGAGGAGGCCCCCGGCGTGTGGCGGGTGGTCAACAAGGCCGGCGAGGAACTGCGGATCACCCTGGAGGAGGTCTTCCAGGACACCTCATACGAGCTGGGCGTCGACCCGGGGCTGCGCAAGGACGGCGTCGAGGCGCACCTGCAGGAGTTGCTGGCCGCCAACCCGGAGACGCTGGGGGAGGGCTTCACCCTGGTCCGGCGGGAGTACATGACCGCGATCGGCCCGGTCGACCTGCTCTGCCGGGACGCCAACGCCGGCGCGGTCGCCGTCGAGGTGAAGCGACGCGGTGAGATCGACGGCGTCGAGCAGCTCACCCGCTACCTCGAACTGATGAACCGCGATCCGCTGCTCGCCCCGGTGAGCGGTGTCTTCGCCGCCCAGGAGATCAAGCCGCAGGCCCGGGTCCTCGCCACCGACCGGGGCATCCGCTGCGTGGTGGTCGACTACGACCGGCTGCGCGGCATCGTGCGCGACGAACTGACCCTCTTCTGACCATCCGCCCGGCGGGCCGCGCCTACGGGCGGGGTCAGCGGCGGCCGTACAGGGCCTTGGTGACCTTGACGATCCGGGCCACGTCGGCCGGGGTCCGCTCGAAGGTCATCGCGGGCAGCAGCGAACGGGCCCGTCGCCTGGTGACCGATTTGGCCCGGCCGAACTCGCGCAGCCCGTCCTCACCGTGGATCCGGCCGAAGCCCGAGTCACCCACCCCGCCGAACGGCAGCGTGGACATGCCGGCGAAGGTGAGCGCCGAGTTGACCGACGCCATGCCCGAGCGCAGCCGCCGGGCGATCGCCACCGCGTCGCGCCTACCGAACACCGAACCCCCCAGGCCGTACGGCAGGGCGTTGGCGCGGCGTACGGCCTCGTCGGCGTCGGCGACCCGGGTGATGGTCACGGTGGGGCCGAAGGTCTCCTCGCGGATCGCCGACGCGGAGTCGGGGACGTCGACCAGCACGGTCGGGTGCACGTACGGCGGCTGGACGGCGGCGGGACCACCCACCACGGCCCGCCCCCCGGCGGCGATGGCCTCGTCGATGTGCCGGCGGATCACGTCGAGCTGGCTCGGCATGGTGATCGGGCCGAGATCGGCCCCATCCGCGCCGACGGTCAGCCGTTCGGCGCGGGCGACCACCTTGCCGACGAACTCGTCGTGCACGGCCGCCACCGCGTAGACCCGTTCGATGCCGATGCAGGTCTGGCCGGCGTTGGTGAGCGCGCCCCAGACGCACGCCTCCGCGGCGGCGTCCAGGTCGGCGTCGGCGTCCACGATCATCGCGTCCTTGCCGCCGGCCTCCAGCAGCACCGGGGTCAGCGACTCGGCGCAGGCGGCCATGACCCGGCGGGCGGTCGCCGTGGAACCGGTGAAGGCCACCTTGTCGACGCCCGAGCGGCACAGCGCCGCGCCGACGTCGCCCAGGCCGTGCACCGCCGTGAACACCTGCTGCTCCGGCACCACCTCGGCGAACGCGTCGACCAGCCACTGCCCGACGACCGGGGTGTACTCGCTGGGCTTGAGGACGACCGCGTTGCCGGCGGCCAGCGCGTAGGCGGCGGATCCGACCGGGGTGAAGACCGGGTAGTTCCACGGGCCGATCACCCCGACCACGCCGTGCGGCTGGTATTCGAGGTGGCCGGAGAACTCGGCGAGGATCAGCCGGGAGCGGACCCGGCGGGGCCCCAGCACCCGGCGGGCGTTGCGGGCCGCCCAGTCGATGTGCTCGATGGCGGTGAGCACCTCGACGACTGCGTCCCCGACGGGCTTGCCGCCCTCGACGTGGATCAGCTCGGCCAGCTCCTCGACCCGCTGGGCGAGCAGGGCCCGCCAGTGCAGCAGCCGGGTGCGGCGACCGGTGAAGCCGAGCCCGGCCCACCACTGCCCGGCCGTGCGGGCGCGGGCGACCGCGTGGCCGACCTCCTCGGCGGTGGCGACCGGCACGCTGCCGGCCTCGTCGCCGGTGGCCGGGCTCGTCGAGACCAGCCGACCGGCGGAGATGACCGGGACCCCCGGGACCTGCACAGCCGTCATGGCGGCAGTCTAGACCCGGAGGCTACCCGCTGGTAGTTGTGAACACCGCTCAGCTATCGCTCCGTCGCCGCCTGTTCGGTGGACACCGGATGGCCGGCAGGGGTCGCGGAGATGGCCGGGCGGGTGGTGAGCTGGTCACGCGGAGCTGGCAGGCTGACCGCGGGGCGACGGTGGGTGGGGAGCTGACTGTCCATGCAGGATCATCCGGAACTGATGCCACTGCTGACGGTGGCCGCTGGCCCGATGCGCGGGGCCAGCTTCCGCGTCCGGCCCCAGCCGCAGGTGATCGGCCGGGCGCCGACCGCCGACATCGCGGTCGCCGACGCGCACCTGAGCCGGCGACACGCCGAGGTGCGGCTGACCGACGACGGGGTGATCCTGGTCGACCTGGGATCGACGAACGGCACCTGGCTCAACGACCGGCGGATCGCCGACGCCGAGCCGCTCACCGACGGCGACGTGATCCGGCTCGGCCGTACCGAACTGCGCTACTTCGACCCCGGACTGGCCACCACCGACCCGGTCGGCCTGCGCTTCGCCGGAGGGTCCGTCGGTCGTCGGGACCACCGGCCCACCCTGCCCCTGCCGTCGCGCGCCCCGGGCCCCGCCGACGCCCTGCCGGCCGCCCCGGTCCCCGCACCCAGCGGCGTCGACGCCTGAGGCGGATCCGGGACCGACCTCCCCCGCGCCGGTCCCGGCGGATAACCTTAGCGTTCGTTCATGCCGGCAGCGGCGGAATCAACCAGGGGAGGCCGGTCGTGGCGCGGGAGTTCACCAGGGTGGGCGTGGTGGGTCTGGGCACCATGGGTGCCGGCATCGTCGAGGTGTTCGCCCGCAACGGCGTCGACGTCGTCGCGGTGGAGATCTCCCCGGACGCCCTGGCCCGGGGCCGGGCCACCCTCGCCCGGTCGACCGACCGGGCGGTGGCGCGGGGCAAGCTGGCCGCTGCCGACCGGGACGCCCTGCACGCCCGGGTCGACTTCCAGGTCGGGCTGGACGCGCTGCACGCGGTGGACCTGGTTGTCGAGGCGGTCCCCGAGCGACTCGACCTCAAGCGGCGGATCTTCACCGAGCTGGACCGGATCTGCCGGCCCGACGCCATCCTCGCCACCAACACCTCCTCGCTGAGCGTCACCGACATCGCCGTCGCCACCGGCCGTCCCCACCAGGTCGTCGGCCTGCACTTCTTCAACCCGGCACCGGTGATGAAGCTGGTCGAGGTCGTCCGTACCGTGGTCACCGCCGCCGACGTGGTCGACGACGCCGAGGCGCTCTGTGCCCGGCTCGGCAAGGTCGGCGTGACGATCGGCGACCGGGCCGGGTTCATCGCCAACGCCCTGCTGTTCGGCTACCTCAACCAGGCGGTGGGCCTGTTCGAGGCCCGCTACGTCACCCGTGAGGACCTCGACGCGGCGATGACCCTCGGCTGCGGCCTGCCGATGGGCCCGCTCGCCCTGCTGGACCTGATCGGCCTCGACACCGCGTACGAGATCCTGAACACCATGTACCGGCACGGCGGGCGCAACCGCCGGCACGCCCCGACGCCGCTGATCCGGCAGATGGTCACCGCGGGGCTGCTCGGCCGCAAGACCGGACACGGCTTCTACACCTACGACAAGCCGGGCTCGGCGAAGGTCGTACCCGACGGGTCGACCCCCACCGCCGCCGACGACGTGCCGGGCACCACGGCCGTGGCCACGGTCGGTGTCGTCGGCTCGGGGACGACGGCGGCCGATCTCGCCGCGGTGTTCGCCGCCGCCGGCCACCAGGTGGTCGCCGTCGGCGCGGACGGGCCCGCCGGGACCGCCGAAGCGGTCCGGGCCGCGCTCGACGAGGACGTCACCCGGGACCGCCGGGACGCGACCGGTCGGGACGCCGCGCTGGCCCGGATCACCTGGGCGGACGCGGTGGAGCAACTCGCCGACGCCGACCTGGTGGTCGAGGCGACGGCGGGGGAGCTGGACGCCACCCGGGCGCTGTTCGCCCGCCTCGACGAGGTCTGCAAGCCGGGCGTGCTGCTCGCCACCACCTCCTCCGCGCTGCCGGTGATCGACCTGGCGATGGCCACCAGCCGTCCCGCCGACGTGCTCGGCCTGCACTTCTGCGCCCCGGTGCGGGTACGCCCGCTGGTCGAGGTGGTGACCACCGTCCGGACCTCGACGGAGGCCACCGCCACCGCCCGTGCGGTCTGCGCCGCCCTCGGCCGGACCACGCTGGTCTGCGGCGACCGGGCCGGCTTCGTGGTCGACGCGCTGCTCTTCCCGTACCTCAACGACGCGGTGCGGATGCTGGAGGCCGGGTACGCCACCGCCGACGGCATCGACCACGCGATGACCCTCGGCTGCGGCTACCCGACGGGCCCGTTCGCGCTGCTCGACGCGATCGGCCTCGACGTGACGCTGGCCGTGCAGCGGGCGCTGTACCGGGAATCGCGCGAACCGGGCCTGGCTCCCGCGCCGCTGCTGGAGCACCTGGTCACCGCCGGCCGGGGGTTCCGCGAGCACACCGGACGCTGAATCCGGGGCGATCGACCTCACCCCGCCGGGACGCCGGGCTGACCGTAACCTTGGCACGGTGAGCCCCCGTCGCAACCGTCCCCGCCGTGAGGACACCGGTCCGTTGGACGCCGAACGGGCCCGGCACGGCGTGGAGTCCGTGCAGCAGTGGCGCGACGGCGAGTGGCAGGTACGCGGAATCAGCGGCGGGGCGTCCGTCAAGACGTACCGCTGCCCCGGGTGTGACCAGGAGATCCGACCCGGGGTGGCGCACCTGGTGGCCTGGCCGGCCGACGGCGCGGGCGACCTCACCGACCGGCGGCACTGGCACAACGGCTGCTGGCGGGCCCGGGACCGGCGGGGACCGAACCTGCTGCGCGGCCGGGGCGCTCCCCGCTACGGCTGACCGGTCCGCGCGCGGAGTTCCTGGTGGTCGGGGTTCCTGGTGGTCGGGGTCCCTGGCGGTCGGCTGGTCGGGCGATCCGGGTCACCCCGGTTGCGCCCCGGGCGCGCGTCCGCGCCGACGTCGCGGCAGACTGGGGCGGTGAGCACACCGATCCGCGCGTCGTCGATCCTGCCCGGCCACCGGGAGGACATCGAGCTGCACACCGCCGACGGGCTGCGGCTCGTCGGCGAGCTGGCCCGCCCGGCCGACCGGGACCCGGCGGGCACCCTGGTCTGCCTGCACCCGCTGCCCACCCATGGCGGGATGATGGACAGCCACGTCTTCCGCAAGGCGGCCTGGCGGCTGCCCGCCCTGGCCGACCTGGCGGTGCTCCGGTTCAACACCCGGGGCACCAGCAGTGTCCGGGGCACCAGCGAGGGCGCGTTCGACAACGCGGTGGGCGAGCGCTTCGACGTCGCCGCCGCGATCGAGTACGCCGAGTTTCACGAGCTGCCGAACATCTGGCTGGTGGGCTGGTCGTTCGGCACCGACCTGACCCTCAAGTACGGCTGCGATCCGGCGGTGGCCGGGGCGATCCTGCTCTCCCCGCCGTTGCGTTTCTCGAACCCTGGGGACCTGGCCGTCTGGGCGGAGTCGGGCCGGCCGCTGACCGCGCTGGTGCCCGAGTTCGACGACTACCTGCGCCCCGACGAGGCCCGGCAACGCTTCGCGGCGGTGCCGCAGGCCGAGGTCGTCGGCGTGCCCGGGGCCAAGCACCTGTGGGTGGGCGACGCCGAACGGGTGCTCGACGAGATCGTCAGGCTGGTGAACCCGGCAGTGCCACTGCCGCTGCCGACCAGCTGGGACGGCCCGATGGAGACCGGCGACGTCAGCGCGTACGCCGACCGGACGGTGGCCGCCTTCGCCGACACCCCCGTGCCGGGGCCCGCCGCCGACTGAGCCCCTTCCGGTCGGCTCAGCGGCGGTCCTGGCGGGGGAGCACCACCTCGCGCAGGATCAGTTGGAGGGCGGCGACGACCGGGATGGCGATCAGCGCGCCGACCACCCCCATCAGCGCCACCCCGAGCAGGGCGGCGAGCAGCGCGGCCACCTCGTTGACCTCCACTGACCGCCGCATGATCTTCGGATAGATGAGGTAGTTCTCCACCTGCTGGTAGAGCACGAAGAAGACCGCGCAGGCGATGCCGATCGGCAGCGCGGTGGCGAAGCCGACCAGGCTGACGACCACCGCGCCGAGGGTGGCCCCGATCTGCGGGATCAGGTCGGTCACCGCCACCACCACGGCCAGCGCGAACGGGTAGGGCAGCCCGACGACCAGGGCGAAGACGAAGCTGGTCGCGCCGGCCAGCACCGCGATGCTCAGCGCCCCCACCATGTACGCGCCGACCTTGGTGAGGATCTCGTCGCCGATCAGGCTGACCCGCTGCCGACGTGACCTCGGCACCAACGCGTACCCGAGGTCGCGCAGCCGGTCGAAGTAGGCGAGGAAGTAGATCGTCAACACCAGCACGGTGAGCACCCGGAAGATGGTTCCGAAGATCAACTGTGCGCCGCCGAGGACCCCGCCGAGCGCCCGGCCCACGGTGTCCGCGTTCGCCAGCGCCTGCACGCGCTGCATCACGTCGTAGCGGACCACCAGGTCGTTGACGGTGCGGTTGCGGCGCAGCTCCTCGACGTAGCTGGGGAGCTGGTCGATGAACTGCCCGGTCTGGGTCACCACCGGCGGCACCAGCGCCACCAGCCCGGCGACGATCAGCAGCACCAGGGTCAGCGCCACCACCGTCACCGCCAGCCCGTGCGGCAACCCCCAGCGGCGCAGCCGCACCACCGCCGGGTTGAGCCCCACCGCCAGGAAGAGCGCGATCACCACCAGGACCAGGATGCCGCCGGCATTGCGGATCCCCAGGAACACGGTGTACGCCAGCAGCACGCCGAGGGCCCCGGTGAAACCGACCAGGAAACTGCTGCGGCGCAGTGGCCGCCCGGGTCGACCGAACCGCCCCGAGCCGGTGGCGACCGACCCGGCGGAGCCGTCCCCCGGCACGTCGTGGGCAGGTACGTCCGGCACCGTGGTGGGGGCGTCGGTGGCCCGGCCGATCGATGCGGCGGGCTCTCCGCGCGTGGCGGGCTCTGCCCCGGTGGTGCGCTCTCCGGTCGTGCCGGGCGGCGGCTCGGAGCGGGCCGTCACCGGTTCCGCCCCGGTCCGGGCCGTCGGTACGCCCGCAGGGGCGCTGTCCCGGGTCGCGTCGTCGCGGGCCGGGCCGTGCTGTGCCACCGAACCTCCCCAGTTCCGCCCTCGGCATGGCAGACCGGAGCGGATCAGCCGACCCACCCGGCGACCACCTACCGTACGGGCTCCTGCCCGCAGGGTAGTGGGGTGGGTGCCCCGCCGGCCACCCGGGGCACCCCGCCGGGGTCACTCGGAGCCGGTGGTCACTCGGACTCGACGGTCACCGTGCTCGGCTTGGCGCTGCGCTCATCGGTGGTCGGCTTGCTGGGCCGCTTGCCGTTCTCGCCGGTACTGGTGATCTTCGTCGGAGTGGCGTCCCGGCCGGCGGTGCCGGGAACCGCGGCGACCGTCGGCTCGCCGTCCACCCCGGCGCTGGCCGTTCCGCCGTCCACCGTGGTCACCGGCTCGGCCTTCGGCTTCGCGGCACCGTCCGTACCGCCGGTCGGCTTCGTACCGTTGGTGGCGGGACCGCCGGCCGGCCTGGTGACGGCCACGACCGAGCCCGTACCGGCGACGGCCGGTTCCTTCCCGGCGTCGCTGCCGGCGGGGGCCTTACCGCCGCCGGCCGGTGCGGAGCCCACCGGCTGCGGTGCCGGGGTGTCGGCGGTGCGCGTCGGCTTCGGCTTCGGCTTCCCGCCGTTGCCGAGCGGACCCGTCCCCGGCCGGTCGCCGTCCGGGGACGGCAGCACCGCGTCGACGCCCACCGGCGTCGCGGCGCCCGCCCGCAGGGCGGTGACCTCCCGCTGCAACTCGTCGTGCTCCTGCCGCGCCTGCCAGGTCTCCTGACGCAGGTCGGCGAGCTGCTGCTGGGCCTGGGCGATCTCCAACATCACCCGGGCGAGCTGCTGCCGGCCGGCCGCCGCCTCCTGCTGGGTGGCGGCGAGGTGCTGCTGGGTGGTGGCGAGGTGCTGCTGGGTGGTGGCCGCGTACTCGTCGAACTGCCGACGGGAGGCGGCGACGTGCTCGTCGGCCTGGCGACGCTTCTCGGCGGTCTCCCGCTCGACCCGGTCGATCAGCTCGGTGGTCTCCTGCTCCACCCGCCGCCGCAACTCGGCGGTCTCCTGCTCGGCGGTGCGGCGTAGCGTCGCCGCGTCCGCCTCGGCGGCCCGGCGGATCTCGGCCGCCCCCTGCTCGATCTCGTCCCGCCGGGCGGCCCACTCCCGCTCCAGCTCGGCCTGCCGGGTGCCGTGCTGCTGTTCCAGCTCGTCGTGCCGGGCCTGGTGCTTGCGGTCCAGCTCGTCGCGGCGCTTGGCGAACTCCTGCTCGGCGGCGGCCCGGCGCTGGGCCAGCTCCCGGTCGGCGGCCTCCCGCCGGCCGTTGACCTCCTGCTCCACCCCCGCGCGCCAGGCCCCCAACTCCTGCTGCGTCTGGGCGCGGGACTGCTGCACGTACGCCTCGGTTTCGGTGCGCATCCGCTGCACGTACGCCTCGGCCTCGGCCCGGCTGCGCTGGGCCGCCTCGGTCGCCTCGGTGGTCAGCCGCTGCGCCTCCTGCCGGGCGCGTTCCCGGGTCGCCTTGGCCGCGCCGTCGGCGTCGTCGGTGACCTGCTTGGCCTGCTGGAGCGCCTTGGCGTGGGTGGCACGGCTGGTCTCCGTCGCCGAATCGACGAGCCGCCGGGCCTCCTGCTGCGCCTTGAGATGCACCTCCTTGGCGGCCTCGCGCAGGTCGGTGGCCTCCTTCTGGGCCTTGGCCAGCGCCGCCTTCGCCATCTCGCGGAGCTTGGTGGCCTCCTGCTGGGCCCGGGCGTGGATCTCCTTGGCGGTGTCACGGAGCTGGGTGGCCTCCTGCTGGGCCCGGTTCAGGGCCTCCTGGGCGGCGGTCCGCAACCGGTTGGACTCGTCCTCGGCGGTGGCGCGCAGCAGGGTCGCCTCGTCCTTGGCGGTGCTGCGCAGCCGGGCGGCCTCCTGCTTGGCGGTACGCACGGCGGCGTCCGCCTCGGCCTTGCGGGCCGTGGTGTGCCGTTCCTCCTCGGCACGCCGGGCGGCGAGCGCGATCTCGAAGTCCTTGAGCGCCCGGGCAGCCTGTTCACGGGCCTCGTCGATGATGTGCTCGGCGGCGGCCCGACGGGCCTCGATCTCCTCGTTGGCGGCGACCAGGATGGCGTCAGCCTGCTCCTCGGCGAGAGCGAGGATCTGCTCGACCCGGGGGCCGAGGTGCTTGAAGGAGGCCCGGTCCACCACCCCGACCTGCTTGCGCACCTGGGCGAGATCCCGCTGCAGGTGCTCGACCTGACCGGCCAGCTTGTGGATCTGGGTGTACGCCTGTTCCCGCTCACCCGTCAGCGTGGCGATCTCGTGCTCCGCACGAGCGACGTACCGGTCGACCTGTCGTTTGTCGTATCCCCGCAGAGCGGACTCGAAGCTGGGCTCCGTGGTCACATCCCCGCCGAGAGCGAACAGTTCCTCGCCGTGCGACATGCCCCCATCCTCACACGCATCCGGCCCTCCGGGGGCGATACGGACGCCGCTGTGGGGAGCTGTTTCAGTGCTGTCCCGCGACAGGGTGTCACAGGGCGGGAACGGGCGCGGCGCGGGGGTGCACCGGTCATCCGGTGTCCCTCCGCGCCGCGACTCATGCCCCGTCGATGCGTTCGGTCAGCTGGCGGTCTCCGCGGTCGCCCGGGACTCGGCGTCGGCCTTCGCCGGCTCCGCCTTGGCCGGCGCGGCGGCCTGCTGCTGGGCCGGCACACCAGGCACGATCCCGGCCAGGCCGGAGAGCATCTGGCCGAGCTGCGAGGTGACCGCGTCCTTCTGGCGGGTGAGGTCCTCCACCTCGCGGCGGGCCGCCTGGGTGGTCAGGTCGGCCTCGGTGCGCGCCTCGGTGAGCAGCCGCTTCGCCTCGGCCTTGGCCTCGTTGAGGGTCTTCTCGGCCAACGCCTTGGCCTTGTCGACGGTGTCGTTGGCGGTGCGCTCGGACTCGACCCGGCGGGCCTCGGCGCGCTGCTCGATCTCCTTGGCCCGCTCCTGGGCGGCCCGCGCCCGCTGCTCGGCCTCGCCGACCAGCTTCTGGGTCTGCGCCACCTGGGCGGCGTGCCGCTCCGACTCCTCGCGCTCGGCCTTCTCCCGCCGCTCGGCGAGCTGCAGCTCCAGCGCCTGGAGGTCCTTGTCCCGCTTGTCGCGGGCGTCGGTGAGCAGCTTGGTCGCCTCGGCGCGCTTCTCCTCGGCCTCCCGCGCGGCCTTCGCCCGCTGCTGGGTGATCTCCCGCTCGGCGGTGGCACGCAGGGTGGCGACCTCCCGCTCGACGGTGGACTTCAGCTCGGCCACCTCGTGGGCGGTGACCGTACGCAGCTGCTTGGTCTCCCGGTCGGCGTCGGCGCGCAGCGTGTCGGCCTCCCGACGGGCCTGCACCCGGGCCTCGGCGGCCTCCCGCTCGGCGGCGGTGCGGACGGTGCCGGCCTCCCGCTCGGCGGTGGCCTTCATCGCGGCGGCCTCGGCGCGCGCCTTGTCGGTGATCTCCCGCGCCTCCAGCCGGGCAGCGGAGAGGATCCCTTCCGACTCGCGCTTGGCCTCGTTGCGGTGGTCGTTGGCCTGTTCCTCGGCCAGCCGGAGGATCTGCTCGACCCGGGTGCCGAGACCCGACAGGGTCGGCCGGCTGTTCTCCTCGAGCTGCTTGTTGGTGTCGGTGAGCTTCTGCTCAAGCGCGGCCTGCCGCTGCTCGGCCTGGCGGAGCCGACGCTGGGCGTCGTTCATCCGCTGCTCGGCCTCGGCGCGGGCCTGCTCCGACTGGGTCAGCGCGGCTGTCATCCGGCCGAGGAAGTCATCGACCTGGTGGGTGTTGTAGCCGCGCAGGCCCACCGTGAAGTCGGGCTGCGAGTTCGCGTTATCGAAGAACGCGAGAGGGGAGGACTGCTGCTGGGGCATTGGGACATACTTGCAGACCCCCCGGGGTCGTTCGCAAGAGCGGTGCCGAGCTTTCGTGTCCTCTTTACATGGTCCACCGGGTCGTACCGGCGGCCGACACCAAACGGCGATCTTGGCTGGTCCGGGCGGCCCCGCCGCCGCTACCGCCCGCTATCCCGGCAGCGCCCGACCTTTTCCCCGCCAACCCCGCAATGGCACCCCCGCACAATGCCCCCACCACCCCACGAAAAGCCACCCCCACCCCGGACCGCCCCACCCCGAACCGCCCCACCCCGGACCGCTCTGCCCCGGTGATCAAGAGGTTTGCGTCAAGTCTGGAGATCAAGATGACGCAAACCTCTTGATCAACACGGAGGGGCGGGGCGGGGGAGGGGGAAACCTCAGTGGGGGGTGTCGGCGGGTTGGACGAGTTCGATGAGGACGCCGCCGGCGGCCTTGGGGTGGACGAAGTTGACCCGGGAGTTGGCGGTGCCGCGCTTCGGGGTGTCGTAGAGCAGCCGTACGCCGCGGTCGCGCAGCGTCGCGCAGGCGGCGTCGATGTCGGCGACGGTGTAGGCGAGCTGTTGCAGTCCGGGGCCGTTACGGTCGAGGAACTTGGCGATGGTCGACTCCGGCGACAACGGGGCGAGCAGCTGCACGCAGCCGCCCTCGGCGGTCGGGCCGACCGCCATCATCGCCTCGCGTACGCCCTGCTCGGTGTTGGTCTCCTCGTGAATGCAGCGCATCCCGAAGGTGCGCTGATAGAAGTCGATCGCGGCGTCCAGGTCGGCCACCGCGACCCCGACGTGATCGATACGGCGCAGCCCGATGTCTGTGACGCAGTCGGCAGCGGGCTCGACGGGGGAGTTCTCAGCCATGCCGCTAGTCTGGCCGAACAGCCGTTAAGGCGTACAGCTCGGTACCCCCCTCGGAGGCAGACAGTGGCATCGGTCATCGTCAGCGGCGCGCGGACCCCGATGGGCCGGCTGCTGGGCAACCTGAAGGACCTCCCCGCGACGAAGCTCGGCGGCATCGCGATCAAGGCGGCGCTGGAGCGTGCCGGGGTCGCCCCGGACCAGGTGCAGTACGTGATCATGGGGCAGGTGCTCCAGGCCGGCACCGGGCAGATCCCGGCCCGGCAGGCGGGGGTGGAGGCCGGCATCCCGATGTCGGTGCCGGCGCTGAGCATCAACAAGGTGTGCCTCTCCGGCCTGGACGCGATCGCCCTGGCCGACCAGCTCATCCGGGCCGGCGAGTTCGACATCGTGGTGGCCGGTGGCATGGAGTCGATGACCAACGCCCCGCACCTGCTACTCGGCCAGCGCGCCGGCTACAAGTACGGTGACGTGACGGTCAAGGACCACATGGCCCACGACGGGCTCAGCGACGCCTGGGACTGCTGCTCGATGGGCGAGTCCACCGAGCGGCTCGGCGTACGGCACGGCATCACCCGCGAGGAGCAGGACGCGTTCGCGGCGACCAGCCACCAGCGGGCCGCCGCCGCCCAGAAGAACGGCCACTTCGCCGACGAGATCACCCCGGTGGTCATCCCGCAGCGCAAGGGCGACCCGCTGGTGATCAGCGAGGACGAGGGCATCCGGCCGGACACCACCGCCGAGTCGCTGGCCAAGCTGCGTCCCGCGTTCACCAAGGATGGCACGATCACCGCCGGCACCTCGTCGCCGATCTCGGACGGCGCGGCGGCCGTGGTCGTGATGAGCAAGGCCAAGGCGAACGAGCTGGGCCTGGCCTGGCTGGCCGAGGTCGGGGCGCACGGCAACGTGGCGGGCCCGGACAACTCCCTGCACTCGCAGCCGTCCAACGCCATCCAGCACGCCCTGAAGAAGGGCGGCCTGAGCATCGACGACCTCGACCTCATCGAGATCAACGAGGCGTTCGCCCAGGTCGGCATCCAGTCCGCGCGGGACCTCGGGGTCGGTGCCGACAAGATCAACGTCAACGGCGGCGCCATCGCGCTCGGCCACCCGATCGGCATGTCCGGTGCCCGGCTGGTGCTCACCCTCGCGTTGGAGCTGAAGCGGCGCGGCGGCGGAACCGGCGCGGCGGCGCTCTGCGGCGGCGGAGGTCAGGGCGACGCCCTGATCATCCACGTGCCGACCGACATCCAGGACTGACTGCCGGCCGGGTTTGCGAGCCCCGCGGTCGTGAGCGAAGGTGGCGCGGTGGCGAGCGTGAGGAGTGAGCGGGGTTTGCGAGCCCCGCAGTCGTGAGCGAAGGTGGCGCGGTGGCGAGCGTGAGGAGTGAGCGGGGTTTGCGAGCCCCGCAGTCGTGAGCGAAGGTGGCCCAGTGACTGTCGAGAACGCCCCCGCCCCGACCGCTGTCCCGGTTCGTCGCAGTCGGGACGTACCGATGCTGGTGAGCCGGGCGCGCGAGGGTGACGCCCGGGCGGTGGCCCGGCTGATCACCCTGGTCGAGTCCGGCGACGAGGTGCTGCCGCAGGTGGCGGCGGCGCTCGCGCCGTACGCCGGGCAGGCCCAGGTGGTCGGGTTGACCGGCTCTCCGGGGGTGGGCAAGTCGACCACCACCAACGAGCTGGTACGGGCGTTGCGGGCGGGCGGGCACCGGGTCGGGGTGCTGGCCATCGACCCGTCCAGCCCGTTCACCGGCGGGGCGATCCTCGGCGACCGGGTCCGGATGCAGGATCACGCCACCGACCCGGGGGTCTACATCAGGTCGATGTCCAGCCGGGGCCATCTCGGCGGGCTGTCGGCGGCGACGCCGCAGGCGGTCCGGGTGCTGGAGGGCGCCGGCTGCGACGTGGTGCTGGTGGAGACCGTCGGCGTCGGCCAGGCCGAGGTGGAGGTGGCGTCGCTCGCCGACACCACGCTGGTGCTGCTCGCCCCCGGCATGGGTGACGCGATCCAGGCGGTCAAGGCCGGCATCCTGGAGATCGCCGACGTCTTCGTGGTCAACAAGGCGGACCGGGACGGCGCGGACAACACCGTCCGCGACATCCAGGGCATGATCGCGCTGGGCGAGCGCGGGCCGGGGCAGTGGCGTCCGCAGGTGGTCCGGTCGGTCGCCGCACGCGGCGAGGGGATCGACGACATCGCCGCCGCGATCGACAAGCACCGGGCCTGGCTGGAGCAGCACGACGAGTTGCGCCGCCGCCGGGAGAAGCGGGCCGCCGCCGAGATCGAGGCGATCGCGCTGGGCACCCTGCGCGCCCGGATCGGTTCCCTGCGCGACGGTACGGAGCTGCCGACGCTCGCCGCGAAGGTGGCCGAGGGGGCGCTGGACCCGTACGCGGCGGCGGACGAGCTGTTGGCCCAGATCAGCTCCTGACCGGGCCTGCGGGCCGGACACCACCTGCCCCTTTCGGGCGGCGTATTGCTGCTCTTGAATGCCGCGATGTACGCGTGTATACAGGAACCACGAAACTGATCTCGGGCCCGGGCGCATTCTGCCGGCCGGGGCGCGGTCTCCGAACCGAGGAAGGGAAGGAATACCGTGACCAGGATCGGAACAATAGCCACCCGGCTCGGCGTCTCCGGCGCGCTCGTCGTCGGCGCGGTGTCGCTGACGTTGGCGACGACGACGGCCGCCGCGAGCGCAGGCTCGGTGAGCGGTGGTTGGTTCACCAACAGCACCTCCTGTTACCAGGCCGGCAGCAATGCGGTCGAGCTGCCGAATTCGCGGTACCACGACTACGCCTGCAACTATTCCGCCAGCCACAACCCGCACTGGCACCTGGTTCTCTACACCTGATCGGCACTGCGCCCGCGCGCAATGGGGACGGCCATTCCGCTGGCCGCCGGTGGTGTGTGGTCAGCCGGTCGGTTGCCGCAGGTACGGCTCCAGCAGCCCGCGCGCGAGCGAACGGGCCTTGGCCTCCCCGACACCGTTTTCGATCATGTGGGAGGCGGTGTAGACGATCGCCTGGATGAGTTCGGCGGTGCCGGCCGGGTCGGGTGCGCCGTGTTCGGCGAGGGCCTCGACGAGCGGAGCGCGTAGCTGTTCGTGGAGCCGACGGCTGGGTTCGGCGAGCGCTTCCGGGGAGGCGATCGCCGACAGTCCGCGAAAGACCGGGTGCTCGCCCTTGGCGACCAGGTGGAGGTTGGCCGCCACGTAGGCGAGGACCCGGTCGCCGGGGGTGGTGGCCCGGCGCATCCGCTGCGTCACGTACGTCGACCAGCGGGGGAGCAGGTCCACGATGACCGCGTCGAGCAGATCGGTACGGGAGTTGAAGTACTGGTAGACGCTCGGCCGCGCCAGGCCTGTCCGCGCGGCGACCGCGGCCAGGCTCGGCGCTTGCGACCCACCCTCGGCGAGGATCGACCGGGCGGCGTCCAGGATCGCCGCGCGTTGCCGGGCACGGTGCTCGGCGACGGTGGCTGCCTGGATCTTCGGCACCGGCGGATCCTTCGGTCAGGCTGGCGTGAGCTTCCCGTCAATCATCTCGTAACCGTGTCGCGTCCTGGTCGTGGGTGACCATGACGGTCGCGACACGGCGCTCCCGGGCCTCCCGGGCGAGCAGTTCGACGACCTCGTGGCTGCGTACCCGGTCCAGCGCGGCGGTGGGCTCGTCGACCAGCAGCCGGGGGTTGGTGACCAGGGCGCCGGCGATGCCCACCCGTTGGCGTTCGCCACCCGTCCTGCCCCTCGCCTGCCCCGGTGATCAAGAGGTTTGCGTCAGTTGATCAAGAGGTTTACGTCAGATTTCGGTCGGATCATGACGCAAACCTCTTGATCACCGAGACGCAGCGTGTGTCGGGGCGAGGTGCAGCGTGGGGTGGGGTGGGGGCGGGTGGGTTCCCTTAGTGATCGTTCAGGTTTTCGTTCTACACTCGGGGTTCGGTCGAGGACTCGAGGAGGAGCCCCGCGGATGGACGCTGACGAGATCGCCGCCGGACGGGCACGCTGGCAGGCCCGGTACGACGCCGCGCGCACGCGGGACGCGGACTTCACCACCCTGTCCGGCGTCACCGTGCAACCGGTGTACGGGCCCCCCGAGGGCACCGCGTACCCCGGGTTCGAGCGGATCGGCTGGCCGGGCGAGTTCCCGTACACCAGGGGGTTGCATCCGACCGGCTACCGGGGGCGGGCCTGGACGATCCGGCAGTTCGCCGGGTTCGGCAACGCCCGGCAGACCAACGAGCGGTACAAGATGATCCTCGGCGCGGGCGGCGGTGGGCTCTCCGTCGCGTTCGACATGCCGACCCTGATGGGGCGCGACTCCGACGACCCGCAGGCGCTCGGCGAGGTCGGCCACTGCGGGGTGGCGGTGGACTCCGCCGCCGACATGGAGGTGCTCTTCGACGGCATCGACCTGGCCGGCGTCACCACCTCGATGACCATCTCCGGGCCGGCGGTGCCGGTGTTCTGCATGTACCTGGTCGCCGCCGAGCGGCAGGGCGTCGACCTGTCCAAGCTGGACGGCACGTTGCAGACCGACATCTTCAAGGAGTACATCGCGCAGAAGGAGTGGCTGTTCGACCCCGAGCCGCACCTGCGCCTGATCGGCGACCTGATGGAGTACTGTGCCGCCGAGATCCCCCGCTACAAGCCGCTGTCGGTCTCCGGCTACCACATCCGCGAGGCCGGCGCGACCGCCGCGCAGGAGCTGGCGTACACCCTGGCCGACGGGTTCGGCTACGTCGAGCTGGGGCTCTCGCGCGGGCTGGACGTCAACGTCTTCGCCCCCGGGCTCAGCTTCTTCTTCGACGCGCACCTGGACTTCTTCGAGGAGATCGCCAAGTTCCGGGCCGCCCGCCGGATCTGGGCCCGCTGGTTGCGCGACGTCTACGGCGCGACCAGCGAGAAGGCCCTCTGGCTGCGGTTCCACACCCAGACCGCCGGGGTGTCGCTGACCGCGCAGCAGCCGGTCAACAACGTGGTACGCACCGCCGTGGAGGCCCTCGCGGCCGTGCTCGGCGGCACCAACTCGCTGCACACCAACGCCCTGGACGAGACCCTCGCCCTGCCCACCGACGAATCCGCCGAGATCGCCCTGCGCACCCAGCAGGTGCTGATGGAGGAGATCGGGGTGACCAACGTGGCCGACCCGCTCGGCGGCTCCTGGTACGTCGAGGCGCTCACCGACGCCATCGAGGCCGAGGCGGAGGAGATCTTCGCCCGGATTCGGCAGCTCGGCGGCGACGGCCCGCACCGGATCGGCCCGATGACCTCCGGCATCCTGCGCGGCATCGAGGACGGCTGGTTCACCGGCCACATCGCCGAGTCGGCCTTCACCTACCAGCAGGCCCTGGAGAAGGGCGACAAGAAGATCGTCGGGGTCAACTGTCACACCGGCACGGTCGCCAAGGAGTTGGAGATCCTGCGCATCTCGCACGAGGTGGAGCTGGAGCAGCGTCGGGTCCTCGCCGAGCGCAAGGCCGCCCGTGACGACGCCGCGGTGACGGCGGCGGTGACCCGCATGGTCGAGGTCAGCCGCACCGGCGGCAACATGATCCCGCCCATGCTCGACGCCGTCCGCGCCGAAGCCACCCTGGGCGAAATCTGCGACGCCCTACGCGCCGAATGGGGCACCTACCGCGAACCCCCCCGCTTCTAACCCCCACCCCCCACCCCCCACCCCCCACCCCCCACCCCCCACCCCCCACCCCCAACCCCCCACCCCCACCCCCCACCCCCGTCGATCATGGAGTTGTGGTGATGGCAGAGCCCCACAAATGGGGCGCTACGCCCACCACAACTCCATGATCGACCGGGTGGAGGGCGGGCGCGGGGGCGCGGGGGTGGCGGGGGGAGGAACGGGAGGTGAGAGTGGCAACTGTGGGCGTTGTGGCTGAGCCGGGGACGGTGGGGATCGTGCGAGACTAGGTAACCATGAGCGACCCACGGATCACCTCGTCGATCTTCACCCGCGGCGCGGTCGACCTCAGCGCGCTGCGCGGCACCGCCCCGGCCAGTTCCCGTCCCGCCACACCGAGCCAGACCGGTGCACCCACCGGCGCACCTGGCGGTCCCGCCACAGGTGGCGGTGCCGCCGTGCTCGACGTGACCGAGGCGAACATCCAGTCCGGGGTGCTCGAACGGTCCATGACCACACCCGTGGTGGTCTTCTTCGGCGCGGCCGGCTACCCGGACAGCGACCAGTTCGCCCCGGTGCTGGAGCGGTTGGCCGCCGAGGGCGCCGGCCAGTGGGTCCTGGCCCGGGTCGACGTCCAGGAGAATCCCCGGATCGCGCAGATGTTCCAGATCCAGGCGATCCCCACCGTCTACGCGGTGGTCGGCGGGCGGCCGATCGACGCCTTCCCCGGGGTGATCCCCGAGCCACAGCTGCGTCAGTGGCTCGCCGCCGTGCTCAAGGCCGGTGGCGTCACCGTCGCCGAACCGGAGGACCCGCGCCTCGACGAGGCCGACGACGCGTTGATGAGCGGCGACCTCGACGCCGCCGAGCAGGCGTACCGCAAGATCCTCGCCGAGTCCCCGGCGGACGCCGCCGCCGAGGCCGGCCTGGCCCAGGTCGGGGTGGCCCGGCGGGTCGCCGGTGCCGACCCGCAGACCGCCCTCGCCGCCGCGCAGGCCAACCCCGACGACGTCGAGGCCCAGCTCCTCGCCGCCGACATCGAGGTGCTCAGCGGCATGGCCGAGCAGGCGTACGAACGGCTGGTCGGGCTGGTCCGGCGGACCGCCGGTGACGACCGGGACCGGGCCCGGCAACACCTGGTCTCGCTGTTCAGCATCGCCGGCCCGGACGACCCCGCCGTGGCCTCCGCCCGTCGCGCCCTGGCCAGCGCCCTGTTCTGATCCCCTGACATCACCGCGCGGGCCGGCCACCCGGCCGGCCCGCCGACCATCGAGGACGGGAGCCTGTGATGCGCCGAATCGCCGTCCTCGACGCGCCGACCAACCTGGGTCTGCGCCCACCCACCGCCACCTCCGTCCCCGGCTGCGGCAAGGCCCCCGGGGCGCTACGGGACCACGGCCTGCTCGCCCGGCTCGGGGCCCGCGACGCCGGCTGCCTCACCGCCCCCCGGTACGACCCGGGCGACTGGCGGCCCGGCGACGGGGTCTGTCACGCCCGGGAGATCTCCGGCTACTCGACGGCGCTGGCCGACCGGATCGGCGCGATCATCGACCGGGGTGAGTTCCCCCTGGTCCTCGGCGGGGACTGTTCGGTGCTGCTCGGCTCGGCGCTGGCCATGCACCGGCTCGGCGAGGCGGTCGGCGGGCGGATCGGGCTGGTCTTCGTCGACGGCCACTCCGACTTCCGGCACCCCGGCAACGCCTCCTACGTCGGTGCGGCGGCCGGCGAGGACCTCGCCCTGGTGACCGGGCGCGGGCAGGCCGACCTGGCCGCGATCGAGGGGCGTCGACCGTACTTCCGGGACATCGACGTGGTGGTGCTCGGCATCCGGGCGCAGGACGAGTACCGGCTCGACCTCCAGGCCGCCGGGATCATCACCCGGCCGGTGCCGGCCCTGCGCGCCGAGGGGGCCGCCCGCAGCGCCCAGTGGGCGCACGAGCAGCTGGCCGACTGCGCCGGCTACTGGGTGCACATCGACGTGGACGTGCTCGACCCGGCGGTGATGCCGGCCGTGGACGCCCCCGACCCGGGCGGGATCGCCTTCGCCGAGCTGGAGATCCTGCTCGCCGGGCTGGTGGACACCCCGCACTGCCTGGGCGTCGAGCTGACCGTCTTCGACCCCGACTACGACCCGGATGGCGCGTACGCCGCCGAGATCGTCAACACGGTCGTCGCCGGGCTGGCCCCGGTCGTGGCCCCGGACGCCGTCGCGCCCCGGCTGCTGCCACCCCAGCCGCACCATGCCGGGCCCGACCCGGTCGACGCACCGGGCCGCGCCGAGGAACCGGTCGCCTGACCGTGCCCCGGCCCGCCTGACCCCGCAACGGGGCCGATGTGGCGTGGTCCCGGGATACCGCTACGTCGCCCCCGTCGAGCGCGAGACCGGGCGCAAGGGCCGAACGCCGAGACCGGAGACCGGACGCCGAGACCGGAGGGCGGGTGGGGGAGGGGCGTCAGCGGAGGGCGCGGAGGAAGCGTTCGGCGATCGGGACGGCGCTGGCCGTACTCGATCCGCCCTGCTCGACGAAGACGGCGAACGCGACGTCGCCACGCCATCCGACGAACCAGGCATGGGTGTGCGCCGGGTCGTCGTCGTACTCGGCGGTGCCGGTCTTGCCGTACACCTGGCCACCCGGCACGTCGGCCAACGCCTTGGCGGTCCCGGCGGTGACCACCTCGCGCATCATCGTCTTCAGCGCCGCCACCGACTCGGCCCGCAGCGGCGGACCGGCCGCGGCGGGCGCGGCAGGGGCCGGGTCGAGCACCAGTTTCGGCTGCTCGAAGCGGCCCCGGGCGACGGCGGCGGTCACTCCCGCCATGGCCAGCGGGCTGACCACGGTGGTGCCCTGGCCGATCGCGGCGGCGGCCTGCTCGGTCGGCCCGCCGCCGGTGGAGACCTTGCCGGTGAAGACGTCCGCGCCGAGGTCCCACGAGCCCTCCAAGCCGAGGGTACGACCGGTGGCGGCCAGCCCGTCCGGGCCGAGTTGCGGGGCCAGCGCGACGAACGCGGTGTTGCAGGACTTCGCGAAGTCGGTGCGGAACGGCACCTTGCCCAGTACGAAGTCGTCGGAGTTCTTGAACGCGCGGCCGTCCACCACGCTGGTCCTGGGACAGTCGATGATGGTCTGCGGGGTGACCGCCCCCTTGTCCAGCAGGGCCAGGGCGCTGACCGTCTTGAACGTGGAGCCCGGCGGCACCTGGGCGGTGAAGGCCAGGTTCTCCCCGGCCGCCCCGGGGCCGTTGGCGGCGGCGAGCACCGCGCCGTCGCTGACCCGCACCGCCACCAGGGCCGAGCGTCGCTTCTCGCCCCGCAACGCACCGTCGGCGGCGTTCTGGGTGGCCACGTCGAGGCTGGTGCGGACCGGCTGGCCGGGGCCCGGCTCGTGCCGGAACGCCTCGGTGACGACGGTGCTGCCACCCTCGGGGGTGGGCCGGCGGATCTCCACGGTGGTGCCGGGGGTGCCGCGCAGCCGCTCGTCGTAGCGGCCCTGGAGGCCGCCGTGGCCGACCAGGTCGCCCTTGGTGTACCGGTCGGGGTGGGCGGCGAGGTCGTCGGCCTGTGCCGGGTCGACCGTGCCGAGCAGGGCGCGGGCGAACTCCCTGGTCGGCGCCAGGTCGAGCTTCTCGGCCCGGAACTTCGTCCCCGGCAGGTCGTAGATCCGGGAACGGATCTGCCGGTAGGCCTCGTCCCGCAACGTCACCACCTCGACGAACGCGTCCGGATCGGCGTCGCGGAGCCGCTGCGGCAGGTCGGCCAGGTCGACCGGGGGGCTGATCGGCGGCCGGACCGCCCGGAATGCCGCGTCGAGCCGCCCCACCAGCGCCGCGACGTCCGGGATCTCGCCGGGTTGCAGTCCGATCCGGACGACCGGCCGGGGCGTCACGATCGGCTGTCCCGCGCCGTCGAGCAGCCCGGCCCGGGGCGCGGCGGTCCGCCGCAGCGTCAACCGGTCGCCCCTGGTCAGTTGCTCGTGCAGCACCTGCGGTTCCCAGATCACCTGCCACCGGTCGTCGCCGGCGTTCTGCCGCAACCGGACCGGCCGCTGGTAGGCCCAGTCCGCCCCGCCCGGCAGCGTCCACCGGATGTCGACCGTGGTGGTGGCGAGGTTCTTGGTGACCTCTGCCTCCCCGACGCGCCGCAGGGCGGGTGGGGTGGCGGCGAGGTCGCCGGAGAGGGCCTTGAGTTCCTCGACGACGGTGCCGGCGGGCACTCTCGTCCCGGTCGGGTCGACGAAGCCCACCTTGTCCAGATTGCCGGAGCGCCAGCCGGTGAGGAACGCGTCCACGCTGCCCGCCAGCCCGTCGTCGGTGGAGCAGCCGACGAGGGCGCCGGCCGCCAGCACGGTGGCGGCCAGGGCCGCGAGTCCCCGTCGCAGGGGCGTGCCGGGGTGGCGGTAGGGGTACGACAGGGGCATGGAGCTGCACCTTCCGGACGGCGGGCTGCCCTGCACGCTAGTACGCCGTCGCCGCCCGTACCGCCCCGCGCGGTCGTCGGGGCCGCCCGGCCAGGCCGTACGCGGGCGTGGACCGACCGCCGTGACCACAGCGGGTCGGCCCCGGCGGGCGGCCCGAAGTGGTGGACCCACAGGTGTGATGAACATCCCGAGGCGGGGTACTCGGCACCCGGCCGATCGGGCATCTGCCACGGATGCCAGGCCAGAGTCTCGAACCGGGACGTCCCACCCCTGGTCCACCGACCGAGGCACGAAGCGGCAGGGCCTATGGTGGGGCGGCAGAGTGACCCACAACGCGGTGGGTCGTCGAGGGGAGTGGCACCGATGGACCGGCGTCCGGCGATCAAACCGGTACCCGACCTCCGGCAGAGCGACACCGGCCGGGACGACAGCTTCGATTCGGCGACCGACGGGGACAGCCCGCCGATCGACGGGGACGGCTACGGCCGACTCGACACCGGCGTGACCGGGATGACCGGTTCGAGCATCGACACCCTCTACGACCTGGGCCTTCCGGTGGAGGCGCTCGGCGAGGACGTGGAGGACGCCGAACTCGACGAGCCGGTGCCCAACGCGGAACGCCTGGTGGCGCAGGCGGTGGCGCTGGCCGGTGACGACCACGACGCGGCGACCCTGGTGGGCCGGTTCTGGCGGTTCGCGCCGGACGAGGAGCTGATCGGGTTCACCGCCGAGGAGATGCTCGACGCCGCGCGGGCCCACCGGGACCTCGCCCAGCAGCGGGTGCCGGGCGAGCTGAAGCTGCGTATCCTGCCCCCCGACGCCGACCAGCACCACACCGTCGTCGAGATCGTCACCGACGACATGCCGTTCCTGGTCGACTCGGTGACCGCCCTGCTCAACGCCCACCACCTCGACGTACACCTGCTGGTCCACCCGCTGGTGGTGGTCCGGCGGGAGCCGCTGGGCCGGCTGACCGAGGTCTCCGCCGACGTGGAGCCGGACGACGCGATCGCCGGCGACCTGGTGGAGAGCTGGATGCGGATCGAGATCGATCCGGTCCGCGACGCCGACCAGCGGGACCAGTTGCGCCGCGAGTTGCAGCGGGTGCTCACCGACGTGCGGGAAGCCGTCGAGGACTGGCCGAAGATGCGCCAGCGGGCCCTGGCGCTCGCCGACGAACTGGCCTCGGCCCGGACGGCGGACGACCGCCCGCCGGTGCCGGAGAAGGACATCACCGACTCGGTGGAGCTGCTGCGCTGGCTGGCCCACGACCACTTCACCTTCCTCGGTTACCGGGAGTACCGGCTGGTCGACTCCGGTGGGCAGGGCGGCCCGGCGTTGGAGGCGGTGCTCGGCACCGGGCTGGGCATCCTGCGGTCGGACTCGCCCGAGGCGCGGGCGCTGTCGTCGATGACGCCGGAGGCGCACGAGAAGGTGATGGAGAAGCGGCTGCTGATCATCACCAAGGCCAACTCGCGGGCCACCGTGCACCGTTCGGCCTACCTGGACTACATCGGCTTCAAGATCTTCGACTCCTCCGGTGCGGTGGTCGGCGAACGGCGGTTCCTCGGCCTGTTCTCCACCGCGGCGTACCGGACCAGCGTGCGGGAGCTGCCGGTGGTCCGCCGCAAGGTGGCCGAGGTGTTGGACCGCTCCGGGTTGAGCCAGCGCAGCCACTCCGGCAAGGACCTGCTCCAGATCCTGGAGACCTACCCGCGCGACGAGCTGTTCCAGATCAAGACCGACGACCTGTACCACGCGGTGGTCGGCGTGCTGCGGATGGCCGGCCGCCGGCAGCTGCGGGTGTTCCTGCGCCGCGACGCGTACGGGCGGTTCATCTCCTGCCTGATCTATCTGCCCCGGGACCGGTTCACCACCCAGAACCGGCTGCGCATGCAGGACATCCTGCTGCGGGAGCTGAACGGGGTCGGGGTGGACTACACCACCCGGGTCACCGAGTCGATGCTGGCCCGGGTGCACTTCATCGTCCGCACCGACCCCAACCGGCCGCCCGGCGAGATCGACGCCGACCTGCTCGCCGAGGAGCTGGCCGACGCCACCCGGCTCTGGGACGACGACTACCGGCTGGTGCTGGAACGCAAGCTCGGCGACGAGCAGTCCAAGCGCCTGTTCACCAGGTACGCCGACGCGTTCCCGGAGGGCTACAAGGACACCCACACGCCGTACGAGGCGATGAAGGACCTGGCCAAGCTGGAGCTGCTGGAGGAGCCCGGCCAGCTGGAGATGCACCTGTTCCGCAAGCAGTGGGCGTCCCGGGCCGGGCAGCCGGCCGACGAGGCGATGGACGTCCGGTTCAAGGTCTACCGGTACGGCGAGCCGATGATGCTCTCCGCCGTGCTGCCGGTGCTGCACTCGCTGGGCGTCCGGGTGGTCGACGAGCACCCGTACGAGGTGGACCGGATCGACGGCCGGGTCTTCCTGTACGACTTCGGGCTGCGCCTGCCCGAGGGGCACCAGGAGCTGGCCGAGGTGCGCCCGCACGTGGAGAACGCCTTCGCCGCCGCCTGGCGGGGCGAGGCCGAGGTGGACGGTTTCAACGAGCTGGTCCTGCGCGGTGGCCTGACCTGGCGGCAGGTGGTGGTGCTGCGGGCGTACGCGAAGTACCTGCGGCAGACCGGGGCGGTCTTCTCCCAGGAGTACATGGAGCAGACCTTCATCGCCTACCCGCGGATCGCGGCGCTGCTGGTGGAACTGTTCGAGGTGCGGTTCGCCCCGGACGGGCGCGAGGCGGAGCAGCGCCGGGAACGCAGCGCCGAGCTGGTCGACGCGATCGGCGTCGCCCTGGACGACGTGGCCAGCCTCGACCAGGACCGCATCCTGCGCGCCTACCTGACGCTGATCCAGGCCACCCTGCGGACCAGTTTCTACCAGAAGCGCGCCGACGGGCGGCCCAAGCCGTACGTGGCGTTCAAGCTGGACCCGCAGGCCATCCCGGACCTGCCGGCGCCCCGGCCCAAGTTCGAGATCTTCGTGTACTCGCCCCGGTTCGAGGGCGTGCACCTGCGCTACGGGCCGGTGGCCCGGGGCGGGCTGCGCTGGTCCGACCGGCGGGAGGACTTCCGGACCGAGGTGCTCGGCCTGGTCAAGGCGCAGATGGTGAAGAACGCGGTGATCGTGCCGGTCGGTGCCAAGGGCGGCTTCGTGCTCAAGCAGAAGCCGGGGGACCGGGACGAGGCGGTCGCCTGCTACCAGGAGTTCGTCGGCGCGATGCTCGACGTCACCGACAACATCGTCTCCGGTGACATCGTGCCGCCGACCGACGTGGTGCGGCACGACCCCGACGACCCGTACCTGGTGGTGGCGGCGGACAAGGGCACCGCCACGTTCTCCGACATCGCCAACCAGATCTCGGCGGCGCAGGGCTTCTGGCTGGGCGACGCGTTCGCCTCCGGCGGCTCCGCCGGCTACGACCACAAGAAGATGGGCATCACCGCCCGGGGCGCCTGGGAGTCGGTCAAGCGGCACTTCCGCGAGCTGGGCCACGACACCCAGACGGCCGACTTCACCGTGGTCGGCGTCGGCGACATGTCGGGCGACGTGTTCGGCAACGGGATGCTGCTCTCCGAGCACATCCGGCTGGTGGCCGCGTTCGACCACCGGCACATCTTCCTCGACCCGGACCCGGACGCCGCGACGTCGTTCCAGGAGCGCAAGCGCCTGTTCGACCTCCCCCGGTCGTCGTGGGAGGACTACGACCCGAAGCTGATCTCCGAAGGTGGCGGGATCTTCCCGCGCGGGGCCAAGTCGATCCCGATCACCCCGCAGGTGCGGGCGGCCATCGGCCTGGACGACGACGTCACCCAGCTCAGCCCGGCGGAGCTGATGAAGGCGATCCTCACCGCACCGGTGGACCTGTTCTGGAACGGCGGCATCGGCACCTACGTGAAGGCGTCCAGCCAGACCAACGCCGAGGTGGGCGACAAGTCCAACGACGCGATCCGGGTGGACGGCAAGAACCTGCGCTGCCGGGTCGTCGGCGAGGGCGGCAACCTGGGCTGCACCCAGCTCGGCCGGATCGAGTACGCGTCCACCGGCGGCCGGATCTACACCGACTTCATCGACAACGCGGCCGGGGTGGACTGCTCCGACCACGAGGTGAACATCAAGATCCTGCTCAACACGGCGGTCGCCGACGGCGCGCTGGACGTGCCCGCCCGCGACGAACTGCTCGCCCAGATGACCGACGAGGTCGCCGAACTGGTGCTGCGGGACAACTACGACCAGGCACGGGCGATCAACAACTCGCAGGCCCAGGCCGCCTCGCTGCTGCCGGTGCACCGCCGGATGATCAGCGAACTGGAGCGGGCCGGCCAGCTCGACCGGGCGCTGGAGGCGCTGCCCCCGGACGAGGAGCTGGCGGTACGCACCGAGTCCGGGCTGACCGCGCCGGAGTTCGCGGTGCTCCTCGCGTACGTCAAGATCGTGCTGGAGCGGGAGATCCTGGCCGAGGGGCTCGCGGACGAGGAGTGGACGACCGACGTCCTGGTCAACTACTTCCCGACGCCGATGCGCGAACGGTTCGCCGACCGGATGGCCCAGCACCGGCTGCGCCGGGACATCGTCACCACGGTCCTGGTCAACGAGGCGATCAACCGGGGCGGCATCTCGTTCGTGTTCCGGGTCGTCGAGGAGACGGCCGCGTCGGCGGCCGACGTGATCCGGGCGTACGTGGTGGTCCGGGAGGTCTTCGGGCTGCGCGAGCTGTGGGACGCGGTCGAGGCGCTGGACAACCGGGTCCCGCCGGAGTTGCAGACCAGCGTCTACCTGGACACCCGCCGGCTGCTCGACCGGGCCGTCCGGTGGCTGGTGACCAACCGGCGCTCGCCGATCGACGTGCCCGCCGAGATCGAGCGGCTCCGCGACGGGGTGGCCCGGTTGCTTCCCGACCTCCAGGACCGGTTCCACGGCAGCGAGCGGGAGTCGTTGCAGGCGCACGTCGACGCGATGACCGCCCGGGGGCTGCCGGCCGAGCTGGCCGGGCGGGCGACCCGGCTGATGTACAGCTTCGGTCTGCTGGACGTGGTGGAGACGGCGCGGACCAGTGGCCGCGACGTCGGCGAGGTGGCCTCGGTCTACTTCGTGCTCTCCGACCGGTTCCGGGTGGACTCGCTGCTGTCGAAGATCTCCCTGCTGCCGCGCGAGGACCGCTGGCAGACGTTGGCCCGGATGGCGCTGCGCTACGACCTGTACGCCGCGCTGGCCGCGCTCACCGGGGAGGTGCTCGACTCCACCCCGGGTGACCTGCCGCCGCAGGAGCGGGTGCTCCAGTGGGAGCAGTCGAACGCCACCTCGATCCACCGGGCGCACCGGGCGATGGGGGAGTTCGACGAGTCGCGGGCGGACCTCGCCTCGCTGTCGGTGCTGCTACGGCAGATCCGTACCCTGGTGCGGACGTCCGCCGCCGCCTGACCGTACGCCGATCGCGCCCGTGCCGGGACCCCCGGCACGGGCGCGATCGTGTGGTGGCCGGTCGCGGGCCGGCTCAGGACGTCAGCGTGGCGAAGACGATCACGTTGTCCTGGTAGCTGCCGGCGGCCTGGTCGAACTGGCCGCCGCAGGTCACCACCCGCAGCCCGGGACGGTCGTTCGGGCCGTACACCAGGTCGGTGGGGAACTGCGTCTTCGGGTACGACCGCACCTCGTCGACGGTGAACGTGGCGGTGCTGCCGTCGGCCCGCGCCACCGCGACGGTGTCGCCGGGCAGGAGCGAGCCGAGCTGGAAGAAGACCGCCGGCCCGAGTTGCGCCGAGTCGACGTGCCCGACGATCACCGCGTTGCCGGTCTCGCCGGGGCTGACCCCCGGCTCGTACCAGCCGGCCTGCTGGGCCTGGTCCAGCGGGGGCACCTGGACCGTGCCGTCCGGGTTGGTGCCCAGCGGCATGATCCCCGCGTCGACCCCGATCCTGGGAATCAGGATCGTGGTGGGGGCGGAGCGGGGCAGCGGGGCGGGGCCCGGCGGCACGCTCGCGTCGGCGGGGACCTGCGCGTCCGGGTCGTCGACCGGCCCGGTGTCCCCGGCCGGGGCGTCCGTCGGGGTGGTGTGCGGCGCGGCCTGGGCCGCCGGCTGCGGTGGACGGGGCGGGGGCGTGGTCCGGATCGACGCGCCGATCAGGCCGGAGCCGGCCATGGCGAGGAGGACGACGACGGCCGCGCCGGCGGCGCGCCACGGTCTCCCGTGACGGCCGCCGGCCCGTGTCGCCGTCGGGTCAGCCGAGCTCATCGGCCCGACGCCGACGCATCAGCACGATGCCGCCGAGAGCGGCTGCGCCGATCATGCCGGCCCCGCCGGCGACCATGCCCCGGTCGGCGTCGGTGGTGGTCATCCCACCGTCACCGCCGTCGACGTGACCCTTCGGCAGGACGACCAGTTCGCCCTCGCCGCACGAGCCGTTCAGCTCGTACCGGCCCGGACGGGCGTCCCAGGAGACCTTGGCCTCGCCGTAGTAGACGAAGTCCCGCTTGTGCTCCCAGCCGCCCTCGTCCTTGCCGTAGCCGTACTCGTCCTCCTGGCCGTAGCCCTCGTGGCCCTGCCAGTCGCCCTCGTCGGACTCCTCGTCCCAGCCGTGCTCGCCGGACTCCTCGCCGGGCTTGCCGTGTTCCTCGCCCTTGCCTTCGTCGGGCTTGCCGTGCTCGTCGCCCTTGCCTTCGTCGGGCTTGCCGTGCTCGTCGCCCTTGCCTTCGTCGGGCTTGCCGTGCTCGTCGCCCTTGCCTTCGTCGGGCTTGCCGTGCTCGTCGCCCTTGCCTTCGTCGGGCTTGCCGTGTTCCTCGCCCTTGCCTTCGTCGGGCTTGCCGCCGTGGTCCGGGCCCTGGTCGGCGGCCATGAAGCCACCGCCCTGGCCGCCCGCCGGGGGCTGACCGCCGTCCGCCGGAGGCTGGCCGCCCTCGGCCGGGGGCTGCGGCTTGGGGCCGTTGTCGTCGGGGCCCTTGCCCTCGTCGGGCTTGCCGTGGCCTTCGCCCTTGCCCTCTTCGCCCTTGCCGTGGTCCTCGCCCTTGCCGTGGTCCTCGTCCCGGCCCTCGTCGTCCTTCCAGCCGCCGTGTTCCTCGCCGCGGCCGTCGGCGGGCCTGAGTTTGACCTTGCCGGTGACCTTGGACCAGACGAAGGCGTGTTCCTGCGCCTCCGGGCAGATCTCGATGAGCTTGACCTCTTCGCCGGGCTTGACGACGTGCGGCTTGGCGAAGACCTTGCCGTCCCGGCTCTCGCCGTCGTGGTGACCGTCCGCGAACGCGATCCCCGGCGTGAACACCAGAAGGGACGCGCCACCGAGAGCGGCACCCGCGACAACCTTCCCGAGCATCTTGTTAGCCATGACCTGCGTCACTCCATCCCCTGTTGTCCTGAGCCCGACGACAGTCGAGCTATGACCGACGTTAGACGGTTTCACGACTTATTCGGGGAAAGATTCGTGTTTTCGGCTTTACCGATGATGCGACCCATAAGGCCCCTGGGCCGCTTGTGTCGGGATTACCGCCCGGCTGCGCGGTCGGGGCGCTCGCGGCCGAGCTGGGCGGAGATAGGCTCGTAGCGGCCCGGATGCCGATCCGGGCGTTGCGGCCAGGTTGCCGCGAAGTATCGAGCCATTGCCATGGAAGCGCTCCCATGCAAGAATCGCTGCACGCGGTTCGGGGAGCCACACCGCGCACGGCAGGGGTCGAGGGCAACCGGTGCACCGGACGACGTCGCCGCCGACCGGTCCGTGCGGGCCGGTGAAGCTCACCACCACCACGCCCGTCCCCCGGGTCGGGCACCCCCCGAGATGTCCCGTTGGCGCCGGGGTCGTCCGTACCCCAGGACGCTCACGCGCCACTTGCCGGTCCCCTCGTGGTGCCGGTCTCGCCCAAGGAGTGCAAAAGGCATGAATCTGTGGAGAAGTCTGTCCGCCCGACGCCGGGCGTTCGCCCTCACCGGGGCGAGCGTGCTGGTCGCGGGCGGGCTGGTGACCATCCCGGTCACCGCGGCGCAGGCCGCCACCCAGTGCAGCATCGACTACACCACCAACGACTGGTCCGGTGGCTTCACCGCCAACGTCACCATCCGCAACGTGGGTGACCCGATCAGCAACTGGACCCTCGGCTTCACCTTCCCCAACAGCAGCCAGCGGGTGACCCAGGGCTGGTCGGCCAAGTGGTCGCAGAGCGGCCAGAACGTGACCGCCACCAACGAGTCCTACAACGGCTCGCTGGGTCGCGGCGGCAGCACCACCCTCGGGTTCAACGGCTCGTGGAGCGGCAGCAACCCCAAGCCGACCTCGTTCACCCTGAACGGGGTGGTCTGCGGTGGCGTCACGCCCACCACCCCGCCGCCGACCACCACCCCGCCGCCCACCACGCCTCCGCCGACCACCCCGCCGCCCACCACCCCGCCGCCCACGACGCCTCCGCCCACCACGCCCCCGCCGGGGCAGAAGGTGGACAACCCCTACGCCGGGGTCAAGGGCTACGTGAACCCGGAGTGGAAGGCCAAGGCGGACGCCGAGGCCGGTGGCAGCCGGGTCTCCAACAACCCGACCGCCGTCTGGCTGGACCGGATCGCCGCGATCAACGGCACGCCGGACAGCAGCTCCAACGGCGCGATGGGCGTCAAGGACCACCTGGACGCCGCCCTCGCCCAGGGTGCCGGCTACATCCAGTTCGTGATCTACAACCTGCCCGGCCGGGACTGCTCGGCGCTCGCCTCCAACGGTGAGCTGGCCGCCGACGAACTGCCGCGCTACAAGTCGGAGTACATCGACCCGATCGCCGCGATCCAGAGCCAGGCCAAGTACGCCAGCCTGCGGATCATCAACATCATCGAGATCGACTCGCTGCCGAACCTGGTCACCAACACCTCCGGCAACGCCGGTGGCACGGTGCAGTGTGACGTGGTGAAGGCCAACGGCGCGTACGTCAACGGCGTCGGCTACGCCCTGGCCAAGCTGGGCCCGATCGGCAACGTCTACAACTACATCGACGCCGGTCACCACGGCTGGCTGGGTTGGGACACCAACTTCGGCCCGACCGCCGACATCCTGAAGACCGCCGCGGTCGCCTCCGGCAGCACCGTGAACAACGTGCACGGCTTCATCACCAACACGGCGAACTACTCCGCCCTGAAGGAGCCGTACGTCAAGATCACCGACACGGTGAACGGCCAGACCGTCCGCCAGTCCAAGTGGATCGACTGGAACTACTACGTCGACGAGCTGTCGTTCGCCCAGGCGTTCCGCACCAAGCTGATCTCGGTCGGCTTCAACAGCAACATCGGCATGCTGATCGACACCTCCCGTAACGGCTGGGGCGGCACCGCCCGGCCCACCGGCCCGGGCGCGACGACCAGCGTCGACACCTACGTCAACGGTGGCCGTGTCGACCGTCGGTTCCACGCCGGCAACTGGTGCAACCAGGCCGGTGCGGGTCTCGGCGAGCGGCCGAAGGCCAACCCCGAGCCGGGCATCGACGCCTACGTCTGGGTGAAGCCCCCGGGTGAGTCCGACGGCTCCAGCTCCCTCATCCCGAACAACGAGGGCAAGGGCTTCGACCGGATGTGCGACCCGACCTACACCGGTAACGCCCGCAACGGCAACAGCATGAGCGGCGCGCTGCCCAACGCTCCGATCTCCGGCGCCTGGTTCTCCGCGCAGTTCCAGGAGCTCATGAAGAACGCCTACCCGGCGCTCTGACGAACCAGCCCGCCGCGGCTGGAGTGAGGCACTGACGCGGCGGGCGCACCCGGGCCCCCGGTCCGACCGAGAGGTCGGGCCGGGGGCCCACCCGTGTGCCGGGCCGCTGTCGCGCCGGCCTCAGGGGACGGTACGTTCCACCGCGGCCCGACCCATCTCGGCCAGGTCACGCCGGGCCCGCTCCAGGTTCTCCGGGGTCAGGTCCTGCCCGCGCGCCATGACCAGGTCCTCCGGTTCCCAGGGCTGCTCCGCCCCGGTGCGGATGTTGTCCCCACCGGCCCCGGTGCCGGTTCCGGTGGCCCCGGTGCCGGCGGCGTACGGGTCACCGATCAGCTCCTCGGTCGCACCACCGGACTGGTCACCCGGCGCGACGAAAGCCGGATCGGCCGGACCGGCGCCGCCCCGGGAGAACCGCGGCACGGTGGAATCGTCGTCCACCGCGGCGGCCACCTCCGGGCGCTCCTCCAACGGTCGGTTCGGGTCACGGTCGGTCATGGTGCCGCCCTCCTGTCCCAGACGCTTCCCGCGCCCGGGTACCCCGTCCGGGCGACCCCATGCCGGGCGGATCAGACCTCCCGGGCCTCCTCGGTGGTGGGCGGCACCACCGGGCGCAGCCACTGCCAGGCCAGCATGAACAGCCCGAAGGCCAGCATCGCCAGCCCGGCCCACAGGTTGATCCGGACGCCCTGCGCCTTGTCGATCTCGGCAGCCGAGTCGAAGAGACCGACCAGGCCGACGATCACCCCGTACACCACGAAGATACCACCGATGACCCGGCGGATGTCGAACAGCCGGGCGGCGGCGGACCGCTTGCGTTCGTTCTCGGTCTCGGCGACCTGCGGGTCGTTCGCGCGTTCGCTGTGCTGGTCCACGCCTGCGCCTCCCTCTCGTGACGGACCGGGCTCAGAAGACCGGGATGTAGCCTCAGAAGACCGGGATGTAGAAGAGCACGGCCAGCACCAGCGCGATCGCGCCCAGCAGCACCGGCGACCGCCACCAGACCTGGTCCCCGGCGAGCACGTCGCCCTTCAGGTCGATCCCACCCATCCCGTAGACCAGACCCTGCAACTCCTCGGCCCGCTTGGGACGGGTCAGCGGGGTGACCACCGCGGCGACCACGGCGACCGTGACGAAGGCGATGCCCGCGCCCCAGAAGCTCTCCTCCAGGTCGGAGTTGAAGTCCACCACGCCGGCCTTGTAGAGCAGGTAGGTCGCCAGCGCGGCCAGGGTGCCCGCCAGCAGCGACCAGAAACCGGCCAGCGCGCTCATCCGCTTCCAGAACATGCCGATGATGAAGGTGGCGAACAGTGGGGCGTTGAACAGGGAGAACAGCGCCTGGATGTAGTTCATGATGTTGCTGAACCCGGCGGCGATGAACGCGGTGCCGATGCCCACCACCACCCCGCCCACGGTGGCGATCCGCCCGATCCGGATGTAGTACTCGTCGGAGCGTTCCCTGCGGACGTACGCCTGCCAGATGTCGTAGGTGAAGACGGTGTTGAAGCCGCTGACGTTGGCCGCCATGCCGGCCATGAACGAGGCGACCAGGCCGGTGACCGCGATCCCGAGCACCCCGTTGGGCAGCAGGTCGCGCATCAGCAGCGGAATCGCGTTGTTGTAGACCAGGTCACCGGACTCGGCCCCCAGTCCCTTGACGGTGACCAGCGCGATCAGACCGGGGATCACGGTCACCACCGGGATGACCAGCTTCGGGTACGCGGCGATGATCGGCGTACGCCGGGCGGCGCTCATGTTCTTGGCCGACAGCGCCCGCTGCACCTCGGCGAAGTTGGTGGTCCAGTAGCCGAAGGAGAGCACGAACCCGAGCCCGAACACGATGCCCAGCCAGTGCGCGCCGAGCGGGTTGGCGGTGCTGCCGGTGCCCTCCCAGGCGTGCAGCCCGGCCTCGCCGAGCTTGGAGTCGCGCACCGAGTCCATCAGGCCGGACCAGCCGCCGACCTTCACCAGGCCGATGACGGTGATCGGCACCAGCCCGGCGATGATGACGAAGAACTGGAGCACCTCGTTGTAGATCGCGCCGGAGAGCCCGCCGACGGTGATGTAGGCCAGCACGATCGCCGCACCGACGACGATCGCCAGCCAGAGCGGCCAGCCGAGCAGCGCCTGCATGATCAGCGCCAGCGCGTACAGGTTGACCCCGGCGATCAGCACCTGGGCGACCGCGAAGCTGATCGCGTTCAACAGGTGGGTCGGGCGGTTGAACCGCAGCCGCAGGTACTCCGGGACGCTGCGCACCCGGGAGCCGTAGTAGAACGGCATCATCACGATGCCCAGGAAGATCATCGCCGGTACGGCGCCGATCCAGTAGTAGTGGACGGTCATGATGCCGTACTGCGCGCCGTTGGCGGCCATCCCGATGATCTCCAGGGCGCCCAGGTTGGCCGAGACGAAGGCCAAGCCGGTCACCCAGGCGGGCAGTGAACGCCCGGAGAGGAAGAAGTCGACGCTGGTGCGGATCGCCCGGCGGGCGGCGAAACCGACCCCGAGCACGGTGACGAAGTAGAGCGCGAGGATTCCGTAATCCAGCACGTTCATGTTCAGTCTGAGCCCGGCACCGTCCATCGTCCGCCACCCTTCCGATGCGCCGTCGGCGCTCGCCGGGCGCGCTATTACCCCTCGTGCGGGTTTTCATGCCAGAGGTCCGGGTCGGATCGGTGGGCGAACCGTCGACGCCCCGACCGGGAGTGGCCCGGCCGGGGCGTCGACACAGGTGGGTGGTGGGTGGTCCGGTCCGGAGCCGGCGGGCCGTCCGCGCGGCGGTTCAGCGGCCCAGCACGCGGTCCAGGAAGTCGCGGTACCGCCGGACGGCCACCCGGAGCTGCTCGGTGTCGGCCTCGTCGGCACCCTGCCAGCCGCCCAGCTTCTCCTTCTGCGCGGCGAGCGCCTCGGCGAGGGCCGTGATCGCCTCCTCGACGAGCGACTGCGCCTCGCCGGCCGCGCCCCGGGGGTCGTCGACGAACCGGAGCTGCACGTCACGCCAACGGTCCCGGAAGCCCTGCGCGGCGTCCGCCTCGAACAGCGTCGCCGCGTCGCTGGGCACGTTCGCGTCCGTCGACCTGTCGGCGTCCGCCCCGGCGGTCCCGGTCGAGTGGTGGTCCCGGTCGTGGATCCGGTCCGCCGCGGTCGGGTCGGCCCGCTCGTCGTCGAACGGTTCGGTCCGCCCAGGCGCACCGTCACCGGGCACGGCGAGGTCCTCGTCCCGGGCGTCCCGCTCGTCCTGCGGCCGGCCACCGGCCAGCGCCGACGCGGCCACCGCGTCGCCCACGCTGGCCGCCCCGAAGGTGGTGGGCAGCGGCGCGGGCTCGTGGAACTCCGGCCGCCGGTCCCCGTCCGGGTCGGTGCCGGCCGGCGTCTCCCGGTCGGTCGCCAGGTCGGCGTCGTCACGGGGGTACGGGCGGGCACGGGGCGACCCGTCGTCGGCCCGTGGGCCGTCGAAGCCGTCGTGGTTGTCGAAGCCGTCCCGGTCGTCGAAACCGTCGCCGTCGATGCCGTCGTCGTCGTGGTCGATGGCGTCCCGGTCGTCGACGCCGTCGCGGTCCCGGTCGTCGCGGGCCGTGCCGTGCCGGCCGACGGGCTCGGCGTCCACCGCGTCCGGCGGCGGTACCGCCACCGGGGTGGACCGGACGACCTCGGAGTGGTCGGTGGGCAACTGCTGCTCGTCCTGGCGCATGGCGGTGTCTCCTCAGCGGGTGGTGGCGTCCTGCGGGCTGTCCGGGTGCTGCTGCTGCGGGAGGCGCTGCCCGACCGGCTCCTCGCCGAGCAGGTCGGCGACGAGGGCGCGGTAGTGGACGACGGCCTGCCGGAGATCCTCGGTGCCGGCCTCGCCACGCTCGTTGCGCAGCCGGATCTCGTGCGCCTCCCGGTAGTGGGTCAGGGTGCGGGCGTGCTCCACGGACAGGTGCGCGGCCTGCTCGGCGAACTCCCCGGTCGGGTAGCCCCGGTCGGCGATCAGGCGGCTGACCAGTTCGTCAGCGTCCCCGACGGCCTCGGCCGGCGCGTCGACGAAGCGGACCTGGAGTTCCTCCCAGGCGGCGGCGTACCGAGCCCGCTCGGTCGGGCCGAGCGGGGTGAGCGTCAGCTCCGCGTGGCGGCGCTCCCGCTCGCGCAGCTCCCGCTCGGCGGCGCTGCGGCTGTCCTGCTCCGCGACCACCCGGTCGTACTCCGGGCCGAACCGGGACCGCAGGGCGCGTCGGCGGTTGGCCACCACGGCCACGGCGACCAGCGCCGCCACCACCAGTACGGCGAGAACCAGTAGGACTATCTGCGTGGGCGACATGGCTCCTCCTTCGCCCTGCGGTATTCCCTCCCCGCACTGATCACCAATCCCGATCCGGCGAATTTCCTCCGCCCACGCCGATCCCGACCGGGACGAAGGGGCCACGACGTGCGTCCGGGGCCGATCAGGTGGAAATCCGGTCACATTTTTCCATCGGTCCGCAGGCCGGCCCGGGGTCGGTGCGGGCCCCCGCCAATGCCTGATCAACCCGGGTGCGGCCAGGTCAGGTGCCGGCCGGCCGGGGCGGGGCGGGGCAGCGACGCAGCGGTGACGCCGGGAGACGCACGGTAGTGCTGAGCGTCAGGATTACGTATCCTGCCCGAGGTGCCGTGCCGGTGCCCGGCATCGATGCCGGAACCGCCCGGTCGGTGCCGGCGACACCGCCGACACTCCCGCCCGGGCGAGGACTCATGGACACCCGCGACTGGCCGATCCGCGCCAAGCTGACCGCCCTGGTCGTCACCCCGGTGGCCGCCCTCCTGGCGCTATGGATCTTCGCCACCACGTTGACCTTCGGGCCGGCACTCGACCTGCTCGCCGCCCGGACCCTGCTGTCGGACTTCGGCCGCCCCGGCGAGCGGGTGGTGGCCGAGCTGCAACGGGAGCGGCGGGCCTCGGTGATCCAACTGGCCGGCACCGGCACCCTGCCCGCCCTCGCCGACCAGCGGCGACGCACCGACGAGGCGATCGTCGAGCTGCGTCGGATGATGGCCGGCGACGCACTGCGGGACGCCGCCGGTGACCTGCTCAACGCCCGGCTCGACGCGCTCGGCGCCGCCCTGGAGGCGTTGCCGGCCGGTCGGGGGTTCATCGACCGCCGGCAGGTCGACCGGGCCGGTGCCATCGGCCTGTACAGCGGCATGATCTCCTCGGCCTTCCAGGCGTTCGCCGCGACGGCGGCGCTGCCCGACGCCGAGTTGAACCGGCAGGCACTCGCCCTGACCGCGGTCGGCCGCTCCCGCGAACTGCTCGGCCAGACCGACGCGATGCTCGCCGGGGCGTTCGTCGCCGGCCGGTTCACCGAGGGCGAGCACCTGCGGTTGGTGCAGACCATCGCCAACGAACGGTTCCTCGCCGAGTCGGCGGTGGCCGACCTGCCGGCCGCCGACCGGGCCGCCTACCAGCGGCTGGTGGAGGGGGAGGCGTTCGTCCGGCTCCGCACCATGCAGGAGCAGCTGCTCAGCGCCGGGCCGTCCGGCCTCCCGCCGATCGACCCGGCGGCCTGGCAGGCCAGCCAGGCGGCCGTCCAGCAGGAGCTGCGTGACTTCGAACTCAGCCAGGCCGACGGGCTGGCCGAACGGTCCGTACCGGTCGCCGTCACGATCCTGCTGCGCCTCGGCGTCGCCGGGGTGCTGGGCCTCGTCGCGATCGGGGTGTCGCTGCTGGTCGCCATCCGGGTCGGTCGGACGCTGGCCCGCCGGTTGTCCGCCGTGCGCAACGCCGCGCTGGAGCTGGCCGGGCACCGGCTGCCCGACGTGGTGGCCCGGCTGCGCCGGGGCGAACAGGTCGACGTCGCCAGGGAGGCCCCGCCGCTGTCCTACGGTGCGGACGAGATCGGTGACGTCGGCCGGGCGTTCACCGAGGTGAGCCGGGTGGCGGTGCGGTCGGCGATCGACGAGGTGACGCTGCGGCGGGGGCTGAACGAGGTCTTCCTCAACCTCGCCCGGCGCAGTCAGGGTCTGGTGCACCGGCAGCTCGCCGTGCTCGACCGGATGGAACGTCGCGCCGAGGACCCGGACGAGCTGGCCGAGCTGTTCCGCGTCGACCACCTGGCGACCCGGCTGCGCCGGCACGCCGAGGACCTGGTCATCCTGGCGGGGGCGGCACCGGGCCGGGGCTGGCGGCAGCCGGTCGCCCTGCTGGACGTGCTGCGCGGCGCGATCTCCGAGGTCGAGGCGTACGACCGGGTGGACATCGGCCGGGTCGGGCCGGCCGGGCTGCTCGGCCGGGCCGTCGCCGACGTCATCCACCTGCTCGCCGAGCTGATCGAGAACGCGACCGCCTTCTCCCCGCCCGAGCGTCGGGTCGAGGTGACCGGGGCGCCGGTCGTCGACGGCTACCTCGTCGAGATCACCGACCACGGGCTCGGGATGACGCCGCAGGCGGTGGAGGACGCCAACCGGCGGCTGGCCACCCCGCCCGAGTTCGACCCGGCCGACAGCGCCCGGCTCGGCCTGTTCGTGGTCTCGCGGCTGGCCGCCCGGCACGGCGTCCAGGTCACCCTGCGGACCGGGACGCCGGTCGGGCTCACCGCACTGGTGCGCCTGCCGGCCGATCTGATCACCGAGGAGCCGCCGATCGCCCCGCCGACCCGGGACCGTCCGGCCGCGTCGGTGACCCGGCTGACCACCCTGCCCCGACCGCGGACCACCCGGACCACCCGGGAGCGACCGGACCAGACGGTGCTGCCGTTCGCCCCGGCCCGTACCTCGTCGGTGGAGGCCGCCGTCGATGGCGACGGCCTGCCCCGCCGGGTCCGCCGCCGGGGCCCGGTGGCCCGTCCGCCGCGCCCGCCGGTCGGCCCCGACCCGACCACCACCCGCTCCCCCGAGGAGGTACGGCGGCAGATGTCGGCCCTACAGGCCGGCACCACCCGGGGACGGCTGGACAGCAGCGGCGTCCACCCGGTCCCGCCGGCCCGACCCGCCCCGACCGCGGGCGGCGACCCGGGGCGGTCCGACGCCGGGGCATCCCCGTCGTCGGCCGGCCCGGTGCCGACGCCCGATCCGACCGCGACTGAGAGGGACGCCTAGTGGTGCACACGACACGGCAGAACGCCGATCTCGGCTGGTTGCTCGACGAACTGGTGGAGCGGGTGCCGGCGGCCCAGCAGGCCGTGGTCCTCTCCGCCGACGGTCTGCTGCTCGGTGCCTCCGCCGGGCTGGACCGGGCCGACGCCGAACACCTCTGCGCGCTGGCCTCGGGCTTCTCCAGCCTGGCCAAGGGGGCCAGCCGGCAGTTGGCCGCCGGTGGCGTCCGGCAGACGGTGGTGGAGATGGAGGAGGCGTACCTCTTCGTGACCGCTGCCGGGCAGGGCGCCTGCCTGGCGGTGGCCTGTGCGGCGGACGCCGACATCGGCCTGGTGGCCTACGAGATGGCGATGCTGGTCGTCCGGGTCGGCGAGAACCTGACCGCCCCGGCGCGGGCGGCGGGGCTCGCCGATGCGGGCTGAGCAGCCGGGTCACCAGCACGAGTGGCTGGACGGCGCGGCCGGCCCGGTGGTACGCCCGTACACCCTGACCGGTGGCCGGGTGCGGCCCGCCGTCGGCGGCTTCGACCTGGTGGCGTTCGTGCTGGCCGCGGCGGGCGTCGACCCGTACGGCCAGCCGGGGCTGCAACCCGAGCACCGGCGGCTGGTGGAGTGCGCCAGGCAGCCGGTGGCGGTGGTGGATCTCGCCGCCGACCTGGATCTCGCCCTCGGGGTGGTCCAGGTCCTCCTCGGTGACCTGCTCGCCCGTGGGCTGGTCACCGTGCACGAACCGCCGGCCGCCGCCGGCCTTCCCGACGACGACATTCTCAAGGCGGTGGTCAGTGGACTACGTGCGCTCTGATCGCGACTCCTCAGCGGACCGGCTGCCGCTGGCTCTCAAGATCCTCATTGCCGGTGGCTTCGGTGCCGGCAAGACGACGCTGGTGAGCGCGCTCAGTGAGGTCCGGCCGTTGCAGACCGAGGAGGTGCTGACCGACGCCGGGATCGGCACCGACGACCTGTCCGGGGTGGAGGGCAAGTCGACCACCACGGTGGCGATGGACTTCGGCCGGATCACCATCACCGACGATCTCCAGGTCTACCTGTTCGGCACCCCCGGGCAGGACCGGTTCTGGTTCCTGTGGGACGAGTTGGCCTTCGGCGCGCTCGGCGCGGTGGTGCTGGCCGACACCCGTCGGTTGGCCGACTGCTTCCCGTCGATCGACTACTTCGAGCAGCGCGGCATCCCGTTCGTGGTGGGGGTCAACTGTTTCGAGGACACCCGCCGGTTCGGCGTGGACGCGGTGCGGCAGGCGTTGGACATCGAGCCGGAGGTGCCGGTGATGCTCTGCGACGCCCGGGACCGGCAGTCCGGCAAACTGGTGCTGATCTCGCTGGTCGAGCACGTGGCCCGGCAGCGCGGCGAACCGGTCCCGGTGGGCTGACCGGCCCGAACCCCTGCCAGCCCGAGGAAAACCCGGGAAACCAGGGATGCCGGCGGGTGATTGCGGGAAGCCTGGGAGCGACGGCGGGATTCGGCAGAGGGGTGGTCCGGTGACGGGGACGATCGTCCACATCGGCGGTTACACGGCGGACACGGGTGGGCGGGGCGAGGGCATCGTCGCCGCCCGGCGGGACCCCGAGTCGGGGGAGTTGACCCCGCTCGGCACGGTGGCGGTGACGCCGGCGCCGTCCTTCCTCGTGCGGCATCCGTCCCGGCCGGTGCTCTACGCGGTCAACGAGCTGCCCGAGGGGCAGGTGAGCGCGTTCGCGGTCGATCCCGACGGCGGGCTGACCCCGCTGGGGGTCCGGTCGACAGGCGGTGCCGAGCCGGCCCACCTGGCGGTCGCCCCGGACGGCGGGCACCTCTTCGTGGCCAACTACGGCGGGGGCAGCGTCGCCGTCCTGCCGCTGGACGGGCAGGGGGTGCCCGGGGAGCGTACCGACCTGGTGGTCCACCAGGGGCACGGCCCGGACCCGCAGCGGCAGGAGCGGGCGCACTGCCACATGGTGTCGCCCGATCCCGGCGTCGGCCCGCTGCTCGCCGTGGACCTGGGCACCGACTCGGTCTACCGGTACGACCTGGACGCCGCCACCGGCCGGCTGACCCCGCGCGCCCCCCGGGTGCACACGGTGGCGGGCACCGGTCCCCGGCACCTGGCCCGGCACCCCGACGGGCGGCGCTGCTGGCTCGCCGGTGAGCTGGACGCGACGGTGACCGCCTACCAGCTGACCGCCGACGGGGCGCTGCACCAGCGGGGCCGGGTGGACGCCAGTGGGCGGGCCGGTCACGTCCAGCCGTCGGAGATCACGGTCGGCCCGGACGGCCGGTTCCTCTACCTGGGCAACCGGGGGGTCGGCACGGTGGCGGTCTTCGCCCTCGACGGGGAGTTGCCCCGGCTGGTCGACGAGGTCGACACCGGCGGGGAGTGGCCCCGGCACTTCGCGTTCGCCGGCCGGCACCTGTACGTCGCCGACGAGCGGGCCGACATGATCCGGGTGTTTTGGGTCGACCCCGAGTCGGGCGTGCCGTCGCCGGCGGGTGAGCCTGTGGCCACCGGGAGTCCGACCTGCGTACTGCCCTGACGTACGTCCGTCCGGGGTGGATCGGTGCCACGTCACGAGATGATTTGGTTACTCAGAGTGCCGAAATAGTGATCAACTGTTTCTCCTGCGTAACTTTCGTCCGAACGGTTGTGGCAGTAAGCGCACGAGATACGCAAGATGGTCAGCGTGTCTGGCCGCCATCGCATGCGTTCAAGTATCCGTGGAGCCGGCGCCGCCGCGGCGGCCGCCGCGCTCGTCGTCGTGGTCGGTGGCTCCTGGGTCGGTTACCAGCAGTTGGCCGGACCGTCCTGCTCGGGGGGGATCCAGCTCGCCGTGGCCGCCGCGCCCGAGGTCGCGCCGGCCGTCGAGGCGGCGGCGGCCCAGTGGACGACGGACGGAGCGGCGGTCGGTGGCACCTGCATCAAGGTGAACGTCACGGCCTCCGAACCGGTGGAGGTGGCCGCCGCGGTGGCCAGCAAGCACGGGGCCAGCCTCGCCGGGGTGGGGCAGGCCAGCGGTACCGCGGTCACGCCCGACGTGTGGATTCCGGACTCGTCGACCTGGCTGCTGCGCCTCAAGAGTGGCGGCGCTACCGCGTTCGCCCCCGGCAACGGCGCGTCGATCGCCCGCAGCCCCGTCGTGGTGGCCATGCCGCAGCCGGTGGCCAGCACCAAGTTCGGCTGGCCGGAGAAGAAGCTCACCTGGAACGACATGCTGCGCGCCGTACGCGGGGACAAGCCGCTACGGGCCGGCATCGTCGAGCCGACCCAGGACGCCGCCGGGCTCTCCGGCCTGCTCTCCCTGACCGCCGCGGCCAGCGGCGGGGGCGGCGACGCCCAGCAGGCGACCACGGCCGCGCTGCGGGCGCTGGCCACCGGCCGCTCGGCGCTGCGGCAGGACCTGCTGGCCCGGTTCCCGCGTTCCAACGACCCGACCTCCATCGCCAGCGCGCTCGGTGCCGCCGCGCTGTCGGAGGAGGACGTCATCGCCTACAACAACACCAAGCCGCCGATCCCGCTGGCCGCGCTCTACCTGGAGCCGTCGCCGATGCCGCTGGATTACCCGTACGCGGTGCTCCCCGGCATCGACCAGGCCAAGGCGTCGGCCGCGAAGGTGCTCTTCGAACTGCTCACTACGCAGAGCTTCAAGAACCGGCTGGCCGTGCAGTCGCTGCGGGCCCCGGACGGCAACTGGGGCGACGGTTTCAAGGCGCCGCAGGGTGCGCCGAGCCCGGCCGGCGGCGGTACGGCCGTGCCCCCGTCCGGGGGGACCGCCGCCGGTGGCCTGGACCCGGTGGCCATAGACCGGGCGGTCTCCGGTTGGTCGATCGCCACCCAGTCCGGGCGGATGCTCTGCGTCATCGACGTCTCCGGCTCGATGAAGGCCGCCGTCCCGTCGGCCAACAACGCCAGCCGGGAGCAGGTGACCGTGGCGGCGGCCAGCCGGGGCCTGAACCTCTTCGACGACTCCTGGTCGATCGGGCTGTGGACGTTCTCCACCGAACTGGTCGGCTCGCGGGACTGGCGGGAGATCGAGCCGATCAGCCCGCTGTCCGGCAACCGGGGAAAGCTGGAGCAGGGGCTCGCCGGTATCCGCCCGTCCAGCGGCGACACCGGTCTGTACGACACCATGCTGGCGGCGTACAAGACGGTCCAGGACGGTTGGGAACCCGGCCGGGTCAATTCGGTGGTGCTGTTCACCGACGGTAAGAACGAGGACAAGAACGGCATCTCGCAGACCGCGCTGATCAGCCGGCTCAAGCAGCTCAACGACCCGGAGCGTCCGGTGCAGGTGGTCATCATCGGCATCGGCAGCGAGGTCTCCAAGACCGAACTCCAGTCGATCACCAACGTCACCGGTGGCGGCGCCTTCGTCACCGAGGACCCGTCCAAGATCGGTGACATCTTCCTGAAGGCCATCGCGTTGCGCCCGAACGCACCGCGCTGATCCCTCGCACAGTGCACATGGGTCACTGCATCCGGTGAGAATTGGTGCCATGGTGGGATTTCCCCGCTCCGGCGGCGAAAGAAAACTGACAGTAATGCGTCCGAAGCAATAGGTGAGCATCATTGTGGGGCAGGATGTCGGGAGCGCTCCGGCCGGCGGACCCCTCCAGAGGTGAGCATTCAGGCTCGGAGCCGACAAGTGTGATGTGGGGGAGGTTGGGTGACCTCGGCGACACTGTCCACGCCCGTCCGTACCCCGCCGTCGGCGCCCGGTCGCCGATCGGCGGGTACTCGTTCCCAGGCCAACCAGCGAAGCTACGTCCGCACCCTGGTGGTGCTGGACACCGCCGTGCTGTCGCTGGCGGTCCTCGCCGGCTACGCCACCCGCTTCGGCGATGCCGTGCCGCGCGGCTCGGAGATCCCGTACGTGGTGGTGGCACCGGCCCTGGTGCTGGTCTGGTTGGTTTCACTCAAGGCGCTGCGCTGCTACGACGACCGGGTGCTCGGCTACGGCGCGGACGAGTACCGGCGGGTCAGCGGGGCGAGTCTGCGCCTGGCCGGTGGGGTCGCGATCGCCGGTTACATCTTCGACGTCGGGGTCTCCCGGGGCTTCCTCGGCATCTCCTTCGCCGTCGGCACGATCGGGCTGGTGGCCACCCGGTTCGCCGCCCGTAAGGCACTGCACCGGGCCCGCTGCCGGGGCGACGGCTGGTCCCGGCGGGTCCTCGTCGTCGGGGACACCGCGCACGTGCTGGAACTGGTGCACACCCTGCGCCGGGAGCCGTACGCCGGCTACCACGTGGTCGGCGCGTGCATCCCCGACGCGCTGCTCGCCCCGGTGCCGCAGCGGCTCAGCGACGTACCGGTGGTGGGTTCCCTGCGCGGCATCCCGGAGGCCGCCGCCGCGATCGGCGCGGACACCGTCGCGGTCACCGCGTCCGGCGAGCTGACCGCGACCCGGCTGCGTCGGCTGGGCTGGCAGCTGGAGGGCACCGGGATCGACCTGGTCGTCGCCCCCGCCCTCACCGACGTCGCCGGCCCCCGCATCCACACCCGGCCGGTGGCCGGCCTGCCACTGATCCACGTCGAGGCACCGGAGTTCCGGGGGGCCCGCAAGCTGGTCAAGGAGTTCGTCGACCGGTCCGCCGCCGCGGTGGCGCTGGCGCTGCTGCTGCCCCTGGTGGCGCTGATCGCGCTGGCCGTCAAGCTGGACAGCCGGGGTCCGGTGCTGTTCCGGCAGACCCGGGTCGGGCAGGGCGGCCGGGAGTTCGGGGTGCTGAAGTTCCGCACCATGGTGGTCAACGCCGACGCGCTGCTGGCCGAGCTGGTCGCCCGCAACGAGACCAACGGGCTGATGTTCAAGATGCGCGACGACCCGCGGGTCACCCGGATCGGGCGGCTGCTGCGCAAGTGGTCCCTCGACGAACTGCCCCAGCTGGTCAACGTGCTGCTCGGCCAGATGAGCCTGGTCGGCCCCCGCCCGCCGTTGCCGTCCGAGGTGGCCCGCTACGACGGTGACGTGGCCCGCCGCCTGCTGGTCAAGCCGGGCATGACCGGACTCTGGCAGGTCAGCGGCCGGTCCGACCTCAGCTGGGAGGACGGCATCCGGCTGGACCTCTACTACGTGGAGAACTGGTCGCTCGCCGCCGACCTGACCATCCTGTGGAAGACCTTCGGCGCGGTGCTGCGCGGGCGCGGCGCGTACTGACCGCCGGGCCCGGCGTCGCACGCGCCGGGCCCGCCGGTCTCACTCCTGCGGACCGGTCCAGTCCAGGCAGACCACCACCGCGTCGTCGACCAGGTCACCGGCGACGAAGGCGCGCAGGTCACCGATGAGCGAGCGGACCGCGTCCAGCGGCGTCATCGGCCCGGTACGCCGCAGGAACCGGTCCAGCGCCGTCTCGCCGTACCGGACGTGCTGCCCGGTCGCGTCGATCACGCCGTCGCTGAGCACGAACAGCCGGTCGCCCCGGCGCAGCTCGAAGCTCTGGTGCTGGTAGTCGGTGCCCTCGAACATGCCCAGCGGGAACTGCTTGTCGAGCGCCTGTTCGTTGACCTCGCCGTCGCGCAGCAGCACCAGCCGGGGCGACCCGGCGTCCACCGCCGTCAGCACCCCGGTGGCCAGGTCCAGCTCCATCACCAGGGCGGACAGGTGCTGCTCGCCCCGGTGCAGGGCGTAGACCGCCTGGTCGGCGAGGGCGACCTGGTCGGCGAGGGCCAGCCCGCCCCGGCGCGCGTTGCGCAACGCGTGGGTGGCCAGCGCGGTGAGCATCGAGGCGGCCACCCCCTCACCGGTGCCGTTGATGGCCGACAGCCACAGCCGGGTGCCGTCGTCGGACCAGTCGAAACTGTCCCCGCGCACCGCGTACGCCGGTTCGAGCTGGCCGGCGAGGCGGAACGAGGGCCGGTCCCGGCTGCGCCCCGGCAGCAGTTCCCACTGCATCTCGGCGGCGAGGGTGAGCCGCCGGGCCCGGCGCGAGGCCCGGTAGACGTCGGTGCCGGCGGTGACCGCGGCCAACTCGTGCCCCAGGGCGGTGGCGATGCGGGTCAGCTCCTCGACCGCCGTCCGGTCGTCGGGCACCGGGGTCAACCGCAGCACCCCGCGCCGCTCACCCCGCATGCCGACGGGGAACCAGCCGGCCCCGTCGGCGAGCACCGGCTGCTGGTGGTCGTAGCAGCGCCAGGCCGGGTGGCCGGGCCCGGTCAGCGGGTCGCCGCCACCCAGCGGCAGCAGCACCGACAGCCGGTAGTCGACCTGGAACAGCGCCACGTCGGTGATCCGGTAGGACCGCCCCAACTCGTCGGCGAGCCGTTCCAGCAGCAGGTCCGCGGGTGACTCGGTCAGCACCCGTCGGGCCCGGCATTCGGGTCCGCTGCTCATGCACGCCTCCTGACAGCGCAGATCCCCTGGTACGGGGGGTAGTCTCGGGCCCACCATGGCCGAAGAAAGTGGTCCTGACGGACCAGACGTGAGTATGGCCGCCGAGCTGGACGCCGCGACAGGGGCCCTGCTCTCCGTGTGGGAGGCGGCCCGGGAAAGTACCACCAGCCGGCTGTCCAGCGCGCAGTTACGTGCCGTCATGGTGGTCGAACGGCACGACGGGATCAACCTGCGCCGGCTCGCCACCCTGCTCAACATGCTGCTCTCCTCGGCGAGCCGGCTCTGTGACCGGCTGGTCGCCGCCGGCATGCTGGAGCGGGAGCCGGGCCGGTCGGACCGGCGGGAGATCGCCCTGCACCTGACCCCGGAGGCGAGCCGGCTCCTGGCCGAGCTGCGCCGGGACCGCCGGCAGCGGCTCGACGCCGTGTTGGCCGGGATGAGCGGCGAGGGCCGGGGGGCGCTGCTGCGCGGCCTGGTGGAGTTCGACCGGGTGGCGCGGGCCCGGGAGGGGGAGGGCGGACCGGTGGTCGAGTTACCGTCCGCACCGCCCCCACCGATCCGCGCCCGGCCGGGCAACGGCGCCCCGGCGGCCCGTTCGGCCTGATCCGCAGGCGGTCACCGGGGCGTGGTCAGCAGGGTCCGGGCCTGACGCAGGTAGTCCCCGGCGTGCCGGTGCTCGGTCAGCGCGGCGGCGCACACCCGGAGCATGGTGTCCAGCAGCGGGACGCCGTCCCGGGCGTCGGGCACCTCCGTCTGCCAGCGGACGAACTCGACGAGCAGCCCCGGGTCGCCGATCCGGATCGCCGCGGCCAGCGCGTCGACCAGCTGGGCGACCGCGCCGGCGACCTCCTCGACCCGGTCGGGCTCCGGGGCCACCTCGCGGAGCACGAGCTGCACCAGGTCACGGCGGCGACGCAGCACCGCGACGTACTCGTCGGTGCCGGCCGCCGGGACGGGACCGGTGGTCGGCGTCGGGCTCAGCGGGCCGGCCAGCAGCCGGGCCGCGTCCCGGGCGGTCGCCCCCCAGGCGGCGGCACCGACGGCGGCGGCCCAGCGGCCGTCCGGGCCGAAACCCGGGCCACCGGCCACCACCGGCACCCCGGCCGCCCGGCACGCCTCGATCATGCGCCCCGCCCGGATCAACCGGCTCGGCTGCACGCAGCTGAGCAGCACCGCGTCCGGGCCGGTCTGGTGCAGGTAGGAGACCAGGTGCCGGACCGGCACGCTCGCGCCGAGGAAGGTGACCCGCCAACCGGCGGCCCGGACCACCTCGACGACGATCCGGGCGGCCAGCGCGTGCCACTCGCCCTCGACGCAGGCCATCACCACGTGTCCGCGGGCCCCCGTCGGGCCGCTGCGGGCGGCGACCGCCTCGACCACCCGCTCGCTGACGTGGGTGGCCGCGTGCTCCTGGGCGACGCTCCACCGGCCGGTCAGCCAGCGCAGCCCCACCTCGCGCTGGGTCGCGGCGACCAGGTCCACCAGCACGTCGGCCACCGACGAGCCGGCGTCCAGCAGGCCGGTCGCGATCGCGGTGGCGGCGGGCAGGTCGGCCCGGTCCAGACAGTCGAGGTACGCCGCGACGACCTCCGGCCCCACCACTGCCGGCCCGGCCGGCGGGCCCGGGTCCGTGGCGGCCGGCCCGTCCGGTCGGCTCACGCCGGGTCCGCCGCGCGGACGGCCAGCATCGCTATGTCGTCGTGGCTCTCCCCGTCCAGCCATTCGTCGACGAGTTGGAGCAGCCAGTCGACCACGGCGGCGGGCGGCAGGCCGGCCACCGTGGCGAGCGCCTGCCGCAGCCGTTGCTCGCCGAACATCTCGACGGCCGCCGCGCCGCCGCGCGCCTCGGTCACCCCGTCGGTGTACGCCAGCAGCAGCTCACCCGGGGCGAGGCGTACCTCCACCTCGACGAACGTGGCCGAGGCGAACGCGCCGATCGGCATCCCGCCCACCCGGGCCTCGACGATGCTGCCGTCGGCGCGTACCACCAGCGGGGACGGGTGCCCGCCGCCGGCGATGCGGACCCGCAGCCCGCCGTCGGCCCCCGGTTCGGTGCTGCCCAGCAGCAGGGTGGTGAACTGGCTGCGCCGGGCGGCGTCGGGGGAGTCGAACAACGCCCGGTTGAGCAGGGCGACGAGTTCCCGGGGACGCTGTTCGACGAGCCGCAGGGTCTGCAGCGACTGGCGTACCCGGCCGGTGAGCACGGCCGCGCCGACCCCCTTGCCGCAGACGTCGCCGAGGGCGAACAGGGCCCCGGTGGCGGTGGGGAAGACCTCGTAGAAGTCGCCGCCGATGCGCAGGCTGTCCCCGGCGGAGCGGTAACCGCCGGCGAGGGTGACGCCGGGCACCGGGGGCAGTTCCGGCGGGAGGAGGCTGTGCTGGAGCACCCGCGCCAGGTGGGCCTGCTCGCCGTAGAGTTCGGCGGCGGCGACCGCGGACCCGGCCCGGGCGGCGAACTCCCGGGCCAGCTCGATGTCGCGCTGGTCGAAGCCGGGCCGGCCGACCCGGCGGACCAGGACCAGCGCGCCGGCTGGCCCGCCGGCGCTGGGCATCGGGCTGATCAGCACGGTGCCGGGGCGGCCGAACTCCGGCGGCAGCACGGCGTCCAGGTCGGCCAGTTCGGCGTCGAGCCAGGGGCTGGGGTCGGTGGTCGCGCCGCTGAGCGCCTCGACGAGCCCGGGGACCGCGCCGGTCAGCTCCGGGTCGGCGACCCCACCGACCGGGCCGGGGTCGCCGTCGGCGTAGCGCAGCCAGTGCGGGACGTCCTCGCCGGGCTGCGGGGGCCGGTGCACGACCAGCGCCGCGTCGGCCAGGTAGGGCACGGGCAGGGTGACGGTGCTGCGCAGGGTCTGCTCGCGGTGCAACGAGAGCCCGAGCCGGCTGCCGGCCCGGGCCAGGAACGCGGTGCGGGACCGCTCGGCGAGCAACGCGTCGGTGCGGGCGTGTTCGTCGGTGACGTCGCGCACGTACCAGGCGCAGCCCCCGCCGGCCAGGGGGCGGCAGACCCCGCGCAGCCGGCGTCCCCGGTGCTCGGCGTCGAACGTCGCGGCGTCGCCGGTGACCGCGCGGGCCAGCGCCGGCACGGTGCCCCCGGCCAGGTCGGTGCCGGGGGTCAGCTCGGGCAGGAGCTGCCCGGCCATCGCGTTGACCAGGGTGACCCGCCCGGCCCGGTCGGTGGTGACCACCGCCTCGGCGAGCCCGTCGAGCAGTTCCCGGGCGAGCTGCGGGTCGGCCGGCAGCGGGCCGTCCGGCGACGGGTGGGCCGGCGCGCGGGACACCTGTCCGCCTCCGCTCACCGGGCCGGCGTGCCCGTCCCGGTGGGTCTTCGTCACCGCCGGTCGCCGGGCGCGTCGGTCTGTCGACCTCTGCGCATGCTGGTAGTGCTCTCCTCGGTAGGGGATCGTTGCCTGAGGGAAAGCGTACCGAGGTGGGCCGACGATCGGCCAGCGAGGAAGCCGGGTCAGCCCGGGCGGGAGAGCCAGCCGGACGGTCGCGCGATGATCCGCCGGACCACCGCGCCGGCCCCGCCGACGGCGGCGGACTCGGCCCCGAGCGCCGCCGGGCGGACCGTCACCGGGGACCATCCGCTGGTGAGCACCCGGGCGTCGAGTTCGGCCAGCACCGGCGGGCACAGCCACGGCGCGAGGGTCGCGTATCCGCCGCCGAGCACCACGGTGTCCAGGTCGAGCAGGTTCACCACCCCGGAGACGGCCACCCCGAGCGCGGTGCCGGCGGCGTGCAGCGCGTCGAGCGCGGCCGGGTCGCCGGAGCCGGCCAGGTCGGCCAGCCGGCGGGCGGCGGTGTCGGCCGGCAGGTCCACCCCGGCCAGCCCGGCCGCGACTAGCACGGCCTCCTGCCCGGCGTACGTCTCCAGGCAGCCGCGCGCCCCGCAGCGGCAGGTGGGGCCACCCGGATCGACGGGTACGTGACCCAGCTCGCCGCTCCAGCCCCGGGAACCCCGGAACAGCGCCCCGTCGAGCACGATCCCGGCACCGATGCCGATCTCGCCGGAGACGTGCAGGAAGCTCTGTGGGCCGCCGGGACGGGCGTGCAGTTCGCCGAGCGCGGCGAGGTTCGCCTCGTTCTCCACCACCAGTGGCGGCACCCCGTCGACCGGGTCGGTGAGGTCGGGGTGGCCGGCGAGCAGGGCCGGCACGTCGACGTCCCGCCAGCCCAGGTTGGGGGCGAGCCGGACCAGGCCACGCGCGTCGACCAGCCCCGGCACGGCCAGGGCCGCCCCGGCCAGGCCGAGGCCGGCGGCGTCGGCGGCGGCGCGGGCCCGTCGGGCCAGGGCGACCAGGTCGGTGAGCGCGTCGGCGGGGGAGAGCGGGCGCAGGTCGATCCGGCGTACCTCGTGGTGCCGGACCGCGCCGGTGAGGTCGACCACGCAGGCGGCGAGGTAGTCGACGTTGACCTCCAGGCCGAGCCCGGCCGGGCCGGTGTCGCCGAGCAGCAGCCCCCGGGCGGGCCGGCCGGCGCCGGTCCGGGGCGCGGGGTCGGCCTCGGTGACCAGCCGGCCGGCGATCAGGTCGTCGACGACCGCCGACACGGTGGCCCGGGTCAGGCCGGTGTCGGCGGCGATCTCGGCCCGCGACGGCGGCCGGGCGGTGTCGGCGATCCGCCGCAGCACCACGGCGAGGTTGAGTTCGCGCAGGCTTCCCTGGCGGACCGCGCCCGCGGTCCGGGTCTCGGTCACCCCTTGACAGTGCCACAGCACGGCCATTTAATTCAACCACTGAACAAATTGCGGGTCATCCACCCACCGCCACCATCATCATCCTCACCGGAGGTCTGCCATGGCACCCCATCCCACTCCCGCCGACAAGTTCTCCTTCGGGCTCTGGACGGTGGGCTGGCAGGCCCGTGACCCGTTCGGCGACGCCACCCGCCCCGAGCTGGACGCCGTCGAGGCGGTGCACCGGCTCGCCGAGCTGGGCGCGTACGGCATCACGTTCCACGACGACGACCTGATCCCGTTCGGCGCCGACAACACCGCCCGGGAGGCCCAGCTCGCCCGGTTCCGCAAGGCCCTCGACGAGACCGGCCTGGTCGTGCCGATGGTCACCACCAACCTGTTCACCCACCCGGTGTTCAAGGACGGCGGCTTCACCAGCAACGACCGCGACGTGCGCCGCTACGCGCTGCGCAAGGTGCTGCGCAACGTCGACCTCGCCGCCGACCTGGGTGCCAAGACCTTCGTCATGTGGGGCGGCCGGGAGGGCTCCGAGTACGACGTGGCCAAGGACATCCGGGCCGCGCTGGACCGCTACCGCGAGGCCGTCGACGTGCTCTGCCAGTACGTCGTGGACCAGGGCTACGACCTGCGGTTCGCCATCGAGCCCAAGCCGAACGAGCCGCGCGGCGACATCCTGCTCCCCACCGTCGGGCACGCGCTGGCGTTCATCTCCGAGCTGGAGCGGCCCGAGATGGTCGGCCTGAACCCGGAGGTCGGGCACGAGCAGATGGCCGGCCTCAACTACGCCCACGGCATCGCCCAGGCGCTCTGGCAGGGCAAGCTGTTCCACCTCGACCTCAACGGCCAGCGCGGCATCAAGTACGACCAGGACCTGGTCTTCGGCCACGGCGACTTGATGAACGCGTTCGCCCTGGTCGACCTGCTGGAGAACGGCGGCCCCAACGGTGGTCCGGCGTACGACGGCCCGCGGCACTTCGACTACAAGCCCTCCCGCACCGAGGACATCTCCGGGGTGTGGGCGTCGGCCGAGGCCAACATGGCGACCTACCTGCTGCTCAAGGAGCGGGCGGCGGCGTTCCGGGCCGACCCGGAGGTGGTCGAGGCGCTCGCCGCCAGCAAGGTCGGCGAGCTGGGCAGCCCGACGCTGGGCGACGGTGAGGGCTACGCCGGGTTGCTCGCCGACCGGTCCGCGTTCGAGGAGTTCGACGTGGACGCGACGGCCGCGAAGGGCTTCGGCTTCGTCCGGCTCAACCAGCTCGCCGTCGAGCACCTGCTCGGCGCGCGCTGAGGCGGCCCGGCATGCCGCTCGTCGCCGGGGTGGACTCGTCCACCCAGTCCTGCAAGGTGGTGATCCGGGACGCGGAGACCGGCGCGCTGGTCCGTGAGGGCCGCGCGCCGCACCCGGACGGCACCGAGGTCGACCCACGGGCCTGGTGGGATGCCCTGCTGGCCGCCGTCGAGGCGGCCGGCGGGCTGGCCGACGTGGCGGCCGTGTCGGTCGCCGGTCAGCAGCACGGCATGGTCTGCCTCGACGAGGCGGGCGAGGTCGTCCGGCCGGCGCTGCTGTGGAACGACACCCGGTCCGCCGACGCGGCCCGGGAGCTGATCGCCGAGGCCGGCGGCGGGGAAACCGGCCGCCGGTTCTGGGCCGACGCGGTGGGGCTGGTCCCGGTGGCCAGCTTCACCGCCACCAAGCTGCGCTGGCTGGCCCGGCACGAGCCGGAGCACGCCGCCCGGGTCGCCGCCGTCTGCCTGCCGCACGACTGGCTGACCTGGCGGTTGGCGGGTGCTCCCGACCTGACGGCGCTGCGTACCGACCGGGGTGACGCCAGCGGCACCGGCTACTGGTCGCCGGTGACCGGGCAGTACCGTCCCGACCTGCTGGAGAAGGCGTTCGGTCGGGTCGTCGAGGTGCCCACGGTGCTCGGTCCGGCCGAGCGGGCCGGCGTACTCGACCCGGTCGTGCTGGCGGGCGGCCAGGCGGTTCCGGGCGGGGACGTCGTGCCCGGCACCGGGGAGATCCTGCTCGGCCCCGGCACCGGGGACAATGCCGCCGCCGCGTTGGGCGTCGGCGCCGGTCCGGGCGACGTGGTCGTGTCGATCGGCACCTCGGGCACGGTCTTCGCGGTGGCGGACACGCCGGCCGCCGACGCCGGTGGCGCTGTGGCCGGGTTCGCCGACGCGACCGGCCGGTTCCTGCCACTGGTCTGCACGCTCAACGCGGCCCGGGTGCTCGACTCGGCGGCGACGCTGCTCGGCGTCGACCTCGACACGCTGTCCGAGCTGGCGTTGAGCGCCCCGCCCGGGGCCGACGGCCTGGTCATGGTGCCCTACCTGGAGGGGGAGCGGACCCCGGACCGGCCCACCGCCACCGGCTCGGTGCACGGCCTCACCCTGCGTACCGCCACCCCGGCGCACCTGGCCCGGGCGGCGGTGGAGGGGATGCTCTGCGCGCTGGCCGACGGCCTCGACGCGCTGGTCGCCCAGGGCGCGACGGTCGAGCGGGTGATCCTGGTCGGCGGCGGGGCCCGCTCGGCGGCGGTCCGCCGGATCGCGCCGCAGGTCTTCGGTCGTCCCGTGGTGGTGCCCCCGCCGGGGGAGTACGTCGCCGACGGTGCGGCCCGCCAGGCCGCCTGGGTCGCCCTGGGCGGCGCGACGCCGCCCACCTGGGCACCGAAGGACACCGAGGAGTACGCGGCGGAGCCCGTCCCCGCCATCCGTGAGCGGTACGCGCAGGCCCGCGACCACACCCTGGACCGGGTGGCCGTGCCCGGGGAGTGACCCACCTGACCGGCGACGTCGGCCGGTGACCGGCGCACGGGGGCCGGTCACCGGCCGACGCCCGGTTCCGCCCCGGCGGGACGGTCCGGCGGGGGTGCCCGTCGGGCCGGGAGGCGTACCTGGTTGGCTGCCGGACATGACCGGCAGCAGGATGCCCCGGCGCGGGAACGCGGCGCACCGCCTCTACAGCGTCGTGGTGTTCGTGGTGCTCGCCTCGCTGGACAACGTGGCGATCGGCCTGGTGCCCCCGCTGTACGGGCCGATCTCCGGGGCGCTGGGCGTGCCGCAGCGGATGCTCGGCCTGGTCACGGCGGTGAGCTTCCTGGTCAGCGCGGTCGCGGCGGTGGCCTGGGCGTACGTCGGCGACCGGACCAACCGCAAGCCGCTGCTGATGGTCGGCACGCTGGTCTGGGCCGCCGGCACCGGTGGCAGCGCGTTCGCCACCGGCTTCCCGACGTTCCTCGCCGCGCAACTGGTGGCTGCGGTCGGGTTGGGCGCGGTCGGCTCGGTCGGGTATTCCGTGGTGACCGACCTGATCTCTCCGCGCCGCCGGGGCCTGGTGATGAGCTTCTGGGGGCTGTCCCAGGGGGTCGGCACCCTGGCCGGCACGCTCACCGGCGGGCTGCTCGGCGCGGCCGACTGGCGACGCCCGTTCCTGCTGCTCACCGTGGTCGGCCTGGCGGCCACGGTGGCCTACCTGCTGACCTACGACATCCGGCGCGGGCAGAGCGAACCGGAACTGGCCGGGGCGATCGAGGCCGGCGTCGGGTACGACTACCGGATCACCCGCTCCGACCTGCCGCGCATCCTGGGGCGGCGGACCAACAGGTGGCTGATCCTGCAGGGCCTCACCGCGCAGGCGGCGTTCGGTTCGCTGGTGTGGCTGCCGGTGCTGTTCGCCGAGCGGGCGCAGGGGCAGGGCTACTCGACGGCGACGGCGGTCGTGGTGGGCAGCGTCTTCGCCACCCTGTTCCAGCTCGGCGGGGTGTTCTCCATCGTCGGCGGGCTGGCCGGGGACGCGCTGCAACGGCGTACCCCCCGGGGACGGGCGCTGGTTGCGGCGGTCGGCATCCTCGCGGCGCTGCCGTTCTACCTGGTGTTGTTCTTCGTGCCGATCCGGATCGACGTGCCCGACGGCGGCGGCACCGGCGCGGTGGTGGGTGCGGTGCTGGCCAGCGTGGTGACCGAGCCGACGGTCGGGCTGAGCCTGCTCACCGCCGTCGTCGCGTTGGCGTTGACCTCGGCGAACTCGCCGAACTGGTTCGCCCTGATCGCCGACGTCAACCCGCCGGAGCACCGGGGCACCGTCTACAGCCTGGGCAACCTGGTCAACGGGGTCGGCCGGGCCGCCGGCAACGGGCTGGTCGGCGCGGCCTTCCACGCGCTGCGGGCGGCGTTCCCGCCGCCGCTGAACTACGCCGTCGGACTGGCCGCGTTCCAGCTCTTCTTCATCCCCACCGGGCTGATGTACTGGCTGGCCTCCCGCACGTCGCCCGGCGACATCGCCGCCGTGGGTGACCTGCTGCACGACCGCGCCGACCGCCAGTGAGCTGTTGGCCCAGGCACCGCATCGGGCTGGTTCGGTGCACAACCCCGTGCGCCGCCCCGTCCGGCGTGACGGGATCGTCCGGCGTGACGGGATCGCCTGGTGCCACGGGATCGCCCGGCGCTACGAGATCGCCCATCGCCTGTCGGGATGGGGATACCTCAGTCGGGTCCTTTCGAGCTGATGACAACAACGAATCACCGCCGGGGCAGGATCCCGCACGGCTGAACGGCCCCGGGGGATACGGGTCGCCGGCCGCGCCGGGTCGGGCGGGCGCCATTCGTGGGCCGCGCCATTCGTGGGGCGCGCGCGCCACTCGTGGGGCGGGCCATTCGTGGGCGCGCGCCATTCGTGGGCGCGCGCCATTCGTGGGGGCGGGCTATTCGTGAGGCGCGCCACTCGTGGGGGCGGGCCCCGCCAGCTTCGGCGACTTCCACCTCTGAATCGTTGACGGCATCAGCTCTAAAGGATGCGAACAGCACTACCAAGGTGCCGTCCGCCTCCGGGACCGGCCGCCAGCCCCGGCACCCTTCCCCGGCACCCTTCCCCGGCATCCGCGCCGTGGCACTGCGCGCTGGGCCACCCCCACCGGCCCGGGCCACCCCAACCGGCCCGGTCCGCACTCCGGGCCCGGTCCGCGCCCCGGGCCCGGACCGGCTGGGCACCGGGGCCGGGGCCGGGGGGCGGTGGGGTGGGGTCAGGAGTGACGGACCCAGACGGTCACGTCGGTGGGGACCCGACCGTCGGCGTCCAGCGGCGCGCTGCTGTGCAGCAGCTCCCCGGCCGGCGGCGGCACGGCCGCCGTACCGAAGTTGGTCACCACGGTCAGCCCGCCGTTGCGGAAACTGAGCACCTCGTCGCCGGAGGAGAGCCACTCCAGCGTCCCCCGGCCCAGGGCGTACTCGCGACGCAGCCGCAACGCGGTCCGGTACGTCTCGTACGTCGAGCCGGACACCCCCTGCTGCCGGTCCAGGGCGTACTCGGCCCACAGCGGTGGCTGCGGTAGCCAGCTGGCGTCGGTCGGGCCGAAGCCGTAGGAGGGGGCGTCGGCCTCCCACGGGATCGGCACCCGGCAGCCGTCCCGACCACGCTGGGTGTGGCCGCTGCGCTCCCAGGTCGGGTCCTGGCGGGACTCGTCGGGCAGCGTGGTGTGCTCCGGCAGCCCCAGTTCCTCGCCCTGGTAGAGGTAGGCGGAGCCGGGCAGGGCCAGCATCAGCAGGGTGGCCGCCCTGGCCCGGCGCAGGCCCAGCGCGGCGTCCGGCTGGGGGTCGCCGATGCCGATGCCGTTGGGCCGGCCGCCCTTGGCGGACAGCCCCATCCGGGAGGCGTGCCGGATCACGTCGTGGTTGGACAACACCCAGGTGGTGGGGGCGCCGACGGCGTCGGTGGCCTCCAACGAGCGGGTGATCACCGCGTACTGGGCGGGGGCCGTCCAGGCCGCGAGCAGGTACTCGAAGTTGAACGCCTGGTGCATCTCGTCGGGGCGGACGTAGCGGGCGATCCGTTCGGCCGGCTCGACCCACGCCTCGGCGACGAGGATCCGGTCGCCGTCGTAGGAGTCGAGCACCTGCCGCCACTGCCGGTAGACCTCGTGCACGCCGTCCTGGTCCCACATCGGCGGGCGCGGCTTGTCGGCCTCGTTGCCGGAGAGGATCTCCTGCGGCTCCTCCCAGTTGGCCAGGTCGGCCTGCTTGATCAGGCCGTGCGCCACGTCCACCCGGAAGCCGTCGACGCCCCGGTCCAGCCAGAACCGGAGCACGTCGACGAACTCGGCGCGGATCTCCGGGTTGTCCCAGTTGAGGTCCGGCTGGGCGGTGTCGAACAGGTGCAGGTACCACTGGCCGGGCCGGCCGTCGGGCTCGACGAGCCGGGTCCAGGCGGGGCCGCCGAAGACGCTCTGCCAGTCGTTGGGCGGCTCTGCACCGTCCGGGCCGAGACCGTCGCGGAAGATGTACCGGGCCCGCTCGGGGCTGCCGGGGGCGGCGGCGACGGCGGCCCGGAACCACCGGTGCGCCGACGAGGTGTGGTTGGGGACCAGGTCGACGATGACCTTCAGTCCCTTCGCGCGGGCCTCGGCGATCAACCTGTCGGCGTCGGCCAGGCTGCCGAACAGGGGGTCGACGTCGCGGTAGTCGGCGACGTCGTAGCCCGCGTCGGCCTGCGGCGACGGGTAGAACGGCGACAGCCAGACGGCGTCGACACCCAACTCGGCCAGGTGCCCGAGCCGGGCGGTGATGCCGGGCAGGTCGCCGATGCCGTCACCGTCGGAGTCGGCGAAGGAACGCGGATAGATCTGGTAGATGACGGCCTCGGTCCACCATCCGGGTGCCACGCCCACGGACTGTTCCTGCTGCCTCGCGTCGGTGTTCAGAGCCTTCTCCCTGTGTCGAGCCGGTCGAGCCGTGCGGTCGAATCCGTTCAGTTTGCCCGGGGCGGGCCGGTCGATTCCCGTACCACCAGGCGAGTGGGCAGGATCACCGGCGGGCGTGGCGTGGGCCCGTGCACACGGGTCGCGCGCGGTGCGGGCACCCGGTCGGCGTCCGGCTCGGCGACGACACCGCCCAATTCGGCGGCGGCGGCGCCCAGCGGGTCGAGCAGCATCCGGGCGGCGAGCCGGCCCTGCTCGGCGGCGGGTTGGGCGATGGTGGTCAACCCGAGCACGGCGGACAGGTCGTGGTCGTCCACGCCGATCACGCTGACGTCCTGCGGGACCCGCAGCCCGGCGTCGCGCAGCGCGGTCATCGCGCCCATCGCGATCTCGTCGCAGGCGGCGAAGATCGCCGTCGGTGGTTCGCCCCGGGCCAGCAGCTCGACGGTGGCCTGGTTGCCGCCGTCGATGGTGAACTGCGACTCCATGTCCAGCCGGGGGTCGGGGCGCAGCCCGGCGCGGCGCAGCGCCTCCTGGTAGCCCCGGCGACGGTCGGTGTGGGTGGTGAAGGCCAACTCGTCGTCGGGGTCGCCGGAGATGTGGGCGATCCGCCGGTGGCCCAGGTCGAGCAGGTGCCGGGTGGCGGTCCGGGCCGCGGCCACGTCGTCGATCCGCACGCAGGGCCAGCCGGGGACGGTGCTGCCGGAGCTGATCGTGATGCCGGGCAGGTCCAGCTCGGCCAGGGCGGTCAGGTCGGCCGGGCGCAGCGGGGTGGCGACCAGCATGATCGCGTCCACCCGCTTGTGCAGGTTGGCGGTGCGCAGCACCCGTTGCCGCACCTGCTCGCGCCCGCCGAGGTTGTAGAGCAGCAGATCGTAGCCGGCGTGGTGGAGGAACTCCTCGACCGCCTCGACGACGGTGCCGAAAAACCATCTGGTGATCCGGGGCACCACCACGGCGACCGTGCCGGTGCGGCCACCGGCCAGCCGGGAGGCGCTCGGCGAGACCGCGTACTGGAGCTGTTCGGCGGCGGCGAGCACCCGGCGGCGGGTCGCGGCCGACACCGTCGGCAGGCCGCGCAACGCCCGGGAGACCGTGGCCGTGGAGACCCCGGCCAGCCGGGCCACGTCGTCGATCCTCGTCACGCTGTCGTTCCCCCGCTCCGCGCCGGCCCCCGTCGCCGCCCGGCAGCACCGGGCGGCGACGGACGGCCGTCAACCCTTGACGCTCCCGGCGAGCAGGCCGCGCACGAAGAAGCGCTGCAGGGACAGGAACACGACCAGCGGTACGACGATCGAGACGAACGCGCCGGCGGTGAGCCGCTGCCACTCGTTGCCCCGGGTGCCGGCCATCTCGGCCAGGCGCACGGTGAGCGGGGCGGTCTCGTTGCCGCCACCGGCGAAGATCAGCGCGACCAGCAGGTCGTTCCAGACCCAGAGGAACTGGAAGATGCCGAACGCCGCCAGCGCCGGGGTGATCAGTGGCAGCACGATGGTGCGGAAGATCTTGGGGTGGGTGGCCCCGTCGACCCGGGCCGCCTCCATCAGGTCCCGGGGGAGCTGCGAGATGAAGTTGTGCAGCAGGAACACCGCGAAGGGCAGGGCGAAGCAGGTGTGCGCGAACCACACCTGGGCGAACTTCTGCTCATCCACCAGGTCCCAGGCCGGCAGCAGCTGGATGCCGGCCACGGTGACCCCGGTGGAGAAGAACTTCAGCAGCGGCACCAGGGCCATCTGCAACGGCACGATCTGCATCGCGAAGATCGCGATGTAGAGCCAGTCCCGTCCCCGGAAGTTGATCCAGGCCAGCGCGTACGCGGCGAGCGAGGCGAACGCCATCGGGAAGAGCACCGACGGGATGGTGATGGCCAGCGAGTTGATGAAGTAGCTGGCCAGCTGCCCCGACGACGAGGAGGAGCCGAACAGGACGTCCTGGTAGTTCTCCAGGGTGAACTGCGGGTCGGTGAAGAAGGTCCACCACCCGGTGGACTTGATCTCGGCCTCGGGCCGGAACGAGGAGACGAACAGGCCGAACGTCGGGATCGTCCAGAGCAGCGCGATGACGATCGAGACCAGGGTGGCCGTACGGGTGTTGAGCCGGCTACGGACCCGGCCGGCGGTGCTCGTCGGCTTCCCGGTGGCCTGGGGCCCGGCTCCGACGGTGGGCGTGGCGGTGGTCATCTCAGCCCTCCCGCTGTTGACGCAGGTTGCGGATCTGGTAGATCACGATCGGGATCACCAGGATGAAGAGGAAGACCGCCAGGGCGGAGCCCTGCCCGTTCTCGCCGTACCGGAACGCCTGGTTGTACATCTCGTTGGCGATCACGCTGGTGTCGTAGTTGCCGTTGGTGGCGGTCCGGACGATGTCGAAGACCTTCAGCGTGGCGATCGACAGGGTCACCACGACCACGATCAGCGCGGGCCGGATGCTCGGCATGGTGATCTGCCAGAACATCTGCCACGGGCTGACCCCGTCGAGGCGGGCCGCCTCGACGATGTCCGCCGGGATCGCCTTGATCGCGGCGGAGAGCACGACCATGGCGAAACCGGCCTGGATCCACACCATGATCACGATGAGCAGGAAGGTGTTCAGCGGTGAGTCGAGCAGCCACTGCCGGGGTTCGCCGCCGAGGCTGACCACGATCTGGTTGAGCAGGCCGATCTGGTCCTGCTCCTCGCTGCGGTAGGCGTAGACGAACTTCCAGATGATGCTGGCCCCGACGAACGAGATCGCCATCGGCAGGAAGATCAGTGACTTGGCGATGGACTCGAACCGGGCCTTGTCCACCATCACGGCGTAGAGCAGGCCGAACGTGGTGGCCACCAGCGGCACCAGGAGCACCCAGATCAGGGTGTTGAGCAGCACCCGGACGATCGAGTCCTCGGAGAACATCCAGCCGTAGTTGCGCAGCCCCACCCAGTTGTCGCTGCCGGCGTCCATGAAGGAGAGCAGCACGGTGCGCAGCGCCGGCACCACCAGCCCGACGGAGAGCAGCAGCACCGTCGGCAGCAGGAAGAAGAGCGCGAACAGGCCCTCCCTCGGCTTGCGTCGGCGGGGCAGGGGACCGCCACCGGTCGCGGCGGCGACCAGTTGCGCCTCCCGACGGCGGGCGAACCAGGCCGGCACCACGTCGAGGAGCAGGAGCAGACCGCCCACCACCGCGACGAAAGCGATCAGCCCGTACATCAGCATGAGGAACTTCGGCTGTTCCTCAGCGAAGTCGAACTCCATCGACCCTCCCTCTCAAGGGTTCGTATCCGACGGGTGGCCCGGTCCGCACCGTGCGGACCGGGCCACCCGTCTCAGATCACTTCCAGCTGTTCTCGATGCCGTTCAGCACCGTGGTGGTGTCCTTGCCGTTGATCCAGTCGACCATGCCCTTCCAGAAGGTGCCGTTGCCGACTGCGGCCGGCATCAGGTCGGAGCCGTCGAAGCGGAAGACGGTCTTCGGGTCCTGGAGGATGCCCACGGAGAGCTTGTCCACCGGGTTCGGGACGTTGGCCAGGTCGAGCTTCTTGTTCGCCGACACCCAGTCACCGATCTTGGCGCGGCTGTTGGCGTACTCGCCGGAGGCGAGGTAGGTCTGCACCGCCTGGACCTCGGGACGGTCGGTGAAGGCCGCGACGAACTCGCCGCCACCCAGCACCGGCTTGCCCTTGGCCGGGTCGATCGACGGGAAGTAGAACGCGAACACGTCGCCGTCCTCGGCCACCTTGGTGCCCTCGGGCCACTGGTTGGCGTAGAAGGACGCCTGCCGGTGCAGGGCGCACTTGCCGGTGGTGATCGGCACGCCGGCCTCCTGGAAGGAGGTGGTGGCGATGCTCTTCACGCCGCCGAAGCCGCCGTTGACGTACTTGTCGTTCTTGAGGATGGTGCCGGCCCGGTTGAGCGCGTCGGCGACCTGCGGGCTGTTGAACGGGATGCCGTGGGTGGTCCACTGGTCGTAGACCTCGGGCCCGGCCGTACGCAGCAGCACGTCCTCGATCCAGTCGGTGGCCGGCCAGCCGGTGGCGTCACCGGACTCGATGCCGGCGCACCACGGCTTGGTGCCGCTGGCCGCGATCGTGTCGGAGAGCTTGATCAGCTCGTCCCAGCTGGTGGGGACGGCCCAGCCCTTCTCCTTGAAGGTCTTCGGCGAGTACCAGACGAACGACTTGACGTTCGAGCCCAGCGGGGCGCCGTAGAACTGGCCGTTGATGGTGGTGTACTTCAGCCAGTCGGGGGAGAAGTTCGCCTCGGCCTCGGTCTTGGTGGCGGCGGAGACGGGCTTGAGGTTGCCGCCGTCGACGAACCGCTTGACCAGGCCCGGCTGCGGGATGAAGGCCAGGTCGGGCGCGTTGCCGCCCTGCACCCGGACGGGGAGCTGGGCCTCGAACTCGCCGGAGCCCTCGTGGTCGATCTCGATGCCGGTGCAGTCCTCGAACTGCTTCCAGGACTGGGCCAGCCGGTCGGCCTCGAGGTCCCGGATCGACGAGTAGGCGGTGACCTTCTTGCCGTCGAGGTCGCCGTACTTCTCGTATGCGGCGCATTCGGCCGAACCCGCGTTGCTGCTCTTCTTGTCGTCGCCGGTGCCACAGGCGGCGGCGCCGAGCGCCAGCCCCAGCACGCCGGCGATCGCGAGAGCCTGGCGTGATCTGGCAAACGCCATGCCGTTCTCCTTCCTTGCCGGCGCGCCCACAGGTGGGGGAACCCGACGCCGGTCCGATGAGTCGTCCCCACATGTAAGCGCTTGCATCCCGATCGGTCCACCCCCTGGCGGACACGGCCCGGTAACAATCCCGAAACCCGCTCACCGCGGGTGGGTGCGCTCCCACCTGTGGTCACCGAGTAGGGGTGGACAGGGGTCGGTGCGGCTTCCCATCGATGGCGATATCTGCCACTCTCGGGGCAAGGTATTGAAGGATCTCGACATCGGAGGTGTGCGATGCGCAGACGGTGGAGCCTGCTGGCGGCAGCCCTGCTGGTCACCGGGAGCCTGGTCCCGGCCGGCCCGGCCTGGGCCGCGCCCACGTTCAAGGTGCCCTTCCCCTGCAACCAGTCCTGGTCCGGCCAGACCCGGTCGGACCACAGCCCGGCCAACGCGATCGACTTCAACCGCACCGACGATCTCGGCGACCCGGTGGTCGCCAGCGCCCCGGGCACCGTCGACCGGGTCACCGACCTCGGCGGCACGAGCTACGGCAAGTACGTCCGGATCGACCACGGCGGCGGCTACACGACCTACTACGCCCACCTCAACGGCTTCAACGTCTCGGTCGGGCAGCAGGTCGGCTACGGCAAGGTGATCGGCTGGGTCGGCAGCACCGGCGGCTCCACCGGCCCGCACCTGCACTACGAGCAGCGCCTCAACGGCGACGACATCAAGGTCAAGTTCAACGGCACGCTCGCGTTGTACTGGGGCACCAAGACGTACACCAGCGGCAACGGCTGCTCCAGTGGCACCGGGTCGGGCACGGTCGACACCGCAGGCACTCCGCTGACCGTGCGCTCCGGGCCGGGCACCGGCTACGCGTCGGTCGGCACGGTCGCCGACGGCACCAAGGTCACCATCGGCTGCCAGACCAGCGGCACCACGGTCACCGGCACCTACGGCACCAGCGCGATCTGGGACCGGATCGGCTCCGGCCGGTTCATCGCCGACGCCTACGTCTACACCGGCCACGACGGCTACATCCCCGGCGTGCCCCGCTGCTGAGCCCGCGGGCACCGGGCCGCCGGGCCCGGTGCCCGGTCAGCCGTTGAGCTGCCAGATCGCGAAGTTCAGCGCGGCGGCGAAGGTGACCCAGGCCCAGTAGGGCAGCAGCAGGGCCGCCGCCGGCCGGGAGATCCGCCAGAAGGCGGCCACCGTCACCGCGATCGCCAGCCACATCAGCACGATCTCGGCGAAGGCCAGCCCGTAGCGCCCCGCGCCGAAGAACAGCGGCGTCCAGACCGCGTTGAGCACCAGCTGGACCGTCCACGCCCACAGCGCCGGGCCGAAGCCGACCCGCCGCCAGACCAGCCAGCCGGCGACCGCGATCAGCGCGTACAGCACGGTCCAGACCGGGCCGAACAGCCATCCCGGCGGGGCCCAGTCCGGCTGCTGGAGCGAGGCGTACTCGTCGCGGGTGCCGGACACCCCCAACCCGCCGATCGCGGCGGCGACGGCGACGGCCGCGCCGAAGCCGAGCAGCGCCCACCAGGTCCGCGCCGCGCCGGTCCGCCGGTCGCTCCGGGTTATCTCCATGGTCGAGATATTTCCCGGGTACGCCGTCCCAAAACCGCCCTGGCCGCACAGCAGAACGCCGGGGTCGTCGGTGCCGGATGCTCCTGTCTGGGAGGACGGAGCGTCCGGGGGCGACGACCCCGGCGGGTCAGGTGCGGGTACCGGCGTCAATTGAAGATGCTGACACCACCCGGGCCGACCAGGAGGCCGACCACGATGAGGACGATGCCCCACAGGATCTGCCGGCGGAACAGCGCGAGGATGCCGGCGACCACGAGTACGACTGCGAGAATCCAGAGAATCAGCTCCATGGCTGCTGAATACCCGGCGTTCCGATCGCGAAAACCTGGTTCTCAGTCGATCTGATCACCACCCAGGTGGAAGACGCTGTACGCCTGTTTGATCACCGGATGGGCGACGTTGCGCACGCGTACCCCGCCGGGGGTGACACCGCGTTCGCTGCCGGCGTGCGCGTGCCCGTGCAGGGCGAGCGCGGTGGGTGCCGAGTCGATCGCCTGACCGAGCTGGTACGACCCGAGGAACGGATAGATCTCCAGCGGCTCACCGGCCAGCGTGTCCGGCACCGGGGCGTAGTGGGTCAGGGCCACGAGCAGGTCGCAGTCCAACCCGCGCAGCGCCGCGCCCAACGCCGCCGCGCTCTCGTTGCTGGTCCGGACGAACGACTTCATCTCCGGCTCGCCGAAGTCGCTGGCGCACCGCCCGGCGAACCCGCCACCGAAGCCCTTGACCCCGGCCACCCCGAGCCGGCCGCCGGGGCACTCCAGCACCGTGCCGGTCCCCTCCAGCACGGTGATCCCGGCATCCTCCAGCACCTTGACCACCTGCGGCACCTGGTCGCACTGGTGGTCGTGGTTGCCCAGCACGGTGACCACCGGCACCCCGAGCCGGCCGAACTCCTCGGCGACGCAGCGCGCCTCGGCCTCGGTGCCGTGCCGGGTCAGGTCGCCGGCGAGCAGCAGCACGTCGGCGCAGTCGGGCAGCTCCTCCAGGGCCGGGCGGAACCGGCCCAGCACGTCGGCGTCCAGGTGTACGTCGCCGACGGCGGCGATCCGGATCATCGGGTCCTCCTCACGGCAGCTCCTCGACCTGCACCGGCGCCTGGGCGCGGATCACCCCGATGTCGCTGGTGATCGCCTCGTCCGGGAACCGTTCGGCCACCCGGCGCAGGATCTCCGCCCGGCGCTGCGGGCTCTCCACCTCACCGGTGAGGACCAGGCCGGTTTCCCGGTGGACCACGGTGATGCCCTGCTCGGCGACGTCCGGGTCCTCGGTCAGCAGCCGTTGGATCTCCGCCTCGACGTAGGCGTCCGGCGGGCCGGCGCTGTGCTCGGTCACGGGGTCTCCCTTCCCTCGGGGATGCGGGCGTACGGCACCGGCGTGCCCCCGTACGGGACGACGTCGAGCCGGTCCAGCAGCATCAGGAACGCTTCGGCGTACGGCGAGTGCTGGGTCTCCCTGCGTACCCGCTCCCAGTCGATCTGTTCGCGCAGCGACCGGGCCAGCGGCAGGCCCCGGGCGAAGTCGCAGTAGTGCTGGGAGAAGCTGAGCAGCTTGTGCACCATCAGCCGGGTCGCCGACAGCACCGGCATGTGGATGGCGTCCACCGGGCGGACCACGGTGTCGGCGAGGGTCTCGTGGGTCACCGGGGTCTCCACCGGCCGGTGGATCAGGTCCACCATCCGTCCGTCGTCGTAGACCTTGACCAGCCAGTCCTCCGGCGGGCGCTCGGCGGTGAAGCCCTCGTCGGTCAGCGCCTCCAACGCCCGCTCGACATGCTCCTCGGGGAGCAGGAAGTCCACGTCGTGTTCGCTGGAGTGGCCGCCGTGGGCGTACACGGCGAAGCTGCCGCCGAGGGCGAAGGGGATCTCGTTCTGCTTGAGCACGGCGGCGACCCGCTTGAGGGTGTGCAGGAGGCTGACGTCCCCGCGCTCGGCCATCTGGTCTCTCCCGTCGTGGATGGTCGGTGGGAAATGACGTTGCGTACCCGGCCGTCCGTCCGTCCACACCTGCCCGGTGCGGCGGTCCCGGTCGTCACGCCCCATCCGGGCATCGACCGGACAAGGGGGGATGCGCCGGTCGGATATCCTGTGCAGGGTGGCCAGATCACGGCGCGCGACCGACGGTGGGACCCGACTGCGGCGCGTCGCGCTGATCGGCATCGACGGCTCGGGCAAGACCACCCAGGCGTACCGGCTCGCCGCCGCGCTCACCTCGGCCGGGCGGCCCGCCACCTACCACCGCAACGCGGGTGGCCGGCGCTGGCTGGGCCGGCTCGCCGCCCGGTTCGGCCGGGCCGACGCGCAGTTGCTGGTGGGCCGGGACGGGATGCTCGCGGTGGAGTCCGTGCTGCGCTGGCTGGCGATCGCCGCCGCGCTGCTCAGTTGCCTGGTGACCGGCCGCACCGCGGTGATGGACCGCTACTCCGCCTGCCAGTACGCCAGCATCCGGGCGCACGGTGGGCAGCGCTGGGAGCGGCTGGCCCGGGCCGGCTACCGGATCTTCCCCGCACCGCAGGTCACCTTCCTGCTCGCCGTCGACCCGGTCGAGGCGTACCGGCGGATCGAGCGGCGGGGGGAGGATCACGAGACGATGGGTTGGCTGACCGCCGCCGACGCGGCCTACCGGTCGCTGCCCGAGTACCCGGGTTTCGTGGTGGTGGACGCCGGCGGCGGGCCCGACGAGGTCTCCCGGCGGATCCGGGCGCACCTGGCGCGCTGGCTGCCGCCGGAGGAGGCCGGGCCGGTCGTCGATGATCCGCCGGACGGCACCGGGCCGTCCGCGCCGGAGGCGACCGGTGGGCCCCGGGAGCCGGTCGCCGCCCAGTCCCGCCCGTAGACGCAGGCGATTCCACCGGACCGGTGGAGGCACGTCAGGCTGCGCAAATGGCAGTCTGGGCCGGTACGCCCCCGGACCGGGGGATACTTCCTGTCGGATCCGCGCGGTCGTGGTTGACGCTCGGGGCTCATGAAAGTAAGTTTCATCCGTGGCGAAAAGTCCGAAGATTTCCGCGAGTTACGAGCCGGGTGGACTGATCGTCCACATCAGTGGCCTGCTCCCGTCGCTGTCCCCCGCCGAGCAGCGGGTCGCCCGACTGGTCGTCGCCGATCCGGCCGATGCCGCCCGACGGACCATCACCGACCTCGCCACCGCCGCCGAGACCTCCGAGGCCACCGTCATCCGGTTCTGCCGGTCCGTCGGCATGGACGGCTATCCGCAGTTGCGGATCCGGCTCGCGGCCGAGGCGGCCCGCCGGATCGAACCGCCGGACGCCCGGGTGGTCGGCGGGGACATCCCACCCGGCGCCGACCTGGCCCAGATCATCGCCACCATCTCCTTCAACGACGCGCGGGCCGTCGAGGACACCGCCGAGCAGCTCGACCCGACCGTCTGCGAGCAGGTCGTGGAGGCGATCGTCAGCGCCGGCCGGATCGAGGTCTACGGTGCCGGCGCGAGCGGCTTCGTCGCCTCGGACTTCCAGCAGAAGCTGCACCGCATCGGCCGGGTCGCGTTCTCCTTCCCCGACGTGCACACCGCGTTGACCTCCGCCGCCCTGCTCGGCAAGGGTGACGTGGCGATCGGCATCTCGCACAGCGGCACCACCTCCGACGTGATCGAGGTACTCGAACAGGCCCGCTCCCGGGGGGCGGTCACCGTCGCGCTGACCAACTTCCCCCGGTCGCCGATCACCGAACGGGCCGACTTCGTCCTCACCACCGCCGCCCGCGAGACGACGTACCGGTCCGGGGCGATGGCCAGCCGGATCGCCCAGCTCACCGTGGTGGACTGCCTCTTCGTCGGGGTGGCCGCCCGCAACCGGGCCCGGGCCCGGCGGGCGCTGGAGGTCACTGCCGAGGCGGTGCGAACACACCGGGTCGGCGGCAGTCGGAGGCGCTCGTGACCGCCGGCCGGGTCGGGCCGGACGACGTGGTGGGGCAGCGGGACGAGGAGGACGTGGTCGACCTGCGGCCGGTGGTCCGGGTCGGTGCCCCGACCGAACGGCGCAACCCGCACAGCGCCGACCTCGACCTGATGTCGACCCGGGACGTGCTCCGCGTGATCAACGATGCCGACCGGCGGGTGCCGGCGGCGGTGGCGGCCGTCCTGGACGAGATCGCGGTGACCGTCGACCTCGCGGTGACCGCGCTGCGCGGTGGGCGCCGGGTGCACTACTTCGGGGCCGGCACCTCCGGCCGGCTCGGGGTGATCGACGCCGCCGAGCTGGCCCCCACCTTCAACTCCCCGCGCGGCTGGTTCTGCGCCCACCTGGCCGGTGGGCCGGACGCGATGTGGCAGGCCGTGGAGGACGCCGAGGACGACCGGGCCGGCGGGGCCCGCGAGGCTGCCGGGTGCGTCACCGCCGGTGACCTGGTGGTGGGGTTGGCGGCCAGCGGACGCACCCCGTACGTCCTGGGCGCACTCGACGCGGCCCGGCAGCGGGGGGCCTCGACCGTGCTGCTCTGCGCCAATCCGGAGGTCCGGGCGGCGGCCGAGGTCGACGTGGTCATCGGGGTCGACACCGGCCCCGAGGTGGTGACCGGCTCGACCCGGATGAAGGCGGGCACCGCGCAGAAGCTGGTGCTGAACACCTTCTCCACGGCGGTGATGGTGCGACTGGGCCGGGTCTACTCCAACCTCATGATCGACATGGTGGCCACCAACGCCAAGCTGCGGGGCCGCATGATCTCCATCCTGATCGAGGCGACCGGCTGCTCCGAGGAGGTCTCCCGGCGGGCCCTGCACGAGGCCGACGGCGACCTGAAGACGGCACTCGTCTCGCTGCTGTCCGGGGCCGAGGTCGACGCGGCCCGCGCCGCGTTGGCCCGAACCGCGCACCAGGTCAGGGGCGCCATCGCCCTGCTCGCCTCCTGACCGGCGGGCGCGACACCGGGGGCCGACCCGCGGGGTGACGCAGAACACCGTGCCGGGGGGACGTCGGCCACGCCACGGATTGTTGTCAGGGGCGTGGGGTAATCCAGGACCGCCCGGTGAACCGACCGGTCCACCGGCCCGTATCTGGCAGTGACTCCGGTCGCAGCCGGGCGGTGACGAGGGTCGCGGTTTACCGGGACGCCGCAGTGACGCGGGGTCCGGCGTACGGCCGCCGACAAGCGTGCCGACCAGCGGCGATCGTGCGGTCGCCGGGTGGCCCCGCAGGGCCGCTGACAGCAAACGTGGACCGGGCTTTCAGCTGGTACTCAGGCATTCGTGACACTTTCGACTCACGACATGGAATCCCCGACCCGTCTCGACTGTTGTGCAGGTGTCAGCACCGGCGGGCAGCAGGGGCGTTGCACGGGGGAGGGCTGATGGACGTGGGGATGGCAAGGAACCGGGCAACCGGCGCGAGCGAGGGGACCGTGGACACCGTGGACAAGAACATCGGCATGCGAACCGACGAGGTCGCCGAGGAGCGTGACCTGGTCGGCGTCTACCTTCACGAGATCTCCCGGACGCCACTGCTGGACGCCGCCAGGGAGGTCGATCTCTCCAAGGCGATCGAGGCCGGCCTCTACGCCGAGCACCTGCTCGGCGAGGACCGCGTCCCCGCCGGGGTCGACCGGGACGACCTGGAGCGGCTGGTCGTCGAGGGGGAGCGGGCGAAGGACCTCTTCATCCGGGCCAACCTGCGGCTGGTCGTGTCGATCGCCCGCCGGTACGTGCGCTCCGGGATGCCCATGCTGGACCTGATCCAGGAGGGCAACACCGGTCTGGTGCGCGCGGTCGAGAAGTTCGACTACGAGCGGGGCTACAAGTTCTCCACCTACGCCACCTGGTGGATCCGGCAGGCGATCAGCCGGGCCATCGCGCAGCAGGAACGCACCGTCCGGCTGCCCGTGCACCTGGTCGAGGACGTCAACCGGATGCGCAACGTGGCCCGGCAGCTCACCCGTGAGCTGGGTGGCGACCCGGAGCCGGAGCAGATCGCGGCCGCCCTCGGCGTCACCGTCGAGCGGGTCAACGAGCTGGTCCGCTGGTCGCAGGACACGGTGTCGCTGGACACCCCGGTCGGCGACGACGGCGACACCAACCTCGGTGACCTGGTGGCCGACAGCGACGCCCCGTCCCCGGAGGACATCGTCCTCACCGGGTTGGAGCGGCAGCGCATCGAGGGCCTGCTCAACCACCTCGACGACCGGTCCGCCGGCATCATGCGGGCCCGGTACGGCCTGGAGGACGGGCGGGAGCACTCGTTGACCGAGGTGGCGTCCCGGTTCTCGCTGTCGAGGGAGCGGATCCGCCAGCTGGAGATCCAGGCGCTCGGCCGGCTGCGTGAGCTGGCCCGTGCGGAGGGCCTCCAGGCGGCCTGAGCTGGTAGTAATGACGGCGAACGGCCGGCGTCCGATAGGGGGACGCCGGCCGTTCGCCGTTGTGGTTCCGGTCAGCGGACCCGGCCGTAGCCGGCGATGCTCATCATGTTCATCTTCCGCTTGAGCACATTGCGTCCGGCGCTCGGCGCGTCGATCACCTGACCGCTGCCGACGTAGAGCGCGACGTGCCCCAACCCCGAATAGAAGACCAGGTCGCCGGGGCGCAGCTCGCTACGGCTGACCCGGGAGGTGGCGTTCCACTGCATCGCCGCGTTGTGTGGCAGCCGCTTGCCGGCGGACCGCCAGGCGGCGAGCGTCAGACCTGAGCAGTCGTACCCGCCGGGCCCCTCGGCCCCCCAGACGTACGGCTTGCCGATCGCGCCGTAGGCGTACCGGACGGCGGCCCCGGCGCCACCGGAGACGGCAGGCGTGTCGGAGGTGTCGGGTGGCGCGGCGCTCTTCGGCTTCTTCACCGGCGCCTCGGTGGCCCGGCCGTACGCCGCCCGCCGCATCTCGTAGAGCTCCGCCAGGTCCTGCTCGATCCGCTTCTTCGTCTTGGTGAGCGCCCGGGACTGGGCGGCCTGCTTGGCGAGCGTGGCGTCGAGCTTGGTCTTCTGGTCCAGCAGCGCCCGCTGGTCGGCGGTGTACCCGTCGATCTGCTGCTGCCGGTGCCGGGTGAGCTGGTCGAGGGTGCCCAACCGGTCGACCAGCGAGCCGCCGGCCGGGTCGAGGATCGCCTCGGCCGTGCGCAGCCCGCCGGTCTTGTACGCGGTGGCCGCGATCTGGCCCACCGCCGCCCGGCTCTGGGCGGCCTGGACCTCCAGCGGGCCGATCCTGGCGTGCAGGCCGGCCGCGCTGGCCTGGTTCGTCTTGATCTCCTCGTTGAGCTTGTTGTACGACTCGACGATCCGTTCCAACTCGGCGGAGGACCGCTCGATCCGGGCGGTGAGGTCGGCGACCGAGGGCTCGGCCCGGACCGGTGCCGACGGGGCGATCAACGCGGCCGACAGGCCGGCGACCGCCAGTGTGCGCAGCAGCATCCGTAAGGACGACAAGAGCGGAAGACTCCTCTCCCACCGGTCGTCGGGGGATGCTGAGCCCCCGGCGACACCGGCCCGGGCCCGTCCGGATGGACGGCCGTGTACCGAGCCGGCCCGATCAACCTAACCTGTGGCGGGAGTGACGCGCAGACAAAGCAGCGGCGAATGTTGGCCGAGCGCGTCGGCGGGTCGTTGTGGCAGGTGACGCCGTTGATGCGGGGCGGACGGCAGGCGACCGCGTTCTGCGCGGTAGGCGAGGAAGATCCGATTCGTCGTTCCAGGCGGATACCGGTGGGGATCGCGCGGGTAAAGCCGGATAAAACCGAATTGGTGGTCAGATGTCGGCGTCGGGTAGGTGGCGCTCGCCGGAACTGTCGGAAATCGGAGAGCGGGCCGGGCGGGGCGGGCACCAGAATGGAGCACCCGCCGGGAATCCCGCCGTACGCAGGTGGCCTGGCGTGGACGACCGGCTCCGTCGGCCCCCGGGAGGACGCCGTGCAGGCAGACCGCGCCAGCACCCGACCGCCACACTGGTCCCGACCGACCACCCTGCTCTACGCCCGACCCGGCATCGTGGTGACCACCGAACGGTTCACCGCCGGCCACAGCAGCTACGCCGTCGCCGACCTCACCCACCTGCGCACCGGCCGGGGGCCGCACGACCGGCTCGCCGCCCGGGTCGTCACCTGCGCCGCCGTCGGGGCGGGAACCGTCGGCGTCCTGCTCGGCTTCACCGGCGGGTTGGAACGGCTCACCGCAGGGGCGTACCTGGCGCTGGGCGTGGTGTGCCTACTGCCGGTGCTGCTGGTGCTGCTCGGCGACCGCTGGCGGCCACCGGCCCACGAGCTGTACGGCCACTGCCACGGCACCGAGCTGCTGCTGTTCAGCAGCGACGACCCGGAGCAGTTCGAGCAGGTGGTCGACGCCCTGCACCAGGCCCGCGAGCAGCACCGCTACCCCGACGCCGACGACCCGGCACCCACGGCCACCTACTGGCGACCGGCCCGCTGAGGCCGCAGCCCCCGCCGAGGCCGCAGCCCGCGTCGCCCCCGGGCCGACACGGGACACCCGGCCGGCCCGGCCCGGTCAGCGGCGGCCGGGGTCCGGTCAGCGGCCGACCGGCTCCGGCGTACGGGCCGGCGCGGCGACACCCAGTTCGCGGGTCACCCTGCGCTCCGCGACGAACGACACGAACGGCACCGTGCCGGCGAGCATCACCAGCAGCATCCGCTTGAGCGGCCAGTCCACCCGCCGCCCCAGGTCGAAGGTGGCGGCCAGGTAGAGCAGGTAGAGCCAGCCGTGCGCGGTGCCGACGACGGCCACCACGATCGGCTCGTCGAACGCGTACTTCAGTGGCATGCCGATCAGCACCAGCACGGCCAGCGCCACGCCCACGATCCAGGCGATCACGCGGTACCGGGTAAGGGCTCCGCCCACCGTCGTCCGTCCTTCCGACCGGCCTCAGCCGGGATAGTCGCCGGGCCTCGCGCCCGGATTGGCGTTCAACCAGGTCAGATAGCGGTTGTACGCGGCCAGGTCGGCGTCGTCGGCGCCGTCGACCGGGGGCGTCGGCACCCGGGCGGCCCGCACCGGACGCCGTACCGCAGGGGTGCCCGGCCCGGGAGTGGCCGGCCCGGCCGGGGTCACCCCGTCCGGCGACGGCGTCGCGGCGGGGGCGCGCAGCGCGTGCCGGACCTCCCGCCACCAGACGAAGACCACGAAACCGGCGAAGATCGGCCACTCCACCGCGTACGCCCAGCTCAGCGTGTTACCGGAAGCGGCCCGGCTGATCTGCCACCAACCCAGCGCCAGGAATCCCGTGACCAGGACGACCAGGGCCACGTGGCGGGCGATCCACGCCGGGGTCCAGAGCCGCTTCATGCCGTCGAGGGTACCGGGAGGACCCGCGCTCTCCGACGCGACGTCGTAGTCGCCGCGCCGGGCGGCGCAGGCTGGTTTGGTGCCAGCACGGCTGGGCAACCGTCTAGACAGCCAGACCAGTCGAACCCGAGGGGGCGACATGACCGACTCAGTACACCGCTCCGACACCAGCGCCGAGCAGCGGATGCCGGAGTGGGACGGTGACCACGTCCACCGGGCCGCCACCGTGGTCACCGAAACCGACGGCGAACTGCTCGGGGTGGACCCGGCCGACCTCCCCGACGACGACCTGATCCGCGAGTTGCAGAGCCTGCACCGCACCCGGCTCGACACGCTGCGGCACGCCGCCGACTCGGCGCTCGCCAACCACCTGCGCCGCACCGCCGAGCTGGAGACCGAGTACCTGGCCCGGCACCCCGGCCGCGAGGTGGACCCGCACCGGCTGCGGGACGCCTGATGGGCACCCGCGCCGAACGTGGCATGTCCGCGCCGCCGGAGGTGGTGTTCAGCACCGCCACCGACCCCGAGCGGATCGACGCCTGGCTGCCCGGGGAGCTGCGGACCGACGGCCCGACCCCGAGCAGCCGCTCCGACGACGAACTGCACGCCCGCTGGGACGGCCCGGACGGCACGGCCGAGCTGCGGGTCGCCCCGGCCGACTCCGGCGGGGCCCGGGTCCGGCTGGACCTGCCCGCCGGCTCGGACGCCGGCCTCGCCGACGAATCGCTCGTCAACCTCGAACGTGAGGTCGCCGAGAACCTGACCGCGGGTTGACCCCACCCGCCCACCCCGACGCGCCGTACCCGACGGTGCGGCCCACGAACGAGGAGACCCGGTGACCGACGGTGGTGTGAAGCAGAAGGTGGCGCGGCTGCGCCAGGCGTACGCGCCGCACGAGCACCGGCCGCTGGACGGCTACCTCGCGGCGATGGGCACCTACGCCGGGGTGACCGCCACCATCGCGGCGCTGGTCAAGGCGACCGGCCGGCCGGTGCCCGAGCGGCCCTCCCCGGGTGACGTGGTGCTGCTCGCCGTCGCCACCCACAAGCTGAGCCGGCTGCTGTCCAAGGACGCGGTGACCAGCCCGCTGCGGGCCCCGTTCACCCGCTACGACCGCCCGATCGGCAGCGGCGAGGTGATGGAACAGGTCCGGGACCAGGGCAGCTCCACCCGACACGCGATCGGTGAGCTGCTCAGCTGCCCGTTCTGCCTGGCCGTCTGGGTGGCCACCGGGCTCACCGGCGGCCTGGTGCTGGCCCCCCGGCTGACCCGGCTGGTGGCGACCGCGCTGACCGCCGTCGCCGCGTCCGACTTCCTCCAGATGGGGTACGCGGTGGCGCAGCAGGCCGCCGAGGGTGGGCGGCACGACGAGCGGTGACCCGTACGCGGAAGGGGCCGGCGGATCGTGTCCGCCGGCCCCTTGTCCGTCATCCGTCGCCGCCCGCTCAGGTGGGGGTGGTGCCGTGGTCCTCGCCCGCCCAGCCGCGCGACGCCTCCGGCTCCCGCTCGTCGGCGTCCGCGCCCGTGATCACGTCGCGGTCGACCGCCGTCCGGTCGTGCTCGTTGGCGAAGTCCGGTTCGGGCAGGGTGTCCAGCCCCTCGGGGGGTTGGCCGAGGGCGGGCACCCGCTCGTGGCGTTCGTTCTGGTCGGACATCTCGATCTCCTCTCGCCGGCGTCGCCGGTCAGCCCACCGACCCGCCCAGCAGGTCGGCCACCTCGTCGACCGCGTACTCCCCCTCGGGGAGGGCGGCGACCCGGGTGAGCAGCTCCGCCGGCAGGTCCGCGCCGACCGCCGAACGGTAGATGTCGGCCTGGCTGAGCCGTTCCTGGCCGTGGTAGATCTCGTCCAGCAGCTCGTCGAGCTGGCGGAGGTCCGGCCGGGCGGTCCCGGGCAGGTCGTCGGGCGTGGCGGCGTCGTCGGTCACCCCGCCCTGCTACCCGGGGCCGAAACGGTCAAACCCGTCAGGCCGGGGTGGGCAGGGTGGCCCGACGGGCCCGCACCGCGACGGCGAGCTGCTCCAGCACCTCGGCCGTGGTGTCCCAGCCGAGGCAGGCGTCGGTGACCGACCGGCCGTAGGTCAGCTCCCGGGTCGGGTCCAGGTCCTGACGGCCCTCCAGCAGGAAACTCTCCAGCATGATGCCGACGATGCCGCGCTGCCCGGCGGCGAGCTGGGCGGCCACGTCGGCGGCCACCTTCGGCTGGTTGCGGTGGTCCTTGCCGCTGTTGGCGTGGCTGGCGTCGACCACCAGCCGCTCCGGCAGCCCGGCCGCCCGCAGCAGCTCCAGCGCCCCGGCCACCGAGGCGGCGTCGTAGTTGGGCCGGCCCCCGCCGCCGCGCAGCACCAGGTGCCCGTCGGCGTTGCCCCGGGTGTGCATGATCGCCGGGGTGCCCGAGACGTCGATGCCGGGGAAGACGTGCGGCACCTCGGCGGCCCGGATCGCGTCCACGGCGGTGCCGATGCTGCCGTCCGGGCGGTTCTTCATCCCGATCGGCATGGACAGGCCGGAGGCGAGCTGCCGGTGCACCTGGCTCTCCACCGTCCGGGCCCCGATCGCGCCCCAGGCCACCGTGTCGGCGATGTACTGCGGGGTGATCGGGTCGAGGAACTCGCAGCCCACCGGGAGCCCCAGCCGGACCACGTCGCGCAGCAGCGCCCGAGCGGTGCGCAGGCCGGTGTTCACGTCGCCGGAGCCGTCCAGCGCCGGGTCGTTGATCAGGCCCTTCCAGCCGACCGTGGAACGCGGCTTCTCGAAGTAGACCCGCATCACCACCAGCAGGTCGTCGGCGTGCCGGTCGGCGGCCGCACGCAGCAGGTGGGCGTACTCCAGCGCCGCCGCCGGGTCGTGCACCGAGCACGGGCCGACCACGACCAGCAGGCGGTCGTCGGCGCGGTCGAGCACCCGGCCGACGTCGCGTCGACCGGCCAGCACGGCCGAGGCCAGCGGCGGGTCCAGGGGCAGCTCGTGCAGGAGCAGGGCGGGGGTGGTCAGCGGCACGACACGGTCGATCCGTTGGTCGATGACCGCGCCGTTGTCCGGGGTCGTCACGGTGGAAATCCTTCCGCCGACCGTGCCCGGGGCCGGTGCCCGGGTCGAGCCGGCTGCTCGTAAACAGAAGGGCAGGAAGCTCGAAGGCTCCTGCCCGGCCGGCTCGAAACGCGGTGACGTCAGCTCATGGTGAGGTCACCGGCTCCGCAGCCGGCTGCCTAAACCATGGATACGTACGCGTCACGCCGGCAAGCGTACCCGACCGGAGGGAAGGACTCATCCCGTCGTCGGCCGCTCCTCGCCTGACGTTCACCTCCGTCACTGCCACCGTCGGTAACTTCGGCGGCACCGCTCGCATCCCCGGAGGTATCCGATGGACCGTCGTACCGTCCTGCGCGCCACCGTCGCCGGTGGGGCCGCCGCCTTCGCCGGCAGCCTCTGGTCCGGCGCGGCGTCGGCCGCACCGGCCCAACCGGGCACCGGCCCCTACGGGCCGCTCGGCACCGCCGACGGCAACGGCATCCAGCTCCCCGCCGGCTTCACCAGCCGGGTGGTCGCCCGTTCCCGGCAGACGGTGCCGGGCACCTCGTACACCTGGCACCCCGCGCCCGACGGCGGGGCCTGCTTCGCCGCCGGCACCGGCTGGATCTACGTCTCCAACTCGGAGATCACCCCCAACGGCGGCGCGTCGGCACTGCGGTTCGCCGCCGACGGCACGGTTACCTCGGCGTACCGCATCCTGTCCGGGACCAACCAGAACTGCGCCGGTGGCGCGACGCCGTGGGGGACCTGGCTGTCCTGCGAGGAGATCAGCCGGGGCTTCGTCCACGAGACCTACCCGCAGGGCGGCACCGCCGCGGTGCAGCGGCCGGCGCTGGGCCGGTTCACGCACGAGGCGGCGGCGGCCGACCCGGTCCGCCAGGTGATCTACCTGACCGAGGACGAGACCGACGGCTGCTTCTACCGGTTCCGGCCCACCGTCTGGGGCGACCTCTCCACCGGCACCCTGGAGGTGCTGGTCGCCGGCACCGCCACCAGCGGCCCGGTGAGCTGGGCCCGGGTGCCCGACCCGGACGGCTCGCCGACGGCGACCCGCAACCAGGTCGCCGGGGCGAAGCGGTTCACCGGCGGCGAGGGCTGCTGGTACGCCGACGGCACCTGCTGGTTCACCACCAAGGGCGACAACCGGGTCTGGGCGTACGACGCGGTCGGCCAGCGCATCGACCTGGCGTACGACGACTCGCTGGTGACCGGCGGCGCCGCGCCGCTGACCGGGGTGGACAACATCACCGGCACCCGATCCGGTGACCTCTACGTCGCCGAGGACGGCGGCAACATGGAGATCAACATGATCACCCCGACCGGGGTGGTGACGCCGTTCCTGCGGATCACCGGGCAGTCCTCGTCGGAGATCACCGGCCCGGCGTTCTCCCCGGACGGCAGCCGGCTCTACTTCTCCTCCCAGCGCGGCACGGCCGGGATCTCCGCCGGGGGCATCACCTACGAGGTGCGCGGCCCGTTCCGCTGACCGGCGGGGGACCGGCATGGTGTCGCCCGGCGGCGTGGCGGGCGGGCCGACGGGGTAACAGGATGCGCATGACCCACGAGCAGAGCGATCAGGACCGGGTGGAGTCCCGGGCCCACCTGCTGCCCGAGGAGGCAGCGGTGGGCAGCGACGACCCGCAGGCCCAGGCCGAGGCGATCCTCGCCGAGTCGGACCTCCGTGCGGCCGACCAGGGGGCCGCCCCCGACACGGTGCTGGAACACCGCACCTCCGAAGAGACCGTCCCCCCGATCGAACCCCCCGACTGACCCGTCCCGACCGCTGACCCGCAGGCCCCGGTGGCGACACGTCGCCACCGGGGCGTGGAGATCGGATAGCGTCGGGTCATGCCCGACAGCGGTTACCCCTGGCCCATCGAGACGACCCGACTGGACAACGGCCTGCGCGTGGTGGTGAGCGAGGACCGCACCGCCCCGGCGGTCGCGGTCAACCTCTGGTACGACGTGGGCTCCCGGCACGAGCCGACGGGACAGACCGGCTTCGCCCACCTCTTCGAGCACCTGATGTTCGAGGGCTCGGTCAACGTCGCCAAGACCGAACACATGAAACTGATCCAGGGCGCCGGTGGCTCGCTCAACGCGACCACCAACCCGGACCGGACGAACTACTTCGAGACCGTCCCGGCCGAACACCTGGAACTGGCCCTGTGGCTGGAGGCCGACCGGATGGGCGGGCTGGTCCCCGCGCTCACCCAGGAGACGCTGGACAACCAGCGGGACGTGGTCAAGAACGAGCGGCGGCAACGCTACGAGAACGTCCCGTACGGCGACGCCTGGCTGCGGCTGCTCCCGCTGCTCTACCCGCCGGGGCACCCGTACCACCACGCGACGATCGGGTCGATGGCCGACCTGAACGCCGCCGACCTGGCCACCTTCCAGGCGTTTCACCAGACGTACTACGCGCCCGACAACGCCGTGCTGACCGTGGTCGGCGACGCCACCGCCGCCGAGGTGTTCACGCTGGCGCAGCGGTACTTCGGGGCGATCCCGGCCCGCGGCGACATCCCCGCCGCGCCGGACGGGCACACCGTCGCCGGCACCGGCCGACCCGCCGTCGAGACGGTCACCGCCGACGTGCCGGCCGCCCGGGTCTACGTCGCGCACCGCACCCACCCGTTCGGCAGCACCGGCTACGACGTGGCCACGGTGGCCGCCACCGTGCTCGGCAGCGGCCGGGGCAGCCGGCTCTACCAGCGGCTCGCCGACGGCGAACGGCTCGCCCAACCCGACCTGGTCGGAGCGTACGGGGTGGACCTGGCACATGCCCCGGCACCGGTGATCGCCACCGCCACCGCCCGTCCCGGGGTGAGCGCCGACCACCTCGCCGCCGGGGTCGCCGAGGTGGTCGACGAACTCGCCACCGTGCCGGTCACCGCCGCCGAACTCGACCGGGCCAAGGCGCTGCTCAGCACCGCCTGGTGGCGGCAGATGTCCACCGTGGACGGCCGGGCCGACGCGCTCGGCCGGTACGCCACCCAGTTCGGCGATCCGGCGAGGACCGCCGACCGGCTGCCCGGCTGGCTGTCGGTGACCGCCGGGCAGATCGCCGAACTGGCCGCCGGCCTGCTCACCCCGGCCGACCGGGTGACCCTGACCTACCTGCCGGAGGAGACCCGATGACGCTGATCACCACCCGGCCGGGTCCGGGCACCGCCCGCCCGTACCGGTTCCCGACCGTGGTCCGGCGGGACGTCGCCGGTGGCCGGGTCGTCGCCGCGCACCTGCCCGGCCAGACCCTCGCCGTCGCGCTGCTGCTGCTCGACGCGGGCGCCGGCCGGGAGCCGGTAGGCAAGGAGGGCCTCGGCGCGGTGCTGGCCAAGGCGTTGGAGGAGGGCACCGCGCAGCGGGACGCCACCGGGTTCGCGCTGGCCGTCGAGGGCCTCGGCACCGAACTGGCCACCGGGCTGGACTGGGACAGCTTCCAGGTCAGCGTCCAGGTGCCGGTGGACCGGCTCCACGCGGCGGTGGAACTGCTCGCCGAGGCGGTACGCACACCCCGGCTCGACCCCGACAACGTCCGTCGGGTGCGCGACGACGAGGCGACCGCGCTGCGGATGGACTGGGCCAACCCCGGCCCGCGCGCCGACGCGGTGCTGCGCGCCGACCTGTTCGGCGCGGACAACCGGTGGGGCCGCCCGCTCTACGGCGACCCCGGCTCGGTGGCCGGGCTGGACGTGGAGGACGTCACCGTCTTCCACTCCGAGTGGTTCCTGCGCCCCGGCACCCTGATCGTCGCCGGGGACCTGGACCGCCTCGACCTGGACGCGCTGGGCGCGGCGGCGTTCGCCGGCACCGGCGGCGGCCCCGCCGAGCGGGGCGGCCCGATCGAGGTGCCGCTGCCCGCCGGCCGGCGGATCATCCTGGTGGACCGGCCCGGGTCGGTGCAGTCCACGCTGCGGCTGGGCCATCCCGCGCCGCACCGCGCCCACCCCGACCACGTGCCGATGACACTCGCCGGCACCGTGCTGGGCGGGGCGTTCACCTCCCGGCTCAACCACCTGATCCGTGAGGTACGTGGCTACACGTACGGCATCCGGGGCGACTTCGCCTCGTCCCGCCGGTTCGGCCGGTTCGCGGTCAGCTCCGGGGTGCAGACGGCGGTGACCGCGCCGGCCCTGGTCGAGGCGGTCGGTGAGATCAGCCGTACCCGGGCGGGCGGGGTGACCGAGGACGAGCTGGCGGTGGCCCGGTCCTGGCGGGCCGGGCAGCTGTCGGTCGAGTTGCAGAGCCCCCGGGCGATCGCCTCGGCGTTGACCACCCTGGTCGTGCACGACCTGCCCGACGACTACCACGCCCGGCTGCGGGAGGCGCTGCTCGCCGCCGACGTCGAGCAGGTCTCCGCAGCCGCCGCCACCCACCTGCACCCGGAGGCGCTGACCCTGGTCATCGAGGGCGACGCGGCGGCGATCCGGGACGAACTGGTCGCCTCCGGGCTCGGCGAGGTGACCGACCACGTCGGCTGACCGGCGTCGGCGCGACCGGGGCGGTGTGATTCCGGTCGCGCCGCCCCGGGAGCGCCGGGCCGGGCCTGCGGTGCGGATGCTGCGGCCGGACGGCCCGGCCACGGCCGATCTTCCAGGGCTGCGGGGCGTACCGTCGGGTGGTTTTGCGGCACGGCGACCGGCCCGGGCGGTGACCGGCCGGGCCGGCGGCGACCCGGGCGGTGGGAAAGGCTTCCCGGTCCGGGCCTGCGGCTGGGTAGCCTCGCGGGCATGAGGATCGGCATTGTGGGAGCCACCGGCCAGGTCGGTGGGGTCATGCGGCAGGTGTTGGCGGAACGCGAGTTCCCGGCGGATCAGGTGCGGTTGTTCGCCTCGGCCCGGTCGGCCGGGCGCACCGTGGCCTGGCGGGACGGCGAGGTCACCGTGGAGGACGCGGCCACGGCCGACTACTCCGGGCTGGACATCGTGCTGTTCTCCGCCGGCAAGGGCACCGCGAAGGAGCTGGCCCCCCGGGTCGCCGCGACCGGCGCGGTGGTGATCGACAACTCGTCGGCGTTCCGCACCGACCCGCAGGTGCCGCTGGTCGTCGCCGAGGTCAACCCGCACGCGCTCGCCGACCGGCCGAAGGGCATCGTCGCCAACCCGAACTGCACCACGATGGCCGCGATGCCGGTGCTGCGCCCGCTGCACGACGAGGCCGGCCTGGTCAGCCTGGTCGTCGCCACCTACCAGGCGGTCTCCGGCGCGGGCCTGGCCGGGGTCGCCGAGCTGGACGAGCAGGTCCGCAAGGTCGTCGAGGGGGCCACCGCGCTGACCCACGACGGGTCGGCCGTCGAGTTCCCCGCGCCGCGCTCGTTCGCCAGGCCGATCGCCTTCAACGTGCTCCCGCTGGCCGGTTCGATCGTCGACGACGGCTCGTTCGAGACCGACGAGGAGCAGAAGCTGCGCCACGAGAGCCGCAAGATCCTGGAGATCCCCGAGCTGAAGGTCTCCGGCACCTGCGTCCGGGTGCCCGTGTTCACCGGCCACTCGTTGCAGATCAACGCCCGGTTCGCCAGGCCGATCACCCCGCAGCGGGCCCGGGAACTGCTCGACGGCGCTCCCGGGGTGACGCTGTCGGACGTGCCGACGCCGTTGCAGGCGGCCGGTCAGGACCCGACCTACGTCGGCCGGCTGCGCGCCGACGAGACCGTCGAGCACGGCCTGGCGTTGTTCTGCTCCAACGACAACCTGCGCAAGGGCGCCGCGCTGAACGCCGTGCAACTCGCCGAGCTGGTCGCCGCCGAGCGGCGCTGAGCAGCGTGTTACCTGCTCGGGGGCGGCGGGTAGACCGCGGTGCCGACACCGAGAGGGGAGCACCATGACAACGGTCGGAGAGTTCATGACGACCCGGTTGGTGACGATGGACGGCAACGACACCCTCGCCGCCGCCGCGCAGGAGATGCGGGACAGTGCCATCGGCGACGTGGTGGTGACCAACGGTGACGACGTGGTGGGGATCGTGACGGACCGGGACATCACCGTCCGGGGCGTGGCCGAGGATCTCGACCCGAACCGGGCCCGGCTCAACGAGATCACCAGCCGGGACGTGATCACGGTCAGCCAGTACGACGACGCGGTCGCCGCCGCGGACCTGATGCGCACCTACGCCGTACGCCGGCTGCCGGTGATCGACGACGGTCGGCTGGTGGGTCTGGTGTCGATGGGGGACCTCGCGGTGGAACGGGAACCCCAGTCGGTGCTCGCCGACGTCAGCGCCGACGACCCCAACAACTGACGTCCGCCCTGTCCGACGCCGGCCTCCGGGACCTCCCGGGGGCCGGCGTCGTCGTGCGTGCCTGCCGGGTTCACCCGATCCGGGCGAGGTTGACCCCGGGCGGGGCGGGGACCCCGTGCGGGTACCGGCAGGTCGATGCCGGGCACCGGCAGGTCGAGGCGACGACGGGGGAGAGGGCCCGATGGTGGACGCGACCACGAGGTTCTTCGAGAGCCTGAACCGGCGGGATCACGAGCCGCTGCTGAACAAGGCGGCCGGGACAGTACGTTTCGACCTGCACGAGGGGGCGCAGACCACCCACTGGCTGCTGCGGGTGGACCGGGGCAGGCTCACGGTCAGCCAGGAGGACCGGGAGGCCGACACGGTCATCGGCACCACGCCGGCGCTGTTCGAGGAGATGGCCGCCGGGCGGGAGAACGGCCTGGCGGCGGTGCTGCGCGGCGACATGACGGTCACCGGTGACGCCCGGCTGGTGGTGCAGATCGAACGGATCTTCCCCGGGTCCCCGAACGCACAGGGGCCGCGCCGGCTCCACCATCGGGAGGTGCGGTGATGGCACAGGGCAACACGATCCGGATCCTGGACGGCAACACGTTCGTCGTCTCCGAGGAGACCGGTGACATCGAGGCCACGCCGACCGAACCGACCGGGCTGTTCTCCCTGGACATGCGGTTCCTGTCCCGTTGGGTGCTGACCATCAACGGGGAACGGCTCAACGCGCTGTCCTACGACGACCTCCAGTACTACGAGGCGCGGTTCTTCCTGGTGCCGGGGATGGCCACCCACTACGTCGACGCCAAGCTGTCGATCATCCGGGAGCGCGCGGTCGGCGGCAGCTTCCGCGAGAAGCTGACCATCCTGAACCACGACGAGAAGGCGGTCGACCTGGAGATCCGGATGGACGCCGGGGCCGACTTCGCCGACCTCTTCCAGGTCAAGGACGAGATCCTGAACAAGAAGGGCGAACTGTACGCCGAGGTCGAGTCCGACCGGCTGCGGCTGGGCTACCGGCGGGGCAACTTCGTGCGGGAGACGGCCATCTCGTCGTCCCGGCCGGCGCGGTACGACCGCAACGGGTTCGCGTACTCGGTGCACCTGGAGCCCAACGAGCAGTGGAACGCCGAGATCGACGTGCAGACCTTCGCGGTCGGTCCCGGCGGGCGTGACCTGCGGCTCGGTGTGACGGCGCACGGCCACGAACGGCTCGCCCTCCAGCACGACCTGGAAGAGTGGATCGCCAAGGCCCCGAAGGTCAACAGCGAGCACGACCGGGTGGCCGCCACCTACCGGCGCAGCCTGATCGACCTGGCGGCGCTGCGGTTCGCGCCGCTGTCGCTGGGCGGCCAGACCCTGCCCGCCGCCGGCCTGCCCTGGTTCATGACGATGTTCGGCCGGGACAGCATCCTGACCTGCCTGCAGGTGTTGCCGTTCGCGCCGGAGTTGTCCAAGACGACGCTGCGCATCCTGGCCTCGCTTCAGGGCAGCCGGTTCGACGACTTCCGTGACGAGGACCCGGGCCGCATCCTGCACGAGATGCGCTACGGCGAGACGGCCGCGTTCGAGGAGCAGCCGCACTCGCCGTACTACGGCTCGGTGGACGCCACCCCGCTGTTCGTGGTGCTGCTCGACGAGTACGAACGGTGGAGCGGTGACGTCGCCCTGGTCAAGGAGCTGGAACGGGAGTGCCGGGCGGCGTTGAAGTGGATCGACGACTACGCCGACCTGGCCGGTAACGGCTACATCTGGTACGAGCGGCGCAACACCGAGACCGGTCTGGAGAACCAGTGCTGGAAGGACTCCTGGGACTCCATCTCGTACGCCGACGGCAGCCTGCCGCCGTTCCCCCGGGCCACCTGCGAGGTGCAGGGCTACGCGTACGACGCGAAGCTGCGGGCGGCCCGGATGGCCCGGGAGTTCTGGGGTGACCCGGCGTTCGCGGACCGGCTGGAGCAGGAGGCCGCGGCGTTGAAGGAACGCTTCAACCGGGACTGGTGGGTGGCTGACGGGGAGTTCTACGCGTTGGCCCTGGACCCGGACGGCCGGCAGTGCGACGTGCTCAGTTCCAACATCGGGCACCTGCTGTGGAGCGGGATCGTCGACCACGACCGGGCCGAGAAGATCGCCCAGCACATGGTCGGGCCCCGGTTGTTCACCGGTTGGGGCGTGCGCACCCTCGCCGAGGGGGAGGTGCGGTACAACCCGATCGGCTACCACAACGGCACGATCTGGCCGTTCGACAACTCGTTCATCGCCTGGGGGCTGCGGCGGTACGGCTTCGCCGAGGAGGCCGCCACCATCGCCAGCGGCATCCTCGACGCGGCGACGTACTTCGACGGGCGGCTGCCTGAGGCGTTCGGGGGCTACCCTCGGGAGCAGACCAAGTTCCCGGTCGAGTACCCGACGGCGTGCAGCCCGCAGGCCTGGTCGACGGGGGCGCCGCTGCTGCTGCTGCGCACCATGCTCGGGTTGGAGCCGCACGAGGGGCACCTGGCGGTGGAGCCGGTGCTGCCGGTCGGGATGGGACGGATCGAGGTGTTGGACATCCCGGGTCGCTGGGGGCGGGTGGACGCCTTCGCCCGGGGCCGCCTCGATCTGCACAAACTGGCCGACTGACGGTGCGGGGTAAAGTACGCGGATGCCGGAACTCGTGTACCCGCCCGTGATCGCCGCTGCCAAGACGCTGTTCCGGGTCCTCGACCTGCGCCTGACCGTCGACGGGAACCACCACGTCCCGCGTACCGGTGGGGCCGTGCTGGCCAGCAACCACGTCAGCTACCTCGACTTCATCTTTTGCGGGTACGGGGCACACGCGTCCCGGCGGCTGGTGCGGTTCATGGCCAAGCACGACGTGTTCGCGCACAAGGTGTCCGGCCCGCTGATGCGCGGCATGAAGCACATCCCGGTGAACCGGGCGGCGGGGGTCGGCTCGTACAACACGGCGGTGGACGCGCTGCGGCGCGGCGAGGTGGTGGGGGTCTTCCCCGAGGCGACGATCAGCCGTTCCTTCACCGTCAAGGAGCTGAAGAGCGGGGCGGCCCGGATGGCGCAGACGGCCGGGGTGCCGCTGGTGCCGGTGGCGCTGTGGGGGACGCAGCGGCTCTGGACCAAGGGCCGGCCGAAGACGCTGACCCGACGGCACACCCCGATCACCATTCTGCTGGGCGAGCCGATGGACCCGGGCGCGTACCCGGATGCCAACACGATGACGGCGGAGCTGAAGACCCGGCTGACCGCGCTCGTCGAGCGGGCCCAGCAGGAGTACCCCGACAAGCCGGCCGGCCCGGACGACTCCTGGTGGCAGCCGGCGCACCTGGGCGGCACCGCGCCCACCCCCCAGGAGGCCGCCGAACTGGACCGCCGCCCCCGCCGCTCGACCGCCTCCTGACCGTCACGTCCCCTTCCCCGCCCGGCCTCCCGCCGCCCGGCGTATTTCGGGCGGTCGTCCTGCCGTTCTGGCTCTTCCCCGCCCCACTGCTCTTCCTTGCCCCTTTGTTTTCGCCGTCGCTTGGCTTTTTCCTGGCTACGGTCCTGACCGTCCTTCCGGCCGCCGCTCGACAGGCCCGTTGCCCATCGTTGCCGTTGCCGTTGCCGTTGCCGTTGCGCGGCGGCGCGGCGGCGCGGCGGCGGGGGCGGAGAGGCGGCGGGGGCGGAGATGTTGCGGATATTTCGGGCGTATGGGGTCGGAGGGATTGGCGGAGAGGATAGTGGGTTCGCGTCCTTTCGAGCTGATGACGTCAGCGACTCAGGCTTTTCCGGTCCGACCGACCCGATCGGCGTTACCGGCTGATCTCGACCCGCCGGATTGGTCAAGCCGGCTGACCGGTCTGACCCGCCCCGGTTGGTCAAGCCGGCCCGCCGATCTTGCTGGGCTGGTCAGGCCGGCCCGCTGGTCCGATCTGGTCGGGCTGGTCGACGGCTCGCTGGTCTGACTGTCCTGGCCCGGTTGGCTGATCCAGCCCGTTGGTCTGTCCTGGCCCGGGTGGTCGACGGCTTGCTGGTCTGTCCTGGCCCGGGTGGTCAAGCCGGCCGGCCGATCTTGCTGGGCTGGTCAGGCCGGCCCGCTGGTCCGACCTGGCCGGGCTGGTCGATCGCGGCTGGCTGATCCGACCGGCCGGGCTGGTCGACCTGGCTGGCTGGTCCGATTTGGCCGAGCTGGTCGACCCAGCTTGCAGGTCCGTGGCCGGGTTGGTCTGTCGCGGCTGACGGTCTGACCTGGTCGGGTTGGTCGGCGCGGCGGCTCGACATCTGTGGGGGATGCCGATATACGCCCACCACTGACAAGCTCGTGATGCAACCGCCATCCACCGTCCGTGACCTGAAGGGCAACCGTCGGCGATTCGTCAACGTCATCAGGTCGAAAGGACGCTGAGAGGTATACCTGCCGGACATCTCGTCCGCGCCGCCGGCAGGCTGACCACGACTCCGCGCCCCGACCCTGCCTCGCGCCCCGACCCTGCCTCGCGCCCCGACCCTGCCTCGCGCCCCGACCCTGCCTCGCGCCCCGACCCTGCCTCGCGCCCCGAGACCCCTACCCTGCCTCGACCCGTGCCCGGCCGATCCGGTGCCGCCTCAGGCGGGAAGCGACGCCGGGCGGCGTCGGCGCGGGCGGCGTCCCGGTCGACGGTCAGCGGGAGCCCCCGCCCCGCCCCAGCCCCAGCCCCCGCCAGAACAGCCCCGGCCCAGGTCGGGCCAGGCCAGGTCGGGTCGGGCCAGGTCGGGTCGGGCCAGGCCAGGTGGGGCGGGGCGGGGTCAGGTGGGGCGGGGCCAGGGTCAGCTGCCGACCGCGTCCCGACCGGCGGGCGCGGGAGCGCGGTAGTAGTCGTCGCGGGAGAGGAACTCCACCGGCAGCGAACCCGGCAGGGTCACCCGCGCCTCACCGGTCAGCGGCGGGGCGGTCGCCCGACGGATGAGCACGTCCCGCTCCGGCGGTGCCAGCTCCACCAGCTCGGGATGGGTGACCCGGAAGCAGGCCACCGTGCGGCGGATCAGCCGGGCCAGCTCGGTCACCGGCCCGACCGCCCCGCCCAGCGCCAGGGCCGGCTGCTGGATCGTCCGCAGCGCGTCGCAGACGACCAGCAGTTCCGCCTCGGCGGTGCCCTGCGCGGTGGACCGGCCGGTGGTGCGCAGCTCCAACCGGGACGGCCACTGCCAGCGGACCTGCCCGCTGACCAGGCGCGGCAGCCGGACGTTGCGCCGGTGCCGGACCCCCGTCGCGTCGATCTTCCCGGCGACCAGGGCCAGGTCTCCGGTGAGGCAGACGTAGGCGAGTCGGCGGTCGGTGACGGTGATCGAGGCGGGGCCGGGCAGCACCCAGTGCCGTCGCGCCCCGGTCGGGCTGATCAGGCAGCCGGCCACCGACGTCGGGTACCGGCCGAGCACCCGCTCGCCGGGTTCCGGGACGAGTTCGTAACGCCTGTCGAGGACGGGAGCGGAATCGTCCTCCGGCGCATCGAACCGGTGCGGTGCGATGAAGAACGGGGACATGTTCTCGCGCATCGTCACGACCTCCCCCGCGCAGTGGTCTCCTGGCGTCCCAGCCTCGCCGAGGCGTGACGGGCTGTCATGACACCCGTTAGGGGGTCGGCCGGTCGTACGACGCCTGTGACCGGTAGATGCCGATCTCCTCCGGCCGGATGAGACCGTCCTCGATCGCCCGGGCCAGTAACGCCGCCTTCGTGGCGGCCGGCCTACCCGCCCGGGTGTACTTGATCCGGGCCCGGTCCACATATTGTTTGACGGTGTGCTCGCTGATCTGCATCCGGCGGGCCACCGACGCCTTCGACATCGACTGGAACCACAGCAGCAGCGCTTCCCGTTCCTTGTCCGACAGGGCCGGACGGTCCGGGCGTGGATCGCCCACCATCGCCCCGGCCAGGGCCGGCGGCACGTACGGGCGGTCGCTGGCGGCGGCCAGCACCGTGGCCACGCAGTGTTCCCGCCCCTCGTGCTTGGCCAGGAACGCGGTCGCCCCGGCGTCGAGCGCGGCGAGCATGGTCGCCGGGTCGGTGTGCTCGGAGTAGACCACCACCCGCCGGCCGTCGGCGCTCAGCTCGGCCAGCTTGTCCAGCACCATCTTCCCGCGTAGCCGCAGATCCAGCAGGATCACGTCGGCCTCCGGGGCGGCCCGCAGCACCAGGTCCGGGTCGTCGCCGGTGGCGAGCACCCGCAGCCGGGGCTCGGTGGACAGCCAGGCCCGCACACCGTCGATCACCACCGGATGGTCGTCGACGATCGACACACCGACCGGGCGCTCCCCGCTCATGGCCTGCGCCATCGGGTCTGCGTCCACCTGATCTCCCCGTCCCGCTCATGTACGTGTTCCACCTGGTCGTCGTCGCCGGCCCGGGAGGTCGGCGGATCCGCCGCCCCCGGGCCCTGGCCGTCCGGGGTGACCAGACTGACCGCCACCTCGTCGGGGCCGGCCACCACGGTCAGCCGTGCCCAACCGGTGGCATCGGCCAGGGCGGCGGCCAGCGGATCGGCGAGCCGTCGACGGATCTCCACCGGCAGCGGCGGCGGGGTGCCGATGGCGATCAGCTCGATCGGCAACCCGTTGCGTTCGGCCAGGTCGGCGGCGGCCCGCAACTCGTGCAGCAGCGGGTCCGGCACGTCGTCGGACTCGGCGATCAGCCGCCGCAGCCGGGTCGCGGCGAGTACGCACCGCCGTTGCACGAACGGGTCGCCCGGGTCGGCGCGGCCGTCGGCCAGTTCCGCCAACACCTGTTCGGCGGCCCCGCCGACCAGCGCCAGCCGGGCCCGCCGGTCCGCCCAGGCCCGTTCGGCAGCGTCCCGTTCGGCGCGGACGGCGAGGGTCGCCGTGGCGGTGTCGGCGCGTTCCCGGGCGAGGGTGGTGATCACCGCCGCACCGGTGAAGACCGCCACCGGCAGCGACGAGGTGCCGTAGACGTACATCGTGAAGCGGGTCAGGTCGGCGGGGGCGGTCGCCCCGTCACCGACCAGCGCGGCGAGCGCGATCACCGCGTGCCCGGCCAACAGGACGATCATCCAGCGGATCGGGCGACCCCAGAGCACCACCACGAAGAACCAGGCCAGCCCCGTCCACGCCCAGTTCGCAGCGGCGAAGAGCTGCTCCCGGCCGGCCGCCGCGAAGACCGCCGCGTCGACCGTCAGCAGGGCCGCCGCCAGCGGCAGCGCCGGAGGCAGCAGGCCGTGCAGCAGCCGGTGTGCGGCGTACCCGCCGAGGGCGCAGGCGGCCAGCCAGCCCGCGGCGACCACCGTGGGGGTCGCGAGCGTCGACCAGGCGCCGAGCACCGCCGGCAACCCGATCGCCAGGTGCCACACCAGGGCGATGGCCACCGCCGCGATCCGGGCCCCCCGGTCCGAGGCCCGGCCCACGTCCACCGCCGGGCCGTCGGCCGCCACCGGGTCCGCAGCCCGCTGCGCCGGCCGGGGTACGCGGGCCGAGGCGGTCGCATCGAGACCGGTCGCGCCGAGACCGGTCGCGCCGAGACCGGTCGCGCCGAGACCGGTCGCGCCGAGACCGGTCGCGTTGAGGTCAGTCGACATGCGGCCACTCCAGCCTGATCCGGGTGCCCATGCCAGGGGCGGAAGTCACCACCGCCCGGCCACCGACCTCGGCCATCCGGCCCCGGATCGACTCGCGTACCCCGTACCGGTGCAGGGGGATGGTGGCCGGGTCGAAACCGGGACCGTCGTCGACCACCTCGACCACGATGCCGCCGTGGCTGCGGCCCAGCCGCAGGGTCACGGCGGCGTCCGGCGCGTGCCGGGCCACGTTGGCCAGCGCGGCGGCGGTGGCGTCGACCAGGGCGGCGGTCACCCCCGCCGGTGCCGCGCAGGGCGGCAGCGTGGCCGTCACCCGCAACTGCGGGTGGGTGGCGAGCAGCGTGCGCAGGCCGGTGTCGACGTCGACCGGGCCGGTGTCGCCCGGTTCGCCCGCCGGGGTGGACCGGGCGTGCGCGAGGCCGACCAGGGTACGCAGGTCGCTGGCGGCCCGGTCGCGCAACGCCGCCGAGCCGGCCGGCAGGGCGCCCAGACCGACCATGGTGAGCGTGGACAGGACGGTGTCGTGCAGGTCCCGGTTCTGCCGCCGCTCGACCTCGCGGGCCGTGCGGGCCAGCACCACGTCCCGGCGCAGGCGCTGGAAGTCGGCGAAGGAGGTGTCGGCCCGGCCGATCCAGCGGCGCATCACCGCCGCCATCATCGCCGCGCAGGCCGTCTGCATGAGCAGGGTCGCCGCGTGCGCGCCGGCCTCGACGGTGTTGCCGGCGGCCGAGGTGCCGACCGCGTAGCCGGCGGTGACCAGCAGGCCCGCCGGCACCGACCAGCGGGCCGGCGCGGTGGCCTGCGCGTTGATCACGGTGGTGCTGGCCAGCACCGCGAGCCAGCTACCCTCGCCGGGCAGTACCTCCGGGGCGACCAGCACCGGGGCCAGCAGGCTCGCCGCGACGGTGACCGTGACGTCCCCGGCGACGAGCCCCGGGCCGATGCCGACCCGCAGGGCGCGTGCCGCGTACCACAGCGACCAGCCGGTGAGCGCGGCCACGGCGGCCAGCAGCAGCGGCACCCGCACCGGTGGGGTACGTACCGCGAGCGCGGTCACCGCACCGAACAGCCCGCAGGTCAGCCGCAGCAGTGCCGGCAGGGTGGTGAAGATGAGCTGGAGCGCGCCACCGGCCGGCCGCTCCAGTAACGACGGTGACGAGGTCGGAGCGGGTAGGGCCGACATCGGGGGGAGTGCGTCCTTCGGGCGGTGACCCGTCCGGGTCTGCTCGGCGGTGCATCGAAGCCGGAGAATAACATGAGCTGCCCTAACTGTTCACCTTTGGTGTGCGGCGTGTCGCGTTGCGTTCGGTGAACGTGTCGGGCAGCATCCGGCGTCGATCAGCGGCGGAGCCACTCCAGGGCGGCAGGTGCGCCGCCGAGCACCGACAGGTGCCCGTCGTCGTCGGTGATCCGCAGCTCGGCCGCCGGGCAGACCCCGGCCAACCAACGGCTGTGGCTGGCCGGCACCACCCGGTCCCGCCCGCCGTGCAGCAGCAGCACCGGCACGGTCACCCGGGCCGGGTCGAAGCCCCACGGGTTGACGTAGGCGAGGTCGTCGTCGACCAGGCCGTCCGGGCCGCCCCGCACCGCCGGACCCACCACCTCGTCGAGCCAGGCCCACGGCCCGGCCAGGGTGGCGAGGTCGGCCGGGGTGAACTCCGGGTCGTAGTCGGTGTCGGACGCCGCGTGCCGCTCCTTGACCGCCCGGCCCCGCGTGGCGGCCCGCAGCGACTCCTGCCCGGACGGCGTCATCCCGGCGAACCAGTCGAGCCCGGCCGCGTCGTAGGGGGCGAGGCCGGCGACGGCGACGACGGCGACCACCCGGTCGGGGTGCAACGCGCCGCTGGCCAGCGCGTGCGGTGCACCGCCGGAGTGGCCCACGGTGGCGTACCGGTCCAGGCCCAGCGCGTCGGCGAGCCGGGCGACGTCGGCGGCGGCCGAGGCCACGTCCCGGCCGGGGCGTCGGGTGGAACCGCCGTAGCCGGGGCGGTCGTAGGACACCCAGCGCAGGCCGAGCCGGTCGGCCGTGGCGAACAGCGGGGCCGGCGGGGCACCGATGTTGGGGGTGCCGTGGTGCCAGACCACCGGCAACCGGCCGGTGCCGTCGTCGCCGGTGTCGTAGACGTGCAGGGTGCCGCCGTCCGGCAGCGGCACGTCGCGCTCGCTCGGCACGGCCTGGCCGCTCACTGGCCGACCCAGCCCGCCGGGTTGCTGAACGACTCGCGGGAGATGCCGGAGCCGGTGCGGGGCCAGTCGCCGAACCGCTTGTCGTGCAGGTGGGCGAAGAAGTAGCAGATGCCCTGGAGGTGGGCGTCGGGCACCGCCCGGGTCGGGTCGGCCCGGACCGCGGCGTAGAACTCCCGACCCAGCGCCACCACGTGACCCCGGGCGTAGAGGAAACCGTCGTCGGAGCCGTCGACCACCGCGTGCACGTCGGCGCGGTCGATGTCGTACAGCTTGCGTTCGACGACCCGGTCGAGGGCGGTCAGCTCGGGGCTGGACAGGTCGGCGCAGAGCTGGCCCAACTGGTCGAGGAAGGCGTCCCGCCAGCCGTCGAACGCGTACGCGTCGTCGTCGGAGGCGGCCCGGTCGCGGGTGAGCAGCGCCCGGCGCAGCGCGGCCGGCTCAGGGCCGAGCCGCTCCCAGGCGGCCTCCACCAGGGCCCAGAACCGGGCCTCCTCCTCGGCCGTGGGCAGGCGGTTCGCGGTTTCCGTGTCGCTCATGGCAGCACCGTAGCGGGACGCCCCGACGTTCTCCGGGCGACGTCGTGCCGCCGACGTGGGACGTCGGGGCCGCCCACCCGGGCGGGCGGCCCCGACGGGGTTCAACGGGGCCGGCGGGGTACCGCGCGGACGAAGTTGGACCAGGCGGCCGGGTCGAACCGTAACGCCGGGCCGGCCTGGTCCTTGCTGTCCCGTACGCCGATCAGGCCGGGCAGGTTGTCGGCCACCTCGACGCAGTTGCCGCCGCTCCCGCCGCTGCGGGTGCTCTTGCGCCAGACGGCCCCGGCCAGGTCAGTCATGCTCGCTCCTCGATGATCGCCCGGATGATTTTCTCTGTTGCCGCCTCGTCGGCCGCGAGCGTCTCCAGGTCGGCCCAGACGCGGTCGTAGGCGGCGACCTCCGCCGGCTTGTCCAGATAGAGCGCGCCGGTGATGTTCTCCAGATAGACGGTAGTCGGCTCCGTCGATGCCCGCCCGAACGCCTGCGGGAAGTCGAGCAGGACGAAGGTGCCCGTCTCGCTGGCCAGCGGCGGGCCGGCGGTGAACGGCAGGACGCGCAGGCTCACGTTGGGCAGGGTGGCCATGTCGAGCAGGTGCCGGAGCTGCCCGGCCATCGCCTGCCGGTCGGGCAGGGTGCGCCGCAGCACCGCCTCGCTCAGCACCACCTTGAGGGTGGGCGCGCTGGGCAGCCGGCGGGTCAGGACGTGCTGGCGCTGCATCCGTACCTCGACGAGCTTTTCGCGTTCGGCCGGGCTCATGGTGGGATTCTTGCGACGGAACAGTTCCGCCGCGTACTCACGGGTCTGGAGCAGGCCCGGGATCAGTTCCGAATCGTATTGACGCAGCGTCGACGCCGACGATTCGAGGCCGACGTAGAGCGAGAACCAGGACGGGACCACGTCGCCGTAGGAATGCCACCAACCCTTGGCGCGGGTCTCCCTGGCGAGCCCGGCGACGATGGACGTCATTTCCTCGGGCACCCGGTACATCGCACACATGGCGCGGGCGTCCACCACCCGCACCGGCACCAGACCCTTCTCGATGCGCCACACCTTCTGCCGGGAGCAGTCCAATCCCTCGGCCGCGCTGTCCAGGGAGACCGAGGCGTCCTCACGGAGCTGGGTGAGCAGCCGGCCGAGCTGCCGCCGGGGGACGGTGGAACCGCTTGTTTCCTCCGTCATGCAACATCACCGCACCCCTGGTGCAACGACAATTGTTTCCCCTGTGCCATTTCTGTCCTCCGTCCCTCGTGCGTCAATTCGACCCGAGATTAGGGGGGAGGGGAGTTGTTGCGCAAGGTGTCGGTCGTGTCGCAGGGTGTGAATCGCCGGACGGTGATCCGGGGCGTCAGAAATGGCGTCGACAATAGCCCGCTGTCCCGCTCGTAGCGAATAGCGCGCGGGCGGGGCGGCGCTATTTCCGGAAAGGACATCCGATGTGGGTCAGCGACGAGCGCGACGCCCGGCCCGGGGTGGCGTCGTGACCGCCCGCCGCGAGGTGCCGCTGCTGGTCCGGCTGGCCTGGGACTGCCTGGACCAGCACCGACACCGGCGGTGCGTGAGGTGCGCCGAGGCCGGGTTCTGCCCGGTGGCGGAGGCCGCCCGGCACCGGATCAGGCAGTGGCGCAGGTTCCGGCACGTCTGGGGGTGGCGGTGAACGCGCCGCTGCCGAAGGCGGGTGACCTGGTGGACGTGGGCCGGGCGGCCAGTGTGCAGTTCGTCAGGCCGATCAGGTGCCGGGTGATCCGGGTGCTCGACTGGATCACCTACGACGGGTGGTGCTGGCTCGACGTCTACCAGCTCGACGCCAAGGGGGACGCGGTGCTCCGGCGCTCGATCTTCGTACGGCCGGCGGGGTTGGTGATGGTGCGGCCCGCGCCGGTGCCGCGCGCACCGGGCCGGGCGGGGGTGACGCCGAACATGCGGCGGGGGCCCCGGCCGGCGGGGGTGCCGCCGGCGGACGGTGGGCGGGCTGCGGCCGGGGCGTCGCCCGAGCGCCGGTCGACGGGTGGTGGACGGAATGCGGCCGGTGCGTCGGCCGGGCGTCGGCCGCCGGGTGGACGGGGTGCGGCCGGTGGCGGGTGACGGGAGTCAGGGGGTCGTGGTGGCGGCGAAGTAGGGTTCGGCCGCCTCCAGCCGGGGGACCCGGATGCCCAGCCGGCGTGCCTCGGCCAGGGTGTCGCGGCAGACCGCGCGCAGCTCCTCGGGGTTGGCGTGCGCTGCCGTCACCCGGCGCATCGGCGGGAAGCGGTTGATCAGCAGGGACATCGCCGGTGCCGCCACCCAGACGGGTGCGGTGAAGGGCAGCAGCTCGGCGCGGTGCCGCCGCAGGTCGACGCCGCGCGCCTCGATCAGCGGCAGCAGCTCGCGGGTGGCGCGGATCGCCTCGCGGAGGTCACCGGTGGTCAGGGCGGACAGGGTGCCCCGCCGCAGGCTCTGGGTGTGCAGGCCGGCGTTCTGGACGAAGTGGACCGACAGCCAGCCACGGAAGTCGGCGTTCTCCCGGACCCGGAACCCGGCCGCCCGGAACACCTGGCGCACGGCCCGCTCGCGGTCGGTCGGCGGCCGGTCGAGCGTGCCGAGGAAGACCACGGGCAGCAGGGACGCGCGCAGCACGCCGTCGTCGCCGAAACCGCCGCCGGCCCCGGGGAAGCCCCAGGCCACCTGGTCGGCGGGCAGGTGCGCGGTCGCGGTCAGCGGCTCCACCCACAGGTTGTTGAAGACGAGGACCGTGGCCGCGCCCACCCGGGGCCCGAGGAAGGCCGCCGCCTCGGCGAAGTTGTAGTGCTGCACGCTCAGCACGATCAGGTCGAAGTCGTGGTCGGGCTCCAGCGTCTCGCGGTAGCGCACCGGCCACTTCTCGGCGACCCGCCGGCCCCAGGGTCGCCGCCGCGCGTCGAGCAGGTCGAGGTCGATCGCCTCCCCGTACGCCGCCGCCCGCCCCGGGCGGACGTAGAACTCCACGTGGTGCCCGGCCCGTTCCAGGGCCCACCCGTACGTCGCGCTGATCACGCCACGACCGAACATCAGGATCTTCACAAGCACCTCGGGAGCTATAATCGGAGACCATCTCCACTTCCAAAATATGGAGACAGTCTCCACTTGTCAACGCGAGGCCCCCACATGACCGACGCCAAGCCGCTGCGCGCCGACGCCCGCCGCAACCGCGACGCCCTGATCGCCAAGGCCCGCGAACTGTTCGCCGAGGGCCGCTACGACCTGCGCTTCGACGACTTCGCCACGCTGGCCGGCGTCGGCACCGGCACGCTCTACCGGCACTTCCCCACCCGGGAAGCCCTGGCCGAGGCGGTCTACCGGGAAGAACTCGACGCGATGTGCGAACGGGCCCGCGAGGCGCAGGCCACCCTGCCCGCCGACGAAGCGCTGGAGTCCTTCCTGCGGGGTATGGTGGCGCACCTGCACGCCCACGAGGGCCTCGCCCGCACCCTGTCCACGCTGATGGCTGCCCACTCGGGCACGCTCGCCGAGGGCGCCGAGGCCCTCGGCCGGGCCGTCACCGACCTGCTGGCCGCCGCCGTCCGGGCCGGGAAGATCCGCGACGACGTGGGGGCCGGCGCGGTCATGATGGCGATCCAGGGCATCTGCGCGGCGTACGGCCACCCGGCCTACCGGCCCGACGCGGACGGGGTGATCACCCTCGTCCTCGACGGCCTGCGCCGACCGGCACGATGAGCGCGGCCCGCGCCCCCACCGCCGGTGGCGGGGGAACGCGGGCCGCGCAGGAGGCCGGGGCGGGGTACGGGTGGCTCGTGGCCGCCCGTACCCGGCCGGTGGCTCAGGTGTCGTAGCGGCAGGTGCCGCCGGTGTTCGCCGTACAGTCGTTGAGCTGGAGGCTGTCCAGGTTGATGGCCTGGTTGCCGGTGGTGGACTGCGGCGGCACGTTCACGGTGATCCGCACGCTGGCCGCGTTCGCCGGGGCGGTGGCGGTCGTCCGGTACTCCAGCCAGTTGCTGGCGAGCGTGTCGGTCGCTCCGGTGCTGGTCGACAACAGGGTGCCGGCCGAGTTGTACCAGGCGAGCTGGAGCTGCGTGTTCACCGCCGTGCCGCTGCGCAACCGGGTGAACAGCTTGTACGTCCGGCCGGCGGTGACCGTCGCCCGGTTCGTCAGCGAGATCGACGACGTGTTGGACGGCCCGGTGTAGGTGTTGAGCTGGACCGACCGGCGACCGTCGAAGTAGGTGCAGGAGTTCGTCGAGATGCCGCAGGCGGGCGTCACCTGGTGCCAGCCGCCCGACGTGGTGAACGTCGACGTGCTGCTGCCCGGGGTGGCCGCCTCGACCGTCCGCTGCTCGGCGGTGAGCAGGTCGTTGTTCGCGCCCACGTCGCAGCAGACCGGGGCGGTCAGCATCGGGTGGTTCGCCACGTTCACCTTCGCCGTCGACGGGCTCGGGTCGATGTAGAAGCTGGCCGACAGCTCACTCGGGTCGTAGTAGCTGCGGAACCCCGGATCGGTGTTCCAGTTGTCCCACCAGCCGTACATGATGTCGGGGACGTAGGAGGCCCCCGTCTCGGCCATCCAGGCGTGCCCGGCACCGAGCACGTGCAGCAGCTCGTGCCCGGCGACCCCGGTGGTCCACGACTCGGTCACCGCCGAACAGTGCACGCCGCTGGAGTTGCCGCCGGTCGGGCACTGGTAGGCGTCGGAGTTCGACGCGAAGTCGGTGAAGACCAGGTAGATCCGGTTGCTGTCCTGGTATCCGGCGGAGATCAGGTCGCTGCGGACCGTGCTGGCGGGGGTGTTCGGGTTCGCCCCGGCGTCGATCTTCTCGGGCACGACCAGGGCGCGGGCGTAGCCGGCGTACGTGCTGGTGTCGTAGCCCGTACGGCAGCTGAAGTTGTAGTGCTGGTCGTAGTTGGTCGACTCGTCGAGCGCCCAGTCGATCCGGTCCACCACCTTGGCGATGTACTCGACGTTGGCCTCGTAGTTGTTGCCGACGCCGTCGTGCCACGCGTAGATCACCTGTACGGCGGGGGTCGCGCCGGTCGGTGCCGCCGGATTGGCGACGGTGGACTGGCAGCCGCGCTTGGGCACGGTGGGCATGCTCGGCTGCGCGTACGGTTGGGCCGGCTCGGTGCCGGGCCCCCAGGCCAGGGCGGGTGTCGGGGCGGAGAGCACCGCGAGGGCGGTGGCCAGGGTGGCGGCGGTGACGGCGGCGAGGGTACGCGGCCGTCGGGTCCGGAACGGGGACCGGGGCAAGGATGCTCCTCGATTGGTGGCGGGCACCGCCGGTTGACGGTGCGTGTCCATCCAAACGAGCTCCGTGACATACATCAATGTGGATGGATGGTGAACAAGGTCATTCCCAGGTCCTGGGTATGCGCTTGCCTGTCGGTTGGTGACGTGCAGTCACCGATCGGTCACCACTGGTGCAGGGGGTCGCCGGGTGTGGCAGACATACACCTGGTAGCCGCCGACCTCGTAGCGGGAAACCACATCGACGCCGAGCGTGGGGGCGGACCGGGCGAAGGTGTCCGACATCGCGCTCGACGCGGGAAGGACGTAGGCCACCCGGGCGGAAGCGCGGACCTGGTCCCGGTACGGCCGATAGCGATCGAGACCAGGCGACAGGTCATCGTCGAGGACGGCGCACCGCACCTGCTCCCGACTACGATAGGCGAGCCGGTTGCACGTCCAGTACCCGGAATAGACGTGGCCGACTCCGGTCGTCCGCAGACTGTCCACAAGCTGCTGCTCATTGTCGGCCTGCCCGGCGTACCGGGACCGGTGGACGATCAGCTGCCCGGTGGCGATCGACAGGCCCGCGAAAAGCGCACCGGCCAACGTGACACAACCGGCGGCCAGGAATGCGCGGCTGCGGCTCCGACCGGTCACCCGTCGCCGGATTCCGCCATCATCGGCGGAGACGCTGGACCCGACCCTGCCGACCAGGGCGGTCGCACCCACCCACAGCGGCCAGAGAACAGCTGGCAGCGACACCATCCCGTAATGAAGATAGCGGGCGCTCTCCACGGGCGTCATCGCCGACGAGGAACTGGCGACATACGCGGCGAGGGTCATCGCGGCACCGGCGATGAGCGCCAGCCGGCTGGCGTGCACGCGACATTCACCGTCGTCGGCGCGACGTAATGCGGCGACCGCGATGGCCGTTGCCGCGACCAGCAGGACAAGATAGGTCGGTCCCCACCACAGTTGCCAGGTGGCACAGCGGCTCGGCGCACACAACCCGGAACTGAGCGGTAGGCCGACGATGACCGCGCCGTGCAACCTGTCCGACCAGGCGGCCGGCTCGGTGGCGCCGCTCAGGGACAGCAACACCGAAAACGAGTTGGGGCGGTCGAGACGAAGATTGAACACGATCAGCGGCGCTGCGCCGAGGAGAAACCCGCAGACCGCCAGGGCCACCCCACGGATCGTCATCCCTGCTCGCCCCACCCATGCCACGAGCAGGACGGCGGCGGCAACGTACGGCAGGGCGAGCCAGTGGGTCCAGACGATGTAGCCGGCCAGCAACCCCCATACGACGAGCGTCGTCCGCCGCTTCGCCGGCCGCAGGACCAGCAGTGCGGATGCCAGCATGAGACCGGCAACGGCGGTGGCTACGTCGGAATAGCCGCCCGCCCCGATGATCTGATCCTTGACCACCCGGTCGGACCCGAACGCCATGACTCCCGTGACGAATACCGCGAACCAGGAAGAATAAAGGGTGCGCGTCAACCGGAAGACGAGGACGAGGAAGACGGCGTACAAGACGAGTGCCGGCAGCCGGAGGGCCCACCAGTGGGTGCCGAACACCTGCACCAACGGGGCCGCAAGATAGGAATAGAAGGTGCCCATGTAGTCCTGGCCGTAGAAGAAGGTCGGCCACTCCCGGCCCTCTCCGATGTGCAGAGCGGCCAGGCCGGCGGTACCCTCGTCGCTGTTGGCCGGTGGAACGTCCACAGCTATCAGAATCGCCCGGTAGAGGACGCCCGCAAGGCCGACGACTGCTGCCGCGCGGCACGCAAGTGACTTCCGCAGACCAAGCCCGGCAGTGGAGCCCGCTGCCGTCTCTCCCGCGTTTCCCACCCGCCCGTCGGGGCTGTTCCTTTCCACCAGCTTTGCCACGGCCCCCCTTTCCGGACGGCGTCCACATGCCCGTTGGGCGGCACCCGGGCGATTCTGCCACAGCGCACGACGGGTACGGATCGCTGCGGGGCAGCCGCACGGACGGCGTCACGCGAGCTGGTCAGAAGGGGAAAGTACCTGTGCGCCCGGCAGGATTCGAACCTGCGGCCTTGGGATTAGAAGTCCCCTGCTCTATCCGCTGAGCTACGGGCGCGCGGCGTACGTGTCGCGCCAAGAGGGTACCGCCGACCCCCCGCCGCACGGCGGAACGGGTCGCATCCGGACACGCGTGATCAGCGTCCCACGGCACCCCCGATCCGGGCACCCCTCTTCCGCCCGGCGCGGCGGGCCGTACCCTCGGGTCCGTGCTGCTGGAACCCGAGGCCGAAGACGAGGTCGCCTACGAGCTGTGCCAGCTCCTGGGTCGGGCCATCCTGCCGGTCGACACGGCCGGCGACCCGGGCACCGCCTTCTTCCTCAGCCATCCGGCCGGCGAGTTTCTGCTCACCGCGGACGTGGTCGCCGGGCAGGCGCAGCGGCTCGGCCTGCGGCCCAGCGTCACCGAGCCGGCCGGCGTCGCGGGCGGGTCGCTGCCGCTGGCGGACCTTCCGACCGGCTGGACCCGGGACCCGCAGGTCGGCGTGGCAGCCCTGCCCACCAGGGAACTGCACGGGTACGCCGGCGGGCATGGTTGGCGGTGGCGGGTGCAGCCGGTGCCCGCCGCGGTGGCCGTCACGGCGGACGATCTCGCCGCGTTCGCCGCCGGGCCGGTCACCGCGATCGTGCTGGCCCTCGGCGTCGGCGGCGACGGCAGCCGACCGCTGGAGGTCGCCGTCGAGCGGGCCGTCCGCGACGGCGACCGGCTGCGGATCACCGCCGCGCTGCCCGCCGGCTACGTCGGCGCTCCCGTCTTCGGGGTACGTCCCGACGCCGCCGGGGAGATCGGTCTGCGCTGCCTCGGCGTGCTCCTGCCCGCCGAGGCAGCACCGGCCGTGGAGGTTGAGTCCGTGGACGGACACCCGGTGGCGACCCTCGACCGGGTCCTCGCCGCCCTACCCGGAGGTGGCGAACGTCGAGCCTGACGTGGGGGTGGCGGTGGGGGTGGTCGGGGTCGGGCCGGCACCGAGGAAGGCTTCGGCCCAGCGGCCGACCTCGGTGAAGACCTGCTCACGGACGGCGGGACCGGACAGCACCAGGTCGTGCTTGCCGCCGTCGAAGCGGGCCACCGTCACGTGCCGGCCGAGCCGGGGTGCCCAGCGGACCATGTGCTCCACATCCAGCACCGCGTCGGCCAGGGCGGCCGAGTCGTGCCAGCGGGTGCCCCGGAAACTCCGGGTCGAGCAGGCCACCAGCACGGGGACGGGAATGTCCAGCCCGGCGCGGAGCTGCCGTTGGGCGGTGCGGATCGCAGCCAGCCAGCCGGCCCGGACGGGGAACCCGGCGAGCGGCTTCCAGGCCAGGTCGTACGTCCACTCACCCCGATGGTCGGCGTGCAGGCTCTCGCCGTACACGGTGCCCAGGCCGAAGGGGAGGATGCGGTGCGGCGCGCGACGGCCCAGCCGGGAGACGGCGGCCGCGAGGGGTCGACGGACCAGCCAGGGGGCGTTGAGGTCGAAGAAGGGGCTGTTCAGGACGAGCCCGTCGACCGCTGCGGCGTCGCGACGGGCGTGTGCCCACAGCGAGATGAGCAGGCCGCCGGTCGAGTGGCCCATGGCGAGCAGGGTGTCGTGGCCGTCCTCGTCCCGGATGACCGTCGTGGCGGCGTCCAGCTCGGGGAAGTAGTCGCTCAGGTCGCGGCAGAAGTTCGGGGTCTGGTGGGGTAGCAGGCTGCGACCGTACTTGCGCAGGTCGAGGGCGTAGAAGTCCCAGCCGCGCTCGGCGTAGAAGTCGGCCAGGTGGGTCTGGAAGAAGTAGTCGACGAAGCCGTGCACATAGAGCACCGCCCGGCCGGTCGGGCGGTCGGCACGCCGTCGGACCAGCGTCGCGACCACCGGACCCTCGTCGTCGGTGCCCAGGTCGATCGTCTGCCGCTCGTACGGCGGCCCCAGCACGTCCTGTTCCACGACCGCGACGCTACGCCCGCAGGCTACCGGGCGGTAGCCCCCCACGGTGCCGCATCGGGCCGTTCCCCTCGGATGTGGGAGGGGAACGGCCCGATGGTCGGTCAGACGGCTTCGGCGTCGAGCCGGCCGGCGGTGTCGTCGGCGTCGAGATCCGGCGCGGGGACGGGCTGGGCCATCTCCCGGATGTGCTTGTTGTGCCGGGGCTCCTGCTTGGTCTTGGCGTCGTTGAGCTTGCGGCGCAGGTCGTCGCGGGCGTCGTTGAGGGCGGCCCGCAGGTCCTCCTCGCTCGACGTGGTGACGATCTTCTGCCGGCCGGCGATCCAGCACTCCAGGGTGACCTTCTGCCCGCGCGCCTCCCGGTCCTTGACCGACACCTCCAGCTCGGTGGCGTCGGCGTGGAAGGCGGCCAGCCGGGCGTCCAGGGTGCCGAACTGCTCGACGATCCAGTTCCGGTCGCCCTGGGAGAAGCCCGCGCCCATCCGCAGGCACTCGGCCACGGTCGCCGGGTTCGCCACCGCGCTCATCGCCGCACCTCCCGCTCGGTGCGGACGGAGCCGGTCGTACGCAACGGGGTCCGAATCATCAGCGTTGCCTTTCTCGTCGGACGTCGTGCCTGGTGGTGCCTGGGTGATCAACTCTTTACCCAGCCGGGGTCGACCTCACTCCGGGTGACGCCACCTTCCCCGTGTCGTCGTGACCCGAGGGGTGGGATCGGCTCCGCCCTGTGATCCTCGCCCCGGCAGGTCGGGCCACCCCAGGGCCTGATGGCCTAGCACACCGGGACCTTGATCAGGTGATCGTCCACAGGCACTCCGGTTGTCCACAGGACGGGGTCGGGGGCTCGCCCCACCGTGCCGTACCGGCCAGGCTCGGTCCCGAGTCGACTCGCCACCGCATCCACAGGCCCCTGGGAGGGGACGATGTTCGATACCTACGTCACGATCGTCGGCAACGTGCTGACCGCGCCGCAGTGGCGTCGTACGGCGCAGAGCAACACCCTGGTCGCCAACTTCAAGGTGGCCTCGACCGCCCGCCGCCTCAACCGGGACAGCGGCCGGTGGGTGGACGGCAACAGTCTGCGCGTCCGGGTCAACTGCTGGCGCAAGCTGGCCGAGGGGGTGGCCGCCTCGGTCATGGTCGGTGACCCGGTGGTGGTCGCGGGACGGCTCTACACCCGCGACTGGACCGACGACGCCGGCAACCACCGGGTGCTCTACGAGTTGGAGGCGGTCGCGGTCGGGCACGACCTGTCCCGGGGCCGGTCCCGGTTCCTGCGCAACCGGCCGAGCATGGCCACCAGCACGGTGGAGGACGCGGCGGCGGCCCAGCGGGTGCACGGCGAGCCGACCGAGCCGGTGCCGGCCGACGAGGTCCCTGTCGGGCCGGACGACCGTCCCCTCGACGACGACTTCGACCTGCCCGGCTTCGGGCTCCCGCAGGCCGGCGACGACCTGTCGGCCGGCGGGTACGTGCCGGCGGCCGACCCGTTCGACGACGAACCCGACGACGACCTGTCCCCGCTGCCCGACGACGAGCCGGCGGCACGGTCGGACGGCGGGGACCGGCCGGGCGACGCGGGCGGTCCGGGCGGCGGGAGCCGTACGGAGGACGACGGACCGGGCGGCGGGAGCCGTACGGAGGACGACGGACCGGGCGGCGAGGGGGCGGCCGGTGCGGAAGGTGCGGTCGTCCCGACCCCGGGCGAGGTGGCGCTCGGTCCGGCAGGCCGGGGCAGGCGGGGCCGGGGTCGGGTCCCGGTGCCGGCCTGAGATCGCCCCGCAGCCGCCCGCACCGGGTGTGGGCGCGCTCCGGGACCCGTGCCGGGGAAGGGACACGGGTCCCGGTTCGTACGGACGGGGGCGGGGTGGCGACGGCGACGTGGCCACCCCGCCGTACGACTAGGCTGGCCGGCCGGAGGTGGTGACGGGTGGGGCGACGCACAGCGACGGCGGACACGGTCGGGCTGCTGGCCGGGTACGCGCTGGACAGCCTGCTCGGCGATCCTCGGCGCTGGCATCCGGTGGCCGGCTTCGGCCGGGCCGCCGGTGCCCTGGAACGGCGGGTCTACCGCGCCGACCGCCGGGCGGGGGCGCTCTTCACCGCCGTCGCGGTGGGCGGGCCGGTGCTGCTCGGAGCGGCGGTCAGCCGGGCCACCCGGCGGCACCCGGTGGTCCGGGCCCTGGCCGTGGCCGCCGGCACCTGGACGGTGCTCGGCGGGCGGACCCTGCGCCACGAGGCGACCGTGATGGGCGCGGCGCTGCGCGCCGGTGACCTGCCGGCGGCCCGGCACCGGCTCGGGCACCTCTGCGGTCGGGACCCGTCCCGGCTCGACGAGGGCGAGTTGGCCCGCGCCACCGTCGAGTCGGTGGCCGAGAACACCTCCGACGCCGTCGTCGCGCCGCTGCTCTGGGGTGCCCTCGCCGGGCTGCCCGGCCTGCTCGGCTACCGGGCGGCCAACACCCTCGACGCTATGGTCGGGCACCGCTCACCGCGCTACGCCCGGTTCGGCACCCCGGCCGCCCGGCTCGACGACCTGCTCAACCTGGTGCCGGCCCGACTGACCGGGCTGCTCACCGTGGCCGCCGCACCCACCGTGCACGGCGACCGGGGACGGGCCTGGCAGGTCTGGCGTCGGGACCGCAACGACCACCCCAGCCCCAACGCCGGTCAGTGCGAGGCGGCCATGGCCGGTGCGCTGGGCGTCCGGCTCGGCGGCCGGAACGTCTACTTCGGGCGGTCCGAGGTGCGGCCGTTCCTCGGCGACGGCCCACGCCCCGAGGCGCGGCACCTCAAGCGGGCCGCCCGGCTCTCCGGCACGGTCGGCCTGGCCGCGCTCGCGCTGGCCGCGGCCTGGCCGACGACCGGGGGTCGGCTGGTCGCCGCCACCGGTGGCACGCTGTGGGGTGGGGGGCGTCGCCGGTGAGCGGCGGGCTGCTCGTCGCGGGCACCACCTCCGACGCGGGCAAGAGCGTGCTCACCGCCGGCATCTGCCGCTGGCTGCACCGGCAGGGCGTCGCCGTGGCCCCGTTCAAGGCGCAGAACATGTCCAACAACTCCGCCGTGGTGGTCGGCCCGGACGGGCGGGGCGGCGAGATCGGGCGGGCCCAGGCGATGCAGGCCGCCGCCTGCGGGCTCGCCCCCGACCTGCGGTTCAACCCGGTGCTGCTCAAGCCCGGCAGCGACCTGGCCAGTCAGGTGGTGCTGCTCGGCGAGGCCGTCGACACGGTCACCGCCGGCAACTTCCGGGCCCTGCGTCCGAAGCTCGCCGAGACGGCGTACGCGGCCCTGGCCGAACTGCGGGCGACGTACGACGTGGTGATCTGCGAGGGGGCGGGCAGCCCCGCCGAGATCAACCTACGGGCCGGCGACTACGTCAACATGGGGCTCGCCCGGCACGCCGGGCTCCCCACGATCGTGGTCGGCGACATCGACCGGGGTGGCGTGTTCGCTTCGATGTTCGGCACGGTGGCCCTGCTCGACCCCGCCGACCAGGCCCTGATCGCCGGCTTCGTGATCAACAAGTTCCGGGGCGACCTCGGGCTGCTCCGCCCCGGGCTCGACATGCTGCACCGGGTCACCGGCCGGCCCACCTACGGGGTGCTGCCCTGGCACCTCGACCTGTGGCTCGACGCCGAGGACTCGCTCGCCTACGGCCGGGTGCTCGGCCGGCCCGCCGCCCCGCACGGCACCGACTGGCTCGACGTCGCCGTGGTCCGGCTGCCCCGGATCAGCAACGCCACCGACGTGGAGGCCCTCGCCACCGAACCGGGCGTCCGGGTCCGGCTCACCGTCGAGCCCGCCGAGCTGGCCGCCGCCGACCTGGTCGTCCTGCCGGGCTCGAAGTCCACCGTCGCCGACCTGGCCTGGCTGCGGGAGACCGGGCTCGCCGAGGCGGTCACCGCGCACGCCGCCGCCGGCCGGCCGCTGCTCGGCATCTGCGGTGGCTTCCAGATGCTGGCCACCGCCATCCACGATCAGGTGGAGAGCCGCCGGGGCAGTGTCCCCGGCCTCGGCCTGCTCCCCATCGAGATCACCTTCGACCCGGTCAAGACCGTCCGCCCCGCCGTCGGCACCGCCGCGCCGGACGTCCCGGTACGCGGCTACGAGATCCACCACGGGTACGTCTCCACCGCCGACGCGGACCTGCCCCCACTGCTGCACCACGCCGACGGGCGGCCCGAGGGCGCGCGGCTCGGCGCGGTGCACGGCACCCACTGGCACGGCGCGTTCGAGTCCGACGGGTTCCGCCGCCGGTTCCTGACCGAGGTGGCCCGGTCGGCCGGTCGGCACGGCTTCACCGTCGCACCGGGCACCAGTTTCGACGCCGCCCGCGAACGCTCCCTCGACCTGCTCGGCGACCTGGTCGAGGAACACCTCGACACCGCCGCGCTGTGCCGGCTCATCGAGACCGGTGCCCCCGCCGACCTGCCGTTCATCCCACCCGGCGCACCACCGACGAGCTGACCACCCCGCCCGCACCGGCCGGAAGCCCGGCCCCGAGCCCGCACCGGCCCCGTGCCCGCACCGGCCCCGTGCCCGCACCGGCCCCGTGCCCGCACCGGCCCCGTGCCCGCACCGGCCCCGTGCCCGCACCGGCCCCGAGCCCGCACCGGCCCCGTGCCCGCACCGGCTGGGCAGCCGGTCCGGGCCAGGCAGATCGGTCGGGCCGTCGTCGTGCCGGGCCCGGTCGTCAGCCGCGCACGTCGGCGGGCTGGTCCGACAACGGCAGGCCGGCCTCCAGCCACCCCTGCACACCGCCGATCATGTCGGTGGCGTTGCGCAGGCCCAACGCCTGCAGGCCCGCCGCCGCCAGGCTGGAGCTGAAGCCGTGCCGGCAGGCCACCACGATCTCCCGGTCGTAGCCGGTCGCCTCGGGAATGCGCCACCGGCTGGCCGGGTCCAGCCGCCACTCCAGCACCGTCCGGTCGATGACTATCGCGCCGGGTAGTTCCCCCTGCTCCCGGCGCTGTCCCTCGGTACGCGTGTCGACCAGCAGCGCACCCGCCCGTACCGCCTCGACCGTCTGGTGAGGACTCAGCCGGCGCAGCCCGGCCCGGGCCTGTTCCAGCAGGGCGTCCACGCCGGGACTCATCACGTCATTGAGCACGTCCAGATCATGCCCCGGCACCCACGGGCCCCGCCCGACGAACCGCGCTCCCCACGGTGGAACCAGGCTCACGGGGGACACCCACTAGCGTCACCGGTGTGACGGTGGCCCTGGTCGAGGCGTACGCGACGCTGGCCCGGCGGGTGCTCGCCGGGCCGGCGCGGCTGGGGCGTACCCGACTGGTGGCCGTCGACGGGCCCAGCGGCGCGGGCAAGAGCGTCTTCACCGCGCGCCTCGCGGACGCCCTGGCCGGCCTGCCCGACGGCGGACGGCCACCGGTGGTGCACACCGACGACCTGCTCGACGGCTGGGACGACCAGTTCACCTTCTGGACCCGGCTGGAGGACCGGGTACTCACCCCGCTGCGGGCCGGGCGACCGGGTTCCTACCGGCGGTACAGCTGGGTGCGTCGGGCGTTCCTGCCCCGCGCGGTGCCGGTGCCTGTCGCGCCGGTGCTGCTGCTGGAGGGGGTGAGCGCGGCGCGGGCGGCGATCCGCCCGGAGCTGACCCTGTCGGTGCAGGTCACCGCGCCGGAGCCGGTGCGGTTGCGGCGCGCGCTGGACCGCGACGGTGCGCACCTGCTGGCGGAACTGCGCCGCTGGCACGCGGGGGAGGCGGCCCACTTCGCGGCCGACCGGACCACCGACGCGGTCGACCTGGTGGTCGACGGCGCACCGACCCTGCCGCACGATGGGGAGCGCTACTACGTCCGCCGCCCGGCACCCACCGGTGCTCCCGGGCCGGCGGCTGCGGCCGGTCGCCGGCCCGGCCCGACCGCGGGTTCCGGCTCGCCGGGTGGCTCGCGGTAAGGCCGGCATACGATGCCGGTCATGACCTCACCGATCATGTCCGAGTCCGAGGTACGGGACGCCGTCGCGCGGGAACTGCCCGGGGTCCGTGCCGACCTGGAACGTCTCGTCCGCATCCCCGGCATCGCGTTCGAGGGGTTCGACCACTCGCACGTCGAGCGCTCCGCCGAGGCGGTCGCCGAGTTGCTGCGCGGCTGCGGTCTCGACGTGCGGATCGTGCGGTCGGGCGGCCAGCCCGCCGTGATCGGGACGAAGCCCGCCCCGCCCGGCGCACCCACCGTGCTCATGTACGCCCACCACGACGTGCAGCCCGTCGGCGACCTGTCGCTGTGGGAGTCCGAGCCGTTCGAGCCGGTCGAGCGGGACGGCCGCCTCTACGGGCGCGGCGCGGCCGACGACAAGGCCGGCATCATGGCGCACGTCGCCGCCCTGCGCGCCTTCGGCGACCGGCTCCCGGTCGGCGTGGTGCTGTTCATCGAGGGCGAGGAGGAGTACGGCTCCGACTCGCTGGAGCGGCTGCTCACCGAGCACCGCGAGGAGATCGCCTCGGACGTCATCGTGATCGCCGACTCCACCAACTGGGACGTGGGCGTGCCGGCCCTGACCACCTCGCTGCGCGGCGTGGTCAACCTGTTCGTCGAGCTGCGCACCCTGGACCACGCGGTGCACAGCGGCATGTTCGGCGGGGCCGTGCCGGACGCGTTGACCGCGCTGGTCCGCCTGCTGGCGACCCTGCACGACGACGCCGGGGACGTGGCAGTCGACGGCCTGACCGCCGGGGCGGGGGCTGCCGTCGACTATCCGGAGGACCGGTTCCGGGCCGAGGCCGGGCTGGCCGAGGGAGTCGCGCTGATCGGCACCGGCCGGATCACCGACCGGCTCTGGACCCGACCGGCGGTGGCGGTGCTCGGCATCGACGCCCCGGCCACCGGCGAGGCACCCAACGCGCTGGTCCCGGCGGCGAAGGCCAAGCTGAGCGTACGGCTGGCGCCGGGTGACGACCCCAAGCGGGCGTACGACGCGGTGCGTACCCACCTGGAGAAGCACGCGCCGTGGGGGGCCCGGGTGACGGTGACCCTGGAACACGACGGCGACCCGTGTGTCATCGACGCGTCGGGGCCGATGTTCGACGCCGCCCGCGCCGCCTTCCGGGCCGCCTGGGACGGCACCGAGCCGGTGGACATCGGTGTCGGGGGTTCGATCCCGTTCATCGCCACCTTCCAGGAGATGTTCCCGCAGGCGGCGATCCTGGTGACCGGGGTGGAGGATCCGCACGCGCGGGCGCACGGCCCCAACGAGAGCCTGCACCTCGGCGAGTTCGCCCGGGTCTGCCTGGCGGAGGCGTTGCTGCTGGCGAAGGTGGCCGAGCAGGGTCGGCGGGCCGGTTAGGTCGCGGAACCATAACTTCGGGGTCGATGTCGCAGTTCGCGGCGTGTCGGACGGCAGTCTGGTATAGCCTTTCGAACATGCGTACGAACGACGTGATGACGCGGCTGGAAGCCGCCGTGAGCGCTCTGGGGGACGTCGACGTCTCCGCGTGGCCCGAGGACACGCTCAAGGAACAGCTCGGCGAGCTCTCGGCGGTGTTGGTCGCCCTGGACGGCGTGCTGTCCCGGGTCGCCGACGGCGTCCGCGCCCGGGGTCTGCGCATCGAGGAACCCGTCTCGGTCTGAGCCGTGGTCCGGGTGCCCACACCCGACGCCACTGGGGAGGACGGCCGGATCGGGACGGCCCGGGTACGGCAATACCCGGGCGATGTCGGGGGTGGCTGGCAGGATGAGGTGCGTGCGGTTCCTCGACCTGGCAGCCACCTCCGCGGCCGTCGCGGCCACCTCCGGCCGGCGGGCCAAGGTGGAGTTGCTGGCCGACGCGTTGCGGGCGCTCGACCCGTCCGAGGTGTCGGTCGGCTCCGGCTACCTCGCCGGTGAGCTGCGCCAACGGCAAACCGGCGTGGGCTGGGCCAGCCTGCGTGACCTGCCGCCGCCGGCCGCCGAGCCGACCCTGACCGTGACCGCCGTCGACGCGGCGATCGACGAGATCGCCGCCGTGCACGGTCCGGGTTCCCAGGCCCGCCGCCGGCACCTGCTCGGCACCCTCTTCGGGGCCGCCACCGCTGACGAGCAGCGGCTGCTGGTCGACCTGTTCCGGGGTGAACTGCGCCAGGGCGCCCAGGCGGGCCTGCTCGCCGACGCCGTCGCCAAGGCCGCCGAGGTCCCGGTGACGGCGGTCCGCCGCGCCCTGCTGCTCGCCGGTGACCTGCGGGCCGTCGCGCTGGCCGCCCGCACCGGCGGGGCCGCCGCGCTGGCCGGGTTCGGGCTCCGGGTGGGCCGCCCGCTCGCGCCGATGCTGGCCCAGAGCGCACCCTCGGTCGACGCCGCGCTCCAGGCCACCGGGGTCCCGGCCGTGGTCGACGTCAAACTCGACGGCATCCGCATCCAGGTGCACCGCTCCGGCGACGACGTCGCGGTCTTCACCCGCAGCCTCGACGAGATCACCACCCGGCTGCCCGGGGTGGTCGACGCCGTACGCGCCCTGCCGGTCCGGGACGTCGTGCTCGACGGCGAGGCGATCGGGTTGGACACCGCCGGGCGTCCACTGCCGTTCCCGCAGACCTCCAGCCGGGCGGCCCGCCGGGCCACCGCCGCCGCGACCGGGGTCACCTCCGCCAGCGGTGCGGCCGACGTGGCCCCGCTGGCCGAGGCGACCGCGCTCACCCCGTACTTTTTCGACCTGCTGCACCTCGACGGCGACGACCTGATCGACCTGCCGGGCCGGCAGCGGTGGGCCCGGCTCGCCGACGTCGTCGACGGGTCGTTGCTGGTCGGCCGGTCCGAGGTGGACGACCCCGAGCAGGCCGGTGCGGTGTTCGCCGCCGCGCTCGACGCCGGTCAGGAGGGGGTGGTGGTCAAGTCGCCGGACGCGCCCTACGACGCCGGTCGACGGGGCACCGCCTGGGTCAAGGTCAAGCCACGGCACACCCTCGACCTGGTCGTGCTGGCCGTCGAGTGGGGCAGCGGCCGGCGGCAGGGCTGGCTGTCCAACCTCCATCTCGGCGCCCGGGACCCGCGCACCGGCGAGTTCGTCATGCTCGGCAAGACCTTCAAGGGCCTCACCGACGACCTGCTGCGCTGGCAGACGGAACGCTTCCTCGGGCTGGCCGTGGAGCGTGGCGACTGGGTGGTGCGGGTCCGCCCCGAGCAGGTGGTCGAGATCGCCTTCGACGGGGTGCTCGCCAGCACCCGCTACCCGGGCGGGGTGGCCCTCCGGTTCGCCCGGGTGCTGCGCTACCGCGACGACAAGTCGGCCGCCGAGGCGGACACCATCGACACGGTCCGGGCGCTGCACGCCGGGCGTCCCACCGGCTGAGCCGCGCCGGTGGGACGGTCGGTCAGAGCACGGACAGCGAACGGGCGTAGTTGACCTGGTTGTTGATCTGGTGCACCTGCCCCTGGTCGAGGACCGGGATACGGGCCACGTACTGGTGGCCGCCGCTGGTCACCGTCACCTGCACCGTGCCGTGGTAACGGGTCTCCTTGATGAGCAGAAAGAGCAGGCTGAAGATGGTGAGGCAGAAGAAGCCGAGGATGGCGCAGACCATCGCCCAACTGGCGATCTTCTCCTCCCGCTGCCAGTGGTCGGTCACGTACCAGGTGGCACCGGCCAGGGGCATCATCCCGGACGGGGTACGGATCACCGGCGGACTCACCATGATCTCGCCGATCTGCACCGCCGCCGGCTGCTGAAAAGCCGCCGCCCCCGGCAGCTGCGGGGTGAACTGCGGCGGGTATGGCCCCGGCTGGGCCGGCGGTGCGGAGAACTGTGCGGGTGGTGCCGGGAACTGGGCCGGTGGTGCGGAGAACTGGGCGGGTGGTGCGGAGTAGGGATCGGCCGTCGACGAGGTGGCGGGGTTCACCGGTGCCGCCAGGGGAGGCGCAGTCGGGAACGGGGCCGTGGACGGTGTGTGTTGTGCCGGGGGCGCGGGGAAGGCCGCCGGGGGCGGGGGCGCGTCCGGCGACAACGCCCACGGGTCGGAGGCGGGGCTCGTCTGCGTGGGCGGATCGGACGGATACGACGGGGCGGGGTCGGAGGTCACCGCGACACCTCACGCGCGTTGGACATCCTGCGGACCATACAGCGTCCGGTTTCGCCCCGCGTCCCCGCGTGGTTCGGACCTGGGCCCGGCGGCCCGCCGAGGGCCCGGTGCAACCAATCGCCTGCCGGTCGCCCCGGCCGGGTGGGTGCCTGTCGTGCGTCCTTTCGAGGTGATGACGAGAACGAGTCGCAGGCTACCGGGAGTGGTGGACCGAGTCGCGCGGCCCCGGCACTCGACCGGTTGATGTCGTGACGTCATCAGCTCGAAAGGACGCGCACCCATGGTGGGACGCCGCCTGGCTGACACCGGGCCGGCCGGCGGGGGACCGTGGGGGCGGCGCGGGCCGGCGGTGGTGGGCCGTGGCGCGGGTCGGCCGGCACCCGCACCGACTGTCCGGCAGGAACCGCCCGGTCCGCAGGCTCGCCCGGGTCCGCAGGCCCGGCGGGTCAGGCGGGTCAGGTGGAGGTGGCCGGTTCGGCGGCGCGGTCGACGGGGGGCTTCGGGGCGTCCAGGCCGGCGGCGCGTCGGGCCTCCCGCCGGGCCACCCAGCCGTAGCCGAAGAGCGTCATCGCGGCGAACAACCACCACTGGACGACGTAGCCGAAGTTCTGCCAGTTGTTCGTGTGCCCGATCGGTACCGCCCGGAACGCCGGGTCGTTCGCCGGGGTCTGCTCGTCGAGCAGCAGGTACGCCCCGTGCAGCGGGTACGGCAGTTCCCGGGCCAGCTTGTCCACGGTCACCCGACGGGTCTCCAACCGGCCGTCGCGCCGGTCCACGCCGTTGCCACCGGTCTCGGTGGGGTGCACCCGGCCGACGACGGTCACCTGACCGGTCGGCAGCGCCGGCACCTCGGGCATGGCCAGCGCGCCGCCGGGCGCCGGGGGGACCCAGCCCCGGTCGACCAGCACGGCCGTGCCGTCGTCGAGCACCAGTGGGACGAGCACCTCGAAGCCGACCCGGCTCTCCACCGTCCGGCCCCGGACCAGGATGATGTTCGTGGCGTCGTACCGGCCGGTGGCGGTGACCCGGCTCCACTCGGCCGGTGTGGCGGGGGCCGCGCCGACGGTGCCCGCGCCGCCGGTGGGGGCCGGCAGCGTCGACCGCAGCGGCGCGGGGGTGCCGGCGGTGCCGGCGTCGATCCGCTCGTTGACGGCGGTGCGTTCCCGGTAACGGTCCAGCTGCCAGTTGCCGAGCAGCACCATGACGGCGGCGGCGGCCAGGGTCAGCGCCAGGATGCCCAGCCAGCGTGGGGTCAGCAGGAACCGGTACACAGCACGAGGCTACCCGTATGACCGACGCCACCCTGCGCGACGGCCCGGCACCGGCCCGTACGGCGTCGGATCGGCGGTCTCCACCTGTCGCCGGGGGCGGGTATGGTCACGCCTGCGGATCGCCGCCGGTGTTCCTCCCGGCCGTCCGCGAGCCACCGCCCGTCGCCACCGAGGAGTCGATGATGACCGCCGTGCCGCGCCTCGTGTTCAGCGCGCCGTCCTCCGGTCACGGCACCAACGCGTTGTCCGTCGGTCTGCTCGCCGCTCTCGCCGACCGGGGGCTCGACGTCGCCGGTTTCAAGGTCGGCCCGGACCACGTCGACGCCGCCTACCTCGGCCTGGCCGCCGGCCGTCCCGGCCGTACCCTCGACCCCCGGCTGATCGGCGGCGACCGGCTCGGGCCGCTCTTCGCCTACGGCGCGCAGGGCGCCGCGTTGGCCCTGGTCCAGGGCACCATGGGGTTGTACGACTCGGTCGCGGGCCGGCCCGAGGCGGAGTCCACGGCCGCCGTGGCGACCGCGCTGCGTAGCCCCGTCGTGCTGGTCATCGACGTGGCGGCGATGGGCCAGTCGGTGGCGGCCCTGGTGCACGGCTTCCGCTCGTACGACGAGCAGCTCTGGTTGGGCGGGGTGATCCTCACCCAGGTCGCCTCCGGCCGGCACGAGGCGATGCTCCGGGAGGCACTCGACGACGTCGGGATGCCGGTCTACGGCGCGCTGCGCCGGCACGAACTGCCCCCGGTGCTGCCCGCCCGTCGGCACGGCGTGGTGCCGGTCCTCGGCCGCGACGCCGAGGCGTTGCGCGCGGTGCGCCGGCTCGGCGAGGCGGTCGCCGGGACGGTCGACCTGGAACGCCTGCTCGGGTTGGCCCGCTCCGCCCCGACACTGTCCGTCTCGCCCTGGTCGCCGGCGTCCGCCGCTGCGGTGGGAGACGTGCCGGTGGGAGACGTGTCGGTGGGGGACGCGCCGGTGGTGGCGCTCGCCGGCGGACCCGGCGGCAGCTACAGCCACCCGGAGACCGCCGAGCTGCTGCGGGCCGCCGGGGCCCAGGTGGTCACCGTCGACCCGCTGCGCGACGAGACGTTGCCCGCCGGCACCCGCGCGCTGGTCGTCGGGGGCGCGCTGCCCGAGTCGTACGCGCGGGACCTGTCGGCCAACCGGCGGCTGTGCATCGCGGTGGCCGAACTGGCCCGCACCGGCCGTCCGGTGATCGCCGAGGGTGCCGGCCTGCTGTGGCTGGCCCGGGAGCTGGACGGGCTGCCGATGTGCGGGGTGCTGGACGCGATCGGTGCGAGCCGGGACGGCCTGGTGGTCGGTTACCGGGAGGCGACCGCCCTGTCCGACAGCGCGGTCGCCCGTACCGGTGCCACGGTGGTGGGCTACAAGCAGCACGGCGCGGTGCTCACCCCCCGGTCCGGCCAGCGGGCCGCCTGGAGTTGGGAGGGCGGCACGCCGGAGGGCTTCGTCTGGCGCGGTGTGCACGCCTCCCAGTTGGGTCTGCACTGGGCGGCGTACCCCGAGATCGCGGCCCGGTTGGTGACGGCGGCGGCGACGCCCTCGCCGGTCGAGGGGGTCGCCGCGCCGGCCTGACCCGCCCGGCAGCCACGGCCCGGCACCCGCCGACCCCGCCTCAGCCGACGATGGCGTCCGACGGCGGGGTGAACTGGCGGGTCGGGGTGCCCTTGAGACCGTCACGCAGGGTCTGGGCGACCGCGTTGACCGGCACCTGGGACTGCCCGTCGCCGACGGCGTTGAACGGGTTGTCCGGGTCGGCGATGAAACTCGCCGCCGCCAGCTCCGGGGTGTACCCGACGAACCAGGCCGACCGGGTGCTGTCCGTGGTACCGGTCTTGCCGGCCACCGGGCGGCCCACCGTACGGCGCACGCTGTCCGCCGTCGACCAGCCGCCGCAGCTGCCCTTGGCCGGGGTGTCACCGGTGGGGCAGCGCGCCGCGTCGGTGGCGGCACGGGCCGCGTCGGCGTTGACCACCTGCCGGCAGCGGGGCTTGGCGACCTCCCGTTCGATGCCACCTGCGGTCTTGTACGTTGCCGGGGTGCCGTCCCGGTTGGTGATCGAGTTGACCGGCATCGCCTCGCAGTACCGCCCGTCGGCGGCGATCGCGGCGTAGGCGTTGGCCATCTCCAGTGGGGTGGCGTCGGAGACGCCCAGGGTGAACGCGCCCCACTTCTTGGCCTTGGCGGGTGACGCCTGCTCCTTGTCGACGTCGGTACGCCAGCGCAGGCCGAGCTGCTCGGCGAGGTGCACCCCCCGGTCCGCGCCGATCTTCTCCTCCAGCTGGACGAAGTAGGTGTTCACCGACTTGCCGAACCCGGACCACATGGTCTGCCGGCCGGTCATCGCCCCGCTGGCGTTGGACGGGGCCCACCCGTCGTACACGGCGGACTTGTAGCGGTACGGCGAGTCGAAGGCGGTGGACAGCGGCATCCCGGCGTCCAGGGCGGCCAGCATCGGGAACATCTTGAACGTCGAGCCGGCCTGGTAGCCCGGGAGGGTGCCGCCGCCGAGCAGCGGGGCGACCGTGTTCGGGTAGTTCGCCTTCATCTTCGGGTCGGCCTCGGGGTTCGAGCTGGGCCCGTTCTCGCTGACGTCCAGGGAGTAGGTGCGGTTCACCGCCATCGCCTTGATCCGTCCGGTGCCCGGTTCGGCGACCACGATCCCGTTGGCGAAGGGGCTGTCGACGCCTTCCTTGGCGCGGACGTTCCGCTCGGCGGCGGCCTGGACCTTCGGGTCGAGGCTGAGCACGATCCGGTAGCCGCCCCGGCGCAGCTTGTCCATCCGTTCCAGCCGGTTCTCCCCGAACGCGGGCTGCGCGCTCCACCAGTTCTTGACGTAGTCGCAGGCGAAGCCCCAGGCGTTGTACGTGCCGGGGATCGAGGCGCAGTCGTTGGCCGGGGTGGTGGGCCGGGTCCGGATGGGTTCGCTCTTGGCCACTGCGGCGGCGTCCGGGGACAGGTAGCCGAGCTGGGACATCTTGTCGAGGACGTAGTTGCGTCGGCCGGTGGCCTCCTTCTGGTCCGAGCTGAGCGGGTCGTACTCGGAGGGGGACTTGACCAGCCCGGCGAGGGTGGCCGCCTCGACCGGGGTGAGGGTGGCCGGGGTCTTGGAGAAGAAGATCTGCGCCGCCGCGTAGATGCCGTACGCCCGGTGGCCGAAGTACGCCGAGTTGAGGTAGCGCTCCAGGATCTGCTCCTTGGTCAGCTCCTTCTCGATGTCCAGCGCCATCCGCATCTCCTTGACCTTGCGCAGGCTGGTCTGTTGGGTGGCCTCCTGGACCTCCTGCGGCGTCTGCGCACTGTCCCGCAGCGCCATCCGGACGTACTGCATGGTCAGGGTGGAGGCGCCCTGGGAGACGCCGCTGGAGCGGGTGTTGGCCACGAAGGCGCGGGCGACGCCCTTCGGGTCGACGCCCCGGTGCTGGTAGAAGCGGTTGTCTTCGGCGGCGACGATGGCCTGCTGGATGTTCGGCGACATGTCCGACAACTTGGTGTACTGCCGGTACTCCTCGTAGAACATCGTCAGGATCGTCTTGCCGTCTGGCGCGTAGAGGTAGGACGTCTCGGCGGGCAAGGCGGTGCGCAGGATGTTCGTCTTGTGCTCCACGGCGTGCGCGGTGGCCTTGGCGCCCAGACCGGTCACGGCGGCCAGCGGGTACGCGACGGCGGCGAGCACGATGCCGGCGATCAGCCCGGCACGCAGGAGAGGAACGGAACGACCAGCGGCAGCAAGGGGTCGATTGCTCACCTGGTCAAGTTATGACATTTCCGATACGTACATGAGAAAAATTCATGAACCCTCGGGTGTTCGCCGGCCGGGACGGTGGCCATGGGTGATGCGTCCGGTGTGCCGTGATGTGGACCACCCCGGGATCGGCTGTCCCCTGCGCCGGCTTCCCGGCAGGATCGCGGACATGCATGGGCAACTGACCGGCGTCACGCCGTCGACCGGTCCGGGCGTCGACGACGCCGTGCCGCAGGCGGTGCGCCCGACGACGGCCGGCACCGAACCGGATCTCGCCCATCACGGGGACGCCGAGGCCACCCCCGGCCTGGTCGACCTGGCCGTCAACGTCCGCCGGGACCCGATGCCGGACTGGCTGGCCGATCCGCTCACCGCCGCCCTCGCCGACCTGGCCGGCTACCCCGACCCCCGGCCGGCCCGCGCCGCCGTCGCCGCCCGGCACGGCCGCCCGGAGGCGGAGGTGCTGCTCACCGCAGGTGCCGCCGAGGGCTTCGTGCTGCTCGCCCGCGCCCTGGCCGGGGTACGCCGCCCGGTGGTGGTGCACCCGCAGTTCACCGAACCGGAGGCCGCACTGCGGGCCGCCGGCCACCGGGTCGAACGGCTCCTGCTCGACCCGGGCGACGACTTCCGGCTCGACCCGGCCCGGGTGCCGGCCGACGCCGACCTGGTCATGATCGGCAACCCGACCAACCCGACCTCGGTGCTGCACCCCGCCGCCGACCTGGCCGCCCTGGCCCGGCCCGGCCGGGTGCTCGTCGTCGACGAGGCGTTCGCCGACACCACCGCCGCCCCCGGCGTCGACGGCGAACCCGAGTCCCTCGCCGCCCGCCGGGACCTGCCCGGCCTGGTGGTGGTGCGCAGCCTCACCAAGACCTGGGGACTGGCCGGGCTGCGGATCGGCTACCTGCTCGGCGAGTCCGCCCTGGTGGCCCGGCTGGCCGCCGTCCAGCCGCTGTGGGCCGTGTCCACCCCGGCGCTGGCCGCCGCGACCGCCGTCGCGTCACCGACCGGCGTCGCCGCCGAGCGCGCCATCGCCGCCCGGCTCGCCGCCGACCGCGACCACCTGGTGCGCCGCCTGTCGGCCCTGCCCGGGGTACGCGTCGCAGGCCGCCCGGCCAGCGCCTTCGTCCTGGTCCACCGGCCCGACGCCGACCGGGTACGCCAGGCGCTGCGTGACCGGGGCTGGGCCGTACGACGCGGCGACACCTTCCCCGGGCTGGGGCCGGACTGGCTGCGGATCGCCGTCCGTGACCCGGCCACCACGGATGCGTTCATCGAGGTACTGGCGGAGATCCTGGAGGCATGATGCTGGAGACGACGATCGCGGAGATCGGCCCGCCCGATCCGGTGGCGATGACGGCCGCCCGGGACCTCCAGGCCCGACTGACCAAGCCGGCGGGCTCGCTGGGTGCGCTGGAGGAGCTGTCCGTACGCCTGGCCGGCCTGGCCGGGGTCTGCCCGCCGCCGCTGCCCGAACCGGCGGCGGTGGCGATCTTCGCCGGTGACCACGGCGTGCACGCCCAGCGGGTCAGCCCGTGGCCGCAGGAGGTCACCGCCCAGATGATCGGGAACTTCCTGGCCGGCGGGGCGGTCGTCAACGCGTTCGCCCGTCAGGCCGGCGCCTCGGTCACCGTGGTCGACGTCGGCGTGGCCGCGCCGCTGCCGTTCCCACCCACCCACGCCGTGCCCGACAGCGCCGCCGTGCCAGCCGCCACCGTGCCAGCCGCCACCGTGCCAGCCGCCACCGTGCCAGCCGCCACCGTGCCCGACAGTGCCGCGCCCGACAGTGCCGCGCCCGACAGTGCCGCGCCCGACAGCGCCGCGCCTGCCTGTGCCGCGCCCGCCCCGGCCGACGGCACCCTGGCACCGCCGCGCCTGGTCGACGCGAACGTGCGGCGCGGCACCCGGGACATGACTGTCACCGCCGCGCTCACCCGGGACGAGGCGCGGGCGGCGGTCGAGACCGGCATCCGGATCGCCGGTGAGCTGCTCGACGCCGGGGCGGGGGTGCTGCTCACCGGCGACATGGGGATCGCCAACACCACGCCGGCCGCCGCGCTGGTCGCCGCGTTCACCGGGGCTGACCCGGAGGCGGCCACCGGCCGGGGCACCGGGGTGGACGACGCGACGTACCGGCGCAAGGTCGACGTGGTGCGTACGGCGCTTCAGCGGCACCGGCCCGACCCGGCCGATCCGCTGGGGGTGCTGGCCGCCGTCGGTGGCCTGGAGCACGCGGCGCTGACCGGGCTGATCCTCGGCGCGGCAGCCCGCCGGGTGCCGGTGCTGCTCGACGGGGTGATCGCGGTCAGTGCCGCGCTCGCCGCCGCCGCCCTCGCCCCGGACGCGGTCGGCGCGATGGTCGCCGGGCACCGTTCCGCCGAGCCGGGGGCCACCGTGGCGTTGCGGCACCTCGGCCTCGACCCGCTCGTCGACCTCGGCCTGCGCCTCGGCGAGGGCACCGGCGCGCTGCTGGCCCTGCCGGTGGTCACCGGCGCGGTCCGGGTGCTGCACGAGGTCGCCACCTTCGACGCGGCGGGGGTCTCCGAGAAGTGAGCACCAACCCGTACCCCCTCGGCCTGCGGCTCGCCGGACGCCGGGTGGTCGTGGTGGGCGGCGGTGCCGTGGCCAGCCGGCGGGTACCCGCCCTGCTGGATGCCGGCGCGGACGTGCTGCTGGTCGCCCCCGAGGTGACCCCGGCCCTGCAAGCGCACGTCGACGCCGGACGGTTGCACTGGCGGCCGCGCCGGTTCGCCCCCGACGACCTCGACGGGGCGTGGCTGGTCCAGGTCGCGGTGGACGATCCGCTCGCCGCCGCTTCGGTCAGCGCCGTCGCCGCCGAACGGCGGATCTTCTGCGTCCGGGCCGACGACCGGACGGCGGCCACCGCGTGGACCCCGGCGGTGACCCGGCACGGGCCGGTGACCGTGGCCGTGCTGGGCGGGGGAGACCCGAAACGGGCGATGGGTGTCCGGGACGCCGTCCGGGAGCTGCTCGCCGCCCGGACGGGCCCCCTCGTCGACCCCGGGGAAGTCGACCCGGGTGAACCGGTGGCGGACGCGCCCCTCGCGGGCCCGCCGGCACCGACGCCGGCCGGGTCCGGTGACGCCACGATCCGGCCGGGTGGCCCGGTCGGTCGGGTGTCGCTGGTCGGTGCCGGGCCGGGTGACCCGGAGCTGATCACGGTCAAGGGGTGGCGGCTGCTCACCGAGGCGGACGTGGTGGTCGCCGACCGGTTGGTGCCCGGACTGCTCCTGGACGAGTTGCGTCCCGACGTCGAACTGGTCGACGCCGCGAAGATCCCCTACGGTCCGTCGCGCGCCCAGGAGGAGATCAACCGGATCCTGGTCGACCGGGCGCTCGCCGGCAAGGTCGTGGTACGCCTCAAGGGCGGCGACCCGTACGTCTTCGGGCGGGGCGGGGAGGAGTTGCTGGCCTGCGCGGCGGCCGGCGTGCCGGTGACCGTGGTGCCCGGGGTGACCAGCGCGGTGGCGGTGCCGGCGGCGGCCGGTGTCCCGGTGACCCACCGGGCGGTGGCACACGAGTTCACCGTGGTGTCCGGGCATGTCGCCCCGGACTCGCCGGTCTCCCTGGTGCGCTGGGAGGCCCTCGCCGGCCTGCGGGGCACCCTGGTGGTGCTGATGGGGCTCAAGAACCTGGCCGCCATCGCCGACACCCTGACCCGGCACGGCCGGGACGCGGCCACCCCGGTCGCGGTGATCCAGGAGGGCACCACGGGCGGCCAGCGCAGTCTGCGGTCGACGCTCGGCGCGGTGGCGGCCGACGTGGGCGCGGCGGGCCTGCGTCCCCCGGCCATCGTGGTGATCGGCGACGTGGTCGACGCCCTGACGCCCTGACCCTGCCGGGCCGTCCGGCTTGATCCACCCCTTGTGGGCCGAGGTAGCGGCATCCGGGACACGGGATGGCGCTACCTCGGCCCAACTGAGTCGATCTTGCGAGGGATGCCGCCACCTCGGCCCGGGTGGGTCGAGGTGGCGGCGGGTGGGGCTGTCGCTACTGCTTGAGCATGTTGTCCAGCAGCAGGGCGCAGCGGATCAGCCCGAGGTGGCTGTACGCCTGCGGGTGGTTGCCCAGCCCGCGCTCGGCCAGCGGGTCGTACTGCTCGGGGAGCAGCCCGGTCGGGCCGGCGGTGTCGACCATCTGGGCGAACAGCTCCTCGGCGTCGGTACGCCGACCGGTGCGCAGGTACGCCTCGATCAGCCACGCCGTGCAGATGTGGAAGCCGCCCTCCCGGCCCGGCAGACCGTCGTCCCAGTGGTAGCGGTAGACGACCGGGCCGCTGCGCAGATCCGCCTCGATCTTGAGCACGGTGGAGAGGAAACGCGGGTCGTCCCCCGGGAGCAGGCCGGACAGCCCGATCCACAGCGAAGAGGCGTCCATGTCCTCGTCGCCGTACGCGACGCTGTACGCCTCGACCTCCTCGTGCCAGCCGTTCTCCAGCACGTTGGCGCCGATCCGGTCGCGCAGTTCGACCCACTCCGGCTTGTCCTCGCCGCCGTGCTGACGCACCACGTGCAGGGCCCGGTCGACGGTCATCCAGCACATCACCTTGGAGAAGATGTGGTGCCGGGGTGGCAGGCGGGCCTCCCAGATGCCGTGGTCGGGCTCGTGCCAGCGGCGGCGGACCGCCTCGACCATGTTGTCCAGCACCCGCCACTCGTCGTCGCGCACCGAACCCCGGGCGTCGGCGACGGCCGCGATCAGGTCGGCGATCGGGCCGAAGACGTCGAGTTGGAGCTGGTGGTTGGCGAGGTTGCCGACCCGGACCGGCCGGGAGCCGGCGTACCCGGGCAGGGTGTCGATGACCGCCTCGGCGCCCAGTTCGTAGCCGTCCACCGTGTAGAGCGGGTGCAGCCGCTCGGGGTGCCCGCCGGTGCGCTCGATGCAGCCGTCCACCCAGCGCAGCAGCGCCTCGGCCTCCTCGATCGAGCCGAGGTCGACCAGGGCCCGCGCGGTCATCGCCGCGTCCCGCAGCCAGCAGTACCGGTAATCCCAGTTGCGGACGCCGCCCAGCTCCTCCGGCAGCGAGGTGGTCGCCGCCGCCAGGATCGAGCCGGTCGCCTCGTGGCAGAGGCCGCGCAGGGTGAGCGCGCTACGGGCGACCAGGTCCCGGGCGGTGGCGGGCAGCCGCAGCGAGGCCACCCACTCCTTCCAGGGCTGCTCGGCCTTGGCCTGCCGTTCGTGGATGCCGACCGCGTGGTCCTCCAGGCTGTGCGTGCCGAAGCGCAGCTCCAGCACCACCTGGCCGCCGGTGGCGGAGAGGTCGACCACGGCGTGCGCGGTCTCGTAGCCGCCGTCGGTGCGGACCTGCCAGGTCACCCCGGGGGAGTAGAGCGCGACCGGCTCGTTGGAGCCGAGCACCAGCAGGCCGTCGTCCATCGGCTGGAGCTGGGTGGCCACCTGCCCGAACTCGGGACGCGGGGCGAACTCGATCCGGGCCCGCCCGGAGCCGGTGAGCACCCGGACCAGGGTGGAGTCGCCGGTGATGACGGCCGGGCCGTCCGGCGTGGTCTCCCGGGCGGGCAGGTCCAGCCAGTCGGTGACGGTGAGCCCCGACCAGCGGGTCTCCACGGTCATCGTGCCGCTGCGGTAGCGCTGGCCCAGTGGGATGCCGCCGCGCTCCGGCCCGACCGTGAAGTGCCCGGCCGGGCTGCCGCCGACCAGGTCGGCGAAGATCGCCGCCGAGTCGGGCTTGGGGTGGCAGAGCCAGCTCACCTTGGCCTCGGGCGTGAGCAGCGCGACGGTACGGCCGTTGGCCAGCATCGAGTGCCGTTCGATCGGCACCGCCCGCTCGCCGAACAGCCAGTGCCGGCGGGTCTCCAGCAGCAGGCCGAGCGCGCGGGCCGCCTCGACCGGCTCGGCCACCCGGTAGTGCGCCTGGGTGTCCCCGGGGCCGATCTTGATGCCCAGGTCGGGGCCGCGCAGGGTGCCGAAGGCGTTCTCGTCGGTGACGTCGTCGCCGATGAACAGCACCGCGCTGGCCGAGAGCTGGGTGCGGAGCTGGTCGACCGCGGTGCCCTTGTGGGTGGCGACCACCGACAGCTCGATGACCTCCTTGCCCTGGGTGACGGTGACGTCGTCCCAGGTCGCGGGGCCGTTACGGACGGCCTCGACGGCGGCGGCGGCGACCTGCGGTTCGACCCCGCGGGTGTGCACCGCGACGCTGGCCGGCTTGCGTTCCAGCCGTACCCCCGGGTGGGCCTGGGCGATCTCGCGCAGCGCGTCGCGCAGCCGGGTGCGCACGGCGACCAGCTCGGGGGAGAGCCGCTCGACGAAGCCGATGTCGAATTCGGAGCCGTGGCTGCCGACGAGGTGGATCTCGTTGGGCAGCCGGGACAGCGCGGCCAGGTCGCGCAGCGCCCGCCCGGAGACCACCGCGACGGTGGTCTGCGGCAGCGAGGCCAGCGCCCGGACGGCGGCGACCGACTCGGGCAGCGGCACCGCCTTGCTCGGGTCCTCCACGATCGGCGCGAGCGTGCCGTCGTAGTCGCAGGCGACCAGGAGCTGTGGTACGCGGGCGATGCGTCCGATCGCGGCCAGCAGTTCCGGGTCCATCGTCCCGGCGGCGGGGGTGATGATCTCGGCGGTGGGGGCGTTCACTCGGCCTCCGTCCCCGGTGCGCCCAACTCGGTCAGAAAGGACTTCGCCCAGTGCCCCACATCGTGGGTGCGCAGGTGACGTTGCATGATCCGCATGCGTCGACGGGCCTCCGGCTTCTCTACGTGTACAGCCCGCAGGAGGGCGTCCTTGACGGCGTCGGGGTCGTGCGGATTGCACAGGAACGCCTGGCGCAGCTCGGTGGCCGCGCCGGCGAACTCACTGAGCACGAGCGCACCGCCCTGGTCGGCGCGCGATGCGACGTACTCCTTGGCCACCAGGTTCATTCCGTCTCGCAGCGGGGTCACCATCATCACGTCGGCCGCGACGTACATCGCGGCCAGTTCGCTGCGACTGTACGACTGATGCAGATAATGCACCGCCGGCACGCCGACCCTGCCGAATTCGCCGTTAATCCGACCAACCTCGCGTTCCACCTTGACCCGTAGTGCCTGGTAGTGCTCCACGCGCTCCCGGCTGGGGGTGGCCACCTGCACCATAACCGCGTCCGGAACTGTCAACTTTCCGTCAGCAAGAAGTTCGCGGAAGGCCTTGAGTCGGAGTTCGATGCCCTTCGTGTAGTCGAGCCGGTCGACGCCCAGGATGATCGTCTTCGGGTTGCCCAGCTCCTCGCGGATCTGCTTGGCCCGGGCCTGGATCGCCGGGTCCTCGGCCAGCCGCTCCATCTCCCTGGTCTCGATCGAGATCGGGAACGCGCCGGCCTTCACCTGCCGCCCGTCGACCTGGATCATCTGACCCTCGTAGCGCAGGCCGAGCAGGTGCCGGGCCAGCCGGACGAAGTTCTGCGCGGCCAGCCGCTGCTGGAAGCCGACCAGGTCGCTGCCGAGCAGGCCGCGCAGGATCTCGGTGCGGAACGGCATCTGCATGAACAGCTCGATCGGCGGGAACGGGATGTGCAGGAAGAAGCCGATCTTGAGGTCCGGCCGCAGCTCGCGCAGCATCGCCGGGACGAGCTGGAGCTGGTAGTCCTGCACCCAGACCGTCGCGCCCTCGGCCGCGACGTCCGCCGCCGCCTCCGCGAACCGGGCGTTGACCAGCCGGTACGCCTCCCGCCAACGGCGCTTGTAGGCGGGTGTCTCGACCGCGTCGTGATAGAGCGGCCAGATTGTCGCATTGGACTGACCCTCGTAGTAACGTTCCAACTCCTCGGCGCTCAACGGCACCGGGTGCAGGCGGATGCCCTCCAGGTCGAACGGCTCCGGGGCGGCGCCGGTGCCACCGGCCCAGCCGACCCAGGTGCCCCGGTGCTCGGCGAGGACGGGGTGCAGCGCGGTGACCAGCCCGCCGGGGCTGCGCCGCCATTGTCGTCCCTCGGGTGTGCTCACCTCGTCGACCGGCAGTCGGTTGGCCACAACGACAAAGGAGCTACGGACGGTCACGATCGGCCACCTCCGGGTGCTGACGGGTCCACCGCGATGAGCGTACTGAGCGTAGCTGCGGCGTCTGGGACCCCGTGCCGCAGTTACCTACCCGTCCCACGCCTGCTGAACCCGTACCGTGATCTTGTCAACATCGCCAGCTCAGCGGTAGCGGTAGTGATGCGGACGATGCCGGGCGGGGTGATGTGGGCGCGGCGGGCCGTACCTGTCAGGATTGACGGTGGCGTGCGCGTGGCCGGCTCCCGGCCGGCGGCGGCGGGCGCAGGTCGCAGCCCGCGCCGAGCCGCAGCCCAAGACGACAGCAATCGACGGAGGTAGCCCGCACCGTGGCCCAGTTCATCTACGTCCTGGAAAAGGCGCGCAAGGCGCACGGCGACAAGGTCGTGCTCGACAACGTGACGCTGAACTTCCTGCCGGGGGCCAAGATCGGTGTGGTCGGCCCGAACGGCGCCGGTAAGTCCAGCCTCCTCAAGATCATGGCAGGGCTGGACAAGCCGAGCAACGGCGAGGCCCGGCTGATGCCCGGCTACACCGTCGGCATGCTCGCCCAGGAGCCTCCGCTCAACGACAGCAAGACCGTGCTCGGCAACGTCGAGGAGGCGGTCGCCGAGACCAAGGCCAAGCTGGACCGGTTCAACGCCATCGCCGAGCAGATGGCCACCGACTACTCCGACGAGCTGATGGAGGAGATGGGCCGGCTCCAGGAGGAGCTGGACCACCTCGACGCCTGGGACGTCGACTCCAAGCTCGAACTGGCCATGGACGCGCTGCGCTGCCCGCCGCCGGACGCCGACGTCACCCAGCTCTCCGGTGGTGAGCGCCGCCGGGTCGCGCTGTGCAAGCTGCTGCTGGAGGCCCCCGACCTGCTGCTGCTCGACGAGCCCACCAACCACCTGGACGCGGAGAGCGTGTCCTGGCTGGAGCAGCACCTGGCCAAGTACGCGGGCACCGTCATGGCGATCACCCACGACCGGTACTTCCTCGACAACGTGGCCAACTGGATCCTGGAGCTGGACCGCGGCCGGACCTACCCGTACGAGGGCAACTACTCCACCTACCTGGAGAAGAAGGCCGCCCGGCTGGCCGTCGAGGGCCGCCGCGACGCCAAGATGAAGAAGCGGCTCACCGAGGAACTGGAGTGGGTCCGCTCCAACGCCAAGGCCCGGCAGACCAAGTCGAAGGCCCGGTTGGACCGCTACGACGAGATGGCCGCCGAGGCGGAGAAGACCCGCAAGCTGGACTTCGAGGAGATCCAGATCCCGCCGGGCCCGCGCCTGGGCAGCACGGTCATCGAGGCCAACCACCTCAGCAAGGGCTTCGGCGACCGGCTGCTCATCGACGACCTGTCGTTCTCGCTGCCGCGCAACGGCATCGTCGGCATCATCGGCCCGAACGGCGTCGGCAAGACCACCCTGTTCAAGACCATCGTCGGGTTGGAGCAGCCGACCGGCGGCGAGGTCCGGGTCGGCCCCACCGTCTCGCTGTCGTACGTCGACCAGAACCGGGAGGGCCTCAACGGCGACAAGACGGTCTGGGAGGTCGTCTCCGACGGGCTCGACTACCTGATGGTGGGCAAGGTCGAGATGCCGTCCCGGGCGTACATCGCGGCGTTCGGCTTCAAGGGGCCGGACCAGCAGAAGCCGACCAAGGTGCTCTCCGGCGGCGAGCGCAACCGGCTCAACCTGGCGCTCACCCTCAAGATCGGCGGCAACGTCATCCTGCTCGACGAGCCGACCAACGACCTGGACGTCGAGACGCTGTCCAGCCTGGAGAACGCGCTGCTGGAGTTCCCCGGCTGCGCCGTGGTCATCTCCCACGACCGGATGTTCCTCGACCGGGTCGCCACCCACATCCTGGCCTGGGAGGGCGACGACGAGAACCCGTCGAGGTGGTTCTGGTTCGAGGGCAACTTCGACGCGTACGAGAAGAACAAGATCGACCGGCTCGGGGCGGAGGCGGCCCGGCCGCACCGGGTGACCTACCGCAAGCTGACCCGCGACTGAGCATGGCGGACCGTTTCGTCTACCACTGCACCCTGCGCTGGTCCGACCTGGACGCGTACGGCCATGTCAACAACTCGCGCTTCCTCACCCTGTACGAGGAGGCGCGGGTGGCGTTGATGTTCGCCGGGGGCAAGGCGTGGGGGGTCGGCTCGTTCGCCGACGGGGTCGTCATCCGTCGGCACGAGGTCGACTACCTGCGTCCGGTCGACTACGCGCTCGGTCGGGCCACCGCCCAGGCCGCGCCGACCGTCCGGATCGAACTGTGGGTGGAGCGCATCCGGGCCGCCTCGTTCACCGTCGCCTACGAGCTGTACGACGGTGACGTGCTGGCCAGCACCGCCCGCTCGGTGCTGGTCCCGTTCGACCTGGTGGAGAAGCGGCCCCGGCGGATCAGCGACGACGAACGGGCATTCCTGGAGTCGTGGGCCCTGACCGACGGGGCGGCGTGAACGGCGGCGCCACCGTCCGGCCGGAGCACGGGTTGGTCGGGGCGGACGACGCGGGGGCCTTCCTGGCCCGGCTGGTCCGCCTCGACCCGGCCACGGTGGTCCGGCTACGCCCGCTGCCCGGCGTCGGCCGTACCGCCCTCTGGGGCCGGCTGCCGTGGGACGTGCTGGTGGTCCGGACGGTGGCCGGGAGCGCCCCGGCCGACGTCACCGTGGACGCGGCCGAGTTGCTGGCCCGGTTGGCCGACGCCGACACCATGTTGCCGCCCGGCCGTGACGAGCGGTGGCGGTGGCCGTTGCCACCGGTGGTGAGCCGCCCGGTCGAGGTGCTGCCCGCCGCCGAGCTACGGCGCATCGCCGAGGCCGCGGCGGGCACCCTGCGCACCGCCGCCACCGAGGGGGTACGCGGGCGCGCGGTGGGGCAGCGGATACTGCGGGAGGCGCTGCTCGACCACGTGGCGGTGACCGTCACTCCCGACGCCGACCCGGCCGACCCGGTGGAGATCACCCAACGGCTGGTGCAGGGGCTGGTCCGGATGGGGTTCCTCGGCCCGGCCGAGGTCACCGCGGCGGGGGAGGTCCAGGTCCGGGTGGCCGGCCGGTGGGTGGGACTGGTGGGACCATACGGAGCCGCCTGGTCGCGGAAAGTTTCGGATCTCGCAATTCGTCCGGCACGGGATCAGCCGAAAGTATGACCCCGGATCATTCTTCCGGCTTGGGGCTGTCGTTGGGGGGGTGTCTCAACCCGGCTGTCCGGGTACCGTCCATCCTCGGATCCAACGCACCGTAGGCGATTGGATCCGCTGGGGAGTGAGGTGCGCGAGCGATGCCGTGGTGGTCATGGCGCCCTGGTCCCGCCGCTGGCGGCGACCCGGAAACTCGAAGCGGAGTCTCGGTGGACAGCATCCGGGTGGGGCCACCGCCGCCCCGGCAACCGGCGGAGGACTGCCCCGCAACCGATCGGCCCGTCGTGACCGACCGGCCGGCCTCCGTGGCGCCGGTCACCCTGGCCCGGGTGTGCGACGCGCTCGACCTGCTCGACGTGCGTTACCTGGCCGACGGTGACGGCAACCTGCTGGCCATGTGGGAACGGCACGCGGTGCTGGTGACCCTCGAAGGCCCCGAGGACGAGATCCTGGTGATGCGGGCCCGCCCGCACGCCACCGTCCCGCCGGACTGGGCCGACCGGGCCTACCGGGTGGTCAACGAGTGGAACCACACCCGCCGGTTCTGCAAGGCGTACATCGGCGACCCCACCGAGCGCGGCCAGCTGCCCATCTACGCCGAGTTGCAGGTGCCGCTCGGCGCCGGGGCACACGACGCGCTGCTGGTGGAGATGCTCGACTGCGGCGCGGCCGTGGCGACCACGTTCGTCGACTGGCTGCACGACGAGGGTGCCCTGCTCTGAGCCACCCGAGGCCCCGGCCGCGCCGACGCGGGCGGCCGGGTCAGCCGACGGACGGGTCCTCCATCACGTTGACCATGAAGTAGGCCGACCGCTCCAGGTAGTCCCAGAGGGTGGCGGCGTGCTCCGGCGGCAGGTCCAACTCGTCCACCGCCCGGCGCATGTGGCGCAGCCAGGCGTCCCGCTCGGCGGGGCCGATCCGGAACGGCGCGTGCCGCATCCGCAGCCGGGGATGCCCCCGCTGGGCCGAGTAGGTGTTGGGGCCGCCCCAGTACTGCATCAGGAACAGCGTCATCCGCTCGGTGGCCGGCCCGAGGTCGCCCTCCGGGTACATCGGGCGCAGCAGCGGATCGGCGGCGATGCCGGCGTAGAACCGGTCGACCAGCCGCCGGAAGGTGGGCTCACCACCGACCGCGTCGAAGAAGGTAGTCGACGGAACGGGCCGGAGGTCGCCTGCGGAATCCACCGTTCCATCCTGCCAGGTACGGCGACGCCACGACTGCCGCCCACCGGCCGATCACATCACAGCGTGCCGCCGGGGGGCCCGCTCCCCGGGCCGGCGCGTCGCCGACCCGGGCCGCCCGCCCGCCGGTGACCCGGTGCCGGCGTTAGCCAGGTCGGCGGCCTTCACGGCGGCGTCGACGGTCGCCCGGTCCGGCCAGCGCAGCGCGGTGAACAGCATCAGCAGCACCCCGGCGGCGCTCCACACCCCGACCACCACCGGCACCGAGAACCGGTCGGCGAGCATGCCGGTGACCAGCACCGCACCACCCTGGATCACCTGGATGCCGGTGGCCATCACACCGAAGGCGCGGGCCCGGTAGCCGTTGGGCAGGGCCCGGACGAACAGCCCGTTCGCCGTCGGGATCAGGCCGGCGACTGCGAAGCCGCAGGCCGCCGCGAGCAGGGCGACCACCACCGGGGGCGGGTTCAGCAACGCCGGCACCAGGGCCAGCGGGGCGAGCACCGCCAACGGTCGCATCAGGGTGAGCCGGCCGGCGGGCGAGACCAGCCGGCCGACCAGCAGGCCGCCGACGATGTATCCGACCGGGTTGGCCGCCATGATGACGGCCTGGGCGGCACCCGAGTCCAGGCCGTTGCCGGAGCGTTCGCCGGCCCACGCGGCGGCCAGTCCCTCCGGGACGATCGAGAAGAGCATGGCGCTGAACACGAGCAGGCTGATCGCCCGCAGCACGGGGGTGCCGAAGACGATCCGGAACCCCTCGCCGGTCTCCCGCAGCAGGTGGGTCCGGTGCGCCGCACTCAGCGTCGGCTCCCGGTCGTGCACGCCGAGCTGGACGAACAGGGCGGACAGCCCGAAGGTGGCCGCGTTGAGCAGCAGCGCCGCCGTCGGGCTGACCGCCGCGACCGCCGCGCCGGCCAGGTAGCCGACCACCTGCGCGGCCTGGCTGGCGCTGGCGTTGAGCGACAGCCCGAGCACCAGCCGGTCGCCGGTGAGGATCGCCGGCAGCAGCGCCGAGCGGGCCGCCTGGCTCGGCGGGTTGGCCAGGGTGGCGGCGAACAGCAACGCGAGGATCGCCCAGACCGGCAGGCCGGGCAGCACGATCAGGACGGTCAGCAGCATCCGGATCACGTCGCAGGTCACCATCACCCGCCGGTGCCGGTACCGCTCGGCGAGCGCGGCGAGCAGTGGACCGCCGACCAGCCACGGCAGGTAGCTGACCGCGAACGCGGCGGCGGACAGGGCGACGGAGCGGCTCTCCTGGTAGACCAGCACGGTGACGGCGGCCTTGGCGACGTAGTCGCCGACCCAGGACAGGACACTGGCGGCGAAGACCGCCCGGAACTCCCCCTGCCCGAACACCTCACGGAAGGTGGCCGGCCGGTCCGGGGCGGGTCGCTCGTCGGACACCGTCGCCTCCATCGTGCCCCGGCACCGGCCACTTGTGATGGCCCGGCGGGGCCCCGTCGTCAGATTCGCGGATCAGCGATGACGTGATCACGCTCCCGGGAACGCGTGCACCGGATTCTGCCCGATCGTCTGACAACTGACTAGGGCGAACGGATTGATCGTCGCATGCCCGACTGAACGAACGGACGATACCCGAGGGGCCGCCCGGCGCGCGAGCCCCGACCATCGGGCCGGTTCACGCGGGCGTGAGCTGCGGTTTCAGCTCCCCCCGGCCCGTCCGACGCCGGTACCGCCGGGGCCCGTCGGGGTGCCCGGAGCCGTCGAATCCGTCGGGGCGGCCGGCCCGGTCGGGCCGGCCGCGGTGACGGTGCCGGCGGTCGTCGGGGCGGTCGGGTCCGCCGGGCCGACGCCGGTGGAGCCGGCGGGGGTGCCGGCGACCGCAGGGCTGGTGCCGGTGGTGGTCGGGCCGGTGCCGGTGCTCATGCCGACCGGCGGCAGCCCCGGATAGAGCCGGGCCGCCGCGATCCGCGCGGTGATGCCCGAGTTCTCCAACGCCTCGGCGAGCCGGCGGCGCAGCTCCCGGCCGACCGCGAACTGGCCGTCCGCCGTGGTCTTGACCACCGTACGGATCACCGCACCGTCGACGGTCACCTGCTCCACCCCGAGCACCTCGGGCGGCTCGACGATCTCGGCGGACAGCTCCGGGTCCACCGCCACCGAGGCGGCGGCCGTCCGCAGCACCGCGTTGGCCTCCTCGGTGCCGGCGAACCCGATCGGCAGGTCGACCACGACCAGCGCCCAGCCCTGGCTCTTGTTGCCCACCCGGATGATCTCGCCGTTGCGGATGTACCAGAGCACCCCACGACCGTCGCGGACCGTGGTGACCCGCAGCCCCACCGACTCGACCACCCCGGTCGCCTCGCCCAGGTCGACCGTGTCGCCGACGCCGTACTGGTCCTCGATCAGCATGAACAGCCCGGCGATCAGGTCCTTCACCAGACTCTGCGCGCCGAAGCCCAGCGCCACCCCGGCGATGCCGGCGCTGGCCAGCAACGGGGCCAGGTCGAAGCTGAACTCGCGCAGGATCATCAGCAGCGCGATGCCGAAGACGAACGCGGTGACCATGCTGCGCAGCACCGAGCCGATCGCCTCGGCCCGTTGGCGACGCCGTTCGGGGACGAACTCGCTCGGATCCAGCGTGCTGCTGGGTACCCGCTCGCGCAGCGGACGCAGCAGCGTGGGCACCGCCCCGTGCGCGGTGGTGCGGACCAGCCGGTTGATCGTCCGGTGCAGCGCCCACCGGGCCACGAACGCCAGCAGCAGGATCAGCACCACCCGCAGCGGCTTGAGCAGGATCCAGTAGCTGCCCTCGGCGAACCAGGCCGACCCGGTCACCCGGTACAGGTACTCGCAGGAGGTGCTGCCCAGACAGTCGGCACCCGAGCCGCCCCCGGAACCCGGGCTGCCGCTCGGGGCCGGGCTCGGGGCGGCGGACAGGACGACTGACGACAGGCTGACGACGCTCACCCTGTCTTCGTACCGCAGGGGGCCGGACGGCCGGCGGCCGACCCACCACGCCCGTGATCGTACGGTGCCGAACCGGACATCTTCCTACACCGCGCGGAGGGTTCCGCGGGTACCCCGGATTAGTGCGTGCAATCGTGGGTCCGATCAGGGACGATTGGCACAACGGACGACGGTGATCCCGCCGGAGTCGGTCGTGGCCCGCCGCTGCCCGGGGCCCGGCCGGCGCTGCCAGCGGTGGGAGCGGCTGGACCGGGAGGGTGAGCACGATGCCTGACATACGACCCACGGTGGGCTCCGGCGCGCTGGTCCTCAACGCCACCTACGAGCCGCTGTGTGTCGTGTCCGTGCGTCGCGCCGCGATCCTGGTGCTCTCCGCCAAGGCCGTCTGTGTCGCCGACGGCGACGGCATCCTGCACAGCGCCCACGATGCGCTCCCCGTCCCCTCGGTGGTGCGGCTGACCCGGTTCGTCCGGGTGCCCTACCGCACCCACGTCGGGCTCTCCCGCCGGGCGATCTTCGCCCGCGACGGCAACCGCTGCGCCTACTGCCGGGGCCCGGCCGAGACCATCGACCACGTCTTCCCGCGCAGCCGTGGGGGCCGGCACGCCTGGGAGAACGTGGTCGCGGCGTGCGCCCGGTGCAACCACACCAAGGGCGACAAGACCCCCGCCGAGCTGGGGTGGCGGCTGCACAGCCTGCCGGCCGCCCCGAAGGGCAACGCCTGGCGGGTGCTCGGCCACCGCGCGCCCGACCCGCGTTGGGCGGACTGGCTCGACCTGCGGGAGCCGCTGCGCGAAGCCGAGGCCGCCTGACTGCTGCGCGGGGCCGCTGACCGCTGCTCGGGGCCGGGGCCGCCTGACCGGGCGTGGCCGACGGGGGCGCTCGGGGCCCGGCGCGGGTCAGCGGGCCCGGACCAGGGTGGCGTACACCACGACGTTGTCGGCGTAGCCGGTCCCGCCGCCGATCCAGCGCCCGCCGCAGGTGATCAGCCGCAGGCCGGGGCGGCTGAAGTCGCCGAAGATCTCGTCGACCGGCAACCGTTCCTTGCCGTACCGCTGCACCTGGTCGACCTCGAAGACGGCCACCCGGCGATCGGCGCGGGTCACCTCGATCCGGTCGCCGTCGCGCAGTTCCCGCAGCCCGTGGAAGACCGCCGGCCCGGTGGTGGTGTCCACGTGCCCGACGATCACCGCCGGACCGTACTGGCCGGGGGTGGGGCCCTGGTCGTACCAGCCGGCCTCCTGGGCGCGGGCGGCGGCCGGGACGTCGATGCTGCCGTCCGGGGCGATGCCGACCTGGTGCACCGGGGCCCGCACGTCGATCCGGGAGATGGCGATCTGGGTCGGCGGGCTGCCCGAGAGCACCGGGAACCGCTTCGGCGGGGGACGCAGCCCGGCGACGAACCGGTCCGGCAGGACGCTGATCCCGGTGACCCGCTCCACCCCGAGCATCGCCACGATCAGCAGCATCACCGCGGCGACGGCGAGCACCGGCAGGCCCGGCCCGGACCCGGCGAGCCGGCCGCCGAACGCGGGGCCGCGCGGCACCGGGCGTACCGGACGCGCCTGGGTGACCGGGTCGGTGGTGGTCACGCTGGCGGAGAACGCCTGGCCGGCGACCCGGCGGAAACGCCGGGCGGCGCGGCGGGTGCGGGCGGCGATCAGGTGGGCGGCACGCCGGCTGCCGGCGGCGACCCGGACGGTACGCCGGGCCGCCGCCCGCAACCGGTGGCCGGCCGGCCGGGAACGGGTGCGGGCCATGACGACAGGTGGTCAGGCGCCGGGCCGGGTCCGCCGGCGGTTGCCGCCGAAGACGCCCAGCCCGGCCGCCACGGCCATCACCGCCAGGCCACCGACCAGCAGCAGCGAACCGCTGCCCCGGTCACCCGCCGTCCCGCCGCCGCCGGTTGCCGGGCCCTTGCTCGGCTGGGCCATGTTCAGCACGGTCAGCATGGTCGAGGCGGTGTTGCCGTTGGCGCACCGCAGGTCCACCGGATAGTCCCCGGGCTGCTTGTTGCCCGGGACGGTGACCGCGCCGGTGAGGAAACCGTTGTCGGGTCGCAGCACCACCCGCCCGAAGGCGTCCGAGTGCACGGTGGCCTGCTGGTTGTTGGCGTTGTCGCAACTCGCCCGGACGTTGACCCGGGTGCCGGCCTGCGCGGTGTTCGGCGTGACCTCGACGAAGGTGTTCTCCCCGGCGCGCGCCGGGGCGGCCGCCGTCAGGACGAACACCCCGACCAGGGTGAGCACCGCCAGTACGGCGTGGACGGCACGACGGTGCAGAGTGAGCCCCCGCATGATTCCCCCCTCCCGGCGACGGTTCGCCGGAATCCTGCGACGGGTGTGCGGGGCTGCATTCCCGCTGGCCCGGGGGCAAACCCGGAGTCAGGCCCGCCCGGGGTCGGTGGCGGGCGGCAACGGGGTGACCGGATGCCACCGCAGCGGACTGGAGAGCACCATCGTGCTGGACGGCTGTCCGTACGGGGCGAGCCTGTCGATCACCGCCTCGAACTGCCCGATCGAACCGGCGGCGACCTTGAGCACACTGCACGCGTCGCCGGTGATCCGGTGGATCTCCTGGATCTCCGGCCAGTCGGCGACGTTCGGGTCGTGCAGGATGCACCGGGGGCCGTAACAGGACATCCGGATCAGCGCCACCACGGGACGGCCGGCGCGGGCGAGGTCGACGTGCGCGTGGTACCCGGTGACCACGCCTGACTCCTCCAGCCGGCGGACCCGTTCGGCGACCGCCGGTGGGGACAGGTGCACCCGCCGGGACAACTCGCTGTACGACAGCCGCGCGTCGGCCTGCAACTCGCGCAGCAGGGCCCAGTCCATCTCGTCCACGCGCCTACCTTATCTTCGGCAGGTCAACCCGGCGAAGCGCCTTCCGTTCGTGAAGTGACAGCCGCTCAGCTCCATCGAAGCGGCATTCCACCACGGGTACGTGACGGGAGATCATGTTCGGACAGCCGAACCGGAGGGGCGAGACGGTGGAACAGACGGACCTGCGGGCGCACACCCCGGACCCGGTGGTACGCCCGGCCACCCCGCAGCAGCGCCGGGCCCGCGCCGCCCGCAACGGCGGCGAGCCCACCCTGGAGTTCGCCGACCGGACGCCCTACGACGCGTACGTGCACGCCAGCACCCTGCACACCCTCCAACAGCCGCTGAGCAGCGACCCGGGCGAGATGTCCTTCCTGATGGTCAGCCAGATCATGGAGCTGTACTTCGGGCTGACCTGCCACGAGCTGCGCCAGGCCCAGCGTGACCTGCGGGCCGACCGGGTGTGGGCGGCGCTCGCCCCGCTGCGCCGGGCCGCCCTGCACCTGGAGGGGCTCAACGCCGCCTGGCGTGGGCTGCGCTGGATGACCCCCGCCGACTTCAACCGGTTCCGCAACCTGCTCGGCGAGGGCTCCGGCTTCCAGTCCGCGATGTACCGCCAACTGGAGTTCCTGCTCGGGCTGCGCGACCCGGCGCTGATCCGTCCCTTCCGCCGCCAGGCCCAGATCTACGACGACCTGCGCGCGGCGCTGGCCGCGCCGAGCCTCTGGGACGACGTGATCGCCCTGCTCGACCGGCACGGACACGAACTGCCCGCCGAGCTGCGCGACCGGGACGTCGCCGTCGAGCACCTGCCGCACCCCCGCATCGAGGCGGCCTGGGTGGCGGTCTACGACGACGACGGGCCGGACAACCACCTGCGGCAGCTCGGCGACGCGCTGGCCGACGTGGCCGAGCAGTTCGGCGACTGGCGCTGGAACCACGTCAAGGCCGTGCAGCGCACCATGGGCGCCAAGGTGGGCAGCGGCGGGTCGGCCGGGCTGGCCTGGTTGCAGCGCAGCATGTCCCGGGTGGTCTTCCCCGAACTGTGGTCGGCCCGTACCGCGATGTGACCCGCCGATGACCGACAGTTCTTATATATGGCCCGCTCGGGGGTATATCATCTGCCGATGAAAACTGTCATCGATCTCGACGATGAACTGCTCGAACGGGCCCGCCTCGAACTGGGCACCAAGAGCAAGAAGGACACCATCCATGCTGCGCTCCGGCTGGTGGCGGAGCGCAGCGAGCGGCTGGAGGCCGTTCGCGAACTCCTCGCGATCGACCGCGACTGGACGGGTCTGCTCGAAGACGACAAGACACCCCGGGGCACCCGGGACGCGGCGTGACCACACCGGTCGGTCTGTACCTGATCGACACGTCCGCCTGGGGACGCCTGCGCCAGCCGCCCGTCGGCAAGCGCATCGCGGCGCTCCTGGTGGAACGGCTGGCGGCCACCTGTCTGCCGCTCGACCTCGAAGACGGACGGAGCGCCCGCGATGTCCGGGACGCGATGGCGATGCGGGCCCGCCGGACGGAACTGATGATCGATCTGCCGATCACTCCGGCCGTCGCCACCCGGGCACGTGATCTGCAACTGGCGTTGACCGCCCGTGGGCACCACCGGGCGGCCAGCCCGGTGGACGTCGTGGTGGCGGCTGCCGCCGCCGAGTATTCCGCCACCGTGCTCCACTACGACCGTGACTTCGACCTGCTCGCCGAGGTCGGCGGTCCGCGCTCGGAGTGGGTGGCGCCCCCGGGCACGCTGTCCTGATCCGCCGTGCCCCACGGGTGCGGCCCCGCCGCCGGGTGGGGCGACGGGACCGGCCGGTACGCGGTCAGGAGTGCGGGCAGGTGTCCCGGTACTCCTCGATCGCGCTGCCCCGGGGCGCGGGGCAGAGGAACTGCTCGTAGCGGGTGTCGTCGTCGACGAACCGCTTCAGCCAGGAGATGCTGTACTTCGCCACGGTGACGTTCGGTGAGGTCGGCGCGGAGTGGCCGGCCGCGTTCAACTCCAGGTAGGCCTTGTCCAGGCTCGCCGGCATGCTGGTGTAGAACGGCTCCGAGTGCGACGCCACCGGAGCGGTCGAGTCGTTCTCCGCGCCGATCACCAGCGTCGGCACCCGTAGCGACGACCAGTTCTTGACGGTGTGCCAGCCGGTGAGCGGGATGGCGGCCTGCAACGCGGGCCTGGTGTTCGCCGCCGACAGGCTGCCGCCGCCGCCCATCGAGTGCCCCATCACCGCGAGCCGGTTGCGGTCGATCCGGGTCCGCACGGCGCTGCTGCCGGCCAGGTAGTCCAACGCGGCCAGCAGTTGGGTGCCCCGGGAGGCCGGCTGGTCGTACACGGAGAGGGTGTCGATGGTGATGACCACGAAACCCTGGGAGGCCAGCCGGGGGCCGAGCCAGGCGACGCTGGACTGGCTGGCGGTGTAGCCGGGGGAGATCGCGACCGCGCCGAAGGTGCCCTCGGCGGTGCTGGTCGGGTAGTAGATCGTGCCACCCCGGAACCCGCTCACGGCGGACGCCGCGACGGTGCTCTGGGCGATGGCGAACGGGCCCCGGGTGGCCTCGATGCTGGCCGTCGTCGGGGCGGGACCCCGCTCGTACGGGTTGGCGGCGGACGCCGCGACCGGCCGGACGTCGACGGGCGCGGCGGGCGCGGCGACCGCGCTGCCGCCGACCAGGGCGAGCGCGAGCAGCGGGCGGGTGACCAGTCGGGGCCAGGGCCGGCGGGACCGGGGCCGGGTGGGGTGGGGGTGGAGGGCAGGCACGGGTTGCACGGGGGGCTCCCTGCGGGTGGGTGGACCGGAATCGATCGAAAACGTCCGATCGGTACGGGCCATCCTCCGGGTCCCGGCACCGAGACCGGCAATCCCGGCCGGGTCATGTCAGCGGAATATGGGGCGGACGCCACACCCGTGCCTGTCGTGTCGCCCCGGCGCGATCGGGTGCCGAACCGGCAGGATGGGACCGGGTGACCCGACTCGTCCCCGCCGTGGGGCCGCTGGAACACTGGAGTGACAGGTGGGATCGGCACCCCGCAGGCTCGCGGGGCGTCGGCTCCGCTAACGTGAATGGCAGCGGAGTCGGGAGCACGGTGTCACGATCGTCCACCCGACCCGGAAGCTCTGGTCTCTCTTACCGCCTGGGGGCGTTGGGATTGTCTGTCACTGACACGTTGCTGATCTTCGTCGGCATCCCGGCGGCGGTGGTGCTGGTGATCGTCGGGCTGGTCTACGCCGCCAACCACGGCAGCGGCGGCGGCGCCAAGCGCTACCGGCCGGGCCGACGCTTCGACTTCACGCCGGTCTGGTTCCTGGGCCGCCCGGAGCAGCTGGCCGACTCGGCCGGCACCGCCCTGGCCGCCGGTGCCCAGGCGCCGGCGCTGACCAGCCACAAGCAGCAGCAGGCCGGCATCGAGGCGCCGGCCGGTGGAACCGGAGGCGCAAGTGACCGTTGGTGAGCAGGTGGCCGAGACCGGTACGGGCACCCCGCCCGAGGTGCTGGACGGGCCGTTCTCGACCCGGCAACTGCTGCGCATCGACGAGGCGCTGCGCCTGGCCGACCAGGGCAGCGGCCTGGTCTTCTCGGTCTACGTCGGCGGCCTCGACGAGCCGGTCCGGGAGCACGCCGAGCGGCTGCACCGCCAACTCGCCGAGCCGGACCGGTCGGTGCTGATCGCCGTGTCGCCCAACCAGCGTCAGCTGGAGGTCGTCACCGGCCGGTACGCCCGCAAGCGCATCCCCGACACGTACGTCAAGCTGGCCGCGCTGTCCATGGTGGCGTCCTTCGGCGGCGGGGACCTGGCCGGCGGCATCATCCAGGGCCTCGACCAGCTCGCCAGCCACGCCGGCCGGGCCTGAGCCCCGCCGCCCGTCCCGACCGTCCGGAGCCCGGCCCGCACCACGCGGACCGGGCTCCGTCGCGTCCACGGGTTCCCGGCGTGCACCGGCACCCCCGCGCCGGGCCGGCACCGCAGCACGGCCCGGGGCCGGCGTGGGCTCGCACCCGCGCCGGCCCCGGGCCGGTCCACCTCGACGTCAGCTGCTGCGGGCGTCCCGCGCGCGGGCCTTCAGCGCCCGGACCACCCCGTCGCGCCCCTCGGCCACCAGACGGCGCAGCGAGGCCGGGTGCCCGTCGCCGGCCAGCCACGCGTCGGTCGCCGCCACCGTCTCCTCCTCGACCAGGTACGCCGGGTACGCCAGCTGCACGAACTCCTGCGCCGGCTCGCTGTCGCGCTGCGCCCACACCTGCGCCACCGTGGCGAAGTACCGCTCCCGGTACGGCGCGGTCAGGGCGACCTGCGTCGGGTGGGTCAGGCCCTGCAACAGCGCCCGGTTACGCCAGTTCGGCAGCGCGTCCGGGCCGGTCAGCAGGGACCACACCGACGCCTTGTTCGCCTCGGTCGGCACCAGCGCGTGCGCGTACGCGGCCTCCCGCTCACCGGAGGCCGTCCGGTCGCCGGCCAGCTCCGCCTCGATCTCGGCGGTGCCGGCCGCCCCCTTGGCCACCAGCGACTGCAGCACCGTCCAGCGCAGCTGGGTGTCGATGGTCAGGCCCGCCGGCACGTCGGTGTCGGCCAGCCAGCCGCGCAGCGTCGCCAGGTCCTCGTCGGCGCGGGCCGCCGAGGCGTACGCCCGGGCCCAGGCGAGCTGGAAGCCGCTGCCCGGCTCGGCCGCCGCCAGCGCGTCCTTCGCGGCCCGGGACAGCCCGGCCCAGCCGGTCGGGGCCCAGGCCGGGTCGGCGTAGAAGATCAGCGCGGTGCTGGCCTGCCGCAGGGTGGCGGTGACCAGGTTGATGTCGGTCTCGGCGGGCAGCCCGGCCAGCACCAGCGCCACGTAGTCGCGGGTGGACAGCTCGGCGTCGCGGACCATGTCCCAGGCCGCCGTCCAGCACAGTGCCCGGGCCAGCGACGAGTCGAAGCCGGCGATGTGCTGCACCACGGTCGCCATCGACCGTTCGTCGAGCCGCAGCTTGGCGTAGGTCAGGTCGTCGTCGTTGAGCAGCAGCACGTCGGCGGCCGGCCGGCCGTGCAGCACCGTCAGTTCGGTCACCTCACCGGTGACGTCCACCTCGACCCGCTCCCGGCGGACCAGCCGGCCGTCGGTCAGGTCGTACAGGCCGACGCCGATGCGGTGGGTGCGCAGCGTCGGGTGGCCGGCCGGGGCCTCCTGCCGGACCAACACCCGCTCGTAGCCGCCGTCGGCACCGATGGTCACCTCGGGACGCAGCGTGTTGACCTGGGCGGTCTCCAGCCACTGGGCGGCGAACTTGCGCAGCTCCCGGCCGGAGGCCGTCTCCAGCTCCGACAGCAGGTCGTCGAAGGTGGCGTTGCCCCACGCGTGCTTGCCGAAGTACGCCCGCAGCCCGGCCAGGAACGGTTCCTCACCGACGTACGCCACGAGCTGCTTGAGCACGCTGGCGCCCTTGGCGTACGTGATGCCGTCGAAGTTGACCTCGACCGCCTCCAGGTCCGGCATCTCGCAGTAGACCGGGTGGGTGGAGGAGAGCTGGTCCTGCCGGTAACCCCAGTTCTTGCGGATCGACAGGAAGGTCGTCCACGCCTCGGAGAACCGGGTGGCGTGGGTGTTGCACCAGTGGCTGGCCCACTCGGCGAACGACTCGTTGAGCCACAGGTCGTTCCACCAGCGCATGGTGACCAGGTCGCCGAACCACATGTGGGCCAGCTCGTGCAGGATCGTGTTGGCCCGCTGCTCGTACTCGAAGTCGGTGACCTGCGAGCGGAACAGGTAGTGCGACTCGGCGTGGGTGACGCAGCCGAAGTTCTCCATCGCGCCGGCGTTGAAGTCGGGCACCCACAGCTGGTCGTACTTGGGCAGCGGGTACCGCACCCCGAACTGCTCGTGGAAGAAGTCGAAGCCCTGCTTGGTGATCAGGAACAGGTTGTCGGCGTCCAGGTGGGGGGCCATCGAGGCCCGGCAGAAGACGCCCAGGTCGATGCCGTCGTGACTGTCCCGCACCTCGTGGTACGGCCCGGCGCACAGCGCGGTGATGTAGGTGCTCATCCGCGCCGAGGTGGTGAAGTGGACGGTCTTGAGCCCCGCGCCGGCCGGTTCCTCCCGGTCGACGGGCATGTTGGACACCACCCGCCAGTGCGCCGGGACGGTGGCGTGCCAGGTGTAGACGCTCTTCAGGTCGGGCTGGTCGAAGCAGGCGAAGACCTTCTGCGCGTCGGCCGTCTCGAACTGGCTGTAGAGGTACGTCTCCCCGTCGACCGGGTCGACGGTGCGGTGCAGGCCCTGCCCGCTGTTGGAGTAGCCGAAGTCGGCGTCCACCACGAGCACGTTCTCGGCGGCCAGCCCGGTCAGCGTCAGCCCCTTGTCGGCCGACCAGCCGGCGAGGTCCACCGGCTCGCCGTTGAGCGTCGCCGCGCGCACCGACTCGGCGGCCGTCTCGATGAAGGTGCCGGCGCCGGGTTCGGCACAGCGGAACCTGACCTCGGTCACCGACCGGAACGTGCGGCCCTCGGCCTGCACCGCGGTTGACAGGTCGAGGTTGATGTCGTACCCGGTGACCTCCAGCAGGCGGGCCCGCTCGGTGGCCTCGACCTGGGTCAGGTTGCGCACTCCTGGCACTTTCGTCTCCATCCCACTCTCGCCGCCCTCCGGCTGCGCCAGCCCCTGCCGGCCGCTCGTGGCGGCGACCCGAGCCGAGTCTTCCATGCACCGACCCTGCGGTGGTCGACGTCACGCTCTCATTCCGCTACCGATCGATGCCGTTCGGGGTGAGGATCGACGGGTAACCGCGCCGGGTCCGCCGGCGTGCCTGACGTCACGAAGGGATTCCACCGTGACCGAACGTGTCGCCGTCGACATGTGGTTCGACCCGCTGTGCCCGTGGGCCTGGATCACCTCCCGTTGGCTGCTGGAGGTCGAGCAGGTCCGGGATGTGGACATCAGTTACCACGTGATGAGTCTCTCGGTCCTCAACGAGGGCCGGGAGCTGCCCGAGCAGTACCAGGAGATGATGAAGCTGGGCTGGGGGCCGGTCCGGGTCTGCATCGCCGTGGAGCAGGCGCACGGCGGCGCGACGCTGGCGAAGCTCTACACCGCCATGGGCACCCGCATCCACCTCGGCAAGGAGCAGCTGGGCCGGGAGATGATCACCGCGGCGCTGGCCGACGTCGGGCTGGACCCGTCGTTCGCCGACGCCGCCGACTCCACCGAGTACGACGAGGCGCTGCGGGCCAGCCACGAGGCCGGGATGCGCCCGGTCGGCACCGACGTCGGCACCCCCGTGGTACACGCCCCCGGCCCGGACGGCGAGAAGGTCGCCTTCTTCGGCCCGGTCATCACCCCGTCGCCCAAGGGTGAGGCCGCCGGCCGGCTCTGGGACGGCGTCCTGCTGGTCGCCGGCACCCCCGGCTTCTACGAGCTGAAGCGGTCCCGCGAGCTGGGCCCGATCTTCGACTGACCGTCACCCCGGTGGGGCCCGCGCCGACCGGGCAGGCCCCACCGGCGCGACGGTTCATCTGGTGGACCCGGCGCGGGGTCGGCGTCGCGGGGGCCGTCGTCGCCGGTAGCGTCAACCCCCATGACGGTCGTGCATCCGATCACCCGGGCCTGGATCACCACTGGCGGCACCGGCGCGCAGAACTACGACGAGTTCGCCGACGACGCGGAGATCACCGCGATCATCGAGGCGAACCCGCACAGTGCCCTCGGCATCGAGATGCCCCACCGGGCGCCGGAGAGCCTGGGGAAGTCCTTCTCCGACGCGCTCGGCGACGCGGTGGCCCGGCTCACCGAGGCCAAGGACGACGGCAGCTACACCCCCGCCGAGCAGGTCGTGGTCCTCTACCGGATCAGCGCGCCGGGGGAGGAACCGGCGTACGGGCTGTTCGCCATGGTCGACACCGACCAGATCTCCACCAGCGCCGACGAGCCCGGCCTGGTGATCCGCAACGAGGACGTGTTCATCGCCAAGGTGCGGGAGCGGGTCGCCCTGGCCGAGGCGCTGGGTCACCTGCTCTCGCCCGTACTCCTGCTCCAGACCGGGCGCGGCGACGAGCTGCACGCCGCGCTCGCGGCGGCGACCGACGCGGCGGGCGCGCCGGCGGCCACCGACACCGACCAGGCCGGCCGCACGCACGCCATCTGGCTGCTCGGCCCCGGCCCCGAGCAGGACGCGCTGACCGCGCTGGCCGGCGGCGGCGAACTGGTGGTCGCCGACGGCAACCACCGCAGCCTGGCCGCGCAGACCGGTGGCTTCCCGCGCTTCCTCGCGGTGGTCACCACTCCGGCGTCGGTCGCCATCCAGCCCTACAACCGGCTGGTCAGCGAGCTGCCCTGCACCCCCGACGAGCTGCTCGACCGGCTGCGCACCGCCGGCGCGCGGATCAGCCCCCTCGACGGCCCGGTCGAGGTCCCGGCGGCCGGCGGCACCGTGCACCTCCGCCTCGCCGGCCAGGGGTACGCGGTGACCCTGCCGCACGACGCGACCGCCGCCCGGCTGGAGAACCTCGACCACGCCCTGGTGGAACGGCTGCTGCTGCGCGACGCCCTCGGCCTCGACCCGGGCGACAAGCGGATCACCTACGTCGGCGGCGACTACCCGGCGAGCTGGCTCACCGGCGAGGTCGACGCCGGCCGGGCGGAGCTCGCCGTCCTGATCGCCCCGGTGACCGTGGACGACTTCGTCGCGGTGAACCTGGCCCGGGAGAAGATGCCCCGCAAGAGCACCTGGTTCACCCCGAAGGCACGCGGCGGCCTGGTCGTCGCCGAGCTGCCCCGCTGAATCCTGTGACGAATCCGCCCCGGCACGCCGCCCCCACGGCGGGCCGGGGCGCGGCCCTGACAGACTGCCCGGTATGCGCGTCTACCTGGGATCCGATCACGCCGGTTTCGAGTTGAAGGTGCACCTGGCCAATCACCTGGCCAAGCAGGGCTACGAGCTGGTCGACGTGGGCCCGCACGCCTTCGACCCCGACGACGACTACCCGACCTTCTGCCTGCACACCGGCGACCGGGTGGTGGCCGACCCGGGCAGCCTGGGCGTGGTCATCGGCGGCTCCGGCAACGGCGAGCAGATCGCCGCCAACAAGGTCGCCGGCGTCCGGGCGGCGCTGGCCTGGAGCATCGAGACCGCCCAGCTCGGCCGGCAGCACAACGACGCCAACGTGGTGGCCGTCGGCGCCCGCCAGCACACCCTCGACGAGGCCGCCGCCATCGTCGAGGCGTTCCTCACCACCCCGTTCTCCGGCAACGAGCGGCACGCCCGCCGGATCGCCCAGGTGGCCGAGTACGAGCGCACCCGCGAGCTGCCCCCGCTGCCCGCCCCCGCCGACCTGTCCTGACCGCCGCCCGCCCCGATCCGTCGACCGGGCCGGTCACCGGCCGGCCCGGTCACCGGCCCGAACGGGGCAGGTCCTCCCGGGGCACCCAGTTCCGTCGGATGATCACCAGGCGTTCCTCGGCCTCGGCCAGGTCCTGCTCGGTGGGGCGGGCCGCGTCCCGGGCCCGTAGCGCGGCGCGCACGCTGACCTGCGACGAGCCGGAACCGACAAGTCCACGCAGGCCCCGCTCGCCGTCCTCGCCGCCCGGGGCCCGCCGGGCCCGTGGCGGTGGGGGCCCGTCGTGCACCTCGGCCGTGGCCACCGTCGGCGGCTCACCACCCCCGTCCGCCGGCTCCGGCTGGTGCCGTAGCCGACGTCGCCGCCGCTCCGCATCCACCATCTCCCGACCGTACCGCCCGACGGCTCCTGTCGGGCCGGGCCGGGCGCGGCAGTTTGTCCGCTCGCTACCCTCGAAGACGGTGGACCGGTCGACGGCCGGCACCGGTCATGGGGAGGAAACGAGATGGCAGACCAGACACAGCCGTGGGCCGAGCGGACCGTCGAGGTGCCGCCCCAGCCCGGTGTCGGGGTGCCGCCGCAGCGGGAACCGTTCCGCCGGGGTGTCGCCTCGGTGGGGCAGCCCCGGGCTCCGCGCACCGAGCCGTTCCCGGTGGTCGACCACGACCAGTCCGGCTGGGCCGAGCCCGCCGCACCGCGCCGGCCGATGAGCTGGCACGTGGAGCAGTTGCGCCGGGGTGGCGAGTGGAGCGCCGCCGGTGCCCTCTTCGCCTTCGTCTGCTGGGGCATCTGGGCCATCTCCGGCCGGGGCGACCTGGGCACCCCGCTGCTGACCTTCCTGCTAAGCCTGCTGGTGGCGGTCGGCCTGTTCGCGCTGTCCCGGCTGCTCGGCCGGGTGATCCTGGAACGTCAGCTCGGCCGGGTACGCCGCAGCGCCCGGGGCGCGCACCTGGTGACCGGGGTGTTCCTGGCCGGGGTGGGCATCGCCTACCTTCAGCAGACCCAGTGGGTGATGGACGCCTGGAACTTCCTCACCGGCAACTGAGCGGCCATCGGTACGGCGGGCGGGCCGGGTGGTGACCCGGCCCGCCCGCGTCCGGTCGCGGATTGCCCGCGACACCGGTCGACACTCCTCCAGGCCGGGCGCTGGCATACCCCGCCGCTCCGGCTTCATCCCCGCCCGGCCGGGTGATCCCGCGTGCCGGGTCGGGCCGCGGCCGCGATCGTATGACCCCAACAGGATGTTGATGCACGTCAATCGATCGATCTAGGCTCCCGCCATCGAACCGGCGCCCCCAAGCAGGCGCGCCGCCGAGGGTTGGAGGCCCTGTGAACCGTTGGCGCAGTCTCATCGGCCGGATGGCCGCCACGATGGTGGCGATCACCGCCGGGTCGCTCGTCCTGACCGCCCCGGCCACCGCGGCGCCCACCCCCGACGCGGCCCCGTCCGTCGTCGGCGGCACCCGGGCCGCGCAGGGCGAGTTCCCGTTCATGGTCCGGCTCTCCATGGGCTGCGGCGGGGCGCTCTACAGCCCCCGGCTGGTGCTCACCGCCGCCCACTGCGTGAACCGCACCGGCACGAACACCACCATCACCGCGACCCTCGGCGCGGTCGACCTCCAGTCGAGCAGCCGCATCCAGGTCAAGTCCAACTACGTCTACCGGGCCCCCGGCTACAACGGCAGCGGCAAGGACTGGGCGCTCATCCGGCTCGCCACCCCGGTCACCTCGCAGGCCACCCTGCCCATCGCCACCACCACCGCGTACGACAGCGGCACCTTCACCGTCGCCGGTTGGGGTGCCGCCCGGGAGGGTGGTGCCCAGCAGCGGTACCTGCTCAAGGCCACCGTGCCGTTCGTCAGCGACGCCAGCTGCTCGTCCTCCTACCCCGGCGAGCTGATCCCGGCCGAGGAGATCTGCGCCGGCTACGCCAGCGGTGGCACCGACACCTGCCAGGGTGACTCCGGCGGCCCGATGTTCCGCCGCGACGCCGCCAACGCGTGGATCCAGGTGGGCATCGTGAGCTGGGGCGACGGCTGCGCCAGGCCCAACGCCCCCGGCGTCTACACCCAGGTCAGCACGTTCGCCGCGTCGATCGCCTCGGCCGCGGCCAGCCTCGGCGGCTGACCCACCGACCGCCCCCCGGGCCGCTGCGCCACCGACCGCCCCCGTGGCAGCCGGTGGCGCAGTGGTGTCCGGTGGCCCCGGCGGTCGCCCGTCAGCCGTCCCCGGCGAACCGGTACAGCACGAAGTCCCGCTCTGCCCCGCAGACGATCACCGACGTGTTCCACCCGCACGACTCGCTGCGGACGCCCTGGAGCTGCCCCGTCTCGGTCAGCGCGCCGGACTTCGACACCCCGGCCAGGCTCCGGTCGTCCTCGACGCTGCTCGGCGTCTCGGCGAAGACCAGCACGTTACCCGCGTCGACCCGGACCGCCGTGCCCTTGCGGTCGGTCAGCACCGCCTTCCCGGCCGGGTCGAACAGGGTCACCGTGGTCTTCGGCGACTCCCGCCGGACGAGCAGGTGTTCACCCACCGGCACCAGGCCCTGGCCGCCGGGCGCCGGCCAGCGGCGACTGCCCTTGCCCTCGGTGGCCGCGACCACCTCGGTCCGCTCGGTGTCGGCCTCCGGCACCTCCAGCAGGCAGGCCCGGTGCTCGCCGCAGGCCACCAGCGCGGTGACCCGCCGCTGCTCACCCGCGCTGTAGAGCACCGTCGGCTCGGCGAAGCTGCCCAGGTCGTAACCGAGCAGCTTGTATCCCCGGTCCTCGGCCACCAGGTACAACCGGTCGCCGTACGCGACCATCCGGTCGCTGACGTCGGCGACCCCGTCGCGGCGACTCACCACCTTGCCGCTGTCCATGTCGAGCACCCGGACCGAACGGTCCGCCCCCACCTGCACCAGCTGGTCGGCGTCGCCGAGCCAGGGGGCGTCGGACGAGCCGTCGAACCCGGCGGGACCGGCCACGCTCTGCGCGGTGCCCACCCGCAGCACCGTGGTGCGGGTGTCGCCGTACTCGCTGCGGGGGTTGTCCAGGGTCCAGTCCTGCCGGCCGTCGCGCAACCGCAGCCCGACCAGGCGGGCGCCGGCGCGGTCCACCCAGACCAGCTTCTCCCCGGTGACGTGCACCGCGTCGTCGCCGTGCACCGGCAACCGCCACCGTTCCGCGCCGTCACCGGCGTCGAGCACCACCACGTCGCGGGGGGTGCTGTCGCCGGCCGCCTCCGCGACGGCCAGCACCGCCCCCGGCACCGCCCGGACCCCGGCCCACCGTCCGCTGTCGGCCGCGACGGTGGTCCGCCACGCCGCCTTCCCGGTGCCGGCGTCGACCGCCACCACGGTCAGCCGGTCGTCGGGAAGCTGGTAGGCCAGGTAGGCGCGGTCGCCGAACACGGCGGTGAACATCGCCGTCGGCCGGTCGGCGGCGGCGGCGGGCCGGGCCACCTCGGTGAGGGTGTGGAACTCCAACGCCGGGTAGCGGTCCCGGGTGAACCAGAGGGCCGCCGCGCCGAGCACGCCGAGCAGCGCCAGGCCCGCACCGAGCCCGATCCACAGCCGGCGACGCCCGCGCCGCACCGACGTCGCGGGGCCGGCACCGGTCCCCGGCGGCACCGCCCCCGGTGGTACGCCGGGCCAGCCCGCCGGATACCCCTGGGCCGGTACGCCACCCGGCACGGTCCCGCCCGGCGGCATCCCGCCCGGGATCGGCACCGGTGTCCCACCCGCCCCGGCCACCGGCGTCCCACCGAGCGGAGTGCCCGCCCCGGCCACCAGCGTCGCGCCGGGTCCGGCCGGCCGGGCGGCACCCGGTCCCGGCAGGAGGGTGTGGCCCGTGCCGGCGGGCGCCGCGCCCACCGGCAGGGTGGCGGCTGTGCCTGCACCGGACCCGACCGGGGTGGACGCGGCGTCGGGTGCCCCCGGCGCAACGCCGTGCACCGCAGCGGCCGACGCCTGTGCCGGGGCGGGCGGGGCCTGTGCCGCAGGGTCCGGCGGCTGCGCCGGGGCGGCCCCGGCCGCGCCGGCCGGCCCGGGACGCCGGTCCGGCCGGGGCAGCGGCAGGTCGGTGAGCGCCCCCTCGGCCACCGGCAGCTCGGGCTGCTCCAGCACGGTCGGCGCGACCCCCAGCTCGGCGTGCAGCAGCCGGGCCACCAGCGGCACCCGGGACGAACCGCCGACGAGGAACAATCCGGCCAGCCGGTCCGGGGTGAGGCCCGCCTCGGCGACCACCTCCCGGGTGCGGGTGACCGCCCGGGTGAGCAGGGGAGTGGCGAGTTGCTCCAGTTCGGCCCGGCTGAGCGGGACGGCGGTCTCCAGGCCGGGCACCGCGACCGGTGCCACGGTGACCCGGGACAGCATCTCCTTCGCCCCGCGCACGTTGTCCCAGAGCTGCTGCCGGTCCCGCCACTGCCCGGTCGTCTCCGGTCGGGTCAGCCGGGCCCAGAGTTCCGCCTGCCCGTCGCCGACCAGCTCACCGACCCGGGCGAGCAGGGCCGCGTCGAGGTCCAGCCCGCCGAGGTCGGCCATCCCGCCGGTGGCGATCACCGTGAAACCCGAGTCGCCCCACGGGTCGGCGCCCTCGTTACGGACGACCGCCACGTCCAGGGTGCCGCCGCCGAAGTCGAACACCGCGACCGACTCACCCACCGGCACCGGCCGCCGCAGCACCTCCGTGTAGTAACGGGCCGCCGCCACCGGTTCCCGCAGCAGCCGGGTGCCCACCGGCACCGGACCGGACATGGTGTGTTCGGCGGCCGACGGCCAACCGGCCAGCGCCAACCCGTCGTGCAGCACCTGCCGCCGGGGAGCCTCCCAGGCGGCGGGGTAGGTGAGCACCGCCGGGGGCAGGAACCCCACGGTCGCCACCGCCTGTTCGGCGACCGCCCACAGGGTCGCGGCGAGCAGTTCCGCCGGGGCGTACGACCGGTCACCGAGCAGGACGGTCGGCTCGTCCACCCGACGTTTCGGGTTGGGCTCGTACCGGGTCGGGTCCGCCTGGGCCAGCCGCTGGGCGTCCCGGCCGACGTGCAACCGGCCCTCGGTGTCGGCGTAGACCCCGGAGGGGAGGATCGGCTGCCCGTCGACGAGCAACGGTCGGGTCCGGCCGTCCGGCCAGCGCAGCACGGCCACCGTGTTGGACGTGCCCAGGTCGACGCCGAGGGCGTATCCGTCCTGCTGGCCTGCCATCCGTCGCTACCTCCACCGGACGAGGGGATGCCCGGTCCCGCATGGTACGCAGCCCCCGCCGCCCCCGGCCGGTCCGGCCGACCCGGCCTGGCGGCGGTCAGCCCGCGCGGCCCGGCTCGGGCGGAGGAATCCGGTCGGCGTACGCGCCTGACGGTCCCGAGTAGCGCCTGCCCGCCCGGTACGGCGAGGCGTTGGCGGTGCACCCGTGCAGGCCCAGCGTCTGCTGCTGCATCACCGGAGCCGGCCGGCCCCGCCCCGGGCACCGCTCGTGGCCGTGGCCGAGCCGGTGCCCGACCTCGTGGTTGACCACGTACCGTCGGTAGGTGGCCAGGTCCGCGCCGTACCCGGGCACCCCCTTCACCCAGCGCGCCACGTTGATCACCACCCGGTCGCCGTTGCGGCACGAGGTGTAGCCTTCCGCCGTGCCCCCGCACAGCTCGTCGCGGGTGCCCGGGGTGGCCAGGTGGACGGTGAAGTCGGCCGGGCCGCCGGGGCCGACCCGCCACAGCCGCAGCGTCCCGCCCGTGGTCCACCCCTGCGGGGCGGTCAACGTCGCGCTGACCTCGGCGGCGAACTGCGCCACCGGCAGCCCCCGGATGTCGCGCTCCACCGCCACCCGGTACCGCAGCAACCGGCCGGGGCCCCGGGGCGTCGCCGGCTCACCGGCCGCGACCTGCCAGCGGTTGGCCCCGTCCGCCGGGTAACTGACCGGGGCGGGCCCGGCCGTGCCAGCCGACCCGACCGGTCGGCCCGGCGGATCGGCTACCGCCGCCGTCCCGGCCACGGAGGGCGGCCCCGCCGACCGGGCCGAGGCGGGCGTCGCCGCCGGTCGGCCCGCCGCCGGCAGCCCGCAGCCGGTCAGCCAGACCACCGTCAGCAGCGCCGTCACCGGCCGTCCCCGTGGGCCACCGCCGCGGCGGGGGCTACCCTTCGTCGCCATGGTGCCTCCTCCGCCCACCGCCGGGCGGCGGCGGGCAGCGGGAAGGACGGGCGGTCCGCCGGAACAGTTGATCCCGTCGGGACTCAACCTTTCGGTGCCTTCGCCCGTCCTGTCCGGCGTGGCAAACGGGAGGGGCCGGCATGGCCCGGGGTGACGCCGAGTTCGTCGAGTTCGCCAGGTCCGCCTCCGGGCGGCTCAGGCACGCCGCGTTCCTGATGACCGGCAACCACCACCAGGCCGAGGACGCCGCGCAGACCGCCCTGGTCCGCACGTACGCGTCCTGGTCCCGGATCCGCGACGAGGACGCCTACGGGTACGCCCGTACGGTGCTGGTCAACCACCTGGTCGACGGGTGGCGGCGGCCGATCCGGGAGTACCCCACCGACGACCTGCCCGAGCAGCGGCGCGGCGACGTCGCCGACGACGTGGCCACCCGCCGTTGGCTGCTCGACATCCTCGGCGCGCTCAGCCCCCGCGAGCGGGCCATCGTCGTGCTCCGCTACTACTTCGACCTACCGGAGGCACAGGTGGCGCGCGAACTGGGGGTCTCGCTGGGCACGGTGAAGAGCACCGGTTCCCGGGCGTTGCAGAAGCTGCGCGCCACCGGGACCCCGGCGACCCAGGGGACCTGCCGATGACCGAGCTGGAGCAGTTCCGCCTGGCGATGCGGGCGACCGAACAGCCGTACCCGGAGGACCTCGACCTGACCGCGATCATGCGCGACGGCCGGCGGCTGCGCCGACGCCGCCGCCTCGTCGGAGCGGGCGCGACGGCGCTGGTCACCGTGCTGGTGGCCGGCGGTGTGGGGCTCGGCGTGCGGTGGACCCGGCCGCCGGCACCGGACCGCCCACCCGCCCCCGCCGCCACCGTGCCCGGCGCGACGCCTCCGGCGACGTCGCCGCCGACCCCCGGACCCACCCGGTGGAGGCCCCCCCAGCAGCCGATCGGGGAGGTGATCGACACCGGCATCCGGTACGGCGTCGACCAGCGGGTGTTCTACCTGGTGGCGGTCGACGTGCCGGAGGGGCCCAGGGTGCGGGTCGGGTTGATGGCCGGCCGCCGTAGCCCCGCCGGCGAGTTGACCAACGACATGCTCATCAACGACGTGCAGGGCAGCGACCGGCGACCGGGCTTCCACGAGATCGGGTACGCCGAGGCGACCCCCCCGGACGACACCCGCCCGCCGGTGCCGACGTTCGGGTACTTCGTCGGGCCGGCGACCCGGATCGTCGGCACCGCCGGCGGCCGGCAGGTCGACGCCCGGCTGGCCCGTTGGAGCACCGACCCGGAACTGGTGGTCTTCTGGTTCGACCCGGTCGACCTCACCCCCGGCGTACGACTCGACGGCATCGTCGCCCGCGACCGCTCCGGCCGCCTGCTCTGATCCGGTCGAGGGGGCGGCCCGGTCACCGCGCCGCCCCCTCGACCACCGCTCAGCCCGGCCCCGCTGCGCGCCCGGTCGACGGCGGGTGGGGGCTCAGCCGCACGAGATCCGGACGACCACCGTGCGGTTCTGCGCCGCCGGACCGGGCAGGAGTTCGCCGTCCGGTCCGCGGTCCGGCCGCCGGTCCGGCCAGTTGGCGCCGACCCCCCGGCTGGACATCCGCTCCGGCGGCACGCCGAGCGACCGTAGTACGGTCTCGACCGCCCGGGCCCGGTCCCGGGACAGCGTGAGGCGACCGGATTCCGTCCCGGCGGACGAGGTGGTGCCGATCAGCTCGACGGTGGATCTGCCCCGTTCGAGCAGCGCGGCGAGCTTGGCCAGGGCGGCACGGGCCCTGGCCGGGTCCCGGAACGTCGCCGAGTCGGGGACGAAGCCGACCTCGCCGTCGTCGGGCAGCACGGTCACCCCGCACGGGGTGAAGGTGGGGGATTCGGTGACCGGTACCACGCTGACCGTCGGCGAGTCGACGTCGCTGTGCTTGCCGTTGGCCGCCTCCCGCAGTTCCACGCAGCTCGCGCCGCCGGCCCGGGCGATGGCGGTCCAGATCTCGACCACGTGCCGTTTCTGGGCCACGCCCAGTTCCGCCTGCGGTGGCGCGGTGTTGCCCAATCCCACCAGCAGGACGCGGCGGTCCGCGAGGTCGGGTAGGGCGTCGGCCCGGCGGAGGAACTCGACCACGTCGGTGGGGTCGGCGTCCAGCATGCCCCTGGTGCGGAAGTCCAGCGGCGCGGTGGTCTGCAGGCCGGAGTCGACCAGGACGACGGTGTCACCGGGGCCGACCTGCGCGCCGGCGACGTCCAACGCTTTCAGCACGTCGGCCTCGGGTTCGTCGGCCCGCATCGTGGCGACCCACTGGCGCAGGCCGTCGAGCCACCGGTCCAGGTCCTTCCCGTACTTGTTCGGGTTCTGCGCCTTGCTGTTGAAGACCTGCGGTTCCAGGTCCACGTCGACGCGTCCGTCGATCTGGACCACGGACACTCCCTTGTGCTTCCGGGCGGCGCTGCGGGCGAGGTCCTCGACCAGGGCGGGAAGGGCGGGCGTCGGGCTGTTCGCCCGGGCCCCGATGGCCAGGGACATGGCCACGCCCGACGACAGGCAGCCGGCCTCGACGGGTTCCTCGTGCTGCGGGCCGTCGTCGCATCCGGTGAGGACCGCGGCGGCGAGCAGCAGAACGGCCAGGAGGGCCGCCCGCTGCCGCCGGCCGGCCCGGGGTCGGGTTCGCGGCGGTTGGACAACAGCCATGTGTCAGCTCCAGTTGTGGTGTGGGTTCGTGGGTGTCGGGTTCTGGGGCGTGCCGGCCGGTGCGCTACCCGTCCGGCCGGTGCTCGCGGTACGGCGACGGCGTCGGCGTGCCGTACCGGTCCGGGGTGAACAGGCCGTCGGTGGTGGCCGGGTCCTGACCGGCCGCTGCCATCCGCTGCCGGGCCAACTGCTTGAGTTCCTCGGCGAGCGCCAGCCGCTTGGCACGGGCCGCCGCGTGGGCCGCCTCGGCACGCGCCCACTCGTTGTAGCGCTGCCGGTGCCGGGAGAGGACCTTCTCGTGCGCCCCCACCCGCCGCTTGGCCCACCAGCGGGCCCAGGCCAGTCGGCGGTTGCTCCGGTGGTAGGCGTGCGCCAGCGAGTTGTGGTTCCAGTAGGCGACCACCGCGGCCGCCATCCCGGTGCCGATGTACAGCGCGAGGAAGAGGATCGCCAGCACCCGGGCCGTCTGCGCCTCTTCCTGTCCGGAGCCACCGGCGGTGGAACCGCCGGCACCGGAGGTACCGAATCCCGGACCGACGTCCACGTCGGCCAGCAGCAGCCGGGAGACGAAGGCGGCGATACCCAGCAGGGCCCAACCGGTCAGGCAGGCGTACAGCATCAGCCGGCGGGCACCGGGTGCCCGCTGGTCGAGGTCGCGGTAGATCCGCCCGAACCCGTGGGCGAGCAGGAGCGCGACGGCGGTGAACCCGGCGACCAGCATGTACAGCAGGTAGGTATTGTCGCCGATCCCGCTGGACAGGGCGTTGTAGAAGGCCGCGATGTCGGCGCCGGCGGCCAGCACCAGGACCACCGTCTCGACCAGCGCGCCGAGCAGGGTCCCCGGGCGGCCGGTGAGCAACGCCGTGTCGACGTACCGGCCGCCGGGCATGCTGCTGCCGGGCGGTGGGGTGTGGGTACCGGTGACGGTCATGTCAGTCCTCCTTGGCCGGTCGGTCGGTGGGGGCGGCCCCGCCGGCGAGCAGGGCCCGGGCCAGCTCGTGGTTCTCCCGGGCCTGTCGAAGCCGGTCGAGCGCGCCCTCGGAGGCCATCCGGAGCCGCTCCTGCCTCGGCATGACCTCGCCGACCAGGGCGTCCACCACGGTGTGGGCGTTGAGACGCTCGGTTTCGATGTCGGCGAGCCAGCCGTCGGCCCAGTAATTGATCATGTTGTCGAGGGCCGCTGCGGTGCCCTCGTCGGTGCCGCGTGGAGTCAGCTCCGAGACCAGCCGCACCACCCGCTCCCGGGCCGCCGAGGCGTCGCGTTCGTGCTGCGCGTCGGGGTCCAGGGGTTTCGGGGCGTCGATGCGCAGCGGCCCCGTCGTCGGGTCGGCGGGCCTGCTCCCGGAGGTGGGGCGGCGGCGCGACAGCATCCCGCGGATCGTGCGGCCGGTACGGTTCCACAACGCCTTCATGTCTCTGTCGCTCCTCACGTCGTTTCCGGTCGGCCGTCGGCGGTGTCGCCGGTGGCCCCGCGCCCGTCGGTGGGGTGGACCCAGCCCGGCAGCTCGGGGCCTCCCGGCTGTAGCGTGCGGTTGAGCTCCTCGCCGTCCGGGTGTTTGCGGACGAGCCGCTGCCAGTAGCTGCCGATGCGCCGCCAGGAGTGCTCGTGGATGCGCTCGGCGCGGGCGGCGGCGACGGTCCGGCTCCGGGCGAGCCGCTCGCGGGTCTCCGCCCGCGTCTGCCGGAGGCGGACCAGCTCGCTCTCGGCCTCCTGGCGGCGGGCCTCCAACCCGGCCCGCCGTTCGAGGTACGGGGCCAGCCGCCGCTTGCGGACGACCGACGCGTCGGTGTCGGTCTCGCCGGCCCGGCGTGCCGTCAGCTCGTCCTCGGTCGGCGCGGTCAGGTTCTGCAGTGCCTCCCGCGCCCGGACCAGGGCCTGCTCGGCCTCGACGAGTTGGGCCTCGGTCCGGGCGAGTTGCAACGCCGGACTGGCGACCTCCTGCTGGAGGTGCACCAGTTCGTGGTGCATGGCGTCGTTCGCCATCCGCCGCAGCTTCTCCAGGTGGGGGGTGAAGGCGACGGACCGGTTGTGGGGCGTCCCCCTCGGCGCGGGGTCGGGCCCCACGGCGGGTAGCCCGGCGCGGGCGTCCTGGCGGCCGTTCCACCAGTCGGCGATGCGTGCGGTGAGGCGGTAGCGGATGGGGCCCGCCGGCGGGCGGTCCCAGTGCGGGTGGGACAGGGCTGCTGTCTGACGTGGCATGGGGGCGTCTCCTTCAGATACGTGGTGGGCTCGTCGGACGTCCCCTCAGGGCCGACTGTTCTCGATCTGGCGGTGGCGCAGTTCGACGCCCAGGAGTTCGGCGAAGACCTCGCCGAAGATGACGCCCAGGCGGCGGGCGTTGGTGAACCGGCGCACCACCACCCCGTCCAGCACGTCGCCGGTGAACACGTCCGGCCGACCACCGGTCAGGCCGGGCACCACCAGGTACATCCGCGTGTACGCGCCGTCGACGAGCGCGTCACGCAGCTCGGCGACGTCGTCGTGCACCTCGCCGTCGGTGACGGCGACGAGGGCGCGGGCGGCGCAGGTGCGGTCGGCCTGACGGTCCGCCACGGTCAGGGCGCGGATCGCGGGCGCCATGAGCGTGCCGTCGCCGGGCGCGGGCGCGGGCCGGCGGGCCGGCAGCGCGTGCAGCGAGGTCGGCGGCATGGTCACCCCGGCGGTGCCGCTGAACACGGCCTCGGCCAGTTGGTCGGTGGCCTCCAACTCCCGTTGGGCGAACTCGAAGAGCTGACCGACCGCCTGTTCACGCAGGGCCGTGTACTGCGTCATCGAACCGGAGACGTCCTGGATCTCATCGATACAGACCGGGCCGGCGACCTTGCGGGCCCCCTCCAGGACCGCCTGGTCGAGGCTGTCCGGGGGGCCGAGCCAGTCGTGGATCCGCACCGCGCAGACGGCCAGCAACGCCAGGATCAGCAGGCCGGTGAGCAGCGGGCGGAGCAACCGACGCCACCACGGCGGCCGGACCGGCGTCGGAACGTCGTCGAGCACGGCGCGGCCGGGGGCCGCCCGGCCGTCGGCGACAGCACGTGTACTCGTGAAACGCATTGGCAATGCCTCTCGGAAAGTCAGTCGGAATTGCGACAGAGCTCCGCGGTGGGGTGAATGGAAAGGGTTCGGACGACCTTAGGGGGACAACCGCCCCGACTGTCTACACCGGATCGCCGCTTTCGGATCACCAGTCCCGAATACTGGTCGAAGGTGACCCGTAAATCGATGTTCGGTGGAATTGGCCCGGCCGGTTGGAGAGCGTGGCTGGCGGAAGAGCGCGGATCCGGGGGAACTGATTCGGCGGCATTGGCGGTCCGGACGGACGACTACCGCGGCGAACTGACGGAAATCTGTCTGTGGACCGGCGCGCAGGTGCGGACCGGTGGCGCTGCGCAGGGCAGGGGGCATGGCTGGTCCATGAATTCATGGTCGTGCCGGGCCGCGCCGGCCGGTGCGTCAACTGACACATTCCGACGGTGTAGTTCGACGCGGACGCACGCGATAGCGGGAGGCACGCTGGGTGACATGGGAGACACGGATGGACGGGGCGGCGGCCGGTCGGACGACGAGCGGACCCTGCACTACGCACGCCAATTGCTCACCGACAACCGGCACGAACTGCGCCGGGCCGACACGAAGGCGACCCAGACGCTCGGCGTCGCCGGAACCATCGCCGCGGCGGCCCTGGCGGCCGGGCCCGGCAGTGGGCTGGCCGTCGTGACCCGGGGCGGCTGGTGGTGGGTCGCCTGCCTGCTGTGGGCCGGGGCGGTGCTGATGTCGGCGCTCGCGCTGCTGCCCCGGCTCGGCGGCACCTCACCTGACAGCCACGTCTCCTACTTCGGCGACGTGCTGCGCCACGACGACCTCGTCGGGGCGCTCCGCGAGACCGCGACCCAGCCGTTGGGCGCGGCCCTCGCCGAACTCCGGTGGACCAGCGCCCGGGTCACCACCAAGTACCGGCTGGTCCGCAGCGCGATCGTCAGCCTCGCCGCGAGTGGTGTCTGTCTGATCGGGACACTGGTGTGAACGGGCCCGTAGGTGCCGGCGTCGTCGCTCAGCCGCGACGGGTGTCCGGAGTGGACCGGTGCAGGGCACGCAGCACCTCGGGCGCGACGATGACGATCTCCCGTCGACCGGTGCGGACGATGTCGCGTTCCCGCAGCGCGCGCATCGCCCGGGCGACCGCCTCCCGCGACGTCGCGGCGGCGGTGGCCAGTTCCCGCTGGGACAGCGGCAGGTCGATGACGATCCCCTCCGGGGTGCGTCGGCCGTGCTCGTCGGCGAGGTCCGACAGCAGGCCGGCCAGCCGACCGAAGCTGCTCGCGGAGACGTACTCCAGCCGCTTGATGTCCGACTGCCGCAGTCCGCGGGCGAGGTGCCGCAGCAGACCGAGGGCGAGCCCCGGCTGGCTGACCACCAGGTCCACGAACTGTGGACCGTCGATGACGTACGCCTGCAGGGCGGTCAGGGTGGTCACCGTGCCGGAGCGGACGCCGCCGTCGATCGCGGCCAGGTCGCCGATGATGTCGCCGGGGCCACGCAGGGCGAGCAACGCCTCCTGGCCGTCCCGGGACACCGAGGTGACCTTGATCCAACCGCTGAGCAGAACCAGCACGTACCGCGACGGGTCGCCCTGGTGGAACAGGTCGACCCGGGCGGCGTGCGGCCGGACCGTCGCGATGGCGGCGAGCCGTTCCCGGTCGGCCGGTGAGAGTTGGGCGAGAAACGTACCCGGCACGGGCGACGGATGGTCCGTGGTATTCCGTCCGCCCGGTGGGGTGGGCGTCGTCCGGCCGGTCGAGGATGCCTCTCGATGCGTCAAGTCGGTCTCCTCATGTAGTTGTTCACGTCATTTTCCGGCACAGTTACCGGATGCGCCGACGTCCGGAATTCTGGCCCAGTGTGGAGCGGGTGCGTAACTGACGATGGATACCTTTCAGGTCAACCGAACGTACGACAATGTGTTTCTGATCTTCGTTGACGCGGCCGGTCATTCGAACGTGGTGGCGCACAATCCGCGTGATCAGGCCGGTCAGGCATTCGACCTGTTGCATCGTAAGGTGACCGAACGGCTAGCCACGATAGCCGAACAGCGACGGGTCGGCTACGCACGGCCATGGCGGTGGGCCGGCGACGGCGGATTCCTCATCGTCCACGACGACGAGGAGAGCGTGGCCCGCGACGTCACCCTCGAATTCGTCCACCGCCTGCTGACCCTGGACCTGCCGCATCTGCGCGACGAGTTCGCCCGGCTCGGCATCGACGGTTCCCTGCGGCTGCGGGTCGCCGTGCACAAGGGTTCGATCCGCTACCGGGGCGAGGGCAACGAGGGCACCATCTACTCGCCCGACATCAACTTCGTGGCGCACCTGGAGAAGGCCGCCCCGCCGGACACCGTGGCGGTCTCCTCCGACGTCGTACGGGTCGCCGGCCCGTACGCCGACCTGTTCACCCCGGTCGGCGAGTTCGAGGGTCGGCAGATCCACCTGTACGCCGCCGACACCCACGCCGGTGGGGCGGCGGCGAGCTGGCTGGCCGCCCGGGGGCTCGCCGGTGGCGTCCCGGTGCACGGGTACGTCGAGCGACCCAGCCAGTTCGAGAAGACCCGGATGGTCCGGGCGGCGGCCACCGAGGTCGTCGACCTGGGCACCTCGCTGCGTACCGCGTCGCGCTACCTGGTGACCACCGAACGGCCGGCGCACTTCCGGGACGCGGTCCTGGACTTCCTCGGCCGCGGCGGCACCTACCGCTGCGTGCTGATGGACCCGGCTTCCGAGGCGACCCGGCTGCTGTCCGCGCAACGCGGCGAGCAGTTGGCCGACAAGACCCGTGAGGCGCTGAGCCACCTGCGCCAGTTCAGGCAGCGTCACGGTGCGCTGGCCGACCGGCTGGAGGTGTACCAGACCCCCGGCTATCCCGGCATGGCCTGCCTCGCCACCGACCTCGACGACCCGTGCGCCCTCATCCTGACCTCGCCGTACCTGATGACCCCGCCCGGGCCGGGGGAGCAGGTGGAGCGGGGCGACCTGCCGCACTACCTGGTCTCCCGCAGCGCCGGGCCGCTGTTCGACCGGCTGCGTTCGCTGGTACGGGACTTCGCCACCGCGGCCGTGGAGCGGGTGCTGTGACCGCCGCCGAGGTCGTCGACTCCCGCCACCTGCCGTTCGCGGTGGCCCGGGCGGCGGCCCGTGCGGTACGCCGCGCCGAACACGGGCGGCAGGCGTACCGCACCGTGCGGCCCGAGGGCACCATGGGCTGGTTCCGGGGGCGTGGCCCACTGGGCGTGATGCTCGTCGTCGCCGCCCACGAGGGGCGGCTCGTCTGGCGCGGCCCGGACTCGTTCGCCCTGCTGAAGCCGCCGATGACGATGGATGAGCCATACACCGCGGGTGGGTTGCGGCTGCTGCTGCTGCTGCGGATCGTGGACCGGCGCTGGGAGACGCTCTGCTTCGCCGGCCCGCCGGCACTGGCGGTGGTGGCGGCACTCGGCTGCGTGCCACTGCACCTCTGGCGTACGGCGATCGTGCTCGCCCTGCTCGGCATGCTGTACGTGACGTTCTGCGTGTCCGGTGTCGTCGCCGCCGGGTTCCGCGGCCTGCTCCGGTCGTTGCGCCGCCGCCGTGCGGGCGAGCTCGCCGCCGAGTCGCTACCGGCCCGGCAGTGGTCGATGCCGCTGTGCCACGAGACGGACGCGGGCCGGGCGGGTGACCTGATGCGTGAGGTCTCCGACCGGCTCAGTCGACTCGTGGTCAGGCGGGTGCGCGCCGCCAGCGAACCGCAGGGCGGCCAACCGGACGGCGTGTTCGTCACCGAGGTGCTGCTCTGCCTGGTCAACGGCATCACCACCACCGCCATGCGGGAGGCGGTGCCCCGCCAGCAGCGGGTGGGCCTGCCGTTCGGCGTCGGCACCGACGTGGTCGTGCTCGAACCGCGCGACCAGGTGCCGGGCGGCGCGAAGCGGACCTTCAACACCGCCAGCTTCTTCCTCTGGTACGTCTTCGGCAGTGCCGGCGTACTGCTGATGCTCGCCCACCTGGTGGCCGACCAGGAACGGCGGTCCTGCGGCGACCGGTGCGCCGGCCGCCCGACGGGGTACGGCGAGGCACTGCGCTGGCTCGGGCAGCGGCTGCTCCTGTCCGACCCGCCGGACCTCCGTCCCCAGAGCCCCGGCATGGCGCTGCTCGGCTGGCTGGTGAGCATCATGGCGCTGATGACCGTTCCGGTGGCGGTGGTGGCGTTGCAGCAGGTGTGGCGGGCGGTCGACCGGATGAACAAGCGATTCGACGAGGAGACCGAAGCCGTGCTGGCCCGCCCGAAGATCCTGCTGCTGGTCGCCACCCCGGGTGAGCAGCGGGCCACCCTCGACGTGTTCCGCCGGCGTGGGGCGAAGCCGTACCTGGAACGGCGTTCCCCGCACACCGTCCACCGGCTCGGTACGGTGGCCGGCGCGGAACTGATGCTCGCCAGTGCGGTAGGCGATCCGAGTTCCTCGGCCGGGGTGGCCCAGGTGGCCACGAGCATCATCAGTCAGTGGCGTCCGCGCTACCTGGTGCTCGTCGGCACCTGTTTCGGGCTGCACCCCGGCGAGCAGGCGCTCGGTGACATCGCGGTCTCGCGTCAGACCCGCGATGTGGCCCACCAGGCCGTCACCGACGTCGACGGCAGGGCGCACCGGCTGGACCGGGGACCCCGACCCAGCCCGTCCGCGGAACTGCTCGGCGTCCTCACCGCCGCGGCCGACAGCTGGTCCGGGCCGGCCGTGCACATCGGCCCGATCCTCGGCTCCACCACCCTGTACCGCTCGGACGAGGCGATCGTGGAACTGCGCCGTCGGCACCCGGACGCGGTCGCCGGGGACATGGAGTCACACCTGCTCAACGGCGTCGCGGCCACGCGGAAGGTGGAGTGGATCGCGGTCCGGGGCATCTCCGACTGGGGCACCGCCAAGAAGTCGGACACCCACCGGCACCAGGCGGCGGTGAACGCGGCGGAGTTCGTCCTGCACGCGATCGACCTGGGCCTGCTCAGCCATCCCTCCGACGCGTCCCGCTGAGCTTGTATCGTGCCGGGCGTGACACGCCCGGACTGGTCGGACATCCGTGGACGGCTCGCGCGGCTGGCCGCGACGCCCGCCGCCGGCACCGTGTTCGGTGCCGGCGACCACGGGTGGGAGCTGGAAGCACCGCTGACCGCCGACGAACTGACCGAGGTGCAGGGGCAGCTGCGGGTGGAACTGCCCGCTGAGTACCTGTCGTTCCTGCGGGAGGCGGGTCGGGGTGGCGCGGGGCCGGCCTACGGGCTGTTCCCGCTGCGCCGGCACGACGGACGGTGGCGGTGGGAGGGCGACGGCGCGGACCTCACCACGCTGGCGGCGCTCGGGCGTCCCTTCCCCCACGTCGAAGCGTTCAACCCGGCCGACGGCCTGCCGGCCGAACCCGACGAGGATGACTACGACTCGCCGGAGGCGTTCGCCACCGCGCAGGACGCCCACTGGGAGCGCTACGAGCAGGTCGTCTACACGCCGGAGAACTCGGTCGGCCTGCTGTACCTGTGCCATCTCGGCTGCGCGCTGCGGGAGGCGCTGGTGGTCAGCGGTCCCGCCCGGGGCCAGATGTGGGCGGACGACATCGCCGAGGGCGGTGGTTTCCGGCCGCTGCACGACGACGACGGGACGCCGCTCGGCTTCGCCCGGTGGTACCGGTGCTGGCTGGCGGCGGCCGAGCGCGAGGTGGCACCCGGCTAGCTCTCCCGGTCCACGGTGAACGGGCGGTATCCCGGCGGCAGTTCGCTGACCTGGAGGTCGGAGAAGACCAGGGTGAGCACGTGGGCGTTGGTTTCGATCAGCACCTCGTGGAAGTCGAGCCCGGTCGCCTCGGCCCAGCTCCGCGCGGTGGCCGAGTCCGCCACGACCCGGGCGCCCGGGTAGAGCGCGTGCCACTTCACACCCCAGACGTAACCGTCCAGGTCGACGCCGGTGCGGTGGTCGATCAGGCGGTCGTCCAGGGAGGCCCGCCAGGTGACCGGCGGGACCGACGTCCGGCAGTGGGCCTCGACGCAGTACCGGAACAGGTAGCGCAGCGTCGTCGAGGCGATCCCGGTGCGGGGGTCGGCGGTCAGGTGGACGATGACCTCGTAGTCCCGCAGGTAGTCGGTGAACGCGTGGTACAGCAGCGCGTGGTCGAACACGTCGTCGAGGGCACGGCCGAGCATCACAGGGTCCACCGCCCAGTTCTACACCGGGACCGCCACATCCAAGATCAAAATTTCCGGGTACGGGATCCACACCGCGCGCCGCCGGCCGGAAGCCGAGGGTCGACGGCCACGGTCCCCCGGCTGGTTCAGGGGGTCCGGCCCGGGCGCTCCTCAGGCAGGGGCGGCCGGACGTGCCGCAGGTCCGAGGGTCAGACAGCCGGCCCGTGCGCCGGCCCCCGGTGCGAACCGGCCCGCGTCGTCACGTCTCACGGCGTAGCCCTCCACGCCCCGGCACGGGCGCCGGGCCACCGGGCGCGGGGAAGCCACCGGCTGGCAGCGGTGACGAGCACGCGACCCGTACGGCCGAAGCCAGGGGATGCAATGGGGATCGGAACCGACCGGAGATCTGGGCCGGAGGAGTGTGGAGCGGGCGACGGGAATCGAACCCGCACCGTCAGTTTGGAAGATCGTTCTCGGTGGTGATGATCTGCTCGGATCGCCTGGTCAGCGGCGGGGTCGTCGTGCCCGATCATGACCGTTGGGGACCGTCTGGGACACCGGTTACTGGCACGTGGCTGGCACGTGGCTGGCACGGCTGCGCGGTGGGCGCGCGGCTGTCCGGCGGCGTGCGGCTTACCGCCCCCGGCCTCTCGGGCCGGGGGCGGCTTGCCGTCTCGCCGGTTCTCCGCGCGCCTGGACCCCGGTACCCGGTGGCAAGCCGCGAAGCGGCGCGGCAGCCGATCGCCCTACCCGCAGCGGCGGGTGAGCGCCCACGCGATCGTTCGGCCTCTGGTGTCCGCCCTCCGCGCGCTCACGCATGGCAAGATCTTCTCTTGTGCAGGAGAGAGCATGGTTCAAGGATCGCCAGCTTGTTCCCGGTGAAACACTCTTCTCGTCAACCCGTAGCTTCGCGCTCTGGGCCTACACGGTCAGCCACAGCCAGCTGCTGTTTCGCACCCGTACAGGCGGCGACCTGCCCCGGATAGACCTTCTGTTCAAGCCGGTCAAAGCGATCAAGGTCCGCGACGACTACGACGGTCTCGTCATCCGGGTGGCTACCGCCGAGGAGGAGGTGCAGATCCTCTCTGAGACCGGCAGCATGGGTAGTGGTCGGGTGCTAATGCTGCTGACCGGGGCATCGATGGACTACGTCGTTACTGGTGCCTTCGGCTGGCAGGAAGACCACGGCTCGGACCGAGACCCGAGTGGCCTCGCCTTCTTTCCACCGGGTTCCGACCCGGCGCGGATTCTGCCTTCTGAGAGTGCGTAGATCCCACTGCCCGCCGTGTCGGCCGATGCCGGCCGGAGGCCGCCAGCAGGCCGAGCACGGCGGGTGGGCCGCGCTTGCGCGGCCCTTGATCCTAAAGAGAGTGATTCGGCAGTGGGGTTGCTCAGGTCGTTGCTCAGGTCGAAGTTCATGGCAGGACAGGGGTGCCATGGGTAACGGCCATGCCAATACCTTCGGCACGATGGTTAAGGGCCGGACGGCGTGCGGGACGCCGTCACCATGGGGATTGATTGGGGTTTGATTGTGGCGGACAGCGGCTTTGGCGATTTCAAGAACTTTCCCGGCTGGCTCCCGCCGACCGACGATCGAGCGAACTTCTTCACATCCGCAACTATAGTGTTAGACGCGAATGTCTTATTGGCCCTCTACCGGATTTCACCAACAGCAAGGGCTGAACTTCTCGCCATCTTGCGAGAGGTGAAGGAAAGGGTTTGGGTCCCCCATCAGGTTGCGCTTGAGTTCATGCGCAATAGAGAGAAGGTGATAGCAGACCGAAATTCCCGGTTTACGGAAGTGAGGCGAGCTATTCAGAGCGCGCCGGAACGTGCGGCCTCCGAAATATACGCGGCGGTGGACGGCTTGAACAAGCTGAGGACTGCACTCGTAACTTCGGGGGATTGGAATGAGGAACAACACGGACTCACGGTTGCCGACCTCAAGAAGAAGGCGGCCGAGCTACTAAAGCCCGCTCTTGTCGAACTGGATCGAGTCAAGTCAGACTACGACCTGAAGCATTCCGATATTCAGAACGGCCACGATGAAGTTCTCCGAGCCCTGCAACAAACCCTGTCCGGGCGAATTGGCAAGGCGTATTCTCCAGCGAGAACAAGAGAGCTAATAGAAGAGGCTATCAATTTCCGGTATCCTAACGAGATCCCGCCTGGCTATCTGGACCTGAAGACAAAGTCGCCGGCAAGGGCGGCTGGAGACTTCATCTTATGGACCCAGCTCATCGAGATGCTAAAGGAGAACGGGGGCAAGAACCCTCTTGTCGCGCTCGTCACCGCCGACGCCAAGCCCGACTGGTGGCAACTCAACGGGAAGAACGAACCAGAGAAAGCGCGCCCCGAGTTGGTGCAAGAACTATACGATCGAGTGCGTGGTAAGCTCTTGCTGCTCAACCTGGACGACTTTCTTGAGGGCTCCCGAAACTATCTTAAGAAGGCTGTTTCTCCCTCAACCGTGGCTGAGGCACGTGAGGTGATCGCGGAGGAGCGCGAGGAGGAACACGCCTTTCGCAAGGAGCGTATGCGCCTCAATCAGCATCGCGATGAGCTGGCGGAAGCGTTGAAACATATAGTGCGGGACACCGAGTTTCTGCATCGGCAGATCAGCGACATCGAGGCTCGCCGGCAACATGTAAACGCGATGCTCAGCGATAGCTCCACCGACCCAGTGAGGCATAATAAGCTATTCTTCGAGAAGGGTGCACTCGAAACGCACCTCCTGAATCTGAGGGACCGCCTAGCTGAGGCTCATGATGATCGGCACCGGCTGCGACGAGATCTGCAAGCCGCAGAAAACGCCATTAAAGATATGCGTAGAGACTAATTTGCGCCCACCTGCCCTCAATTAAAGGACGGGCTAGCAGTTCGAGGCTTCTTAACCCCAGCCTGGGAATCGCTTGATCTGCACCGTGGGTGGGTCGGGTGCTGATTTGCTCGGCTTGCCTGGGGTCGATGGCAGGCGGAATGGCCTACCGCAACCACCCACGGACCGCGATCCGCCGACCATCCCAGAGCCGGAGCGCCCCGCCGGAGGCGCAGCAGCCGCCACCCGGCCACTGGCCGCCAGTTTCGCCGACGCGGCTGGCGTGCGCTGTCCTACACCCCGCGGGCTCGTGGCCGCGCGGCCGGCTGGCTTTCGGCCCACCACCCGGGCAACGACCTGTCGTTCTGCGGCGGCCCGTTGGGCTTCCCGCTTCCGCGCCAGCCGCCGGGCGTTGACGTGTAGGCCGCGTGCGACAGCTAAGTGGCCGGCGAGCGCCCAGGCGGCGGCGCGTGCTGCCCGTTCAGGACCGCCTTGAAGACGTACAGAAGGTCTACGCCATCTCCCTTACCAGCCCATGGGGGCGGGGCAACATGATCTATCCGGCTTGGTGGTTAGGCTCTGTCTCATGAGGCAGGCAGATCCGGATTGGGCCTACGCGGATGGCACGGCGATCGAGCTAGTGCTAGGAGACTTCATCGAGGCGGTGCAGGCGGGGAACTCGATACCGCTGGTGAAGAACGGTGAAGTCGTGGCTGTCGTGGTGTCACCTGAGGTGGCGGAGGCTGGTCGGCGAGCGCTGGGCCAGTAGCTCGGCTCCTCTACACGAGTCGGCTCGTATACCCGGCATCGACCAGGCGGCTGTAGGCGGCGCGGACGCCGTCGGGGACATGCTGGGGGATCGCGAAGCCGAGTTCGGCGTACTTGTCGATGCGTTGGGTGTCGCCGACGAGCATGTCCATGACCTTCTTGGTGTCGCCGATGCTGGTCACGTAGTCGTCGAGTGAGAGCGGGTGAGACGCGCAGATCACGTCGACCTCGGGCCAGAGCTGCTTGCAGGTGGCGTACGCGCGGCGCTGTTGGTACGGGCGGGACATCAGGATCACCGATCGGGCCTGGATCTGGTGTTCGGCGAGAAGCGCGCGAGTGTGCTCGATGTTCTGGCCGGTGTTCTTGGCCTCCGTGTCGATGAGGATTGCGTCGGCCGGCACGCCGTGGGCTATGGCGTACTCGCGGTAGTGGACGGCTTCACCCCGGGGGAAGGTGCCGATGGTGGTCGGGGCGTTGGCACCGGTAAAGACCAGCGTCGGATACATCCCTTGGTGGTAGAGGTCGGTGGCGATCTTGGCGACTCCGAGGTCGTGGCTGCCGAGTCCGATGCCCACGTCGACCGGCCGGATCTCGTGGTGCATGTGGTGGTAGTTCCACAGGCGTTCGACGTCCGCCCGGTGTTCGGCGGGGATGGCCGGGGGGGTCGTGGGCATCAGTTCGGTCTCTCAGTCGGGGATCTTGAAGGTGTACGACCAGGTGAAGCGGGATGCGGCGTGGACCCCTCGGGCGAACTCGACCGGTCGGCCGTCGTGGGTGAACGTCGTGCGGTGCAGGACCATGACGGGCTCGCCGGCTGGGAGCTGGAGGAGTTGGGTCTCCTCGGGAGTGGGCATCCGTGCGTGTACGGTTTCGGTAATCGTGTCCGGTTCCAGTCCTCGGCCGGTGAGGATGGCGAAGCCTCCACCTCGTCCGGCTGGTCCGGGTGTCGGGTCGACCAGCGAGGTTCCTTCCACGTCTTCCGGCCGGTAGTAGCTGGTCAGGGTGTGGGTGGGCACGTCGGCTTCCTTGACCAGGCGGGCGCGTTCATAGACGGGTGCTCCGGGCTTGAGCCCGAGTGCGTCGGCGGTTTCGGCGTCGGCCTTCGTCAGGCGTACCTCGTTGGTCTGGTCGCCTGGTGCCCAGGTGCGGCCGGTGGCCTCGCGGTCGGCGGCGAACGCGACGAGCCCTGACTTCCACTTGCTCTTGGCGTAGCGGTCGATGCCGAGCCGCTTCATCGCCACCCGTGGTCGGACGACGGTGCCGCGTCTGCGGACGGGCGTGACGAGTCCTTCGGCTTCGAGCAGTCGCACTGCCTGCCGGACGGTGTTGATGTTGACGCCGTGCTCGGCGGCGATCTCGTCCTGCTTCGGCAGGGTGCTGCCTTCGGTGTAGTCGCCGCGTTGGATGGCTTCGCGCAGGAGCGTCGCCAGATCCCGGTACCCGATGCCCACTCGCTCCTCCTGGCCGTGCGCTGCGTAGAGCTATCTCTACCAGCAAGTGTGTCTCACTAGCGAACATTAGAGCCAGTTCTATTGACAACGCGGTCGACGATCCGGTCACATAGAACTAGTTCTAATGCCGGTTGGTGGGAGATCATGATGCGCGGTGCGGTGGAAACTTCTAACTCGTCCGGATCATCCCTGATCCGTACTCCCGGCACCCCGCACCACGTCGCCCCCGGCGTCGTCCAGGTGGGCGGGGCCTGCTCGTCCTGCGGTGGTAGGGCAATGGAAGTTCGTCCGCCAGCGGGCGGACCTACGCGCGGGGCTGCTGCCGTTCGGCGGCTGGTACGCCGTCCATGCCTGGACTGTTCGGGTTCCGGTCGTACGGCGTCGTGCTGAGGCTGGCCCGGGGTGGGTGCTGGTGTGGGGCGGCGATCCGAACGCCGTCGCGTGAATGGCCCGCCTACCCCGGTGCCTCGCGCCCCGCTGCCGCATCGGCCGGGTGTGACCGCACCGGGTGACCTGGTGTTGATCGACCGCCGGGCGTCGGTGCAGTTCATGGGCGAGCGGGCGTTGTGGTTGCGGGTGACGTCGGTGGATGACAGGCCGACGTATGACGGGTGGGTGTGGCTCACCGGCTACTCAATCAACCGGGCCACGGGCGAGGCGTTGGCACGTCGTGAGGTGTTCGTGCGGATCGCCGGCCTTCAACTTCTGCCAAGGACGACAGCGAGCACGCCGCCGCGTAGGAACGCGGGGCCGGTCAGGAGGGGACGCGGTGTTTGATGTTCGGGTTCGGCTCGGTGCGGTGTTGGAGATCAGTGCGGCGGAGCGGTTGATGCCGTCGGACGGGCCGGTCACGTTGTGGGTGACCGGGGTGCGGCTGGTGGCCCACCGCCCTCCCCATGATGAGTGGATCTGGGTGGAGGGGCTCAGGCTCGGCCGGACCGGTCGGCGGGGCCAGCAGGCACAGATCCTCATCCGCGCAAGCAAGCTCCTGCCGGAGAACCTTCCCCGGTGAGCACCTATCTGTCGAGTGCGGCGCGTGATCGGCTTCGGGAGGCGTGGACAGCGCTTATTGGCGCGACCGAGGCGAAGTCGCGGCGTACGAGGGCGGCCAAGGCACGAGAGGGGGCCGCCCAGCACGCCAACCCATCTCGTGCGCGGGGGCACGCCGCGCCTGTCAGTCGATGGCACGGTGCCGGCGGCGGGACGGTGGCCCGCCCTGCCCGGTGGGTGCTACTGGCACGCCAATGGCAAACAAGATCAAGGACAGCTGGGACGAGAACGGCCCAGGCTCGGCGAGTACGCCGCTGACCTGGGCCGGAAGGTGTGGAGCGGGCGACGGGAATCGAACCCGCACCGTCAGTTTGGAAGACTGAAGCTCTGCCATTGAGCTACGCCCGCGTACGCCCCGGCACACCGGGATGCGCCCACACCTTACCCGCTCCCCCCATCCCCCGACGCACCGGCACTCCCTCCCTCCTCCCGCGTCCCCTCCCCCTCCCTTCTCCCGGTGATCAAGAGGTTTGCGTCACCCACCGCGATCAACTTGACGCAAACTCCTTGATCACCGGGGCAGGCCGGGCACCGGGGTAGGCCGGGCACTGGGGGCAGGCCGGCGCCGGGGTGGGTGGGGTGGGGATGCCCCGGCATTCCCGGTGGGGCGCGACGGCATACACTTCTTGGGCGACGGGGTGTGGCGCAGCTTGGTAGCGCACTCGCTTTGGGAGCGAGGGGCCGTGGGTTCAAATCCCGCCACCCCGACTGCGTGCGCATCCCGGGATCACCCCCGGGGGGCGACGCCGATTCTGTGCGGTATGCCGGGCGCTGCCGGAGCAGCGTCCCGGCTCGCCTACACTCGATGCGCGCAATCACGCCCAGACCCAGACCCACCACTGAGATCCGTCAAGGAGTACGCCTGTGAAGAGCACCGTCGAGACTCTGAGCCCGACGCGCGTGCGGCTCGCCATCGAGGTGCCGTTCGTCGAGCTCGAGCCGAGCCTCAAGAAGGCGTACCGGGAGATCGGCCAGCAGGTCCAGGTTCCCGGCTTCCGTCGGGGCAAGATCCCGGCCGCCGTGATCGACCAGCGGGTGGGCCGGGGCACCGTGCTCAACGAGGCGGTGCAGGAGGCCATCCCGCAGAACATCCTCGCCGCGGTGCGTGAGCACGACCTCAAGACGCTCGGCCGCCCGGAGGTCGAGATCACCGAGTTCAACGACGGTGACTCGCTCAACTTCACCGCCGAGGTCGACGTCCGACCCGAGCTGACCCTGCCGGACCCGGCCACCGTCGAGGTGACCGTCGACGAGCTGCAGATCGACGAGAGCGAGATCGACGAGCAGGTCAAGAACCTGCGCGAGCGGTTCGCCACGCTCAAGACCGTCGAGCGGGCCGCCGCCGAGGGTGACTACGTGCAGATCGACCTGAACGCGACCGTCGACGGCGAGGACGTGCCGGGCGGCTCGGCGAGCAACATCTCGCACGAGGTCGGCAGCAAGCAGCTCCTGCCGGGGCTGGACGAGGCCCTGGTCGGGCTCGCCGCCGGCGACGACACCACCTTCACCACCCAGCTCGTGGGCGGCGACTTCGCCGGCCGGGACGCCGAGGTGGCGGTGACCGTCCGCACGGTCAAGGAGAAGGAGCTGCCCGAGCTGGACGACGACTTCGCCCAGATGGCCAGCGAGTTCGACACCATCGAGGAGCTCCGCGCCGACCTGCGGGAGAAGGTCAGCCGGGGCAAGCGGGTCGAGCAGATCTACGCCGCCCGGGACAAGGCCCTGGAGCAGCTGGTCGCCGCCGCCGAGGTGCCCGCCCCGGAGGGCATCGTCCGCGAGGAGGTCGAGAGCCGCAAGCAGGCGATGGTCGACCAGCTGGAGCGGATCGGCGCCTCGATGGAGGAGTACCTCGCCGCCGAGGAGAAGACCGAGGAGCAGATCGACGCCGAGCTGACCGAGGCGGCGACCGAGGGCGTCAAGATCCAGCTCCTGCTGGACACCCTGGCCGACGCCGAGGACACCCAGGTCTCCGACGACGAGTTCGGTCACGAGATCGTCCACCGGGCGCAGCGTGCCGGGATGGCCCCGCAGCAGTACTACGACCAGTTGGTCCGCTCCGGTGCCGCCGGCGCCGTCTTCGGTGACGTGCGGCGCGGCAAGGCGCTCGCCTCCGTGATGGAGAAGATCAAGATCAAGGACTCGGCCGGCAACGAGGTCACCCTCGACGCGCTGCGGGCCGAGAGCGAGCAGGCGCACGACCACGAGCACGACCACGAGCACTGATCCGACCCGGTAGGCCGCCGTCCGCCCGTTGCGGCAGACGGCGGCCGAACCCCTTTCCGGGTACGTCCCGAGCCTGCTGCGCTGAGAGCGAACAGTGCCGCGAGCGGGAGTCGATCACCCGGTGGAGCGGTTAATGTCGGGTACGACGGTACGGAGAGCGAAGGGCTGCCATGACCGACATGCACATCCCAGCGAAGCCGCTCCGGGCGATCGAAGCCCGAGGTGGCGACACCATTGGCAACCTCGACGACTCGGTCTACAACCGGTTGCTCAAGGAGCGCATCATCTTCCTCGGCAGCGAGGTGAACGACCAGGTCGCCAACCGCATCTGCGCCCAGCTGCTGCTGCTCGCGGCGGAGGACCCGGACCGCGACATCTTCCTCTGGATCAACTCGCCGGGTGGCTCGGTCTACTCCGGCATGGCGATCTACGACACCATGCAGTACATCGACAACGACGTGTCGACCGTGGCGATGGGCATGGCCGCCTCGATGGGCCAGCTGCTGCTCTGCGCGGGCACCAAGGGCAAGCGGTACGCCCTGCCGCACGCGCGGATCATGATGCACCAGCCGTCCGGTGGTCTCGGCGGCACCGCGTCGGACATCGCGATCCAGGCCGAGCAGATGCTCTACACCAAGCGGATGTTCCAGGAGCGGGTGGCCCACCACACCGGGCAGAGCCAGGCGCAGATCGAGGCCGACTCGGACCGCGACCGCTGGTTCACCGCCCAGGAGGCCATGGACTACGGCTTCATCGACAAGGTGATCATCGGGGCCACGCAGGTTCCGGATGGCGCCGGGACCCTGAGCTGAGGAGCTGACGATGACCGATCTGAGCCTGCCGCCCCAGTTCGCGGCCGTGCACAACCGTTACGTCCTGCCGTCGTTCGTCGAGCGCACCTCGTACGGGGTCAAGGAGTCCAACCCGTACAACAAGCTCTTCGAGGACCGGATCATCTTCCTCGGCGTGCAGGTCGACGACGCGTCGGCCAACGACGTGATGGCGCAGCTGCTGACGCTCGAGGGCACCGACCCGGACCGCGACATCATCATGTACATCAACTCGCCAGGTGGTTCGTTCACCGCCATGACGGCGATCTACGACACCATGCAGTACGTCCGGCCGGACATCTCCACCGTCTGCCTGGGCCAGGCGGCCAGCGCGGCGGCGGTGCTGCTGGCGGCGGGCACCCCGGGCAAGCGGATGGCGCTGCCGAACTCGCGGATCATCATCCACCAGCCGGCCACCGAGGGCGGCTACGGGCAGGGCTCGGACATCGAGATCCAGGCCCGGGAGATCCTGCGGATGCGCACCCAGCTGGAGGACATGCTCTCCCGGCACTGCAACCGGCCGATCGAGCAGGTCCGCAAGGACATCGACCGTGACAAGATCATGACGGCCGAGGAGTCCAAGGAGTACGGGCTGGTCGACACGATCCTGACCAGTCGCAAGAAGGGCCTGCTGGCCGCCAACGCGGCCCGCTGAGCACCGCCGGTCGGAGGTCGGTCGGGTGAGCAGTTCCCGGCCGGCCTCTGACACACCCGTTTTGGGGGTCGGAGAAACCCTCGCCAGCGGGTAACGTCGGGTCCGTACGGCGTGGCCGGGTCGGACCGGCGGAACGGATTTCACCACGGACGGGCGCTGCGGCGTCCGCGGTTCAGGGCCGGTCTCCGGTCGACGAGTGCAGGGAGAACGTAGGTGGCACGGATCGGTGACGGCGGCGACCTACTGAAGTGCTCGTTCTGCGGCAAGTCGCAGAAGCAGGTCAAGAAGCTCATCGCGGGCCCAGGGGTCTACATCTGCGACGAGTGCATCGACCTCTGCAACGAGATCATCGAAGAGGAGCTGGCCGAGTCCGGCGAGGTGAAGTGGGAAGAGCTTCCCAAGCCGATGGAGATCTGCCAGTTCCTCGACAACTACGTCGTCGGCCAGGACCAGGCCAAGAAGGCGCTCGCGGTGGCGGTCTACAACCACTACAAGCGCATCCAGGCCGAGGCGGCCAACGCCCCCGGCTCCGGCAGCGACGCGGTCGAGCTGGCCAAGTCCAACATCCTGCTGCTCGGGCCGACCGGGTGCGGCAAGACGCACCTCGCGCAGACCCTGGCCCGGATGCTCAACGTGCCCTTCGCGATCGCGGACGCCACCGCGCTGACCGAGGCGGGCTACGTCGGCGAGGACGTGGAGAACATCCTCCTCAAGCTGATCCAGGCCGCCGACTACGACATCAAGCGCGCCGAGACGGGCATCATCTACATCGACGAGGTCGACAAGATCGCCCGTAAGTCGGAGAACCCGTCGATCACCCGGGACGTCTCCGGCGAGGGGGTGCAACAGGCCCTGCTCAAGATGCTGGAGGGCACGGTGTCGAACGTGCCGCCGCAGGGCGGGCGCAAACACCCCCACCAGGAGTTCATCCAGATCGACACCACCAACGTGCTGTTCATCTGCGGTGGTGCCTTCGCCGGTCTCGACCAGATCATCGAGGCCCGCACCGGCTCCGGCGGCACCGGCTTCGGCGCCCGGCTCCGGTCGGTCTCCGAGCGTTCCACCGACGACATCTTCAGCCAGGTGATGCCGGAGGACATGCTCAAGTTCGGGCTGATCCCCGAGTTCATCGGCCGACTGCCGGTGATCACCAACGTGCGCAGCCTGGACCGTTCCGCCCTGGTGCGCATCCTCACCGAGCCGCGCAACGCGCTGGTCCGGCAGTACCAGCGGCTCTTCGAGCTGGACGGCGTCGAGCTGGAGTTCGAGCCGCCGGCACTGGAGGCCATCGCCGACCAGGCGATGCTCCGGGGCACCGGTGCCCGTGGTCTGCGCGCCATCATGGAAGAGGTCCTCCTCTCCGTCATGTACGAGGTGCCGAGCAACCCGGACGCCGCCCGGGTGCTGATCACCCGCGAGGCGGTCCTGGAGAACGTCAACCCGACCATCGTGCCGCGCGAGTTCACCGGTCGCCGGGCCCGCCGCGACCGCGAGGAGAAGTCGGCCTGACCGACGCCCCGCCCACCGTCAGAAGCACGGCTCCCGCCCGGGGTCGTGCTTCTGCGCGTACGGGCGCAGCGCCATTTACCGCCGCCTGACCGATCGTCGCGCGGGGATCATCTCGCCCCACACCCGCGGCGCGCGGTCGCCCTCGTGGCGCTCCGGGGCGTCCACGGGTGTCCTGTTGCCGACCGTGGGTGTCCGAGCGCCCGTTCCCCGGTGGCGGGCGACCGTGTTCCGGCCCCGCCGGGCCGAGGGCTGTCCCCGGGCGGCCGGTCGCCCGTACCCTGGCGGCATGCGCGTCGCCGTCTGCCAGCTCAACGCCCGCGACGATCGGTCGGCCAACCTGGCCGCCGCCGAGGCCCTCCTCGTGCGGGCCGCGGCGGCCGGTGCCGACCTGGCGATCCTCCCGGAGTACGTCGACTATCTCGGCCCGGTGGCGGGGATGCCGCCGGCCGAGGGAGTGGACGGGACGGTGGGGAGCTTCTTCGCCGAGGTGGCCCGCCGGCTGGGAATTTGGTTGGTCGCCGGCTCCTTCCACGAGGCCGGGCCGGATCCGGAGCACACCTGGAACACGTCGCTGGTCTTCGACCGTTCTGGAACCCTCGCCGCCAGCTACCGGAAGATCCATCTGTACGACGTGGAGATCCCCGGCCGGGTGTCCTATCGCGAGTCCGCCACGGTGGCCCCCGGGGTGCAACCCGTGGTGGTCGACGTGGAGGGTCTGCGGGTGGGCCTGACCATCTGCTACGACCTGCGCTTCCCGGAGCTGTATCGCCGGCTCGCCACCGACGGGGGTGCCCACCTGCTCGTCGTGCCGGCGGCGTTCATGATGCACACCGGTCGGGACCACTGGGAGGTCCTGCTGCGGGCCCGGGCGATCGAGAACCAGTGTTTCGTGGCCGCCGCCGGGCAGACCGGTGACCACGACCCGGGCCGGACGTGCTTCGGCCGCAGCATGGTGGTCGACCCGTGGGGCACGGTGCTCGGTCAGGTGCCGGACGGGCCTGGTGTCACCGTGGTCGACCTCGACCTGGACCGGCTGCACACGATCCGGGCCGAGCTGCCCAGCCTGGCAAACCGCCGCCTCTGAACGGCCCCGGGGGCGGCCTGCCCTGGGGCCGGGCCTCGGTCAGCTCAGCAGCACCCCCACGACCGCCAGCGCGATGATCGCCGTCGCCGTCACCAGCAGGGCCGTTCCCATCCTGGACGGTCCGCGCCGGGCCAGCCGGACGACCGACAGTACGACGACGACGAGCACGACCGCCGCGATCACCAGTTGCCAGAAGGGCAGCAGGAGTCCCAGCAGTGCGTCGTCGGCGAGGGTGACCGTGGGGGAGCGGGACGCCTCATCCATGGCAGCCACTCTGGCACGGATCGGCCCTCTCGGCGTCGTTTCGGTACCCGGGCGGGACGCCGGAGGGCGCGGCGTCGGCGGGTGACGTCCCACCGACCAAGGCAGTGACGATCGTTGATTTGCCTTCCGTGGGGCGTCCGCGTAACTTTCTCTCTGCACGCGGGAGGCCGGACGAACTGGCCGAGAACGGGCACCAGGATCGTGGCGGAGACGCCGAGCGATGCTGAGGATCGGGCGGTGCGGCGCTACCTGGAAGTTGGGGTTGCGAACGCGAAGCCGACCGGGTAGAGTTCTGAAGCCGGCAGGGAGCCGGGCGGGCACCGTGAAAGCGGATGCCGGCCGGTCTGCCGATCCCCACGATATCGACGACCACCGGAAACGGTGAGCGCCGCAACGTGGATGTGGCTGAACGAGGTTGACAGATCGCGACAGCGAATTTGACAGCGAAATTCGGTCCAAGTAACTTAGGGAAGTTGCCCCGGTCGGGTGGCCGTGAAAGCGGTTGTCTGGTTGGTGTGTGGTTGTTCTTTGAGAACTCAACAGGGTGCTTGTAAAGCCAGTGCCAATTGTTTTATACCCCGGGTCGGCTGAATCTTCGGGTTTGGTTGGCTGGGATTCCTTTGGCAACATTTGTTTGTTGTCGGGATTGCTGTTCAACAGGTTTTT
>NZ_CM132210.1:652500-2662500 GCF_053667945.1 Micromonospora sp. SCSIO 07396
CCGTCGGAGCCTTGCGGGGTGACGGCGTGCCTTTTGAAGAATGAGCCTGCGAGTTAGTGGCATGTGGCGAGGTTAACCCGTGTGGGGGAGCCGTAGCGAAAGCGAGTCTGAAGAGGGCGTTGTAGTCGCATGTTCTAGACCCGAAGCGGAGTGATCTAGCCATGGGCAGGCTGAAGCGCGGGTAAGACCGTGTGGAGGGCCGAACCCACCAACGTTGAAAAGTTGGGGGATGACCTGTGGTTAGGGGTGAAAGGCCAATCAAACTCCGTGATAGCTGGTTCTCCCCGAAATGCATTTAGGTGCAGCGTCGTGTGTTTCTTGCCGGAGGTAGAGCACTGGATGGTCTAGGGGGCCTACAAGCTTACCGAAATCAGCCAAACTCCGAATGCCGGTAAGTGAGAGCGCGGCAGTGAGACTGCGGGGGATAAGCTTCGTAGTCGAGAGGGAAACAGCCCAGATCACCAGCTAAGGCCCCTAAGCGTGTGCTAAGTGGAAAAGGATGTGGGGTCGCATAGACAACCAGGAGGTTGGCTTAGAAGCAGCCACCCTTTAAAGAGTGCGTAATAGCTCACTGGTCAAGTGGTTCCGCGCCGACAATGTAGCGGGGCTCAAGCACACCGCCGAAGCTGTGGCATTCACATGATACTTCGCATCTCCTTGATGGGGTGTGCAGGTGTGTGGATGGGTAGGGGAGCGTCGTGCCGGGGGTGAAGCAGCGGGGTGACCTAGTTGTGGACGCGGCACGAGTGAGAATGCAGGCATGAGTAGCGAAAGAAGGGTGAGAAACCCTTCCGCCGGATGACCAAGGGTTCCAGGGCCAGGCTAATCCGCCCTGGGTGAGTCGGGACCTAAGGCGAGGCCGAGAGGCGTAGTCGATGGACAACGGGTTGATATTCCCGTACCCGCGAAGGAGCGCCCGTGATGAACCTCGTTGTGCTAACCACCCAAACCAGCTGAGACCTTCGGGTTGAGGTTGGGGAGCGTGGGAACCTGGCGGGTAGTAGTCAAGCGATGGGGTGACGCAGGAAGGTAGCTGAGCCCGGCCGGTGGTTGTGCCGGGGTAAGCGTGTAGGCCGTGCCGTAGGCAAATCCGCGGTGCATTGAGGCTGAGACGTGATGCCGAGCCGATTCAGGTGAAGTCAGTGATCCTATGCTGCCGAGAAAAGCCTCTAGCGAGTTTCGAGCGGCCCGTACCCCAAACCGACACAGGTGGTCAGGTAGAGAATACCGAGGCGATCGGGCGAACTGTGGTTAAGGAACTCGGCAAATTGCCCCCGTAACTTAGGGAGAAGGGGGGCCGGAGACGTGAAGCCCCGTGCGGGTGGAGCGTTGTATGGCCGCAGAGAGCAGGGGGAAGCGACTGTTTACTAAAAACACAGGTCCATGCGAAGAAGTAATTCGATGTATATGGACTGACGCCTGCCCGGTGCTGGAACGTTAAGGGGACCTGTTAGCTCTTTCGGGGGCGAAGCGGAGAACTTAAGCGCCAGTAAACGGCGGTGGTAACTATAACCATCCTAAGGTAGCGAAATTCCTTGTCGGGTAAGTTCCGACCTGCACGAATGGCGTAACGACTTCCCCACTGTCTCAACCACAGGCCCGGCGAAATTGCAGTACGAGTAAAGATGCTCGTTACGCGCGGCAGGACGGAAAGACCCCGGGACCTTTACTATAGCTTGACATTGGTATCTGAATGGGCTTGTGTAGGATAGGTGGGAGCCGGTGAAACCTGTACGCCAGTATGGGTGGAGGCAATCTTGAAATACCACTCTGGTTGATTCGGGTATCTAACTTCGGACCGTTATCCGGTTCAGGGACAGTGTCTGGTGGGTAGTTTAACTGGGGCGGTTGCCTCCTAAAGGGTAACGGAGGCGCCCAAAGGTTCCCTCAGCCTGGTTGGCAATCAGGTGTTGAGTGCAAGTGCACAAGGGGGCTTGACTGTGAGACTGACAGGTCGAGCAGGGACGAAAGTCGGGACTAGTGATCCGGCACTTGCGTGTGGAAGCGGTGTCGCTCAACGGATAAAAGGTACCCCGGGGATAACAGGCTGATCTTCCCCAAGAGTCCATATCGACGGGATGGTTTGGCACCTCGATGTCGGCTCGTCGCATCCTGGGGCTGTAGCAGGTCCCAAGGGTTGGGCTGTTCGCCCATTAAAGCGGTACGCGAGCTGGGTTTAGAACGTCGTGAGACAGTTCGGTCCCTATCCGCCGTGCGCGTAGGATACTTGAGAAGGGCTGTCCCTAGTACGAGAGGACCGGGACGGACGAACCTCTGGTGTGCCAGTTGTCCCGCCAGGGGCACGGCTGGTTAGCTACGTTCGGAAGGGATAACCGCTGAAAGCATCTAAGCGGGAAGCCTGCTTCAAGATGAGGTATCCCACCCACCTTTGGTGGGGTAAGGCCCCCAGCTAGACGACTGGGTTGATAGGCCGGAAATGTAAGCTCGGTAACGGGTTGAGTTGACCGGTACTAATAGGCCGAGGACTTGATAACAAGGCTGCTACGCGTCCACTGTGCAACTCTGAACAAACACCGAACAACCCCCCACACGCGTGTGTGGGTGTGTGTGTTGTTTGATATGTTCATAGTGTTACGGCGGTCATGGCGGAGGGGAAACGCCCGGTTACATTCCGAACCCGGAAGCTAAGCCCTCCAGCGCCGATGGTACTGCACTCGGGAGGGTGTGGGAGAGTAGGACACCGCCGGACAATCTTTCGGTCGAGGCCGGCCCCGTGAACGGGGCCGGCCTCGACTGCTGTCCGCACCCATTCACCCGCGACAGCCCCTCCAGCTGCGTCGAGGCCAGTCGAGGCCACATCCCGGGATGACCGTCCGCCCCGACGCCCAGGAAGCCACCCGGGTACCGGTGGTTGCGGGCATCGGCGGCTGGCATAGCGCAACACAGCACACGCAGCGGAGCGCCGGGGGAGGGTCAGTCCCGGGTCTGGATGCCCTCGCGGAGCTGGCGGAAGAGGCCGGCCGAATCGTCGACGGGACGGTTGGCGAACATGCCCATCGCCACGCTGCCGTGGTCGGCCCAGCCGCAGATCGCGAAGTCGCCGCCGTCGCCGCTGGTCCGTCCACACTTCATCACGCCGCCGTACTTCCCGGCGGGCACCGTACGGACGTCGGTCACCCGGCCGGTTTCGTCGGCCATCAACCGGAACAGGCTGTCCAGTTCGCGTTCCGGCTGCCAGAGCAGGGTGGTGCCACCGAAGAACAGCACCACCCGCTTCTCGTCGGCCGGGTCGCGGTAGACCGTACCGATGCTGCGGTCCAGGTCGATGTCGGCGGCGAATCCACTGCGCAGGTAGTCGGCGGTGCTGCGGGCCCGTTCGGAGTCGTCGCGGGTGAGACCGGCGAGGTGTGCCGGTGCATCCATCCGGACGGCCTTCTCCTGGGCGATGCGCCAGCCCGCGACGCCGAGCGCGGCGGCACCGGCGAGGCCGGCCACGAGAGCGACCGTCAGCGCGATCCGCCGGCGTCGGGACACCAGGCCCCGCCCCTGCGGGTCCTGCTCCGGGTCGTGGGTGCTCAACCGGATCGGCTCGTCGGTCAGCTCGACCGGTTCGGGACCCTCGATGAGCTGACGCTCGGTGAGATGTGCGTCGGACATGTTCGCCACCGTACGCGAATGACCGGTGGTGCACGTCGGGTCCGCCGAAGCGCTCCGTAGACTTTCACGGGTGACCGAGAGACTGGATGCCCGACGCCCCGACGCCCCGACCCTTGCCGGCCAGTACCAGCCCGGCGAGGTAGAGCAGCGACGGTACGAGCAGTGGGTAGCCGCCGGCCACTTCCGGGCGTCGGCGCAGAGTGACAAGCCTCCGTTCACCATCGTGATCCCCCCGCCGAACGTCACGGGTGTGCTGCACATGGGCCACGCCCTGGACCACACCGTCCAGGACTCGCTGGTGCGCCGCAAGCGGATGCAGGGGTACGAGGCGCTCTGGCTGCCCGGCACGGACCACGCCGGCATCGCCACCCAGAACGTGGTGGAGCGGCAGCTCGCCGGCCAGGGGCTGTCCCGGCACGACCTCGGCCGGGAGCAGTTCGTCGAGCGGGTCTGGCAGTGGAAGGCCGAGTCCGGCGGGGCGATCCTCGGCCAGATGCGCCGACTCGGCGACTCGGTCGACTGGGACCGGGAACGCTTCACCATGGACGAGGGCCTGTCCCGGGCCGTGCAGACCATGTTCAAGAAGCTCTACGACGACGGCCTGATCTACCGGGCCAACCGGATCATCAACTGGTGTCCGCGCTGCCTGACCGCCCTGTCGGACATCGAGGTGGAGCACACCGACGACGAGGGTGAGCTGGTCTCGATCCGGTACAGCGACGACGTCGTGGTCGCCACCACCCGGGCCGAGACGATGCTCGGGGACACCGCCGTGGCCGTGCACCCCGACGACGAGCGCTACCGGCACCTGATCGGCACCACGGTGGAGGTGCCGTTGACCGGCCGGCACATCCCGATCGTCGCCGACGAGCACGTCGACCCGGCGTTCGGCACCGGCATGGTCAAGGTCACCCCGGCACACGACCCCAACGACTTCGAGATCGGCCAGCGGCACGACCTGCCCGCCCTGACGATCATGGACGAGCGGGGCGTCATCACCGCGCCCGGCCCGTTCCAGGGCCTGGACCGCTACGAGGCCCGCCCGGCGATCGTGGCGGCGCTGCGCGAGCAGGGCCGGGTGGTGGCCGAGAAGCGGCCGTACGTGCATGCGGTGGGGCACTGCTCCCGGTGTCGTACCACGGTCGAGCCGCGGCTGTCGTTGCAGTGGTTCGTCAACACCGCCCCGCTGGCCAAGGCGGCCGGCGACGCGGTGCGCGACGGCCGGGTGACGATCGAGCCGGCCGAGCTGGCCAAGCGCTACTTCGCCTGGGTCGACAACATGCACGACTGGTGCATCTCCCGGCAGCTGTGGTGGGGCCACCGCATCCCCGTCTGGTACGGCCCGGCCGGCGAGATCGTCTGCGTCGGCCCGGACGAGACGCCCCCCACCGGCGAGGGCTGGCAGCAGGACGAGGACGTCCTGGACACCTGGTTCTCCAGCGGCCTGTGGCCGTTCTCCACCCTCGGCTGGCCGGAGCAGACCCCGGACCTGGCCAAGTTCTATCCGACCAGCGTGCTGGTCACCGGCTACGACATCCTCTTCTTCTGGGTCGCCCGGATGATGATGTTCGGCCTGTACGCGATGGACGGCCGGCAGCCGTTCGACACGGTCGCCCTGCACGGCATGGTCCGCGACCAGTACGGCAAGAAGATGTCGAAGTCGTTCGGCAACGTGGTCGACCCCCTGGACTGGGTCGACCGGTACGGGGCCGACGCGACCCGGTTCACCCTGGCCCGGGGCGCGAACCCGGGCGGGGACGTGCCGGTCAGCGAGGAGTGGTGCCAGGGCTCCCGCAACTTCTGCAACAAGCTATGGAACGCCACCCGGTTCGCGCTGCTCAACGGCGCACACACCACCGGTCCGCTGCCGGCCGCCGACCAGTTCTCCACCGTCGACCGGTGGATCCTGTCCCGGCTGGCGCACGTCACCGCCGAGGTGGACGAGCAGTTCGAGGCGTACGAGTTCGCGAAGGTGTGCGACCTGCTCTACCACTTCGCCTGGGACGACGTCTGCGACTGGTACGTGGAGCTGGGCAAGCCGGTGCTCGCCGCCGGCGGGCCGGCCGCCGACGCCACCCGCCGGGTGCTCGGGCACGTGCTGGACCAGTTGCTGCGGCTGCTGCATCCGGTGATCCCGTTCGTCACCGAGGAACTGTGGACCGCGCTCACCGGGGGCGAGACGGTGATGACGGCGGCCTGGCCGGTCGCCGACCGTACGCTGATGGACGACGCCGCGGAGCGCGAGGTCGGCACCGTCCAGCGGGTGGTGACCGAGATCCGGCGGTTCCGCTCCGACCAGGGGCTGCGGCCCACCCAGCGGGTGGCCGCCCGACTGGACGGGCTGGCCGGGGCGGGCATCGCGACGCACGAGCCGCTGATCCGGTCGCTGGCCCGGCTGGACGCCCCGGCCGACGACTTCCAGGCCAGCGCCACCCTCGCCATGCCCGGCGAGGTCAGCGTGGCGCTGGACACCCGGGGGTCGATCGACGTGGCCGCCGAACGGGCCCGGCTCACCAAGGACCGGGCGGCCGCCGGGAAGGAGGTCGCGCAGGCCCGCGCGAAGCTCGACAACCCGGCGTTCGTCGGCAAGGCGCCCGAGCCGGTGGTCGCCAAGATCCGTGACCGGCTGGCGGTCGCCGAGGCCGACCTGGTCCGCATCGACGCCGCTCTGGAGGCGCTTCCGTCGTGACCGACCGTACCGACAAGCCCGGCCGGTCCGGCGGGGAGCGCGATGAGTTCGCCGCCGTCGACGCGGAGTTGACGGCGCGCGGGTTCACCCGCATGCACTTCTCGCTGGACCGCATCGAGTCGCTGCTCGACCTGCTCGGCAGCCCGCAGCGGGCGTACCCGTCCATCCACCTGACCGGGACGAACGGCAAGACGTCCACGGCCCGGATGATCGATTCGCTGTTGCGGGCCTTCGGGCTGCACACCGGCCGCTACACCAGCCCGCACCTGGAGACCGTCCGGGAGCGGATCAGCCTGGACGGGGAGCCGGTCGACGAGGCCCGCTTCGTCGCCACGTACCGCGAGGTGAAGCCGCTGGCCGACCTGGTCGACCAGCGGTCCGCCGAGCCGCTCACCTACTTCGACCTGACCACCGCGTTGGCGTTCGCCACGTTCGCCGACGCGCCTGTCGACGTGGCGGTGGTGGAGGTGGGTCTGGGCGGTGCCGAGGACGCCACCAACGTGCTCCAGGCCGGGGTGGCCGTGCTCACCCCGATCGGGCTGGACCACACCGAGTGGCTGGGCGACACCCTGGAGGACATCGCCCTGCACAAGGCCGGCATCATCCACTCCGGCGCGACGGTCATCGCCGCCGCGCAGGAGGAGGAGGCGGCCCGGCCGATCCTGGAACGGTGCGCCGAGGTCGGCGCGACCGTCGCCCGGGAGGGCGCGGAGTTCGGGGTGCTGCGCCGGGCGGTCGCCGTCGGCGGCCAGGTGCTGACCCTCCAGGGGCTCGGCGGGGTGTACGACGAGGTGTTCCTCCCGCTGCACGGCGCGCACCAGGCGCAGAACGCGGCGGTGGCGCTGGCCGCCGTCGAGGCGTTCCTCGGGGCCGGGGCGAAGCGGCAGCTCGACGTCGAGGCCGTCCGGGAGGGGTTCGCCGCGACCAGTTCCCCGGGCCGGCTGGAGAAGGTGCGCAACGCCCCGACGGTGCTGCTGGACGGGGCGCACAACCCGCACGGGATGGCCGCCACGGTCACCGCGCTCCAGGAGGAGTTCGCGTTCAGCAAGCTGGTCGGGGTGCTCGCCGTGCTCGGCGACAAGGACGCCGCCGGCCTGCTGGAACTGCTGGAACCGGTGCTCGACTCACTCGTCGTCACCCGCAACAGCTCACCCCGGGCGATGCCCGCCGAGGAGTTGGCCGGGCTGGCCCGGGAGGTCTTCGGGCCGGACCGGGTGCAGGTGGCCGACTCGATGCCGGACGCCATCGAGGCGGCCGTCGCCGAGGCCGAGTACGACGTCCCCGGGGAACTGGCCGGGGTGGGGGTGCTGGTCACCGGTTCGGTGGTGACGGTGGCCGACGCCCGACGGCTGCTCAAGCGATGACCGGCCCGACCCCGGGTGGCCCACGCCGGGACCGCGCCCCTGCCGACCAACCGGAGCCGGCCGGGAGTGCCGGCCGGGCCGACAGCGCCGGAGCGCCCGACCGCACCGCCCCGGCGCAGGACACGGGCCCGCAGGACACCGGATCGGCGCAGGACACCGGCCCGGCCGAGGGCAGTGGCCCGGCTGGGCGGCGTTCGGGGCTGCGTAATCCCGAGGCGGCCGTCCGGGGGCTCGGGGCCGGGACGCTCGGCCTGGAGGCGCTGGTGCTGCTGCTGGCGATCCAGCCGATCCGGCTGGTCGGCGGGCACTTCGGCGGGGCGGCGATCGCGGCCACCGTGGCGCTGGCCGTGGCGGCGGTCCTGCTGGCCGGCCTGATGCGCCGCCGGTGGGCCTGGTCGGCGGGCACCGTGTTGCAGGGGCTGCTGCTGCTCGCCGGCCTGCTGCACTGGTCGCTGTTCGGACTCGGGATCATCTTCGCCCTGGTCTGGGCGTACGCGTTGCACGTGCGGCGGGTCATCCTCGGCTGAGCCGGGTCACGCCTCGGCGCGTTCCCGCCACTGGGTCAGCGCGATGCCGTGCCCGTCCGGGTCCCGGAAGGCGGCGGCCCACACCTCCAGCCTGGTGCCCCGGTTGACCACCCGGGGCGCGTAGGTGAACCGGACGCCGGTGTCCTTGAGCCGCCGGTACGCCGTCTCGATGTCGTCGACCTCCAGGTTGACGTGGACCAGCCGGCGGCTTATCGGGGCGGCCCCGGTCACCTCGCGCAGCACCAGCCGGGTCTGCCCGGAGGCGAGCACCGCGTTGCCGGCACCCCGGTCGAACTCCTCGAAGCCCAGGTCCCGGTAGAAGTCCAGCGAGCGGGACAGGTCGGTGACCAGCAGGGTCAGCCCGACGCCGCTGATCGGGCCGGCCGCATCGTCGCCCCCGGCGGTCGCGGCGGCCGGGTCGTACCCGAAGATCGCCTCGTCCAGGTCGGGGTCGAGCCGGCCGTCGCCGGTGGTGGTGGGGGCGTCCAGCGGGACGTCGACCGGGTCGAGAATCGGCGCGTCGAACCGTTCCTCGGCGGGCGGCCGGGGGGCGGGCGCGGCGGTGGCCGTCCCGGCGGCGGTGCCGGCAGCGGCCGAGGCGGTGCCGGCGGTGGCTGCCGAAGCGGTGGCTGCCGAAGCGGTGCCGGCGGTGGTGGGGGCGGTGGCCCGGCGGGGGAGTTGGCCGGCCGTGGGCTGCTCCACCAGAGTGCCCTCCAGCACCACCGGGCCGCCCGGCCGCTGGTGCACCACCACCGGCTCCCGCTCGTCGTCGGTCAGCACCTCGACGTCGTCGCGCAGCGGCTCGGCCCGGACCGGGTCCGGGTGCGGCGACTCCGGGCGCAGCGGCTCGGCCCGGACCGGGTCGGCGGGCGGCGGCTCGCGCAGGTCGTCCCGGAACTCGTCGTGGAAGTCGTCGTCGGCCGTCCGGCCCGCCCACGGCGGGGCCTCCTGCTGGATCAGCATGTCGTCGAGCGGCTCGGCGTCGGCGTACTCCGGGGGCAGGTCGGTCACGCCCGTGGCGGCCTCGGTGTGGGTCGGCACCTCGTCCCAGAGGACGCGGACGTGCCGCTGGTCGTCCAGGGCCACCCGGATCGGCAGGGTCTGCCCCAGTGACGGCCATTTCGCCACCGGCACCCGGGGTTCGATGATCTTCTTGGACCGGGGCGGCAGGCCCGGCGCGTCGATCACCAACTGGAGTTCGCACCGGCCGAAGGCGTACTGGGTGGGGGGTTCGGAGGCGCTGTGTACGTGGCCGACGCCGACCACCCAGGTGCGTCCGCCGCCGCGCACGGTGCCCAGGGCGACGGCGAGCACGACCAGGGCCACCCCCAGCGCGACGATGGCCCAGCTGGTCATGCCCAGCCCGAACAGGACGACGAAGGCCGCCACGGTGCCGAGCACCACGGCGATCAGCTTGCGTACCGGCGCGATGGTGCGGTTCCCGCCATTCGCCACAGTGGACCTCCCAGGGGTCAGAGCCAGGCTAGGCCGCGCGGCGACCGAGGGAAAGAGCAGCCGCCGCGCCGGTGCCGGGACCGGGTCGCTAGGCTGACCGTACCCAGCCGAACCGCCTTGTGCGCACAGGAGGAACCCAGCGTGTCCAGCAGCAGCGCGGATGAGCGCACCCTCGTACTGATCAAGCCCGACGCGGTGCGCCGTGGCCTGGTCGGCGAGATCGTCTCCCGCTTCGAGCGCAAGGGCCTGCGGATCGACGCGCTGGAGATCCGGACGCTGGACGGCGGATTCGCCGACCAGCACTACGCCGAGCACGTGGACAAGCCGTTCTACCCGCCGCTGAAGACGTTCATGACCAGCGGGCCGCTGGTGTCGCTGGTGCTCTCCGGCGACCAGGTGATCGAGGTGGTCCGGGCGATGATCGGCAGCACCGATGGGCGGAAGGCAGCCGCCGGCACGATCCGGGGCGACCTGTCGCTGTCCAACCGGGAGAACCTGGTGCACGCCTCGGACTCCACCGACAGTGCCAAGCGCGAGATCGCCCTGTGGTTCCCCGCCCTGGGCTGAGCCCGCGCTGACCCGGGCGGATGCCACCGGCCGACCGGGTCGTGGGGCGCGGGGGAGGTCAGGGGACGGGGCGGTCGCGGAACGGGCGGCCCCGGCCGAGCGCGTCGGCGTACCCCCAGCGGCCCTTGATGTCGAGCAGTTCGATCTCGCCCAGTTCCTCGGGGACGGCGGCGTCGACGGCGAGATGGTCCTCGTACGGTTCGAGTCCGAGCAGCGCGCGCAGCAGCATCAGGGGCGCCCCGGCCGACGGCGCGTACGGGCTGTCGGTGAACCCGTGCGGGACGGGGACGTGGGTGGTGGCCCGGTCGTAGCCGGTGAGGTACGCCGGCAGCCGGCCCTGGAAGTGCCGGGCGGCGTCGAGCAGCCCGGTGGCGACCCGGGCGGCCTGCGCCCGGAACCCGGCCCGGCGCAGCCCCCAGGCGATCAGCGAGTTCTCCCAGGGCCAGACCGCGCCGGTGTGGTGGCCCAGCGGGTTGTAGTCGGCCGCCGTACTGGCCAGGGTGCGGATGCCCCAGCCGGAGTACAGCGCCGGGGACATCAGGTGCGCCACCAGCTGCTCGGCGCGGTGCGGGGCGACGATGCCGGTGCACAGCAGTTGCCCCATGTTGGACGTGAGGGAGTCCAGCGGGACGCCGTCGAGCTGCACCGCCACCGCGTAGTGGCCCCGGTCGGGCAGCCAGAAGTCCCGGTCGAACCGGTCCCGCAGCCGGGCGGCGTCGCGTTCGAGCCGGTCGGCCCAGGCGGGGTCGTCCCAGAACCGGCGGGCCATCCGGGCGGCCCGACGGCGGGCCTCGAAGGCGTACCCCTGGATCTCGCAGATCGCCAGCGGGTAGGTGGGTGGGCGGCCGTCGTCGAAGCAGATCGCGTCGGCGGAGTTGCGCCAGCTCTCGTTCTGCGGCCCGGTGCGGGTCGGGTGCTGGGTGGACCAGACATAGCCGCTGCCGGCCCGGTCCGCGTCGCGTTCGAGCCAGCCGATGGCGGCCCGGATCTCGAACTCGAACCGGCGTACCAGGTCCGCGTCGCCGGTCCAGCGTTCGTACTCGTCGAGCAGGATGACGAAGGCGGCGGTGGTGTCGACCGCGCTGAAGCTGGCCGACTCCGGGGTGTCGTTGAACGCACCGGAGTCGCCGTACCGGCTCTCCTGGACGATCTTGCCGGGTTGTTCGCCGCGGAACGGGTCGTGCCGGACGCCCTGGCTCAGCGCCAGGATACGCAGCGTGTTGACCGCCCGTTCGGGCATGAAGGGGAGCGCCTGGAAGCTGCTGACCAGGCTCTCCCGGCCGAGCAGCGCCATCGACCAGGGCAGTCCGGTGGCGGGCAGCGCGGTCTGGAAGTTCAGCCCGGGGTAGTGCAGCGCGGCCAGGTCGCGTACGCCGTACTCGTACGCCTGCTGGAGCGGTTTGTGGTCGGCGCGCAGCCGGGGCACCCCGGCGGTGCGGGCGGCGATCTCCCGGCCCCGCTGGTGCCCGCTGCGGCCCACCGAACTGGTCAGCCGTTCCCGTAGGTCACGGCGGTGCAGGTCGCGTAGCAGGGCCAGCACCCGCAGCCGGGTGGACCAGGAGCCGTGGGGTTCGACGGTGACCGTCCAGGTCAGGCCGTGCTGGTCGAGCGCGGCCGGGGTGCTGGCGGTGATCACCGTCTCCCGGTGCAGGCCGGCCCGCCGGTAGTGCAGCCGTAGCGCGTCGTCGGCGACGGTGGCGGTCACCGGTCGGGCCCGCTTGAAGCCGTCGCGGACCTCCAGCACCTCGGCGAAGTCCGCGCCGACGTCGAGTCGGACGACGTAGCGCACCGGTTCCGGCGCGTAGTTGAACAGGGTGATCTCTTCCTCGTACTCCGGACCGACCCAGCGGTGCCGCAGCACGGAGGTGGTGGCGTTGACGTAGTGGGTGGGTTCGCCGGGGACCAGCCCGAACTTCGCCTCGTAGGTGGCGACGTCGTCGACGGAGAGCACCGAGAGGGATTCGCTGTTGATGGTCAGCCGCCAGGTGGACAGGAACCGGGTGTCGAAGGAGAAGAGCCCGAGCGGGGAGGTCGGCGCGGCCGACACATTCCCGTTCCTCTCGCTGATCATGAAAATGTTGCCGGCGAAGACGCTGGTGACCTCGTTCAGCCCGACGACGCCGGTGGCGGTGTGGGGGGCCAGCTCGGCGGCGGGTTCGGTGCCGACGCTGTCGGCGTCGACCGGCAGCAGCCGCCGGAAGGTGAACAGCAGCGCCAGGTCGCCGGCGACCGAGATGTCGCCGCGCAGCAGCATCGACACCAGGTTGTCCCGACCGGCCAGCAGCCGGGCGAACGCCTCCGGCCGAACCTCCACCGTGCAGTCGGGGTGTTCGCCGGTGCGGGTGACCCGGGTCTGTGCACCGGCGAGCCGGACGAACCAGGTGGCGGTCTCGCCGCCCTCGGCGACGACGTCGAAGCGGAGCAGTCCGCTGGGGGCGACGGGCAACCGGCCCCGGCCGTCGGCGGCCAGGGCGGCGAAGAACTCGTCGATCCGCCCGTCCACGGCCCGCTCCCGTCCCACCGCTGCGCCACCCGAAAAGGTCCAGGTGTGCCAAAAGGAACAATACGCCGTGCCCTGTCCGACCGGGCGCGCTTAAGTGGAAGGACGCCACTACCTGCGAAAACACCGGGGAGGGTTCGACGATGGACGGGCAGACTGCCGCCGGGATGCGGTACTGGACGTACGGGCACGGCAGGCGGAGCACCTTCCTGCTGGTGCACGGCTGGTGCTGCGACCACGACTTCATGGCACCCCTGGCCCGGCACCTGGCCACCCGCCAGGACCGGGTGATCGCCGTCGACATGCCGGGCCACGGGGCCAGCCCGCCCCCGGCCGACGGCTACGCGGTCACCGCGATGGCCGGTCACCTGCGGGCCTTCGCCGCCGCGCTCGACCTGCGCCGGGTCTTCGTGATCGGGCACAGCCTGGGCGGGGTCTGGTCGCTGCAGGCCGCCGCCGGGGACCGGGACCGGTTCACCCGGCTGGGGCTGCTCGACTCCGCGGTGGCCGGGGCACCCGGTTCCGCCGCCGCGATCGCCCAGGTGGCGGCGTCGCTGCGGGAGGACACCTCGGGCGCGGTCCGGGAGTCGATCGTCAGGTCGTACTTCCCGCCGTACTCCGACCCGCGCCTGGTGGAGCGGGTGGTGGCGGCCACCGCCCGCCCGTCGACCGAGGTGGCGTACGCGCCGATCGCCGGGCTGGCCGACTGGATCGCCGCCGAGCAGGACGTGGCCGCCCTGCGCCGCTGGGACCGCCCGCTGCTCTTCGTGGGCAGCAACGCCCCGTTCGCCGACTACGCCCGGCTGGCCGAACTCGCCCCGCAGGCGTTCATCGGGCAGACCGTGGGTTCCGGGCACTTCGTGCAGCTCCAGGTGCCGGCGCAGGTCGACGCGATGGTCGACCGCTACCTGGAGGTCACCGGCTAGCGCCGCCGGCTCAGAGGGTGTCCAGCGAGGCGCGGCGACGGGACTCCGCCTCGAAGACCCGCAGCAGCCCGGCCGCCAACACGGCGTAGCCGACCCCGACGGCCAGCTCCGCGCCGATCGCCGGCAGGACGTCGCCCAGCGGAGCGCCGCCGGCCAGCCGCCGGGCCGCGTCGGCGGCATGGGTGATCGGCAGCACCGCGCCCACCGCACGGATGCCCGCCGGCAGGTCGTCGGCCGGCACGTTCACCCCGGTTAACAGCAGCAGCAGCGCCACCGCCACGTTCGAGATCAGGAAGACGTCCCGGAAGCGCAACCCCAGCGCGCCCAGGGTCAGGCCGAAGAAACCGCAGGCCAGCGAGGCGGTGGCCAGCGCCAGCAGCAGGCCGGGCAGGGCGGTGGCCGGGACCCGCAGGCCGAGCAGGAGCGCGGCCACGGTGAGCGTGCTCGCCGCGATCAGCAGGCCGTTGCCGGCGTACGGCAGCACCCGGCCGAGGAAGATGGCAGTGCGGCTGCGCGGGGAGAGCAGCACGTGCCCCAGGGTGCCGAAACGCCGCTCGTTGGCCACCGCCATGGTGCCGCCGTAGACGCAGGCCAGCGCGGCGGTGAGCACCGCGTTGCCGACGATGTAGAACCGGTCGTCGGCGACCCCGAACTCCCGCCCCAGGTAGGCGAAGAAGAAGAGCTGGAACAGCGGGCCCACCAGCAGGGTGCCCACGAAGATCGACGGGGTGGTCCAGTTGAACAGGGCCCGGTAGGCGATGACCCCGCCCACCCCGACCAGCCGCAGCAGCGCGCCCACCGGTGCCTCCTCAGGCCAGGGCCAGGGTCGCGGTGACCCGGGCCCGGCGCTCGACGTACGTCATCAGGGCCCAGCCGGCGGCCAGGCAGGCCAGGCTGATCGCCAGGCAGACGCCCAGCGCCGGCCAGACCGGCCCGCCGGACGCCGCCTCGTGCACCGCGCGGGCACCCCAGGTGGTCGGCAGCACCGCGGCGACCGGCCCGGTCCAGCCGGGCAGCGCGGTGACCGGCACGAGCATCCCGGAGACCAGCCAGATCGGGTACTCCAGCATGTTCGCCAGCGCGTTGGCGTGCCGCAGCAGCACGAAGCTGGACGCCAGCAGCAGGCCGAACATGCCCAGCCCGGCGATGCAACCGGCCACCGCCACCGGGAAGGCCACCGGGTGGGCGAAGTCGAGCGGGATGCCGTAGAGCAGCCGGCCCCAGGCCAGGGTGGCGAGCATCGCGTAGGTGCCGGTGACGCCGGTGGCCAGGGTGACCGGCAGCAGCACCAGCGCCGGCGGCCGGGGCGCCAACATGATCATTTCCAGGGTGCCCTGCCAGCGCTGGTTCTGGATCGCCCCGCCGGAGCCGAACAGCACCGTCGACCAGACCCCCATCAGGCCCGCGCCGACCGCCGCCTCCAGCAACCGGTCCGGCTCACCGCCGGCGCGGAACAGGTAGACCGCCAGGGTCGCCTGCACCACCGGCACGATCAACGCGATGGCGATCTCGAACGGGGAACGGCTGAGCTGCTTGACGTGCAGCAGCGCGCCGACCGCGATCATCCGTACGGTGTTCACGCCGGCACCGGCCCGGGCACCGGCGTCGTCGCCCGGTTGACGATCGCCACGTACGCGTCCTCCAGGGTGGGCTGCCGGGCGGTCACCCGGCCCAGCCGTACCCCGCCCAGCTCCCGCAGCACGTCGGCCTGCACGTCCACCCTCGCGTCGGACTGCACCCCGAGCAGCTGCGCCGCCCCGTGCACCGCCAGGCTCACCTCGCGTACGCCCGGCCGGGCCCGGATGGCGGCCAGCTGCCCGTCGGTCACCCCGTACGCCTCCACCTCCAGCACCCGCCGGCCGTCGGCGTGGTGGCGTAGCTCGGCGGGGGTGCCCAGGGCCTGGATCCGGCCGCCCGCGATCACCGCGATCCGGCCGCACAACTCGTCGGCCTCGGCCATGTAGTGCGTGGTCAGCAGCACGGTGGTGCCGGTGGCGGCCAGGTCGGCGACGGTCTGCCGCAGCTCCCGGGCGGCCACCGGGTCGACCCCGATCGACGGCTCGTCGAGGAACAGCACCCGGGGCCGGTGCAGCAGCCCCCGGGCGATGTGCAGCCGCTGGCGCATCCCCCGGGAGTAGCCCTCGACCCGGTCGTCCTCCCGGCCGGTCAACCGGACCAGCTCGAACAGCTCCGCGATCCGACGCTTCTGCTCCCGGCCCGGTACGCCGTACAACTCGGCGAAGTAGCGCAGGTTGTCCCGGGCGGAGAGCCGGTCGTAGAGGCCCCGGTCGCCGCCGAAGACGTACCCGATGCGCCGGCGCACCTCCCGGGTCTGCCGGACCACGTCGAAGCCGCAGATCCTCGCCTCGCCCCCGGTCGGGACGAGCAGGGTGTTGAGCAGCTTGATGGTGGTGGTCTTGCCGGCGCCGTTCGGGCCGAGCAGGCCGAACAGCTCACCGTGGCCCACCGCGAGGTCGACCCCGGCGACGGCGTGCACCTCCCGGCGCTGCGGTCGTAACCAGCCGGTCCGGCTGCGGTAGCTGCGGTGCAGCCCCACCGCCTCGATCGCGTGCTCACCCATGGCCGCGAATCTATGGGTCGGCCGGGCCCGCCGCACCCCCGTTACTCGGCGGCGGCGACCCGCACCGGTCGAGTATCCTTGCCGGTACAGGCTTCGACCCGGCCATCACCGGTGAGCCTCCGGAAGAAAGGGCCCCGAGGGCCCGACTAGAACCGGACGGGGCGGCCCGTCACAGCCGACCAACGAGCGGGCGGTCGATCCTGACCGTCAAGCGGGGTGGTACCGCGGGCCCGGCCCGGGGCGTCGACGACGGCGTGCCGGCACAGGGCTCGTCCTCGCAGACCACGACTGAGTGAGCTGCCAGAGGAGAGCGACCCCCGATGGGCTATCCGTTGCACGACCCGACCGCCGCCGGCGTCCCGGCGAGCCCGGACCTGCCCGCGGTCGAGCGCCGTGTCCTGGAGCACTGGAGCGCCGACCACACCTTCGAGGCCTCGGTGGCGGCCCGGCCGGCCGGCGACGACGGCAAGAACGAGTACGTCTTCTACGACGGCCCGCCGTTCGCCAACGGCCTGCCGCACTACGGCCACCTGTTCACCGGGTACGTCAAGGACGTGGTGCCGCGCTACCAGACCATGCGCGGCCGGCACGTCGAGCGGCGCTTCGGCTGGGACTGCCACGGCCTGCCCGCCGAGGTGGTGGCCGAGAAGCAGCTCGGCATCACCAGCAAGGCGGAGATCCTCGACCTCGGGGTGGCCCGGTTCAACGAGGCGTGCCGCTCCTCGGTGCTGGAGTTCACCCAGGACTGGGAACGGTACGTCACCCGGCAGGCCCGCTGGGTCGACTTCACCAACGACTACAAGACCCTCGACCTGGACTACATGGAAAGCGTCATGTGGGCCTTCAAGACCCTGCACGACAAGGGCCTGGTCTACGAGGGCTTCCGGGTGTTGGCGTACTGCTGGCGGTGCGAGACGCCGCTGTCGAACACCGAGACCCGGATGGACGACGTCTACCGCGACCGGCACGACCCGACCCTGTCGGTGTGGTTCACCCTCACCCCCGACGAGAACGCCCCGGAGCTGCTGCGCGGGCCGGTGCGGCTGGGCGTGTGGACCACCACGCCGTGGACCCTGCCGTCCAACCTGGCGCTCGCCGTCGGCCCCGACATCGAGTACGCGGTGCTCGACCGCGACGGGGAACGGTTCGTCGTCGGCGCGGCCCGGCTCGGCGCGTACGCCAAGGAGCTGGAAGGTTACGAGCAGGTCGGCACCGTGTACGGCCGGGACCTGGTCGGCCGCCGCTACACCCCGCTCTACGACTTCCTCGTCGAGCAGGCCGGGGAGAACGCCTACCAGGTGCTCGGCGCGGAGTTCGTCACGACCGAGGACGGCACCGGGATCGTGCACCTGGCCCCGGCCTTCGGCGAGGACGACCAGAACGTCTGCAACGCCGCCGGCATCCCCACCATCGTCACCGTGGACGACCACACCCGGTTCACCGCGCTGGTCCCGCCCTACCAGGGCGAGCAGGTCTTCGACGTCAACAAGCCGGTGATCCGGGAGCTCAAGGAGCGGGGGGTGGTGTTGAAGCAGGACACCTACACCCACTCGTACCCGCACTGCTGGCGCTGCGACACCCCGCTGGTCTACAAGGCGGTGTCGTCGTGGTTCGTCGCGGTGACGCAGTTCCGGGACCGGATGGTCGAGCTGAACCAGCAGATCAACTGGACGCCCGGCCACATCAAGGACGGCTCGTTCGGCAAGTGGCTGGCCAACGCCCGGGACTGGTCGATCAGCCGCAACCGGTTCTGGGGCTCCCCGATCCCGGCCTGGAAGTCCGACGACCCGAACTACCCGCGGGTCGACGTGTACGGCTCGCTGGCCGAGATCGAGCGGGACTTCGGCGTACGCCTGACCGACCTGCACCGGCCGGCCGTGGACGACCTGACCCGCCCCAACCCGGACGACCCGACCGGGCGCTCGACGATGCGTCGGGTGCCGGAGGTGCTGGACTGCTGGTTCGAGTCCGGGTCGATGCCGTTCGCCCAGGTGCACTACCCGTTCGAGAACGCGGACTGGTTCGAGCACCACTACCCGGGCGACTTCATCGTCGAGTACATCGGGCAGACCCGGGGCTGGTTCTACACCATGCACGTGCTGGCCACCGCGCTGTTCGACCGGCCGGCGTTCCGCAACTGCCTCAGCCATGGCATCCTGCTCGGCTCCGACGGGCGCAAGATGTCCAAGAGCCTGCGCAACTACCCGGACGTCTACCACGTCTTCGACGCGTACGGCTCGGACGCGATGCGCTGGATGCTGATGTCCTCGCCGGTGCTGCGCGGCGGCGACATGGCGGTCACCGAACCGGCGATCCGCGACGCCGTCCGGCAGGTGCTGCTGCCGCTGTGGAACGTCTGGTACTTCTTCTCGCTCTACGCCAACGCCGACGGGCACACCGCCCGGCGGCGGGTGGACAGCACGCACCTGCTCGACCGGTACGTGCTGGCCAAGACCCGCGAGCTGGTGGAGACCGTCGGCACGCAGATGGACGCGTACGACATCTCCGGGGCGTGCGCCTCCGTCCGGTCCTACCTCGACGCGCTGACCAACTGGTACGTGCGGCGCTCCCGGGACCGGTTCTGGTCGGGTGACGCCGACGCGTTCGACACCCTGTGGACGGTGCTGGAGACGCTCTGCCGGGTGGTGGCGCCGCTGGCCCCGCTGACCGCCGAGGAGATCTGGCGCGGGCTGACCGGCGAGCGGTCGGTGCACCTGACCGACTGGCCGTCGGCGCAGGATCTGCCCGCCGACCACGACCTGGTCGCGGCGATGGACGCCACCCGGGACGTCTGCTCGGCGGCGCTGTCGCTGCGCAAGGCCAAGGGGCTGCGGGTCCGGCTGCCGCTGCCGAAGCTGACCGTGGCCTCCCCGGTCGCCGACCAGCTCCGGCCGTTCGCCGACCTGGTCGCCGACGAGGTCAACGTCAAGGAGGTGGCGTTCTCGGCGGAGGTCGCCAGCTACTGCCAGCAGGTGCTGACGGTGGTGCCCCGGGCGCTCGGCCCCCGGGTCGGCAAGCAGGTGCAGCAGGTGATCAGGGCGGTCAAGGCGGGGGAGTGGGAGCTGCGCGACGGCGCTCCGGTCGCCGCCGGGGTCACCCTCGCCGAGGGCGAGTACGAGCTGCGGCTGGTCGCCGCCGACGCCGAGCACTCCGCGCCGCTGCCCGGTGGTGAGGGCGTGGTGGTGCTCGACACCGAGGTCACCCCGGAACTGGCCGCCGAGGGGCTGGCCCGGGACGTGGTCCGGGTGGTGCAGCAGGCCCGTCGGGATGCCGACCTGGACATCTCCGACCGGATCGTGGTGTCGGTGGCGGCCTCCGAGCAGGTCCGGGCGGCGGTGTCGGCGTACACCGGGTTCGTGGCCCGGGAGGTGCTGGCCGACACGGTGGACTTCGCCGACGGCGTCGACGGCTTCACCGGTGAGGTCGGCGACGGCGAGCGGGTGACGGTGACCGTCCGCCCGGTGTGAGGTCGTCGGTGGGTCCCGGCCCGACGGCCGGGACCCACCGATCACCCGCGCCATCCAGCAGGCGGACGCGCGTGCACCCGTTGGGTCGTACGGGCGTCCGTCCGCTACCGTGACACCGCCTGTTTCACCGTACGACCGCCGGAGGACCCGTGCCGCTGCTCTACACCATCGGCAAGCTCACCGTGGGACCCGCGATGCGGCTGGCGTTCCGCCCGGTCGTGGAGGGCCTGGAGCACATTCCGGCGACCGGCGGCGCGATCTTCGCGGGCAACCACCTCTCCGTCGCCGACGAGTTGCTGCTCGGCACCGTCGTTCCCCGGCACCTCGCCTTCTGGGCCAAGTCGGAGTACTTCACCGGCACCGGCCCGAAGGGTGCGCTGTCCAAGTTCGTGCTCACCGGCCTCGGTGCCATCCCGGTCGAGCGGGCCGGTGGCCGGGCCGCGCTGTCCGCGTTCGACGCGGCCATCCCCGCGCTGCGCGGCGGGGACCTGGTCGCCGTCTATCCCGAGGGGACCCGGTCGCCCGACGGCCGGCTCTACCGGGGACGGACCGGTACCGCCCGGCTGGCGGTGGCGGCCGGGGTGCCGGTGATCCCGGTCGGGGTGACCGGCACCGACAAGGTCCAGCCGATCGGCACCCGGATTCCCCGCCCCGGCAAGGCGAAGATCGTCATCCGGTTCGGCAAGCCGCTGGATTTCACCGGCCGCGGCGACGACCGCACCTCGCTGCGGGAGATGACCGACGAGATGATGGCCGAGATCCAGAAGCTCACCGGCCAGGAGTACGTCCCCCGGTACGCTCCCCGCCGTGCCGAGCCCACCTCGGGCGGTACGTCCACCGCCGGCAGCGCCCCGGCCTGACCGCCCGCCCCGACTCAGCCCTGCTTCGGGGTGACGATCTGGGCGCGCATCGTGGCGAGCAGCCGGGCGCTGTCGTCCACCGACAGCCTGGTGAACACCCCGGTGGCGCTGCTGCCGTAGTCCACCGAGGTGCAGACCACCACGTCGGTGCCCTCGGACGACCCGGTGGCGCAGCGCTCGTACCGGCCCCGGACGCCGCTGTCGACAGGTTGGGGCGTACCCAGGCCGAAGGTGTCGGTCAACCGCACCATCGCCTCGTCCGCGTCTGACTCCGGCCGGAGCCGGAAGCCGGTGTCCCCGAAGACGGTCACCCGTTTGCCGTCGGAGGTGCTGTAGACCCCGGCGTAGACGTCCTCGGCGAGCAGGTTCGCCTTGCGTACCTCGGCCTTGAGCTTGTCGACCTCGCCGCCGGAGTCCGACCGCAGGGTCAGGTCGGCCACCTGGACGGGCAGGGCGGCGTCGGCCGGGTACTGCTCCCAGGCCGGCCTGCCGAACCAGGCGGGACAGCCGCAGCAGCAGGCCAGGCTGAGCAGCAGCACCCAGGGCCAGCGTCGCCGCTTGCGGCGGACGTACCCCTTGGGTGGCCGGTTGGGCGGTGGCTGCGGCGGCGGGGCGGGCGGCTGCGGGCGGACCCGCCGCTGCTTCGGCGGGCGGGGCGACGCGGGCGGCGGAGGCGGCGGTGACGCCGGGCGGGCCGACGGGGGCGACACCGGGCGGGCCGGCGGCGGGGGTGCCGGCCGTGCGGCGGGCACCGGCGTGACCGGGTACGGCCGGGTCGGCGAGGGCGTGGCCGGGGCGGTCGGTGCCGCCGACGGGTACGGCGTCGCCGGGCTGTGCTGGCGTGGCGGGGTCGGCGTGTGCTGCTGCGGCGGGGTGGGCTGGTACGGCGGGACCGCCGCGGCGGCAGGCGGCTGGTCACCGGCTGCCGGGTAGGGGCGGGTCGGTGGCGGCGGGGCGTACGGCAGCGGCGTCAGCTCCGGATGGTGCACGTCCCAGCCACCGGTGTCGGCACCCGCCCACGGGTCGACAGGGGTGCGGTGCTCGGGCAGCTCCGGTGGCGGTGGCGGGGGCGGTGGAAGCGGGACGAACTCGACCGACTCACCCCACCCGGGTCGGCGTGGCGGTGGCGCGGGCACGGCGGCGGAGCCGCTCCACCGGGGCACCGCCGGCTCCTCCAGCGTCTGGTCGGGGCGCTGCCCGCCCGGGTGCTCGATCCGGGTGGCGTCCGGCCGCTGCGCCACCGGGGTGTCGTCGGGATGCCGATCGATGCGCGTGGGGTCGGGGTGCTGCCCGCCCGGGTGCTCCACCCGGGTGGCGTCGGGCCGGTGCGGTGCTCCGGGCGGGGTGATCCGGCCCGGAACGGCGGCCGACCCCCGCACCGGGGTGACCGGGCCGGGTGCGACCCCCCGTGCCGGACCAGCCGACTCCACCGGATCGGCGGACCCGGCTGGTGGAACGGGCCAGGCCGGGCTGAACTGGCCTGCCGGGCTGACCTGGCCTGCCGGGCTGGTCGGGTCCCCGGGGTCGGTCGGATCCTCGGGGCCGGTCTGCTCCGGCATGTTGCCCGGTTCCGGCAGACCGGACTGCGCGGTGGGGCTGCCGGGTGCCGGCGGGTCGGGTTGCCCGGCAGGCGCGGCCGGTTCGGCGGGCGGTAGCGGCTCTGCCGGCCCGGCCTGCTCATCCTGTGCGTCCGGGCCCCCCTGCGTGGCCGGGTCGTCCTGGTCGGCGGGGTCGTCCTGCGTCGCGGGGTCGTCCTGCTCGGTCGCGTCGTCCTGCGTCGCCGGGCCGTCCTGTGCGGCGGTCGGGTCGTCCTGCCCGGTGGGGGCGCTCGGGGCAGGCGCGTCGTCCTGTCCGGTCGGGCCGCTCTGCGTCACCGGGTCGACCTGCGTGGCCGGTTTGTCCTGTTCGGCCGGGGTTTCCGGCGCGGCGGTGGCATCGACGGGCGCGGCGGTGGCGGTGGCGTCACCGGCCGGCGGCGCGGGGTCGGCCGGGGGAGCCGGAACGGGCTCACCGGCCGGCGTCGCCGGTTCGGCGGGGCCGCCGGACGGCGGTACGGGGAGGTCGGCCGGACCGGTGGCGACCACCGGACCCTGCTGCCGACCCGGGACGGGGGCGTCCCCGTCGGCCGGCCGGTCTGCTCCCGGCTGCGGCTCCGGCATCGCGGCAATCTCCTCTCGCACCGGCTTGCGAGGTTAGTACCGGGCTGCCACCTCGACCAATCGGCCGCCCTCGGCCCCCGCCGACCGGGAAGCCTCGCACAGCCGGCCCGGGGACCTGCGGGTGCGGTCTCCGCCGTCCGACCGGCCGGACGGCGGAGCGGGCGGGACGGTGGGTGACGGAGCGGGCAGGTCGGCGGTGCGGCGAGCCGACCGCCGGTGGACGCGTACCCTTGGGCTCCATGAGTGCTCCGTCCACGACCCCGCGCCCCGCCGCGGCCCCGACCGACGACGCGGCGGTCGCGTCGCCGCACCACGACACCACGTTGTCGGTGTGGCCAAGGCTGGAGGCGCTGCTGCCCCAGGTGACCAAGCCCATCCAGTACGTCGGTGGCGAGCTGGGCGCGGTGGTCAAGGACTGGGACGCCGCAACCGTACGGTGGGCGCTGATGTACCCCGACGCGTACGAGGTGGGCCTGCCCAACCAGGGCGTGCAGATCCTGTACGAGGTGCTCAACGAGCTGCCCGACGTGCTGGCCGAGCGGACGTACGCGGTCTGGCCGGACCTGGAGGCGCTGATGCGCACCCATGGCGTGCCGCAGTTCACCGTCGACGCGCACCGCTCGGTGCGCCGGTTCGACGTGTTCGGGGTCTCGTTCTCCACCGAGCTGGGGTACACCAACCTGCTCACCGCGATCGACCTGGCCGGCATTCCGATGCTGGCGGCCGACCGCACCGACGCCGACCCGGTGATCGTGGCCGGCGGGCACGCCGCGTTCAACCCGGAGCCGATCGCCGACTTCATCGACGCCGCCGTGCTCGGCGACGGCGAGGAGGCGGTCCTGGAGATCACCACGATCGTCCGGGAGTGGAAGGCGGAGGGCTCCCCGGGTGGCCGGGACGAGCTGCTGCTGCGGCTGGCCCGCACCGAGAGCGTCTACGTGCCGCGCTTCTACGACGTGGACTACCTGCCCGACGGCCGGATCCAGCGGGTGGTGCCGAACCGCCCGGACGTGCCGTTCCGGGTGCACAAGCGCACGACGATGGACCTGGACGCCTGGCCGTACCCGAAGAAGCCGCTGGTGCCGCTGGCCGAGACGGTGCACGAGCGGTACGCGGTGGAGATCTTCCGGGGCTGCACCCGGGGCTGCCGGTTCTGCCAGGCCGGCATGATCACCCGTCCGGTGCGGGAGCGGTCAATCACCACGGTGGGGCAGATGGTGCAGCAGGGGCTGGAGTTCTCCGGCTTCCACGAGGTGGGCCTGCTGTCGCTGTCCTCGGCCGACCACTCCGAGATCGGTGACATGTGCTCCGGCCTGGCCGAGCAGTACGCCGGCACCAACGTGTCGCTGTCGCTGCCGTCGACCCGGGTGGACGCGTTCAACATCGACCTGGCGCAGGAGCTGTCCCGCAACGGCCGGCGCACCGGGCTGACCTTCGCCCCGGAGGGCGGGTCGGAGCGGATCCGCAAGGTCATCAACAAGATGGTGTCGAAGGACGACCTCATCCGCACGGTGGTCACCGCGTACACCAACGGCTGGCGGCAGGTGAAGCTGTACTTCATGTGCGGCCTGCCCACCGAGACCGACGCCGACGTCCTGGAGATCGCCGACATGGCGCACGAGGTGATCCGGGCCGGGCGGGCGGCGACCGGCTCCAAGGACATCCGCTGCACCGTCTCGATCGGCGGGTTCGTGCCCAAGCCGCACACCCCGTTCCAGTGGGCGTCGATGGAGCGGCCCGAGGTCATCGACGGCCGGCTCAAGCTGCTCAAGCAGGCCATCAACGCGGACCGCTCGCTCGGCCGGGCGATCGGCTTCCGCTACCACGACGGGGAGCCGTCGCTGATCGAGGGCCTGCTCAGCCGGGGTGACCGCCGGGTCGGCGCGGTGATCCACGAGGTGTGGCGCAACGGTGGCCGGTTCGACGGCTGGAGCGAGCACTTCTCGTACCGGCGCTGGGTGGACGCCGCCGACGCGGTGCTCCCGACCTTCGGTGTCGACCTGGACTGGTACACCACCCGCCAGCGCGACGAGCTGGAGGTGCTGCCCTGGGACCACCTGGACTCGGGTCTGGACAAGGACTGGCTCTGGCAGGACTGGCAGGATTCGCTCGGCGAGTACGAGCAGGACGACTGCCGGTGGACCCCGTGCTTCGACTGCGGCGTCTGCCCGTCGATGGACACCGAGATCCAGATCGGTCCCACCGGCCGCAAGCTCCTGCCGCTCACCCCGGTGACCGCGTTGAAGGTGCCCACCGGCGCCCAGCAGTGACAGTCGACGGGACGGGGGTCGGCGCGCCACGGCGGGCCACCCGTCCCGTTGCGGCGGTTGTGCGGCTATCGTCACCGGCAGCCCGCGCCACGGGGGACGGCGGCCGGTGACCAGACCGAGGAGTACGACGATCAGCAGGAAACCACAGCCGGAGGGCGGGCAGGCGCCTGTCGTCCAGCGTGTCCGGATCCGGTACGCCAAGCGCGGGCCGTTGCGGTTCACCTCCCACCGGGACTTCGCCCGCGCCTTCGAGCGCGCCCTGCGCCGGGCCGCCGTGCCGGTGGCCTTCTCCCAGGGCTTCACCCCGCACCCGAAGATCTCCTACGCCAGTGCCGCCCCCACCGGTGTGGCCAGCGAGGCGGAGTACCTGGAGGTCGGCCTCCAGGCGACGGTCGACCCGGAACAGCTGCGGCTGGCCCTCGACGCGGCGCTCTCGCCCGGCCTCGACGTGCTGGACGTGGTGGTCGCGACCGGGGGGAGTCTGGCCGAGCGGATCGAGGCGTCGTACTGGCGCATCGAGCTGCCCGGGGTCGAGCACGCGGTGGCGCAACGGGCGGTTTCCGCCTTCGTGGCCGCCGACGAGGTGCAGGTCGAGCGGATGACCAAGCAGGGCCGGCGGACGTTCGACGCGCGAGGTGCAGTGACACGCATCGATGTGCTGCCCCCGGTGCAGACGCCTTCCGGGGCGGCGGAGCCGTCATGTGCGATACTCGAACTGGTCGTACGGCAGGTCACCCCGTCCGTACGACCCGATGACGTCCTTTCCGGCCTCCGCGTGGTGGCCGCCCTGGAGCCGCCGGTCTCCCCGAGGGTGATCCGGCTGGCGCAGGGCGTGTTGACCGCGCAGGGCGCGATCGTGGATCCGTTGGACGCGGACCGCGACGGGGCAGCCATCGGGGAACGCTGACCGTCGGTCGGCGTTCTGGCAGGCAGACTTCGGCGGTCGCGCACGTCGCGCGCCCGGCGGAAACACTTTTGCGGCGATCCTGCGTGGCAGCGCTCACCCGCGCCCGGGGCCGCCAGAACTGGAGAACGTCCATGCTCGAGAACGAGCCCGAGGGCGGCGAACGGACCGGTTCCCAGCCGGCCGGCGACACCGCCGACAGCACCATCGACGCCGGCGCGGGAGCCGCCGCGACACCACCGGAGGGCGCTGCGGCGTCCACGGAGGGTGTGGCGGCACCGACCAGGCGGCGGGCCACCAGGCGGCGGGCCGCGCCGCTGAGCCAGCCGGAGCTGACCGGGGGAGCGCCCGCCGAGGCGTCCGGCACCGCCCCGTCGGCCACCGACGAGTCACAGCAGGCCGAGGTGATCGTCCCGGTCGCCGGTGAGCTGGACTCCGCGCCGAAGACCACCCGCCGCCGGCGCAAGGCCACCCCGGCCAAGGCCGCCGAGGAACCGGTGGTCGTCGCCGGGGTCGAGGAGGGCAGCGCGGAACTCGTCCCGCCGGTGAAGGTGACCCGCACCCGGCGCAAGAAGGCCGTCGCCCCGGCGGCGACCGAGCCGCCCGCCGAGGTCCCGGCGTCGCCGCCGGCCGCCGAGGTGACGACCGGTCAGGCGACCGTGGGCGAGGTTTCCGCAGCTCAGGATGGTGCACTCGACGAGGAGGAGCCCGCCGTCGAGGCGGCCGCCCCGACCGAGCCGACCGTCGCCGACGAGGCCGTGGAGCCCGTTGCCGGGGAGCCCGCCGTCGGTCGCGCGGCCGTCGTCTCGCCGTCGGCCGCCGGCAACCGGACCGGGGAGGTGTCGCCGGGCGTCGCCGTGCCGGCCACCGACGAGCCGGTGGAGCCGGCCGAGCCGCAGCCGCGCACCCGTCGGCGGCGAGCCGCGATCGCCGCGCCGACGGTCCTGTTCATGGCCCCGCAGCCGGAGGAGCCGCCCACCTTCCGGGTGGTCGAGCCCGGCCCGGTCGCCGAGGAGCCCGTCGAGGAACCGGTCGAGACCGGGCGGCGGCGTCGCCGTGGCCGCCGCGAGGTCGAGCCGGTCGAGGTCGTCGAGCCGGTCGAGGCCGTCGTGGAGGAGCCCACCGGCGAGGCCGAGGAGGGCGACGACAACGACGACGAGGACGACGACGAGTCGGCCGCCGCGCGTCGCCGCCGTCGCCGGGGCCGCCGGGGCCGGGGCCGGGGCAAGGGCGGCGCGGACGACGCCGACGAGGACGAGACCGAGGAACCGGCCCAGGTCGAGGCCGAGGGTGAGGGCGACGAGGCCGAGGACGAGGGCGACGGGGACGGGCTGACCCGGCGTCGGCGTCGGCGGCGTCGTCGGGGTTCCGGGGACGTCGAGGGCGGCGCCGACGACGGCGTGCCCACGGTGGTCAAGATCCGGGAGCCCCGCAAGGCCGTCGACGAGGTGCAGGGCGTCTCCGGCTCGACCCGGCTGGAGGCCAAGCGCCAGCGTCGCCGGGACGGTCGGGAGCAGCGCCGGACCCGTCCGCCGATCCTGAGCGAGTCGGAGTTCCTGGCCCGCCGCGAGGCGGTCGACCGGGTGATGGCGGTCCGTCAGCGCGGCGACCGTACCCAGATCGCGGTCCTGGAGGACGGCGTCCTGGTCGAGCACTACGTCACCCGCAACTCGTCGGGCACCATGGCCGGCAACGTCTACCTGGGCAAGGTGCAGAACGTCCTGCCCAGCATGGAGGCGGCCTTCGTCGACGTCGGGCGCGGTCGCAACGCCGTCCTGTACGCCGGTGAGGTCAACTGGGACAGCAGCGGCCTGGAGGGGCGCTCCCGCTCGATCGAGCAGGCGTTGCGTTCCGGCGACTCGGTGCTGGTGCAGGTCACCAAGGACCCGATCGGGCACAAGGGCGCCCGGCTGACCAGCCACGTGGCGCTCTCCGGCCGGCACCTGGTCTACGTGCCCAACGGCAACGCCTCCGGGATCAGCCGCAAGCTGCCCGACACCGAGCGCAAGCGGCTGCGCGACGTGCTCAAGAAGCTGGTCCCCGACGGTGCGGGCGTGATCGTGCGGACCGCCGCCGAGGGGGCCAGCGAGGACGAACTGGCCCGGGACGTCAAGCGCCTCCAGGCCCAGTGGGAGGACATCCAGGCCAAGGCGACCGCAGGCGGCGCCCCGGTGCTGCTCTACGAGGAGCCCGACCTGGTGATCCGGGTGGTCCGGGACCTGTTCAACGAGGACTTCCGCGAGCTGGTCATCGAGGGCGAGCAGTCGTACGGCATGGTCGAGTCGTACCTGTCGCACGTCTCACCGGACCTGGTCGACCGGGTGCGCCGGTACGTCGGCACCGCCGACGTGTTCGCCGAGTACCGGATCGACGAGCAGATCATCAAGGGGCTGGACCGCAAGGTCTTCCTGCCCTCGGGTGGCTCGCTGGTGATCGACCGCACCGAGGCGATGACCGTCATCGACGTCAACACCGGCAAGTACACCGGCTCCGGGGGCAACCTGGAGGAGACGGTCACCCGCAACAACCTGGAGGCGGCCGAGGAGATCGTCCGCCAGCTGCGGCTGCGCGACATCGGCGGCATCGTGGTGATCGACTTCATCGACATGGTGCTGGAGTCCAACCGGGAGCTGGTGCTGCGCCGGCTCACCGAGTGCCTGGGCCGGGACCGCACCAAGCACCAGGTGACCGAGATCACCTCGCTGGGTCTGGTGCAGATGACCCGCAAGCGGATCGGGGCCGGGCTGCTGGAGGCGTTCAGCGAGCCGTGCGAGTGCTGCAAGGGCCGGGGTCTGGTGATCCACACCGAGCCGGTGCCGGAGAAGCCGCGTACCGGTGGTGGCGCGGGCGAACGGGTCAAGACGGTGGCCTCGGCGGTCACCACCCCGGCGGCCGAGGCGTCGCCCACCGCCACCGCGTCGGCGCGGCGGCGGGCCCGCAAGGCGGTGACCGCGGAGCGTGCCGTGGTGGAGACCACCGAGGCCCCCGAGGTCGAGGTCGCCGCCCCGGCGGCCGACAACGGCTACGACGACACCATGGGCTATGACCTGTCCCGGTACGAGACGCAGACCCCGGCCGCCCCGGCCGTGGACGACGCCCAGACCGGCGAGTCGGCCCGGCTCGCCGGGGCGGACGACCCGGACGCGCTCGGCGACCCCGACGGCGACGACGGGGAGGCCGGCACGGGCCGGCGGCGCTCCCGCCGGGGCGGTGCCCGTCGCCGTACCCGGCCGTGACCGGCTGAGCCGCGCACCCGACGGCAGTGGACCCCTTCCCCGGCGTACCGCCGGTGGGAGGGGTCCTGCCGTGCCGGGGTACGGCGATACCATCGGTCACCCCCGGCTAGGAGAAGACCATGCGCCGCCTGCCCGCCGCCCTCGTGCTGACCACCGTCCTGCTGGCCGGCGTCGGCTGTTCCGGTGACCGGGCCGACGCGCCGACGGCCTCCGGTCGGCCCTCCGGTGCCGCCACCCCGGCCTCCGTGGTCCCGTCGGCCGCGGTGAGCGGTTCCCCGGCCGGCGGCAACGGACCGCAGGTGTGTGCCGACGCCGAGGCGGCCTCGACCACGGCGGTGCGCACCTACGTCGAGGAACTGGGCACGATGATCGCGGCGGTCGGCGCGAACGACAGCGCGGCGGCCGCCTCCGCCCGCAAGCGGGCGGAGGCGGCGCTGACCACCTGGCGGACGGTGCTGCGGCAGCAGTCCGGCCGGGCCACCGATCCGCAGTTGAAGACCCTGCTCACCGATCTGGCCACCGAGATCGGCCGGCTCGGCACCGACGTCGACTCGATCGACGAGACCGAGTTGGACCGGCTCCAGCAGCGGCTGGACCAGCTCTGCGCCCGTTGACGGCGGGCCCGGCCGGGCGGGGGGTCGGTTTGGGTGGCGGGCGGGTGATGGCGTACTCTTTCCTGCGGCGCACTTTGGTGTGCCGAGTTCCCGCGTGCCCGCGCTGCCGGTGTCACAGCTACCCGGCGAGTTGCCATGGGAACGACCGCCAGCAGCCTCAACGACAGGGAGTCCGCCTCCGATGTACGCGATCGTCAAGACCGGCGGCAAGCAGTACAAGGTCGCCGAGGGCGACGTGATCGAGGTCGAGAAGCTCACCGGTGCCCCCGGTGACGCGGTGAAGCTCACCGCGGTGCTCCTCGTCGACGGTGACGACCTGGTGACCGACGCGGCGAAGCTTGCCAAGGTCGCGGTGTCCGGCGAGATCGCCGCGCACACCAAGGGCCCGAAGATCCGGATCCACAAGTTCAAGAACAAGACCGGCTACCACAAGCGCCAGGGTCACCGCCAGCCGCTGACCCAGGTCAAGGTGACCGGCATCTCCAGCGGGAAGTAGGTCGTCGGACAATGGCTCACAAAAAGGGTGCGTCCAGCTCGCGTAACGGTCGTGACTCCGCGGCCCAGCGACTCGGCGTGAAGCGCTTCGGTGGTCAGGTCGTCAGCGCGGGTGAGATCCTCATCCGTCAGCGTGGCACCAAGTTCCACCCCGGTGACCTGGTCGGCCGCGGTGGCGACGACACGCTCTTCGCGCTGGCCGCCGGCTCGGTCCTGTTCGGCACCAAGCGGGGTCGCAAGACCGTCAGCATCGTGCCGCAGTAACACGCAGGCGAAGCGGGCCGTGGACCTGGGGGTCCCGGCCCGCTTCGCCGTTTCAGGTGGGGGAATGCCCCCACCGCCGGGTGCCGGCCGCCGTCGCGGCGGGGCCGGGGGTGTTTTTCAGGTGCGGGGCCGGACCCCGCTGGAAGGATTGGCGTCGTGACGACGTTCGTTGACCGGGTCGTCCTGCACATGCAGGCCGGCGACGGCGGGCACGGCTGTGTCTCCATCCACCGGGAGAAGTTCAAGCCCTTCGGCGGCCCGGACGGGGGCAACGGCGGGCACGGCGGGAGCGTCTCGCTGGTGGTCGACCCGCAGGTCACCACCCTGCTGGACTTCCACTTCCGCCCGCACCTCAAGGCCGAGAACGGCAAGGGCGGTGCCGGCTCGAACCGCGACGGCGCCAACGGCCACGACCTGCTGATCAAGGTGCCGAACGGCACCGTCGTGCAGACCCTCGACGGCACCGTGCTGGCCGACCTGGTCGGCGCGGGCACCACCTTCGAGGCGGCCCGGGGCGGGCGCGGCGGCCGGGGCAACGCCTCGCTGGCCAACGCCCGCCGCAAGGCCCCCGGCTTCGCCGAGTTGGGCGAGCCCGGTGACCGGCTCGACGTGGTGCTGGAACTCAAGAGCGTCGCCGACGTCGGCCTGGTGGGCTTCCCGTCGGCGGGCAAGTCGTCGCTGATCTCGGTGATCTCCGCCGCCAAGCCGAAGATCGCCGACTACCCGTTCACCACCCTCGTGCCCAACCTGGGCGTGGTCCGGGTGGACAACCACACCTTCACCGTCGCCGACGTGCCGGGGCTGATCCCCGGGGCGGCCACCGGCAAGGGGCTGGGCCTGGAGTTCCTGCGCCACGTCGAGCGGTGCGCCGTGCTGGTGCACGTGGTCGACACGGCGACCCTGGAGCCGGGCCGGGACCCGCTTGCCGACATCGACACCATCGAGGCGGAGCTGGCCGAGTACGGCGGGCTGGCCGACCGGCCCCGGCTGGTGGCGCTCAACAAGGTCGACGTGCCGGACGGGCAGGACCTCGCCGACATCGTCCGCCCCGACCTGCAGGCGCGCGGGTTCCGGGTGTTCGACGTCTCCGCGGCCACCCGGGAGGGGCTCAAGGAGCTGACGTACGCGATGGCGGAGCTGGTGGACCAGGCCCGCCGGGCCGCCCCGCCGGCCGAGCCGACCCGGATCGTGATCCGGCCGAAGGCGGTCGACGACGCCGGGTTCACGATCGAGGCGCAGACCGACGGCTCGTTCACGGTGCGGGGTATCCGCCCCGAACGCTGGGTCCGGCAGACGAACTTCGACAACGACGAGGCGGTCGGCTTCCTCGCCGACCGGCTGGCCCGGCTGGGCGTGGAGGAGAAGCTGGCCAAGGCCGGCGCCAACCCCGGTGACCTGGTCCGGATCGGGGAGCGGGAGTTCGACTGGCAGCCGACCCTGTACGCGGGCGTCGACTTCATCCCCGGCAACCGGGGGACCGACGTCCGGCTGGAGGAGAAGTCGACGCGTCCCGGGGCGGCCGAGCGGTTGGCCGCCCGTAAGGCACGTCGGCAGCGCCCGGAGGACGAACTGGACGCGGCCCCGGAGCCGGCGGACGACGACGAGGACAGCGACGGGGACGAAGAATAGCCCGTTACCGGCCGGGTCCGGGTCGTTTCCTGGAAACCTTCGTGAAACGGACCCGTCCTACCGTGGGATGATGCTGATCGAGTCCCGTCCCGCCACCGACCCGGAGGTCGACGCGCTGGTCGCCGCCCAGCAGCGGGAGCTGCGCGAGGCCGACGGCGGACTGGACGGGCAGGCCACCGTGGTGCACGACGGCATCCGCTACCTGGTGGTGGTCGACGCCGGTCGGGTGGTCGCCTGCGGTGGCGTACAGTCGCTCGACGCCGAGACCGGCGAGCTGAAGCGGATGTACGTCCGGCCGGCGTACCGGGGGCGGGGGATCGCCAGGCAGTTGCTCAGCGCGCTGGAGGAGCTGGCGTTCCAGCGCGGCCACTCGGTGCTCTGCCTGGAGACGGGCAGTTACCTGCCGGCCGCGATCGGCCTCTACACCTCCTGCGGATACCAACCGATCCCGGTCTACGGCCAGTACGTCGACAACCCGTACAGCGTGTGTTTCGCCAAGCGGCTGCCGGTGGCGGCCTGAGCGGGGCGGTTCAGGGCCGGTCGGCGGGGACGTCCAGCCGGCCGCCGGTGCCGGCGTCGTTGGACAGCAGCAGGCCGACGGCGAGCATGCCGAGGCCGAGCCCCAGGTGCAGCCAGCTGTCCGCGTCGTTGAACGGGACGATGTTGGCCGGGGCGTCCCGGGCGACGGCGAAGCCGTACAGCCAGAGCGCCAGGTAGAGCACCCCGCCGACGGTGAGGTAGAGCCGGGCCCCACCGAGCCGGCGGGCCAGCGCCAGGCCGACCACCCCGAACAGCAGGTGCAGCAGGTTGTGCAGGACCGACACCTGGAACACCCCGAGCAGCTTCGCCCCGGAGTGGTGGCCGGCGAAGGCCAGCCCGTCGTAGCCGGTGGTGACGCCGGGAACGAAGCCGAGGACACCGAGCAGCAGGAAGACCACCGCGGCGGCGGCGGCGACCGTCTGCACCCGGGGCTTCGGGGCGGCCGGGGCGGGTCGTCGTACGGCGTGGGCCATCGCTGTCACCTCCACGGGAGCCAACTGCGCGGCACAGTCGGACGATCCTCACATTCTGGGCCGGCCGGCGACCTCCGGCGGCGGAAACGCGAATTGTGTGCCACCCACCGGCATCCGGCGCTGGCCGCCGACGCCGGGCCGGGCCGCGACCCCCGGCTGGGCCGCCGCCGCTGGGAGGCCCGGAACCGACAGTCATCCCGGGCACCCTGTCGGGCGTGCTCGCGGGTCACGTCCGGTCAGCGGCCCCGGGAGGCCGGATCGGCCCGCACCCACCGGATCAGCTCGCCCGGTTCGGCCGGGGCCATCAGGTGCCGCAGCGCCCGCACCGAGTGCGCCGGGCGGCGCACCCGCCGACCGGCGTGACGCACCCCGCCCCGGCCCACCCGACGGGCCACCGCGAGCCACCCGCAGAACCCGCGTTCGAGCAGCCAGAGCGGCGCGGCCAGGGTGGTGCTCGCCGGGAACACCGCCGTGCCGCCGGCCCGTCGCCGACCGATCTCCGCCAGCGCCACCGCCCCGGCCGCCGCACCGGCCACCAGCCCCGGCCGGCGGGCCACCGACGCGGCCACCACGGCAGGCAGCACCGCCAGTGTCACCAGCAGCCGCGCCGGTCGGGCCAGGTCGTCGTACGCCTGGCGGACCCGCTGGCCCCGGAAGCGCGCTGTGGACGGCGGCAGCCGGCGGACGTAGAGCCAGGCGGGACTCGCCTCGGTGCCGCCGTACGCGCGCACCGTGCGGACCAGCTCCAGGTTCTCGAAGAGCACGTCCGGGTCGTAGCCGCCCATCGCCCGGAAGGTGCTGCGCCGCACCGCCAGGGTCCCCGGCCAGTCGACGCCGAACGCCCGGTCGAGCAGGGTCCGGCCGGTGTCCCACCAGGCGTGCCAGGGCAGCGGGTCGAAGTAGTTCTGCGGGCGGACCAGGTCGACGGTGTCCAGCAGGCGGTGCACCACCAGCAGTTCCGCCTCGGCGTACCGGACGTCGTCGTCGGCGATCACCACGTGTTCGTGCCGGGCCGCCGCCACCCCGGTCAGCACCCCGCGTACCTTGCCGTTGAGCCCCTGCACCGCCGGGTCGGGCGGCAGGTGCCGCAGCAGGCCGCGCCAGTGGGCGGCGTGCCCGGCGAACACCTGTGGTGGTGAGCCGTCGACCACTGTCACGTCGACCAGCCGGCACAGCGTGCGCAGGTAGTCGGTCAGCTCGGCCAGGCCGTCGTCGTCGGTCCGGCGCAGCGGCAGGACGTACTCGACGGGGAGCCGGGGCGGGCGCGGCGGCCCGCCCGCCACGGCGGCCGGGCGGAACCCGGCCGGGGCCGGTCGCGCGGACCCGGCGGGGGCGCTCACCGGCGTGCCCCGCGACGTCCGGCGGTCCGCCCGCAGCGGACGGTGGTGGCGGCGTCCCGGCCGGTGCCGGCGCGGCGGTGGATGGTGTCGGGCACGGGTCCTCCCGGTGACGGTGGTCCCCGGACATCCCCCGCCGCCGGCCGGACAAACCGCGCGGCGTCAGGCACCCGCACCCGACCGGTGCCGCCGGGTCCCGTGCGGCGGCCCGGCCCCGGCGGTCAGTTGCTGGGGCGGACGTCGGTGAGCACCAGGCCGCTGGGCGGCAGGGTCGGCACCTGGGACAGGTCCAGGGCCAGGTCCTGCGGCGGCAGCCGGTAGTCCATCGCCCCGGTCAGCAGGCCGACCGCCCGCTTCATCAGCTCGATGGTGATCCATTCCCCGGCGCAGCGGTGGCCGCCCAGGTGGCTGCCCCCGCCCTGCGGCACGAAACCGTACGGGTCGTCGCGCCAGCCGGCGAACCGTTCCGGGCGGAACCGCTCCGGCTCGGACCAGATCCCTGGGTGGTGGTTGGTGCCGTACAGATCGAGCAGCACCCGGCGGTCGGCCGGGAAATGGTGCCCCTGCCACTCGAAGGAGTCCCGCACCCGGGCGAAGGCGACCGGGAAGAACGGGTAGTAGCGGCGGACCTCCTGGACGAACCACTCGGTCGGCTCGTCGCCGGTGCGCACCCGTTCCCGCCAGTCCGGATGGTCGTGCAGGGCCAGGGCGGCGAACAGGACGTACCTGTCGACGGCCACGGTGGGACGCAGCACGTTGATCAGTTCCACGGCGGCGACCCGGCGGGGGAGCAGCCGCCCCCCGGCGTCGCGGTGCTCGGCGACCACCGCGAGCGCGCTGCCCTCGGGAGCGGCCACGGTGCCGACCCGTACCCGCTCCACCAGGTCGGCGATCCAGCGTTCGGCCCGCAGCCGGCCGTACAACCCCCGCCAGTGCCGGGGGCCGAGCGCGGCCGGTCCGTCGATCATGGCCTGCATCTGGGCGTTACGCCTGCCGACCTCGCTCTCCGGCAGCGGTACGCCCGCCCAGGAGCAGACGGCCCGCAACAGCATCGGACCGATCTCGTCGCGGAGCACCACCGGGCCGGCGGCGCCCCAGGCGGCCAGCCGGACGCGCCACTGGTCGGCGAAGAGTCGGCCGATCCGCTCGACCGCCGAAGGCGTCATGATCGACATGAACATCGCCTTGCGGTCCGCGTGGGCCGCCCCGTCCAACCCCTGCACCCCACCCTGCCCGGTCAGCGTCCGCTGACCCCGCTTGGGAGCGGCACCGGCGCGCCGGAACCGCTGCGGGTCGTAGAACAGTTCCGCCGCGGCCCGCCCGCGCAGGAAGATCGTCGGTTCCAGCAGCAGCCGGGCGGTGAAGATGTCCGTGTCGTAGCGCTCACACCTGTTGCTGATGAACCGGTAGCCCTCGCGGAAGAACGCCAGCGTGCTCTCCAGGCTGCGGTCGGCCGGTGTGGTGGCCATCGGGCTCTCCTGACGCGGTGACGTGGGCGGACCCGGCTGGTCGGCCGTGGGTGGTCTACCCGGGTCCGGGGCCCTGAATCCCGCCGTGCCCCGGACGGTGACCGGATGCCCGCTGGCCCCTCCCGGGCCGCCGCGAAACTGGTTTGCTCGACCCCGGGCCCGCACGGGCGGCCGTGGGGCGTCGACGACGGGGAGGACCGGATGCGGGAGAACACACCGCCGTACTGGCGTCAGCGACAGGTGGTCGACGCGCTCGGCCGGGCCGGCGGGGGCCACCCGCCGGGTCGGCCGCTGCTCGCCAGGCCACGCCGGCCGTCCCGGCGCTTCACCGTGCACCTCGGGTTCACCGCCGACGGGCCGGAACATGCCCGGGAGTTGGCGGTGGCGTACGCAGAGGCGCTGAGCCTGCTCCGTCCGGAGCTGGTGCTGGCCTCGGCCGCGCTGTCCCCGGCCGATGCCTGGCGGGGCGCGGAGCGGCTGTTCTGTTCCGCCGTCGGCCCGGACGGCGACCGCTGCGCCGACGTCGCCGGCCACCCCGGCTTCCACCACGCCCCGGGGCCGGGCGGACTGGGCTGGGGCGAGGGGGACGGGTGAGCCGTCGAGTGGGTGCCACCGCGCCGGCCCGGGGCGGGTCGGGGCGGCGGTCGCCCGATCAGCCGTGCCCCCGGGCGCGGGGCGGGTCGCCGCGTACCGCCCGGGGGCCGCTGCCCGGCCGTCAGTCCAGGTCGAACTCGCCGTCCTGCGCGCCGGCGACGAACGCGTCCCACTCCGCCTGGGTGAACACCAGCACCGGGCCGTCCGGCTCGGCCGAGTTGCGCATCCCGATCAGGTCGTCCACGAAGGCCACCTCGACCGCGCTGTCGGAGGTGTCGCCCTCGGCTCGCTGCCAGACCGCCCGGGACAGGTCGAAGTCGCCCTTGGGGTGCTGACCCATTGTTGATCCTCCATTGCCGCGCGTATCGGGGAGCCCGGCCGGCTCCCCGTCGGGCAGGATAAGCGGATGCCGAGCCTGACCCGTGTAGAGGCGACCGCGCGTCGCGCACTGATCGATGTCGAGTCCTATCAGGTGGACCTCGATCTGACCGGTGGCGAGGAGCGCTTCCGGTCGACGACCACCATCCGGTTCCGGGCCACCGCCGGTGCCGAGACCTTCGTCGAGGTCAAACCCGCGGCCCTGGAGACGGTCCGGCTCAACGACCGGGAGCTGGACCCGGGGGCGTTCACCGACGGCCGGTTCCCGCTCACCGGGCTGGCGGCGGAGAACACCCTCACGGTCACCGCCGAGATGGCCTACTCCAACACCGGTGAGGGGATGCACCGGTTCGTCGATCCGGCCGACGGGGCGACGTACCTCTACGCGATGTCGTTCCTGGACGAGGCGCCGCGCATCTTCGCCGCCTTCGACCAGCCCGACCTCAAGGCCCCGGTGACCCTCACGGTGACCGCCCCGCCACAGTGGACGGTCGCCGGCAACGGCCCGCTCGCCGCCAACCCGGCCCCGGGCCGCTGGGAGTTCGCCCCCACCGCCCCCCTGGCCAGCTACTTCGTCACGCTGATCGCCGGCCCCTGGCACGTCCGGCGGGACAGCCACGACGGCATCCCGCTCGGCGTCTACTGCCGGCAGTCGTTGGCCGCGCACCTCGACGCCGACCTCGACGAGATCCTCACCGTCACCAAGCAGTGCCTGGACCGCTTCCACCAGCTCTTCGCCGAGCCCTACCCGTTCGTCAAGTACGACCAGGCGTTCGTGCCGGAGTTCAACGCCGGGGCGATGGAGAACCCCGGTCTGGTCACCATCCGCGACGACGACGTCTTCCGTTCGGCGGTCACCGACAGCGAACGGGAGCAGCGGGCCACCACCATCGCCCACGAGATGGCCCACATGTGGTTCGGTGACCTGGTCACCATGCGCTGGTGGGACGACCTGTGGCTCAACGAGTCCTTCGCCGAGTACCTGGGCACCCGGGTCACCGCCGAGGCCACCCGGTTCGACCAGGCCTGGACGACGTTCGCGATCCGCCGTAAGGCCTGGGGGTACGCCGCCGACCAGCGCCCGTCCACCCACCCGGTCGCCCCGGACGAGGTCGCCGACGCCGCCCAGGGCCTGCTCAACTTCGACGGCATCTCGTACGCCAAGGGTGCCAGCGTGCTCCGCCAGCTCGTCGCCTGGCTCGGTGACGACGCCTTCCTGGCCGGGCTCAACCGGCACTTCGCCGCCCACCGGTTCGGCAACGCCACCCTGGACGACCTGCTCGCCAACCTCAGCGCCGCCAGCGGGCGGGACCTCACCGACTGGGCCGCCCGCTGGCTGCGCCAACCGCAGGTCAACACGTTGCGGACGGAGACCTCGGTGGACGCCGACGGCCGGTGGTCCTCGGTGGCGGTGGTGCAGACCGCGCCGTCGGAGTACCCGGTGCTGCGCCCGCACCGGATCGCCGTCGGCCGGTACGCCCCCGACGGCGCGGCCGAGCGGGTCGAGGTCGACCTCGACCCGGCCGCGGACGGCGGGCGCACCGAGCTGCCCGCGCTGACCGGCCGGGTCGCCGGGGGCCTGCTCCTGCCCAACGACGGTGACCTCACCTTCGCCAAGATCCGGCTCGATCCGGCATCGGTGGACGCGGTCGGCACGGTGCTGCCCACGCTCACCGACCCGCTGGCCCGCGCGCTGCTCTGGGAGGAGTCGCTGGACGCCGCCACCGACGGCGAGCGGCCGGTGTCGGCGGTGGTGGCGCTGCTGACGGCGGCCCTGCCCACCGAGACCGAGGTGGCCGTCGCCGAGAGCGTGCTCGCCCGCAGCCGCAACCTGGTCGACCGCTACCTCGACCCGCTCGCCCGGGACGCCGCGCTGCTGCGCACGGCCGAGGCATGTGCCGCGCTGCTCGCCGCCGCCCCGGCCGGCGGCTCGTTGCAACTGGCCGCCGCCCGGGGGTTGCTCTCCGCCACCGCCGACGCCGACCTGCTCGTCGGGTGGCTCGCCGGCCGTGGCGTGCCCGACGGGCTGGCCGTCGACGCCGAGCTGCGCTGGGCGCTGCTGCACCGGCTGGTGGTGCTGGGTGCGGCCGGTGAGCCCGAGATCGCCGCCGAGGCGTCGGCCGACCGCAGCGCCACCGGCGCCCAGCGGGCGGCCCGGTGCCGGGCGGCCCGGCCGGAGGTGGCCGCGAAGGACGCCGCCTGGGAGATCATCACCCGGGACACCACCTGCTCCAACCGGCTCGTCGAGGCGGCGGCCGAAGGGTTCTGGCAACCCGAGCAGGCCGAGCTGACCGGCACGTACGTCGACAGGTACTTCGCCGAGATGCCGGCGGCGGCGCGGCGGCGTACCGCCTGGGTGGCCGAACGGGTCGCCCGGCTGGCCTTCCCCCGGTACGCCGTGGCCCCGCCCACCCTGGATTCGGCCGCGGCCCTGCTCAGCCGCGACGACCTCACCCCCGGGCTGCGCCGCAGCGTCGTCGACGCCGCCGACGACCTGCGTCGGGCCCTGGTCGCCCGCACGGCGGTCGCCGCTGCCGCCGCCTGACGCTCGGTCCGCGCCGGGCCCCGGCGGGCCCGGCGCGGGGCGGCCTACGATCATGGGGTGGAGGACGACATCCGACGGATCGGCATCATGGGCGGCACCTTCGACCCGATCCATCACGGTCACCTGGTGGCGGCCAGCGAGGTGGCGGACCGGTTCGGCCTGGACGAGGTGGTCTTCGTGCCGACGGGTCAGCCGTGGCAGAAGGCGGACACCCCGGTCAGCCCGGCCGAGGACCGCTACCTGATGACGGTGATCGCCACCGCCTCCAACCCCCGGTTCCAGGTCAGCCGGGTCGACATCGACCGCGGTGGTCCCACCTACACCGTCGACACCCTGCGGGACCTGCACCACGAGTACGGCCCGAAGGCGCAGCTGCACTTCATCACCGGCGCCGACGCGCTGGAGCGGATCCTGTCCTGGAAGGATCTGGACGAGATCTTCGCGCTGGCCCACTTCATCGGGGTGACCCGGCCCGGGTTCGAGCTGACCGACAAGCACCTGCCCGCCGACACGGTCAGCCTGGTGCAGGTGCCCGCGATGGCGATCTCCTCGACCAACTGCCGGGAACGGGTGGGTCGGGGGGAACCGGTCTGGTATCTGGTGCCCGACGGTGTGGTGCAGTACATCGCGAAACGGCGACTCTACCAACGGTGATCATGCCCGGTTGCTCCCACTTCGTGCCGGTAAGCGGCCAGAACTGACAAGTCGTCTCCGCGCCGGGTGTGAGACGCTTGACGGGTCGCACGGTTGATCGAAGGAGAACGGTGACAGTTTCCGAACGCGCTCACGAGCTGGCGATGGCCGCCGCCCAGGCCGCGGCCGACAAGAAGGCGCAGGACATCGTCATCATCGACGTGGGTGACCAGCTCGCCATCACCGACGCGTTCCTGGTGGCCTCGGCACCCAACGAGCGTCAGGTGATGGCCATCGTCGACGCCGTCGAGGAACGTCTGCTGGAGCTGCCCGAGAAGGCCAAGCCGATTCGCCGCGAGGGTGAGCGGGGTGGCCGCTGGGTGCTGCTCGACTACGTCGACATCGTGGTCCACGTCCAGCACACCGAGGAGCGCGAGTTCTACGCTCTCGACCGGCTCTGGAAGGACTGCCCCCAGCTCCCGTTCGTCGACCGCGACCTGGTCGAGGCCGACGCCGCGGGTGCCGCCGCCGAATGACCCGCCTGATCATCTGGCGGCACGGCAACACCGACTGGAACGCCACCGGTCGGGTGCAGGGGCAGACCGACGTACCCCTCAACGACCTCGGCCGGGAGCAGGCCGCCGCCGCCGCCCCGCTGCTCGCGGCGCTGCGCCCGGACGTCGTCGTCGCCTCCGACCTGCGCCGCGCCGCCGACACCGCCGCCGCGCTCACCCGGCTCACCGGCCAGCCGGTACGCCCCGACGCCCGGCTGCGGGAACGGCACTTCGGCCGGTGGCAGGGCCTCGCCCTCACCGACGCCGCCGCCCGGTTCCCCACCGAGCACGCCCGGTGGCGGGCCGGCGACCCGGACCCGGGAGCGGGCATCGAACCCCTCGACGACCTCGGCAAGCGGGTCGGCGAGGCGTTGCTGGCCGCCGCCGAGCTGGCCGACGGGGGCACCGTCGTGGTCGCCACCCACGGTGGCGCGGCCCGACAGGGCGTCGGTCAGCTCCTCGGCTGGGACCACACCGTGCTGCGCAGCATCGGCGCGCTGGCCAACTGCCACTGGACCGAACTGCGCCGCAACGACCTGCGGGGCTGGCACCTGCGCGCGCACAACGTGGGCCCGATCGCTCCGCCCCCGCCACCGGCCGAGCCGGTCTGAGTCGACCGGCCGGCAGCGCCCCGACCCGGCCGCCCCACAGCGCGCTGGGCCAGCTGGCCCGCAGCGCGCTGAGCCGGCCGGGCCGGGAGGTCAGTGCCGGCCGGCCAGGGCGGGTGGCCCGGCATCGGCTAGCGTGCCGGGCATGTCCGTCGCGGTCGTCACCGACTCCACCGCCTACCTTCCACCCGGGCCGGTGCGGGCGCACCGGTTGACCGTGGTGCCGCTGACCGTCGTCCTCAACGGCGCGGAAGGGCAGGAGGGGGTGGAGACCCTCCCCGCCGACGCCACCCGGGCCCTCGGTGGCCGGCGGGTCTCGGTGAGCACGTCCCGGCCGTCCCCGGCGCAGTTCGCCGCCACGTACCGGCGGCTGCTGGCCGACGGCGCGGACGGCGTGCTGTCGGTGCACCTGTCGGCCGACCTGTCCGGCACGGTCGACGCGGCCCGGCTCGCCGCCGCCGAGGTCGGCGACCGCGTCGAGGTCGTCGACAGCCGGTCCACAGGCATGGGGCTGGGCTTCCCGGCGCTGGCCGCCGCCGGCGCCGCCGAGGCGGGTGCCGACCTGCCCGGGGTACGCGCGGCGGCGCTGGCCGCCGTCGACCGGACCACCATCTTCTTCTACGTCGACACGCTGGAGTTCCTGCGCCGGGGCGGCCGGATCAACGCGGCGGAGGCGCTGCTCGGCACCGCCCTGTCGGTCAAACCGATCATGCACATACCGGACGGCACGATCGTGGTACGCGACAAGGTGCGTACCGCCAGCCGGGGGATGGCCCGTCTGATCGACCTGGCGGTCGAGGCCGCCGCCGACGCCGAGGTCGACCTCGGCGTGCACCACCTCGCCGCCCCGCACCGGGCCGAGCACCTGGTGCAGGCGCTCACCGCCCGGCTCGGCGACCGCCTGCACGACACGTACGTCTCCGAGGTCGGTGCGGTGGTCGCCGCCCACGCCGGGCCGGGCCTGGCCGGAGTCGTGGTCCACCGTCGTCCGGCCTGAACCGCTCCGGCCGCAGTGTCCGTCGGTCGGGGTCCGCATAGCAGATCCGGCCATGATCAGGCGGTTGTCCACAGCCGCCGTCGCCGTCCACAGCTGACCTCCGCCGGCCGGAACGGGTGCCGCCCACCGGCCTAACCTCGCGCCGTGTCGGAGGACGAGGAAACCAGGGTGCGGGGACGGCTGTACCGGTTGACCGCCGGGGTGGCGGCGGTGGCACGGACGGCGGACCCGCCGCAGCCGCCAACCCGCCCGTACCGGCCGGGGGCGTTGCGCGTACCGGGTGCGGGTGGGACGTCGCCGGAGGCGGGCACGGCCGGGGCGTCGGCCGGCCGCCGTTCCCGGCCGGCCACCGACGCCGGTTTCCGCGACGCCGGCTCCCTCGACCTCGGCGACTACCTCGACGGTGTTCCACCCGGTCCCGGGGCGCATGACGACGGCCCTTCCGACGCCGGTCCACGTCGACATGACGATGACTCTCCCGACGCCGGTCCACGTCGCCACGACGACGGCCCTCGTGACACGGGTGCACGTCGTCGTGCGGTGGACGATCCGGCCGTGTTCCGCCCCGGCGACCTGGACCACCGGCATCCCGCCGACGGTGACGACCCGGCACCGGCCGCCCGGTTGCCCGGTCCCGGTGTCTTCGACCCCGGCCGGCGCGGGGTTCGGGCGCTGGCGGCCGTGGCGGTGGTCGTGGTGCTCGGCGCGGGATTCTGGGCCTGGCGGTCCCGTCCACAGCCGGAACCGGTGCGCCCCGCGGCGACGCTGGCCGGGCCGGAGTCCTCCGGCGGGCCCGCGTCCGGTCCGGCCGTCGCGCCGACCGGCGAGCTGGTGGTGGCGGTGGCCGGGCGGGTCCGCCGGCCCGGTCTGGTCCGGGTGCCGGCCGGGGCGCGGGTCGCCGACGCGGTCGAGGCGGCCGGCGGGGCCCTGCCCGGCACCGACGTGGCACTGCTCAACCCGGCCCGGAAGGTGGCCGACGGGGAGCTGATCCTGGTCGGTGTCACCGCCCCACCCGGCACCGTAGGCTCCGGTGCGGCCCCGGCCGGGCCGGCGGCGGCACCCGGCGGGGCGACATCGGGTGGCCGGGTCAACCTCAACACCGCCACGTTGGCCCAGCTCGACGCGTTGCCCGGGGTCGGTCCGGTGCTCGCCCAACGCATCCTCACCCACCGCGACCAGCACGGCGGCTTCCGCAGCGTGGGCGACCTGCGCCAGGTCGACGGCATCGGCGACGCCCGGTACGAGCAGCTCAAGGACCTGGTGACGGTGTGACCACCGACCGTGCACCCGACCTGCGGCTGGCCGGGCTGGCGGTGGCGGCCTGGTTGGCGGCGCTGTCCTGCCTGCACCTCACCACCCGCCCGGCGGTCCTGCTCGCCGCGAGCGCCGCCGTCCTCGCCGCCCTGCTCACCGCGCACCTGCTCGCGGTGCTGGGCCGCCCGGCCGCCCCGGCTCGCCGGTACGGCTGGATCGCCGTCGCGGTGCTGCTCGGCGTGGTCTGCGGCGGCACCGCCACCGCGGCCCGGCTGCACGTGCGGGACGCCGCACCACTGCGCCCGCTGGTCGACGACCGGGCCCGGGTCACCGTCGACCTGGTGCTCCGCGACGATCCCCGCCCGGTACGCGGGGCACCAGGCCGTCCGGTGACCCTGCTCGTCACCGCGCAGTCGAGCGTCCTCACCGACCCGCAGGGCCACCGCCTCCGGGTTCCGGCACGCCTGCTCGTGCTCGCCACCGACCCGGCCTGGCGGGGTCTGCTGCCGGGGCAGCGGCTGACCGTCCAGGGCAGGCTCGCCGCACCCCGGGGCGGTGACCTCACCGCCGCCGTGCTGACCGTGTCCGGCCCACCGGTCCGGAACGGGTCACCGCCGTGGCTCCAGCGCGCCGCCGGCACCCTGCGGGCCGGTCTGCACCGGGCCTGCGCCCCGCTCCCGCCCGAGCAGGGTGGCCTGCTGCCCGGCCTGGTCGTCGGGGACACCAGCCGGTTGCCGGCCACCGTGGAGGAGGACTTCCGGGCCACCGGGATGACCCACCTCAACGCCGTGTCCGGGTCCAACGTGGCGATCGTGGTCGGCGCGGTGCTGCTGGCGGCCCGGTGGGCCCGCGCCGGTCCGCGGCTGGCGGTGGTGCTCTGCGGCCTCGCCCTGATCGGCTTCGTCGTCCTGGTCCGTCCCTCGCCCAGCGTGGTGCGGGCGGCCACCATGGGGGCGATCGGGCTGGCCGCGTTGGCGGTCGGGCGGCCCCGGGCCACGCTGCCGGCGTTGGCCGCGGCGGTGACCGTGCTGGTGCTCGTCGATCCGGAGCTGGCCGGGGACGCCGGCTTCGCGCTGTCGGTCCTGGCCACCGGCGGGTTGCTGCTGCTCGCCCCGGGCTGGCGCGACGGGCTACGGCGGCGGGGCGTGCCGGCCGGGTTGGCGGAGGCGCTCGCCGTCCCGGCGGCGGCCCAACTTGCCTGCGGCCCGGTGGTGGCCGGCATCTCCGGCACGGTGAGCCTGGTGGCGGTGCCGGCCAACCTGCTCGTGGTGCCGGCGATCGCCCCGGCCACGGTGCTGGGGGTGACGGCGGCGGTCGTCTCCCCGGGGTGGCCGGCCGGGGCGGAGTTCGCCGCCTGGCTGGCGAGCTGGCCGGCCTGGTGGCTGGTCACCGTGGCCCGGGTGGGGGCCCGGCTGCCCGCCGGCACCCTGCCCTGGCCGGGCGGGCTGCCGGGCGCGTTACTGCTGGCCGGGCTGACCTTGGGGCTGCTGTTGGCCGTCCGCCGTCCGCTGGTGCGTCGACTGGTGGCGGTCGGCGCGGCCGCGGTGGTGCTGGGCACCCTGCCGGTCCGGCTGGTGGCGAGCGGGTGGCCGCCTGACGGTTGGGTGGTGGTGGCATGCGCGGTCGGGCAGGGGGACGCGGTCGTGCTGCCGGTGGCGGCCGGCCGGGCGGTGGTGGTGGACGCCGGTCCGGAGCCGTCGGCCGTGGACGGTTGCCTGCGGCGGCTCGGGGTACGCGAGGTGCCGCTGCTGGTGGTGAGCCACTTCCACGCCGACCACGTCGGTGGCGTGGCCGGGGTGACCCGGGGCCGGCGGGTGGCCATGGTGCTCACCCCGACCCTGGCCGAGCCGGTGGCGGGGCGGGAACTGGTGACGGCCGCCGTCGGATCGGCGCGCCGGGTGGTGCCGGGGGTCGGCTGGTCGTACCGGTCGCCAGGGGTGGAGGTGGTCGCGCTCGGGCCGCCCTATCCGCTGCGGGGCACCCGGTCCGACCCGAACAACAACTCGCTGGTGCTGCGGGCCACGGTGGCCGGCGTCCGCATCGTGCTGCCCGGGGACGCGGAGACCGAGGAACAGCGGGCTCTGCTGGACCGGGTGCCGTCGCACGCGTTACGGGCCGAGGTGCTCAAGGTGGCCCACCACGGCAGCGCGTACCAGGACCCGGCCTTCCTCGACGCGGTCCGGCCGGCGGTGGCGCTGGTACCGGTGGGGGTCGACAACGACTACGGGCATCCGAGCCCGGTGATCCTCGACCGGCTCGCCCGCTCCGGTGTGCGGGTGCTGCGGACCGACACCGACGGGGACGTGGCGGTGGTGGTCCGTTCCGGCCGGCTCGCGGTGGTCGGCCGGGGCCTGCCGCCGGGCCGTCGGTGACCCGCCGGGCCGAAGGCGCGGTCCGCCGTCCCGGCGGCCGAGGAGGCAGAGACGAGAGATAATCCGGACTGGGAGGGATATTGCGTGCACTGGGTGGCAATCGAGGTAAATGTCTATATTTGCGATGACTGCGGGGTGGGCCGTCGCAGCCGTCGATGAGCAGGCGCGATCCTCCGCCGAGCCGTGCCAAGATGAGCGACGTGACCGGCGTCGACCTTGCTCCTATTCTGCTCGTCCTCGGCGACGAGGAGCTGCTCGCCACGCGCGCGGTGACCGAAGCCGTGGCGAAAGCCCGCAGCGTCGACCCGCAGGTCGACGTCCGGGAGTACCAGGCCGGGGCGTTGGCCGTCGGTGAGATCGCCGAGATGCTCAGCCCGTCGTTGTTCGGTGGGCGGCGGGTACTGGTGCTCCGCTCCGCCCAGGACGCCCGCAAGGACCTGGTCGGCGCGCTGCTCGACTATGCCCGCAATCCCGACCCGGACGTCCAGCTGGTGGTCCTGCACCTGGGTGGCGGCAAGGGCAAGGCGTTCGCTGACGGGCTGCGGGCCGCCGGTGCCACGGTCGTCCCGGCTGCGAAGCTCAAGGGGCACCGCGAGCGGGTCGCGTTCGTCCGCGAGGAGATCCGCCGGGGCGGTGGCAGGTGCACCGACGACGCGGCCGAGGCGTTGATCGCCGCCGTCGGGACCGACCTGCGGGAGCTGGCCGCCGCCTGCTCGCAACTGATCGCCGACACCGACGGGCGGATCGGCGCGGACACTGTCGCCCGCTACTACCGGGGGCGGGTCGAGGTGAGCGGCTTCACCGTCGCCGACGCCACCATGATCGGCGACGTGCCGGCCGCCCTGGAGGCGTTGCGCTGGGCCCTGCACGTCGGGGTCGATCCGGTCCCGATCGCCGACGCCCTCGCCGACGGGATCCGTACGGTGGCCCGGGTCGCCGCCGCCGGCCGGGGCGATCCCTACCAGCTGGCGAGCACCCTCGGCATGCCGGCCTGGAAGATCAAGAACGCCCAGCAGCGGGCCCGGGGCTGGACCCCGGAGGGCCTGGTCGAGGCGATGCGGGTGGCGGCCGAGTGCAACGCGGCGGTCAAGGGCGGTGCCGACGACCGGGGGTACGCCCTGGAGAAGGCGGTCTTCTCGGTTGCCGCAGCCCGGCGGGGCAGCGCCCGGTGACCGGCCCCTCCCGCCCGGTGGTGCGGCACGGTGGGCGGGTGACCGGCCCTCCCCGGCCGGTGGCGGGGCGCGGCCGGCCGGGATGGTCGGTCATGCCGGCCGACGAGCGCCGCTACCGGCCGCTCTACGCCCGGCTGCTCGGTCTGCGCATCGTCAACCCCGGCGGGGTGCTCTGCTTCCTCTTCTTCGAGGGGGCGGTGGCGCTCGCAGTGCTCCTCGCCCTCGCCGAGCTGGTGAGCTGGTGGGCGGTGGCGGTACTGCCGCTGGCGGTGGCGGTCATGGTCAAACTCAACGACGAGGTCGCCGGGCGGGTGGTCCACTCGGCGGCGCTGGTGCCGGAGCAGGAACGCGACAGGTTTCGGCGGGAACTCGAACCGATCGTCGGGCGGGCCCCGGTGTCGTACCCGCTGCCCGGCACGGTGGTCACCGACGTGCCCGCGCCGGGGAGGCCGGCCGGGCCGCCGCTGCGCTCCCGGCGCTACCACGGCTAGCCCGACCACGGTCGTGGTGCCACGACGCCGCCGGGACGAGGCGGGCGGCCGGCGCAGCGGCACCGCCGCCGGGGAGATGCAGCGCGCCGCCGCCAGGGAAACACACAGCCGAGAGCCCCGGGGTGGTGCCCCGGGGCTCTCGGTCAGGTGTGGGTTACTCGGTCAGGCCGAGAACGAGTCGACGCGCTTCGCGATGGCCGACTTCCGGTTGGCCGCCTGGTTGGCGTGGATGACGCCCTTGCTGACGGCCTTGTCGAGCTTGCGGGCGGCGTCACGCATCAGGGTGGTGGCCTTCTCGGTCTCACCAGCCTCCGCAGCCTCGTGGAACTTCCGGATGGCGGTCTTCAGCGACGACTTGACCGACTTGTTACGCAGCCGGCGCTTCTCGTTCTGCCGGTTGCGCTTGATCTGGGACTTGATGTTCGCCACGCGACAGCCTCGTCTTGATAGCTCGGTTTGGTCTGCTAATCCGCGTGTGACGAGCATGCGTCATCGCCACGCGAAAAGCCAGGCTACCAGGTCCGCCGGGACGAGCCAAAACGCCGTACCCCGACCGCACCCGCCCGGGCCACGCCGACGGCCCGGGTCACGGCGTCCCGGGTCGGGTCAGTGCCAGCCCTGCCGGGCGGCGAGCCAACGGAGCGCCTGTTCCCCGCTGAACCGCCGGTGTGCCCCGAGCAGCGCGGACGTGCCCGCCGGGTGTCCCCCGGCAGCAGCCGACCCCGCACCCGGCGTGGGGTTCGCCGTTGCCGGTGGGCCGGCGGCGGTGAGGTAGTAGCCGGCGAGCGCGGCCAGCGTCACGTCCAGGGCGTCGGGCGGGGCGTCGGCCGATGCCGGATGCGCGGTGAAGACGGCGTCCAGCCCGGCCCCGTCGGCGTACCCGGTGATCAACAGACCGGCCAGGTCGAACCACGCCGGGCCGTGGCAGAGCCAGTTCCAGTCGCAGAACCAGGCCCGGCCGGCGGGGTCCAGCAGCACGTTGTCCACCCGCAGGTCGCCGTGGGCCAGGCCGGACGCGGTCGCCGCGTACCCGGGCAGGCGGGACTCCAGCGCGACGAGTTCGGGCAGCCGGTCGCGGGCCGGCGGGATCAGCGGGGGCACCGGCTCCCGTCCGGCGGCCACCTCGTCCCACCACAGGATGTCGGCGCGGGCCAGGTCGGCCAGCCGGGGTAGGCCGAGCGCGGTCAGTCCGGCTGGCGGGTCGGCCAGCGCGGCGGCGACCCCGGCGTATCCGGTGAGCACGGCGGCCAGTTCGGCCGGGTCCCAGGGCAGGCGGGGGGTCCGGCCGTCGACGGCGTCCAGGCCGACCGCGTACCAGCCGGCCGCGTCGAGTGCCCAGTGCGGGCGGGGCACCGGCAGGCCGGCCGGCAGCCGGGCGAGGACGGCCAGTTCCCGGGCGTACCAGTCGGCCAGGTGGCGCTGCCGGAGCAGGTCGGCGGCCTTGACGAAGACCCGTGCGCCGGTGGCCGTGGTGAGCACGGCGGCGAAGCCGCCGGTGAAGCCCGCGGTTGCGGTCCGGGCCGCGACCACCGGTGCGCCGAGCCGGCCGCTGATCGCGTCCCGCAGGCCGTCGGGCAGGTCCCGCCAGTCGGGTCGCACGGCGGTCTCGTGGTACGGCGGCGGCGTCGCGGACACCCCACCATCGTGCCCGGTCCGGCCGGGCGTGGTGACCCCCGGCCGGGTGGGGTCGGGGGCCGGCGCGGGTCTGGGAGACTCCAGGCCATGAGGACCGACGACTTCTGGCAGTTGATCGACCAGGCGCGGGCCGGGGGCGGGGGAGAGGCCGAGGCGGTCGCGGCGCGGGCGGTCGCGCTGCTCGCCGAGCGCACCCCGCAGGACATCGTCGGGTACGCGCACCACCAGCAGCGGGTGCTGGCCGCCTCGTACCGGGTCGATCTGTGGGGTGCGGCGTACCTGATCAACGGGGGTGCCTCCGACGACGGGTTCGAGTACTTCCGGGGCTGGCTGATGACCCAGGGCCGGGCGGTCTTCGCCGCCGCGGTGGCCGACCCGGATTCGCTGGCCGGGCTGCCCCGGGTGCGGTCGGCGGCGCTCAGCGGCGAGGAGTTCGAGTGCGAGGACATGCTGGCGGCGCCGTGGGACGCGTACCGGAAGGCGACCGCGAGTGAGCTGCCGACGCCGCGGGACGCGGTGCCGGTGCCGGACCTGAACGACTTCTGGGACTTCGACGACGAGGCGGAGGCCCGCCGTCGGCTGCCGAAGCTCGCCGCCCTCTTCGTCGAGCCTCCCGAGGAGTGACCCCCGGGAGTGGGCCACCGGTGGTGCCGTCGCCGGGTACCCCAGGAGTGATCGGACCGGTTTCGGAGCGACGTGGGAGCATAGAGGGGGCCGGCGGCGCGTCGGCCCGCTCACGTCAGCCGACCAGAACGGACCGCTGTGCCACCGACGCTCGATCCCGGCGCGAACGCTCCTGGTGCCACCGACCCGGCGCGCATCCGGAACTTCTGCATCATCGCCCACATCGACCACGGGAAGTCGACCCTGGCCGACCGGATGTTGCAGCTCACCGGTGTGGTCGATCCCCGGCAGATGCGCGCGCAGTACCTCGACCGGATGGACATCGAGCGCGAGCGCGGCATCACCATCAAGAGCCAGGCCGTCCGGATGCCGTGGACCATCCGCGACGGCGAGCGGGCCGGTGAGCAGGCCGTCCTGAACATGATCGACACCCCGGGCCACGTGGACTTCACCTATGAGGTGTCCCGGTCGCTCGCCGCCTGCGAGGGTGCGCTGCTGCTGGTCGACGCCGCGCAGGGCATCGAGGCGCAGACGCTGGCGAACCTCTACCTGGCGCTGGAGAACGATCTCAAGATCATTCCGGTGCTCAACAAGATCGACCTGCCGGCCGCCCAGCCCGAGAAGTACGCCGAGGAACTGGCCCACCTGATCGGCGGCGACCCGGCCGACTGCATCCGGGTCTCCGGCAAGACCGGCGACGGGGTGCCGTACCTGCTCGACGAGATCGTCAGGCAGTTCGTCCCGCCGGTCGGTGACGCCGACGCGCCCGCCCGCGCGATGATCTTCGACTCGGTGTACGACGTCTACCGGGGCGTGGTCACCTACGTCCGGGTCATCGACGGCCGGATCAGCGCCCGGGACCGGATCAAGATGATGTCCACCGCCGCCGTGCACGAGCTGCTGGAGATCGGCGTCATCTCACCCGAGATGGTCAAGGCCGACGCGCTCGGCGTCGGCGAGGTGGGCTACCTGATCACCGGGGTGAAGGACGTCCGCCAGTCCCGGGTCGGCGACACCGTCACCATCAACGCCCGGCCGGCCACCGAGGCGCTCGGCGGCTACAAGGACCCGAAGCCGATGGTCTACTCCGGCCTCTACCCGATCGACGGCTCCGACTACCCCAACCTGCGCGAGGCGCTGGACAAGCTCAAGCTCAACGACGCCGCGCTCGACTACGAGCCGGAGACGTCGGGCGCGCTGGGCTTCGGCTTCCGCTGCGGCTTCCTGGGCCTGCTGCACCTGGAGATCATCCGGGAGCGGCTGGAGCGGGAGTACAACCTCGACCTGATCTCCACCGCGCCGAACGTGGTCTACCGGGCGATCACCGACGACGGGGAGGAGATCGTGGTCACCAACCCGAGCGAGTACCCCACCGGCAAGATCGCCGAGGTGTACGAGCCGGTGGTGCGGGCCACCGTGCTCACCCCGAACGACTACGTGGGCGCGGTGATGGAGCTGTGCCAGGGGCGGCGGGGCAGCCTGCTCGGCATGGACTACCTCTCCGCCGACCGGGTGGAGCTGCGCTACACCCTGCCGCTCGCCGAGATCATCTTCGACTTCTTCGACCAGCTCAAGAGCCGTACCAAGGGGTACGCCTCGCTGGACTACGAGCCCTCCGGCGAGCAGGCGTCCGACCTGGTCAAGGTGGACATCCTGCTGCACGGTGAGCCGGTGGACGCGTTCAGCGCGATCGTGCACAAGGACAAGGCATACAACTACGGCACGACGATCGCGGCGAAGCTGCGCAACCTGATCCCGCGCCAGCAGTTCGAGGTGCCGATCCAGGCGGCCATCGGCAGCCGGGTGATCGCCCGGGAGACCATCCGCGCCATCCGCAAGGACGTGCTCGCCAAGTGCTACGGCGGTGACATCAGCCGCAAGCGCAAGCTGCTGGAGAAGCAGAAGGAGGGCAAGAAGCGGATGAAGATGGTGGGCCGGGTCGAGGTCCCCCAGGAGGCCTTCATCGCCGCGCTCTCCTCGGACTCCGCCGACGCCAAGCCGGCCGGCAAGAAGTAGTCGGGCGCGTACGCCCGATCACGTCGGCCGCGCCCGCGCGGCCCAGCCGGTCCCGGTACCCCACGACGGCCGGCGGCCCCGGTGTTCCGACCCGGCCGCCGGCCGTCGGCACGCCCGCCCCCGGTGTCGTACGGAAGAATTTTTCCGCCCCCGTGCCACTGCCGGATCTGCCGGTGCGAGTGTCCTGAGCTGCGTGGACATCGACGGCCGGCAAACCGACGCAGCGGCGTCGGATCGACGTGCGGCGACATGTGGGGTGGTGAGTCGGTTTGGTTTTCCGGCGGGTCGGGAACCTAGCTGTCACGACAGGAACCACACATACCGTGTGACTCAATCTTCAGGAGGAGGGCGACCGTGGAGTTCACCGTCTGGGGCATCATCACCGCGCTCGTTGTTGGTCTCATCGTCGGCGCTCTGGGCCGTCTGGTCGTGCCGGGCCGCCAGAACATGCCGATCTGGCTGCACATGCTGATCGGTGTGGGTGCCGCTCTGCTGGGCACCGTGCTGGCCCGCGCGATGGGCATCGCCACCGAGACCGCCGGCATCGACTGGGCCGAGCTGCTGGTGCAGGTCGTCCTCGCCGCCATCGCGGTGGCCCTGGTGGCCGGCGTGGGTCGCCGCCGCAGCGTCACCCACCGGTAAGTCAAGCGGCACCGCTGAGCGGGCGCCCGACCCCCACGGGGTCGGGCGCCCGCTGGCGTGCGGGGCCGGGTGGCGCGGGCCGTCGCCGGCGGCGGGCGGTCTAGACCAGATCGTTACCGGAGTCGGTTTGGAGATTCTCCGCTTCGGGAACCTATCGATCACCACAGCAACAAACACTCACCAACGACATATCTACTGAAGGAGGACGGCCGTGGAGTTCACCGTCTGGGGCATCATCACCGCGCTCGTCGTCGGTCTCATCGTCGGCGCTCTGGGTCGCCTGGTCGTGCCGGGCCGCCAGAACATGCCGATCTGGCTGCACATGCTGATCGGCGTGGGCGCCGCTCTGCTGGGCACCGTGCTGGCCCGCGCGATGGGCATCGCCACCCAGACCGCCGGCATCGACTGGGCCGAGCTGCTGGTGCAGGTCGTCCTCGCCGCCATCGCGGTGGCCCTGGTGGCCGGCGTGGGCGGGCGTCGGGGGGTCACCCACCGGTGACCCCATCCGCCGGTCGGTGACCGACCGGCACGGACCAACTCAGCGGATGCCCGCCCCCGGACCGGGGGCGGGCATCCGCTTGTCCGGATGGCGACCGTCGATCCCGTCGGGTCGTCGCGGGGCCTGCCCGAGTGGCCCCCGCCTGCGATACGGTCGCCTCGCGCAACGCCCCGCCGTCCGCCGCCGCACCGTCGACGGTCCGCCCGCGCGGGGCGGCACCCACCCCCTGTCGTAAAGGAAATTTTCCTACTAGGGTGCGGCTGAGAAGGTTAATGCCGGACGGCGCGAGGGAGATGTGGCGTGAACAGGTGGAAGCGGCTGACCCCGGTCACCGCCGTCGTGGCCTCGGCCGTGATGGTGCTCGCCGGTTGCGGCGGTTCCGGCGACGACGAAGCCGCCGACGACAGCAAGCTGACGGTCTGGATGATGGGCGAGGGGAGCGACGCCCAGACCGCGTTCCTCGACGGCGTCGAGACCGAGTTCCGGCAGAAGCACCCCGACACCGACGTGGTGGTCCAGTACGTCCCCTGGCTGGAGGCGCCCAAGAAGTTCCAGGCGGCGCTCGCCGGCGGCGAGGGCCCCGACGTCACCGAACTGGGCAACACCGAGACCCAGGGCTGGGCGGCCCAGGAGGCGCTCGCCGACATCTCCGGCCGCTTCGGCGGCTGGGCCGAGGGCAAGGACGTCCTGCCCGACCTGGTGCGCAACGCCCAACTCGACGGCAAGCAGTACGGTGTCCCCTGGTACGCCGGGGTGCGCGCGGTCTACTACCGCACCGACTGGTTCGCCGAGGCCGGCGTGCAGCCGCCGAAGACCTGGGACGAGCTGGTCTCGGTCGCCAAGGCGGTGCAGGCCAAGAAGCCCGGCAGCTACGGCATCGCCCTGCCGGGCAACTCCGAGCTGCCGTTCTACTCCTTCCTCTGGGGTGCCGGCGGCGAGATCGCCACCGAGCAGGGCGGCACCTGGAAGTCCGGTTACACCAGCCCACAGGCGCAGCAGGCGGTGAAGTTCTGGACCGACCTGGTCACCGTGCACAAGGTGGCCCCGCCCGCCGCCGCCGGGTGGAACGAGATCGACGCCCGTACCCAGTTCGCCACGGGCAAGGCGGCGATGGCCTTCGCCGGCAGTTGGCAGGCCGGCGCGATCAAGAAGGACAACCCCGACATCGAGAAGGTCTGGGGGACCTTCCCCATCCCCGGCCCGGACGGCGGTCCGGCCCCTGCCTTCGCCGGTGGCTCGGACATCGCCCTCTGGCAGGACAGCAAGCGGCAGGACCTGGCCTGGGACTACCTCACCGTGCTGCTGAGCAAGAAGAACGCCAAGACGTTCGCCGGCAGCCTCGGCTTCTTCCCGGTCTACTCCGACCTCGTGCAGGGCGGCGACTACGCCGACGACAAGCTGATGGCGGCGTTCGCCAGCGCCATGCAGCGCACCCGGGTGACCCCGTTGACCCCGAAGTGGGTGGAGGTCAGCCGGACGAAGACGGTCACCCAGGCGATGAACAGCTCGGTCATCAAGGGCCAGAAGTCGGTGCAGCAGGCCACCGCCGACGCCGCCGCCGAGATGGAAAGCATCCTCAACGCCAAGTGAGCACCCTGACCGAGCACACCCCGACGGCCGCCGCCCGGGACATCCCCGCCCGGCGGCGGCCCCGGGTGGACCGCCTGCCGTACCTGCTCCTGCTGCCCTGCCTGGTCGTGATCGGGGTGCTGCTGCTCTGGCCGCTGGGCCAGGTGGTGACGATGTCGTTCTTCCGGCTGAACAGCGTCCGGCAGTTGCGCGGGGACCGGGAGTGGCCGTTCGTCGGGTTGGCCAACTACACCCAGATCCTCGGCGACCCGTTCTTCCGTACGGTGCTACGCAACACCGTGCTGTTCGCGGCGGCCAACGTACTGCTGACGATGGTGCTGGGCACCCTGGTCGGGCTGCTGCTGCACCGGCTCGGCCGGAAGATGGCCACCTTCGTCGCCAGCTGCGTGATGCTGGCCTGGGCCACCCCGGCGCTGACCGGCACGATCGTCTGGAAGTGGATCTTCGATGACACCTCCGGCCTGGTCACCTGGGCGTTCAACGCGCTGCCCGACGGGCTGTCGCAGGCGATCTTCGGCCGCACCGACTGGTCGGGCTACGGCTGGTTCAACTCACCCCTGTTGTTCTTCGCGATCCTGACCCTGGTGGTGGTCTGGCACTCGTTCCCGTTCATCGCGGTGAGCGTGCTCGCCGGGCTCAAGAGCGTGCCGAGTGAACTGCACGAGGCGGCCCGGGTCGACGGGGCCGGCCCGTGGACGGTGTTCTGGAAGATCACCTTTCCGCTGCTGCGGCCGGTCTTCGGCATCCTGGTGGTGCTCTCCACCATCTGGGACTTCAAGGTCTTCACCCAGCAGTTCGTGCTGGCCGGCGGCACCCAGGACCGGCCCACGTTCATGCTGTCGATCTACTCGTACGCCGAGGCGTTCTCCCCGCCGCCCAAGTACGGCGTGGGCTCGGCCATCGCGGTCATCCTCACGCTGATCCTGCTGGTGGTGACCGGCCTGTACGTCCGGATGGTGCTCAGACAGGAGGACGCGTCGTGAAGAAGGTCGCCCTCAACGGCGCGGGCCTGCTGGTGGCGCTCTTCGCCGCCTTCCCGGTCTACTGGATGATCGCCACCTCGCTGAAGCCGAACCGGGAGATCTTCTCGGCCACCCCCCGGCCGGTCCCGGCCCACCCCACCCTGGAGCACTACCGGGAGATCCTCACCGGCAACCTGATCCCGGGCGTGACCTTCGGCGACTTCCTGCTCAACAGCGTGCTGGTGGCGGTGAGCACGGTCGTGCTCAGCGGCCTGGTGGCGCTGCTGGCCGCGACGGCGGTGGCCCGGTTCCGGTTCCGGCTGCGGACCACCTTCCTGATCATGCTGCTGGTGGTCCAGATGATCCCGCTGGAGGCGCTGGTCATCCCGCTGTTCCTGATGATCCAGCGGCTCGGCCTCTACAACACCCTGCCCAGCCTGATCCTCACCTACCTGGGCTTCTCGCTGCCGTTCGCGGTGTGGATGCTGCGCGGCTTCGTCGCGGCCGTGCCCAAGGAACTGGAGGAGGCCGCCGCCATCGACGGCGCGAGCCGCGCCCAGACCTTCCGCAAGGTCCTCTTCCCGCTGGTCGCGCCCGGCCTGGTGGCCACCAGCATCTTCTCCTTCATCACCGCCTGGAACGAGCTGATCTTCGCGTTGACCTTCGTCAACGACCAGAGCCGCTACACCCTGCCGGTCGCGATGACCTTCTTCTTCGGCCGGGACGACACCGCCTGGGGGTCGGTGATGGCCGCCTCCACCCTGTTCACCCTGCCCGTGATCATCTTCTTCCTGCTGGTGCAGCGCCGGATGGTCTCCGGTCTGGTCGCCGGCGCCGTCAAGGGCTGATCCGGGACGGCGACCGCCCGCGCCCGGCCGTACCCTGGGGCCATGACGGGCAGGGTGGCGGCGGTGAACCTCGGCGTGGTGACGCAGGCGCGGTGGGCGGGTGACGCGAGTGGACGCAGCGGCATCGACAAGCGGCCTGTCGACGGCCCGGTGCTGTTACGCGCCGACGGGGTGGCCGGTGACTTCATCGGCGAGCGGGCCCACCACGGCGGCCCGGAGCAGGCCGTCTACGCCTACGCGCAGGAGGACGCCGGCTGGTGGTCGGCCGAGTTGGGCCGTGACCTCCGCCCCGGCGGCTTCGGCGAAAACCTGACCACCTGGGCGGTCGACGTGACCGGCGCGGTGATCGGCGAACGCTGGGCGGTCGGCTCGGCGTTGCTCCAGGTCACCAAGCCGCGTACCCCGTGTACGACCTTCGCCGGCTTCTGGGGGGTGCCCGACCTGATCAAACGGTTCACCGTCCGGGCCACCCCCGGGGCCTACCTGCGGGTGCTACGCGAGGGCGAGGTGAGCGCGGGTGACCCGGTGGAGGTGGTGGACCGGCCGGCGCACGGCGTCACCATCGGTGAGGTGTTCCGGGCCACCAGCCTGGAGCCGGAGCTGCTGCCCCGACTGCTCGACGTCCCCGAACTGCCCGAATCGACCCGGGCGAAGGTGCGTCGCCGGCTGAACGTCGCCGGCTGACCGGCCCACCGGCCGGCAGCTCGGCCGGGGTCGTCGCCGGCAGGTCAGGCGGGGTCGGCGAAGACCTCGGCCAGCACCCGTGCCCCGGTCGGCCGGCCGTCGGCGACCTTCGCCCACCGTCCGTTGTCGGCGTTCCACTCCAGCCCGTCGAAGCGCACCCGCTTCACCCCGTGGTCGGGGGCGTGCGAGACCAGCCAGTGCGCGTACCGCCAGCCGTCCCGGGCGTCCGCGGCGGGCACCGTCACGTCGGTCAGCTCGGCCACCGCACCGGCGTCGGGCAGGCCCCAGTCGAGGGTCAGGCCACGGGTCAGCTCGGCCGCCGCGGCCTGCCCGCGCATCACCGGGGTACGCCCCACCGTGCAGGCCACCGCGCCGGTCGCCTCGCCGAGCAGGGCCCGCGCCAGCACCTGCGACTCGTCGGCCCACTTCTGGTACGCGTTCGGGTACGCCGACCGCTGCACGGCCTGGGCCGCGTCGGTGACCTCCATCCGCTCCCAGCCGCGTACCTTCTTCAGCGCCTTGTAGAACCGGGCCGCCGCGTACCGCTGGTCGCGGATCTGCTCCGGGGTGCCCCAGCCCTGGCTGGGACGCTGCTGGAACAGGCCGAGCGAGTCGCGGTCACCGTGGGCGAGGTTACGCAGCCCCGACTCCTGGTAGGCGGTGGCGAGGGCGACCACCACGGCCTGTTCGGGCATCTGCCGCTGCATGCCGATCGCGGCGATGGTGGCCGCGTTGGCCATCTGGTCGGCGTCGAGCTTCACGGTGCCGTCGGCCTGGACGGTGCAGCTACGGCCGGCGACGGGAAGCCGGAACTCCCCGTCGAGTTGACGGACCCCCCAGCCCCCGACGATGGCGAACAACGCCACCACGACCCCGGCTGCCACGAATGTCCGAGTCCGCACCCGCACCTCCCGTTTCAACGTTCGCCAAGCGTACGTCGCCAACCGTCGGCCCCGGGTCGGTCGACCGGTTCACGTTCCCGCAGGAAATCAGAAGAAACCAGGTCAATCCCGGGGCACCCAGGCCGCGTCCCGCTTCTGTCGGAACGCCTCCACCCCCTCGCGGCCCTCGGCCGACAGGAAGTAGCCGGTGGACCGGGCGGACAGGTCGGCGACCTCCGCGCGCAGGTCCGTGGCGGCCGGGCGGCGCAGCAGCTCCTTCGTCCCGGCCAGCGCCCCGGGAGCGCCCCGGACCAGCGAGGCGCAGTACCCGGCCACCGCCGCGTCCAGCTCGGCGGCCGGCACGGCGGCGGTCACCAGCCCCACCTCGGCGGCCCGCCGGCCGTCGAAGGTGTCACCGGTCAGGTACAGCTCGGCGGCGGCCCGGGGGTGCAGCCGGGGCAGCACGGTCGCCGAGATCACCGCCGGGATCACCCCGATCCGCACCTCGGTGAAGGCGAACGTCGCCTCGGACGCGCAGACCGCCAGGTCGGCCGCCGCGATCAGGCCCAGGCCGCCGGCCCGGGCCGGCCCGGCCACCCGCGCCAGCACCGGCTTCGGGCACTCCCGCACCGCCACCAGCACGTCACCGAGTATCCCGGCCGGCACCGACCCGCTGGCGTACGCTGCCGCCGTCTCCTTCAGGTCGGCGCCGGAGCAGAACACCGGGCCGGTGTGGTCCAGCACGACCACCCGGACCGCGTCGTCGGCGATCGCCCCGGCGATCCCGGCCAGCAGCTCGGTCATCAGCGGGGTGGACAGCGCGTTGCGGTTGTGCGGGCTGTCCAGGGTGAGGGTGGTCACCCCACGGGCGGTGGCGACCCGCACGAGTCGGTCGGGAGAGGTCATGCCGGGCACACTAGTGGCCATGCCGGGCGTCCTTCCAGATGGTGAGACCGTTCCCGTCGACGGCGCGCTGCCCGCCACCGCTCTGCGGGAGGTCGGCGGGCGCGGCTTCGGCGTCTACCTGCACGTGCCGTTCTGCGCCAGTCGCTGCGGCTACTGCGACTTCAACACCTACACCGCAGCCGAGCTGGGCGGGGGTGCCGACCGCGAGTCGTACGCCGACACCGTGCTCGCCGAGCTGGCGCTCGCCGCCCGGGTGCTCGGCGACACCCCACCGCCCCGGGTCGACACGGTCTTCGTCGGCGGCGGCACGCCGACCCTGCTGCCCGCCGACGACCTGGCCCGGCTGCTGGACGGCATCGACCGCACCTGGGGGCTGGCCGCCGACGCCGAGGTGACCACCGAGGCCAACCCCGAGTCGGTGACCCCGGAGTCGCTGAAGACCCTGCGGGCCGCCGGCTACACCCGGATCTCGCTGGGCATGCAGTCCGCCGCCGCCGGGGTGCTGGCCGTCCTCGACCGCAACCACCGCCCGGGACGCGCCGCCGAGGCCGCCCGGGAGGCCCGTGACGCCGGGTTCGACCACGTCAACCTCGACCTGATCTACGGCACGCCGGGGGAGCGCCCGGAGGACTTCGCCGCCTCGCTGGACCAGGTGGTCGCCGCCGGGGTCGACCACGTCAGCGCGTACGCCCTGATCGTGGAGGACGGCACCCGGCTGGCCGCCCGGATGCGGCGCGGCGAGCTGCCGTACCCCTCCGACGACGTGGCGGCGGACCGTTACCTGGCCGCCGAGGCCGCCCTCGACGCGGCCGGTTTCTCCTGGTACGAGGTCTCCAACTGGGCCCGCAGCGGGGCCGCCCGGTGCCGGCACAACCTGCTGTACTGGACCGGCGGCGACTGGTGGGGCCTCGGCCCGGGGGCGCACAGCCACGTCGGCGGGGTGCGCTGGTGGAACGTCAAACACCCCACGACGTACGCCCAGCGGCTCGCCGCCGGGCACTCACCCGGCCTGGCCCGGGAGATCCTCACCCCGACCGAGACGCACACGGAGGACGTGATGCTGCGCCTGCGGCTCGCCTCCGGGCTGCCGCTGGACGTGCTGGACGACGCGGGCCGGGCCGCCGCCGCGCGGGCGCTGGCCGACGGGTTGCTGGACCCGGTGGCGTACCCGCAGGGGCGGGCGGTGCTCACCCTGCGCGGCCGGCTGCTGGCCGACGCGGTGGTGCGCGACCTGCTGCCCTGAGCACGGTTGCGCCGGCCGCCACCCGCCGGGGTGCGCCGGAGTCGGCGGTGGTGCCCGACCGGCCGGGGGAGCGGCCGGTCGGGACTCACTTGATGAAGCTGGTGGACATCGGATAGCGGTAGGCCTGGCCCTCGTTGGCCTTCATGCCGGCGATGATCCCGAACAGGATCTGGATCACCACGACCGCGATGCTGGGCAGGAAGAACAGGCACCAGCTCACGAACAGCAGCACGAACGCGATGATCGACCAGAGGATCTGGAAGTTCAGCGCGGCCAGGGCCTGCGCCCGGACGGCCGGCGACTGCTGCCCGCGCACCAGGTAGGCGATCAGCGGGGCGACGAAGCCGAGCGGGCCGAAGCTGATCAGCGCACCGGCGGCCCCGCCGAAGTGTGCGACCAGCGTCCAGGTCTTGTCCTCGCTGTTGGCGTAGCCGCCGCCCGGTGCACCGTAGGTGCCGCCGGTCGGATATCCGCCGCCGGGCTGGGGATAACCACCCGCGCCGGGCGGGGGGTAGCCACCCGGCGGGGGGTAGCCACCCGCCGGCGGCTGGTCACCGGTGGGCGGCGGATACCCGCCGGGCGGGGGATACCCGCCCGCCCCCGGAGCGCCGGACAGTGGTGCGGTGGGCGGCTCGTATGGCGAGCCCTGGCCGGCGTTCGGGTCCGGCGGATAGCCGTCCCCCGCGCCGGGCGGGCGAGGTGGTTCAGTCATGCCCGCCACGGTAGGGGCTGCCGGCAAGGGTGCACCAGAGCGACACTGGTGAGGTTGGCCTCGACGCTGCGTCAGCGCCGGGATCCGCCGGGGCGGGCGCACCGACGGTCCGTCCTGATCATCGCGGCGGCGGTACTGCCGACGTAGACTGGCACTCGCTACAGTCGAGTGCCAGAGTGCTTGCCCGGGTGCGCAAGCGCCCGGGGCGACGTGCGTCAGGAGGTGGGAGATGGGTCTCGACGACCGCAAACTCGCCGTGCTGCGGGCGATCGTCGAGGACTACGTCGCCACGCAGGAGCCCGTCGGCAGCAAGACGCTCGTCGAGCGGCACCAGCTCGGGGTCTCCCCGGCGACGGTCCGCAACGACATGGCGGTCCTGGAGGAGGAGGGCTACATCCGGCAGCCGCACACCAGCGCCGGCCGGGTCCCCACCGACCGGGGCTACCGCCTCTTCGTCGACCGGCTCTCCCGGGTCAAGCCGCTCAGCCCGGCCGAACGCCGGGCCATCGAGCGCTTCCTGGTCGGCGCGGTCGACCTCGACGACGTGGTGCACCGCACCGTACGCCTGCTGGCACAGCTCACCCGACAGGTCGCCGTGGTGCAGTACCCGTCGCTGGCCCGCTCGTCGGTGCGCCACCTGGAACTGGTGCCGATCTCCACCACCCGGCTGATGCTGGTCATGATCGCCGACACCGGGCGGGTCGAGCAGCGGCTGGTCGAGCTGGCCGCGCCGGTGCCCGCCGACGACGTCCTCGACCTGCGCCGGCTGGTCAACGAGAAACTGGTCGGGAGTCGGTTGTCCGACACTCCGCCGCTGGTGCAGGCGCTCGTCGACGAGAGTGCGCCACACCTGCGCGGCGCGATGACCACCCTGTCCACGGTGCTGCTGGAGACCCTGGTGGAACGCACCGAGGAGCGGCTGGCGCTGGCCGGCACCGCCAACCTCACCCGGGGTGGCCTACTCGACTTCCAGGGCTCGCTGCGACCCATCCTGGAGGCGCTCGAAGAGGAGGTCGTGCTGCTCAAGCTGATCGGCGAGGCGCAGCCGAGCACCACCCGGGTGCTGATCGGCGACGAGAACGAGGTCGACAATCTCCGGGCCGCCTCGGTGGTCAGCACCGGGTACGGCCCGGGCACCACCATCGTCGGTGGGCTGGGCGTGCTCGGCCCGACCCGGATGGACTACCCCGGCACCATCGCCACGGTCAGGGCCGTGGCACGCTACGTGGGCGAGCTGCTGGCCCAGAACTGACCAGTCCGGGCCGGCGGCCGGCTCCGGCCGCCGACCGGCGCAAACGCGAGACGAACATGAGGACACGGAACGCAGTGGCCAGGGACTACTACGGCATTCTCGGGGTGAGCCGGGAAGCCTCCGACGACGAGATCAAGCGCGCCTACCGCAAGCTGGCGCGGCAGTTCCACCCGGACGTCAATCCGGACCCGGAGGCACAGGAGAAGTTCAAGGACATCAACGCCGCGTACGAGGTCCTCTCGGACGACCGGAAGCGGCAGATCGTCGACCTGGGCGGCGACCCGCTCGCCCCGGGCGGCGGGGGCGCCGGCGGCCCGGGCGGCCCCGGCGGGGCGGGCCCGTTCGTCGGCTTCCAGGACATCATGGACGCCTTCTTCGGCGGTGCGGCCGGTGGCTCGCGGGGTCCCCGGCCGCGTACCCGGCCCGGTGCCGACGCGATCCTGCGGCTGGAACTGGACCTGCACGAGACCGCCTTCGGCGTCGAAGCCCCGATCACGGTGGACACCGCCGTGCTCTGCACCACCTGCTCCGGAGCGGGCACCGCGGCCGGCACCCACCTGGCGACCTGCGAGGCGTGCGGCGGCCGGGGCGAGGTGCAGTCGGTGCAGCGCACCTTCCTCGGCCAGGTCGTCTCGGCCCGGCCGTGCACCGTCTGCCAGGGCTACGGCACCACCATCCCGCACCCCTGCCCGACCTGCGCCGGCGACGGCCGGGTGCGGACCCGCCGCTCGCTGACCGTCAAGATCCCGGCCGGGGTGGAGGACGGCATGCGCATCCGGCTCGCCCAGCAGGGCGAGGTCGGCCCGGGTGGCGGCACCGCCGGTGACCTCTACGTCGAGATCCACGAGCGGCCGCACGACGTCTACTCCCGCAAGGGCGACGACCTGCACTGCCGGGTCACCGTCCCGATGACGGCCGCCGCGTTGGGTACCCGGCTCACCATCAAGACGCTGGACAGCGACGAGACCGTCGACGTCAAGGCCGGCACGCAGCCGGGCAGCACGCTGCGGCTGCGCGCCCAGGGCGTACCGCACCTGCGCGGCACCGGCCGGGGCGACCTCTACGTCCACCTCGACGTGCGTACCCCGACCAAGCTCGACGCCGACCAGGAGAAGATGCTGCGGGACTTCGCCAAGACCCGGGGCGAGGAGGTCGCCGAGCTGAGCAAGCAGGGCGGCTTCTTCTCCCGGATGCGCGACGCCTTCAACGGCCACGCGTGACGGGTCGGGCTGACCGGCCGGCCTCCTCCGGTCGGGCTGTTGTGGTCGGGTCCCGTGCGGTTTCGTGCCGGTCGGCTCGTCCCGGTCGGGGCGTCCCGGTCGGCCGGAGTCCCGGGTGGCTCCCCGGCCGGCCGGGCCGGTTAGCCTGATCGGCGTGTCCGCGCCGCTGTTCCTGGTCGAGTCGCTGCCCCCCGCCGACCAGGTCACCCTGGACGGCCCCGAGGGGCACCACGCCGCGACCGTGCAACGGCTGCGCGTCGGCGAGGAACTGCTGCTCGCCGACGGGCGGGGCGGCACCGCCACCGCTGTGGTCACCGCCGTCGGCCGGGGCGCCCTCGACCTCACCGTCACCTCCCGGGGGTACGTCGACGCGGACGTCCCCCGGCTGGTGGTGGTGCAGGGCATCGCCAAGGGTGACCGGGGCGAGTTGGCAGTCCAGGCGATGACCGAGGTCGGAGTGGACGAGATCGTGCCCTGGGCGGCGTCCCGCTCGGTGGCGCAGTGGCGCGGTGACCGGGGCGTACGGGCCCGGGAGAAGTGGGTGACGACGGCCCGGGAGGCGGCCAAACAGGCCCGCCGGGCGTGGCTGCCGGTGGTGGCCGGCTCCCCGGACGAGTCCACCGCCACGGTGGCGCGTCGGATCGCCGGGGCGGGCACGGCGTTCGTCCTGCACGAGGAGGCCGAGGAGCGGCTCACCACGGTCGACCTGCCGAGCGCCGGCGAGATCGTCCTGGTCGTCGGGCCCGAGGGCGGCATCGCCCCGGCCGAGCTGGCCACCTTCACCGATGCGGGTGCCCGCCCGGTACGCCTGGGCCCCTCGGTCCTGCGTACCTCCACCGCCGGCCCCGCCGCCCTGGCCGTCCTCTCCACCCGCCTCACCCGCTGGTAACACCCCACCCCACCCCACGCTGCCCTCCCGCCTCGCCCCCGCCTCGCCCCCGACCTGCCCTGGTGATCAAGAGGTTTGCGTCATCGCCGGGGCCGATTCGTGCCGCAAACTTCTTGGTCACCGTCCCATTGGTGCCGTCTGCTGGCGGTGTCTTCGGTGATCAAGAGGTTTGCGTCATCGCCAGCCCCATTCCTGCCCCAAACTTCTTGGTCACCGCGCCCGCACCGCCGCCCCCTGGTGGTGTGCCCCGTGATCAAGAGGTTTGCGTCATCGGCCGGCCGGATTCTGACGCGAACCTCTTGATCACCGGGGGAACGGTGGGGCGGGGGTAGCGGGGGAGGGCGGGGAGGGGGCGGGGGAGGGGAGTGGGGTGGTCTTTAGAGTGGGGGGATGGGAGCCGACTGTCTGTTCTGCCGCATCGTCGCCGGGGAGATTCCGGCCACCATCGTCAAGGAGACCGCCACCATCCTGGCGTTCCGTGACATCGGGCCGAAGGCGCCGGTGCACGTGCTGATCATCCCCAAGGAGCACTACGCCGATGTGGCGACGCTCGGCCAGGGTGACCCGGGGCTGGCCGGTGAGGTGCTGGCCACGGCGGCGGCGGTGGCCGAGGACGAGGGGCTGACCGGGGACGGCTTCCGGCTGATGTTCAACACCGGCCCGTACGGCGGCCAGGAGGTCTTCCACGTGCACGCCCACCTGCTCGGCGGCGCGCCGCTGGGCCCGATGCTGGCCCGGGACCTGGTGTGACGTCGACGGTCGACGGGGAAACCGACCCGGGCGGCGACGGGGACCCGAGCGGCGACGGGGCGCGGGTACGGCGTCGGCTGGAACGGATGGTCCGGGGCGCCCAGGCGCAGGCCCGGGTGCCCGCGCTGGCGGTGGCGCTGCACCGGGCCGACGGTCCGCTCTGGAGCTTCGAGGTCGGCGGCACCGGTAACGACACCGTCCTCGGCCCGGCGAGCCGGTTCCGGATCGGCTCGGTCACCAAGACCTTCACCGCCGTGCTGGTGTTGCAGTGCCGCGACGACGGGCTGCTCGACCTGGACGACCCGCTGGAGCGGCACCTGGACCTGCCCGCGCACGGCGAGCTGACCGTACGCCGGTTGCTGTCGCACACCGCCGGGCTGCAACGCGAGCCGTACGGCGACGTCTGGGACACGCTGCGCGCGCCGCAGGTGGACGAGTTGGTCGCCGACCTGGCCCGGGTCGAGCGGGTGCTGCCCACCGGCCGCCGCTACCACTACTCGAACCTGGGCATGGCGCTGCTCGGCCGGCTGGTCGGCACGTTACGCGGCGGAACCTGGGCCGAGGTGCTCGCCGACCGGGTGCTCACCCCGCTGGGGCTGGCCGACACCTCGGTCGACCCGGGGCCGCAGGCGGTGACCGGCTTCCTGGTCGACGCGTACTCCGATGAGGCGCATCCGGAGCCGCCGACCGACTTCGGGGCGGTCGGGCCGGCCGCCCAGTTGTGGAGCACCGCGACGGATATGGCCCGCTGGGCGGCGTTCCTGGCCGACCCGGCCGCGCTGGACCCGACCGGGGCGGTGCTCGCCGCGACGACGCTGGACGAGATGCGCTGGCCGGTGACCACCACCGACGAGACGACCTGGAGGGCCGGCTTCGGGCTCGGGCTGATCCTGGTCCCGTACCCGGACCGGGTGGTGCACGTGGGGCACGACGGCGCGATGCCTGGCTTCCTGGCGGGCGTCTACGGCCGGCGCGGCGGGGACGGCACCCCCGGCGCGATGGGCTGCGCGGTGCTCGCCTCCTCCGGCACCGCCGCCGAGGTGCTGGAACTGCCGCACCGGCTGCTCGCCGCCTCGGTCGAACACGCCCCGGCGGAGATCGTGCCGTGGCAGCCGGGCCCGGGTGCGCCCGGCCCGCTGCGCGGGGTGCTGGGTCGCTGGTGGGGCGAGGGCTTCGAGTACGTCTTCTCCTGGCACGACGGGGCGTTACGGGCCCGCGGCGCGGACGATCCGGCGGGGCGACCTCCGGCGGTGTTCGCGCCGACGCCGCACTCGCCTGACGTGTTCCGGACGGTCTCCGGGCGGGAGGTCGGGGAGTTGCTGCGGCTCACCCGTGACGCCGACGGGACGGTGGTCGCGATGCACTGGGCCACCTACCGCTTCACCCGCCACCAGGAGACCTTCGACCGGTACGACTTCCGGGCCTGACCGGCCGGCCCCTCGACCTCGACCGCCAGCCTCCGGCCCGACGCCGGCCAGCCGGGCCGGACCTGCCGGCTCCCGGGCCGGACCCGCCGGCTCCCGGGCCGGTGCCGGTCGCTGGACGGGCCGGGAGGCCGCTACGACCACCCGGTCCGCCCGGGCGGAAAAAGTGACACGGTGCCGCCGGGGCCGAGCGGATACGATGGGAGTATCGTCCGCACGCCGCGCCAGCAGGGCACGGCGCGAGATGGAAGCAGGTGGCGCAGGGCCCCACGGCCCGACCTATGACCGGCACCTCACCTCCCGGCCCGCCCCGGGTGCAGACCAGGATCACGGTTCCCGACGCCAAGATCATGGTCAACCTGCTCGGCGCGGGCGACGAGATCCTGCGACTCGTCGAACGTTCGGTCACCAGCGACGTGCACGTACGCGGTAACGAGATCACCATCACCGGTGCGCCCGCGGACAACGCGCTCGCCGAGCGCCTCTTCAGCGAGCTGCTCGAACTGATCGAGAAAGGCGAGACCCTGACCACTGACGCTGTCCGGCGTACCGTCGGCATGCTCGAACAAGGCGGCACCGAGCGGCCCGCCGAGGTGCTCACCCTCAACATCCTCTCCCGGCGCGGGCGCACCATCCGCCCCAAGACGCTGGGCCAGAAGACGTACGTCGACTCGATCGACGCGAACACGATCGTGTTCGGCATCGGCCCGGCCGGCACCGGCAAGACCTACCTGGCGATGGCGAAGGCCGTCCAGGCGCTCCAGGCCAAGCAGGTCAGCCGGATCATCCTGACCCGTCCGGCGGTCGAGGCGGGCGAGCGGCTGGGCTTCCTGCCGGGCACCCTGAACGAGAAGATCGACCCGTACCTGCGCCCGCTCTACGACGCGCTGCACGACATGCTCGACCCGGAGTCCATCCCGAAGCTGATGGCCGCCGGCACCATCGAGGTGGCGCCGCTGGCGTACATGCGGGGTAGGACGTTGAATGACGCGTTCATCATCCTGGACGAGGCGCAGAACACCACGCCCGAGCAGATGAAGATGTTCCTCACCCGGCTCGGCTTCGGTTCCAAGATCGTGGTGACCGGTGACGTCACCCAGGTGGACCTTCCGGGCGGGACGGCCAGCGGGCTGCGGGTGGTCCGGGAGATCCTGGGCCACGTCGAGGACGTGCACTTCGCGCAGCTCTCCAGCGCGGACGTGGTCCGGCACCGGCTGGTCGGTGAGATCGTCGACGCGTACGCCCGCTGGGACGAGCGGGAGAACCAGCAGGCGCAGGCCGTGCACGCCGTGCCGGGGCGGACCGCCCAGGGCGGCCGGGCCGGCCGACGCCGCTAACCAACGGGCCGGCCGACGCCGCCAACCAACCAGAGGAAGACAGTTGTCCATCGAGATCGCCAACGAGTCCGGTGCCGAGGTCGACACCGACGCGGTGCTCGCCGTGGCCCGGCACGCCCTCGACGAGATGGGGGTCAACCCGCTCGCCGAGCTGTCCGTGCTGCTTGTCGACATCGGCTACATGACCGAGCTGAACCATCGTTGGATGGGCGGCGACGGCCCCACCGACGTGCTCGCCTTCCCCATGGACGAGGGCAGCGTCGACCACGGCCCGGGGGAGAGCGCCCCGGCCGGCGGTGAACCGGCCCTGCTCGGCGACATCGTGCTCTGCCCGGAGGTGGCGGCCAAGCAGGCGGCCACCGCCGGGCACAGCGCGGCCGACGAGCTGCACCTGCTCACCGTGCACGGGGTGTTGCACCTGCTCGGCTACGACCACGCCGAGCCGGAGGAGGAGCGGGAGATGTTCGCCCTCCAGGCCCGGCTGCTGGCCAGCTGGCGGTCGACCCGGTCCCGGTGATGGACATAGTCGCGGCCGGTCCGACCGCCGGCCTTCCCGATCTTCAGCTGATCTTCTTCGCGGCCGGGCTGGTGGTGCTCGCCGGGCTGATCGCGATGACCGAGGCCGCGCTGGCCGCGGTCTCCCCGGCCCGCGCCGCGGAGCTGGCCCGCGACGGGGCGCGCGGCGCGCGTACCCTGCAGGCCGTCGCCGGTGACGTGGTCCGCCACCTCAACCTGTTGCTGCTGCTCCGGCTGCTCGCCGAGCTGACCGCCACCACCCTGGTCGCCCTGGTCGCGGTGGACAGCTTCGGCGCGGGCTGGCGGGCGGCGCTGGTGACCGCCGGGGCGATGACCGTGGTCAGCTTCGTGGTGGTGGGGGTGGCCCCGCGCACCCTGGGCCGGCAGCACGCGTACGCGGTGGGCCGGGCGGTGGCGCCGCTGGTGCGCTGGCTGGGTCGGGCGCTGAATCCGCTGGCCTCGCTGCTGATCCTGATCGGCAACGCGGTCACCCCGGGGCGCGGGTTCCGGGAGGGGCCGTTCGCCACCCAGGTCGAGCTGCGGGAACTGGTCGACCTGGCCGAGCAGCGGGGGGTGGTGGAGCACGGCGAACGCCAGATGATCCACTCGGTTTTCGCGCTCGGCGACACCATCGCCCGGGAGGTGATGGTGCCGCGCACCGAGATGGTGTGGATCGAGGAGGGCAAGACCCTCTCCCAGGCGTTGGCGCTGTTCCTGCGCTCCGGGTTCTCCCGTATCCCGGTGATCGGCGAGAGCGTCGACGACGTGCTCGGCGTGCTCTACCTCAAGGACCTCATCAGGCGTACCCGGGGTGGTGACCTGCGGGCCCACCAGACGCCGGTGGCCGAGCTGATGCGGCCGGCGACGTTCGTGCCGGAGTCCAAGCCGGTCGACGACCTGCTGTCGGAGATGCAGGCTGCCCGCAACCACCTGGTCATCGTCGTCGACGAGTACGGTGGCACCGGCGGCCTGGTCACCATCGAGGACATCCTGGAGGAGATCGTCGGCGAGATCACCGACGAGTACGATGTCGAGCGCCCGCCGGTGGAGCACCTGGCTGACGGCGCGGTGCGGGTCACCGCCCGGCTGCCGGTGGAGAACCTGGGCGAGTTGTTCGACACCGAGCTGCCCACCGACGAGGTGGAGACGGTCGGTGGTCTGCTGGCGCAGGCCCTGGGGCGGGTGCCGATCCCGGGTGCCGACGCCGAGGTGGCCGGCCTCAAACTGGTCGCCGAGGGCACTACCGGCCGACGTAACCGGATAGACACCGTGCTGGTCAGCCGGGTGCCGTCGGACGGTCCCGATTCCCGTGACGGTCAACACAGCACCGAGGAGAGGCAACCCGCCGATGCCTGAGACACCCGTCGAGCCGGCCGCCCGGCCCACCCCGTCCGATCCGGCCGGGTTGAGCGCCGAGGACGGCAAGCTGGTCGTGCTGGCCCGTGGCGCCCGTGCCCGGGTGGCCGCCGTGGAGGGCGCGGCGGTCCGCGACCAGGACGGCCGGACGTACGCGGCGGCGAGTGTCGCGCTGCCCTCGTTGACGGTGACGGCATTGCAGCTCGCGGTGGCGTCGGCGGCGGCGGCCGGGGCGAGCCGGTTGGAGGCGGCGGTGGTGGTGACCGAGGCGTCGACGTTGGACGGGGCGGGTCACGCCGCGGTCCGGGACCTGTCCGCCGACGCGCCGATCCACGTGGCCGCGCCGGACGGCACGGTCCTCGGCACGGTGATCGAGTGACCGGCGTGGAGCAGCGGCCGTACCGGGCGGGGTTCGGGTGTTTCGTCGGGCGGCCGAACGCCGGCAAGTCGACCCTGACCAACGCGATCGTCGGCACCAAGATCGCGATCACCTCCAACAAGCCGCAGACCACCCGGCACGTCATCCGGGCCGTGCTGCACCGGCCGGATTCGCAGTTGGTGCTGGTCGACACCCCGGGCCTGCACCGGCCGCGCACCCTGCTCGGCGAACGCCTCAACGACCTGGTGCGCACCACCTGGACGGAGGTCGACGTGATCGGCCTCTGCATCCCGGCCGACGAGCCGGTGGGCCGGGGCGACCGGTTCATCAGCGGCGAGCTGAGCGAGTTGAAGGCCACCGTGCTCGCCGTGGTCACCAAGACCGACCTGGTGGACAAGCGGCGGCTGGCCGAGCAGTTGCTCGCGGTCAGCGAGCTGGCTGACTTCGCCGCCGTGGTGCCGGTCAGCGCGGTCTCCGGGCACCAGGTGGACACCCTGGTCGACGTGATGACCGGTCACCTGCCGCCGTCGCCGCAGCTGTATCCGGACGACATGCTCACCGACGAGCCGGAGCAGGTGCTGGTCGCCGAGCTGATCCGGGAGGCGGCGCTGGAGGGGGTCCGCGACGAGCTGCCGCACTCGATCGCCGTGGTGGTGGAGGAGATGATCCCCGAGGGGCAGCTCATGAAGATCTACGCCGACGTCTACGTCGAGCGGCCCAGCCAGAAGGCGATCGTGCTGGGTCACCGGGCCAGCCGGCTCAAGGAGGTCGGCACCACCGCCCGTAAGCAGATCGAGGAGCTGCTCGGCACCCGGGTCTATCTGGACCTGCACGTCCGGGTGGCCAAGGAGTGGCAGCGCGATCCGAAGCAGTTGCGCAAGCTCGGGTTCTGATCGCGTGCGGCTGGTGGAATTCGGACCCTGATATGGGAAGTTTCACGTCAGGTACCGATTAGCAGCGGTTTCACAGGTCGGGTGCGCAGGGTAGGGGACGTCCATCCGTCCCCCACATAGATGCAGCCTGATGCGTAACCGATATCTGGATCTGCTCCGGTTCCTGGCCATCGTCCGGGTCGTGGTCTACCACGTCACCGGGCTGGCCTCGCTGACGCTTGTCTTCCCGGCCATGTCGGTCATGTTCGCCCTGGCCGGATCGCTGATGGCCGCGTCGCTGGACCGCTCCGGCGTGCCTGCGGTCGGGCGTCGGCTGCGCCGGCTGCTGCCCTCGCTGTGGGTGGTGGCGGCGGTCTTCGTCCCGGCGATGCTGCTCACCGGCCTGGTGTTCACCCCCCGGGTGGTGCTCTGGCTGTTCCCGGTCGCCGACCCGCCCGCCAACTACTGGGGTGGGCTGGCGCTCAGCCCGATCTGGTACCTGCGGGACTACCTGTGGTTCGTGCTCGTCTCCCCGGTGGCGCTGTGGCTGTTCCGGCGGGTGCCGCTGCCCACCCTGGCCGCCCCCTACCTGCTGCTGATCGCGATCGAGGCGGGTCTGTTCACCACCACCTCGGCGGTGCTGCAGCACTTCGGCCTGTACTTCGGTGCCTGGCTGCTCGGCTTCGCCCACCACGACGGGTTGTTGCGCCGGCTGGCCGGCCGGGTGCTGGTGCCGGCGGCGCTGCTGCTGGCCGGGGTCGGTGCCGGCTGGATCCTCACCCACCCCGGGCCGCGCGGCTACGACCTCAACGACATTCCGCTGGGCAACGCCCTGTGGTCGGCGGCGTTCATCCTGGTGGTCATCGGCCGGGCCCCGGCCACCGCCGCCTGGGTGGACCGCAACCTGATCGTCAGCCGGCTGGTGACGATCGTGAACCGGCGCGCGTTGACCGTCTACCTGTGGCACATGCCCTTCGTGGTGGCGCTCACCCCGCTGGTCGGGCTGGTCGGCTGGTCACCCCGCGACCCGTGGGGGCTGGCCATCCGGGTGGTGCTGGTCTTCCTCCTGGTCGGCGTGGTGACCCTGCTGGTCGGCTGGGTCGAGGACGTGGCGGCCCGCCGCCGCCCCGAGCTGGTCCCCGGCCGGCGGCCGGCCCGACCGGTGCCGGCGACGCCCGTCGTCCCGGCCCCCCGGACACCCGGGGCCGACACCGTCGAGATCAGGGCCCGCTGAGGTACGCCGGGACGCCTCACCGCTGTACGACCGTCACGTTCCCGCTGTCGGCCTCCAGGTCCAGCACCAGCGACGCCGTCGGATCGTTGGTCACCCCGATCTCGGCCTCCCCCGAGTCGACGTTCGACTTCACCCGGTAGCGGCCCGCCGGCACCGTCAGCTCGACGTCCCCGCTGCCGGCGTGGGCCCGGGCCGAGGCCGCGGTGCTCAGCACGAGCGTGATGTTGCCGGAGTCGGTCGTGGCCGAGACGTCGCCGCCGAGCCGGGTACCGGTGACGTCACCCGAGGACGCCCGCAGGTCGACCGGGCCGGCGACGTTGAGCACCTCGATGTTGCCCGAGCCGGTCTCGGCCCGCACCGGGCCGCTGGCGTCGGCGATCCGCAGGTTGCCCGAGCCCAGGGAGAAGTCGACCGACCCGATCTTGGCCAGCTCGACGTCACCGGAGCCGGTCTCGCCCTGCACCCGCACCCCGGGCGGGGCGGTCACCTCGTACGACACCGAGCAGCGGGGGCCGCAGCCGGTGTCCAGCATCAACTCGTCGCCGGTGATCTGGTACGTGGTGTCGGGCTGGTCGCCCTGGTAGCGGAGCACCCGCTTGACGCGTACGCCGGTGGCCGGGCCGGTGGCCCGCACCACGACGTCCCCGGAGCCGGGCCGGACGGTGATCCGGGCGATCGTCGCCGCCTCGGTGGTGTCGAAGTCCAGCCGCCGGAACGCGAGTGTGTCGCACCCGGTGGCGAGGATGAGGGCGGCGGTCGCGCCGAGGGCGACCGCGCTGCGGGGAAGTGCCATGACCAGCAACCTACGACCGTCGTACCCCGGCGCACATCCGGGGCGCAGCGCCGGGCCACCCCGATCCGACCCTGATTTCCCACCCCGAGAGAGAATGACCCGATGGCCGGGTACCGCCGACAGCTCTACCGCGACGACGCGGTGGTGCTGCGTGTGCAGAAGCTGGGCGAGTCCGACCGGATCATCACGCTGCTGACCCGCCGGCACGGCCGGCTGCGCGCGGTGGCCCGGGGGGTACGCCGCACCACCAGCAAGTTCGGTGCCCGGCTGGAACCGTTCGGGCACGTCGACCTCCAGCTCGCCGGGGACCCGAAGGGCAACACCGGCAGTTCGCTGCACAGCGTCAGCCAGGTCGAGGGGATCGACCTGTACGGCAAGCGTTTCCTCGGGGACTACCCCCGGTACACGGCGGCGAGCGCGATCGCGGAGACCGCCGAACGCCTCACCCCGGTCGAGCGGGAGCCGTCGCTGCGGCTGTTCCAGCTCACCCTCGGCGCGCTCAAGGCGCTGTCCCGGGGCGAGCACGCCACCACGCTGGTGCTCGACGCGTACCTGCTGCGCGGGATGAGCCTCGCCGGGTGGGCGCCGGCGTTGACCGCCTGCGCGGTCTGCGGCACCCCGGGGCGGCACCGGGCGTTCTCCGTACCGGCCGGGGGTGCGGTCTGCCCGGACTGCCGGCCGCCCGGCGCGGCCCACCCCGCGCCGGCCACCATCGACCTGATGTCCGCCCTCACCAGCGGCGACTGGCAGGTCGCCGACGCCACGGCCACCGGGGTACGCCGGGAGTGCAGCGGCCTGGTCGCGGCGCACCTGCAGTGGCACCTGGAACGCGCGCTACGCTCGCTGCCGCTGGTCGACCGGGACGGCCCGCCGCACACCGGCCCGGCCGGCGGCGTGCCGGCCGGGGATGACGGCGGTGCGCCGGGTGGCCACCGGGGTGGCCGGGTGCTGCCGCCCCGGGTCGGTGTGGAGGGTGTGGACAGGGAGATGACCGAGTGATCCGATCGTTGAGGTCCGGCCGGCGGGAGCCGGTGCCGCCGACCCCGCACCCGTCGGGGGCACGTCCGCCGGCGCTGCCCGCGGAGGCGTTGCCGAAGCACGTCGCGGTGGTGATGGACGGCAACGGCCGCTGGGCCAAGGAGCGCGGCCTGCCCCGCACCAAGGGCCACGAGCAGGGCGAATACAGCCTCTTCGACACCGTCGAGGGGGCGATCGAGCTGGGCGTGCCCTACCTGTCGGCGTACGCCTTCTCCACCGAGAACTGGCGGCGCTCGCCGGACGAGGTCCGGTTCCTGATGGGCTTCAACCGGGACGTCATCCGCCGCCGCCGCGACCAACTGGTCGACCTGGGGGTGCGGGTGGTGTGGTCGGGGCGGGCCGGTCGGCTGTGGAAGAGCGTCATCGCCGAGTTGCAGACCGCCGAGGAGATGTCCCGGGGCAACTCGACGCTGACCCTCCAGTTCTGCGTCAACTACGGCGGCCAGGCCGAGATCGCCGACGCCGCCGCCGCGATCGCCCGGGAGGTGGCCGCCGGTCGGCTCGACCCGGACCGGATCACCGAGAAGACCGTGGCGAAGTACCTCTACCACCCGGAGGTCCCCGAGGTGGACCTCTTCCTGCGCCCCTCCGGCGAGGAACGGATCTCCAACTTCATGCTCTGGCAGTCGGCGTACGCGGAGCTGGTGTTCCTGGACACCCTCTGGCCGGACTTCGACCGCCGCCACCTGTGGTACGCCTGTGAGCTGTACGCCAAGCGGGACCGCCGCTTCGGTGGCGCGCTGCCCAACCCGGTCGCCCCGCCGCGCTGACCGGGCCACGGCTGTCGGCGCGCGTGTGCCGCTGACCACCTGTCGGCCCGACCGTCTCCGGTCGACCGACGAGGACACCGGCCCCGATACGTCGGAACGCCCCGCCGGACCGGTGTCGGACCGGTCCGGCGGGGCGTCGCGTGCCGTCGTGGCCCCGGACGGGCGTGCCGCCCGGTGGCCGGTGCGGTGCGGACACCGCACCGGCGTCGAGCAGGTGTGGTCAGCCGGCCACTTCGGAGCGGTCGGCGGTCGCCCACAGGGTGTGGAACGCGCCCTCCCGGTCGACCCGGTGGTAGGTGTGCGCGCCGAAGTTGTCCCGCAGGCCCTGGATCAGGGCCGCCGGCAGCCGCTCCGCGCGCAGCGCGTCGAAGTAGGCCAGCGACGAGGAGAAGGCCGGGGTGGGCACGCCGGCCCGTGCCGAGTCCGCCACCACCCGCCGCCAGCTCGGCACGCCGTCGCTCACCGCTTCGGCGAAGTACGGGGCGACCAGCAGCGTTGGCAGCTCCGGCTGCGAGTCGTACGCCTCCCGGATGCGGTCCAGGAAGCGGGCCCGGATGATGCAGCCGCCCCGCCAGATGGTGGCGGTGCCGCCCAGGTCGATGTCCCAGTGGTACTCGCGGCTGCCGGCCCGGATCTGGTCGAAGCCCTGCGCGTACGCGACGATCTTGCTGGCCAGCAGCGCCCGGCGGACGTCCTCGACGAACGCGTCCCGGTCCTCGACCTGCCACTTCTCGCCCGCGTCGCCGAAGGTGCGGCGGGCCGCCTCACGCTGGCCGGCGTGCCCGGACAGCGACCGGGCGAAGGTCGCCTCGGCGATGCCGGTGATCGGGATGCCCAGGTCGAGGGCGATCTGCACCGTCCAGCGGCCGGTGCCCTTCTGCTCGGCCTGGTCGAGCACCACGTCGACGAACGCCTTGCCGGTGGCGGCGTCGGTGTGCGCCAGCACGTCGGCGGTGATCTCGATGAGGAACGACTCCAGCTCGCCGGTGTTCCACTCCCGGAAGATCTCCGCGATCTCCGCCGGGGTCGCCCCCAGCCCGGCCCGCAGCAGGTCGTACGCCTCGGCGATGAGCTGCATGTCGGCGTACTCGATGCCGTTGTGGACCATCTTGACGAAGTGGCCGGCGCCGTCGGGGCCGACGTGCTGGCAGCACGGGACGCCGTCCACCTGCGCGGCGATCTTCTCGAACATCGGCCCGAGCTTCTGGTAGGACTCCGCCGAGCCGCCCGGCATGATGCTCGGCCCGAGCAGCGCGCCCTCCTCGCCGCCGGAGACGCCGGTGCCGACGAAGTGCAGCCCGTGCTCGCGCAGCGTCTCCTCCCGGCGGCGGGTGTCGGCGAAGTGCGCGTTGCCGGCGTCGACGACGATGTCGCCCTCCTCCAGCAGCGGCACCAGCTCGTCGATGACGGCGTCGGTGGGGGCACCCGCCTTGACCATGACGATCACCGCGCGGGGCCGCTCCAGCGAGCCGACGAAGTCCGCCAGGGACTCCGACGGCACGAAGGTGCCCTCGTCACCGTGCTCGGCGACCAGGCTGCGGGTGCGCTCCGGGGAGCGGTTGTGCACCGCCACGGTGAACCCGTTCCGGGCCAGGTTGCGGGCCAGGTTGCGACCCATCACCGCCAGCCCGGTCACGCCGATCTGCGCCGTCGCCTGTTGCGTCATCTCGTACCCGCCACCTCTCACGTCACCTGTGTGTTGTGAACCTATCGCGCGCCCGCGAGGGCCGGCAGCCGCCGTCCACCCAGTGTCACAGGGTGGTCGCGTGCGCCCGACCGGGGCCACCGCCGTCGGCCGCGCCGAAAAGCGGGTGCGTCGGGTGCGGGGGTCGGTTAGCGTGATGGCATGCGCATCTGACGCCCTTCTCTCCAGAGCCGACCCGCCGCCGAGGCTGCGGGTCCGCGTGCTCGGGCGTCCGCGTCTCCCACTTCTCCCCGCAGGGGATGACCCGTGGCCGGCCGTTCGGAGCAGATCCCGTCCGTCGACCGCCCGCCCGCCGCCCGTGTGGCAGGGCGGCCCTCCGCACCTCGTCAGGAGGCAGCGTATGCCCGCCAAGCGCAGTCCGAAGAAGTCCCGTCGTCCCGTACCGTCCCCGGTGGAGGTGGACGCGTCGGCGCTCGCGGCACTGACCGTGACGCCCGTGCGCCCGGTTCCCCTCGCCGTCGCGTCGTCCCACCCGGACGCCGCCGCCCGGCCGACGCCGCCCCCACCGCCGTCGCGGTCGGGCCGGTCGGTCCGGGCCGGCTCCACCACCGCCCAGGGCCAGAACCGGCGGTACGCCTTCCGCCGCAGCTGACCCGCCTCGGCCGGGTCCCGCTTCGGCCGGGGTCCCGTCCGGGCCGGCGGCCCGTTACCCAGTGAGCCGAAACAGCGGTATCCGAGGGCTCGGATACCGCTGTTTCGGCTCCATTGCATCGGCGGCCTGCCGTTCGGCGTGCCGTGCGGGCGGGTCAGCCGATCAGGGGGCGGAAGGTGCCGAGGAGGACGCTGACCGCGAGGGCACCGCCGGCCAGGACGGCTGCTCCGGCGACGAGCAGCCAGTCGGCCGGGCGGAACACCTGGCGGCGGGCCACCGTACGCGGGGTGCCGGCGTCGAAGCCCCGGGCGTCCATCGCCACCGCCAGCCGGGTGCCGCGCCGGATCGCCCCCACCAGCAGGGCGAACGCCGTGGCGGCGAAGAGCCGCAGCCGGGCCAGCGGGTTACGGCCGGCGTCCACGCCCCGGGCCCGCCGGGCCATGGTCAACATCTGCCACTCCTGGCCGAGCAGCGGCACCAGCCGGAACGCGGCCAGCGCGCCGATCGCGAAACGGGCCGGGGCCTTCGCGTTCTGCACCAGCGCGTCGGCCAGGTCGGTCGGGTCGGTGGTGGCGAACACGATCACCCCGGGCAGCGCGACCGCGAGCATCCGTAACACCAACCCGAGCGCGGTGACCAGCACCCCCGAGGTGACCACCAGCGGCCCGGCGGCCCAGAGCACCGGGCCTGAGCGGTCGGCGGCGAACAGCACCAGGGTGACCAGGATCCCGACGGCACCGGCCAGCAGCGGCCACGCCCGGCGGGCCAGCACCCGGTAGCGGATGCCGAACAGCGGCAGCAGCGCCAGCTCGACGGCGATGGCGACCGCCGGTGCGACCGGGTCGAGGCTGGCGACCAGCACGAACGAGAAGACCAGCCCGGCCGCGAGCTTCGCCACCGGGTTGCGTCGGGCCAGCGGCGCACCGGGCGTCGCGACCGGTTCCAGGCCGATCACGACCGCCCCCACGCCTTCGGGTGGGCGGTGCGGGGGAGCCGGGTGGGGGCGCTCACGGCTGCTCCCGGGCGGGGCGCAGGGTGACCGTCCGGTCGGCGAGCGCGGCGACGAAGTCCCCGTCGTGGGTGACGGTGACCACGCCGTGTCCGGCGTCACGTAGGTCGGCGAAGAGGTCGACCAGCTCACCCCAGGTGCGGCGGTCCTGGCCGAAGGTGGGTTCGTCGCAGATCAGCAGCCGGGGCGCGGTGGCCAGGGCGGTCGCCACGCTGAGCCGCCGGGCCTCCCCACCGGAGAGGGTGTACGGGTTGGCCCCGGCGAGCCGGGTCAGCCGCAGCCGCTCCAGCAACTCGTCCACGGTGGCCCGGACGGCCGGCTCGGGGCGACCCGTGCGGCGCGGACCGAGGGCCAGTTCGTCGCGGACGGTACGGGTGACGAACTGGTGCTCCGGGTCCTGGAAGACCGAACCGATCCGGCCGGCCAGGGCGGGGGCCCGCCACCGGTGCGGGGGCGTGCGGGTGTCCCCGCCGGCCAGGGCGGCGGTGGCGGTCAGCCGGCCGGTCCCGGGGCGGAGCAGGCCGCCGAGCAGCAGCGCGAGGGTGGACTTGCCGGCCCCGTTGGGCCCACGGACGGCGAGCGCCTCGCCGGCGTGTACCACCAGGTCGGTGGGGGCCAGCCGGGGTGGCAGGCCGAGCCGGTCGGCGGTGAGCAACTCCGCGCCGGGCGGGCCGGCGGCCGGCCGGGTCGCGGTGGGGTGGCCGGGCACCCACACCCCCTCGGCGGCGAGCGCGGTCCCGTGCGCGGCGAACACCGCATCCGGTGTCCCGTCGGCCCGGACCCCGCCGCCGGGGGTCAGCACCACCACCCGGTCGACCAGGGGCAGGGCGTCGGCGACCCGGTGTTCGACCAGGACCAGTGTGGTGTCGTGGTCCACCGCGCCGGCCACCGCACCGCGCACCAGCTCGGCCCCGGCCGGGTCGAGGTTGGCGGTCGGCTCGTCGAGCAGCAGCAGCCCCGGCCGCAGCGCCAGCACCCCGGCCAGGGCGAGCCGCTGCTGCTCGCCGCCGGACAGCGCCGCGGTGGGCCGGTCCCGGTGGTACGGGAAACCGACCCGGCGCAGCGCCTCGTCCACCCGGGGCCAGATCTCGTCGCCGGGCACCCCCCGGTTCTCCAGCCCGAACGCGACGTCGTCGCCGCAGCGGGCCATCACCAGCTGGGACTGCGGGTCCTGGAAGACGGTGCCGACCCGTTCGCGGGCCTTGGCCGGGTCGAGGCCGTCGATCTCGACGGTGCCCTCCTGCTCGCCGGAGTCCGCCGGCAGCAGCCCGGCCAGCGCGGCCAGCAGGGTGCTCTTGCCCGCCCCGGACGGCCCCAGCAGCAGCACCCGTTCCCCGTGGTCGATGCGCAGGTCGACCCCGCGTACCGCCCAAGCCCGCCGCCCGGCGTGCCGCCAGCCGAAGCCGACCAGCCGCACCCCGGTCACGCCGGCGACCCCTCCCCGCTCGTCACGGCAGGGTCAGACGAGCGTGCGGTCGCGGGCGGCGGGGAACCTGTCGAGCACCCCGGTCTCGGCCAGCGCCCGGGTCAGGTACCAGCCGCCGACCCCGGCGACGACGGCGGCGCTGAGCACGGTCAGCGCCGCGTACGGCAGGCGGTAGCTGGCCAGGGCGTACTCGGAGTTCCAGACGAAGAAGTCGAACAGGGCGGCGCTCAGCCCGGTCATCGCCCCGGCGAGCACCGCCACCGGCAGCCGGTACGCCCGGTAGCGGAACGCGGCGAAGGCCAGTTCCGCGCCGAGACCCTGGATCAGGCCCTGCACGATGGTGATGCCGCCCCATTCCGCGCCGAGCAGCGCGGAGACGGTGGCGGCGACGGCCTCGCAGAACAGGGCCGCCCCGGGCTTGCGGATGACCAGGCCGCCGAGCACGGCCGGGACGAGCCAGACGCCGTACATCACGGCCTGGCTGGCCGGTGCGGCGGCGAAGGCCGGGTCGGCGGCCTTCCAGACCAGCCCCCAGGCCCAGAAGATGACGCCGAAGGCGACGGCGATCACGGCGGCGACCACGATGTCGATGGTGCGCCACCGGTTGGTGGTGGTGTGCTGCATGTCGGTGCCTCCCAGTCCAGCGATCGAACCAGGAGAAGACGCACGCCGCGCCCGGCGGCAGCCGGACGGCGGCGCGGCTGGAGGTCGACCGAACTCCCTGCGCTGGCATTACCCAGATCAGGTTCGAGGGTCTGCGGGCGGTGCCCGCACTCTCAGCGCTGTGCGCTCCCCTGTCGGATGTGAAGTTGTCTCGGCAGACGCTAGCACCGACCTGCGGCAACGGCCCAGCAGGTCATGGTTCCCGGCATTGCACGCCCGGGCGGGGGCCCGGGCCACTGGGTAGGCTGCCGATCATGCAGGTGAGCGCGCGCGGCCTGACGTTCGACGTACGGGCCGGTGGCCCCGAGGGCGGCGAGGCGGTGCTGCTGCTGCACGGCTTCCCCCAGCACGGTGGGGAGTGGGACGCGGTGACGCCCGCCCTGCACGCCGCCGGGCTGCGCACGTTCGCACCCGACCAGCGGGGTTACTCGCCCGGGGCCCGTCCCGCCGAGGTGGCCGACTACCGGCTGCCGGAGCTGGTCGCCGACGCGGTGGCGGTGCTGGACGCGCTGGGCGTCGACACCGCGCACGTGGTGGGGCACGACTGGGGCGCGGTCGTCGCCTGGGCGCTGGCGGCGGGGCATCCGCAGCGGGTGCGTACCCTCACCGCGGTCTCGGTGCCGCACCCGGCCGCCTTCGGGTACGCGCTGGCCACCGACCGCCGGCAGCGGGCGCGCTCGGCGTACATGGCGTTGTTCCGCCGGGCGGGCCTGGCGGAGAAGGTGCTGCTGGCCGGGCGGGGGGTGGTGCTGCGCCGGCTGCTGTCCGGCGTCGGCGACCCGGCCCGGGTGGCCGGGTACGCCGGGCCGCTGCGGACGCCCGGCGCGTTGACCGGGGCGCTGAACTGGTACCGGGCGATGTCGGGGCGGGACCTGAAGGCGGTCGGCCCGGTGGGCGTGCCGACCAGCTACGTGTGGAGCGACCGGGACGTGGCGATCGGGCGGGCCGCCGCGCAGGCGTGCGTGCGGCACGTCTCGGGGGACTACCGGTTCGTGGTGCTGGGCGGGGTGACCCACTGGATTCCCGACGAGGCGCCGGGCCGGTTGGCCGAGGTGATCCTGGCCCGGGTGCACGGCTCTGCCTGAGGACGCGTGGACGCGGGCCGATCGGGGTTCGTGAATCGGTTTCGGGCGATCGCGGATCGGGCACAGGCGTTGCTGCCGACGGGGGGTGCCCCCGTCGGTCGTACCGTCTGAACCGGAGGTAGCGCGTGTCGAAGGAATCCGAGAAGCAGCGATGGCAACGCAACTTCGCCGATCTGCTCCAGGAGCTGCGGGTCGCCCAGACCGGCGTGCAGATCCTCTTCGCCTTCCTGCTGACCCTGCCGTTCAGTAACGGGTTCACCCGGACCAGCGAGTTCCAGCGGGACGTCTACATCCTGGCCCTGCTGTCCGCCGCCGCGGCCACCGCGATGATCATCTCGCCGGTCGCCTTCCACCGGGCGCTGTTCCGCCAGGGCCGCAAGCCGGAACTGGTCCGCTTCGCGCACCGGATGGCCTCCGGCGGGCTGGCCTTCATGCTGGTCGCGATGGTGAGCGCGGTCCTGCTGATCGCCGACTTCGTGCTCGACACCGGCATCGCCGTGGTGCTCACGGTGATCACCGGCCTGTGGTTCCTGACCTTCTGGGTGATCCTGCCGTTCGCCAGGCGCAACTGGGGTGACGACGACATCGATGACGACGATGACGACCCGGTGGTGCTCAACGGGGACTGATCCCGCCCGTGGGTGGTGGATGCGGTGGGCCGGGGGCCCGTCCGGGCCGACGGTGGCCGGGGCGGGCCCCCGGCCCGTCCGCCGGTCGGGGCCCGCGGGTCAGCGGGCGATGGCCCAGGCCAGCACGGCGGCCAGGATGAGCCCGTTGAGCAGCGCCAGCACCAGGTACGCCTGCGGCGGGATCTTGCGTCCGCGCCGGACGAAGCTGACCAGCACGCCGGCGTACGCCAGCAGCAGCACGGCGATGACGATCAGGAAGTAGAGCACTGCACCACCCTAGACGAGCCGGTTGCGGTGCCCGACGACCGAGCGCGACCACCCGCGGCCCGGTGCGGCGTCGCCCGGCGTGTCGGCCCGACCGGGCGAAGGTGGGAGAGCAGATTAATATCGAGTAACATCGATTTTTGCCTCCTCCCGTCCCGGGTGCGGCCATCGTCGCGGGGCTCGGGCGGCCGTCCAGATGGGGGCGGGCGACGCCGGCCCGGCACCGGCGACTAGGAGCACACCATGAGAGCAGCACGGCGACGTCTCGCCGGACTGGGCGCGATCACCCTGGCGGTCCTCGCCGGCGGGGTGGCGGTCGCGGCCGGGAACGCCACCGCGGCGGCCACCGGCTGCCGGGTCGACTACAAGGTCACCAGTGAGTGGCAGGGCGGCTTCGGCGCGGACGTGACCATCACCAACCTCGGCGACCCGGTCACCGGCTGGACGCTCACCTGGGCGTTCGCCAGCGGACAACGGGTCAGCCAGGCGTGGAACGCCACCGTCACCCAGAACGGGACGGCGGTCAGCGCCACGGACGTCGGCTACAACGGCACCATCGGGACCGGGGCCGCCGTCAGCTTCGGGTTCAACGGCGCGTGGACCACCGCCAACCCGGTGCCCACCGCGTTCGCGCTCAACGGGGTCTCCTGCACCGGCGCGACCCCGACCGTCACGCCCTGCCCGCCACCGTCCACCCCGCCGACCCCGACGCCCACCCCGACTCCGACGCCCACCCCGACCCGCACCCCCACGCCCAGCCCGACGCCCTCGACGCAGCCGCCGGTCACCGTGTGGCTGGCCGGTGACTCCACCGTCGCCAACCCGTCGTCCAGCGGGGCCTGCCCGGTGGGCTGGGGCAACCAGTTCAGCCAGTACCTCAACGCCAACGCCACCGTGGTCAACAGCGCGGTCGGCGGGCGCAGCATCCAGACCTGGCTGTACGACCCGAACGTCACCACCACGATGAACTCGGCGGGCGAGTGCGTGGTCAACCCGCAGACGTACTCGACCCGCTGGCAGGCGATGCTCAACGCCAACGGTGGGATGAAGGCCGGTGACTACCTGTTCATCCAGTTCGGCATCAACGACGGCAGCACCACCTGCAACCGGCACGTCGGCTCGGCCCGCTACAAGGAACTGCTCGGCGTGATGGCCCGCGCGGCCCAGCAGCGCGGCGCGTACCCGATCTTCCTCACCCCGGCCGCGGCGATCACCTGCTCGGGCAGCACCGCCGTGGGCAACCGGGGCTTCCTCACCGAGACCTTCGACGCGGGCCGGGCCAACAACGTGCCCGTCATCGACCTGCACAAGCTGAGCTACACGCTCTACAACACGCTGAAGCTCTGCCCGAACAACGGCGACTACAACTCGGGCGCGGTGGGCGCGTTCTTCTGCGCCGACCACACCCACTTCGAGACGGCCGGGGCCCGGCAGATCGCCGGCGTGGTCGCCACCGCCCTGCGTAACCAGCAGCTCGGCCTCGCGGCCTACCTGCGCTGACGGTGTGCGGTCGGGCGGCCCCGGACCGGGGCCGCCCGAGCACGGTCAGGACAGCGTGCAGGCGGTGCCGTTGAGGGTGAAGCCGGCGGGGCGGCTGTTCGTGCCGGTGACGTCGGCCAGGAAACCGAAGCTCGTCGTCGCGCCGGCCGCGATCGTGCCGTTCCAGGCGACGTTGGTCGCGCGGACGGTGCCGCCGCTCTGCGTGTAGCCCGCATTCCACGCCTGGCTGATCCGCTGGCCGTCGGCGAAGCTCCACTGGAGCGTCCAGCCGTCGACCGGGGCGGTGCCGGTGTTGCGGATCGTCACCTCGCCCTGGAAGCCACCCTGCCACTGCCCGGTGACCGCGTACCCGACGGCGCAGCCGGTCCCGCCGGCCGGCGGCGTGGTCACCGGCGGCGCGGTGGTGGTCGGGGGCGCGGTGGTCACCGGCGGCGTGGTGGGCGGTGTGGTGGTGGGGGTGGGCGTCGGCGTGGTGGACAGCTTCGCCGCGATGACCGGGGCGAGCCGGGCCGTGATCGCCCGGTGCCCGGCGTCGTTCGGGTGCACCGAGTCGCTGAGCCCGTCGGCCGGCAGCCAGCCGGTGGTGTCCACGTAGAACACGTTGCGGTCGCCGCCCCCGGTGACCGTGCTGACGGCGGCGGCGGTCTCCGCGGCGTACCGGCCGCTGAAGGTGCGCAGCGCGAAGATCGCCGCGCGCGGGTACTTGCCCCGCACGGTACGGATGAACGTGGCGTACTGGTTCTGGAAGTCCGCGCCGCTCACCCCGTGACTGCGGTCGTTGGTGCCCAGGTTGATCACCACGGCGTCGGCCTGGTAGCGGCTGAAGTCCCAGGCCGGGCTGTTCGCCGCGTACCCGGTGCGGAGGAACTGGCTGGCGACGCTGACGCAGCCGTCGGCGGTGGCGACCAGGCAGCCCCCGCCGTAGCCGAGCTGGGTGTGTTCGGTGCCGAGCTGCTCGCCGGTCAGCCAGCCGTACGCGGTCAGCGCCGTCCGCGACGAGGTGGTGCCCAGGGTGATGGAGTCGCCGACGAACTCGATCAGCTGGGGCCGGACCGCCGCCGGCAGGGTACGCGCGCCCGAGTCGAGGGTGAGCCCCTGGAACACCGCGTCCCCGGTGTACGAACCGGCGACCACCCGGTACGACACCACCAGCGTGTGGTTGCCGGCGCGCAGCGGGGTCGGGGTCAGGTTGACCGTGCCGCTGACGTTGGTCAGGTAGCGGAAGTCGGCCCCGTCGATGCTGTAGTAGAGGTCGATGGTGCTGCGCTGCCGCAGCTTGACCGTGGTGCCGGTGAACCCGGTCTTCAGGTAGGCACCCGCCCAGTTCGGCACGTACGCGCTGCTGTTGCTGCGGTCCCAGCGGCCGACGAACGCGATGTTCGCGTCGGTGGGGGAGCCGTCACCGGTGGCGGCGCTGGCCGGGGGCAGGCCGATGAGGGTGGCGGCCAGCACCGCCACCACCCCGGCGGCTCCCGCCGCGAGGATCGACCGACTGCGGGACACGGGCATGGGGACGCTCCCTCTCCGGGCCGTCCGTGCCGACGCACGCCGACGGCTTGCAGACCTAAGACATTTACCATCATCTAAGCCTGCGGGTCGGGGAGACACAACAGGTGACGGTGCCTAGCGGCCGGCGCGCAGGCCGAGTCGGCGCAGCTCCAGGGCGGCGAGCGCGTCGACGGTGGCGTCGTCGCCCCGCCGCCACGCCTGCGCCACGTCCGGGTCGATCTTGGTCAGCCGGCGCAGCGGCTGACTGGTCAGCGCGCGCAGCGCCAGCAGGTCCCGGCCGGCCGGCCCGGCGGCGAGGGCCTTCGCCGACGCGGCCCGGCGCATCCAGCGCAGCCGCAGCGGCAGCCAGCCGAACAGCACCAGCCCGAGCGGGAAGACCAGCACCGCGATGGCCAACGCCCACGCCAGCTGACCGACCAGCTCCTGCTGGTCGCGGCCAGCCTCGGCCACCGCCCGGGCGGCGTCGGCGGCCTTGGTGAACGGGCCGGTCAGCTCGTCGCCGACCAGCGGCACCCGGCCCACCTTTCCGCCGGCCTCGGCCAGGTTGTCGGCGAGGCCGCCGCCGGCCCCCTCCAGCTTCCGCCCCGGTACGGCGAGCTTCTCCACCAGGTCGTACAGCCACATCGCGAAGCGGATCGCCGCGTAGACCCAGACGACGACGAGGAGATCGGTGAGGAACTGGCGGAGGGCGACCGGAAAACGGTCAGCGTAGATCTTCACGGCCGACAGCGTGCCACGACGCGGGCCGCCCGGCACCCCCCGCGCGCCCGGCTGCCGGTGCCCCGGCGGGCGACGGCCCCTCCCCGGCATGGCTGACCGCGTCGGCGACGATGTGCGCGACGTGCTCGTCGACCAGGGCGTAGGCGATCTCCCGGCCGCGCCGGGAACCCCGCACCACCCCCGCGCCGCGCAGCACCCGCAGGTGCTGGGAGACCAGCGGCTGCGGTGCGCCGAGCTGCTCGACCAGCTCGTGCACGCACCGCTCGCCCTGGGCCAGCTCGCTGACGATCGCCAGCCGGATCGGCGCGGACAGCGCCCGGAGCAGCTCGCCCGCGCCCTCGAAGGCGTCGTAGCCGTGGGTGCCGGTCACTCCGTAACGGTAACCAACACCGGTGACGGTACGCCGGTCGGCGTCACCGCAGCACCACCTCGTGCGGCTCCGGGGTGCTGGCGACGGTCGGGGTCCCCCGGCGGCGCAGCACCCGCCGGGCGGCTGCGGCCAACGCCACCACGAGGAACGACGCGATCGCCAGCAGCACCACCGAGGCGCCGGGGGCGGTGTCGGCGGTGGCCGCCACCCACACCCCCGCCCCGGCGGCGAACAGGCCGAGCGCCATGGCGGCCGTCATGGTGCTGCGGAAACCCCTGGTGACCTGCTGCGCGGTGGCCACCGGCACCACCATCAGCGCGCTGATCAGCAGGACCCCGACGGCCCGCATGGCGATGGTGACGGTGACCGCGGTGGCGACCGCCAGCAGCATGTTCAGCGCCCGCACGGGCAGCCCGGCGACCCGGGCGTACTCCTCGTCGTGGCAGACCGCGAACAGCGCCGGGCGCAGCGCCAGCATGAGTACCGCGATGCCCGCGCCGAGCACCGCGATGGTGGTCAGGTCGGCGGGGGAGGTGGTGGTGAGCGAGCCGAACAGGTAGGCGTTGAGGTTGGCGCTGCTGGCGTCGGAGAGGCCGACCAGCATCACCCCACCGGCGATGCCGCCGTAGAACAGCAGGGCCAGCGCCAGGTCGCCGGAGGTACGGCCGCGGGCCCGGACCAGCTCGATGGTGACCGCGCCGAGGATCGCCGCGACCACCGCCACCAGCACCGGGGAACGGTTGAGCAGCAGGCCCGCCCCGACGCCGGTGAGCGCGACGTGGCCGATGCCGTCACCGATCAGGGCCAACCGCCGCTGCACCAGGTAGATGCCGAGGGCGGGGGCGGCCAGCCCGATCACCAGGGCGCCGACCAGCGCCCGCTGCATGAAGTCGTACTGGAAGAGGTCCATCGTTCAGCTGCTCCACAGCCCGGCGGGCTCCTCGGGACCGTGCGGGTGCACGTGGTCGTGGTCTGGCTCGGCGTGGTGTCCGGCCGGTTCCGGCACCGGGCCGTCGTGGCAGACGCCGCCCTGGTGCACCACCACGGCCCGGCTGATCAGCGGGCGCAGCGGCCCCAGCTCGTGGGCGACCAGCAGCACGGTGCCGCCGGTGCCGACGAAGTCGTGCAGCGCCCCGGCGAACGCCTCCTGGCTGGCCGCGTCGACCCCGGCGGTCGGCTCGTCGAGCACCAGCAGCTCCGGCTCACCGGCCAGGGCGCGGGCGATCAGGGTGCGCTGCTGCTGGCCGCCGGAGAGGGTGGCCACCGGGTCCCGGGCCCGGTCGGCGAGCCCGACCGCGCGCAGCGCCGCCTCGACCGCGGTCCGGTCGGCCCGGCCGGGTGGGCGCAGCACGCCCCGGCGGGCCAGCCGTCCCGAGGCCACCACCTCGGCGACGGTGGCCGGCACGCCGCTGCCGGCCCCGAGGCGCTGCGGGACGTAGCCGATCCGGTGCCACTGCCGGAACCGGCGCTGCGGGACGCCGAACAGCTCGACCGTGCCGGCGCCCAGCGGGACCAGCCCGAGCACCGCCCGGATCAGGGTGGACTTGCCGGAGCCGTTGGCCCCGAGCACGGCCACCACCTCGCCGGCGGTGACGGTCAGCGAGACGTCCCGCAGCACCGGCCGGCCGTCGTAGCCGGCGGTGGCGTGCGCGACCTGGATGACGGGAGCGGTCACGAGCACCCCAGGGCGGTACGGAGCGTGGTCAGGTTGGTGCGCATCACCGAAAGGTAGTCCCCACCGCCGTCAGTGGAGAGCCCTTCGATCGGGTCGAGCACCGCGGTCTTCGCGCCGACCTCGGCGGCGATGGTCTCGGCGACCTTCGGACTGACCAGCGTCTCGAAGAAGATCGTGGTGGCGCCGTGCTCGCGGGCCTCGCGGGCGACCTCGGCCAGCCGCTGCGGGGCGGGCTCGGTGTCCGGGGTGAGCCCGGTCAGGCCGATCTGCTCCAGCTGGTAACGCTCGGCGAGGTAGCCGAAGGCGGCGTGGCTGACCACGATCTCCCGGCGCTGGCAGGTCTTCAGGCCGGCGGCGTACTCGGTGTCGAGCTTCTCCAGCTCGCCGCGCAGCGTCCGGGCCCGGCCGGTGTACTCGGCGGCCCGACCGGGGTCGACGACGCCGAGTCGTTCGGCCAGCCTGTCGGCGACGGTGGCCAGCCGGGTCGGGTCCAGCCAGAGATGCGGGTCCTTGCCGCCGTTCTCCTCCTCGGCGTGACCGTCCTCACCCTCGTGGTCGTGTCCGCCGGCTGTCGCGTCGCGCAGCGGCGCGACGGTCGTCACGTCGAACGCCCGGTCGGCGGCGTTCTGCGCGACGGCCTCGTCCACCGCCGGCTGGAAGCCCTTGAGGTAGAAGACCAGCTCGGCCTCGCTGACCTGGCCGACCTGGCGGGGGTTGAGTTCCAGGTCGTGTGGCTCGGCGCCCGGCTTGGCCAGGTTGGTCACGGTGACCGCGTCCCCGCCGACCCGCTCGGCGACGAACTGGAGGGGGTAGAAGGCGGCGACCACGTCCACCCGGTCCGGGTCGGCCCCGGCGCCCTCGGTCGAGCAGGCGGTGAGACCGATCAGGGCGAGCAGGGCGGTGGCGGCGGTCAGGGCACGGAACCGGGTGCGGGCGATCATGTCGGCAACTGTCCGTGAAAACGAGAATGATTGTCAAAAACGCATGAGTGCATGTCAGAAGAGCTTGACCAGGGCCACCGCCACCAGCAGCGTCACCATCACCAACCGGATCAGCCGGGTCTGCGACGCCTGCACCGACCAGGTGACAGTCAGCAGGTAGACCAGCCCGGCGGCCAGCGCCAACAGCAGCAGACCACCGACCGGGCCGGGCGCGAAGAGCGCCACCAGCACCAGCGCGAGGGTGGCGAGGAACACCGACGTCGGGTTCGCCCGGGCCAACCGGGCCAGCACGGGGCGCTGCGTAGGCTGCATCCCACAGACTCTACGAGGAGGAACCCGGTGCTGGTCACCAACCGGTTCGTGGTCGCCGTCGAGGCGGCGGACGACTTCACCGCGAGGGCGCACGCCGCGCTGGCCGCGCTCGCCGCCCGCCCCGGCTACCGGCGCGGTGAGCTGCTGCGGGCCCTCGACGACCCCCGGCACTGGTGCCTGCTCACCGAGTGGGAGTCGGTCGGCACGTACCGGCGGGCGCTGGGCGGCTTCGACGTCAAGATCACCGCCGTGCCGCTGCTCGCCGAGTCGGTCGACGAACCCTCGGCGTACGAGAGGCTGGCCGGCGCGGCCCCCGACGGCGAGGTGGTGGTGGTCGACAGTGATCGGGCCGCGAGTCCGCACCGTTGAGCCGGGGGGCACTACCCTGCTCCTATGACCGCTCCCGGCCCGGCAGCCCCACCGCCGTACCCCGCGACACCCGGCCCGGCCGGCGCACCGCCGCCCGCCGGCCCGGGGGGCCCGGGGACGCGCCTCCCGCCGGGTGACCCGGGCGTGCCCACCCCGCCGTCGGACCCGGGCGTGCCCCCGCCGCCCCAGGGTCCCGGGGTGGCCCCGCCGTTCGCCGCCCCGCCCACCGAGGGCAGCCGCAAGCGGCTCTGGCTGGGCCTCGGCGTCGGCGCGCTGGCCCTGCTGATCTGCTGCGGCGGTGGCGGTGCGGCGGCCGTCGGGCTGGTGGTCAGCAACGTGCAGGCCATCGAGGAACAGGGCCAGGCGGTCACCGACGACTACTACCGTGCCCTGGTCGCCAAGGAGTACGGCAAGGCGTACGACACCCTCTGCGAGGACGCGCGGCGGCGGGAGTCCCGGGGCGAGTTCTCCCGCCGGGTCGCCGAGGAACCGGCCGTGGCCAGCTACCGGGTCGGTGACGTCGACCCGCAGACCCTGACCGTGCCGGTCGACGTCACCTTCAGCGGCGGCGGGCGGGACACCCAGCAGGTCACCCTCGCCGCCGACCAGCAGAGCGGTGGCATGGAGGTCTGCGGGGTCAGCTGAGCCGTCAGCGGTATTCTGCTGGGCCCGGGGCGCTGCTGGTCGTACCGTTGTCCCGGGCCGTCCGGTCCCACCCGTCTTCATGGCCACGCCGACCGCCAGCCGGCGTAGGAGGAAACATGCCAGCCGACCGTATCGACGCCGTCGTCAGTCTCGCCAAGCGCCGAGGCTTCGTCTTTCCCTCCAGCGAGATCTACGGAGGCACCCGGTCGGCGTGGGACTACGGTCCGCTCGGCGTGGAGCTGAAGGAGAACGTCCGCCGGCAGTGGTGGAAGGCGATGGTCCAGCAGCGCGACGACGTCGTCGGCCTCGACTCGGCGGTCATCCTCGCCCGCAAGGTCTGGGAGGCCAGCGGCCACCTCGCCGAGTTCGTCGACCCGCTGACCGAGTGCCAGTCCTGCCACAAGCGGTTCCGCGCCGACCACCTGGAGGAGGCGTACGCCGAGAAGCACGGCAAGCCGCTGACCTCGTTGCAGGAGCTGAACTGCCCCAACTGCGGCAACAAGGGCACCTTCACCGAGCCGAAGATGTTCAACGGCCTGATGAAGACCTACCTCGGCCCGGTGGAGAGCGACGAGGGCCTGCACTACCTGCGTCCGGAGACCGCCCAGGGCATCTTCGTCAACTACAACAACGTGGCGACCGCCGCCCGCAAGAAGCCGCCGTTCGGCATCGCGCAGACCGGCAAGTCGTTCCGCAACGAGATCACCCCGGGCAACTTCATCTTCCGCACCCGCGAGTTCGAGCAGATGGAGATGGAGTTCTTCGTCGAGCCCGGCTCCGACGAGCAGTGGCACGAGTACTGGTTGCAGGAGCGCTGGAACTGGTACCTCGACCTGGGCCTGTCCGAGGAGAACCTGCGCTTCTACGAGCACCCCAAGGAGAAGCTCTCCCACTACTCGAAGCGCACCGTCGACATCGAGTACCGGTTCCGGTTCGGCGGCACCGAGTTCGCCGAGCTGGAGGGCGTGGCGAACCGCACCGACTTCGACCTGGCCACGCACAGCAAGCACTCCGGTGTCGACCTGTCGTACTTCGACCAGACCCGCAACGAGCGCTGGGTGCCGTACGTCATCGAGCCGGCCGCCGGCCTGACCCGCGCGGTGCTGGCCTTCCTGCTGGAGGCGTACGACGAGGACGAGGCCCCGAACACCAAGGGCGGCGTCGACAAGCGCACCGTGATGCGGTTCGACCCCCGGCTGGCCCCGGTCAAGGTGGCGGTGCTGCCGCTGTCCCGCAACGAGGCGCTCTCGCCCAAGGCCAAGGGGCTCGCCGCCCAGCTCCGCAAGCGCTGGGTGGTGGAGTTCGACGACTCGCAGGCGATCGGCCGCCGCTACCGCCGGCAGGACGAGATCGGCACCCCGTTCTGCGTCACCGTCGACTTCGACACCCTCGACGACGACGCGGTGACCGTGCGGAACCGGGACACCATGGCCCAGGAGCGGGTCGCCCTCGACCAGGTCGAGCGCTACCTGATCGAGCGCCTGCCCGGCTGCTGACCCCGACCGCCGTCGTACCGGCCCCGCCCCGCTGACCGGGTCGGGGCCGGCGTGGCCCGGTCAGCGGTCGACATCTTCGACCGTCCGGTTGTTGAGCCCGCCCGGATCCCGTGCGAGCATTCCCCGCGTTGAATCTCTACACGGGGGTGTACATGACGCGTGCGTCGCAACCGGACCACGTGGCAGGCCAGGGCGAGGGTCAGGGCCACGACCCGGACCGGCGGCGGCTGCTGCGCCGGGCCGCCACGGTCGCCGCCACCACGGCCGGCGCGGGCGTCGCCGCCACCGTCGGCCTGCCCGGTGCCGCCCAGGCCGCCCCGGGCGACCAGCTCATCATGGGTACGACGAACGAAGCCGGCCCGGCCACCACCACGCTGCACAGCTACAACGACCGAGCCACCCTGATCCTGGAGAATCCGGTCGGTGCCCCGCTACGGCTGATGCCCGGCACCGACCTCTACCCGCAGGTGCTGGACTCCGAGGTGGGCACGCTGGCAGTCGACCATGAGGGTGACCTGTTCGTCCGGGCCGGCGCGGACAGCGGCGCGAACGGCACCAACGGCTGGGCCTGGACCAGCGAGTGGGCCACCACCTCGGTCGCCGTCCCTCCCACCCGGGTGCTCGACACCCGTGACGTCGACCTTCGGCGGCACATCGTCTCCGGTGCCGGAACCCTCGACCCGACGGGGCGGGTCGTGCCCGGCAAGCCCATCGTCGTCAGTCTGGACTCCTACGTCCGGGACGGCTACGCGATGAAGGGCAACGTCACCGTGGTCGGGATGACGGGCTCCGGTGTGCTCACCGTCTGGGGCACCGGGCCCAAGCCGGCGGTGTCGACCGTGAACTGGTCGACCGCCGGCACCATCCTGTCCAACTTCCTCTTCACGGAGCTGGGGGCGACCGGGGCGTACCGCAGCGTCATCACGATCCAGTCGACCACCTCGCCGACCCACGTGATCGTCGATCTGACCAGCCTGTTGGTCGGTCACCCGAGTCAGGTCCGACCCGGCGGTGGGGCGTGGGTGGGCCGGACGGGACCGTCGCACGCCGCGCCGGCCGCGGCGGCCAACGGGGAACCGCTCACCATCGGCCTGCCCAATCAGGGCTCCGCCGCCACGACGCTGCGAACCGCGGCACCCGACGGTGCCTGCGCGCTGACCCTGCAGAACCGCACCGGTGCCCCACTGCAGGTGCAGCGCAAGAGCAACTATCAGGATGTGGCCGGTGGGGTGATCTCCACGGTCAAGGGCCTGGGTGTGCTGGCCACCGACGCCAACGGCAACGTCCGGACATACGAGGCGCACACCACGGCGAACTCGACCATGCTGGTGCCGATCCCGCCCACCCGCATCCTGGACACCCGTTCCCCGGCCGGCCGGGCCCGGCTACTGGAGGGGGCGCAGCGGATCGACTCGCAGGGCCGGGCCGCCGCAGAGACCCTGCTGGTCGTGCACCTGCGCGACATCGTGGAGTACGGCGACGGACTGTTCGGCAACGTCACCGTGGCCAAGACGGCGAAGGGCGGCTTCGCGACGGTCTTCGGCCGGGGCGACCTGCCCAACGCCTCCACGATCAACTGGTGGAGTGCCGGACAGTTGCTCTCCAACGGTGTGCTCACCCAACTGGGCGCCTACGAGACCGTCGACGGCGAGTACTACGAGGACGTCGTCGCGATCTACGTGCAGAAGAGCGCCGCCGCGGTGATCCTCGACGTGACCGGACTACTGGTCTGGCATCCGGATGCCGCCGTCATCAACGACCCGGAGGGGGGCCGGGCGGGACGCGCCGCCGGTTCGGGCACCGCCGACGTGCGGGCCCGTGAGATCAGGACGGCCGCCGAGCGGGCCGACCGGAAGGTGCGGACCGGTGCGTGACCACGCAGCTGAGGGGAACACCAGCATGAGCGCCGACGGGAACTCGTCGCCGACCCGACGTCGGATCATCAAGGCGGGCGTGGTGGCCGGTGTGGGCGTCGGCGCGGCGACCGTCGTTTCCACCCCGGCCAACGCCGCCGTGGGCGAAGCGGTGCGGATCGGGCAGGTCAATGATGCCGGCACCGCGGAGACCCTGCTCGTCGGCGGGTCCTCGACCAATCCGGCCCTGGCGCTCACCCAGGCCGGGGGTAACCCGCCGCTGGTGCTGACGCCGACCCCGGAGGCCGCGATTCCGACCGACCTGCCCACCGGATCGCTCGCGCTCACGCCGGCCGGCGACCTGGTGATCGGTGGCAAGGGTGGGACGAAGGCCTACGTCAACACGTCGCGCTGGGCCAACAGTACGGTGGCGGTTGCCCCGGTGCGGATCCTCGACACCCGCTCGTTGATCAGTTACACCCACAACATCGTGAGCCCCACGTCGGTGGTGACGGCTGGCAAGCTCAACGCCGGCAAGACGATCCACCTCACCGTGCGTAATGTGCCGCGGGCGCTCGCCGAGCGGGCCACCGCCGCCTACGTCAACGTCACCGTGGCGGGCACGATCTCGTCTGGCGTGCTGATCACCCACAGCTCGTCGATCGCCCGGCCGAAGACCTCGTCGGTGAACTGGTGGGGTCCGAACCAGATCCTGTCGAACCTGGTCGAGGTGCAGCTCGGCGCGTACAACGGCGAAGGGCTGAGCTTCGCGGTCTACGTCAACAGCAACGCCGCGGTGATCGTCGACGTGTCCGGGCTGATCCTCTCGGAGCCGGCCGGCTCCTGACCGGTCGCCATCGGGGGCGGCATGGGATTCTTGGGTACGTGACCAGTCCCGCCCCTGTCCTGCGCCCGCTCACCATCGGCCCCCACCGGGTGTGGCCGCCGGTGGTGCTCGCCCCGATGGCCGGCATCACCAACGTCGGCTTCCGGCAGCTCTGCCGGGAGCAGGGCGGCGGCATCTACGTCTGCGAGATGATCACCACGGTCGCGCTGGTGCAGCGGAACCCGAAGACCCTGCGCATGATCGCCTTCGGTGCCGACGAGCGGCCACGCAGCCTCCAGCTCTACGGCACCGACCCGGAGGTGACCGCCCAGGCGGTGCGGATCGTGGTGGAACGGGACCTCGCCGACCACATCGACCTGAACTTCGGCTGCCCGGTGCCCAAGGTGACCCGGCGGGGTGGCGGGTCGGCCCTGCCCTGGCGGCGGCGGCTGTTCGCCCGGCTGGTGCGGGCCGCGGTGGACGCCGCATCACCGGCCGGGGTGCCGGTCACCGTCAAGATGCGCAAGGGCATCGACGACGACCACCTGACGTACGTCGAGGCGGGGCTTGCCGCCCAGGACGCCGGGGTGGCGGCGGTGGCCCTGCACGGGCGGACGGCCGCGCAGCGGTACTCCGGCGCCGCCGACTGGGATGCCATCGCCACCCTCAAGCAGGCGCTCGACGTGCCGGTGCTCGGCAACGGTGACATCTGGGAGGCCGACGACGCGCTGCGGATGGTGGCCCACACCGGGGCGGACGGGGTGGTCGTCGGCCGGGGCTGCCTGGGGCGGCCGTGGCTCTTCGCCGACCTGCAGGCCGCGTTCGAGGGCCGCCCGGAGCGTCGGCTGCCGACCCTCGGCGAGGTGGCCGTGACCATGCGGCGGCACGCCGAGCTGCTGGTGGCGCAGTTCACCGCCGGCTCGCGTACCCCGGCGCGGGGTGAGCGGGACGGCTGCACCGACTTCCGCAAGCACGTCGCCTGGTACCTGAAGGGTTTCCCGGTGGGCAGTGAGCTGCGCCGGGAACTCGCCATGATCGAGAGCCTGGCCCAGCTCGACGACCTGCTCGGCAAGCTCGACGCGGCCGAACCGTTCCCGGTGGCCGCCCTGGGGCAGCCGCGCGGCCGGACGAACTCTCCAGGCAAGGTCTTCCTGCCCGAGGGCTGGCTGGCCAGCCGGGACGACGACACCGTCCCCGAGGGCGCCGAGCTGGACGACTCGGGCGGCTGAGCCGGCCCGCGCCGCCGGCGGAACGCAGGGCGTGCCCCTCTGAGCCCGATCAATCATCCGGTCACTCAGCGTGGTATCTCGCCGACACCACGATGACCCGCCGGCATCCTTTGCTCTGCTGCTCTCCGCGCGACGATCACCGTGGGTGTCTGGTGCCTATGCGGCAGCAGAGCAAAGGTCGTCGAGGGGGTCGGTGGTGGCTGGCGGGGGCTGCCATGAACGGGCAGGTCAGGTCGCTCTTGGCGGCGCGGGGGCGGAGGGTGGCTGCGATTGCCGCCCGAAATCGATTACTCAATGTGACGTAGGGCCGCCTGCGTCGAATGTGACGGATCGTGGTCCTAGAAGCGGTAGCGCAGGGGGAGCGGTAGCCGCCGGCGGCGGCGGGCCGAACAGCGGTCCGCAGGGGTGGGTCAGCGGGTGTCCGGCGCGGTGTGGTCCCGGCCGGGCGCGGGCTGGTGGGGGACGGGACCCCGGTGCGGGTCCGCAGCCGGGGTGAGGGCCTGGTCGGCCGGCCCGGCGGGCCAGGGGATCTCCGGGGACGGATGGAACGTGATGCCGGCTGCGTGCCAGCGCGGGCCGTGGCCGGCCAGCCGGGCCCGCAGGCCCGCCCAGCTCCGGGTCGACGGCGCGGACCAGGCCAGCTCGGCCAGGGCGGGCAGGCGGGGAAAGAGCAGGAACTCGATCTCGGCCAGTGAGGTGACCGACTCGGTCCAGAGCGGGGCCTCCACGCCCAGCACCGCCTCGGCGGGGACGCCGGTCAGGTGGGTCGCCGGGTCCCAGTGGTACGCGCGGTGCACGTCGATCAGGCCCGCCCAGTCGTGCCCGATGGGGGTGTCCGGGGCGTATTTCATGTCCAGGTAGGCGTGGTTGCCGGGGGAGAGGATCACCCGGGCGCCCCGGCGTACCGCCTCGGCCACCGCCGGGTCGTCGCCGTCGGTGCCCCACCACTGCAGCACCCGCCCGTCGACCTGCCCGGCGGGGGCGATCTGGTGCCAGCCGACCACGGTGCGGCCCAGCCCGGCGACGATCCGCTGGGCCCGCTCCACGAACCCGGTGTACGCCGCCCCCTTGACCTTGTACGCTTCGTCGCCGCCGATGTGCAGCCACGGCCCGGGGGTCAGCGCCGCCAACTCGCCGAGCACGTCGGCGACGAAGTCGTACGTGCGCTCGTTCGTGGGGTCGACGTAGCTGAAGCCGACCTCGGTGCCGGTGTACGGCGGCGGCGCGACCCCGTCCGGGGCCAGCTCGGGGTACGCGACGAGGGCCGCGTTGGTGTGACCGGGCAGGTCCACCTCGGGGACGACGGTGACGTGCCGCCGGGCGGCGTAGGCGACGATGCGCCGGTAGTCGGCGGCGGTGTACCAGCCGCCGGGGCCGCCGCCCACCGCGGTACGCCCGCCGACGGTCGCCAGCCGGGGCCAGGAGTCGACCGCGATCCGCCAGCCCTGGTCGTCGGTGAGGTGCAGGTGCAGGTGGTTGAGCTTGTACCGGGCGAGGTGGTCGATCACCCGGCAGACGTCCTCGACGCCGAAGAAGTGCCGTGCCACGTCGAGCATCGCGCCCCGGTAGGGGAAGCGGGGCCGGTCGACGATGCTGCCGCCGGGCACCACCCAGTGCTGCGCCACCGGGGTCCGGCTCTCCACGGCCGCCGGCAGCAGTTGCCGCAGCGTCTGCACGCCGTGGAACAGGCCGGTGGCGGTGCCGGCGGTGATCCGTACCGTGTCGGGGTCGATGTCGAGCCGGTAGCCCTCGGCGTCGCCGGACACCGTCGCCACCGGGCCGTGTGGCGCGGCGGCGGAGAGGGTGAGCTGGAGCGGGCCCGGGGCGGGCGGCAGGTCGGCGACCGGGAGCGGGTAGCCGGTGGCCGGGCGGAGCAGCTCGGCGAGGTGGTCGGCGACCTCCCGGGCGTCCGCGTCGGCGCTGACCCGGATCGCCGCGTCGGCGGCCAGGACGAAGTCGGCGGCCGGTCGCGGCCGGACCGCCGCGGGCGCCGGCACCACGTCGCCCAGGCCGACGGTCGGCGGGGTGAGCAGCCGTCCGGCTGCCTGCGCGGCGCTGCGCGCCAGCGCGCCCGCAGCCGGCGTGACGGCGCGCGCGACGCCGGTACGTGGGGTACGCGACACGGGGCGGCTCCAAGGGGTGTATTCGCGAGGGATATGGCAAAGGTCAGGTTTGGCGCAACGGGTGACGTCAAGAGTACGAGGGGGAACCGGAATTGCGTGATCGTGCTCGTGGAAGCGTTCCCAGAAACCCGCGTGAACGCGGATAGTCGGGACGGCTGTGCCTATTGTCACCGAACGGTCCCAGCCCGCCTGATGTTCGCTTAACCTTCGCCCACCGAACGCTGACCAGGCCGGATATCCGGTGGTCGGCTCCGGGGTAAGTCAGAACTGAACCTTCGTTAAGTGTCAATTCCGGCGCGCGTGGGAGGCTTCTGGTGACAGCGCACGAGACGGACAAGTACGTCTACGACTTCGCCGAGGGCAACAAGGATCTCAAGGACCTGCTCGGTGGAAAGGGTGCCAATCTCGCCGAGATGAACAATCTCGGCCTGCCGGTGCCACCGGGCTTCACCATCACCACCCGGGCGTGTCAGGCGTACCTGGCGACCGGGCGGGAACCGGACGGGCTGGCCGGGCAGATCGAGGCCCACCTGGAGGCGCTGGAACGCGCGATGGGCCGCCGCCTCGGCGATCCGCAGGACCCGCTGCTGGTCTCGGTACGCTCCGGGGCCCGGTTCTCGATGCCCGGCATGATGGAGACCGTCCTCAACGTCGGGCTCAACGACCGCAGCGTCGTAGGACTGAGCGAGCAGGCAGGGCAGAACGACCGGTTCGCCTGGGACTCCTACCGCCGGCTCATCCAGATGTTCGGCAAGACCGTCTGCGAGGTGCCGGGCGAGGAGTTCGAACACGCCCTCGACGAGGCCAAGCGGGCCAAGGGCACCCACGACGACCTCGACCTCGACGCCGACGACCTGCGCGGGCTGGTGGAGACGTACAAGAAGATCTTCGCCAAGCACACCGGGCGGGAGTTCCCGCAGGAGCCGCGTGAGCAGCTCGACCTGGCCATCCGGGCGGTCTTCGCGTCGTGGAACGCCGAGCGGGCGATCCTCTACCGCCGCCAGGAACGCATCCCCGCCGACCTGGGCACCGCCGTCAACGTGGTGGCGATGGTCTTCGGCAACCTCGGGCCCGACTCCGGCACCGGAGTCGCCTTCACCCGCGACCCGGGCAGCGGCGCGCAGGGCATCTACGGTGACTACCTGGCCAACGCCCAGGGCGAGGACGTCGTCGCCGGCATCCGCAACACCGTGCCGTTGCAGGAGCTGGAGCAGCTCGACAAGACCTCCTACGACCAGCTGCTCGACATCATGGCCCGGCTGGAGGGGCACTACCGGGACCTCTGCGACATCGAGTTCACCATCGAGCGCGGCAAGCTCTGGATGCTCCAGACCCGGGTGGGCAAGCGCACCGCCGCCGCCGCGTTCGTCATCGCCGGTCAGCTCGTCGACGAGGGCCTGATCGACCTCGACGAGGCGCTGCACCGGGTCAACGGCGCGCAGCTCGCCCAGCTCATGTTCCCCCGCTTCCAGCTCGACCACGGGATCGAGGCGGTCGCCCGGGGCATCGGGGCCTCCCCGGGTGCCGCGTCCGGCGCGGTGGTCTTCACCTCCGCCCGCGCGGTCGAGCTGGCCGCCGAGGGGAAGTCGGTGATCCTGGTCCGCCGGGAGACCAACCCCGACGACCTCAACGGCATGATCGCCGCCCAGGGCATCCTCACCTCGCGCGGCGGCAAGACCAGCCACGCCGCCGTGGTGGCCCGGGGCATGGGCAAGACCTGCGTCTCCGGGGCCGACGAGATCGAGGTCGACGTGCCGGCCAAGCGGTTCACCGTCGGCGGGCGCACCGTCTCCGAGGGCGACGTCGTCTCCATCGACGGCACCACCGGCAAGGTCTACCTGGGCGAGGTGCCGGTCACGCCGTCGGAGGTGGTGCAGTACTTCGAGGGCACCCTCGACCCGGAGCGGACCGACGACGCGCTGGTCCGGGCCGTACACCGGATCATGAGGCACGCCGACGCGCGGCGGCGGCTGGCCGTGCGGACGAACGCCGACACCGGGGCCGACGCGGCCCGTGCCCGGCGCTTCGGCGCCGAGGGCATCGGCCTGTGCCGCACCGAGCACATGTTCCTCGGCGACCGGCGGGAACTTGTCGAACGGCTGATCCTCGCCGCCACCGACGTCGAGCGCACCGACGCGCTCGCCGCTCTGCTGCCCCTACAGCGCCAGGACTTCGTGGAGATCTTCCGCGAGATGGCCGGACTGCCCGTCACCGTCCGGCTGATCGACCCGCCGCTGCACGAGTTCCTGCCCCCGCTGGAACAACTCGCGGTCAACGTCGCCGTCGCCCAGGAACGCGGCGAGGACGTCGCCAAGGAGGAGGCGCTGCTCGCCGCCGTCCGGCGGATGCACGAGGAGAACCCGATGCTCGGCCTGCGCGGCGTGCGCCTCGGCCTGGTCATCCCCGGCCTGTTCGCGATGCAGGTCCGCGCGATCGCCGAGGCCGCCGTCGCGGTCACCCGCGACGGCGGCACGGCCTGCCCGGAGATCATGGTCCCGCTGGTCGGCGCGGTCCAGGAGCTGGAGACGGTACGCGCCGAAGCCGAGAAGATCATCGCCGAGGTGGTCGGGGACAGCGGCGTCCAGGTGCTGATCGGCACCATGATCGAGGTACCCCGGGCGGCGCTGACCGCCGGCCAGATCGCCGAGGCGGCGCAGTTCTTCTCCTTCGGCACCAACGACCTCACCCAGATGGGCTGGGGCTTCTCCCGCGACGACGTCGAGGGCGCGTTCTTCTGGCGCTACCTGGAACTGGGCATCTTCGGCATCTCCCCGTTCGAGTCGATCGACCGCGACGGCGTCGGCCGGCTCATCCGGATCGCCGCCGAGGAGGGCCGGGCCGCCCGACCCGGGCTGAAGCTCGGCGTCTGCGGCGAACACGGCGGCGACCCCGACTCGGTGCACTTCTTCCACGAGGTGGGGCTGGACTACGTCTCCTGCTCGCCGTTCCGGGTGCCGGTCGCCCGGCTGGAGGCCGGCCGGGCCGCCATCGAGACCACCGGCTCCGACAGCCGCTGACCGCCCGTGCCGCCCACCGGCCCACCGCCGGTGGGCGGCACGGGGCGTCGGTGCCCGGCCGGGTCGCGGGGTTCCCGGTGCGCGCGCCCTGCGGCGCGGCGCGGCGTAACCTGGGCTCCCGCGACCATGGGGTACGACGTGGAGGGGAGGCCGGATGGTGGAGCCGCCCACCCGACCACCAGGCGTCGAGGGGAACCCGGCCGACGCGCAGCGGTGGGTCGAGGAGACGCCCAAGGACACCGGCCACGGCCGGTCCCCGTACGAGCGGGACCGGGCCCGGGTGCTGCACTCGGCGGCGTTCCGGCGGCTCGCCGCGAAGACCCAGGTGCACGTGGCCGGCACCGACGACTTCCTGCGTACCCGGCTGACCCACTCGCTGGAGGTGGCCCAGATCGCCCGGGAGATGGGGGCCCGGCTCGGCTGCGACCCCGACCTGGTGGACACCGCCGGGCTGGCCCACGACCTCGGGCACCCGCCCTTCGGGCACAACGGCGAGGACACCCTCGACGGGCTCGCCGCGTCCTGCGGCGGCTTCGAGGGCAACGCGCAGACCCTGCGGGTGCTCACCCGGCTGGAGGCGAAGGTGCTCGCCCCGGACGGTAGCCCGGCCGGGCTCAACCTCACCCGCGCCGCGCTCGACGCGGTCAGCAAGTACCCGTGGCCCCGCCGCCCCGGGCTGCGCAAGTTCGGCGTGTACGGCGACGACCGCCCGGTCTTCGACTGGCTGCGCGCCGGCAGCCCCGCCCCCGCCGATCCCGACCCGTCCGATGCGGCCCGCCGCTGCCTGGAGGCGCAGGTGATGGACTGGGCCGACGACGTGGCGTACTCGGTGCACGACGTCGAGGACGGCATCCACGGCGGCTACGTCTCGCTGCGTCCCCTCCTGCACGACCCGGACGAACGCGCCGCGCTCTGCGTCGACGTGGCCGACGTCTACTCCGGGGAGTCCCCGGGCGACCTCGAAGAGGTACTTGTCGAACTGCTCGCCGACCCGGTGCTCACCCCGCTGGCCGGGTACGACGGCAGCCACCGGGCGCAGGTCGCCCTCAAGGCCACCACCAGCGTGCTCACCGGCCGGTTCGTGGCGACCGTGGTCGGGGCGACCCGGGACCGCTTCGGTCCCGGCCCACACCACCGCTACGCCGCCGACCTGGTCGTGCCGCGCCGGATCAGGGCGCAGTGTGCCCTGCTCAAGGGCATCGCCTGGCGGTACGTCATGTGCCGCCCGGACGCCCGTGCCCGTTATGACCGTCAGCGGGAGGTCCTCACCGAACTGGTCACCGTGCTCGCCGACCGCGCCCCGGACGCCCTCGACCCGGTCTTCGCCCCCCTGTGGCGGCAGGCCGGGGACGACCCCGCCCGGCTGCGCGTCATCATCGACCAGGTCGCCTCCCTCACCGACCCCGCCGCCCTGACCTGGCACACCCACCTCACCTGAACCCCGGCTCCCCACTCTCCCCACCCTCCCTGCTCTCCCCACCTCCCGGCCGCCCTTGACCGGCGCCCCCGTCCCGCCGGGCCGCTCGCTCCCGTCCCCGCCGCTCGCTCCCGTCCCCGCCGCTCGCTCCCGCCGCTCGCTCCCGCCCCTCGCTCCGGTGATCAAGAGATTTGCGTCAGTTGATCAAGAGGTTTGCGTCAAAGTTGATCGCTGAGTTGACGCAAACCTCTTGATCGCCGGGGAGGTTGACGCAAACCTCTTGATCACTGCGGAGCGGAGCGGAGGAGCGGGAGCGGAGGGGCGGGGGTGAGGGCGCGGACGGGTGAGGAGTGGAGGCTGGTGGGGTGGGGGAGGGAGGGGGTTGGGGAGTTAGGGTAACCTTAGTTTTATGGCGGAGCGCTCCAAGATGGTTACTGCGGCTCGGGTGGTGCGGACCGGACGGCCCACCCCGCACCTGGTCCGGCTCGTTCTCGGTGGGGAGGAGTTGGCCGGGCTGCCGGTGGGGGAGTTCACCGACCACTACGTCAAGCTGGTCTTCCCGCCCGACGGGGTGGAACTGCCGAGGCCGTTGGACCTGACGGCGGTCAAGCGGGAGCTGCCCCGGGAGCAGTGGCCCCGGCTGCGGGCGTACACGGTGCGGGCCTGGGATGCGGCGGCCGGTGAGCTGACCATCGACGTGGTGCACCACGGGGACGAGGGGTTGGCGGGGCCCTGGGCGGCGCGGCTGCGTCCCGGAGACGAGGTGCTGTTCGTCGGCCCGGGTGGAGCGTACGCGCCGGACCCGACGGCCGACTGGCACCTGCTGGTGGGCGACGAGAGCGCCCTGCCGGCGATCGGTGCCGCGCTGGAGCGGCTGCCCGAGGGCGCCCCGGCGGTCGTCCTGGTCGAGATCGCCGACCCGGCCGACGAGCAGGTGTTGCCCAGCCCCGGCGCGGTGGCGCTGACCTGGCTGCACCGGGCCGGCCGACCGGTCGGCGAGGCACTGGTCACGGCTGTCCGGGAGCTGGAGTTCCCACCCGGTCGGGTGCACGCGTTCGTGCACGGCGAGGCCACCTTCGTCAAGGAGTTGCGCCGGCTGCTGCGGGTCGAGCGGTCGGTGCCCCGGGAGGCGCTGTCCATCTCCGGCTACTGGCGGCAGGGCATGGACGACGAGGGCTGGCGCTCCACCAAGCCGGACTGGAACCGGCAGGTCGAGGCCGAGGAGGCCGCCGCCGTCGGCTGAGCGGGGTGATCCGGATCGGTCGTCGCCGCGTGCGGGCACGTAACGACGACACCCGGGGCGTGCGGCTAACGACCTCGGCCCTCCACGGGGCGTGGAAATGGGCGGAAACCGCCTGCTGCCGGGCCCGCCGGCCGGGACGATACGACCATGGCTGAGCAGGCGCGGGACGTCGGTAGGCGGGCGGGTGGCCGGCCCGACCCGGTGGTGCTCGCCCTGGGTGTCGGCGGGGTGCTGGCGGTCGTGCTCTGGGGGGTGTCCGCGCGCGGTTCGCTTGCCGACTTCGGCGAGTCCGGACTGGCCTGGGTGATCGGCACCTTCGGCTGGTTCTTCGTCGTCGCGGCGGACGCCTTCCTGGTGCTCGCGGTGGCCGTCGCGGCCTCCCGGTACGGCCGGATCCGGCTGGGCGCCGACGACGAGCAGCCGGAGTTCAACACGCTGGCCTGGGTCGCCATGATGTTCAGCGCGGGGATGGGCATCGGTCTGGTCTTCTTCGCGGTGGCCGAGCCGATCCAGCACTACGCCACGCCGCCGCCGGCGACCGGCATCGCGGCGCAGACCCCGGCTGCCGGGGCGGCGGCCATGCAGTACACCCTCTTCCACTGGACGCTGCACCCGTGGGGCATCTACGCCGTCACCGCGCTGGCGCTGGCGTACTCGACCTTCCGGCGGGGGCGGGACAACCGGATCTCGGCCGCGTTCCGCCCGCTGCTCGGCGCGCGGGCCGACGGGGTGGCCGGTCGGGCCGTCGACCTGCTCGCCGTCTTCGCCACGGTCTTCGGTTCGGCCACCAGCCTCGGGCTCGGCGCGCTCCAGGTGGCCGCCGGTCTGGACCTGGTGGCCGGCGTACCGGACACCCGGGCGGTGGAACTGACGGTGATCGGCGCGCTCACCCTGGCCTTCGTCGTCTCGGCCTTCTCCGGCCTGCACCGGGGGGTCAAGTGGCTGTCCACCACCAACGTCCTGCTGGCCGTACTGCTGATGATCTTCGTGTTCGTGGTGGGGCCGACGATCTACACGCTGGAGGTGCTGCCCGCGTCGGTCGGTGACTACCTCAGCCGCCTGGTGTTCATGTCCACCCGTACCGGCGCGTTCTCCGATCCGGCCTGGCTCGGGTCCTGGACGATCTTCTACTGGGCCTGGTGGATTTCCTGGGCACCGTTCGTCGGCACCTTCATCGCGCGCATCTCGCGCGGGCGGACCGTACGTCAGTTCCTGGTCGGGGTCCTGCTGGTGCCCAGCGGGGCCAGCGCGATCTGGTTCGCGATCATGGGCGGCAGCGCCCTGCGTACCCAGGCCAGCGGCACCCGCGACCTGGTGGCGGACGTCGGGGCGGGCAGCGAGCAGGCGCTGTTCGGGCTGCTGGACGCGCTGCCGCTGGGGACCGTCACCAGCGTGTTGGCCATGGTGCTCATCGCGCTCTACTTCGTGACCAGCGCCGACTCGGCGTCGCTGGTGCTGGGGTCGCTCAGCTCGGGTGGCGCGCTGCGCCCGCACCGCGTACTCGTGGTGCTCTGGGGGGTGCTGATCGGGGCGGTCGCCGCCGCGCTGCTGCTCGCCGGGGGCCTGGCCGCACTGCAACAGGCGACCATCATGGTGGCGCTGCCGTTCGTGGTGGTGATGCTCGGGCTCGCCGTGGCGCTCCTGCGCGACCTGGCCCGGGACCCGACGGTCAACCCGCACCCGGACCGGGACCGCCGGTCCGGGCTGGCCGCCGCCGTGCGGGCCGCCCGGTCGTACGACGAGGAGGACGCGCCTCCGGTCACCCGCTGGCTGCACCGTCCTCCCCGCTGAGCCGGGCGTTCGCCACCCGCCCGTCCCCCGCCCGACGGATCGTCGGTCCGGCAGGGCAGGATGGAGGGCCGAGGGGGTGGCACCGCATGGCTGGGCGGATCCGGGACGAGGACATCGCGTTGGTCCGCGAGCGCACCTCCATCGCCGAGGTGATCTCGGACACGGTGACCCTCAAGTCGGCAGGTGGCGGCAACCTCAAGGGGCTGTGCCCGTTCCACGACGAGAAGAGCCCGTCGTTCAACGTCTCGCCGGCCCGCAACGTCTTCTACTGCTTCGGCTGCGGCGTCGGCGGCGACGCGATCAAGTTCCTGATGGACGCCGAGCATCTCACCTTCGTCGAGTCCGTCGAGCGGCTCGCCGACCGCGCCGGCATCCAGCTCCGGTACGTCGAGAACGACCAGTCGGCCCCCCGGGCCCGCCCGCAGCAGGGGCAGAAGCAGCGGCTGGTCGCCGCGCACGCCGCCGCCGTGGAGTTCTACCAGGCGCAGCTCACCACGGCCGGCGCGCGTCCGGCGCGGGAGTTCCTGGCCCGGCGCGGTTTCGACCGGGCCGCCGCCCAGCGGTACGGCTGCGGCTTCGCCCCGGACGCCTGGGACCTGCTCACCAAGCACCTGCGCCAGCATGGGTTCAGCCACGACGAGCTGGTCACCGGCGGGTTGTCCCGGCCGTCGCGCTCGGGCACCCTGATCGACAGGTTCCGCCGCCGGCTGATGTGGCCGATCCGGGACATCGCCGGTGACGTGATCGGCTTCGGGGCACGGAAACTCTTCGACGACGACGACGGCCCGAAGTACCTGAACACCCCCGAGACGCCGATCTACAAGAAGTCGCACGTGCTCTACGGCATCGACCAGGCCAAACGGGAGATCGCCAAGCAGGGCCGGGTGGTCGTGGTCGAGGGCTACACCGACGTGATGGCCTGCCACCTGGCCGGGGTGCCGACCGCCGTGGCGACCTGCGGCACCGCCTTCGGCGCGGACCACATCGGCGTGCTGCGCCGGCTGCTGCTCGACACCGACGCGGTGGCCGGTGAGGTGATCTTCACGTTCGACGGGGACGCCGCCGGGCAGAAGGCCGCGCTGCGTGCCTTCGAGGACGACCAGCGCTTCGTCGGGCGTACCTTCATCGCGGTCAGCCCGGACAACATGGACCCGTGCGACCTGCGGTTGGCAAAGGGTGACCTGGCGATCCGTGACCTGGTGGCCCGCCGCGAGCCGCTCGTCGACTTCGCCCTCCGGCACGTCATCAACCGCTACGACCTGGACACGGTGGACGGCCGGGTGGAGGCGATGCGCCGGGCCGCGCCCCTGGTTGCCAAGATCAAGGACCTGGAGAAGCGTCCCGAGTACGTCCGCAAGCTCGCCGGTGACCTCGGCATGGAGATCGAGCCGGTGCAGCGTGCGGTGCTGGCCGCCGCCAACTCCCCCGGCGAACGGGAGGGGGCCGCCCCGCCCCGGGGCCGGAGCCGTACCGCCGTGCCCGCCGTGGACAGTCCGGAGTCGATGGTCGAGCGGGAGGCGTTGAAGCTCGCTCTCCAGGAGCCGGTCCTCGCCGGCCCGATGTTCGACGCGGTCGGGGCCGCCGAGTACCGGCACCCGGTGCACGTCGCGGTGCGTACCGCGATCGCGGCGGCGGGCGGGGTGGCCGTCGCGGCCGGCGGCGCGGTGTGGATCGAGGCGGTCCGGGACGCCTGCGCCGACCTGGCCGCCCAGGCACTGGTCGGCGAACTGGCCGTGGAGCCGCTGCGGCTCGACGGCGAGCCCGACCCGAGGTACGTCTCGATCACCATGGCCCGGTTGCAGTGGGGCTCGGTGACCGCCCGGATCAGGGACCTCAAGTCCAAGATCCAGCGGATCAACCCGGTCACCCAGAAGGACGAGTACTTCGCCCTGTTCGGGGAACTGCTCTCGCTGGAACAGCACGCGCGGGCCCTGCGCGAGCAGGCCGCAGGAGGACTCTGATGGGACTGTTCGGCCGCAGGCGCAAGCTGCCGTCCGCCGTCCGCCCGCCCCTGGCCGCCGGTGAACGCGTCCTGGCCTGGGCCGCCACGGGTAACGGCAGCAGTAACGGCGCACCGCCCGCCGACCGGGTGTCCGCCGTCGACGAGGCGTCGCCCGCCGAGGGCACGTCGACCGGTGCCGGTGCCGGTGCCGATGCGTCGGTCGGCGCCGGTGGCGGGGTGCTGGTGGCCACGAACCTCGGGCTCTGGCTGGCGGGCCGGGGACAGCGGTTGGGCTGGCACGACATCCTCAAGGCCGTCTGGTCCGGGCGGGAGTTGACGGTCACCCCGGCCGCGACGGTTGCCGAGCGGGACGGCTACCTGGTGGTCGCCGACGGTCCCGCCGAGACGTACCTGCTGCTCGATCCGGGTGACCTGCCGCACCAGGTGCGGGCCCGGGTGACCCGCTCGGTGGCGTACACCCAGCAGCACCCGGTGCCCGGCGGCTCGGGGCGGATCGCGGCCCGGCGGGTGGCCGGGGCGGACGGTCTGACCTGGACGGTCCGCTACGACCCCGGCACCCCGGTCGACGCCGACGACGTACGCGCCGAAACCGACCAGCTCGTCGCCGCCGCCCGCGCCGCCACCGCCCCGGCCGACCTCTGACTCTCGGCGGGTACGTCTCGGCCAGGCCGGCCGAGGCCGACCCAGGCGGACCGATTCCGAGCGGCTCAGTGGGCTCTTGCCCAGGTCACGAAGCGTGCGGTCAGGTCGGGTGGGGCGACACCGTCGTGCAGGGTGGTGAGATCGCTCATTGCCTCGCCCAACAGTGTGCCCAGATAGAACAGCAGGGCGGTGCGATCCTCGCGGTACTCGCCGAGCAGCGCCAACCGGGCCGGCGAGCACGGCCAGGCCGCCCCGCACACCCGGCAACGCCAGGAGGGACGGGCCGCGACATGTGGGCGGTACCGGGGCATCAGCGCACCCCTGGCCGGCCGCTGCGGGGGTGCGGGTGACGCGGGAATCCGCAGCGGGATCGGCTGGTCTGGCGCATGGTCGAGCCTCCGTCACTGGTGGAGGGGAGCGCCCGCCGACGACACCGACGGACGCTCCCGGCCTGGTTCCGCCCACCGTCCGATCCCGGGAGCGGTCCCGCTGGGTGACATTCTGTTGATGATCCGACTACGGTGGGAGGTCCGCCGTGCCGACGACGCAGGCGTGGACCGGTCGAGCCCGAGCGGTCCGACAATGTACGGAGGCTGTCTGGTGGAACGCCCGTCCATGCTGGACCACTTCGCGGAGGAACTGCGGCTCACCCGGGCCGCCCACGGTATGTCCCAGGCGGCGCTGGCCGAGGCGTTGAGCTATTCGGGCGCACTCGTCGCCAAGGTGGAGACCTGCGAACGCCGGCCGAGCCTGGACTTCGCCCGCCGCTGCGACACGGTGTTCACCACCGACGGCCGCTTCGAACGAATCCAACGCCGGATCAGCCGGGAAACCGTGGTGCCCTGGGCCCGGGACTGGACGGCAGTGGAGGCGGAGGCGCGGGCCCTCCGCTGGTTCGAGCCGCTCTATGTGCCCGGTCTGCTGCAGACTGAAGGATATGCTCGCGCCATTCTGGACGGTGCAGGGCTGTTCGGTGCCGACGAAATCGAACAGCAGGTGGCTACGCGAATCGAGCGACAGGTCGTGCTTACCCGAGACCGGCCGCCGCTGCTCACTGCCGTCATTGACGAGTACGTGTTGCGCCGCCAGATCGGTCAGCCGGAGGTGATGTGTGGGCAGTTGCAGCACCTGGTGAAGGTCGGCTCGACACTGCCGCGAGTCCGAATCCAGGTGGTGCCGCTGTCTGCAGGTGCCTACCCCGGCCTCGACGGCCCCTTTGTGATTGCCACCGCGCCCACCGGTGAGGACGTCGTCTATCTGGAGGGGCAGCGTCACGGGCAGGTGGTCGACCGCACCGACTACTTACGGGAGGTGGTTGAGGTATGGGAGTCGATCCGTGGTGAGACACTCTCGCAGCAGCAGTCCATCGAGTTGATATCGGAGGTGGCGGAGACATGGATCTGAGCGACGCCCGGTGGCACAAGAGCACGCGCAGCAACGGAGGCGGCGGTGCCTGCGTCGAGGTGGCGGATAATCTGCCCGGTGTGGTGGTCGTGCGGGACTCCAAGGACCCGGACGGGCCGGTGCTGGCCTTCGGACCGCGCGCCTGGTGTGCCTTCGTGGCACAGGTGGGCGGCCGACCTTAACGGCTGCGGCGATCCGTGGCGCAGCGCTCCGTAGCGGCACCTCGTGGATTTGATCGAAACGTCGATGTGTCGCTTGCCGCGCAGGGAAGGCCTACACAGAGTCTCACCCCGGGATCGAGACTCTAGGCGGCTATGAACTCGACCTCACCATGGGTAATCTTGACGTCGAAGCTCATGTCGGTTCCCCTGGAGAGCTTTGCCAGGGTGGCGATGGAGGGTGGTTGGTCGCCGGACTCCAAGCGTGCAATGACGGACTGGGTCATGCCCACCATGCGCGCCAGGGCAGTCTGGGTGAGACCGTTGTCTTCGCGGTACTTCACGATGCGGAGAGCCACGTCGCGGGCGAATGCTGTCCGGTCCCACTCGGCGCGGAACGCCGGATCCTTGCGGCGTTCGTCGATGACTTGCTGCGAGGTTTTCAGGTCGGAGAGCTTCATCACGCGTCCTCTATGTCTTTGATCCTCTGTTCTGCGGCTGTCACTGCTCGGTTGAATCTTCGCTGGTTGACGCTGGCTTCAGGGCCGATTGCTCCGACGATGAACGCGGCGCCGGCCTGTCCGTAGATGGCTCGCCATCGGCTGCGTCCACCACGTGGGCGCAGTTCCCGTAGGCCGTTCGCAGTCTTGATGGAGCTTGAGTGGGGGTAGCCGAGGTTCACGCCCTGGCTTTCCAACTTTTCGACAGCGTGACCGATTGCTGCTTGTTCGGTGGTGGGGAGGGCGTGAAGCTCGGTTTCGGCCTCAGGGTGGTAGAAGACTGGCCAGGACAGTTGCCGACTATAGCAAACTTGCGATGTCGAACCAGGGGGCAACGCGGCGGGGGTTCGGTCCCATGGTCATGAACCCTGGCCGGAGCGGATGGTCGAGGGGCCCTGTGGGGGCTTGGTCGTCGTCTGCAGGCCAGGTGACGGGTCGGTGCTGCCGGTTTAGTCGGCGGGGTCGGTGGGGCATGTCGGAGGGCGACATTCGCAGATCCCCGAGGAGGGGCGATGGCCTCCGACGAGACCCACGCCGACCGCGACGACGCGGCCACCGTGACCGCAGCCCGGCACGACCGGGACCGGTCGGGTGACCGGCGCTCCGGTGACCGCCCGTCGGGTGAGCCCGGGTCCGGCGACCGGCGGCGGGGCGACCGGCGGGAGGCCGACGCGCGTACCCGGCCGGTGGGTCCCGACGACGGCCCGGACAGCCCCACGGACCTGCACCGGGCGGACTGGAAGGCGGCGCTCAAGCGCACCGGGCGGGAGTTCCAGGAGGACAGCCTGACCGACTGGGCCGCCGCGCTGACCTACTACGGGGTGCTGTCGATCTTCCCCGGGATGCTGGTGTTGATCTCGATCCTCGGTCTGCTCGGCGAGCGGGCCACCAGTGGGGTCCGGGACACCGTCGGGCAGGTGGTGCCGGAGGAGAACATCCGCACCATCATCGAGACCGCGATCGACCAGGCCGGCCAGTCGGGTGGGCTGGCCAGCATCGCCGCGATCATCGGTCTGGTCGCCGCGTTCTGGTCGGCCTCCGGCTACGTGGGCGCGTTCATGCGGGCCTCGAACAGCATCTACGACGTGCCGGAGGGGCGGCCGGTGTGGAAGACCCTGCCCATCCGGCTCGGGGTGACCGCCCTGGTGGGGGTGCTGCTGCTCGCCGCCGCAGTGATCGTGGTCTTCACCGGTGGCCTCGCCGAGCAGGCCGGCAGCGCCATCGGGTTGGGCTCGACGGCGGTCACGGTGTGGAACATCGCCAAGTGGCCGGTGCTGCTGGTGCTGGTCAGCCTGATGTTCGCGATCCTCTACTGGGCGTCGCCGAACGCCCGGCACGGCGGGTTCCGCTGGGTCAGCCCGGGTGGTGTGCTGGCGGTGCTGCTCTGGCTGCTGGTCTCCGGCCTGTTCGCCCTCTACGTCGGCAACTTCGGGTCCTACAACAAGACCTACGGGGCGCTGGCCGGGGTGATCATCTTCCTGGTCTGGCTCTGGCTGAGCAACATCGCGATCCTGCTCGGTGCGGAGTTCGACGCCGAGTTGGAGCGGGGTCGGGCGATCGCCGCCGGCCACGACCCGGACGAGGAGCCGTACGTCGAGCTGCGCGACGACCGCAAGCTGCGCAAGAAGCGCAACGCCGCCCCCGGCCGCTGACCCCGCCTCCGGGAGGCCCGTCGGACCCACCGACCCCGCCCCGCCACGATCGAGCTGGCGGGGTGGGGTCTTGTCATGTCCGGGGGTGATCGGGTAATGCTTCCCCCGCCCGTTCGGGGCCTGCGGGGAGGCACTAGCCGGGCCCCGGTAGCAGGTCGTTGCGGAGATTTCTCGGTCTGTCAACCTTTTCTTGATCCACTAGTAGCTTTTGTTCGTTCGGACAAAAGTTGCCGGAGGAACGAACGAAGCTATGGACACGCGCCACGGAAGTCTCCTACTGTGTCGACCACAACACAACGGCGTGACGTCAATGTGAACCCTGAGGCGGAGGTGAGTCCCGTGCGGACGGCAGATCCCCTGCACGTGCAGCTGTTGCGGCTGCTCCGTGACGAGGGGCCAGCGTCCCGGGCCGAGCTGGGCGACCGGTTGCAGATGCCCCGGCCCCGGCTCCTCGCCGAGTTGGAACGGCTGGTCGGGCTGGGCCTGGTGGCCGAGGCCGGGCTGGCCGCCTCCCGGGGTGGCCGCCGGTCCACCCTGGTGGAGCTGAACCCGGACCTGCGGTTCGCCGGCATCGACATGGGCGCCAGTTCGATCGACGTCGAGGTGGTCAACGGGCGGCTCGAACCGGTCGCCGCGTACGCCGAGCCGGCCGACATCCGCTCCGGCCCGAAGGCCATCCTGCACCGGGTCAACGACCTGCTGCACAAGGCCCGGGTGGATGGGGCGTACGAGCGGCTCAACGGCGTCGGCATCGGCGTCCCCGGTCCGGTCAGCTTCCGCGACGGGGTGCCGGTCTCGCCGCCGATCATGCCGGGCTGGGACCGCTACCCGGTGCGCGAGCTGATCAGCCGTGAGCACGGGTGCCCGGCGGTGGTCGACAACGACGTGAACATCATGGCGATCGGCGAGCGGCACGGCGGGGTGGCCCACTCGGTCGACGACTTCCTCTTCGTCAAGATCGGCACCGGAATAGGGTGTGGGATCTACCTCAGCGGCGAGGTCTACCGGGGCACCGACGGCTGCGCCGGCGACATCGGACACATTCAGGCCGAGGCCGGCGGACCGGCCTGCACCTGCGGAAACGCCGGTTGTCTGGAGGCCGTGTTCAGCGGCGCGGCACTGGCCCGGGAAGCCGCCGTCGCGGCGCGTACCGGCACCTCGCCGGCGCTGGCCGAGCGGCTCGCCGCCCGGGGTGCGGTCTCCGCCCGCGACGTCGCCGAAGCGGCGATCGAGGGCGACGTCACCTGCATCCAGCTCATCCGCGACGGGGGCCGCCGGGTCGGGCAGGTGCTGGCCGGGCTGGTCAGCTTCACCAACCCGTCGATGATCGTCATCGGCGGCGGGCTGGCCCACCTCGGGCACATCCTGCTCGCCGAGATCCGCAGCGTGGTCTACCGCCGTTCGCTGCCGCTGGCCACCGGCAACCTGCCGGTCGTCCTGTCCGAGCTGGGACCGCGCGCCGGAGTGGCCGGCGCGGCCGTCCTCGCCAGCGACGTCGCCTTCGGGGAGGCATCGTGAGCGCGAGGAGTGAGCCGGTTTTGCGAGCCCCGCAGTCGCGAACGGAGTACCCGCGATGAGCAAGCAACCGACCTCCCCCACCGGGGACAAGGCCGCCGCCGGGGACAAGGCCCCGCTGGTCGAGGCACCCGGCGACACCGTCGCCGGTGAGGTGGTGCTGCGGCTGACCGACGTGGTCAAGACGTTCCCCGGCGTCCGCGCCCTCGACGGTGTGCAGCTGGAGGTACGGGCCGGCGAGGTGCACTGCCTGCTCGGGCAGAACGGCGCCGGCAAGTCCACCCTGATCAAGGTGCTCGCCGGGGTGCACCGGCCCGACTCCGGTCAGGTGGAATGGCGTGGCGAACCGGCGCACTTCGCCAACCCGCAGGCCGCCATGCGTGCCGGCATCGCCACCATCTACCAGGAACTCGACCTGGTCGAGGACCTGTCGGTCGCCGAGAACGCCTTCCTCGGCCACGAGCCGAAGGTCGCCGGGTTCGTCAGGCGCGGGCTGATGGCCCGGCGTACCCGGGAGATCCTCACCCGGCTCGGCCACGGCGAGATCCCGCCCGGCCGGATGGTGCGCGCGCTGCCGGCCGCCGGCAAGCAGGTGGTCAGCATGGCCCGGGCGCTGTCCCACGAGGCCCGGCTGATCATCATGGACGAGCCGAGCGCGGTGCTGGCGCACGACGAGGTGGACAACCTGTTCCGGATCATCCGGGAACTCACCGCCCAGGGCATCGCGGTCATCTACATCTCGCACCGGATGGAGGAGATCCGCGAGATCGGCGACCGGGTCACCGTACTCAAGGACGGCCGGACCACCGCGGCGAACCTGCCGGCCCGGAACACCCCGACCGGCGACCTGGTCGCCCGGATGACCGGCCGGACCATCGAGTACGTCTTCCCGGACCGCCCGACCGCGCCCGCCACCGGCGAGGAGCTGCTCCGCGTCGAGCGGCTGACCCGGACCGGCGAGTTCGCCGACGTCTCGCTCAGCGTCCGTCCCGGCGAGATCGTCGGCATCGCCGGGCTGGTCGGCTCCGGCCGCTCGGAACTGCTGGAGACGATCTACGGGGCCCGGCGTGCCGAGTCCGGCACCATCACGATGGGCGGCCGGACCCTGCGGCCGGGCAGCGTCGGCGCGGCGGTCCGGGCCGGCATGGGCATGGCCCCCGAGGAACGCAAGAGCCAGGCGTTGCTGCTCGGCGAGCCGATCCACCGCAACGTCACCCTGGCGACCTTCACCCGGTACGCCCGCCTCGGCTTCACCAGCGCCGCGCGCGAGCGGGCCGAGGCGGAACGGATCGCCGACGACCTCCAGCTCCGGCCCAACGACGTGCGCCGGGCGGTACGCACCCTTTCCGGCGGCAACCAGCAGAAGGTGGTGGTCGGGCGCTGGCTGCTCGGCGACACCCGGTTGCTGCTGCTCGACGAGCCGACCCGGGGGGTGGACGTGGGCGCCCGTGCCGAGCTGTACCGGGTGATCCGTGGCCTGGCCGCCCAGGGGGTCGGCGTGCTGCTGGTCTCCAGCGAGGTGCCCGAGGTGCTCGGCCTGGCCGATCGGGTGCTGGTGATGCGGGAGGGCCGGATGGTGCGCGAGGCGCCCGCCGGCGAACTGGACGAGAACACCGTGCTCGACCTCGTCATGGCGGGGTCTCTGATGGAAGGCGCGCCGGCATGAGCGAGCGCAGTGGACATAACGAGGTGACGGCATGAGTGAGTCGACCGGGACCGCGACGCCGGACCGGCCGGCGGACCTGCCGGCGCAGTCCCCGCCGGTAGACCCGGCGGTGACGGCGTCGCTCAAGGAGAAGCCCAGGACCGGTGGGTTGTCGTTCTGGGCGGGTGAGGGCGGTGAGGGCGCGAAGCGTAACCTCGGCCTGATCGGCGTGCTGGTGGTGCTGGTGGTGATCGGCGCCGCGACCCGCTGGGATCTCTACTCCAACCCGGACTGGGTGTGGGGCAACACGCTGACCATCCTCAAGCTCGCCTCGGTGGTCGGGGTGGTCACCGTCGGGATGACCTTCGTGATCATCGGCGGCGGCATCGACCTGTCGGTCGGCGCGATCGTCGCCCTCGCCGGGGTGTGGGCGACCACGGTCGCCACCCAGAGCTACGGCGCGGGCGGCATGATCTTCACGGCGGTCGTGGTCGGTGTCGCGGTCGGCCTGGTCAACGGGATCCTCATCTCCTACGGGCGGCTGGTGGCGTTCATCGCCACGCTGGCCATGATGGTCGCCGCCCGGGGTCTGGCCGCCCAGATCTCCGGCAAGCAGACCCAGGTGTCGAACAACTCCTTCATCAACGGCATCGCCAGCACCGACCTGCTGGGCATCCCGCTGCTGGTCTACATCCTCGCCGCCGTGGTCGCCGCCGGGTGGGTGCTGCTCAACCGCACCACCTTCGGCCGGCGTACGGTCGCCGTCGGCGGCAACCCGGAGGCGGCCCGGCTCGCCGGCATCAACGTCAGGCGGCACACCCTGCTGCTCTACGCGCTCTCCGGTCTCTGCTGCGGCATCGCCGCGATCATGCTGACCGCGCAGGCCAACTCCGCCCAGGCGGCCATGGCCAACCTCTACGAGCTGGACGCGATCGCCGCGGCCATCATCGGCGGCACGCTGCTCAGCGGTGGCCGGGGCACCATCATCGGGTCCCTGCTCGGGGTGCTGATCTTCTCCACCATCACCAACCTCTTCGCCATCAACGGCCTGTCCACCGAGGCCCAGAACATGGTCAAGGGCGGCATCATCGTCGGCGCCGTCCTGATCCAGCAGGTGCAGTTCCGCAGCGTCACCCAGTTCCTCAGCCGCAACAAGCTGACCACCCCCGCCTGACCCGGACGCGTCGCCCCACCGGGCGCGTCCCGACCCTCCGCACCATCGCATTCCGGCGGCCACCGACGGTGGCCGGGATCAGCACAACCTTTTTCACCCCCACCATCCGTCATTTCCTGGAGGTCGTCATGACCCAGCCCCGTGACCTGTCCCGTCGCCGGTTGCTCTTCGGCGGCGCGGCGGTCGGCGCCGGTGTGCTCCTCGCCGGTTGCACCAGCAACGAGTCCACACCGACCGCGGCGCAGACCAAGGCGGCCGACAACGCCGACGGCGGCAACGCCGCCCCCGGCAAGAAGGTCACCATCGGCTTCTCCGCCCCCGCCGCCGACCACGGCTGGATCGCCGCCATCACCAACAACGCCAAGGCGCAGGCCGGCGCGTACTCGGACGTGGACTTCAAGACCGTCGAGGCCGGCGCGGACGCGGCGGCCCAGCGGGCGGCGCTGTCCACCCTGGTCGCCCAGAAGCCTGACGTCATCGTGGTGCTGCCGCACGACGGCAAGGAGCTCAACGCGTTCGGCCTGGAGTCGATGAAGGCCGGCATCCCGGTGGTCAACCTGGACCGGGCGTTCCCGGACGCGCTGGCCTACCGGCTGCAGATCATGGGCGACAACTACGGCATGGGCGTGGCCGCCGCGAACTTCATCGTGGCGCAGCTCAAGGCCAAGGGCGTCAGCAACCCGATCATCGGTGAGATCCCCGGCATCGACTCGCTGGAGCTGACCCAGCAGCGGTCCAAGGGCTTCGCCGACACCCTGGCCACGGCCGGGTTCAAGGTGGCCAACCGGCGGCCGGCCGAGTTCACCGCCGACTCCGGCCAGCAGGCGGCCACCGGCCTGTTCCAGGCCCTGCCGAAGATCGACGCGGTCTGGAACCACGACGACGACCAGGGCATCGGTGTTCTGGCCGCGGTCAACCAGGCCAACCGCAAGGAGTTCTTCATGGTCGGCGGCGCCGGCTCGAAGAAGGCCATGGAGGACATCCAGGCCGACAACACGGTGCTCAAGGCGACCGTGACCTACAGCCCGTCGATGGCTTCCTCGGCCATCTCCCTGGCGCGTCTCATCGCCCAGGGCAAGGGCATGTCCGACCTGGTGGAACTCCAGGTGCCCAAGGAGATCGTGCTCGCCTCGGAGACGATCACCAAGGAGAACGCGAGCAACTACCTCAAGCTCGGGTTCTGATACACGGGGGGAGACCCACCTTGTCCACTCACGACAGCGAACTCCGGATCGGCATGATCGGGTACTCGTTCATGGGCGCCGCGCACTCACAGGCGTGGCGCACCGTGAACCGGGTGTACGACCTGCCCGCCCGGGTTCGGATGGCGAAGATCTGCGGCCGGGACGCCGCGAAGGTCGCCGAGGCAGCCGACCGGCTGGGCTGGGACGCGCACACCACCGACTGGCGTGCCCTGGTCAACTCGGACGACATCGACGTGGTCGACATCTGCACACCAGGTGACAGCCACGCCGAGATCGCCCTCGCCGCGCTCGCCGCCGGCAAGCACGTGATCTGCGAGAAACCGCTGGCCAACACGGTGGACGAGGCGCGGGCGATGACCGCCGCCGCGGCCACCGCGGCAGCCGCCGGGGTCCGGTCCATGTGCGGGTTCAACTACCGCCGGGTGCCCGCCGTCGCCCTGATGCGACAGCTCGTCGCCGAAGGACGGCTGGGGACGATCCGGCACGTCCGTGCGACGTACCTGCAGGACTGGATCGTCGATCCGCAGTTCCCCCTGGTCTGGAGGCTGGAGAAGGACAAGGCGGGCTCCGGTGCCCTCGGCGACATCGGGGCGCACATCATCGACCTGACCCAGTACGTGACCGGGCAACGGATCACCGGGGTCAGCGCCGTGACCGAGACGTTCGTCAAGGAGCGTCCGCTGCCGGGCGCGTCCAGCGGCCTGGCCGCCGAGGTCGACGGCGACGCTACGGCGACCGGCACGGTCACCGTCGACGACGCCGCGATCTTCGTGGCCCGCCTCGACGACGGGGCACTGGCCACGTACGAGGCGACCCGGTTCGCCACCGGCCGCAAGAACGCCCTCCGGGTGGAGATCAACGGTTCGCTCGGTTCGGTGGTGTTCGACCTGGAACGCCTCAACGAGCTGGAGTTCTACGACGCCACCCGGCCGACGGCCGAGCAGGGGTTCGCCCGCATCCTGGTCACCGAGGCCGAGCACCCGTACATGGCGGCCTGGTGGCCGCCGGGGCACATCATCGGCTACGAGCACTCCTTCACGCACGAGATGCGCGACTTCGTCGAGGCGGTCGCCACCGGCGTCGACCCGACCCCGTCGTTCGCCGACGCGTTGCAGGTACAGCTCGTGCTGGATGCGGTGACCCGTTCGGCGGAGCTCGGTTCCCAGTGGACCGACGTCGAGCCGGCCCTGGCCGCGCTCGCCGTCTGACCAGCCACCTCCGTCGCCGACCGGCGAGGGACCGGCCGCGGTTGCGCCCCGCGGCCGGGCCGGGGTCGGTGCCGGAGGGTGTGCGTCGGGCCGTCGGCCCGGGGCACGCGCACGTCGGCCGTCCGGTGCGGCCGGACCGGGATTCCCCGGTCGCACCGGAGGGCCGCCTGTTAGAACATAGATGAGCGTGATTCGATAAACCGAATCACCGACCACAGTCGTCCGGCCGGAGGCGCGCCGCCGCCGTCGGCCGGATGCGGGGAGGCAGGGCCGAGACGCCGAACCGGCCCTGCCTACCAGCCCCGTCCGCACGCCGTACGGGAACCGGATGCGGAGACGATGCCGCCGACATCGTCGCCGCGCCCGGTGCCATCCCGCACGGCGGGCGGGCGGGGCCACCCCGCGCCCACCCGTACCACTTCACCGACAGAGCGTTTCCACCCGACGGAGGGAGCACCATGAGAACGGGTGTCTGGCTGGTGGGAGCGCGCGGTTCCGTCGCGACCACCGCCATCGTCGGGGGCCTCGCCCTGCGGGCCGGTCTCACCGGTCCCACCGGCTGCGTCACCGAACTGCCCGACCTGCGCGGGCCCGCCCTGCCCACCTTCGCCGACCTGGTCTTCGGCGGTCACGACGTGGCCACCACCCCGCTGACCAAGCGGGCCGAGGCACTCGCCGCCGCCGGGGTGCTGCCCGGCCGGCTGGCCACCGCGCTCACCGCCGACCTGACCGCCGTCGAGGAGGACCTGCGGCCCGCCCCCACCGGCGGCAGCCAGGCCGACCGGGCCGCCGCCATCGCCGCCGAGCTGACCGCGTTCCGCGACCGGCACCAGCTGGACCGGGTGGTGGTGGTCAACGTCTCGGCCACCGAACCCGCCCCCGCCGCGCACCCCGGCCACGCCGACCCGGACGCCCTGCGGGCCGCCCTCGCCGGCCCCGACGAGGTGCTGCCGCCCAGCTCGCTCTACGCGTACGCGGCCGTCGAGGCGGGCTGCCCGTACGTCGACTTCACCCCGTCCACCGGGCTGCGCCTGCCGGCGCTCGCGGCGCTGGCCGCCCAGCGCGGCCTGCCGTACGCCGGGCACGACGGCAAGACCGGGGAGACCCTGGTCAAGTCGGTGCTCGCCCCGATGTTCGCGATGCGGAACCTGGCGGTGCGGTCCTGGTCCGGGGTCAACCTGCTCGGCGGCGGCGACGGGGCGACCCTGGCCGAGCCGGGCGCCAACGCCGCCAAGGTGGACAGCAAGCAGCGGGTCCTCGGCGAGACCCTCGGCTACGTGCCGCAGGGTGGCACCCGCATCGACTACGTCGAGGACCTCGGCGACTTCAAGACCGCCTGGGATCTGATCACCTTCGCCGGGTTCCTCGGCACCGGAATGCGGATGGAGTTCACCTGGCACGGCTGCGACTCCGCGCTGGCCGCCCCGCTGGTGCTCGACCTGGCCCGACTCACCGCCGCCGCGCACGCCGCCGGCCGGGTCGGCCCCCTGCCCGAGCTGGCGTTCTTCTTCAAGGACCCGATCGACTCGCCCACCCACTCGCTGAGCGCGCAGTGGCAGCGGCTCGTCGACTTCGCCAGCGAGCTGCACGCCGGCGGTGCCGGGTGACCAGCCTGGCCGACCTGGCCGAGCTGGTCCGGGCGCCGGCCGCGCTGTCCGTACCGGGTGACCTGGTGGCCGGGGCGGCGGCGGCCGGGGTGCTCGGTCCGCGTACCGCCGGGCTGGCCGGCGCGTCGGTGCTGCTCTACTGGGCCGGGATGGCCGCCAACGACTGGGCCGACCGGGGGCTGGACGCCGAGGAACGCCCGGAACGGCCCATCCCGAGCGGCCGGGTCAGCCCGGCCGCCGCCGCCGGGGTCGCCGCCGGGCTCACCGCCGCCGGCCTGGGCCTGGCCGCCGCCGTGGGCGGTCGTCGGGCCGCGGCCGTCGCGCTCCCGCTCGCCGCCACCATCTGGGGGTACGACCTGGCGGCGAAGAACACCGCCGCCGGTCCCGCCGTGATGGCCGCCTGTCGGGGGCTGGACGTGCTGCTCGGCGCGTCCCCCGGCCGGCCGGTGCGGGCGCTGCCGGCGGCGCTCACCGTCGCCGCGCACACCTGGACGGTCACCGCCCTGTCCCGACGTGAGGTCAGCGGCGCCGACGCGGCGCTGCCCCGACGTACCCTCGCCGGCACCGCCCTGGTCGCGCTGGCCGCCACCACCCTGCCCCGCCGCACCGCCCCGACGCCGGCCCCGCGTCCCCTGGCCGCCGAGCCGGCCCCGCGTCCCCTGGCCGGGATGGTCGCCGCCGCGCTGCCGGTCGGCCTGGCCGGCTGGTACGTCGCCCGGTACGGCGGCGCGCAGGCCCGGGTCGCCGCCGAGCCCACCGCCGGCCGGGTCCGGGCCGCCGTCGGGGCCGGCATCACCGGGCTGCCCTCGTTGCAGGGCGCGCTCACCGCCCGGGCCGGCGCCGGGCTGGTCGGCGCGCTGGTCGCGCTCGCCGCGCCGCTGGGCGGCCGGTTGGCCCGGAAGCTCTCCCCGACATGACCACCCCACCGCCCACCACCACGCCCGGGCAGCGGCTGCGGTTCGGCTACGGCACCAACGGGTTCGCCAACCACCGGCTCGACGACGCCCTGACCGTGCTGGCCGACCTCGGCTACGAGGGGGTCGCGCTGACCCTCGACCACGACCACCTCGACCCGTACGCGCCGGGGCTGGCCCGTCGGGTCGACGCGGTGGCGCACCGGCTGGCCGCGCTGGGACTCGGCGTGGTGGTCGAGACCGGTGCCCGCTACCTGCTCGACCCGTGGCGCAAGCACGCCCCGACGCTGCTGCACGACGAGGCGGCCGGCCGGATCGACTTCCTGGAGCGGGCGGTGCGGGTCGGCGCGGACCTCGGCGCTGAGGCGGTCTCGTTCTGGGCCGGGGTCCGGCCCGGCCACGTCCCGGTGGAGGTGGCCCGGGACCGGCTGGTCGCCGGCTGCGCCACGGTGGTGGCCGCCGCCGACCGGGCCGGGGTGACCCTGGGCTTCGAACCGGAACCGGGGATGCTGGTCGAGGACATCGCCGGCTGGCGGTGGCTGCACCGGGCCCTCGGCGAGCCGGCGTGCTTCGGCATCACCCTCGACATCGGACACTGCCGCTGCCTGGAGTCGGCGACCGTGCCCGACTGCGTACGCCAGGTGGCCGAGCACCTGGTCAACGTGCAGATCGACGACATGCGCCGGGGCGTGCACGAACACCTGGAGTTCGGCACCGGCGAGATCGACTTCCCGCCGGTGCTGCGGGCCCTGGCCGACGGCGGCTACCGGGGACTCGTCGCCGTGGAGCTGCCCCGGCACTCGCACGCCGCGCCCACCGTGGCCGCCCGGTCGCTGGACTTCCTGCGTACCGCCGCCCGGCAGGCCGGTCTCGCGGTGGACACGCCACCCGTGCCCGCCGGCACCACCGGGGCGGACTGACCACCGCCGACCGAACGTACCTGGGGAGGGAAGACGGATGACACCTGATCGACTGCGGGCCGCGCTGGCGGGCGCACCCGGTCCCGACTGGCTGGACACCGCGCTGCGGCACGTCGCGGCCGAGCCCGACACGGTCGCGCGGTACTTCCCGGCCGCCGCCCGCCGGTGCGGCCGGCACGACCTGCCCGACGCCCCCGGCTGGAGCGCCGACGAGGCGGCCCGCGCGCTGCTGCTGGTCGCGCTGCCCGCCGACCGGGCCGCCGGGCAGGTCGAGCAGGTCTACCGGTACGGCGACGCCGCCGAGAAGCGGGCCGTGCTCAAGGCCCTGCCGCTGCTGCCGATCGACGACGCCGGGGTGCCGCTGCTGCACGACGCGATCCGCACCAACGACACCCGGCTGGTCGCCGCCGCGCTCGGCCCGTACGCCCGGCACCTGGCCGCCGACGCCTGGCGGCAGGCGGTGCTCAAGTGCGTCTTCATCGGGGTCCCGCTGGCCGTCGTCGCCGACCTGGACGACCGGGCCGACGGGGAACTGGCCACCATGCTCGCCGCGCTCGCCGCGGAACGGCACGCCGCCGGCCGGCAGCTCCCCGCCGACGCCACCGCACTGCTCGACCGGCTCACCATCAGGGAGGCGTGAATGCGCATCTTCGACCCCCACATCCACATGACGTCGCGGACCACCGACGACTACGAGCGGATGGCCGCCGCCGGGGTCCGCGCCGTGGTCGAGCCGGCCTTCTGGCTGGGGCAGCCGCGCACCAGCGCCGCCTCGTTCGCCGACTACTTCGACTCGCTGATCGGCTGGGAACCGTTCCGGGCCGGCCAGTTCGGCGTCCGGCACCACGCCACCGTGGCGCTGAACCCGAAGGAGGCCAACGACCCCCGCTGCCGGCCCGTGCTCGACCTGCTGCCCCGCTACCTGGAGAAGGACGCCGTGGTCGCGGTCGGCGAGATCGGCTACGACGACATGACCCCGGCCGAGGACGAGGCGTTCGCCACCCAGCTCGCCCTGGCCGTCGACCACGACCTGCCGGCCCTGGTGCACACCCCGCACCGGGACAAGGCGCGCGGCGTCGAGCGGAGCCTGGCGGTGGTCGCCGAGAGCGGCATCGCGCCGGGCCGGGTGGCCCTGGATCACCTCAACGAGGTGACCGTGAAACTGGCCCGGGACAGCGGCTGCTGGCTGGGCTTCTCCATCTACCCGGACACCAAGATGTCGCCGCCGCGGATGGTGGAGCTGCTGCGCACGTACGGCACCGAGCGGATGCTGGTCAACTCGGCCGCCGACTGGGGCCGCTCCGACCCGCTGCTCACCCGGGCCACCGGCGAGGCGATGCTGGCCGCCGGATTCACCGACGACGACGTCGACCTGGTGCTCTGGCGCAACCCGGTGGAGTTCTACGGGCAATCCGGCCGGCTCGACCTGACCGACCTGGACACCCCGGCCAGCGGCACCTTCGAGGGCAACTCCATCCTGCGCGGCGGCGACTGATGCGGCTGCGGCACGCCGACGGCAGCACCGTCCACCTCGGCTACTGCACCAACGTGCACCCGGCCGAGGACACCGCCGGCATCCTCGCCCAACTCGACACGTACGCCCTGCCGGTGCGGGAGGCGCTCGGCGCGGACCTGCTCGGCCTCGGGCTGTGGCTGGCCGCCCCGGCCGCCGCCGAACTGGCCGCCGACCCGGCCGCCCGTCGCCGGCTGCGCGCCGAGCTGACCCACCGGGGGCTGGAGGTGGTCACCCTCAACGGCTTCCCGTACGCGGCCTTCCAGGCCCCGGTGGTCAAGGGCGCGGTGTACCACCCGGACTGGACCACCGGGCAGCGGCTGCGTTACACCCTCGACCTGGCCCGGATCCTGGCCGACCTGCTCCCCGACGACGCGGCCCGGGGCTCGGTCTCCACCCTGCCGCTGGCCTGGCGGCAACCCTGGGACGCGGCGCACGCCGAGGCGTCCCGTCGCCGGCTCGACGCGCTCACGACCGGCCTGGCCGAGGTGGAACGGGACACCGGCCGGGTGGTGCGGGTAGGTTTCGAACCCGAACCGGGCTGCGTGGTGGAGAGCAGCGGGCAGGCCGCCGCGCTCCTGACCGACCTGGACCCGGACCGGCTCGGGATCTGTCTCGACCTGGCCCACCTCGCCTGTGCCTGGGAGGAGCCCGTCGCGGCGCTGGCCCGGCTGCGCGCCGCCGGGCTGCCGGTGGTCAAGGTGCAGGTCTCCGCCGCGCTGGAGTCGGCCGACCCGGTCGCCGACGCCGAGGCGCTGGGCCGCTGGGTGGAGCCGAGGTTCCTGCACCAGACCCGCACCGCAGGTTGCGCCCACGCCGCCGATCCGGCCGATCCGGCGTACGCGGCCGACGACCTGGACGAGGCGCTGGCCGCACGGCTGCCCGGGGCCTGGCGGGTGCACTACCACGTGCCGCTGCACGCCCCACCCGAGCCGCCGCTGACCTCCACCCTGCCGGTGCTGCGCGCCGCGTTGGCCGCGCTGCTCGCCGGCCCGACGGCCGGTTGCGACCACCTGGACGTCGAGACGTACACGTGGGGGGTGCTGCCGGCGGCGCGGCGGCCCCGCACCGACGCGGCACTGGCCGTGGGCATCGCCGCCGAACTCGCGTTCGCCCGCGACGAACTGGTCACCCTCGGCCTCACCCCGGCCGGGCGAGCCGTCCCGACGACCCTGGGAGTACCACGATGAGCGAGCGCCAGCGACCCGGTACGACGAGGCGCCACCGCCGCGCCGGACGCAGCGGGGTGTCGGCATGAGCCGCCGGCTGGTGGTGCTGGACGTGGTCGGCCTGACCCCCCGGCTGCTGGCCCACATGCCCCGGCTGCGCGCCGTCGCCGAGCAGGGCTTCTCCGCCGGACTGGGCACCGTGCTGCCGGCGGTCACCTGCTCGGCGCAGGCGACCCTGCTGACCGGTGAGCAGCCGTCCGGGCACGGCATCGTCGGCAACGGCTGGTACTTCCGCGACCTCGGTGAGGTGCTGCTGTGGCGGCAGCACCACGCGCTGGTCGGTGGGGAGAAGGTGTGGCAGGCGGCCCGTCGGGTCGAGCCCGGCTACACGGTGGCCAACGTCTGCTGGTGGTACGCGATGGGCGCGGACGTCGACTGGACCGTCACGCCCCGCCCGATCTACTACGCCGACGGGCGCAAGGAACCGGACTGCTGGACCGACCCGCCGGAACTGCACGACACGCTCACCGACGCGCTGGGCACCTTCCCGCTGTTCACCTACTGGGGGCCGGGTGCCGGGCTGCCGTCGTCCCGGTGGATCTGCCGGGCGGCCGAGCGGATCCTCGCCGACCACGCCCCCGACCTGACCCTGGTCTACGTCCCGCACCTCGACTACGACCTGCAACGCTTCGGCCCGTCCTCGCCCCGGGCCGCCGCCGCCGCGGCGGAGCTGGACGCGGTGCTCGCCCCGCTGCTGGACGCCGCGCGGGCCGCCGACGCGACGGTGGTGGCGCTGTCCGAGTACGGCATCACCGACGTCTCCCGTCCGGTGGACGTCAACCGGCTGCTGCGTGCCGAGGGGCTGCTGCGGGTCTACACCCAGGACGGCATGGAGTACCTGGACCCGTGGACGTCGCGGGCGTTCGCCGTGGCCGACCACCAGGTCGCCCACGTCTACGTGAAGGACCCGGCGGACGTGGCGGCGGTGGCGAAGCTCTGCGCCGGGCTGCCCGGGGTGGCCGAGGTGCTCGACGCCGAGGGCAAGGCGGCGGCCGGGCTGGACCACGAGCGGGCCGGTGAGCTGGTGCTGGTGGCCGAGCCGGACTCCTGGTTCACCTACTACTACTGGCTCGACGACGACCGCGCCCCGGACTTCGCCCGCAACGTCGAGATCCACCGCAAGCCCGGGTACGACCCGGCGGAGCTGTTCTTCGACCCGGCCGCGCCGGGTGCGGCTAAGCGGCGGGCGGGGGTGGCGCTGGCCCGTAAGAAGCTCGGCATGCGCTACCTGATGAGCGTGGTCGGTCTGGACGCCGGGGCGCGGGCGGTGCGCGGTTCGCACGGCCGGTTGCCGGCCGACCCGGCGGACGGCCCGGTGCTGCTCTGCTCCGACCCGTCGCTGGCCCGGGACACCTTCGCCGCGACCGAGGTCAAGGCACTGCTGCTGGAGCTGGCCGGGCTGGGTGCCGGTGCCGACGGGGCGGCCTCGGCCCCGACCGGCCCGCCGGGCGCGGGGGAGCGGCGGTGACGCTCACCGCAGCCCCGACCGACGCCAGTGAGCTGCGTACCCGCTTCGACGCCGAGCTGGTGGCGTTCCTCGACCGGCAGGGCCCGGACTGGCCGGACGGTGCCCCGCGCGGCATCTTCACCGCCCTGCACCGGTTCGTGCTGGCCGGCGGGAAGCGGCTGCGTCCGCTGTTCTGCTACTGGGGCTGGCGGGGGGCCGGGGGTGTGGACGACCGCCCGATCGTGGTGGCGGCGGCGGCGTTGGAGCTGTTCCACGCGTTCGCGCTGATCCACGACGACATCCTCGACGGCAGCGACCACCGCCGGGGCGCGCCGTCGGTGCACCGGGTCTTCGCCGAGCTGCACACCCGCTCGGCGTGGCGCGGCGACCCGGAGACGTACGGTCGCAACACCGCGCTGCTCTGCGGGGACCTCTGCGCGGCCTGGTCGGATCAGATGTTCCACGAGTGCGGGATGACCTCCGCGCAGATCTGGCAGGGCTACCGGGTCTTCGCCCGGATGCGTACCGAGGTGATCGCGGGGGAGTACCTGGACCTGGTCTCCGGGGTCGGGGACGGCTCGGTGGCCAGCGCGCTGACGGTGATCCGGATGAAGGCGGCCCGGTACACGGTGACCCGGCCGTTGCAGATCGGTGCGGCGTTGGCCGGCGCCCCGGCGGAGCTGATCGCGGCGCTCGTCGACTTCGGTGATCCGTTAGGTGACGCGTTCCAGCTCCGCGACGACGTGCTGGGTGTCTTCGGTGATCCGGCGGTGACCGGGAAGTCGATCCTGGACGACCTGCGGGAGGGCAAGCCGACGGTGATGATGGCGATGGCCCGCGACGCCGCCGACCGGGCCCAGGCCGCCCGGCTGCGGGACCTGTTCGGCAATCCGGAGCTGGACGCGGCGGGCGCCGCCGAGCTGCGGACGATCATCGAGGCGACCGGGGCGCGGGAGAAGATCGAGCGGTTGATCCGGGTCCGGGCCGATGCCGCCCGGGTGGCGCTCGGCCAGGTGCCGCTGGCGGAGCCGGCCCGTGCCGCGCTGGCCGCCCTGGCCGACCAGGCCGTGCACCGGCAGCACTGAGCCGTCCCGCCCCGGCCCCTGCGGCGGTGCGGGGTGGGCACCCCGGCGCGGCGGGACCGGCACGGCGGCCGGTCTTTCATCAGATGTATGTGGGTTCCCGTGCGGGTGCCGGGTGGCCGGGGTGGGGTCTTCATCTGATGAAAACCCACACCGGTGGGCAGAGGGTATGGACATTGATATAGGTCGCCATTAATGTTTGTGGCATCACGGGCATGTTTCGTCAAGGTGAACCGGCGGCGCGGTAACCCCTCGGCGAGCGACCTTCCGCTGGGCGGTTCGCGCCCCGGCCGAGGGTTCGGGCCGGCCGGGGCACCCCCGGCAGCCCGGCCTGCCCTGCCACACCCCACCACTCCACCCCACCACCCGGCATCCGGCGCGGCGGCACGCGTCCCGCCCTGGCCGTGATCCGTCAGGAAGGGACAACCCTCCAATGTCCACAAAGGACTACACAGGTCACCGATCCCGACGGTGGCTACCCTCAGCGGCCGTGCTGCTGCTGGCCGTCACCGCCGGCACGGTCGCCGCGACCACCGGCCCACCCGCCCCGGCCGCCGCACACACCATCAACGCCAGTGACTTCCAGCAGGTCGAGCTGGCCCGGGGCGTCAACGAGATGGGCGAGCCGATGTCGCTCGCCGTGCTGCCGGACCGGTCCGTGCTGCACACCGCCCGCAACGGCACCGTGCGTCGTACCGACTCCGCCGGCGTCACCCGGGTGATCGGCACCATCCCCGTCTACACCCACGACGAGGAGGGGTTGCAGAGCCTCGGGGTCGACCCGGACTTCGCCACCAACCGGCACATCTTCCTCTTCTACGCGCCGCCGCTGTCCACCCCCGGCGGCGACGCGCCCGCCACCGGCAGCAACTGGTCCGCCTGGCAGGGCGTCAACCGGCTGTCCCGGTTCACCCTGAACGCCGACTTCACCATCAACATGTCCAGCAAGGTCGACGTGCTGGACGTCGGGACCGACCGGGGCATCTGCTGCCACGTCGGCAGCGACATGGACTTCGACGCCGCCGGGAACCTCTACCTGTCCACCGGCGACGACAGCAACCCCTTCGACTCCGCCGGCTACTCGCCGCTTGACGAACGGACCAACCGCAACCCGGCGTACGACTCCCAGCGTGGTGCCGGCAACACCAACGACCTGCGCGGCAAGCTCCTGCGGATCAAGATGAACCCCGACGGGACGTACTCGATCCCGAGTGGGAACCTGTTCCCGCCCGGCACCGCGAAGACCCGCCCCGAGATCTACGCGATGGGTTTCCGCAACCCGTTCCGAATCAGCGTCGACAAGGCCACCGGCGTCGTCTACGTCGGTGACTACGGCCCGGACGCCGGCAGCACCAACGCCAACCGGGGCCCCTCCGGCCAGGTCGAGTTCAACCGGGTCACCGGCCCCGGCAACTACGGCTGGCCGTACTGCACCGGCACCAACACCACGTCCGAGACGTACAACGAGTGGAACTTCGCCACCAACTCGACCGGCCCGAAATACAACTGCACCGGCGGGCCGACCAACAACTCGTTCCGCAACACCGGTCTGACCACCCTCCCGCCGGCCAAGCCCTCCTGGATCCGGTACGGCGGCGACGCCGGCAGCCCGGCCGCGTTCGGCAGCGGCTCCGAGTCGCCGGCCGCCGGCCCGGTCTACCGGTACGACCCGAACAACCCCTCGGCGACGAAGTTCCCGCAGAGCTTCGACGGGCAGTTCTTCGCCACCGAGTTCGGCCGGGGCTGGGTCAAGCCGATCCACGTCAACGCCGACGGGTCGCCCGGCACCATCGACAGCTTCCCCTGGGTGGGCAAGCAGGTGATGGACTCCGCGTTCGGCCCCGACGGGGCGTACTACCTGCTCGACTACGGCACCGGCTACTACAACGGTGACGCCAACTCGGCCCTGTACCGCTTCGACTACGTCGGCGTCGGCAACCGGGCACCGGCCGCCCGGGCGAGCGCCGACCGCACCTCCGGACCCGCGCCGCTGACGGTGAACTTCTCCTCGGCCGGATCCGCCGACCCCGAGGGCGGGGCGCTGACCTACTCGTGGGCGTTCGGTGACGGCACCACCTCCACGGCGGCCAACCCGACGAAGACGTACACCACCGACGGCTCGTACACCGCGACGCTCACCGTGCGGGACCCGCAGGGGGCGACCGGCACGAACAGCGTGACGGTCAACGTCGGCAACACCGCCCCGACGGTCACCATCACCGGTCCGGTCGACGGCTCGCTGTTCTCCTTCGGTGACACCGTGCCGTTCAGCATCACCGTCACCGACCCCGAGGACGGCACGGTCGACTGCACCAAGGTCAGGATGACCTACGTGCTCGGCCACGACCAGCACGGTCACCAGATCTCCTCGGTCAACGGCTGCTCCGGCACGATCACCATCCCGGTCGACGGCGAGCACGACGACGCGGCGAACATCTTCGCGATCTTCGACGCCGAGTACACCGACGCCGGTGGCCTCACCACGCACACCCAGCACACCCTTCAGCCCCGGCACCGGCAGGCCGAGCACTTCAAGACCTCGTCCGGCGTGACCCTCTACGACAAGACCCCCGCCGAGGGCGGCAAGACCGTCGGCAACATCGAGAACGGGGAATGGATCGGGTTCTCCCCGTACCAGATCGGCAACGTCACCTCGTTCACCGCGCGGGTCTCCTCGGCCGGCGCCGGCGGCACCCTCCAGATCCGCGCCGGCTTGCCCACCGGCACCGTGCTCGGACAGGCCAGCGTTCCGGTCACCGGCGGCTGGGAAACCTTCACCACCGTCACCGGCACGGTGTCCGGCGCACCCACCGGCACCACCACGCTCTACCTGACCTTCGCCGGTGGCAGCGGACTGCTCTACGACCTGGACGCGTTCACCCTCAACACCGGCACCGTCCCACCGCCGACCAACGGCACCGGGCCGATCAAGGGGCTGGGCGGCAAGTGCCTGGACGTGCGTAACGCGGCCACCGCCGACGGCACCCAGGTGCAGATCTTCACCTGCAACGGTGGGGCCGGGCAGACCTGGACGGTCACCCCGAACGGCCCGATCAAGGCGCTGGGCAAGTGCCTGGACGTCAACGGCGGCGGCACCGCCAACGGCACCAAGATCCAGCTGTGGACCTGCACCGGCGGCAGCCCGCAGGTCTGGTCGGCGCAGTCCGACGGAACCCTGCGCAACCCCGCCTCGGGCAAGTGCCTGGACGTCTCCGGGAACAGCTCGGCCGACAGCACCGTGGTCCTGCTGTGGACCTGTAGCGCCGCCGCGAACCAGAAGTGGACCCTGCCCTGACCTGACCTGACGGGCGCGGGACCGGCCCCGTCCGGTCCCGCGCCCCCGGCGTACTGGAGCACGACATGAGACTTTTCCGGCCCCTCCTCGGCGCGGCCACCGCCGTCCTCGCCGCCCTCGCCTGTACTGCCCCGGCCACCCCCGCGACCGCCGCCGACGCCGCCTACGACGTGCTGGTCTTCTCCAAGACCGCAGGCTTCCGGCACGACTCCATCGCGGTCGGCACCCAGGCCATCCGTGACCTGGGCGCGGCCAACAACTTCACCGTCACCGCCACCGAGGACGGTGGCCAGTTCACCGCCGCCAACCTCGCCCGGTTCGAGGCGGTGATCTTCCTCAACACCACGGGCGACGTGCTCAACGCCAGCCAGCAGAGCGCCTTCGAGTCGTACATCGCCGCCGGTGGCGGGTACGTGGGCGTGCACTCCGCCGCCGACACCGAGTACGACTGGCCGTTCTACGGCAACCTGGTCGGGGCGTGGTTCGCCTCCCACCCGGCCATCCAGCAGGCCACCGTCCGGGTGGAGGACCGCGCACACGCGGCCACCGCCCACCTCGGCCCGACCTGGCAGCGCACCGACGAGTGGTACAACTTCCGCACCAACGCCCGCTCCACCGCGCACGTGCTGGCCAACCTCGACGAGTCGTCGTACTCGGGGGGTGGGATGGGGGCCGACCACCCGCACGTGTGGTGCAAGACGTACAACGGCGGCCGGTCGTTCTACACCGGCGCCGGGCACAACCAGTCGGCGTACTCCGAGCCGGCCTTCCGCGCCCACCTGCTCGGCGGCATCCGGTACGCGGCCGGCCGGACGAAGGCCGACTGCCGGCCGGAGACCGGCTACACCGCGCTCTACAACGGCTCCACCAACGGCTGGTCGCAGGCCGGGCCGGGCAGCTTCACCAACGCCAACGCCACCCTCAGCTCCGTCGGTGGGCTGGGCATGCTCTGGTACAGCGCGAAGCAGTTCACCAACTACTCGCTGAAGCTGGACTGGAAGGTGGACGGCGACGACAACTCGGGCGTCCTGATCGGCTTCCCGCCGTCGAGCGACCCGAACTCGGCGATGGACAACGGCTACGAGGTGCAGATCGACGCCACCGACACGGTCGACCGGACCACCGGCTCGGTCTACTCGTTCCAGGCCGCCGACCAGGCGGCCCGGGACGCGGCGCTGAACCCGCCGGGGGAGTGGAACACCTACGAACTGCTGGTCGAGGGGGAACGGCTCCAGGTCTTCCTCAACGGCGCGAAGATCAACGACTTCACCAACACCAACCCGGTCCGCTCGCTCGCCGGTCACATCGGCATCCAGAACCACGGCGACGGTGACGACGCCTCGTTCCGCAACATCCGGATCAAGGAGTTGGGCGGCACCACGCCGACCCCCGGCACCGGCCCGATCAAGGGGCTGGCCGGCAAGTGCCTGGACGTGCGCAACGGCGCCACCGCCGACGGCACCCAGATCCAGATCTTCACCTGCAACGGCAGCGCCCGGCAGACCTGGACGGTGACCCCGAACGGCCCGATCAAGGCGTTGGGCAAGTGCCTGGACGTGTCGGGTGGCGGCACCGCCAACGGTACGAAGATCCAGCTGTGGACCTGCACCGGCGGCAGCCCGCAGGTCTGGTCGTCCCAGTCCGACGGCACCCTGCGCAACCCCGCCTCGGGCAAGTGTCTGGACGTCAACGGCAACAACTCGGCTGACAACACCGTGGTCCTCCTCTGGACCTGCAACTCCTCCGCCCCCAACCAGAAGTGGACCCTCCCCCAGTAACCCCACCCAGCCCTGTCCCACCAGGCCCTGTCCCACCCGGCCGGCGGGCCGCCCACCCGGCGGCCCGCCCGGCCCGCCGGTCGGGCTGAGCATCGGTGATCAAGAGGTTTGCGTCACGCGGGTCGCCCGTCGTGACGCAAACCTCTTGATCGTTCGGGCGTCGGGCGTCGGGCGTCGGGGCGTGTGGGCGTGTGGGCGGGGGAGTGGGCGGGCTGGGGTGGGCGAGGGGCGGTGGGTGAGAAGAGGGGTTTCGTGGGGGGTGGGGTGGGCTTAGAGTGGTGGGCGGCGACCTGCGGGTGGCCGGTGACCCGACGGGAGGCGCAACCCGTTGGGCCCAGGTGCGTGTGCACCCACCGGTGACCCGGCACGGCCGTCGACGTACCGGCCCGGCCCGGTCCCCTCGCCCCGGTCAGCTCAGGAATCCCCACCACAACAGGGGAGACAGACGATGGCGCGACCGATCACGCTCTTCACCGGCCAGTGGGCCGACCTGCCGTTCGACGAGGTCTGTCGACTCGCCTCCGAATGGGGCTACGACGGGCTGGAGATCGCCTGCTGGGGCGACCACTTCGAGGTCGACAAGGCGCTCGCCGACGACTCGTACGTCGAACGCAAGAAGGAGACGCTGGCCAAGCACAACCTGAAGGTCTTCACGATCTCCAACCACCTGGTGGGTCAGGCCGTCTGCGACCACCCGATCGACGAGCGGCACCAGGACATCCTGCCCGCCCGGATCTGGGGCGACGGCGAACCCGAAGGGGTACGTCAGCGGGCCGCCGAGGAGATCAAGGACACCGCCCGTGCGGCGGCGAAACTCGGCGTGGACACGGTGGTCGGCTTCACCGGGTCGTCGATCTGGCACACGCTGGCGATGTTCCCACCGGTCCCGCCGGCGATGATCGAGCGCGGCTACCAGGACTTCGCCGACCGGTGGAACCCGATCCTCGACGTCTTCGACGAGGTGGGGGTGCGGTTCGCCCACGAGGTGCACCCCAGCGAGATCGCCTACGACTACTACACCACCAAGCGCACGCTGGAGGCGATCGACCACCGGCCCGCGTTCGGGCTCAACTGGGACCCGTCGCACTTCGTGTGGCAGGAGCTCGACCCGGTGAACTTCATCTTCGACTTCGCCGACCGGATCTACCACGTCGACTGCAAGGACGCGAAGGTGCGCACCGGGGACGGCCGGCGTGGCCGGCTCGCCTCCCACCTGCCCTGGGCCGACCTGCGGCGCGGTTGGGACTTCGTCTCCACCGGCCACGGCGACGTGCCCTGGGAGGACTGCTTCCGGGCGTTGAACGCGATCGGGTACACCGGGCCGATCTCGGTGGAGTGGGAGGACGCCGGGATGGACCGGCTGGTCGGCGCACCGGAGGCGCTGGAGTTCGTCCGCCGGCTGGCGTTCGACGCCCCGACGGCGGCGTTCGACGCGGCGTTCAGCAGCGGCAAGGACTGAGACACCCGTCGGGCCGGTCGCCACGTGGCGACCGGCCCGACGACCTACGGACGGTCAGAGGGTGCTGCCGTTGGTGCCGGTGCCCGGCGCCTTGGGCTTCGGGGTGGTGGTGGTCGAGCTGGTCGGGGTGACGCCCGACTTGGCGCCGACGGTGGCCGGGGTGCCGGCGAAGGCGTCGTCGGCGGGGGTCAGCTCCGGCTTGCCGGTGTTGCCGGTGTGCAGCTTCTCGCCGAGCCTGGACTGGCCGAGCTTGTCCTTGCCCTCGCTGTACAGGCGGGTGGCCTGGGCCTGGGCGACCCCGGCGGCCTCCTGGACGGTCGGGTGGTCGAGCACCTTGCGGCCCCGCACGACCAGCTCCTCGTACTTCTCCCGGCCGGCACGGGCGCCCAGGACGAAGCCCGCAGCCAGCCCGCCAAGAAACATGATCTTTCCGCGCATGGCGGCTCCTTCCGTACCTGACGCTCCCGTCGTTCCCGCCGGTGGTGTCCGGTCGGGACCGACCATCGTCGCGCCCCACAGTTTTCTCGGTCGACAGCTAACTACCCATCCTGCTCCGCGCTCATACCTGGTTGTGCCGGGATGACGAATTGTCCGCATTGTGAGCGTCGATCGTTCCGGGCGGTAGCGCGGCGGTCGAATGCGGTAACCCCCTGGACCGAACCCCCCCGAAGTCCTGTACTCTTGTGCCGTCGCCGAGCGCCGGAGAGATCCGACACGACGCGACGAAGCAGTCCCCCGTAGCTCAATTGGCAGAGCAGCCGGCTGTTAACCGGCAGGTTTTTGGTTCGAGTCCAAACGGGGGAGCCCAGTCCTGCACTCCCGCCCGTCGGCCCCGCCGACGGGCTTTTCCTATCCCGCTGCCGACGTCCTTCTCCGCCGCCCGCGACGAGGGTCGGCTGGGCGGTTTCGGCCCCGGAGGGCGTAACCGGGCGGCAGGATGACTGATGTCGACCTGGACTCCCGCGGCGTCGACGGGCGCGTCGACTAAAGGGGTGGACCGGGATGGCCGGTGGACGGGGCCGGGGCACGGCCACGCTGATCGCCGTGGCGGTCGTCCTGGGCTGGCTGGTCGTCGGCGCAATCGCCGGACCGTACGCCGGCAAGCTGGGCGACGTCGCCACCAACGACAACGCCGCCTTCCTGCCCGCCGACGCCGAGGCGACCCGCGCCCAGGACCTCGCCGCCGGCTTCGTCGCCCGCCCGACCACCCCCGCCCTGGTGGTGTACGCCCGCAGCACCGGCATCACCGGTGCCGACAAGCAACGGGCGGTCGCCGACAGCACCCGGTTCGCCCAGGTCAAGGGGGTGTCCGGCCCGCTGCCCCCACCGATCGCCAGCCAGGACGGGCAGGCCCTACAGGTGGTGGTGCCGATCGACGACGCCGAGGGGGAACAGATCGGCCGGGTGGTCGACGAGTTGCGGAGCATCGCCGGTGGCGACCGGGACGGGCTCACCGTGGACGTCGCCGGCCCGGCCGGCCTGCTCGCCGACCTGATCGAGGTCTTCTCCGCCATCGACGGGCCCCTGCTGCTGGTCACCCTGGTCGTGGTGCTGGTCATCCTGCTGGTCGTCTACCGCAGCCCGGTGCTGTGGGTCTTCCCGCTGCTGGCGGCGGGAATGTCGTACGCGCTGGCGGCGGTCTTCGTCTACCAGTTGGCGAAGCACGACGTGATCAAGCTGAACGGGCAGGCTCAGGGCATCCTGACCGTGCTCGTCTTCGGCGCCGGCACCGACTACGCGCTGCTGCTGATCGCCCGCTACCGGGAGGAACTGCACCGGCACGAGCGCCCCTGGGACGCGATGCGCGCCGCCTGGCGGGGTGCCGCCCCGGCCATCGCCGCCTCCGGGGCCACCGTCATCGTGAGCCTGCTCTGCCTGCTGCTGTCCAGCCTCAACTCCAACCGGGCACTCGGTCCGGTGGCCGCCATCGGCATCGCCGCCACCCTGCTGGTGATGCTGACATTCCTGCCCGCGCTGCTGGTGCTCGGCGGCCGGTGGGCGTTCTGGCCGCGTACCCCCGGGGTGGACCGGGCGGACCCGCAGGCCGAACACGGGCTGTGGGCCCGCATCGCCCGTTTCGTCGCCCGCCGGGCCCGGGTGGTGTGGCTGACCACCGCCGTGGTGCTGGCGCTGCTCACCCTCGGCCTCACCCAACTCGGGGCCACCACCCTCGGCCAGTCCGAACTGTTCGCCAACCGCACCGACTCCGTCGCCGGGCAGGAGGTGATCGCCAGGCACTACCCGGGCGGCACCGGCAGTCCGGCGACCATCTTCACCCGACAGCAGACCGCCGGGCAGGTCGCCCAGGTCGCGCAGGGCGTGCCCGGGGTGGCCGCCGTACGTCAGGTGACCGGGCGGGACCAGGCCGGCCCGCCCGCCCCGGACGCCCCACCCCTGGTGGTCGACGGGCGGGTGGAACTGGAGGCGACCCTGACCGACCCGCCGGACAGCGACGCCGCCGCCCGGACCATCCGCAACCTGCGCGAGGCGGTGCACCGGGTGCCGGACGCCGACGCCGTGGTCGGCGGGTTCACCGCCATCGACGTGGACACCTCCGACGCCTCCACCCGGGACCGCAACGTCATCATCCCGGTCGTCCTCGTGGTGATCACGGTGATCCTGGCGCTGCTGCTGCGGGCGCTGGTCGCGCCGGTGCTGCTGATCGCGACGGTGGTGCTGTCCTTCCTGGCCACCCTCGGGCTCTGCGCGCTGGTCTTCACCTACCTGCTGGACTTCCCCGGGGTCGACGCGTCGTTCCCCCTGTTCGCCTTCGTGTTCCTGGTCGCGCTGGGCATCGACTACAACATCTTCCTGATGAGCCGGGTCCGTGAGGAGTCCGCCCGGCGGGGCACCCGGGCCGGGGTGCTGGCCGGGCTGACCGTCACCGGCGGGGTGATCACCTCGGCCGGTATCGTGCTCGCCGCCACCTTCTCGGCGCTGGCCGTACTGCCGCTGGTGGTGCTCGTCGAGTTGGGTGTGGCGGTCGCCGTCGGGGTACTGCTGGACACCATCGTGGTCCGCTCACTGCTGGTGCCCGCCCTGGCGTACGACATCGGGCCCACGGTGTGGTGGCCGAGCCGACTGTCCCGGTCGGCGCGCGACGACACGGAGGTGGCACATGGTGGCTGAGACGGACGTGGTGATCGTCGGCGGTGGTCTCGCCGGGCTGGCGGTCGCCCGCCGGCTGCACCGGGCCGGGGTGCCCTGGCGGCTGCTGGAGGCCGGCGACCGGATCGGCGGCCGGGTCGCCACCGACACCGTCGACGGCTACCTGCTCGACCGGGGTTTCCAGGTGCTCAACACCGCCTACCCGAGGCTCGGCACCCTGCTCGACCTGGGCACCCTCGACCTGGGCTGGTTCACCTCCGGGGTGCTGGTCCGCCGCGGTGACCGGCTCGACCGGCTGGTCCACCCGCTGCGCGAACCCGGCGGCACACCCGCCACCGTGCTCGCCGGCGTCGGCTCACTGCCCGACCGGCTGCGCTTCGCCGCCCTCGCCACCGGCTGTGCCACCCTGCCGGCACACCGGCTGCTCGACGCGCCGGAGACCACCAGCGAGTCCGCCCTGCGCCGGGCCGGGCTGTCCGACACCATCATCGAGGAGCTGATCCGGCCGTTCCTGTCCGGCGTGCTGATCGACCGGGAACTGGAGACCTCCAGCCACGTGCTGGCGATGATCCTGCGGTCCTTCGTCCGGGGCCGGATCGGCCTACCCGCCCGGGGGATGGCCGCGCTGCCGCAGGCCGTCGCCGCCCCCCTGCCGGCCGACCTGATCAGCTGCGACACCCCGGTCACCTCGGTCGCCCCCGGCCGGGTCCGCACCCCGGCCGGTGAGATCACCTGCCGTGCCGTCGTGGTCGCCGCCGACCCGACGGCGGCGACCACGCTGCTGCCCACCCTGCCCCGGGTACGCACCCACAGCTACACCACCTACTACCACAGCGCCCCCGAGCCGCCGCTCGACGAACCGATCCTGCTCGTCGACGGCGACCGGCGGGAACTCGTGGCCAACACGGTGGTGGTCAGCCGGGCCGCGCCGTCGTACGCCCCGCCCGGCCGGCATCTCGTGGCGACCTCCGTGGTCGGCCCCACCGCCCCGCCCGAACCGACGATCCGGGCCGAACTGGACCGGCTCTACGGACGCTCCACAGCGGACTGGGAACACCTGACCACGGTGTCGGTGCCGCACGCCCTGCCCGCCGCGCCACCGCCGCAGGGGCGGCTGCGCAAGCCGGTGGCCCTCGGCGGAGGGCTCTTCGTGGCCGGTGACCACCGGGACAGTCCGTCCATCCAGGGGGCCCTGGCCAGCGGCTGGCGTACCGCCGGTTCGGTGCTCGCACAACTGCGCGCGGCGGGCTGATTCGGGTGCCACCGCAGCCGCTGCTGACTGTTATCCTCGCGTAGCCCATCGTGCCGAACGGTGCCGACGGGTGGCACCGTTGCGGCGGTGGCCGGTGATTCGTCGGGCGGGTTACGATCCGGCGCGGTACGGGGGCGGTAGCTCAGCCGGTTAGAGCAGGGGACTCATAATCCCTCGGTCGCGGGTTCGAACCCCGCCCGCCCCACCAGCGCAGACACTGATCAGTCGATCGGTCGGCCGCCGTCGCCAATCTCTCTATGTCGATCTGTCGATCCGTGAGAACCTGAATCATCGTGTGATCACACGACTACCTACGGCTATTCATGCTGGAGGCGCGCGTGGCGCAGATGTCACTCTTCGGTCCCGGCGAGGCTGGACCCGACCCGAAGCCGGCCGACGACCGCACCGTTCGGCTACAGCTGCTCATTACGGTAAAGGCGGCACCGAACCCGTCAGAGAAGTACGGAGAGACCGTCTGCGTGGCGGGGCTGCGAACGGACGTGTTGCAGCCGACGTGGATTCGCCTCTACCCGATCAACTTCCGGTATCTGCACAGCGACGAGGCGTTCAGGAAGTACGACATCATCTCCGTCGACGCCAAGCCGGCACGGCAGGATCAGCGGCGCGAAAGTTGGAAGCCGATCATGGAGCGGATTTCCAGGGAGCGCCATCTCGACGGCTGGCGGTCTCGACAGCCGTTGCTTGATCCGGCTGTCGAGGATTCGATGTGTCGTCTCAACCGTGCTGCTCAGGAGCGCGCTGACGCGCAATCGCTGGCCCTCGTGCGCCCCAAGGAGGTTCGCGGACTCAAGGTCACGCCGCACCCCGGTTGGGACGAGGACGAGCAACGCAAGATCGAGGCGTACGCGAGTCAGCCGGACCTGTTCAGCGGCCGGAGCAGGTCCCCGCTACAGGCCCCCCGCTTCAAGGCGGCGTACCACTACCGCTGCTACGAGCCCGGGTGCAAGGGGCACAGGCAGCACGTCATCGACTGGGAGTTGGTGGCGCTACAACGCCGGCTCGCTGGCTACTCGGACGCTGCGCTACAGGAAGCTCTGGAGGCCAAGTTTCTGGGAGAGATGTGCGCGCCGAACCGTGACGTCGCCTTCTATGTCGGCAACCAGGCCAAGCGCGTACACGTCTTCAGCGTGCTGGGCGTGTACTGGCCGAAACGATAGGCATCCGGCCTTCGAGTGCGCGCATCACGACCTGGCGGTGACACCGGCTCTCATCCGCCTCGAAACAGAGCAGCGCCACCAGCTCACGTTGTGCCGTCTCGGCGAGGGCGTCGAGCGCTGCCAGCGACTCGGCGTGGTGTAGCCGAGAGGCGTACACCGCCCGTGCGGACCGCAACTCTTCGGGGTTGCCGCCGAACCCGGGGCGGTTCTCCTTCGGGTTGCCAAGCTCCCGGCGATGCTCGTAAGCGATGCCCTGTGCCGCGAGCGCCTGGCTGAGGGCCGACTTGCTGAATCCACGCTTGCGGGAGATCGGCGTCATCCGGACGTCGACCAGGCGCGTGACGCCCAGGTCGGCGAGGCCGGTCACGAACTCATCGATGGAGCGGCCCTCGTAACCGACACCCAGGATGCCGGTCCGGTGACTCACGGTTGAGGTGACGCTCATCGGGACACCCTCTCATGACTCGTCCGCCAAGACCATCCGGACGGCCGAGAAGTGTGCCGCCCGGCCCCACCTGCGAACGGAACCGGGTCGCAGGTGGCAACGGGTCGGCTCAAGCGCTTTCGGTGGATTGGGCGGTGAGCTGGGCGCGTGCTTGCGGAGTGCTGCGCAGGGGCCGCCCCGGCGGCATCGAGGGAAAGGGAGGGGCAGCGGCCAACGGGTGATCCTGTGACACTGTGCTGACGGGGCGTGTTCTCGGCCTCGTCCGTCCGCATTGACGATCTCCCGAGAAGGTTTGATGACCAACCACAACGCGGTGTTCCGCCTTGGCCGGGTCACCCTGACCCTGACCACGATCGCTGCCGTGACGCTGCTTCCCCTCGGCCCGGCGGCCGGGGCGGACCCCGGCCGTGGTGTGACCACGTTCGACCGCCCGGCCCCGGCGACGGCGCGGTGGCGGCTGGAGGCGGTGCCCGGCGTCACCCGGGAGCAGGCACTTGCCGACGGGCAGCCGGCGTTGGGCGGCGACACCCCGCTGACCGGCACGGGCATCAGTTGGCAGGAGGACGCCCGGTTTCTCGGTGCCCCGGCGGTCGGCTTCGACGGCACCTCGTCCTACCTGTCCGCGACGCCGTCGACCCTGGACACCTCCGCGACGTTCTCTCTCGCCACCTGGGTACGGCTGACCGACACCTCGGTCAGCCGGGTCTTCGCCAGCAAGGCCGGCAGCCACCGGGCCACCTTCTCGGTCGGCTACGACAAAGCGAGCAACCGGTGGCAGGTGCAGATGCCCTCGAAGCTCGGCAAGCGCGGCACCATTGCCGTCGCCCGGTCGACGTCGACGCCGGCGGTCGGGCTCTGGACCCATCTGGCGGTGGTGTACGACGCCACCGAGCACACTCTCACCCTGCGGGTCGACGGGGTGGCTGAAGCCGCGGTGGGCAATGTGACAGGCGTCAACGATCCGGCCGGCGAGTTCCGCCTGGGTCGCGGCGACAGCACCTGGTGGCAGGGCAACATGGCCGATGCCCGGCTGTACGCCCGAGCGCTGGTGGGGCAGGATTTCACCGGCTGGCTCGCGTCCGACCCCGGCTCCGGCGGGTTTTCGGAGCCCGGGCTGTTGCGGGCGCCGCTCGCCGGAGCCTGGCGTTTCGAGAGCGGTGTCCCGTGCTACGAGGAGGACATCGATCCGACTCTGTGCTCCGTGTCGGACGGCAGCTCCTTCGGACGCCAGCTCACCCTGACCAAGGGCAGTTTCATCACCGACTCGGCCCGTGGCATGGTGCTGGAGCTCGACGACCGGCACTGGATCGATGATCCGTCCGATCCCCACTTCGGCGAGGCGACCCGGGAGTACGCGCGTACCCAGATCAACCCCGGAGATCCGCGGAATCCGGTCTGGCAGGACGGATCGGTGCTCCGCACCGACCAGTCGTTCGCGGTTTCGGTCTGGGCGCGGCTCGACCCGGCGCGGGGTGCGCAGACGGTCGTCTCCCAGGACGACGGCGACCGCAGCATGTTCCGGTTGGGGTACGAACCGACCGGCGGCGGGCGGTGGGAGTTCCAGGTGCGCGCCGGGGCCGACGACTCCGCGACCACCACGGCGACCGCGTCGGCTGCCGGCCCCGACCAGTGGCATCATCTCGCCGCGGTTCTCGATGCCCGGCATCGGCAGGTGCGGCTGTACGTCGACGGGGTGTCGACGGGCGCGGTGGGGCTGCACCCCGCCTGGCAGCCCGGACAGGCGACCGGTTCCCTGCTGGTCGGCCGGTCCACCACCCCGACGGGGCCGGACGGTTGGCTCTACGGGCAGGTCAGCGATCTCGCTGTCTACCAGGGCATCGTCAGCGACGCGGACGTCCAGCGCATCTACTTCGAACAGCTGGTGACGGCGCTGAGCCGGGGAACCGGCAGAGGTAACTGACCAGCCGGCAGCTGACCGCTACCAACCCCCGGGTCGGGAGCGGTCAGCTGCCGGCCCACCGGGGCGGATCCTCAGCCGGCGGGCGCCGGGCCGTGGAAGGGCAGCCGGTCAGTCCTGGCCGCCGCGGTACTCGTACAGGCCGTCGATCATCCTGCGCTTGAGCGCCGGCACCCGGTCGACCACGCGCAGGTAGCTGCGCATGCCGGCCAGCGCGACGCGACCCAGCACCGGCTTGTGCACCAGGGCGTCGGCGGTCATCTGCTCCCGGGAGTCCCGGACGGCCTGGAAGCCGTACTCGATCATCTTGGTCTCGTAGTCGTGGACGGCCTCGACCAGCCCCTTGCGCCCGTCACGGACGAGGGTCAGTTCGTCGGTCAGTCGCTGCGCGTCGCGCAGCGCGGTGTTGGCGCCGACGCCCCGGCCCGGCGTCATGGTGTGGATGGCGTCGCCGAGCAGGGTGACGTTCGTGCTGGGCCAGGCCGGGATCGGCACCGAGGTGCGGATGGTGATGGCGAACGCGGTGCTCGGGTCGCCGAGGGTGAACAGTTCGCGCAGCCGGGGGCTCCACGTCGGGGTCATCCGCAGGGCCAGCCGGATCAGGTCGTCGCCGCCGTAGCCCGTGACGTCGGCGGGGAACGTGTCGGCCGCCGCCGCGATGCCCCAGTTGAGGTAGTCGCGGGTGTTGTCGAACAGCAGGCCGGGCCACTGTGCCAGCAGTTCGTCGTCGTTCCTCGGTCGGCCCTGCCGGTCCCAGGGGAACTCCATCCAGTGCAGGATGCAGGACTTGCCGCCGGGCGCGAGGACCATCCCGATGCCGGGGAAGTACCGCGTCGGCAGCAGCGCCGTGCTCCGGGGCGTCATCGGCACCTTCGCGGTGATCGCGATGATGCCGGTGTCCTCGGTGCGGGCGTGCGGGAGGTACTGCCGGCGTACCGCCGAGTTGACGCCGTCCGCCGCCACCAGCAGGTCTCCGGTCGCGGTGGTCCCGTCGGCGAAGACGGCGGTGACGCGACCGTCGGCCTGGTGCCGGTAGCCGACGAAGGTCTTGTCGAAGTGGATGACGTCCTGCATGCCGGTGAAGAGCACCTGGCGCAGGGTCATCCGGCTCACCGACTTCTCGCTGTCGACGTCGTTGGTGGGTGGGCGCAGGGGTAGCGCCAGCGTCGGCCGCAGCTGCTCGTCGAAGAACACGAAGTGTTCCGGCGCGCGGGCGCAGGTCGCCACGAACGTGCGGTAGAGCTGGTCGGGCAGGCACGCCTTGAGTGCCCTGCTGCCGTGCGGGTCGATGCCGACCCGGTAGCCGTGCAGGCCGTCGCTGCGGGTGCGGTCCCGCTCGTAGACGGCGACGTTGATGCCGGCTTGCCGCAGGCCGTGGGCCAGGCACATCCCGCCGGTCCCGGCGCCGATCACGAGTACGTCCATGCCACCGCTCCTCTAGAAACTCTGATTACTAGATTTTCTAGATACTGTACGACGGTTCGCTAGAATTTCCCACCATGGGTCTGGCGGAGCAGCTCGGCGAGGCGATGCAGGCGTACCAGCGCGCGGTCGACGTGCTCGACCAGCGCGCCGCCGACCTGCTCGGCCTGAACCGCACCGACATGCGCTGCCTTGAGCTGCTGTTCGCGCCGGAGCCGCCGAGCCCCGGCGAGCTGGCCGCCGCGGCCGGGATGACGACCGGGGGTGTCACCACCGCGATCGACCGGCTGGAACGCGCCGGGTACGCGACCCGGGAACGCGACAGCGCCGACCGCCGCCGGGTGACCGTCCGCCCGACGGAGCTGGCCAACCGGATGGTCGGCACGATCTACGGGCCGATCGTGACCGACGGACAAGCGTTCCTGCGGCGCTACGACGACGAGACGCTGGCGCACATCCTCGAATTCGTCACGCACGCCACGCAGAGCTGTCACGAGCACGCCGAACGGCTGGGCCGGGGCTGAGTCTGCCCACCGTGGCGCTCGGCGTCGCGGGCGTCGTGCGTCTCACCGGAGCCGGCACGGGCCGGGACGCAGCAAAGATGGGTCACGCCAGAGGCGGGATACGGCAAAGGCAGGGGGCCACTGCCTCCCTGCCACTTCTAACTTATATCGCACCCCGGGCCTTGCGGCAAGACCCCGGTGCCGGTGCAGAATCTCCACTCGACGCCAGAACCTGGCGAAATCCGAGATTCGCGAAGCATGCGCCGGTATCGACGCATCAGGCGGCGCGAGCAGTCGAACGGGGACTCCATGATCGACGTGACCATCGTGGGTGGCGGGCCGACCGGTCTGATGCTGGCCACCGAGCTGCGGCTGCACGACGTACGGGTGGTGGTGCTGGAACGCGACGCCGAGCCGACCAGCGTGGTGCGTTCGCTCGGCATGCACGTACGCAGCATCGAACTGCTGGACCAGCGGGGCCTGCTGGAGCGGTTCCTCGCACACGGCAGGCAGTTCCAGGTCGGCGGCTACTTCGCCGGCATCGTCAAGGAGTGGCCGTCGCAGCTGGACACCGCGCACGGCTACATCCTCGGCATCCCGCAGCCGGTCACCGAGCGGTTGCTGACCGAGCACGCCACGGCGGTCGGCGTCGAGATCCGGCGGGGCAGCGAACTGGTCGGGCTGAGCCAGGACGGGGACGCGGTGACCGCCGAGCTGGCCGACGGCACCCGCCTGCGTACCCGCTACCTGGTGGGCTGCGACGGCGGCCGCAGCACGGTGCGCAAGCTGCTGGGTGTGGGCTTTCCCGGTGAGCCCACCAGGAACGAGACGCTGCTGGGCGTGATGGAGCTGACCGCGTCGCTCGACGAGGTCGTCGCGGTGATGACCCGGGTGCGCCGGACGCAGCTGCGGTTCGGGGTCGGCCCGGTCGGCGACGGTGAGGGGTTGTACCGCGTCGTCGTACCGGCCGCCGGGGTGAGTGAGGACCGGGCGGTCGCACCGACCATCGAGGACTTCCGGCAGCAGTTGTGGGCGACCGCCGGCACGGACTTCGGGGTGCATTCGCCCCGCTGGCTGTCCCGCTTCGGCGACGCCACCCGGCTGGCCGAGCGGTACCGGGTCGACCGGGTGCTGCTGGCCGGCGACGCGGCGCATGTGCATCCGCCGCTGGGCGGGCAGGGGCTCAACCTCGGTCTCCAGGACGCGTTCAACCTGGGCTGGAAGCTGGCCGCGCAGGTCGCCGGCTGGGCGCCGGCGGGCCTGCTGGACACCTACCAGGCGGAGCGCCGGCCGGTGGCTGCGGACGTGCTGGACAACACCCGGGCGCAGACGGAGCTGATGTCGCTGGAGGCCGGCCCGCAGGCGGTGCGTCGGCTGCTGACCGAGCTGATGGACTTCGAGCAGGTGAACCGGTACCTGATCGAGAAGATCACCGCGATCTCGGTCCGCTACGACCTCGGTGCCGACCACGACCTGGTCGGTCGGCGGCTGCGGGACGTGGAGCTGAAGCGGGGACGCCTCTACGGGCTGATGCACCGGGGTCGGGGGCTGTTGCTGGACCAGACCGGGGAACTGTCGGTGGCGGGCTGGGCCGACCGGGTCGACCACGTCGTCGACGGCGGCGGGGAACTGGAGGCGCCCGCGCTGCTGCTGCGGCCCGACGGGCACGTCGCGTGGGTCGGTGACGACCAGCAGGAGCTGCGCGACCGGCTGTCCCGGTGGTTCGGCGTCGCCGCCGCGTGACCAGGGCTGTGCCCCCGGGGTGGGCCGGGGCGCGGTGTGCCGACGCCGTGCCCGGCCACCCCGAACGGGGCGGCCGGGCACGGACGGTGGAGCGGGTCGGTCAGGCGACCGTGCAGGCCGCGCCGTTGAGGGTGAACGAGGAGGGCTTGGCGGTGTTGCCGGTGTGGTTGGCCTGGAAGCCGATGTCGATCGAGCCACCGGCCGGGATGGTGCCGTTGTAGCTGGCGTTGCGCGCCGTCACCTGCCCCGACGAGGGGGAGTAGGTGGCGTTCCAGCCGGAGGTGATGCTCTGCCCGCCGGGCAGCGTGAACACCAGGGACCAGCCGTTCACGGCGCTGGAACCGGTGTTGGTGATGGTCAGGTTCTCGGTCAGGCCGCTGTTCCAGGCGTTGACGCTGGCGGTGACCCGGCAGGCCCCGGAGCTGGGCGGCGGGGTGGTGGTCGGCGGGGGCGTGGTGGGCGGCGGGGTGGTCGGCGGCGGCGTGGTGGGCGGGGGCGTGGTGGGCGGTGGGGTGGTGGGCGGCGTGGTCGGGGTCGGGTTGGTCAGGCCGAAGAACTGGAGGGCGACGGCGGCCATCCCGCCGGCGGGCAGGCTGTGCCCCGCCCCCTGGATGCTGTACGCCTCGACGAGCACGTTGCCGCTGGCGTCGGCGTAGCGGCGGCGGTTCCAGCCGGACTGCGGGGTGTCGGTGGAGGTGGGCGTCTGGCTGAGCCCGAACACGTTCGTCCACTGCTCGATGGTCTCCTGGAGCAGCGAGTACGGCACCAGGGTGTCGGCGGTGCCGTGCCACAGCTGCACCTTCGGCCGGGGCCCGGTGTACCCGGGGTACGCCTGCTGGCGTACCGCGTCGCCCCACTGCTGCGGGGTGCGGTTCATGTTCCCGCCGGTGCACTGGCTGGCGCCGGGCGGGTAGTCGGCCGCGTTGGCGAAGCAGTTGTAGGGCACCCCCATGAAGGCGGCCCCGGCGGCGAACACGTCCGGGTAGACCGCCAGCATGTGGTTGGTCATCATGCCGCCCGACGAGCTGCCGGTGGCGAACACCCGGCGGGGGTCGCCGCCGTACTGCCGCTCGGTGTAGTTGATCATCGAGACGATCGACACGGGGTCGCTGCCGCCGCCCCGGCGCTTCGCGGCGTCCGACCAGGTGTCGAAGCAGTTGCCGAAGCCGGCCTGCTGGGTCGCCGACGGGTAGATCACGATGTAGCCGTACCGGTCGGCGAGCGAGGCGAACTCGCTGCTGGAGTAGAAGCCGGGGCCGGTGCCGCCGCAGCCGTGCATGGCCACCACGATCGCCGGGTTGGTCGGGCGGGTGTTCGGCACGTAGATGTGCATCCGCATCCGACCGGGGTTGTCGCCGAAGTTGGTCACCTCGACCAGCGACGCGGCATACGCCGGCTGGAGTGTCGGGACCACCAGGGCGGCTGTCGCCACGGTGGCCACCAGCGGCGCCGCCAGGGCGAGCAGCAGTTTCCGTCTGATTCTCATGGGCGTGACTCCCTCACAGATTGAGATCGGCCGCGCGACCGTGCGGCACGGGTACGCCCGGATGCCCGTGTCGTCCGCGCCGGCCCACTACGTCCGGCATGCCCTGCCCCGGCCCCAGGGCATTGCATGGCACTTAGTGTTCTCCTCGGTCCGACAAGTGTCAATCGAATGACCTCGATACACTTGACGGTCACCGGTTCCGCCCCCGGGTCCACCCCGGACCGCGTTCGGTAGGCGGGCACCGGTGCGCCGTCTACAGTCGGTGCCACCGTCGCCCAGCCGAGCCCGGAGCGTCCCAGTGCCACACCCGTTCGACATCGAGGAGATCTTCCCCGACGACGGGGACCACCCGGTGCGGCTGCCCCGACGGCAGGCCGGCAACTCGCCCCAGGGCGTCGCGGTGACCCTGCTGGCCGACTACACGCTGCGGACCCGGGCATGGCTGCCGTCCGCCGCCATCGTCGCGCTGCTCGCCGAGTCCGACGTCAGCCTCGCCGGCGCGCGGACCGTGATCAGCCGGCTGGCCCGCCGGGGCGTACTGGAGGGCAGCCGGCAGGGCCGGCGCAGCTCGTACCGGCTCAGCCGGTCTGCCGCCGTCAGCCTCTCCGTCGGCGGCAGCTGGGTGATGGCCGCGACCACCACCACCCAACCGTGGGACGAGTGCTGGACCCTCGTCGCGTTCTCCCTGCCCCAGGAGCGCAGCGCGCAACGACGCGCCCTGCGCGGCCAACTCCGGTGGCTGGGCTACGCGCCGTTGTACGACGGACTGTGGATCTCGCCGCACGAGCTGACCCCGAAGGCACGGGCCCAGCTCACCCAGCTCCACCTCGGCGCGGTCACCGTGTTCCGGGGCCGCCGGGTCGACCTCGACGCGGTCGCCGGCCGCGACCCGCTCGACGCCTGGGACGTCGCGGCGGTCGCCGAACAGTACGAGAGCTTCCTGCGGCGCTGGCGGCCCCTGCTGCCACGGATCGCCGCCGGCCGGGTCGACGGCGCGGAGGCGGTCCGGGCCCGGACCGAGGTGATGGACACCTTCCGGCGGTTCCCCACCCTCGACCCCCAGCTACCGCTGCGGCTGCTGCCCGCCGGCTGGCTGCGTGGCCCCGCCCGGGAGACCTTCGCCGCCGTCTACGACGGGCTCGCCGACACCGCCGAGCGGCACGTCCGGGCCGTCGTCGCCCGGTTCGCCGACGGTACGCAGGCCGACGTGCGGGCGCACACCACCGCCGACCTGCTGGCCGGCGTGTGCGCCACCGAAACCCGGCACGCCGCCCCATCCGACCTGGCGCAGTCGTCCCCCGCGCACTGACCCGTCAACCGCCGGCCCCTCGGCCCGCTCAGAGTTTCAGCCCCTCGACGGTGCCCAGGTCGTACCAGGTGAGGGAGAAGGGGTCGTCGCCGGACGGCACGACCGGGAACACGCCCCAGCTCTCCAGGACCGCACCGGGCCGCAGGGTGAAATCCGTGCCGGGCCGCTGCGACGCGCAGTACGTGTCGACCGGGAAGACCTCCCGCCCGTCGGCCAGCGTCAGATGCGACGACCGGAGATCCGCCGTCCGGGCCGGGCAGCTGAGCACCCAGCCGCCGGGGGACCGGGTCGCATAGCGCAGCTGCACCCGCAACGTCCCCGCCGTGACCTCCAGACCCGTGACGGTCGCCGTGTTCTGCCCGTCGTCGTACAGGAGGCGACTCATCTGCCGTGGGCCGGCCTCCGGCGACGCCGAAGCGACCGCGTCGGGCACGGTGGTCGACGGGGCGGGGCTGCCGGGGGTCGGCTGCGTGGGCCCGGAGGTGGTCACCCCGGCCGGGGCCGCCGCGTCCGGACCCGGCCCGGTCGACTCCGGCCCGTCGGGCGTGAGCCAGACCACGGCGGCGGCCCCCAGCGACACGATGACGACGACGCCGACGATCAACCCGATCAGGTGCTTGCGCAACATCGATGATCCTTACTGCCGGTGAACAGGCTCCTTCCACGCTAGATCGCGGTGGCAAGATCCGCAGGTCGGCGGCCGTCGGCTCACCGGGGGCGGGCCCGGTCCAGCACCTCCTCGGCGGTGAGCGGACTACGCGGATGATGGCTGAGCGACAGCGGGGTCCTGATCTTCACCGGTGCAGCCCCCTCGGCGGCGAGGTAGAACTCGCCGGTGCCGAGCCGGGCGACGTCGACGATGTCGCCACCCTTCGCCTTGGCCATCTCCCGGGCGGCCTCGATCTGGATCGGGCTGTTCAACCGGCCGTAGAGCTGGGTCGCCGCGTTGCCCGGGATCCGGTTGTGCAACCCCTTGGGCGCCTGGGTGGCGAAGACCAGCCCCAGACCGTACTTGCGGGCCTGCGCCGCCAGCGCCAGCGTGCTCTGGGTGCACGGCGTCATCGCGCCGGACGGGGCGAACGTCTGTGCCTCGTCCATCACCAGCAGCCCGAGCAGCGGGCGGTCGTTCGCCGGGTGCCGCTTGATCCAGGCGAAGAGCGCCATCTGCAACTGGTTGACGAAGCCCTGCCGGGCCTCGTCGGATGGTAGTCCGACGAGACTGATGACGGAGATCCGGGCCCGTGCGCCGGGCTCGGGGGTGAGCAACAGTCCCGGGTCCATCGGGCTGCCCTCGCCACCGAACAGCGGATCGTTGACCATCGCCGCCGCCAGCGACTGCGCGATCCCCACCCCGATCTTGTCGGCCCCGTCGATGTCCAGCAGCCCGTCCGGCAGATCGGCCAGGGTGTCGATCAGGCCCTGCACCCGGCTGCCGCCCCGCCGGCCGTAGTGCTCGACGGCCTTGCGCAGCACGGCGAGGCCCAGGTGGACCTTGTTGGCCCGGCCGGTCAGCTGGGCGCGGGGCGCGAGCGACGCGACCGCCGCCTCGACGGCCTCGTGGAACTCGTCGGGGTCGTCGCGCACGCCACGGAAATCCGGCAGCGGCTGGAAGCTCAACGGGCGACCCGACGACCGGCGCGGCGTCCACACCCGCACGTCAGTTCCGGCGAGGTAGTCCCGGGCCTTCTCCGCGTCCCCGTCCCGCCACTGCGGCGGCGGTTCCGGCCACGCGTCGCCGAGGCGGGCCAGGTCGTTGTTGGGGTCGAGGACGATGGCGGAGACCCCGGCGAGGGCACACTCCTCCAGGATCCGCCGGATAAGCACGGTCTTGCCGGACCCGGATCCGGCGAAGAGGGTGGTGTGCTTGCGGAGGGCTTCGAGTGGGAGGGACACGGGTCCGTCGGTGCGGTGGTCGTACCCCACGGTCAGACGCGGACCGAACTCATCACCGTCGGCCGGCGGAGGATCGACCTCTCCCGAGCCGGGCCTCCCGCCGACCGTCCCCTCGTCGGCCGATGCCCCCTCGGGTGTCGTCTCGGTCGGTCCTGCGGTGACTGGTCTGGCGCGGTCCGGTCGTACTGCTGAGCCGGCTTTGTCGTCGCTGGGAGCATCGGAGAGCCAGTCGTCAGCGGAGGCGAGGGCCTGCTGCAACACGGAGAGGTCCCGTGTCGGTTGACGGGTGGTCAACCAACCCTGGATGTCGACGGGTGACTCGGCGAGCATGACCCGCAGCGCCCCGAGGATGCGGAGATCCTCGTGGTCCAGCGGCAGGATCGTCCCGCCGGCCTGAGTGAAGGCCGTGACGGCCTGCTGAGTCTTTGCCCCGCTCGACCAGGCTCCGTTGCGGAGCAGGAAGAGCTTGCGGCGGGCCACCCGGGCGTCGAGCCCCGCCACTGTGCACGCCTTGCGGAGCCGGGCTAGCGCGGCGATGGCGTGGTGCTCCTCGCTGATCGCCCGGAAGCACCAATGGACCTGGTCCTCGGTGGTCTCGTCGAGGGTGAGCCGGAGGCGGGCGTGCAGTGGCGGCTGGGCGCTCGGGGCTGGATCTACGCTGAACGATCCGCTCTGTTCGCCGCGCGTCATCACCCAGGCGGTCAGCCCCGCCGTGAGTAGCGCGGGGACCGTGCTGTCCTCGCTGTCGCGTGCCAGCGGGCCGGAAACGTCGACCTCGCTCTTGAGCTGGGCGAATCTTGTGTCGAAGCGGTCGAGATCCTCGGCGGGGGGGATGCTGGGGCCGTGGGGCTGTGGCGCTGCCGCATCACCGAGCCGGCCAAGCTCCCGTACCTCGCCGGCAACGACGCAGGCCCGGATATGCCGATCGATGTCGATCAGCAACTGCCGAGGTGTCATCCCCTTAGCCTGCGCGAAGGCTTCAGGCCGCACCGGCCACGACGGATACGGCGGTACGAAGCCGCGCTCGGCGAACCGGGCGGCGAACCGTCGTTCGACAATCAGCCGGGCCAGGGCGGCGTCGTGAATGGTGGTGAGCCGGGGTGCCATCCGGAACCGGTCGCTCACTGTCCCCACCGTCCAGCTCCTGATGATCGTCCACGAGGTCGGCAGACAGGCCACCAGGGTGAGCGTTCGGCGGGTGAGCTGGCGCAGCGACATCAGGCCGTCGGCGATCCGGGCGTGCACGGCGGCCTGCTCTGGGTCGTCCCGCACGTCGGGCCTGCCGTGCAGGACGTCACCGGCGGCCACGGACTGCGCGATGAGGGTGTCGATCTGGTCGACGGCGATCACGGACGGCCCGGTCAGGGCCAGCAGCCAGGAGATTTCCTGGACGATCCGCTGCGCGTCGCGCGGCGCCCGCCGCATGCCCCAGGCGCTGCGCTCACCCGGCTCTCCCTCTTCCCCGGAGGTGAAGTAGTTCTCCGCGATGTCCCGGTGGCTCACGTCTTCCGAGGCGCTCAACGCAAGAGCGCGGGCCGTTTCCCGGCAGGCGCGGGCTACGTGAGGCGCGTACCCGACGAGCCCTTCGATGAACGCGTCCAGGGCCGGCCGGGTCAGTTCGGTGTCACCCATCACCGCCCGACGGACCGACCGGGGTGCCCCGACCATCGAGGAGAGCCGGCGCAGCAGCAACCAGAGCTGGCTCTCGCTCCCGGGCACCGGCCGGGACAGCCCGTCGAGCATGGCGGCGAGCACGCTGTCCCAAAAGCCGTGCGCATCCAGCAGCCCGACCAGGAAGAAGTAGCCGCCCTGCTGCTGGACCTGCTGCCGGAGCCAACCCAGCAGGTGGGTTTTGCCAGAGCCGCGCTGCCCCTGCAGCACCAACCCGATCGGGCTGCTGTCGGCGCTGTTCCTGGCATCGGCCACCCCGTCGAGGACATCGCGGACCACGGCGGTGTGTAGACCCTCCACGTGGAACGGCGAGGGCCGCCAGACGTCATCGGGCACCGGCGCCCAATCGAACCTGAGCGCCGCCAGTGCCGCGTGCTCCGCCGCCGTCATCCCACCCCGATCGCCAGCAGGTGCTTGTCCTGACCGCCCAGCCGCAGAGCCGCCGCGACGTCCGCCGAGGTGAGCAGCTTCTGATTCTCTTCCGGGACAATGTCGACGTCCGGCTCGCGCTCCAGATCCCGCAACGCCTCGTCAAGGTCGGCGGTGCTGACGTCGCCGAAGAAGGGCCGTAGCCGAGTCAGGCTGACCCAGGCCCCCGGCTCGGCGGCCAGCGCCGCGTACGCGTGCCGGACACGGAGAGCGAGGGTGCGCCGCTGATCCGGCTGCGGCGTGCCGGCCCGCACGTCGGTCAGCGCGAACATCTCACCGAACGTGCGGTAGTCGCTGCGGGCCATTACCCGGTCCCGCAGGTTCACCTGCAAGGCCGTCAGCGCCCCGCCGAGAATCCGGCCGACCGACGATTGGAAGTTGAGGTCTTCCTGCACCCGTACCCAGCCCTCGTCGGCGAGCTGGTGCTGAAAGGTGCGGCCCTTGGGGTGACTGTCGATGTAGCCGAGTCGGTTGAGCTTGTCCCGATAGTCCTTGCGAACGTCGACGCCGTAGCGCTCCTTCAACTCGGTGTTGAGTACCTCCCGTGCCTCCGCCATCAGGACGAACAGGATCGCGGCCTCGGAGGGGGTGAGGTCATCGCCGGGCATAGGGTTTTCCTTCCGTTATGTCACGTCGTCGGGCCCGGACCAGGGTGCCGATCTGGTGCACCACCGCGCCGACATCGTGGTTGATCCGGGCATTGGTGAAGCGCAGGACCGCGTAGCCGTCCAACTGCAACTGCACATCGCGCTGCCGGTCCGCCTCGAACCGGTCCGGCCGACAGTGCTCCGGGCCGTCGATCTCGACGACACACCGTTCGTCGGGCCAGAGCAGATCCAGGCAGACCGGAGGCGAGAGCGGATGTGGCTGGTGGTATCGGTTCCAGCACCGGCCCACCGCCCAGCTCTCGGCGGCCAACGCGGCCTCCAGGACAGCTTCGACCCTGCTGCCTGGGTGAGGTCGTCCCAGCACGTCGGCCGGCAGCGGTAGGACCGGTCGAGGTCGATCGTTCTCCGCTCGGTCGAGCCTGGCGCAGACCACCCGGTCCTCGTGCCGCAGCACTGCGCCGACCAACCACACACTTACCCGGCCGTGGTGACACAGCCATTCCGCGCCCGCGACGAGGGCCCGTTCCCCCGCCGCGTCGAGGTCGTCAGGGACCTCGATCAGCAGACTTACCCGGGAACGTCCGAAGCCCTCCGCCACCACCCTGGTCAGGCCCGGACACCGGATCTCCAGTGGGAACGGGTCAACCGGTCGCCGGCCCGACAACGCCACGGTGGCAAGGTGCGCCAGGAACGGTGCGAAGTGCGCGGAGTCCCGTGCTCGGCCGACTGCGGCGGCCCGGACGGCAGCCAGGCCGTACGGATCGGCGTGGGGGACGTCTATAGCCTCGGGAAGCCACCCGGGCAGTAGTGCCACCGCGACGTCTTCCAACTCGTCTAGGGCGGCGCGGACGAAGGACGTGGGAGTAGTGGTCGCGCTCGGACGAAGCACGATCGCGGCCACGTCGGGCAGTTCCCCCGTGGCGGTCGCCGCGACGGAGTTGGTCTGCGCTCCCCGGAGTTCGATGACGCGGTCCATCGGCAGCTCGGCAAGCTGGCGGACAAGGGTCATGGCAGGTCACCGGTGTAGGCCGGGGAACCGTCCGGGCGGAGACCGAACGCGCGCAGCCGGTGCAGGTCGGTCCCACGGACGTGCTCGGTGTTGAGCAGAGCCAGCAGCCGTTCAGCGGCGTGCGGAGTGCCGGCATCGACCTCGGTGCGCAGTTCGACTTCCCGGCGGAACTCGAACAGCAACCCGGTCAGTTGGTCGGCGGCCTCAGACTCGCCTGCATCCACTGCTGCGCGTAACGTGGCGAGCCGGGCGTGGAAGATACTCTCATCCTTCCGGGCGGCCACGCCGTCGGAGATCCCGGCGAGCCGGCGAGCCGCCGCCTCGTCGCCCGCCTCGGCGCGCCGACCCAGCTCGTCGACCCGCGCCTGGGCGGCGAGTAACTCGACGAACAGGTCGGCTGCCAGCCGGTGCCCGGCGTCGGCACGCTCCTGCAACTGCTGGAGGCAACCCTCCTCCGCCAGCAGCTCGGCGAGGTCGTCGGCGGCGACCGAGTCACCGGCCTCGGCCCGCGCCCGCAGGTCGGCGGTCCGCCCGCCGTCGTGCAACAGCTCCCAGAGCTGGTCTTGGGCGCTGGGATCGCCCCGCAGGTCGGCGGCCCGGTCTCGCAACACGACTGTCGTGGCAAACTCGGTGGCGGCGGTCACGTCACCGGGAGCTGTCCGGACCCGTTCCGCCAGCAGCGCGACGGCTTCGGTCAGCCGATCCTGTCGGGTCAGCAGCCGAGCCAGTTCCAGGAAAGCCGCGCCGTCCTGGAGCGCGCAGAGCCGGCGCAGCGCACGCTCCGCGTACTGGTGACGCATCCGAACCGAGGCGCTGCCCCATAGCCGGCGGAGGTCGTCGAGGCTGTCCACACCGTCTATCAGGGCCTCCCAGAGGCTGTCCGGCGGGCACCTGTCCCGCTGGACGCGCTTTACATGCTGCGCGAGATAGTCGGCGGCGACGTAGCCGGCGAGGATGCCGGGATGCTGTCCAGCCATCGGCGATAGGGCGGCGATCGTGCCGTGCAAGGGAGCCTCCGCGTACGGGATGGCGGCGGCCAACCAAGAATCCGGCGGGCTGACCCGCTCCACCGGCCGCAGATAACCGAACATCGCCCGACGGAGCAATGCCGGCGGCAGTGGGGCGTGTACGCCGAGGCGACGGGCATCGGCCGCGACGGTGATGACCGCCTTCGCGTACGACGGTGCCTGCTCCCACCGGTGTACCAGGTCCGGCCCGGCGGCGAGAACCTGGGTCAATCCCGCGTCGCTGCTGTCCAGGGCGATCCGGATCCGTTCGTCGTCCTCGGCGATCTCCCGGGCCCGGGTCCGTTCCGTACTCACCAGCCCGGCTGGCACGCTGATGACCTGAGCGAACTCGAGAAGCGCCCGATCGTCGGCATGCTTGTCGGGGGAGCCGGTACGCCGAAGCCCCTTCCGGATGGTGTATTCCTCGGACCAGAGCGTGCCCACCACGATCATCCGGCTTTTGACCAGGATCCTGACCACGTCCCGGGTCAGCGGGGGAGTTGCGCCCAGGAAACGGTGCATCTCGTCGAGCCACAGGATCGTGCCGTCGGTCGGCTCGTCCAACAGGCTAAGGATTTCGTCGGTGCCGCTGGGTTGGACCAGCCACCAGTTCGGTACGACGTTGTGGATGGCCTCGTACAGCGAGCGGGTCTTACCCGTGGACGATCCACCCACCAGGGTGACGAAGCAACCCCGGTCGGCACCTATCGCAAGCGCCTCCTCCAGCGCGTCGTCGAACTCGCGACGTACATAGCTGGGGAGTTCGTCGTGCGCTCCGGAGGACCCGATCGCCGCGTGAATGCCCAACTCGCGGGGGGACGCCTCGTCGAATCGGCCCGCGCGTAGCGGCCCTTGCCGGGACTGCTGGGCCAGACGGTGCCAGGTTTCCCAGATCTGCTCCCGGCCGGAGTCAGGCAGTGGCCAAACGGCCAGCAGGCTCTCCAGCATCGGCTTCTGCACCCTGCGCTTGCCGTTCAGGACGTCGCTGACGGTGCTGCGCTTCAACTCCCTGCCCCCGTGGGCGGACCGGCCGCGGGCTGCCTGCTCAAGATCGTTGTAGGACAGGCCGGAGTCGGTGTGGATCCGATTGAGGCACTTCGCGAACTCAGGCCAGGTCCGGGCGCGTGGGAGATCGGATAAGGCGGCGGACTTCAGCGTTCTCCACCCTCCCGTGCAGCCGTCGGACGAACCCGAACACCCTACGAAGCGGGCCGCCGCCAGCGCCATAGCAAGGCGTCTCGCACTAAGCGACCGTCCGGCTGGCTCCCACTTCCTCCGGCCTTCTCCGGAATGCTCGACCACCGCCGTTCGTGCTGCTGACATGGCATTCGTTCGCCGGGAACCGGTGGGACCGAGGGGAGCTGGGGAGGGTTCGTGCAGCATTGGACAGTCGTGCTTCAGACACTTGGTGAGTTGTTCTCGACCGCTGGGGCATTCGTGACACTGATCATTCTGGTGAGGCGAGCGAGGAAGACCGACGACGATGATCGGGAATGAGTGTGGCGTCGGCCCTTGAGTCACTGCCGGCGGCCCGACGGCTTCGGAGAGGTTATGCGTTCCTGCCGGGTTTTCCGTCGGCGAGCGACTGCGCCCGGCGGCTCAGCGACTCGACCCGGGTGGTCAGTGCCCGTACCGCCTCCTCGTCGGCGTCGTCCAGGGTCGACAGCCGGTCGAGCAGGGCGGCATGGTCGGAGGTCAACTGCCGGTAGCGCTTGACGAAGGTGCTGTCGTCGCCGCCGCGCCGGCTGCTCAGCAGGGCGTACGTCGGGTCGAGGTCGATGATCTGCTGGGCCAGGCCGGCGGTGGCGGCGCTGAGCATGCTGCGGCTGTCGGTGCGTTCGTCGCGGCGGACCCGTCGGGCCGCCGCGAGCCGCCCGGCCCGCCGGCCACCGAGGTAGAGCCCGGATGCTCCGGCGACGACCCCGGTCACCGCCGCGGCGGCGAGCAGGAACCGGGGCAGCGACGGGCTGATCCTCCGCGCGCCGTCGGGCACGGTGCCGGCCTTGACCAGCCGGTCGTAGTTGACGGCGATGACCTTCACGGCCTCCAGTGGGCGGTCGACGAACGTGTCGATGCCCCGCCCGATGATCATTTCGGCGGCGGCGGCCTTGCCCAGGTTCTTCTTCTCGTACCCGGGCACCAGGGCGCAGCCGTAGGTGTCGTAGTCGTCGCCGTCGCGGCTGAGCACCAGCACGACGGTCCCGTCGGCGGCCCGGTGCACCTGCTTGCAGGTGTCCCGCAGGTCGGCCCCGGGGGAGCGCAGGATCACCACCAGCCGGCGGTTGCCGATGATCCGTTCCGCCTCGGCCCGGTCCACGTCGAGCCCCGGGTCGGCATAGAACGACGTGGTGCGCACGTGCCTGGCGATCGTGCCGTCCAGCGCCCCACCGCTCCACACCGCCCAGCCGGCCAGCACCAGGCAGGCCAGGACGGCCAGGCCGAACGGGGTGCCGAGCAGGCCGGCGGCCCGCTGCCGCCAGGGGCGGCCGGCACGGGTCTGCGGGGATACGGAACGTGTCATGACAGCCTGCCCCGCAGGTAGTTGTCCGGTCGGTAACTGGCGATGCCGACCTGGCGCGCGGTGTCGTCCAGCTCGGCCGCCGCCTCGTCGAGCAGCGTGCGGACGTGCCGGGCGGGCAGCTTCTCCTCCCACGCCGACCGGGCGGCCTGGAGTGTGACGATGCCCCGGGTCAGCGCCGGGTTGCTGCGGGCGTCGGTCAGCAGCGACACCTCGACGGCCAGCGCGGTCAACCCGGCCAGCCGGGTCGGCGTGGTGTCCCGCCGGCTGCCCAGCCGCCGGCCGGGCCGGCGCAACGACCGGGCCGACAGCACCATGAACGCCGCCACGCAGCCCGCGAAGAGCCACGGCAACGCCGGTAGCGCCACCCGCAGCGGGTCGGCCGGCTGGTAGGGCAACGGCCGCTCGAACAGGCCCGCGTAGCGGATGTCGGTCACCCGGTTGAGGTAGACACCCAGCACGTTGCGCTGCGGGTAGTCGGAGCGGCTGAGCACGCCGGCGAACTGGCCGTAGAAGCTCGCCCCGGCCAACTCCGCGAAGTCCGCCGCGCCGGGCCCGTGGTATTCGATCCAGAGCCCGTACATCACCACGATCGGCCGGTCGGGGAACCGGGCGCTCAGGGCGGGGCCGTACCGGGGCAGGGGTTCGCCGTAGCGCTGCACGGGCAGCGCTACGTACCAGGCGCCGTCGGGGAAGGCGTTGCGGGCGGCGGCCTCGGGCACGTCGGTGAGGGTCGCGCCGGGCGCGATGTGCCGGCCGGTGGCCCGCAGGTCGGTCAGGACGGTGGTCAGCTCCGGCCCGCTCGGCTCGCGCCAGCGCAGCTCGTCCCGGTCGGCCGGGGTGGACTCCTTGCGTAGCGCGGTGATCAGGGCGATCAGCAGGTCGGTGACGTCCCCGGTGGCGAACTGTGCCCGCCAGGCGGGCAGCCGGTCGGAGCTGGCCTGGTAGAAACCGCCGCTGACCTCGGTGCCGATCACCCGGATCGTGGCGTTCTCCACGTCCCGGACCCGCTCCCGTTCGTCTTTGTCCAGGCCGGGCGGGGCGACCAGGATCCGGGTGTCGCCGGCCACCTCCCGCACCCGCTGCTCGTTCCAGTACGCCACCGAGCCGGGCAGGCGGACCACCGGCGCGGCGGCGACCAGCGCGGTCATCTCGTCCACCGACGGCACGGTGGCCCGGTCGGAGGTGCCGGCGCCGTCCGTGTCGACCCCGGCCGTCGACGCCGGCGACCGGCCGTAGCTGACGTCGATGCCCTGCTGCCGCTGGGCGACCAGGAAGACCACCAGGACGAGCACGGCGAGCCCGAGCAGCGTCCAACGCAGCGGCTCGGCCAGGCGGCGGTATCCGCGGGCGGTCACCGGTGCTCCCGCCACAGCCGGTCGGCCTGCCGGGCGTGCTCGGCCGCCGCCCGCGCCGCGTCGACCCCGCCGCGCCGGCCCGCGAGCGACTCGGCGCGGGTCAGCAGCCGTTCCGCCTCGGGCACCGGGCCCGGGGCCGCGTCCCGGCTGACGGCCGCGCTGTCGATCGCCGCGCGCGCGGCCGACCAGGCGGTCCGCCGCTGCTCCGCGTGGGCCCGCCGGTGCGGCAGCAGGCTGGTCGCCACGCCCGCGGTCACCAGCAGCACCGCGCCGGCCAGCCAGAACAGGGAGGGGTCTGCCATGGGCTCCAACCGTTCGCCGGGGTCCGGGGGACGGCCCCCGGGGGTGGTTCCGACCGAGTCTCGCCGATCGGGGCAACCCGCGCCACACGGCCCCCGACCAGGGCGGTTACCGCTGCGAAGGGTGGTGTGCCGGTGATCGTGAGTACGGGTGCTCATCCGGTGGCCGGCCCCGCCGACGATGATCGGGGCGTGCAGATGACGCGTACCCGAACCCTTCTCGGCGGTGTGCTGCTCGCGGCCGCGACGATCGGCACCTGGGCGGCCTGGCTGGGGTGGGAGAGCGGCTACTCGACGGATCCCCGCACCGGCGCGACCTCCGGTCCGTACGCGGTCTGGCAGGTGGTCGGCGCGGTGCTCACCCTGGTCGTGGTCGCCGCCGTCGCCGGCTGGCTGCTCAGCCCGGTGCTGGTGGCGCCGGTGATGACGGTGGCGTTCACGGCCGCCTGGTCGGGGCACGCGGCGGCGACCGACGACTCCGGGCTGTGGGTGGTGGGGGCGGTGCTGGTGTTCCTCGGCACCGGCCTCGGCAGCACCCTGGTCAGCCTCGGTGCCCACCTGTTCCGCCGACGCCGCACCCGGTGACCTGGCGGATTGCCGACAGGACGCCCGGGGCTCGCAGGGGGCACTGTTGACGCAGGTGGATGGCGGTGTGGCCGGGGAGGCGCGGCGCACCGGTCCGGCCGGCCGGCGGTGACCGTGCCCGGTCGCCACCGCCCGGTCCGGACAACGACGTCACCATCTCCGGCCGGCGGGCGTCGCGCCCGTCGACCGGGCCAGCAAGGAAGGAGGGGCCGCCATGGCCGCTCCCACCGTGACCGCCAGCCTCGACGCCTCGACCTACGCCCCGGGTGAGCCGATGACGCTCACCGTCGACTACGCCGACCCGGACACCCGGCCGGTGACCGTCACCATCGTGCTGACCGACCCGGACGGCAACAGCAGCGCCCCGGTGCGGGTCACCGCGGTCATCGACCCGCTCGGCGTCGAGGTCGCCGACGACTCCGGCCGGGCCTGGACGATGGTCTCGGACACCGGGACGACCGCCGTGTACCGGGCGGTGGCCTGATGCCCCGGGTCACCGTGACCGTGCGTGACCAGGGCGGACGCACCGCCAGCGCGGCGGCCGACTACGCCCTGGCACCACCGGTGTGGGGTGGCTACTACCTGGCCGGCAACGCCGACCCGACGGGGGACATGGTGGGCGGGAACTTCCGTTCGCTGACCCAGTACCGCAGCCTCGCCGACGGCTACGTCTTCCCCGGCTACGGCATGACCTGGCTGCGCGACCTCGGGCGGGCCGGGGTCGCGGCGAACATGGTGCTGGAGCTGAAGCACTACGGCGCGGGCAGCCCCGGCGCGCAGACGTTCACCGTCGACGGGGTGACCTGGACCGTTCCCGCGCCGGCGATGACCATCCAGCAGCGTCCGGGCACCACCTGGCCCCGGGCGTACGGGTACGGGCAGGTGCTCGCCGGTCAGTGCGACGGGCTGCTCGCCCGCGCCCTGTCGCAGTACCGGACGCTGGGGTTCCCGGTGAACCTGCAACTCGCCTCGGAGCTGGACACCGACCACGAGTTCGGCACCACCGAGGCGGGTGTGTCGTTCACCTGGGCCGAGTCGGACGCCCGCGCGGTGCAGGCGCTGACCTACGTGGTGAACTGGTTGCGGGCCCGGGGCCTGCCCACCGGCACCACCTTCTCGGTCGGTTCGGGCGGCTTCGACCGGGCGGCCTTCCGGCGTACCCATCCGGAGGCGCTGATGTCCCGGGTGGATTTCCTCCAGTGGAACGTCTACGCGACCGACCCGGCGCACACCGCGTCGGGCCGGTTCGGCCGGACGCGGGACTGGGCGGTGAGCGACCTCGGGCCGGTGGCGCTCTCCCGACCGGTGATCATCGCGGAGTGGGGGGTGCAGGTGTCCGCCTTCCCCGACCAGGCGGCCTGGATCGCCACCGTGCCGGCGGCCCTGGCCCGGCTCAACGCCGAGCGGGGGCCCCGGATCGTGCGGGCGAACTACTTCAACTCCGGCTGGGGCACCCTGACGCCGAAGCAGCCGGGCCTGGCCGCCCTGCGTGCCGCGTACGCGACCAGGCCGTTCGGCTGAGACGCGGGCGTCTCAGCCGTCGCCGAGTTCGTGGGCGTACGCGTCGCGTAGTTGCGCCCAGCCGTGGTCGAGGGCGGCGCGGCCCCGGACCGGGCCGACCGGGTCGCCGGCGAGCAGCCGGTCGGCGACGTCGACGCAGAGGTGCCAGCCGGCGGCCACCATCGGCAGCGTGCCCCGGTCGGCGACGGTGTGCCACAGGGTGAGCCGGGTGCCGTCGGCGGTCGGGGTCAGCTCCCAGCGGAGCAGGTCCCCGCCCCAGGTGTGTTCCAGCAGGCGCGGTGCCTCGGCCCGGCGTACGGTGGCCGGCTGCGCGTCGGTCGTGTCGCCGTCGACCAGGGTGAGCACCACGTCGCCGGGGGTGCCGAGGTCGCGGTCGGCCAGGAACGGCGCCCACCCGGCCAACTGGGCCGGGTCGGTCAGCGCCGCCCAGACCCGCTGCGGTGGGTGCCGCAGTTCGCGGACGAAGCGCAGGGTCCACCGGCCGTCGGCGGGGACGGCGGTGACCTCGGCCGGTGGGCCGGGGCGCAACGGGGCAGGATCCATGGTCACTCCTTGTCGAGGTGACGCTCCAGGGCGTCGAGGTGGGTCTCCCACATCCGCCGGTACGGGGCCAGCCAGTCGTCCACCGCCCGCAGCCGGTGCGGGTCGAGGCGGTAGATGCGGTGCTGGGCGACCGCGCGGCAGGAGACGAAGCCGGCTTCGCGGAGCACCCGCAGGTGTTTGGAGACGGCCGGCTGGCTCAGCTCCAGCGTGTCGACCAGCTCGCCGACGCTGCACTCGGCCCGGCGGAGCGTGTCGAGGATGCGGCGGCGGCTCGGCTCGGCCAGGACGGCGAAGGCGTCAGCGGACACGCAGGCAATATGCCTGTACAGGCATATTGCTGTCAAGGCATATACCTGGTCGGCGGGGCCCGAGCGGGTGCCCGCCCGGCTCCCTATGCTCGGAGCATGGAACTGCGGATCTTCACCGAGCCCCAGCAGGGCGCCACCTACGACCAACTGCTCACGGTGGCCCGCGCCGCCGAGGACGCCGGCTACGGCGCGTTCTTCCGCTCCGACCACTACCTGGCGATGGGGTCCTCCACCGGCGAACCCGGCCCGACCGACGCCTGGACCACCCTGGCCGGGCTGGCCCGGGACACCTCCCGGATCCGGCTCGGCACGCTGGTCACGGCGGCCACCTTCCGGCTGCCCGGCCCGCTGGCGATCACCGTCGCCCAGGTCGACCAGATGAGCGGCGGCCGGGTCGAGTTGGGCCTCGGCGCCGGCTGGTTCGCCGAGGAACACACCGCCTACGGCATCCCGTTCCCGCCGCTGGGCGAACGCTTCGACCGGCTGGAGGAGCAACTCGCCGTCATCACCGGGCTGTGGGAGACCCCGGCCGGCGAACGGTTCGACCACGCCGGCCGGTACTACCCGGTCGAGAACTCCCCGGCGCTGCCCAAGCCGGTGCAGCAGCCCCGCCCGCCGATCCTGCTCGGCGGCAAGGGACCCAAGCGCACCCCGCGCCTGGCCGCCCGCTACGCCGACGAGTTCAACCTGCCCTTCGTCTCGGTCGACGAGACGGTCGCCCAGTTCGGCCGGGTCCGCGCCGCCTGCGCCGAGGCGGGCCGCGACCCGGGCACCCTGCGCTGGTCCAACGCGCTGGTGCTCTGCTGCGGCCGGGACGACGCCGAGGTGGCCCGCCGGGCCGCCGTCATCGGCCGGGAACCGGCCGAACTGCGGCAGAACGGGGTCGCCGGCACCCCCGCCGAGGTGGTCGACACGATCGGCCGCTACGCCGAGGCCGGCAGCGAGCGGATCTACCTCCAGGTGCTCGACCTGGCCGACCTGGACCAGCTGGAACTGGTCGCCGCCGAGGTGATGCCCCAGCTGTGACCCCGGCGGCCACTGCGCCGGTGGCGGGCGGCCGGGCCGGTCAGCGGTGGCGGGCGTCCGGCTCGCGCACCACCGTGTCCAACCGGCCGTCCCGGTCGCTGTCCAGGTAGGTGATGTCCGGTACGCCGTCGCCGTCCAGGTCGACCTGGACCACGTCGGCGATCCCGTCCCCGTCCAGGTCGGTCACCACCTGCGTCGAGCCGTCCAGGTGGTGGGTGACGATCGAGTGCGCCTCGTTCCGCGCCACCCGGGGGCCGGGCGTCGTGGTCGGCCCCGTCCGGTCCGGGTACGCCGACGGCGGGGCGCTCGCCGGCTCCAGGCCGACCCCGGTCGGGTCGATCTCCTCCTCGGACGGGTAGACGTCGCCGTGCAGGATCGGGTCGCGGTAGCTGCTCATCGCGCCATGGTTCCCCGCGGACCCCGCCGACAACCGTGCCGGACGGTGCACCGGACCACGCGGGTACAGTTCCGACGTGGTCGACACACTGGTGGGACACGCCCGCGCGGCACTCGACTCGGACGACCCGACCCGGCGTCGGGCGGCCCGCGACGGGCTGGCCGCCGAACCCGCCACCGGGGTCGCCAGGTGAGCGGGGTGCCCCGGCACAACTGGGCCGGCAACGTCCACTACGCCGCCCGTGCCTTCCACGAGCCGACCACCCTCGACGAGCTGCGCCGGCTGGTCGCCGGCAGTGACCGGGTGCGGGCGGTCGGCAGCGGCCACTCGTTCAACCGGATCGGCGACACCACAGGCGACCTGGTCTCGCTGGCCGGGTTGCCATCCACCGTCGAGGTCGACCGGGAACGCGGCACCGTCACCGTCGCCGCCGGCCTGCGCTACGGGGACGTGGCCACCCGGCTGCACGAGCAGGGGCTGGCCCTGGCCAACCTCGCCTCGCTGCCGCACATCTCGGTGGCCGGCGCGGTCGCCACCGGCACCCACGGCTCCGGCGACGGCAACCGCAACCTGGCCGCCGCCGTGGCCGGCCTGGAACTGGTCACCGCCGACGGGGACGTGCTCACCGTGGACCGCTCCGCCGGTGACCGGTTCGCCGGCATGGTCGTGTCCCTCGGCGCGCTGGGCGTGGTCACCCGGGTCACCCTGGACGTGTTGCCCACCTTCACCGTCCGCCAGTACGTCCGCGAGGGCCTGCCCGTCGACGCGCTGGACGCGGCACTCGCCTCGGCGTACAGCGTCAGCGGGTTCACCACCTGGCGGTCGACCGACATCGACCAGGTCTGGCGCAAGCAGCTCGCCGACGCCCCGCCGCCGGAGCCGGACTGGCTCGGCACCACCCCCGCCGAGGGGCCGGCGCACCCGGTGCCCGGGATGGACCCGGTCAGCTGCACCCCGCAGTTCGGCGAGCCCGGCCCGTGGCACGAGCGGCTGCCGCACTTCCGGCTCGGCTTCCTGCCCAGCAGCGGCGACGAACTCCAGTCCGAGTACCACCTGCCCCGCTCGGCCGGGGCCGGGGCGCTGGCCGCGCTGGCCGGGATGCGGGAGCGGATCGCACCCGTGTTGCAGATCTGCGAGCTGCGCACCGTCGCCGCCGACGAACTGTGGCTGAGCCCCAACCAGGGGCGCGACACGCTGGCCGTGCACTTCACCTGGGTCGACGACGCGGCGGCGGTGCAGCCGGTGCTGGCCGAGGTCGAGGCCCGGCTCGCCCCGTTCGACCCCCGGCCGCACTGGGGCAAGGTCTTCACCCTCGACCCGGCCGTGGTCGCCGCCACCTTCCCCCGGTACGCCGACTTCGCCGCCCTGCTCACCGAGCTGGACCCGGCCGGGGTGTTCCGCACCGACCTGCTCGACCACTACTTCCCCCGCGCCTGACCACCCGACCGCAGCGGGCACCGGAAGTCGGGTCCGGTCGTTCCCGGCTGCCTGGCGTGGATCACGTGAGCGCAAGGAGAACAGATGCTGGAGCGGCTGAACGAGGCCCTGGCGTACGTGGAACGGCACCTCGACGAACCGATCGAGGTGGCCGACCTGGCACGGATCACCCTCACCTCGGAGTACCACTTCCGGCGGATGTTCTCGGCGCTGGCCGGGATGCCCCTGTCGGAGTACGTCCGCAGGCGGCGGCTCACCGTCGCGGCGGCCGAGGTGCTGGCCGGTGAGCGGACGTTGCTCGACGTCGCGGTCCGCCACGGGTACGGCTCGACCGAGGCGTTCACCAGGGCGTTCCGGGCGATGCACGGCATCGGGCCGGGTGAGGCGCGGCGTACCGGGGCCGTACTGCACTCCCAGCAGCGGTTGTCCTTCCGGCTCGTCGTCGAGGGCAGTGGCAGCATGCGGTACCGGGTGGTGGAGAAGCCGGCGTTGCGGCTGGTGGGCCGGCGGGCCCGGGTGCCCCTGGTGCACGAGGGGATGAACCCGGCGATCGTGGCGTTCATCAGGGGGATCCCGGCGGGGACGACGGCCCGGATCGAGGCCCTGTCCGACCAGGAGCCGGCGGGCATCGTCAACGTCAGCGACCTGCTCGGCGAGGACCGCTCCGAGGGCGTCGAACTGGATTACTGGTACGGCGTGGTGACCGGCGCGGACGCGCCGGACGACCTGGAGTCGCTCGACGTGCCGGCGGGGACCTGGGCGGTCTTCGCGTCCTCCGGGGAGTTCCCGGCGGCCGTGCAGCACCTGTGGCGGGACGTGTTCACCCAGTGGTTCCCGTCGAACCCCTACCGGAGCCGGCCGGGCCCGGAGATCTCCAGGGTCCGCATCGCGGCCGGCGGCACCCACGCCGACGCCGAGCTGTGGATTCCGGTGGAGCGGGCCGGCACCGCCTGACCGGGGCCGACGTCGCGGGGTCCGCGCGCTGCGGAGACCGCCTACCTCGCCCCCGCCGCGCGCCCGGCCCTCAGCCGGCCGGGTGGGGCCGCAGGGTGCTGCGCTGCACGGCGCGGCTGATGTCGCTGGGGGAGACGATGCCGACGAGCCGGTCGCCCGTCACCACCAGGGCACGGCCGTCGGAGCACTCGCCGAGGCGGGGGAGCAGGTCGTTGAGCTGCTCCTCCGGCCGGGCCAGCACCAGGTCGTCGGCCCGGCAGGCGACCTCGGCCAGCGTGGTGGCGGCCCGGCGGTCGGGTGGCACGCCACGGACCCGGTCCAGGGTGACCAGGCCGACGGGCCGACCGTCCTCGGTCAACGGCAGCGCCGTGTGCCGGTAGGCGAACAGGTAGTGGTCGACGAAGTCGGCGACGGTCATCTCCGCCGACGCGGTCTGCGGCTGCGGGGTCATCACCTCACCGACCCGGACGCCGGTCAGCGCGCTGCCCAGCCGCGCCTGGCGCTCCTCCGTACCCGCCGCGCCGATCAGGAACCAGCCGATCAGGGCCAGCCAGAGCCCGCCCACCCCGTACCCGGCCAGGAACTGCCAGATGCCCAGGCCGATCAGCAGCACGCCGAGCACCCAGCCGGCGCGGGCGGCCACCACCGACGCCCTGGCCCGGTCGCCGGTGGCCTTCCACACGGCGGCACGCAGCAGCCGGCCCCCGTCGAGCGGGGCGGCCGGCAGGACGTTGAACACCGCCAGCAGCACGTTGATCCCGGCCAGCCAGGACACCGCGCCGAGCAGCAGCCCCTCCTGCCCGGCCAGCGCCAGCAGCACCGCGACCGCCCCGAAGAACACCCCGACGAGCAGGCTGACCAGCGGCCCGACCCCGGAGATGCGTAGCTCCGCGCCCGGGTCGGAGGGCTCGCCACGCAGCTCGGCGACGCCGCCGAACAGCCACAGCGTGATCCCCTCCACCTGGAGGCCGTTGCGTTTCGCCACCACCGCGTGCGACACCTCGTGGGCCAGCAGGCCGACGAAGAAGACCACCGCCGCCGCGAGCCCGGCCAGCAGGTACGCCCAACCGGGCCGGTCGGGGTACGAACGGGGAAACTGGTTGGCCGACAGCACCCACGCGATCAGCACGAAGATGACCAGGACGCTCCAGTTGACCCCGACGGGTACCCCCGCGATCCGGCCAAGCCGGAAGCTCGCCCTCATGCCCCGCTCATACCCGGCGTCGCCGCGCCCATGCCGGGACGGCTGCCGTCGCGTCGGGTGCCGGCGTCCGGGCCCGGTCAGCTCGGGGCGCCCCAGATGGTGGCTGCCGTGGTGAAGGAGCGGGTTGACCGATCGGGAATAGTGGAAGGGGTGACGCTGATCGATGAGGGTGACGACCCGTACCGCTGGCTGGAGCAACTCGACGCGGAGCCGGCAGCCGCCTGGGTCCGCGAGCGCAACGCGGCGACCGTCGCGGCGCTGACCGGCGACGACGCGTTCGCGGCGGCGCAGGCCGAGATCCGGCAGGTGCTCGACGCCGACGACCGCATCCCGTACCCCGGCTGGCGCGGCGACGGGTTCTACTACGGCTTCTGGCGGGACGCGGCGCACCCCCGGGGGCTGTGGCGGCGTACCACGCTGGCGGAGTACCGGCGGCCCGAGCCGGCCTGGGACGTGCTGCTCGACCTGGACGCGCTGGCCGCCGCCGAGGACGAGAACTGGGTCTGGGGCGGGGTGACGGTGCTGCGGCCCGGCCACCGGCGCTGCCTGGTCAGCCTGTCGCGGGGCGGCAAGGACGCGGTGGTGGTCCGCGAGTACGACCTCGACACCCGCAGCTTCGTGCCCGACGGGTTCACCCTCGCCGAGGCCAAGAGCGACGTCACCTGGATCGATGTCGACCGGATCTACGTCGGCACCGACCTCGGCCCCGGCTCGCTGACCGTTTCCGGCTACCCGAGGGTGATCCGCCGGTGGCGGCGGGGCACCCCGTTGGGTGCGGCCGAGATCGTCTACGAGGGGCAGGCCGAGGACGTCTCCGCGTACGCCTCGCACGATCCGACACCCGGGTACGAACGGGACTTCGTCGGCCGCAGCCTGGACTTCTACCGGACCCGTAGTTTCCTGCTGACCCCCGACGGCGACCGGATCCCCGTCCCGGTGCCCGAGGACGCCCAGTGGGACGTGCACCGGCAGTGGCTGGTGATCCGGTTGCGGACCCCGTGGGAGGTCGCCGGGGTCACCCATCCGGCGGGGGCGCTGCTGGTGGCCCGGTTCGACGACTTCCTCGCCGGGGGCCGCGACCTCACCGTGCTGTTCGAGCCCGACGAGCGGACCGCGCTGAGCTACCACGTCTGGACCCGTAACCACCTGATCCTGGCCACCCTGGTCGACGTACGGCGGCGGTTGGAGGTGCTCACCCCCGACGGGTCGGGCTGGCGGCGGACGCCGTTGGCCGGGGTGTCGGCCGACGACGACACCTGGATCGTGGACACCGATCCGGACCTCGGCGACGACTACCTGATCGCCTCCACCGGCTACCTGCGGCCGCCGACGCTGCGGCTGGGCCGGGTCGGCGGGCCGGTCGAGACCCTCAAACGGGAGCCGGCGTTCTTCGACACCACCGGGCTGACCGTGCGCCAGTTCTTCGCCACCTCGGCCGACGGGACCCGGGTGCCCTACACCGTGGTCGGCCCCCCGACGGCGTCCGCCGGGCCGACCCTGCTCACCGGGTACGGCGGGTTCGAGATCTCGCTGACGCCGCACTACGACGGGGTGATCGGCCGGGGTTGGCTGGCCCGGGGCGGCAGCTACGTGGTGGCGAACATCCGGGGCGGCGGGGAGTACGGCCCGCGCTGGCACCGGGCGGCGCTGCGCGAGAACCGCCCCCGGGCGTACGAGGACTTCGCCGCCGTCGCCGCCGACCTGGTGGCCCGGGGGATCACCACCGCGCCGCAGCTCGGCGTCGAGGGCGGCAGCAACGGCGGGCTGCTGATGGGGGCGATGCTGACCCGTTGTCCGACGCTGGTCGGCGCGGTGGTGGCGAACGTGCCGCTGCTGGACATGCGCCGCTACCACCTGCTGCTCGCCGGGGCGTCCTGGACGGCCGAGTACGGCGACCCGGACGACCCGGACGACTGGGCGTTCCTGCGGGAGTACTCGCCGTACCACAACGTGCGGGCCGGGGTGACGTACCCGCCGGTCCTGTTCGTCACCTCGACCCGGGACGACCGGGTGCACCCGGGGCACGCCCGGAAGATGGCCGCGCTGCTGGCCGAGCACGGCCACGACGTGTCGTACTACGAGAACGTGGAGGGTGGGCACGGCGCGGCGAGCAACAACGAGCAGCGGGCGTTCCTGTCGGCGCTGACGTTGCGTTTTCTGTGGCGGCGACTGGGCGGTCGGTGAAGGCACGCCGGGCCCGGGGTGTCCCGGTCTCTTCCGGGGACGAAGGCGGCTGCCCGCAGGGGCAACCCGGACTGCCCGCAGGACCGGCCGGCGACCGGGGGACGGACCGGCAGATCCGGTGCACGCTGGTGCGGACCCGCCCACCGACCGGGAGACAGGCGTGTATCCGCATCAGGACGTCCAGCCGGCGCCATGGCAACACACGTTCGCCACCACCTTCGCCTGGCTCGCCGAGCACGAGCCGGCGTACTTCCAGCGCCTCACCTGGGCCGAGACCCAGCAGAATCCCACCTGCCTGGCGATGTTCCATGCCTGGGCCGACGAGCAGGCCGCCCACACCGGCGTCGACCAGCTGCGCCGTAGCCTGGCCACGAGCACGCTGCTCCAGCAGCACGCCAGTGGGCAGCTGGACCGGGACCACCTCGTCGTCGCGTTGGTGGAGACCGTCCGGCCGCCGTGGGCCGACCACCCCCTGGCGACGGCGTTCGGGGAGGTCGATCCGACGCTCGTCGCGGAGTTCGCCCAGCTCGACGACATGTACGCGCTGGTCGCCCGGTTGACGCAGGTGTTCGAGGCAGACACCGGGTTCACGTTCGCCCTCTGGTCGGTGGCCGCCGAGGCCCTCGCCGGCGAGGTCGCCGGGGCGTACCTGCCGTACTTCGCCGCAGCGTGCGACGAGCACCTGCGGCAGTGGTATCTGACCGCCACCGTCGCGCAACCGGACCTGCCCGGTCAGCTTGGGGGCCCGGCACCTGACGGCGGCGACCAGCCGGCGACCCGGTGGCTGGACTACCTGGACCCCGACCAGTTCCCGCAGGTGCTGGCGGACTGCCCGGACCTCGCCGCCGACATCGCCGACTACAACACGCAGGTGTACGCGTTCAATCTGGCCGGGCCGTACCAGGAGGAGTACCGGTCGTCGGTGCATGGTGCCATGGCCCGCGTGCTGGCCTGGTACGCCCACCGGCAACCGGTGATCCTGGGTCGCCTCCAGGCGTTCGTCGGGCCGCAGGGGCAGCCCGACGATCCGGCGACCGCCCATCTGCTGGCCCTCGCCCCGCAGTGGGAGCAGCTCCGCCAGACCTGCGGGCTTCTCACCGCCGCCCTCGAACCCGACTTCACCGGATATCCGCCGGCCCAGCCGTTGCCGGTCCGGGAACAGATCGCGGCGGCGGCGCGGGCCCGGCTGGCGGCCAGGGAGAGCCAACCGGGCGGTGCGGAACCGCCGGGACCGGTCGGGGTGCCGAGAGCCGTCGAGGTGCCGCGTCCACCATCGCGCCGGCCCGAACGGGACGAGCAGGGCGAACGGCCGGCTCCGGGTGGCATCACCGACGAGCAGTGGCGGCAGATCGCGGCGATCCTGCCGGGCGGCAACTCGCAGCGGAGCCGGCGGTACGACCTCCGGCTGATCGTGGAAGGGATCCACCACCACAAACGCACCGGCTGCGCCTGGTTGAACATGCCGGGGCACTATCCACCCGCGCGGACCCTCACCAAGTACCAGTCGACCTGGGAGGGTGACGGCACCATGCGCCTGATCGAGGCGATCCTGGGCTAGCTGGACGGCAGGTGCTCCCGGCGGCACGGGTGGCGGTGAGGGTGCGTCGCCCGGCGGGGCGGTGCCGGGTCAGCGGCGGGACGGGCCGCCCGCCGTCGCCGGGGCCTGCGCCATCCGGGTCGCCCAGTCCAGGGCGTAGTCGGCGACCGCCTCCCAGCCCGGCTCACCCACCGTGAAGTGCGAGCGGCCGGGGAACTCGTGGTACGCGGTGACCGCCCGCGACTTCTGGTAGAGCCCGGCGTTCGCCTTGACCAGCGACGGCGGGGCCACGTGGTCCTGGCCGCCGGCGATCAGCAGCAGCGGCGGCCGGTCGTCGCGGCCGGTGTCGACCGTCGCGGCGGAGTGCGGGTCGAGGTTGGCGAACGCCCCCTCGAACAGCACGTGTCCGGCGGCCGGGACGGCGTAGCGCCGCCAGGCCCGGTCGGAGTCGTCCGGTTGGAGCGTGTTGCCGAAGGCGTACCGGAACTCGTCCGGGCTGATCTGCACCCCCCGGTGCCGGTTGACCGGGCTGCGCAGCACCGGGTACGACGCCCGCAGCGTGCTGATCGGCAGCCGGAGCACCCCCTTGACCGGGGCGGACGCGACCGCCACGACGGCCGCGCCGAGCTGCCGGTCGGCGAGCACCTGGGCGACCAGCCCGCCGAACGAGTGGCCGATCACGATCGGTGCGCCGGGCAGCTCGCGGATCACCGTCGCGTAGTGGTCGATGATCTGGCGCAGGGTGGTGCCGGCGATGGTGCCGGGGTCGGCGCGTAGTGCGGTCACCTCCCGGTCGAAGCCGGGCCAGGCGGGGGCGAGCACCCGGAACCCGCGTGCTTCGTACCGCTCCGCCCAGCCCTCCCAACTGCGTGGTGTCATCCACAGCCCGTGCACGAACACCACCGTGTCGACCCGCCCCTCCGACGCGTTCCCCATGCGGTCCTCCCCGACCTCGCCCCGACCGCGGCGGCATACCCACCTTCCACCGCCCGATGCCCCGCGCCGGGGGCCTGCAGGCATACGACTTTCCTTCGGAACGGACACCGGGTGCGACACCGCTGACATTTGTCACGGGTGGAAGGTGACGGGCGGGCCGGGAAAGGGCGGGCCGGCCGGCGCACGCTCGGTGGCATGACCAGTGAGTGTCCGGCCGTCGCACTGCGCGGCCTGCGGAAGAGCTTCGGGCCGGTGACCGCCGTCGACGGGCTCGACCTGACCGTCCACCCGGGCGAGGTGGTGGCCTTCCTCGGCCCCAACGGCGCCGGCAAGACCACCACGATCGACATGCTGCTCGGCCTGGCCCGCCCCGACGCCGGGGAGGTCCGGCTGCTGGGCGGTACCCCCGCCGAGGCCGTCCGCCACGGCCGGGTCGCCGCCGTCATGCAGAGCGGCGGCCTGCTCAAGGATCTCACCGTCGCCGAGACGGTACGGATGACCGCGTCCTTCTTCGGCCGGACCCGGCCGGTCGCCGAGGTGCTGACCCGGGCCGGGATCGCCGACCTGGCCGACCGGCTCGTCGGCAAGTGCTCCGGGGGCCAGCAGCAGCGGCTGCGGTTCGCGCTGGCCCTGCTCTCCGACCCGGACGTGATGGTCCTCGACGAGCCGACCACCGGCATGGACGTCGAGGGCCGACGCGACTTCTGGCAGGCGATCCGCGCCGACGCCCGGTCCGGCCGCACCATCATCTTCGCCACCCACTACCTCGACGAGGCCGACGCGTACGCCGACCGGATCGTGCTGGTCCGGCAGGGCCGGGTGGTCGCCGACGGCACCACCGCCGAGATCAAGAACCTGGCCGCCGGCCGGATCGTCCGGGCCACCCTGCCCGACGCCGACCAGTCCGGCCTGGCCGCGCTGCCCGGCGTGGAGGCCGTCGAGGTACGCGGCGACGCCGTGCTGATCCGCACCGGCGACTCGGACGCCGTGGCCCGGCACCTGCTCACCCGCACCACCGCCCGGGACCTGGAGATCACCTCCCGCAACCTGGAGGACGCCTTCCTGGCCCTGACCGCCACCGACGCCACCCCCGCCGAAACCACCCCCACCGCGACCGTTGGAGCCTGAGATGACCACCCCGACCCTCATCACCCCCACCGCGGACCGCCGGCCGCCGGCCCTCGGCGGGTTCTCCCCGGCGGTGCTGCTGATCGAGATGCGCCGGGTGCTGCGCAACCGGCGGACCCTGCTGTTCACCATGGTCATGCCGGCGGTGTTCTTCCTGCTGTTCGGCCTCCCGCAGCGCGGCGAGACGCTGCCCAACGGCCGGCAGGTGCTCGCCTGGATCATGGTCAGCCTCGCCGTCTACGGGGCGATGGTCGCCACCACCAGCGCGGGCGCGGCGGTCGCCACCGAACGGGCGCTGGGCTGGAGCCGTCAGCTCCGGCTCACCCCGCTGCACCCGGCCGCGTACGTCGCCACGAAGGTCGCCACCGCGATGGTGCTCGGGCTGGTCGCGGTCGTGATCGAGTTCGCGGTCGGAGCCGCCGCCGGGGTCCGGCTGCCGGTGTCCGTCTGGCTGCTGGCCGGGGCGGCGGCCTGGCTCGGCTCGCTGGTCTTCGCCGCGCTGGGGCTGCTCATCGGCTACCTCGGCCCGGCCGAGAACGTCATGCAGTTCATGGGGCCGGTGCTCGCCCTGCTCGCCATGTTCGGCGGCCTGTTCCTGCCGGTGGAGATGCTGCCCGAGGTGATGCAGCGGATCGCCCAGTTCACCCCCGTGTGGGGGGTGGGTCAACTGGCCCGCGCGCCGCTGACCGGTGACCCGGTGACCGTCGGGGTGCTCGTCAACGTGCTCGGCTGGACGGCGGGCTTCGCCCTCGGCGCGGCCCGGTTGTTCCGCCGCGACACCCAGCGGGTCTGAGCCGTGACCCGGCACCGGCGGGCCCGGACACCGGCCGGCGGGGACTAGCGTGGACCCGGTGGACCTCCCGTTCGACCGGCCGTCGCCGGTGACCTGCCGCTGGCGGGTCACCGGCTGGCTGCTCGCCGGGGTGTGGCTGTTCTTCCTCAACATCCCGCTGCTCACCGCCGTACACCAGGCACAACCCTGGCGGCGGGCGGTGGGGGTGGGCAGCCTGGTCGTGTTCGGCGTGCTCTACGTGCTGATCTTCCAGTGGGCGCGCGCCCTGCGCCAGGCGCACCGGCCGATCCCGGCCGGCCGGGCGCGGGCGTCGGTGGGACTGCTGCTCGCGCTGGGCCTGGCCGGCATCCCCGGCACCGCGGGGGACTGGCTGACCACCCTGGTCTTCGTCGCGGCGGCGGCGGTGTTCCTGCTGCCCCCGGTGGACGCCCTGGTGGTGGTCGTGCTGAGCGCGCTGACCCCACCGGTCGCCGCCGCGCTGGTGCCCGGCTGGGAGGCGGAGAGCACCGTCGTCTTCGCGGTGTTGCTCGCCTCGTTCGCCATGTTCGGGGTGAGCCGGCTGGCGCAGCGCAACGGCGAACTGCGGGCCGCCCAGGCCGAGATCCGCCGGCTCGCGGTCGCCGAGGAACGCGCCCGCACCGCCCGCGACCTGCACGACATCCTCGGGCACTCGCTGACCGTGGTGGCGGTCAAGGCGGAGCTGGCCGGGCGGCTGCTGGAGCTGGACCCGGCCCGCGCCGGCACCGAGATCGCCGACGTCGAGCGGCTGGCCCGGCAGGCGCTGGCCGACGTGCGACGTACCGTCGGGGCGTACCGGGAGATCAGCCTGAGCGGCGAGCTGGCCGGCGCCCGGACGGCGCTGGCGGCGGCGGGCATCGTCGGTGACCTGCCGGACGACCTGCCGGCGCTGCCGGCGGCGCGGGAGGAACTGTTCGGCTGGGCGGTCCGGGAGGGAGTGACGAACGTGGTGCGGCACAGCGGCGCACGGCGGTGCGTGATCCGGGTCCACCCGGACCGGGTGGAGATCGCCGACGACGGGCGCGGGCCGGCCGGGCCGCAGCCGCCCGGCGACGGCGGGCACGGGCTGCTCGGCCTGCGGGAACGCGGCGGGCGGCTCGACGGCACCGTGACGGTCGGCCGACGGCCGGACGGCACCGGGTTCCTGCTGCGGGTCACCGTGCCGGTGGAGCAGCGGTGAACGAACCGATCCGGCTGCTGCTCGCCGACGACCAGGCGCTGGTCCGGGGCGCACTGGCCGCGCTGCTGTCGCTCGAACCGGATCTGGACGTGGTGGCCGAGGTGGGTCGGGGTGACGAGGTGGTGGACGCGGCCCGCCGCACCCGTCCGGACGTGGCGCTGCTCGACGTGGAGATGCCGGGGCTGGACGGCATCGCCGCGACCGCCACGCTGCGGGCCGCGCTGCCCGGCTGCCGGGTGCTGGTGGTCACCACCTTCGGTCGGCCCGGCTACCTGCGGCGGGCGATGGAGGCCGGGGCGGGCGGCTTCGTGGTCAAGGACACCCCGGCCCGGCAACTCGCCGACGCGGTCCGCCGGGTGCACGCCGGGCTGCGGGTGGTCGACCCGGCGCTGGCGGCGGAGACCCTCGCGGCCGGGACGAGCCCGCTGACCGAACGGGAGACGGCGGTGCTGCGGGCGGCCCGGGGCGGTGGCACGGTGGCCGACCTGGCGGCGGCGCTGCACCTGTCTGAGGGGACGGTCCGCAACCACCTGTCGGCGGCGATCGGCAAGACCGGCGCCCGCAACCGGGCCACCGCCGTCCGGCTCGCCGAACAGAACGGCTGGCTGCTCGGCGACTGAACCGGGGTGAGACGGCCGGGCTCAGGACGTGGTCAGGGCGTCGACGACGACCAGTTCGGTGCCGGGGCGGACCTCGTCGAGGAGGGTCTGCTGGGCGGTGCGGGTCAGCCGGATGCAGCCGTTGGTGACGTCCTCGCCGAGGGTGTCGTCGTCCTGCCAGGTGTGCAGGCCGATGTGTGCGCCCCGCAGCCCGGTGGGCACCGCCTCCGGGTCGTCGGGGACCGCGCCGAGGGCGAAGACGTCCACCCCGCCGTAGACCGGTTCGGGGGGTGGCGTGGTGCCGAGGATGAAGGTGCGGCCGAGGGGGGTCTCCTGGCCGGGCTGGCCGAGGCTGACCGACCAGGTGTGCACCGGTTGGCCGTGCCGGTACCAGGTGAGGCGGTGGGTGCGCCGCTGCACCACGATCTGGTCCCGCAGCACGACGGAACTCCAGCCCCCCTCGGGTAGCCAGGCCAGTCGACGGTTCGCCGAGGGCAGCAGGACCGCCGTCCAGCCGGTGCGCCGTTGCACCACCGGCATGGTCAGCTCCACCCCGCTGATGCTGGGGGCGAGCAGGGCGCGGGGGCGTCCGCCCGGTGCGTCGTACGCGGCGATGTTCCGGGTCGGGGTGACGCCCTCGGTCAACGGGGTGACGTCCAGCGGGTGCGGGTCGGCCGGGAAACCGGCGGGGGCCGGGTCGTAGTCGATCACGGGCAGTCCGGGCGGGGCCGGCGCGGCGGGCGGCACGGTCTCGTCCTCCTGCGGGACGGCCACGGTCGGTGGCGGGGCCGCCCGACGGGTCGGGGTGGGCGCGTCGTAGCGCAGCGCCACCCCGACGAGTAGGGCCAGCACCAGCAACGCCGGTACGCAGGCGACGGCGACGAGCGGCCCCCGGCCCCACCGTTCGATCATCCGGTCAAAAGCCACGAAACAACTCTAAGGGGTAGGTAGCTCCGCCCGGTGTGAATCGTCCGGACGGGCCGTCGGTCCCCGACCCGCCCCCGCCGGGACGTCGTACGCCGGGCCCTACACGCGCCCCGGACCGGGGTGGTTCGACAATCCGCCGAGAATTTTCACCACCCGCACTGATCCGTACGCGCCGGAGGTCCGTACTGGAGGTGGGAGCAGGGTCGGCCGGTGGTGGCGCCGCCGTTAGACGATCGAGGAGCAGATGGCCCGGGCACAGCAGAACGAGAAGGCGGCGACCGTCCGGACCTCCACCAGCAGCCGTGGTGTCCGGACAGTGTCGAAGGGCACGATGGCGCTGATGGTGGCGTCCGCGCTGGGGCTGTTCTGGGCCGGGGTCGAGATGACCGGCAACGGCACGGCGATGTACGCGTACGGGTTCTTCTTCACCGAGTTCTTCGCCGGGGTGGTCGCCCTGGTGTCGCTCAGCCTCACCGTGATGATGGGCCTGCTCGCCACCGACCGGCTGGTCCTCATGATCCGCCACCGGGTGCTCCTGCAGTCCGCGCACCGGGCCACCGGCATCCTCGGCGTCGCCGGCCTGGTCTTCCACGTCATCACCAAGATCGCCATCGGTCGGGCCGGACCCACCGACGCCGTGGTGCCGTTCATCGGCGGCAGCGGGCTCTACGTCGGGCTCGGCACCGTGGCCGCCTTCCTCATGGTGAGCGTGCTGTGGACCGGCCTCATCCGGGTCCGCTTCGCCGGGGTCGGACCCAAGTGGTTCTGGCGCAGCCTGCACTCCCTGGCGTACCTGTCCTGGCCGTTCGCCCTGTTCCACGGCCTCAACGCCGGCCGGGCCGCCAAGTCCTGGGTGGTGCTCAGCTACCTGGCCTGCGTCCTGCTGGTGGTGGTGGCGCTACTGGTGCGGATGTCGGTCTACCTCGGCAAGCGCAGCCGCGAGCAGCAGCAGGCCGTCGCGTTGAACAAGGCCATGACGGGCAAGGGCGTCGACGAGGGCAAGGGCCGCACGCTGCTCACCGGGCTCGGCCGCAAGAAGGAGGAGGAGAAGGAGAGCCGGAGCAGCTGGGCCGAGACCGCCCTCGCCCCGTCCTGGAACGCGCCGACCGGCAGCGCCCGGCGTCGCGACCCCGAGCGGTTCACCGTCCCCGTCGTCCCCGAACCGGGCACCCTGCGCGAACCCGTGCGGGGCGGCCGGGGCCGTACCACCCAGGAGAGCGAGCCGGCCCCCCGCCGCGAGCGCGACCTGGAACCGGCCGCGCGCCGACGGACCGTCGAGCGGGACGACCGTGACGAGCGACCCCGCCGCCGCGACGAGGACGTCGCCCCGGTCTCCGGCGCCCGCCGTTCCCGCTACGACGAGGACGTGGCCCCGGTCTCCGGCGGCCGTCGCTCCCGCTACGAGGAGGAGGCGGCCCCCGTCTCGGGCAGCCGTCGCTCCCGCTATGAGGAGGAGGTGGCCCCGGTCTCCGGCAGCCGTCGCTCCCGCTACGACGAGGACGTCGCGCCGGTCTCCGGCAGCCGTCGCCGCGACCGCGACGAGGACGTCTCCCCGGTCTCCGGCGCCCGGCGTTCCCGCTACGAGGAGGACGTGGCCCCGGTCTCCGGTGGTCGTCGCTCCCGGTACGAGGAGGAGGTGGCCCCGGTCTCGGGTAGCCGTCGCTCCCGCTACGAGGAGGACATCGCCCCCGTCTCCACCGGCCGCCGGGCCCGACGGGACGACGACGACCGGGCCGCCCGCTACTCGGCCCCGCCCCGGCGGCGCACCGAGGAGCCGGAGGAGCCGTGGGACAGCCCGCGCCGCTGGGAGGGGTCCGACCGGCCCGTCTCGGCCGAACCGATCTCCGCCGCCCCGCGCAGCGGCTCCGGCCGGCACAGCGTCGAGCCGGACGTGCCGGAGGAGCCGGACTACTGGCGTCCGCCGGCCCGCTACGTCGCCGACGACATCCCCGTCGACGACACCCCGACCCTGGTCGACCTGGCCTCCCGGCGGGCCCGCAAGGCCACCGGCGACAGCCGCAGCCGGCGCAAGGGCAAGGCCAACGCGGACGCCGTCGACGGGGCGTACTGGGCCGGGCTGCGCGGTGAGGCCAAGTGATGCGCACGAAGGTGCCACCGGTCGCCTGCATCGGCGAGCCCCGGCTCACCGCCGGCTTCGCCGAGTTCGGCCGGCTGGACCTGATGGCACACGAGATGGAGCACGGGCCGATCGGCCCGATGGAACCGGCCAACCTGCTCCGGTTGGCCGAAGCCATCCAGCTCAAGGGCAAGGGCGGGGCGGGTTTCCCGTTCTACCGCAAGTTCAAGGCGGTGCTCGAGTCCTGCGAGCGGCAGGACCTGCCCGCCGTGGTGGTGGTCAACGCCACCGAGGGGGAACCGGCGAGCTGGAAGGACAAGGTGCTGCTCACCCGGGCCCCGCACCTCATCCTCGACGGCGCCGCCCTGGCCGCGTACGCGCTGGACGCCGAGGAGATCGTGCTCTGCGTCGCCGACGACCTGATCGGCCGGGACTCGCTCACCGAGGCCCTCGCCGAACGCCGGATGCCGGTGCCCACCACCATCGTCACGGTGCCACACCGGTTCATCTCCGGTGAGGGCGGCGCACTGGTCAACGGGATCAACGGCCTGCCGCACATCCCGCCGGGCACCAAGAAGCGGTCCAGCGACTCGGGCGTGCGCAACCTACCCACCCTGCTGTCCAACGCCGAGACGTACGCCCAGGTGGCGATCGCCGCCCGGCTCGGCCCGTACGAGTATGCCGCGCTCGGCACCGACGACGAGCCCGGCACCGTGCTGCTCACCGTGACCGGCCAGGCCAAGCGCGCCGCCGTGGTGGAGTGCGCCGCCGGCACCCCGCTGCGGGACATCCTCGACCTGTGCGAGGTGCCGGAGGGGCCGGGCATCCTGATGGGCGGCTACCACGGCCGCTGGATCACCTGGGAGGCGGCGCAGCGGGCCGAGATCACCCGCAAGAGTCTCACCAGCGTCGGCGGCACCCTGGGCGCGGGCATCATCATCCCGCTCGGCCGGGACACCTGCCCGCTCGGCGAGGCCGCCCAGGTGGTCCGCTACCTGGCCGGGGAGTCCGCCGGGCAGTGCGGGCCCTGCAAGCGTGGCCTGCCCGACCTGGCCCGCGCCGTCGACCTGGCGGTCTCCGGCAGCGCCCCGGTGGAGGTGGTCCGGGCCGCCGCCGGTGACGTAAAGGGGCGGGGCGCGTGCAGCCACCCCGACGGCACGTCCCGCTTCGCCCTCTCCGCGATGGAGGTGTTCGCCGACGACCTGCGGCAGCACACCACCGGTGAGGGGTGCGGCAAGCGGGTCAAGGGCGTGATGGGGCTGCCCGGCGCGCCCGACGCCAACCCCCGCAAGCTCACCCTGGACTGGTCCCGCTGTGACGGGCACGGGCTGTGCGCCCACGTCGTACCGGACTTCATCCGGCTCGACGGCAACGGATACCCCGCCTTCCCGTCCACCCCTGTGCCGACCTGGCTGAAGGAAGGTGCGATGAAGGCGGTCAAGGTCTGCCCCGAACTCGCGCTGCGGCTGGTCGAGGCCGAGTAGCACCACCGAGAGGAGCACCGGATGCGGTCGTCGTCACCCAGCAACGGGCCGGAGGGCCGCCCGGCCGCCCGGTTCACCGTCGCCGCCACCCTCGCCGGCACCCTGCTGGCCGCCTCGGCCTGCGCCGTGGGGCCGACGGCGGCGCAGCCGGCCGCCGAGGTCGCCGTCCCGGTCGCCACCGCGCCGGCCTCCACCGCGCCGTCGTCCGCCGCGCCCGCCCCGACCGGCGCACCCGCCGTGGTGCCCGACGCGCTGCGCTTCACCGCCAGGACCCTCGACGGTACGGCGTTCTCCGCCGCCGCCCTGGCCGGCCGTCCGGTGGTGCTGTGGTTCTGGGCGCCCTGGTGCGCCACCTGCGCCAGCCAGGCGTGGACGGTCGCCGAGATCGCCCCGAAGTACCGGGACACCGTGCCTATCGTCGGGGTCGCCGGCCTCGGCGAGCAGAAGGCGATGCGCAGCTTCGTCACCGAGTTCGAACTCGGCGGCACCACCCAGATCGACGACCGGGCCGGCGCGCTGTGGCGGCGCTTCGAGATCGTCGAACAGAGCACCTTCCTGATCATCGACCGGGACGGGAAGGTCGTCCACCAGGGCTTCCTCGACGGCGAGGACCTCACCCGCCGGGTCGCCGCCCTGGCCGGCTGATGACCGGCCCGCTGCTGCTCGCGCTGACCGCCGGGATGCTCGGCGCGGTCAACCCGTGCGGTTTCGCGATGCTGCCGGCGTACCTGTCGCTGCTGGTCGCCGGGCCGGCGGACGGCCGGGGCGCGATCGGCCGGGCACTGACTGCGGCGGCCGGCCTGACCTGCGGGTACGTCGTGGTGTTCGGGGCCTTCGGGCTGGCCGTCGCACCGCTGGCCGACTGGCTGCGTCCCCGGCTGCCCTGGCTGACCGTGACCCTCGGGTTGGGCCTGCTGGCGCTCGGGCTGTGGCTGCTCGCCGGTCGCCGGCTGCCCACCCCGCGTCCGTCGGCCCGCGCCCCCCGGCTGACCCGTTCGCTGCCGTCCATGGCGCTGTTCGGCATGGCGTACGCGCTGGCGTCGCTGAGCTGCTCGATCGCCCCGTTCCTGGCGATCGTGGTGACCAGTCTCCAGGCCGGGTCGACGCTGCGCGGGCTGGCGCTGTTCGTCGCGTACGCGATCGGAATGGGGTTGGTGGTGGCGGTGGCGGCGCTCGGCGTGGCGCTGCTGCGCGGCCGGGTGGTGCGTGGGCTGCGCGGCGTCGGCGCGTGGGTGCCCCGGCTCAGCGGCCTGGTGCTGCTCGTCGCCGGCGGCTACGTCGCCTGGTACGGCTGGTACGAGGTCCGCCTCGCCCAGGGTCGGCACGACGCCTTCGGTGACCCGGTGGTGGTCGGCGCGGCCCGGGTGCAACGGATGCTGGTGACGACGCTGGACGCGGCCGGCCCTGCGGTGCTCGCCGGGTTGCTGGTCGTGCTGCTCGCGGTGGCGGCGCTGCGGCACCGTGGCCGAACCCGCACCGCGGACGCCGAACGGACGTGAGGACGGTGGGCGGCGGGTGCCCGCAGGACCCCGCCGCCCACCGGACGCCTCAGTGCAGCGGGGTGAGCCGGTCGGTGCCGAGCCGGTCGCGGAGCACCTCGGGCACCAGCACCGAGCCGTCGGGCTGCTGGAACTGCTCCAGGATGGCCGGGAAGAGCCGGCTGGTGGCCAGCGCCGACCCGTTGAGCGTGTGCACGAAGCGGGTCTGCTTGCCGCCCGGCTCGCGGTACCGGATGGCGGCCCGGCGGGCCTGGTAGTCGCCGGCCCAGGAGACCGACGACACCTCCTTGTACTTGCCGGTGCTCGGCATCCACACCTCGATGTCGAGGGTCTTCTTCATCGAGGCGCTGGCGTCACCGGCGGACAGCAGGCTGCGCTGGTAGTGCAGGCCCAGCTTCTCGACCAGGCTCTCCGCGTGGCCGAGCATCTCCTCCAGCGCCGCGTCGGCCTGCTCGGGCAGGGTGAACTGGAAGATCTCCACCTTGTTGAACTGGTGCCCGCGTACGGTGCCGCGCTCGTCGGAGTGCGAACCGGCCGCCTCCCGCCGGTAGCAGGGGGTGTAGGCGAACGCCTTCAGCGGCAGCTTCGACGTTTCCAGGATCTCGTCCTGGTAGGCGCCGAGGATCGCCGTCTCCGAGGTGGGCAGCAGGAACTGCCCGCGTGGGGCGGACTCCCGGTCCAGGTGGTAGACGTCGTCGTAGAACTTGGGGAACTGGCCGGCGGCGAAACCGGCGGTGTCGAGCAGCAGGTGCGGCGGGAGCAGGAACTCGTAGCCGGCCCGCACGTGCTCGTCGATGAACCAGTTGATCAGCGCCCACTCCAGCCGGGCGCCCAGGCCGGTGTACATCCAGAAGCCCGAACCGCCGAGCTTGACGCCCCGCTCGTGGTCGACCAGGCCGAGTGCCCGGCTCAGCTCCACGTGGTCGCGGATCTTCTCGATGACCGGTGGCGCACCGAAGGTCTTCACCACCCGGTTGGCCTCCTTGCCGCCGGGCACCACGTCGTCGGCGGGCAGGTTGGGCAGCTCGCTCATCGTGCCGCGCAGCCGGGACTGCACCTCGTCGAGCTGGGACTCCAGCTCGGCGAGCTGCTTACGCTCGACCTCCGGCGCGACGGACTCCGGCGTGGTGCCGGCCCGCTTCGCCTGCGCGTACGCCCGGGCGTCGGCCTTGCGGCGCTGCCGCTCGGCGTCGATCTCCGTGATCAGGGCGCGGCGTTCCTGGTCGAGTCGCTGGATGTCGTCCAGGACCCGGTTGACCTCGGCGGGATCCAGTCGCTTCGCGAGCGCGGTCGCCACCGCCTCGCGATCCTTCCGGATCAACTCCATGTCGAGCATGCTGCTCCGTGCTCCGTCCAGGCGGTCAGGGTGGGACCCACCGATGCTACCGTCGCGCCCGCCGCCACCCGGCCCCGGCCGGAGCCCCGCCTCCACGGCGCTGCCCGCCCCGACCGCCGCCTGCGGCCGGTCGTGTCCGCGCTGGTGGGACCGCCGGCCGGCGGTCCCGCAGACGCCCGTCGTCGTCCGATCCCGACAGCTGCCGCCGTCGACCCGACCGGTGACCCACGGTGATCGGTCGACGTCGGCCTCTCTGTATCACTGTGCGTTACTGCCGGAGGGGCGCTTTGCCGTGCCCTGCTGGGTCCTCAGCGGGAAAACCGCATTCGAGCTGCTCAAACTTGGCATCACCCCGCCACCCCCCACCACCCCCACCTCGACGCTTTGCTCTGCTGCCGTTGGCGCGACGGTTACCCGCCGTGCCGGTCGCGTCGGTGGCAGCAGAGCAAAGCGGGCGCAGGGGAGGAGGCGGGGCGAGGTCGGTGCTACTTTCCGTAATCGGATGTGGACGTCGTTGTCCGTCGGTGGCGCACCGGCAGGCCCGGTGCCGACGCCGGGCCCCCGACGACCGCCGGCTGTGCTGCCGCCGGCCGCGACCGTCAGAGCCGGATCGGCATCAGGATCGAGAAGGTGTCCTCGTCGTCGGGGCGGCGGACAGCCAACGGGGCGATCGGACCGTCGAGTTCCAGCACCAGCTGCGGGCCACCGGCGGCGTCCAGCGCGTCGAGCAGGAAGTCCCCGTTCACCCCGACCAACAGGTCGGTCGGGTCCGGCCCGGCCAGTTCGGCCGCACCGACCAGCCGCAGCCCGTCACGGTCGTCCACCCCCAGCACCGTCACCGGCAGCGCCACCCCCTCGTGTTCCCGGGTGACAGCGGGGGTGCCGGCACGCAGGGCGGCACGCAGGACCGCCACGTCGACCGGGACCTGCCGGGCCGGTGCGCCCGCCGGTCGGTGCAGCAGCCGCCGGTAGTCGGTGAACTCGTAGGGCAGCACCGACGCACCGGCCTCGACGCCGGCGACGGTGACGCTGACCCGGCCGGCGGCGATCGTCAGGTACGCCTGCTCCTGCCCGCCGGTGTCCAGCAGCGTCCGGAACTCGTCGACGGCCGCCGCCGGCAACAACGCCCGTACCGGCGGGCCGTCCACCCGGCCGCCGGCCCGGGCCAGCGCCATCCGGTACCTGTCGGTCGCCACCAACCGGACGCCGTCGGACTCCACGTCCAGCAGCACACCGCCGAGCACCGGCAGGTCGGGGTCGGTGCCGACGGCGAACCGGACGGCGTCGACGGCGGCGGCCAGCACGGCGGGGGACAGGGCGATTCGGGTGGTCATCGGGTACTCCTCAGGATCGATCAGGGCACGGACCCGGGAGAGTTCGCGGCGGGCGTCGGCGAGGCCGTCCTCCAACCGGCGCAGGTGCGCGTCGAGCAGCCGTCCGACCCGCGCCGGATCGTCCCGCAGCCGCAGGGCGGCGGTGATCCCGGCCAGCGGCATGCCGACCCGGCGCAGGCCGGCCACCAGCCGGGCCGGCGTCACCTGCGCGGCGGTGTACCAGCGGTAACCGTTCACCGGGTCGACGAGCGTCGGGGTCAGCACCCCGCACCGGTCGTAGAACCGCAGCGCGCTGACCGTCAGGCCACTGGCCCGGGCCAGCTCGCCGATACTCAGCAGCTCGCTCTCCACACCCATGATGCTGTCGCCTCAACCAGGTCGAGGGTCAAGCCCGCACCGGTCGTCACCGCGATCCGGCGGTCGTCCCGCTACGGGAGCACCCGGAACGTGATCCCCGCCCGCACCAGCCGGTCCAGCAGCGCATCCCCCATCGCCGCCACCGGGGTGAGCTGTCCGCAGCTGGCGGGCAGCTCGTCGTACGCCAGGCAGAGGGCCGACTCGGCGAGCATCTTGGCGGTCTCGTCGTAGCCGGGGTCACCGCCGCTGACCTCGGTGCGGACGGTCCGGCCGCCGCCCTCGCCGACGAACCGCACCCGGAACCACGACCGGGCCCGCTGCGCCGCGCTCGGCCCCTGCCCGGACGCGAGCCGGCCGAGCAGCCAACGCCTGGTCGGGGGCAGCTTCACCAGCCCGATCACCCCGGCCATCCCCGCCCCCGCCACCAGCACCGTCGGCAGCCGCCTGACGGCGGCGAAGTGCCGGTAGCGGAAGTCCGGACCGTACTCCGGGCGGGCGGCGGCGGACCGGCGCACCACCTGCGGGTCGATGGTGGGCAGCGGCACCGCCCACATGCCGGTCGCCGCCGAGCGGCCCAGCTTCCCGGCCACCGCGCGGACCCGGCGTCCGTCCGGCCGGGGCTCGACCGCCCGGCGGGCCCGCGCCGCCCGCTTCGTCTGCGCGGTACGGGAGAACGCGGTGAGCGCCGAATGGTACGTCCCGCCGGACAACCTTCCGCCGGCCCGGACGAACCCGTCGACGCTGATCGGCCCGTCCGCCGGCAACTGCCGGACCGTGTACCAGACGCCCAGGTCGTGTGGGACCGAGTCGAAACCGCAGGCGTGCACCAGCCGGGCCCCGGTGCGGACCGCCTCGGCGTGGTGCCGCACGTACATCAGGTCGACGAACTCCGGCTCGCCGGTGATGTCGAGATAGTCGGTGCCGGCGGCGGAACACGCGGCGACCAGCGGCTCCCCGTGGTGCACGTACGGCCCGACGGTGGTGGCGAGCACCCGGGTGCCCTCCGCCACCGCCCGCAGCGACCCGGCGTCGGTGACGTCGGCGGTCAGCAGCGGCAGCGTGACCAGGGCCGGGTCGACGGCGGCGAGCCGGTCCCGTACGGCCGCCAGCTTCGCCGGGTCACGGCCGGCCAGCGCCCACCGCAGCCCCGCCGGGGCGTGCCGGGCGAGGTACTCGGCGGTCAGCCCGCCGGTGAAGCCGGTCGCGCCGAACAGGACGATGTCGTACGGGCGGTCGGGGCGCATCCGCCGAGTGTGCCACCCGCGCCCGACCCGCACCGGCTGGGCGGGCCACCCGGCGGCTCAGCCGTGCGGGGTGAACACCGCCCGCACACAGCCGTCGGCCCGGTCCCGGAACAGCGCGTACCCGGCCGGGCCCTCGTCCAGGTCGAACCGGTGCGTCGCCAGGTGCTCGGTCCGCAACTCGTCACGGGCCATCCGGTCCAGCAGCATCGGAATCCACCGTTGACCGTGCTGCCGGGCGCTGCGCACGGTGAGCCCCTTGTGCATCACCGCGCCCAGCGGGAAGGCGTCCACGAAACCGGTGAAGGTGCCCGAGACGAAGACCGTGCCGCCCTTACGACAGGCGTGCACCGCCTCCCGCACCGCCAACGGGTCCTCGACCGGGCCGCTCCGGCCGGTGAACCGGTCGGCCAGCGACAGCGGACGGCCACCGCCGTCGGCCACCCCGACCGCCTCCACGCACACGTCGGGACCCCGGCCACCACTGCGTTCCCGCAGTTCGGCGGGGACATCCGTGTGCTCGTAGTGCAGCGTCTCGGCACCGGTGTGCCGTTCGGCCATCCGCAGCCGCTCCGGATACCTGTCGATCACGATCACCCGGTCCGCACCGAGCACCGTCGCCGCCTGCGCGGTGAGCTGACCGACCGCGCCCGCCCCCCACACCGCCACCACGTCACCGGGGCGGACCGCACCCAGCTCGGCACCCATCCACCCGGCGGGGGCGGCGTCCGAGGCGAACACCGCCCGGTCGTCGCTGACCGGGTCGGGCACGGTGAACGCCCCCACGTCGGCGTACGGCACCCGGACGTACTCGGCGTGGCTGCCGGCGAACCCGCCCGCCGTACGGGGATGGCCGTAACAGCCGCCCGTGGGTTGCCCCCAGGCCGCCTCGGTGACCGCCGTGGCCGGCGCGCCGTTGTCGCAGCAGGAGTACAGCCCCTGCCGGCAGTACCAGCAGTTCCCGCAGGCCACGGCGGCGCAGACCACCACCCGGTCGCCGACGCGGTGCCGGCGCACCGCCGGGCCGACCTCGGCCACCTCGCCCAGGAACTCGTGTCCGAGCACGTCACCGGCGGCCAGGCCCGGCACCCGACCGGCGAGCAACGGCAGGTCGGTCCCGCAGGTGGCGCTGCGCCGGACCCGCACGATCATGTCGTGGGCGTTGCGCAGCTCCGGGTCGGGCACCTGGCGTACCGCGAGCCGGTCGACGCCCTCCCAGCACAGCGCCCTCATCCGGGCACCGCCGGCCGGTCGGGGGCGGACCGCTCGACGGCCGGCCGGTCGGCACGCAGCACCTCACCGGTCTCGACGAGCTGCCGCACCGCGCGCAACACCTGCCGCAGGTAGCCGTCGGGGTCGTCACCGACCAGGTGGGCGGCCATCCCGGGCAGCGCGGCGCGCCCGCCGAGCGTCCGGACGGCCAGTTCGGCGCCGCGCCCGCCGGGGGCCGGCCGCAGATCCAGCTCCACGGCACCGGCCAGCGGTCGCAGCGGCTCCGGCCACCGCCCGTCGGGCAGCAGCTCCGCCGCCGGTACCCCGACCGTCACCACCTGCCAACGCCCCGCCCCGGCCGCCGCCGCGCCGAACGCCGTGGCGGCGAGGATGACCGCTCCCCGGGTCAGCCGTCTCATCCGTACCACCCGCCTCTCCCGCCGGGACGTGCCCGCGCCGTCGGTACGGGGCCGTCCGGTGCGCCAATCGTCGGCGCGGCCCGGGTGAACCGGGCTCGTCCCGAAGGGGTGAACCGGGCCGTGCCGGGTAACCGCCGCCGACCGGGGGAGGAACGCGCCGAGTGGGGGTGGGACGCAATGCCGCAGCAGCCCGTACCGGCGGTCGACCCGACACCCCACCCCGGCGACGCCGCGACCACCCGGGAGTCCGGGCCGCCGCTGCTGGCCTCCCGGCTCACCCCGCCCGCCGCGCCCGAGCCGATGCTGCTGCGGCCCCGGCTGCTGGCCCGCCTCGACGACGGGGCCGCCGGCATCCTCACCGTGGTCCGCGCGCCCGCCGGTTGGGGCAAGACGACACTGCTCACCGCCGGTGCGCAGGCGGCGGAACCGACAGGCAACCCGGTGGCCTGGGTGCAGGTCGAGGCCGGCGACAGCGGGCAGCGCCTGTGGGCGTACCTCACCCGGGCCCTGCGCGGTGCGTTGCGGGCCGGACCGGACGAACTGCCGCCGGCCCCCACAAGTCCGTGGCGGCCCGACGGGCTGGAGGCGCTGGCCGCCGCACTGGCCGCCCGGGAACACCCCGTCCGGCTGGTCCTCGACGACCTGCACCGGGCGACCGCTCCCGACGTCCTCACCGGGCTGGAGTTCCTGCTCCGGCACGCCGACGGGCGGCTACGCCTCGTCGCCGCCGGCCGGACCGGCCTGCCGCCGGCCCTGCACCGGCTGCGGCTGGCCGGCGAACCGACCGAGATCGGCCCCGACGACCTGGCCTTCACCACCGACGAGGTGGCCGACCTGCTGGTGGCGCACGGGGTGCCGCTGCCGGCGGCGGCGGTCGCCCGGCTCCGGGAAAGCACCGGCGGCTGGCCGGCGGGCCTGCGCTTCGCCGCGCTGGCCGCCCGCAGCCAGGCCGACCCGCAACGCTGGGTACGACGGTTCGGCGGCGACCACCCGGACGTCGCCGCCTACCTGCGCGCCGAAGTGCTCACCCCACTACCGGGGCCGGCCCGGGAGGTGCTGCGCCGCTGCGCCGTCGGCGGGGCGGTCCGCGCCGACCTGGCCGACGCGTTGACCGGACGTGCCGACGCCGGTCAGCTCCTGGCCGGGCTGGCCCGCGACGGCGGGTTCCTGCACCGCGACGACAGCGACCCACCCTGGTACCGGCCGCACCCCATGCTGGCCGACCTGCTGCGTGAGGAACTCGCCGGCCTCGACGGGCGGGAACGCGGCGAACTGCACCGGCGGGCCGCCGACTGGTACGCCGACCACGACCGGCCCGCCGACGCGCTGCACCACGCCCTGACCGCCGCGCAGTGGGACCGCGCCACCGGACTGCTGCTGGCCCACTGGCCGGAGCTGGTCCCGTACGAGCAGGAGCCGCCACACCTGCCGCCACCTCCGCCGCCACCCGCCGGGGCGGTGCGCCGGGACCCGGAGTTGGCGCTGGCCGCCGGTACCGAGCGGGCGTACGCGGGGGACGTGCCGGCGGCGACCGCCCGGCTGCGGGACGCGGTGCAGGCCGCCCGCACGCTGCCGGCCCCCCGCCGGGACCGGTTCCGGCGGCTGGCCGTGGCGCTGGAACTCACCCTGGCCCGGCTGGCCGGCGACCCCGCGACGGTACGCGATGCCGCCGCCCGCCTGCTCGCCACCGCTTCGGGGCTGCCTGCCGGTTCGGCGCTGGCCGGCGGTTGGGGGCTGCCTGCCGGTTCGGCGCGGCCCAGCGGGTCGGCGTTGTCCGCCGGTGCGGCTTCCGTCCTTCCGGTTCCTGCTGGTCCGTGCGCCGGCACCGATGTGCTCGGCCAGTCCGCCGGTGTCGACGTGCTCGGCCAGCCGGCCGGTGCCGATCTCCGGACCGGCGACGATGTGGCGACCGATGGTGGTCCTGCGATCGACGGTGGTCCTGTGAACAAGGGTGGTCCTGTGAACGACGGTGGTGCCCGGGCCGGGGCGGACGACGCGGACGTCCGGGCGGTGGCCGGCACCGCGCTCGGCCTGACCGATCTGGCCGGGGGTGAACTGGGACGGGCCGCAGCGTGGTTCCGGGCTGCGCTGGCGGCGGCCCGGCGGGCCGGCCGCCCCCGGACCGAGCTGGTCGGCGCGAGCCGGGCAGCCCTGCTGCTCGCCCTCGCCGGTGAGCTGACGCCGGCCGAGGAGACCGCACGGATGGCCCTGGCCATGCCCTGCTGCCAGGGATGGTCCGGTCAGGTCGACTGCGGCTACGCACACCTGGCACTGGCACTGGTGGCGGTCTACCGGGACCAGCCCGCCGAGGCTACCGCCGAGCTGGCGGCGGCCGGTGCCGTGACCGGGCTGTCCCTGGCCGGGGCGGTGACGGCGCTGTGCCGGGCCGCTCTGCTTCGCGACGCGGGCGAGCCGGCGGCGGCCATGGCGGCGGTGCTACGCGCCCGCGACGAACTGACCGCCAGCATGTCGACGTCCCCCGGTGACCCGGCGTTGCCCGGCGGTGCGGATGTCTCCAGAGCTGCGGAAGTCTCCGGCGGCGTCGGGGTGTCCGGCGGTGTCGGGATCACCGGTGGTGCGAGCGCGCCCGGCGGTGCGGCGCTGCCCGATGGGGCTGAGGTGGGCGGGGTGACCGGCGGTGCGGTGCGGCGCGGCGGCGCTGAGGTGGCCGGTGGTGCTGGGGCGGCTTCTGCGGTGGCGGCCAGCAGCGCGGGAGCGTTGGTTGACCGGTTGCTGGCCCTGGAGGCGGACCTGCGCGGCGAGCAGGGTGACGTGGACACGGCCCGACGGCTGCTCGGCGAACGGGCCCTCGGACCGGACCCGGTGCCGGTGCTGGCGTTGGCGCTGGCCCGGGTGGAGTTGCGGGCCGGTGACCTCCGTGCCGCCCGGCACGCCCTACCCGACTGGGACGCCCCGGGCGCGGCCGACTGGCCGTTGCCGGTACGGCTCGCCGCCGGGGTCCTGGACGCGTTGCTGACCCGGCGGGCCGGTGACGAGCGCCGGGCCGGGCGGCTGCTGGAACGGGTGCTGGACCTGGCCGGGCGGCACGGCCACCGTCGGGTCTTCACCCGGGCCGAACCGGAGGTCCGGGAACTGCTCGCGGCCCACCTGGACTCCGGTACGGCGTACTGGCCGCAGGTCAGTGACCTGGTACGGGACGCCGTCCCGCCGCCCGGCCAGGGGGGCACCCGGCGCGGGCCTGCCGATTCCCGACCGGGCGACCCGGAGCGCCCCCTCGACGAGCCCCTCACCGAGCGGGAGTTGACCATCCTGCGGTACCTGCAGAGCATCCTGTCCAACGTGGAGATCGCCAGTGAACTGTCCCTGTCGGTCAACACCGTCAAGACCCATGTCCGCAACATCTACCGCAAGCTCGACGCCACCCGCCGCCGCGAAGCCGTCCGCCGAGCCCGCGACCTCCACCTCCTCTAACAGCCCCACCCTTACCCCGCCCCACCCCCGGTCCGCCCCACCCCCGATCCACCCCACCCCGCCCCGATCCGCCCCAGCCCACCCCGGTGATCAAGAGGTTTGCGTCAAATTTGATCTTCAGCTTGACGCAAACCTCTTGATCAACTGACGCAAACCTCTTGATCACCGGAGCAGGGCAGGGCAGGACGGGGCGGTTGGGTGGCGGGGTCAGGGGGTGGCGGAGTCGACGGTGGTGAGGAGGGTGGCCAGGTCGAGTGGGCCGTCGTGGCGGTGGTCGCCGACGAAGAGCGTGGGTGTGCCGTTGACGCCGCTGCGGATGCCGCCGGTGAAGTCGTGCCGTACCCGGTCGGCGTGCGCGTGCCGGTCGACCTCGGCGTCGATCTCGTCCGGCGGGAGCCCCACCTGCGCCACGCCGAGCGACAGGTGCACCGGGTCCAGTTGGTCCTGGTGTTCGTAGAGCCAGTCGTGCATCTCCCAGAACCGGTCCCGGCGGCCGGCCGCCTCGGCCGCCTCGGCGGCCCGCTCGGCGTACGGGTGCAGGTTGGTGATCGGGAAGTGCCGGTAGACCAGCCGGACGGTGTCCCGCCGCTGCCGCAGCAGCTCGGCCAGGTTCGGGTACGCCGCCCCGCAGTACGGGCACTGGAAGTCGCCGTACTGCACGAGGGTGACCGGGGCGTCCAGTGGCCCACGGACATGGTCGGTCTCGGTCACCGGCACCCGGAGTCGGGCGGTGACCTGCAACGGGGTGCTCATCGGGTCGTCACCTGCCGTTCGGTGCCGAGGTGTTCCAACGCGTCGAGGATGCCGTCGGCGCCGGGGTTGACCTCTGCGGGGGACAGGTAGCTCCAGGCCACCGTCCCGGCCGGGTCGAGCACCACCAGGGCCCGGCGGGCCTGCCCCTGCGGCGTGTACGCCCCGTAGCCCCGGGCCACCTCGCCCTTGGGTTCGAAGTCGGACAGCAGCGGGAACCGGACGCCCCGGGCCTCGGCGAACGCCCGGTGCGACCAGAGGCTGTCCACCGAGATGCCCAGCACCACCGCGTCGTACCGCTCGAACTCCGGCATCGCGGCCTGGTAGAGCGCCATCTGGTCGCCACAGACCGGGGACCAGTCGGCGGGGTAGAAGGCGAGCACTACCGGCCGGCCCCGGAACTGCGCGGGTCCGGTCCGTCGCCCGTCCGGGGTGGCCGGCAGGGTGAACTCGGGGGCCGGTGTCCCGGGTCGGATCAGCCCGTCGGATCCAGTCATGCCGCCCACCGTCCCCCGGGGTCGGGTGAGGCCGGCTCACCCGACCCGGGTGGTCCTGCCGCACCGCGTCCGTCAGATCGGATTCGGACCGCCGGAGGGGAGCCGGTGGCGAAATTCGGGCGGTTCGTGGTGTCGACAACCGGATCGGACTCGGGCAGTCTGACGGACGGCGAAGGACGGGGTGGAAAGATGGACGTCGATCAGATGCGGGTCTTCGGTCGCCGGTTGGCGGGCGTGTCGTGGCGGGTGGCCCGGCACGAGTGGACCCTGGCGGCGCTCGCCGCGCTGCTGCTGGCCGTGGTGCTGACCTGGCCGACCCTGCGCGATCCGGCGAGCACGATCCCGCAGGACACCGGCGACCCGACGTTGCAGGCGTGGCAGGTGGCCTGGGGCGGGCACGCCCTGCTCACCAACCCGTTGCAGGTCTGGCACTCCAACACGTTCTATCCCGAGCCGTACACCTACGCCTATTCCGACACCCTGCTCGGGTACGCCCCGTTCGGCATGATCGGGGACGGTCCGGTGGCCGCCGTGATCCGCTACAACCTGCTCTACCTGCTGACCCACGCCCTCGCCCTGTTCGGGGCGTACGCGCTGGCCCGGCAGGTGGGGGCCGGGCGGGCCGGTGCGGCGGTGGCCGGGGTGTCCTTCGCGTACGCCCCGTGGAAGCTCGCCCAGGCCGGGCACCTGCACGTGCTCAGCATCGGCGGGATCGCCCTCGCGCTTGCCATGCTGGCCCGGGGGCACGGCTGGTCGCTGCGGCACGGCCACCGCCCCGACCGGGTCCGTCCCGGCTGGGTGGTCGCCGGGTGGGCGGTCGCCGCCTGGCAGGTCACCCTCGGTTTCGGTATCGGCCTGCCCTTCGCGTACGTGCTGGGTCTGCTCTGCCTCGGCGCGGTGGTCACGTACGGCGTGGTGTGGTTGCGGCGGCGGACGAGGCCGGTGGTGCCGCGCCGCCTGCTCCTGGCCGACCTGGCCGGCGGGATCGGGTTCGCCGGGGTGACCCTGGCGATGGCGGCGCCGTACTTCGAGGTGGTGGCCCGCAACCCGTCCGGCCGGCGGACGGTGGCCCAGATCGAGATGTTCTCCCCGCCGTGGCGGGGGTTCGTCACCGCGCCGCCGGAGTCCTGGCTGTGGGGGGAGCGGCACGAGGCCGCCCGCGCCACGCTCGGCTTCCCGGGCGAGATGACCCTGCTGCCCGGGGTGGTGCTGCTGTCGCTGGCGGTGGCCGGGCTGTTCTTCTCCGCGTGGCGGCTGCGGCACCGGCTGATGCTGGCCGGTGCGGCGCTGGTCAGCGTGGCGCTCGCGGCGGGCACCACGTTCGGCGGTGACGGTAACCCCGGTTACGTGACGCTCGTCGAGCACGCCCCGGGCTGGGACGGGGTGCGCACCCCGGGCCGGCTGGTGCTGTGGACGACGCTGCTGCTCGGCCTGCTCGCCGCCGGGGCGTTGACGGTGCGTGAGCCGGCGCGGGAGACCGCCCCCGGCGCGGAGCCGGCCCCGGGACCGGAGCCGGCGGGGGAACGGCCACCGGGATCGGAGCCGGCGGGGGCGCCACAGCCGGGTCCGGAGCCGACCGGGGAGCAACCGGGATCGGAGCCGACCGGGGCGCAGCCGTCGGGGCCGGAGCGGGCCGGGGAGCAACCGCCGGATCCGGAGCGTGGGGCGGAGCCGGCCGTGCCGACGCTGCGACCGGCGGGAGCACCCGTGCTGGTGGAGGCGTTCGCTGCGGTGGAGGCGGCACCGGGACCACGGCCGGCGCTGCGGTCGGCGGCGTGGTCCGGGTCGGCAGCCGAGCAGGCGGCCCCCCGGAAGCCGGCCCCGAAGCGGGACGGTGGGCAGTGGCGGCTGGCCCGGCTGGCGCTGCTGGTGCCGCTGCTGCTGGTGCTGGTGGAGGGGATCAACCGCACCCCGCACGTGCCCGCGCCGGAGCAGCCGGCCGTGCTGCGGGGGCTGACCGGCCCGGCGCTGGTGCTGCCCAGCGACGGCATCCGGGAGTTGCACGTGATGCTCTGGTCCACCGACGGGTTCCCCAAGGTGGTCAACGGGCTCGCCTCGTTCACCCCGCAGTCCCAGGAGCGGATCAGGGCGGCAAGCATGACCTTCCCGGACGCCACCTCGGTGGCGTACCTGCGGCAGGTGGGGGTGCGCACGGTGGTGCTGCTGCCCGGTTGGGCGGCCGGCACGCCGTGGGCGGACGTGGCCGCCCGACCGGTGGACGGGCTCGGCATCAGTCGCGAAATGGTCGGTGAGGACGTCATCTACCGGCTCTGATGGCCGAGTTAGTTGGGAGCGCTTCCTAATTCGGCGGCGTACCGGTTACTGTTGGGTTCTTCTTCGGCAGCGGGAGCCAAGCGTGCCGGCGGGGAGCCAGGGCAGCTCTTCGCACCCGTCGACGTCCCTAACGGGGCCGTCGCACCCTGACCCTGGCATCCCGAGAGGAACCGCAGATGCGGAGAAGTCTCGTCGGCGCGGTCACCACCGTGCTGGCAGCCGCGACGGCCGTCGTGGCCGTACAGTTCACCGTCGCACCCTCCACACCGGCCGCCGCGGCGGCGGCCGAGGCGTACAGCTGGAAGAACGTCCGGATCGACGGCGGTGGCTTCGTTCCCGGCATCATCTTCAACCAGACCGAGAAGAACCTGATCTACGCGCGTACCGACATCGGCGGCGCGTACCGGTGGGAGCAGGCCAGCCAGTCCTGGACGCCGCTGCTCGACTGGGTCGGCGCGGACAAGTGGGGCTACAACGGCGTGGTCAGCCTGGCCACCGACCCGGTGCAGACCAACCGGGTGTACGCGGCGGTCGGCATGTACACCAACGACTGGGACCCGAACAACGGGGCGATCCTGCGCTCGTCGGACAAGGGCGCCACCTGGCAGGCCACCGCGCTGCCGTTCAAGAACGGCGGCAACATGCCCGGCCGGGGCATGGGGGAGCGGCTCGCCGTCGACCCCAACAAGAACAGCATCCTCTACTACGGCGCCGAGGGCGGCAACGGCCTGTGGCGCAGCACCGACTACGGGGTCACCTGGGCCAAGGTGGCGAACTTCCCCAACGTCGGCAACTACCGGGCCGACCCCAACGACACCACCGGCTACCAGAGCCAGAACCAGGGCCTGACCTGGGTCACCTTCGACAAGAGCACCGGTACGGCGGGCAACGCCACGCAGACCATCTACGTCGGTGTGGCGGACAAGGCCAACCCGGTGTACCGCTCGACGAACGGCGGCACGAGCTGGGAGCGGATCGCCGGCCAGCCCACCGGTTACCTGGCCCACAAGGGGGTGGTGGACCCGGTCGGCGGCTTCCTCTACATCGCCACCAGCGACACCGGCGGCCCGTACGACGGCGGCAAGGGTGACGTGTGGAAGTTCAACCGGGCCACCGGCGCGTGGACGCAGATCAGCCCGATCCCGTCGTCCAGCAGCGACGCCTACTTCGGCTACTCGGGGCTGACCATCGACCGGCAGAAGCCGAACACCCTGATGGTCGCCACCCAGATCTCCTGGTGGCCGGACGCGATCTTCTTCCGTAGCACCGACGGCGGCGCGACCTGGAGCCGGATCTGGGAGTTCGGCAGCTACCCGGAGCGCACCAAGAAGTTCACGATGGACATCAGTTCGGTGCCGTGGCTGACCTTCGGGGCCAACCCGGCCCCGCCCGAGGAGTCCCCGAAGCTGGGCTGGATGAACGAGTCGGTGGAGATCGACCCGTTCGACTCCAACCGCTTCATGTACGGCACCGGCGCGACCATCTACGGCAGCACCGACCTCACCAAGTGGGACACCGGCGGCAAGCTCACCATCAAGCCGATGGTCAAGGGCCTGGAGGAGACCGCCGTACAGGACCTGATCAGCCCGCCCACCGGGGCGCCGCTGGTCAGCGGGCTCGGTGACATCGGCGGGTTCCGGCACACCGACCTCGACGCGGTGCCGCCGATGCTGTTCACCCAGCCGGTCTTCACCACCACCACGAGCCTCGACTACGCCGAGGCGAACCCGGCGACGATGGTCCGGGCCGGTAACTTCACCGACGCCGACCGCCCCAACGACAGCCACGTCGCGTTCTCCACCGACGGCGGGGCGAACTGGTTCCAGGGCAGCGAGCCGGGCGGGGTCAACAACGGCGGCACGGTCGCCGCCGCCGCCGACGGCAGCCAGTTCGTCTGGGCTCCCGGTGACCCCGGGCAGCAGGTGATCCGTTCGGTCGGCTTCGGCAACTCGTGGACCGCCGCCACCGGCATCCCGGCCAACGCCGTGGTCGAGTCCGACCGGGTCAACAAGAACAAGTTCTACGGCTTCAGCGCCGGCAAGTTCTACGTCAGCACCAACGGCGGGGCCAGCTTCACCGCCTCCGCCGCCACCGGCCTGCCGGCCACCGGGAACGTCAAGTTCAAGGCGGTGCCCGGCAAGGAGGGCGACATCTGGCTGGCCGGTGAGGGCGGGCTGTGGCGCTCCACCGACTCCGGGGCCAGCTTCACCAAGCTGGCCGGGGTCACTGCGGCGGTGAACGTCGGCTTCGGCAAGGCCGCCCCCGGGCAGACGTACCCGGCGGTGTTCACCTTCGGCACCGTCGACGGCAAGGCCGGCGTCTACCGTTCCGACAACACCGGTGCGGCCTGGGTGCGGATCAACGACGACCAGCACCAGTACGGCAACGCGGGCGAGGCGCTGACCGGCGACCCCCGGGTCTACGGCCGGGTCTACCTGGGCACCAACGGCCGGGGCATCCTGGTCGCCGACCGGCTCGGCGGCACCCCCACCCCGACGCCGACCACCCCCGGCCCGACCACGCCTCCGCCGACGACCCCGCCGCCGACGACGCCGCCCCCCACGACGCCTCCGCCGACCACCCCGCCCCCCACGACGCCTCCGCCCACCACGCCGCCGCCGACGACTCCGCCGCCCACCGGTGGGTGCGCGGCGACGTACAAGGTGACCGGGTCGTGGCCGGGTGGCTTCCAGGGTGAGGTGACGGTCCGCAACGCCGGCACCAGCGCGATCGCCGGCTGGACGCTCAACTGGACGTTCGCCAACGGTCAGACGGTCAACTCGCTCTGGGGCGGCACCTTCACCCAGACCGGGGCGAACGTCTCGGTCCGGGACGCCGGCTGGAACGGCGCACTCGGTGGCGGGGCGAGCACCAGCATCGGCTTCACCGCCAACGTCACCGGCACCAACGCCGTCCCGACGGTGACCTGCACCAGCCGCTGACAACTATCAACTATCCGACACCTGCCGGCTCCCCCGATCCTGTCGGGGGAGCCGGTGCGTGTCCGGCTCGGAATCTGCCCGGTCCGTGGGTGATCGACCCGGTCGGGTGATCGACTCAGTGCGGCGAAGTTGTGGCATCAACCCCGTGTCTTTACCGCAACATCGCCCCAATGGAGTGGATTGAGAGCGACGTAGGCCCCGGTCGACGCTGAGGAGCGTGACCGGGGCCTGTGTGTGTCGTGGAACGGCTGCGTGCCGTGGAGCAGTCAGTCGTCCAGCCCGACGGGGGAGTTCGGCCGGTCCACGTCGACGAACTCGATGTCGTCGGCGGCCCGGTCACCCCGGCTGCCGGCGGCCCGTGCGGCGGTGCCGGCCGCCCAGCCGACCGCCGCGCCGACCAGCGCCGCGCCGATCAGCAGGGTCCAGGGCAGGGCCGGCCGTCGGCCGGCGAGCGCGTCGAAGGCGAGCGTCGCCCGACGGCGTGCCTCGTCGGCGGTCGAGCCGACCAGGTCACCGGCGTCGGCCAGCCCCGAGTCCCGGACCGACCGGGCGGCGTCCCGGACGCTGTCACCGGCGGAGTCCACCGCCGAGAGCAGGTGGTTCCAGGCCTGGTCGGCGATCCGCTCGGGCTTGCTGCGGCGCTCCAGAAGGTTGCTGCCGATCATCGTGTTACCTCCTCGAATGCCGAAGTCTGCGGCCACTTCGGACGTCGTCTCCGTGCCGTGGGACGGTCCTCGCACGGACCGGACGACCGGCCCGTGTCCGAGCAGTGCCCCGCCCGGCCGGGTCGCAAACCCGGTACGCAGGGGTGACCGGCACGACTCAGCGGACCATGACCACGGACGTGGCGCGGGCGAAATCGTCGTCGTCGTCATCGTCGTCGTCCCCGCCGCCGCCGAAGCCGCAGGCCAGGACGAGAGCGAGCAGCGCGCCGACGCCGGCCAGGCCGAGTAGTCTCTTGAGCATCGATCCGTCTCCTCGATCGTGGTGACCCATCTCTCGCCCACGGTAGGCACCTGTCACAACCTGCGCCGGGGGAGTCGGCACGCCGTGCCGGGGTGTCGACGGGGCTCGCCCGGCCCACCGCATCCGGTTACCACTGGACCGGGGCCGCTACTCTGGGACGGTTGGAACGGCCGAGCTGTGCCGTTCGTCGGAAGAGAACAGGACCAGCAACGGTGTGGAGAGGGACGGTCTGGTCCGTCCGGATCCGCGAATTGCTCATCCCGAGGGGTGGCGACCGAGGCCATCGGAGGAATACTCTCGGTCGCGGCCCGCGTACTGATGAGGCGCCCGGGGACGGGCGAGTGGAGGTGCTCGCGTGAGCCTGTCGATCGTGAAGTCGGTCCTGCCGGCCGGTGTCATCGAGATCGCCCCCCGTGGTGAGATCGACGTCGACACCGCCTACGAGGTACGTGAGGCGATCGCCGAGGTGCTGGCCAAGGGCCGGCCCGCGCGGATCGAGCTGAACATGCGACTCGTCACCTTCATCGACTCCGTCGGGATCAGCGCCATGGTCGCCGGCTTCCAGACCGCCGAGGTCAGCGGCGTCAAACTGATCGTCACCGAACCGAGCCGGTTCGTGCACCGGCAGCTCTGGGTGACCGGCCTGCTCGGTCTCTTCGGCGCTCCGGAGCCGTACTTCGCCGGTGCCGCCACCCCGGAGGTGCTGCCCGGCGCCTGACCGGGCCACGGGCGGCGTCCATGCCGTCCGACCAGTGACGTTGCCAGTCCGTCTCCGGTACGGCACGATCGTGCGACCGACGACGGTCAGGAGGCCCGGTGGTCCGGCGGGAGAGCTTCAGCTACACGGTGCAGGCGCGCTGCTCACCGGCGGACGCGACGGCGCTGCTGAGCGACCTGTCCCGGCAGGAGGAGCTGCATCCGCTGATCGTCCGGGTACGCCGGCTGCCCGCCCGGCCGGGTGCCCTGGCCAGCTATGCGATCACCGACCGGCTGGAGCTGGGGCCGCTGCGGTTCCCCGTCACCTACCAGGCCGACGTGCTGCTGGCCGGCGACGACGAGATCGTGACGGTGGCCCGCCAGCAGCCCGGCACCACCGTACGCAACCACACCCGGCTGCGGATGGAGGGTGACCTGCTGCGGATCGACGTAGAGATCACCCTCGCCGCACCGGCGCCGTTGTTCGGCTACGCCTTCCGGCAGGCCCGCGCCGCCCACCTGGGGCTGGCCAGCCGCCTCGGTGCCGTTCTGGACTCCCGGGCCGGCGACCCGCCTCCGGTGGGCTGACCACCGCCGGCACCCGGGCTGCCCGACCCGGTCGCGGCGTGGCGGCACCCGACCTGACCTGCCGCTGCGGCCGGCCGTGGTCCGGTGGCCCGCCCGGGTCGGACGGGCCACCGGGTCGGCTCAGATCATCGACAGGTGCACGTGGTTGGTGTGGTCGCTGGACGGGTCCCCGTTGCCCCCGCTGTACGCCTTCCACCCGCTGCTCGGCAGCCAGATCCGCTTGAACCAGATCACGTAGAGCACACCGAGCCGGTCGGCGTTGCGGATGAAGTACGCGGCGAGGTTGTTGCCGTACGTCCGGTCGCCGCCACTGGCCACCCCGCCGAAGCCACCCTTCTGGGCGGCGAAGTCGCACGCCCGGCCCTTGGGGTGTTCCCCGGAGCCGCTGGGCCGGTAGCAGGAGACGTACCTGGTGAAACCGGCCGCCTTGGCCTGGTTGAGGGCGTTGAGCGTACGCGGGGTGATGCAGCCGTTGGCCGGCGTCGGGTCGTTGACGCTGCACGACTCGGACGGCCAGGAGCCGTCGGAGTTGCGGGGCGCCCCCTTGGCGTTGCTGGTGGACGTGCCGTCCGAGCTGCCGGAGTCGCGGGAGGTGGGGGCCGGCTTGTCGGCGGCGGCCACCGCCAACGCCCGCTCGGCCTGTTCCTTGCGTTTGCCCATGGTGGCGACCTGCTTGCGCTGTTCGGTGATCTCCCGGGTGACCGCGGCCCGGGTCCGGGTGGCCTGGTCCCGGGTCTCGATCATCGTGCGCAGTTCCTGGTCCTCCCGGGTGGCGACCGTCTCCAGCGCCGCCGCGCGGTCCAGGAAGCCGGTCGGGGTGTTGCTGTTGAGCAGGGCGGACATCGGTCCGAGCCGGCCGGTGCGGTAGGCCGCTCCGGCGATCTCGCCGACCTTGGCGGTCTGCGTGACCAGTTGCCCCTCGATGGTCTTGAGCTGCCCGTCGAGTTCCTTTTGGCGTTTGGTGGAGCGCTCCAGGGCGGCCTTGGCCTCCAGCCAGCCCTTGCTGGCCGCGTCGAGCTGGTCGCGCAGCGCCGGGGTGCCGCCCTCGTCGTCGTCGCCCGGGGCGGCGAGCCGGGTGGTGGGCGCGGCGACGGCCGGGGTGAACGGCGCGGCCGACACGCCCAGGGCCAGCGCCGTGACGACTGCGGCCAGCAGCCGCGTGGTGGTGCGTACGTGCATGCGGATGTCCTTCCGTCAGCCGCCGACCGGGTTAGCTGACGGGTTCGGGACGGAAGATCCCTACCGCTTGCGCGGATGCACCCCAGGAACGTGGTTCCCCGGTTCGCCCGGGCGGGCGATTAGGCGGCGGCCTCCGCCTGGCGGAGACCGGGGCCGAGCCTACCGGTACGCGTGTGACGCCTGCCTACCTCGTGACTGAGAGTACGAGAGTGAATACCCCCAAAAGGGGCAAACAGCGCAAATTCCCGTGATCTCTGTGCGGGAGTACCCGCCGGGGCTGACCGTCCGGCCCGGGGTGGGGGTCACCAGTGGGCGGGTCCGCACGCCCCCGGGGTCGCCCCGGGCTCGACCTGGAGGGTGGCGTGCTCGATGTGGAAGTCCTCCCGCAGGGCGCCCCGGGCGGCGGCCAGCACCGTGCCGACCTCGGCGTCGCCGGCCAGGGTGAGGTGGGCCGAGGCGACGTCCATGCCCGAGGTGAGCGTCCAGACGTGCAGGTCGTGCACCTCGGCGACGCCGGGCACGGCGGTGAGCCGGTCGTGCACGGCGGTCACCGGCAGGTGCTCCGGGGCGGCCTGCACCAGGATGCGTACCGCCGCCCGGCCGAGTCGCCAGGTGCGGGGCAGGATGAACACGCCGATCGCCACGGCGACCAGCGGGTCGGCCCACCACCAACCGGTGCCGGCGATCAGCAGCGCCGCCACGATCACGCCGACCGAGCCGAGCAGGTCGCCCAGCACCTCCAGGTACGCCCCACGCAGGTTGATGCTCTCCTTGGCGCCCTCCCGCAGCAGGCCGAACGCGACGATGTTGGCGAGCAGGCCGAGCACCGCCACCACCAGCATCGGGCCGGCCAGCACCTCGGGCGGCTCGCCGAACCGGCGGACCGCCTCGATCAGCACGTAGACCGCGACCCCGCTGAGCAGGACGGCGTTGGCCAGGGCGGCGAGCACCTCCAGCCGGTAGAGGCCGAAGGTGCGCTGCGGGTCCCGGGCGGCCCGCCGGGTGGCGGTGATCGCGGCCAGCGCCATCCCGATGCCGAGCACGTCGGTGAACATGTGCCCCGCGTCGGAGAGCAGGGCCAGCGAGCCGGTGCCGAAGGCGGCCACTGCCTCGACCACCATGAGCACGGCGAGCAGCCCGAACGCCGCCCAGAGCCGCCCCCGGTGCCGGTGCGCGGCGTTGCTGACCGTCGCGCTGTGGTCATGACCTGCGCCCACGTCCACACCTTCCGTCGCCGCTGCGGACCGGCTCCAATCTATGCTCACATCGCTATGTATGCAAGTGATGGTCGGTCGTCCGGCCAGGTGGGACGGGTTCCGGGCGGTCAGCCGGTCGGTTCGACGGTGGTGAGGCGCTGGGTCGCCCGGGACAACGCCACGTAGAGCGTCCGTACCCCGGAGCCCGGATCGGCCCGGATCTCGCCGGGGCAGACCAGCACCACCCCGTCGTACTCCATGCCCTTGGCCTGGAGGCTGGTCACCACCTGCAACCGCGCCCCGCCCCGGTCGCCCAACCAGCCGGCCACCTCGTCGCGGCGGGGCACCGGGGTGATCACGCCGACCGTCCCGGCCACCTCCGCCAGCAGCGCGTCCACCGCGTCGGCCGTCGCGCGGGCCAGCTCCGCCGCCGGCACCTGCAACGCCACCGGGTCCACCCCGGTGGACCGCACCGCGCTCGGCAACTCCAGGTCGGGATAGAGCCGGCGAATCTCCGCCGCCGCCACCGCGAAGATCTCCGCCGAGTTGCGGTAGTTGGTGGAGAGCGTGAACCGGTGCCGCCGCCGCCGACCCAGCGCCTGGTCCCGGGCCCGGTCCAGCTCCGCCTGGTCACCCGTCCAGGCGGTCTGCGCCGGATCACCCACCACCGTCCAGGAGGCGAGCCGGCCGCGCCGGCCGATCATCCGCCACTGCATCGGCGAGACGTCCTGCGACTCGTCGACCACCACGTGTGCGTAGTCCCGGTAGTCCTCGGGCCGCTCCCGGGCCGCCGCCCGCGCGGCCCGCTGCCGCTCCCCGAAGGTGCTCAGCTCCCGGACGCCGCCGGCGAGCTGGAACGGGTCCCGGCGGGCCTTCTTCGGGCGGACCGGCTGACCCAGCAGCGCGTCCAGCTCGTCGAGCAGGGCGATGTCAGCCACCGTCAACCCCTCGGTGTCCAGCGACCGGTACGCCTCCACCAGCAACCCGACCTCCGTCCGGGACAGGACGCCGGCCGCGTACCGGTGCAGCCGCTCCGGTCGGGCCAGCCAGCCCAGCACGTGCCGGGGATGCAGCCGGGGCCACCACGCCTTGAGGAACTCCCGGAACTCCGGCCGCTCGATGATCTCGTCCTCGAAGGCCGGCTGCTCGGGCAGACCGGCGACGGCCAACCGTCGGGCCTGCGCGTACAACGCGGCGAGCACCCCGTCGAAGCCGACCCGACGGACCTCGTTACGGCGGGCCCCCCGGTGCAGCGCCCGGTCCCGGACGCCGTCCAGCTCGCGCCCCTCCAGACGCAGCAACGCACCCCGGTAGAGCAGCCGCAGCTCCTGCGGGCCGTCCGGCACCGCGTCCCGGGCCGCCCGCTCCAGCACCCGACGCATCCGCAGTGAACCCTTCACCGCCGCCACCTCGGGACCGTCCGTGCGGGTCGCCGACAGACCGGGGAACAACGAACCCAGCGAGTGCAGGGTGGCGGTCTCCTCACCCAGCGACGGCAGCACCGAGGCGATGTACTCCACGAAGACCGCCGACGGGCCGACCACCAGGATGCCGCCGCCGGCGTACCGGCTGCGGTCGGCATAGAGCAGGTACGCCGCCCGGTGCAGGGCCACCGCCGTCTTCCCGGTGCCCGGCCCGCCGGAGACGATGGTGACCCCCGAACCGGGGGACCGGATCGCCTCGTCCTGCTCCCGCTGGATGGTCGCGATGATGTCCCGCATCCCCCGGCCGGTCGCCCGGGACAGGGTCGCCAGCAGCGCCCCGTCACCCACCACCGGCATGTCCGGCGGGGCGGCCTCCGGGTCGAGCAGGTCGTCCTCGATCCGGGTGACCTTCTCGTCCGACGAGCTGATCGTGCGCCGTCGCACCACCCCCAGCGGCTCCGCCGGGGTGGCCCGGTAGAAGGCGGCGGCGGCCGGGGCCCGCCAGTCGACCACCAGCGTCTCGGCGTCGTCGTCGCGCACGCCGAGCCGGCCGACGTGCAGCACCTGCCGGTCGCGCAGGTCCAGCCGGCCGAAGACGAGCCCCTCGTGTTCGGCGTCGAGCAGGTGCCGGCGCTGGGCGGCATGGAAGACCATCGCGTCCCGCTCCACCAGCGCGCCGAAGTTGCCGACCTTGGCCAGCCGGTAGCCGTCCCGCTCGGCGCGGGCGGCCGAGCGGCGCAGTTCGGCGAGCCGGGCGTACACCCGGTCGAGATGCCGTTGCTCGGCGGCGATCTCCTGCTCCAGGGTGCTCTGGTCGGTCAACGTACCGCTCCTGTGCGACGGCGACGCCGGGCGCGGGTGCACGCCAGGCGGAATGAGGGTACGGGCAGCCGCCGACGCCGCGGCGGGCCGATACCCGTACCGCGACCTCCACCACCTCCGCGTGGCCGGCCGCCCCGGCGGCGACGCACCGGGACGGTACGGCGGCCCCACGTGGCGGGACGGCTCAGCGCGTCGCCCGGCCGGTGGCGGCCCGCGCGCCCGGGGCGTCGGCGGGACGGCGGGGCCCCGGCGGTGGACCCACCCCGGCGGCGGACAGCACCCGGTCGAGCACCCCGGCGACGGCGGCGTTCACCTCGTCCGGGCGCTCCATCATCAGCATGTGGCCGGCACCGGGGCAGACGGTCAGCTCGGTGGCCGGCAGCGCCGCCGCGATCGACTCCGCACACGGCGGCGGGGTCAGCCGGTCCCGGTCCCCGACCAGCGCCGCCGCCGGCAGGTGCGCCAACGCGGCGAGCGTCGCCAACCGGTGCTGGGCCCCGATCGAGGCGCGGAACCCACCTATCGAGCGCAGCGAGGCGCGGGCCACCGCCGAGGTGACCAGCCGGATGTCGGCACCGGAGCAGCGGTCGCCGAAGAGCATCCACCTGATGCTCGGGGCCAGGGCGCGCAGCAGCGGACGGGGTGGCCGCCAGGAGCCGCACCGGGCCAGCACCCCCGCGCCGGTGGTCTCGGCGAGCCGGATCAGCCGGGCGATCCGTGGCGACAACCCGTACACGGTGTGGGTGTGCCCCTCGGCGGTGGTGGAGACGAAGACCAGTCCGGCCGTACGGGCGGCGAAGTGGGCGGGATGCCGGTGGGCGTACTCCATCACGGTCATCCCGCCCATCGAGTGCCCGACCAGCACCACCGGCCCGGTCGGGGCGAGCTCGTCCAGCACCGCCGCGAGGTCGTCGCCGAGCTGGGCCAGGGTCGCCGTCCGCAACGCCATGCAACTGGACCGGCCGTGGCCCCGGGCGTCGTAGGTGACCACCCGGACCCGGTCGCCGAAGCGGCCACGCAGGTCGGTGAGCTGCCGGTGCCAGGCGCGGCCGTCGAGCGTCCAGCCGTGCAGCAGGACCGCCGTCGCCTCGGCCTCGGCCGGGCCGGTCACCTCGACGTGCAGGCGTACCCCGTCGGGCAGCCGCAACTCCCGCTGATCCGGCATCGCCACCTCCCAGGCACCCGGGACACATTCACCGGCGTAACCCGGCGGTAACACCGGCTACCCGACATCAGACCACGCCAACCGTGCCGGTGAGAAGATTCCTGACCGGCCTGCGCACGGTCGGACCGGCGGTCAGGCTGGAGCCATGCCGCCTCCGCCCACCGGGGCCGCCCGGCCCTCCGGCCCGCCGCCCGTCGCCGCCGGACCGCCAGGTGCCGCCCGCACCCCCCGGGCGGCGCTGGCCGAGCTGCTCACCGGCAACCGGCGCTTCGTCAGCGGCCGGCCGGTCCACGGGCACGACGTGACCGCCGCCGCGGCCGTGGCCTCCGGGGACCAGCAGCCGTACGCGGTGCTGCTCGGCTGCATCGACTCACGGGTGCCGCTGGAGGCGATCTTCGACCAGACCTTCGGGTCGATCTGCGTCATCCGCACCGGGGGGCACGTGCTCGACCGGGCCGTGCGGGGCTCGATCGAGTACGTGGTGGCGCAGCTCGGGGTGACCCTGGTGATGGTGTTGGGGCACGAACGGTGCGGCGCGGTCGCCGCGACGGTGGACAGCGTGCGGACGGGCCGCCGTCCGGGCGGTGACCTGGGCTACCTGGTCGAGCGGATCACCCCGGCGGTGACCGAGGCGGGTCCGCACGACCCGGCCGTGCACCCGCTGGCCGTACGCCGGCACGTGCGCCGTACGGTGCGGGCGCTGCGCGCCGACGACATGCTGGCCGGCCCGGTGGCGGCGGGTGGGGTGGACGTCGTCGGTGCCCTGTACGACCTGGACACCGGCGAGGTCACCCTGCTCGACGACGCGGCCGGACCCGGCGGGACGCAGACATGCAACCGCCCGCCGGGGTGACCCGACGGGCGGTTGCGGATGTGCTCGGGGGAGGGCTCAGCCCTCGAAGACGCCGGCCTCGACGAGACGCTTCTCGGTCTTGTCCCACCCGTGGTCGGGGTGGGTGGCGGCGAGGTTGCTGATCTCGGCGCGGATCTTGGCGGCGTGACCGGCGGTGGCCAGCGTCCGGATCTCCTCGACGAAGGCGTCGGAGTCGGTGCGCAGGTGCGCGGTCTTGCCGTTGGTCAGGTTCCGCACGTAGGCGTGCTTGCCGCCGTTGAGCGGGATGAGGTACTTGAACTCGCCCAGCACGCTGAGGGCGCCACCCTGGCCAGCCTGGCCGGCCCGGACTGACGCGCGCGCGGTCTTCGAGGTGTTGCTCGCCACGGAGATGCTCCTTGCAAGACGTACGGGAGGACGGGGACCGTCCGGGGGCTGTAGCGGGTGACGCCCGGTGGTCGTCTGACCCCCGGTAGTCGTCTGACGCTCGGTGGTCGTCGAACGGCCGGGTGGTCGTCGGCCCGCGAAGTGGTGCGACGGCACAGAACCGCCCAGAGAAATATACACGACCACGGTGCCTGGCAGCTCACCGTGCCCGTCGGAGTGCACAACCCGGGTCACCGGTCCGGGTATTTCCCGCCGGCGAATTTTCCGATTCCCTGGCGCACCATCCGTCACAGCAGTCATCATGTGTGGACAACAGCCACTCGGGTGTCGAGGTCGTAGGGGAAGACGCACCTCGCCCTCCGGGAGGTCACCGTGCCAACGCGTGGCGTCGTATACGTCCACTCGACCCCGCTCGCCGTGTGCTCACACGTCGAGTGGGCGATCGCGCGCGTCCTCGCCGCGCCGGTCAACCTGCACTGGACGGCCCAGCCCGTCGATCCCGGCGCCCGCCGGGCCGAGTGCGGATGGACCGGTCGGCCGGGGACGGGTGCCGAGCTGGCTGCTGCCCTGAGACAGTGGCCCATGATCCGTTTCGAGGTGACCGAGGAACCCAGCACCGGCGCGGACGGCGAACGCTTCATGCACGTGCCCGGCCGGGGCCTCTTCCGGGGCGCGGTGGGCGCGGCCGGCGACATCCAGCTCGGCGAGGACCGGCTGCGCAGCATCATGGCATCGGTACGCCCGGAGGCCCTGGCGCACGCCCTGGACAAGGCGATGGGCACCGCCTGGGACGCCGAACTGGAGCCCTACCGCTACGCCGGGGACGGCGCTCCGGTGACCCTGCTGACCCGGGTCGGCTGACAGTCACCCGCCCGCCGTCCCGTTCCCATGCGGTCGCCCGGCGCCACCGGCCCGTCTCCCCGGATGCCGGTACGGTCGGCGCGCTTTTCCGCGTGCCGGCACCTGTCGGCCTGGCTCCGCACGCCCCCGTGCCCGCCGGTCTCACCTCCCGGCACCCGTGCCGATGACAACCGGCTGACCGCGCCAACGACGATCTTCATGCCGGCTGTGCCGCCCGCAGCGATGTCGCCGCGGAGAGCGCTATGCCTGTGGGTCATATTTATGACCCACAGGCATAGTGCTCCCCAGGAGGTCGTCCCCGCATCGAGCGGCCCAGTGACCGTGTCCGGTCCGGGCGGGACGTCCGCCGTACGAGCGGCCGGAGGGGGCACCCCGGACGCGGGGTGGGTGCCCTGGATCACCGGCCCGCGCGAGGGGCAGCCGCCGACCGAGCGGCCGGTCCGGGTGAATCCGCTCACCCGGACCGACCGCGTCCCGCCCGGGACCCGCCGGGTAGCCGGACACCCGGTCGGGGACGGGCACGCCGCACCCGCTGCCTGACCTGGTCGGGTTGCCGCTGATCTCCGGCGCGGGTTGGATGGGCCGGGTGCCGATCTCCCCGCGACGTACCGGCGTCGCCGTCGCCGCCCTGACCGCGCTGCTCACCTCCGCATGTGCGGGGCAGGGGCAGGCCCCCGCGCCGGTTCGCCCCGAAGCCACCCCGACGGCCACCACGACCGTCGCCCCCTCCGCCACCGACGACCCGGCCGGCCGGGCCGCCGCGCTGGCCGGCACGCTCGCCGACGAGGACCTGGTGGGCCAGGTGCTGATGCCGTACGCCTACGGCAGCTCGGCGACGACGGTGACCCCCGGCTCGGCCGCCGGCAACCAGGCCCTCGCCGGGGTCGACACCCCGGCCGAGATGATCGCGAAGTACCGGCTGGGCGGGCTGATCCTGGTCGGGTTCAGCGCCGACGATCCCACCTCGGGCAACCAGTCGACCACCAACGTCGACAACCCGGCCCAGGTGCAGAAGCTGACCGCCGGGCTGCGCGCGGCGGCCGGGAAACTGGCCGCCGGCCCGGCCCCGTTCCTGGTCGGCACCGACCAGGAGTACGGCGTGGTCACCCGGATCACCGACGGGGTGACCACGCTGCCCAGCGCGCTGGCCGCCGGTGCGGCCGACGACCCGGCCCGCACCGAGGCCGCCTGGAAGGCCGCCGGCACCGAACTGGCCGCGATGGGGGTGAACCTGGACTTCGCCCCGGTCGCCGACGTCCTGGCCACCCGCAGCACGGTCATCGGTTCGCGGTCCTTCGGCGCCGACCCGAAGCGGGCCGCCGCGCAGGTCGCAGGCGCGGTCCAGGGGTTGCAGAGCGCCGGGGTTGCGGCCAGCGTCAAGCACTTCCCCGGGCACGGGCTCAGCGCCGCCGACTCGCACCAGGAGGTCCCGGTGGTCGGCCAGCCCCGGGCCGAGCTGGAGGCCACCGCCTTCCCGCCGTTCCGGGCCGGCATCGACGCCGGGGCGATGGCGGTGATGTCGGCGCACCTCGACGTCACCGCCGTGGACCCGGGCACCCCGGCGACCTTCTCCCGCAAGCTGCTCACCGACGTGCTGCGCGGCGAACTGGGCTTCCAGGGGGTGGTGATCACCGACGGGATGAACATGCCGCCGGCCAAGCGCTACCCGCCGGGCGAGGCGGCGGTGAAGGCCCTGCTCGCCGGCAACGACCTGATTCTGATGACCCCGAACGTCGGCCAGGCGTACGACGGGCTGCTGGCCGCGTTGCGTGACGGCACGCTGCCCCGGGACCGGTTGGTGGCGTCGGTCACCCGGGTGTTGACCATGAAGTTCCGGCTCGCCGACCGGCCGACCCCGGCGATGTCCACGCTCGACAGCGCCCCGCACCGGGCCGCCGCCGCCGCGTTGGCCGCCGCGGCGGTCACCCAGCTGCGGGGGAAGTGCGGTGTCGCGGTGTCCGGCCCGGTCACCGTCACCACCTCCGACGGGCGGGACAAGACCCGGGCGGCGCTCACCGCGGCGCTGACCGCCGCGGGCGTACGGGTGGTGCCCAAGGGCGGCACCCGGGTGCACCTGGTCGGTTACGGCGACGGCCCGAAGGATCTTGCCGCCGACGCGGCGGTCACCGTGGCGATGGACACCCCCTACGTGTTGGAGAAGGCGACCTCGCCGACCCTGCTGGCGACCTATTCGTCCAGCCGGGCCTCGATGACCGCGCTCGCCGGGGTGCTGGCCGGCAAGGCCCGCCCGACCGGACGTTCCCCGGTGCCGCTGACCGGTCTGCCCGCCACCAGCTGCACCGGCTGACCCCGGACACCGACGTGGCCGGCCGCCGACGGAGTCGACGACCGGCCACGGGTCACGCGGTGGTGGATCAGTTCAGCGGGACCTGCTGTGCCACCGCCGCACCACCGGCCTCGAAGGCGGCCAGCAGCGACGTCGGGGTGCCCCCGCTGACCGGGACCGTCACGGTGACCCGGTCACCGGCGGCCAGCCGTACGGTGTGCTCGCCCCGGGCCGTGTCGCCGTCCCAGGCGTACAGGTAGGCGGTGCCGGCCCGGTCGGCGCGCAGGGTGACCTGCACGCCGTCGGTGACCCGGTGGGCCGAGGTCAGCCGCAGCGCCGAGTTCTTCAGCCTCGGCACGGCGGCCGGGGCCACCCCGTCGACGGCCGACTGGGCGATGGTCTGCGGGCTGTGCACGCTGCGCGCCGAGGTGTCCGGGAACACCGGCGTGCTGGGCTGCCGGGCCGCCGGCTGGTAGCCGGGCAGGGTGGTCAGACCGTAGCGGTACGGGTCGGCCCGGACGCCGGTGAAGGTGGACCAGCCCAGCCGGGACTGCGAGCTGAGGTCCTGGGTGTCCGAGTCGTAGACCAGCACGTTGAAGCCCATCCGGGCCGGGTCCACCGCGTCGGGCAGCACCGCGAACGGGATCATCGTCTCGATGGTGTACCCGGTGTACGGGGAGCTGACCTTGCTGACCACGGTCATCCCGGGCGCGGTGGTCGCCCCCGGGCCCTGCCGGTTGTCGGCGTCGCGCTGCCAGCAGGGCGGGTCGCCGTTGGCCGGGTCGTCGGTGACCGGGAAGATGCCGGCCTTGAACACGGTGGAGGTGTCCGTCGAGTTCCCCTTCGGGTCGACGATGATCTCCACGCTGTCGGTGCGGCGCTGCCGCTTGCAGTCCTGCGGCACCACCTTTTTGCCCAGCACGTCGTCGGTGACCTGGACGATCACCTTAAGCCCGTCGGCGGTCCAGGCGATCCGGCCGGTCGCCGAGGCGTCCTGCGGCGTGGTGGCCTGTCCCTCCCAGATGCGGGAGAAGTCCAGCTCCGGGCCGGGGTACTCGCCGGGCGAGGCGACCCCGTCGACGGTGCCGTCACCGGCGCGCGGGACCTCGGTGGTCGGCACGATCTCCAGTGCGCCGGTCTCCACGGTGCTCCCGGCGGCGCTGGTGGTGGTGATGGTGATGCCGTAGTCCCCGTCCGTGCCGCCCTCGTTGGCGGTCGGCAGGGTGGCGTCGGTGTTGGTGACGGTGAAGGTGACCGAGCCGGTCGCGCCGGGGGCCAGCGCGGGGTAGCTCTTGGTGGCCGCGTCGGCGGTGAAGCCGGCCGGCAGGCCGAGGGTGACGGTGCCGTCGCGGTTGACCCGGCCGTGGTTGCGCAGGTCGATGCGAACGGTGCGCTGCTGGCCGGAACCGATGGTGAGCACCGGCTTGATCAGCGTGTCCAGCTGCGGGTATCCGCCGTCGCCGGCCCAGTCGCGGAAGATGCCGACCTCGGGCAGCGGCTCCAGCGTGCCACGGACGTCGGCGACCACCCGGACGGCCCGGTCGGTGCGCCCGACACCCTGGCGGGTGGTCAGGGTGGCCCCGATGAGCTGCTGCTGGTTGGTGTCAGCGTCGGCCGGGACGGTGACGGTGAACGTGCGGGTCCGCTCCTTGCCCGAGGGCACGTCGTTGTTGAGCACGCCGGAGCCCTTGGCCTTCCAGCCCGCCGGCAGGCGCAGGTCGATCCGGGGCTTGACCAGCGCGCGGTTCTGCGGGGCGCGCAGGTGTGCGGTGACCTCGACGGTCGCGCCGGGGGCCAGGTCGAACCGGTCGGTGGTGAGGTACAGCTCGGTGCCCTTGGGCAGGCCACCGGTCGCCGGCGGCAGCACCGAGCCGCGCAGGATCGCCTCCGGGGAGGTGTCCGCCGGGTCGTACGGGACGCGGCTGTCGATCAGTGTGTAGAAGTCACAGCGGATCTTCGTCGGGTCGGTGGGGGCGGCGGCGGTGCCGGCCCAGCCCTGGGTGACGTACTCCCGGCGGGCTTCGACCTCGATCTCGGCCCAGGTCTTCCCGCTGGCACTCGGCGTGCCCTCCCAGACGCCGAACACCTGGTCGGTCGGGACGGTGGGGGTGAAGCTGGTCGCGCACTGCGGGCCGGCGGCGGAGCTACCGGTGCCACCGGTGCGCAGGAACTTCGCGGCCCGGAACGGGGTGAGGCCCTCGGTGCTGAGCTGCTCGGGGAAGGCGTTCGGGTCGGCGGCGGCGGTGAACGCCTCGGCGGCGAACCGGGCGGCCTGCTGGTGGTTGCCATGGTTGCCGGGGGTCGGCGACGGGTTCATCGTCATGATGATCTCGGGCCGGGTGGTCCGGATGACCCGGACGATCTGGCCCAGGGTGTCGTCGTGACCCCAGATCTGCTCGGACAGCGGGGCGGAGGCGGTGTACCAGAAGTCGACCCGGTCGAGGTTGTAGAGGTTCTCCACGCCGGCCTTGCCGATCGCGGTGCGTTCCTCGCGTTCCCGGATGATGCCCAGCGGCGGCCCCTCCTCCAGACCGACGGCGTTGCCGCCGCCCTCACCACGGGTGATGGTGACGACGCCGGCCTTGGCGCCGTACTTCTCCTTCCACTGGCCGAGGGTGGCGAGGCTGCCGGCCTCGTCGTCGGGGTGGGCGCTGACGAAGAGCACGTCGAGGTCGACGGCCTTGGCGGGGCGTACGTCGGCCGGGGCGGCGACGGCGGTGGCGGGCGCCCCGGCCACGGCCAGGGCGAGTGCGGTGGGTAGCAGGAAACCCTTGATGCGCATGCGGATCCTTCCGGGACCACGGTGTCCGGGCAGCGACCGTCCTCGTCGGACGCAGGGCGTCGGACGCGGGGTCGCCAACGGACGGTGAGGCGGTGGGAACGGGGACCGGTGGGCGTCGTCGGACGCGGTGCACCGGGTACGGCAGCGGTACGGGTTCCGTACACACTGGAAGGCCTTCGTCCGGTGACGCTAGGGACCGGCGCGTCGGTACGTCAATCCTTTGGAAGGTATTTCTTCCTTTGCAGAAGAAATAAAGTGGGCCCTGCCCGGGATGTCCAGTCCTGTGCCACCGCGGCCGTCCCCGTCCCGGACGTTGGCCCCATCGCGGCCGTTCTCGCTGCTCCGACGCGGTGGGGTGGGTTGGTCGAGACGGACTTGTTACTTGACTCTTTAATTCGTTCGCCGTAGGAAGGAAGTGTGACAGACGTGGTGACGCCACCAACGAGCCCGGTGAGCCGGGAGCGGTCGAAGGAGATCAAGCGGCTTTCCGTGATCTCCACCGCCCGCCAGGTCCGGGTGCTCTCCCGGGCCGAGCTGACCGAGCTCACCGGCCTGAGCCCTGCCACGCTCACCCCGCTGGTGCGGGACCTGATCGCCGAGGGATACCTGATCGAGCGCGGTCCGGGGACCTCCCGCGCCGGTCGTCCCCGGGCGATGCTGGAGTTCAACCCGCGCGCTGAACTGGTCGCCGCCGTCTCGCTGGAGCCGTCCCGGATCAGCTGCGAGATCGCCGACAGCGACGGCGCGGTGGTCGCCCACCGCACGGTCCGGCTGACCGGCGACATCGTCGACACCATCTGCCGCTCGGTGCCCGAACTGGCCGGGGACGGCCTGCCGGCACTGCGCGGGGTGGCCATCGCCGCGCCCGGCGTCATCTCCGGCGGCGCGGTGCGGCTCGCCCCCTCGGTCGGCCAGATCGAGGGCCGCCCGATAGGGGAGTCGGTCCAGCGGACCCTCGGCGTGCCCGTGGTGGTGGACAACGACGTCAACCTGATGGCGGCCGGCGAACACGCCGCAGGTGCCGGCACCGACGTCGCCGACCTGCTGCTGCTGCACGTCGCCGATGGCATCGGCGCGGGCCTGGTGCTCGACGGTCAGGTCCGCCGCGGTGCCCGGGGCGCGGCCGGTGAGGTCGGTTTCCTGCCGCTGGACCCGGCCGGCCGGGGACACGACGGGATCGGCCCGTTCGAGGCCCGTTGGTCGGAGAACGCGATCGCCGAACGGATGGTCGCGCTGGCCCCCGGCCGCCGCCCCGAATCGCCGGTACGTGCGCTGGTCGAGCTGGCCGCCGCCGACCCACGCGCCGCCGGCTACCTCGACGAACTGCTGCACGCCTGGTCCCGGCTGATCGTCTCCTGCGTCTGCGTGATCGACCCGGGGCGGGTGCTGCTCAGCGGCGCCGCCGCCGAACTCGACGACGCCGCCGTCGGCCGGCTCCAGGACCTGGTCACCGCCGCCGCGCCCAGCACCACCGAGGTACGCCGGGCCGTGCTCGGCGACCGGGCGGTGTTGCACGGCGCGGTCAGTTACGCCCTCTCGGCTGCCGCCGCCGGCCTGCCCACCCTGTTACCGGCCCTTTGACCTGCCCTGCCTCAGTTCTTCCCAACCCCTCGGAGGTACCCCATGAGACGTCGACTTCTGCTCGCCGGAGCGCTCGCCACCGTCCTCGCCGCCGGCACCGCCTGCGGCGGCGGCTCGGACGACACCGCGGCCGGCGAAACCGAGAAGCTGACGATCTACACCGCCCGCGACAAGAAGGTCTCCACCTTCGTCGTGGACAAGTTCACCGCCAAGTACCCCGAGTACAAGGGGAAGGTGGAGATCCTCAACCTGGGCGCGCAGGAGATCCTGGAGCGGGTCCGGGCCGAGAAGGCCAACCCGCAGGCCGACGTCTGGTGGGGTGGCACCCAGCAGGGGCTGGCCGCCGGTGCCGGCGAGGACCTGCTGACCGCCTGGCAGCCCGCGTTCGCCGGCAAGATGGACGCCAAATACAAGGACGCCGAGGGCCGCTGGTTCGGGGAGATCCTGCTGCCCGAGGTCATCATGTACAACAACAAGGCGCTCACCCCGGAGCAGGCCCCCAAGGACTGGGACGACCTGCTGAAGCCGGAGTGGAAGGACAAGATCGTCATCCGTGACGTGGCCGCCTCGGGCACCATGCGGTCGATCTACGCCGCGATGATCATGCGGCAGTCGCCGGACGGCAGCAACCCGCAGCCCGGCTACGACTGGCTCAAGAAGCTCGACGCCAACACCGGCTCGTACGCGGCCAACCCGGCCGACCTCTACCTCAAGCTCTCCCGCCAGCAGGGCACCCTGAGCGCCTGGAACCTCCAGGACATCCTGCTCCAGGCCAACCAGTCCAACATGCCGTTCGGCTACGTGATGCCGGCCTCCGGCGCCCCGGTGCTGGTCGACGGGCTGGCCGCGGTCAAGGGCGGCAACAGCACCGGCGCGCAGAAGTTCATCGAGTTCCTCTTCGACGACACGCTCCGCGCCGACCTGGCCAAGGACTACTACCAGATCCCGGCCGTGGAGATCGCCCAGCAGCCGGAGTGGCTGGCCCAGCTCAACCTCAAGCCGCTCGACGTCAACTGGGACATCATCGGCAAGAACGAGACCGAGTGGATCAACCACTGGAACAGCCAGATCAAGAACAAGGGCTGACCCGTACGGGTGCCGGGGGCCGTCCCGCCCCCGGCACCGCCCGTCCCGCCAGCCCGCCCGGCCAGGTCCGGTACCGCATGAAGGAGAAGACATCATGATCGATGTCACGCTGGAGTCGGTGAGCAAGCGCTTCGCGCGTGCCGGCGACACCGCTGCCGTCGACGACGTCGACATCAGCATCGCCGCCGGGGAGTTCTTCACCCTGCTCGGGCCGAGCGGCTGCGGCAAGACCACCACCCTGCGGATGGTGGCCGGGTTCTACTTCCCCACCTCGGGGCGGATCAGGTTCGGCACGGAGGACGTCACCCACCGGCCGCCGAACAAGCGCGACACCGGCATGGTGTTCCAGAACTACGCCCTCTTCCCGCACATGTCCGTCGCGCAGAACGTCGCGTACGGGCTGAAGATCCGCAAGGTGGGGCGGGCCGAGTCGGCCCGGCGGATCGAGGAGGCCCTCGGCCAGGTGCACCTCGCCGGCTACGGCGACCGCCGGATCGACCAGCTCTCCGGCGGCCAGCAGCAGCGGGTGGCGCTGGCCCGCGCCCTGGTCATCCGGCCGCGTACCCTGCTGCTCGACGAGCCGCTGTCCAACCTCGACGCCAAGCTGCGCGAGGAGACCCGGGTGGAGATCCGGCGCATCCAGCAGGAGGCCGGCACCACCGCCATCTACGTCACCCACGACCAGTCCGAGGCGATGGCGATGTCCGACCGGATCGCCGTGATGGAGTCCGGCCGGGTCCGGCAGATCGGCGCCCCGCAGGAGATCTACCACCGGCCGGCGACCGCCTTCGTGGCCCGGTTCATCGGCCGCAGCAACGTGCTCAGCCTGCCGGTGGTCACCGCCGCCGCCGACACGGTCACCGTGGGCCTGCCCGACGGCAGCGAGACCGCCGTCGCCGCCCCCGCCGACCACGGCCTGCGCGCCGGGGACACCGCCCTGGTCTCGGTACGCCCCGAGCACCTCGGCCTCACCTCGGCCACCGAGCCCGGCGCGCTCACCGGCCGGGTGACCGAGGTGGAGTTCACCGGCATGGCCACCAACCTCGTGGTCGAGGTGGCCGGCGAGCCGGTGCAGGTCGCCGCGATCGACGTCCCGGCCGGCATCGCGGCCGGCGACCAGGTCGGCCTGCGGCTCAACCGGGACCGCATGTGGGTGGTCACCCCATGAGCACCATTCCCGCCGCGCCGAGTGCGGCGACCGTGCCGCCGGTCACCCAGGATCCCGTCCCGCCGAAGGCCGACCGGCCCCGGCGCGGCCTCAACGCCAACTCGCCGTGGTTCCCGTACCTGCTGGTCTTCCCGCTGGCACTGATCCTTTTCGGCTACGTGGTGCAGCCGATGTTCGCCACCTTCGCCGAGAGCGTCGGGGTGGACGGGGTGGCCAACTACACCGAGTTCGTCACCGGCACCGGGGTGGCCCGGTCGGCGCTGCTCACCTCGTTGATGATCTCGGCGGCCAGCGTGCTGCTCTGCGGGATCGTCGGGGTGGCGATGGCATTCCTGCTCAAGCGCTTCTCGTTTCCCGGCCGGCGGCTGATCGAGGCGATCATCCTGGTGCCGGCGGCGCTGCCGCCGCTGATCGGGGCGATCTCGTTCCAGCTGCTCTACAGCGAGACCGGCATCCTGCCGCGCGGGCTGCAACAACTGCTCGGCACCGAGAACCCGGTGCTGCCGTTCACCGGCATCGCCGGGGTGCTGGTGGTGCACACCTTCACCATGTACCCGTTCTTCTACCTCGCCGCGTCCGCCGCCCTGGTCGGGATGGACCCGTCGGTGGAGGAGGCGGCCTACAACCTGGGCGCGAGCCGGGTCCGGGTCTGGCGCACGGTGCTGCTGCCGATGCTCACCCCGGCGCTGGTCTCGGCATCGCTGCTGGTCTTCATGACGTCGCTGGCGTCGTACACCGCGCCGTTGCTGTTCGGGGTGGACCGGACGATGACCATGCAGATCTACATCAACCGCACCAACGGCGACCTGCCGATGGCCTCCACCTACGCGTCGGTGCTGGCGGTGTCCTCGGTGCTGTTCCTGCTCGGGATGCGCTGGTACGAGGGGCGGCGCAGCTACCGCTCCCAGTCCAAGGGCGTCGCCTCGCACCGCCGGGAGATCACCAACCCGTTCGGCAAGTGGCTGGCGCTGCTGGCCTCGGTGCTGGCGACCATGGTGCTGCTCGCCCCGGTGGCGACGATCGCCCTGGTCGCCTTCTCCCGGGACGGCTCGTGGACCACCGAGGTGATCCCGGCGGAGTACACCATGCAGAACTTCGTGACGATCTTCTCGGACCCGGGGGCGTACCGGCCGATCCTCAACTCGTTGCAGATGAGCCTGCTCGCCACCGTCGGCTGCGTGGTGGTCGGCGTGCTGATCGCGTACGCGGTGCGCCGGCTCGACTTCCGGGGCCGGGGGCTGCTCGACGTGGCGGTCATGCTGGCCTGGGCGCTGCCCGGCACGGTGGTGGCGATCAACCTGATCTCGGCGTTCAGCACGGGCAACGCGTTCAGCTTCGGGCAGGTGCTGATCGGCACCTTCTGGATCATGCCGTTGGCGTACTTCGTGCGGTTCCTGCCGCTGGTGTTCCGGTCGAGTTCGGCGACGCTGGCCCAGATCGACCCGTCGCTGGAGGAGGCGGCCCGTAACCTCGGCGCGCCCTGGTGGCGGGCGTTCGGCACGGTCACCCTGCGGCTGATGCTGCCCGGTGTGCTGGCCGGCGCGCTGCTCGCGTTCGTCAACGGGGTGGGCGAGTTCGTCGCCTCGGTGCTGATCTACACCTCGGAGACGGCACCCATCTCGGTCGAGATCAACAACCGGATGTACTCGTTCGAGGTCGGCACCGCCGCCGCGTACGGCATGCTCCAGGTGGTGTTGATCTTCATCGTGATGGTGTTCTCCGGTCGCCTGCAGAACGGCGGCCGGGCCACCCGGGAGGCGGCGAAGTGGACGGCGTGACCTGGCCGGCCGGGGGTGGGCTGCTGCCCGCCATCCGGATCCCCGGCGGTGAGCTGGCCGCCGTCGCGGCGGCGGCGGACTACGCGGTGCTGCCCGTGGGTGCCGTCGAGTGGCACGGCCCGCACCTGCCGCTCGGCACCGACCTGATCCTCGCCGAGGGCTTCGCCGCCGAGGCCGGCGGCATTGCCGGCCGGGTCGCCGAGGCCGGCGGCGCTGCCGGCCCGGTCGCCGGGGCCGGCGGCGCTGCCGGCCGGGTCGCCGGGGCCGGCGGCGCTGCCGGGCCGCGCGGGGTGCTCTTCCCGGCGGTGCCGTACGCGGCCTGCCCGGGGCAGACCCGGCCCTGGCCGGGCACGGTGTCGATCCGGCCGGAGATCGCCGTCGGCTACCTCGCCGACGTGATCGAGGGGATCGTCGCCGCCGGTTTCCCCCGGCTGCTGATCGTCAACGGCCACGACGCCAACATGTCCACCGTCCGGGCCGCGATGGAGTGGGTCTCCGGCCGGCGTACCGCCAGCCTGCTGCTGGTCAACTGGTTCCAGCTGGTCACCCCGGCGGAGACCACCGAGCTGTACGGGCCGCTGACCGCCCGGGGGCACGGGGGCGCGTACGAGACCTCCGGGGTGCTCGGGTTCGACCCCGGCGCGGTCCGCCTCGACGCGGTGACCGACCTGCCGCCGAAGCCGAAGCTGCCGGTCGGCCACCCGTACGTGCTGGTCGAATCCCGACCCGACCCGTGGCAGGGCTGGTCCGGGCACATCTCGCTGGCCTCCGAGGTGGCCGGTCGGCAGGTCCGCGCCACGGCCGGCGCGCGGCTGCGGGAGATCGTCGCCGCCTGGGTGGCCGCCCCACCGCCCACCCCGCCCACCGCCGACCCGCTGCCGACGCCCGACGGCCCGGCCCCGACGCCCGCCGACCCGGCGGTGGGCCCGACCCCGGTGGCCGGTGATCCGACAACCGGACCGATCCCGACGGCGGCGGACGGGGCGACCGGGGGAGACCGATGAGCGTGGACCGGGGACTCGACATCGTCGACTTCCACCTGCACTTCCGGATCGGCACCGACGAGACGATCCACGCCTGCGAGGACGCCGCCGGGATGCACCCCGGCGGGGAACACGAGCGGGCCGTGCGGGCCGCCGGCTCCGCCCCGTACGCGAAGGCGTGGCGGCAGGCGTGGAGCTTCCCCGACCCCGAGCCGCCCGCGCCGCGCTGGCAGGACGAGGCCGACCGGTGGGCCGACGAGCTGCGCGCGGTACGGGTACGCCGGGCCGTCTTCGTCACCGGCGGCGGCAACGACACCGTCGCCGACGTGGTCGACAGGCACCCGGACCTGCTGCTCGGCTTCGCCCACCACGACCCGTACTCGCCGGGGGCCGCCGCCGAACTGGAGCGTGCGGTGACCGGACGGGGCCTGCGCGGGCTGAAGCTGTTCGCCCCGCTGCTGCGCGGCCCGTTGGACCACGCCGACCTGGACCCGCTCTGGTCCACCGCCCAGCGCCTCGGGGTGCCGGTGCTGATCCACATCGGCCACTACGGCAGCGCCGGTGGCCTGTCCTTCGGCAGGTACGGCGGCCCCGACGAGCTGGCCCGGATGGCCCGCCGCTTCCCCGAGCTGGCCGTGGTGGTGCCGCACTTCGGCGTCCAGCACGTGCAGGACCTGCTCTTCGCCGCCTGGGGCTGCCCCAACATCCACGTCGACACGTCCGGCTCCAACCAGTGGGTGCGCTGGATGCCGTACAAGCTGACGTTGGAGGACCTGTTCCGCCGCTGCTACGAGACGATCGGCCCGCAGCGCATCGTGTACGGCAGCGACTCGTCGTGGTTTCCGCGCGGCTACGTCACCCGCTACCTCGACGACCAGTTGCGGGTCTGCCGCGAGCTGGGGATGCCCGACGACCACCTCCGCGCGATCTTCGCCGGTAACGCCGAACGGCTGCTGGGCCTGACCGACCGGCCAGCCGAGAACCCGGGAACCGGCCCCAGCGCCGCGTCCCGGCCCGGAAGGAAGTAAGGAACGCCATGAGCGAGCTGACCACCTACCAGCGGTACCACCTGGCCCCGACCTACCACCACCACGTCGGGCACCTGTACCCGGCGATGGTGCGTGCCAGCCAGGCGCACGTGGTGATGCTGACCGAGCAGGGCCTCATCCCGGCCGAGCGGGGGGCCCGGCTGCTGCGCGGGCTGGCCACGCTGCGCGCCGACGACAGCCCCGCCCCGGCGTTCGACGGCAGCTTCGAGGACACCTACTACCTGCTGGAGTCCACCCTCGCGCAGGCGTGCGGCCTGCCCGCGTCCGAACTGGACGTGCAGATGGCGCGCAGCCGCAACGACCTGGACGCCGGGGTGTTCCGGATGCTGCTGCGCGACCAGCTGCTCGGGGTGCTGGAGAGGGTGCTGGTCACCGGCGTGACCGCGCTGGACGTCGCCGACCGGTACGCCGACGTGGTGATCACCGGATACACCCACCGCCGGCCGGCCCAGCCCACCACCATCGGGCACGCGCTGGCCGGTTACGCCGAGGCGCTGGCCGGTGAGGCCGCCGCGTACGCCGACGTGATCGACCAGCTCAACGTCTCGCCGCTGGGATCCTGCGCGTTCGCCGGCACCGACCTGGACATCGCCCCGGCCCGGGTTGCCGAGCTGCTCGGCTTCGACGGCCTGGTGACCAACTCCTACGAGGCGGTCGCCGGGGCCGACCACCTGGTGCGGGTCGGCACCCTCAACGCGCAGGCCCTGGCCACCGGTGCCCGGCTGGCCCGCACCCTGATGGACTGGCTGACCTGGCAGTGGGTGGCCACCCCCGGCGACTTCACCCAGGGCAGCAGCATCATGCCGCAGAAGCGCAACCCGGTGGTGCTGGAGCACCTGGTGTCGATGGCCGGCGCGAGCGCCGCCGACGCCGCCTCGGTGCTCAACAACGTCGGGGCGGCCTGGTGGGAGGACTCCAACAACGCCACCACCGACGTGCAGGTCCGGCTCTGGGACAGCAACGACCGGGCGGACCGGTTCTTCGCCCTGGTCGGCGGCTTCCTCGCCGAGCTGGAGCCGCTGCACCCGCCGACCCGGGAGGAGATCGTCGCGTCCGGGGCCACCACCACCGCGGCAGCCGACGCGTTGACCCGGCACGGGGTGCCGTTCCGGGCCGCCCACTCGGTCGTCGGCCGGCTGGTCCGCGCCGGTGCGCCGGGCACCTGGACCGCCGACGGCGTCCGGGCCGCCGCCGACGGGCTGGTCGACGGGCTCACCGACGACGCCGTGGCCGACCTGATCGCCGCCGCCGTCGACCCCGACCTGGTGCTGGACCGGGCCCAGGTGGACGGGCCGGGTGCCGCCGCGGTGCGCGCCCAGGTGGCGACGCTGCGGGTCGCGTTCACCGGCGTCGCCGACCGGCTCGCCGCGACCCGCGACCGGCTGGCCCGCGCCGACGAGGCGCTGGACGCCGTGGCCGCCGAGGTGGCCGGCCGGTGAGCGCACCGATCGGGCGACCCGGTTCCCGTCCACTCGCGGGTCCGGGCGGCACACCGTCGTGGAGACGACCGGCGGACACGGCGGTGACGGGGCGGTGGACCAGGTGAGCGTACGGCTGGCCGGCCGGGCCGCCGCCGGCACCCGGACCGGCGAACTGCTGCTCGGCATCGACTTCGGCGGGACCAAGATGGCGGTCGGGGTGGCCGACGACACCGGTCGGCTGCTGGCCCACCGGCGGATCGCCACGCACGCCGAACAGGGTGCCCCGCAGGCGTTGGACCGGGCCCTGGAATTGGCCGCCGCACTGGTCGCCGAGGTCGGCGGGCCGCTGGTGGCGGCCGGGGTGGCCTCGCCCGGGGTGGTCCGCCCCGACGGCATCGACCTGGCCCCCAACGTGCCCGGCTGGGAGCGGCTACGCCTGGCAGACGCTGTCTCCGCCGCCCTCGGGGTGGCCCGGGTGGCGGTGGACAACGACCTCAACGCCGCGGCCCTGGCCGAGCTGCGGCTCGGTGCGCTGCGCGACGCCGACCCCGGCCTGGTGGTCGGGATCGGCACCGGCGTTGCGGCGGCCGTCACCGTCGGCGGCCGGGTCCTCGCCGGGCACCGGGGCGCGGCCGGCGAGATCGGCTACGCGGTGGCCGGCGGCCCGTGGCCCGGCACCATGCTGGAGCTGGACTTCTCCGGCCGGGCCCTGGACCGGTTGGCCGACGAGCTGGGGGTGGCCGGGCAGGCGGCCGGGCTGGCCGCCGCCGCCGAGCTGCCCGGCGCGGCCCGCGACGCCCTCACCGCCCGGGTCGACGAGCTGGCCCGGCACCTGGTCACCTGCTGCCTGCTGCTCGATCCGCAGCGGGTGGTGCTGGTCGGCGGGGTGGCCGGCAGCGCGTTGATCCGGGGGCTGCTCGTCGACCGGCTGGCCGAGGTGCTTCCGCACCGCCCCGACGTGGTGCTGTCCCGGTTCGCCGACGACGCGGCGTTGCTGGGCGCGGTCACCCTCGCCCGGGAAGCGGTGCCCGCTCCCCGCTGACCTGGCGATCCGTGCGTCCGGGCCGTGAGGGGTGGACCGGTCGGACCGGGTGTCCGGCCCGCGAAGGGGGCGGGCCGGACACCCGGTGCGGGGCGGGTCAGAACGTGGGCGGGGTGGGGCTGGTCGGCGTGAGCACGCCACTGGCCCGGGTGCGGACGGCGTGTGCCGCCGCCGCCGCGTTGCGGACCACCTTGGCGGTGTCGTGGCTGATCATGGTCCGGTTCTGCTTCACGATCCGGCCGTCGATGAGCACGGTGTCGATGTTGGCGGGGGTGGCCGAGCGGACCAGTGTCGACTCCAGGTCCCCGATGGGGGCGATGTTCAGGTCGTCCGCCCGGATCAGGACGATGTCGGCCCGCTTGCCGGGGGTGATCGAGCCGGTCACGTCGGCGAGACCCAGCGCCTTCGCGCCGTTGATGGTGGCCATCTCGATCGCCTGCCGGAACACCACGGGCGGCAGCGTCTCAGTGTCCGTGCCCAGCCACGGGATGCCCAGGTTCCAGGCGACGTTCATCGACTCGAACATGTTGATCGGGGCGAGCGAGCTGGCGTCGAAGGACAACGAGACGGTGATCCCGGCGGCCAGCATCCGCAGCAGTTGCCCGTGGAAACCGCCGGCCGTGCCGAGGCGCAGTTCGGAGTGGACCGAGAAGCTGACCGGGGCGTGGGTGCGGACCATCGCCTGCCGGTCCGCCTCGTCGAACGGCAGGGCGTGGCAGAGCAGGAAGTCCGGCCCGAGGAAGCCCATCCGCTCCAGGTCGGCGGCGTGCACGGCCGTCGTCGGGCCCTGCCCGGAGTGCACCGAGACCGGCAGCTTCCGCCTCCTGACCTCGGCCATCTCGGTCAGGAAGGTGGGCAGTTGGCCGGGCCCGCGCAGGTTCACCCCGAGGTGCACCAGCCCGTCGAACGGTGACTTCTTGCCGAACCAGGTGGACGCGACCCGGTCGATGTCGGCGAAGTCGATCGGCTGGGTGGCCGGCTGGCCGTCCCGGTGGCCGTACGAGTAGCGCGCCCGGACCAGGCCGTCGGCGTGCGCGTGCAACTCCGCGTCGGCGTACTCCGGCCCGCGTACGTTGTGCGCCCAGTTGTTGACGGTGGTGATGCCGGCGCTCGCACACTCGACCAGACCGAGCAGCACGCTGTGGTAGAAGTCGTCAGGCTGGTAGGCGGCGACGGTGGCCGATTTCGCCGCGAAGTACTCGAATCCGGTGGAGACGAAGTTGCGGCCCAGCGCGCTCCACATGTGGTAGTGCGTCTCCACGAAGCCGGGCATCGCGATCATCTTCGCGGCGTTGATGACCTGGGCACCCCGGGCCCGCAGGCCCGCGCCGACCTGGACGATCCGTCCGTCGAGCACCTCGATGTCGGCCCGTGCCTGGTTGCCGATCACGGGGTCGACGGAGACCAGCGCCGCGTTCCTGATCAGGTAGTGGCCCCGCTCCGGACGCCAGCCCGGGGCGCGGCCCGGCCGGTGCGGCCCGGGGGAGGTGGCGCGGGCCGGCGTGGGGAGGGCCAGTGGCGACACGGCGGCGGCCCCGGCGGCGGCGAGCAGGGCGCGTCGGCCGAGCAGCGGCGCGGGAGCGGGCCTGCCGCATTCGTCGAAGAGTGTCGTTGTGTGGTCGTCGCCGTTCTCCGGCGTCGCAGCTGTGTCCGGGGTGTGAGGCATGCGGGCAAGCTAGGAAGACGCGATTTCCGCGAAATTTCCGACCGGCTAGTATCCGGTGAACGCGCTGGTCGTGGCCGGATGCTGGGAAGATCGCCGGTCGCCCGCTACCCGCCGACGGGCCCCGCTCGCCGACCGTCACCCCGCCGGTGCCGGCCGGCGAGGCGGTCGGGCTGGCCGACGGCCCGGCACCGCAGGGTGCCGGGCCGTGGGTCGCCGGTGCCGTCAGGGGCGGGTGAAGACCAGGGCGACGTTGTGGCCGCCGAAGCCGAACGAGTTGTTCAGCGCGGCGGGCACGTCCAGGTGGCGGACCTTGTTCGCGGCCACGTCCATGTCCAGACCGTCGTCCGGATCGTCCAGGTTGATCGTCGGCGGGATGACACCGTCGCGGATGGTCAGGATGGTGGCGATCGACTCCAACGCACCGGCCGCGCCGAGCAGGTGCCCGGTCATCGACTTGGTGGCGGTCAGCACCGGGTGGTCACCGAGCGCCCGGTGCAGCGCCTTGATCTCGGCGAGGTCGCCCACCGGGGTCGAGGTGGCGTGCGCGTTGACGTGCACGATGTCGGCCTTCGCCACGTCGGCGTCGGCGATCGCCTTGGCGATGGCCCGGATCGCCCCGGCCCCCTCGGGGTGCGGCTGGACGATGTCGTACCCGTCGGAGGTGATGCCCGCACCGGCGAGCCGGGCGTAGACGTGCGCGCCCCGGGCGGCGGCGTGATCGGCCCGCTCCAGCACCAGGATCCCGGAGCCCTCGCCGAGGACGAAGCCGTCGCGGCCCTTGTCCCACGGGCGGGAGGCCTGCTCCGGTTCGTCGTTGCGGGTCGACATGGCCCGCATGGAGCTGAACCCGGCGATCGGCAGCGGGTGGATGACCGCCTCGGTGCCGCCGGCCACCACCACGTCGGCCCGGCCGGAGCGGATCATGTCCAGGCCGAGCGCGATCGCCTCCGCACCCGTCGCGCAGGCGCTCGCCACGGAGTGCACCCCGGCCTGTGCGCCCAGCTCCAACCCCACCCAGGCGGCGGGACCGTTGGGCATCAGCATCGGGATGGTGTGCGGGGAGACCCGGCGCGGGCCGGACGCCTCCAGGATGTCGTCCTGCGCGAGCAGGGTCAGGGCACCGCCGATGCCCGAGCCCACGCTGGCACCCAACCGTTCCGGGTCCAGCCCCGAGTCGGCGAGCCCGGAGTCTGCCCAGGCCTGCTGCGCCGCGATCAGCGCGATCGCCTCCGAACGGTCCAGCCGGCGCAGCTTCACCCGGTCCAGCACCTCGGTCGGCTCCACCGCCAGCTGGGCGGCGATCCGGACCGGGAGCTGGCCGGCCCACTCCTGGGTGAGCGAACTCACCCCGGAGCGGCCGGCGAGCATGGCGTCCCAGGTCGACGCGACGTCCCCGCCCAGCGGGGTGGTCGCGCCGAGCCCGGTGACGACGACGTCGACGCGACTCATCTCAGGACTGCGCCTCGATGAAGCTGACGGCGTCCCCGACGGTCTTCAGGTTCTGCACCTCGTTGTCCGGGATCTTGACGCCGAACTTCTCCTCGGCGGCGACCACGACCTCCACCATGGAGAGGGAGTCGACGTCGAGGTCGTCGGTGAAGGACTTCCCCTCGGCCACGTCGTCCGGGTTCACCCCGGCGACCTCTTCGAGGATCTCGGCGAGGCCGGAGGTGATCTCGTCACGGGTCATTACGGTGGGTTCCTCTCATCGGGGTTTTGTTCTCCGCCGGATGGCGGCGCGCCGCGGTCGCCGACCGCGTCGGGTCTTCAGGGGCAGCGGACGACCTGACCGGCGTAGGTCAGCCCGCCGCCGAAGCCGAACAGCAGCACCGGCGCGCCCGAGGGCACCTCCCGCCGCTCGACCAGCTTGGACAGGGCCAGCGGCACGCTCGCCGCCGAGGTGTTGCCGGACTCGACGATGTCCTTGGCGATGATCGCCTGCGGGATGTTCAGCCGCTTGGCGATGCCGTCGATGATCCGCGAGTTGGCCTGGTGCGGCACGAACGCGGCCAGCTCGGACGGGTCGACGCCGGCCTTCTCGCACGCCTGGAGCGCCAGCGGGGCCAGCGCGGTGGTGGCCCAGCGGAACACCGACTGCCCCTCCTGCGCGATGTACGGCCGCCAGCCCTCGATGCGTACCGCGTCGCTCTTGTCCGGCGCGGAGCCCCACACCACCGGACCGATCCCGCTCGGCTCGTCGCCGGTGGTGGCGGTGACCACCGCCGCGCCCGCGCCGTCGGCGAAGATGATGCAGGTCGAACGGTCGGTCCAGTCGGTGAAGTCGGAGAGCTTCTCGGCCCCGATGACCAGCGCGTTGCGGGACGCGCCGGCGCGGATCGCGTGGTCGACGGTGCCCAGCGCGTACGCGAAGCCGGAGCAGGCGGTGTTCAGGTCGAACGCGCCGGGGGCGGTGATGCCCAGCTTGGCGGCGACCCGGCAGGCCACGTTCGGGCTGCGGTCGATCGAGGTGCAGGTGGCGACGACGACCAGGTCGATGTCGGCGGCGGTGAGGCCCGAGTTGGCCAGCGCCTTGTCGGCGGCGGCGGTGGCCATGTCGGCGACCGTCTCGCCGTCGGCGATGCGCCGGCTGACGATGCCGACCCGGTCCCTGATCCACTCGTCGTTGGTGTCGACGAACTGGGCGATGTCGTTGTTGGTCACCACCCGGGAGGGCTGGTAGTGCCCGAGGGCGACGATCCGACTGCCGCTCATGCCTGGCCTCCGATGCGGGCGATGGGTTGGCCCGGCGCGACCGGGTCGGCGGGGTGGGCGAGCCACTCGGTGAGCGGGCCGCTGTCGTGGGCGGTGACCTCGACCGGCCCCTGCCGGGTGGTCACCTGGCCGAGCACCTGGCCGGCGCTCAGCCCGGTGCCCTCGGCGAGTCCCTCGGCCGGTGCGAAGGTGCCGACGGCGGGGGCGACGACCACCCGGGCGCGGGGGGTCGGGCGGTGACCGGGCGGGCCGCTGTGCCGGGCGATCAGGTCCCGGGCGGCGGGCAGGTCGGCGGGGGTGTTCAGGGTGACGATCTCGGGCACCCCGGTGGCCTTGAGCTCCCGCTTGACCAGCCCGGCGAGGGTGCCGGCCGGGGGCAGTTCGAGCACGCCGGTGACCCCCAGGTCGGCCAGCGTCCGCATGCACAGGTCCCAGCGCACCGGCGCGGTGACCTGCCGGACCAGCCGGTGCACCAGCTCCCGGCCGTGCGCGACGGGAGTGCCGTCGAGGTCGGAGAGCAGGAGCCGGGCCGGGCTCGACGGGGTGATCCCGGCGGCGACGGCGGCCAGCGCCTGCTCGGCGGGGCCCATGTACGGGGTGTGGAACGCCCCGGCGACCTTGAGCCGGACGATCCGGGCCCTGGCCGGGGGTTCGGCGGCGAGCTTGTCCAGGGCGTCGAGCGTGCCGGCGGCGACCACCTGCCCGCCGCCGTTGCGGTTGGCCGGATGCAGGCCGTGGGTGGCCAGGGCGGCGAGCACCTCGTCGGGGTCGCCGCCGAGCACGGCGGCCATCCCGGTCGGGGCCAGGGCGCAGGCGGCGGCCATCTCCCGGCCGCGCACCCCGGCGAGGGTGACCGCGGTCTCGGCGGAGAACACCCCGGCCAGCGCGGCGGCGGCCAGCTCGCCGACGCTGTGCCCGGCGACCAGGTTCACGTCGTGCAGGGGGAGCTGCTCGGCCGCGACCAACGCCGAGGCCACCAGCAGCGGCTGGGTGCGGGCGGTGTCCACGATCTCGTCGGCGTCGGCCTCGGTGCCGAGGTGGACCAGGTCGACCCCGGCCGACACCGACCACCAGCGCAGCCGTGACTCGACGCCACGCAGGGCGAGCCAGGGCGTCAGGAAGCCGGGCTTCTGGGAACCCTGGCCGGGAGAGAGGACGGCGAGCACGTCTATGACTCTTCCCGATACTCCGGGGTAAGCGCTGTGCGGGCTGACACCAAACCGCACTAGAACTCTTGGAGGGTTCCTACAAAAATCGGCAGAGATCGTCACCTGACGGCCCTGCTCACCGGTCACCCGGTGTCATTTCTGGTTCGGACCGGGTGCGCCCGCCGGGACGATCGGGTCCAGCCGGCCGACCGTCAGCGCCACCTGGAGTGCGAACGCGTCCCGGGGGGTCAGTGGGGAGAACCCGGTGACCTCGGCGATCCGGCGCAGTCGGTAACGCACCGTGTTGGGATGGACGAAAAGGGCACGGGCCGCGCTCTCCAACGTCCCGCCGGCGGCGAAGAAGGCGTCCAACGTCTCCAGCAGTTCCCCGCCGGCACGCACCAGGGCGGCGTACACGTCGTGGCGCAGCCGGCGGCGGGCCTCGGCGTCACCGGCGAGGGCCCGCTCGGGCAGCAGGTCGGCCGCCGGCACCGGCCGGGGCGCGGTGGGCCAGGCCGGCGCCGCCCGGTAGCCGGCCAGCGCGGCCCGCGCCGAGTCCGTCGCCTCGTCCAGACTGGGTACGGCGGGACCGACCACTACCGGGCCGTCGCCGAATCCGGGGAGCAGCTTCTCGGTGGCGGCCATCGGGTCGGCCGCGCCACCGAGCACGATGACCAGCCGGTCGCCGTGCACGCCGCCGATCACCTCCACCCCGATCCGGCGGGCGTACCGGTAGACGGTGTGCAGCACGGCGGACACCTCCCCGCCGGGGGACCGGCCCACCGCCACCGCCACCGGTGGGGCGTCCGCCCAGCCCAGTGCGGCGGCCCGGCTGGCCAGCACGTCGGGGGAGTCCCCGCGCAGCAGGGCGTCGACCAGCAGCGCCTGCAACCGGGCGTCCCAGGAGCCCCGGGACTCGGCGGCGCGGGCGTACACCCGGGCGGCGGCGAAGGCGATCTCCCGGGAGAACCGCAGCACCGCCTCGCGCAACTGCTGCTCCTCGCCGGGCGCGGCCAGGTGCGACACCTGTTCCTCGACCACGTCGATGGTCACCTTGATCAGCGCGACCGTCTGCTGGAGGCTGATCGAGCGGGCCAGGGCCAGCGGCGCGGTGGCGAAGACCTCGTCGGAGACCTCCTGGGTGCTGTCGGTGGTGCCGCCGCCGGAACCCAGCCACTCGACCAGCGACCGGGCGCCGGCCTGCGCCACCAGCATCACCCAGGAACGCTGCTCGGCCGGCAGCTCGCGGAACCAGGGCAGGCTCTCGTCCATCCGCACCACGCTGGCCGTGGCCAGCGCCCCCGCCGCCCGCTCGATCCGGCGCAGGGTGGCCGTCAGTTCCATCCCGTCCGGCTCGTTCACCGCTCCAGCGTGACATGCCCTGAGCAGGGACTCGACGTCGGCTCCGGGGCGGCCCGCCGGGTGACGGGCCGCCGGGCGTCGAGGCGCAGGTCGGCGGTGGGGCGGTCAGCTGGTGACGGTGACGTGCACCACCCAGCGCACCTGCGGGGACGGGCAGGGGGTCGGCGCGTGCCGGCAGAGGTTGTCGGTGATGGTGGAGACGTCGACCTGGCCGGGTGCGGTCGCCACGTAGCGGGCGATCAGCGGTTGGCCGCTCGGGTAGCCGCCGGTCACCTCGCCGGGCACGACGACCCCGGCGGGGGTGAGCGTCGGGGGCAGGTAGTTGCTGGGCAGGCTCACCACGAGCGTGTCACCGACGCGCAGCGTGAGGTCACGCTGGTTGTCGGGAGCGGAGACGACGACGGTCTGCCCGGCGTCGGTCGGTGGCAGCGCGATGACCGCGACGTGCAGCGCCCACAGCACGGTCGGCAGGGTGCACGGTGGGGTGGTGTGCTGGCAGGCGTGGTCGGTGCGGGTGGTCAGCTCGGCGGTGCCCGGGGACACGGCCCGCAGCGTCGCCACGAGCGGCTGCCCGGTCGGGAAGCCGCCACTGGTCGACACCGGGGTCAGCGCGTTCCCGGTGGTGCTGACCGGCAGGTAGTCGGCCGCCAGGGTCACGCCCAGCGTCTGCCCGACGTACAGGGTGACGGTGCGCTGGTTGTCGGCCTCGCGGACGGTGACGTCGGCCCCGGCCGGCGGGCTGGCGGTGGTCGGCGGGACGGCGTCGTTGGTGCAGCTCGGGGTGGGTGCGGTGGTGGGGCCGGCGAGCTGGACGCCGAAGGTGGTCGACGCGCCAGGTGTCAGCACCCCGTTGTACGGCGCGTTGGTCGCGGTCGCGGTGCCGCCCGTCGCGCTGACCGAGGTGTTCCAGGACGACACGATCCGTTGGCCGTCGGTGAGCGGCCAGGTGACCGTCCACCGGGTGGCGGTCGCCGACGCGGTGTTGGCGACGGTGAAGGTGACGATCTGGCCGCCGCTGGCGCCGCTGCCCCAGCGCGAGTCGACCCGGACCGTGGCGGTGCAGCCGCCGGCCGGGGTGGCCGTGGCGGGTGCGCCACCGGCGACCGTGGTCATGCCGAGGGCGGCGACGGTGGTGGCGGCGAGGATGCCGCCGGCCGTCAGGACGGACCGCCTGGAAGCGATCATGATGATTCCTCCGATCCCCGTCGGAGCTCCTGCCGGGGCGGCGTCGGGCCGGCCGCCGGCCGGGAAGCCCATGGTGCCGTCCGCACCCTACGACCATCCGGTGGTCGCCGTCAATATAGACATAGATCTATGTTATGGTGGTGGCGCGGGCAGCCCCAGCTCCTGCGCCAGGATCGCCGCCTGCACCCGACTGCGCAGCGCCAACTTCGCCAGCACCCGGCTCACGTGGGTCTTCGCGGTGCTCTCCGCCACCGCCAGCCGGTCGGCGATCTCCCGGTTGGACAGGCCGATGCCCAGGCAGGCCAGCACGTCACGCTCCCGGGGGGTCAGCCCGGCCACGGCGGCGCGGTCCGCCGCGTCGACGCCCGGCGCGGTCGCCGCGAACGCCGCGATCAGCCGCCGGGTCACCGTCGGGGCGATCACCCCCTCGCCCCGGGCCACCGTCCGGACCGCCGCCACCAGACCGGCCGCATCGGTGTCCTTGAGCAGGAAACCGGCCGCCCCGGCACGCAGCGCGCCGAAGACGTACTCGTCCAGGTCGAAGGTGGTCAGTACCAGCACCTCGGCGGTGCCGGCGGCGACGATCTCCCGGGTCGCCGACACCCCGTCCAGCCGGGGCATCCGGATGTCCAGCACCGCCACGTCGGGACGCAGCTCCCGGCAGAGCCGCACCGCCGCCTCCCCGTCGGCCGCCTCGCCCACCACCTCGATCTCCGGCGCGCCGGCCAGGATCAGCACCAGACCGGCCCGGACCGCCGCCTGGTCGTCGGCCAGCACGACCCGGACCGGGGCGGTCACGGCTGCTCCCCGGCCGGCAGCGTCGCCCGCACCCGCCAGCAGCCGTCCCGGGGACCGGCGGTGAACTCGCCGTCGAGCAGGGCGGCCCGCTCCCGCATCCCGATCAGGCCCGCACCCCCGGTTGGCAACCCCGCGCCGCTGCCGGGCCCGTCGGACCGGACCGGATTCTCCACCGTCACCGTCACCTCCGTCGACAGGTACGCCACGGTCAGCTCCGCCGTACCCGTGCCGTGGCGCAACGCGTTGGTCAACGACTCCTGCACGATCCGGTACGCCGCCAGGTCGACCCCGACCGGCAGCGCCCGGGGCCGCCCCCGCACCGTCGAGCGGACCCGCAGGCCGGCGTCGGCCATCCGGGCCAGCAGCCGGTCCAACTCGTCCAGCCGGACCCGGGTGGCCTCCTGGACCGGGTCCACGGACGGCTCCCGCAGCAGCCCGACGAGTTGCCGCATCTCGGCCATGCCCTGCACGCTGCTGTCCCGGATCACCCGCAGCGCCGCGTCGATGCGGGGCCTATCCAGCCCGGGGGCGGCGAGTACGGCGGTGGCGTGCAGGGCCACCGCGCTGAGCTGGTTCGCCACCACGTCGTGCAACTCCCGCGCCATCCGGGCCCGTTCGGCCAGCACCGCCTGCCGCCGGTCCAGCTCGACCAGCCGGGCGGTCTGCTCGGCGCGGGCCCGCTCGGTCGCCGCCTGGTCCCGGTACTGCCGCACGCTGACCCCGGTGACCACCGGCAACACCCCGAGCAGCGCGAACGGCATCCCGACGGCGGCACCCCGCCAGCCCCAGCAGAGCAGGCCCAGCACCACGCCGCCGACGCTGAGCCCGACGGTGACCCGCAGCAGCCAGCGCCACCACCGAGGCGGGCCGTACACGCACGTGTCGTACAACACCTGGGTGAAGATCACCGTGACGCCCACCGACACGCCGAGCGCGGCGTCGGCGAGCACCGCCACCGTGCCCACCGCCAGGCCGGTCCGGGTGGCGACCCGCCGCAGCCCGACCGCCACGCTCACCGCCAGCAGCGGCAGCAGGAAGGACACCCGTGGCACGTCCGGCGCCCAGGGGAACTGGGGTTGCAGGCCGACGCCGTAGGCCGCCAGGCCGCCGACCAGGGACACCCCGGCCAGCGCCAGGTCGCGTCCCGGCCGGCCGGAGCCGACCCAGCCCGGCATCCGCATGGTCCCGATCCCACCACATCCCGGGTCGGCACCCCTCCCACCTGCGGAGGAGGCCGCCCGGTCGGCCGTCCGCCGAAGGGGGTACGCCGGGCCGCCGCTCCGCCGAAGGAGGGACCCGCAACTCGTCCCCGCCGGTGAGGTGACCACCTCCCCGCCCCGGCACGCTGGACCGGGACGGGGAGGTGGACATGCTGCTGGCGGTCATCGTCGGGTGTGAGATCGGGTTCTGGGTGCTGCTCGTGGCCGGGCTGGTCGCCAGGTACCCGCTGCGCCGGCCCCGGCTGGGGGCGGCGCTGCTGGTCTGCGTACCCCTGGTTGACCTGGTGCTGCTGGGCGCGGCGGCGGTGGACCTGCGCCGGGGGGCGACCGCGGACGCCACCCACGGGCTGGCCGCCGTCTACCTCGGGTTCTCGGTGGCGTTCGGGCACTCCCTGGTCCGCTGGGCCGACCAGCGCTTCGCGCACCGTTTCGCGGGCGGCCCGCCGCCGGTGAAACCACCCAGGTACGGCTGGGCGCGGGCCCGCCACGAGTGGCGGGAGTGGGGTAAGGCGCTGCTCGGCTGGGCGGTCGCCTGCGCCCTGCTGGCCGCCGCGATCGTCGTCGTCGGGGACGCCGAACGCACCCGGGAGTTGGCCGGCTGGATCCGCAACCTCACCGTCGGACTGCTGATCTGGCTGGTCGCGTTCCCGGTCTGGGAGACGATCTTCCCGCGTCGCCCGAGGTCCTGACACCGGGGGTACGCGCTGCACGGCGCGTCGGTGCCGGCCAGTACGGTGGCACTGCCGCGCCGGGGTGTCGTCCCGGCGGGCGACGCGAGTGTGAGGAGACCTGGATGGCGCACGGCGAGGCCGACCACGGCTGCGCCCAGGGCGAGCCCTGCCGACCGGGCCACCCCGACCAGCCGCCGGCGGGCCGACCGCACCGCCGGATGGTCACGGAGCAGGTCTGCCGGGCGGCCGAGCGGGTCGACGACGAGCTGATCCTGCCCCGCCAGCGCGGCACCGAGACCGTCGACGGCGCGGCGTGCCGACCGGCGGCGGAGCCCGGCCCGACCGGTCAACCGGACACCTCGGCCGGAGCCTGCCGCAGCGACCTGGCCGGGTGGGCCGGCGCGCACCGGCACGGCCCGGTCCGCCCCGGCCGGCGTCGGCAGCGGGTCCAACGCCCGCCACACCGCTGGTGCTGATCACCCGACGGCCCGTCGGCCGTTAGCGTGGTGACGTGCAGGCGATCGCGATCGACGGGTGGGGTACGGCCGACCGGCTGACCCCACGGGAACTGCCCGACCCCCCGGTGGGGCCGGACACGGTGCTGGTGCGGGTCCGCGCCGCCGGGGTGAACCCGGTCGACGCGAAGGTCCGCGCCGGGCAGCTCGCCGGGGCGATCCCCGCGCACTTCCCCCTGGTCCCCGGCTGGGACGCGGCGGGCGTGGTGGTGGCGGCCGGTCCGGCGGTCACCGGGTTCGCCGTCGGCGACGAGGTGATCGGGTACGTCCGCCGCGACCACCTCCAGTACGGCACCTACGCCGAACTGGTCCCCGCCCCGCAACGCTGCCTGGCGATCAGGCCGGCGCGGGCGTCCTGGGCCGAGGCGGCCGGCCTGCCGCTGGCCGGGCTGACCGCCTACCAGGCGTTGCGGCGGGCCGGCACCGGCGCGGGGGACACCGTGCTGGTGCACGGCGCGTCGGGCGGGGTGGGGCATCTCGCGGTGCAGGTGGCGCGGGCGCTGGGGGCGACCCGGGTGATCGGCACGGCGGGCCCGGCCAACCACGACTTCGTCAGGTCGTTGGGCGCCGAACCGGTCGCCCACGGCGACGGCCTGGCCGACCGGATCCGCACGCTCGCGCCCGACGGGGTGGACGTGGTGCTCGACCTGTTCGGCGGTGCGGCGCTGGACGCGTCCGCGGTGCTGCTGTCCAGCCCGGCCCGGCTGGTCTCCGTCGCCGATCCGGAACACGTCACCCGGCTCGGCGGCAGCTACCTGTTCGTGCAGCCGTCCTCGGCGGACCTGGGGCTGCTGGCCGCGCTCGTCGACGCGGGCCGGCTCACCGTCCACATCGAACGGGTGCTCCCGCTGGCGCAGGCCGCGGACGCGCACCGGCTGGTCGAGGCCGGGCACGTCCGGGGCAAGGTGGTGCTGGCGGTGTGGTCGGCGGCGGGTACGGCGGCCGACCGGCCGACCTGACCGGCACCGGGCGCGGTGCACCCGGCGGGCCGGCGAGGCTGTCGGGCCCGGTGGCCTCGCCGGGCCCGGTGGCGGTCGGCCGGCCCGTGCTCGTGGTCGGCCGGTGGTCGCCGGCCGGCCGGTGGTCAGCGGGTGCGGCGGCGGACCAGCAGGGCGATGCCCGCCAGGCCGAGCGTGATCACCAGCATCACGCCCACGTTGAGCAGCAGCAACCGCTGGAGTTCGGCGATCGCGTCGTCGATGTCCCGGCCCGGGTTGAGGGCGTCGTCGGCAAGGGCCCGCTCGCCGCCACCCACGCCGCCGCTGACCGTGTCGAACTGCCGCTCCAGCGGCACCCCGGCGGCGCGCAGCGTCTCGGACATGGTGAGCCGGCCGAGGAACCAGCCGGCGGTGGTCTTGTGCTGGTCGGGCTGCTTGGCCGGTCGGAAGGCCCGCGGACCGCCCTTGGCCAGCGGATAGAGGTCGAACGTCTGCTTGGGGGTGTCCCCGGCGAGCACCACGATGGTGTACTTCGGACCGAGGTCGGCGGCCTTGGGCCCCTTGGCCTCACCGGTGCGGCCGAACCAGCTGACCTGGTCGATGACCGCGACCACGTGGGTCGGGGCGGTGTCGGTGCGCAGACGCAGCGGTTCGGTCAGCCCGACCCCGGTGATGTCCACTCCGGCGGGTGGCGTCTTCGGCGCCGCCCGCTGTGCTCCGGCCGCCTGCGCGGCCGGCCCGGTGCCGAGCAGCACCACCGCCGCCACGCCCACGGCGACCGCTGCCAGCAGCCGCCTCACCCTGTCGACCATCGCCGCCTCCTCGCCCCGTTCGATGGATGGCTGTGCTGCGGGTCACGCGCGGGTCGGTCGGCATCGGCGCGTGACCGGGCAGCGCCGGCCACACCGCACAGACTTCCTGGAACATCGCTCGGATGCAGCTCTGGGAACAATATGTGGAACTATCTGCGATCCTGGAACGACCAATGCTCAGCCGCGTGATCAGCGGGCGGATCGTACCTTTGCGGAGGACTTCATGGGGGGCAGGGTCCCACGGCTGGTGCGGGCGGTGCCAGTGCTGGTCGGCGTGGCGCTCGGCGTGGCGTTGTTGCCGGCGTCGCCGGCGCTGGCACACAACTCGCTGACCGGGAGCAATCCGGCCAACGGGGCCAAGGTCGCCGCCGCGCCGGCCGCCGTCGAGCTGCGTTTCCTGGCCAAACTCGATCCGGGCAGGACGAAGATCACAGTGACCGGGCCGGACAACGTCCCGGCCGCCGGTGGCGAGCCGACCTTCTCCGGCAGCCGGGTCAGGGTGCCGTTCGCCCCGGGCGCGGCCGGTCTCTATATCGTCGACTATCAATTGCCTTCCAGTGACGGGCACCCGGTCAAGGGGGAGGTGCGGTTCACCCTCACCACCGGCACTGCCGCCGCGCCCCCGTCGCCGTCGGTCACCCCGTCGGCCAGCCCCACCCCGTCACCGACGCCGAGCAGCACGGCACCCGCCTCCCCGTCGACCACCCCGGTCGCCGCCGCCGGCACCGACGACGCCGGCCGGGGCTGGCTCTGGGCGGCCGGTGGCCTGGTGCTGCTCGCCGCGCTCGCCGCCGGGCTGTTCCTGCGCCGCCGCCGGGCCAGCCGGACCTGACCGGACACCGACGCGGGGCCCACCGGTCACCGGTGGGCCCCGCGTCGGTGTCGTGGCGGCTAGACCAGGCGGAGCCGGGCGGCGCGCAGCCGGGCCAGGGTGCGTTCCCGACCGAGCACCTCAAGCGACTCGAACAGCGGCAGCCCGACGGTACGGCCGGTGACCGCCACCCGGACCGGGGCCTGCGCCTTGCCCAGCTTGAGACCGCGTTCCGCGCCGACCGCCTCCAGCGTCGACTTCAGCGACTCCGCGTCCCAGGACTCCAGTGCCGTGTAGCCGGCGACGGCCGCGTCGAGCAGCTCGGCCGCCCCCTCCTTCATCGCCTTGGCCCAGGCCGCCTCGTCGATCAGCGGGTCGGCGAGGAAGAGGAAGTCGACGTTGGGCACGATCTCGCTGAGCACCGCGATCCGGGTCTGCGCCAGCGGCGCCACCGCGGCGAACGCGTCGGCGTCGAACTCCTCCGGCTGCCACGGTGGCGGCGCGATGGTGCCGGTGCCGGTCAGCCACGGCCGGCAGGCGGCCACGAACTCGTCGACCGGCAGCGCGCGGATGTACTCGCCGTTGAACGCGCGCAGCTTCTTCTCGTCGAAGAAGGCGGGGGAGGGGTTGACCTCGGCCAACCGGAACTCCTCCTCGATCACCGACCAGGGCACGATCTCCCGGTCGCCCGAGGGCGCCCAGCCGAGCAGCATCAGGTAGTTGCGCATCGCGGCGGCGAGGTAACCCTCGTCCCGGTACGCCTCCAGGGCCACCTTGTCGCGGCGCTTGGAGAGCTTCTGCCGCTTCTCGTTGACCACCACCGGCACGTGCGCCCAGATCGGCGGCTTCACCCCGAGCGCGTCCCAGAGGAGTTGCTGCTTCGGGGTGTTCGGCAGGTGCTCCTCGGCCCGGATCACGTGGGTGATGCCCATCGTCATGTCGTCCACGACGTTGGCGAGCAGGAACACCGGGGAGCCGTCGCCCCGGGCGATGACGAAGTCCTCGATCAGCTTGTTCTCGAACGTCGGCTCGCCCCGGATCAGGTCGACCACCACGGTCGTGCCCTCGTCGGGGGTACGGAAGCGCAGCGCCCGACCCTCGCCCGGGGGCAGGCCCCGGTCCCGGCAGAAGCCGTCGTAGCCCTGGTACTGCGAGCCGGTACGGGCCTGCACCGCCTCCCGGGTGCAGTCGCAGTAGTAGGCCCGGCCGGCGTCGTGCAGCCGCCCGGCGGCGGCCCGGTGCTCACCGGCGTACGCCGACTGGAAGTAGGGGCCCTCGTAGGTGTCGCGGGCGATGCCGATCCACTCCAGCGCGGACAGGATGCCCTCGGTCCACTCGGGCTTGTTGCGGGCGGCGTCGGTGTCCTCGACGCGCAGCACGAACACCCCACCCTGCTGCTTGGCGAAGATCCAGTTCTGCAGCGCCGAGCGGGCGCCGCCGACGTGGAACATACCGGTCGGGGAGGGGGCGAAGCGCACACGTACCGTCACGCCGTCCAGCCTACGGCCGGCCGCGACCGGGTTTCGCCAGGGGGCCGGGACGCCGCCGCCGGGCGTTGTCGACCCTTGGACGGCGACGGCGACGGCGACGGCGACGACGACGGCGGCGGCCCGACCCGCCCGGCCGGGTCGCCGCCGGGGGTCAGCGCACTCCCCGGATCTTGAGGACCAGGGCGCTGCCGAGCAGGGTCACCACGGCGGTCACCGCGTACAGCGTCGGGTAGCCGCCCAGGTGGACCACGATCGGGGCGGAGAGCGCCGGGCCGAGCACCTGGGGTGCCGAGTTCGCGATGTTGATCACCCCGAGGTCCTTGGCCCGGTCGGTGGCGCGCGGCAGCACCTCGGTGATCAGCGCCGCGTCGACCGACAGGTAGACGCCGTAGCCGGCACCGAGCAGCACGGCCGCGACCAGCGCCATCGGCCAGGTCGGCGCGACCGCCAGCAGCAGCGCGGCCACCGCCATCACCACCCCGGACACGATCACGTAGACCTTGCGCCGGCCGGACCGGTCGGACAGCATCCCGGCGACCACGGCGGTGAGCATCATGCCGAGGGTGTAGAGCAGGATCAGCACCAGCAGCCCGCCCTCGGGGTCGGGGTAGCGCACCCCGTCGGTGAGGAAGTACAGCAGGTAGAGGGTGCCCAGGGCGTTGCCGATCTGCACCAGGAACCGGGTGATCCAGGCCCAGGCGAAGTCCGGGTGCCGGCGCGGGTCGATCCACATCGAGGCGACCAGCGCGCGTAGCCGCAGCGGCGGGCGGTGCTGCCGGGGCAGCGGGTCGTCGGGGGTGAGGAGGGCGAACGGCAACGACAGCAGCAGCACCGCCAACGCCATCGCGGTGTAGCCGGGCACGGTGCCGCTGACCAGGGCGGTGACCAGTACCGCGCCGAGCACCAGGCCGAGCGCCTGCGGGATGCCCACCCAGCCGGAGACCCCGCCGCGCTGCACCACCGGCACCCGGTCGGGGATGCCGGCGGTGAGGCTGGCCAGCATCGCGTTGAAGCAGACCTGGGCGGCGACCCAGCCCAGCGCGACCCCGGCGATGGTCTGCTGCCGGGCCAGCAGCACCAGCGCCAACGCGCCGAGCACCGCGCCGCCGGCCGTCCAGACGTGCCGGCGGCCGAACTCCCGCCCGCCGATGCGCAGGCAGGTGCGGTCCGACAGCGCCCCGGCGAGCGGGTTGGCCAGCACCGCCGCGAGCGCGCCCAGCCCGGTGACGACGGCCAGCATCGCCTCCTTGTGGTCCGGCGAGATCCGTTCCACCTGTTGGGGCAGCAGCACCTGGATGGGGGTGAAGAAGGCCATCCACACCCCGAGGTTGGCCGCGAAGATCAACGCGATCCAGCTCCGCCGGACCGGGACGACCGGGTCGGCGAGCGCCGCCGGCAGCGAGGCCGGCGTCGGGTCGACGGTGGTCACCCCCGGCCGACCTGGGCCCGGTACCAGGCGTACGAGGACTTGGGCGTGCGGGTTCCGGTGGCGAAGTCGACGTGCACCAGGCCGAAGCGCTTGGTGAAGCCCTCCGCCCACTCCCAGTTGTCCAGCAGCGACCAGACGAAGTACCCGGTCACGTCGACGCCCTCGTCGATGGCGGCCCGCACGGCGCGCAGGTGCCCGTCGAGGTAGGCGATCCGGTCCGGGTCGGGCACCAGACCGTCGGCGTCCGGGACGTCGTCGTAGGCGCAGCCGCCCTCGGTGACCTGGATCGGCGGCAGCGCGTCGCCGTACCTGTCGCGCAGGCCGACGAGCAGGGTACGCAGCCCGTCCGGGACCACCGGCCAGTCGAACGCGGTCAGCGGGTAGCCCTCCAGCGGGACCAGCTCGAACGGCAGCGGGGAGCCCTCCTCGGGGGCGCGTACCCCGGTCGGGTTGTAGTAGTTGACGCCGAGCACGTCCAGCGGCGCGGCGATCACCGTGAGGTCGCCGTCGCGGACCACGCCCGGGTCGAAACCGTCGGGGTAGCCCCGGCCCAGCAGCGGGTCGGTGAACAGGTGGTTGTGCAGGGCGTCGTACGCCGCCGCGGCGGCCCGGTCGGCGTCGGTGTCGCCGTGGCGGATGACAGGCGAGTAGTTGTTGGCGATGGCCACCGGCGCGGTGCTGTGCGCGCGCAGCGCGGCGACGGCCAGTCCGTGCCCGAGCAGTTGGTGGTGGGCGGCGGGGAAGGAGTCGAAGAGCAGGGTCTGGCCGGGGGCGTGTTCGCCGGTGCCGTGGCCGAGGCTCAGGTGGATGAACGGTTCGTTGAGGGTGATCCAGAGCTTCACCCGGTCGCCGAGGCGGGCGGCGGTCACGTCGGCGTACTCGGCGAAGTGGGCGGCGGTGTCCCGGTTGAGCCAGCCGCCGGCGTCCTGGAGGGGCTGTGGCAGGTCCCAGTGGAACAGGGTGGCGACCGGGTCGATGCCGGCGGCCAGCAGGTCGTCCACGAGCCGGTCGTAGAAGTCCAGGCCGGCGGCGTTGACCGGGCCGGTGCCGCCGGGGCGTACCCGGGGCCAGGCGATCGAGAACCGGTACGCCGAGACCCCGAGCCCGGCCAGCAGCGCGACGTCCTCCCGGTGCCGGTGGTAGTGGTCGCAGGCCACGTCGCCGGTGCTGCCGTCGATGATCCGGCCGGGGGTGTGCGCGAAGGTGTCCCAGATGGACGGTCCCCGGCCGTCGGCGTCGGCACCCCCCTCGATCTGGTACGCCGAGGTGGACACCCCCCAACGGAAACCGGCGGGGAAACCGGGGATCGGTGCGGTCGTCATCCACCCTCCCAGAACGCGAAACGTGTTCGCACTCTAGGGCGCGAAGTCCGCGAGCGCCATAGGTGCGAGGCAATGCGGGCGCAAGGGCTGTCGGCGTGTCTTTTTCCGAACACGTCCCAGTAAGTCCGATTTAGCGCATAGAGTGCGGAATATCGCGGATGTCCTCAGTGGGGGAAGAACAGAATGATCCTCGTCGAACGCAGTGCGCACGTGATGGCGCCGGTGGAAGCGGTATGGGAAGTCGTCCAGCGGGCCGAGCAGTTGCCCGCCTGGCTGGCCGGGGTCCGGGCCGCCGAGGTCCTTTCGGGGGAGGGCTTCGGTCGCCGACAACTCGTCCAGGCCGGGCGCGGCTCGGCGCACGAGGCCGAGGTGATCGCCTACCAGGAACCCACCCTGATCGGCTGGCGGGAACGCGCCCGGGGGGCCGGGGCCCGCGCCGAGGCGCGTACCGAGATCTACGTGCAGCTCACCGCCGACGAGGAGGAGGGCGGCACGATCGTCCGGCTGATCGTGGTGCGCTGGCCGGCCGGCCCGGTCAAGGGTGCCCTGCTGCGCCTCGGGCTGCGCCGGGTCGGTGCCGACCTGGAGGAGTCGCTGGCCCGGCTCACCGACCTGGCCGCCGTCGGCTGACCCCGACCCGGCAACGCGGAAGGGCCCGGCGCACCGCGCCGGGCCCTGCGTCGTACCTCGGGGACTAGCTGTCCCCGCCGGTCTCGCCGACCGGGGCGGCGTTGACGTCGTCGATCGCGTACTTCTTGGCGGCCTCGGCCGGGACACCGGCCGGGACCGTGCCGCGCAGGGCGAGCTGCCGCAGCGTCGCCACCGCCACCGACTCGGCGTCGACGTGGAAGTGCCGCCGCAGCGCGTGCCGGGTGTCCGACATGCCGAAGCCGTCGGTGCCGAGCGAGGTGTAGTCGCCAGGTACCCAACGGGCGATCAGGTCCGGTACCGCGCGCATCCAGTCGCTGACCGCGACCTTCGGCCCGTCGGCGTCGGCCAGCTTCTGCGCGATGTACGGCACCCGCTGCTCCGCGCCCGGGTTGAGCAGGTTGTGCTCCTCGCAGAGCACCGCGTCCCGGCGCAGCTCCGTCCAGGAGGTCACCGACCAGACGTCGGCGGCCACCCCCCAGTCCTGGGCGAGCAGCTGCTGCGCCTTGAGCGCCCACTGCATGCCGGTGCCGGAGGCCAGGATGTTCGCCTTCGGGCCGTCGACCTGCGGGGCCGGCGCGTAGCGGTAGATGCCCTTGAGCAGCCCGTCGACGTCCACGTCGGCCGGCTCCACCGGCTGGTGGATGGGCTCGTTGTAGATGGTGAGGTAGTAGAAGATGTTCTCCTGCTCCTCGCCGTACATCCGGTGCAGGCCGTTCTCGACGATGTGGGCCAGCTCGAAGGCGAACGCCGCGTCGTAGGCGACCACCGCCGGGTTGGTGGCGGCCAGCAGCAGCGAGTGGCCGTCCTCGTGCTGGAGACCCTCACCGTTGAGCGTGGTCCGCCCGGCCGTCGCGCCGAGGACGAAGCCCCGGGCCATCTGGTCGGCCGCCGCCCAGAAGCCGTCACCGGTGCGCTGGAACCCGAACATCGAATAGAAGATGTACATCGGGATCATCGGCTCGTCGTGGGTGGCGTACGCGGTGCCGGCGGCGGTGAACGAGGCGACCGAGCCGGCCTCGTTGATCCCCTCGTGCAGGATCTGCCCGGTGGTCGACTCCTTGTAGGACAGGAACAGGTCCCGGTCGACCGAGGTGTACCGCTGGCCGTGCGGCGAGTAGATCTTCGCGGTCGGGAAGATCGAGTCGAGGCCGAAGGTGCGCGCCTCGTCCGGGATGATCGGCACCCAGCGCTTGCCGAACTCCTTGTCCTTCATGATGTCCTTGAGCAGGCGGACGAAGGCCATCGTGGTGGCCACCTTCTGCTTGCCCGAACCGCGCTTGACGTCGGCGAACCGCTCCGGCCCCGGGATCGCCAGCTTCTTGTGGCTGGTCCGCCGCGACGGCAGGAAACCGCCGAGCTGCTCGCGCCGCTCCCGCAGGTAGGCCAGCTCGTCGGAGGACTCACCAGGGGTGTAGTACGGCGGCAGGTACGGGTTCTCCTCCAGCACCTTGTCCGGGATGTCCAGATAGAGGCGGTCGCGGAACAGCTTGAGGTCGTCAAGCGTCAGCTTCTTCATCTGGTGCGTGGCGTTACGGCCCTCGAAGTGCGAGCCCAGCGTCCAGCCCTTGATGGTCTTGGCCAGGATGACGGTCGGCTGCCCGGTGTGCTCGGTGGCCGCCTTGTAGGCCGCGTAGAGCTTGCGGTAGTCGTGCCCGCCCCGCTTGAGGTTCCAGATCTCGTCGTCGGACAGGTGCTCGACCATCCTGCGGGTCCGCTGGTCGCGGCCGAAGAAGTGCTCCCGCACGTACGCCCCGGACTCCGCCTTGTAGGTCTGGTAGTCGCCGTCGGGGGTGGTGTTCATCAGGTTGACCAGCGCGCCGTCGGTGTCCGCGGCGAGCAGCGGGTCCCACTCCCGGCCCCAGACCACCTTGATCACGTTCCAGCCGGCGCCCCGGAAGAACGCCTCCAGCTCCTGCATCACCTTGCCGTTGCCCCGGACCGGGCCGTCCAGCCGCTGGAGGTTGCAGTTGATCACGAAGGTGAGGTTGTCCAGCTCCTCGCGGGCGGCGACGCCGATCGCGCCGAGCGACTCCACCTCGTCCATCTCGCCGTCGCCGAGGAACGCCCAGACGTGCTGCTGGGAGGTGTCCTTGATGCCCCGGTGGTGCAGGTAGCGGTTGAACCGGGCCTGGTAGATCGCGTTCAGCGGGCCCAGGCCCATGGACACCGTGGGGAACTCCCAGAAGTCCGGCATCAGCCGCGGGTGCGGGTACGACGGCAGCCCGCCGCCCGGGTGCGACAGCTCCTGCCGGAACCCGTCGAGCTGGTCCTCCGAGAGCCGGCCCTCCAGGAACGCCCGCCCGTACATGCCGGGGGAGGCGTGGCCCTGGTAGAAGATGTGGTCCCCGCCGCCCGGGTGGTTCTTGCCCCGGAAGAAGTGGTTGAAGCCCACCTCGTAGAGGGAGGCGGAGCTGGCGAAGGTGGAGATGTGCCCGCCGACGCCGATCTCCGGCCGCTGCGCCCGGTGCACCAGCATCGCCGCGTTCCACCTGACGTACGCCCGGATCCGTCGCTCGATGTGCTCGTCACCCGGGAACCAGGGTTCCTGCTCCGGGGCGATCGTGTTGATGTAGTCGGTGGTGGTCAGGGACGGAACCCCGACCTGCCGCTCGCGGGCCCGCTCCAGCAGGCTCAGCATGACGTACCGGGCGCGCTTGGTTCCGCGCTCGTCGATGACACCGTCGAGCGACTCGACCCATTCGCCGGTCTCTTCAGGGTCGATGTCCGGAAGCTGGCTCGGCAGACCAGCGGTGATCACCGGGCGCTTGCGTTCCGTAGCCACAGGCGTTCCCTCGGTTGTGTGTGGGATAGGTCTCTAGCGCCATCCTGCCCTCTGGTGGCACCCGGCGTCACCTGTAGCTCCCTCAGACGCGACGCTGAACACAGGTACCCGTCGGTAACTTTGCGTGGACGGCCGCGCCGTCGCCGGGGACCGCCAGCGCCCCCGGGCGGGCGGCGATAGCGCCCCCGGACGGCGGCGGCAGCGCCCCCGGGCGGCGGCGGCAGTGCGACGCATGCGGCAGAATCCGCCCTATGCGCAGTGAGGTGATCACCGTCCGGACCGGTTCCCGTCCCACCGTCGCCGACATCACGGCCGAGGCCGAACGGTTCGTCGCCGGGCAGGGCGACGGCCTGCTGCACGTCTTCGTGCCGCACGCCACCGCCGGGGTGGCGATCATCGAGACCGGCGCCGGCTCCGACGACGACCTGCTGCGGGCCCTGGACGACCTGCTGCCCACCGACGACCGTTGGCGGCACCGGCACGGCTCGCCCGGCCACGGCCGCGACCACGTGCTGCCCGCCTTCGTCCCGCCGTACGCGACGCTGCCGGTGCTCGGCGGCCGGCTCCAACTCGGCACCTGGCAGTCGGTCTGCCTGGTCGACCCCAACGGCGACAACCCGTCGCGCCAGGTCCGCTTCTCCTTCCTCCCCGGCTGACCCGCCCCGGCCCCGGCCGACGCCCGGCCGGCCCCCAGGGCCCCGACCGGCCGCGATCAGCGCAGCCCGGTCTCCGTCTCGACCGTGTAGCGGTCCCGGTCCACCGGCCGGACGCGGGCGGTGGACGGCGGCCGGTCGTACGTCTGGTGCAGGCCGGGCACCCGGTCCTCGACCACGAACGACGCCCGGGGGTACGCCGGCGCACCCGCCCGGCTCACGTACGGCAGCACCATGAAGTCCGCACTGAGCTGCGCGGGGGTGATCGTGGTCCGGACGAAACCGCGCAGGTCGTTCTGGAACCGCAGGTGCGGGTTGGTCCGCAGCCACGGGTGCGAGCCGCTGGCCGAGTCGAAACCGTCCCCGCCCGAGGTGACCGAGGAACAGACCAGCTCGGTGCCGACCGTCCGCGCCGCCGGGTCGAGGTAGTCCAGCTTCAGGTCGGCCGCCCAGTGCGCGTGCACGTCGCCGGTGAGCACCACCGGGTTGCGGACCCCGGCGGCTACCCAGCCCCTGGTGATCCGGTCCCGGGAGGCCAGGTAGCCGTCCCAGGCGTCCATGCTGGTCAGCCGGGTCGGCCCGGGGTCACGGTCCCGGGCGGCGAAGAACACCTGCTGGGCGAGCAGGTCCCAGCGGGTGTCGGAGCGGCGGAACCCGTCCAGCAGCCACTGCTCCTGCGCCGTCCCGGTGATGGTGCGACCCGGGTCGGCCGCCGCCGGGCAGTCCCGGTAGCCGTCCCCGCACGCCTGGTCGTCCCGGTACTGCCGGGTGTCGAGCAGGTGGAAGGTGGCCAGCCGACCCCAGCGCAACCGCCGGTACAGCGCGATGTCCGGACCGCGCGGCACCGAGGACCGCCGCAACGGCATGTTCTCGTGGTACGCCTGGAAGGCGGCGGCCCGCCGGGCCAGGAAGTCCGGGTCCGGCTCCTCCGGCACCGCGCCGGCCCAGTTGTTCTCCACCTCATGGTCGTCGAAGACCACCGCCCAGGGGGCCACCGCGTGCGCCGCCTGCAGATCCGGATCGGTCTTGTACTGGGCGTGCCGCTGCCGGTAGTTGGCCAGCGTCCGGGTCTCCGGCCCCTCGTGCCCGCGCGGTCGTTCGGGGCCGTACTCCCGGGCGTACTCGTACTGGTAGTCGCCGAGGTGCAGGATCAGCTCCGGCGCGCTCTCGGCCAGCCGCCGGTACGCGGTGAAGTACCCCTGCTCGTAGTGGGAGCAGGAGACGAAACCCATCGCCAGCGCGGTGGGCAGGGACGCCGGGTCGGGCGCGGTCCGGGTGCGCGCGGTGGGGGAGAGGTGCCCCTCGGCCCGGAACCGGTAGAAGTACTCCCGTCCCGGCAGCAGCCCGGTCAGCTCGACGTGCACGCTGTGCGCCGCCTCGGGCCGGGCGGTCTGGGTACCCCGCTGGACGACGTGCCGGAACAGTGCGTCGGCGGCGACCTCCCACTGCACCTCGACCGTCCGGCCGGGCATGCCGCCCAGGCCGTCCTCGGCCAACGGCTGCGGCGCCAGCCGGGTCCACAGCACCACCCCCTGGTGGTCGGGGTCACCGGAGGCCACCCCGAGGGTGAACGGCCAGACCAGCGGCCGGTGCCGGGCCGGCACCGCCGGCCGGGCGGGACGGCCGTCGGCGGCGTCGGCGGGCGTGGACCGGCCGCCGGTCGCGCCGACCGCGCCGAGCGCCGCGCCGGAGAGCAGGACGGTACGTCGGGACAGTGCCATGGGAGCCTCCCCAGGGTCCGGTGCGTTCCTGACCCCGGCAGCGTCGCGACCCACGGTGGCCGTCAGGTGACGATCGGAGACCGGCACCGTCTCCGGCAGCCGAACAGCGTCCGGCGGACCGGGTGCCCGCCGCGCCGGCCCGTCGCCCGACCAGCGGGCAGGCTGTCCACACTGCGGAAACGGGGCGGGACGGTGCCCCACGGGGACCGTCCACAGCGGGGTGCGGCCCGGCGTCGTGGCCCGGTCGGGTCGTGTCTGACTGGGCGACCGTGGCCTCCGTCGGTAATGCTGATCGCGTGACCACCCCGCAAGATCTCGACGACCGGTTCCGGGAGACCCTGGGCGCGTTGCCCGAGCCCGAGCGGCGGCGTGACCCCGGGCAACCCGTCCGGCCCGGTGCCGCGCTGACCGGGCGACAGGTGCTCGCCCTGTTCGACGCGCAGGTGACCAGCCGCCAGCTCGACCTGGCCGCGCGGTGGCTGCGCAGCTTTGACGAGGGCTTCTACACGATCGGCTCGGCCGGGCACGAGGCCAACGCGGCGGTGGCCGCCGCGCTGCGCCCCACCGACCCCGCCCTGCTGCACTACCGCTCCGGCGCGTTCTACTGCCTACGCGCCGCCCAGGCCGCCGGCGACTTCCCCGGCGGCGACGCCGGGACCGGCGGGGATCTCGCGGCGGCGACCGGTGACCCGGACGCCGACGACCAGCCGACGACCGGAGACCCCGACGGCGTCCATGAGCCGACCGACACCCCCGACGGCGTCCATGAGCCCGCCGACACCCCTGACGGCGGCAGTCGGCCGGCCGCCGCCCCCACCGACGGCGGCCACCCGGCGGTCGACGACGTCCCCGCGCCCGCCGGAGCGCACCACACCGGCCCGCCCGCCGCAGGTCCGGACGCCGGCTCCCGGCCCGGTCACCCGGACGCGCCCGGTTCCCCGGCGGTCACCGGGGCGTCGCACGCCGTCGCCGCGCCGCCCGGAGCCCCGGACGCCGCCGGCCCGTCGACCGGTCTGCCGGACGCCGTTGCCGCGTCCTCGGGAACCCCTGACGCCGGCCCGCCGGACGCGGACGCGGTCGACGGCCTCGCCGTGCCGCCGTCCCCGGCCGGAGCGGTCGCCTACCGGGTGGGTGCCGACGGCACCGCCGAGCCGGTGCCCCGCCAGCGGACCGCCACCCCGGTAGCAGCCGTCCCCACCGGTCAGACCGTCACGTCCGCCGGTTCCGCTCAGACCGTCACGTCCGCCGGTTCCGCTCAGACCGTCACGTCCGCCGGTTCCGCTCAGACCGTCACGTCCGCCGGTTCCGCCGCCGACCCGTCCGGCCCGGCGGGAGACCCGGCCGACGTCGGGCCCGGAACCTCCGTCGCCACCGGCCCTCGCCCCGAGCCGGCGGTGGCCGACCCGGCGGGCGGCCCGGACCGGGACGGATGGCAGGAGGCGTACGCCGGGGCGGCCCGGGACGTGCTGCGCGGTATGGTCGCCTCGACCCGGGACCCGATCGCCGGGGGCCGGCACAAGGTCTTCGGCCGCGCCGACCTGGCCGTGGTGCCGACCACCTCCACCATCGCCTCGCACCTGCCCCGGGCGGTCGGGTTGGGGCTGGCCGTGGAGCGGCTACGCCGGATGGACACCGCCGGCCGGCGCGACGACCCGGACGGCCCGCCGCGCTCGCCGTGGCCCCGGGACGCCATCGTCGTCTGTTCGTTCGGCGACGCCTCGGTCAACCACGCCAGCGCCACCGCCGCCTTCAACACCGCCGGCTGGTACGACCACACCGGCCTGCGGATCCCGGTGCTCTTCGTCTGCGAGGACAACGGCCTGGGCATCAGCGTCCGGTCACCGGAGGGCTGGGTGGAGCGGACCCTGCGGGCCCGGCCGGGGGTGCGGTACTTCACCGCCGACGGCACTGATCCGGTGGCCGTGCACGCGGTGGCCGCCGAGGCCGCCGGCTGGGTGCGGCGGCACCGTCGCCCGGCGGTGCTGCACCTGCGTACCGTGCGGTTGCTGGGCCACGCCGGTGCCGACGCCGAGCAGGCGTACCGCAGCACCGCCGAGATCGCCGCCGACGAGGCGCGCGACCCGGTGCTGGCCACCGCCCGGCTGCTCGTCGAGGCCGGGGTGGCCACCGGGGAGGAGTTGCTGGCCCGCTACGACGAGCGGGGCTGGCAGGTGCGACGGACCGCCGAGGAGGTGCTCGACGAGCCGAAGCTGGCCGCGGTGGCCGAGGTGGTGGCCCCGCTGTCGCCGCGCCGGCCGTCGCGGGTCGCCGCCGCCGTGGCGCAGGCCGCCCAGCGGGCGGCCGGACCGGACGCGGCCGGCCGGGCGGAGGCGTTCGGCGGCAAGCCGCCGGAACTGGCCGGCCCGTTGACCCTCGCGCAGAGCATCAACGCGGCCCTCGCCGACGGGATGCTCAGCCATCCGCAGTTGGCGGTCTTCGGCGAGGACGTCGCCGCCAAGGGCGGGGTGTACGGGGTGACCAAGGGGCTGCGGGAGCGGTTCGGGGCGGCCCGGGTCTTCGACACCCTGCTGGACGAGACGTCGGTGCTGGGGCTGGGGCTGGGCGCCGGGCTGGCCGGGATGCTGCCGGTGCCGGAGATCCAGTACCTGGCGTACCTGCACAACGCCGAGGACCAGTTGCGGGGCGAGGCGGCCACGTTGCAGTTCTTCTCGCAGGGGGCGTTCCGCAACCCGATGGTGGTGCGGGTGCCGGGGCTGGCGTACCAGGAGGGGTTCGGGGGGCACTTCCACAACGACAACTCGGTGGCCGTACTGCGGGACGTGCCCGGTCTGGTGGTCGCGGTGCCGGCGCGGCCGGACGACGCCGGGCCGCTGCTGCGGACCTGCCTGGCCGCCGCGGTGGTGGACGGCACGGTCTCGGTGTTCCTGGAGCCGATCGCCCTCTACCACACCCGGGATCTGTACGAGGCTGGTGACGGTGAGTGGCTGGGCGCCTACGCTGAGCCGTCCGCCTGGGCTGCCGGTCACGCCCCGATCGGCCGGGCCCGGGTGTACGGCGTCGGCTCCGCCGAGGACGTCACCATCGTCACGTTCGGTAACGGGGTGCGGATGTCGCTGCGGGCGGCGTCGACCCTGGCCGACGAGGGGATCGGCTGCCGGGTGGTGGACCTGCGGTGGCTGGCTCCGCTGCCGGTGGCGGACCTGATCCGGGAGGCGTCGGTGACCGGGCGGGTGCTGGTGGTGGACGAGACGCGGCGCTCCGGCGGGGTGGGCGAGGGCATTCTCGCGGCGCTGGTCGACGCGGGATACGTGGGGGCGGCGCGGCGGGTGGCGGCAGTTGACTCGTTTGTACCATTAGGTCCGGCCGCCCGTCAGGTCCTGGTCTCCGAGGATGCCATTACCCAGGGTGCCCGTACGCTGCTGGCACGGTAAATTCCGTTCCACCCGGTGCGCCACTTGCGCGACGGACCACAACTGTGTGGACTCTGCCTGACGGCGTCACCGCGACGCCGCCGGGCAGGGACGAGATGAGGAGGCACGCGACAGTGAGCGCGACCGCTGGTCAGGCCGCCGACGGGGTACGTCTCCTGGCGGACCGGTTCGGGATCGAACCGGGCATGGTCGTCATGGAGATGGGGTACGACGAGGACGTCGACCAGGATCTCCGGGACGCCCTGACCGACCGCTGTGGAGAACTGGTCGACGAGGACACCGACGAGGTGGTCGACGCGGTGCTCGTCTGGTACCGCGACGGTGACGGTGACCTCTTCGAGCTCCTCGTCGACGCCCTCGGTCCGCTGGCCGACGCCGGAGTCGTGTGGCTGTTGACCCCGAAGGCCGGCCGGGACGGGCACGTCGAGCCGAGCGAGGTCGCCGAGTCGGCGCAGACCGCGGGGCTCCAGCAGACCTCGACCCTCAACGCCGGCAAGGACTGGAGCGGTGCCCGGCTCGTGCTGCGCCGCGGATCCAAGGGCCGCAAGTAGTAGGCCGTACGCGACTGAGCAATCCCGCACCCGGGGCGTCCGCGCCGGGTGTGGCAGGCTGGACCCACCTCAGACTCGACCCAAGGAGTTCGCATGCCGATCGAGGTTGGTGCCGAGGCACCCGACTTCCTGCTGAAGGACCAGAACAACCAGGAGGTACGGCTCTCGGACTACCGGGGCAACCGCACCGTGCTGCTGGTCTTCTACCCGCTCGCCTTCACCGGCATCTGCCAGGGCGAGCTGTGCGAGGTGCGGGACAACCTCAACGACTACGTCAACGACGACGTGCAGGTGCTCACCGTCAGCGTCGACTCGATCTACGCGCACAAGATCTGGGCCGAGAAGGAGGGCTACCAGTTCCCGCTGCTGGCCGACTTCTGGCCGCACGGGGCGGTCGCCCAGGCGTACGGCGTCTTCAACGACCTCGCCGGCATCGCCAACCGGGGCACCTTCGTCATCGACAAGGCCGGCATCGTCCGGTTCGCCGAGATGAACATGCCGGGTGAGGCGCGCGACCAGCAGAGCTGGCGCAAGGCCCTCGCCGACACGGTCGCCGCCTGACCGGTCTCCGGGCATACCGTTGCGACGGGCCGGCGGCCGGCAGGTAAGCTTGCCAGCCACCGGCCCGCCCGCACGGGCGTTCCGGGCGCGTAGCTCAGTGGGAGAGCACCCGCCTTACAAGCGGGGGGTCGCAGGTTCGAAACCTGCCGCGCCCACCCACCCCTGCGCCACCGCGAACCCGCAGGTCACCGGCCCTGCCGACGCGCCCGTACCCCTCCCACCCCGCGCCCGTCCCGCCGCAGGTCCGCGGGGTCGCCGTCAGGGCGTCCCCGGTCGGCCCGAGGCCCGGAGCAGGTCGGAGGAGACCCGGTGAGCTATGCCGACGTCAACGGGCTGCGGCTCTGGTACGAGGAACACGGTGACGGACCCCCGCTGGTGCTGCTGCACGGCGGCTACGGCGCGGCGGAGATGTTCGCCCCGATCCTGCCGGCGCTGGCCCACCGCCGTCGGGTGATTGCGGTCGACCTCCAGGGGCACGGTCGCACCGCCGACGTGGACCGTCCACTGCGCTACGAGTCGATGGCCGACGACGTCGCCGCGCTGCTGCGGCACCTCGACCTGCCCGGGGCGCAGCTGCTCGGCTACTCCCTGGGCGGCGGGGTGGCGCTGCGGACCGCCGTCCAGCATCCGGACCTGGTACGCCGGCTGGTGCTGGTCTCCACCCCGTTCCGGCGGCGGGGTTGGTATCCCGGGGTGCTGGCCGCCATGTCCGGCCAGGACGAGCGGGCCGGCGAACGGATGCGCGGCACGCCCCCGCACCAGCTCTACACGCGGATCGCCCCCCGGCCGCAGGACTGGCCGGTGCTCTGGGCCAAGACCGGTGACCTGCTCCGCCGCGAGTACGACTGGACACCGCAGGTGGCGGCGCTGGCCGTACCGACCCTGCTGGTCTTCGCCGACGCGGACGCGATCCCGGTCGCCCACATGGCCGAGTTCTACGGGCTGCTCGGCGGTGGGCACCGTGACCCGGGCGGCGACGGCACCTCGCGTCCGACCTCCCGCCTCGCGATCCTCCCCGGCCTCACCCACCAGGACATCCCCACCACCCCCCTGCTACCCCACCTCGTTCTCCCCTTCCTCACCCACCAACTCCACTGACCCCCGGCCTCTCTCCCCCCGCCCGCGCCCCTTCCACCGCCCGCCCGTCCGCGCCCTGCCTTCCGTCGCCCGTCCGCGCGCTGCCTTCCGTCGCCCGTCCGCGCGCTGCCTTCCGTCGCCCGTCCGCGCGCTGCCTTCCGTCGCCCGTCCGCGCGCTGCCTTCCGTCGCCCGTCCGCGTTGATCAAGAGGTTTGCGTCACGGAATCCGCTGGCGGTGACGCGAACCTCTTGATCAGCCAGCATTCTGCGGGCGGGAGAGGCGGTGGCGCAGCCAGGGCAGCAGAGCGTCGGCCTGGGCCTGCTGGAAGGCGCGGACGGTGGGAATGTTGGGCGGCGGCGGGCGGCGCGCGCTGTCGGTGAAGAAGCCGGCCAGCCCGGCGTAGAAACCGGTCAGGGCGGCCGGGTCGGCCCCGGCGGTGAGCGGCAGCCGGCGCAGCAGCGCCTCGGTGTCGTGCCCGCCGTGCAACCGTACGTTGACCAGCAGCAACGCCGTGTCCAGCCAGGCGGGGCCCCGGCAGGCCCACGGCCAGTCCACCACGGTGACCGTGCCGTCCGGGCCGATCAACAGGTTGTCGGCCCGCACGTCCAGATGGCACAGGGTGTCCCCGGTCAGCCCGGTCAGCCCCCGGTCGGCCGCCGCGCACAACTCGTCGAGGTGCCCGGTGACCCACGGGTCGAGCCGGGGCGGCGGGTCGGCGACGATCCGCCGCCAGCCGCCGAAATCGTGGGCCAGCCGTTCGGCGGCGGTCGGCGTGTCCGGCACCGGGTTCGGCGTGAGCGTCCCGGCCAGGGTTTCCAGCGTACGCAGCGTCAAGTCGAGTTCGGCGTCCCGCCAGGGGGTGTACGGGTGTCGTCCGTCCACGTCGGTCAACACGAGCGCCACCCACTCGCCGTCGTCGTGGCAGCCGAGCAGCCGGGGCGTCGGTGCCGACAGGGGCATTGCGGCGGTGTGCCGGGCCTCCGCGCGGTGCATCCGGGGAGTGTCCGGGTTCTGCGCCGGGCTGACCGCCTTGACGAACGCCCGTCGACCACCGGCGGTCCGCACCCGGTCGGCGGTGCCCGGGGAGTAGCCGCCAGGCTGGGAGACCGCCCCGACCACCCGGTCACCGATGATCCGCTCCACCGCGTGCCGGACATGCCCGGGCAGCTCATCCCACCCGATCCTGCCCCCACCCGCGCTCACACCCGCCATCCCCCCACCCTGGCGAGCCCCCACACCCCGGGCAACCCGATTACCCCACCCCACCCCCACCCCACCCCACCCCCACCCCACCCCCACCCCACCCCACCCGCCCCCACCCGCCCCCGGCCCAGCTCCCGCTCCCACCTCAGCCTCTGCTCCTCGCCCCGGCCCCCTCCGTGATCAAGAGCTTTACGTCAACAGCCCGTCCCGAACCGACGCAAACCTCTTGATCACCCCTCCGTCGTCGTCGATGTCTCCGTTGATCAAGAGGTTTGCGTCAGTCAAGCGGTACAGGTTGACGCAAACCTCTTGGTCAACCGCTGACTCCCTTGTTGTCCCTGTTGATCAAGAGGTTTGGGTCGGCCGGGCGGTGCAGGTTGACGCAAACCTCTTGGTCATCCGTCCACTCCCTCGTTGTCGCCGGCTGATCAAGAGGTTTGGGGCGGAAACCGCGGATGGGTTGACGCAAACCTCTTGATCACCGGGGCCAGGGGTGGGGCCGAGGTCGGGGACGGGGCCAGGGCCGGGGTGGGGGCCGGGGACGGGTGGGAGCCGGAGCGGTAGGGGACGGGAGCGGGGGAGGGGAGCGGGCTGGGTGGTAGCGGGAGGGGGAGGGGAGCGGGGTGGGGGCATGGGTGGGGTGGGAGGGGGAATGCGCGGCGGGACGGTCCTGGGGAGGAGTGACGGATGAGGGGTCCCACCGGCTTGACCATCGGTGTGCTCGGCTCGTACGGCGGTCGGAACCTGGGGGACGAGGCGATCCTCACCGGTCTGCTGGCCGATCTGCGGGAGCAGGAGCCGAATGCGCGGATCATCGTGTTCTCCCGTAACCCGGCGCACACCGCGCTGGCCCATCCCGACGTCGAGGCGGTGCCCTGGGAGGGTGTCAGCCGGGTCGACTCGGCCGAGGTGCTCGGCCAACTCGACCTGCTGATTCTCGGCGGCGGCGGCATCCTGTACGACAAGGAGGCCCGCCGTTACCTGCGGGTGGTCCGGGTCGCCCAGGAACGCGGTCTGCCCCTGCTGACGTACGCGGTGGGTGTCGGTCCGCTCAACGACGGGGTGGACACCGGCATGGTCCGGGAGACGCTGGCCGGGGCGACCGAGGTGACCGTCCGCGACCAGGAGTCCCGGATGGTGCTGGAGGAGGCGGGACTGCTCAATCCGATCACCGTCACCGCCGACCCGGCGTTCCTGCTGGAGCCGGAGGACTTCCCCGCCCGGCTGCTGCGCGAGGAAGGGGTTCCCGCCGGAAAGCGGCTGGTCGGGCTGAGTGTCCGGGAGCCGGGGCGGGCGGCCGAACGACTGGACGTCGACGGGTACCACCGGTTGCTCGCCCAGATCGGCGACTTCCTGGTGCAGCGGATCGACGCGCACGTGCTGTTCGTCCCGATGGAACGCGACGACATCCGGCACTCGCACGGGGTGCTGTCCCACATGATCGCCGCCGACCGGGGGCGCATCCTGCACGGCGACTATTCGCCCCGGCAGGTGCTCGGCCTGATGAAGCACTTCGACCTGGCGGTCGGCATGCGGCTGCACTTCCTGATCTTCGCGGCGATGGTCGGTACCCCGTTCCTGCCCCTGCCGTACGCGGGGAAGGTCTTCGATCTTGCCCAGCGGCTCGGGGTGCCGGCGCTGCGCGGCGTGGAACGCGAGGTGGAGGGTCCGCTGCTGGCGGAGGTCGACAGGCTCTGGGACGAACGGGACGCCCGCCGCGAGGCCACCGCCCGCCGGGTCGCCGAGGTGTGCGACCAGGCCCGGGGTACCTCCCAGGTCACCCGTGCCGTACTGGACGGCCTGCGCTCGCGTACTTTGGCCCGGATGGCCGCCTGACCGGCGACCCCCGGATGGCCGCCTGACCGGCGACCCCAACGAAACGGACCGCCGTCACACTGGCGGACCTGACGGTCGGGACCGCCTTCACCGGCGGCTCCGACCGTCCGGTCCGCCCGACACCGGTGACCGGCACGACCAGGGCCGGCTCCGGCACGACCGGCACGACCGGCACGACCGGCACGACCAAGGCTGAGAACCGGCACGACCGGCACCGTCGGGGGCGGTCGTACCGGTCGGGTCAGACGGCCGGGCCGCGCCAGCGGTAGCGCCACTGGTCGCCGGCGGACTCCAGCTCGTAGATCTGGGCGTCGACCAGACCCTGCGGGCCGAGGTGGTGATGGGTCAGCGGGGGACGCTCGTTGCTGTCCAGCTCGACGTCGACCGCCTCGCCGTCAGCCGGGCCGTCCGCCAGGGGAATCCGTACCGTCGCAGCCATGCGCCCATCCTGCCAAGCCGGCCGCCGGCCCGCAGGGTTTGCCGGGGGACAGCGGGACGGCACGGCCGTCGCTATCGTCCGCTGATGGCGGAAATCCAGATCGATCCGACGCTCGCCCCGGTGCTGGCGCGCACCGGCGACGAGCGGGCGGTGCTCGACGCGTTCCTCGATTTCCACCGGGCGATCGTGCTGCGCAAGGCACGGGGCCTGAGCGACGCCGAGGCGGCCCGCCGGCTGGTGCCGTCGGCCACCACCCTGGCCGGCATCCTGCAGCATCTCACCCTGGTCGAGCGGAACTGGTTCCCGTTCCTGCTCGATCCGGCCCCCGGCGACGTCTTCCCGACCTCCGAGGAGGACGCGGCGGCCAGTTTCGCCCTGGCCGAGGGGGAAACCCTCGACCAGCTCGCCGACGCCTACGAGCGGGCCTGCGCCCGGTCCCGTGAGCTGGCCGCCCGATTCCCGCTGGACCATGTCGTGGCGCAGCCGCAGCTCGGCGAGGTGTCCCTACGTTGGATCATGGTGCACATGATCGAGGAAACCGCCCGGCACGCCGGCCACGCCGACATCCTCCGTGAGCTGACCGACGGCAGCACCGGCGCGGTCTGAGCGACGGTGACCGGCCCTCGCCCTATCCTGACCCCCGGGCGTCGACGAGGGGGAACGAGTGCTGGTCGTCCACGGGGTGTGGCTGGTCGGGGCCGGTCTGGCGGTGTGGGCGGAGGACTCGACCCGGCCGACCCGGGTGCCGCGCCGCCCCGGCCGGGCCCCGCGTGAGCGCCCCCACCCCTTCGCCGCCGACCCGGGCACCCTGACCGCGCTGCTCGGTGACCGCCCGCCCGGCACCGTGCCGCTCACCCTCCCCACCCGGGCGGGCGCACCGCTGCACTCGCCGGAGCTGGTCCCGGCCACCGTCGCGGAACCGGCCCGTGGCCCGGTCACCCTCGCCGCCTGGCGCACCCCCGTCCTCCGGTACGCCCCGGACGACGCGTTCGACCTGCTGCGTACCCTCGACGGCCTCGACGCCGTGGTGGGGGCCGACCTGCGGCACCTCGCCGAGCTGGCGGGGTTCGCGGTCGACCTGGTGGCCCGGGGCCGGCTGCTGCCCGGCGTGGCCGACCGCCCGCCCGGGGACGCGCCAGCGGACCGGCGCCCGACCGTCCGTCGGGACTCCGACGGGCCGGTGGACCGGAGACCGGAAGAACGCGGTCTGGGGGACCGGACGCCGGACGGCGACGGGCCGGTGGACCGGCGGGCGGGCGGCCGGTCGACGGGGAAGGCGGTCGGGTGGGCGGTGTGGCGGCCCCTGCTCACCGGCGCGGACGCGGCCTGGGCCCGGTCGCTGGCCCTCGCCCTGCCCCCGGCGGTCCGTGCCGCCGTCGACCCCGGATCGCCCCCCGCCCGCCCGCGTCCCGGTGCCGGGAGGCGGACCGGCCCCGAGGGGGTGCCCGCCTCGGCGCAGCGCGAGGCAGACGCACCGCCCGCCGGTGCCGGCCCGGCCGGTCGACCCGGCGTGCCCACCGGTGCCAGCGGCGTCGACGGGGCCGGCGGGCTGGTCGCGGACGCGCTGGATCTGCTCACCGATGCCGCCGCCCGCCGGGCGCTGGCCGACGTCGACCTGCTCCGGGGTGGGCGGCGCGACGGGGTGACGGCCGGGTGGCTGGCGGCACTGACCGGCCCGCACCGACGGTTCACCGCCGAACCCGACGGGCTGGGCACCCTCCGCACCGAACTGGACGCCTGGCAGCGCGACGCCGTCGGCGGCCCGGTCCGGGCGAGTTTCCGGCTGGTGGAGCCGGCCGACGACGAGATCGTCGACACGCTGACCGTGGTGCCGGCCGACCCGTCGGCGGTCGTCGGGCAGGGGGGACGGTGGCGTATCGAGTTCGGTCTCCAGGCCGCCGACGAGCCGGGTCTGCACGTCGCCGCCGGTGACGTCTGGCGGCACCCGGAACGGCTGCCGGCGCTGGCCGGCGGCTGCGGCGATCCGCAGGAGACCCTGCTGGCCGAGTTGGGCCGGGCCGGGCGGCTCTGGCCGGAGCTGGACGGGGCCCTGCGCATCCCCGCCCCGGAACAGCTGGAGCTGGACGTCGAGGGGGCGCACCGGTTCCTGCGCGACGGCGCGCCGGTGCTGCACGCCGCCGGCTTCGGGGTGCTGCTGCCGTCCTGGTGGCGGCGGCCGGCGGCCCGGCTCGGTGCCCGGTTGCAGGCCCGCAGCCGCACCGCCCCGGGCACGGTCGCCACGGCCGGGGCGCTCGGGCTGGACGCGCTCGTCGACTACCGCTGGGAGGTGGCGCTCGGCGACGAGACGGTCGACGCCGACGAGTTGGCCGCGCTGGCCGCCCTGAAGACCCCGCTGGTGCGGTTGCGCGGCCGGTGGGTGGAGCTGGACCCGAAGCGGCTGGCCGCCGGCCTGCGGCTGCTGCGGTCCTCCGGCGAGCTGACAGTGGCCGACCTGCTGCGGATGGGGCTGGCCGGGGCGGACCGCCCGGAGGCCCTGCCGGTGCTTGCGGTGACCGCCGACGGCCCGCTCGGTGACCTGCTGGCGGGGCAGGCCGAACGGCGGCTCGTCCCGTTGGACCCGCCGCCGGCCTTCAAGGGCACCCTGCGGCCGTACCAGCGGCGCGGCCTGGCCTGGCTGGTGTTCCTCCAGTCGCTCGGGCTCGGCGGGGTGCTCGCCGACGACATGGGGTTGGGCAAGACGGTGCAGCTGCTGGCCCTGCTCGCCGGGGACCCGCCGGACGCCGGGCCGACCCTGCTGGTCTGTCCGATGTCGCTGGTCGGCAACTGGCAGCGGGAGGCGGCCCGGTTCACCCCCGGGTTGCGGGTGCACGTGCACCACGGCGCGGACCGGGCCCGGGACGACTCGTTCACCTCGGCGGTGCACGCCGCCGACCTGGTGCTCACCACCTACGCGGTGGCGGCGCGGGACGCGGTGGCGCTGGCGTCGGTCGGCTGGCACCGGGTGGTGGTCGACGAGGCCCAGGCGATCAAGAACGCGGCCACCCGGCAGGCCGAGGCGGTCCGGGCGCTGCCCGCCCGGCACCGGATCGCCGTCACCGGCACGCCTGTGGAGAACCGGCTGGCCGACCTGTGGTCGATCATGCAGTTCGCCAACCCCGGCCTGCTCGGCCCGGCCAGTAGTTTCCGGCAGTCGTACGCGGTGCCGATCGAGCGGCACGGCGACGCCGAGGCGGCGGCCCGGCTGCGCCGGGTCACCGGCCCGTTCGTGCTGCGGCGGCTCAAGACCGACTCCTCGATCATCAGCGACCTGCCGGAGAAGCTGGAGATGGAGGTGGTCTGCAACCTCACCGCCGAGCAGGCGTCGCTCTACCGGGCGGTCGTCGACGAGATGCTGGCCAGGATCGAGTCGAGCGACGGGATGGAACGCCGGGGCCTGGTGCTGGCCACGATGACCCGGCTCAAGCAGGTCTGCAACCATCCGGCCCAGCTGCTGCACGACGGCTCGCCGCTGGCCGGGCGTTCGGGCAAGCTGCAACGGTTGGAGGAGATCGTCGACGAGGTGCTCGCGGCCGGCGAGAAGGCCCTGCTGTTCACCCAGTACGCCGAGTTCGGCGCGCTGCTGCGCGGCCACCTGTCGGCCCGCTTCGGCCGGGAGGTGCTCTACCTGCACGGCGGGGTCGGCAAGGCCGAGCGGGACGACCTGGTCACCCGGTTCCAGTCCCCGGACGGCCCGGCCCTGTTCGTGCTCTCCCTGAAGGCCGGCGGCACCGGGCTGACCCTGACCGCCGCCAACCACGTGGTGCACGTCGACAGGTGGTGGAACCCGGCGGTGGAGGACCAGGCCACCGACCGGGCGTTCCGGATCGGCCAGCGACGGCGGGTGCAGGTCCGCAAGTTCGTCTGCGCCGGCACCGTCGAGGAGAAGGTGGCCGCGATGATCGCCGACAAGCGGGGGCTGGCCGCGTCGGTGGTGGGCAGCGGCGAACAGTGGGTCACCGAGTTGTCCACCGGGCAACTGCGGGAGCTGTTCACGCTCGACGCCGGGGCGGTGGTCGAATGACCCCCCGACCGGCCGGCACCGGGCCGGACGACCCGACGCCGACGGGCCGGTACGCCGACTTCGGTCCGGCCCTGCGGGTCGACGGCGGGCTGCGGGCACGTAGCACCCGGGGCGCGATCGGGGTCTCCTGGTGGTCCCGACGCTTCCTGGAGGTGCTGGAGTCGTTCGCGTTGGGCACCCGGCTCACCCGGGGCCGGGCGTACGCGCGCCGGGGGCAGGTGCTGCGGCTCGACGTGTCACCCGGGCGGGTCGAGGCGAGCGTGCAGGGTTCCCGGCCCCGGCCGTACCCGGTGACGATCGCCCTGCCACCGTTTCCGGACGCGCTCTGGGACCGGGTCGAACGGGAGCTGGCCGGGCAGGCGATCTTCAGCGCCCGGCTGCTCGCCGGTGACCTGCCGGCCGAGCTGGAGGAGGTGTTCGCCGCTGCGGGCGCGCCCCTGTTCCCCCGGTCGGTGGGGGAGCTGAGCCAGCGCTGCGGCTGCCCCGACGTGGCGGTGCCGTGCAAGCATCTGGCGGCGACGTTCTACCTGCTCGCCGAGGCGTTCGACGCCGACCCGTTCCAGTTGCTGCACTGGCGGGGCCGCAGCCGCGACGCGTTGCTGAGCCGGCTGCGTACCCTCCGGGCCGACGCGGTCGGTTCGGCCGCGCCCACCGGGCGGGACGCCGGTATGCCCGGCCCGACGCCGTCGGTGGTGGACGGTGCGCCGGGCGGGCCGCCGGCTGCGGTGGCGGGGGCGGCCCGGGTGCTCGCCGACGTGCCCGACGTGCCGCCCACCGAGGCGGTGGACCGGTTCTGGGTGTCGCCGGTGCCGCTGCCGGACCGGCCGCCCATCCTAGCCACCGGCCCGGAGCTGCTGCTGCGGCAGCTCGGCGCGCCTGCTGCGGCGATCGGCGGCCCCGGCCTGCTGGAACGTCTGCGCCGGGCCTACCAGGCCCTCGACCCGGGCTGACCCGGCGCGGTCATGATCGACACCAGTGGGGCGATGTCGGGGTGTCCCGTCGCCTGCGATCCCGCATCATCGCGCCCCTGGTGTCGATCATGGCGCGGGTCAGCGCCAGCGGTGCCGGAAGTGCCACATCAGGCCGGTGTTGGCCGCCAGGACGACGACGCACGCCGCACCCGCCGTCCGTCCGGCCAGGACGGTCATCGCGGGCAGCGACGCCCACAGGACGACCGTCAGCAGCATCAGCCAGCGCCCGCGTCCGGCCCGGATCCGACGGTCGAGTCGTGCGAAGAACCTCGGATCGCTGTCCCGGAGCTGCCGGGTGATCTGTTCGAACCTGCGCTGATCCTCTTTGCTGAGCATGGCGGTGCCTTCCCCTCAGGCTTCAGCGGTTCGGCGGCTTACCCGCTGCGGCGGCCGGTCACGCCCTCCTGCTGCTGCTACTTTCGGCTCCGGGCGTCGCCGCCGGTGTGCGGGTCGGGGTCGCCGGGGACGGGCCGTCCGAAACCGGGCCGGCGGGCCGCCCGCAACCGGGTCGGCGGGTGCGGAGCACCTCAATACCGGCTTACCGGCGGCTTAAGTTTCGCTGTGCCGGTGAACGCCACGTCCCGTGACACGTACCGCCAAACGGTACGGCGGGGCTGCGGCCGGACACGTCGTCCCTGCTGGGGACGGTGCGGTCCGGCCGGGGTGGAACCACCCGGCCGGCACCCTCGCACAGCGGCACCTTAAGTGCCCCCGCCGACGGCCCTGACCAGCCTTGTCGGCAGCTCAGCCCTTGACTACCTTCCCGTGGCAACTCCTCCGGCAGCCGCCGCCGCACCCGCCCCCGGTCGCAGCGGTACGGCGCATCGAAAGAAAACGGGACCGGTACATGGCCGACCAGAACGTGCCACCGCATCGACCGCACACCCCCGGCGGGCACACCCCGGCGTACGAGGTCACGGCCGCGCCGTACGGTCCGCCGCCGGTGTCCCGGGGCCCGCAGTGGGTGGGGCCCGAGGGGTTGGGCCGGCAGGCGTTCCACCAGCCGGCCGGTACCGGACTGCCCCATCTGGACGACGACGGCGACGGCCGGGACCGGGTCGGCCGGCGGCGCGCCCTGGTCGCGTTGGGCGGCACCGCCGCCGTGGTGGCCGGTGGCGCGGCGCTGGCGCTGAGTCCCCAGGTGCGGGGCCTGTTCGGCGACGACGCCGCCGGGGACGCCACCGGCGCGACCACCACCGACGGCACGCCGGCCCGCCCGAGCGGCCAGCAGCCCAGCACGGTACGCACCTACACCGAGCAGAACGAGAGCTACATGGGCTCCCGGGCCGGTGCGGCGCTGAAGCGGAACTCGCCCAGCGGTGGCCGGACCTTCTCCGGCCCGGCCGACGCGGCGGCGCATACCCCGGTGACGGTGAAGACGGTGCTGGCCAAGGACCCGGTCCGGCACCTGGCCAGCCGGGCCACCTTCGGCGCCACCCCGAAGGTGCTCGCCGACATCCGCCGGATGGGCATCGACGCCTGGGTGCGTCAGCAGCTCGACCCGGAGAAGATCGCCCCGAGCGCCGCCGAGCTGAAGCTCGCCGAGCTGCCCACCCTCGCCCTGACCAGCCAGCAGTTACGCGACCAGCGGGAGCAGCTCAACGAGCGGGGCGCGCAGCCGGAGAAGGAGATGGTCGACGGCACGCTGGCCCGGCAGATCTGGTCGGAACGGCAGCTCTACGAGGTGATGGTCGACTTCTGGAACGACTTCCTGCACGTCGCGGCGGACTTCGACGGGGGTGAGGCGTACCGGAACTCGTTCGACCGGGACGTGATCCGCAAGCACGCCATGGGCAGCTACCCGGACATGCTGGTGGCGGCGAACAAGCACCCGGCGCTGCTGCTCTACCTCAACCAGAACGACTCCCGCGCCGACGCGGTCAACGAGAACCTGGCCCGGGAGAACCTGGAGCTGTACTCGGTCGGGGTCGACGGCGGCTACACCGAGAAGGACGTCCGGCAGGCCGCCCTGCTCCAGACCGGCCGGGGCGTCGACGACGGAAAGTACGTCTTCCGCCACGACCGGCACTACCGGGGCAAGGTGAAGATCCTCGGCTTCAGCCACCCCAACGACTCGACCGACCCGAAGAAGGCCGACCAGGTCATCGACGCGTACCTCACCTACCTTGCGCTGCACCCGTCGACCGCGAGGTACGTGGCCCGCAGCCTGGCCACCCGGTTCGTCTCGGACACCCCGCCGAAGTCCCTGGTGGACCGGCTCACCCAGATCTACATCGTCAACAAGGGCTCGGTGAAGCCGCTGCTGATGTCGCTGTTCAGCTCCTCGGAGTTCTGGGCGGCCGTCGGCCAGAAGGTCCGCCGGCCGATGGAGTACCTGGTCGCCACCTACCGGACGCTGGGCGTCGGACCGCAGGCCGGGCCGGGTTTCCGGCAGGGCGACAGCAAGCGCACCGCGTTCGCCCAGGGGCTGCGCCAGATCCACGACAAGCTGCGCGAGCTGGGCCAGTACCCGATGGGCCAGCCCACCCCCGACGGCTACCCGGACGTCTACGTCGCCTGGACGTCGGCCGGCACGATGGTCAACGGGTGGAACGAGGCCGCCGACCTGATCGCCGGCCGCCGCACCCAGTTCACCTACACCAGGCCGGAGAAGCTGGTGGCCAGGCCACCGTCGACCGCCGGGGCGTACGTGGACGCGTTGGCGCAGCGGCTGGTGCACCAGAAGCTGTCGACCCGGGAGCGGAACCTGATCCTCGGGGTGGCCGGGGTGTCCGCCACCGCCAAGGTCGACGCCACGTTCGACGGGGCGATCGCCGCCGTCGCGCGGGCGATCCTCGCGTCCCCCCAGCACCACCTGCGGTGAGGCAGACGATGGAGAAGCCGGTGACGCACCCGATGGAGAAGACCGTGCCCGCGTTCCCCCTGCACCCCGAGTGCCCCGACCTGCGTCGGCTCGCCGACGACCCGGCGCAGGCGCTGCTGCGCGCCGAGGCCGACATCGTCGCCGCCGAGAACGCCGCCGAGGCCGACCGCTACCGCCGACTGGAGGACCTGGAGGAGGCCCAGCAGGACGGGCGCGGGGTGACCCGACGGACCTTCGTCGCCGGGGCCGCCGCCACCGCCACCGCGCTGGCCACCGCCCAGTTCGTCACCACCTCCGCGTCGTTCGCGGCGACGAGGACCGGCACCCTGATCCACGTGTTCCTCTACGGCGGGCTGGACGGGCTGAGCCTGGTCGCCCCGGCCGACGACCCGGTGCTGGCCAAGGCCCGCCCCGACCTGCTGCTCGGCGACGACTCACTGGCCCTGGGCCGGGGCTTCAAGCTGACCAGCGCGTTCGCCCCGCTGGAGAAGTGGCTCAAGGCCGGCCAGCTCGGGTTCGTCCCGGCGGCCTCCGACGAACGGCTGTCCCGCAGCCACTTCCAGGCCGCCGACGCCTGCAACCTGGGCGGCCTGCCCAACGAGACCGGTGGCCGGGGCTGGCTGGACAGCCTGGTCGACTCCCTCGGCAAGGGCACCGCGTTCCGCAGCGTCGGCATCGGCAGCACCCTGCCCCGCTCGCTGGTCGGCACCAACGGCGCGTTGTCGCTCAACAGCGTCGGCTCGCTGCGGCTCAACGGCGACGACCGCTACCGGGCGGCCACCGAGAAGGCGATCCGGGGCCTGTTCACCGGGATCAACCACCCGGTCGAGGAGGCGGTGATCGAGGGGATGGGCGCGTTGTCGACCGCCCAGCAGCTCGCCGCGAAGCCGTACCAGCCGGCCGAGGGCGTGACCTACCAGGGCGTCGGGTACGCCTTCGGGCAGCTCGCCCAGCTGATCAAGGGCGGGGCGAACGTCCGGGTCGCCACGGTCGGGATGGGCGGCTACGACACCCACGAGAACCAGGGCACCCGCTCCGGTGGCCAGTTGCACCGACGCCTCGGCGAGCTGGCCACCGCGATGGCCGCCTTCTTCACCGACCTGGGCGACCGGGCCGCCGACGTCACCATCATGGTGTCCAGCGAGTTCGGCCGTCGGGTCGCCTCCAACGGCGGCGGCACCGACCACGGCCACGGCGGGGTGGTCACCATCCTGTCCGGGCGTAAGCTCGCCGGCTCACTGCTGGGCCGCTGGGACGGGCTGGGCGATCTGGACTCGGGGGACGTCCCCGAGTACAACAACATGTTCGACGTCTACGGCGCGGTGGCGCAGGGCCGGTTCGGGCTGACCACCGCCCAGGTCGACCGGATCTTCCCGCGGCGCAAGTACACCCCGATGAAGCTCTACGCGTGACCTACCGGGACACGCACGCCGCCGGTCGGCGTACCCGGGAGCCGTCCCGGTACGCCGGCCGGCCGGCTGCGTCCGTACCCCCGCCGCCGGCCCGGCCCCGGCGTGGGTCCGCCGGCCGGCGGGTGCTGTCCGGACTGTTCTGGGCCGGCCTGGTGGCCGCGGTGCTGCCGTGGTGGCTGGACACCCCGGCCGGCTCGCTGGCCGGCACCGCCGACGTGCTCACCGCCGCCGGTCGGGTCACCGGTCTGGTCGCCGGCTACCTGCTGCTGGTGCAGGTGCTGATGATGAGCCGCCTCGGCGTGCTGGAACGCGGGGTCGGCGGCGAGCGGCTGTCCCGGGTGCACCGGGACCTCGGCGCGACCCTGCTGGTGGCGGTGCTGGCGCACCTGTCGCTGCTGGTGGTCGGCTACGCGCGGACCCAGGGCAACCCGGTCACCGCCCAGCCGGGGGTGCTGCTGCGCGACTTCGACGACATGGTGTCCGCGTTCGCCGCGGCCGGCATCCTGGTGCTGGTCGGCGGCACCGGCATCCGGGCGGTCCGCCGGGCGCTGCCCTACGAACTCTGGCACCACCTGCACCTGACCAGCTACCTGGCGCTGCTGCTCGGCTTCGGCCACCAGTTCAGCAACGGCGCGCAGCTCTTCCCGCCCGGCCCGGTCCGCACCGGCTGGATCGCCGCATATCTGCTGGTCGCCGCCGCCCTGGTGTGGGGTCGGCTGGTCGCGCCGGTGCTGCTCAACCTGCGGCACCGGCTGCGGGTGGCCGACGTGGTGGCGGAGAGCCCGGACACCGTCTCGATCTACCTGACCGGCCGCCGGCTGCACCAGCTCGACCCGCTCGGCGGGCAGTACCTGCGCTGGCGGTTCCTGGCCCGGGGCTGCTGGTGGCAGTCGCACCCGTTCTCGCTCTCCGCCGCCGCGAACGGCCGCTGGCTGCGGCTGACCGTGAAGGTGGTCGGCGGGCACACCAGGGACCTGCGTGACCTCGACCCGGGCACCCGGGTCTGGGCGGAGGGGCCCTCCGGCACGTTCACCGCCGCGCACCGGACCCGGGACCGGGCCCTGCTGATCGCCGGCGGCAGCGGCATCGGCCCGTTGCGGGCGATGCTTGAGGAACTGCCCGCCGGCGCGGCCCTGATCTACCGGGCCCGCACCCCGGCCGACGTGCTGTTGCAGCACGAGCTGGACTGGTTGGCCCAGGCCCGGCGGACTGACGTCTGGTACGTCGTCGGCTCCCGCGACGACGCCGGTCCCCGCCAGGTGATGAACCCGGACGGGCTGCGCCGGCTGGTGCCCGACCTGACCCGCCGCGACGTCTACCTGTGCGGGCCGCAGGGGCTGGTCGACTCCTCGGTGCGGATGCTCCGGCAGGCCGGCGTGCCCCGCCGGCAGATCCACCTCGCCCCGTTCGAGCTGTAGGAGGACACCTGACATGCGTCGCGCGCTGCTCGCGATCACCGGGCTGGCCGCCGGCACCACCGCCCTGGTGGTGCTCAAGGGCGCACCGCAGGACCGCCAGGTCGCCGTGGACCTGCCAGCCGGTGCGCCGGTCGGCACGGCGGACCGCACCGACCCGGTCACCCCCGGTGCGACGCCGCAGCGGACCGCCGCGACACCCCGGCCGACCGGCCGGCCCGACGCCACCGTCAGCCCTACCCCGGCCACCCGACGGACCACCCCCGGCGGGGACGCCGGCGCCCGCCGCACCCCGGCCGCCGGCCGGACCACCGCGCCGAAGCCCACCACCCGTACGGTCACCGGCCCGGTGGTCTCCACCGAGTTCGGCAACGTGCAGGTGCGGATCACCGTCGCCGGCACCCGGATCGTCGACGCGGTGGCCCTGGAACTGCCCCAGGGCGGCCAGTCCGACCTGCGCAGCGACCGGGTCGACGCCGCCTACAGCGGCACCACCGGCGACGTGGTGCGCCAGCAGGACGCCAACCTGGACACCGTCTCCCAGGCGACCGCCACCAGCGACGGCTACCGGCGGTCGTTGCAGGCCGCCCTCGACCAGGCCCGCTAGGTGGGCGCGGCGTCGACCCGGCCCGGCCTGCGCCGGGTCGAACAGGTGATGGGTACGGCGATCAGCCTGGACCTCGCCACCGACCTGCCCGCCGCCACCCTGCGGGAGTTGGCCGACGAGACGTTCCGCTGGCTGCGGGAGGTCGACGCCCGGTTCACCACCTACCGCGAGGACAGCGAGGTGCGCCGCGTCGACCGGGGGGACCTGCCGCCGGCCGGGGCGTCGGCGGACCTGCGCGCGGTGCTGGCCCGCTGCGCCGACCTGTGGGCCGACACCGACGGCTTCTTCGACGCGTACGCCACCGGCCGGCTGGACCCCTCCGGCTACGTGAAGGGCTGGGCCGCCCAGGTCGCCTCGGACCGGCTGGTGGCCGCCGGGGCGGTCGACCACTGCCTCAACGCCGGCGGCGACGTCCGGGTACGCGGGCACTCGTCGTCCGGGCTGCCGTGGCGGATCGGTGTGCGGCACCCGTGGGACCCGGAGGCCACCTGCCTGGTGCTCACCGGCACCGACCTGGCCGTCGCCACCTCGGGCGTCTACGAACGGGGGCACCACGTGCTCGATCCGCGCCGGGGCGTACCGGCCCGGGGGTTGCGTTCGGTCACCGTGGTCGGCCCGGACCTGGGTGTCGCCGACGCGTACGCCACGGCGGCGGTGGCGATGGGCGTGGCCGGCATCGGCTGGCTCGACCGGCTCCCCGGCCACCTGCACGCGGTGGTCACCGACGACGGGCGGCTGCTGCGGTCGACCGCCCTGCCGCTGGCCGACTGAGGCGTCGACGTGGTGGCGGGGTCACCTGCCGGTGGGTGCGTTCACCGGGCCGTGCGGTGGGTGCCGGCCGGTCGGGAGCCGGTCGGCCGGGGGCGACCCGGGCGGGAGCCGGCCGGCCGGGTGTCCGACCAGTGGCGGGGCCGTCGCCGGTACGGCGGTTCGGTGCCGCCGGTGTGCCGCATCTCGTCCCTGGCCATGTCGTACCCCCGCTCCGGTGGCGCGTGCGCGCCGTCGTGGTGTGCAACGAGTCCGGCGTGGGCGGGGACGCTGGCGGGAACCCGACCCGGCCACGTCCCGCCGCCTGCGGCCGGCTGGTCAGCGGCCGTCCGTCCGGTGGCCGGCCGGTGTGGGGCTGGTTGGTCAGTGGCCGCGCCGGGGCAGGGGGAGCTGGCCGGGCAGCAGCTCCGGGGTCAGCGTCACCCCGTCGGCCCGCAGGGCGTCGATCAGGCTGTTCTGCAACAGGTACGAGTCGGGCAGCCGCCAGCGGGCCTGTTCCGGGGCGACCGCCCAGCGCACCGGGCCCTCGGGCAGCCGGGTGGGGGGCGCCGGGATCCACGAGCCGGTGCCGTGCCGGACGACGTGGAAGCAGTGTTCCAGCTCGGGGCGCAGCGGGTCGCCGGGGCGGACCAGGAACATCCACCGCCCGGTCGGGGTCACCACCACCGGACCCCGGACGCCCGGCCCGGCGGGGTGCCCGGGTACGGCGTCGAGCAGTCGCCGGCCCAGGTGCGCCGACACCTCCAGCACGTCGAACGCCCGGCCGGTGGGCAGCAGCACCCCGTGCGGGCGGCTGCGCCACCAGGTGGCCACCCGGGCCGGGTCGGTGCTCGCCCCCCGCTCCCAGTTCTCCAGCGCGGGGTGGCAGCCGACGGTGGGACAACCGGCCCGGCCGCACACGAAACGGCTGCGTGCCAGGCAGGCACCGGGGGTCACCTCCCAGCCGTGCACCGCGTACCGGACGGCGATCCGGCGCAGGCGCACCCGTTCGATCGGTGCCAGCTGGGCGACCCGTGGCCCGACGTTCCCCCACATGTCCCGTGCTCTCCTCTGGCTTCGACCGGTCACCGCCACCCCTCACGTCGAGCGCCGTCACTGTCGTGATCCGGGATCGTTTGACCTGACGAACGGCTCGTGCAACTTGCACGAAGGTATGAGAACTGGCTGTACGTGTGACGTACACGCTGTGCGACCAGCGGCAACCTGGGCGGACGGATCGGAGACGCCCGGCGTGGGGCGTCCGGAGCCCGACCGGACGACCCACGAGGGGGAGGAACGGCAGAAGATGGACGAGCTTCCGATCGGGCGACGGGTGGCCTACTGGCGCGGGCGACGCAAGATGTCCCAGCAGGTCTTCGCCGACCGACTCGGCAAGTCCAAGAGCTGGGTCGACAAGGTCGAACGCGGGGTCCGCCGGCTGGACAAGTTCTCCGTGCTGTACGAGATCGCCGTGATCCTGCGGATCGACGTGCAACTGCTGCTCGGCAAGGACCCGGAACGGCGTACCGACGCGATGAGCTGCATCGACCAGTTCGAGGTGCAGGAGATCCGGGCCGCCCTGGAGCAGTACTCCTCGATGACCGCGTACTTCGACGGGGTGTCGTACCCGCCGCCCCTGACCGACCTGCGCAAGGCCGTCACCCACGCCTGGCTCACCTACCAGTACGGCCGCTACGCGATGCTCACCCGGGCGCTGCCGAAACTGCTGCGCGACGCCCAGGCCGCCGACGCCGGCTACGGTGGCGAGCCGGGCCGCGACGCCGCCCACCTGCTCGGGCAGGTCTACCAGATCGCCTCCTCGGTGCTGCGCAAACTGGGCGAGTGCGAGCTGGCCTGGCTGGCCGCCGACCGGTCGATGGCGGTCGCCCAGCGCGCCGACGACCAGCTGCTGGCCGGTGTCGCCACGGCCCGGGTGTGCAACGCGCTGGTGGCGATGGGCCGGGCCCGGCCAGCGCTGGAGCTGAACCTCAGCATCGCCAACCAGCTCGCCCCCGGCGGCATGAACGACAGCACGCCGGACCGGCTCTCCGTCTACGGCATGCTGCTGTTGCAGGGGGCGATGGCCGCCGCCCGGTTCGGCGACTCCGACGCCGTCGAGGATCTGCTGTACGGGGCAGGCGAGGCGGCGCTGATGCTCGGCAGCGACCAGAACCACTACTGGACCTCGTTCGGCCCGACCAACCTGGAACTACACCGGGCCGCCGCCGCCGTGGAGCTGGGCGACGGCGGGCGGGCGGTGGAGATCCACCAGCGCATCCCCGAGCCGAGCTTCAACGGGCTGCTGCCCGAGCGGCGGGCCCACCACCTGCTCGACCTGGCCCGGGGCTACGCCCAGCTCGGTGACGTCGCGATGGCGGGGGAGATGCTGCTGCGCGGCGACCGGCTCGCCCCGTCCGAGATCCGCTGCCGACCCATCGCCCACGAAGTGATGACCGACGTGCTGCGTCGCACACGTGGTGCGTTGCCCGCGCCGATTGCGGAGTTGGCTGAGCAGATGGGAGTCGGAGTATGAACACGGCGGCGGCCGGATGAGCGGCAGCCCCCACCAGAGCAGTGAGCACCGCGGAGTGCTCTACGTCATCGCCTGCGGTTCGCCGCTGGCCCGTCACCTCGACCGACTCGTCGGCCTGGCCCAGGACGACGGCTGGGAGGTCTGCGTCGTCACCACGCCCGACGGGGCGAAGTTCGTCGACCGGGCCGCGCTGGCCCGGCAGACCGGGCATCCGGTGCGCACCCACTACAAGAACCCGGGCGACCCGGACCTGCTGCCCCCGGCCGACGCGATGCTGGTCTGCCCGGCCACCGTCAACACGGTCAACAAGTGGGCGGCCGGGATCACCGACACGCTGGCGCTGGGTCTGCTCGTCGAGGGGCAGGGCCGGGGCGTACCGGTGGTGGTGGTGCCGTTCACCAACGTGGCGATGGCCGCGCACCCGGCCTTCCTCAGCGGCCTGCGCCGGCTGGCCGAGTGGGGCGCCACGGTGCTCTTCGGCGACGACGTCTACCCACTGCACCCACCCGGTACGGGGGAACGCCACCTGCACGCCTTCCCCTGGGAGGCGGCGGTGGCGGCTCTAGCGGGCCGCTCCCGGGCCACCTCGGCGGCCTGACCCGGCGACGGGCGTGGGCGTGGCCGGCACCGTGCGCCGGTAAGCTGACCGGCCGTGAGCACAACCGCGTCCCCGCCGTCCGTCGCCGATGTGGTTGCCGAGCTGGATCGGCGTTACCCGCCCGCCTGGGCCGAGGAGTGGGACCGGGTCGGTCTGGTGCTCGGTGAGCCCACCGACCCGGTCCGCCGCGTCTTCGGCACGGTGGACGTCGTCCCCGAGACCGTCGCCGAGGCGCTCGCCGCCGGTGCCGACCTGATCGTCGCGCACCACCCGCTGCTGCTGCGCGGCGTCTCCTCGGTCGCCCCGACCACCTGGAAGGGGCGGATCGTGCACGACCTGATCCGCGCCGGGGTGGCCCTGTACGTGGCGCACACCAACGCCGACATCGCCGCGCCGGGCGTCTCCGACGCGCTGGCCGCCCGGTTCGGGCTGACCGGTCTGCGTCCCCTCGCGCCGTCCGCCCCCGGTTCCCCGTCCGCCGGTGGCGGCCGGGGCATCGGCCGCATCGGCGAGTTGCCCGCCCCGCTGACGCTCGCCGAGCTGACCGGGCACGCCGCCGCCGTCCTGCCGGCCACCGTCTGGGGGGTTCGCGCCGGAGGCGATCCCGCGCGTATCGTGCGTACCCTCGCGGTCAGCGGCGGCTCCGGCGACGGCTTCCTGGCCGCGGCGACCGCCGCCGGTGCGGACGCGTTCCTCACCTCCGACCTGCGGCACCATCCTGCCGGTGAGCACCTCGCCGCCGGTGGGCCCGCCCTGCTGGACGCCGCACACTGGGCGACCGAACGACCCTGGCTGGACGACGTGGCCGCCCACCTGCGGGCCGGCTTCGGCGTCGAGACCGTGGTGTCCGACCTGGACACCGACCCGTGGACCGTGCACGCCGCCGCACCCGCGATGGACGACAAGGAGCCCCGACCGTGAAGGCTGAACCCCAGGTCCAGCGCCGCCTGCTCGACCTCCAGGCGATCGACACCACACTCGCCCAGCTCGCTCACCGCCGCCGGTCACTGCCCGAGCGGGCGGAGCTGGAGGGGCTGGCCCGGGAGCTGTCCGCCCTGGAGGACGAGCGGGTCCGCGCCCAGGTCGCCGTGGACGACCTGGACCGGGACATCGCCCGCCTGGAGAAGGACATCGACCAGGTGCGGGCCCGCAAGAGCAAGGACGAGGCCCGGCTGGCCAGCGGCAGCGGGCCGGCCCGGGAGTTGGAGGCGCTCCAGCACGAGCTGGTCTCGCTCAACCGTCGCCAGGGTGACCTGGAGGACGCCGAGCTGGAGCTGATGGAACAGCGGGAGACGGCGCAGGCGACCCTCGACGGGATCGAGACCCGCATCGCCGAGGCCAGGGACCGGCGGGCCGCCGTCGAGCAGCGCCGCGACGAGAACCTGGCCGAGATCGCCAAGGAGGAGGAGTTCAAGCAGGGCGCCCGCAAGCCGCTCGCCGCCGACCTCCCCGCCGACCTGGTCACCCTCTACGACAAGATCCGTGAGGACACCGGCCTCGGCGCGGCACTGCTCACCGCCGGCCGCTGCGGCGGCTGCCGGCTGGAGCTGTCCGGCGCCGACCTGGCCCGGATCCGCCGGTCGGCCCCGGACGAGGTGGTCCGCTGCGAGGACTGCCGCCGGATCATGGTGCGTACCAACGAGTCGGGGCTGTAGCCCGGTGGCGGTGCGCGCGGTCGTCGTCGAGGCCGACGGCGGGTCCCGGGGCAACCCCGGGCCGGCCGGTTACGGTGCCGTGGTCCGGGACCCGGCCACCGGCGAGGTGCTGCTCGAACGGGCCGAGTCGATCGGGACGGCCACCAACAACGTCGCCGAGTACCGCGGTCTGATCGCCGGGCTGGAGGCCGCCGCCGAGCTGGGTGCGGCCGAGGTCGACGCCCGGATGGACTCGAAGCTGGTGGTCGAGCAGATGTGCGGCCGGTGGCAGATCAAACACCCCGGGCTGCGTCCGCTCGCCGCGCGGGCCGCCGCGCTGGTCGACCGCTTCGAGTCGGTCCGGTTCAGTTGGATCCCCCGCGACCGCAACCGGCACGCCGACGCCCTGGCGAACGCGGCGATGGACACCGCCGCCGGCAAACCGTCCCGCGCGACGCCCGTGCCGGCCGGCGGCGAGGCGTCCCGGTCTCCCGGCGGCGAGGCGTCCCGGGTGGTGGCGGGCGTCGACTCGCCGGGCCGGGCGCAGGCCCGCGAGGTGGCCGCCCGTGCCGCCACCCGGTCCACCGGCACCGACCCGGCGACCACCAAGGCGTCCTGGGAGCCGAGGCCGAGCTTCACCGCCACCCGGCTGATCCTGGTCCGGCACGGGGAGACCGAGTGGACCGTGCAGCACCGCTACGCCGGCCGCGCCGACGTGCCGCTGTCCGAGTCCGGTCAGGCCCAGGCGCGGGCCACCGCCACCCGGGTGGCCGCGCTGGCCCCGTCCGTCGCGGCCGTGCTCAGCTCACCGCTGTCCCGGTGTACGGCCACCGCCGAGGCGATCGCCGCCGCGCTCGGCGGTCTGCCGGTACGACCACAGGACGACTGGATCGAGTGCGACTTCGGCGACTGGGACGGGCACACCTTCGCCGAGGTGCGGGACCGGTGGCCCGGCGAACTGGACGCCTGGCTCGCCTCGACCCGGGTCGCCCCGCCGGGTGGTGAGTCGTTCACCGAGGTCGGGCAGCGGGTCGACCGGGCGATGGTGGAGCTGCGGGAGGCGTACCCGGGGGAGACCGTGGTGGTCGTCTCGCACGTCTCGCCGATCAAGCTGGCCCTGCGCGACGCCCTCGCGGCCGGCGACGCCCTCCTGCACCGGCTCTACCTGGACGCGGCGGGTATCTCGGTGCTCGACATGTGGCCCGACGGGGGCGTCGCGGTCCGTTCCGTCAACGACACCGCCCACCTTCCGGTCCGCTGATTCCGGACCGTCCCCGAACCGGACCGGGATTCCTGGGCCGGTTCGGGGACGGTCGATGCGCCGCGCCGTTCGTCGTGCCGTTCGGCGCAGCCGGAACACCGTTGGGCGCATCGTCAAGCGCCAATTGATCGTGCTTGGCCGCACCGGGTCGTAGCGTCCGGCCGTTACTGGCCGGAACGACTACCGGAGGTAGGTCAGATGACCGCTGCCGAACCGGAGACGCCGCGCACGGCGTCGTCCAGGGCGAAGGACCACAGCCCCTGGAACTGGTTGCTCTTCATCCCGATCGTGGTGCCGCTGATCCCGGCGCTGTTCAACGCGGACGCCCCCCGGTTGTTCGGTTTCCCGCGCTTCTACTGGCTGCAACTGGTCTGGATCCTGCTCGGGGTGGCCACCACCACGCTGGTCTACCAGATGACCAAGAAGCGGGGAAACCACTGATGTGGCGTGATCATCTGACCGAGATCATCGTTTTCTCGGCACTCTTTTTGCTGGTCAGCGGGATGGGTTTCGTGGCGGCCCGGTGGCGGGCGCCGAAGGACATGGCACACCTCGACGAGTGGGGGCTGGGCGGGCGCAGCTTCGGCGGCTGGATCACCTGGTTCCTGGTCGGCGGTGACCTCTACACGGCGTACACGTTCGTGGCGGTGCCGGCGCTGATGTTCGGCGCGGGCGCGGCCGGGTTCTTCGCCGTGCCGTACACGATCGTCATCTATCCGCTGGTGTTCCTGGTGCTCTGCCGGCTCTGGTCGGTGTCGCACCGGCACGGGTTCGTCACCCCGGCCGACTTCGTCCGCCGCCGGTTCGACTCGCCGGTGCTGGCCCTGCTGATCGCGATCACCGGCATCGTGGCGACCATGCCGTACATCGCGTTGCAGCTGGTGGGCATCGAGGCGGTGCTCAAGACGATGGGGGTCACCGGGGACAGCGCGGTGGCGCGGCACCTGCCGATCATCATCGCCTTCGCGATCCTGGCCGCCTACACCTACCAGTCCGGGTTGCGCGCCCCGGCGCTCATCGCGTTCGTCAAGGACACCCTGATCTACATCGTGATCCTGGTGGCGGTGATCTACCTGCCGTACAAGCTGGGGGGTTGGGGTTCGATCTTCGACGCGGCGGACGCGAAGTTCGCCGCCTCGCCGAACCCGAACGACGGCATCCTGCTCAACGCCAACAACCAGCTCCAGTACGTCACCCTGGCGTTCGGTTCGGCGCTGGCGCTGTTCCTCTACCCGCACAGCATCACCGGCGTGCTGGCCAGCCGGAACCGGGACGTGATCAAGCGGAACATGTCGGCGCTGCCGGCGTACAGTCTGCTGCTCGGCCTGATCGCGCTGCTCGGTTTCATGGCGATCGCGGCCGGGGTGAAGCCGCTGCCCGGGGCGAAGGAGGGCACCGTCGACAGCAACACGGTGGTGCCGGTGCTGTTCGACCAGCAGTTCCCGGACTGGTTCGCCGGGGTGGCGTACGCGGCGATCGGCATCGGCGCGCTGGTGCCGGCGGCCATCATGTCGATCGCGGCGGCGAACCTGTTCACCCGCAACATCTACAAGGAGTACCTGAAGCGGGACGCCAGCCCGGCGCAGGAGGCGAACGTCTCGAAGATCACCTCGCTGGTGGTCAAGGTCGGCGCGGTGGCCTGCATCGTCTTCCTCGACCCGCAGTTCTCCATCGACCTCCAGCTCATCGGTGGCGTGATCATCCTCCAGACGCTGCCGGCGGTGGCGTTGGGCCTCTACACCCGCTGGTTCCACCGGGGCGCGTTGATCGCCGGCTGGGTGGCCGGCATGGGGCTGGGCATGTGGATGCTCTACCAGATCCCCAACCCGGCGTCGAAGCGCGCACATTTCGGTGGGTCGGCGTTCCCGCTGTCCGACTTCGGCTTCGACACCAAGAAGACGATCTACGTGGGCATCGTCGCCGTGCTGGTGAACCTGGTGGTGGCGGCGCTGGTCACGCTGGTGCTGCGGGCGGCGAAGGTGGCCGAGGGCGTGGACGGCACCACCCCCGACGACTACTTCGCCGACGAGGGCGACCCCCGCGTCACCCCCGGCCCCGACCGCGACGCCGACTCCGCCCGCGAACCGGTCGCCTGACCCCCACCCCCGACGCCCCGCTCCCAAAGCGGGCTGCCCCGGTCGGGCTGCCCCGGTCGGGCTGCCCCGGGCTCGCTCCGGGAGCGGGGTGCCCGCCCGCCCCCGTTGATCAAGAGCTTTACGTCAACATCCCGCCGAGAATTGACCCGAACCTCTTGATCACGCGACCGACGTGGCCGTCGGCCACCATCCGGGCGGGTGGGGGCGGGTGGGGGGCGGTGATCAAGAGGTTTGCGTCAACTTCCGGTGTGGAGGTGACGTAAACCTCTTGATCACCGGGTCGGGCGGGGGAGAGGGGGAGGGGGGCGGGGAAGGGGGCGAGGGTCAGCGGCGGCGGGTGCGGGAGTCGAGGGCGTGGTTGAGGCGGGTCAGGAGGGTGGCCAGGGTGTCCCGGTCGGTGGGGGTCCAGTCGGCCAGGATGTCGCCGTAGAGCCGGGTCCGGGCGGCCCGGACGGCTGCCATCCGGTGCAGGCCGGCGGGGGTGGGGGAGATCACCGTGCCCCGCCCGTCAGCGGGGTCGGGGGCGCGGGCGATCAGGCCGTCGCGCTGCAGCGCCGAGACCTGCCGGGTGACCGTGGAGCCGTCCAGGTTGAGCCGGGCGGCCAGCGCCGAGACGTTCTGCGGGCCGGAGGCGTCGAGGTGGCGCAGGATGACGTACGCCGCCCGGTCGAGGACCCGGTGCTCGGCGCTGCCGGTGGCCCGGCGGGTGGCCTCGCCCAGTCGCATGAGTAGGGCCACCTCGGTCTCGATCCGACCGAGGGCGGCCTCGTCCGACTCCGTTCGCGTCGCGTGGTCGTCACTCATAGCTGTACGATACAACGGAATTACCTGTACGATGCAGTTATATGCGGCTTCGGCCGGACGGGAGAGCGCGGAGTGGACCGGCGTACCGAGCCCCACCGCAGTGCCATCTACGCCACCACGCTGGTGGCCTTCCTCGCCATCGCCGGCATCGCCGTGGTGGACCCCATCCTGCCCGCCATCGGCACCGCCATCGGCGTCACCGCCTGGCAGGTCGAACTGCTCTTCACCGCGTACATCGCGGTGATGGCGGTCGGGATGATCCCGGCGACCCTGGCCAGCGGACGCTTCGGCTTCAAGCCGGTGCTCGTCACCGGCGTCTCCGTGGTCGGGCTGGCCGCCATCGCCGCCTCGTTCAGCAACGACATCGTGCAACTGTCCGTGCTGCGCGGCGTGTGGGGGCTGGGCAACGCCATGTTCTTCGCCACCGCCATGGTGGTCCTGGTCAACCTGGCCAACGACCGGGAATGGGTGGTCGGCCTCTTCGAGACCGCGCTCGGCCTCGGCTTCGCCATCGGACCGCTGATCGGTGGCCTGCTCGGCGAGATCAGCTGGCGGCTGCCGTTCTTCGTCTGCGGCATGTTCATGGTGCTCGCCCTGCTGGTGGCCGCCCGCCGGCTCCGCGAGCCGACCCACCGGCAGTCGCCCGTACGGCTGGGCCAGATCTTCGCCACCTACCGCCGTCCGGCGTTCCTCATCCTCTGCGTGGTCACCGCCGCGTACAACTTCGTCTTCTTCGTGGTGCTCGGCTACACGCCGCTCTTCCTCGGCCTCGACGTCATCCCGCTCGGCCTCGCGTTCACCGGCTGGGGTCTCGGCCTGGCCGCCGGCATCCTGCTCATCGGCCACCGGCTCGCCCACCGGATCGGCGCGGTGCAGACCGTCGGGGTGGCGCTGCTCGGCCTGCTGGCCTGCATGGTCCTCTTCGCCACCTCGACCGGCACCGTCGAGTCGCTGGTGGTGCTCGTCGTCGCCGGCCTGTGCATGGGCCTGGCCAACGCCAACCTCACCGACCTGGCCCTCGGCCTCGGCTCCGCCGACCGACGGGTCGCCACCGGCGCGTTCAACCTGGTCCGCTGGGGGGCCGCCGCACCCGCCCCGATCCTGTCCGGCAAGCTCGCCGAGCACAGCCTGGCGTTGCCGTTCTGGGTCGGCTTCGGGGTGCTCGCCGTCGGGCTGCTCGTCTACCTGGCCTTCGCTCACCTGATGGCCGCCGGCTACGGCGAACGGCTGCGCTGGTCCCGCTGGAACCGGGCCGCCCGGCAGGCCGAGCACGCCCCCGAGGAACCGGTCGGCGAGGTGTACTGAGCGGGCCGGTGGCCGCTCAGCCCAGCGCCCGCCAGAGCAGGTAGAGGCCGATCGCCGTGCCGAAGCAGACGATCAGCGTCCGGAGCACCACCGGTGGCAGCCGGCGGGTCACCCGGGCTCCCACGTACCCGCCGAGCATGGTGGCCGGCGCGACCACCGCGACCGCCGCCCAGTTGACCGGCCCGAACAGGGCGAACACCACCAGCGTGGTCAACCCCACCACGGCCGAGAGCAGGTTCTTCACCGCCGACACCCGGGTCAGCGTCGCATCCAGCACCAGGGCCAGGCCGGCCACCAGCATCACCCCGAGCGCCGCGCCGAAATAGCCGCCGTACACCGTGCCGACCGCGACCATCGCCTGCACCGTGAGGGTACGGCGGCGCGGGCCCAACTCGGCCGGGTGGCCGACCAGCCGGCGTAGCGGCCCCTGGAAGGCCAGCACCGCAGTGGCTCCGAGCACCAGGAACGGCACCACCAGGTCGAACGCCCGCGCCGGGGTGGCCAGCAGGAGCAGACAGCCGACCCCTGTGCCGAGCACCGCCGTCGGCAACAACGGCCACAGCGTCCGCCGGGGCGGCAGGTCCATCCGGCTGCCCGCCACACTTGCCGCGTAGCCGGGGAAGACCGACACCGAGTTGCTGACGTTGGCCGCCACCGGCGGGATACCGACCGCGATCATCGCCGGGAAGGTGATCAGGGAACCACCGCCGGCCGCCGCGTTCACCGTGCCCGCAGCGAGACCGGCGATGACCAGCAGTACGGCATCGGAGAGCTCCATGGTGCCCAGAGGCTAGTAGGCCCTGATCAGAGCCCCTCCACCGAGTCGACCGCGTACCATTTTCGGCTTCGTTGCGGCCCGGCCCGGGGTGGGATGGGTGCGGGACGCCGCGCCGTTAGGATGGGAACGCGACGGACGAGTCGACCGGGCGGTCGCGTCGGCGGGCTGCGGCCCGCCGCCGAGGAACGTCCGGACTCCACAGGGCAGGGTGGTTGTTAACGGCAACCCGGGGCGACCCGCGGGACAGTGCCACAGAAAACAGACCGCCGACCCCACTCGGGGACGGTAAGGGTGAAACGGTGGGGTAAGAGCCCACCAGCACCCCGGGTGACCGGGGTGGCTCGGTAAACCCCACCCGGAGCAAGGCCAAGCAAGGGCGTCACCGCACGTTGACGACCCGGCGCAGACGCTTGAGGGCTGCCCGCCCGATGTCTGCGGGTAGGCCGCAGGAGCCTGCCGGCGACGGCAGGCCGAGATGGATGGCCGCCGCCGGTGCGGGCCCCGCGAGGGGTACGCGCCGCGCACAGAATCCGGCGTACAGGTCGACTCGTCCGTCGCCCACCAGCTCAGAGCTTCGATCGCGGCGCTGAGCCACCTGCTTCGCGAGTTGTCGTGATGGGGTGCGACGACACGACCCGCACTCCTTCCTTCAGGACGTACAACTCCCGGCGCGCCACCGCATTGCCCTTCTCGTCCAGTCGATAGCCGTCAAGCCACGTCCAGCCGTGGTAGGCGCAAGGTTCTGCGCGGATCTTGATAAGGCGGACGAATACCGGCCGGACGAACTGGGGGCCAGCTGCGCGGGTCAGATGCAGCACGTCACCGGGCTTCACGTCGGTGCTCCCTGTCCCGCCAGGCGCGTAGCGTCCTGCCTGCCGTGGCCAGTCGCGGGCACCCTTCGTCGGAGCACTTGGTGCAGGTGGAACGGTGGTGGAAGTCGACGACGTAACCGGCCATCAGTACGGAGAACGGAGGCTCGGCCGGCCTCTGTGGCATGGGCACGGTTCACCTCCGGCTGGAGCGCATGATGATCCTGGCCCAGCGCCAGACTCCGGCGTTGGCCATCGTCCGCAGTTCTGCGTCCGGGGCGGTGGACAGGTCGGTCCGCCGCCCCGCATCCGGACCGCTCGGGGTGGCGGCGGGTTCGACCGTGACGACGTCCACCGGTTGGTGGGGGCGCTGGAACCACTTGACTCTAGTCATGCGTAAAGATTAAACGACTAGAGCGAGTATGAACTAGCCCTCCGTCAAGTTGATACATGCCTAGTCGACGGATGCCTAGCGTCAGCGTCATGGGTAAGAAGCTGCGGTTGGTGGGTTCCGGGGAGATCCGGACCATGCTCGGCGGCGTCTCCCGGCAGCGCGTCTACCAGATCACCAACCGCAGGGACTTCCCCGAGCCGGTGGCCAGCCTCCAGATGGGCAACGTCTGGCTGGCCGAAGACGTCGAGGCGTGGATCGCCACCCGGCGGGGGGACCTGGACTGACTGTGAGCCGGCCTCCGAAGGGTCGCCGTCGCGTGCCGGGTTGACTCCACCCGCTGCCGATAGGCCGGCCGTAGCGCCCGTATCAGTCATGGTCGCGGCAGCCGACCTGGTCGCCGATCTCCTTCGGGATGCCGTACGGGCTGCACTCCAGCGCGCTGCCTTCACCGATCTTCTTCCACCCCTTCGTCGAGTGCGCGAACACCAGCACCCCGTCCCCCTGCTGCGACGGGTCGACGGCGATCACCCCGGCGGTCGCCCACTGCCGGGCGCACTTGATGTGGTCGGGGTCGATCTTGTGCGTCTTCCTGTCCAGCCCGGACACCTGCTGAAGGGTCGCGGCATCGACCGGGCAGGCCGCTTGGGTGGCCACCGGGGTGGCGGACGCCGTGCCGCGCGTCGGCGACGGGCTGCCGGGGGAGGAGGGGGAGGCCGTGCCGCCGGGCGGGGACGACGCGGCGTCCGAACCGGTCACCGGGCCGGACGGCGCGGGGTCGCAGGCGGCGACCGCCGCCAGCAGGGCGAGGGGTACGAGGGCGCGCAGGGCGTTCAGGGACATCGTTCCTCCGGATCGGACGTCGCCGGGACTCTGTGGAGTACACCCCTGGACGGCGGGCGAGGTTGCCGCTGTCGGGCATCCGATCGGGCGGGTGCTTCGCGGTGCAACGACGGGAGTGTCCGGGCGTCGGCGACGCCCGGACGACCTGTCCGTTCAGTTCAGGCGGTGCACACGCGACCCCCGTCAGCGGTCAGGCTGGCCAGGGAGCACACCTTCAGCAGCGGATAGTGCGGCCCCATCACGGTGGCGGCGGTCTCCGCCGAACTGTCCACCGGCACGTTCTGGGTGGCGTGCGGGAAATTGGCCACCGGCAGCAGGTTCCGCAGCAGCACCATGTGCGGGGCCACCGGATACGAGACGGAGAACGGCAGGAAGGTCGCGTCGTCGACCGCCTCGATGGCCGTCCGCTGCTGCTCCCGGCCGATCACGTACGTGTAGTAGCCGTGTCGGTCGAGGCGGGTGTCGTCGTCGTAGCGGCAACCGAGGCTCGGCGGTGCGTCGGTGAACCGGTTGATCACGACGGGCTTGACCTGGCCGCCGAGGTTGGTGCACATCGAGAAGTAGCGTAGGTCGGCGTGTCGGCGTGGCCAGACGTCCGGATGGTTGCCGGTGACCGCCCGGGGCGCCCTACCCCGGATCACCAGCACCTGGTCCGCCGCAGGCGGGGTGATCCAGGTGCCCAGGTAGGCATTGTCCGGGTTGGGGGCGAGGTTCTCCACCTCCGAGGTCCGGGTGAAGAGCTTCTGCCCGGTCTCCTCCGGCCCCCCCGGCCCGCCGGGTCCGCCAGGCCCGCCAGGCCCCCCGGGTCCGCCAGGCCCGCCAGGCCCCCCGGGTCCGTGGGGTCCGCCAGGCCCACCCGGCCCGCCGGGTCCGTGGGGTCCGCCAGGCCCACCCGGCCCACTGGGTCCGCCGGGTCCACCGGGTCCACCCGGCCCGCCGGGCCCGTGCGGCCCGCCAGGCCCACTGGGTCCGCCAGGTCCACCGGGATGCCCAGGCCCTCCGGGATGCCCAGGCCCTCCGGGATGCCCGGGGCCGCCGGGGCCGCCGGGTCCGCCGGGGTGACCAGGCCCACCCGGCCCGTCGCCGGGACCGCCCGCGCCGGACAGCCCCGCCTCCCGGGCGTTCGCGGGTGCCGGGGTTGTGGTGGGGGTGCCGCCGCCCCCCGGCGGGCAGGGCGGCAGGGTCTGCGACACCCCGTCGAGGGTGAGGGTCATGCTGGGCAGGGTGACGGCCGCGTCACCGCCGGCCGGCAGATAGACCCGGAAGATGACCGATGCCTTCGCACCGGGCAGGGCGTCCTCCCGGGCCAGGGGCAGCCGGTTGGTCTGTCCGAAGGCCACGTCGGGGGTGATGGTGAGGGTGAACCGCCCACCCGGCGCGGCACCGGTCTGCCACGGATTCTGGCTGCCCGCGTCCGGCGTGATGAGGTAGTCCGGCATGCTGGAGCTGACGCCATTGCGGGTGAAGTACGTGGGCTTGTCGTCGTACACGTTGAAAGACGCGTATCTGGCGTCGGGAAAGGCCCCGGAGAGGGTGATTTCCAGGCCCGGCGTGACCGGATAGATGGTCGACCAGTACGTGGCGGCGGTGTCCGGCCAGTAGGCGTTCAGGCTTGTCGCCCCGTACTTCGACGACCAGGCGCAGGTGGGCATGGTGACGGCGGTGCCGGCGACGCGCTCCGCCTCGGCGGGGGTGGCTACCAGGGGGGCGGCCAGGGCGATCAGTCCGGACAGCAACAGAAACGGTCGACGCGTGGCCCGCGTAGCCGGTGTGGATACAGAGAGTGGCATGCGTCGACTTGATCAGAAATATGTGTCGACATGGTTACTTTCACGGTCAATTATCGTTGCTGTGTCGCACGTTTCAGCGTGTCTGGGATTACTATTTCCCGGCAGTGGAGTTTATTTCGGAAAAGCTACTTCCAGGGGATCTGGTCGGCTGCTGCGGTGGAGTGTGGACAGAGGTCGGGATTCGCCCGTTACCGTAGGTCTTCGTCCCGGCCGGGAGGGGGCACGGCGCGCTCGGCCGTGCCCCCACCGGGTGGCTCAGGCCTCCGTCGGTACCCGGGTCAGCAGGGCCGCGATCCGGCCGGCCACCCCCGGGGCGTGCAGGTGCAGCCGGGCGACGTTGACGGCGTCCGTGCCGATCACGGCGAGCAGGGCCTGCTCGCTGACCGCGTAGACGCTCAGGTAGCCGCCCTGGTTGCGGACCGTGGACTGTTGGAAGTCGCCCTGCCCGAGGCGCATGCCGACCTGCCGGCCGAGGCCGAAGGTGGTCGCGGCGAGCGCGGCCAGATCGTTCGGGTCGACCTCGTTCTGCAGGTTGTGCGTGATGAGCAGGCCGTCGACGCCCCCCAGCACGCAACCGTGTACCCCGGGGATCTCGTGCCGCAACTCCGCCAGTTCGCGACTGATCGCCGGGTACGGCAGCGAACGGTCCCCGGCCAGCGACGGCGGGAGCTGCCGGGCGGCGGGCGGGGTGGCGGTGCGGGCGGCACGGGCCGAGCGGCGGGGCAGGACGGTTTCGGTCTTGTCCGTGGTCACAGTTCCAGGCTCTCCTCGATGCTGCGCAGCTGGTGTCGGGCCATCGCCAGGTTGGCCCGGCTCTTGCTCACCATCAGGTAGAGGAAGAGGCCCTTGCCGGTGCGGCCGGTCAGCGGGCGGATCAGGTGGTACTGGCTGCCGAGGGTGATCAGGATGTCCTCGATCTCGTCCTCGATCTTGAGCATCTCCAGGGTGCGCATCTTGGCGCGGACGACGTCGGTGTTGCCGGCGGCGGCGACGGTCAGGTCGATCTCGCCGGTGCCGCCGGCCACGCCGAGGGTCATGCCGCTGCTGTAGTCGACGAGCGCCACCCCGATCGCTCCGTCGATATTCATCGCGTTCTTCAGGGCGACGTCCAGGCTAGCCACGGTGGTGTTCTCCCGCTTCGACAGGGCGGCGCCGTCGACATCGTCGTCGTCCCGCCCAGGTGACGGGCGGTGGCAGCGCCGCAAGAGGTCTGACGAGGCTCGCACACACCCCCGGGTGGTTGCACTCGGGGCCGCCGCATCGGGGCTGTCCGGCCGACCCGCAGCGGCCGGCGGTCCCGTCAAGAGGACCGGGCCGAGGGATGGTCCGGCTCGGGGTGACCTGATACCAAGTACCTGGTTGATGCGGTAGGGCCGGAAGTCCCGGCCCGGTCCGCCAGCGCGCGCCACGGCCGGGCGACCGTCCCGACCGTGGACACCACGCACGACGGTTCAGCCGGACCGGGCGACGGTCCGCGCCATCCGGTCGAAGTGCCGGATCGACTCCGCGTCGAGGCGTTCCATCCGGCTCCCGGAACAGGCCGGCGGCGTCACCGGGCATGGTCAGCGCAGGCTGGGTGACCAGCCCGAGCAGGACCGCGAGATACGGACACCGTCGCCGTCGTGCAGCGCGGACACGTCCCTGTGCTGTCGCGATGTTCGATCCTGCCGGGGCGTCCGGCGTCGTACCACCGGCTTTCCGGCTCACCCCGCGCGGCGGCCCCGCAACCCGGGCCGACGCGGTGCCGGCGGGGCTGTCTCCGGCGGTGTCCGGGCAGGTCAGGGCCGATTTCGCGATTCTGCCCCGGACGCCGCCGGACACGTCTACTGTGGATGTGGTCGCGACCAATTGTGGCGATCCGGTGGCGGTCGGGCTGCGCCCGGTGCACAGTGATCTCATGAACGACAGCGGACGTGGTGGGCACTACTACTGGTGCACCCGACACCACCGGGTCGAGACCGATGCCGACGTGTGCCCTGCCAAGCACGTTCTCGGACCGTATCCCTCGGCTGCCGACGCGGAGAACGCCCTGCAGAAGGTGCAGGAGCGCAACGAGGCGTGGGAGGCCGAAGACGCCCGCTGGGCCGGGGAGGGCAACTGAACGGCGCGGGACGGCCCGCGCCGAGGACTCCGTGCCTCCGTGAGGGGGCACGCGGGAGCATGTCCCCAAGGAGGGAACCGAGATGGCCGAAGCAGCAAAGGCCACCACCCGCCCGGCCGCGACGAAGACCGCAGCCGCGCAACGGACCGCAGGCGCGACCCGGAGCACCGCGGCCCGCCGCTCGACTACGACCACGACCGCGGCCCGCAGGGCGTCGGCCGGCCGGGCCACGGCGAGCGCGGCGGGTGCCGGCTCGGGCCGGACCCCGTCTACCGGCACCGCCCGGACGGCGGCGACCGGCACGGCGAAGAAGGCCCCGGCCACCCGGAGCACCGCCTCGAAGTCCGCTGCCTCGAAGGCGCCCGCCTCGAAGTCGACGGCGAAGAAGGCCCCGGCGGCCAGGAGCACCGCGTCGAAGTCGACCGCGCGCAAGGCCCCGGCCAAGAAGACCGCCGCCCGCACCACCGCCGGGGCGGCCAGGAAGACCACCACCGCCGCCCGGAGCACGGCGGCGAAGAAGGCCACCGCGGCGAAGCGGACGACAGCGGCGGCGGCGAAGAAGACCACCGCGACCGCCCGGACCGCCGCCAGGAAGACCACCGCCGCGACGAAGACCACGGCCGCCCGGAAGGCGATGCCCGCCGGTAAGGCGACGGCCGCGAAGAAGGCGATGCCCGCGAACAAGGCGATGCCCGGCACGAGGAGCACGGCCGCCACGAAGAGCACGGCCGCCAGGAAGACGACGCCGACGAAGACCACTGCGGCGAAGAAGGCCACTGCGGCGAAGAGGGCCACGCCCGCGAAGAAGACCGCCACGGCCACGAAGGCACCGGCCCGCAAGTCGACCGCGAAGACCGCTCCCGCGTCGAAGTCGACTGCGAAGGCGGCGCCGGCCCGCAGGACCAGCGCGCCGGCCACCCGCAAGGCGGCGGTGAAGAAGACCACGGCCACCACCGCCCGCAAGACGACCGCCCGTAAGGCCACCGCCCGCACCGCGCCCGCGCGGACGGCGCGGGCCACCACACCGGCGCGCGCCCGCAAGGCCACCGGCTGACCGTACGGAGGCTGCGGTCCGCCCGCCGGAGAGCGGATCACGCGGCACGCTGCCAGGATTGACCCGTGGTCATCCGACGTGTGCTCGCGCCCCGCATCGACTTCGGCGCGCTGCGCCGTGAGCTGGGACTGCCTGACAGTTTCCCGGCCGCGGCGCAGCGCGAGGCCGACGAGGCGGCCGACGCCCCACCGCCCGCCGTGGCCGACCGTACCGACGTCCCGTTCGTCACGGTCGACCCCGCCACCTCCCGCGACCTTGACCAGGCGATGCACCTCAGCCGTCGCCCCGGCGGCTACCGGGTGCGGTACGCCATCGCCGACGTCGCCACCCACGTCCGCCCCGGCGGGCCGCTGGAGGAGGAGACCTGGCGACGCGGGCAGACCGTCTACCTGCCCGACGGCAACGTGCCGCTGCACCCGCACACCCTCAGCGAGGGGGCCGCCAGCCTGCTGCCCGACGTCGACCGGGCGGCCGTGCTGTGGACCATCGACCTCGACGCCGACGGGGCCACCGTCGCCGTCGGGCTGGAACGCGCCCTGGTCCGCAGCCGCGCCAAACTGGACTACCCGGGTGTGCAGGTGGCCGCCGACGCCGGCCGGCTGCCCGACCCGATCGCGCTGCTGCCCGAGATCGGCACCCTGCTCACCGCCCGTGGCCTGCGCCGGGGCGCGGTCAACCTGCCGCTGCCCGAGCAGGACGTCGAACCCGACGGGGACGGGTGGCGGCTGGTGCTGCGCGGTCCCGGCCCGATGGAGGACCACAACGCTCAGATCTCGTTGCTCACCGGCATGGCGGCGGCGGACATCATGCTGGCCGGCCGGATCGGGTTGCTGCGCACCATGCCGGCCCCGAAACCGGAGGCGGTGGCCCGGCTGCGCGCGGCGGCGGCCCCGTTGGGCGTGCACTGGCCGGACGGGGTACGGGTCGGCGAGGTGCTGGCCGGGTTGGACGCCTCCCAGCCCCGGGCCGCCGCCTTCGTCGACCAGGCGGCCGAGCTGATGCGCGGTGCGGCGTACACGGCGTTCGACGGCGAGCTGCCCGAGCAGCCGGAACACGGCGGGGTGGCCGCCGCGTACGCCCACGTCACCGCCCCGTTGCGCCGGCTGGCCGACCGGTACGCCACCCAGGTGTGCCTGGCCCTGCACGAGGGCCGCGAGGTGCCGCAGTGGGCCCGGTCGGCGCTGCCCCGGCTGCCGGAGGTGATGGCCTCGACCGACCGGACGGCGGGCGCGGCCACCCGGGGCGCGATCGAACTGGCCGAGGCGGTGCTGCTGGAACACCGGGTGGGTCAGACGTTCTCGGCGGCGGTGCTGGACACCGACACGCCCCCGAACGGCCCGGCGAAGCCCGGCCGGGTGCCCGGCGGGACGGTGGCGTTGGACGATCCGCCGGTACGGGCCCGCTGCACGGGGGAGCTGCCGTTGGGGGAGCGGGTCACCGTACGCCTGGTCACCGCCGACCCGGCCGGCCGGAAGGTGCTCTTCGAACGGGCCTGAACCCGGCCCGGCCCGGCGGGGCGGTCGGCGTCACAGCGCCTTGCGCCGCTGGTGGCGTGGCGGTTTGCGAGGATGACGCCATGGCATACGACGCGAGCACCCTCCCCGACGTGTCCGGGCTGACCGTCGGCATCATCGGCGGCACCGGCGACCAGGGACGGGGGCTGGCCTACCGGTTCGCCCGTGCCGGTCAGCAGGTGCTGATCGGGTCCCGTTCCGCGGAGCGGGCGGCCGAGGCGGCGGCCGAGATCGCCGCGCTGCCCCGGCTGCCCGCCGGGGTCGACGTGACCGGCGCGGACAACGACGAGGTGGCCCGCCGTAGCGACGTGGTGGTGATCGCGGTGCCGTGGGACGGGCACGCGGCCACCGTCGGCGCGCTGGCCGGACCACTGGCCGGCAAGATCGTCGTGGACTGCGTCAACCCGCTCGGCTTCGACAAGCAGGGCCCGTACGCGCTGCCGGTCGCCGAGGGCAGCGCGGTGCAGCAGGCGGCGGCCCTGCTGCCCGACTCCCGGGTCTGCGCGGCGTTCAACCACGTCAGCGCACCGCTGCTGGCCGACCCGGAGATCGACCGGATCGACCTCGACGTGCTGATCTGCACCGAGGAACGGGAACTGGTCGACATCGTCGGTGCGTTGGCCGCCCGGATCCCCGGCATGCGCGGCATCTACGCCGGCCGGCTGCGCAACGCCCACCAGATCGAGGCGTTCACCGCCAACCTGATCGCCATCAACAAGCGCTACAAGGCCCACGCCGGCATCCGGGTCACCGACCTCTGAGACCCGACCCCCGCTTCCCGCCGCCGTCCTGGAGGGAAAGTGCCCCCAGGGGGCCGGTGCCCTCCGAGATGGCGGCGGGTGGGGGCGGCGGTCAGAAGTTGGTGTCGACGCCGGCCTTCTTGCAGGCGGCGTTCGCCATCGCGCTGGTCTTCTGGAACTCGGGGGCGTCGGCGGCGGTGTCCAGGTTCGGCGCGGTCGCCGCCCGGCCGGACGCGGCCCCGAACGCGGCCAGCGCGGTGACCGCCTCGCTGGTGGGGATGCCGGCGGTGGCCTTCGCCAACTCCTGCGCCATCTCCGTGTAGGCCTTCCGGATGGTCGGCGTGGGGTCGCCACCCGACGTCGCGGCCTTCACCACGTCGGCCTTCGTCGTGTCGGCGATCTTCTTGGCCGCCGTGCAGAGCTTCTTGTCGGCCGCCGGGTCGGCGGCGGCGGTCGGGCCGCCGGTGCCCGGGTCGGTGGTGGTCGGGTCGGTGGCGGCCGACGGGGTGGCGGCGGTGGCCGACGCACCGGCGGACGTCGACGGTGCGGCAGTGGTCGACGGTTCCGCCTCGCTGCACGCCGCGAGGGCCAGCACGGAGACACAGGTCAGGACGACTGTTGACAAGCGAACATGATCCACGGGCGGAACCCTAACCGCTTTTGCCGCACCACGGTCACCCCCGGCCTGCGGTGGCTCGTTCCAGGGCGGTGGGGCGGGGGTGCCGCCCCACCGCCCGTACTCAGAAGGTGTGCTCGGTGGCGGGGAAGTCGCCGCCGCGCACCTCGTCGGCGAACCGGCGGGTCGCCTCGGTCAGCGTCCCGGCCAGGTCGGCGTAGCGCTTGACGAACCGGGGGGCCTTCCCGGTGCGCAGCCCGGCCATGTCCTGCCAGACCAGCACCTGGGCGTCGGTGTCGGGGCCCGCGCCGATGCCGACGGTGGGGATCGCCAGTTCGGCGGTGACCCGCTTGGCGACCTCGCCCGGCACCATCTCCAGCACCACCGCGAACGCGCCCGCCCCGGCCACCGCCCGCGCGTCGGCGAGCACCTCCTCGGCGGTGTCGCCGCGCCCCTGCACCCGGTAGCCGCCCAGGGTGTGTTCGCTCTGCGGGGTGAAACCGATGTGCGCCATCACCGGGATGCCCGCCCCGGTGATCGCCGCGATCTGGTCGGCGCAGCGCCGACCGCCCTCCAGCTTCACCGCGTGGCAGCCGCCCTCCTTCATGAACCGCACCGCCGTGCGCAACGCCTGCGTCGGCCCCTCCTCGTACGAGCCGAAGGGCAGGTCGCCGACGACCAGGGTGTGCCGGGTGGCCCGGACCACGGCGCGCACCAGCGGCAACAGCTCGTCGACCGTCACCGGCAGGGTGGTCTCGTAGCCGAACACGTTGTTCGCCGCCGAGTCGCCGACCAGCAGCGCCGGAATCCCCGCCTGGTCGAAGATCCCGGCGGTGTACTGGTCGTACGAGGTGAGCATGGCCCACCGGTCGCCGCGCTCCTTGGCGGCGATCAGGTCGCGGGTGCGGACCCGGCGGGTGGCCGGCCCGCCGTACAGGGCGGTCACCTCGGTCGGGGTGGACTCCACCATGACTGTCTCCTTTCCTCGAGGCCGCTGTCGCGGTCCCCGGGTTCTGCCGCGATCGTCGCACCGCGCGACGGGTCGACGGCAGGGAACAGTGCAGGATTTCACTCCGCCGGGGCGACACCGGCCGACCGGAGCCGGTCGGTGTCGGTCGGGCCCGGCTGCTCAGCCGTCCTCGCGCCAGCGGTTGGTGATCGGCAGCCGACGGTCCCGGCCGAACGCCTTCATCGAGATCTTCGTGCCCGGCGCGGACTGCCGGCGCTTGTACTCGGCGGTGTCCACCAGCCGCAGCACCCGGTCGACGACCGCCGGGTCGTGGCCGGACTCCACCAGGCCGGCCCGGCCCAGGTCGCCGTCGACGTAGCCGATCAGGATCGGGTCCAGCACGTCGTAGTCGGGCAGGCTGTCGCTGTCGAGCTGGCCGGGGCTCAGCTCGGCCGACGGGGGCTTGCCGATGGAGTTCTCCGGGATCGGCGGGGTCTCGCCCCGGCGGGCCGCGTCGGCGTTGCGCCACTTCGCCAGCCGCCAGATCAGCGTCTTCCAGACGTCCTTGACCGGGTTGAACCCGCCGACCGAGTCGCCGTAGAGGGTCGAGTAGCCGACCGCCAGCTCACTCTTGTTGCCGGTGGTGAGGACCAGGTGGCCCTCCTGGTTCGACAGTGCCATCAGGATCACCCCGCGTACCCGGGCCTGGAGGTTCTCCACCGCCACCCCGGACAGCGAGATGTTCGCCAGGAAGGTGTCCACCATCGGCTGGATCGGCTCGACCCGGTAGTCCAGGCCGGTGCGCTTGGCCAGGTCCTCCGCGTCGGCCCGGGAGTGCTCCGAGGAGTGCTGGCTGGGCAGTGACACGCCGACCACCCGCTGCGGCCCGAGCGCGTCGACGGCCAGCGCGGCCACCACCGCCGAGTCGATGCCGCCGGACAGGCCCAGCACCACCGAGGGGAACCGGTTCTTGTTGACGTAGTCGCGCAGGCCCAGCACCAGCGCCTGCCACACCTCGGCCTCGTCGGCCACCGGGGCCAGCAGGCCGCCGTCGGCCGCCGGCCCGCTCGGGGCCGCCGGCACCACCTCGACGGTACGGCGGACCACCCGCATCCCGTCGGCGAGATCCTCGGTGTCGGCGGCGTGCCGGCCCGCCCCGGCCAGCTCCACGTCGTGCACGAGCAGATGCTCGACGAACTGCGGCGCGCGGGTGAGCAGGTCGCCGTCGGGGGTGACGATCATCGAGTCGCCCTCGAAGACCAGCTCGTCCTGGCCGCCGACCATGTTGACGTACGCGATAGGTGCGCCGGCCTCGGCGGCCCGGCGGCGCACCAGCGGTAGCCGGACGTCGTCCTTGTTCAGCTCGTACGGCGAGCCGTTGATGTTGACCACCAGCCCGACGCCGGCCTGCCGGGCCACCGCGAACGGGCCACCGGCCTGCCACAGGTCCTCGCAGATGGTCAACGCCACGTCCACCCCGCCCACCCGGACCACGGTCAGGGTGTCACCGGGCACGAAGTAGCGGTCCTCGTCGAAGACGCCGTAGTTGGGCAGGTGGTGCTTGAAGTAGTGGGCCACCACCCCGCCCCGGTGCAGCAGCGCGGCGGCGTTGCGGGCCCCCCGGCCCGGTTGGGCGTCCCCGCTGACCTGCGGCGGCCCGTCGGCGTCCAGGTAGCCGACCACGACCGGCAGGTCGCCGAGGCCGTCGGCGGCCAGGTCGGCGGCGAGCTGCCGCAGCGCGGCCTGCGAGGCGGCGACGAAGGAACGACGGAAGACCAGGTCCTCCACCGGGTAGCCGGTGAGCACCATCTCCGGGAAGGCGACGAGTTGGGCGCCGGCGTCGGCGGCCCGACGGGTCCAGGCGCGGATCAGCTCGGCGTTGCCGGCCGTGTCGCCGACTGTCGGGTTGACCTGGCACAGGGCCAGACGCAGGGTGGGCATGCCCTCATCTTGCCCCAGCGGCAGCCGGTCGACCCGGCGGCTGCGACGAGACGACGGCCACCCTTTCCCGGTCCCCGGCGGGCCCGGTGCTGGTGACGGGGCCGCCCGTTGATCCGGCCGTCGGGACACCGCAGGACGAGCGAGGGCAGGTCGCGTAACGTCTGCTTAACCAGGCCGGTGAAGACTGGGCGGTCAGGACGGACCGGCCGACCGGTGCCGGACGTACGTGGCGAGGGGTTGGGGAAGTGGACCGTCAGCAGGAGTTCGTCCTCCGTACGCTGGAAGAGCGGGACATCCGGTTCGTCCGGCTGTGGTTCACCGACGTGCTGGGCACGCTCAAGAGCGTCTCAGTCGCCCCGGCGGAGCTGGAGGCGGCCTTCGAGGAGGGCATCGGGTTCGACGGTTCGGCGATCGAGGGCTTCGCCCGGGTCTTCGAGTCCGACATGGTCGCCATGCCGGACCCGACGACCTTCCAGGTGTTCCCGTTCGAGGGCGGGGTCAGCGGCGAGAGCGCCCGGATGTTCTGCGACATCCTGCTGCCCGACGGCGGCCCGTCCTGGGCCGACCCGCGGCACGTGCTGCGCCGGATGCTGTCCAAGGCGGCCGAGAAGGGCTTCACCTTCTACACCCACCCGGAGATCGAGTTCTTCCTGCTGGAGAACGGCCCGCAGGACGGCTCGGTGCCCACCGCCGTGGACACCGGCGGCTACTTCGAGCACACCACGCACGCCGTCGCGCGGGACTTCCGCCGCCAGGCCGTGCTGGCGCTGGAGCGGATCGGCATCTCGGTGGAGTTCAGCCACCACGAGGTCGCCCCCGGCCAGCAGGAGATCGACCTGCGGTACGCCGACGCGCTGACCACCGCCGACAACATCATGACCTTCCGGCACGTGGTCAAGGAGGTGGCGCTCTCCACCGGCGTGCAGGCCAGCTTCATGCCGAAGCCGTTCACCGACCAGCCGGGCAGCGGCATGCACACCCACCTGTCGCTGTTCGAGGGGGAGCGCAACGCGTTCCACGACTCCGGCGACCCGATGAAACTGTCGAAGGTGGCGAAGTCGTTCATCGCCGGCCTGCTGATGCACGCCCGCGAGTACACCGCCGTCACCAACCAGTGGGTCAACTCGTACAAGCGGCTGTTCCCGCAGGCGCTGCCGGACCGGATCACCGAGAGCCCGGCGTACGTCTGCTGGGGGCACCTGAACCGGTCCGCGCTGGTCCGCGTGCCGGCGTACGGCAAGCCGAACTCGGCCCGGGTGGAGGTCCGGTCGCTGGACTCGGCGACCAACCCGTACCTGGCGTTCGCCGTGATGCTCGGCGCCGGCCTCAAGGGCATCGAGGAGGGCTACGAACTGCCGCCCGGCGCGGAGGACGACGTCTGGTCGCTGAGCAGCGCCGAACGGCGGGCGATGGGCTACGAGGCGCTGCCGGAGAACCTGTCCGAGGCGATCGACGTGATGGCCGGTTCCGAGCTGGTCGCCGAGGTCCTCGGCGAGCACGTGTTCGACTTCTTCCTGCGCAACAAGCGGGCCGAGTGGGAGCAGTACCGCCGCGAGGTCACCCCGTACGAGCGGCAGCGCTACCTGTCGCTGTAGCGCGGAGCGCCGCCGGCCTGGTCGTCCGTACCGGGCCGGTGGCGGGACGGCCGGCTGCTGCGCCGGTCCGGGGGGTGTCGGGGGTTGCCCGGGGCCGCTATCGTCTCGATCACCGTGCCGGCACCTCCGCCGGACGCAGGAGGTCGGGAGGCTGTCGGTGCTGGAAGATCTGCTCACCGGAGCATGGCAGAGCGTCGTGTTCGGTGTCGTCGGGGTGGCGCTGATGGCGGCCGGCTTCGTGCTGGTCGACGTGCTCACCCCGGGCAAGCTGCGCGAGCTGATCTGGGTGCAGCGCAACGGCAACGCCGGGCTGCTGCTGGCCGCCAACCAGCTCGGTGTCGCCGGCATCGTCTTCACCGCGATCGTGACCAGCTACGACGACTTCGCCAAGGGGCTCGCCTCGACGGTGCTCTTCGGGCTGATCGGGCTGGCCGTGATGGCGCTCGCCTTCGGCGTGCTGGACCTGCTCACCCCGGGCAAGCTCGGTGAGGTCATCTGCTCGGACCAGCCGCACCCGGCGGCCCGGGTCAGCGCCGCCACCCACTTCGGCGCGGCCCTGATCGTCTGCGCCTGCATCGCCTGAGCCGGGGGCCGGGTGTCGTCCGTCCCTGCCGGGGTGGCCGGGGTCGGGTGTCGTACCCCCGTCGTAGCGTGCGGGGGTGAACCGGACGGATCGTCTCTATGCCCTGGTGGAGGAGCTGCGGGCGGTCTCGCCCCGGCCGCGCAGCGCCCGCTGGCTGGCCCACCGGTTCGAGGTGAGCACCCGCACCGTCGAACGTGACATCGTCGCCCTCCAGGAGTCCGGCGTGCCGATCTGGGCCGAGCCCGGTCGCACCGGCGGTTACGTGGTCGACCGGTCGCACACCCTGCCGCCGGTCAACCTGACCGCCACCGAGGCGGTGGCGATGGCGGTGGCCCTGCACCGGCTCGCCGGCACCCCGTTCGCCGTGGCCGGTGGCACGGCGCTGCGCAAACTGCTCGCGGTGCTGCCGGCCGCCGACGCCGCCGACGCGCGCCTGCTCGCCGGCCGGGTGCTGCTGGCCGGCACCGGGCCGACCACGTCCGTCCCGGCCGTCGTCGCCGACGCGGTCGCCGCCCGCCGGGTGCTACGCCTGCGGTACGCCGACCGCTACGACGTGCCCTCGTCGCGCGAGGTCGAGCCGCTGGGCTACCTCGGCAACGACCGGCACTGGTATCTGCTCGCCTGGTGCCGGCTGCGCGCCGGGCTGCGCTGCTTCCGTACCGACCGGATCGTCGGGGTCGAGGCGTTGTCGGAGCGGGTGACCCGGGAGTTCTCCCCGGCCGATCTGGACGTCCCCGCCGCGCGGGTGCGCCGGCTGACCCTGGTCTGACCCGGCATGCCGGCTGCCCGGGTCGGCCGGCGCGTGAGCCGCCCAGGCCGGCCGCGTGGTCGCCCAGGCCGGTCGGTGCGGGGCTGTCCGGACGGATCGGTGCGGGGGCTGTCCGGAGGGATCGGTGTGCGTGGCCGGGTGGACCGGGCGGTAAACACCGACAGGACGGTGTCGCGGACACCCGGGAAGCTGGCTGCGAGCCCGCCGGCCGCCCGGTCGGCGGGGGAACAGGAGGCAACGCGTGACCAGCACACCCGTCACCTGGTTCGAGATCGGCACCGACCGGCCGGACGAGGCGCAGAGCTTCTACGCGGAGCTGTTCGGCTGGACCTTCACCGAGGAGGGCACGGCCGAGGGCGGTTCCTACCGGACGACCCCAGCGGGGGAGTCGACCGGCATCGGCGGCGGCATCCGGGCTCTCGCCGAGGGCGCACCCGGCTACGCGATCCTCTACGCCGAGGTGGCCGACGTGGCGCAGACCTGCAAGCGGATCGAGGCGGCGGGCGGCACGGTGCTGACCCCGCCCCGGACCACGCCGAGCGGCCTGACCCGCGCCGTGGTGCGTGACCCGGTGGGCACCCACCTCGGTCTCTTCTCCTCGGGCGACCGCGCCTGACGCCAGGGGGCCGACGTTGCGGTGTCCCAGTGCGTCGGACACCACAACGTCGGCCCTGTCGCGTCGATCTTCGGCCCGCCCGGGTCGGGCGGCCCGCCCGGGTCGGGCGGCCCGCCCGGGTCGGGCGGGCCGCAGCGGGTCACTTGTCGGGCGTACCCTCCGGGCCGCCGTGGTGGCCGCGACCGGCCGGACCCGGGAAGACCCCGGCCTCGACGGCCTTGGTGATCGCGTCGGCCTGCTCCTGGGTGAGCTTGCCGTCCTTGACCGCCTGGGCCAGCCGCACGGCCAGCTTCTCCTGCCGGTCCTGCGGCGACGGGCGCTCCGGCCGGTCACCCTTGGGCCGGTGCTGCTCGCGCACCTTCTCCAGGGCGGCGGTCACCTTGTCGGTGTCCACCCCCAGTTCCTTGGCGAGCGCCTCGGCGAGCTCGTTCTTGCGGTCGGCGCGCTGCTGCTGGTCGGCACCCGGCTCGGCCTCGCTGCTGACGCCGGCGGTCGGGGTCGCCGACTCCTCGGCGAAGGCCACCGTCGGAGCGGCGATCCCCACCCCGAGCACGCCGGCGGCAGCGAGGCCGACCAGCAGCTGCTTCTTCGACATCGTGCGGGACATCAGTCCTCCATGGGTCGGTGGTGATGTTGACGTCACCGACAGTGACCACTGAACCTGGAAAACTCCCGTCCCGACCCTGTCCGCCAGCTGAAAGTTCCACCGCCTCGCCCCGGTGATCAAGAGGTTTCGGTCAGGAACGCGCTTTCCCGCGACGCAAACCTCTTGATCACCGAGGCAAGGCGGGGCGAGACGAGGAATGCGGGGCGGGGGTGGGGGTGGGGTCAGCGGACGGCGGGGGTGGTGGTGAGGGTGCCGGCGGTGGCGTCGAGGGTGGCGGTGGTGCCGACCGGGACGGTGAGCTGGCCGGGGCCGTGGCCGATCGGCAGGCCGCCGAGGACCGGCACGCCGAGGTCGCCCAGCCGGTCGGTGAGCACGTCCACGACGGTCGTGTCCCAGCCGTCGGCGCAGTCGGTGAACTGGCCCACCGCCACCCCGGCCAGGCCGTCGAGCACCCCGGCGCGGCGCAGGTGGGTGAGCATCCGGTCGACCTTGTACGGCGGCTCCTGCACCTCCTCGACGAGCAGTACCGCCCCGGTCAGGTCCGGCATGTCCGGGGTGCCGAGGGTGGCGGTGATCAGGCAGAGGTTCCCGCCGAGCAGCCGGCCCACCGCCCGGCCGGGAACCCGCACCGGGTAGGTCTCCTCGGTAGGCACCGCCGCGACGGTCACCGGCGCGGTGGTCATCAGCGCGGCGTGCAGCGACTCCGCCGAGCGCAGCGGGGTCCGCTCGTCCACCCAGGCCGCCCCGGGGCCGTGCACGCCGGCCAACCGGGCACCCCGCCAGAGCGCGAACTGCAGGGCGGTGATGTCGGAGAACCCGGCCACCACCTTCGGGTCCCGCCGGACGGCGGCCATGTCGATCAGGTCGACCACCCGCTGTGCGCCGTACCCGCCCCGGGTGCAGATCACCCCGCGCACCTGCGGGTCGGCGAAGGCGGCGTTCAGGTCCGCGGCGCGCAGCGCGTCGTCACCGGCGAGGTAACCCCGCCTGGCGTACGCGTTCGGCGCCACCTGCGGGCACAGCCCCCAGCCGGTCAGCAGCTCGATGCCCCGGGCCACCCGCTCCGGCCGGGTCGGCCCGGACGGCGAGACCAGCAGCACCGTGTCGCCCTCGCGGAGCACGGGCGGGCGCAGGACGGACGGGTCGTCGGCGATCACAGCGGCCGAGCATAGCCGCCCCGCCGGGCGGACCGAGGCGTTCCCGGCGGCGGTCGACGCACCCGATAGCCTCGACGGCGTGGGAACCGCACTGGTGATCGAGAACGACCCGACCGACGACCCCCGACGGCTGGGGGAGTGGCTGGCGGAGGGGGGACTTGAGCTGCGGGTGCTGCGCCCGCACGCCGGCGACGAGATCCCCGACGACCTCACCGGGTACGTGGCGCTGGTGGTGCTCGGCGGTGACCAGCACGCCTACCCGGCCCCCGACGGCACCCCCGGCGCACCCTGGTTCCCGAAGCTCGAAGGGCTGCTGCGCAAGGCGGTCCGGCACCGGGTGCCGACCCTCGGCGTCTGCCTCGGCGCACAGCTGCTCGCCACCGCGCACGCCGGCCTGGTCGAGCGCAGCCCGTCCGGCCCCGAGGTGGGCCCGGGAGTGGTCGGCCGGCGCGACGCCGCCGAGAGCGACCTGCTGTTCCGGTACGTGCCGCTGATCCCGGACGTGCTCCAGTGGCACGCCGACGAGATCACCGAGCTGCCCCGGGCCGCCACCCTGCTGGCCGCCTCGACCCGCTACCCGCACCAGGCGTTCCGGCTCGGCGACCGGGCCTGGGGTCTCCAGTTCCACATCGAGTGCGACACCGCCATGATCGCCGAATGGGCGCGCGGCTCCGCGCTGCTCGCCGAGCTGGGCTACGACGAGGACCTGGTGGTGGCCGCCTGCGACCGGGTGATGGCCGACGTCGAGGAGGTGTGGCAGCCGTTCGCCGTCCGGTTCGCCGCCCTCGCCCTCGGTGAACTGGACGACGACACCCGCCGCAGCCTGCCCCTGCTCGGGCACTGAGATGAGCAGACCGACCAGGGGACGGTTGGCCCGCTACGGGTTCGCCGAGGGTGACGGTGGGGTCCGCGCCGCCGACCTGCTCGGGGCGGACGGCCTCGGGCTGTGGCAGGCCGACGAGCAGGAACCCGCCGACCGGTCGGCGGCCGACCTGCTGGCCGCGCTCTCCCGGGCCGCCGACCCGGATCTGGCGCTGCGCCAGCTGCACCGGATGGTGGAGACCGAACGCCGTACCGCCGACGACGGGGCGACCGGGTCGGAGCTGCTGGCCGCGCTCGCCGCCGACCCGGGGCTGCGCCGCCGGCTGGTCGCCGTGCTCGGGGCCTCCTCCGCCCTGGGTGACCACCTGGTCGCCAACCCCGGACAGTGGACGGTGCTCGGCACCGCCCCGGACGGGCTGGCCCCCACCGCCGACGGGCGGCTCGACCTGGCGCTCGCCGGCCGGCTGACCACCGCCACCGCGCCGGTGGCGGTGCTGCGGCAGGCGTACCGGCTGGCGCTGCTGCGGATCGCGGCGGCCGACCTGACCGGCGGACGCGGCCTGGAGCAGGTGATGTCGGCGCTGTCCGCACTGGCCGACGCCACCCTCGCGGCGGCGTACGAGATCGCGGTGGGCGAGCTGCCGGCGGGCACGCCCCGGCCCCGGCTGGCCGTGGTGGCGATGGGCAAGTGCGGCGGCGACGAGCTGAACTACGTCTCCGACGTCGACGTGATCTTCGTGGCCGCGACCGACGAGGACCTGCCCGCCGCGACCACCGTCGCCGCCCGGCTGATCCACGTCTGCGGGCTGGTCGCCTGGCCGGTGGATGCCGCGCTGCGCCCCGAGGGCAACCGGGGGCCGCTGGTGCGCACCCTGGCCAGCCACCTCGCCTACTACCAGCGGTGGGCCCGCACCTGGGAGTTCCAGGCGCTGCTCAAGGCCCGGCCGGCCGCCGGTGACCTGGCGCTGGCCGGCGAGTGGATCGACGCCCTCGCCCCGCTGGTCTGGCGGGCGTCCGAACGTCCCGAGGCGGTCTCCGACGTACGCGCCATGCGCCGCCGGATCATCGACAACATCCCGCCGAAGGAGCTGGACCGCGAGATCAAACGGGGTCCGGGCGGGCTGCGGGACATCGAGTTCGCCGTCCAACTGCTGCAACTGGTGCACGGCCGGGGCGACGAGTCGCTGCGGGTGCCGGGCACCGTGCCGGCGCTGCGCGCGCTGGTGGCCGGTGGCTACGTCGGGCGGGCCGACGGCGAGGCGCTGCTACGCGGATACCGCTTCCTGCGCGGTGTCGAACATCGGCTCCAGCTCCAGGCGCTGCGGCGCACCCACACCGTGCCGACCGAGCCGGCCGCGCTGCGCTGGCTGGCCGCCGCGCTCGGCTACGCCGCCATCCCCGGCCGCAGCGCCGTGGAGAGCTTCCGGGCCGACTGGGTCGCCCACGCCACCGAGGTACGCCGGCTGCACGCCAAGCTGCTCTACCGGCCGCTGCTGGAGTCGGTGGCCCGGGTGCCCGCCGACGGTCTGCGGCTCACCCCGGAGGCGGCCCGGCACCGGCTGGAGGTCCTCGGCTTCGCCGACCCGGCCGGGGCGCTGCGGCACCTGCAGGCCCTCACCGGCGGGGTGAGCCGGACGGCGGCCATCCAGCGCACCCTGCTGCCGGTGCTGCTCAGCGAGTTCGCCGACGCGCCCGAACCGGACCGGGGGCTGCTCAACTACCGCCAGGTCTCCGACAAGCTCGGCAGCACCCCGTGGTACCTGCGGCTGCTGCGCGACTCCGGCCCGGTGGCCCGCCGGCTGGCCCGGGTGCTGTCCTCGTCCCGGTACGCGGCCGACCTGCTGGCCCGGGAACCGGAGGCGCTGCGGCTGCTGGCCGAGGAGAACGAACTGACCCCCCGGCCCCGGGAGGTGCTCTGCGACGGGTTCGCCGCCGCCGCGGCCCGGCACGCCGACCCGGTCGAGGCGACCCGGGCGGTACGCGCGCTGCGTCGCCGGGAACTCGTCCGGATCGCCTGCGCCGACGTGCTCAGCCGGGCCGGCGGGTTGGCCCCGCGACCCGAGCGCGGCGCACCTGCCGGCCCGCTGGCCGACGTCACCCGGGTCGGCACCGGCCTGTCGTACGTCACCGACGCCACCCTGTCCGCCGCGCTGCGCGCCGTCCGGGCCGCCCAGCCGGAGCTGCCCGGCCTGCGGTTCGCGGTGATCGGCCTCGGTCGCCTCGGCGGGTACGAGTCGAACTACCTCTCCGACGCCGACGTGCTCTTCGTCTACGACCCACCGGCCGGGACGGCGGAGAGCACGGCCAGCGCCGCCGCGCACGCGATCGCCGAGGAACTGCGCCGCCTGCTCGGTGCCCCCGCCCCCGATCCGGCGCTCGGCGTCGACGCCGACCTGCGCCCCGAGGGGCGGCAGGGCCCGCTGGTGCGCAGCCTCGCCGCGTACGCCCAGTACTACGCCCGCTGGTCGCGGGTGTGGGAGGCGCAGGCGCTGCTGCGGGCCCGGTTCGTCTGCGGCGACGCCGACCTGGGCACCGAGTTCGAGCAGATGGTCGACCCGGTCCGTTACCCGGCCGACGGGTTGACCCGGGAACAGGTGGTCGAGATCCGCCGGATCAAGGCCCGGGTGGAGAACGAACGGCTGCCCCGGGGCGCCGATCCGGCCACCCACACGAAGCTCGGCCGGGGTGGCCTCGCCGACGTCGAGTGGGCGGTGCAACTGCTCCAGCTCCGGCACGCCGGGGCGTACCCGCAGCTGCGCGGCACGCGTACCCTCGACGCGCTCGCGGCGGCCCGGGACGCCAAGCTGGTCGACCCGGCGGACGCCGTCGCGATGACCGCCGGGTGGACCCTCGCCGCGCAGGTCCGCAACGCGTTGATGCTGGTCCGGGGACGCGCCGGTGACCAGCTTCCCCGGCACGGGGTGGAGCTGGCCGGGGTGGTGCGGCTGCTCGGCGCGGACGACCCGGGTGAGTTCCTCGACGACTACCTGCGCACCGCCAGGCGTTCCCGGGCCGCGATGCAACGCGTCCTCGACGCCGGGGTCTGAGCCCCGGCGTCGGGGACGGGTACGCCGGGCCTACCGGCGGCGCACCAGCACCAGGTGGTCGACCAGGGTGCCGGTCTGGCCGTCGGGGCCGGTCGCCTGCCGCTGCGGCACGTCGAGCCGCTCGACGTGCCAGCCGTCCGGGTCGAGGTCGAGGACCGCCAGGGTCTCCTGCGGGGTGGGGAACCGGGTGTGGTGGTGCGCGGCGTTGCCCCACGGCGGCACCGCCCCGTGCTCGACCACCAGCAGCCGCCCGCCCGGGGCGACCGCCCGCGCCGCCGCCCGCAGCACCTCGGCCCGGGGAAACTCCAGCGGCGACTGGAGGAACTGCGCAGAGACCAGGTCGAACACGCCGGTCGGGAAGGTCCGGGCCAGGTCGTGCCGCTGGAAGTCGACCAGTGCCGCCATCCCGGCGGCAGCCACCGCGGCGGCCGACCGCTCCAGGGCGGCGGTGGAGACGTCGACGGCGGTCACCCGCCAGCCCTGCCGGGCCAACCACACCGTGTCGCCGCCCTCGCCGCAGCCCAGGTCCAACGCGGTGCCCGGCGGCAGCGTCCCGGCCACGTCGACCAGGTGCGGATTGGGCCGCCCGCTCCAGTACCGCTCCCGGCCCCGGTACAGCTCATCCCAGTGCCTGGCGGTCGCCTCGTCCACCGGGCCGGCCTGCCCCCCGTCCGGCCCGGCCTGCCCGGCCACGACCCCGGTCTGCGTGTGCGCCGCCCCGGCCTGCCCGGCGGCGGTACGTCGTGCGGCGACGGCCAGGTCGGTGTCCTCCGCGATCAGGTCGGCGTTGAGCGCGGCGGCGGCCTTCAGCCCCGCCGCCGCCGCGGCGATGAGGGTGGCCTGCGGATCGGTGACGTTGCCGGCCACCCAGACCCCGGGCACCCCGGCCGCGCCGCTGGCGTCGGCGGCGATCCGGTCGCCGGCGGCGTGCCCGCCGACGACGAAGTCCTCCGGGGCCAACCCCAGCCCGGCGAGGAAGGCGGCCCGGACGCCGAACCGGGGCGCCACCACCAGCGCCTCCCGGGGGACCACCCGCCCGGACCGCAGCCGTACGCCGGTGAGCCGGTCGGCGGTGACCTCCAGCTCCGCCACCTCGCCGTCGACCACGGTGACGCCCCGGGCGGCCAGCCGCTCGGCCTCGTCGGCGGGCAACGGCCCGGCGGTGTGCGTGAAGACCACCACGTCGTCGGTGAGCTGCCGGAACAGCAGCGCCTGGTGGGCGGCCATCGGTCCGGTGGCGAGCACCCCGACGGCCTGGTCGCGCACCTCCCACCCGTGGCAGTACGGGCAGTGCAGCACGTCGCGGCCCCACCGCCCGGCCAGCCCCGGCACGTCGGGCAGCTCGTCGACCAGGCCGGTGGTGACCAGCAACCGCCGGGCGTGCAGCACCCGGCCGTCGGCCAGCGTCACGGCGAACCGCGCCGGCCCGGCACTGTCGGCCGGGCTGCTCTCGCCTGCGCTGCTCTCTCCTGCGCCGTTCTCTCCTGCGCTGCTCTCGCCTGCGCCACCGGTCGGGTTCGCACCGGTGGTCGCGGGTGCGCCGTCGAGCGGGTGGGCGGCGGTGACGGTGGCGTCGAGCAGGGTCACGCCGTACCGGGCCACCTCGGCCCGGCCCGTCGCGTACAGGCTGGCGGGTGGGACGCCCTCGTTGGTCAGGAAGTTGTGCACGTGGTCGGCCGGGGCGTTGCGCGGGGCGCCGCCGTCGACCACCACCACGTCGCGGCGGAACCGGCCCAGGGCGAGGGCACCGCTGAGCCCGGCCGCGCCGCCACCGACCACCACCACGTCGTGCACCACCGGGTACGTCATGACCACTGCCTCCCTCCGGGCGGGTCCGTCCCGCCGATGCCCCGGATCGTCCGCCCGGCTCACCGTACTGCCAAATTTCTTTGCCGGAATGGCAAACTGGTGCGGTGACCGACGATCACAGCGACCAGACGGCGGCATCCCGACGCGCCGGCCCAAGCCCGGTGCGCGACGGCCCCGGGCGGGCCGCAGCGGCGGGGCAGGGGCCCGGACCGGGGCAGTGGGTGGTGCCGGGCGATACCGGTGTCACCATCGAGGAGGAGGTGCTCACCACCGTCGGGCCGCGGCTGCGGGCGTTACGGCAGCAGCGTGGCGTGACGCTGAGTCAGCTCGGCGCGGCGACCGGGATCTCGGTCAGCACCCTGTCCCGGCTGGAGTCCGGCGGCCGGCGGCCCACCCTGGAACTCCTGCTCGCCCTGGCCCGCTTCCACCGGGTGCCGCTCGACGACCTCGTCGGCACGCCGATGACCAGGGATCCCCGGGTCCACCGCCGGCCGGTCGTCAGGCACGGCGTCACCATCGTGCCGTTGACCCGCCGCCCGGGTGGCGTCCAGGCGTACAAGATGATGTATCCGCCGCAGACGCCGGTGGGGGAGCCGGCCCCGCAGGTGCACGAGGGGTACGAGTGGCTCTACGTGCTCTCCGGCCGGATCCGGCTGCTGCTCGGCAGGCACGACCTCACCCTCGACGCCGGTGAGGTCGCCGAGTTCGACACCCGCACCCCGCACTGGTTCGGCAACCCGTTCGACGTGCCGGCCGAGATCCTCAGCCTTTTCGGCCCCCAGGGCGAACGCCTGCACGTCCGCGCCCGCCCCACCGCCCCCGCCCAGTCGAGTTGATCAAGAGGTTCGCGTCACCCTACCGCGAATCCGTGACGCCAACTTCTTGATCACGGGGCAACGGCGTGGTGATCAAGAGGTTGGCGTCGAAGATCCGGGCGGGGCTGACGCAAACCTCTTGATCGCCCGGCCCGGACGGGGTGGTCTGCGGTGATCAAGAGGTTTACGTCAGGAACGGCGACCAGGCTGACGCCAACCTCTTGATCGACACGAGCGGGCGCGAGCGGGCGCGAGCGGGCGCGAGGGCGGGCGGGGTGGGGGGCCGGCGGGTCAGGAGTGGAGGGTCCAGGTGCCGGCGTGGGGGACGGTGACCAGGGTCCAGGGGCCATCGGGGGTGACGGTGGCCCCGGGTGAGACGGTCAGCCAGGGGGAGTGGCGGACCCGGACCGGGACCTGGCCGGCGGCGGTGGTCCGGAACGTCAGCGTGGCGGCGTCCTGCCGGACCAGCACCCCGGGCCCGGCGACCAGGGGCATCGGGTCGGTCACCGCGTACAACCGCCAGTGCCGGTCCGACCAGACCTCGGTCAGGTACGGCAACCCCGCCCCGACCAGGTCCGCCTCGGTCCGGCCCACCCAGGACAGCGGCGCGTCGGCGACGGCGACGTACTGCACGGCGTACTCGTCCAGCCAGGCCCGGTAGCTGTCGGCGGTCAACGGCACACCGGTGCCGCGGGCCCCGGGGACGGTGGTGAAGAACAGCGGGTTGCGGCCGATGTCGACCTGACGCAGCCAACCCCGAGCCAGCGGCACCTCGCCGAGCTGTGCCGCCTCCCAGTAGTTGCGGGTCGGCGGCACCTCCACCCGCCCGGTGAGCCCGCGCCGGCCCAGCTCGGCGGCGAGCGGGGCGAAGTAGCTGCGATCGGCGGTCGGATCGTCGGCACTGCGGACGTCGGCGGGGACCACCGGGGGCAGCCACCAGCACACCGCCGCCAGCAGCACGGCCAACGCCACCGCGCCGGTCCCGACGGGCGGGCTGACCGGCGGGACCGGTCGGGTGGCCCCGCCGGACCCGGGGGCGGCCCGGCGCGGGAGTCGGGTGGTGAGCCAGGCGGGTGGCCGGGCGGCGGCGGCCAGCACCGGCAGCGCGAACATCGTCACCAGGCGGGTCGCGTTCAGCCCGACCGGGGTGTGCACCAGCGCCGCCGCCAGCACCCCGCCCGCCGACAGCAACGCCCCCACCCGCACCGGCCGGTACGCCACCACCGCCGCCACCAGCAGGCTGACCGTGACCGACCGGAGGGCGTCGGAGCCGCTGATGTTCATCCAGCCGCCCTCACCGAACAACAGCCCGGTGACCGCCAGCGGCACCGCCGCCGCGACCCCGAGCAGCAGGCCATCGGCCCATCGGCGGGTGACCAGCAGCGCCACCCCGACCAGGCCGACGAACAGACCCGCCACCGGGCTGCTCGCCGACGCCAGCGCCGCACCGGCCACCGCCAGGGCCGGCCGGCCCCAGCCCCCGCCCCGTGTCCAGCGCCCGCCCCGGCGGTCCGCCCCGGCCGCGCTGCCCCGGCGGTCCGCCCCGGCCGCGCTGCCCCGGCGGTCCGCCCCGGCCGCGCTGCCTCGGCGGTCCGCCCCGCCCGCGCTGCCTCGGCGGTCCGCCCCGGCCCGGGTGCCTGGCGCGAAACCCGGTCCGTCGGGGCCGTGCCGGTCGGCAGGCAGGGTCAGGGCGAGCAGGGCGACCAGCCCGAAAGCCACCCCGAGGGCGTAGGTGACCCGGCCGGAGACCAGGTTGCCGGTGATCGTCAGCACCCCGACCAGGCTGCCGAGCAGCGGCCGGGGCACCCGGGTACGCACCAGCAGGGCGGCGAACGCGGCGGCCGAGACGACCAATGCCAGTGCCCCCGTGGGACGTACCCCGAGGGTTGCCATCAGCGGCGGTGAGACCAGGCTGTAGCCGAGCGGCCGGATGCCGGCGTACCAGCGCAGGTCGACCAGGGCCCAGCCGTGCCCGGCGAAGAAGTCGGCGCGGGCCACCTGGGCCGACAGGTCCGACCCGAGCGGGGGCGACGCCAGCCACACCCCGGCGAGCACGACGGCGACCACGGTGGCCGACCCCACCACCCTGCTGCCCCGCATGCCCACCTCCGGTCCGCGCCCACGCTACTGGCAGCATGACGGACGTGCCTCACCACCTGTCCCGCTGGCTCGGTCTGTCCGGTTCGGTGCTGCTCGCCGTCGCCGCGTACCTCGGGGGTGCGCTGCCCGGGTCGGAGTTGCGACCCACCCCGGTCAGCATCTGGCAGAGCCGGCACGGGCCGCTGATCATCGTGCTCTGGCTGGTCGGCACCGGGCTGCTGGCCTGGGCGTGGTGGACGCTGCGCGATCGGGTGCCGTCGACCCGGTGGGCCCTGGTCACCGCCGGGCTGTGGGTGCTGCCGCTGCTGGTCGCGCCGCCGCTGGCCAGCCGCGACGTGTACGCGTACTCCTGCCAGGGCGCGAGTTACGCGGCCGGGATCAACCCGTACGAGCAGGGGGTGTCGGCGCTGCCCTGCCCGTGGATCGACACCATCTCCTACATCTGGCGGGACACCCCCGCCCCGTACGGGCCGCTGTTCGTGATGATCGCCGGGGCGGTGGTACGGCTCACCGGTGGTCTCGACCCGGACACCGCGCTGACCGTCAACATCGCCCTGTTCCGGCTGCTCGCCGTGGCCGGGGTGGCGCTGACCGCCGCCTGCCTGCCGACGCTGGCCCGGCGCTGCGGCGTACCGGCGCAGCGGGCGGTGTGGCTGGCGCTGGCCTCGCCGCTGGTCGGCGTACACCTGGTCTCGGGGGCGCACAACGACGCGCTGATGATCGGCCTGCTGGTCGCCGGCCTGGCCGTGGTGGCGGCCAACCCGGGCCGGCGCTGGCCGCTGCTGGCCGGCGGGGTGCTGCTCGGGCTGGCCGGCGCGGTGAAGGTGACCGCGCTGGTGGTGGTGCCGTTCGCGGTGCTGGCCGCGCTGGTCGGGCCGTACCGGATCAGGGCACTGCTGCGCGACGGCCTGCCGGTCGCCGGCGGCGCGCTGGTCGCGGTGGCCGGCGCGACCCTGGCGGCGGGACTGGACTTCGGATGGATCGCCGGCCTGGAACAGGGCGGTCTGGTGATCGCCTGGACCTCACCGCCGACCGCGGTCGGGCAGACCGCCGGCTACGTCGCGGCCCTGTTCGGCGCGGACGTCGACGCGCTGCCGGTGACCCGGACGATCGGCATGCTGGTGCTGGCGGTGCTGCTGGTCTGGCTGTGGTGGCGGGCCCGCACCCGCGACCCGCTGTGGCACGCCGGCCTGGCGCTGGCTGCGACGGTGGCCCTCGCGCCGCTGTTCCACCCCTGGTACTGGCTGTGGCCGATGGCCGTGCTCGCCGCGACGACCCACCGGTCGACCCGGTGGTTCGCGCTGGTGGCGTTGGTCTCGTCGTTCCTGGTGCTGCCGGACGGCACCGGGCTGCCCCGGTTCACCAAGATGCCCGGCGCCCCGCTGATGACGCTGTTGGTGATCGTGGTGGCTGTCCGGTTGGTACGGTCGGCTCGGGCGGGAAGGCGACCCGCCACCGTGGATGCGCCCGCCGACTGAGGAGAGGTGGCCGGTGACCGAGGCCGGCGCACCGACCGGACGGGCCCGCGTGGCCCGCTACGGCGGGCTGACCGGAGCGGTGCTGCTCGCCGTGGCCGGCTGGCTGGGCGGGGTGCTGCCCGAGGTGCCGCCGACCGGCCCGTGGCGTGCGCCGCACGGTCCGGCTGCCGTGAGCTGCTGGCTGGCCGGCACGGCGCTGATGGTGGGGGCCTGGTGTGTGTTGCGCGCCGGTGCCCCGTCGACCCGGTGGGCGTACGTCACCGCCGGGCTGTGGTCGCTGCCGCTGCTGCTCACCCCGCCCCTGGCCAGCCGGGACGTCTACTCGTACGCCTGCCAGGGCTGGTCGTACGCGGCCGGGCACGACCCGTACCGGGTGGGGGTGGCGGCGGCCGGCTGCCCGTGGGTGGACGCGGTCGCGCCGATCTGGCGGGACACCCCGGCCCCGTACGGCCCGGTCTTCGTCCTGTTGACCGCCCTGGCTGCCGGAGCCGGCGGTTCCCTGCTCGGCACCCTGCTGGTGCTGCGGCTGTACGCGGTGGCCGGGGTGCTGCTGGTGGCGCTGTGCCTGCCCGGCCTGGCCCGTGCCGCCGGGGTGCCGACCCGCCGGGCGGCCTGGCTGGGGCTGGCCTCGCCGCTGGTCGGGGTGCACCTGGTGGCCGGCGCGCACAACGACGCGGTGCTGCTCGGCCTGCTCGCGCTGGGTCTGCTGGTGCTGGTGCGGTCGCCGGGCCGGACCCGGGGGCTGCTCGTCGCCGGGGTGCTGTTCGGGCTGGCGGTGGCGGTGAAGGCGACCGCGCTGGTGGTGCTGCCGTTCGCGGCGTTGACGGCGGTGCACGGCCGCTACACCCTGCGGGCCCTGCTGCGCGACGGCGGCCGGCTCGCCGGGGCGGTCCTGGCCACCCTGGCGGCGGTGTCGGCGCTGTCCGGCCTGGGGTTGGGCTGGGTGGCCGGGCTGGCCCGTAGCGGGGACTCGCAGCAGTGGACGTCACCACCGACGGCGGTCGGCTTCGTCGTCGACTACGTCGGCGAGTTGGCCGGTCGGCGGCCGGACGCGGTGCCGGTGACCCGGGCGGTGGGCCTGGTGGCGCTGGTGGCGCTGCTGGTGGTGTTGTGGTGGCGGGCGTGGACGGCGCTGCGCCGGCTCAACGACGTCCGGCAGCGGGTGCACCGGCTTGCGGCGGCCCGGCCCCGGGTCACCCTGGGTGCGGCGGGCGCGGCGCTGGCCGCGACGGTGCTGCTCGCCCCGGTCCTGCACCCGTGGTACGTGACCGGGCCGCTGCTGCTGCTCGCGGTGGCGGCGACCCGGACCACCTGGTTCGTGACGGCGGCGGCGGTGGCGGCCTTCCTCACCCTGCCCGACGGCACCTCGGTCGCCCGCTACACCAAGGCACCCGGGGCGATCGCGATGACCGTCCTGGTACTCGCGGGCGCGCTCGGGGCGCTGCGCCGGTACCCGACCCGCCGTGACCTGCCTGACCCGCCCTGACGGGCCGGGGTGCGGGGTGGGCGCGGGCTGCCCGGATGGGCGGTTTCGAGTAGGGTGACGGCAACGTCGCGTGCCGGTGGCAGACCGTGTCAGGCATGGAGGCGTCGAACCATCGAAGGAGCCGACGTGATGCCGTCGTTCCCTTCGCCCTCGCGTGTCTGAGGGCGAGCAGACCAGGCTGATCGCCTGGAGTCAGGAAATGCGCACCGTCCACCATCGCCTGCGCGAGGCCCTACGGGTGACCCGGGACGCGCTGCGGGACGGCGCGGACGCCGAGCCGGCGACCCGGGATCTGCTGGTGTTCTGCCACGGGTTCTGTGCCGCGCTGACCGGCCACCACGAGGGCGAGGACGAGCTGCTGTTCCCTGCTGTCGCGGCGGCGTACCCCGAGCTGGGCGACACCCTGCGGCACCTGAGACAGGACCACTCGATGATCGGGCATCTGCTCTCCGGCCTGCGGGCCGCCGTGGAGCGGGCCGCCACCCCCGCCGAGATCAGCCGACATCTGGAGGGGGTGGCCGCGGTCATGGAGAGTCACTTCCGGTACGAGGAGCGGCAGCTCCTGTCGGTGCTGGAGACGCTCGCCCTGGACGCGGACCCACACGTGGTCTTCGGACCGCTGTGAGCGCGTCACACCCGCAGGCCGGTCGACACGTCCGCACCACCACACGGAGCAGGCCCCCGGAGATCCGGGGGCCTGCTCCGTGTGCGTGACCGCTCAGCAGTCGAAGTACATCGCGAACTCGTGCGGGGTCGGGCGCAGACGCACCGGGTCGACCTCGTTGGCCCGCTTCCACCCGATCCAGGTGGAGATCAGGTCGGGGGTGAAGACACCACCGTCGAGCAGGTAGTCGTGGTCGGCCTCCAGGGCGTCGAGCACCTCTGGCAGCGAGCCCGGCACCTGCTTGACGTCGCCCCACTCCTCCGGCGGGAGGTCGTAGAGGTCCTTGTCGATCGGGGCCGGCGGCTCCATCTTGCTCTTGATGCCGTCCAGGCCGGCCATCATCATCGCCGAGAAGGCGAGGTAGGGGTTGCTGGACGGGTCCGGCACCCGGAACTCGACCCGCTTGGCCTTGGCGTTGCTGCCGGTGACCGGGATGCGGGTGCAGGCGGAGCGGTTGCGCTGCGAGTAGACCAGGTTGACCGGGGCCTCGTAGCCGGGCACCAGCCGACGGTACGAGTTGACCGTCGGGTTGGTGAACGCCAGCAGCGACGGGGCGTGGTGCAGCAGGCCACCGATGTACCAGCGGGCGGTGTCCGACAGGCCGGCGTAGCCGGTCTCGTCGTAGAACAGCGGCTCGCCGTTGAGCCAGAGGCTCTGGTGGGTGTGCATGCCGGAGCCGTTGTCGCCGAAGAGCGGCTTGGGCATGAAGGTGGCCGTCTTGCCGTTGGCCCAGGCCTCGTTCTTCACGATGTACTTGAAGAGCTGGAGCTGGTCACCGGCGTGCAGCAGGGTGGAGAACTTGTAGTTGATCTCCGACTGGCCGGCGGTGCCGACCTCGTGGTGCGAACGCTCCACGGTGAAACCGCCGTCGACCAGCCGACGCACGATCGAGTCGCGCAGGTCGGCGTAGTGGTCCACCGGCGGCACCGGGAAGTAGCCGCCCTTGTACGCGGTCTTGTAGCCGCGGTTGCCGCCGGCCTCCTCACGCCCCGTGTTCCACGCGCCCTCGACCGAGTCGATGTAGTAGAACGACTGGTGCGCCGAGGTCTCGTGGCGGATCGAGTCGAAGATGTAGAACTCCGCCTCGGCGCCGAAGTACGCGGTGTCGGCGATGCCGCTGGCGGCGAGGTAGGCCTCGGCCTTCTTGGCCACGTTGCGCGGGTCCCGGGAGTACGCCTCACGGGTGAACGGGTCGTGGATGAAGAAGTTGAGCGCGAGGGTCTTCTGCGCGCGGAACGGGTCGATGAAGGCGGTCGCGACGTCCGGGAGCAGGAGCATGTCCGACTCGTGGATCGCCTGGAAACCGCGGATCGACGAACCGTCGAACGCGAGACCGTCGGTGAAGACGCTGTCGTCGAAGGACTCCACCGGCAGGTTGAAGTGCTGCATCACGCCGGGCAGGTCACAAAAACGTACGTCGACGAACTTTACGTCCTCGTTCTTGAGGTATCGCAGGAGTTCCTCGGGATTGGCAAACACACGTCCTCCTGGCACGTCCACTCCGGTGGCTGGGCTCTGGCGACGCTATGACCATGGGGTTGCTCGCCCGTGTCTCCAATGTTTCTGCCGTGTTACGCCGCTAGCGGAGCGTCATCTGCGCCGCTCAGTACCCGCCGGGTTGTCCGTTCGGACGATACCGGCTGAAGCGCTGTATCGCTGTTCAGGATGAAAAGACCGAATTTGCACAGACTGCGGGAACGCCCCCGGGGTCCACCTGCTGGTCGTCCCGGGGCCATCCTGGAGCGGTTCCGGAGCGTCCGCCGCCCGACGACGGGCTGCGGGGCGGCCCCGGGCCGGCGCTGACTACCCTGGACCACCGTGACGAGTCCGCCCGCTGCGGCACCGGTGCCGCCCGCCACCGACCCCACCTTCGACCCGCCCGGCCTCGGCCGACGGTTCGGTGCCCTGGTGATCGACTGGGTGCTCTGCCTGCTGGTGTCGAACTTCTTCGCCGACCCGGTCCGTGACGGCTGGGCCCCGGTGCTGGTGCTCATCGTCGAGTACGGCTTCTTCCTCGGCCTCTTCGCCCAGACCCCCGGCATGTGGATCACCAGGCTGCGCTGCCTCGACTGGTCCGACGGCGGGCGGCTCGGGATCCCCCGGGCGCTCCTGCGCGGCCTGCTCCTGGCCCTGGTGGTACCGCCCCTGATCATGGACGCTCAGCGTCGTGGCCTGCACGACCGGCTCACCGGCGCGGTCATCGCCGACGCTCCCCGCCCCGCCCGCTGAACCAGCACCACCCCGCTGGCCCCGGACCCGACGCGAGCCGGACCCGACGGACGGGCCCGGCTCGCGGAGGCGTACCGGATGGGGGTTCAGCGGCCCCGGGTCTGGCGGAACGCGCGGCCCGGCGGCCGCATGTTCTTGGGAATCGCGCCCTTGGGCATCTGCGGCCGGGCGGTGAGCGCCTTGAGCCGCTTGTCGAGCGAGTTGACGTCCTTGCCGTTGAGGGTGCGCGGCAGCCGCATCAGGGTCATCCGCAGCTTGCGGATCGGCAGTTCGCCCTCGCCCTGGCCGATCACGTAGTCGTGCAGCGGCGCCGAGCCGATGACCTTGGCCAGCCGGCGCTTCTCCTGGCCCAGCAGGCCCCGGACCCGCTGCGGGTGCCCCTCGGCCAGCAGGATCACCCCGGGCCGGCCGATCACCAGGTGCACCATGTCCATCTGGGTGGTGGAGCTGACCGCCGGGGTGACCCGCCAGTCACCACGCATGCTCTCCATGATCTGCGCCGCCGCGCCGGGCTGCCCCTCGGCCGCGTTCATCATCGCCTTGTTGGACCGCAGGTTGAGCACAACCAGCAGCGCGAGCAGGGCGAACAGGATGCCGATCGGCAGCCAGAGCCAGCCCCAGAGGATCACCGCGACCACGGTCAGCGCGAGCGGGATCAGCACCGCCCCGGCGGCCAGCGGCGCGAACCACCTGTCCTGCTTGGCGGTGAACCGGAACACCATCCCGATCTGCTTCAGCCGTTGGCCGAACGACACCTTCTCCTGGGGCTTTGCCATGCCGCCGAGTCTAGTGGTCGCCGCCAGGACGGATGATCCCCGGCCGGTGGTCGGCCGGGGTCCGTCCGTGGTGGTGGTCAGCCGGTGGGCGAGCGGTCCCCGACCGGCGCGGTACGGGGACGGGGCACCACCGGGGCGGCGCGGCCGGTGCCACCCTCGCCGCGACCGGCGTCGGCGCTGCCGGTGCCGCCCTCCTCGTGGTAGTCCTCCTCGACGTTGACCGCCCAGACGTCGTGGTCGGTGCCGTCGAGGATGTTCTCCGCGGCCAGCATCGCGGTGAGCATGGAGTGGTCCTGGTTGTTGTACCGGTGCATGCCGTTGCGACCCACCGGGTGCACGTTCGGCACCGCCTCGGCCAGCCAGCGGCGGATCACCTCGACGGCCTCGGCGTACCCCTCGTCGTAGACCGGGTAGGCCTTCGGCATCCGCACCACGTACCCGGTGGTGACCGAGCCGGGGCGGACCAGGCCGAGCCGCTCCAGCTCGGCGGTGCCGAAGGCGACCAGCTCCGGGTCGGGGGTCGACCACAGCTCGTCGCCCTCGTTGACGAAGTACTCCAGGCCCAGGCAGGTGCCGCCGGCCCGGACCATCTCCGGCGACCAGGCGCCGTAGTTCTGGATCCGCCCGACCTGCACCCCGGGGGTGTGCACGTAGATCCAGTTGTCGGGGAACCCGGCCTCGGCCGGCACCACCAGCGCCACGGTCAGGAAGTCCCGGTGCCGCAGCGCGTCGGCGGCCTCGCGTACCTCGGCCGGGGCGGGCGGGTCCATCGCCCGGACCAGGGCCGAGATCGGCATGCTGGAGACCACCTGGTCGGCGGCGATCCGCCGCTGGCCGGACGGGCCGTCGACGGTCACCGCGACCGCCCGGCCCTCCTCGCGGTGCACGGTGCGCACGGCCGTCTCCAGCTCGACCGTCCCGCCGCCCTTGACCACCAGTTCGGCGCAGCGTTCCCACATCATCCCCGGGCCGAGCCGGGGGTAGCGGAACTCCTCGATCAGGCTGGTCACCTCGGTGCCGCCGCGCTGGGGCAGCAGCGCGCCCCGGATCGCCGCGCCGAGGGAGAGGTTGCGGATGCGCTGGGCCGCCCAGTCCGCCTGCAGCTCCGTCGCGGGGATGCCCCAGACCTTCTCGGTGTACGTCTTGAAGAACATCCGGTACAGCCGGGCCCCGAACCGGGCCGACACCCAGCCCTCGAAGTGGCTCTGGTCGGCCGGCGGACGCACCCGCGCCCACAGGTACGACCCGACGCACCGGCACGCCTCCCACACGCCCAGGTTGCGCAGCGCGTTGCCGGCCCGCAGCGGGTAGTCGAAGAGCCGCCCCTGGTAGTGGATGCGGCTCATCCGGGGGCGCAGCAGGAAGTCGTCGTCGGAGAGCAGCTCGTGCCAGAACGCCTCGACCCGGGACACCTTGGTGAAGAACCGGTGCCCGCCGATGTCGAACCGCCAGCCCTCCCGCTCCACGGTGCGGCTGATCCCGCCCACCACGTCGTCGGCCTCCACCACGTCGACCGGGGCGTGTCGCCGGGTCAACTCGTACGCGGCTGTGAGGCCGGCAGGGCCGGCGCCGATGACAACCGTGTGCGGCTGCGCCATCAAAGACACCACCATCGATGAGTTGCGGGTCAGGGCTGGCGGAATCTAACACGATCCCGCCGTGCCCGGACAGCGTCGCCGAATCGACGCCGAGCTGCGGCCCGACACCTCTTGCGGGTGCCGCCGAGGTCTGGGAAGATCGACACACTCGAATGCCCGGCGGGCGTCGTCGTGCCGGTGTTCCTCCGCAGTCGTGCCCGGTGGTTTTCTGCGGGCGTGGCCCGGTGGCGTCCCAGGGTCAGCCGACGGTGACCGGGGTGTCCTGACGGGCCGCCAGCGCCTGCTGGTAGAGCCGCCCCGCCCGGTACGACGACCGCACCAGCGGCCCGCTCATCACCCCGGCGAAGCCGATCTCCTCGGCCTCCTCGCGCAGCTCGACGAACTCCTCCGGCTTGACCCAGCGGTTCACCGGGTGGTGCCGGGGGGTGGGGCGCAGGTACTGGGTGATGGTGATCAGCTCGCAGCCGGCGGAGTGCAGGTCGCGCAGCGCCTGGGAGACCTCGGCCCGCTCCTCGCCCATGCCCAGGATCAGGTTGCTCTTGGTGACCAGGCCGGCGGCGCGGGCCTGCCGGATCACGTCGAGCGAACGCTCGTAGCGGAACGCCGGACGGATCCGCTTGAAGATCCGCGGCACCGTCTCGACGTTGTGCGCCAGCACCTCCGGCCGGGCCCCGAACACCTCGGCGAGCTGCTCGGGGACGGCGTTGAAGTCGGGGATCAGCAGCTCGACACCGCAGCCGGAGCGCAACGCGTGGATCTGCCGGACCGTCTCGGCGTAGAGCCAGGCACCGCCGTCGGGCAGGTCGTCGCGGGCCACCCCGGTGATGGTGGCGTAGCGTAGGCCCATGGTGGCCACCGACTCGGCCACCCGACGCGGCTCGTCGGCGTCGAACTCGGCCGGCTTGCCGGTGTCGATCTGGCAGAAGTCGCAGCGCCTGGTGCACTGGTCGCCACCGATGAGGAAGGTGGCCTCCCGGTCCTCCCAGCACTCGTAGATGTTGGGGCAGCCGGCCTCCTGGCAGACGGTGTGCAACCCCTCGCGCGAGACCAGCCCCCGCAGCTCGGTGTACTCCGGCCCCATCTTGGCCTTGACCTTGATCCACGGCGGTTTGCGCTCGATCGGCGTCTCGGCGTTGCGCGCCTCGATCCGCAGCATCCGTCGCCCCTCGGGGGCGACCGTCGCGGAGCGCGCTGCCTGCTGGGTCGTCGGCGCGGAGTGCTCGATCGTCACAAAACCGAGCCTACGCCCGACGGCGGCGATCGATGCACGTCGGGCGACCGGCGTCACGTCACCGGTGTTGTGACACCGGCCACCCGGCGACCGGAAAAGCCCGTTACAGGCCGACGGAACGGGTGCTAGCGTGCCGGCAGAGCTGTGACGGAGCCGAGTACCGCCCCGATCCGCCAGTGCAGAGAGCCGCCGGTTGCTGGAAGGCGGTCTGACGCCGGGGCGCGAAGACCCTCCCGAGCCGCGGGAAGAACGGCGTGCCCGCACGCCCAGTAGAGCCCGCCCGGCTGGCCCCGGTGAAAAGGCGACGAATGAGGCTCCCGCCACGGCGGGAGCGAAGGTGTGGTGGCACCGCGAGGTTCCCGCTCGCCCACACCTCCCGGGGATCGCGTTGCGATTGATCGAGGAGGTAACCGCCGTGCAACGCATCCTTTCCGCCCACCTGCCCACCCGCACCGGCACGACCGTGCGGATCGCCGGCTGGGTGCACCGCCGCCGACTGCTCAAGTCGGTGGCCTTCCTGATCGTCCGGGACACCACCGGCCTGACCCAGGTGGTGGTCACCGACCCGGCCGTGCGGGCCGCCGTGACGGCGCTGCCCGAGGAGACGGTGGTCGAGGTGGTCGGCACGGTCACCGCGAACGGCACCGCGCCCGCCGGGGTCGAGCTGACCCACCCGACCGTACGACCGCTCGGCCCGCCCGCCGTACCGCCGCCGTTCGACCTGTACCGGCCGGCGCTCACCGCGACCCTGCCCACCCAGCTCGACCACGCGCCGGTGGCGCTGCGGCACCCGACCCGCGCGGCGGCCCTGCGGATCGCGGCGGCGGCGGTGGCCGGCTTCCGGGCCACCCTGGACACCCGTGACTTCGTGGAGGTGCACACCCCAAAGGTGGTCGCCACGTCCACCGAGAGCGGGGCGAACGTCTTCGCCCTGGACTGGTTCGGTCGACCGGCGTACCTGGCCCAGTCGCCGCAGTTCTACAAGCAGCTCATGGTGGGCGTCTTCGAGCGGGTCTACGAGGTGGGGCCGGTGTTCCGGGCCGAACCGCACGACACCGTCCGGCACCTGGCCCAGTACACCTCGCTCGACGCCGAGCTGGGCTTCGTCGACGACCACCGGGACGTGATGGCGGTGCTGCGGGACACCCTCGCCGGGATGCTCGCCGAGGTGGCCCGGCGGGCCGGCGGCGCGGTGGCGACCCTGGGCCTGACCCTGCCCGAGGTGCCGGCCGAGATCCCCGCCGTGCACTTCACCGAGGCGCTGCGGATCGCCGGCGCACCCCCCGACGAACCCGACCTGGCCCCCGCCCACGAGCGGACGCTGGGGGAGTGGGCCCGCGCCACCCACGGGTCGGACTTCCTCTTCGTCACCGGGTACCCGATGGCGAAGCGGCCGTTCTACACCCACCCCGACCCGGCCCGGCCGGCGTACTCGAACGGGTTCGACCTGCTCTTCCGGGGCCTGGAGCTGGTCACCGGCGGGCAGCGGCTGCACCGCCACGCCGACTACCTGGCGGCCCTCGCGGCGCGCGGCGAGCCGGTCGAGCCGTACGCCGGCTACGTGGACGCGTTCCGGCACGGGATGCCGCCGCACGGCGGCTTCGCGATCGGCCTGGAGCGGTTCGTGGCCCGGCTGGTCGGCGCGGCCAACGTCCGGGAGGTGACCGCCTTCCCGCGCGACCTGCACCGGCTGACCCCCTGAACCGCCGGGTGTCCGCGCGAACGAGCTGGGCCGGCCTGGAGGCTGGTGGGGCGGACCGGGCCGGGCGGCCGGGCCGACGATGCTGGCCTGCGGCGGCCGCCTGGTCTGCCCGGCCGTCCGTGGTCGCCCACCGGGCTTGCACTCTGGGTAGCGGCCTCACCGGTGTCGCCGTTGATTGCCCTCCGTGATCGGTGCGGGGTGTAAGTGAAGCCCGTTCTTGTCACGTCTCAGCCCCGCACCTCGCTGATCAGGGGTTTCGTCGCTACTTCTCCCTACCCCACCTACCTGCCTATCCGCGCTTTGCTCTGCTGCCATCGACGCGACGGTCACTTTCCGGATGCGGTGCCTCCAGGGCAGCAGAGCAAAGCGGGGGAGAGGGGTAGGTGCTACCCGGTAGCTTTTCTTACGCTGCGTAGCGGCCTGAGCGGCCTGAGCGGCCTGAGCGGCCTGAGCGGCCTGAGCGGGGTTGCGGCGGACGGCGCTGGGCGGCAGCGTGGCGGATCCGGTGCCGGTGGATCTGCGGCGGCCCGACGGGTGCAGCGGGGTCAGCGGGGTCAGGCCGGGCCGAGCAGGTCCCAGCGGTTGCCGGCGATGTCCCGGAACACGGCCACCCGACCGTACGGTTCGGTGCGCGGCGGCGTCACGAACTCCACGCCGGCGTCGACCATCCGCCGGTGGACGGCGTCGAAGTCGTCGACCCGGAGGAAGAAGCCGACCCGGCCGGCGACCTGGTCACCGACTGCCGCGTCCTGCCGCTCGCCGTCGGCGCGGGCCAGCAGGATGCCGGTCTGCGCGCCGGGCGGACGGACCACCACCCACCGTTTCGGGCGGCCGTCGTTGGTCAGCGAGGGCGCGTCCTCGACCAGCTCGAAGCCGAGAATCCCGGTGAAGAACGCGATGGCCGGGTCGTAGTCGGCGACGACGAGGGTGACGAGGTCGATCCGCACCGGCTCAGCCGAGCAGGGTGGGCAGGTGCCGCTCCACCACGGGCAGCACCTCGGTCACCGGGACCGGACGGCCCAGCTCGGCGGTGAGCGAGGTGGTGCCGGCGTCGGCGATGCCGCAGGGCACGATCCGGTCGTAGTACGACAGGTCGCAGTCACAGTTGATCGCGAAGCCGTGCTGGGTGACCCCGCGGGCGACCCGGATGCCGATGGCGGCCACCTTGCGGGCCGGCCCCCGGCCGTCGGCGGGCACCCAGACGCCGCTGCGCCCCTCGACCCGGCCGGCGGTCAGCCCGAACTCGGCGCAGACGTCGATCAGCAACTGCTCGGTGCGGCGGACGTAGGCGACCACGTCGACCGGGTCGGGTAGCCGGACGATCGGGTAGCCGACGAGCTGCCCCGGACCGTGCCAGGTGATCTTGCCGCCCCGGTCGACGTCGACGACGGGGGTGCCGTCCATCGGCCGGTCCCAGGGCTCGGTGCGCTTGCCGGCGGTGTAGACGCTCGGGTGTTCCAGCAGCAGCACGGTGTCGCCGCGCTCACCGGCCACCACCGCCGCGTGCAGCCGCCGCTGCTCGTCCCACGCGGTCGGGTAGTCGACCACGCCCGCCCGGACGGCGGTCACCCCGGAAGTCGTCACGCTCACCCTGCCACCCTAGCCCCGCCCGCCGCCGCCGCGCCCCGTGAGCCTCGTCGCGCCACCGTGGGTGACCCCGCAGAACGGTGTGCACCGGTCAGGCGGCGGGGACCGACCAGAGCCACACGTCGTCCACCCGGCGGGGCTCGCCGAGCAGGGCGGTGGCGGTGCGGCGCAGGGCGTCCTCGTCGAGGTCGTACTTGGCCCCGTGCACCTCGTCGGGGAGGACGACCGCCTCGACCCCCCAGGACCGCAGATCCGCCCGGGACAGGCGGATGCTGCCCTCGGTGACGATCGGCACCAGCCCGGTCCGGCCGGCCTGGTCCATCAGCGTGTCGAAGGTGCGCGGCGGCGGCCCGATCCGACCCCGTCCGTCCGGGCCGCCGGGGCCGAGGAAGAAGCCGGCCGGCAACCGGAACTCGCCCTGCCGGTGCGACAGGGCGTACGCCTGCCAGCGCTGCCCGTCGGGGGTCACGTCCAGGGTCAACGGGATCGGGGTGAGCACCCCGCCCGGTGAGACGTACTCCCGCCAGGTGCCGGCGGTGACGAACTCCGGCACCGGCGGGCGGACGCTGGTCAGCAGCGGGGTCGGCAACAGCGGCAGCAGCGCCGCCGCGAAACCCACCAGCCACGCCCAGGCCGCCGTGCGGCCCGGCGGCGTCGTCCGCAACCGGTCGATCGTGTACGCCAGCAGCACCCCGATCACCGGGGCCACCACCAGGGCCAACCGGGACGGCAGGGCGGCGTTGACCACCGGCAGGTTGTCCAGCACCCCGAAGGGCAGCAGTTGACCCGTGCGTCGGCCGTTCCACTTCGCCAGCGGTCCCCAGGAGAGCACCGCGAAGACCACGGCGGTCACCCCGAGGGCGGTCAGCGTGGCCCGCCGGCCGGGGCTGGCCCGTCGCCACAGCCACCCGAAGCAGGCCACGGTGAGCAGCAACAGCGGTAGCCCGAAGAAGCTGTTCTCCTCGGTCGGATTGGGCGCCAGCGAGGTGTCCCAGCCCAGCGCGCCGGCCACCGACCGGCTCGGGTACGCCCCGAACGCGGCGATGTCCTCGGCGTGGATGACCGGGTCGAATCCGGTGCCGTGGAACCGCTGCGGCCCGGCGAAGTGCAACCACAGCGGGTACGCCAGCAGCACCCCGGCGACCAGCGCGGTCACGCCCAGCCCGCGCAGGAAGTCCGGCAGCGCGGCGCGGGCCTCGGCTCGTCGGGCCGGGTGCAACGCCCAGACAGCGAGGAAGACGGCGACCGCCAGCGCGGTGAAGAACAACCCCTCGGCGGCGATCGAGAAGGCCACCGCGACCAGCACGCCGAGCACCAGCCCGCCCCGCCACCAGCGCCCCGGCCGACGCAACGCGAACACCGCCGACACCAGCAGCGGCACCAACCAGCCGGCGGTCCAGTTCAGGTGAGCGTTGGCGTGCGCGACCATGCCGGGGGAGAAGGCGATGAACAACGCCCCGACGCCCGCCGCGAGCCGACTGGCGACCAGGTGCCGGGAGAACAGCCAGTACCAGGCCAGCGCGGTGGCGACGAGGTTGAGGGTGAGGACGACCAGGAACGTCGCCGGTGGTCCGATCAGGTACGTCAGCGGCGCGAAGACCACCGCGTACACGGTGATCGAGGTGTTGACGGCGAGGTTCACCCCGTCCGGCACGTTGAGCAGATGGGTGAAGAGCGGATTCTCCCCGTGCGTGACCGCGTGCCCGCCGAAGGCGAGCAGCCACTCGAAGAGCGCCTGGTCGCTGGAGTTCACGGTGATCGCCCGCTGGTTCGGGTCGCGCCACAGCCCACTGGTCACCCAGACCGCCAACGCCACCGCGACGACCAGCACGATCAGGTCGGCCCGCCGACCCCGGGCGGCATCCGGCGCGGCGGTGGGCGGCTGGTCGGCGGCCAGGGTCGGGGAAGTCGGCACGGAGCGGACGTTACCAACCCGAACTGGACCGACCGGTCGGACCCGGGACCCCGACCGCCCCCGGTTGCGCCGGGTGCCCGGCCACCGGGCCGACCTAGCCGTAGCACCGGCCCGGCCGGTCGTCGGTCGGCGGCCGTCCGGGTCAGTCGTGCAGGGCGGCGTGCAGCGCGGCGGGCAGCTCGGGGTGGGTCCAGGGGAAACCGGCCCGGGTGAGCACGGCGGGCAGGACCCGGGTGCTGGTCAGCGCCTCCTGGGCGAAGCCGCCCAGGGCGACCTTCAGGGCGACCGCCGGGATCGGCACGATCGCCGGCCGGTGCAGTTGGCGGGCGAACTCCCGGGTGAACTCGGCGTTGGTGACCGGGTTCGGGCCGACCACGTTGACCGCGCCGGCGACCTCCCCGGCGGTCAGCAGGAACACCGTCGCGTCCAGCCAGTCCCGCAACGAGATCCACGGCAGCCACTGCCGCCCGCTGCCGAGCCGGCCGGCGATGCCCAGCTTGAACGGCAGCAACTGCGGCTTGAGCAGCCCGCCGTCGCGGTGCAGCGGCAGACCGGTCCGCAGCCGTACCACCCGGACCCCGGCGTCCTCGGCGGGTCGGGTCGCCGCCTCCCAGACCCGGCACACGTCGGCGAGGAACCCCTCACCCGCCGGGGCGTCCTCCTCGACCACCCGGTCGCCGGTGTTGCCGTACCAGCCGACCGCCGAGGAGTTGAGCAGCACCCGGGGCCGGTCGGCCGCCGGCAACCCGGCGATCGTGACGGCGAGCGTGGTGGTGGTGTCGACCCGGCTGGACCGGATCACCCGGCGGTAGTCGTCGGTCCACCGCTTGTCGCCCACCCCGGCGCCGGCCAGGTTGACCACCGCGTCGACCCCGGCCACCACGGCCGGGTCGAGCTGCCCGGCGGTCGGGTCCCACCGCTGCTCGTCGGGGGTCCGCGGCGACCGCCGGACCAGCCGGGTGACCTGGTGCCCGTCGTTGGTGAGGCGGTCGACCAGCCGGGTGCCGAGGAAGCCGGACACGCCGGCCATCAGGATCCGCATACCCCTATCTTCGGGCACGAGCCCCCGACCAGATGCGCCGACCACCCACCCCCACCCCGCCCTCCGACCACCCCGCCCTCCGACCGCTCCGCCCCGGTGATCAAGAGGTTTGCGTCAAGGTTGATCTTCAACTTGCCCTAAACCTCTTGATCAACTGACCTAAAGCTCTTGATCACCGCGGGCGGGGCGGCGGTCGAACCGGGCGGGGTGGAGAGTCGGGGCGGGGGTGGGCGGGGAGGCGGGAGGACCGGGGCCGGGGAGGCGGCGGGGGCAGCGGACGCGCGGCGGCGGGACCTACCGGGCGGCCGTGTCGCGGGCCGGGGTCGGGCGCAGGTCGGCCAGGAGCCGCTCCACCTCGGCGAACGCGTCGGTCGGGAGCGGGCCGAGGGCGAGGGTGGCGAAGTTCTCCCGGGCCTGTGCCACCGTCCGGCAGCCGGGGATCGGCAGCGTACGGGGGCTGCGGGCCAGCAGCCAGCCCAGCGCGCCCTGGCTGAGGGTACGGCCGTCCACGGTCAACGCCGCCCGGATCGCCGCCACCCGGGACGCCCACTCGGGCGTGGGCCGGCCGTCGCGGAACCAGACCAGCCACTCCGGCGCCCGGCCCCGCACGTCGTCCGCGCCCGGCGTGCGGGTGGCCCCGGTGAGCAGGCCCATCGCCAGTGGTCCCCGGTTGAGGCTGGCCAGGTCGAAGGCGTCGCAGACGGCGAGCATTTCCGGATTGTCGCTCAGCACCGACTCGTCGTGTTCGACGGCGATGCAGTGCGGCCCCGCCCCGGCGAACACCCGTGCCGACTCCGGGTTGTCGGTGCTCCAGCCGTACCCCCGGATCTTGCCCTGGGTGACCAGGCCCTCCAGGGTGTCGACCAGGTCGAGCGCGGCGGACGCCGGCAGGTCGTTGAGGTGCAGCAGGTAGAGGTCGACGTGGTCGGTGCCGAGCCGGCGCAGCGACCCCTCCAGGCTGGCCACCGCGTACGCCGGACTGGCGTCCACGCCCAGCGCCCGCCGGGTCGCCTCGTCGGATCGGTTGCCGAACTTGGTGACGATCACCGCCTTGTCCCGCCGGCCGGCGAGCGCCCGGCCGAGCACCCGCTCGCTGTGCCCGGCCCCGTAGTTGCTGGCCGTGTCGAAGAGGTTGACGCCCAGGTCGAGGGCCTGGTGGATGGTGGCGACCGACTCGTCGTCGTCCACCTCACCCCAGCCGTACGGCTGGCCGTCGTCGCCCCACAGCGGGCCACCGATCGCCCAGCACCCCATGCCGATCGCGCCAACCTCGATTCCACTGCGGCCCAGAGTCCGTGTCGTCGTCATGCCGACCAGTTTTCAACCTGGAGTGCGCTCCAGGTCAAGCGGTAACATCCGGCCCATGTACCCGCCCTCGGAGGCCGCCCGGCGCAGCGGGTTCAGCCTCGACACCCTCCGCTACTACGAGAAGATCGGCCTGCTCAGCGGCGTCGGCCGCACCTCGGGTGGCCGTCGGGTCTTCACCGACGACGACCTGAGCTGGCTGGTGATCTTCCGCTGCCTGCGCGACACGGGCATGCCGATCGCCGAGATGTGCCGCTATGCCGAGCTGTCCCGCGAGGGGGAGCACACCGTGGCCGCCCGGCAGGAGCTGCTGGAGCAGCACGCCGCCCGGGTCGAGGAACAGCTGACCCTGCTCCAGCGCCAGTACGCCCATCTGCGCGAGAAGATCCGCTTCTACCAGGGCCTCACCGGGGCGACCCCCGCCCCCTGAACGCCGGGCCACGCCGGTCACGCTCGGCTGGGTGCCGACCCGGCCGGGGCGAGGTCAGCCGGGCGCGCCTGGTGGGTCGGCTGCCCGTCCGGTCGGTGTCCTCGCCGTCAGTGTCGGCGCAGTCCCGCCATGAGCAGGTCGAGCAGGCGACCGGCGAGGTCCCGTTGCTCCGGCCCCTGCGCCGCCAGTGACATCCCGCTCAGCCCGGCCAGCACGTCGCCCGGGTCGACGTCCGGGCGGATCGTGCCGGCGGTGACGCCGGCCGCCAGCAGCCGGGTCAGTGCCGCGACCAGCAGGTCCCGGCTCTGCGCGTACGGGTTGGTGCCGGCGGCGATCACCAGGCGCAGGGCGTCGGCCATGCCCCGTTTGGTGGCCAGGTAGTCGACGAAGCGGTCCATCCAGGCCCGGGTCGCCTCGGCGGGTGGCAGTCGGGTCAGCAGGTCGTCGGCGGCGGCGCAGAGCTTGGCCAGTTCGCTGCGGTAGGCGGCCTCGACCAGTGCCTCCCGGGTGGGGAAGTGCCGGTAGAGGGTGCCGATGCCGACCCCGGCGTCCCGGGCGATCGACTCCAGGGTCACCTCCGGCCCCTGTCGGGAGAACGCCCGCACGGCGGTGTCGAGCAGCCGCTGCCGGTTGCGCAGCGCGTCGGCGCGCAACGGCCGGGAACCACGCTCCGGCGCGTCGCCTCCTGAGCGGTTCTGCGACACGTCGCCTCCTGGTCTGGTGCAGTGGTGCCGACGGGTGGTGTCGGCGGCGGTCGGTCCCGTTCGCGGGTCGGGTGGCAACCGGAGGAACCTCCGGTTAAGCTCGGAGCCGTAGCGGAGGGCCCTCCACTTCTCATCGTACCGGTCGGGCCGCCCGGCCCACGCCGCACCGACAAGGACGGATCATGACCACCGACACGCCAGTCCACACCCCCTTCGACGCCCGGACCACCGCCCTGGAGGTGGTCCGCGACGTCGACCTCACCGGCCGCCGGGCCGTGGTGACCGGCGGCGCCTCCGGCATCGGCGTGGAGACCGCCCGCGCCCTCGCCGCCGCCGGCGCCGACGTCACCCTGGCCGTACGGGACCTCGACGCCGGTCAGCGGGCGGCCCGGGACATCACCGCCAGCACCGGCAACGACCGGCTGCTGGTCGCCCCGCTCGACCTCGCCGACCAGGCGTCGGTGGCCGCCTTCGTGGCCAGCTGGGACGGGCCGCTGCACATGTTGGTGAACAACGCCGGCATCATGGCCTCGCCCGAGCGGCGCACCCCCGAGGGTTGGGAGTTGCAGTTCGCCACCAACCATCTCGGCCACTTCGCCCTCGCCGCCGGGCTGCACCGCGCCCTCGCCGCCGCCGAGGGGGCCCGCATCGTCTCGGTCAGCTCCGCCGGGCACCTGCGCTCCCCGGTGGTCTTCGACGACATCCACTTCCGGCAGCGCCCCTACGACCCGTGGGAGGCCTACGGGCAGTCGAAGACCGCGAACGTGCTCTTCGCCGTCGAGGCGACCCGGCGCTGGGCCGACGACGGCATCGTCAGCAACGCGCTGATGCCCGGCGCGATCCGCACCAACCTCCAGCGCTACGTCAGCGCCGAGGAACTGGAGCGGATGCGGGCCGCCAGCGGAGGCGGCGCGGCCAGCTGGAAGACCGTCGAGCAGGGTGCCGCCACCTCGGTGCTGGTCGCCACCTCGCCGCTGCTCGACGGGATCGGCGGCCGGTACTTCGAGGACTGCCAGCAGGCCGCCCCGCACCAGCCCGGCACCCGCACCGGCGTCGCCGCGTACGCCCTCGACCCGGCCGCCGCCGAGCGGCTCTGGACGGTCTCCGAGCAGACCCTGCGCGGCTGACCCGCCCGGTGAACGACGGCGGCGCCCCCGGTCGATCGACCGGGGGCGCCGCCGTGGACGGGTGTTACAGGCCCAGCTCGGCCTCGAAGTTGCCGCCCTCCAGCCGCTCCTTGACCGCGACCAGGAAACGGGCCGCGTCGGCGCCGTCGATCAGCCGGTGGTCGTAGGACAGGGCCAGGTAGACCATCGACCGGACCGCGACGACCTCGCCGAGGTCCGGGTCGTTCACCACGACCGGACGCTTCACCACGGCACCGGTACCGAGCATCGCCGACTGCGGCGACGGCACGATCGGGGTGTCGAAGAGCGCCCCCCGGCTGCCGGTGTTGGTCAGCGTGAAGGTCGCCCCGGCGATCTCGTCCGGGCTGATCTTGTTGGTCCGGGTGCGCTCGGCCAGGTCGGCGACGCGCTTGGCGATGCCGCCCAGGTTGAGGTCACCGGCGTTGTGGATGACCGGCGTCAGCAGGCCCCGCTCGGTGTCCACCGCGATGCCGAGGTTCTCGGCGTCCGGGTAGGTGATGGTGCCCGCGTCGAGGTCCATCCGGGCGTTCACGATCGGGTACGTCTGCAGGGCCTCGATGGCGGCCAGCGCGAAGAACGGCAGGAACGACAGCTTCACGCCGTGCCGCTGCTGGAACGAGTCCTTCGCCTGTGCCCGCAGCCTGGCGATCCGGGTGACGTCCACCTCGATCACCGTGGTGAGCTGCGCCATCTCGTGCAGCGACTCCTGCAGGCGGTTGGCGATGGCCTTGCGGATGCGGGTCAGCTTCTCGGTGGTGCCCCGCTTGCCGCTCGGCTGCGGCTTCGCCGCCGGTGCGGCCGGGGTCGCCGCGGCGGCCGGCTGCGCGGCGGGGGCCGGCGTCGCCTTGGCGGCCTTGGCCTTCTCCGCCGCCTCCAGCACGTCCTGCTTGCGGATCCGGCCACCCACGCCGGTGCCGTTGACCGAGGCCAGGTCGACGCCGTGCTCGCCGGCCAGCTTGCGCACCAGCGGGGTCACGTAACCGGGGGTGTCACCGCCACCCTGGGCGGGCGCGGCCGGTGCCGCCGGCGCGGCCGGCTGGGCGGCCCGCTCGGCCTGCACCGGCTGGGCCGCCGACTCGGCCTCGGCGGCCGGCTCGTTGTATCCCGCCCCCTGGGTCGGCTCGGCGGCCTCGGGCTTCGGCTCGGCCTTGGGCTGCTCCGCCTTCGGGGCCGCCGCCTTCGGGGCGGGCTCCGGCTCGGGCTTCGACTCGGCCGGCGCGGCACCCGCCGCACCGATGATCGCCAGGTCCGCGCCGACGGCGGCGGTCTCGTCCTCGGGGACCTTGATCTCCAGGACGGTGCCGGCGACGGGCGACGGGATCTCGGTGTCGACCTTGTCGGTGGAGACCTCCAGCAGCGGCTCGTCGACCTCGACGGTCTCGCCCACCTGCTTGAGCCAGCGGGTGACCGTACCCTCGGTGACGCTCTCACCCAGGGCCGGCATCTTCACCGGGGTGCCCTCGCCCGACGACGCCGGGGCGGCCTGCGCCGCCGGCTGCTCCTGCTCCGGCTCCGGGCCGGTGCCCTCGGCGGCGGCCGTCGGCTCGGCGGCCGGCTCGGCCTGCTCCGGCTCGGCGGACCCGCCGTCGTCCGGCGATCCGGCCGACTCGCCCTCGCCGGAGATGACGGCCAGCTCGCTGCCCACCTCGGCGGTCTCGTCCTCGCCGACCACGATCCGGCTCAGCACCCCCGCGGCGGGGGAGGGGATCTCGGTGTCGACCTTGTCGGTGGAGACCTCCAGCAGCGGCTCGTCGACCTCGACGGTCTCGCCCTCCTGCTTGAGCCAGCGGGTGACGGTGCCCTCGGTGACGCTCTCGCCGAGCCGAGGCATGGTGACCGATACCGGCATGTTCTGAAACTCCTTCGTGGCCTGGTGCGATCCTCGCCCGCTTGCCGCCGGCGTCGCGGAATGAGTGTGGGTCAGGCGTGCGCGTGCAGCGGCTTGCCGGCCAGGGCCAGGTGCGCCTCGCCCAGCGCCTCGTTCTGGGTCGGGTGGGCGTGCACGAGCTGCGCCACCTCCGCCGGGTAGGCCTCCCAGTTGTAGATGAGCTGCGCCTCGCCGATCAGCTCACCGACCCGGGCACCGACCATGTGGACGCCGACCACCGGGCCGTCCTCGACCCGGACCAGCTTGACGAAACCGGCGGTCTTGAGGATCTGGCTCTTGCCGTTGCCGCCCAGGTTGTAGTTGTAGACCTTGACCTTGTCGCCGTACTGCTCCTTGGCCTTCGCCTCGGTCAGGCCCACCGACGCCAGCTCCGGGTCGGAGTAGGTCACGCGCGGGATGCCGACCTCGTCGATCACGGCCGGGTTCAGGCCGGCGATCTCCTCGGCGACGAAGATGCCCTGGGCGAAACCCCGGTGGGCGAGCTGGAGGCCGGGCACGATGTCGCCGACCGCGTAGACGTTCGGCACGCCGGTGCGCAGCCGCTCGTCGGTCAGCACGTACCCCCGGTCGAGCTTGACGCCCTGCTCGGCGTAACCGAGGTCGGCGGTGTTCGGGCCCCGGCCGACGGCGACCAGCAGCAGCTCGGCCTCGACGGTCTCGCCGCCGGCGATGGTCAGCTTGACGCCGTTCTCGGTCTTCTCGACCTTCTCGAACGGCTTGCCGACCTTGAAGTTGATCTTCCGCTTGCGGAACGCCCGCTCCAGCGCCTTGGACGACTCCTCGTCCTCGGCGGCCACCAGCCGGGGCAGCGCCTCGACGATGGTGACGTCCACCCCGAAGGACTTCCACACGCTGGCGAACTCGACGCCGATCACGCCGCCACCCAGCACGATCGCCGACGCCGGCACCCGGTCCAGGGTCAGCGCGTGGTCGCTGGTGATGATCCGCTCGCCGTCGACCTCCAGGCCGGGCAGGCTCCTCGCGTACGAGCCGGAGGCCAGCACCACGTTGCGGCCGGTGTACCGCTTGCCGTCCACCTCGACGACGTTCGGGCCGACCAGCTTGCCGGCGCCCGCCACGAAGGTGATGTTCTTGTTGCCGCCGACCAGCCCCTGCAGGCCCTTGTAGAGGCGGGAGATCACCCCGTCCTTGTACGAGTTGACCCCGGCCATGTCGATGCCGACCAGCTCGGCCTTGACCCCGAACTGCGCCGACTCGCGGGTCTGGTCGGCGATCTCCGCCGCGTGCAGCAGCGCCTTGGTCGGGATGCAGCCGTTGTGCAGGCAGGTGCCGCCGAGCTTGCCCTTCTCGATCAGCGCGACGGAGAGATCAAGCTGGGCGGCACGCAGCGCCGCCGCGTAGCCGCCGCTGCCACCTCCGAGAATGACGATGTCGAAGGTTGCGTCGTTCGGCTCGCTCACGTCCAACTCCCTGGTCGCTTCGCTGCATCGGGGGGTCACGGCGGGGCGGTACGGGCAGACCCCACCTCGGTCATCTTGTCACTTGCCCGTCCGGGGCGCGTACCGAGGTGCCCAACGACACGTCCCCGACACGTACTCTTGTCACCGTCCGCGACGACGGACGGGGGAGAGGAGTAGCCCGGTGGCGCTGTTCCGGCGACGCAAACCGCCGACGCCGGCCAACCGTGACCGGCCGGCCGACCGGGCCGACCTGGATCACCTGGCCAACTTCGCCCGCACCCGCCGGGGGGTCGAGGCGTACCTCGAACCCCGCACCACGATGACCGAGACCACCGTCATCATGATCGCCGACGACGGCGAGTGGACCCGGCGACGCATCGACGGCCCGGACGGCGCCCGCCGCTTCGCGCACGCCCTGGGCATCCCGATCTACGACGTCCGGCTGATGGGCTACCCGCAGCGGATGCGCGACTACAACGAACGCCGCAAACGCCGCCCCGAGCGGTACTGACGGCGACCCCGGAGCCGACGATCCGGAAAACGCGGACGGGACGCCCGAGGGCGTCCCGTCGTGGTGTCGCGAATCCGTCAGCCGTTGGCGGCGACGTCCTCGACCAGGTGCAGCAGGGTACGCACCGGCACCCCGGTGCCACCCTTGGTCCAGTAGCCGGTCGGCTCACCCGAGTGGTAGCTCGGACCGGCGATGTCGATGTGCGCCCAGGCCACCTCGTCGGTGACGAACTCGCGCAGGAACACCCCGCCCTGGAGCATGTGACCGGCCCGGTCCATGCCCGCGTTGACCTGCGAGATGTCCGCCACGTCGGAATCCATGCCCTTGCGGACGTCGTCCGGCAGCGGCATCGGCCAGGCCGGCTCGCCGACCGTGTCACCGGCCACCTTGACCCGCTCGCACAGCTCGGGGGTGCCCATCACCCCGGCGATCCGCTTGCCCAGCGAGATCACCTGACCGCCGGTGAGGGTGGACGTCTCGAACAGGTAGTCGGTGCCGTCGGCGCAGGCGCGGGCCATCGCGTCGCCCAGGACCATCCGGCCCTCGGCGTCGGTGTTGAGCACCTCGACCCGCTTGCCGTTGAACATGGTGACCACGTCACCCGGCCGGTAGCTGGTGCCCGACGGCATGTTCTCCGCCATCGGCAGGTAACCGGTCACCGTCACGGCCGGCTTGAGCGCGGCGATCGCCAGCATCGCCGCCCCGACGGCCGCGGCGCCGGCCATGTCGGACTTCATCTCCCACATGCCCTGCGCCGGCTTGATCGAGATACCGCCGGTGTCGAACGTGATGCCCTTGCCGACCAACGCCACCCGCTTGCCGTTGGTCTCGCCCTGCGGGGTCCAGGTCAGCTTGACCAGCCGCGGCGGGGCCTCCGAGCCCTGCCCGACGGCGGTGATGCCGCCGTACCCGCCGGCCCGCAGCTGCTCCTCGTCGAGCACCTCGACGTCGAGCCCGGCGGCACGGGCGGCGGTGGCGACCGCGTCGGCGAAGGCCGGCGGGCGCAGCTCGTTCGGCGCGGTGTTGACCCAGTCCCGGCTGGTGCGCACCGCAGCGGCCACGGCGGTGGCCCGGTCGACCTCGGCCCGCGCGGTCGCGTCGGCGGCATCCGGCACGGCGATCAGCACCTCGGCCACCGGCTCCCGCCGGGACGGCTGCGGCTTGGTCTTGTAGCCGGCGAACCGGTAGCCGCCGAGCAGCGCCCCCTCGGCCACCGCGCGCAGCGCGGCCGGCGCGTCGGCATCGTCGGGCAGCGGCAGGCTCAGCGCCACCCGGGGCGCACCGGCCAGCACCCGGACCGCCGCGCCGGCAGCCCGGCGCAGGGTCTCCGGGGCGGGGGCGGCACCGGTCGGCTCCGGACCCAACCCGACCGCCACGACCAGCGGGGCGGTGACGGTGCCCAGCGTGGCCAGCTTGATCACCTCACCCGGGCCACCGGTCGCGCCGAGCAGGGCCAGCGTCGCGGTCAGCTTGCCGTCGAAAGCGGCGGCGATGCTCTCCGCGCCGTCGGCGAGCAGCAGGGTGCCGGTCGGACCGCTCGTGGCGTCCGGGCCGGTGGTCTGGCTGTGCACGCCGATCACGATCGCGTCGACCGCGAGCTCGGCGGGGTCGGTGTCGACCAGGCTGAGGGTGGTGCTGGACGATGTCACTGAAGCTACTCCGGGCGGGCCGGGCCGGTCGCGTCGTCGCGTACCGGCGGTGATGGTCTCCGGCGGCAACCTACCCGCCGGAGCGCGGGTGCGTCCCGCCGAACTGCCGACGGGTCCCGCCGATGCTAACCAGCGGGACAGCCGGCGGTAAGTTGCCACCCATGACGGACGTGACCTCCGACGCCGCCGTGACCCGGCTGCGCCGTTCCCCGCTGCACGCGCGGCACACCGCGCTCGGTGCCAAGTTCGCCCCCTTCGGGGGCTGGGAGATGCCCCTGGAGTACGCCGGCGGCGGCGTGCTCAGGGAACACACGGCGGTCCGGACGGCGGCCGGGGTCTTCGACGTCTCACACCTGGGCAAGGCGCGGGTCACCGGCCCCGGCGCGGCCCGGTTCGTCAACTCCTGCCTGACCAACGACCTGGACCGGATCGGGGCGGGCAAGGCGCAGTACACGCTGTGCTGCGACGACGCCACCGGCGGGGTGGTCGACGACATCATCGCCTACCGGTACGCCGACGACCACGTCTTCCTCATCCCCAACGCGGCGAACACCGCCGAGGTGGTCCGCCGGCTGCGCGCCGCCGCCCCGGCCGACGTCGAGGTCACCGACGAGCACGACAGGTACGCCGTGCTGGCCGTGCAGGGCCCCCGCTCGGCCGAACTGCTCGACACCCTCGACCTGCCCACCGGCCACGACTACATGAGCTTCTCCCCGGCGACGCTGGCCGGTGCCGAACTGACCGTCTGCCGTACCGGTTACACCGGTGAGCTGGGCTACGAACTGGTGGTGCCGGCCGGGGACGCCGTCGCGGTCTGGGACGCGCTGTTCGCCGCCGGGGCGGCCTTCGACCTGCGGGCCTGTGGGCTGGGCGCCCGGGACACCCTGCGCACCGAGATGGGCTACCCGCTGCACGGACAGGACCTCTCCCTGGACATCACCCCCGTGCAGGCACGCTCCGGCTGGGCCGTGGGCTGGGACAAGCCGGCCTTCTGGGGCCGTGACGTACTGCGCGCCGAGAAGACCGCCGGCCCCCGCCGTACGCTGCGCGGCCTGGAGGCCGTCGACCGGGCCATCCCGCGCGCCGGCATGACCGTGTACGCCGATGACGCCCCGGTCGGCACGGTCACCAGCGGCACCTTCAGCCCCACCCGCAAGCAGGGCATCGCCCTGGCCCTGCTGGACACCGACCCGAAACTCGCCGACGGTGACCTCGTCGAGGTCGACATCCGGGGCCGCCGCGCCCAGATGCGGATCACCCGACCCCCCTTCGTCACCCCGTCCGTCCGCTGACCCCACCCGGCTTCGCCCCGGGCCCGGCTCACCCCGGCTCCGGTTCGCCCCGGCTCCGGTTCGCCCCGGTGATCAAGAGGTTTGCGTCACCCCGCCCCACCCGGTTGGCTTTTTCCTCTTGATCACCGCCTCGGCCACCCCGCCGGCGTCGGTGATCAAGAGGTTTGCGTCATCTCGGAGCGGATTTCTGACGCGAACCTCTTGATCACCGGGGCGAACCGGGGCGAGGGCGAACCGGGGTGGGGAGGGCGAGCCGAGTGCGGGAGCGAGCGCAGGGGAGTGCTGGGGGTGGGAGAGGGGCCGGGTCAGTGGGTGGGGTGGGGGCGTTCACCGGCGTCGAGGACGGCCTGGGTCCAGCCACCCTCGATGACGCCGGTGCCGTCCAGGACCGCCCAGTCGACGACCTCGGTGACCGCCACCTCGACCGGGGAGCCGATCCGCACGGCAGGGTCGGTGTTGGCGTCGCTGGCGCTGGCCCCGACGATCCGCTCCGGGGCGTCCCACGAGCTCACCCCGGCCCACACGTACTCGGGGCCGTCGTCGCCGGGCAGGCCGTACTTGACCACCAGTTGCGCCTCCGGGGGCAGCCCGTCGGCGAGGAACCGGGCCCGGATGTCGTCCAGCCCGGCGCGGGCGGTGGCGACGGCCCGGCTCATCGCGTCGCCGGAGCGGGCGTACCGGACGTCGGGCTCGATACCGGAGAAGAGGGTCGCGCAGGCCGCCGCGTAGTAGCGGCCGTCCGGGCCGGGGTGGCCGGGTGGCGGGCGCAGGCTCAGGAACGAGTCGGCGTCCGGGTCGGTCGCCGGGTCCAGCTCCAGCCGCAGCAGCACCGGGGCCGTCGCGCCGTGCTGCTCCGGATTGCCGTACGCCACCGCGATGTCGTGCCCGGTCACCGTGGCCAGCACCGGTAGCTGCACGAACGCCGGCACCTCCTCGCCGGCCAGCCCGTCGGTCCAGTCCCGCAGCAGCCGGCGGGCGGCACCGGTGAGCACCGCACCCCAGGCCCGGGTGAGATGGTCGGGCACCCCCTGGGTCTGCAACTCCAGCAGCCCGAAACGGCGCAGCCCCTTGGTGGTGAACCACAGCCCCTCGGTGTCCGAGGAGTACGGCACGAGCACCCAGTCGACCAGCCGGATGCGGCCCTGCGCGTCGGGCAGTGACCGCAACGCCGTCGCCGGGTCGAGGAACTGCAACCCGAACACGTCCACCACGTCACCGCCGACGGACTCGGCGACGGCGGCGGCCACCGCACGGGCCGCCCACTCGTGCGCCGGTGGCCAACCCGGCCGGTACTCGGCCTGCACCACCACCAGGTGACTGGCGGCGGCGAGCCGGCCCAACTGGGCCTCGGTGGCGCCGAACGCGGTGAGCAGGTCCGGCGGCAACTGCGGGAACTCGTCGATCGACCGGGTGTCCACCGACATCAGCGGGCTGTCCAGCATCTGCGTGGCCAGGCCGTACACCGGGTCGGCGAGGCGGCCGGCGAGACCCCGTACCGCCGTCTTCGGGCTCACCGGTGGCAACCCCGCCACCGGCACCAGGTAGGTCGCGCTGAGCGACTCCGGGACCGGTACGGGCAGGAAGTCGTCCGTGATGAGCAAGTCGTCCCCCGGAAGGCCGTGCCGGTGCTGTCGGGGCAAACGCTACCCGGCGCGCCGCGTCGTCCTCAGCCGGACAGCACCAAGCCCAGGTAGACCAGCGTGGTCACCACCTCCACGGTGGCCCCCAGCACGTCGCCGGTGATGCCGCCGAGCCGGCGTACCAGGTGGCGCAGCAGACCGGTGGCGACGGCGAGGGCGGCCAGCACGACCAGCGGCCCCTGCCACGGCCGGCCCGGGACGGCCGGCACCGCCACCAGCGCGACAGCGACCGTGCCGACGACCGGCGCGAGCGGCCCGACCGTCCCGGCGACCAGCGCGCCCAGCCCGTCGGGGCGGGCGGCCGGCACCCCCCGGCGGCAGGCCAGGGTCACCCCGAGCCGGCCGGCGGCGGTGCCGGCCAGCACCGCCGCGAGCGCCGCCGGCCAGGACCGCCCGGCCAACTCGGCCAGCGTCGCCGTCTGGACCAGCAGCACGACCACCAGCGCGACCACGCCGAACGGGCCGACGTCCGGCTTCTTCATGATCTCCAGTGCCGCCGTGCCCCGCCGGTAGGAGCCCAGCGCGTCCACGGTGTCGGCCAGCCCGTCCAGATGCAGCCCCCGGGTGAGCAGGGCCGCCGCCGCGACGGTCACCCCGGCGGCGACCAGGGGCGGGGCGAGCGCGGCCAGGCCGAGCAGCAGCGCGCCCAGCACCGCCCCGAGCAGCAGCCCGACCAGGGGCGCGAGCGCCATCGCGGTGCCCGCCGTCGCCCGGTCGATCCGCCCGGCCCGGACCGGGACGGTGGTGAGGGTGGTCAGCGCCAGCCGGAACCCGTCGCCGCGCCCCGACTCAGCCGGCACGCCGGCCGGACGGGTCGGGCTCCGGCCCGGCGTCGGCGGGGGCGGTGGTGGTCGGCCCCGGACCGGCCGGCGTCGGCTCGGCGAACTCCGGGGTGACGTCGTCCGCCCCGGCCCCGGCGGCGGCCGGCGCGGCATCGGAGTCGGCCGGGAGGTCGGTGCGAGCGAGGCCGGGGGCGGTTGGCGCGGTGGTGGCTGCGACATCGCCGTCGGCCGGAGCGGTCGCGGCGTCGTCGGTCGGCGTGGTGTCGGTGGGCTCGTCGTCGGGGCCGCCGTGGTACGGGTGCACGGGCAGCGACCCGGCCAGCGCCAGCACCGAGCGCAGCAGCGGCAGGGCGGCCAGCGCGTTCGCCCCCTCGCCCAGGTCGAGCCGCAGATCCAGCAGCGGGGTCAGGCCGAGCACGTCGGCGGCCAGCCGGACCGCCGGGTGACCGCCGTGGTCGACCAGCAGGCACCAGTGCCGGGCCTGGCCGGCCAGATCCCGGGCGACCATGCCGGCGGCCAGCCCGACCGGGCCGTCGAGCAGCACCGGCACCCGGCGGGCGGTCGCCCCGAGCAGCACCCCGCAGGCCACCGCCACGTCACCGCCGCCCAGCTCGGCCAGGATGTCCTTGGCGCCGCGGGGGGAGCGGCGGGTGCGGTGCAGCGCGTCCCGGATGGTCGCGCACCGCACCATCCAGGCCGCGTCGTCGATCTCACCGTCGGCGGTGTGCACCCGGCCGAGCACCGTCGGGGCCTCCGCGCCGGCCGTCGCGACCAGCACCGCCGCGGCGGCGGCCTCCGCGCCCGCGCCGCACGCCCCCAGCACCAGCAGCCGTACGCCCGCCTCGGCGGCCTCCTCGGCCAGCCGCCAGCCGTAGCGCAGCGCCGACTCGACGGTGTCGGCGTCCAGCGCCGGCCCGTGTTCGATCGGTGCGGCCGGCGGGGCGTCCACCACCTGCAGGCCGGCCCCGTTCTCGGCGGCCAGCCGGGCCAGCGTCCCCCGACCGGCGCGGGCCTGCCGGGCCAGCCGGGTCGACTCGCCGACCGGGGCCCCGGCCGCCACGCCCCCGGTGTGGTCGCCGTGCAGCAGCAGCACCCGCACGTCCGTCCACGGCGTCGGGGTGGAGGTGCCCTGGGTGGCGGCGGCGAACTCGACCACCCGTTCCAGCACGCCCAGGCCGGCGCCCGGCAGGTCCAGGGTGCCGAGCCGCTGCACCGCCTGCGGGCCGGCGTACTCGTCGGGCATCGGCAGTTCCATGCCGGGCTGGATGACCAGCCCGGTGGCGATCACCGGCAGCGCCATGGTCGACGTGGTCCAGGTCGTGCCGGTCGCGGTCGGCGGGGCCGGCGGCACGGTGGGGGTGAGCACCTCCGGCAGCGGCCCGTCGGCCGGCAGCGTCGCTGCGGCCGGGGCGACGCCGTCCACCCCGTCGACCGGGACGGCGCGGGCGGGTACGTCGACCGGCGGGACCGGTGCGGACGGCTTCAACCAGACCGGCTGGCCGGCGACCACCAGGGCGACCGCGTCGCAGGCGTCCGCGACGGCCCGGTTGGCGGCGCCCAGCGCGTCGGCGAACGCCCGCCCCAGCGGGGTGGTCGGCACCAGCGACAGCCCCACCTCCGGGCTGACCAGCACGATCCGCGCCTCGCTGGCGCGCACCGCGTCGGCCAGTTCGGTGATGGTGGCGACGTCGTCGGCGGGCTGGTGGGCCGGGTCGAGCAGCACGGTCACCCAACCGCCCAGGTCGTCCACGAGCAGCGTCTCGTTCGGCCCGGCCGAGGCGAGCACGTCGGCCAACCGGCGCGGGTCGTCGGCGGTCTCCTCGGTGGTCCAGCTGCCCGGTCGACGGGCCCGGTGGGCGGCCAGCCGGGTGGCCCACTCGGTGTCCTCCGGGTCGGCGGCGGCCGCGGTCGCCACGTAGCGCACCGTCGGCGCGTCGGCCACCAGGGACTCGGCGAACTCCGACTTGCCCGAACGGATACCGCCGAGCACCAGGACCGTGTTCCACCCCTCAACGGACATGCCCGTACCTTAAGGCCGCCCGACCCGGCCCCGCCCGCCGGCCCGGACCCGTCACGCTGCGCGGAACCCGGCAGCCCGGGGGCGTGCGTCGGGTGCGCCGCGGTGCCGGCCGACTACGCTTGCGGGGATCCGTCCCCCGGGGACGGTTGAGCGGCGAGGGGAGACGCGGCATGGCGTGGAGCTGGCGGTACGAGGGCACGGACGGCGCAGCGGTCGACGGGCCGGCCGAGACGTTCAGCAGCCAGGCGGACGCCGAGTCCTGGATCGGCCAGACCTGGCGGGAGCTCGCGTCGTCAGGCGTCACCGCGGTCACGCTCGTCGAGGACGACCGGGTGGACTACCGGATGAGCCTGCTGCCGACGGCGGAGTGATGGCCGGCGACCGCCCGGGGGGCGAGCCGCTGGTGCTCGGCGTGCCCCGGGCGGCGTTCCGGCCCAGTCCGGTCTTCCTGGCCCTGGTCGCGCTCTTCGTCACCAGTGGCGTGCTGACCTGGAACGGGGTCGGCAACGTCCGGTTCGACGTGTTCCTCTTCGTCGTCTCCGGCTGGCTGGTCTCGCTCTGCCTGCACGAGTACGCGCACGCCGTGGTCGCCTACCGGGCCGGCGACCGGGACATCGCCCACCGGGGCTACCTGACGTTGAACCCGCTGAAATACACCCACCCGCTGCTGTCGATCGTGCTGCCGGTGGTGGTGGTGCTGCTCGGCGGCATCGGCCTGCCCGGCGGGGCGGTCTGGGTGGACCGGCACGCCATCCCGGGCCGGCTGCGGCACACCCTGGTCAGCCTCGCCGGCCCGGCCACCAACGTGCTGTTCACCCTGCTGCTGGTGGTGGTGCTGCGGGTGGGCATCGACGCGGGCGGCCCGGTCGAGTTCTGGGCCGGGGTGGCGCTGCTGGGGTTCCTCCAGCTCACCGCGAGCGTGCTCAACCTGCTGCCGGTGCCCGGCCTGGACGGCGGCAACATGATCCAGCCGTGGCTCGGCCCGCAGTACCGCCGGATGTACGACCTCTTCGCGCCGTTCGGGTTCATCCTGCTGTTCGCGCTGCTGTGGAACCCGCGCATCGGCGGCTGGTTCTTCAGCGCCGTGTTCTGGCTCAGCGACCTGCTGGGGCTGCCGCCATGGCTCTACGGCACCGCGCTGTCCCTGATCCGCTTCTGGCAGAACTGACCGCACCCCACCCCGCGACGATCCGGGGTGGGGTGCGGCCGGTGCCGGTCAGGGCCGCTTGGCCGGGCTCTCCGTCTTGGCCGGGTCCCGCTCGGTGACCGGGGCGACGATCTCGTCGATGGCCTTGAGCAGGTCGGCCTCCAGGGTCACCCCGGCCGCCTTGACGTTGTCGTGCACCTGGTCGGGGCGGGACGCGCCGATGATCGCCGAGGCGACGTTGCGGTTCTGGAGCACCCAGGCGACGGCGAGCTGTGGCATGGTCAGCCCGGCCTGCTCGGCGAGCGGCTTGAGCTGCTGCACCCGGGTCAGCACCTCGTCGCCCAGCCACTGGGCGATGAAGTTGGCCCCGGACTTCTCGTCGGTGGCCCGGGAACCAGCCGGCGGCGGCTGGCCCGGCAGGTACTTGCCGGACAGCACGCCCTGGGCCATCGGCGACCAGACGATCTGGGAGATGCCCAGCTCCTCGCTGGCGGGCACCACCTCGGCCTCGATGACCCGCCACAGCATCGAGTACTGCGGCTGGTTGGACACCAGCGGGATGCGCAGTTCCCGGGCGAGGGCGTGCGCCTCGCGCAGCTGCGACGCCTTCCACTCCGACACGCCGATGTAGTGCGCCTTGCCGGCGCGTACGACGTCGGCGAACGCCTCCATCGTCTCCTCCAGCGGCGTGCTGTAGTCGTACCGGTGGGCCTGGTAGAGGTCCACGTGGTCGGTCTGGAGGCGACGCAGCGAGCCGTCGATCGACTCCATGATGTGCTTGCGGGACAGGCCCCGGTCGTTACGGCCGGGACCGGTCGGCCAGTAGACCTTCGTGAAGATCTCCAGCCCTTCCCGGCGCTCCCCGGCCAGCGCCTTGCCGAGCACCGTCTCGGCCCGCGTACCGGCGTAGACGTCGGCGGTGTCGAAGGTGGTGATGCCGGTGTCCAGGGCGGCCCGGACACACGCCAGCGCCGCCTCCTCCTCGACCTGGGAACCGTGGGTGATCCAGTTGCCGTACGAGATCTCACTGACCATGAGGCCCGAGCGGCCAAGGTGTCGGAATTCCATGCTCCGACCCTAGCCCCGTCCGGTGCGCCGCACCCGTCGGCGCAGCCGGTGTCAGAGCACCGGGTGGGTGTCGGCGAGCAGCCGTTCGATCTCCGCCACCACCGTGTCCCAGTCGGGGTGCACCGGGGGGATCAGCGGTTCGCCCCGCCGGTCCAACGCCCCCCAGTGGTTCATCCCATCGCCGACCAGGAACGCCACCGGGTGCACCACCAGCGCCGGGTGCACCGGCCGGACCAGCACGGCGCCGGTGCGGTCGAGCACCCCCCGCCGGCCGGCCAGCTCCACCACGGCCAGCCCCTCGTCGGTGAACCCGTCGAGCCGGCGGCCGTCGGACAGCGTCGTGTCGATCCCGTGGTAGCGCGGCGGGACGACCAGCCGCCCGTGCCGGTCCACCGCCCCCCAGCCGCCCCGGCGTACCGCCGCCACCCCGGCCCGGAACGGCCTGACCTCCTCGAACCCCGCCGCCACCACCACCGTCCCGTCGGGTTCGATGGCCGACCAGTCGGCGTCGCCGCCCTGCGACACCCAGGCCAGGCCGTCGGAGAAGGCCAGCACCCGGGCGTACGCGGGACCGAGCAGGGTGCCGCCGGTCTCGTCGATCAGCTCCCACCCGGTCTGGTCGGGGCGGCGTACCCAGGCCATCCGCTCGTGGAACGGCTGCGCCTCGACGTACCGGTAGTCGACGACGAGTTCGCCGTCGGTGTCGGCGTACCCCCAGCGACCCCGGCCGTCGTGGGTGGGGCGCGGGGACCGGCGGCCGTGCCGCACCTCGTCCCGACTACGCGGGTACGGCCCGAAGCCGCCCCCGGCGGCTGCGCGGGCGTGCACCGCGTCCAGGCACACCGCGATCCGCCCGGTCAGCTCCGGGTCGTCGGCCCGGCGCAGGTCCAGGGCCCGTTCGAAGTGTCCACACGCCTCGATCAACCGACCCTGGTCGTAGCAGGACCGGCCGGCGTGCTCGTGCAGCGCCGAACGCAGCCGGTCCGGCAGCTCGGTCGAGTTGGCCTCGGTGAACAGCCGGTCGGCCTCGGTGAACTCACCCTTCCACCGCAGCGCCTCGGCCAGCCGTGCCCGGGCCAACGCGGTACGCCGCAGCTCCCCTGTCGCCTCGGCGTAGGTCAACGCGAGCCGGCCGTCGGCCACCGCGTCGTCCAGGTCGTCGACCAGCCGGGACAGCACCGCCCGCAGGCTGAGCAGCCGGGCGCGGGCCCGGTTGTCCAGGGCCGAGGCGAGCTTCTCGGTCAACCGGCGGCGGATGATCCGTAGCTCCGCCGGGTCGTCGACCACCTCGCGCAGGGTCTCCGGGTCCAGCCGCCACCGGTAGCCGGCGAGGACCTGCTCCGGGTCGGCCTGCCGGGGCGTCGCGGCGTCCCGGGATTCGGCCGGGGTGCCCGCGGTCGGGCCCGCCGCAGCGGCCCGTTCGGTGGTGTCGGCCCGGTCCTCGGTCGTCGCCGGGTCGGTGCCGGTGGCCCGGTCCGGTGGTGTCGGCCGGTCCTCGGTGGTGACCGGGTTCGCGGGGACGGCCCGGCCCGGCGACGGGGGCGGTCCGGGCGGGTCGCCGACCGTCGTCGTGGCCGTCGGGTCGGTGTCGTGGTGGATCCCGCCGTCGACGGACCCCACCGTGCCGTCGGTCATGACGCCGCCCGCTGCGGTGTCGGTCGGTGCCAGGTCGACCGGATCGGTGTCGACCGGGGTGGTGTCGGCCGGGGTGGTGTCGGGCAGGGCGGTGTGGGCGAGGGCCATGTCGACCGGATCGGTGCCGGGCAGGACGGTGCCGGTGCTGCCGGTGACGGGTGCGGGGGGCACCGGGACGGCGTGGTCGGGGACTGCCACCGGGACGGCGTGGTCGCCGGCCGGGTCGGGGCCGGCGGGGGTGACCGGAGCGGCGTGCCGCGTCGGGCCGGCGTCGACGTCCACCGTGCCGGACCGGTCCTGCGGGGTGTCCCCGCCGGGCACGGCCAGCAACGCGGCCGGGTCCGTGGTCGCGGGAGGACCACTCAGGGCGCTCCGGAAGGTGCCGCCTGGCGGATCGGAGGCGTCGGGGACCGTCGGGCGGGGACGCCCGGCACCGGGTGGCCCGGCGGCGGCTCCGCCCTCGGCCGGGCCGTCGCCGGTGTGCGCCCCGGCGTCGGCGGGGATGGTCGACCGGCCCGGGTCGCCGGTGGCGGCCGGTGGGACCGGACCCGGGTCGGCGGGCTGCGACGGTGGTGCCGGCGACCGGGGTACGGGCACGTCGGGGCCACCCGTCGAGGTCCCGTCGGAGGCGGCCGGACGGCCGGCCGTGGACGGGCCCGGCGGGCTGCCGCCCGTCGGGCGGGCGGCAGGCGTCGTACTGTCCGTCGGGGTGGTCGGCGTGGGGGTCGACCGGCCGGGCCGGAACCAGGCCGCCGAGCCGCCCGACGGGGTCGGGGCGGCGTCGACCGGACGGTCGGTGCCGCCGGTCTCCGGTGCCGGCGGAACGTAGCGGCGCGGCCGGTCGGGGGTGATCTCCAGGGCGGGTCGGTCGGCGGTGGGTGTCGCCGGGGGTCGACCGGCGGCACCCGGGTCGGTGGGCCCGTCGGCTCCCAGGCCGGTGACGGGTGCCGTCGGGGGGCGGGCGGCCGGGCCCGGGCCGGTGGGCCCGTCGGCTCCGGTGCCGGTGGCGGGCGGTGCCGGAGGGCGGCCGGCGGGCCGGTCGACCGGTGGCGTGTGCTCCGGTGGCCGGCGGAACTCGATGTTCAACCGGGCGGCCGGCGGGGCGGAGACCGGGGTGGCCTGGTCCGGGGCGGGCAGGGGCGGGGGGCCGGCGGCGTGGCGCTTGCGGACGGGCAGCTCGGTGGGGGCGTCCGGCGGCAGGGTGGTCTGCCGGGCGGCCGTCGGGGCCGGCGTGTCGGGGCCACCTGGCCGGGTGCCGGCCGACGGTGGCGCAGGCACGGGTCGGGGGCCCCACGGGCCGGTCGCGGGTGGGCCCGCAGTGGTCGTGCCGGGCGGCGACGACACCGGGGCCGGTGACACCGGCAGCCCGGAGACCGGTGCTCCGGACACCGGGTGGCCGGGCGGTGGGTCCAGGGGCGGCGAACCGGCGTCCGGACGTCCCGGGGTCGCCGCACCGGGGCGACGGTCGCCGGGGAACCCCGGAGTGGTCCGGGCCGCCGGACGGTCCCCGTGCCGGGTGGGCGGCTCGGCCGGATGCCGTGGGGGGTACGCCGGCCGGTCGTCGCGGCCGTGGTCCGGTTCCCGCGTCGGGCGGGGGTCGGTGCCGGTACGACCCCACGGCTCGCGGGACGGCTCGTCCTGCGGACGCAGGTCGGGGTACGCCAGGTGGCGGGCCGCCGGCTCGTACGGCTGCGCCGGTCGGCGCTCGTCGTGGCCACGCGGATGCTGCCACCGCTCCTCGGGGATGGCCGACGTCGTCGACCGGCTGTCGTGGCGTGGCGGGCGGCCGGGCGGGGTGTCGTCGAGCGGGCGGGCCGGCGGGGCGTCGTGGGGTGCGCGCTGCCACCGGTCCGGGTGTCCGGGGGCGGCGGGCCGTCGGTCGGGGTCCCGCCGCGGCGGGTCGTCCTCCCGGAACCGGGTCGGCGGGTCCCCGCCGGGTGCGGGCCCGGCCGGGTACGGGTCGTACCGGTCGGCGGTGCGGCGGTGCGGCTCGTCGTCGACCCGGCGGCGGTCGGCGGTGGGGCGTTCGCTGGTGGTGCGCCGCCTCGGCAGGCCCTCGCCGGGTTCGCGCGGCCAGTCCGGTTCGGTGGACCGGTCGGGGCGGGCGTGGGGCGGCTCGTGCCGGGGCGCGGGGGACACGGGCGGGCGGCCGGGGGACACGGGCGCGCTCCGCTCCTGCCGGGGCGGGCTGTCGTACCTGTCGGTGTCGGCCCGGTCGCGGTGCCAACCGGTGGGTGCCGGTTCGGCGTCGCCCCGCCGACGGTCCGACCAGCTGATCCGGTCGGCCTGCCGGTCGTCGTACCGCTCGGGTGCGGGCTGCCGGCGTTCCCGCTGCCAGATCGGCCCGTCCGCCGGCCGCCGGTACGCCTCGTCGGCGGGCCGCCGGTACGCGTCGTCGGCGGGCTCCCGGTAGGTCTGGTCGGCCAGCCGGCGGTACGGGTCGTGGTCGCCGCGCCGCTCGGGGTCGTCCCGACGGGGCGGCTCGTCAGCCAGGTCGGACCAGGACCGGCCGAGGTACGTGCCGTCGGAGCGGGTCGGGGCGAGCGGGGGCACCTCGGCGCGGCCGGAGGCGGTGACCCGTCCCCGGGGGTCGGCGTACTGGGAGCCGAGGTCGCCGGGATAACGCTGGCCGGGGAACTGCGGATGCCACTCGCCGGTGGGCTCGATCACCCAGGACGGTTCCTCCGGGGCGTCCCAGCGGTCGGACCAGCCGCCCGTCACCTGGTGGCTCCGGCTCCACGCGTGCGGCGCGGCCCGATGCCCGGCTCGCGTCGCTCGCTCACGGCGGTGTCACCTCGTTGCAAATTGTCGTGCAGGGCGCCCCGGGATGCCGGTAAAGTCCCCCGTCCGGCATGGCGGGGCTGCGGAAGGAGGGTAACGGCGTGGGCTCGGTCACCGCCACTGCGGCACCGTCCACGAGCGCAAACGTTACCCGATGGTTCCGGACATTCGGGGCCATATCCCGGGCCGGTTTCCGGCGCTACTCCACCTACCGGCAGGCGGCCCTGGCCGGGGCCGTGACCAACACCGTGTTCGGCTTCCTGCACTGCGCGGTGCTGCTGGCCGCCGCCGGTGCCGGGAGCGTCGGCGGGTACGACAAGGCCCAGCTCGCCACGTTCGTGTGGGCGGGTCAGGGGCTGATCGCCGTGGTGCTGCTCTGGGGCTGGACCGACCTGGCCGACCGGATCCGTACCGGCGACGTGGCCGCCGACCTGCTCCGCCCGGTGCACCCGGTGACCAGCTATCTCGCCACCGACCTGGGCCGGGCCGGGTACGCCGCACTGGCCCGGCTGCTTCCGCCGGCCGTGGTGGGGCCGCTGTTCTTCGACGTCTACCTGCCGTCGCGGTGGCCGACGGTCGGGCTCTTCGTGGTCTCGGTGGTGACCGCCGTGGTGCTCTGTTTCGGCTGCCGGTTCCTGGTCAACGCCACCGCCTACTGGTGGCAGGACGCGCGGGGCCCGGTGCTGCTGTGGACCCTCGGTTCGGGGGTGCTGGCCGGGCTCTACTTCCCGCTGCGCTTCCTGCCCGACTGGCTGCAACTGGTGCTGTGGTGCGGCACGCCGTTCCCGAGCCTGCTGCAGACCCCGCTCGACGTGCTGGTGGAGCGGGACCCGCCGGCCGTCCAGGTCGGCCTGGTCGCGCTCCAGGTCGGCTGGGCGGTGCTGGTGCTGGCGGCCTGCCGGCTGGTGCAGCGGCGGGCCGAACGTCGCCTGGTGGTGCAGGGTGGTTGAGTCACGGGCCGGCGGGACGTTCGGGGCGTACCTGGCGTTGGCGGGGGCGCAGGCCCGTGCGCAGACCACCTACCGGGCGTCGTTCCTGCTCGACCTGGTGGGCAACGTCGGGGCCACCGTGTTCGACGTGGTGGCCGTCCTGGTGATCTACGGGGTGACCCGGGAGCTGGGCGGGTTCACGCTGCGCGAGACGCTGGTGATGGTGGGGCTGTCCTCCAGCGCCTTCGCGGTGGCGGACCTGCTGGTCGGCAACATCGAGCGGCTGCCCGCCCACGTGCGGACCGGCCTGTTCGACGCGGTGCTGCTGCGCCCGCTCGGCGCGCTGCCCCAGCTGCTGCTGATGAACCTGCCGCTGCGCAAGGTGTCCCGGGGCCTGTTCGGGGTGGGTGTGCTGGTGGTGGCGTTGACCTCGGCCGGGATCGACTGGACGCCGGCCCGGGTGGCGTTGGCGGTGCTCGCCCCGCTGGCCGGGGTGGTGTTCTTCGGGTCGCTCTTCGTGGCCACCGCCACCGTGTCGTTCTGGTGGGTCGACTCCGGTGAGCTGGCCAACTCGGTCACCTACGGCGGGCGGGACTTCACCACGTACCCGGTGACCGTCTTCGACGGGTGGTTCCGGGCCGCCTTCGCGTACGGCCTGGGGTTCGCCTTCGTCAGTTACCAGCCGGCGCTGGCGCTGCTGGGTCGCGCCGACCCGCTGGGCCTGCCGTCGTGGGCCGGCTGGGCGGCGCCGGGGGTGGCGCTGGTCGCCGTCGCGGTCGCGGCGGCGGCCTGGCGCACCGGCATCCGCCACTACCGGAGTACGGGGTCATGAGCGTCATCGAGCTGGACGGGCTGCGCAAGGAGTTCACGGTACGGGTGAAGGCGGGCCGGCTGCGTCGACAGAGGCGGACCGTCACCGCCGTGGACGGCATCGACCTGCGGGTGGAGCGGGGCGAGCTGCTCGGCTACATCGGCCCGAACGGGGCGGGCAAGTCGACCACCCTGAAGATGCTCACCGGGGTGCTGAGCCCGTCGGCGGGTCAGGCCCGGGTGTGCGGGCTGCGCCCGGTCGCCGACCGGACCCGGCTGGCGCTGCGGATCGGGGTGGTCTTCGGCCAGCGGTCCCAGCTCTGGTGGGACCTGCCGCTGGCCGACTCGTTCGACCTGCTGCGGCACCTCTACCGGGTACCGGCCGCCGCGCACGCCGCCCGGCTGCGCCGCTGCCGCGACCTGCTCGACCTGGACGACTTCCTGACCACCCCGGTCCGCCAGCTCTCGCTGGGGCAGCGGATGCGCGGCGAGTTGACCGCCGCGCTGCTGCACGACCCGCAGGTGCTCTTCCTCGACGAACCGACGATCGGGTTGGACGTGGTGAGCAAGCAGGCGGTGCGGGGGTTCCTCGCCGAGCTGGGCCGGGCCGGCGACACCACGCTGGTCCTCACCACCCACGACCTCGCCGACATCGAGCGGCTCTGCGCCCGGCTGGTGGTGGTCGACCACGGCCGGGTGGTGCACGACGGGTCCATCGCCGCCCTGCACGCCCGGTACGGCTCCCGTCGGCTCGTCGTCGCCGACCTGGACGCCCCGCTGGCGGTCCCGCCGCAGCCGGCGGGGGCGGCGCTGCACCGGGTCGAGGCGGACGGACACCGGCTGGTCTACGCCCTGGAGTCGGCGGGGGTGGCGGAGGTGATCTCCGCGTTGGCCGGGGTGGCCGCGCTGCGGGACCTCTCGATCGTCGAACCGGACATCGAGGACGTGGTGGCCCGGCTCTACCGCAGCCCGGCCCCCGACCCGCGTCGCCCGGCCTGACCGGGTCCTCTCCCGCTCCGCCGTCCGGTCCCGCCGGACGCGACGAGGCCGGCCGGACGCGACGACGGCCCCGCCACCGGGCGGGGCCGTCGGGAGACGTCGGTCAGATCGGGTCGCCGATGTTCACCCGGGGGGCCGGCGCGCGCATCCGGCGGAAGGTGATCGACCGCATGATCGCGTAGAGGTAGAGCGACCCCATCCGCTCGCCGCTGTTGGGGTGGCGCTCCCGCACCAGCTTCTTGATCCGCCGGGAGATCAGCACCGAGTCGATCACCACGCCGAGCGCGAGCGCGCCCCACACCACGTTGGAGGCGAGCCGGATCGCCTGCGGCATCGCCGCGTTCGACCCGATCAGCACGATCAACGCGCCGCCGAAGAACCAGGTGCCGATGGTCCGCCGGGAGTCGACCACGTTGCGGGCCAGCAGCCGTTCCGGCCCCCGGTCCCGGGGGCCGCCCTCGCGGCGGAACTCGGCGGCGGCCTCGGTGCGCGCCTTGCGGCGCTGCTCCCGGGCCTCCTCCTTGGTCAGCGGCCGGGTCGGGCCGGCCGGCCGACGACCGGCGACCGGCCGTTTCGGGGTTTCGACGCCCAGTTCCTTCTTGCTCGGGGTGTAGCCCCGGGGGCGCGCGGCGGGTGGCTCCTCGGTCACCACCGGGGCGGTGGCGGAGGAGTCGGAGTCGGCGGACTTGCGGCGAAACAGCGACGGCACGAGGTGAAGGGTAGCCATACGACGGCGCCCGGTGCACATCACGGTGCACCGGGCGCTCGGTGGAGCGGGTCGGCCGGGCCGACGGGCAGCGGTCGGACCGGCCGCGGAACGCGTGTGGTTACGGCCGCTCGACGTGCGCGCCGAGGTTGGCCAGCTTGGCCTCGAAGTCCTCGTAGCCCCGGTTGATCAGGTCGACGCCGTACACCCGGGAGGTGCCCTCGGCGGCGAGCGCCGCGATCAGGTGGCTGAACCCGGCCCGCAGGTCCGGGATGACCAGGTCGGCGGCGTGCAGCTTGCTCGGGCCGGCGATCACCGCGGAGTGCTTGAAGTTGCGCCTGCCGAACCGGCACGGGGTGCCACCGAGGCAGTCCCGGTAGACCTGGATGTTGGCACCCATGGAGTTCAGCGCCTCGGTGTAGCCCAGCCGCTGCTCGTAGACCGTCTCGTGGACGATCGACAGGCCCCGGGCCTGGGTCAGCGCCACCACGAGGGGCTGCTGCCAGTCGGTCATGAACCCGGGGTGCACGTCGGTCTCCAGCGCCACCGCGTTCAGCTCGCCGCCCGGGTGCCAGAAGCGGATGCCGCCCTCCTGGCCCGGGTCGCCGAGCTTCGGCGGGCGGGCGTCGGTGACCTCGTACTCGCCGCCGACGGAGCGGAAGATGTTGAGGAAGGTCATCATGTCGGCCTGCTGCGCGCCGAGCACCTCGACGTGGCCCCGGGTGGCCAGCGCCGCCGCCGCCCAGCTCGCCGCCTCGATCCGGTCCGGGATCGGCCGGTGGGTGTAGCCGTGCAGCTTCTTGACGCCCTGGATCTCGATCACCCGGTCGGTGTGCACCTTGATGATCGCGCCCATCTTCTGCAGGATGCAGATCAGGTCGATGATCTCGGGCTCGACGGCGGCGTTGCGCAGCTCGGTGACGCCCTCGGCCATCACCGCGGTCAGCAGCACCTGCTCGGTCGCGCCGACGCTCGGGTACGGCAGGGCGAACTTGGTGCCGTGCAGCCCGTTCGGCGCGGACAGGTGCAGACCCTCGGGGGTCTTGTCGACAGTCGCGCCGAACTCGCGCAGCGCCTGCAGGTGGAAGTCGATCGGGCGGGGGCCGATGTGGCAGCCGCCCAGGTCGGGGATGAAGGCGTGGCCGAGGCGGTGCAGCAGCGGGCCGCAGAACAGGATCGGGATCCGGCTGGATCCGGCGTGCACGTTGATCTGGTCGGTGCTGGCGCTCTCGACGTTGGACGGGTCGAAGACCAACTCGCCGTCCTCGACGCCGTCGGTCACCTTCACCCCGTGCAGGCCGAGCAGCCCGCGGACCACCTCGACGTCACGGATCTTGGGAACGTCGAAGAGCCGGCTGGGCGAGTCGCCCAGCAGGGCCGCGACCATCGCCTTGGAGACCAGGTTCTTCGCGCCGCGCACGCGGATCCGCCCTTCGAGCGGAGTACCTCCGTGTACGACCAGGACGTCGTCCGTCAACGCAAACCTCCAGCGCGTCGGGTGGTGCGGGGTGAGTCGATGGTGGGGCATGCTGTCCAGCTGTCCGGTACGAGCTGTGCAGCTACCCGGAACGGGGCCGGCCCAAAACGGTCCCCGTGGTACGTCGCCCCGGCAGCATAGCCCTCCGTGACGAATTGGGAATTGGTCACCGCACCGGTACGGGAACGAACCGGGGATTCCGGCACGTTTCCGTACCTCGACGGTGACTTCGGGTGATCAGGTGGTGGCCGGCGGCGGGGTGTCGGCACCCGGCAACGCGAGCATCTGGTCCAGCGCCACCCGGGCGTGGTGCGCGGTGTCCGGATCGACGGTGATCTGATTGACGACCCGGCCGGCGACCAGCTCCTCCAGCGCCCAGACCAGGTGCGGCAGGTCGATCCGGTTCATCGTGGAGCAGTAGCAGACCGCCTTGTCCAGGAACATGATCTGCTTGTCCGGGTGGGCCAGCGCCAGCCGGCGGACCAGGTTCAGCTCGGTGCCGACCGCCCACGCCGACCCGGCCGGGGCCGCCTCGATCGCCTTGATGATGTACTCCGTGGAGCCGACCTGGTCGGCGGCGGTGACCACCTCGTGCCGGCACTCGGGGTGCACCAGCACGGTGACCCCGGGCACCCGGGCCCGGACGTCGTTCACGCTGTCCAGGGTGAACCGGCCGTGCACCGAGCAGTGCCCCCGCCACAGGATCATCTTCGCGTCGCGGACCTGCTCGGCGGTGAGCCCGCCGTTCGGCTTGTGCGGGTCGTAGAGCACGCAGTCGTCGAGCGAGTAGCCCAGCTCCAGCACCGCGGTGTTGCGGCCCAGGTGCTGGTCGGGCAGGAACAGCACCTTCGAACCCTGGGCGTAGGCCCAGTCCAGCGCCCGCTTGGCGTTCGACGAGGTGCAGACCACCCCGCCGTTACGGCCGACGAAACCCTTGATGTCCGCCGAGGAGTTCATGTACGTCACCGGGACGGTGTCCGCCGCGACACCCAGGTCGGTCAGCACCTCCCAGGCCCGCTCGACCTGCGACAGCACCGCCATGTCGGCCATCGAGCAGCCGGCGGCCAGGTCGGGCAGGATCACCCGTTGCGCGTCGGTGGTGAGGATGTCCGCGCTCTCGGCCATGAAGTGCACGCCGCAGAAGACGATGTACTCCGCGTCGGGCCGGGCCGCGGCCTCCCGCGCCAGCTTGAACGAGTCGCCGGTGACGTCGGCGAACTGGATCACCTCGTCGCGCTGGTAGTGGTGGCCGAGGACGAACACCTTCGTGCCCAGCGCGGCCTTCGCCGCCGTCGCCCGGGCCACCAGGTCCGGGTCGCTCGGCGCCGGCAGGTCTCCCGGACACTCCACGCCACGCTCGGTGGCGGGGTCGCTGCCACGGCCGAGGAGCAGCAGCGCGGTCGCCGTGTTGGAGGGTTCCACCCAGGTCGAAGTCACGTCCTCATGGTCCCACAACGGGCCGTTCGCACGACCGCTGCCGGTGTGGGCTGCCACACTGCTGCGCGCCGATGTGGCCTGCCACACTCGGGGGCATGCGCGTGCTGCTCTGCCCGGACAAGTTCGCCGGCACCATCGAGGCCCCCGAGGTGGCGGCGGCCGTCGCCGCCGGTTGGCGCGAGGTGGCCGACGCGGACGAGCTGCTGATCCGTCCCCTCGCCGACGGCGGGCCGGGCTTCGTCACGGTGCTCGCGGGCGCGCTCGACGGCCGCCGGGTGCCGGTGCCGACCGTCGACCCGCTGGGCCGGCCCGTCTCCGGTGAGATCCTGCTCACCGCCGACGGCGTCGGCTACCTGGAGAGCGCCCAGGCGTGCGGGCTGCACCTGCTGTCCGCCGCCGAACGCGACCCGAAGGCCACCACCTCGTACGGCCTCGGCGCGCTGGTCGCCGCCGCCGTCGAGCACGGGGCCCGCACGGTGGTGGTCGGGCTGGGTGGTTCCGGCACCAACGACGGCGGAGCCGGCCTGTTCGCCGCGCTCGGCGCGACCCCGCTCGACGACGCCGGCCGGGCCCTGCCGTACGGCGGGGCGGCGCTGACCGCCGTCGCGGCCCTCGACGGCGTCCCCCGGCTGCGCGGCGCGACCCTGGTCGCCGCCACCGACGTGGACAACCCGCTGCTCGGCCTGCACGGCGCGAGCAGCGTCTACGGCCCGCAGAAGGGCGCCGACCGGGCCGACGTGCTGCTGCTCGACGCCGCGTTGGAGCGCTGGGCGGCGGTGCTGGAACGGGACCTGCCCGGCTGCCCGCCCGGCCTGGGCACGCTGCCCGGGGGCGGTGCGGCCGGCGGCCTCGGCGCGGCGATCCTCGCCCTCGGTGGGCGCTGCGAATCCGGCATCGACCTGGTCGGCCGGGCGATCGGGCTGGAGGCCGCGCTTGACGACTGCGATCTGGTGATCACCGGAGAGGGTTCGTTCGACCACCAGTCGCTGCGCGGCAAGGTGGTCGCCGGGGTGGCGGGCGCGGCCCGCGACCGGGGGGTGCCCTGCGTGGTGCTGGCGGGGCGGGTGAGCACCGGCCGACGGGAGGCCGCCTCCGCCGGGGTGACCGAGGCGTACAGCCTGGTGGAGCACTTCGGCGGCGAGGAACGCGGCGGGCTGGCGGCGGCGATGGGCCGGCCCGCCGAGGGGCTGCGGGCGCTCGGCGCGCGGCTGGCCCGGCAGTGGAGCCGCTGAGCTGCCGGGGCGGATCCGGCCGGTTCCGGGGGCGGCCGCCGGGCGGCGATCGCGCCGCCCGGGTGGACGCCGCCGGGGCGGCGTACGATCGGAGCTGGACCACACCGGGAATCACTGGGCGACACGTGCTGTTGGCCAGGGTGTCCGGACCCATACCGCGCAGGGAGATTTCCACGTGACCACGCCAGCGCAGACCGACCCGACCGAGGCCCAGGCCCCCACTTCCGTCGTCCTCACCGACGTCGCGGCGCAGAAGGTCAAGGCCCTGATCGAGCAGGAGGGCCGCGACGACCTGCGGCTGCGGGTCGCGGTGCAGCCGGGTGGCTGCTCCGGCCTGCGGTACCAGCTCTTCTTCGACGAGCGTTCGCTCGACGGTGACGTCGTCACCGACTTCGACGGGGTCGAGGTCGTCGTCGACCGGATGAGCGCCCCCTACCTGGCCGGGGCGACCATCGACTTCGCCGACCGGATCGACGCCCAGGGCTTCACCATCGACAACCCGAACGCGGGCAGCTCCTGCGCCTGCGGCGACTCGTTCAGCTGAGTCCAGGTCCGTCCGAGGGGGCCGTCCCGCGCCGGGACGGCCCCCTCGTCGTCCCGCCCGGACCGGTAGGCTGACCCGCGCCCTGCTCCCGACCCCGAGGGTTGACATGAAGATCGCCGTGACCGGCTCGATCGCGACCGACCACCTGATGAGCTTCCCGGGTCGCTTCGCCGACCAGCTCATCGCCGACCAGCTGCACAAGGTGTCGCTCTCCTTCCTGGTGGACGACCTGGTGCTGCGGCGGGGCGGGGTGGCCGCCAACATCGCCTTCGGCATGGGGCAGCTCGGGCTGCGTCCGGTCCTGCTCGGCGCGGTCGGTGCCGACTTCGCCGACTACCGCTCCTGGCTGGAGCGGCACGGCGTGGACTGTGACTCGGTGCACGTCAGTGAGGTGGCGCACACCGCCCGCTTCGTCTGCACCACCGACACCGACATGTGCCAGATCGCCTCGTTCTACGCCGGCGCGATGAGCGAGGCCCGCAACATCGAGCTGGGTCCCGTCGCGGACCGGCTCGGCGGCCTCGACCTGGTCCTGGTCAGCGCCAACGACCCGGAGGCGATGATCCGGCACTCGGCCGAGTGCCGGGACCGGGGCTACCCCTTCGTCGCCGACCCGTCCCAGCAGCTCGCCCGGATGGACGGCGACGACGTGGTCTCGCTGATCGACGACGCCGAGTACCTGATGACCAACGACTACGAGAAGTCGCTGTTGCAGAGCAAGGCCGGCCTGACCGACGCCCAGCTCCTGGAGCGGGTGAAGGTGCGGGTCACCACCCTCGGCAAGGACGGCGTCGAGATCGCCACCCGGGACGCTGAGCCGTTCCGGGTGCCGATCGCCCGGGAGATCCGGGCCGTCGACCCGACCGGTGTCGGCGACGGTTTCCGGGCCGGTTTCTTCGCCGCCCTGTCCTGGGGGCTCGGCCTGGAACGCGCCGCCCAGGTCGGTTCGCTGCTGGCCACCCTGGTGCTGGAGACCGTCGGCACCCAGGAGTACGAGGTGCGCCGCGACCTGTTCGTCAAGCGGATCGCCGAGTCGTACGGGGACGACGCCGCCGAGGATGTCCGACCGCACCTGGTGCCATGACGCAGATGCTTGTCGTGTTCGCCGGCCTGCCGGGGGTGGGTAAGAGCACCCTCGCCGGGCAGGTCGGCGTGGCACTGGGCGCGACAGTGCTGGCGGTCGACCCGATCGAGCGGGCGCTGGCCCGGCACGGGCTGACCGGCCCCGGGGCGGGCCAGGCCGGCTACGACGCGCTGGCCGGGCTGGTCGAGGTGCAGCTGGGGCTGGGCGCGAGCGTGGTGGTCGACGCGGCCAACCCCGCAGCCGGCACCCGGGAGCTCTGGTTCGAGCTGGCCGAACGCGCCGGGGTGCCGCTGCAGCTGATCGAGGTGTACTGCGGCGACGAGGCGGAACTGCGCCGCCGGGTCGAGGCCCGGCACACGGCCGACCCGCTCGCCCCGACCTGGGAGCAGACCCGGCAGCGCGGCACGGGGTACGAACCGCTGATCGGCCCCCGCCTGGTGGTCGACACCACCATCCCGATCGACCCGCTCCCGGCGATCCTCCGCTACCTCACCTGATCCCGGCCCTCCTGGCGGTCCCGGTCCGGGCACCTGGCGGTCCCGGTCCGGGCACCTGGCGTGCGGCCGGTTCGGGCACCTGGCGTGCGGCCGGTTCGGCTGGCGGCCGGTTTCGGGGAAGGCGGCCCGAGCCGGGCGGGGTCAGCCGGCGTGACCGGGGGAGCGGGTCGGGGTGGCGGCGACGAACGCCGCCCACTGACGGGCGGGGAAGGTCAGCACCGGGCCGGACCGGTCCTTGCTGTCCCGCACCGCCACCCCGTCGGGCAGGACGGCACACTCGACGCAGTCGCCGTTGTTGGTGCTGCGGCTGCTGGTGAACCAGCGGGCGGTGGTGGGGTCGGGGGTGCGCACGGTGGCCTCCGGGGGGTCAGGCCGCGCCGGCCAACTCCCTGATCAGCGCGCGTGACTCGGCGGGCGAGAGGGCGACCTGGCGCAGGTTGTCTGCCACCATGCTATAGGTGCGGACCCCGTCCGGGTCCTGCACGTACATCGCCCCGTCCAGTACCTCGGTGTAGGCGATCGGGCGGACGTTGGCGAAGTCCAGCAGGACGAATTTGCCGATCGCACCGGCGGCGTGCGGGCCGTCCTCGGGGCGGAGCACCTGCACGGTGACGTTCGGCAGCTCGGACATGGTGGCCAGGTGGGCGAGCTGGGCCCGTCGGGTCTCGTCGCCGTTGACCCGTAGTCGCAGCGCCGCCTCGCCGATCACCGCGTGCAGGGTGAGCGGGTCGTCGTCGGTGAGCCGCCGGGCCCGGGTCTGCCGGAACGACACGAAGCGCTCGGCGTGGTCGGGGCGGACGAACCCGGTGCCCAGGGTCAGCGCCTGGGCGTACTCCTCGGTCTGGAGCAGACCGGGGATGACCATCGACTCGAACACGAACGCCCCGTCGGCCAGCCCTTCCAGCCCGACGTACGTCTTGAACCAGTCCGGCATCACCGCGGCCCAGGGTGCCCACCAGGTCTTGGCGTCGGAGCGGCCGGCCAGCGTGGTCAGCCGGTCGATCGCGGGCTGGTCGGCCCCGCAGGCGCGGAGCACGGCGGCGATGTCCTCGGGAAACTGCTGGTAACGGCCGGTCTCCATGTGGCCGAGCTTCGGCTTGCCGATGCCGGTGCTGGCCGACAGCTCGGTCAGCGTCATCGGTGCTTCGCGGCGGTACCGACCCAGCTCGGCACCGATCAGCCAACGCAGCGCCGAAGGATCTGTTCGCCTGCCCATGTATCGCCTCCACCATGTGTACCGACGAGAACATCATGCCGTCGAGTCTTCCGAAGAGCAAGGATAGAAGCTATACGTATAGCAACGACTCTTGGAGGTGCTCATGCCTGACCCCGCGCCGCTCGGCACGCCCGAGGAGTTCCACCTGATGCTCGTCGACCTCGCGAACGAGTTCGCCCCACGCCGGTTCGCGCTCTGCGAGGAGTACGGCGACCGCCTCGACGGCGCGGTCTTCGCCTGGGGCCTGGCCTTCCCCGACAGCGCCCTGCTGCGCCACGACGGGAGAACGTCGACCGGGCACTTCGCCACCGCCGAGAGCGCGTTGCGCCTCTTCACCCGCACCGGCCGCCGCCTCCACCTGATCTGGATCGACACCCCCACCCCCACCCCCACCACCCCCGCTTCTGTCGATCATGGAGTTGTGGTGCCTTCGAACCGGCAGTAATGCCGCAGATCGGCCACCACAACTCCATGATCGACGGAGCGGGTGGGTGGGGTGGGGCGGGGTGGGGTGGGGTTAGTGGGTGCGGCGTACTTCGTAGCCTGGGCCCTCGGGGAGGGTGGTGACGAACTCGTGGGCGCGCATGCGGCACCAGGCGGGGATGTCGACGGCGGCGGCCGGGTCGTCGGCGAGGACCCGTAGCACCGCGCCGACGGGCAGCTTGGGTAGCCGGCGGGCCAGCGCGATCACCGGCAGCGGGCAGCGCTGCCCCCGACAGTCCAGCACCTCCACCGGCCCAGCCCCGCCGCCGCTGGCCCGGGCCCACCGGCCCACCGGCCCGGCCCCGTCGTTGCTGGCCCCGGTCGGGCGGCCCACCGGCCCGGCCCCGTCGTCGCCCGTCCTGGTCGGCGGGCGGGTCGGGTCGGGCGGGGTGGTCACCGGCCCGTCGCCGGCCGGCCCGGTGGGGAGGTCGTCCGGCCCGGTCACAGGCCCACCACGCCGGCGTCGGCGCGCAGCTCGGCGACGATCCCGGGCAGCTCGGCGAGGAACCGCTCGACGTCCGCCCCGGTGGTCTCCCGGTGCAGCGAGACCCGGACGTTGCCGTGCGACAGCACCCCCATCGCCTCCAGCACGTGCGACGGGCGCAGCGTGGAGGAGGTGCAGGAGGAACCGGAGGAGACGGCGAAGCCGCGCCGGTCCAGCGCGTGCAGCAGCACCTCGCCGTCGACGTACAGGCAGGAGAACGTCACCAGGTGGGGGAGCCGGTCGACCGGGTCGCCGACCACCTCCACGTCCGGCACCTCGGCGGCGACCCGGGACCGGATCAGGTCCACCAGGGGCGTCAGCCTCGCCGCCTCGGCCGCCGCGTCGGCCGCCGCCGCGCGCAGGCTCGCCGCCGCCGCCACCACCGCCGGCAGGTTCACCACCCCGGGGGTACGCCCGAACTCCCGTTCGTCGGCCGGCCACGGCGACTCCCAGCGGGTGCCCTTGCGGACCACCAGCAGCCCGACCCCGGGCGGACCGCCCCACTTGTGCGCGCTGGCGGTCAGCACCGACCAGCCGGCGGGCACCGGCACCCGGCCCACCAACTGGGCCGCGTCGACGTACAGCGGCACCCCGGCGGCGGTGCAGGACTCGGCGGCCACGGCGACCGGCTGCACGGTGCCCACCTCGTGGCTGGCCCCGATCAACGCCGCCAGCGCCACCCCGGGGGAGTGCACCGCCGCCGACCAGGCATCCAGGTCGAGCCGGCCGAGCCGGTCCACCGGTACGGAGGTGGCGGTCCCACCGGCCGCGACGTGCCGCTGCGCGGCGTGCAGCACCGCCGAGTGTTCGATCGCCGAGTGCACCAGCGTCGCCCCGGTCCGCTGCCGGCCGACCAGGCCACCGAGCACGGCGGAGTGCGCGGCGTGCGTACCGCTGGGGGTGAAGGAGACCTCGTCGGGGCGGACGCCGAGGGTGGCGGCGGTGGCCTCGCGGGCGGCGTCGAGGAGCTGGCCGGCGCGGCGGGCCCGGCTGTAGAGGCGGGCGGGGTCGGCCCAGCCGTCGTCGAGGGCGGCCAGCAGCGCCTGCCGGGCGACCGGGTGCAGCGGCGCGGCGGTGGCCGCGTCCAGGTAGACCGGGTGGGCACTCACGACCGCAGACGCTATCGCGTCGGGGACGGAGGCACCCCCCCGATGGGGGCGGACACTGACCCCAAGACCGTCGAGCCCGCCATGGTCGAGTAATCTGCGACCGTCGGTGACGCCTTTGCCGTCGGTGCTGATGGAAAGCCCCACCGCGGCGCGCTAGGGAGGCAGGACCAGGTGGTCGCAAGGAGTTCGGAGGTACGGCCGTCGGCCGTACGGCACGGTGCTTCCCCCGGAGCCGGTGTGCGTCGGCGGCGTGGTGCTGGCCGGCTCGCCGGGCTCGGTCTCGGCGGAGCTGCGCTGCTGGTTCTGCTCACCGGGTGTGACGTCGGCCGCTCGGTCGACGGCTTCGGCTGGCCGCAGGGCGGCATCACCCCCGAGTCGCACCGGATGTACGACCTGTGGATCGCCTCCTGCATCGCCGCCCTGGCGGTCGGTGTCTTCGTCTGGGGCCTGATCTTCTGGTGCGTCGTGCGTTACCGCAAGCGCGGCAACGAGCTGCCGGTGCAGACCCGCTACAACCTGCCGATGGAGTTCCTCTACACCATCGCACCGATCCTGATCGTCTCCGTGCTGTTCTACTACACGGCCGTGGTGCAGACCGACGTGGTGCGCACGACGAAGAACCCCGACGTCACCGTCGAGGTCGTCGCCTTCAAGTGGAACTGGCAGTTCAACTACCGCGACGGCCAGGGCACCGAGGCCAACACCGTGGCATCGGTGCTGGGCACCAGCGAGGTCATTCCGGTGCTGGTGCTGCCGACCGACCGGTCCATCCGGTTCGAGGAGACCAGCCGCGACGTCATCCACTCCTTCTGGGTGCCGGAGCTGCTGTTCAAGCGGGACGTGATGCCCGGCAAGATCCGTAACGTGTTCGAGGTCTCCAAGCTGGAGTCCGAGGGCGCGTACGTGGGCCGCTGCGCCGAGCTGTGCGGCAGCTACCACGCCTTCATGAACTTCGAGCTGCGGGTGGTCTCGCCGGAGGCGTACGACCAGTTCCTCGCGGCCAAGCGGGACGGCAAGTCGACGCAGGAGGCGCTGACCGCCATCGGCCAGGATCCGTACGCGACGACCACACAGCCGTTCGACACCCGTCGTACGAAGGACAACTTCAACCCGGACGACGCGTCCGCGAGCGCGGGAAACTGAGGTATCCGGCATGAAGACCGAGTGGCGTATCTTCCTGATCATCGCCGTGTTCCTGCTCGGCGCGACGGCCCTCTACGGCGCGTGGACCTACGGCGACGGCGGCCAGGTCGAGTGGGTCGGCACGGTGGCGCTGTTGCTGTCCTTCCTGCTCTGCGCGATGTGCGGCGGCTTCTTCTGGTTCGTCTCCCGCCGTATCGACCTGCGCCCGGAGGACCGGCCGGACGGTGAGATCGCCGACGGCGCGGGCGAGATCGGCTTCTTCAGCCCCGGCAGCTACTGGCCGTTCGGGCTGGCACTGGCCGCCGCGGTCGCCGGTCTGGGCCTGGTGTTCTGGCAGTTCTGGCTGCTCGGGCTGGGCCTGGTGATGGTCATCTTCGCCGCCTGCGGCCTGCTCTTCGAGTACTACTCCGGCACCCGGCGCACCGCCGAGCACTGACCTGACGACGACGGGCCCGCCGCTCCCTACCCGGGAGGCGGGCCCGTCGTCGTCAGGTGATCGACTCCGGCGGGCCGGAGTCGCGGTATCCCGGCGGGCCTGATGCCGCTGTTTCGGCCCGGTTGGGTGGATCAGGCCGGCTCGAGCCAGACGGGTCCCTGGTCGGTCCAGGTGACGCCCCGGTTGCGGCAGAGGCAGAAGGGGTGACCGACGGGGTCGGTGTAGACCCGCCATCCGTAGCCGTCGGGGCCGACGAAGTCCTGCGCCAGCGTCGCGCCGAGGGTCAGGACACGACGCTGCTCGGCCTCGATGTCGTCGACTTCGAAGTCGAGGTGGAACTGTTTGGGGTGTGCGCCGTCGGGCCACTGCGGGGCGCGGTAGTCCGCCACCCTGATGAAGGCCAGCTCGATCTCGCCGAACCGGATGCCGGCCCACTCCTCGTCGCTGCCCGCCTTGACCGGGCGACCCGTCACCGCGGCATAGAAGTCCGCCAGCTTTATCGTGTCCGGGCAGTCGATGATGAAATCCGTGAGTCGGAGCATCAGGTGATCCTGCCATGCCGCCCAGCGGGACGGAGCCCGCGACGGGACCGGGAGCCGCAGGGGTCAGGCCGCGTGACGACCGGCCGACGGGCGGCGGCGACGGTCGGCCAGGCGGGTGGGCTGGAAGGCGAAGGTCGCGATCAGCACCGCCGCCCCGCAGCCGGTGCAGGCCAGCTCGGGGCAGTCGACGCCGTGACCGTCGGGGCACGGCGGTGTCTCGAACGGCTGAACGCCCTCGCAGGTGTCGCAGTAGAGCTCGCGGTCCGACACGGGCGTCTCCTCTCGCTCCGGAAGCCGCCGATGGCCATCGCCGCCATCACCGGAAACGGAAAACTACTCCGATGTAGTTTCCCACGCCCCTCCGACAGTTCCCCGCCACCCCACCAGCCCGTCACCTCGACGTTCCGCGCGTCACGCCGCCCGCCCGCGTCACGCGGGCAGGGTGCCACCCCGCGTGACGCGCCGACCGGGCCGGCCGGTCCGCCGTTGCGGAGGCGGTCGGGAGTCAGCGGGACGGGAGAGGGTCAGAGGGACCGGGCGACGTCGACCCAGCGGTCCAGGACGGCCGCCGCCGCCCCCGAGTCGACGGACTCGGCGGCCCGGGCCATGCCGGCGCGGACCGCCTCGGTGAGGTCACCGTCCAGCGGGGTCTGGGTGGCCAGCGCGACGGCCGCGTTGACCAGGACCGCGTCGCGGACCGGACCGGCCTCGCCGGCCAGCAGTCGCCGGGCCACGGCGGCATTGTGCGCCGCGTCGCCGCCCCGCAGGTCGGCCAGGGTGGACCGGGGTACCCCGAGGTCGGCCGCGTCCAGCAGCGCCTCCCGTACGGTGCCGTGCTGGGCCACCCAGACCCGGGTCGGCGCGGCGGTGGTGAACTCGTCCAGGCCGTCCTCGCCGCGCATCACGATCACCGAGTCGCCTCGGCCGGCGAAGACCTCGGCCATCACCGGGGCCATCCGGGCGTCGAAGCAGCCGACCGCCCCGGCGTGCGGCCGGGCCGGGTTGGTCAGCGGGCCGAGGAAGTTGAACGCGGTCGGCACGCCGATCTCCCGCCGGACCGGGCCGGCGTGACGCATCCCGGGGTGGAACCGGGCCGCGAAGCAGAAGGCGATCCCCGCCTCGGCCACGCACCGGGCCACCTGCTCCGGGCCGAGATCCAGCGGTACGCCGAAGAACTCCAGCAGGTCGGCGGTGCCGCACAGGGACGAGGCGGCCCGGTTGCCGTGTTTGACCACCCGGACCCCGGCCCCGGCCACCACCAACGCGGTCATCGTCGAGATGTTGACCGTGTGGGCGAGGTCACCGCCGGTGCCCACCACGTCGACCGCGGTGCGCCGCAGCTCCTCCGGCAGCGTCACCGGCACCGCGTTGCCGAGCATCGCCTCGACCAGGCCGGCCAGCTCGGCCGGGGTCTCGCCCTTCGCCCGCAGCGCGACCGCGAACCCGGCGATCTGTGCCGGTACGGCGGCACCGGCCATGATCTCGTTCATCGCCCAGGCGGTGTCGGCGGTGGACAGCTCGTCGCCACGCAGCAGCGCGTTGAGCAGGTGCGGCCAGGTCCGATCGCCCATGGTGGGCCTCCCGAGCGGGCGTGGGTGCGGGTGGACGGGTGCGCCCGTCACCCCGGGCGCCTGGGCGCCGCCGAGTGTCTGCGACTCAGGCGGCGGCGTGCGTACGCAGCAGCTCGGCGACCGTGGTGCCGGTGGTCACCGGGTCGAGCGGGTGCATCAGCACGCCGTCGACCTGCGCGTACGAGGCGAGCCATCGGTCGGCGGCCCGGGCGATGACCACGCACGTGGGCGGTGCGTCGTCCCGGTCGTCCTTGATCTGGCGGGCGATGCCGATGCCGCCGCCGGGGCTGGCTTCGCCGTCGAGCAGCATCAGGTCGATCTCGTAGTCGTCGACCAGCCGGACGCAGCCGAAGTAGTCGGACGCCTCGACGAACTCGATCTGGATGCCCGGCGCGGGACGGGTGCCGACGGCCAGCCGCATCCGGTCGCGGACCTGCTGGTCGTCGCTGTAGAGCAGGACGGTGCAGAGACGCTCGCTCATGCCGACACTCCGCTTCGCTCCGTGCCGTGATGAGGCACCGTCGCACTGAGCCTGACTGGCTCGCTGCGCTCACTCATGGGCTGTACTCCTCGTTGCTGCCCGTTGATCGTACCGGGCGGTGTGGCGTACCCGACATCCCGCCTGCCGGCCCCCGGCGGACCAGGTGTCCCGGCAGCTCAGGACGGGGTTCCGGGGGCCGTGGCGGGGGTGGCGGGCGGACCTGCGGGGGCGGTGGTCACGGCGTCGGAGGCGGGGACAGCGGTGGCCGCGGCGGCGCGGTCGCGGGCCTCCTGCCGGTCCAGTTCGCGGTCCACCCGGCGGGCCTCCCGCTCGGACTGCTTGATCCACTGCACCACCAGCACGGCGATCATCGTCACGCTGACGAACTCGCCACCGGCCCACAGGATGCCGCCGGCGACCACCTGGTCGTTCCACGGGTCCGACCAGGCCAGGCCCAGCGAGGGGTACCAGTCGCCGCCGAACAGCGTGGTGCTCTGCATGATGGTGAGCCCGAGCACGGTGTGGAACGGCACCGACAGCAGCATCAGCAGCGCCCGCGCCGGGTACGGCCAGCGGCCGGGCAGCGGGTCGAGCCCGAGCAGCGGCCAGAAGAACACGCAGCCGGTCATGATGAAGTGCGCGTGCACCAGCTCGTGCGCCCAGGCGTGTTCGAGGGTGTAGCGGTACAGGTCGGTGAAGTAGAGCGCGAACGGGTTGACCACGAAGATGGCGAACGCCACCAGCGGGAAGCCGTAGATCCGGGCGATCCGGCTGTGCACGACCGCCAGCAGCCGCTTGCGCGGGCCGACCGGCAGGGTGCGCAGCGCCAGGGTGACTGGCGCACCCAGGGCCAGGAAGATCGGGGAGATCATCGACAGCACCATGTGCTGCACCATGTGCACCGAGAGCAGGGCGGTGTCGTAGGCGTGCAGGCCGCTGACCGTGACCGCGGCGATGCCGCCCAGCCCCGGCCCGAGGAAGCAGACGGTACGGATGACCGGCCAGCGGTCGCCGCGCAGCCGTAGCCGGTGCACCCCGTAGAGGTAGAGGCCGGCGGCGAGGACCAGGCCCAGGGCGAGCCAGCTGTCCAGCCGGGTCTCGGTGAAGACCCGGGTGATGTCGAACGGCGGCGGTACCTCGACGCCGCCCGCCGCGAGGCTGATGGGCGGGGCCGTCGAGGTGGCGGCGAAGATCGAATCGACGTGCAGCACGCTTTTCAGGCTAGGCCAGGCGAACCGGACCGCCACGATCGGGCCATCCCTCACCCGGGTTTGGCCCCCCGCTGATCGCCCGCCCCGGTCAAGGGCAATAATGACCGCGTGACTGCGGCCCCAGCCATTGACAAGAGCCGGATCCACTCTCTGACGCGGCCCAACATGGTCAGCGTCGGGACGATCGTGTGGCTCTCCAGCGAACTCATGTTCTTCGCGGCGCTGTTCGCGATGTACTTCTCGATCCGCGCGGCGGCGCCGGAGCAGTGGGAGAAGCACACCGAGGTCCTCAACATCCCCTATGCGACCACCTTCACGGTGATCCTGGTGCTGTCCTCGGTGACCTGCCAGCTCGGTGTGTTCGCGGCCGAGAAGGGTGACGTGCACGCCCTGCGGCGCTGGTTCACTGTCACCTTCGTGATGGGCCTGATCTTCGTGCTCGGCCAGGCGAACGAGTACCTGACCCTGGTGCACGAGGGCGTGAAGATCAACGAAGACGGTTACGGGTCGATGTTCTACCTGACCACCGGCTTCCACGGCCTGCACGTGACCGGCGGTCTCATCGCCTTCATCATCTTCATGATCCGCACCACCATGGGCCGGTTCACCCCGGCCCAGGCCACGTCGGCGATCGTCGTGTCGTACTACTGGCACTTCGTCGACGTCGTGTGGATCGGGCTGTACGGCATGATCTACTGGCTTCAGTGATCTTGGCGTGTCACGTTCCGCGCCGCTGCTCCGTCCCCTGAGACAAGGTCCAACCGGTTAAGGACACAGGTCATGACTTCTGACAACGACCGCCGACGCGGTCTGCTCGCGCGCCTGCGCGGGCGGCCCGCGGCGCGCAGCAGGGGCCGCCGCCGGCTGGGCGCGGCGTTCCGGCTGATCGCCGCGTTGACGCTGGCCGGCGGCGCCTACACCGTCTTCGCCCCGGGCGTGCAGGCGCAGGAAAACCCGCCGCTGACCGGTGCCGCAGCCGAGGGTCGGGCGCTGTTCGACGTGAGCTGCGTGACCTGCCACGGCCGCAACGCCCAGGGCGTCGAGGGTCGGGGCCCGAGCCTGATCGGGGTCGGTGCCGCGTCGGTCGAGTTCCAGGTCGGCAGCGGTCGGATGCCGATGGCCCGGCAGGAGGCGCAGGCCATGCGCAAGCCGCCGGTCTTCACCGACGAGCAGGTGCGTCAGCTCGGTCAGTACATCCAGGAGCTCGGCGGGGGCCCGCAGGTCCCGCAGGGCAACCTCCGCGAGGGGGCCAACCTGGCCACCGGTGGCGAGCTGTTCCGGATCAACTGCTCGCAGTGCCACGCGTTCGGCGGTGGCGGCGGCGCGCTCTCCTCCGGCAAGTACGCCCCGAGCCTGAACCCGGCCAGCGACGCGCAGATCTACGCCGCGATGCTCAGCGGCCCGCAGAACATGCCGGTGTTCGGCGACAACCAGATCACCCCGGAGCAGAAGGCGGACATCATCGCCTACATCCAGGAGACCCTGAAGGCCGACCAGGACCAGGGCGGCTTCAACCTCGGCCGGTACGGCCCCTCCACCGAGGGCCTGGCGATCTTCCTGGTGGGCATCGTCGCGCTGGTCTTCGCGAGCCTGTGGATTGCGGGCAAGTCGTGACCGGGCGGATCGTCAACACCATTGCCGTGGTGCCGTGCGTCGGCACCGCCCGTAGCGAGGTGACGGCATGAGCACCACGACCGAGCAGCACGCCCCGCAGGACCGGGAGCCGCTCGACGTCCACGACCCCCGGCTGTCCCGGTTCGACATCGTCACCGAGGGTGCCCGCCGGGACGACATCGAGATCGTCCACTACGAGGAGCAGGTCGTCCCGGGCAGCAAGGCCGAGCGCCGGCTGACCCGTACGGTCGCGGCGATGTTCCTGCTCACCGGCCTGGCCGCCACCGCGTTCCTGGTGGTCTACATCTGGTGGCCCTGGGAGTACGAGCCGGGTCGCGGTGGCGACAAGTGGTACACCCCGCTGCTCGGCCTCACCCTGGGCGTCGCCCTGCTCGGCATCGGCTTCGGCATCCTCACCTGGGGCAAGAAGCTGCTGCCCAAGGAGGTCTCGATCCAGGACCGGCACGACGGTCCCGGGTCGGCGGAGGACCGGAAGATCACCGGCGAGACCATGCTCTACCTCGCCGACGAGATGGGGGTACGGCGTCGTCCGCTGCTCGGCGTCTCGCTGGTCGCCGGCCTGCTGCCGGTCGGCGCGGTCGCCGCGGCCCCGCTGGTCGGCGGGCTGATCTCCAACCCGCACAAGAACAACCAGATGTTCACCACCGGCTTCGCCCCGCAGGACGGCAAGAAGATCCGGCTGGTCCGCGAGGACGGCCGGCCGATCCGCCCGGCCGACGTCAGCGCCGGCGGCCAGCTCACCGTGTTCCCGGGCATCGAGCACGGGGTGAGCAACAAGCACGCCGACTCGCCGACCCTGCTGATCCACCTGCGGGAGACCGACGCGGAGAAGTCCCGGCAGGCCAACTCGCGGGTCGGCCACGGTGACTACATGTGGGGCAACTACGCGGCGTACTCCAAGATCTGCACCCACGCCGGTTGCCCGGCGAGCCTGTACGAGCAGCAGACCAACCGGCTGCTCTGCCCGTGTCACCAGAGCCAGTTCCTGATCACCGACAACGCCCGGCCGGTCTTCGGCCCGGCGAGCCGGCGGCTGCCCCAGCTGCCGATCGAGGTGGACGAGGAAGGCTTCTTCGTGGCGAAGTCCGACTACACCGAAACCGTCGGCCCCGACTTCTGGGAGCGGCCATGAAGCGCCGAAAGTTTGACGTAGCAGCGGTGCCGGGCAAGGCCGCCGGGGGAGTGGACGACCGCTTCCAGGTCGCCACCCCGCTGCGCAAGCTGCTGAACAAGGTCTTCCCGGACCACTGGTCGTTCCTGCTCGGCGAGATCGCGCTCTTCTCGTTCGTCGTGCTGCTGCTCACCGGGGTCTTCCTGACCTTCTTCTACGAGCCGGCGATGACCGAGGTGGTCTACAACGGCAGCTACGCCCCGCTGCGGGGCACCCCGATGTCCGCCGCGTACGCCTCCAGCCTGGACATCTCGTTCGATGTCCGGGGTGGCCTGATCATGCGGCAGATGCACCACTGGTCGGCGCTGCTGTTCATGGCCGCGATCGTGGTGCACATGATGCGGGTCTTCTTCACCGGCGCGTTCCGCAAGCCGCGGGAGACCAACTGGATCATCGGCTCGCTGCTGTTCTGGGTCGGCTTCCTGGCCGGCTTCACCGGCTACTCGCTGCCGGACGACGGCCTGTCCGGCACCGGCCTGCGGATCGCCTCCGGCATCATGCTGTCGATCCCGGTGATCGGCTCCTGGGTCACCTCGTCGGTCTTCGGCGGCGAGTTCCCCGGTGAGATCATCATCAGCCGGTTCTTCATCGCCCACGTGCTGCTCATCCCGGGCCTGCTGGTCGCGCTGATCAGCGCCCACCTGGGCCTGGTGTTCAAGCAGAAGCACACCCAGTGGCCCGGCCCCGGCCGGACCAACGACAACGTGGTCGGCGAGCGGATGTTCCCGCGCTACGCGCTCAAGCAGGGCGGCTTCTTCATGGTCGTCTTCGGCGTGATCGCGCTGATGGGCGGCCTGTTCCAGATCAACCCGATCTGGTACTTCGGCCCGTACGAGGCGTGGGTGGTCTCGGCCGCGAGCCAGCCCGACTGGTACGTCATGTTCCTCGACGGTTCGACCCGACTGATGCCCGCCTGGGAGATCAACATCCCGATCGGCAACGGGTACGTCATCCCGCCGCTGTTCTGGCCGACGGTCGTGCTGCCCGGCATCCTGGTCGGCCTCTCCACGCTCTACCCGTTCGTGGAGGCGCGGCAGCTCAAGGACTACCGGCACCACAACCTGCTGCAACGGCCCCGGGACGTCCCGGCCCGGACCGCGGTGGGCGCGATGGCCGTCGCCTTCTACATCGTGCTGACCCTCTCCGGGGCCAACGACGTGATCGCCGACAAGTTCCACATCAGCCTGAACGCGATGACCTGGGCGGGCCGGATCGGTCTGCTGTTCGTCCCGCCGCTGGCGTACTACGTCACGTACCGGATCTGCCTCGGTCTCCAGCAGCACGACCGGGAGGTGCTGGCCCACGGCGTGGAGACCGGCATCATCAGGCGGCTGCCCGACGGCCGGTTCGAGGAGGTCCACCAGCCGCTCAGCGCCGGTGACGGCCACGGGCACGGCGAACTGGACTACGTCGGCTGGGTGGTGCCGAAGAAGATGAACCGGCTCGGGGCGCTCGGCCCGGCGATCCGGGGCTTCTTCTACCCGATCGAGAAGCCGGTCGAGGCGCCGGTCTCGCCGGGGCACCCGCCGGTGGAACCCCGCCCCGAGCGGGAGGAGATCGGCAGCGGGGATTCCCGCCGCTGACCTGCCCGTACCCACTGCGCCGAAGCGCCCGCCGGAGTCCTCGGCGGGCGCTTCGTCCGTTCCGGCGGCTGCCGGCCCGGCGGTCGGTGGTGGCGTGACCGGCCACCAACGGGTGGAAAGCACAGGAATAACCCGCGCCAGCCGGGTATCCGTGCGGTCCAACGAAAACGGGGAGGGAACATGGTGGGTATCAAACGCCTGGGACTGCTGGCCACGCTGGTGGTGGTCGGCCTGGCTCCCGCGGCTGCCGCGCAGGCCGCCGCGCAGCCGTCGGCGCAGGACACCCAGTATCTGCAGGCGGTGCACCAGGTCAACCTGGCGGAGATCGTCACCGGCAACCTGGCCCAGAAGAAGGGGCAGAACGAGCAGGTCAAGCAGCTGGGGCAGCAGTTCGTCACCGATCACACCCAGCTCGACCAGACGGTGAAGAGCACCGCCCAGCAGCTGAACGTGACCCTGCCGAACGCGCCGACGGCCGACCAGCAGAAGGTGATCGACAAGCTCAACGGTCTCAACGGCGCCGCGTTCGACAAGGCCTGGGTGACCGCTGAGCTGGCCGGTCACGTGCAGGCCATCCAGGCCACCCAGACCGAGATCTCGCAGGGCTCCGAGCAGTCGGTGGTCCAGCTCGCGCAGGACGCGCTGCCGGTGTTGCAGGCGCACTACGACGCGCTGGTCGCCCTGGCCCAGGAGTTGGGCGTTCCGGTCCCGCAGACCAGCGCCAGCGGCACCGCGAGCCCCGGCAACGGCACGCCGGCTCCGGGCGGCACGACCGAGTCCCCGGCCCCGGGCGGCACCACGGAGTCGCCGGAACCGGGTGGCACCACCGAGACGCCGGTGCCGGGCAACAGCTGACGTCCCGTACCACCTGACGGTGGCCGGTCCCCGACGGGGCCGGCCACCGTCGCCTGTCGGGCGTCGGTCAGTCGGCGCTGGCCAGGCCGATCGCGAACGCCTCCTCCAGGTCGTGCTGGGAGTAGGCGCGGAAGGCGATGTGCGACTCGGTGTTGAGCACCCCGGGGACCTTGGAGATGCTGCCGGCGATGACCTTGGCGATCTGCTCGAACTCCCGGACCCGGACGATGGCGATCAGGTCGACGTGCCCGGCCACCGAGTAGACCTCGCTGACCCCGGGCAGGTTGGCCAGGTTCTCGGCCACCTCGGGGATCGAGTCGGTGGCGCAGTCGATCAGGACGATCGCGGTGATCACTTGACGATTCTCCGTTCGTCGTGCCCGGCGCGACGCCGGCCTGGTGTCGTCGACCATGCTAGTGCCGCACGACGTCGGTCAGAGCAGCATGGTGCGGGGGTCGGCGGCCATGGCGCGCAGCCAGCCGGCCGCCTCGGCCGCTCCCGGGCAGCGGGCGGTGTCCAGCGCGGCGGCCAGGGCGTACATCTCGGGCGGCGGGATGAGCAGGCTCTCCCTGCTGCGCAGCCCCAGCTTGACCGTGCCGGTGTCAGTGGTGACGGTGAGCACCGGGGTACGGGTGACCGCGCCGGTGGCGACCACCGAGCCGTCGCTGGCGACGCCGGTGTGCGCGACGGCGGTGGCCTGCAACGTCACCGACCGGGCGGCCCGCAGGTCGACGCTCTTCGTGGTGAGCCGGACCACGGTGAGTCGGGTGCCCTCCAACCAGGCGTTCGTCCGCACGACGCTGGTGACCAGCAGGCCGACGAGGACGGCGACCAGCCCGGCCGACAGGAGGGCGACGAGTGCCGGCACCGCCGCGCTGCCCGAGGTGCCCGCACCGACCGACGCGTTCAGGACGATCCCGAGGACGGCACCGACACAGCCGCAGGTCACCGTGAGCAGGACACCCAGCACCACCAACGAGACGACCCGACCGGTACGGCTCGACCGGTAGCCGATTGACAGGGGGATTCGGGGCGCGGAGGGCTGCATGCCGGTGATTCTGACACCGGTGATCAACCTTTGCCCGATGAGGCGGCCACGGTGAGCCCGTCGGCCGCCCGGATCACGTCGCGGAGCCGTTCGTCGGGGCCGACCGTCGCGCCGGGCCACACCACCACCCGTTCCACGTCGCCGCGTACCACCGCGCCCGCGCCGACCACCGCGTGCCGGGCGTGGCCGGTGACGGTGGCGTCCGGGGCGACCAGCGTGCCGTCGCCTGCGGCGTGCAGGTTGGCCGCCAGGTAGTCGGCGGGCGTGCCGGTGTCGAAGAACGTGCCCGGGTACGGCACCACGGTCAGCTCACCGGCCGCCTCCGCCGGCCGCCACACCGTGCGGACCAGGTCACCGAAGCTGGCCGGCAGCTCCCGCACCCGGTGCCAGGGCAACAGCGAGAAGCCGGTGAAGACGTGCCCGTCGAAGGTGCCGGGGGCGTGCGGGTCGGGTGCCGGCCGCCCCAGCAGGCGTACGGACCGGAAGTCCCAGCCGGCCAGCAACGCCGCGACGTCCGGGCCGGGGTCGACACCCGGATCGGCCAGGTACGCGTCGGCGTTGCCGACCAGCACCCCCCGGCCGGCGATCCAGTCCCGCAGGTTGCCCAACCCGCCGGCGGTGCCCAACGGGTCACCCGGCTCCACCGACAGGTGTGCCCGGTCGCCGACGTGCGTCACCACCTGGTCGGCCAGGTAGCAGGCGTTCACCGCGACCCGGTCCGGCCCGGTCAGGCCCAGGCCGGCGAGCCGGTGCAGGGCCCGGTCCAGCAGCGGCACGTTACCGACCGGGCAGAGCGCCTTGGGTACCCGGGCGGTCAGCGGACGCAGCCGGGTGCCCTCACCGGCGGCCAGCACCACCGCGCACAGGCCGTCCGGGGCGGTCACGTCGTCGGCCGGCCGGCCTGCGGCCCGATGCCGTAGTGGCCGAGCAGGTTGGCGGTGGCCCGGCTCAGCCGGGGCAGGTCGTCCAGCGGGTGCCAGGCCGCCTCGAAGACCTCCGCGCCGTCCACCTTCAGGGTGGTGGTGTCGGCGGGCACCTCCGCCTCGAAGACCATGTCCACCCAGCCCCGGGTGTGCACCACGGCGTTCGGCACGGCCGGGCGGAGCTGCTCCGGGGCGAGCCGGACGCCGGATTCCTCGTACAGCTCGCGGGCCGCGCCGACGACCGGGGCCTCACCGCGCTGGAGCAGGCCGGCGGGCAGCGTCCAGCTGTGCCCGGGGGGCTGGCGCAGCAGCAGGAGCCGGCCGGCCCCGGCGGCCCCGCTGTCCCGGACCAGGGCCACCGCGCCGACGACGTACTTCGGGCCGGCGAGCCGGACCAGGCGGCGACGCACCGAGACCGGCAGCCGGTAGAAGACCTTGTACGCGACGGCCCGGCCGGTGGCGCGGGAACGGAGGATCATGGCCTCCAGGCTAGGCCGTCGGCGCGGCGTGGTGGGGTGCGGGGCGACCGGTCACCCGGCCAGGGCTCACTGTCGATGGTCGACCAGGTCGATGAGCTGGCGGACCACGGTGTCCGGTTCGACGGCCCGGTCGAAGACCGCGACCAGCAGGGTCTCCAGGTCGGGATAGCCGAGTTCCTCCGACAGCCGCAGCAGCGGCAGGTCGCTGGCCAGGCCCCGGTCGTGCTTGCGCAGCGCCAGGCCGATGGTGGCCCGCCCGAGGCGGACCTTGTCGGCGATGGAGATGCCGGGCTCGGTGTGCTCGGTGAACCAGCGGCTGATCTGCATCTGCGCGTGCGGCGACTTGACGAAGTCGAGCCACTCGCGGCGGGGGCCCCGGGGAGCGACGTCAGCCTCGAGGCCGCTCTCGACGCTGCTCTCCGAGTAGATCTCCACCACGTCGCCCTCGTCCAGTTCGGACGCCAGCGGGGCGAGCCGGCCGTTGATCCGCGCGGCGAGGCAGTGGTCGCCCCGCTCGGTGCCCAGCTCGTAGGCCAGGTCGACCGGGGTGGCCCCGGCCGGGAGCACCACCTGCCGACCGTCGGCGACCACCTGGATCTGCGCCTCGGCCAGGTCGCACCGCAGCGACTGGAGGAACTGGGCCGGGTCGGGGGCCTCCTGCTCCCAGTCGAGCACCCGACGCAGCCAGGAGAGCTGGTCGGTGTTGCTGGCCCCGGTGGCGGCCCCGGGGAAGCGGAAGTCGGCGGCCACGCCGTACTCGGCGCAGCGGTGCATCTCCCGGGTCCGGATCAGCACCTCGACGGTGCGGTCCTGCGGGCCGCAGACGCTGGTGTGCAGGGAGCGGTAGAGGTTGTTCTTGGGGGAGGCGATGAAGTCCTTGAACCGGCCGGGGACCGGCCGCCAGCGGCCGTGCACCGCGCCGAGGGCGGCGTAACAGTCGGTCGCCGGGCCGTCCACCACGATCACGATCCGGGGCAGGTCGTACGGCTGGGCGTGCCCGCCGGCCACGGTGTCCTTCCAGATCGAGTAGAGGTGCCGGGGCCGGGCGCTCACCTCGGCGTCGACCCGGCTGCGCCGCAGCGCCACCTTGGCCTGGGCCACCACGTCGTCGAGGTAGGCGTCCCAGCCGGGCCGGTCGTGCACGTGGCGGGCCAGCCGGGCGTGCTCGTCGGGTTCCAGGTGCAGCAGCACCACGTCGTCCAGGTCACGCTTGAGGGTCTGGATGCCGAGCCGGTCGCAGAGCGGGACCAGGACCTCCTGGGTCTTGCGGGCGATCCGCTCCCGGGAGGCGGCCGAGCGGACCCCGAGGGTACGCATGTTGTGCAGCCGGTCGGCCAGCTTGATGATCAGCACCCGGACGTCCTTGCCGGCCGCGATGATCATCTTGCGGATCGTCTCCGCCTCGGCGGCCTTGCCGTAGAACGCCTTGTCGAACTTCGTCACCCCGTCGACCAGGTGCGCCACCTCGTGGCCGAAGTCCTCGCTGAGCGCCTGGAGGGTGTAGCGGGTGTCCTCCACCGTGTCGTGCAGCAGCGCCGCGACCAGGGTGGTGGTGTCCATCCCGAGGTCGGCGCAGATCTGGGCGACCGCCAGCGGGTGGGTGATGTACGGCTCGCCGCTCTTGCGGAACTGCCCGCGGTGCATGTTCTCGGCGATCGTGTACGCCCGGCGCAGCACCGAGGCGTCCGCGCTCGAATGGATGCCGCGGTGGGTACGCACCAACTGGGTCACCGGGTCGGCATCGTTGGCCGGCCAACTCAACAGGGACCGTAGCCGACGGGCCAGGGGAAGCTCACCCGGCTGGGCCGGGAGCGCACCCCCCAGGGCGGCGCCGTGTCCGGCGTCGACGTCCACGAGGGACACCTCCTCACCCCGGCTCCTCGGTCACCGTCGCCGGCAACCGGAAGCAGGCCCACGAAACGGGCAGGACTGCACTCCCTTAACAGACTAAGCGAGGCGGGGTCGTCCGATCGGACACTTGCTCATGAGCGTTCGGTCGAGAGTTGGTGGGACCCCCCGCCCTCGGCCTTCGCCAGCAGGTCACGGAACCGGCCCGCGCCGGCCACCGGGGACGACCAAACGGAGGTCATCTCCACCAGCCGGGTCTCCGGTCGTTCCAACCAGGACAGGATGCGCTCGGTCTCCTCGGCGGTGGCCCGGGGCACCGGCCCGTGCCCGCCCGGCTCCACCGTCTCGGCGGTCGCCCGGATCGCGGTGATCGTCGGTCGGGGATGGACGCCCGGCGGGGACACCCCGGCCCCGGCGAGCCGCCCGTGCCGGACCAGCGCCAGCTCCCAGCCGCCCCCGGCGGCGGGCCGGGCGGCGGCCACCTCGGCGATCCGGGTCAACCCCGCCAGCCGCTGCATCCGGACGGTGGCCCGCAGCACCGCCGCCAGCCGGGAACGCACCACCGCCGCCTCCTCGTAGCGCTGCGCGGCGGCCAGCGCCTCGATCCGGGCCAGCAGGGCGTCCACCACCACCTGCGGGTCGCTGGTGGTGGCGGTGCGGAACGGGGCGACCGCGCGGTCGTCGTACTCCTGCGGGGTGATCCGGTGCTCGCAGGGTGCCGGGCAGCGGCCCAGCTCGGCCAGCGCGCAGGCCGGCGTGACGGTGCGCAGCGACAGCCGGTGGGTGCACTGGCGCAGCGGCACCGCGTCGTGGAACCCGGCGGCGGCCAGCTCGGCGGCCCGGGTCGAGCGGAACGGGCCGAGGAAGGCGGTGTCGCCGGGGGCCAGGCCGCGCACCACCGACAACCGGGGGTACGGCCCGCCGGTCAGCTTGAGCCACACCATCCGTTCCGGATACTTCGACCGCCTGTTGTACGGCGGCGCGTGCGCGGCGATCAGCCGCAGCTCGCGGACCTCCGCCTCCAGCGGGTGGGCGCACGGGACCGCCTCCACCCGCTCGGCGGCGGCCAGCATCTCCGACATCCGGGCCCGCTTCTCGGCGGCGGTGAAGTAGCTGCGGACCCGGGTGGCGATGTCGCCCGACGTGCCGACGTAGAGCGGCCGGTCGTCGGCGGCCCGGAAGATGTAGACCCCGGGCCCCTTGGGCAGGCCGTCGGCGAGGTGCCGCTTGCGCCGCTGGGTGGGGCTGACCGCGCGGGTGAACTCGATCGCCTCGCCGACGGTGTCGACCCGGTGCCCACCGAGCCGGGCGATCAGCCCGTGCAGCACGTCCACGGTGGCCTTGGCGTCGTCGAGCGCGCGGTGGGTGGGCTGGGTGGCGGTGCGGAAGTAGGCGGCCAGGGTGCCCAGCTTGCGGTTGGGCACCTCGTCGCGGCTGAGCACCCGCCGGGCCAGCGCCGCCGTGTCCAGCACCCGGGGGTTGGGCCAGCGGTAACCGTGCCTGGCGCAGGCGGCCTTGAGGAACCCCACGTCGTACGGCGCGTTGTGGGCCACCAGCACGGCGTCGGTGATGAACTCCAGGAAGCTCGGCAGCACCTGCTCGACCGGCGGGGCGGGCACCAGCATGGCCTGGGTGATGCCGGTCAGCACGGTGATGAACGGCGGGATCGGCACCCCCGGGTTGACCAGGGTGGCGAGCACCCCCAGCTCCTCTCCGCCGCGCACCTTGACCGCGCCGATCTCGGTGATCCCCCCGCCGTCGGGCGAGCCGCCGGTGGTCTCCAGGTCGACCACCACGAACGTCGTCGCGTACAGCGGCAGGGCCGGATCGACGCCACCGGCCGACCGGTCCAGACCGGCCAGGGTCTGCTGGACGTACTCCCCAGGTGCCACGGGCGGCAGGCTAACCGTTCGGTGCGACACTCCCGTCACCGCAGCCCCAGGGGCCCCTGGCGGCGTAGGATGAGAGATCGGCTCACTCATCCGGCGGTGGGCCCGGTCGCGGTGGGAGACTTGCCCCATGCCCCTCACCGACCCGCACGACGACCACCTCCCGCTGGAGGGGTCGTCCACCGCCGCGCCCGGGGCCGGCGGGGACCTGGGTGCGGGGGCGCCCGAGCCGGCCCGGCCCGATCCCGACGTCCTGCCCGACGCCGTCCCGACCGGGGGCGACCCGGTGCCGGCGACCGGTGCCGGGGCGGCCGGATCCGACGCGGACCCGCCCGGTGACGGTGCAGCCGACACGGACGCCGCCGAGGCGACGCCGCCGGAACCGGAGCCCGTCCTGCCCGAGCCGGTCCGGCAGCGGATCGTGGCGCTGACCGCCGCCGTCCTGCCCGGCCTACCCGCCGACGAGGTGCCGGTGCCGCTGCGCCGGGTGGCCAAGTTCGCCCCCAACCGGCGGGCCCGGCTCGGTGGCTCGGTGATCGCCGCCCAGCTCACCGCCGACCCGCTGTTCCGGCAGCGGGTCACCGCCCGGGTGCTGACCGACGCCGGTGACCTCGGCGCGGCAGTGGTCGAGGGCACCGCGCCGGCCGCCGCCGACCCGGTCGAGGTGGCCGCCCTGGCCTATCTGGTCCGCCCCCGGGGCTGGCGGGAGCTGATCGACGCCAGCGGCGCGGCGGTCCGCGCCGAGGCGGACAGCGCGGTCGTCGCCGAGCTGGTCCGGGAGGCCGAGCAGCGGGCCACCCGCGCCGAGCACGACCGGGCGGTGGCCCGGGTGGAGGCGGAGAAGCTCCGCGACGAGTTGGCCCGGGTCCGCGAGGAACTGGGTCAACTCCGGGAGGAGAGCCGCCAGCTCCAGCGCAGCCTGCGGGAGACCCAGGTCCGGGAGCGCCGGGCCAACGAGCTGCTCGCCACCGAACGCGGCCGGGCCGCCCGGGCCGCCGCCGACAGCGACGCCGAGCTGCGCCGGGCGCGGGCCCGGCTGGCCGAGGCCGAGGCGGCGGCCGGGGTGGCCCGGTCCAGCGCCAAGGAGGCCCGCTCGGTCGACGACGCCCGGCTGTGGCTGCTGCTGGAGACGATCGGCCAGGCCGCCGTGGGGCTGCGCCGGGAACTGGCCCTGGACCCGGTGGACAAGCTCCCCGCCGACTTCGTGGCCGACGCCTTCACCGACGCCCCGGTCACCACCCAGGGCGGGCCGGCCGCCCGCGCCCGGGACACCGACGACCCGGCCCGGCTGGACCAGCTGCTCGCCCTGCCCCGCGCCCACCTGGTGGTGGACGGCTACAACGTCACCAAGCGCGGGTTCGGGGAGATGTCCCTGGAGCAGCAGCGCAAGCGGTTGATCACCGGGCTCGGCGGGATCGCCGCGCAGACCGGCGACGAGGTGACCGTGGTCTTCGACGGGGCGGAGCGGATGCACGGCCTGCCGCCCACCCCGCGCGGGGTACGGGTGCTCTTCTCCCGCAAGGGTGAGACCGCCGACGAGTTGATCCGTCGGCTGGTCCGGGCCGAACCGCCAGGCCGCCCGGTGGTCGTGGTCTCCTCCGACCGGGAGGTCGCCGACGGGGTACGCCGGCACGGGGCGTACCCACTGGGGGCCGACTCGCTGCTGCGCCGGCTGGCCCGCTCCTGAGCCGGGCGGCGCGCGGCGGTCCCGTGCCGCCCGGCAGCCGCAGCACCGCGGCGCGCGGCGGTGGTCAGGTCGTCGGGGACGGGCTGAGCACCGCGCAGGCGGCCAACGCCTCGCGGGTCTTCGGGTCGCTGTCGACGAGCCGGTCCGGATCCTGGCCCCGGTCGGTGAGGCAGGTGCGGTAGGCAGTGGACCGCCCGTCGTCCGAGCCAGCCGGACGTGCGCCCGGTGCGCCGGATGCGCCGGGGCCGCCCGGCCGGCCGCTGGGCTGCACCGACGCACACGCCTGCTGCGCCTTCTGCCAGGTCTGTTCGTCGACCCCCTCGGGTCGGCCGCCGCCCGGGAAGCCGCGCCCCGCGCCCCGCGACGGGTCGGCGCTGCCGGTCGGGAAGCCCGACGGTCGGGCGGTCGGGCGGTCGGTCGGGCGGTCGGTCGGGAAGCCCGACGGCAGGCCGGACGGGCGTGCGCCGCCGGGGCCGCGGGACGGGCCCATCGTCGGCAGCGCCACACCGTTGTTCCGCAGGCACTCCTGGTAGGCCGCGAAGGAGTTCCCGGTCCCACCCGCGTCACCCGGCCCGTCGTCGTCGGACCCACCGCCGCAGGCGGCCAGCAGCAACGTGGCCGAGGCGGCGGCGGTCATCACGGTCGCCAACCGACGGAACCTCTTGGTCAACGGCACGGGCCCTCCTCAGGCTTCATCCGGTAGCTGCTCAGCGAACCCGTCGTACCTCGTCGGCGGCTCGGACCCGGCTCGGAGTTCCCTCGGAGCGCGACCCGGGGCACCTGCCGCAGGAGTCCGGTTCCGAGCGAACTCTGAGGTGCGGTCGAGCCGACCGCGAGGCGGGCTGCGCAGACTGCCCGACCATGGGGATCGGTCTGAGACGACGCTGGCGTACCCGGCGGACCCGGTGGTGGGCGGCCGGTGCCGCCGGTCTGCTGCTGCTCGGCGCGGCCGGCGTACGCGTCTGGACGGCGGACACCCCGCACGCGCCGACCCGACCGGTGACGGTGGCCGTCGACCGGGGGCCGGTCGTCGTCGAGGTGGCCACCACGGGCACCGTCCAGCCGGCCACCACCCGCGGCCTCAGCTTCACCGTCGCCGGCACGGTGCAGACGGTCAGCGTGCGGCCGGGCAGCGTGGTCACGGTCGGCCAGCAGCTCGCCACGCTCGCCGAGGCCGACACGGCCGACGCGGCGGACACCGTCCAGGACGCCAGGACCGAGCTGGCCGAGGCGCGGGACGCGCTGACCACGGCATGGGACGCGGCCGACGACCCGGCACCGGACTGCGCCACCGGCACCGGGTCCGGCGCCGGGGCACGACCGGTGCTCTGGCACTCGCCGGAGCCCACCGGCACGACCGGGGCGACACCGACCACCGGCACGCCCACCACCGGCGGCAGCCCCACGTCCCGACCCACCGCGAGCTCGGCCTCGCCGAGCCGTACGCCAGGTGGCCCCGTGCCGACCGCCACCGGTGGACCGGGCGCGGCCCCGGCCCCGGCAGGCCCCGGGAGCGGTGGCGCGGACTGCGGCGCGGACGCCGGGGACGCTGCCCGGGGCACCGACCCGATCCTGGCCGCCCAACGCCGGGTCAACCGGGCCGAGGCCGCCCTCGCGCAGGCGCAGGAGGCCCTCGACGGTGCCACCATCAGCGCGCCGATGGCCGGCACCGTGCTCTCCGTGGCCGGGCCGGTGGGCAGCCGGGTGAACCGGGACAGCACCTTCATCACCCTGGCCGACACGTACGCCATGCAGGTGGTGGCGACGTTCCCGGAGGCCGACGCCGGGGCGCTCGCGGTCGGGCAGAGCGCCACACTGGCCCTGGCCGGCCGGCCCGAGCAGCCGTTCGAGGCGAGCGTGGTGCAGGTCGATCCGGTCGGCACCATCGACGGCACGATGGTCCGCTACGGCGTCGTGTTGTCCTTCACCACCGCCCCGGAGGACCTGCTGGTCGGGCAGAGCGCCGCCGTGACGGTGCAGACCGGTGCGGTGCAGGACGCGGTGCGCGTGCCGTCCAGCGCGGTACACGAGGGGCCCGACCGTACCGGCAGGGTGCTGCCGGCGGACGGCGGTCCGGCCCGCACCGTCACCGTCGGGCTGCGCGGTGGCCGGTACACCGAGATCACCTCCGGGGTCGACGCCGGTGAACTGGTGCGGCGCTCCTGGTGACAGCCGGCGCACAGGTCCGGCACAGCAGGCGTGAAGGCTCGTCCGATACGCAGTTCGGGTGCACACCGACATCCTCCGGCCGCCCACGGCCGGCCCCATCCCGAGCGTCGAGGGCGAACCCGCCCGTGCCCGCCTGCTGGTGGTCGACGACGAGCCGAACATCTGCACCCTGCTGGCCGCCACCCTGCGGTTGGTCGCGTACGACGTGCGGGTGGCGGGATCCGGGAGGGCCGCGCTGGCCGGTGTGGAGGAGTTCGCTCCGGACCTGGTGATCCTCGACGTGATGCTGCCCGACCTGGACGGCTTCGAGGTGGCCCGGCGGCTGCGCGCCGCCGGCCGGCCGGTGCCGGTGCTCTTCCTGACCGCCCGGGACACCGTCGAGGACCGGGTCGCCGGGCTGGTGGCCGGTGCGGACGACTACGTGGCCAAGCCCTTCAGCCTGGAGGAGGTGGTGCTGCGGATCCGGGCGATCCTGCGGCGTACCCGGGCGGAGCTGCCGCCGGCCCCGGGCAGCCGGCTGCTGCGCTACGCCGACCTGGAGCTGGACGACGACGCCCACGAGGTACGCCGGGCCGGGCGGCCGGTCGACCTGTCGCCCACCGAGTTCCGGCTGCTGCGCTACCTGCTGATCAACGCCGGTCGGGTGGTGAGCAAGGCGCAGATCCTGGAGCAGGTCTGGAACTACGACTTCGGGGGCGACGGGCGGGTCGTCGAGTCGTACGTCTACTACCTGCGGCGCAAGGTCGACCGCGCTGATCCCCCGTTGATCCACACGGTGCGCGGCGTGGGCTACACCCTGCGGCTGCCGCGCGGCAACGAGTGAGGCGGCTGGCCCGGGTGCGCCCCTGGTCGCACTGGACGCTGCGGTCCCGACTGGTCCTGGTCGTCGGGGCGCTCGCCATGCTGGCCCTGCTCGGGGCGAACACCGCCGGCCTGCTGCTGCTGCGCAGCTACCTGGTGGACCGGGTCGACGAGCGACTCGCCGGACAGGTCCGCCCGTTCACCGGCGAGCCCCGCCCGGTCACCGGGTCACCGGGCAGCGGGTCGGCGGCCAGCGGGTCGGCGGCCAGCGGGTCGGCGGGTGCGCCGGCCGGGCGGCTCGCCCGGCTCGGGCCGGACCAATTCGTGCTGTTCTACCGCGCCGACGGCACCCGCGACGCCGCGCACAGCAGCACCCCCAGCGCAACGGCACCGGACCCGGGCACGCTGGCCGAGGTGACCGCCCGGGCCCGTACCGGCCGGCCGTACACCGTCGCGGGTGCTCACGGCGACGACGACTGGCGGCTGTTCGCGGTGCCGGCGGACGGCACCGGCGCGGTCGTGGTGGTCGGTGCCTCGCTGGCCGAGGTGAACCGGACCGCCGACCGGTTGCTGCTCATCGACGTCGCGGTCACCGGCGGGGTGCTGCTCGGCCTCGGGCTGCTGGCCGCTTCGGTGGTGCGGCTCGGGCTGCGCCCGTTGACCCGGATGGAGCGGGTCGTCGCCGGCATCACCGGCGGCGACCTGACCCACCGGGTGGACGACACCGACCCGCACACCGAGCCCGGTCGGCTCGGTGCCGCGGTCAACCTGATGCTGGACCGGATCGGCACCGAGATGAGCGCCCGCGCCGCCTCCGAACGCCGGCTGCGGCAGTTCGTCGCGGACGCGTCGCACGAGCTGCGGACGCCGCTGACCTCGATCCGCGGCTTCGCCGAGCTGTACCGGCGCGGGGGCGCCCCACCCGGTGCCGTGCTGGACGAGACGATGGGCCGGATCGAGAGCGAGGCGGCCCGGATGGGTGTGCTGGTGGAGGACCTGCTCCTGCTCGCCCGACTGGACCGGCAGCGCACCCCCGCGCGGCGTCCGGTGGATCTGCTGGGGATCGCCGCCGACACCATCCGCGACGCGCACGCCCGGACGCCGGGCCGGCCCGTGCGGCTGAGCACCCTCGTCGAGCACGATCCGACCTTCGAGACACCGACCGTGCTCGGCGACGAGCACCGGCTGCGCCAGGTCGCCGCGAACCTGGTCGACAACGCGGTACAGCACACCGGGCCGACGGTCCGGGTGACCGTCCGCGTCGGTCGGCTCGCCCTCCCGCCGGCCGGGCCGGTCGTCCGCTCGGGGCCGGTGCCCGCGTCGGACGCGGACGGATACGCCGTGCTGGAGGTGCACGACGACGGGCCGGGCATCCCCGCCGGGCACGCCGGTCGGGTCTTCGAGCGGCTGTACCGGGCCGACCCGAGCCGGGGCCGGGCCGGCGGGGGCGGCTCCGGCCTGGGACTGTCCATCGCCGCGTCGATCGTCCACGCGCACGGCGGCTGGATCGAGCTGGACACCGGTCCGGGTGCGGGGACGACCTTCCGGGTGCTGCTGCCCGCCGTACCGTCGCCGCCTACCTCGTCGCGCGACGACCCGGCGGCGTCGATTCCGAGCCAGCTCTGAGCTTGCGCCGAAGCTTCTCCCAGCCGTGCCGGCGAAGCTGACCGCCATGCGAGTGCGCCTGCCGGCCGTCCTGCGCCGGCCTCCCGTCGCGGTCAACGCCGCCCTGGTGCTGCTGTTGGCCGGCGGCGGCTGCTGGGCGTGGCTGTCGGTGCGCGGCGACGCGGCGGCGGACGCCCGGCCCACCGGCATCCGGACCGTCAGTGTGTCCCGGGGCACGGTGACCGCCACCGTCACCGCCGACGGCTCGGTGCGCAGCGCCTCGACGGCCAGTGCCAGCTTCGCCACCGCCGGCACCGTCACCGCCGTCCGGGTGCGGGTGGGCGACCGGGTGAAGAAGGGCCAACTGCTGGCCACCGTCGACCCGGCCGCCGCGCAACGCGACCTCGACGTGGCGACGGCGGACCTGACCGCCGCGCGGGACGCCCTGGACCGCGCCGAGGACGCCGGTTCGGACACCTCGTCGGCGCAGACCTCGGTCACCCAGGCCGAGTTGGCGGTGTCCGAGGCCGAGGCCGCGGTGACCGGCACCCGGCTGACCGCGCCGATGGCCGGTACGGTCGTCGCGGTCAACGGCACCGTGGGCAGTTCCTCCGGCGGGTCGGCCACCGGCGGCGGCTCGACCGGGCAGCAGGGTGGCAGCGGTTCGACGGGTGCCAGCGGCTCCGGGTCCACCTCCGCCAGCGGGTTCGTCGAGCTGGCCGACCTGACGAAGCTCCAGGTCAGCGCCGGTTTCGCCGAGGCGGACGCGACCCGGCTCAAGGACGGTCAGGCGGCCACCGTCACGTGGAACGCGTTGCCGGGGGCCCAGGCCGGCGGGCAGGTCGTCGCGATCGACCCGCAGGCCACCACCACCAACAACGTGGTCACCTACGGCGTCACGGTCAGCGTTGACGAGCTGCCCGCCGGGGCCAGGCCGGGGCAGACCGTACGGGTCTCGGTGGTCACCGGCACCGCCGCGGACGTCCTGACGGTCAGCTCGGCGGCGATCAGCGGCACCGGCGACCGGCGCACCGCCACCGTGCTCACCGAGACGGGGCAGGAGAGCCGGCGGGTCACCGTGGGCCTCGCCGGCGACCAGGCGTACGAGGTCACCTCGGGGCTGACCGAGGGGGAGCGGGTGGTGCTGCCGCAGAGCACCGGCACGGGCAGCACCGGCGGCGGAATCCCCGGCGGAGGCGGTCTGCCCGGCGGGGGTGGCTTCCCGGGCGGTGGCCTGCCCGGCGGGGGCGCCGGCCCCGGCGGCGGCGTCCGGGGCGGGAACGGAACCCGCTGATGACCCCGGCACCCGCCCGCCGGCCGGTCCTGGACGTCCGGATGCTGACCAAGGTGTACGGCGAGGGTCCGGCCGCCGTGCACGCCCTGCGCGGTGTCTCGCTGACCGTCGCCGCCGGTGACTACGTGGCCATCATGGGCTCCTCCGGTTCGGGCAAGTCCACCCTGATGAACATCCTCGGCTGCCTCGACGTGCCCTCCGGCGGGCAGTACCTGCTGGACGGGGTGGACGTGGGCAGCCTCGCCGACCGTCAGCTCGCCCTGGTCCGCAACCGCCTGATCGGCTTCGTCTTCCAGGCGTTCAACCTGATCCCCCGGACCAGTGCGCTGGCCAACGTCGAGCTGCCGCTGGCGTACGCCGGGGTGCGGGCCGGCCGGCGGCGGCAGCGGGCGCTCGCCGCGCTGGACGCGGTGGGGCTGGCCGATCGCGCCGACCACCAGCCCAACCAGCTCTCCGGTGGTCAGCAGCAGCGGGTCGCGGTGGCCCGGGCGCTGGTCACCGAGCCGGCACTGGTGCTCGCCGACGAGCCGACCGGCAACCTCGACAGCACGTCCACCGAGGACATCCTGGCCGTCTTCGACCAGCTCAACGCGGCCGGGCGGACGATCGTGCTGATCACCCACGAGCCGGAGGTGGGTGCCCGGGCCGGGCGGCTGATCCGGCTGCTCGACGGTCAGGTCCGCTCGGACGTCCGCCAGGGCGGGCGGCACGCGGTGCCGGGGGCGGGCCGATGAGCTTCACCGAGACCGTCCGGTTCGCGCTGCGTGGCGTGGCCGCCAACAAGCTGCGCTCGGCGTTGACCATGCTCGGCATCCTGATCGGTGTCGCCGCGGTGATCCTGCTGGTCGCGGTCGGCAACGGCTCGGCCCAGGCGGTCAACGACCGGATCGAGGCGCTGGGCACCAACACGCTGACCGTCACCGGCACCAACCGGGGCGGCAGCGGCGGCGTGCTGACCCTGGAGGTCGCCGACGCGCTCGCCGACCCGGTGCTCGCGCCCGACGTACGGTCGGTCTCGCCGCTGGCCACCACGAGCACCACCCTGACCTTCGAGGGGGCCGACCACGAGGTGCCGCAGTTCGTGGGTACCCGGCCGAGCTGGTTCGCCGCGTCGAACTCGCCGCTGGCCGCCGGCACGGCGTTCAGCGCCGACGACGAGGCGCAGGGCCGCCGGGTGGTGGTCCTCGGTCGGACCGTGGCCGACGAGCTGTTCGCCGGGGTGGACCCGGTGGGCCGGCAGGTGACCGCGGGCGGCGCGCTGTTCACCGTGGTCGGGGTGTTGGCGGCGAAGTCCTCGACCGGCTTCCAGGACGCCAACGACACCGCGATCGCGCCACTGCGGGCGGTACGCGAGGTGCTCACCGGGTACGGGTCGCTGAGCTCGATCCTGGTGGAGGCGGGTGATCCGGACCGGGTGTCGGCGGTGCAGGGGCAGATCTCCACCGTGCTCGCCCAGCGCCTGCCGACGTCGGCCTCGGGCAGCACCCCGTACCGGATCCAGAACGCCGCGCAGCTGTTGCAGACCCAGTCCGAGACGGCCGACACGTTCACCGTGCTGCTGGGCGCGGTGGCCGCGATCAGCCTGCTGGTCGGCGGCATCGGCATCACCAACATCATGTTGGTGACGGTGACCGAACGGACCCGGGAGATCGGCATCCGCAAGGCGCTGGGCGCCCGTCGGCGTGCGGTGCTGACCCAGTTCCTGGTGGAGGCGACCCTGCTGAGCCTGCTCGGTGGGGCGCTCGGGGTGGCGGCGGCCCTGATCGGTGCCCGGTTCACCATCGTCGGGGTCCACCCGGTGATCGTGCCCAGCTCGGTGGGGCTGGCCCTCGGGGTCTCGGTCGCGATCGGCCTGTTCTTCGGTGGTCTTCCGGCGGCCCGGGCGGCCCGGCTGCGCCCCATCGACGCCCTGCGCTACGAGTAGGCCGACATGCGAGGAACCGACATGGACAGCAGCGACACCGTCGTCTTCGACCGGGTCGACGACCAACCACCGGCCCCGGCGGATGCCACGGACCGGGAGCTGACCGCCGCGCTCGCCGCGGCGGCACCGCGACGCTGGTGGGACCGGACCACCCTGGCGCTCGGTGTGCTGGTGCTGGTGTTGGCCGGCTTCCTGGGCGGGGTTCACGTGCAGCAGCGCTGGGGTGGTGCGGAGTCGGGCACCGCCGGGGCGGGGAGGGCCGGATTCCCGGGTGGTGTGCCCACCGCCTTTCCCGGCGTCGGCGGGCGTGGCCAGAGCGGCGTCGGACCGGGCGGCGCAGGTCAGCCTGGTGGCGCGACCGCTGCGGCGACGACCACCGGCACGGTGAAGCTGGTCGAGGGTGGGACGCTCTACGTGGAGACCGCCGACGGCACCGTGATCACGGTGCGCACCACCGACGCCACCGCGGTCCGCACCGCCAGGGCCAGCACGTTGAGCGCGCTCAAGGCCGGACAGAGCGTCACCGTGCAGGGCGGCCCGGCGACCGACGGCACGGTCACCGCCACGACGGTCACCGCCGGGGGCTGACCGCGTCGAGCCCTGCCGAGCCCGGTCGGCCACCCGGTGCGCCAGGGTGACGCTCTGCACGCTTCGACGCTGCTCTCCACCGGTTCGGCTCTGGTTGATCACCGGTTGTCCGGTTGTGTCGTACCCGATGGTTAGTGTCCGACCTGACCGACGGTGCTCGGGTGGTGACGAGGTCCTCCGCCCGACGCCGCACAGCGTCAGGAGGCACGATGCTCATCGACTGCGACGGTTGCCGGGTCCGGGGCGCGGGCTGCGCCGGCTGCCTGGTGACGGCCCTGCTCGACACCGACTCGCCGGCCGCCGGCCTGGGTGCCGCCGAGCACCGGGCGATCGAGGTGCTCACCCGCTCCGGCTTCGAGGTGGAGGTGCTGGCCCACGAGACCCGTCGGCCCCGGTCGACCCACCGCCGGGTCGCCTGACCGCCGCCGCGCCGGCGGGCCATAGGATGGGCGCTCACGGCGGGAGGAGCGGCGGCATGACACGGGTACGACGCCACGCCCGCGGACCCGACGCCGGGGCGTCCCGGTGACCCCGCGCGGCTGGGCGGTGCTCACCCTGGCGGCGCTGGTGCTGGCCCTGGTCGTCCTCGGTGCCCTGCTGGTGCCGTGGAGCCGGCCCCCGGCCCCCCGCGCCGACCAGCTCGCCGCCCTGCGTGACCTGCCCGCCGACCAGGTGGCCCGGGGGCGCGCGTTGCAGGCCGCCCTGCGCCCCGGCCGCTACACCGGGCTGGCCGTCGGCCTGCTGGTGGCCCTGCTGCTCGGGCTGACCCCGCTCGGCGCTCGGTTGGTCGAGCTGGCCGGTAGGCCGTTCGGTGACCACTGGATCGCCCGCGCGGTGCTCGGCGGGATCGCCGTGGTGCTCGTCGCCGACCTGCTCACCCTCCCGTTCGCCGCCTGGCGGCAGTCGGTGCTGACCCGGTACGGGCTCGCCACCCAGGGCTGGGGCGGCTGGACGGTCGACCTGCTCAAGTCGTACGCGCTCAGCGCGGTGCTCGCCGCGACCGTGCTGCTCGGCTTCTACACCGTCACCCGGCTCGCCCCGCGCTGGTGGTGGGCGTTCGGGGCGGCCGGCGCGGCCGGGCTGGTGGTGCTGCTGTCCTTCGTGCTGCCGGTGCTGGTGGAGCCGGTGTTCAACAGGTTCACCCCGATGGAGCAGGGGCCGCTGCGCACCGAGCTGACCGCACTGGCGGCGCGCGACGGCGTACCGGTGCGGGACGTGCTGGTCGCCGACGCCTCCCGCCGCACCCGGGCGGTCAACGCGTACGTCTCCGGCCTGGGGCCGACCCGGCGGGTGGTGGTCTACGACACCCTGCTGCGCGAGGCCACCCCGGCCGAGGTGACCAGCGTGGTGGCGCACGAGCTGGGCCACGCCAAGGACCGCGACGTCTGGACCGGCACGCTGACCGGTGCGCTCGGGGCCGCCGCCGCGGTCGTCGCGCTCTACCTGGTCGGCTCCTGGACGCCGCTGCTGCGCCGGGCCGGCGTCGACTCGATCGCCGAGCCCCGGGCGTTCGCGCTGCTGATCGCCCTGGTGACGGTCGTCGGGCTGGTCGCCGGCCCGGTGCAGGCGCTGGTGTCGCGCCGGGTCGAGGCACGGGCCGACGCGCACGCGCTGGCGCTCACCGGTGACCCGGCCACCTTCGAGGCGATGCAACGCCGGCTCGCCGGGGTCAACCTGGCCGATCCCGACCCGCCCCGGGCGGAGTACCTCTGGTTCGCCTCGCACCCGTCCACGGTGGAGCGGATGGCCGCCGCCCGCGCGTACGCCCGGGAGGCCGGCCGGTGACCCGGACCCTGCTGATCACCAACGACTTCCCGCCCCGCCCCGGCGGCATCCAGTCGTTCGTGCACCACCTGGCGGTCCGTCAGCCGCCCGGCTCGGTGGTGGTCTACGCCTCCAGTTGGCGCGACACCGCCGGGTTCGACGCCGCGCAGCCCTTCCCGGTGGTCCGGGACGCCACCCGGGTGCTGCTGCCCACGCCCCGGGTCGCCCGCCGGGCCGCCCGGCTGGCCCGGGAGCACGACTGCGACACCGTCTGGTTCGGTGCCGCCGCCCCGCTGGGTCTGCTCGCCGGGGGGTTGCGCCGCCGGGCCGGCATCCGCCGCGCGGTGGCGCTGACCCACGGCCACGAGGCCGGCTGGGCGACGCTGCCGGGGGCCCGCGCCGCGCTGCGCCGGATCGGCCGGGACACCGACGTGGTCACCTACCTCGGCGACTACACCCGGGTACGGCTGGAACGCGCCCTGCGCGGCGTCACCGAGCTGCACCGGCTCGCCCCGGGAGTCGACGTGGACACCTACCACCCGGGGGTGGACGGTGCGCCGGTGCGGGCCCGGCTCGGGCTGGCCGACCGGCCGGTGGTGGTCTGCGTCTCCCGGCTGGTCCCGCGCAAGGGCCAGGACATGCTGATCCGGGCCCTGCCGGCGATCCGCCGCCGGGTGCCCGACGCGGCGCTGCTGGTGGTCGGCGGCGGGCCCTACCGGGCGACGCTGGAGAAGCTGGCCCGGTCCACCGGCGTGGAACGTGACGTGGTGTTCACCGGCTCGGTGCCGTGGGAGGCGCTGCCCGCCCACTACGCGGCCGGTGACGTCTACGCGATGCCCTGCCGTACCCGCAACCGGGGGCTGGACGTCGAAGGGCTCGGCATCGTCTACCTGGAGGCGTCGGCGACCGGGCTGCCGGTGGTGGCCGGTGACTCCGGCGGCGCACCGGACGCGGTCCGTGAGGGCGAGACCGGGTACGTCGTCCCGGGGCGGGACGTCGCCGTGCTCGCCGACCGGGTGGCCACCCTGCTCGCCGACCGGGACCTGGCCCGCCAGCTCGGCGCGGCCGGTCGGACCTGGGTGGAGAAGGAGTGGCGCTGGGAGACCCAGGCCCGCCGCCTGACGGACCTGCTCACCGGCACCACCGCCCCCGGCTGAACATCGGCCGGTCCGCGTGACAGGTCAGCGGATCTGTTCGAGGATGCGGGCGGCGGGGGCGGGCTTGCCGAAGTGCCAGCCCTGGCCGGCGTCGCAGCCGATGGCGCGCAGCAGGTCGGCCTGGTCGGCGGTCTCCACCCCCTCGGCGGTGACGGTCAGGTCCAGCGCGTGGGCCAGCGACACCAGCGAGGCCAGGATCTGCTCATCGTTGCGGCTGGCCGGGTCGACCTGCGGGCTGCGCAGCCGGGTCACGAACTCGCCGGCCACCTTCAGCTCGGTCACCGGCAGGTCCCGCAGGTAGACCAGGTTGCTGTAGCCGGTGCCGAAGTCGTCGATGGCGATCCGGACACCCAGGTCGTTGAGCATCCGCAGGGCCCGGACCGGGTCCTCCCCGCCGGTGCTCATCATGGTGCTCTCGGTGATCTCCAACTGGAGCCGTTGCGGCGGCAGCCCGGTCTGCGCCAGCAGCCCGCGTACCTCCTGCACCAGGCCGGGGCGGTGGACCTGCCGGACGGCAAGGTTGACGCTGACGAACGGGGCGGGCCCGCCGCCGGCCGCCCAGCTCTCCGCCTCCCGGCACGCCTCGGCGAGCACCCAACCGCCGAGCCGGACGATCAGCCCGGTCTCCTCGGCCAGGCCGATGAAGCTGTCCGGGCCGAGCACCCCCAGCTCGGGATGCCGCCAGCGGACCAGCGCCTCCACCCCGACCACGGTGCCGTCCCGCAGCGACGTCAGCGGCTGGTAGTCGAGGAAGAACTCACCCCGGTCGAGGGCGGCGGGGATGGCCGCCGACAGGGCGTACCGGGCCAGCTCGGTGCGGTGCCGGGCCGGATCGAACAGCGCCCAGCGGGCGCCGCCGGCCGCCTTGGCCCAGTGCAGGGTGCTGTCGGCGGCGCGCATCAGCTCACCCGGGGTGGTGCCGGCCACCGGCCGCTCCACGATCCCCGCGCTGGCGGTGACGGTCAGCTCGTGCCCCTCGACCAGCGCCGGCTCGGCGACCGCGGCGAGCGCCGCCTCCGCCACCTTCACCACGTCGTCGGTGCCGTCGGTGCGCTCGACGAGGACGACGAACTCGTCACCGCCGAGGCGGGCCACCAGATGCTCGCCGACCGCCCGGCTCAGCCGCTGCGCCACCTGCACCAGCAGCGCGTCGCCGAGCTGGTGGCCGAGGGAGTCGTTGACCACCTTGAACCGGTCGAGGTCGAGGAAACACACCCCCACCCGGGCGGAACCCCGACCCGGGGCGGCGATGGCGGTGGCGAGCCGCTCGGTGAACAGGGTGCGGTTGGGCAGGTCGGTGAGCGGGTCGTGGGTGGCCTGGTGGCGGAATCGGGACTCGCTGTCGCGCAGCGCCCGTTCGGCCTGGGCGCGGGCCACCATCGCCGCCCGCCTGATGGACTCCTGCTCGTCGAGGGTCCGGTCACGCAGCGCGCGGGCGTACCCGGTGGTGATGGTGGCGAGCAACCGGGCCAGCCGGTCGGAGATGTCGTCGCCGACCAGCCCGAGGTCGCGCAGCAGGCGGAGCTGGACGACCTCGACGGTGCGCCCCAGGCCCTCCGCCGAGGCGATGTGTGCGGCCACCAGCTCCGCGCCCACCTGGTGGCCGACGCGCGGGTCGAACGGCTCGGCGCGCAGCGCGGCGGCCAGCCGGACGGTGAGCCGTTGCAGCAGCTCCTCCAGCTGGGCCTGGGTCATCGGCAGGTAGCTGGTGCCGGAGACCGCCTTGGCCCAGGCGCGGGCGAACGTGTCCGGGCAGGACGCCCGGGGGCCCGCCGGCTCACCCATCGAGACGCCCGACGCCACCGAGGAACACGGCCTGCTCGGCGTTCTCGGCGCTCTCCGGCGTCTCGGGCCGCCACTGCGGCACCCAGACCACCCCGGGATCGACGATCGTGAAGCCGTCGAAGAATGCGGTCAGCTCGGTTCGGCTGCGGATGCACAGCGGGTTGTCGGTCCGCCGGTAGACCCGTTCCGCCTCGGTCCGTTCGGCCCCGCCGCGGGTGTCGTCGCTGGCCTGGGAGAGGACCAGGTAGCTGCCCGGGGCCAGCGCGGCGCGCAAGGTCCGCAGGATGTCCTCGGGATGGTCGGAGTGCGGGATGAAGTGCAGCACCGCCACGATCAGCACGGCCACCGGCAGGGAGAAGTCGACCAGCCGGGTCACCTCGGGGTGCGCCAGGATCGCCTCCGGCCGGCGCAGGTCCTCCTGTACGACCGTGGCGGCGGGGTTGCCGGCCAGGATCTCCTTGCTGTGCGCGACGGCGATCGGGTCGACGTCGACGTAGACCACCCGGGCCCGGGGGTCGGCCCGCTGGGCGATCTCGTGCACGTTGCCGACGGTGGGGATGCCGGAGCCGATGTCGAGGAACTGGCGGACGCCGGAGTCGACCAGGTGCTGCACCACCCGGCGCAGGAAGGCCCGGTTGGCCTGGGCCATCAGCGGCGCGTCGGGCACCGCCTCCACCATCGCCCGGGCGGCGACCCGGTCGGCGGCGAAGTTGTGCGAGCCGCCGAGGTAGTAGTCGTACATGCGGGCGACACTGGGGCGTTCGATGTCGATGTCGTCGGGTGCCCAGTTCGGTCGCTGCATCCCCAACCCCTTTGTCGAGTACCACCGCGAACATGGTCGACCGTGCGGTTCATCCGGGTATTCTGCCCGTCCGCTGCCCGGGTGCAAAGACCGCGATCAGTGCGCGACCGCTTCCTCACCGGGCGCAGTCGAACCGGTGGTGGGTGCCGAGGGCAGGCCCGGGTCCACGGCGGACCCGGGCCTGCCCTCGGGCGGGGTGCCCCGCCTCAGAACTTGGGGGCGTCCGGTGCCTCAAGCAGGCCCAGCCGCAGGGCGGTCATCAGCGCCTGCGCCCGGTTGGCCGCGCCCAGCTTCTCGTAGAGCTTCGAGATGTGGGTCTTGGCCGTCGACTCGCTGACGAAGAGCTGCTTGGCGATGCCGGCCACGCTCATGCCGTCGGCGAGCAGCCGCAGCACCTGACCCTCGCGGGGGGAGAGCTGCGGGCCGGAGGGGGCCAGCCGGCGCTTCATCGCCTCGGCCAGGTCGGCTGCGGTGAACGCGCTGGGCGAGGAGGCGGCGTGCCGGGCGGCGGCGACCACCTCGTCGGCCGGCGCGGTCTTCGGCACGAACGCGCTCGCCCCCGCCTCCAACGCGCCGAAGAGCTGGTCGTCACCGGCGTACATGGTGAGCACCACGATGCCCATCGACGCGCTGGACTTGCGCAGCGCCCGGGTGGCCTCCAGGCCGCTGCCGTCGGGAAGCCGCAGATCCATGATCACGACGTCCGGTTGCAGCGCGCCGGCCTGGCGCACGCCCTCCGCCGCCGTGGCGGCCTCGCCGACGACCTCGAACTGACGGTCCCGCTCGAAGGCGTGCCGCAGCCCCTTGCGGATCAGATCGTGATCGTCGACAAGGAGGACCTTGGTACGGGTGGCCGGTGTAGGGCTTGTGGTCATCCTGGAATTACTCCACTTCTGCTGCTGCGCTGCCACGCACGTTATCGCGCCGGGGCGACGAACCCACCACCACCGCCACGGTCGTACCACTGGGTTGCCGGGGACTGATCTCCAACCGGCCCCGGATACGTTCCGCCCTCTCCGCCATGATCGCAAGGCCGTAGTGACCGTCGGTGCGCTGGTCACCGATGCCGTGACCGTCATCCGACACTTCAATTTGTGCGTATGGGGGGTCCACCTCGCAGGTGACCCAGAGATTCGACGCCCCGGCGTGCTTGCGGGCGTTGGTCACCGCCTCCTGGGCGATGCGCAGCAACTCGGCCTCGGTGGCGGCCGGCAGCCGGGCGGTCGACTCGTCGAGCGACAGGTGCACCCGCAGCCCGCCCGACGCGCCGACGGTACGGGCGTACTCGGCGATCGCCGCCGCCAGGCCGCCGTGCCGGTCCACCTCGCTGCGCAGCTCGAACAGGCTCAGCCGCAGCTCGGTGATCACCCGGGTCACCTCGCCGCGCAGGGTGCGCAGCGCCTCGGCGGTCTCCTTCGGGTCCTCGTCGACGTAGGCCAGCGCGTTGTCGATGCCGTAGCCGACCATCACCAGTTCCTGCGCCACCCCGTCGTGGATCTCCCGGGCCAGCCGTTGCCGCTCCTCGTTGGTGGCCAGCGACCGCACCTCGTCGAAGAGCAGCGCCGCCTCCAGGCGTAGCGCCGCCGGGCCGGTCAGCGCGGTCACCCGGGACACCACCGGTGGCGGGTAGGCGTGCGCCGCGTCCGCCTCCAGCACCACCAGGCCGACCGTGCGGACCCCGGCGACCAGCGGCACGATCAGCGCCGAGACGTCCCCGCCGGTGTGTGAGCGGGCCTGTGAGCGGGCCGAGGTCTGCGGCTGCTGGCTGGCCCAGGCGTCGGCGATCGCCGAGTCGGCGTCCAGCGTCGTCTCCCAGTCGACCCGGTCCACCCCGACCTGGGCGAGCACCACCAGCCGCCCGCCGCCGCTGGCCGACAGCACCGCCCCCCGGCTGACGGGGGCGACGGTCCGCAGTTCCTCCAGCAGGTGCTCGGAGATGCCGCCCGGGTCGAGGGTGGCCCCGGGCAGCTGCCTGGCGACCGTACGCAGCTGGGTCAGCAGCCGGGTCGCCTCGGCGTACGGCTGGGGCTTGCCCTCGGCCCGGACCCGCATCACCTGGTGCAGCGTGCCGGCGGCGTAGAGGCCGAGCCCGGCGAGGATCAGCCACTGCGCGCAGACCGCCAGGTAGCCGGGCTGGCCGAGCTGCCGCCCACCGTCGACCTCGGTGAAGGCGCCCGCCACCAGCAGGGTGGCCGCGGTGACCCCGAGCAGCACCGCGCCCTCGCGGAACTGTCGGCGCAGCGCGGTCACGGTCACCGGCACCGCCAGGTAGGGCAGCACCGCCGAGGCGCCCAGCCCGCCGACCGACGAGCCGAGGTTGGCCTCGACGGCGACCTGGCTGGCGGCCAGCCCGATCACCACCGCCTCGGCGAGCCGGCTCAACGGGCCGAGCAGCCGGTGCTCGGGGGCGAACAGGGCGGGCGCTCCGGCGACCGCCAGCAGGGCGATCCACCAGAGCTGGGCGGGTTCGCGGGTGGCGATCAGGGTCAGTGCGCCGACCAGCGCGAGCATCACCGCACGCGCGGCGGCGGCGACGGGACGCGTCTGGGGGCGGACGGCTGTGGAGGCGGACACGTGACGGATCGTAGTCAGCCTTGGTAGATCTCCGCGATCTCGGCCGCGTACGTCTTGTGGACGACCTGTCGCTTGACCTTGAGCGAGGGGGTCAGCTCACCGGTCGCCTCGGTGAAGTCGCGGGGCAGGATGCGGAACACCTTGATCGCCTCGGCCTTGGAGACGGCCAGGTTGGCGGTGTCCACCGCGCCCTGGATCTCGGCGCGCAGCGCGTCGTGCGTCACGAGCTGACCGACCGGGGTGTCCTCGGGCAGGCCGTGCGCGGCCAGCCACTTCGGCAGCGCCTCCTCGTCGACGGTGACCAGGGCGGCGATGAACGGCTGCCGGTCGCCGACCACCAGGCACTGACTGACCAGCGGATGGGCCCGGACCTGGTCCTCCAGCACGGCCGGGGCGACGTTCTTGCCGGCGGCCGTCACGATGATCTCCTTCTTGCGGCCGGTGATGCGCAGGAAACCGTCGTCGTCGAGGTGCCCCAGGTCGCCGGTGCGGAACCAGCCGTCGGCGAGCGCCTCGGCGGTGGCCGCCTCGTTCTTCCAGTACCCCTGGAAGACCAGGTCACCGGCGATCAGGATCTCGCCGTCGTCGGCGATCCTGATGGTCACGCCGGGCAGCGGCCGGCCGACCGTGCCGATCTTCGTGCCGGTGGGCAGGTTGGCCGCGGCGGCGGGGGAGGTCTCGGTGAGGCCGTACCCCTCGCAGATGGTCACCCCGATGCCCCGGAAGAAGTGCCCGAGCCGGGCACCGAGCGGGGCGCCGCCGGAGATCGCGTCCCGGCAGCGGCCCCCGAGGGCGGCCCGCAGCTTGCGGTAGACCAGCCGGTCGAAGACGGCGTGCTGGGCGCGCAGTGCGAACCCGGGACCGCCGGCGGTCTCCTGCGCCTCGCTCCAGGCGATGGCGACCTTCTCGGCCCGGTCGAAGATCGCGCCCTTGCCGTCGGCCTCGGCCTTCTGCCGGGCGCCGTTGTAGACCTTCTCGAAGACCCGGGGCACCGAGAGCACGAACGTCGGCCGGAACTCCTGGAGCTGGGCGACCAGGTCCCGGGTGTCGGCGCAGTGCGCCATGGCGACGCGGGCCTGCACCACCCCGATCTGGATGAGCCGGGCGAAGGCGTGCGCCAGCGGCAGGAACAGCAGGGTCGAGGCGCCCGGCCGGAACAGGTTCGGCAGCACCGGCACCGCGTTGGCGATGTCGGCGTACATGTTGCGGTGGGTCAGCACGCAGCCCTTGGGGCGGCCGGTGGTGCCGCTGGTGTAGATGATCGTGGCGATGTCGGTGGCGTGGACGGAGGTGCGGCGGCGCTCGATCTCGTCCGGGTCGACCGACGCGCCGGCGGCGACGATCTCGTCGACCCCGCCCAACTCGATCTGCCAGATCTCGCGCAGCTCGGGCAGCCGGTCGCGGACCCCGGCGACCAGGGTGGCGTGGCTGTTGGTCTCCACCACCAGGGCGACCGCGCCGGAGTCGGCCAGGATCCAGGCGGCCTGTTCGGCGCTGGAGGTCTCGTAGATCGGCACGGTGACCGCGCCGGCGGCCCAGATGGCGTAGTCGAGCAGGGTCCACTCGTAACGGGTGCGGCTCATCAGGGCGACCCGGTCGCCGGGGGCCACGCCCGCGCCGGCCAGCCCCCGGGCCACCGCCACCACCTCGTCGCGGAACTGCCGGCAGGTGACGTCGACAGCGGCGCGGCCCTCGGCGGCGGGCCGGACGAACTGCACCGCGTCCGGCGCGGCCTCGGCGTTGTCCCAGACCGGGTCGGTCAGGTTTGCCGCGTCGCCGATGGTGACGATCGGCGGGACGGAGAACTCGCGCACCTGCACTCCCTCGTGCTCGCACTGGCCGGGCCGACCACGGGCCGGCATGGTCGAAACCTACCCGGCCGGGCGGGCGGTTGCGCCAGCCAGGTTGCCCGCCCACCGGCCCGACCCCTGCCCGGGGGGTGGAGCGGGGCATCCGTCGCCCGCGCCGGGTAGCCTCCCCCCATGGCGGACTCCTCCACCCAGTCGATCATCATCGGCGCGTCACCGGATCGCGTCGCGGCGGTCGTCTGCGACTTCGCGCGCTACCCCGAGTGGACCGAGGCGGTGCGGCGCACCGAGATCGTCGAGGAGTACGAGGACGGCTACGCCAGCCAGGTCCGGTTCACCATCGACGCCGGGGTGATGGCCGACGAGTACGTGCTGGCCTACGAGTACGCCGAGGACCTGTCCCGCATCGAGTGGCACCTGGTGACGCCCTCGACGATGCAGAAGTCCCAGCGTGGCTCGTACGACCTGGTCGGCAACCCGGACGGCACCTGCACGGTGACCTACACGCTGGAGGTCGAGTTGTCGGTGGGCATGCTCGGCATGTTTCGCCGAAAGGCCGAGAAAATGATCATGGATACGGCGTTGAAGCAGCTCAAGCGCCGGGTAGAAGCAACCGGTGCGGCGTAACGACGCGACGGCCGGCGACACGACGAGGGAGCCGACCATGGGCGCAACGGAACCGGGCTCGGCCCGGGAGGAAGCGGAACGGCTGGTCGCCACGCTGCTCGCGACGGCCCGGCTGGCGTCCGCCGGCGGTGGTCCGGGGGTGGGACCGTGGGGTCCGCTCGGTGGGATCGTCTCGGGTGTCCTCGGTCACAGTGCCGGCGTGTCCCGGCCGGCGGGCGGCAGCCACCGGGCTGAGGGTTTCGCCACCGGATCACCCGAGTGCTGCATCTGTCCGGTCTGCCGGGCCGTCGCCGCACTGCGCGATCCCAGTCCCGAATTCGCCGAGCGGCTCGCCACCGGCGCCGGGGATCTGGCGGCCGGCGTCGCCAGTCTGATGCGCGCGTTCGCCCCGCCCGCAACAGGGGAAGCAACCCCTGGGACGTCAGGTGACGCCACCGCGCCGACCAGCCCTTCCGATTCCGGTGCCGATCATGTGTGGCGCGAGGCCACCCGCACCGGGCATGATTCTGCGTCGGCGCCGGAGCGGGACGTCTGGTCCGCCGCCACCCGGGCGGAGGACACGGTCGAACCGGCCGTCGCCGCACCGCCCGTCGACGACGCCGGGCCGGCCGCGCCGGCCCAGCAGGTCCGGCCCGCGGCCGACGGTCCCGTGGTGCCCGCCTCGCGCGCGCCGGCCGGCGCGGACGGGGACGCACCAGGCGACGGGGCCTGACCACCGGACATCCCGGCAGCGTACGGCCGGTTTCGGCCGATGTCGGGCAGCACAGCAGAGGGGAGTGGCCGCGGTGACGCTGACCATCGGAGTCGACGTCGGTGGCACGAAGGTGGCCGGCGGTGTCGTGGACGACACCGGCAGGGTGCTCGTGCAGGCCCGGCGGGACACCCCCGCGGACGACGTCGGCAAGACCCGCGACGTCATCATCGAACTGGTCACCCAGCTCGCGACCGGCCACCAGGTCGACGCGGTGGGGATCGGCGCAGCGGGTTGGATCGACGCGTCCCGCTCCACCGTGCTGTTCGCCCCCAACCTGGCCTGGCGCGACGAACCGCTGCGCGACTACGTCAGCGCCGCCACCGGCCTTCCGGTGATCGTCGAGAACGACGGCAACGTGGCGGCCTGGGCCGAGTTCCGGCACGGCGCGGCCCGCGACGCCGACGACTCCATGGTCATGTTCACCATCGGCACCGGCGTCGGCGGCGGCATCGTCCTCGGCGGCGAGCTGGTGCGCGGCGCCCACGGCATCGCCGCCGAGCTGGGACACATGCTCACCGTCCCCGACGGCCACCAGTGCGGCTGCGGCCGGCTCGGCTGCATCGAGCAGTACGCCAGCGGCAGCGCCCTGGTCCGGTTCGCCCGCGCCGGCGCCCGGCAGGAACCGCAACGCGCCACCGCCCTGCTGGAGCTGGCCGGCGGCGAGGCCGAGGCGATCACCGGCCCGATGGTCACCACCGCCGCCCAGGCCGGCGACCCGATCTCGGCCGAGGCGTTCGCGCAGATCGGCCGCTGGCTCGGCACCAGCCTCGCCGACATGGCCCAGATCCTCGACCCGCAGGTGCTGGTGGTCGGCGGCGGCGTGGTCGACGCCGGTGACCTGCTGCTCGGCCCGACCCGGCGGTCCTTCGCCGACGCGTTGGCCCAGCGCAGCCGGCTCCCGGTGGCCGAGGTGCGTCCCGCCGAACTAGGCAACAGCGCCGGCGTCATCGGCGCCGCCGACCTGGCCCGCCGTCGATGAGCGCCGCGCCGACCGGGCCGCGCCCGGCCGCCCCCGCGCCCGCCGATGCCGCCGCAGGGGCCGCCGCTGCGCCGGCCGATGCCGCCGCAGGGGCCGCCGCCGCGCCGCCGGCACCGGCCCCGACGGGAGCGGCCGGGTCCGGCCCGGCCGACGCCGGCCGGGTGCCGCTGCGGGTGGTGTCATACAACATCCACAGCCAGCGCGACGACACGGCGGCGCTGGCCAGCGTGGTCCGCGAGGCCGCCCCCGACGTGGTGATCGTGCAGGAGGCGCCGCGCCGGTTCCGGTGGCGGCAGAAGTCCGCCACGCTGGCCGACTCGTTCGGCCTGGTGGTGGCCGCCGGTGGGCTGCCCTCGCTGGGCAACCTGCTGCTGACCAGCCTGCGGGTCCGGGTGACCGGGACGCACTGCCAGCGGTTCCCGTTGACCCCGGGCCGGCACCTGCGCGGCGCGGCGTACGCCCGCTGCCAGGTCGGCGGGGCCCGGTTCCTGCTGGCCGGCTCGCACCTGTCCACCGACCCGGCCGAGCGGCCCGGCCAGGCGGCGCTGCTGCGGCGGGAGCTGTCCGCAAGCGACCTGCCGGTGGTCTTCGGGGCCGACCTCAACGAGGGGCCTGACGGCCCGGCCTGGGGCACCGTGGCGGCCGGCCTGACCGACGCCGCGATCGCCGCCGACGCGGCCGACCGGCACACCTACTCGTGCACCAACCCGCGCCGCCGCATCGACGCCCTCTTCGTCGACCCCCGGGTCGAGGTGGTCGGCTACGACGTGGTGGACACCCCGACCACCCGCCGGGCCAGCGACCACTTCCCGGTCCTGGTCGACCTGCTGCTGCCGGTCACCGACTGACCGGCAGCAGCGTCCCCGGGCCGGCCGCCACGGCCGGCCGGGGGTCGCTCCGCGACGCGCCGCGACACCTCCGCGAGCCGGGCTGGACAACGGGTCGGGGGCCCGGAAGGATGCCGGTCGAACCGGCGTACCTGGCCGCACATAAGGAGATTCCCGGTGTCCCCCTCCACCGAGCACGGCCGGCCCGAACCGGAGCCTACGACGCTCCCCGCGAACCGGGACGGCCGCCCGGTCTCCGACCGGGGCGACACGGTCTGCGTGATCGGGGCCGGGGCCAGCGGCCTGACCGCCGTCAAGAACCTCACCGAACACGGCTTCGGCGTCGACTGCTACGAACGCGAGACCGGCGTCGGTGGCGCCTGGAACTGGCGGCACGACCGCAGCCCGGTGTACGCCAGCACCCACCTGATCTCGTCGCGGCCGTTCACCCAGTTCCCCGACTTCCCGATGCCGGACTCCTGGCCGGACTACCCGCACCACAGTCAGCTGCTGTCCTACTTCGAGCGGTACGCCGACCACTTCGACCTGCGCCGGCACATCTGGTTCGGCACCGAGGTGGTGCGGGTGGTGCCGGTCGACGGTGACCGGTGGGACGTCACCACCCGCAGCACCGGCGGGTACGGCCCGGAACGCACCTCCCGGTACGCCGCCGTGCTGGTCGCCAACGGGCACAACTGGTCGCCGAAGCTGCCCCGCTACGAGGGGCTGGAGGAGTTCCGGGGCGAGGTCATGCACGCCTCGTCCTACAAGGACCCCGCCCAGCTGCGCGGCAAGCGGGTGCTGGTGGTCGGGGCCGGCAACACCGGCTGCGACCTGGCGGTCGAGGCGGCCCAGCAGGCGTCGCGTTGCTGGCACTCCACCCGGCGCGGCTACTGGTACGCCCCGAAGTACGTCCTCGGCCGCCCCGCCGACCAGGTCAACGACGCACTGCTGGCGCTGCGGGTGCCGCTGCGGCTGCGGCAGTGGCTCTACCACTGGACGCTGCGGCTGACCGTCGGCGACCTGACCCGGTTCGGGCTGCCGAAGCCCGACCACCGGGTCTACGAGACGCACCCGATCGCCAACAGCCAACTCGTCTACTACGTCGGCCACGGCGAGATCACCCCCGTGCCGGAGCCGGCCCGGTTCCACTCCGGCGGGGTGACCCTCACCGACGGCCGGGAGATCGACCCGGAGCTGGTCGTCTTCGCCACCGGCTATCTGCCCCGCTTCGAGTTCCTCGACCCGGGTGTCCTCGGCGACGCCGACGGCTCGGGCCGTCCCCGGCTGTGGCTGCACGCGTTCCCGCCGGGCCACCCGACGCTGGCGGTGGCCGGGCTGTTGCAGCCCGACTCGGGGGTGTTCACCCTGGCGCACTGGCAGACCGTGCTGTTCGCCAGGTCGCTGCGGCTGCGCCGCGAGCAGCCGCAGCGGGCCGCCGCGTTCGCCTCCCGGGCGGCGGCCGGCGCGGGCGAGCGGTACGCGGGGAAGGTCAAGGACAGCAGCCGGCACTGGTTCGAGGTGGGCCACGTCGACTACCTGCGCGCGGTGCAGCGCGCCCTCGACGAGCTGGAGGGCAAGTGACCGGCACGACCGATCAGCGGGTCCGGATCATGCGGGGCCGGGAGTGGGCACACCCGGTCCGTCCGGCCCACCGCGAGGTGCTCGGCGTCGACCCGGAGCTGGAGGAGGGGCGACCGCCGCTGCTGTTCGTCCCCGGGTTCGGGCACGGGGCGTGGGCGTTCGCCGAACACTGGCTGGAGCACGCCGCGTCGCGCGGTTTCCCCGCGTACGCGATGAGTCTGCGCGGGCACGGCGGCAGCGAACCGGCGTCGGGGGCGACGCTGCGGGCGTACACCCATGACGTGGTCCAGGTGGCGGCGGGGCTGCCCCGCCAGGCGGTGCTGGTGGGGCACGGCGCGGGCGCCCTGGTGGTGTCGCACGCGTTGGCGCGGTACCCGGCCCGGGCGGCGGTGCTGGTCGCGCCGGTGCTCGGCGGTGCGGCCACGGCCGTCGCGGCGTTGCGGGCCAACCCGCTGGGCACCCTGCCCGCCCTGTTCGGTGGCGCGCTGCGGCTGCACCGCCGGCAACTGTTCAGCCGGGAACTGCCCGAGGCGGACGCCCGCCGGCACCTGGCCCGGCTGGGCCGGGCCGGCCGGCGGGCGCAGTGGCAGCTACTCGCCGGCCGGGCGGCGGAGCCGGCGGTCGGTCGCCCGCCGGTGCTGGTGCTGGGCAGCCCGGACGACCGGGTCGTCCCGCCGGCCGCGCTGACCCGGGCGGCCCGCCGGTACGGTGCGGCCCCGCTGCTCTTCCCCGACATGGGACACGACCTGATGCTCGACACCCGCTGGCGGGAGCCGCTGGACGCGCTCCTGGACTGGCTGGTCAAGGACCCGGCCCGGAGCTGACCGCCGGGACCGCACCGGGCGGCGGCCCGCCGCCCGGGGTAGGTCCCGGCGGTCGGTGCGGTCAGCCGCTGCTGCTGAGCCGGGTGAGCAGCGAGCCGGTGTCGTCCAGGGCGCTGAGGTACGAGCGGGCCCAGGCCCGGATGTCGTGCCGGTGCAGGTGGTCGCGCATCGCCCGCATCCGGTCACCGGCGTCGGCGGGCCCGGCCCGCAGCGCCGACAGCAGCCCCTGCTTGAGCCCGTCCAGGTCGTGCGGGTTCACCAGGTATGCCCGGTCCAGCTCGGCCGCCGCACCGGCGAACTCGCTGAGCAGCAGCGCGCCGGTGTCGTCGACCCGGGCGGCCACGTACTCCTTGGCGACCAGGTTCATCCCGTCGCGCAGCGGGGTCACCGCCATGACGTCGGCGACCCGGTAGAGCGCCGCCAGTTCGGCCCGGTCGAAGGGCTGGCTGAGGTAGTGGATGGCCGGTTCGCCGACCCGGCCGAACTCGCCGTTGATCCGGCCGACCTCGCGTTCGATCCGGTCCCGCAGGATCTGGTACTGGCCGACCCGCTCCCGGCTCGGCATGGCGACCTGCACCAGCACCGTGTCCCGGACCTTGACGTCACCGCTGGCGAGCAGCTCGCTGTAGGCCTTCAGCCGCTGCTCGATGCCCTTGGTGTAGTCCATCCGGTCGAGGCTGAGGATGACCCGCTCGGGATCGCCCAGGTCGTGCCGGAGCCGGCGGGCCCGCGCGGTGACGTCCGGCCGGGCGGCCAGCGCCGCCATCTCGGCGGTGTCGATCGAGACGGGGTACGCCCCGATCCGCACCACCCGGTCCTGCACGCCGATCCGCCTGTCGGTGGCCGGCAGGCCGAGGACCTTGGTGGCGAGCTGGGCGAAGTTGTGCGCCGCCTGGGCCCGCTGGAACCCGATCAGGTCGGCGCCGAGCATCCCGCGCAGCAGTTCCGCCCGGCGGGGGAGCTGCATGAACAGCTCCGGCGGCGGGAACGGCACGTGCAGGAAGAAGCCGATCCGCAGGTCGGGCCGCAGCTCGCGGAGCAGGCCGGGGACCAGTTGCAGGTGGTAGTCCTGCACCCAGACCACCGCGCCCGGGTCGGCCACCTCGGCGGTCGCCTCGGCGAACCGCTGGTTGACCCGCTGGTACGCCTCCCACCAGCGGCGGTGGTACTCGGGCTGCTCCACCGCGTCGTGGTAGAGCGGCCAGAGCGTCGCGTTGGCGAAGCCCTCGTAGTGGTCACGCAGGTCGTCGGCGCTGAGCGGGACGGTCCGCATGTGCACACCGTCCACGTCGGGCAGCACGGGAGCGGGCCCGGTGCCGCCGGCCCAGCCGACCCAGGTGGCCGGGGTCTGCCGGAGCAGGGGATGTAGCGCGCTGACCAGCCCGCCGGGGCTGCGCCGCCACTCACAGGCGCCGTCGGGCGCCACGCTGTCGTCGATGGGGAGCCGGTTGGCCACCACCACCAGTGAACTCTGTCGCATCTCGGGCATTCCGATCGGCAGGGGACCGACCACGCGAGCAAGGAACAACCGGGCAGTCGGTGGGTGAAGTGACCTACAACGGTATTCCTACTGACCGTAAGTTACACCACTGTTACGCCAGGCGTCAGGGCTGCGGTGTCCCGGGATGCGGGCGGGTGGCGGGGCGCCCCCGACGGGGTGCCGCAGGGGTCAGACGACCGCGCCGTCGTCGGGGTCGTGATCGTCGTCGTCGCCGGGGCGCAGCCGCCAGATCAACGTGACGAACCCGGCGAGGATGCCGGTGAAACCGAGCAGGGTGACCACCGAGGCGTCCACCGGCAGCAGCGACGGGTTGAGGAAGAGCACGAAACCGAGCACGATCCCCAGCACCCCGACCACCGCGTACTTCGAGATCCGGGGCAGCGGCGGAGGTGGCGGCGGGGTGTAGCCCTCCTCCGGGTCGTCCGGCAGGTCGGCCCCGAACGTGTCCAGGCCGTCCAGCAGCGACGGCTCGTCCTGCTGCCGGCCCCGGGGGGTCACCGAGATGCCGGAGATGTCGGCCGCGTACGGCAACCGGCGTACGTCGGTGGCGGTCGGACCCGTCGGCTCGTCCGCCCTGGTCGTCGGCCCGCCCGCGCGGGCGGCCGGATCGGCCCCGTCGTCGTCGATGTCCTCGGACGCCGGCCAGGGATGGCTGCCGGCGGCCGGCGCGGTGTGGAAGGCGGCGACGAGCCGCTCCCACTCGGCGTCGACGTCCGGCTCGGCGCGGGCCGGCTCCGGCGTCGCCTCGTCGGCGAGCTGAGTCAGGTAGTCGCGGGCGGTGGTCAGGTGCGAGCGGTCGACGTAGAGCCGGTCCACCGGCCGGGACGGCACGGTGGTGGTCCGGGTGATCGGGTTCAGGTCGGCGGAGGGCTGGAGGTAGGCGGCGATCCCGCCCGCGGCGAGCACGTCGAGCAGGTGCTCACCGACCCGCGGGTCGACGTCGCCCGCGACGGCGTACTCGCTCGCGTCGAGCCCGTTGTCCCGCCGTCCCCGGCGGGCGCCACCCGCTGACACCGGACATCCTCCTCCGCGCACCTGCCGGTGCGGTCGTGTCGGCGCCCCGTACGCCGTGCTCTGAATCGTGACACGTCGGCACCCGGTTCCGGGAGTGCGTTGTGGCGCGCCGCTCGTGGTTCGTCGGCCGCGCCGTCGACGGGCGGGCCCGACGACGGCCCTCCGGGCGGGCCACCCACCACCCCCGCGACCTGCCCGGACGGCCCCCGACCCGGGGCCTTCGGCGGCGGGCGGGGCGGGAATCCGGTGCCGTACCGGCTGGTAGTGCCGTTGACCGGCGGTCCGCCGCACCCGACGGGCGCGCCGGCTCCGGCGCGCGGCGTGCCGGAGCTGCCCGCCGACGGGCCGGGGCCCCCGGCCGGCGGCCGGCCCGGTCGCCGCCGCCCGCCGCGTAGCCGCCCCCCACCCGCAAGAAGTCACATTCGACGCGAAAGTGGAATACCTCTCCCGGGCCCCGCCCGGCTGGCTCGCTGCCCCCCGGGCGGGCGACCCGTCGCGGCCGTGACCGCCCCGGGGCCGTCGCTCACGGGTGATCGACTCCTGTGGGCCCGAACAGCGCCATCAGGTCTTCCGGACACCGCGTTGTCGGCCCAGGCGGGTCGATCACCGACCCCGGTCAGCTCCGGTCGGGTGCCGCCCGGGTGGCCAGCCGGAGCAGACCGGGCATGGCGTTGCGGTCGGCGAAGTCGCGTACCCGGTCGAGGGTGGCCGCGGCCTGGGCGGGCTCGGCCACGGTCAACGCCGGCACCGACAGCGCGGTGGTCAGCACGTGGTCGGTGGTGTCGGGCATCCCGGCGTAGCGCTGCGCCGCCGCCGCGAACAACCGGGCGGCCCGCCGGGCGTCCCCGTCGCCGAGGGCCAGGGTGGCGTCGGCGGCCTGCCCGGCCGCCTCCACCCAGGGAGTCACCCGGGGCGACCGGGCGAGCATGTCGTGCACCAGCCGGGCGGCGTCCGGGCCGAGCACCGCGGCGACGTGACCCACCGCCGGCACCCACTCGGCGAACGGGATCATCCGGGTCCGGCTCCAGTCCTCGTCCAGTTCCACCAGCAGTCGCATCGCCTCGTCCCGGCGACCCCGGACCGCCCGGCAGAGCGCCGCGTGCGCCAGCGTCGACTGCAACACCCGGTGGAAACCACTGCGCCGCGCGGCGACCAGCGCCTGGACCACCAGATCGTGATCCCCGCCCGCTTCCCCCGCGCCCGGTGCGGGGTCGGCCCGCAGCGCCCGCATCCAGCCGGAGACCGCCACGATGTGCAGGTCCCACTCGGCGGTCGGCAACCGGGTCGACTCGGTGCCCAGCTCCAGCGCCGCCACCCAGTCACCGGCGTAGTACGCCCGCGCCCACTTGTCGGCGAAGCTGGTCGCCAGGCTGTGCCCGCCCCCCGGGTCGAGCGAACGCCCCTCGTCGACCAGCCGGGCCGAGCGGGCCAGGTCACCCTCCTCCTGCGCCGCCCAGGCGAGGTTGTGCACCGCCCGGCGTCGGCTGACCAGCCGGTCCACCCGGCACTGCTCGGCCACCTCGGCCAGTTCCGCGTACGCCTGCTCCTCGCCGGCCATGTAGCGGGCCACCGCCAGGGTGATCCGGGCGTTGGCCCGTACCTCGGGCAGCCGCAGCCGCTCGGCCAGCTCGGCCGCCGCGGAGGCTGCCACGCAGGCCGGATCGGTCTCGGCGTTGAGCATCCGGACCCGGGCCAGTTCCAGCAGCGCCTCGGCCTTCTCCTCGGACTCCGGCAGCTCGGCGTAGATCGCGTTGGCCCGGTCCAGGCAGCGCAGCGTCTCGGACCGGTCGGCCCGGCTCCAGGCGGCGGTGGCGAGCAGGGTCCAGGCGCGGGCCGCGCCGGACCGGTCCCCGACGGCGGCCAACCGTTCGGTGAGCCCGGTCAACGCCTCGGTCCCCCCGTCGACCAGGAACGCGTCGCCGTCCCGGAAGAGGGCCAACTGGGCGGCGAACAGCTCCAGCCCCGGGTCGGGCGCCCCGCCGACCTGCAACGCCCGGCCGACGAGCGTGGCCGCGTTCTCCAGCGCGTGCAACTCGTACGCCCGGCGGGCCGCCCGGTGCAGCGCGGTGCGGGCCGCCACCGCGTACGGCATGGGGTCGAGCCCGACCGTCCGGGCGATCTCGTGGGCGGTCCAGCGGTGGTTGGCCAGTACCTCGGCCAGGTCCTGCTGGCCGGCCTGGGTGAGCTGGGCCAGCCAGTCGGCGGTGCGCTGGTGGCGCAGCACCCGTTCGGCCCGGGGCAGCCGCTGGTAGCACACGTCACGGACCAGGATGTGCCGGAAGCGGTACTCCGGCTGACCGGCCATGGTGGAGGTGGGCAGCTCGAAGACCATGTCCCGGCGCTGCAACCGGTCCAGCGCCCGCTCCACCCACTCGACGGTCCGGCCGAGGGCGGCGGCCACGGGCGCCGGCCAGAACTGGACCCCGACCACGGCGGCGGCCTGGAGCACCGCCCGGTCGGCCGGGTCGAGCAGGTCGAGCCGGTTGGCGATGACCGCCTGCACGGTACGCGGCATGTCGGTGGTGCCGGCCGGATCGAAGGCGGCGCTCGGCTCCAGCAGCCCGCCGTCCATCAGCATCCGGGCGTACTCCTGGGCGTAGAGCGGGTTGCCGTCGGCGAACTCGATCAGCGGTGCCCGCGACGCGGCCGGCAGGGTGGCCTGGCCGAGCAGCAGGGAATAGAGGGTGTCGATGTCCGTGTCGTGCATCGGCGGCACCGAGATGGACATCGCGCCGCTGATCGTGCCGGTCCAGGCCGGTTGCCGCTCCCGCAGCTCGGGCCGCGCGGTCGCCACCACCAGCAGCGGTACGCCCCGGGCCGCCGCGCCGAGCTGCTCGACGAAGGTGAGCATCGCCTGGTCGGCCCAGTGCATGTCCTCGAAGACCAGCACCGTCGGGCCGCGCCCGGCGAGGGTGAGCAGGAACCGTCGCCAGGCCGCCTCGGTCTCACCCGGGGTGAGCCGTTCCCCGGTCATCCCGAGCAGCGGCCCGAGCGCGCCGGCCAACCGCATGGCGTGCGGGTCGTCGAGCTGCCGCAGCCGGTCGCGGAGCCGGTCGCGCAGCGGTTCCGGGCCGTCGGTGTCCGGCGCGCCCAGCCACCCCTTGACGATGTCCGCCAGCGCGGCGTAGGTGACGTTCTCGCCGAACGGCGGGCACTGCCCCACCAGCCAGGTGACCCGCTGGCCGGGCAGGTTGGCGGCGTGCCGGGACAGCTCCCGCAGCAGCCGGCTCTTGCCCACCCCGGCTGGCCCGAAGACGGTCACCAGCTGTGAGGTGCGTTCGGTGACCGTCCGGTGCAGGGCGCTGACCAGCAGGCCGCGTTCGTGTTCCCGGTCGACCATCGGGGTCAGCTCGGCGGCCTGCGGGTCGGTCCGGGGCCGGGCCCGTACGGCGAGCCAGATCCGGCTCACCGTGGACCGTCCCCGCAGGGTGACCGGCGGCCGGTCGACGTACTCCAGTTCGTGCCGGGTGGCCGACCAGGTGCTCTCGTCGACGACCACCCCGCCGGTGGGGGCCAGTGCCTGCAACCGGGAGGCGGTGTTCACCACGTCGCCGGTGACGAACGCTTGGCCGCCGTCGCGGGTCGCGGAGAGGTCGACGAGCGCCTCACCGGTGGCCACGCCGACCCGGAAACCCAGCGGCGGGTGCGGGCCGGCGGCCTGCCGGGCCAGGTTCCGTTGCAGCTCCAACCCGGCCCGTACGCAGCGCAGCGCGTCGTTGTCGGTGGCGACCGGGGCGCCGAACAGCGCCATCACCGCGTCGCCGATGTACTTCTCCACCACCCCGCCGTACTGGTGGACCAGCCTGCGGACGGTGGCGAAGTACGCCTGCTGGAGGCTGCGCGCCTGCTCCGGGTCGGCCCGTTCGGCGTACGTGGTGAAGTCGACGATGTCGATGAACAGCACGCTGACCTGGCGGCGGTCCTCCTGCACGGTGACCGCGTGGTCGCGCAGCGGCTGCCCGCAACTGGTGCAGAAGTTGGCCTCGGGACTGTTGCCGTGGCCGCAGGAGGCACAGGTGAGCGTCAGCGCCTGTCCGCAGCCGCCGCAGAAGCGGTCGTCCGGTCCCGCCGCCCGTGAGCAGTGTCCACACTTGAGGTCGATGACGAACTCCGTACGTGAGGAGATCCCATTATCCCGCCGCGGAGGGCCAGTCGGGTACCCGACGTGCGGGCGGACCCTGCGGCTGGTCGGCCGCCACTAGTGTTCCTCACGAGGAAAACTCACTGTCAGGAGAGTGCCGTGCAGGTGCGATTGTCCGCCTACTGGACCGATCCGGACGGCACCGTCCGGTCCCCCGGGGAGACGGTCGACGTCGACGCGGTCACTCTCGCCAGAATGGAGGAGCACGGCATGGTGGAGAACCCCGACAGCAAGACGACTTCGGACACGACCACGACCACGACGTCGAAGCCACAGAAGATCGGGCCCGGGCCGGGTACACCGCCGGACCAGATCGGACCGGGGCCGGGCGCCCCGCCGGCCGACGACAGCGGCAAGTGAACGACCGGCGCGGCCGGCGGACCTCGGTCCGCCGGCCGCGCCGCTGTGGCGTTCCCGGTCACCCCCGGGGCGTCACCGCCCGGGGAAACCCCTGCTCAGCGGTCGCTCATGCCGGCGCGTCGGCGCAGCGCCGCCACGTCGGTGACCACGATCCGACGACCTTCGGTACGCAGCCAGCCACGGCTGGCGAAGGAACCGATCGCCTGGTTGACGCTCTGCCGGGAACCGCCTGCCATCTCGGCCAGCTGGCTCTGGTTGAGCTCGATGGTGATCATCGGGGCCTGGCTCTCACCGGCCAGCCGGACCAGCGTCTTGGCCACCCGACCGGGCAGGTCGAGGAAGACGTGGTCGGCGTTCTGCTCGGTGAGCCGCCGGATCAGGGCACCCAGCGAGCGCATCACCGCGTCCAGGATGCGCGGGTTGGAGTGCACCAGCTCCATGAAGGCCGGGCGGGACAGGGCGAGCGCCGCGCAGTCCTCGATCGCCTCGGCCGACGCGGAACGGGTGGAGGCGTCCAGCAGGGACACCTCGCCCAACACGTCGGGTGGTCGGATGACCGACAGCACCGCGCGTTCCCCGGTCGGTGCGGTGCGGAACACCGCCACCGCCCCCCGGCGGAGCACGATCAGCGACTCGCCGGGATCGTTCTCGACGAAAAGCAACTGACCTTTGCGATAGGTGCGCGGCACGGCCGCGGCGATCACCCGCTGGCGCACCTCCGGCTCCAGCCCGGCGAACATCTCCACCCCCGTGAGGGCGTCACCCGGCTCCGGCAGGCGCATTTCCACGGCCCCACCCCTCCCCCGGTCACGGACCACAATTTTCGCTCACCGGGTGAACCCTGACGGCCCCGCAAGAGGTGAACTGACACCGCTTCGGCGTCCGGTAGCGGTACACATCAGATCATGACGGCCCAGTCGCTTGCTGTACACCCCTGTAAACCTTTCCGTGACCCTGCGCCAGCTGCGGCGGACCGCCGGACCGGGGGCCGGCGGGGTTCCGGGCGGGTGGGCGACGCCGCCGGTGCCCGCCCCGCCCGCCGACGGTCACCGGCGGTGGGCGAGGATGGACGGCGATGGTCTACCGCTACTTCTACGACTGCGAATTCATCGAGGACGGCCGGCTGGTCGACCTGGTGTCGATCGGTGTCGTCGACGAGTACGGCCGCGAGTTCTACGCGGTCTCCACCGAGTTCGACGACTCCCGCGCCGTGCCCTGGGTCCGCCGTAACGTGCTGGACAAGCTCCCCTCGCCGGCCGACCGGGCCTGGCGTTCCCGGGCGCGTATCCGCGACGACCTGCACGAGTTCCTGCTGGAGCCGATCCGGGACCGGCCGGGCGAGCAACTGGAGCTGTGGGCCTGGTACGCCGCGTACGACCACGTGGTGCTGGCCCAGCTCTGGGGGGCGATGCCGGCGCTGCCCCGGGAGATCCCCCGGTTCACCAAGGAGTTGCGGCAGCTCTGGGACGACCTCGGCCGGCCACGGCTGCCCGAGGCGGCGGCTGAGCGGCACGACGCGCTGGTCGACGCCCGGCACAACCTGGCCCGCTGGCGGGCGATGACGGCCCGCCCGGGGTGACCCCGGCCTCGGCGGCCCGGCGCCGGTGTTTCCGGCCTCGGTGGCCCGGTGCCGGGGGCCGGCCGTCGGTGCTGACAGCCGGTGACGATCGGCAGGTTTGACAGGTCCCGTCGGGGGCACCGGATTCGGGCGAGCCGATCCGAGGGAGTGCGCCATGGCCGACGACGCGACCACCATCACCGACGCCCGGCGGCGGGTGACCGAGTTGATCCGGGACGCCCGGATCTGCATGTTGACCACCATCGGGGTGGACGGCCGGATGCTCAGCCGGCCGATGGGCCTCCAGGCGGCCGAGTTCGACGGGGACCTGTGGTTCTTCGCCTACGCCGACTCGGCCAAGATGCGCCAGGTCCGGGTCAACCCGGAGGTCAACGTCGCCTTCTCCGACCAGCGTCACCACGCCTGGGTGTCGATCTCCGGCACCGCCCAGGAGGCGTACGACCGGGCGCGGGCCGAGCAGCTGTGGAACCCGGTGCTGAAGGCGTGGTTCCCGGACGGGCTGGACACCCCCGGGCTGACCCTGCTCAAGGTGCACGCCAGCTCGGCCGAGTACTGGGACTCCCCGGGCGGCACGGTGGTCAACCTGCTCGGTTTCGCCAAGGCGGCGGTGACCGGGACGCCGCCGAAGCTGGGGGAGAACCACGAGGTCAGCTACTGACCGGTAGTCGCCCGGGTGGGCGGGACCGGCCGGGGCGCGGTGTCGGCGTACACCCGAGCCGACTACAGTGCGCACTGACGGCCCGCCCCGGGCCGGCAACGACGCCGATGGTCTGAGCGGACACATATCCTGGGGCTTATCCGGGCTTCACCTGACGTTCCAGGAGGATGAGCAGATCATGCGTATCGGCGTGCTCACCGGCGGCGGCGACTGCCCAGGTCTCAACGCGGTCATTCGGGCGGTGGTCCGTAAGGGCGTCGCTACTTACGGTCACGAGTTCGTGGGTTTCCGGGACGGCTGGAAGGGTCCGCTGGAGGGCCTGTCCAAGCCGCTCGGCATTCCCGAGGTGCGGGGCATCCTCCCGCGCGGTGGCACCATCCTCGGCTCGTCCCGCACCAACCCGTTCAAGATCGAGAACGGCGTGGAGCGGATCAAGGAGAACCTCGCCGCGCAGGGCGTGGACGCGCTGGTCGCGATCGGCGGCGAGGACACCCTGGGCGTCGCGACCAAGCTGCACGAGCTGGGCGTCAACGTGGTCGGCGTGCCGAAGACGATCGACAACGACCTGGGCGCCACCGACTACACCTTCGGCTTCGACACCGCCGTCAACATCGCCATGGAGGCGATCGACCGGCTGCACACCACCGCGGAGAGCCACCACCGCACCCTCGTCGTCGAGGTGATGGGCCGGCACGCCGGCTGGATCGCCCTGCACGCCGGCCTCGCCGGCGGCGCCAACGTGATCCTGCTGCCCGAGCGCAAGTTCGACGTCGACCAGGTCGCCGGCTACGTCGAGAAGCGCTTCCAGCACCAGTACGCCCCGATCGTCGTGGTCGCCGAGGGCGCCCAGCCGCTGGACGGCCAGATGGTCCTGCACAACCAGGAGCTGGACGCCTTCGGGCACGTCCGGCTCGGCGGCATCGGCCAGTGGCTGGCCGAGCAGCTGGAGGCGAAGACCGGCAAGGAGGCCCGCACCGTCGTGCTCGGGCACATCCAGCGCGGTGGCACCCCGACCGCGTTCGACCGGGTGCTCGCCACCCGGCTCGGCCTGCAGGCCATCGACGCCGCCCACGAGGGCGACTGGGGCAAGATGGTCGCGATGCAGAGCACGGACATCGTCCGGGTGCCGCTGGCCGAGGCCACCCGCGAGCTGAAGACCGTCCCGATCGAGCGCTACGACGAGGCCGAGGTCTTCTTCGGCAGCTGACCGCAGCCCACCCCCTTCCCCTCCGCTACGCCGGAGGGGAAGGGGCACGGGACCGGACGAGCGGGACGGAAGGGTGACATGGGGGCGGCGAGACACACCGTCGCGGTGATCGGGGCGGGAAAGATCGGCGAGCTGATGCTCTCCGGGCTGTTGCGGTCCGGCTGGCCGGCACAGCGACTGCTGGCGACCACCCGCCGACCCGTCCGGGCCGAGGAGCTGGCCACCCGGTACGGCGTACGGGTGGTCGACAACCTGACCGCCGTCGACGAGGCGGCGGTGCTGGCCATCGTGGTGAAGCCGCAGGACGCCGGCGTCCTGCTGGACGAGATCGGCCCCAAGGTGCCGGCCGACAAGCTGGTCGTCTCGCTCTGCGCCGGCCTGCCCACCAGCTTCTTCAGCCGCCGGCTGCCCGAGGGCACCCCGGTGGTGCGGGTGATGACCAACACCCCGGCCCTGGTTGACCAGGCGATGAGCGCCATCTCGGCCGGCGCCCACGCCACCGGCGAACACCTGGCCCTGGCCGAGGAGATGTTCGCCCCGCTCGGGGCGACCCTGCGGGTGCCCGAGTCGCAGCAGGACGCGGTCACCGCGCTCTCCGGCTCCGGCCCGGCCTACTTCTACCTGCTGGTCGAGGCCATGATCGACGCGGGCATCCTGCTCGGCCTGCCCCGGCAGGTGGCGCACGAGCTGATCGTGCAGACCGCGATCGGCTCGGCCGTGATGCTGCGCGACTCCGGCGAACACCCGGTCAAGCTCCGCGAGGCCGTCACCTCCCCGGCCGGCACCACCATCGCCGCCGTCCGCGAGCTGGAGAAGCACGGGGTACGCGCGGCGCTGCTGGCGGCGCTGGAGGCGGCCCGCGACCGCGCCCGCGAACTCGCCGCCCAGGCCGACTGACCCGGTTTGCCGGGTCAGGCGTGGGGCCGACGGGCCGGCGCATGCGTGCTTGTCGGGTTTCCGATCTCGTGTCTGGCGATTGGACGCTTGACCCGTGCCCGGACGGGCCGGAATGGCCTACCGCTCGGGTCACGCTGAGGTCCGGGGCGCACCTGGGACGCGCAATCGGGGTGTGGGAATGGTTGAATCAGCCTGCAATGGTGGGGGCCTGAGGAGTACAAATGGATGTCTTCGATGTGCGTGATCGACTCATCGGGGACTACCAGGAGTTCACATCGAGCTTCGTCGACCCCCGGGATCCGAAGATCAGAAGGCATGTCGAGCAGCTCGCCGCCTCCGGCTACCAGTGGCCCGCGCCCTATCTGTCACTGAATCCGAATTTCGCCTCCGGTGGCACTGTGGACGCTCTCGTCGCGGCGGGCCTGCTCCATCCGGACAACGAGCGGATCTTCCGCCGCAAGGATCACCCGCGTGACCCGGGTAGTCAGCCGTTGCGGCTGCACCAGCACCAGCGGGAGGCCATCGCGACGGCCCGTGCCGGGCACAGCTACGTCCTGACCACCGGCACCGGCTCGGGTAAGAGCCTGTCCTACATCGTGCCGATCGTCGACCGGGTGCTGCGGGCCAAGGCGGACGGCAGCTATCGGCCCGGGGTGAAGGCGATCATCGTCTATCCGATGAACGCACTGGCCAACAGTCAGCTGCACGAGTTGGAGAAGTTCCTCTGCTGGGGCTTTACCGACGGAACGCCGCTTGTCACGTTCGACCGTTACACCGGTCAGGAGAACCAGGAGGCCCGACGTCGGATTCTCCAGAATCCACCGGACATCCTGCTCACCAACTACGTGATGCTGGAACTGGTGCTGACCCGACGCCGGGAACGGGACCGCCTGATCAGGGCCGCCAGCGGGTTGTGGTTCCTCGTCCTCGACGAGCTGCACACCTACCGGGGGCGACAGGGCGCCGACGTGGCGTTCCTCGTCCGCCGGACGCGGGAGGCATGCCAGGCACCGGATCTCCAGTGCATCGGCACCTCGGCGACCATGACCACCGAGGGCGACGCCGCACACCAGCGGGAGGCGGTGGCGGACGTGGCGACCCGGCTGTTCGGTCAGCCGGTCGCGCCGGAGCACATCATCGGCGAAACGCTCCATCGCGCCACGACGGGTGGGCAGCCAGGCGCCGACGCGCTCGCGCAGCAGGTGCGGCTCTGGTGCCGGGGCGGTCATGAACCGGGTATCGACGACTTCCGCGCGGATCCGTTGGCGCACTGGGTGGAGAGCGCATTCGGCATCGAGCCGGAGGAGGAGACCGGCCGGCCGGTCCGCCGACGGGTCCCGCGTACCGTCCCGGAGGCGGCGGAGAACCTGACCGAGCTGACGCGGGAACCGGTCACCGACTGCCAGACGGCCATCCAGGCCGTGCTCCAGGCGGGCGCCAGCATCAGGCACCCGGAGACCGGGCGACCGGTCTTCGCGTTCCGGCTGCACCAGTTCCTCTCCAAGGGCGACAACGTCTACGTCACCGTCGAGTCACCAGCTCGGCGGCACATCACGAGTCGTTACCAGACCGTCTCCCCGGACAGCGGCCCCACCGAGCGGAAGATCCTCGTGCCGTTGGCCTTCTGCCGGGAGTGCGGGCAGGAATACCTGACGGTTCGCCGGACGGCGAACGGCTTCGAGGCGCGGCAGGATTCGGACACCAGCGAAGACGGTGGCTACCTCTACCTCAGCGACGACCAGCCCTGGCCCGCCAGCCTGGAGATCGCGGTGCAGGACGGCCGGCTGCCGTACTCGTGGACGGTCCTCGCCGACGACGGCAGCACCGTCCCGGCCGAGGACAAGCGTAAGCACCTGCCCGAGGTGGTGCACGTCGACGCCGAGGGCTTCGAGGTCGCGGCGGGGAAGGGGATCACCGCCGCCTGGGTCGCCGCACCGTTCCGTTTCTGTCTGCGCTGCCGGGTCTCCTACGAGCGGCAGCGGGGCAAGGACTTCGCCCAGTTGGCCAAGCTCTCCACCGAGGGACGCAGCTCCGCGCTCTCGGTGGTCGGCGCCAGCATCGTGCGGGCGCTGCGTGCCGATCCGACCCTCGACAAGCCGGCGCGCAAGCTGCTGTCGTTCGTCGACAACCGCCAGGACGCCTCCCTCCAGGCCGGCCACTTCAACGACTTCGTGCAGGTGGTGCAGCTGCGGGGCGCCCTGTACCGGGCGGCGGCGGAGGAGCCCGACGGTCTCACCCACGAGTTGGTGGCCCAGCGGGTCACCGAGGCGCTCGGGTTGCAGCTGACCGAGTTCGCCCGCCGGCCGGAGGCCCGCTTCGGCAGGGAGGAGATCTGGCGGGCCCTGCGCGAGGTGGTCAACTACCGGCTCTACCTCGACCTGGAGCGGGGCTGGCGGGTGACCATGCCCAACCTCGAACAGACCGGCCTGCTCCGCGTCGGCTACCGCTATCTGGACGAGGTCGCGGCGGACCAGGAGATCTGGGAGCGCAGCCACCATCTCCTGCGCGACGACAACCCGGAGCACCGTTACGAGATCGCGGCGACGTTGCTCGACGAGATGCGTCGCAATCTGGCCATCGACGTGCGGTGCCTCACCGGTGACGGTTTCGACGAGATCCGTCGGCTGTCGGAGCAGCACCTGGTCGAGCCGTGGGCGCTCGGGTTGCGGGAGCGGGCCACCGTCGCGGCGGTAGCCTTTCCCAAGCCCAGCGGCAAGGGCCGCCCCCGCTCCCACCTGCACCTGTCGGGGCGCGGTGCGCTGGGCAAGTACCTCAAACGTCAGTACGACAAGCGTCGGCAGCCGTGCAGCGTCGCCGACGCCCAGGACATCATCCGCGATCTACTGGCGGCGCTCACCGAGGCCGACCTGGTGATCCAGGCCGCGCCTGCCGAGGGCGACGACCTGATCGGCGGTTACCAGCTGCGTTCGCATGCGCTGAGGTGGCAGGCCGGCGATGGCAGGGCGGGCGCGGAGGACCGGGTCCGCAAGCAGCTCTCCGGTGAGGTCGGCGCCCGGGTCAACACCTTCTTCCGCGATCTCTACCGGGACACCTCACACCTGCTCACCGGCCTACAGGCCAAGGAGCACACGGCACAGGTGACGCCTGATGTCCGGCAGGAGCGGGAGCGCGAGTTCCGCGAGGGGGATCTGCCCCTGCTGTTCTGTTCGCCGACGATGGAGCTCGGCGTCGACATCAACGCGCTCAACGCGGTGGCGTTGCGCAACGTGCCGCCCACGCCGGCCAACTACGCCCAACGGGCCGGCCGGGCCGGCCGCTCCGGGCAGCCCGCGCTGGTGGTCACCTACTGCTCGACCGGCAGCGCGCACGACCAGTACTACTTCAAGCGGCCCACGCTGATGGTCGGCGGCGCGGTGCAGCCGCCCCGCCTCGACCTGGCCAACGAGGACCTGGTCCGTTCGCACCTCCAGGCGATCTGGCTGGCCGAGACGGGGGAGGAGCTGCCCAGCTCGCTGGCCGCCGTGATGGAGACCGGCGGGGAGAATCCGTCGCTGGAACTGCTGCCGAAGCTGAAGAGGTCGGTCGAGGATCCGGAGGCCCGTCGCCGGGCGTTGGTCAGGGCCGAGGCGACGCTCGCCGGGGATGTGGTGGGAGAGCTGGCCAGCTCCCCCTGGTGGCGTCCCAGCTGGCCGGCGGAGATGATCGACCAGGCCCCCCGCACCTTCGAGAACGCCCTGGGCCGGTGGCGCAAGCTCTATCACGCCGCGTTGCGGGAGTACGAGGTGCAGGGCCGCCGGGCGGTCGACACGAACGTCTCGCACAAGGGCCGTGAGGAGGCACGTCGTCGGGCCAACGACGCCCGGGTACAGCTCGACCTGCTGCGCAACGAGGACTCCGACGAGCCGCAGACCGACTTCTACACCTACCGCTATCTCGCGTCCGAGGGCTTCCTGCCGGGCTACTCGTTTCCCCGGCTGCCGCTGGCCGCCTACATTCCGGGGCTCAACGGGCAGCGGCAGGGTGACTACATCCACCGGCCGCGGTTCATCGGCATCAGCGAGTTCGGTCCGCAGTCGCTGATCTATCACGAGGGTGCGCGTTACATGGTGCGGGGCGTGCAGTTGCAGCAGGCGGCGGAGCCGGGCAGGGACAGCGTGTTCACCACGTCCGCCCGGCGCTGCCGCGCCTGCGGGCACCTGCACGACGATGTCGCGGGCGTCGACGTCTGCGAGAGCTGCGGCGAGCAGCTCGGCGGCATCGACGACAACCTGCTGCGGCTCTACACGGTACGGACCCAGCGCCGGGAGCGGATCTCCTCCGACGAGGAGGAGCGGCGGCGGGCCGGTTTCGAGATCGAGACGTCCTACCGTTTCCACCACCACGGCGGGCGGCCGGGCAAGCTCACCGCGACGGTCGGGCCGCAGGACGCGCCGGCCGTGGCGACCCTGGTCTACGGTGACGCCGCTACGGTGCGCCGGGCCAACCTGGGGCTGATCAGGCGTAAGGACGGCAGGAAGCGTGGCTTCTTCCTGGACACCACCAGCGGGGACTGGCTCTCGGAGTCCAAAGCGGGCGAGAAGACGAGCGACGAGGAGGACGTCGGGGCCGCCGATGACATCAAGCGCAAGCAGCGGGTGATCCCCTACGTCGAGGACCGGCGCAACGTCCTGGTGTTGCGGTTGACCCGCAAGGCCAGCCGTGAGGAGGCGATCTCGCTGCTGTACGCCGTCGAGCGGGGCATCGAGGCGACCTTCCAGGTGGAGGACTCGGAACTCACCGGTGAGCTGCTGCCCGATTCCGAGGACCAGGGGCGGATGCTGTTCATCGAGAGTGCCGAGGGTGGGGCCGGTGTGCTCCGTCGCCTCGTCGAGGAACCCGACAAGATCAGCCGGGTGGCGGCGAAGGCGTTGGAGATCGCGCACTTCGACCCGGAGACCGGCGACGAAGTGCCGCAGGACGTCGTGGCCGGCGGCGACCGCTGCGTCCAGGGCTGTTACGACTGCCTGCTGTCGTACTCCAACCAGCCGTTCCACAAGCTGGTCGACAGGCACCTCGTGGTCGACGTGCTGTTGGACCTGGCCGCGTCCACGACGACCAACACCAGCGCCGGCCGACCCGCCGCCGGGTTGCACCTGACCGGCCCGGCGGCGGACTTCGTGGCCTGGTTGACGCAGGCCGGCTACCGGACGCCGGAGGGCGGGCGGGAACAGGTCGCCGGGGCGACGCCCGACCTGGTCTACCGGGAGCAGCGGGCGGCGGTGTTCGTCGACGTGCCCGGCGAGCCCTTCGGCGAGGGCCGCGACGACGACGCCGAGGAGAATCTCATCGACGCGGGGTGGACGCCGATCCGGGTGCCGGTGGGCGGGTGGCAGCAGGCGGTGGACCGGTATCCGAGCGTGTTCGGGCAGCACAGGACGGGGAGCAACTGATGACGGTGACCGCAGCGCGGTTCGAGCCGGGCACGCTGGTCAGGGCGCGGGGCCGGGAGTGGGTGGTGCTCCCCGAGTCGGAGCCGGAGCTGCTGGTGCTGCGGCCCCTCGGCGGCTCGGACGACGAGCGCGCCGCCGTCCTACCCGACCTGGAGGACGTCGCGTCGGCGACGTTCGCCTACCCCGACCCGTCGGACGCCGGCAACGCCAGCCGCGCCGCCCTGCTGCGTACCGCGCTGCGGATCGGTTTCCGCTCCACGGGTGGGCCGTTCCGGTCCCTCGGCGCGCTGGCCGTCGAGCCCCGGCCCTATCAGCTCGTGCCGCTGCTGATGGCGTTGCGGCAGGACACCGTCCGGCTGCTGATCGCCGACGACGTGGGCATCGGCAAGACCGTCGAGTCCGGCCTGATCGCCGCCGAGCTGCTGGCCCAGGGCGACGCGAACGGGCTGGCGGTGCTGTGCAGCCCGGCCCTGGCCGAGCAGTGGCAGCGGGAGCTGGCCGAGAAGTTCGGCATCGCCGCCGAGCTGGTGCTGCCCGGCACCGTACGCCGGCTGGAGCGGGACCTGGTCGGCGCGCAGTCCATCTTCGACCGCTACCGGCACGTGGTGGTCTCCACCGACTACATCAAGCGGCCCGAGCTGCGCGACCAGTTCCTGCGCGGTGCCCCCGACCTGGTGATCGTCGACGAGGCGCACTCGTGCGTGCTCGACGACAGCAATTCCGGCGGCAGGTCGCGGATGCTGCGTCACGAGCTGGTCCGCCGGCTGGCCGCCCGCGCCGACCGGCACCTGATCCTGGTCACGGCCACCCCGCACAGCGGCAAGGACGCCGGCTTCCGCAACCTCGTCGGCCTGCTCGACCCGCGCCTGGAGACCATCGACCTCGACCTGGTCGAGGGCCGGGAGCTGCTGGCCCGGCATTTCGTGCAGCGCCGCCGGGTGGACATCCGCAGTTTCCTGGAGGACACCCCGTTCCCGGAGGACCGGGATTCGACCGAGCGCGCCTACCGGCTGACCGGCGACTACCGCAGCCTCTTCGACGACGTGGTCGGCTACGCCCGGCAGACCGTGCGGGACCCGATCGGCGGCCAGGTGCGCCAGCGGGTGCGCTACTGGTCGGCGCTGGCGCTGCTGCGGGCGCTGGCCTCCTCGCCGCAGGCCGCCGCCGCGACGCTGCGTACCCGGGCGGCGAACGCCGACGCCACCGACGCCGCCGAGGCCGACGCCCTGGGCCGGGCTGCCGTGCTGGATCTGCCCGACGACGAGACCCAGGAGTCGGTGGACCTGGTGCCCGGTGCCGACACCGAGGTCTCGGCCGGCCCGGAGCGGCGTCGGCTGCTCGCCTTCGCCCGTCGCGCCGAGGCGCTCGCCGCCAAGGGCGACGCGAAGCTCGACCTGCTGGTCAAGGAGGTCAAGGCGCTGCTCGGCGACGGCTTCAACCCGGTCGTGTTCTGCCGCTACATCGACACCGCAGAATACGTTGCGGACCGGCTGACCGCCGCGCTCGGCAAGGCGTTCACGGTCGGCTGTGTGACCGGCGCGCTGCCGCCGGAGGAGCGCATGGAGCGGATCAGGGAGCTGACCGGCGACCCGAAGCGCCGTCCGGTGCTGGTGGCCACCGACTGCCTCTCCGAGGGCGTCAACCTCCAGGAGCATTTCCAGGCGGTGGTGCACTACGACCTGGCGTGGAACCCGACCCGGCACGAGCAGCGGGAGGGCCGCGTCGACCGGTTCGGCCAGCGTGCGCCGAAGGTCCGCGCCGTGATGATCTACGGCACGGACAACCGGATCGACGAGATCGTGCTCCGGGTGCTGCTGCGCAAGCATGAGCAGATCCGCAGGGCGCTCGGCGTCTCGGTGCCGGTGCCGGACCGCAGCGACGACGTGTTGCAGACCATCGCGCAGGAACTGCTGCTCGCCCCGGACACGCCGGAACAGCTCACCATCGAGGGCCTCGGCGTGGCGCACCGCGAGGAGCTGCACCGGGAGTGGGACAGCGCCGCCCAGCGGGAGAAGAAGTCCCGCACCAAGTACGCCCAGCGCGCCATCGCAGCCCAGCTCGAAGAGGTCAAGCCGGAGCTGGCGGAGATCCGGGCCAGCCTCGGCGCACCCGACGAGGTGGCCGAGTTCGCCCGCGTCGGCTTCGCCGCGCTCGGCGCGGACGTCGTGCCCAACGGCGACGGCTTCGACGCGACAACGGGCATGCTGCCGTTGCCGCTGCGGGACGCCTTCCCGGCCGGCTACCCGGCCACCCTCGCCCTGCGCCGCGAGCTGCCCACCCCGGCCCGCGCCGCCCACCTGGACCGCACCGACCCGTACGTCTCGGCGCTGGCCCGCTATCTGCTGGAGAGCGCGCTGGACCGGACGGTCCCGGCCGACCAGCGGCCCGCCCGTCGGGCCGGGGTGATGCGCACGTCGGCGGTGGCCAAGCGGACCACCCTGCTGCTGGTGCGGTTCCGGCTGCACCTGACCCTGCCCACCCGGGCCGCCGACGCCGAGCCCCGCCGGATGGTCGCCGAGGAGGCCCGGCTGCTGGCGTTCCGGGGTGCGCCGGCGGCGGCCGAGTGGCTGCCCGATGGGGAGGTGGCCGCGCTGCTGGCGGCCACCCCGAGCGGCAACGTGCTGCCCGAGGCCGCGACCCCGCTGCTGGAGCGGGTGATCGGCGGGCTGGACGCGGTGGTGCCGCACCTCGACGCGACGGCCGACGGCCTCGCTGAGGCGCTGCGCGGCGCGCACATCCGGGTGCGGGAGGCGGCCGGCCAGCGGGTCCGCCGCCAGGTCGCCGTCACCGCCCAGAAGCCCGCCGACGTGCTCGGCGTCTACGTCTACCTCCCGGAGGCCGCCGCATGACCGCCGTCACCTACCCCGCCGTACGGGTCGAGGGCGGGCTGCTTCCCGCCGGCCTGGTGCAGCGGATCGGCGACGGCGCCGCCGAGCTGCCCGGCGCGGACCCGGCGAGCTACGGCCTCCAGTCCGGCGAGTCGGTGCGCCGTTACGCCAACCGCTCCTACGCCTACCTCCAGGAGGTGTGGCGGGACTTCACGCGGCAGCGGGAGCGGGCCGGCGACAACCCGCCGGCCCGGCTGACCCGGGAGCGCTGGCTGCTGATCCTGCTGCGGGAGCTGGGCTACGACGGCATCGAGTCGTTGCCCGGCGGCATCACGGTGGACGAGAAGCCGTTCCCGGTCAGCCACCGCTTCGGGGCCGTACCCGTGCATCTGCTCGGCTGGGGCACGGACCTGGACCGGCGGACCCCGGGCATGCGCGGCGCGGCGGCTGCCGCCCCGCACTCGCTGATGCAGCAGCTGCTCAACCGCGCCGAGCAGCACCTGTGGGGGATCGTCGCCAACGGTCAGCGGCTGCGGCTGCTGCGCGACTCGACAAGCCTGGTCGGCACCGCGTACCTCGAATTCGACCTGGAGGCGATCTTCGAGGGCGACCTGTTCCCCGACTTCGTGCTCCTCTACCGGGTGGCGCACGCCTCCCGGCTCGCCGTCCGCGACGCGGCGGCCGGGCCGTCGTCGTGCCTGCTGGAAGCCTGGCGTACGGAGGGAGCCAAGCAGGGCGAACGGGCCCTGGCGCAGCTCCGCGACGGGGTGGAGGCGGCGCTGGAGATTCTCGGCACCGGCTTCCTCGACCACCCGGACAACGCGGCCCTGCGGGAGCGCATCGAGGTCACCCTGTCGCTGGAGGACTACAAGCGTTCCCTGCTGCGGCTGGTCTACCGGCTGCTGTTCTGGTTCGTCGCCGAGGACCGCACCGCCCTGCTCGACCCGGAGGCCGCCCCGCAGGCCCGGCAGCGTTACGACGCGTTCTTCTCGGCCCGTCGGCTGCGCGAGCTGGCGCTGCGCCGCCGGCACTCCGGCCACGGCGACCTGTGGGAGGCGGTGCGGCTGGTCTTCCGGTTCCTCGGCGAGGAGGCTGGCAACGCGACCCTGGGCCTGCCCGGCATCGGCGGCCTCTACGAGCCCGGCCCGCTCGACAGGCCGATCGCCGAGGCCAGCCTCAGCAACACCGCGCTGCTGCGCGCCGTCGAGGCCCTGGCCGTGCTGCCCGCGCGCCGGGGCACCGGCCGGCAGCGGGTCGACTTCCAGCACCTGGGCGCGGAGGAGCTGGGCAGCGTCTACGAGTCGCTGCTGGAGCTGCGCCCCCGCTGGGACGCCCCGGCCCGCCGCTTCCACACCGAACGACTCGCCGGCAACGAACGCAAGACCACCGGCTCCTACTACACCCCGTCGTCGCTGGTGGAGTGCCTGCTCGACTCGGCGCTCGACCCACTGCTGGACGAGGCCACGGCGCTGCCCACCCCCGAGGAGCGGATCACGGCGCTGCTCGCCCTGACCGTCTGCGACCCGGCCTGTGGGTCGGGGCACTTCCTCATCGCGGCGGCCCGCCGCATCGCCAAGCGGGTCGCCGCCGAGGAGACCGACGAGCTGGAGCCCGCCCCGGACGCGGTCCGCTCGGCGATGCGCCGGGTGGTGGCCCGCTGCATCTACGGTGTGGACGTCAACGAGATGGCCGCCGAGCTGGCGAAGGTGTCGCTCTGGCTGGAGGCGATGGAGCCGGGTCGCCCGCTCGGCTATCTCGACGCCAACATCCGGGTCGGCAACTCCCTGCTCGGCGTCACCCCGAAGCTGCTCAAGCAGGGCATCCCCGATGCCGCCTTCACCGCCCTCACCGGCGACGACCGCGCGGTGGTGAACGCCCTCAAGCGGCAGAACGCCAAGGAGAACACCGGCCAGGGCGACCTGTTCGGCGCGGCGGGCATCGAGGTCGGTAACAGCGCGCTCGCCGCCGAGGTCAAAGAGATCGTGTACGCGGAGCTGCCGCGCCGGCTCGCCGACGTGCACGTGCAGGCCAAGCGGGCGCAGGCGCTGGACGCAGAGCGCCGGCACGCGAAGACGGTGGCCGACGCCTGGTGTGCCGCCTTCGTCCAGGCGAAGACCGAGGAGACCCGGGAGAGCGCCATCACCCAGGCGGTGCTGGAACGCCTGGACAAGGGCGAAGCCTCGCTGGACATGCACCGGGTCGAGTCGCTGGTGGAGGAGCTGACCCGGCAGTACCGCTTCTTCCACTGGCACATCGAGTTCCCGCACATCTTCCGGGTGCCGGAGTACGGCCCGGCGGACGAGGCGACGGGCTGGGAGGGCGGCTTCTCCTGCGTCCTCGGCAACCCGCCGTGGGAGCGGGTCAAGCTCCAGGAGCAGGAGTTCTTCGCCTCCCGCGACCCGGAGATCGCCGGGGCGAAGAACGCCGCCGCCCGCAAGAAGGCCATCGCCGCACTGGCCGACAGCGACGAGCCGGCCCAGAAGATGCTGTACGCGGAGTGGATTGCTGCCCTGCACGAGGCGGACGGGTTCAGTCACCTGCTCCGGTCGTCGGGGCGGTATCCGCTGACCGGCAAGGGCGACATCAACACGTATTCGGTGTTCACCGAGACGGCCCGGGTGGTGCTGCACCCGCGAGGTCAGCTCGGCATCATCGTCCCCACAGGCATCGCTACCGACGCCACCACCCAGGACTTCTTCAAGGACCTGGTGGTCACCAAGACTCTGGTGTCGCTGTACGACTTCGAGAACGAAGACAAGGTCTTCCCGAACGTGCATCACTCCTTCCGTTTCGCGCTGTTAGCCGTCAGCGGAAGCGAGCGGATTGCCGAGCAGGTGTCGCTGGTGTTTCGAGTGCGCCAAGCAAGTCAGATCGCTGCACGGGCCTACTCGCTAACGCCCGAAGAGATCACCCTGCTCAACCCGAACACCGGCACCTGCCCGGTCTTTCTGTCCCGACGCGACGCCGAGATCACGCTCGGTATCTATCGCCGGGTGCCGGTGCTCTGGCGAGAGTATGTGGCCGACGGTAATCCCTGGGGATTGTCATTCATGGCCATGTTCCACATGGCCAATGATTCCGGCCTCTTCCGTGGTTCGGAAGAACTGTCGGAGCAGGGCTGGCGGCTCGACGGCAATGCCTTCGTTCGGGGTGGCGAGCGAATGCTGCCGCTCTATGAGGCCAAGATGGCTCATCATTTCGACCATCGGCTTGGTAGCTACGAGGGGCAGACCGAGGCTCAAGCGAGTATGGGCACCCTTCCCCGATTCGATGATACCGCGCACGCTGATCCGAGGAAATTGCCGATCCCGCGATACTGGGTGGCCAGCGAGGAGGTGAAAGAGCGGCTCGCTGGCAAGTCATGGCAGCGAAATTGGATCCTTGGGTGGCGTGATATCTGTCGCAGCACCGACGAGCGGACTCTGATCTCCACTGTCATCCCGCGAGCAGCGGTGGGAGACACATACCTGCTGGCACTTCCGGCGATCGTCTCTGCGGGGCTTCAGGCGAATCTCAGCGCTTTTGTGCTTGACTTCGTGGTCAGGCAGAAAGCATCAGGCACCCACTTGAAGTACTACGTACTCAAGCAGCTTCCAATTCTGCCGCCAGTGCGCTATGACGACATAGTGCCGTGGAGTCGAAATGGCGGGACGCTCGCCGACTGGATCGCGGAGCGGGTAGTGGAGCTAACTTATACTGCCGATGATCTTGCTCCTTATGCTCGCGATCTAGGCTATGACGGTCCACCGTTTCGCTGGGATGCAGCTAGACGTGATCTTGTTCGTGCTGAGCTGAATGCGGCGTACTTCCATCTCTATGGCGTCGACCGCGATGACGTGGACTACATCATGGACACCTTCAAGGTCGTCCGTCAGAAGGACGAAGCCACCCACGGCGAATACCGCGCCAAGCGCCTCATCCTCGACCGCTACGACGCTATGACTCTAGCTTCTAACGGTGGGCAGGCATACGAAACCCCGTTGGACCCCCCTCCAGGTAGTCGAGGGTAGGGATAAAAATGCGGCGGCATCATGTTCGGGGCCACTACGTTCGTGGTCATTATCGTAATGGATTCTGGGTAGAAGGTCATTGGCGAGGTGATCATTCGAGGCTGTCGACCGGGCGTGGCTGGCTACCTTCCCCTCCTCCGTCCTTGTATAATCCCCAGTCGAGTTACCGGCCCTATTCCCCGCCCGTTCAACCAAAGCGATTGGGAAAGGTTGGGCGTATAATCGCGTTCATGGTGATGGCCTTCTTGGTGGGAAATTTCGTGAGTTGGTTAGGATCCCCCGCCGCGGACGATCCCGTTGCCAAAGAGGAGCAGAGGAGGCGTGCCCTTGCGATCCTCGATAAACAGGCGCGGCCCTCGCCGTCCTCGTCGCCATGGCCAATTGTTGGATGGGCTGATTCATCGCCCAGCGCTTCCGTCAGCAACTCCTGCCGAGCGGAGAGGGAAGCCTATGACGCCTGGCACCAGGGCCTCGGGCCGATAACGAGTGGGTTGACGTCACCCGCTCGTGACGAACTGCGAGGGCTGAAGCGCGACGCCGAGGAGTACATCCTTGTTGTTGCTCCCTTGGCGGCTCCGGCGGCCAAAAGGCTGATTCTCGCGCTCTCGTCTTACAAGGCGATAGTGGTTTCAGAGATGGTCGAATCGCATGGCATTGACGGGTTGCAGAAGTTGGTGACTGCCGGTCTTGTCGTAAATGGGGAACATCTCTCATATCAGGCCAGTTGTGGCGGATAATTCATCTCTGAAGTGGCCGGATGGGCTGACGATTAAGGCTGTCAGGAGTGACACCCACCGGCCTCATCCGGATGTCGCTGATGATTTGAGGACTGGAATGGCGTCGATCTTCTGCGCGCTGAGGCTGTCCCAGTAGATACCGGTCGGACGTTGTCGTCGCCGACACTCGATCACCTCATCCGGAGTGATGATCAGATCGAGGCCGAAGTCGTGTGACGACTCGGGGAGTGGCCCGTCAACGATCTGCAACGGATGGACCGTTGTCGCGAGGATGGTGGACGAGCCGACCAAGCCGGCCTCGGTGAGTAGCCCGACTTCGATGTCCGAATAGCCCGCGCCCTTCCCGATCCGCACGCCGTCACGGTTGACCGCGATGCTGCCGCACATCACCAGATCCACCGGCCGCATCTCGCTGATGCCGACCTTCGGCGCATGGGCCGCCGCGCCGCTGCCGGTCGCGACGTCGGCGGGAGCCGCGTTCAGGTCGGCAGGATCTAGCAGATAGAAGGGCCGGATGTCGGCGATCTTCGGCACCGCCATGTAGAGGAGTTTGCCGTCCGCAAGCGCCCGAAGCCTTACGGGCAGTTGGGCCTGGTCCGGGTTGGACATGACGACGCTGGCGCTACGCCACGCGTTATGTCGTGCAAGCCGCTCGGCGGCCACCCGGCTCCGACGAAGTTGGGGATGCGCCCGTGAGCGCCGGGGGAAAGCGCCTGGCCGGCCTGCTCCAGCCGTGACCAAACCGCTTCGCGCACCTCGCGTTTTGCCCCGTCGATATCCAAGCGGACTCCTACGACGGATCGATTTGGCTGCCAACCCGCCCGCGGGCATCCACGTTCACCTCGCTGGCGTTGATGAGCTGCCCTGCTCCGATGAAGCGGCGGGCAACCAGCAGGCCGGCGTCGTGGGCGACTGGACCGCCATGGCTTGCCGAGGCGTCCGTGACGAGCCATGGGGTGAGATCACGCTCGAAGGCGTCCACCGCTGACTTCAGCACGCAGCTTTCGGTGGCGACACCGCAGAACACGAGGTCGGTCCAGCCCTCCCGGGCAACGATGTCCGCTCCCTCGCTGGTGAAGTACGAGTAGATGCGTTTGTCGATCACCGCACGCGCCCGATCGGCGTGTGGTTGTAGCTCGGGAACGATGTCCGTCTCCGGGGCGTGCTGCACCTTCGACCAGTGGATCAGCCTTTCGAAGGGGCTGCCCGGGTAGTTGTGGTAGCGGGTGAAGACGACCGGCCGTCCCGTGGCCTCCCACCGCTCGACCAGCTCCACGACCTTGGGGATGACGTGCCGGCTCTGGTCGTTGATGAAGCCGTTCTGCATGTCGATGACGACCAACGCCGCCCGCGTGCTGCTCATGCGCTGACTCCGACTCTCATCGTCTCAGCCTCGCGAAGCGCCGCCTGGGCCTGTGCCAGGCGGTCCGGTAGGCCGCTCGTCGTCACGGCTGCCTCACGCATCAGGCAGTGCTGTGCCGTTTCCTGGACTCGTGCAGTGGTGAGTCGCGAGTGGGCGGCCCTCAGGAAGCGCCAGCCGAACCGCTGCGGCATCACGGGGTCTCGACCCTCCTCCACTGCCTGTTGGATGTGCCGGCAGTAGGCCCAGAACATCTGCACGTCGATCTCCAGCGAGAGCAGTTCATCAGCGGTGAGGGCACGGTCCGGCGAGATCGCGTGGTAGGCCAGCCCCGACCAGGCGGCGAAGCCGACGGACACGCCAGCGATGCCGAATGGCTCGGCGGGGAGTTGGTCGACTCCCTCGGTCAACAGCCCTCGCTCCACCTGCTCCGGAACGGGCTGTGGTCGAGGCGTCGCGTGGCGGTCGACCAGGACAGCTGGCAGGCTCAACAATCGCACGGCGTTGTCCAGGTCCTCGCGGCGGCATCCCGGCTCGTGCAGGAGATACATCGACATCACATACTCCGGTGCCGCCGCCCGGCACTCGGTCTGATCCGACAGGAGCTGTCCAACCTCACGGGTGGCCCAGGGCAGGTCTTCTTCGTAACTGGCGTACCGCCAGGCGGCGAATTCGGCAAGGTTCGGGTGGGTGAGTTCCTGTTCGAGGTGGAACACCACCACGCCGCAGGCGAAGACGTGAGCCGTGCACTGACCGCTCGGATGCGGGACCCTCGTCGCCGAAACCTGTAGCCACTCGTGTGGACGCGGATTCACCTGCGGCAGTCCGGCCAGGATCTTCGCTGCCTCCGCTCCGATGAACGCGGGGATGAACTTGTGGGACTGGATGCGGTATCCGCCAGCGGCAGCAGGAACGGCACTCTCACCCGCCATTGCACTGAACCGGCTCACCGCCTCCTCGCTGGCCCTCCGCAGGGCGGTGTCGAGAGCTGCCTGCATCTCGGGTCGGGGCTGCACCGTCTCCCGGCCGGCCTCCCACTTGGACACCGTGCGATCGCTGACGCCGAGGTGCTCGGCGAAGTCGCGGATGCTCATCCGCAGGGCGTGGCGCAGCGCCCGGGTTTCCCGGCCGGTCCACCTCTGCACGGTCGTCATCCATCCGCCCCCGATCGCTTCGATACCGGCCGCCAACAGTTCAGCGACTCGACTTCAGAACTGGTACAGCGTAGGTGCAGAGCGTAGTCGTACCGAGGGAGTGCCGTTCTGGCCAGGGTGGACGCATGGCCCGGGGCGGGTGCTGGGTTCCGGCGGGGCGCGGCCCCCATCGCGTCTGCGCCGTCCCCGCCCGCCCCGGTGCCGGTCCACTTCGCGATCTCGACGGAAGGGCGTGCCATGGCGGTGGTGCTTGACGACTTCACCTGGATCCGGGCGTGACCGGGCTCGGGCCGTACCCCCTGGAAGCGCTCGGGTCGGCGGGGGTGCGCGACGCGGTGGCCCGGTGGCTGCGGCTGGTGGCGGCGGACGCCGAGCTGGCGCCGTACCTCATCGGGGTTGATCGGGTCCGGCTCGCCGGACACCTGGCGCTGATTCTCACGGTGGCGCTCGGCGGGCCGGCGGGGGACATCGCCCGGCCGGCGGCCGGGGCGTGGCGCGGCCTGGGCCTGACCGAGGAGCAGCACTGCCGGGTGGTCGACTACCTGGCCGGGGTGTTGTGGGCGCTGGACGTGCCGGCCGGCGCGGTGGACGCGGCCCGGCGGGCCTTCGCCGACGAGGCCGGCGCGTGACCGCCGCCCTGGCCGCGTCGTGGTCCACCACCCTGCGGTACGCCCGCGCGGCGGCCGACGACTTCTGGTGCGCGGTCGAGGAGCGCTGCCCGGGGCGGCTGCCGGAGCGGGAGGCGGCCGTGTTCCTCGCCGCGCTGGGGCGGCTCGCCAGCGGCGGCGACGACCCGGCCGGGCGGGCGGCGCTGCTGGCCGTGCTCGGCCACGCCTACCGCCGCTACCGCCTGCTGCCGCACCAGGTGGCCGTCGAGGCCGCGCTCACCGCCACCGTCGGCCGGCACGCGCCCGGGACGCCGGAGCTGGCGGCGGCCTGGGCGGTGGCCGCCCGGCGGGCGTCGGCGGCGGTGACCCCCGCCGTCGCCCGGGCCGGTGGTGGCCCGGCCTGGTGGCCGGCCGAGGTGATCGACCACGACCGGCCCGCCGACGGCGTCGCCATCCTGACCGTACGCCCCTGGCGACGCCTGCCGTTCCGCCCTGGCCAGGCGGTGCCGGTCTGCACCGGGCGCTGGCCCGGCCGGTGGCGCTGGTATTCACCGGCTAACGCCCCGCGCCCCGACGGCACCGTCGAACTGCATGTCCGGGCGGTCGCCGCAGTCTCCCGCGCGCTGGTCCACGCGGTACGCCCCGGCGACCCGCTCTGGCTCGGCCCACCACACGACGTCGGGCTGGGCCTCGACCCGACCTCGCGGGCGGACCTGCTGCTGGTGGCCGGGGGCACCGGCCTCGCGCCGCTGCGCGCCCTCGTCGAGCAGGTCGCCGCCGCACCGGCCGGGCGGCGGGTGACCCTGGTCGTCGGCGCACGCACCTTCGCCGACCTGCATGACGCGATCAGCCTCGACAAGCTCCAGTGCGCCCACGACTGGCTCACCCTGGTGCCGGCGTTCTCGCACGATCCGCTGGCCGGGGCGGGGGAGCGGGGCGACGCGTTGACCGTGGCGCTGGACCATTACCGGCCGGGGCAGGAGGTCCACCTGTGCGGGCCGCCGCCGATGCTGGCCGGGTCGCGGCTGCGGCTGCTCGCCGCCGGGGTGCCGGCCGACCGCATCCACCTGCCGACCGGGCCTGTCGGCTAACCCTATCGTTTTTTTCGCTTTGGCGGGTATCGTGGTGGCGGGATCGATGACGCCGGAGGGTCTTGTGACGGTGGTACCAGCAGGCGGATCGGCGCCCAACGGTGACGAGTTGCGGCGCTTCGCCCGGCGGTCGCTGCGGGGGCGGCGGCTGCAACTGATCGTCGACGGCGGAGAACCGGTCGACGTGCCGCCCGTGGTGGGTGAGGCCCTCGCCGAAGTCGTGTCGATCCTCGGTCGCGGGCGGCCGGTGCGGGTGATGGCGGAGAACGTCGAGCTGTCGACCGGGGAGGCCGCCGCGATCCTGGGCGTGACCCGCCCGACGGTGGTCAAGCTGATGAACGACGGGGTGCTGCCCTACACCCGCCCCAACTCCAGCCGCCGCGTCGCGTTGCACGACGTGCTGGCCTACAAGGAACGCCGGTCGAGAGCGCGCCGTGAGGCCCTGGACGAGTTGACGGCGGACGCAATCGACATGGGCGTCTATGACGAAGCGATCCGGCGCGGTCGCCAGCAGTCAGCCGACCAGCCGGACGAGTGACCGACCGCTGATGATCGTTGCCGTGCTGGACGCCTGCGTCCTCGTGCCCAGCGTCCTCGCCGACACCCTGCTGCGCTGCGCCGAGCAGGACCTGTACCGTCCGCTCTGGACGCGGGCAATCCTCGACGAGGTTCGCCGGAACCTGCCGCCGTCGGTGCCCGGTGCCAAGGCCGAACGCAGGGTCGAGGTCATGCGAGAACACTTCCCAACCGCGATGGTCGCGGGCTATGAGCACCTCGTCGCCGAAATGACCAACGATCCCAAGGACCGCCATGTGCTCGCCGCCGCCGTGGCCGCCGACGCGGAGGTGATCGTCACCGCCAACCTTCGCGACTTCCCGGACCACGCGCTCGCACCGTACGCCATTGAGGCGCTGCACCCGGACGACTTCCTCTGCCTGCTGCTGGACGATGACCCGGAACGAATCGCGGACATCATCGTGCAGCAGGCAGAGGCCACCGGGAGAGGTGGACGGCCGAAGCTCAGCGTGGACGACGTCTTGAACGGCCTGGCCGGTTGCCGGGCGATCCGGTTCGCGCACCGGGTCTCTCTTCAACTGGCCGAAGGTAGTTGGCCCTGACCTGTTTCGATTCGGTGCGGACTGGCGGCTGAGAAGGGGTGGCCTATCGGCGTCGCCTGGTCTCCAGCGGCCATTCCAGGCTGACCCGCTCGTCGCGGCCCTGCCGGTCGAAGTACGCCTGGAGCTTGCGCTTCTGCGCGGCGTACCAGGTGACCTGCGCCCGGTGGAGGTCGTCGGGGAGCATCCGGGCGATGCGTTCGTGCCGGGCCGCGATCGACAGCGCCATCCCGACGGCGGCGCGGGCGTCGCTCGTGGCGTCATGGGCGGAGCTGAGCTGCACCTCGTAGTACCGGCACAGGTCACCGAGCTTCTGGCTGCCGTACCAGCGGGGTTCGACCTCCTGGTGCAGGATCGAGGGGTCGACGATGACGGCGCGGTCCCAGTCCAGCGCCGGCAGGGCGTGCCGGGCCAGTTCGGCGTGCAACGTCGTGACGTCGAAGTGGGCGCAGAAGGCGACGAGCGGCGTCCCGTCGGCGATCACCTTCCCGACGGCCGCGCCCAGCTCTGCCAGCGCCTCCCCGGCCGGTCGTCCGGTGCTACGCACCATCTCGTCGGTGATCCCGTGGATCTCGGTGGTGCGGGGTGGGATCGGCACGCCCGGATTGATGAGCCACCGTGCGGTCGTGCCGTCGGAGTACACCAGCGCGGCGGAGACGATCCGGGCGTCCAACGGCTCGTTGTCGGTGGTCTCGATGTCGAAGCCCACCACCGGCAGGTCGTGCCACCCGTGGTGGGTGCCCGGCGGCGGGGCGGTCACGACCGGGGCGCAGCCGTCGTGGTAGGTGATCCAGCCGGCCCCGCTCCTGATCAGCTGTCCGGCCCCGGCCTGCACCCGTCGTCGGCACGTGCCGCAGTTGCCGGCGAATCTGTTGATCACGTTGTGGACTCCTGGTTCGGTCGAGCGGATGCACCCGTACGTGCGGGCGTCGGGGACAAGGCGCGTAAGGGCCGCGCGCCCCAAGATCCTGGATCATGGTGCGCGTTGCCGGCACCCGCCACGCGGGGCCGACCGGTGGCCAATGTGGACTGTCGCTGGCGGCCCTTCGTCGGGTCCCGCCTGGCGGGCGGCCCCGTCCCGCAGCGACGCGGTCAGCTCCGGTGACGACAAGGCGACAACCGGTCGCCCCCTGCGGCCTTGTAGGCATGCAGGTGGATCTATAGGCTCGGTTCGACACCCCGAGTGATCATTTCGTTGCCGGGTGTCAGCTCTGGGTTCTGCCGGCCTGGGGAGGGCGGACATGGCACTGTCGTATCCGGCCGTGCAGGTGGTCGGGGGCCTGCTGCCCGGCGGCGTGGTACAGCGCATCGGCGAGGGCGATCCCGACGTCCCCGGCATCGACCCGGCCTCCTACGACCTGGCCGCCAGCGAATCCGTGCGGCGGCTGGCCAATGCCAAATACCTCTACCTACGCGACACCTACCTCGACTTCACGAAACGGCGGACGCGCCGTTCGGCGTCGGTCGCGCGACTGACCCGCGACGAATGGCTCCGTCCGCTGCTGCGGGAGCTGCACTACGGCGACTACGAGCCGTTGGCCGGCGGCATCCCCGTCGAGGAACGGTCGTTCCCGGTCAGCCACTGGTGGCGGCGCACCGTGCCGATGCACCTGCTGCCGTGGCACGCCGAGCTCGACCGGCGGACCGGTCGGGCCGGCGGCCCGGCGGGCGCGGCACCGCACGCCATGGTCCAGCAACTGCTGAACCAGAGCGACAGGCACCTGTGGGCGGTGCTGTCCAACGGTCAACGGCTGCGCCTGCTGCGCGACTCGACCAGCCTCGTCGGGTCCTCGTACATCGAGTTCGACCTCCAGTCGATCTTCGAGGGCGAGCTGTTCCCCGACTTCGTGCTGCTCTTCCGCATGGCGCACGCGAGCCGGCTCAAGGTCCGCGACGAGGAGGTCGGGCCGCCGTCCTGCCTGCTGGAGCAGTGGCGGGCGTACGGCGCGAAGCAGGGCGAGCGGGCCCTCACCCGGCTGCGCGGCGGGGTCGAGGCCGCCCTGGAAATCCTCGGCACCGGCTTCCTCGACCACCCGGCCAACCAGCACCTGCGCGACGTCATCGGCACCGAACTGTCGCTGGGCGACTTCAAGCGCTCGCTGCTCCGGCTGATCTACAAGCTGCTCTTCTGGATGGTCGTCGAGGACCGCGACCTGCTGCTCGACCCGGCAGCCGACCAGGTCGCGCACCGGCACTACGACACCTACCTGTCGTCGCAGCGGCTGCGCCGGCTCGCGATGGTCCGCCGCTACTCCCGCCACGGCGACCTGTGGCAGAGCGTCAAACTCGTGTTCCGCATTCTCGGCTCGGAAACCGGCTCCCGCACCGTCGGCCTGCCCGGCATCGGCGGGATCTTCGAGCACAGCGTCCTGGACGACCCGCTCTGCGGCGCGGAACTGACCAACGCCGCGCTGCTCCAGGCGGTCGAGGCGCTGAGCGTGCTGGCCAGGCGTCGCGGCGGCCGGCAACTCGTCGACTTCCGGCACCTCGGGGCCGAGGAACTGGGCAGCGTCTACGAGGCCCTCCTCGAACTGCACCCGCACTGGGACGCCACCCGCAGGCGATTCCACTTCTCCCGGCTCAACGGCAGCGACCGCAAGCGCAGCGGCAGCTACTACACCCCGACCACACTGGTCGACAGCCTCCTCGACGGCACGCTGGAGCCGCTGCTCGACGAGGCGTGCGACAAGCCGACCCGGGCCGAACGGGAGGCGGCCCTGCTCGCCATCACCATCTGCGACCCGGCCGTCGGGTCCGGGCACTTCCTCATCGCCGCCGCCCGGCGGCTCGCCAAACGGCTGGCCGCCGAGCAGACCGACGAGCCGGAACCCGGCGTCGACGCCGTCCGGGCCGCGCTGCGCACCGTCGTCAGCCGGTGCTGCTACGGCGTCGACCTCAACGAGATGGCCGCCGAACTGGCCAAGGTGTCGCTCTGGCTGGAAGCGGTCGAACCCGGCAAGCCGCTCGGCTATCTCGACGCCAACATCCGGGTCGGCAACTCCCTGCTCGGCGCGACGCCGGCCATGCTGCGCGGTGGCGTCCCGGATTCGGCCTTCGCCGCCCTCGACGGCGACGACCGCACGGTCGTCACCGCGCTCCGCAAGCAGAACGCCGCCGAACGGCGCGGCCAGCGGCCCCTTGGCGACACCGGGGGCGTCAACCTCGACCTCGCCGAGGAGGCGCGGGCGATCGCCCACCTGGCCCCCTGCGAGTCACTGGCCGACGTGCACGTCCAGGCCAAACGCGCCGCGTCGCTGGACGAGGAACGCGCGCACAAGCGGCTGCTCGCCGACGCCTGGTGCGCGGCGTTCGTCGGGCCGAAAACCGAACGCACCCGCCCGTACGCGATCACCGAGGGGATGCGGGAACGACTGGCCGAGGGAGAACAGGGCGGCGCGGTCGACGCGGCCCGCCAGATCGTGGCGACGATGAGCCGGCAGTACCGCTTCTTCCACTGGCACATCGAGTTCCCGCACATCTTCCCCGTCCCACCCGACGGCGTCGGCGTCGACCCGGCGACCGGCTGGACCGGCGGCTTCTCCTGCATCCTCACCAACCCGCCCTGGGAGAAGATCGAACTCAAGCAGGAGGAGTTCTTCGCCGGCCGCGACCAGGGGATCGCCGGGGCGCAGCACGCCGCCGCCCGCCGCGAACTCGTCCGAGCCCTGCGGACGACCGGCCAGGAGCTCCACGGCGAGCTGCTCACCGCGCAACGCGAGGTGAGCGGAGTGAGCCACCTCATCCGCGCCTCGGGCAGATACCCGCTCACCGGTGCCGGCCGACTCAACACGTACGTCGTGTTCGCCGAAGCCGCGCGGGCCGTCGCCGCGCCGAACAGCATGCTCGGGATGATCCTGCCCACCGGGATCGCGACCGACGCGACCACCCAGGCCTTCTTCAAGGATGTGGTGAGCGGCGGGAGCCTCGTGTCGCTCCACGACTTCGAAAATGAGGAGAAGCTCTTCGCGAACGTGCACCACGCCCTCCGCTTCGCCCTGTTGACGATGGCCGGGCCCCCGCGAACCGCGCCCACGGCCTCGCTGGCTTTCCGGGCCCGGAAGGTCGCGGACCTCGCGTCCCGGGCCTACCGATTGACGCCCGGCGAGATCGAACTGCTCAACCCCAATACCGGCACCTGCCCGGTCTTCCTGTCCCGTCGGGACGCCGAGATCACCCTCGACATCTACCGTCGCGTGCCCGTGCTCTGGCGGGAGGACGACCCCGACGGCAACCGGTGGGGACTCTGGCTGCGTCAGGGCCTGTTCAACATGGCCACCGACTCGGCCTTGTTCCACACCTTCGACCGACTCGTCGAAGCGGGCTGGCGGCTCGACCGCAACGTCTTCGTCCGGAGCGGGGAGCGGATGCTGCCCCTGCACGAGGCGAAGATGGTGCACCACTTCGACCACCGGCTCGGCACGTACGCGGGGGCCACGCAAGCCCAGCTCAACGTCGGCACGCTGCCCAGGCTCGGCGACGAGGCCCACCGGGACCCGACGGCGACCGTGCTGCCGCGCTACTGGGTTGCCGAACAGGACGTGGCGGACCGGCTCGGACAGCGGTGGCCGCGCGGCTGGCTGCTCGGCTGGCGGGACATCTGCCGCAGCACCGACGAACGTTCGCTGATCCCGGCGGTCATTCCGCGAGCAGGCGTCGGCCACAAGTTTCCGCTGATGTTCCCCGCCGCCGCCTCCGCAGCCTGCCTGCATGCCAACCTCAGCGCGATGGTGGCCGACTACGTGACACGGCAGAAGCTCTCCGGCACCTCGCTGGCGTACTTCGTCGTCAAGCAGTTGCCGGTGATGCCGCCGGAGAGCTACGAGCAGCCGGTGCCGTGGGAGCCGGCCGCGCCCAACCTGGCGGCCTGGATCACCGCCCGGGTGCTGGAGCTGACCTACACCGCCGACGACCTCACGCCATACGCCCGCGACCTGGGCGACGACGGACCACCGTTCGTCTGGGACCCGCAGCGGCGGGAGCTGATCCGCGCCGAGCTGGACGCGGCCTACTTCCAGCTCTACGGCCTCGCCCGCGACGAGGTCGAGCACGTCCTGGACTCCTTCACGGTGTTCCGGCAACGTGAGGAGCGGACGCACGGCGAGTACCGGACGAAGCATCTGATCCTTGACCGGTACGACGCCATGACCCGCACCATCCGGTCGGGCCAGCCCTTCGTGTCCCCGCTGGCACCCGCTCCCGGGCACGGACCGCGTCATCCGGTGGCCGGTGTCGCCTGACCGTTCACCTGCCCGCCCAGACCCACCACCGCGCGACGCCGGACACCCGTAGCTCCCTCGTGTCCACGGACCGTAGGGTGTCGTGATCGCCGATCGCCGCCTCCGAAAGGTCAGCGTGATGTCAGAGACGATCCGGAACGGGCTGCTGGTGCGCACCTGTCTGGAGGTGCTGAGCGACAACGGCGGTCGGATGCACGGCCGGGAGGTGCTCGACGAGGTCGCCAAACGGATCGACCTGACCGAGGTCGAACGGAAACCGCACAAGAACGGCGTGCCCGCCTGGAACGTGGCGGCCAGGTTCCACACCGGAGACGCCGCGACGGCCGGCTGGCTGGTGAAACGGGACGGCCTGTGGTGGATCACCGAAGCGGGCCGGAAGGCCCTCGACACCTATCCGACCCCCGAAGACCTCTACGCCGAGATCGGTCGCCGGTACCGCGAGGTGTACCGGAACCGCAAGCTGGCCCGCAAGAAGTACGAGAGCAGACTGCACACCCTCGCCAGCGCACTCGAACTCGTCCCCTCCGGCTCCTGGACCGCCTACGACGACCTCGCCGACCTCGTCGACGGCTCGGCCGACGACATCGCCCACCTGCTCGCCGAGACCTACGTCGAGAACTCGCACCGGGTCCTCCAGGCCGACGGCCAGGTGCCGCTGGCGATGCACCAACACGTCAAGCACCGGGGCAACGACCTTCGTGCCCAGCTGGCCGAGGAGGGGGTCGAGTTCGAGGGCCGGCACGCCAACGCCGCACAGCGGATTACCGCCGACTTCCTGTGGGAGCGGCTGACGGAGGCCGAGACGATGGGACTGGAGAGTGCCCCCCGCCGGGCCTGGTTGGTGCGCGGCTCGAACGTCGATGGCGTGGACCTCGTACCGGACTGGCTGGCCCGGGGCTGGGTGTCGCTCGCCGCCTCACAGCTACCCGAGCTGGACGACGAGGTGGACGCGCAGCGCCTCCAGCAGGTCGTCGAGGAGGAGTACCGACACAAGAGCTACTCGGTCCGCGAGAAGCTGTTCGGCTACTTCAGCGCGTTCCTGCGCAAGATGCGGCCCGGGGACTACCTGATGACCATGCACCGGGGCGAGGTCTATCTCGGTCACGTCGACGGGTCCGCCTACTTCGTCGAGTCGCCGGACCGGCGATCCAACCTGCGTCGCCCGGCCCGCTGGCTCAACGTGGGATCGCCCCGCGACCTCACCGACCTGGTCGGGCCGCTGCCCACCCTGACGCAGAGTCAGGACGACCTGATCGACCTGACCGACGCCCTCGACGCGCTGGACCGGCTCTTCGCGGACCTGGTGCCCGAGCAGCCGAGGGTCGAACCTGCCCCGGAGGCCCGGCTGGCAGACGTGACCCCGCAGACCGCCGCCGAGGTGCTCACCGACATCGGGTGGCTGACCGATCTGCGTGACCTGCTCGCCGAGCGGCGACAGGTGATCCTCTACGGGCCGCCGGGGACCGGCAAGACATACCTGGCCCAGAAGTTGGCCGCCCGGCTGACCGAGCCGCACGCCGTGCAGCTGATCCAGTTCCACCCCTCCTACACCTACGAGGACTTCTTCGAGGGCTTCCGACCGGAAAGCGGCGACGACGGGACGCTGCGGTTCAAGCTCACCTCCGGTCCACTGCGCCAGCTCGCCGACGAAGCCCGGGAACACCCCTCCACCGCCTACATCCTGATCATCGACGAGATCAACCGGGGTAATCTCGCGAAGATCTTCGGCGAGCTGTACTTCCTGCTCGAATACCGCGACCAGCGCATCCGGTTGCAGTATTCGGCCGGGGACTTCACCCTGCCGACGAACCTCTACGTCATCGGCACCATGAACACCGCCGACCGGTCCGTCGCCCTGGTCGACGCGGCGATGCGACGTCGCTTCGCGTTCGTCGAGTTGCATCCGACGAAGCCCCCGGTCGCCGGCCTGCTGCGCCGCTGGCTGGACCGGGAGGGCCTGGACTCGGACGCGCCGGACCTGCTCGACGCGCTCAACGGGCGGCTCGCCGACGCCGACTACGCGGTCGGCCCGTCGCACCTCATGCGGGAGTCGGTGCACACCAGACCCGACGGGCTGGACCGGGTGTGGCGGCACGACATCCTGCCGCTGCTCGTCGAGCACCACTACGCGGACGATATCGACGTCGAGCAGCGGTACGGCCTCGACGCGTTGCGCGAGTCACTGCCGCCCCGGCCATGACGCTGGTCCAGCTCCGCGAGGCCGGCCCCGCCGTGCAGGTGCGCCTCGACGCCGACGAGGCCCGCCGGCTGGCCGTGGCCGGTGTCGTCGACGTGCGGCCCGGACCGGCTGCCGGGCTGTGGACCGTACGCGCCGGCAGGAAGGTCGGTGCGGCCCGGATCGGCACCGTCGAGCTGCACATCGAGCCCAAGGTGCCGATCGAACGACTGCTGTTCCTCGTCGGCTACGCCCGCAACCCGACGGGCTGGCGCGACGAGACCGTACCGTTGGCCGCCCACGCGGGGCTGGTGCCGGCACTGGCGGCTGCCCTGTGGCGGCAGACCGACCGGGCGCTGCGTCAGGGGCTGCTCCAGGGTTACCGGACGGTCGACGACACCTCCCCGGTGCTGCGCGGTCGTCTCCGCGAGACCGCACAACTGAGTCGGCGGCCGGGCCTGCCCCTGCCGTTGGAGATCCGCCACGACGAGTACACGGTCGACATCCCGGAGAACCGCATTCTCGCCACCGCGATCGACCGGATGCTGCGCGTGCCCGGGATCGACGCCGTCTCCCGGCGGATGCTCCGACACCTCGCCGCGCGGCTGGCCGGCATCCCCCGGCTGCGACCCGGGGAGCCCGCGCCGCAGTGGCGTCGGACGCGGCTCAACGAACGGCTGGTCATCGCGCTCCGGCTCGCCGAACTGGTGCTCGCCGGCACCTCCATCGAGGCTGGCCGGGGTGGCGTTCTGTCCAACGCCTTCCTACTCGACATGTGGCGGGTGTACGAGGACTTCCTCTCGGCCGCCCTCCGTACGGCGATCGTGTCCACACACGGCGGCGTGGTCAGCTTCCAGGCACGTCACCACCTGGACGACCGGGACCGCCTGGAACTGCGGCCGGACATCGTATGGCGGCGGAGCCGGGCCGAGGTGGGCGCGGTGGTCGATGCCAAGTACAAGGCCGACACCGCCCGCGAGGACGTCTACCAGATGCTCGCCTACTGCGTCGCCTACCGGCTGTCTCGCGGGCACCTGGTCTACGCCCTCGGTGCGCACCCACCGACCCGGCACGTCGTACGCAACGCCGGGATCGAGATCGTCTGCCACGCACTCGACCTGGCCGCCGACCCATCGGCGCTCCTGGCTCACATCCGGGTCCTGGCTGACGAGGTCACCCGAGGAAGCTCCGGCCCGGAAGTCGACTGAGGCCGGCGGACGGGTCGGTGCGGATCACGCGGGTGCCCCATACTGGCCCCGTGTTCACTCTCGCCCAGGCGCGGTACCTGGTCGCCACCCTGCATCCCCGCATCCACGAGCTGATCGCCATCCGGGCCGACCTGGCCGAGCTGCGGGCCGACCTGGCCGGCTCGGGAATGTCGGCGCTGGGCGGCCGGGCCGAGGTCAAGGCCCTGGAGGCCCGGCTGCACGGCGTGCTGGAGGAGCTGAACTCGCACGACATCCAGGTCAAGGGGATCGCCCCGGTGCTGCTCGACTTCCCCGGCGAGCACGAGGGCCGGGCGGTGCTCTGGTGCTGGCTGGAGGGCGACCCCGACGTGCGCTGGTACCACCGCGTCGAGTGCGGCTTCGCCGGCCGCCGCCCCCTCCGCTAACCCCACCCCCCCACCCCACCCCACCCCCCCCACCCCCCCCACCCCACCCCCCCCACCCCACCCCCGAGTCGATCATGGAGTTGTGGTGGGCGCAAAAGGGTGCATATGAATGCGAGTCCGGCACCACAAGTCCAAGATCGCGCGACGGGTCCGGCGGGGGCCGCGCGACGGGTCTGGCGAGGGCTGGGCGGGGGTGGGGGGTCAGGGCAGGGTGGACAGGTGGGTGGGGGAGACGTTGCCGCCGCTGAGGACCAGGATCGTGCGGGTGCCCGGGGTGGCGGTCACCCGGCCGGTGCGCAGTGCGGCGAGGGTGACCGCGGCCGCCGGTTCGAGCAGCAGCCTGGTGGCCGCCATCAGGTCCCACCAGGCGGCTCGGATGTCCGCCTCGGTGACCTCCACCAGGTCGTCCACCAGGTCCCGGACGTGGGCCAGGGTGAGCCGGCCGGCGAACGGGGCGGCCAGCCCGTCGGCCATCGAGACCGGCCGGATCGCCGGGGTCCCGCCGCCGGTACGCAGCGCGTGGCCGACGACGTTGGCGGTGGCCGGCTCGACGCCGACGATCCGGGCGGACGGGACGGCGGCCCGGACGGCGGCGGCCACCCCGCTGATCAGTCCGCCGCCGCCGACCGGGACCAGTACCAGGCCCGGCGGTGGACCGTCGGCGAGCAGTTCCCGCCCCAGGGTGGCCTGGCCGGCGATGACGTCCGGGTCGTCGAACGGCGGCAGCAGGTGGTAGCCGCGTTCGGCGGTGATCTGCTCGCAGGTGGCGAGCAGGTCGTCGGTGAGCACGACCTCCCCACCCCACCGGCGGACCGCTTCGATCTTGGTGGACACCGCGTGCGGGGGCATGCAGACGACGGTCGGCAGTCCGAACGTACGCCCGGCGAAGGCCACCGCCATGGCGTGGTTGCCGGCCGAGAAGGCGGTCAGCCCGGTGGGAGTCGCCTGTCGTTCGGTCAGGGCGAGGAGCGCGTTCAACGCGCCCCGGACCTTGAAGCTGCCGGTGTGCTGGAGGTTCTCCGCCTTCACCGCGACGTCGAGCGCGAACTCGTCGCCGAGTTGCGGGCAGGGCAGGAGCGGGGTCCGCACGATCCGCCCGGCGAGCCGGCGTTCGGCGGCCAGGACGTCGTCCACGCTGGTCAGTCGCACCGCCGGAGCCTAGCGGGGTATGCGGGGCCGTGCCGGTGGGCGGGTCAGTCGGCTGCGGACCGGGGGAGGGGGTCGACCGGCGGGTCGGCGACGGCGAAGACCACCACGTTGTCCCGGTAGTGGCCGACGCGCCTGTCGAAGTCGCCCCCGCAGGTGATCAGCCGTAGCTCCGGGCCGGGCGTCGGGCCGTACACGGTGGCGGTGGGGAAGGCGTCCTTGGGCGTACGCAGCGTGCCGGTGACCCGGAACGTCACCAGGCGGTCGCCCCGCCACACCTCGATCCGGTCGCCGGGGCGCAACTCGCCGAGGCGGGCGAAGACGGCCGGGCCGCGCCGCGAGTCCAGGTGACCGGCGATCACCGCCGGCCCCGGGTCGCCCGGCGTCGGGCCGCCGCCGTACCAGCCGGCCCGGGTGAAGTCCGCCGGGGGGACCAGGGCGCCGGCCCCGTCCAGCCCGAGGGCGGTGAGCGGGGAGTCGACGCCGATCCGCGCGACGCGTACCCGGGTGGGGGAGGCCCCGGTGGCGCGCGGGGTGCCGGCCCCGGTGGCGCAACCGGTTCCGCAGCCGGGCTGCCAGAATCCGGCTGCCGCGACCGGCCGGGGTGCTCCGCCCGGCCCGCCGAGGCCGGTGGCGGCGGTCAGCACGACGCCGACGCCGGCGGCGAGGCAGCACGCCGCGCCGGCCGCGACCAGGACGGTGGCCGGCGCGGGCCGGGCCCGGTGCCGGCGGACCGCGAAGCCGGGCCGGGTCACCAGACCGGTCGCCGCCGACGCCGCACCAGCACCGTCGTGCCCACCACCACGGCCCCCGCGAGCACCCCGCCGGCCATCATCGGGTACGCCCCGAGCCCGCCCCCGGCCAGCCCGCCGGCCCCCGCCGGCACCCCGCCCGCAGGTGCGGTCCCGCCGTCCCGGGCGTCCTCGCGCAGTTCGACTGTCAACCCGCCCTGTTTGCCGTCGAGCACCAGCAGCGAGTAGACCCGTCCCCCGGTGAGGGTCACCTCGGCCTCGGTGCCCGGCCCGCTGCCCCCACCGAGGCGCAGCCGCCAACGTCCCGGCTCGATCTGCCGGTAGTCGGTGGTGGTGGCGAACCGGACGGCGTCGGCGATGGCCGGCCCGTCGTCGGCGGCCACGTCGACCACCGGGGCGCGCACGGACGCCTGGACGACCCGCACCTTCGCCCGGCCGGCCGCCGGGGCGCTGAGGTCGTCGGCGAGCACCCGCAGGCCGAGGTCGGCGTACCGGCCCACCCCGGCCACCGTGTACGCCTCGCCCGCGCGCAGGGCCACTTCGGTGGTGAGCACCGGTGGTTCGCTGGCCGGGGCGCCGGCCTGCCGCATCGCCACCGCGTACCGGCCGACGGCCAGCGGCAGGTAACGGGAGACGACGCCGTAGCCGACGGCGGGGAAGACCTGCGGCGTCGCCGCGCCCGGGGCGGAGAGGTAGACGTCTACGGCCGGGGTGTCGGGGGAGAGGTGGGCGAGCCGGACGTAGCCGACGTCGCCGGCCGCCGCCCCGGCCGGCGTGCCGCCGACGGTGGCCAGTGCGGTGCCGAGCAGGAGGGTGCCGGCGGCGGCGAGCAGCCGGCGCGGCGCGGTACGGAGCTGGGGCATCTCGCCTCCGGGCGTGGTGTCGGTGCCGACCCTCAGCGTCCCGTGGACGGGACCCGATCGCAAGTTGGCCGGCCGTCGTGTCCTGTCGTTTCCGATCAGCCCGGTGCGGTCCGGGGGCCCGTCCCCGCCATCCGGTACCGTCCGTTCGTGATCAACGTTCGACGGGCCGTGGTCGCCGACGCCGGTGAGATCGTTCGCCTGCGTGGGGTGATGCTGGCCGACATCGACCACATGACGCCCGCCCCGGGACCCTGGCAGCAGGCGGCCCGGGAGGTGCTGCACCGGCGGCTGGCCGAGCCGGTCGACCTGATGGCGGTCTTCGTCGTCGACGACCCGGACCGGCCCGGTGCCCTGGCGGCCTGCGCGACCGGCACCATCGAGCAGCGACTCGGCGGCCCCGGCAACCCCGACGGCCTGACCGGGTACGTGTTCAACGTGGTCACCGAGCCGGTGCACAGGCGGCGCGGCTACTCCCGGGCCTGCCTGGAGGCGCTGCTCGACTGGTACCGGCAGCGCGGGGTCGGCAAGGTCGACCTGCGGGCCTCCACCGACGGGGAGCCGCTCTACCGGTCGTTGGGCTTCGTCGCCACCCCCGGGCCCACACTGCGGCTGAGCCTGCCCGTCACGGACCGGAGGAACTGACCGATGTTCGCGCTGGCGCTGACCGGGGACGCCGAGCTGCGCCCGCTCGCACCGTGGCAGGCCGAGGAGTTCCTGGCCCACCTGGACCGGGCCCGGGAACACATCGCCCCGTGGGTGGGTGCGTCCTTCGTGGCCACCGACCTGGAGTCGGCCCGCCGGGTGCTGCGCCGGTCCGCCGACAAGTGGGCCGACGACGCCGGGGGCATCTGGGGGATCTGGCTCGACGGCACCCTGGTCGGCGGGGTGCTGTTCGTGTCGTTCAGCACCGCGACCGGGGTTGCCGAGGCGGGCTGCTGGCTGGAGCCGGCCGCCGAAGGGCGGGGCCTGGTCACCCGGGCGGCGACCCGGATCGTGGATTGGGCGATCCGGGAACGCGGCATTCGCCGGGTCGAGTGGCGGACCAGCGTCGGCAACGTCCGCAGCATCGCGGTGGCCCGGCGGCTCGGCATGCGGCACGAGGGCACCCTGCGGCAGGTCGCCCTCGGGCCGGCGGGCCCGGTGGACATGGAGATCTGGGCGGTGCTGGCCGACGAGTGGCACCCGGCCCGCTGACCACGGTGGGCCGGCGGCCAGGGCGTCGCGCAGCGTCGGGGCCGGCGAACCCCTAGCTACCCCTGTTGCCCATCGACAACCTTCCCCAAACACATGATCGAGTGATATCTATCTCCCACCACCACTTCCCCACCCCCAGGAGTGCGACGTGCGGAGATCCCGACTCGTGACCCTCGCCGTGAGTCTCGCGGCGTCCATCGGCGTGACCCTCGGAGCGGCGGTTCCCGTCCAGGCCGCCCCCACCGACCGGTACGTGGCCCTCGGCGACTCGTACGCCTCGGGTGTCGGCGCCGGCAGCTACACCTCCGAGAGCGGTTCCTGCCAGCGCAGCACCAACGCGTACCCGGCGCTGTACAACACCAACATCAAGCCGGCATCGTACAAGTCGGTGGCCTGCTCCGGCGCGACCACCACCGACGTGGTCAACAGCCAGCTCTCCGCGCTCAGCTCCACCACCACCCTGGTCAGCGTCACCATCGGCGGCAACGACGTCGGCTTCACCTCGATCATGTCGACCTGCGTGCTCCAGGGGGAGACCCAGTGCATCGCGGCGGTGCAGGCCGCCGAGAACAAGGCCCGCGCGGAACTGCCCGCCAAACTCGCCACCGTCTACAACGGCATCAGGTCCCGCGCCCCGTCGGCCCGCGTGGTGGTCGTCGGCTACCCGGTCTTCTACCAGCTCGGCACGGTCTGCGTGGGGCTCAGCGCGAACTCCCGCACGAAGATCAACGAAGGTATCAACCTGATCGACGACATCACCCGTACCGCCGCCACCTCGGCCGGCTTCACGTTCGCCGACGTGCGGTCCATCTTCGTCGGCCACCAGCTGTGCAGCTACGGCGAGAAGTGGCTGCACGCGTTGAACTTCGCCAACCTCGGTGTCTCCTACCACCCGACGGCGGCCGGCCAGTCCGGCGGCTACTACCCGGTCTTCCGGTCCGCCGCCGGCTGACCTGACCCGCGTTCCCCGGCTCTACCGTGACCGCGTCGCCCTGTCCGGGGGCGGCGCGGTCACGGCCGCTTCCCGGATCGCCGGCTGCCGGTCCGGTCCGCAGGCCCCGCTGTGCGCCGCCCAGGGTCTGGCCGACGGCGACCCGGCGCGGCCGGTCCCTGCGTGGGCCGGTCACCACGCGGGGGTGGGCCGGCTTTCCGGGCGCGGCCGGGCTGCCGGTGACGGACGTCGAACGGGCCGACCCATGGATCTTCCGGGCCGGTGGATGCCAGCGGCCCGGCTGGACGCCGGCGTCGACCCTAGTCGTCGCGGACGCTTTAGAGCTGATGACGTTGACGACTCGCTGGTCGGTGCCCGTTTGTCGGTGCTCGTTTGTCGGTGCTCGGTGCTCGGTGCAGCCCTGAACCGTCGCTTCGGGCCGTTCGGGCCGTTCGGGCCGTTCGGGCCGTTCGGGCTGCTCGGGCTGCTCGGGCCGTTCGGGCTGCTCGGGCCCTTCAGGCTGTTCGGGCTGCTCGGGCCCTCCGGGTCGGGCGTGGTGGAGGCAGCCCCGGTCGCCCGCAGCGCGTGGGTGGTCGTCGGTACTGCACTGTCCGGCGGGATTCCCGGCCCGGCGGGTTGTCGTGATCGGCAGGTGACCACGTGGCGTGTTGCCGACCCGGAGCCGAAAAGGTGCTGCCCGGCGCGGGTCGCGGCCCGATCGCTGCTTCCGGTGCGAGGAGGTGACGTGACCCCGCCCGCCCTCTCCGCCGGGGTGATCCGTCGAGGTCGTCAGGTCGAAAGGGTGTGGAGGGACATAGCTGGTGGCGGGGCGGCCGTCTGCGGTGTGGGCGGTGCGCGGCCGGACCGACCGCCCCACCGGTCGACGCGGCGTCGGCGGCGTCCGGCGGGGAGGGGCGAGGCGACCGACGGAAGTCCAGCCGGCCGGCCGACGGGTGATCCGCGCCAGCCGACGGGGTGATCCGTTGATGTCGTCAGGTCGAAAGGCGCGGAGGGGCATCGGTGGCGGCGGGTGGTGCGCGTCACGGGCGGTGCTGGGTGGGCCGGGCCGCCGCCGGCCGGCGGCGGCCCAGCCGGCCCTCGGCCGAGGTGTCCCGGGTCGGACCGGTGGGCGGCGGGCCGCGGTGGGGGAGGGCTTTCAGCCGGGCAGGACCTTCTCGATGGCGGCCCGCAGCTCGGCCGAGTCCGGAGCGACAGTCGGCGCGAACCGGGCGGCGACCGTACCGTCCGGGGCGACCAGGAACTTCTCGAAGTTCCACCGGACGTCGCCGGTGTGCCCCTCGGCGTCGGGGGTGTCGACCAGCGCCGCGTAGAGCGGGTGGCGGGCCGGGCCGTTGACGTCGACCTTCTCGGTCAGCGGGAAGGTGACCCCGTAGTTGACCTGGCAGAACTCGCCGATCTCGGTGGCCGTGCCGGGTTCCTGCCCGGCGAACTGGTTGCACGGCACGCCGAGCACCACCAGGCCCCGGTCGGCGTACTCGGTGGCCAGCGCCTGGAGGCCGGCGTACTGCGGGGTGAGGCCGCAGCGGGAGGCCACGTTCACGACCAGCAGCGCCCGGCCCCGGTGGCCGGCCAGGTTGGCCGGGCCGCCGGCCAGGTTGGCCGGGCCGCCGGCCAGGGCGTCGATCTCGATGTCGAAGACGGTCATCCCGCGAGGTTAGCGCCCGGCCCCGCCGCCCAGCCCTCCCGCTGCCCGGCCCTCCCGCCGGTTCGCCGCCGCCGCGCCCCCCGCCACGCCAGGTCGCCCTGCCACCTGGCCGTGGTCGGTGCGATGAATCGACGGATACGCATCTTGACGAAGTGATGACGGTGTGAGTAGCGTCTCCCCATCGATTTGGAAAGTTTCCTAACTGTTTGAGGAGGCGCCTCATGAAGAGATCGCTCCGCCGCGCCCTCTGGGCCGGCGCCGTCGTGGCGCTGACCGTGGCGGCGGTACCGGTGACCTCGGCGTTCGGCGCCGGAAGCGTCACCGCGACATTCGCCTCGGCGCAGGACTGGGGGACCGGCCACGAAGGGCGGGTCACCGTCACCAACGGCTCCAGCGCCAGCGTCAGCACCTGGCGTATCGAGTTCGACCTGCCGTCCGGCACCACCATCAGCAGCTTCTGGGACGCCGACGTCACCAGCAGCGGCAACCACTACGTGGCGGTGAAGAAGAGCTGGGCCGGGCCGCTCGCCCCGGGGGCCAGCTTCAGCTGGGGCTACAACGGCACCGGGCCGTACAAGGCGCCGCTGAACTGCACGATCAACGGCGTGTCGTGCGGCGGGGGCACCCCGCCCACCACCACGAAGCCGCCGACGACCCCGCCACCCACCACCGCCCCGCCGACGACCCCGCCCCCGACGACCCCACCGCCCACCACCCCGCCGCCCAGCGGGGACAAGAAGGTCGTCGGCTACTTCGCCGAGTGGGGCGTCTACGGCCGCAACTACCACGTCAAGAACATCGCCACCAGCGGCTCCGCCGCCAAGCTCACCCACATCCTGTACGCCTTCGGCAACACCACCGGCGGCCGCTGCACGATCGGGGACAGCTACGCCGACTACGACAAGGCGTACACCGCGGCCGACAGCGTGGACGGCGTCGCCGACACCTGGGACCAGCCGCTGCGCGGCAGCTTCAACCAGCTGCGCAAACTCAAGAAGATGTACCCGCACCTCAAGGTGATCTGGTCCTTCGGCGGCTGGACCTGGTCCGGTGGCTTCACCCAGGCCGCGCAGAACCCGGCCGCGTTCGCCGAGAGCTGCTACAACCTGGTCGAGGACCCGCGCTGGGCGGACGTCTTCGACGGGATCGACGTCGACTGGGAGTACCCCAACGCCTGCGGTCTGAGCTGTGACAGCAGCGGCCCGAACGCGTTCAAGAACGTGATCTCCGCACTGCGGTCCAAGTTCGGCTCGTCGGCCCTGGTCACCGCCGCGATCACCGCCGACGGCAGCAACGGTGGCAAGATCGACGCCACCGACTACGCCGGTGCGGTGGGCAACCTCAACTGGCTGATGCCGATGACGTACGACTACTTCGGCGCGTTCAACGCCCAGGGTCCCACCGCCCCGCACTCGCCGCTCACCTCGTACACCGGAATTCCGCAGCAGGGCTTCAACTCCGATGCGGCGATCCAGAAGCTCAAGTCCAAGGGCGTGCCGGCCAACAAGCTGCTGCTCGGCATCGGCTTCTACGGTCGCGGCTGGACCGGGGTGACGCAGGCCGCCCCGGGCGGCACCGCCACCGGCGCGGCCCCCGGCACCTACGAGGCGGGCATCGAGGACTACAAGGTGCTGAAGAACACCTGCCCGGCCACCGGCACGATCGCCGGTACGGCGTACGCCAAGTGCGGCAGCAACTGGTGGAGCTACGACACGCCGGCCACCATCGGCGGCAAGATGACCTACGCGAAGAACCAGGGCCTCGGCGGCGCGTTCTTCTGGGAACTCTCCGGCGACACCGGCAACGGTGAGCTGATCGGCGCCATCAAGGGCGGCCTCGGCTGAGCCGAGCGTCCGACGCACCACCCGCGCGGGGAGGGACCGGCCACCGGTCCCTCCCCGTCCGGCTGTGGCGGGCCCCGACGAAACGCCGGCCGGGCGGCGCGGCGCGGCCGTGACGGGTTGCCACCTGACGGGTGCGGTGTGGCAGACTCGCCGCTCGGCATCCGGTCGACATCCGCACCGTCGACATCCGCACCCGGGGAGGACGCATGGGTCGCAGGCTCCGCACCGCCGGCGTCGTACCGCTGGCCCTGCTGCCGTTCGCCCTGCTCGGCTGCGGCCAGAGCGGCGACGGCGAGGCCGACGGCGGGCCCACCAGGGTGCCCGCCGAGGAGGCGTCGGCCAAGGCCCGCGAGCGGGTCCAGGCGTACCTCGACGCGATGACCGCCAAGGACCCGGCCGCCGGCCGCAACCAGCTCTGCGCGACGATGCAGGCGGGGTTCGACGCCGCCGCGACCGGGCCGAACGGTGATTTCGCCGACCATTTCGAGGTGCCCGGGGCGACCGTCACCGACATCCGCACCGGTGCCCGGGGGCAGGAGGTCAGCACCACGGTGACCGTTTCGGTGGGATCGACGAAGGTCACCAGGCGGCTGCTGTTCACCGTCACCCGGGACGGCGCGGACTGGTGCATCGCGGGCGAGGAACCCGGCGGGCACAGTCCCGCGCCGTCGCCGACCCCGTGACTCCCAACTGCCGGAACCCCGCCCCTCGGGGCCGCGACGTCCGGACCGTCGCCGTACGCTTTCTGCCATGCGCCATGAGTGGCATCAGCTGAGCTACCCCGCCGTGAGCAGCCCCGGGCTGCAGACCAGCCGCCCCACCGTCGACTCGGCGGAGGACGCCGCCCTCGGTCTCGACAGGTGGCGTGACCTGCCCCGTGAGCAGATCCCGCCGTGGTCCGACCCGGCCCAGGTCGCCGAGGTGTGCAAGGTGCTCGACACCGTGCCGTCGGTGGTCGCCCCCTACGAGGTCGACCAGCTCCGCCGCAAGCTGGCCCTGGTCTGCGAGGGCAAGGCGTTCCTGCTCCAGGGCGGCGACTGCGCCGAGACCTTCGCCGACAACACCGAGAGCCACCTGCTGGCCAACGCCCGCACCCTGCTCCAGATGGCGATCGTGCTCACCTACGGCGCGTCGCTGCCGGTGGTGAAGGTGGCCCGGGTCGCCGGCCAGTACACCAAGCCCCGGTCGCTGCCGACCGACGCCCGGGGGCTGCCCGCGTACCGCGGCGACATGATCAACGCGCTGGAGGCCGACCCGGCCGCCCGGGTCGCCGACCCGCAGCGCATGATCCGGGCGTACGCGAACTCGGCCGCCGCGATGAACATGCTGCGCGCCTACCTGGCCGGCGGACTGGCCGACCTGCACGCGGTGCACGACTGGAACAAGGGCTTCGTCAAGAACTCCCCGGCGGGGGAGCGCTACGAGGCGATCGCCCGGGAGATCGACCGGGCCATCGCGTTCATCCGGGCCTGCGGGATGACCGAGGACGAGGCGTTGCGCACCGTCACCCTCTACTGCTCCCACGAGGCGCTGGCCCTGGAGTACGACCGGGCGCTGACCCGGGTCTCCGACCGTCGGGCATATGGGTTGTCCGGGCACTTCCTGTGGGTCGGCGAGCGGACCCGGCAGCTCGACGGCGCGCACATCGACTTCATCTCCCGCATCGCCAACCCGATCGGCGTGAAACTCGGCCCGACCACCAGCCCGGACGAGGCGATCGAGCTGTGCGAGAAGCTCAACCCGGACAACATCCCCGGCCGGCTGACCCTGATCAGCCGGATGGGCAACCACAAGGTCCGCGACGCGTTGCCGCCGATCGTGGCCAAGGTCACCGCCGCCGGGGCGAAGGTGGTGTGGCAGTGCGACCCGATGCACGGCAACACCCACGAGTCCTCCAACGGCTACAAGACCCGGCACTTCGACCGGATCGTCGACGAGGTCCTCGGCTACTTCGAGGTGCACCGGGGGCTGGACACCCACCCGGGCGGCATCCACGTCGAGCTGACCGGCGAGGACGTCACCGAGTGCCTCGGCGGGGCCCAGGGCATCGAGGACCTCGACCTGCCCGGCCGGTACGAGACGGCGTGTGACCCCCGGCTGAACACCCAGCAGTCGCTGGAGCTGGCCTTCCTGGTGGCGGAGATGCTCCGTGGCTGACCCGACGACGGGCGTCGGCCCGGTGGCCGACCTGCGTTCCGACACGGTGACCCGACCCACCGCCGGAATGCGGGAGGCGATGGCCGCCGCCGAGGTCGGCGACGACGTCTACGCCGAGGACCCGACGGTCAACGCGCTGGAGGCCGAGGTCGCCGCGCTCTTCGGGCACGAGGCGGCGCTCTTCGCCCCGACCGGGACGATGGCCAACCAGCTCGCCCTGCAACTGGTCGTCCCACCCGGTGACGAACTGCTCTGCGACGCCGACGCGCACGTGGTGACGTACGAGGTCGGCGCGGCGGCGGCGTACGGTGCGATCTCCACGCGGACCTGGCCGCCCCTCGGCGCGGGCCTGGACCCGGGCGTGGTGGAGGCGATGATCCGGCCGGACGGCTACTTCGCGGTGCCGACCCGGGCGATCGCCGTGGAGCAGACCCACAACCGGGGCGGTGGCGGGGTGATCCCGCTGGCGACCCTGCGGGAGCTGCGCCGGGTCGCCGACACCGCCGGCCTCGCCCTGCACTGCGACGGGGCCCGGATCTGGCACGCGCACGTCGCCGACGGGGTGCCGCTGCACGAGTACGGCGCGCTGTTCGACACCCTGTCGGTCTGCCTGTCCAAGGGCCTCGGTGCACCCGTCGGCTCGCTGGTCGTGGGCAGTGCCGAGCGGATCGAGCGGGCCCGGTTCCTGCGTAAGCGGATGGGGGGCGGGATGCGGCAGGTCGGGGTGCTCGCCGCCGCCGGCCGGTACGCCCTGGCCCACCACCTCGACCGGCTCGTCGACGATCACGCCCGGGCCGCCCGGCTCGCCGAGGCGCTCGCCCCGTGCGGGGTGCTCGCCGGCCCGGTACGCACGAACATCGTGCCGTTGGACCTGACCGGGCACCGGCTCGACGCGCGGGCCCTGGCCACCGCCGCCCGCGCGGAGGGGGTGCTGCTGTCGGTGCTCGGCCCCCGGACCGCCCGTCTGGTCACCCACCTCGACGTCGACGACGCCGCCATCGACCACGCCGCCAAGATCCTCCCCGACCTGCTCGCTCCCTGACCCCCGCTACCGGTGCCGCCCCGCCCCGCCCTTCCATTCCCTTCCCGGCTTCCGGTGTTGATCAAGAAGTTTGCGTCAGCGTGGAGATCAAACTTGACGCAAACCTCTTGATCACCGCGCAAACCTCTTGATCACCGAGGGCGTGGAGCCGGCGGTGTCGGGCGGGGGGAGAGGACGGGGCTGTCAGGGGTGGAGGCGGTTCAGGGTGGCTATGTCGGTGGCGTGGCCCTCGTGTTTCTCGGTGGGGGTCTCCACGACGACGGGGATGCCGGCGGTCGCCGGGTGGGCCATCAACTCGGCGAAGGCCGGCTCACCGATGTTGCCCTTGCCGATGTTCTCGTGCCGGTCCCGGGTCGAGCCGCACAGGTCCTTGGAGTCGTTGGCGTGGATCAGCTTGAGCCGGTCCGCCCCGACCGTGGCGACCAGGGTGTCCAGGGTCGCCGTCATGCCGCCCGGCACGGCCAGGTCGTGCCCGGCCGCCCAGGCGTGACAGGTGTCGAAACAGACGCCCAGCCCCGGGTGCCTGTCGACCGCGTCCAGGTAGGGGCCGAGGTGCTCCACCCGGGAGGCCAGTGACCGGCCACCCCCGGCGCTCGGCTCCACCAGCAGCAGCGGACCGCCGCCGGCCGTGGTCTCGTCGAGCAGCGGCAGCAGCGACTCACGTACCTGCCGTAGGGCGGTCTCGGCGTAGCCGGCGTCGACCGCGCTGCCGGCGTGGAACACCACGCCCCGGGCCCCGATCGCCCGCCCCCGACGCAGCGCGTGCGCCAGCGTCTGCGCCGACTTCTCCACCGTCGCGGCCGTGGGCGAACCGAGGTTCACCAGCAGCGACGCGTGGATGTAGACCGGTACGCCCCGGGCGGCGCAGCCCTCGGCGAACAGCGCGTCCTGGGCCGGGTCGCCGGGCGGCAGCGCCCAGCCCCGCGAGTTGGCGACGTAGACCTGCACCACCCGGGAGCCGGTCGCGTCCACGTACGGCAGGGCCGCCCTGGCCAGCCCACCCGAGGTGGGGGTGTGCGAGCCGACCGGCCGGTGGGCGCTCACAGGCAGCCCAGGGTGACCGGGGTGCCCGGGGGCACCTGCGAGTTCTCGCCCGGGTTCTGGAACCGGACGATGCCGTTGGGGTTGAACTGGACGTTCACCGTGAACCCCGCGCCCTCCAACTGCTGCTTGGCCTGCTGGCAGGGCAGGTCGACCACCCGGGGGACGGTCACCTGCGGCGGGCCCTTGCTGACGTCCAGCTTGACCTTGGTGCCCTTCTCCACGCCCGCGCCGTCCGCCGGGCTCTGCCCGAGCACCTCGTCGCGCGGCTTGTCGGATTCCTTGTACGTCTCGACCAGCTCCAGGCCGAGCCGGGACAGGGTGCTGCGGGCGTCGGTGAGGCTCTTGCCGACCAGGTCGGGCACCGTGATCGGGGCGCGGCCCCGGCTCAGGATGACCGTCACCTTGGTGCCCGGCTTCACCTCGGTGCCCACCTTCGGGTTGGTGTCCACCACCACCCCGGCCGGCAGGTTGTCGTCGTAGCGGGGCGTGCCCTTGGCGACCACCAGTTTCGCGCTGGTCAGGTCGGCCTCGGCCAGGTCGAACTCCTTGCCGACGACGTCCGGCAGCGGGAACCGCTCCGGGCCCAGGGAGAGCGTCAGCGTGATGGTGCCACCCTTGAGGATCTTGGCAGCCGAGCCCGGGTCCTGGGTGATCACCCCGTCGCGGGGGACCTTCTCGTCGTAGCGTGGCGCGGCGAAGGCGATCTGGAAGCCTGCCCGGTCCGCCTGCGCCTGTGCGTCGGCCCGGCTCAGGTTCACCAGCTGCGGCGCGACCGTGTACCGGCCCACCCCCACCCACCAGCCGCCCATCGCGGCGAGCAGGCCGACCACCACCACGGCCGCCGCGACCGACAACCGGCCGCGCGGGGTGCCCATCACCCGGGTACGCAGCTCCGCCAGCCGGGACCGCAGGTCGGTGTCCTCGGCGGCCCGCCGCCGGTGCGGGCGCTGCGGGGCGGCCGGCTCGGGCAGCCGGGCCCAGGTCGGCCGGGTCACCGGGCTGACCGCCGCGACCACCATCGTCGGCTCGGCCACCGCCGGCAGCTCCCCGGCCACCCGGCCCAGCACGGCGGTGTGCGCGTTCGGGTTGCCCAGGTCGTCCCGGGCCACCTGCACCTCGGCCAGCAGGGCACCCGCGTCGGCCGGGCGGGCGCCCGGATCCCGCCGGGTCGACCGCGCGACCAACTCGTCGAGCACCCGGGGCAGGCCGGGCACCAGGACCGACGGGGCCGGCACGTCCTTGTCGACGTGCTGCCAGGCCACGTCGACCGGACGGTCCCCGTCGTACGGCACCCGGCCGGTGAGCATCTCGAACAGCACGATGCCGGCCGAGTAGACGTCGGTACGGGGATCGGCGCGTCCGTCGGTGACCAGCTCCGGCGCCACGTACGCCACGGTCGCCATCAGCTGGTTGCCGTCGCCCTCCTCGGCGCTGGCCTCCACCGCGCGGGCCAGGCCGAAGTCGGCGACCTTGACCACGCTGTCGACCAGGTTGGCGACCCCGCCGGTGGGTGCCTCGGCGACCAGCACGTTCTCCGGTTTGACGTCGCGGTGGACCAGCCCGGCCCGGTGCGCGGCGGCGATCGCGGCGAGCATCTGCTCCATGATCGCCAGCGCCTCGTCGGGGTTGAGCCGGCGGCGTTCGGCCAGCACCTCGCGCAGGGTGCGACCCCTGACGTACTCCATCACCAGGTAGGGCAGCCCCTGGTGGGTGCCCTGGTCGTAGACGGCGACCACGTTGGGGTGGGTCAGCCGGGCGATGGCCTTGGCCTCGTCGGTGAACCGGTCCGGGAAGCCCGCCAGCCGGGACCGCGCCTGCGCGGCCTGGGACGGGTGGATGATCTTCACCGCAACGGTACGCTCCAGGCGCTCGTCGGTGGCGGTGTACACGGTCGCCATGCCACCACGGGCCACGCGACCGCGAATGCGGTAGCGCCCGTCGAGCAGCGAGCCCAGCAACGTGTCGGCGACCTGTATGTCCATCGGCAGGGAGTCTATGTGTCCTGAGGGTGAAGGTTGAACAGGATGCTACAGCCGGGGCCGGCACCGGTCCGTCCCGCCGCGCTCACCCCCGGCCCGGCGGGGTGCCGCTGCACGGGTGGCCGGGCGACGTGGCAGGGTGGTCGGGTGACCGAACCCGTACCCGCCGACCAGGCCGCCGGCAGCGACCTCGCCGGTCCCAGCGACCCGGCCGCGTGGCTCACCCTCCCGGACGTCGCCGAGCGGCTCGACCTGTCGATCAGCAAGGTGCACCAGATGATCCGGGACCGCGAGCTGCTCGCCGTCCGCCGTGACGGTGTCCGCCGGATCCCCGCCGACCTGGTCGCCAACAAGACGGTGCTCAAGCACCTGCCCGGCGTGCTCACCCTGCTCGCCGATGCCGGCTACGACGACGAGGCCGCCCTGCGCTGGCTCTACGAGCCCGACGACACCCTCTCCGGCGGCACGGGCGCGGTGACCCTCGGCGGCGACCACGCCCGCGAGGTCAAACGCCGCGCCCAGGCCCTCGGCTTCTGACCCCACCCCCACTCCTGATCCCGCCGGCCTTCACCGCGCCGGCCGCCCGCCGAACCGCGTTGATCAAGAGGTTTCGGTCATCCCCGGGGACATCCGTGACGCAAACCTCTTGATCAACGCGACCCGGCGACGTGCCCAAGCGACGCGACCGAGCGACGCGACCGAGCGACGTGCTCAAGCCGGGCCGGGAGCGGGGTGGGTCAGTCGGCGCGGCGGGTGGCGGCGATGGCGAGGTCCACCAGGGCCTGCCGGGCCTCGGTGTCGAGGTCGACGCCGGTCAGGGCGGCCAGCGCGGTGTCGGTCAGGGTGACGATGCGTTGCTCGGTGCGGGCCAGCGCGCCGGTGCCGGCGATCACCTCACGGAGCCGGGCCACCCCGTCCGCGTCCAACTGCGGATCGCCGAGCCGGCCGAGCAACAGCTCCCGACCGGCCTCGTCGGCGGCCTGGACCGCCGCCGCGACCAGGTAGGTGCGCTTGCCCTCGCGCAGGTCGTCGCCGGCCGGCTTGCCGGTCTGCGCCGGGTCGCCGAACACCCCGAGCACGTCGTCGCGGAGCTGGAACGCCTCGCCGAGCGGCAACCCGTACGCCGAGTAGGCGGTGCACACGTCGGCGGACGCGCCGGCGAGCGCGCCACCGAGCAGCAACGGCCGCTCGACGGTGTACTTGGCCGACTTGTACCGGGCCACCTTGCCCGCCCGGTCCAGCGAGACCTCCCCGGTGGCCTGGGTCAACACGTCGAGGTACTGCCCGACGGTGACCTCGCCGCGCATCTCGTCGAAGACCGGCCGGGCCCGCGCCACCGTGTGCGGGTCCAGCCCGGCGGAGTGCAGCAGCTCGTCGGACCAGACCAGGCACAGGTCACCGAGCAGGATCGCCGCCGCGTCGCCGAAGGCGTCCGGGTCGCCGCCCCACCCGTGGGCGCGGTGCCGGGTGGCGAACCGCCGGTGCACGGCGGGCTCGCCACGCCGGGTGTCGGAGCGGTCCATCAGGTCGTCGTGGATCAGGGCGCTGGCCTGGAAGAACTCCAGCGCCGCCAGGGCGGTCACCACCTGGTCGGCGTCCACCCCGCCGGCGCCCCGGAATCCCCAGTAGGCGAACGCCGGCCGCAGCCGCTTGCCGCCACCGAGCACGAACCCCTCGACGGTCTCGGCGATCGGCGTCAGGGCGTCGTCGATGCCGGCCATCCAGCTACGCCGGCCGGCCAGGAACTCGGTCAGCGCCTTGTCGACACGCTGCCGCAGGCCGGCACGGTCGACGGGGGAGACGGGAGCAGCGTGGGTCACGCCACGACGCTAGCCGGTCCCCGCCGCTGCCGCCTCACCAGCGTCTCGGCGCGTCACCCGGTCCGCCTCCCGCCCCGTACGACAGGCGGGCGCGGCACCGCGACGGCGGGGGCCGGCCGTTGCCCGCACCGGGCCCGACCGACGGCCGGCCCGGGACGGCCCGGCGTCCGGGGACCGGCCCGACGGGTGCGGTCCGGCCGGCGGACCCCCGACGGCGGTCCGGCGGCCGGCGGCCCGATCGGGGCGTCGAGCACGACGGCGAGCTGCCGCCGCCAGCGGTCGCCCGGGACGCGCACCGAGCGTTCCCAGCGGGACACCTCGTGCCGGGTCAGGGTGGCGGTGCCGGCGGCGGCGCAGAGTTCGTCGGCGAGCCGCCGCTGGCTCCAGCCCCGGGCCAGCCGGAGCTGCGTGATCAGCCGCCCGAGCGGGCGGGGGTCGGACGGGGTCATCGGGCCTCCGGCGGTTGTCGGCGCGGCCCGCCCGCCCCGCAGGGCGGCCGACGTGCCGCTGTCGTGTGCTGCCGACCCCCGCGCGTGACCCCGGGCGTCGGCCCCCACCGACGCCACCCGCGCCCCCTCGTTCTACCCCCGGGGTACGACGGGCGACCGCCACCGGGTTTCGGTGGGCGTCGATGCTCAGGTGGGAAGTGCGTGGGGGTGGGCGGCGACGCCCGCTAGAGTCGTCTCGTGGCGCTCGGTCTTCCCTCCGTCCTTCCCAATCCCCAGCCGGCGATCGGGGAGCTGATCCGCGACCGCCAGCCGACGTTCTCCTTCGAGTTCTTCCCGCCCAAGACGGCGCAGGGGGAGCGGCTGCTCTGGCAGGCGATCCGGGAGCTGGAGCCGCTGCGCCCGTCGTTCGTGTCGATCACCTACGGGGCCGGCGGTTCGACCCGGGACACCACGGTCGCGGTGACCGAGCGGATCGCCACCGAGACCACGCTGCTGCCGATGGCGCACCTGACCGCCGTCAACCATTCCGTCGCCGAGCTGCGCAACGTGATCGGGCGGCTGGCCGGCGTGGGGGTACGCAACGTGCTCGCCGTGCGGGGTGACCCGCCCGGCGACCCGGGCGGCGAGTGGGTCCGCCACCCGGAGGGCGTCGACTACGCCGAGGACCTGGTCCGGCTGGTCCGTGAGGCCGGCGACTTCAGCGTCGGGGTGGCCGCCTTCCCGTACAAGCATCCCCGCTCGGCCGACGTGGCCAGCGACACCGCGCACTTCGTGCGTAAGTGCCGGGCGGGCGCGGAGTTCGCCATCACCCAGATGTTCTTCGACGCCGACGACTACCTGCGGCTGCGCGACCGGGTGGCGGCGGCCGGCTGCGACACGCCGATCCTGGCCGGGGTGATGCCGGTGACCCAGATCGGCACCATCGAACGCTCGGTGCAGCTGTCCGGCGCGCCGTTCCCGCCCGCGTTGGCCGCGCGGTTCGAGCGGGTCGCCGACGACCCGGAGGCGGTCCGCCGGCTCGGCATCGAACAGGCCAGCGAGATGTGCGCCCGGCTGCTCGACGAGGGGGTGCCCGGCATCCACTTCATCACCCTCAACCGTTCTCCCGCGACCCGGGAGGTGTGGCGCAGCCTGCGGGCCGACGCCCGGGTGTGAACGCGCCGGCCCCGACACCTCGACCGCGCCGCGACGGTTGACCGATGGTGGGCACACAGCTGAAGTGGGACGAGTACGCGACCGCGTGGGCGCGGTTGCACGGCGGCTTCGACCCCCGGGTCGCCGCGCCGGTGGTCCGTGCCTGGCTGCGTTTCGCGTACCACGTCGGTTACGTGCTGGGTCGGCTGCGGGTGACCCCGACCGCGGTGACCGTCGGCGGGGTGCTGCTCTGCCTGTGCGTGCCGCTGTTCAGCGCCCGGTCGGCCCACGGGCCGATCGTCGGCGCGTTGTTCGTGCTGCTCGCCTCGGTCGCCGACAGCGTCGACGGGGCGGTCGCGGTGGCCACCGGCCGGACCACCCGGCTCGGCTACGTCTACGACTCGGTCGCCGACCGGCTCGGTGAGATCGCCTGGCTGGCCGCGTTCTGGCTGGTCGGAGCGCCCGGAGCGCTGGTGGTCGCGGCCGGCGCGCTGTCCTGGCTGCACGAGTACGTGCGGGCCCGCGCGGTCGCCGCCGGGATGCGGGAGATCGGCGCGGTCACCGTGGGGGAGCGGCCCACCCGGGTCTGTGTCGCCCTGGTGGGGTTGCTGCTGGCCGGGCTGACCGGGCTGATCGACCCCGATCTGGCCGCCGGCACGATCACCATGGCCGCCGCCGTCTGGGTGCTGCTGGCCGGCTTCGGCCTGGGCCAGCTGCTGTCCACTGTCCGCCGGGCCCTGCTCGACGCCGGCTGACCCGCCCGCCCCGACGGGTCGGGCAGGGGCGGGGGCCTACCAGGCGGGGCCGATCTCGTCGGCGACGATCTGCGCGGACAGGGTGACCATGGGCAGGCCGCCGCCGGGGTGGGTGGAGCCGCCGACCAGCCACAGCCCGTGCACCGGGCCCCGGTTGGCCGGGCGGAGCAGCCCCCCGGCCGTGCCGTAGATCGACCCGCCGGGCGCGGCCGTCGTGGCGTCCAGGTCGGCGGGGGTACGGATCTCACGGAACACCAGCCGGTCCCGCACGTCGACCCCGCGCGCGGCGAGCACGTCGAGGACCCGGTCGGCGTACGCGTCGGCGAGCCCCGGCCGACGCCAGTCCACGGCGTCCGGGGCGGTGCCGTGGCGGGCGGCGTTGACCAGCACGAACCATGCCTCGTGCCCGGCCGGGCGGGCGGTCGGGTCGTCGGCCACGGTGACGAAGACCGTCGGATCGGTCGCTGGCCGGGCCCGCACCCCACGCCCGGGGTCGCCGAAGACGGCGTCGAACTCGGCGTCGTAGTCGGCGGGGAAGAAGACGTTGTGGTGGGCCAGCCCGGAGTCGCCGCGTACCCCGAGCAGCAGCACGAAACCGGCGAGGCTGCGGTCGGTGAGCGCGGCCAGCCGGCCCGGGTGCGGCAGCAGGTCCCGGTAGACGGTGAGCGCGTCGGCGTTGGCGACGACCACGTCGGCGGGGACGGGCGCGTGCACCCCGGCCAGGCGTACCCCGTGCACCCGGCCGCCGGCGGCGTCGATCCGGGTGACGGTCCCCCCGGTGTGGATCGTCACGCCCAGGTCCAGGCAGCGGGAGAGCAGCGCGTCGGCCAGGGTGCCCAACCCGCCGCGCAGGTACCAGCCGCCGAAGGTCAGCTCGGCGTAGGGGACGGCGACCAGCGCGGCCGGGGCGCGGCGCGGGTCCGCGCCGGTGTAGGTGGCGTACCGGTCGAGCAGCATCCGCAGCCGGGGGTCGGACAGCTGGCTGCGGCCCAGCCCGCGCAGGGTGCGGCCGGGCCCGATCGCGGCCAGGTCACCCAGCCGCCAGGCCAGCGCGGCCAGGTCGCGTGGCGAGTCGACGGTACGCCGCAGGATGTCCCGGTGCGACGCGGTCCACACCCGGGCGGCCCGCCGCCACAGCCGCCGCCAGTCCGCGGCGGCCCGGTCGCCGAGGGCGGCACCGATGCGGGCGGCGAACTCGTCGGGGTCGGCGCACGAGTCGAGGGCCGGCCCGTCGCCGGGGAAGACGTGCCGCACGATCGGGTCCAGCGGGACCAGGTCGAGATACTCGTCGAGTTTCGCGCCGGTCGCTTCGAACAGCTCGTGGAAGACCTGCGGCAGGGTGAGCAGGCTCGGCCCGGTGTCGAAGTGGAAGCTGCCGGCCGGGGTGTCCTGGACGTGCCGGCCGAGCTTGCCGCCGACGGTGTCGGACCGTTCGAAGACGGTCACCTCGTGCCCGCTGACGGCGAGCCGGGCGGCGGTGGCCAGCCCGCCCACGCCGGCGCCGATGACCACGATCCGCGCCATGCCGTGCCTCCTAGCTGACCGGACGGCCACGCCAGGACAGGCGACGCCGCTTCCGCAGATGGTACGACCGCAGCGTCAGCCAGCCGAGCACCACGACCGAGCCGGGGTGGGCCAGCGCGTCGGGCCAGGCCCGGCCGCCGGTGGCGCGGGCGCTCACCATCCGCCCGGCGACTCCCGCCGCGTACCCGGTCAGGGCCAGCCCGGCGGCCGGCGGCGAACCCGCCACCAGCGCCGCCACCGCCAGCAGCGGCGGCGCGCTGTAGAGCAGCAGCAGCGCGGCGACCACGGCCGCGGCGGCCACCGGGTGGCCGAAGGTGGCCCAGAGCGACTTGGTGTAGCCGTCGCGCAGCTGCGGCCAGCTCTCGTACATCAGGCAGGTGGCCAGCCGGGAGCCGTCGGCCAGCGCGATCCGGCCGCCTGCGCGTTTCACCGCCCGGGCCAGCTCGATGTCCTCCAGCACCCGGTCGGCGACGGCGGCGTGCCCGCCGGCCCGCTCGTAGCCGGCCCGGTCCACCAGCAGGAACTGCCCACCGGCGGCGGCCAGCGACGGCCGCGGCGAGCGTTCCATCGCGCGCAGCGGCAGGAAGGTCAGCCACAACCACTGCAACAGCGGCTGCACCAGCCGGTCACCCACCGTCCGCACCAGAATCCTCGGGTACGCCGACAGCAGCGTCGCCCGCGCCGCCCGTAGCTCGCCCACCGCCGCCGCGACCGCGTACGGGGTGAGCACCACGTCGGCGTCGACGAAGGCGTACACGGTGGCGGCCGGCCCGGCGTGCCCGGCGAGCTGGTGGCAGGCGTGCGGCTTGCCCAGCCAGCCCGGCGGCGGGGTGACCCCGGTGTGCAGGGTGACCCGGGGGTCGTCGCCGACCACCGCGCGGACCACCTCGGCGGTGCCGTCGGTCGAACCGTCGTCGAGCACCACGATCCGCAGGCCGGGCACCCCCTGCTGGGCGAGCAGCGCGCGCAGGCACGGGGTGACCCGGTCGGCCTCGTCGCGCAGCGGCAGCAGCACCGCCACCGTCTCGTCGACCCCGACCGGCCCGTCGACGGGCCGGCGCAGGAAGTACCGGGCGTTGACCCAGGTGTGCGCGGTCAGCGCGGTCACCGCGACGGCCAGCACGAGCGCGACGACGGTCACCGCCACGCCCCCGTCGACCCGGGCCGGGGTTGCCACAGGGTCGGCGTCGGCCCGCGTCGTGCCGGCGGGCCGGTCCGGGTGCCGGTCATGCCGGGGTGTCGACGCCGGTGCGTCGCGGTGCCGGCCGGTCGGCGGGCCGGCGGCGGGCGCGCAGCAGGGTCACCGCCAGCGGTACCGCCACCACCGCCATGCCCACCGCGCCCCAGATCGCCGAGGCGGGCAGTCGGAGGAAGACGGCGTGCGCCAGCACGCTGGAGAAGTACGTCCACAGGTAGAGGGCGAACATCGGGTCGTCGCGGGGGCCGGTGACCGCGACGGCCGGCCCGGCCAACGGGCGCAACGCGCTCATCAGCAGCACCGCGAACAGCAGCCAGCCCAGGTAGTTGCTGACCGGGATGCCGGGCAGTCCGGGCAGCGCCGGGGTGGCGTCGCGCCACACCCAGTAGCCCTCGGCCACCATCTGCGGGTCGAGGAAGAGGTCCCAGCCGGCCAGTCCGACGGTGGCCAACGCCACCCGCCCGACGCGCCCCGCCCACCCGGCCGACGCGGCGTCGGGTCCCCGACCGGTGGGCGTGGTCAGCCGGACGGCGGCCAGCCAGGCGGGCCAGGCCATCCAGGTCCAGGCCAGCGGGATGATCAACGGCACCCCGGCCAGCTTCGGCCCCAACTCGCCCGAGTAGTCGTAGCTGCCGAACGGGAAGCCGGTGGCCACCCCCAGCGCCTCGATGGCGAACCCGCCGCCGGTGGCCACCGCGACCAGCGCCGCCGCCGTACGGGCACCCCGGGTGAGCAGCGCGTGCCCCACCGCGAGCAGGTAACCCAGCACGACCGTGGCGACGGTGAGCCGGGCCCGGGTGACCCCGGTGGTGAGCGGGTAGCAGATCTGGACCAGCACCAGCAGGGCCAGCAGCAGCCAGGGGACGTGCCGGCGGGTCACGACGAGGCCGGGCCGGACGTGTCGGGTCGGGGCAGCGGCAGGTCCCGGCCGAGCACCCCGAACGGTCGTTCGTCACCGGGGAACCGGAAGTGCCGCAGCACGTCGACGAAGCCGAACCGGCGGTACAGCCGCCAGGCCCGCGACGCCCGCTCGTCGGCCTCCGGGGTGGACAGCAGGGTGGTGCCGCCCTCGGCGAGGCTGAGCAGGGCGGTGAGCTGCCGGGCGCCCAGGCCGTGCCCCTGCGCGGGCGGTCGGACGTGCAGTTCGACCACCTCGAAACAGTGGGTCAGCCAGCGCCGCCGGGCGTCCGGGGGCAGCGCCCGGTAGACCTGGTCGTGCCACCACTGGCCACCCGCGCCGAGGTAGCCGTACCCGAAGCCGGCCAGGTGGCCCTCGCTGGTGAGGCTGGCGACGGCGCGGAACCCGGGCCGGCGGGCGTGGGTGGCGATGTAACCACGGCGGGCCTCCAGCAGGTCGCTGCGGTAGCCCATCGCCTCCCCGTACACCGCGACCACGTCGTCGAGCCGCCGGACGAGATCCTCCGGCGTCCACCGCACCAACCTCATGCGCGTCCTCTCACGGTTGCGGATCACCGTCGGCGACCCAGCCCAGCACCGACCGGTCACCGACCACTGCGCGCACCTCGAAGCGCGCGAACAACTCCTCCGCGTACCACCCTTCGGTGGGGGTGCGGGTGATCGCCGCCCGGTGCTCCGGGTGACGGTACGCGAAGGCCACGAGGTCCGTCGGGTCGCGCCACACGCTGACCGTGCCCTGCCAACCCAGCGGCGCCTCGCCGACACCGAACCGGGCGAGCAGCCCCGGCGCGGCGTTCAGCGCGGCGGCGACCGGCGGGACGGCCTGCCAGAAGGTGAGCGCACGGCGGGGACGCAACCGGGCCCGGGTCAGCGCCAGCACCGGCCCGTCGACCCGGCCGCCCGCCGGCTCGCCGAACGGACGCCGGCCCGACCACTCGCCCCGGCTGGTCACCGGGCGTAGCTCCAGCCGGGCCGAGGCGCGGGCGATCCGGGCCCAGGAACGGCCCACCGGGGAGGCGTCGAAGTCGACGGCCGCGGCGGGGGAGTCCCACACCACCAGCGCGGCCCACCGGGTCAGGTCGGCGTCCCCCGGGCCGAAGCCGGTGCCGGTCCCGGTGCCGAGCAGTTTGCCGAACCGTACGCCGGGGGTGCGTCGCAGCTGCCACGGATGCCGGGCCATCCGGGCCAACGCCCGGCCCAGGGCGGCCCGGGGCACCCGCCACACGTGCAGGGTGACCAGCTCCGGGGTGGTGTTCACGCCACCTCGGCGGGGGTGCCGCCGGTGATCCGCAGCAGCTCCGGGTAGGTGGTGGGGAAGACCGCCTGCGGTACGCCACCGGCGGCCCACACCTGCTGGTGCCCGGCCAGGGCGGTGTCGACCAGGGTGCGCAGCGGCCCGGGGTGGCCGACCGGGGCGACCCCGCCGATCACCTGCCCGGTGTGCGTGCGGACGAAGTCGGGGGTGGCCCGGCGCAGGTGGGTCACCCCGAGCCAGGCGGCCAGGCCGGCGGTGTCGACCCGGTGTGCGCCGGAGGTGAGCACCAGCAGCGGCGTGCCGTCGGCCTCGAAGACCAGCGAGTTGGCGATCGCGCCGACGGCGACGCCCAACGCGTCGGCCGCCGCGGCGGCGGTGTGCACCGCCTCGGGCAGCAGACGGACCCGGCTGGCCACGCCGGAGGCGTCCCGCGCGCCCGCGTCGTCGAGCGCCCGCTGCACCGCCTGCACGTTCGGGTGTGACTGCATGCGGCCATTGTCCCCGGTACGCCCCGACGCCCCGCAGCCGGCCGCCCACCGTGGCGGGTCAGCGGGCGGGCGGCGACCCGGGCCGGGTGCCGGGCCAGTGCCCGGTGGCCCGGATCCGGCCGTCGGCGGTCACCAGCAGCGCCTCGTGGTCGGCCAGGCCGGTCAGCCAGGTCAGCGCGTCGTCGGCGTCCCGGGTCATCGCCGCGGTGGCGTACACGTCGGCCCAGAGCAGTTCCGGCCCGACCACGGTGACCGACCGCAGCGCGGTCGCCGGTCGGCCGGTACGCGGGTCCACGATGTGCGCGCCGCGCCTGGCGGTGCCCGAAGTGGCGACCGCGCCGTCGCGCCGGTCCAGCACGTCCAGCAGGTGGCCGGGGCGGTCCGGGTCCTCGATGCCGACCCGCCAGGCCGGCCGGTCCGCCCCGGTGCGCAGCAGCACGTCCCCACCGGCGTTGAGACAGAGGTCGTGCCCGGCCAGATCGGCCAGCCATCCGGCCGCCCGCTGCACCGCCCAGCCCTTGACCAGTCCGGACGGGTCATAGCCGGCACCGCCGGTGGGCAGCGGCAGCCGCCTGGCGTCGAACCGGCCGCCGGTGCGCGTCCGGGCCAGCTCGCACAGCTCCGCCACCTCCCGCACCAGCGGGCTCGCGGTGGCCGGATCGGGTTCCCGCCCGGCCAGCTCTCCGATCTCGCTCTCCGGCCGGTAGGCGCTGAACGTCGCGTCGATCGAGCCCAGCCAGGTGAAGAACCGCTCCACCCGGGCGGCGACGGCGTCGTCGTGCACGTCCGGGCCGCGCAGGTGCACGCTCACCGGCAGCCCCATCACCTGCACCACCCAGGCCCGCCGGTCCAGCTCCGCCGTCCGGCCCGTCGGGGTGCTCATCTCAGGTGCGCCGCGTCGATGGCGGCCTGGAGGGATTCGCGGTAACCGTCGCTGGTGACGGTCGCCCCGGACACGGTGTCGATCCGGGCGCTCTGTGCGGTGAGCGCCGCCTGCCGCAGGACCGGCACCGCGTAGTCGTTGATCTGCTGGTCCCGGAAGTTGCCGTCGGGCACCTGGAGTGCCGTGACGTCGGTGATCCGCCCGCCCGCCACGGTGATCCGGACCTGCACCGGCCCCCACCGGGTCTGCGCCACCGACCCGTCGTAGCTTCCGCCGCTGTCGCCGCCGGTGCTTGCGCTGTCGCCGGTGCTGCCGGCACTGCCGCTGCCGCCGGTGGGCGGTTCGGTGGACGGGTCCCCGGAGCCGGGGGTGGTGCCGCCGCGGTCGACGGCGACGGCGCTGCTCCCCCCGCCGACGCCCATGGTGCTGGTCCGGTAGCTGAACAGCAGCACCAGGGCGGTCACCGTGGAGAGCAGCCAGATGGTGATCCGTCGCACGGTTCCCCCTTCCCGCCCGTCACCAGGCGAAGCGTTCGTGATGGACGTGCCGCTCGGGCACCCCGGCGGCCCGGGTCGCGGCCTGCACGGCGTCGACCCAGCCGTCCGGGCCGCACAGGTAGACGTCGTGGTCGGCGATGTCGGGGGAGAGCCGGCGCAGCGCCTCGGCGTCCGGCAGCCCGGCCGCGTAGCCGGGCAGCCAGGCGGGCTGTCGGCCGCGCGGACCGACCAGGTAGTGGACCGACACGCCGCGGTCGACCGCGAGCCGCTCCAGCTCCGCCCGGAAGGCCAGCTCCTGCGGGGTACGCACGCGGTAGAGCAGCACCGCCTGCCCGGGTGCGTACGGCAGCTCCCGGAGCAGGGCCAGCAGCGGGGTGACGCCGATCCCGCAGGCGAGCATGGTGATCCCGCCGCCACGCCAGTGTTCCCCGGTCAGCCGCCCGTACGGGCCCTCCAGCAGCACCCGGGTGCCCGGTCGCAGGGTGGCCACCCGGGAGCTGTCGTCGCCGAGGTCCTTGACGGTGATCCGCATCAGGTCGCCCGTCGGCGGGGCGGATAGCGAGTACGGGTGCGCCCGGGACCAACCGGGGCCGGCCAGGAAACGCCAGCCGAAGAACTGCCCGGCCCGGACCGGCAGCCGGTCCAGGTCCCGCCCGCGCAACCAGACCGAGGTGACGCCGGGCGCCTCGGGGACCACCGCGGCCACCTCGACCCGGTGCCGCAGCGAGCGGTACGCCGGCAGCCCGAGCCGGAACACCAGCACACTGCCCAGCGCCCCCAGGTACACCGTCCACCAGTACGCCCGCGCGGCGGCCGAGGAGACGAAGTCCGCGCCGGTCCACAACTGGTGCGGCAGCGCCAACCCGATCCCCAGGTACGCGTACAGGTGCAGCAGGTGCCAGGACTCGTAGCGCAGCCGACGGTGGGCCGCCCGGACGGAGCTGACCACCACCAGCACCAGCAGTGCCAGCGCGGCGGTGGCCAGCAGCATCCCCGGGTACCCGGTGACCAGCAACCAGAGCTGTGTCACGGGGTTCTCCCGGGCCGTGCCGGCGTACCCCAGGGTGGTCAGCAGCACGTGGGCCAGCAGCAGGTGGAACGAGGTGAAGCCGGCCAGCCGGTGCCAGCGGGCGATCCGGTCCTGGCCGAAGCGCCGTTCGACGAGCGGCACCCGGGCCATCAGCACCACCTGGACGAGCATCAGGTCGGCGCTGAGCAGGCCGGTGAGCCGGCCGGCGGAGGTGAGGCCGGTGGCCACCCCGGAGAGCAGTTCCTGCACTCCCCGGTCGGCGGTCCAGAGCGCGACGACGACCAGCAGGCTGAGCACCGCCGCGCTGCCGGCCAGGTCGGCCCACCAGCCGGGGGCGGTGGGCAACGGTCGGCGCGGGGTGTCCCGGCCCAGGACGGTGGTGCTCATCAACGGGTGGTTCCGGCGGGTCCTTCACTCATGCGTTCCACCCTGCGGCGGCGACCTCGGGTCAGGCTTTGCCGTCACTGTGCGCCGGCTGGGAATCGTCGCTGGCACGCCGTACGCCGGACGTTGCGTTTTCGTCGGGGGCAGGGTGTACTGTCAGGGCAGTTAGAACGAGTGTTCGATTCACTCGCACACCCGTTCCAACGCCCCCGGGGCGGTGTTTCGCGGCGTCGACCCGGGCAGGTGCGGTTTCGCGGACCGCACCGGGTTCCGGGCAGTCGCGAGCCCGGTCCCGTCAAGGCAGGTCGTCGCCCGCCGCCCTCGACCCCCGGGCGGCGGGCGACGAACCCGCCGGTTCGCCGGCCGGGTGTGGTGTGGGGAAGCATCCGCACCCGGCCGGCCCCCAGCGGTGCGTCTTCCTCCGCACCACCCGCCCCGGGCGTCGCGCCGGTGGAGCCTCTCCACCTGGCGTCCCGCCCGACCCGGTCACGCGGAGGAGACAGTCATGCCGACCAACCCGGCCCAGGCGCCGACGGTGCCCGCGCACGTGTTGCCGCACCGCACCCCGACCCAACTCCTCGCGGCGGCCCGCCACGGGCTGGCCGAGGCCGCCCAGACCCGTCCCGACGGGCTGCGCTACGCCGCCGCCCACCTGGCCGCGCTCCGCGCCGCCGCCGCCCTGCTCGCCGCCCGGGCCCGGCCCGCGCCTGCCCGCCGCCGCCGGATCACCAGCGTCTGGGTGCTGCTCGCCGGGGTCGCCCCCGAACTGGACGAGTGGTCCCGCTACTTCGCCGCCACCGCCGGCAAGCGGGCCGCCGCCGAGGCCGGCATACCCCGGGTGGTGAACGCCCGGGAGGCCGACGACCTGCTCCGGGCCGCCGAACAGTTCGTGACGGTGGTGGAGCAGGCGCTCGGAGTGACCCACCAGCCCGCCCTCGACGGTCTCGCCGCCTGACCCGGCCGTGCCCGGGTCCCCGCCGGGCACCTGATCCGGCCGGGCACGGGCACCTCGACGCAGCGTCCCACCGCGTCCGGGGCGAGCACGCAGTGCATCTGATCCACGCAACGACACGACGGGGGGTTGGTCCGATGGCGGGCCGCATGGTGGTCGGTTCCGCCGCACTGGCCGATCTGGTCCGCCCGGCGAGCGCCCCGGACCCGGCCGGCAGCCACCGGGTGCTCCCGGTGGCACCGGAGCTGACCGGCCTGCTGCCGCACCGGGGGCTGCGTCGGGGCAGCACGGTCGCCGTCACCGTCGGCCAACCCCGGCGCAGCGGCGGCACCTCCCTGGTGCTGGCGTTGCTCGCCGAGGCGTCCCGGGCCGGGTCGTGGTGCGCGGTGGTCGGGGTGCCCACGTTCGGGGCGGGCGCCGCCGCCGAGGTCGGCATCGCCCTGGACCGGCTGGCCCTCGTCCCGCACCCCGGTCCGGAGTGGCCGACCGTGGTCGCCGCCCTGATCGACGGGGTCGACGTGGTGGTGACCGCCGTACCGCACACCGTCTCCGCCCCGGTGGCCGACCGGCTGGCCGCCCGGGCCCGACAACGCGGCTGCGTGCTCGTGCCGTACGGCCGGTGGACCGGCGCGGACGTCACGCTCCAGGTGGTCCGGGGGGTCTGGGAGGGGCTCGGGCCGGGACGGGGTCGGCTGCGCCGACGCGAGGTCACCGTGTCGGCACGCGGGCGCGGCGCGGCGGCCCGCCCGAAGGAGATCACGATGTGGCTGCCCGGCGACGGGCTCACCCGGGTCGTGCCCCGCGCCGCGCCGGCCGTCCCCGTCGGACCTGCCGTCCCCGTCGGACCTGCCGTCCCCGTCGCGCCGGCCGTCCCCGTCGGGCCTCGGCCGGGCGGATTCACCGTGGTCGGGTCCGGGTGACCGGCGCGCCCATCCGCACCCTGCTGCTCTGGTGCCCGGACTGGCCGGTGCTCGCCGCCGAGATCGTCGACGGGGTGCCCGCCACCGGCCCGGTGGCCGTGCTGCACGCCAACCGGGTGGTGGCCTGCTCCGCACCGGCCCGCGCCGCCGGGGTACGCCGGGGCCTGCGCCGCCGGGAGGCGCAGGGGCGCTGCCCCGCGCTGACCGTCGTCGACCACGACCCCGGCCGGGACGCCCGCGCCTTCGAACCGGTCGTCGCCGCGGTGGAGGAGGTCGCCGCCGGGGTCGAGGTGGTCCGCCCCGGCGTCTGCGCGCTCGCCGCCCGGGGGCCCGCCCGCTACCTCGGCGGTGAGGAGGCCGCCGCCGAGCGGATCATCGAACAGGTCGCCGAGTCCTGCGCGGTGGAGAGCCAGGTCGGGATCGCCGACGGGGTCTTCGCCGCCGGTCTCGCCGCGCGTACCGGACAGGTGGTGCCGCCGGGCGGGACCCCGGGGTTCCTGGCCGGGCTGCCCGTCGAGGCGATCGGCCGGCCGGCCCTGGCCGACCTGCTGCGCCGGCTCGGCGTACGCACGCTCGGCGGGTTCGCGGCACTGCCCGCCGGTGACGTGCTGGCCCGGTTCGGCTTCGACGGGGCCCTCGCCCACCGGCTCGCCGCCGGGCACGACCACCGGCCGCTCGCCGTCCGGCAGCCCCCGGTCGACCTGACCGTCACCGCCCACCACGATGAGCCCCTCGACCGGGTCGACGCGGCGGCCTTCGCCGCCCGGATGCTCGCCGAACGGCTACACGACCGGTTGGCCGGGCACGGGCTGGCCTGCACCCGACTCGGCATCGAGGCGGTCACCGCACACGGCCAGGAGCTGCACCGGGTGTGGCGGCACGACGGGTTGCTCACCGCCGCCGCGATCGCCGACCGGGTGCGCTGGCAGCTCGACGGCTGGCTCTCCGGCAGCACCGGTCGGGCCGGTGCCCGGCCGGCCCGGCCGACCGCCGGGATCGTCCGGCTGCGGCTGGTGCCCGACGGGCTGCTGGCCCGGGGTGGGCTGCAACCCGGCCTGTGGGGGGAGGCCGGCGAGGAACGCGACCGGGCGCACCGGGCGTTGAGCCGGGTGCAGGGCATCCTCGGCCCGGAGGCGGTGGTCACCGCCGTGCTGGGGGGCGGTCGGTCCCCGGCCGACCAGACCAGGCTGGTCCCGTGGGGGGACGAACGGCTCCTGGCCCGCCCCGGCCCGCCACCACTGCCGGGCGCACCGGCCAAGCCACCGCTGCCGGGCGCATCCGTCACGCCGCCGGTGGACGGGTCGTCGGGTGTCGTGCCGCCGCCGTCGGCCGGAGCGGGTCGGGGTGGTGCTGAGGTGACGGGTCGGGGCGGTGCCGCGCGGGCCGGGCGGCGGGGGAGTCCCGTGCCGCCGTGGCCGGGGCGACTGCCACCACCCGCGCCGGCCGTGGTGCTGCCCGTCCCGCTCACCGCGACCGTGCACGACGCAGCCGGGGAGCCGGTGCTGGTCAGCGCCCGGTTGGCGGTCAGCGCCGCGCCCGCCCGGCTGGCCGTCGGCGGCGCCGCCCCGATGGAGATCGTCGGCTGGACCGGTCCGTGGCCGGTGGACGAGCGGTGGTGGGCCCCCGCCGAGGCCCGCCGCCGGGCCCGGTTCCAGGTCTGCCTGGCCGACGGTGCCGCCCTGCTGCTGGCCGTCGAGGCGGGCCGGTGGCTGGTGGAGGCGATCTATGACTGACCGGTGGTCCGCGCTGGTCCGGTCGGTGTGGCGTTCCGTCCGGGGCCATCCCGCGTCCCGACGATGTTTCCGGGTGAGCGGTATGCCTGGCGGTCATAAATATGACTCAGCGGCATACCGCTCACCGAGCGATCCGTTCCCGTCCGCGACGCCCCTGCCGCACCACGCAGCCGGCCGCGGGAAGAGATCCGGATGAGCTTCCACAATCCGAAGCTGCCCTGGTCGGAACTGGAGCGGGTGCTGTCCGGACGGTCCACCACCGACGGCGGCGCGGGCCCCGGTGGGTCCCGGGGTGACGGGGGACGGGGCGGGCGGCGGCGCGGGGAACGGCACCTGCACGTGGTGGACCCGCTCGCCGAGGCCGACGGCGGCGACTCGCCGGCCTGGACCCGGCACCGCGAGCGGTACGCACCGCCGGAGCTGACCCGTCCGGACGACCCGGTGCCGTACGCCGAGCTGCACGCGCACACCAACTTCAGTTTCCTCGACGGGGCGAGCCACCCGGAGGAACTGGCCGAGGAGGCCGCCCGGCTGGGGTTGACCGCGCTCGCGGTGACCGACCACGACGGGTTCTACGGGGTGGTCCGGTTCGCCGAGGCGGCCCGTACGCTGCACCTGCCCACGGTCTTCGGGGCGGAGCTGTCGTTGGGGCTGCCCGGCCCGCAGCAGGGCGAACCCGACCCGCTGGGCCGGCACCTGCTGGTGCTCGCCCACGGCCACGAGGGGTACGCCCGGCTCGCGTCGGTCATCTCCCGGGCCCAGCTGCGCGGCGGTGAGAAGGGCCGGCCGGTCTACGGCGAACTGGAGGAGGTCGCCGCCGAGCTGCGCGACCACGTGCTGGTGCTGACCGGCTGCCGCAAGGGGCACGTGCCGGCGGCGCTGCTCACCGAGGGGGTCGACGCGGCGGCCCGGGAGCTGGACCGGCTCACCGCGCTGTTCGGCGCGGAGACGGTGGCGGTGGAGCTGACCGACCACGGGCATCCCGTCGACGCCGACCGCAACGACGCGCTCGCCGAACTGGCCGCCACCGCCGGGCTGCCCACCGTGGCCAGCAACAACGTGCACTACGCCAGCCCGGGACGACGACGGTTGGCGACCACCCTGGCCGCCGTCCGGGCCCGGCGCAGCCTGGACGAGATCGACGGCTGGCTGCCCGCCGCCGCCACCGCCCACCTGCGCAGCGGCGCGGAGATGGCGACCCGGTTCGCCGGGTACCCGGGTGCGGTGTCCCGGGCCGCCGAGTTCGGCGCGGAACTCGCCTTCGACCTGCACCTGGTCGCGCCCCGGCTGCCGGCGTACCCGGTGCCGGCGGGGCACACCGAGATGAGCTGGCTGCGCCACCTGACGCTGGCCGGGGCGCACGAGCGCTACGGCCCGCCCGGGGCGCACCCGGAGGCGTACGCGCAGCTGGAACACGAGCTGCGGATGATCGACGAGCTGGGCTTCCCCGGCTACTTCCTGGTGGTCTACGACATCGTGGCGTTCTGCCGCGCGCAGGACATCTACTGCCAGGGCCGGGGTTCGGCGGCCAACTCGGCGGTCTGCTACGCGCTGCGGATCACCAACGTGGACGCGGTCCGGCACCGGCTGCTGTTCGAACGGTTCCTCGCCCCGGAACGCGACGGGCCACCCGACATCGACGTGGACATCGAGTCCGACCGGCGGGAGGAGGTGATCCAGCACGTCTACGCCCGGTACGGCCGGGAGCACACCGCCCAGGTCGCCAACGTCATCTCCTACCGGCCCCGGTCGGCGGTGCGGGACGTGGCGAAGGCGTTCGGCTACTCACCAGGCCAGCAGGACGCCTGGAGCAATCAGATCGACCGCTGGGGTTCCGTCGCGGCGGTCGACGTCGAGGGCATCCCCGAGCAGGTGGTGGCGTACGCCGACGAGTTGCAGACGTTCCCCCGGCACCTGGGCATCCACTCCGGCGGGATGGTGATCTGCGACCGGCCGGTGATCGAGGTGTGCCCGGTGGAGTGGGGGCGGATGCCCGGCCGCAGCGTGCTCCAGTGGGACAAGGACGACTGCGCGGCCGTCGGGCTGGTCAAGTTCGACCTGCTCGGCCTGGGCATGCTGTCGGCCCTGCACTACGGCTACGACCTGATCGGCCAGTCCCTGGACCTGGGTGACATGACGTTGGACGACCCCGAGGTCTACGACATGCTCTGCCGGGCCGACTCGGTGGGGGTGTTCCAGGTGGAGAGCCGCGCCCAGATGGCCACCCTGCCCCGGCTGAAACCGCGCGAGTTCTACGACCTGGTGGTGGAGGTGGCGCTGATCCGGCCCGGCCCGATCCAGGGCGGCTCGGTGCACCCGTACATCAGGCGCAAGAACGGCCAGGAGCCGGTGACGTACCCGCACCCGCTGATGCGCAACGCGCTGGAGAAGACCCTCGGCGTGCCGCTGTTCCAGGAGCAGCTGATGCAGCTCGCCATCGACCTGGCCGGCTTCGACGCCGCCGGGGCCGACCAGTTGCGCCGGGCGATGGGGGCGAAACGGTCGGTGCAGCGGATGGCGCAGCTCGCCGACCGGCTCTACGCCGGGATGGCCGGGCGGGGGATCACCGGGGAGCTGGCCGACGACGTCTACCGCAAGCTCACCGCGTTCGCCAGCTACGGCTTCCCGGAGAGCCACGCGATGAGTTTCGCCTACCTGGTGTACGCCAGCTCCTGGCTCAAGCGGCACCATCCGGCGGCATTCCTGGCTGCCCTGCTCAACGCCCAACCGATGGGGTTCTACGCACCGCAGACCCTGGTCGACGACGCCCGCCGGCACGGCGTCGAGGTCCGCCGGCCGGACGTCAACGCCAGCGGGGCGGGGGCGGTGCTGGAGTCCACGCCGGAAACGCGCTGGGGGAGCGTGCCGGGGGAGCCGCCGCACGCCTGGGGGCTGGGCGGTCCGGCGGTCCGGCTCGGGCTGGGCGGGGTCCGTACCCTCGGCGACGACCTGGCGGGGCGGATCGTGGCGGAGCGGACGGCGCACGGGGCGTACCGGGACATGCCGGATCTGGCCCGGCGGGTCGGTCTGACCGCGGGGCAGCTGGAGGCGCTGGCCACCGCGGACGCCTTCGCCTGTTTCGGGCTGACCCGGCGGCAGGCGCTCTGGGCGGCCGGGGCGGCGGCCCAGGACCGGCCGGGCCGGCTGCCCGGCACGGTGACCGGCGCGGCGGCCCCCACCCTGCCCGGGATGGAGGCGGTGGACCGGCTCGTCGCCGACGTCTGGGCCACCGGGCTGTCCCCGGAGACCCACCCGGCCCGGTTCGTCCGGGACCGGCTCGACGCGCTGGGTGCGGTGCCGATCGCCCGGCTGGGGCGGGTGGAGCCGGGTCGGCGGGTGCGGGTCGGCGGCATCGTCACCCACCGGCAACGTCCGGCGACCGCCGGTGGGGTCACCTTCCTCAACCTGGAGGACGAGACCGGGATGCTGAATGTCACATGCTCCCCGGGGCTGTGGCAGCGCTACCGTCGAATCGCCCGTACCAGCAGCGCGCTCGTGGTCCGTGGTCGGTTGCAGCGGCACGAGGGGGTCACCAACCTCACCGCCGACCGGCTGGACCCGATCACGCCGCCGGTGGAACCCGCCTCCCGCGACTTCCGGTGAAGTGATCCACATTACGGTTTTCCCGGCCGGGAGACAGGAGAATTCCGGCACGCGCGGGCAGAGCGGCCCGCGCGCGGCAAGGGGGAAGGCCAGTGACGATGGACAGCACTTACACCGGTGGACTGGCGAACGCCCGGCGCACCCGGCTGGGTGCCGGTTGGACGCCCGCCCAGGACGCCGAGCCGCGGGAGTACCAGGTGACCGAGGGGCCGGTGGCGAACACCCGCCGGTCCCGCGCCGAGGAGGACCCGGCCGGCGGCGGGGAGATCTGAGCCGGCGACGGCACCGCCGACGGGGGGTCGGGTGGCGTGGGTGACTAGGCTCGACCGGGTGGAACAGAGCACCCGCAGCCGGTTCGCCGAGCCGCCGTTGACCCCCCGTACCGCCGTCATCTGGTCGGTGCTCGCCGCCGAGTTGCAGCGGCGGGCCGATGACACGTTGACCGTGCTCGACGTGGGCGGCGGCACCGGCGGGTTCGCCGTGCCGCTCGCCCAGGCCGGCCACCGGGTGACCGTGGTCGACGCCAGCCCCGACGCGCTCGCCGCGCTCACCCGACGGGCCGCCGAGGCCGGGGTCGCCGATCGGGTGCACGCCGTGCAGGGCGACGGCGACGCGCTGACCGGGCTGGTCGAACCGGCCACCGTCGACCTGGTGCTGTGCCACGCGGTGCTGGAGGTGGTCGACGACCCGACGCCGGTGGCAACCGCGCTGGCGACCGCGCTGCGTCCCGGCGGCGCGGCGAGCGTGCTGGTCGCCGGGCGGGCCGCCGCCGTGCTGGGGCGGGCCATGAACGGTCACCTCGACGTCGCCGCCGCGCTGGCCGCCGCGCCCGACGGGGCCGCCGGTCCCCGGGACACCCTGCGCCGCCGCTTCGACGCCGAGGAGGCCGCCGCCCTGCTGCGCGTCGCCGGCCTCACCGTCGAGGAGATCCACGGGGTACGCGTCCTCGCCGACCTGTTGCCCGCCACCGTCGCCGACGGTCAGCCGGGTGCCCTGGTCGAGCTGGAGAAGGTGCTGGCCGGGCGGCCGCCCTACCGGGACCTCGCCGCCCAACTGCACCTGTTCGCCCGCCGCCAGGCATGACCGGGGTGGCCCCGGCCGGCGCACCGGTGCCCCCGGCGGACCCGCTCGCGGTGCTGCCACCGCGCTACGGCGGAGGCAGCCTGGCCGACGTGCTGCCCAGCGCGTTGGCGGTGCTCGGCGTGCCGGGCGCCGTCGACCTGCTCGGGCTCGTCCCCGCCCTGGCCGGGGTACGTCGGGTCGCCGTGCTGCTCGTCGACGGTCTCGGCTGGTACCAACTGCCCACCGCCGCCCGGTACGCCCCGACCCTGACCGGGCTGGCCGCGACGGTGGGCCGCCCGTTGACCTCAGGCTTCCCGTCCACCACCCCGACCAGCCTGGTGACCCTGGGGGCGGGTGCGGCCCCCGGCGCGCACGGCGTGCTCGGCTTCACCGTCCGGGTGCCCGGCACCGACCGGGTGCTCAACCACATCGACTGGCCCGGCGACCCGGACCCGCTGCACTGGCAGCCGGTGCGTACCCAGTGGCAGCGGGCCCGCGCCGCCGGGGTCGCGGTGAGCGTGGTGAGCCGCCCCGAGTACGCCGGCAGCGGGCTCACCCTGGCCGCCAACCGGGGCGGCGACTACCGGGGCGCCGGCGGGGTGGACGCGCTGGCCCGGACGATGCTGGCGGCGCTGTCCGCCGGGGCCGGCCCCACCCTGGTCTCCGGCTACCACCCCGACCTGGACCGGCACGGTCACCTCAGCGGGGTCGACTCGGCCCCGTGGCGGATCGCCGCCGCCGAGGTCGACGCCCTGCTCGCCCGCCTCGTCGACGGGTTGCCGGCGGACGCCGCGCTGCTGGTCACCGCCGACCACGGCCAGCTCGACGTGCCGGCGGGGCACCGGTTCGACCTGGACACCGACGCACGGCTGCGGGCCGGCGTCCGGGTGGTCGCCGGGGAGCCCCGGGTGCGCTACCTGCACGTCGCCCCGGGGGCGGTGGACGACGTGGTGGCCGCCTGGTCGGCGGTGCTCGGGCCGGCCGCCCGGGTGTGCACCCGGGAGGAGATGGTGGCCGAGGGGTGGTTCGGCCCGGTCGCCGAGGAGCACCTGTCCCGGGTCGGTGACGTGGTGGTGACCTGCCGCGACACGTACGCGGTGCTGGCCACCCGGTCGGAGCCGCCGGCGGTGTCCCGGCTGGTGGCCTACCACGGGGCGGACACCGCGGCGGAGATGACCGTTCCGCTGCTGGTGGTCCGGGGCTGACGTGGCCGTCGCCCGTGGGGCGGGCGGGCCGGTTGTCGTACCTGGCGGTTAGCCTGCCGGGATGGGTCGGAGCCAGTCGTTGCCGCGCGGCGGTGACCCGCGTTTCGGGCCCGACGCCGACGACTCGGCCAGCCCGATCCTGCACGTCGACATGGACGCCTTCTTCGCCTCCGTCGAGGTGCGCCACCGGCCCGAGCTGCGCGGCCGGCCGGTGGTGGTCGGCGGGGTCGGGCCGCGCGGCGTGGTCAGCTCCGCCAGCTACGAGGCCCGGCGCTTCGGGGTGCGCAGCGCGATGCCCACCGCGCGGGCCCGCGCGCTCTGCCCCGGCGCGGTCTACCTACCCCCCGACTTCGCCCGCTACCGGGCGGCCTCCGACGCGGTGATGCGGATCTTCCGGGACGTCACCCCGTTGGTCGAGCCGCTCTCCCTCGACGAGGCGTTCCTCGACGTGGCGGGCGCCCGCCGGCTGTTCGGCCCGCCCGCCGCCATCGCCCGGCGCATCCGGGAGCGGGTGACGGCCGAGCAGGGGCTGACCTGTTCGGTCGGGGTGGGCCCGAGCAAGTTCGTGGCCAAGCTCGGCTCCACCCGGGCCAAGCCGGACGGTCTGCTGGTGGTGCCGGCCGGCCGGGTGCTGGAGTTCCTCCACCCGCTGCCCGTCGACGCGTTGTGGGGGGTGGGGGAGCGGTCGGCCGAGACGCTGCGCCGGCTCGGCCTGCGGACCATCGGCGATCTGGCCGAGGCGCCCGTCGGGATGCTGCGCAAGGCGCTCGGTGCGGCGTCCGCGACCCACCTGCACGAGCTGGCCCGGGGGCGGGACCCGCGTCCGGTCAGCCCGGAGCACGTGGAAAAGTCGATCGGGGCCGAGGTGACCTTCGACGTCGACGTGGTCGACCCGCAGCAGATCCGGCGGTCGCTGCTCGCGCTCAGCGAGAAGGTGGGCAGCCGGCTGCGCGGGGCCGGTCAGGTCGGCCGGACGATCTCGCTCAAGGTGCGACTGTCGGATTTCCGCACCGTCAACCGGTCCCGGACGCTCGGCGTGGCCACCGACGTGGCCCGGGAGATCTTCGACACGTCCTGGGGCCTCTGGACGGTTCTCGACCCGGGTGAGCCGGTCCGGCTGGTCGGCGTACGGGTGGAGGGTCTGGCCGGTGCGGCCGACACTCCGCGCCAACTCGCCCTCGGCGCGCCCGAGCGGGGCTGGCGGGAGGCGGAGACCGCCGCCGACGCCGCGGCTGCCCGTTTCGGGCGGTCCGTCATAGGTCCGGCCAGTCTGCTCGGCAGACGTGATCCCCGCCCCGGCGAAAATAGCAGTCGGCCATAGGTCGTCCCGCTTTCCGACGCGCGACCCCCCTCGTAGACTTGGCGGCAAGCAGCCGGTTGGCTGCCACGGTCTGTCGGCCCGACCGGGCCGACCAACGTGACCGGGGAGGAGTGCCGTGCCGCTCTCGGAGCACGAGCAGCGGCTGTTCGAGCAGATCGAGCGGTCGCTTGCCGAGGACCCCAAATTCGCCTCGGCCGTGCGCGCCAGCGACCCGCGTTTCCACACGCGGCGTCGCCTGCTCGTCGCTGCCGGCGTGGTGGTCGTCGGCCTGGCCCTGTTGGTCTACGGCGCGGTGATCAAGACGCCGCCACTGGCAGTGGCGGGGTTCGTCGTCATGCTGGCCGCGCTGGGCTATGCGGTGCAGTCGCACCGGCGGGGGCAGTCACCTGACCTGCACGTGGTGGGCGGCACGACGAGTCGTCGTCGTCCGCGTGGCCGCGGCGGCCGGCGGCCGTCGTTGCTGGACCGCATGGAGGACAGGTGGCGGCAGCGCCCGGAGGGACATCGTTGAACCCCGCCCACCCCTGAGGTGGACGGGCGACACCGACGACGGTAGGTGCCGGACACAGTCCGGCCACCTCCGTCGTATCACCACGCCCGGGAGTCGTATCACCACGCCCGGGACAGGGCGAGGTGCCCACGCATGTGGGGCGAGGTGGCGGTATCCGAAACGACTGATACCGCCACCTCGCCCCATGAGCGTCCCGCCGCGCCTGACCTCCCAGCCCCTCGGCCGGGAGGTCAGGCGCGGCGGGTGGCCAGCAGGCGGCGGGGGTTCCAGCGCAGCAGCAGGCGACGCAGCCGCCCGGAGGCCGCCACCAGCCGCGCCGAGCTGTCGCCGAGCGAGGTACGCCAGCGCAGCAGCACCGACGGCGGCAGCACGGCGGCGAGCAGCCGGGTACGCCGGTCGGCCCGCGCGGCGAGGGTGTCGCGTACCGTCCGCAGCGCCGGGTGCAGGGGCTCGCCGGTGAGCGGGTCCCGGGCGTACCTGGCGCGTTCCTCGGCCCGGCCGAGCAGCCGTACCGCGGTGGCGGGGCCGGCGTCCGCACCGACGGCCTCCCGGGCCAGCCGCTCGGCGGTCGCCCGGGGCGTCTCGGTCCGGTCGATCCGGACCCGGTAGTCGACCAGGGTGTCCAGCAGCTCGTCCCAGGCGGCGTGGGCGTCCGCGCGGGCCCGCTCGGCGTCCGCGCCGAGCACCGTCATCGGGATGCTCGCGCCCGCCCCGTCGTCGGGGGCCACGCCGGCCGCCACCGGGACTGCCCGATGGTGCCGTTGCCGGCGCAGCGCGCGCCGCCGCAGCGCCGGCAGCGCCAGCAGCACCGACAACACGAGCAGCGCACCCACCGTCCACCAGGGCCAGGTCGGGGCCTGCTCGACGGGGGCGCCGGTGGTCGGGTCGAACCCGGCGTCGGTGTCCTTGTCGGCGGCCTCGTCGCGCTGCGGACCGGTGGTGGCGCCCGGGTCCTCCGGCGCGGCGGGCGCGGCCGTGTCCGACGGCTCCGGGTCCGGGGCGTCGGAGTCCGGCGCCCACGCCGACCGGGTCGACCCCTGGACGCCGTACGCCGGGGTGGCGTCGAACGGCACCCAGCCGAACCGGTCGAAGTAGACCTCCGTCCAGGCGTGCAGGTTGCGGTTGGTCAGGACGGCGGTGTCCCCGTCGACGCTGCTGCCGTTGGTGAAGCCGAACGCCACCCGGGCCGGGATGCCCGCCTCCCGCACCAGCCAGGCCAGCGCCGCCGCGTACTGCTGGCAGTAGCCGACCTTGTTGGTGAGGAAGTCGACGATCTCCTGGCCGCTGGTGCCGCCCTTGGTGCTCAGCGAGTAGCTGAAGCCGTTCTCCCGGGAGAAGTAGTCGTAGAGCGACCGGACCCGGTCGTAGTCGTTGGACTTCCCCTCCACCAGCCGGTTGACCAGCAGGCTGACCTCGCGGACCTCAGGGGTGCGGGTCTGTTGCAGCCGGATCGGGTGCTCGGCCGGCAGCGGGCGGGCCCGGCGCAGCGCCGCCGGGCTGTACGTCGAGCGCACGTACTCGAAGGAGTACCGCTTGCCCCGGGAGTTGTCCCGGTTGGAGAAGACCACCCCGAGGTTCTGGTCGTACGACCAGTTGCCGTTGAGCCCGTCGAAGCTGACCGGGTCGGTGTAGACCGGCACGAAGGGCATGTTCAGCGACCGGTTCACCTCGACCGTCGCCCGGTAGGTCTGCTGCTCCACCCCCGCCTGGGCCCGGTCGGTCGGGTCGGGCAGGTCCCGGTTCACCGGCCTACCGTTGGGCGGGCGCACCCGGAAACCGTCCGGGCGCAGCTCGTCGGCGACACCGAAGCGCAGGTAGAACGGGTTCTCCTCGGTGGTGGTGACGGTGACCATGTCGGCCACCTCGGACTGGTTGAGCTGCCCGCTGAGGGCGGCGAACAGGTCGATCCGGCCGGGGCCGCCGCCCTGCCCGGGGCGTCCGTTGCCGGTGCCGGTGCCGGCGGTGTTGAACTGGTCCAGCAGCCCGCCGGTCATCCCCGGCACGGCCAGCGGCAGCACCACGGCCAGCACCACCCCGACCACCGCCAGCCGACGCCCGGCGGCGGCCAGCGGGGAGGACTCCCAGACGTCCACGTCGCGGCCCTCGCCGGTGAACCGGCGGCCGAACCGGCGGACCCGGTCGACGTTGTCGGTCACCAGCAGCCACAGGTAGCCGGCGGCGCCGACCACGAACGGCAGCGCGGGGACGCTGTCGACGTAGACCGCGACCGGCACCGAGTAGATGGCCAGCATGGGCAGCCCGGCCAGGGCCGGACGGCGCAGTCCGACGGCGAGCACGTCGACCACGATCGCCACCGCGCCCACCCCGAGCACGCTGATGAACAGCAGCGGGGTGGTGTCCGGCACCTTCACCCCGTAGGAGCGCATGTCCTGCAACGAGCCCTGCGCCAGCTCACCGAAGTGGGCCAGCGTCGCCGGGGTGGGCAGGAAGGCGATCAGCTCGCCGCCGCCCGGGAAGAGCCAGGTCAGGGCGAGCAGCAGACCGGCGAGCATGCCCAGCACCTGACCCCACAGCGGGGCCCGGACCAGCCGGGTGAGCGCCGCCGCGCCGGCCACCACGGCGACCGCGATGGTCGACTGGATCAGCCAGGTCCACTGTTGGAAGATCGACGACAGGGGGGCCGCGGCGAGCAGGGTCGCCGTGGCGGCCACGAAGCCGATGTTCCGGGACGCGATCACGACGTCACCCTCTCTGTCGGCGGGCGTCGGTGGCGGGGCCGTCGGCGGTGCGGCGGCCGGGGACGGTGCCGGTGCGCCGTCGGGTCACCGGACGGCACCGGCGACCGTCTCGGCGAGCGCCGCGCGCAGCGCGAAGCCCTGCGACCCGCGCCCGGCCTGCGGCCAGAGCGCCGGCAGCTGGCCGTCGTGGTCGACCCCGATGACCCGCCAGCCGCCCTGCAACAGCGACAGCGCGGCGGCGGCGTGGGCCTGTTCGGACTCGTACCGGGCCCGTTCGGGCAGGCTGAGCCAGGTGGAGCTGTGCAGCACGAAACCGACGCAGGTCGCCCCGTTGCCGCGCAACCCGCCGAGCAGTTCCGCCTCGCTGGTGGTCAGCGACCCGAACAACGCGATGATCAGGCCCCCGTCGGCGCGCTGGCGGACCCGCTGCACCAGCGTCGCCACGTCGCCGCGCTGGTCGAGCCGGACGTCGGCGAGGTGGTCGAGGAGCAGGCCGTCCCCGGTGGCCTCGCTGGCGTCGACGTCGACCCCGTCGCCGGTGACCAGGCGCAGCTTGTAGCCGGCCTGGCGCAGGTGCACGGCGATGCTGGCGGCGGCGGACACCGCCCACTCGAAACTGGCCGTCGGGCCGTCGCCCCGGTGCCCGTGCGCCCGGGTGTCCAGCACCACCGTGGCCCGGCTCTCCCAGGGCTGCTCCTCGCGGCGCACCATCAGCTCACCGGTACGGGCTGTCGACTTCCAGTGCACCCGGCGCAGGTCGTCGCCCCTGCGGTACTCCCGGGTGGCGGCGTCGTCCTCGCCGTGCACCGCCACCGACCGGGCCCGGCTGTCGCCACTGCCGGCGTACTCGCCCGGCAGCCGGACCGAGGGCAGCGGGGTGACCTGCGGGATCACGGTGAGCTGTTCGGTGCTGGGGAACGCCCGGCTCAGCTCACACAACCCGAACGGGTCGGTCATCCGGATCACCAGCGGACCCACCTCGTACCGGCCGCGCACGTCGGCACGCACCGTGTACGCGACCGAGCTGGCCTGGTGGGCGCCGAGCCGTTCCAGCACCACCCGGGGCCGGCTGCCCAGCGCGTACGGCAGCCGGTCCTCCAGCAGCAGGGTGCCGGTGGGCAGCCGGGACATGTTCTGCAACCGCAGCACCACCCGGGAGCTGGCCCCGACCGGCACCCGGTGCGGGTCCAGCGAGCGGTTGCAGGCCAGCTTGTACCGGGTCCGGCCGACGTAGAGCGCGGCGAGCAACGGCAGGACGGCGAGCAGCACCGCCACCCGGAGCAGGTCCCGTTCGCCGAGGATGCCGGCCGAGATCGCGGCGGCGATGGCCGCCGCGAGGAACGACCGGCCCCGGGTGGTCAGGCCACGCAGCCCGTCCCGCACGTCACGGCCTCCGCGGCTCGAACGGCGGGCGGCCGTTGCCGGCGGCGGGGCGGGGCGTGTCGTACCCGGTGGGGCGCTTGCGGTCCGGCGGCAGGGCCAGCCGGTGCACCAGCTCGGCGACGATCGCGTCGGTGGTGCGGCGGGCGAGCTGGGCGTCGGCCGTGGGGATGATCCGGTGGGCCAGGACCGGCACCGCGAGCGCCTGGAGGTCGTCGGGGAGCACGTAGTCGCGGCCCTCCAGGGCGGCCACCGCACGGGCGGTGCGCAGCAACTGGAGGGTGGCCCGGGGGGACGCGCCCAACCGCAGGTCGGGGGCTTCCCGGGTGGCGGTGACCAGGTCGACGGCGTACTGCTTGACGGCGTCGGCGACGTGCACGTTGCGCACGGTGGCGATCAGGCGGCGGACCGTGTCGGCGTCGGAGACCGGACGCAGCTCCTGGAGCGGGTCGGCGGCACCGTGCCCGTCCAGCATGGCCAGTTCGGCGTCCGGGCCGGGGTAGCCCATCGCGATCCGGGCGGTGAACCGGTCGCGCTGCGCCTCCGGCAGGGGGTACGTCCCCTCCATCTCGATCGGGTTCTGGGTGGCGATCACCATGAACGGGGTCTGGAGCTGGTAGGTGACGCCGTCGACGGTGACCTGGCGTTCCTCCATGCACTCCAGCAGCGCGGACTGCGTCTTGGGCGAGGCCCGGTTGATCTCGTCGCCGACCACCAGGTTGGCGAAGACCGCACCGGGGCGGAACTCGAAGTCGTGCGTCTCCTGGTTGTAGACGCTGACCCCGGTGACGTCGCTGGGCAGCAGGTCGGGGGTGAACTGGATGCGCCGCACGGAACAGTCGATGGACCGGGCGAGCGCCTTGGCCAGCTTGGTCTTGCCGACGCCCGGGACGTCCTCGATCAGCAGGTGCCCCTCGGCCAGCAGGACGGCCAGGGCGAGCCGGACGGTCGCTGTCTTGCCCTCGATGACCTGCTCGATGTTGGCCACGATGGCCTCGCTGGCGGCGCGGAACTCGTCGTGCGGCAGCACGCCGCCCACCTCGTCCCAGGTCTGTTGTGTCACGGGCCTTCTCCTCGTCGCGACGGCAGCTCGGTAAAGAGCACCTGGACCCGTCGTTCGGTTCGCAACGGGAAGCCTCGTCTGCCGCAGGAATCGCACTGGTCTCTCAGGCTAACCATGTTTACGGTGAACGCCGAACCCTGCCGGAAGTCGGCCGGTCACGCAGCGGATATTCGTCAGGTCGGGGGACCGGACGCGGCCGGGCGACCACGGAAGGTGACCGTCGTGCGGTGGATGTGCCGGGCGGTCGACCGACGCCACGGGGTAAACTGCAGTACATGGCCAGCGTCTTCCTGCTTCTTACCGGGCCGTGCTGATGCGCTGACGCGTGACAGCACGGCGGCCCCTCCTGTGCGGGGGGCTTTTTCGTGCCCACGGCAGGGTCTCCCGGGCCCGATGCTTACCCGACCCGACATGACCGCGACGACCGCCAAGGAGAAGGCATGAGTGAGACAGCCGCACCGGCGGGCGACATCCCCCCGTACCGGTACACCGCGGCCATGGCCGACGAGATCGAGCGTCGGTGGCAGGACACCTGGGAGCGGGAGGGCACCTTCCACGCGCCGAACCCGACAGGTCCGCTGGCCGACCCGGGACACCCCCGGGCGGGCGCGGAGAAGCTGTACGTGCTGGACATGTTCCCGTACCCGTCCGGGGCGGGGCTGCACGTCGGGCACCCGCTGGGCTACATCGGCACCGACTGCTTCGCCCGCTACCAGCGGATGGCCGGGCGCAACGTGCTGCACGCGATGGGCTTCGACGCGTTCGGCCTGCCGGCCGAGCAGTACGCGGTGCAGACCGGCACCCACCCCCGCACGACCACGGTGGCCAACATCGAGCGGTACCGGGCGCAGCTGCGCCGGCTGGGGCTGGCCCACGACGACCGGCGCTCGGTGGCGACCATCGACACCGACTTCTACCGGTGGACGCAGTGGATCTTCCTACAGGTCTACAACTCCTGGTACGACCCGCAGGCGCGGCGGGCCCGTCCGATCGCCGAGCTGACCGCCGCTTTCGCCGCCGGTGACCGGCCCACCCCCGACGGCCGGGCCTGGGCCGAGCTGAGCCCGGCCGAGCAGCGGCGGATCGTCGACGACCACCGGCTGGCGTACGTCTCGCAGGCGCCGGTGAACTGGTGCCCGGGGCTGGGCACGGTGCTGGCCAACGAGGAGGTCACCCCGGACGGCCGTTCCGACCGGGGCAACTTCCCGGTGTTCAAGCGCAACCTGAAGCAGTGGATGATGCGGATCACCGCGTACGGTGACCGGCTGCTGGACGACCTGGACACGCTGGACTGGCCCGAGTCGATCAAGCTCCAGCAGCGCAACTGGATCGGCCGCTCCACCGGCGCGCACATCGACTTCCCGACCGGGACCACTGATTCCGGTGTCGCGGGCGGAGCCCGCATCAGAGTCTTCACCACCCGGCCGGACACCATCTTCGGGGCCACCTACCTGGTGCTGGCCCCCGAACACGAGCTGGTCGACGCGCTGACCCCGGACGCCTGGCCGGACGGCACCCGGGACGCCTGGACCGGTGGGCACGCCGACCCCCGGGCGGCCGTCGAGGCGTACCGGAAGGCGGCGGCGGCCAAGACCGACGTGGAGCGGCAGGCCGACACCAAGGAGAAGACGGGCGTCTTCGTCGGCGCGTACGCCACCCACCCGGTCACCGGCGGGCAGATTCCGATCTTCATCGCCGACTACGTGCTGGCCGGCTACGGCACCGGCGCGATCATGGCGGTGCCCGCCCAGGACGAGCGGGACTGGGCCTTCGCCGAGGTGTTCGAGCTGCCGATCGTGCGGACCGTGCAGCCCGCCGACGGGTTCGACGGGCAGGCGTGGACCGGGGACGGGCCGGCGATCAACAGCGCCGCGCCCGAGCGCGGCCTGGACCTCGACGGGCTGGGCGTGGCCGACGCCAAGGCGGCGACCATCGCCTGGCTGGAGGCCAACGGCCACGGCGTCGGCGCGGTCACCTGGCGGCTGCGGGACTGGCTGTTCTCCCGGCAGCGCTACTGGGGCGAGCCGTTCCCGATCGTCTACGACGCCACCGGCACGGCCATCGCGCTGCCCGAGGAGATGCTGCCCGTCGAACTGCCCGAGGTGGACGACTTCTCGCCCAAGACGTTCGACCCGGACGACGCCGACAGCAACCCGGAGACCCCGCTGTCGCGGCGGCGCGACTGGGTGGAGGTGGAGCTGGACCTGGGCGACGGGCCGCAGCGGTACACCCGGGAGACCAACGTGATGCCGCAGTGGGCCGGCTCCTGCTGGTACGAGCTGCGCTACCTGGACCCGACCAACTCCGGGCGGTTCGTCGACCCGGAGAACGAGGCGTACTGGATGGGCCCACGCGCCGAGGGCGACTGCGGCGGCACCGACCTGTACGTCGGCGGCGCCGAGCACGCCGTGCTGCACCTGCTGTACGCCCGGTTCTGGCACAAGGTGCTGTACGACCTGGGCCACGTGTCGTCGTTCGAGCCGTTCCGCAAGCTGTTCAACCAGGGCATGATCCAGGCGTACGCGTTCCGCGACTCCCGGGGCACGCCGGTGCCGGCCGAGGAGGTCGTCGAGGTCGACGGCCGCTGGTTCCACGGCGAGCACGAGGTGACCCGCGAGTACGGCAAGATGGGCAAGTCGCTGCGCAACGTGGTCACCCCCGACGACATGTGCGCGGCCTACGGCGCGGACACCTTCCGGGTGTACGAGATGTCGATGGGCCCGCTGGAGGTGTCCCGCCCCTGGGAGACCCGGGCGGTGGTCGGGTCGTACCGGTTCCTGCAACGGGTCTGGCGGGCCGTGGTCGACGAGCAGACCGGCACGCTGCGGGTCACCGACGCGCCGGCCGACGAGGCCACCCGACGGCTGCTGCACCGGGTGATCGACGGGGTCCGGACCGACATGGAGGGCATCCGGTTCAACACCGCGATCGCCAAGCTGATCGAGCTGACCAACGCGGTGACCCGGCTGGAGCAGACCCCGCGCGAGGTGGCCGAGCCGCTGGTGCTGATGCTGGCCCCGTTCGCCCCGCACGTGGCCGAGGAGCTGTGGCGGATGCTGGGCCACGACACCTCGCTGGCGTACGCCGACTTCCCGGCCGCCGACCCGGCGCTGCTGGTCGCCGACACGGTCACCTACCCGGTGCAGGTCAACGGCAAGGTCCGGGGCCGGATCGAGGTGCCGGCCGACGCGGCGCAGGAGGCCGTCCGGGCGGCGGCCCTGGAGGCGGTCGCGTCCGCGCTGGCCGGCAAGGAACCGCGCAAGGTCATCGTGGTGCCGGGCCGGCTGGTCTCGGTCGTCGCCTGACGGTGCCGTCCGCCCGTGGCGGGGCGGCTCACGCGGCCGGCGCGGCCGGTCGCGCGCCTGGCCGGTTTCCGGGCCCGGCCGGTTTGTGGGGCCGCGGTAGCGCGCGGTGACGGCGGGCCGGGACAACTGTCGACGTGAGCGGTATGCCTGAGAGTCATATTGATGACGCTCAGGCATACCGCTCACCCGGCCCGACCATTCCGGCGGGACCCGTCCCGGGTTGCCGCCCGTCGCCCGAGCCGCCACCCGTCGCGCGCGCCCCGGCGGGCCGGTTCCGTCCGGTCAGGGGCGGGGGTCGGCGACTGCGGACCGACGGGCGCGCTCCGCCCGCCACCACTGGTACGCCAGCACCGCGCTGGCGATCAGCCCGAGGCTGGCCGGGGCGGCGGCGTACCAGTTGATGCTGCCGGGGGAGCTGGCCGCCGCGCCGATCGCGGCGTAGCCGAAGGCGGTCGGGGCGGAGGCCAGCACGCTGCCGACCAGGAACGGCAGCAGCCGCGCGCCGGTGGTGCCGTAGCCGTAGCTGACCAGCCCGAACCCGGCGATCGGCAGCATCCGTACGGTGACCACACCGAGCACGCTCTGCCTGGCGAACCAGCCGTCGAGCCGGGCCAGTCGGCCGCGTACCCGCTCGGCGACGAACTCCCGGCCCAGCACCCGCCCGACGGCGAAGCCGAGCGCGGCGGCCAGCAGCGCCGCGCCGAGTGCGTACGCCGCCCCCTCCAGCGGGCCGAACACGGCCCCCGCCACGAGCGTGACGAACGTACGGGGAACCAGGGCCACCAGCAGCAACGCCCCGACGACGATCCCGGCGACCGGGGCGTACCCGCCGAGGGCGTCGGCCAGCCGGGGCAGCTCGGCGACGTCCGGGTGCGGCGTCACCAGCAGCAGCACCACGAACCCCGCCAGCATGACCAGCAGCAGGGCGAACCGACGTGCCGACGGCTGGCGCAGCAGCCGCCGGACGGCGGAGGTCACGGGCGGGCGGCGGACATCACGGGCGGGCGGCGGCGGCCACCGCGGCGCGGCGTTCGGTGCGCAGCCGCTCGGCCCAGGTGTCGTCCAGCGGCGGCAGCTGGTGCGCGCCGGTGGCCCAGCGCAGCAGCAGGTCGGCCAGGGCGGGGTTGCGGGCCAGCGCCGGCCCGTGCGAATACGTGCCCAGCAGCTTGCCCCGCCACGCGCCCTCGGTGACGCCGTCGTTGCCGACCCCGGCACTGACCCGGGCCAGCGGCGACACGCCGGGGCCGAGGTGGGTGCGACCGCCGTGGTTCTCGAACCCGGACAGCGCCGGTACGCCCAGCCGGGGGTCGATCTCGCCGGCCAGCTCGCCGACCGCCCGGGTGGGCCCCCGGTCGGAGGAGAGGTCGAGCAGTTCCAGCCCGGCGCACCGGGTGCCCTTGGCGAAGAAGGAGGTGCCGAGCAGTTGGTAGCCGGCGCAGACGCCGAAGACCACCGAACCCTGGGCGACCGCGCGGTGCAGGCCGCCGTCGGCGAGCAGCCGCTGCGCGCCGAGCGCCTGCGGGCCGTCCTCGCCGCCGCCGAGCAGGTAGATGTCGGCGGTGGCGGGCAGCCGCTGGTCGGAGCGGACCTCCATGACCTCGACCGGCATCCCGCGCTGCTGCGCCCGGCGGGCCAGGATCAGCAGGTTGCCCCGGTCGCCGTAGGTGGAGAGCAGGTCGGGGTAGATCCAGACGATACGCAGGCTCTCAGTTGACACGGTCCAACTCCGCTCGGATGTCCTGGAAGGCGGTGTAGTTCGCGATGACCTCCAGCCGGCCCGGCGGGACCGCCCGGACCGCCTCGCCGAACGCCCGGACGTGCTGGAACGGCACCCCGTTGACGTCGAGCCGGACCGCCAGGTCGTACGCGCGGTCGCCGGTGATCAGCACCTGCCGGCCGCGCAGCGGGGCGAAGTCGACGTCGAACAGCCAGGAGGTGTCCAGCCCGTCGGGGTCCCGGGCGTTGATGGACAGCAGGGTGGGCGCCTCGTCGGCCATGTCGAACGCCTCCAGCCAGCTGGCCGGGTTCTTGGCCAGCAGCAGCCGGATGTTGCGTCCGTCCCGGTCGACCTGGGCGTACCGGCCGGCGACCGAGGTGACCGTGTGCAGCCGGGAGACGGCGTCGACGGGGCGTACCCCGAACTCGGCGGCGACGGCCAGCGCGGTGGCCGCGTTGCCGAGGTTGACCTTGCCGGGGAGCTGGAGGGTCACCTTGTGCCAGGCCCCGGTGGGGTCGAGCACACCGTCGTCCTCCACCGTCCACTGGGCGTCCGGGCGGCGCAGCGGGCAGCCGGTGCACCACCACTGCTCGCCGGAGCGCTGGATGGTGGAGCCGCACTCGGGGCAGACCCAGGAGTCGTCGTGCCAGCGCTGGCCGGCGCTGAACCAGGTGACGTGCGGCGGGCGGACGCCCTGCGCGGGGTCGGCCGGTGGGGTGGCCGCCCAGACCACCATCGGGTCGTCGGCGTTGGCCACCACCCGTACGTCGGTGTGCCGGACCAGCGCCGCGCGCCAGAGCTGCGCCATCATGGCGACCTCCTTGGCCCGGTCGAGCTGGTCGCGGGAGAGGTTGAGCAGGGCCACCACGTGCGGCTCGGTGGCCTCCAGCACCTGCGCGAGGTAGTGCTCGTCGACCTCCAGCACCGCGTACGGGGTGCTGCCGGCCTTGGCCAGCGCCGAGGTGTGCCCGGTGGGCATGTTGGCGCCGAACGAGTTGGTGGCGACCCGGCCGAGCACGCCGACGGCGGCGGCGCTGAGCCGGGTGGTGGTGGTCTTGCCGTTGGTGCCGGAGATCAGCGCGATGGCGCGTCCGGCCGAGAGGTGGGCCAGCAGGTCCGGGTCGATCTTCAGCCCGATCCAACCGCCGATCACCGAGCCGTCGCCCCGGCCGGCGGCGCGCGACAGCGCCGCGGCGGTCCTCGACACGGAGCTGGCCACCTTCGCCCGCAGGGGCATCTTCGCGTCCGTCACGCGAGCGAGGTTACCGGACCTCCGCGCCCGCCAGATCGCCGCCGACGGCGAACCGTTCGGTCGGGGCGGGCCGGGCATCCGGTCGGCGGGCGCTCCACCGGATGGAGTCGATCTATGTCGGGTAGCGGACGCGGTCCCGGCCCGGCGCGCCCCTCCACTCCGCTCCACCCGCTCTGACGTGCGGTTTTAGCCGGGACGGCGACGCGCCGGGGCGGCGATTCTGGTTGCAGGTGGAGGGAAGTGGAGTAGAGTGGGGCGCAGTGGTGAGGCCGGGAGGGCCCACCGGCCCAGGGGGTCAGCGGCGCCGCGAACGCCGCTCAGGGCAAGGGGGTTGGGCCGGTGTTTCTCGGCACCCACACTCCGCGCCTGGACGAAAAGGGCCGTTTGATCCTTCCGGCCAAGTTCCGGGACGAGCTTGCGGGGGGTGTAGTGGTCACCAAAGGGCAGGATCGCTGCCTCTACGTCTTCCCCACCCCCGAGTTCCAACGGATCGCCGACCAGTTGCGCGCGCAGCCGATGACGAACAAGGCGGCCCGGGCCTACAGCCGGGTCTTCTTCGCCAGCGCGCACGACGAGGTCCCCGACAAGCAGGGCCGGGTCACCATCCCGTCCCACCTGCGGTCCTATGCCGCGCTCGACCGGGACCTGGTGGTGATCGGGGCGTCCACCCGGGTGGAGATCTGGGACCGGACGGCCTGGGAGACCTACCTCGCCGACAGCGAAGACGACTTCGCCGACATCGAGGAGGGGGTGCTGCCCGGCGGTCTGTAGGGCGCGGCGACGCCCGACGTACTGCGAGATCTCCAGCCGCTTTCGAGTTCCTGGCGCCCCTTCCCCGGTGCCAGGGGCACGATCTCCACTCCGGGCGTCGGCCCGGGGGCCGGGGCGGGAGCGGATGGGGATCTGGCGGTACGACGGCACGGCGTCGTCCGACGAGCAGAGCGCGACACGACGAGACATATTCCACAGTGGGGGTCGACATGGGGGAGCTACGCGGCACGCACGTGCCGGTGCTGCTTGAGCGGTGTCTCGAGCTGCTGGCCCCCGCGCTGGACCGGGGCGGCCGTACGGTCCACGTCGACGCCACGCTGGGGTTGGCCGGCCACGCCGAGGCGGTGCTGCAACGGCATCCGCACACGGTGCTGATCGGCCTGGACCGGGACACCGAGGCCCTGGCGCACGCCCGGGTCCGGCTGGCCCGGTTCGCCGACCGGATCCACCTGGAGCACGCCGTCTATGACGAGCTGCCCGAGGTGGTGGACCGGCTGGGCTATCCGGGCGTCGACGCGGTGCTGTTCGACCTGGGGGTCTCGTCGTTGCAACTCGACGCGCCCGACCGCGGGTTCGCCTACGCCCAGGACGCGCCGCTGGACATGCGGATGGACCAGACCCGGGGGGTGACCGCCGAAGAGGTGGTCAACAGCTACTCCCACCCGGAGCTGGCCCGGGTGCTGCGGGTCTACGGCGAGGAGAAGTTCGCCGGCCGGATCGCCTCGGCGATCCTGCGGGAGCGGGAGCGGGGGCGGATCACCTCCTCGGCCCGGCTGGCGGAGCTGGTCAGGGAGAGCATTCCGGCACCAGCGCGACGAACCGGGGGACACCCGGCCAAGAGAACGTTTCAGGCTTTACGCATCGAGGTAAACAGGGAACTGGCGGTGCTGGAGACGGCGCTGCCGGCTGCCCTCGACAAGCTCCACGTGGGCGGTCGCCTGGTGGTCCTGTCCTACCACTCGCTGGAGGACCGGCTCACCAAGCAGGCGCTCGCCGACCGGGTCCGCAGTAAGGGCCCGGTCGACCTTCCGGTGGAACTCCCCGGGTCGGGTCCGACGTTCCGGCTGCTCAGCCGGGGTGCCGAACTGGCCGGGGAGGCCGAGGTCGCCGCGAACCCGCGGGCCGCGTCCGTGCGGCTGCGGGCGGCGGAGCGACTCGACCCGGCCACCGGGCAGCAGGGGCGGACCGACCGCGAACGGTCCGGCCGACGGGTCAGGGCGATGCACCAACCGGGCACGGGGTCGACGCGGGGTTCCACGGTGGACCTGGAGTCGACTCCGGGGGACGGCAGGACGGACGAACAGGGGGAGGGGACATGAACGTCAACAAGCGTGACGGCCGCGACGCGGTCGTCGGGCAGCGCGCACCGCGGTCGGGGGGCCGGACCACGGCGCAGCGCACGACCCGTACCACGACGCCGGCGGACCTCGCCGGTCGAGCGGGGGAGACGCGCCGGGGGGCGCGCGAGTTCCCCACCCAGGGCAGTGCCGCGTTGCGGCCGGCGGAGCAGCCGGCCACCCGTACCGCCACCGCCGCCGGGTCGCCCCGGCTGCGGGTGGCGCCGCCGCCGCCGGTCCGGGTGCCCCGGGCTCCGTTCGCGGCGCTGATCGTGGTGCTGGTCGTCGGCGGGGTGCTGGGCATCCTCGCGGTCAACACCAAGATCAACGAGAACGCGTTCAAGCTCCAGCAGCTCCAGCAGCAGCAGGCCCGCCTCGACGTCGACCAGCAGCAACTGGAGAAGGAGATCGAGGAGGCCAAGGAGCCGGGCAACCTGACCGCGGAGGCCCGCAAGCTGGGCCTGGTCGAGGCCGGCGAACCGGCGTACATCCGGCTGCCGGACGGTCGGCTGATCGGCGTCCCGCAGCCGGCCGACGGGCAGCCGGCGATCACCAGCCAGCAGGGCAACGGGGGGTAAGGCCCGTGCCACCGAGATCCGACGATCCGCGCCGGGACCCCACGGGCTCCCGGCGCGGATCGGTTCGTGGCGGGGCCGGCCGGGGCGGCGGGCCCCGGACGCCGGAACCACGCACCCCGGAACCACGCACCCCCGAGCCGCGCGGCGGGGAACCCCCGGCCGCCGGACCCCGCGCCGGTGAGCCCCGGGGACAGGGCCGCGCCGGTGAGCCCCGCACCGGGCAGCCCCGGACCGGGGACGTCGGGGGGATCTCCGACGCACGGGCGTACACCCCCCGGGGCCGGACCATCCGGGAGAGCAGCGAGGACCGGGGCGGACAGCGGCGTACCCCCCGGGCCGGCCGCTCCGGCGACCCGTTCCGCCCCGCCCTGCAGGTGCTCGACGGTGGCCGGGCCGCCCCCGGTCGGGCCGCCGCCAACCGGGCCGGCCGGCGGGAGGCCGCCCCGACCGGGCGCACCGCCGTCATCCGGACCGTGCCGCCGAGGGCCGCCCCCGACGACGACGAGTTCGCCGAGCCGCCCACGCCCCGCCGCCGCCCCGGCCGCCGTACCGACACCCCCGGCCGGGGCGCCCCGCGCCGGACCGAGGCGCCCCGGCGTACCGACCGGCCGGCCGGGCGACGGCCGGTGCGCAAGCCGCGCCGCCCGCCGAAGCTCGCCGAGCCGCGTCGCCGGCTGCGGCTGGGCACCGTGCTGGTGCTGGCGATGTTCGCGGTGATCGGCATCCGGCTGGTCGTCCTCCAGGCCGTGGACACCCCGGCGTATGCCGGCGGCGGCGTCAGCGGCCGGCTCACCCGGGTCGACCTGCTGGCCCCGCGCGGGTCGATCGAGGACCGCACCGGCGCACCGCTGGCCCGCAGCGTCGAGGCACGGTACGTCTTCGCCGACCCCACCATGGTCAAGGACCGCACGGAGACCGCGAAGCTGCTCTCCCCGCTGCTCGGCCTCCCGGTCTCCGAACTGGCCGAGAAGATGAAACGCCAGGGCGGCCTCCAGTTCCGCTACCTGGCCCGGGGCGTCGACGTCGCCCGGGCCAAGCAGATCGAGGCCCTCGACCTGGCCGGCATCGGCACCCACCGAGACGAACGCCGCGAGGTGCCCGGCGGTGACCTGGCCGCCAACCTGGTCGGCTTCACCAGCCAGGACATGGACGGCCTGGAGGGCCTGGAGGCCCGCTACGACGACGTGCTGCGCGGGCAGGACGGCCGCCGGGTGTACGAGGCCGGCCTCGGTGACCTCAACGCGCCCATCCCCGGCGGCTACAGCCAGACCACCGAACCCAAGCCGGGCAGCTCGCTGGTGCTCACCATCGACCGGGACCTCCAGTTCCAGGTGCAGCAGATCCTCAGCCGGCAGATGGCGCAGACCCGGGGCGCGATCGGCGCGGCGGTGGTGCTCGACGTCAGGACCGGCGAGGTGCTGGCCCAGGCGAGCAACCCGACCTACAACGCGGCGTCGCCGGAGCAGAGCCGACCCACCGACCGGGAGGACGCCGCGACCAGCTTCGTGGTCGACCCCGGGTCGGTGCACAAGGCGATCACCTACGGCGCGGCCCTGCAGGAGGGCGTCATCACCCCGGACAGCGCCTGGCCGGTCGCCAACACCATCACCCGGGGCGACGTCACCTTCCGCGACACCCACCCCGCCGACGGCAAGAAGCTGAGCGTGGCCGGGATGCTCGCCTACTCGTCGAACGTCGGCACCATCGAGATCGGCGACCGGCTCGGCCCCGACCGGCTGATCGACTACCAGAAGCGGTTCGGGCTGGGGCAGCCCACCGGCGAGGGGATGCCCGGCGAGGCGTCCGGGCGGCTGCTCCCGGCCGACCGGTGGAGCGGCTCGTCGTACGGCTCGGTGCCGATCGGGCACAGCGTCGACGCCACCCCGCTGCAGATGGCCGCCGCGTACGCCACCATCGCCAACGACGGCACCTACGTCCAGCCCCACCTGATCAAGGAGGTGGTCGGGGCGGACGGCAGGCGTACCCCGGCCGCCGCCCCGGTCACCCGTTCGGTGCTCAGCCCGGGCAACGCCGCCGCGCTGCGTACCCTGCTGGAGGCGGTGACCACGGTCGACGGCGCGACCGGCCTGGCCGCCGCCGTGCCCGGCTACCGGATCGCCGGCAAGACCGGCACCGGGCTGCGCTACCTCGACGGCAAGCAGCAACCCGGCGAGGTCGGCTCGTTCATCGGGATGGCCCCCGCCGAGGCCCCCCGGTACGTGGTGGCGGTCTTCGTGTGGAACCCCGAGGGCGGTGGCGGCGCGGTCGTCGCCCCGGCGTTCCGCGAGATGATGGGCTTCACGCTGCGTCACTACCGGGTCCCGCCGTCGCGCGGGAAATCCCCCAACTTCGAGGTCTTTCCGCGCTGACCGGGAACGGCGGGACATCATCGGTGAGTGCCGACGAACCACCGGGGCGGCTGTGCGGCCGGAACCGGACGACCGGGTAGGGTCTGACGCCGTGCCCGGCAATCCACGCCCCCGTACCGTGCCCGGAGTCCGGCTCGGCGACCTCGCCGACCGGCTCGCCGTGACGCCTGCGGCCGACGCCGCCGCGCTGGTCGTGACCGGGGTGACCCACGCCAGCCAGGAGGTCCGCCCCGGCGACCTGTACGCCGCGTTGCCCGGCGCCCACCGGCACGGCGCCCAGTTCGCCGCCGCCGCCGCCACGGCCGGCGCGGTGGCCGTGCTGACCGACCCGGCCGGCGCGGCGACGGCCGGCGCGACCGGGCTGCCCGTCCTGGTGACGCCCGACCCCCGGGCGGTGCTCGGCGAGCTGGCCGCCGCCGTCTACGGCGACCCCACCGACGGACTCACCGTGATCGGGGTGACCGGCACCGCCGGCAAGACCTCGACGGCCTACCTGATCGAGTCCGGGTTGCGCGCCGCCGGCCACGTCACCGGCCTGATCGGCACCGTGGAGACCCGGCTGGGCGACCTGGTGACCGACAGCGTCCGGACCACCCCGGAGGCCACCGACCTGCATGCCCTGCTCGCCGCCGCGCGCGAGCGCGGGGTGACCGCGGTGGTGATGGAGGTGTCCAGCCACGCCCTGGCGATGGGCCGGGTCGGCGGGGTCCGGTTCACCGTCGGCGGCTACACCAACTTCGGCTCCGACCACCTCGACTTCCACGCCGACTCGGCCGACTACTTCGCGGCGAAGGCGAAGCTGTTCGACGGGCGCTGCCGGGTCGAGGTGCTCAACCACGACGACCCGGCGCTGCGCCCGCTGTACCGGCCGGCCACGGTCAGCTACTCGGCGGCCGGCGACCCGACCGCCACCTGGTGGGCCGACCGGGTCGGCGGCGAGGGTTTTGCCCAGCGGTTCACCGCGCACGGCCCGGACGACCTGGTCCTGCCCGCCGGGGTGGCGCTGCCCGGCCGGCACAACGTGGCCAACGCGCTGCTCGCGATCGCCTGCCTGGTCGCCGCCGGGGTCGACCCGACCACCGCCGCCGCCGGGGTGACCGCCTGCGGCGGGGTGCCCGGCCGGCTGGAACTGGTCAGCGGGGACGCCCCGGTGCGCGGCGTGGTCGACTACGCGCACAAGACCGACGCCGTGGTGGCCGCCCTGGCCGCGCTGCGGGACTCGGGCACCGGCCGGCTGATCTGCGTCATCGGCGCCGGTGGCGACCGGGACCGGGGCAAGCGCCCGGCGATGGGTGCCGCCGCCGCCCGGGGCGCCGACGTGGTGCTGGTGACCGACGACAACCCGCGCACCGAGGACCCGGCGACGATCCGGGCCGAGGTGCTGGCCGGGGCGTACGGGGCCGACGCCGCCGCCCGGATCGTCGAGGTGCCGGGCCGGCGGGAGGCGATCGCCGAGGCGGTCCGGCTGGCCGGGCCGGGTGACGTGGTGGCGCTGCTCGGCAAGGGACACGAACGCGGTCAGGAGATCGCCGGCGAGGTGCACCCGTTCGACGACCGGACCGAGCTGGCGGAGGCGCTGCGCGTCCGCTTCGGCGACCTGGCGGGTCAGCGGTGATCCCGCTGAGCCTGGCCGAGGTGGCCGCGGCGGTCGGCGGCCGGCTGCACGCCGCCGACCCCGACACCAGGGTCACCGGCCCGGTCGAGTTCGACTCCCGCCGGCTCGCCGCCGGTGCGCTGTTCGTCGCGTTCCCCGGCGAGCGGGTCGACGGGCACGACTACGCCGCCGGTGCCGTCGCCGAGGGCGCGGTGGCGGTGCTCGGCACCCGGGAACTGCCCGGGGTGCCGATGGTGCTGGTGGACGACGCGCTGGCCGCGCTGGGCCGGCTGGCCCGCGCCGTGGTGGACCGGCTGCCGGCGCTCACCGTGATCGGGCTGACCGGGTCGTCGGGCAAGACCACCACCAAGGACCTGATCGCGCAGCTCGCCGTCCGGCTCGGCCCGACGGTCGCCCCGCCCGGATCGTTCAACAACGAGCTGGGGCACCCGTACACGGCGTTGCAGGCCACCGGGCAGACCCGGTACCTGGTGATGGAGAAGGGCGCGCGGGGCGTCGGGCACGTCCGTTACCTCTGCGACGTGGTGCCGCCGCGGATCTCGGTGGTGCTCAACGTCGGGGTGGCGCACCTGGGCGAGTTCGGCTCGGTGGAGAACATCGCCCTGGCCAAGGGGGAGCTGGTGGAGGCGCTGCCGGCCGACGGGCTGGCGGTGCTCAACGCCGACGACCCGCTGGTCGCCGCGATGGCGTCACGCACCGCCGCCCGGGTGGTCCGCTACGGCGAGTCGGCCGACGCCGATGTCCGCGCGGTGGACGTCACCCTGGACGGGCAGGGCCGTCCGGCGTACACGCTGGTCACCCCGGAGGGGACCGCCCCGGTGCGGCTCGGCCTGACCGGCCGGCACCAGGTCTCCAACTCGCTCGCCGCGGCGGCGGTCGCCCGGGAGCTGGGCATGCCGCTGGCCGAGCTGGCGGCGGCCCTGGGCGACCTGGGGCTGGTCTCCACCCGCCGGATGGACGTCTTCACCCGTCCCGACGGGGTGACCGTGATCGACGACTCGTACAACGCCAACCCGGCCTCGACGGCGGTGGCGCTGCGCGCGCTGGCCGGGATGCACCGGGGTGGGCGGACGTTCGCCGCGCTGGGCTACATGGCCGAGCTGGGCGCGTACGAGGACGAGGGGCACCGGGAGGTCGGCCGGCTCGCGGCCGAACTCGGTGTCGACCGGCTGCTCGTGGTGGGTGAGCCGGCCGCGCCGATCCACGAGGGCGCGACAGCGGTAAGTGACTGGGGAGGAGAGTCGGTGCTGCTCACCGATCAGGCGGCGGCAGTCGAGGTGCTGCGCAGCGAGCTACGACCGGGCGACGTCGTCCTGGTGAAGGGCTCCCGGTACCGGACCTGGGAGGTCGCCGACGCGTTGCGGGCCGACGTCCCGGGTGACGGTGCCGGCGCGGGGGGTGCCGCGTGAGGGCGGTCATCGTCGCCATCGGCGTGGCGTTCCTGGTGTCGTTGCTGGCGACCCCGCTGGCGATCAAGGTGTTCGCCCGGCTCAAGGCCGGTCAGCCGATCCGGTCGAACCTGGGGCTGGCCAGCAACGAGGGCAAGAAGGGCACGCCGACGATGGGCGGCGTGGTGTTCATCCTGGCCACGGTGATCGCGTACGTCGCCGGCCACCTCGCCCTGACCACCCTGCCGGACGCCCAGATCGCCCAGGTCGAGCCGACCATCACCGCCCTGGTGCTGCTGGGGCTGATGGTCTTCTCCGGCGCGGTCGGCTTCATCGACGACTTCCTCAAGGTGCGCAAGCGGCACAGCGGCGGGCTCAACAAGCGCGGCAAGCTGTTCGGGCAGATCCTGGTCGGCGCGGTCTTCGGGGTGGTCGCGCTGTACTTCCCGAGCAGCATGACCGACGCCAGCGGCGCGACGACCAACACCGAGACGGTGGGCAGCACCACGCTGAGCTTCATCCGGGACATCCCGGCGTTGGAGATCGGCAAGATCGCCTCGGTGGTCGTGATCATCATGGTGGTGATGGCGGCGACCAATGGGGTCAACCTCACCGACGGGCTGGACGGGCTGGCCACCGGTGCCTCGGTGATGGTGCTGGCGGCGTACGCGCTGATCGCTTTCTGGCAGTACCGGCACTGGTGCGCCGACCCGACGTACACCGCCAACCCGAACAACTACTGCTACGCCGTCCGGGACCCGCTGGAGATCGCGCTGATCGCCGGGGCGGCGGCCGGGGCCTGCGTGGGCTTCCTGTGGTGGAACACCTCGCCGGCCCGGATCTTCATGGGTGACACCGGCGCGCTGGGTCTCGGCGGGCTGATCGCCGGGATGGCGATGTCCACCCGTACGGTGCTGCTGCTGCCGATCCTCGGTGGGCTCTTCGTGATCATCACGATGTCCGTGGTGATCCAGATCATCTCGTTCCGGACCACCGGCAAGCGGGTGTTCCGGATGTCCCCGCTCCAGCACCACTTCGAGTTGGCCGGCTGGAGCGAGGTCAACATCGTGGTCAGGTTCTGGATCATCGCGGGGATCGGGGTGGCCATCGCGCTGGGCCTGTTCTACAGCGACTTCCTGGCCAGCATGGGCTGACCGGCCGGGCGTGCCGGACGGGGGTCCCTCCCACCGGAGGGCCCCCCGTTTCGTATTTCGACACGCCGACCGGGGGGAACGGCCGGAACGGGCCGCCCGCAGCGGCGATGATGGGCGGGTGGGGGAGGACCTAGGCACGAGCACCGGGACGACGACGCAGACCCAGCCGCGGCGGGCCGCGGGCACGGGGCGTACCGCCGACCCGCCCGGCGGGCTGTCCGGGCTGGGCCCGGCCGGCGGCCTGGCGGCGCTGCGCGGCCTGCTGGCCCGCCCGTTGACCTCCTACTACCTGCTGCTGTCCAGCGCCGGCCTGCTGCTGCTGATCGGCCTGACCATGGTCTTCTCGGCCACCAGCGTGCGCGACTACGCCGAGGCCGGGGACGCCGCCGCCTCGGTGACCAAGCAGGCCATCTTCGCGGTGATCGGCATCGTCGCGTTCTGGGCCTGCCAACGGCTGCCGGCCACCACCTTCCGCTCGCTGGGCCGGCCGCTGCTCGGCGGGGCCGTGGTGCTGCTGCTGGTGCTCAACCTGCTGGTGGCCCTGAACGCCCTGTTCGGCCTGGCGTCGCTCGGCCCGCTGCGGGCCAACCTGCTCTGGCTCTACCTCGGGCCGATCCAGGTGCAGCCCGCCGAGCTGGCCAAGCTGGCGCTGGTGCTGTGGGGCGCGCACGTGGTGGCCCGCAAGGGTGCCGCGCTCGGCTGGTGGAAGGAGTTGGCCACCCCGCTGTTCCCCGTCGTCGGCCTGCTCTTCGTGCTGGTCGGCTACAACGACCTGGGCAGCATGCTCTGCCTGCTGGCGATCGTGGTCGGGCTGCTCTGGGCGGCCGGGGTGCGGCTGCGGGTCTTCGCCGCGCTCTCCGCCGTCGGCCTGGTCGGCGTCGGCCTGCTCGTCGCGGTGGCCTCCCTCGGGGCCGGCTCCGGGGCACGCGGGCAGGAGAACTACCGGCTGGCCCGGCTCACCTCGTTCCTCGACACGCCCGACCCGGCCAAGTGCGTCGAGGACGCCTGCTGGCAGATGGTCCAGGCCCGCAACGCCATCGAGCACGGCGGCTGGTTCGGCGTCGGGCTGGGCAAGGGCAGCCTCAAGTTCGGTTGGCTGCCGGCCGCCCACAACGACTTCATCTTCGCCGTCATCGCCGAGGAACTGGGCGTGGTCGGCTGCACCGTCATCCTGGTGCTCTTCGCCGTGCTGGCCTACACCGGGCTGCGGATCGCCCGCCGGGTCGCCGACCCGTTCCGCCGGCTCGCCGCCACCGCCGTCACCGCCTGGCTGGTCGGCCAGGCGGTGATCAACGTCGGTGGGGTGACCAAGCTGCTGCCGCTGACCGGGGTGCCGCTGCCGTTCATCTCCGACGGCGGCAGCGCCCTGGTCGTCACCCTGGCCGCGGTGGGCATGCTCGCCTCCTTCGCCCGCGCCGAACCCGACGCGGCCCGAGCCCTGCACGCCCGTCCGCCCGCCCGATGGGTCCGACTAGTCTGGGCCCCGTTGCCGCCGCTTCCCGGTGCGCGGAGCCGACCGGCGTCGCCACCGGCTGCCCCGGGGTCCGTACCCCGGGCGCGCGGGCGGCGGCCCGACGATCAGGCCGTACCGCGCGGCGTCCGGCAGGACCGGACCCGGGGCGGGCCGGCGAGCGAGAGGAGACGCTGATGGGTCCGCTGCGTTCGGTGGTGCTCTGTGGAGGGGGCACCGGTGGGCACATCTACCCGCTGCTCGCCTTCGCCGACTGCCTGCGCCGACACGACCCGGGCGTCCGGATCACCTGCCTCGGCACCCCCAAGGGCCTGGAGAACGAGCTGATCCCGCCGGCCGGCTACGACCTGCGGCAGATCCCCGCATACCAGCTGCCCCGCTCGGTCAACATGGGGCTGGTCCGCACCCCGGACCGGATGTGGAAGGCGGCCCGCGCCGCCGGCAAGGTGATCGACGAGGTCGCCGCCGACGTGGTCGTCGGCTTCGGCGGGTACGTCTCCGTCCCCGGCTACCTGGCCGCGTGGCGGCGGGAGATGCCGATCGTCATCCACGAGGTGAACGTCCCCCCGGGGGTGGCCAACCGGCTCGGCATGAAGTTCACCAAGAACATCGCCGTCGGTTTCCCGCACCAGCCGGCCCAGGCCGAGGCGCTGCGCGACGCCCGGGTGGTCGGGGTGCCGCTGCGCCGGGGCATCGCCGGGCTGGACCGCAACGCGATGCGGGCCGCCGCCCGCGCCCACTTCGGACTCCGTCCCGACCTGCCGGTGCTCTTCGTCGCCGGCGGCTCGCAGGGCGCCCGGTCGATCAACCTGGCGGTCTCCGGCGCGGCCAAGGAACTGGCCCGCAACGGCGTGCAGGTGCTGCACGTGATGGGTGCCCGCAACGAGCCGGTGCCGGTCCCCACCGACCTGCCGGTGCCGTACGTGGCGCTGCCCTACCTGTCCGAGATGGAGCTGGGCTACGCCGCCGCCGACCTGATGCTGGCCCGGGGCGGGGCGATGACCTGCGCCGAGGTGGCCGCCATCGGGCTGCCCACCATCTACGTGCCGTACCCGCACTCCAACCAGGAGCAGAAGCGCAACGCGCTGCCCGTGGTGGAGGCCGGCGGCGGGCTGCTCGTCGACGACGCCGAGCTGACCCCGGCCTGGCTGGAGCGCACCGTGCTGCCCCTGCTGCGCGACCCGCAGCGGCTGTACGCGATGGGTGCCGCCGCCGCCGCGTACGGGCGACGCGACGGCGACGTGGCCCTGCTCAACTTCGTCTACGAGGCGGTGGCCCGGTGAGCCGGTCCAGCGCGACGGGAAGGTACCTGGCATGAACACCGCGCAGTTCACCCCGGCCGGCACGCTCACCGCTGAGGACCTGGGCCGGATCCACCTGATCGGGGTGGGCGGGGTCGGCATGAGCGGCCTGGCCCGGCTCTTCCTCACCCGGGGCCTGCCGGTCTCCGGCAGCGAACTGCGCGAGTGGCCGTCACTGGCCGGGATGCGGGCACTGGGCGGCACCATCCACATGAGCCACGAGGCGGCCAACCTCGACGGGGTGGACACCGTCGTCTACTCCTCCGCCATTCCGCAGGACCACCTGGAGATGGTCGAGGCACGACGGCGCGGGCTGCGGGTGCTGCACCGCTCCGAGGCGCTGGCCGCGGCGATGACCGGCCGGCGGACCGTCGCGGTGGCCGGCACCCACGGCAAGACCACCACCACCTCGATGGTGACCATGGTGCTCCAGCAGGCCGGGGTCGACCCGTCCTTCGTCATCGGCGGGGAGATCTCCGAGGTCGGCTCCGGGGCGCACCACGGCACCGGCGAGCACTTCGTGGTCGAGGCGGACGAGAGCGACAGGTCGTTCCTGATCTACCGCCCGTACGTGTCGATCATCACCAACATCGAGGCCGACCACCTGAACACCTACGGCGACCTGGCGACCCTGGAGGCGGCCTTCGCCGAGTTCGCCAGGCTCACCGACCCGGCCGGGTACGTCATCACCTGTGCCGACGACCCGGGCGGACGGCGACTGGCCGAGACGCTGCGCGCCGAGGGCCGGCGGGTCTGGACGTACGGCGAGGCGGCCGACGCCGACCTGCGGCTGTCCGGGATGGCCTCGTCCGCCCAGGGGGTGCGGTACCTGGCCGCGCTCGACGGCCGGTCGCTGGGCGAGATCCGGCTGCCGGTGCCGGGGCGGCACATGGGGCTCAACAGCGCCGCGGCGGTGCTCGCCGCCCACCTGCTCGGCCTGCCGGTGGCCGCGGCGGAGGCGGCGCTGGCCGCGTTCCCCGGGGTACGCCGCCGCTTCGAGCGCAAGGGCGTCGCGGACGGGGTGCTGGTCTACGACGAGTACGCCTACCACCCGACCTCGATGACGCTGGCTCTGCAGACGCTGCGCGAGGTGGCCGGCGACGGCCGGCTGATCGTGGTCTTCCAGCCGTACCGGCTCTACCGCACCCGCGACCTCCAGGCGGAGATCGCCGCCGCCCTGGGCATCGCCGACGAACTGGTGCTGCTGGAGGTCTTCGGCCCCGGTGAGCTGCGCCAGCCGGGCGAGGGGTCGGCGGCGTTGCTGGCGGCGGTGGCGCTGGACCCGGCGCACAAGGTCTTCGTGGACTCGTTCGACGACGCGCCGGTGGAGGTGGCCCGCCGGGCCCGCCCCGGCGACGTGGTGGTGACCATGGGCGCTCCGCCGATCTCGCTGCTGGGTGACCAGCTGCTCGACGCGCTGACCGCACGGGCCACCGGGCCGGCGACGGTGTCGGGCCGGGACGGCACGGCCTCCACCGCCGGATGAGTCCGGGCCCGGCCCGGGGCCGGACCGGCCGTGCCACGGGCGCGGACGGCGGCCCCCGACGTGGCCCGGCGCGGCGCTGGCAGCTGGTGCGGGCCGGCAGCGACGCCGTCCCGCCGTCCACCAGGCGGTTCATGGCGCGGGCCCGGCAGCGGCGGATGCGGGCCGCGCTGCCCTGGGCGGTGCTGGCCGGGGTGTTGGTCCTGGCCGCCCTGGCGGCCTGGACGGTGCTCGGCTCCGGCCTGTTCGGGGTGCGCGAGGTCCGGGTGGAGGGGGCCCGGCTGGTCACCCCGGTCGAGGTGCGCGACGCGGCGGCGGTGCCGGACGGGGTGCCGCTGGCCCGGGTGGACCTGGCGGCGACGGCCCGGCGGATCGGCGGGCTGCCTCCGGTGGAGCGGGCCACGGTCCGCCGCGACTGGCCGGACACCCTGGTGGTGACGGTGGTGGAGCGCACCGGGGTGGCGGCGGTGCCGCGTGACGACCGGTTCGTGGTGCTCGACGCCAGCGGGGTGGTGTTCCGCGAGCTGCCCCGCGCCCCGCAGGGGCTGCCGCTGGTGCGGTTGGCCACGCCGGGGCCGGACGACCCGGGCACCCGCGCGGCGTTGCAGGTGCTGGCCGTCCTCACCCCGCAGTTGCGGGCCGTGCTGGTCGAGGTGGGCGTCGAGGGGCTGGCCCGGATCGGGTTGAGGCTGCGCGACGGGCGGACGGTGGTGTGGGGCGACGCGACCCGGGGCGAGGACAAGGCGCGGGTGGCCACGGCGCTGCTCGGTCGGAAGGCCGACACGATCGACGTGAGCGCGCCTGACGTGGTCACCTTCCGGTGAGGTCCGCAGCGAACGTGAGTCGTTACGCTCCCGGCGGCGACACGCCGGTGAGGTCCTTGGCTCTCGGCGTGGGGGCGCTTACGTTGCCCCGAAGAGGATCAGTGGTTGACATAACTGTAAGCCTCTAGTAGAGGGTTAGGGTTCACCGCTGATCCTCGCTGGTGACAGCTCGTCGACCACCGGTCGGGGCCACGCCGTACCGGGGCGCTGCGAGCCAATCTCGAAGGGAAAGGACCGGAGATGACACCTCCGCACAACTACCTGGCGGTCATCAAGGTCGTCGGCATCGGCGGCGGCGGCGTCAATGCCGTCAACCGCATGATCGAGGTTGGGCTCAAGGGCGTCGAGTTCATCGCGATCAACACCGACGCGCAGGCGTTGTTGATGAGTGACGCCGACGTCAAGCTCGACGTCGGCCGGGAGCTGACCCGGGGGCTCGGCGCGGGCGCCAACCCCGACGTCGGCAAGAACGCCGCCGAGGACCACCGCGACGAGATCGAGGAGGTGCTCAAGGGCGCCGACATGGTCTTCGTCACCTGCGGCGAGGGCGGTGGCACGGGCACCGGCGGAGCGCCGGTGGTGGCCAACATCGCCCGTAAGCTCGGCGCGCTGACCATCGGCGTGGTGACCCGGCCGTTCTCCTTCGAGGGCAAGCGCCGCCAGGTGCAGGCCGAGGCGGGGATAGACGAACTGCGCAACCAGTGCGACACGCTGATCGTCATCCCGAACGACAGGTTGCTCGCGTTGGGCGACCGGGGGATCAGCATGATGGACGCCTTCCGCACCGCCGACCAGGTGCTGCTCTCCGGTGTCCAGGGCATCACCGACCTGATCACCACGCCCGGCCTGATCAACCTGGACTTCGCCGACGTCAAGAGCGTGATGAGCGGGGCGGGCAGCGCGCTGATGGGCATCGGCAGCGCCCGGGGCGAGAACCGGGCGGTCGAGGCGGCCGAGGCGGCCATCTCCAGCCCGCTGCTGGAGCAGAGCATGGACGGCGCGCGGGGCGTGCTGCTGTCCATCGCCGGCGGCTCCGACCTGGGCCTGTTCGAGATCAACGACGCCGCGCAGCTGGTCACCGACGCGGCCCACCCGGACGCCAACATCATCTTCGGTGCGGTCATCGACGACGCGCTCGGCGACGAGGTGCGGGTCACCGTGATCGCCGCCGGCTTCGACGGCGGCACGCCCGCGTACAAGGCCTCCGAGTCGCCGCGCAAGAGCAACCAGAACCAGCCCACCCCGCAGGCTCCGGCGGTCACCACGCCGGCCGCCATGCCGCCGCCGCAGCAGTCGCCGCGCCGGGTGCTCTTCGACGACGTCGACGTGCCCGACTTCCTCAAGAACGGTTCCTGAGCCCGCCGATGACGGACAACCACGCCACCCCGTCGGGCGGGTCCCCGGCTGGTCGCGTCACCGCGTCGCCGACCGGGCGGCCCGGCCGATGACGGCGGCACCCGATCCGGTGGGTGCGGACCGCCGCGCCGCGCTGGCGGCCGGGCTGGCCGCGGTACGGGCCCGGATCGCCGACGCCTGCGCGGCCGCCGGCCGGGACCCGGCCGGGGTGACGATGATCGCGGTGACCAAGACGTACCCGGCCGGCGACGCGGTCGCGCTGGCCGGGCTCGGGGTCACCGACCTGGGGGAGAACCGGGACCAGGAGGCCGCGCCGAAGGCGGCGGAGGTGGCGGCGGCCGGCGCGGACGTCCGCTGGCACTTCATCGGCCAGTTGCAGCGCAACAAGGCCCGCTCGGTGGTGCGCTACGCCGACGTGGTGCACTCCGTGGACAGTGTCCGGCTGGCCCGCGCGCTGGCCACCGCGGCCGAGTCCGCACGGGACCGTCCGTTGCAGACGTTGGTGCAGGTCAGCCTGGACGGTGACCCGGCGCGTGGCGGTGCCCTGCCGGAGGCGGCCGACCCCGAGCGGGGGCTGCGCCAGGTGGCCGAGGCGCTGGCCGGCGCGGAGGCGGTGCGGCTGGCGGGGCTGATGGCGGTGGCGCCGCTGGGCTGGGAACCGGAGCGGGCGTTCGCCCGGCTGGCCGAGGTGGCGGCGGCCTTCCGGGTCGGGTATCCGACGGCCACCGTGCTCTCCGCCGGGATGAGCGGCGACCTGGAAACGGCCATCGGATACGGCGCGACACATGTCCGCGTCGGCAGCGCGTTGCTCGGAATGCGTTCCACGCTGCGGTAGCCTGACCGCGGTAGAAGCAAATTACATCAGTGTTGTTCAGGGGTGGCGCCCCCGGTCGGGGGCCGCGACGGGCGAGCCGCGAATCGCACGTCGGGGATTGCCGCTCTGATCCGGTGGGCATGGAGTCCACTCGCGATCATGGCGACACGGCACGGGGGTGCGTGCCGCACGGCGGACGGAAGGGCGCGGGATGGGTGCACTGCGCAAGGCGGGGGTCTGGCTCGGTCTCGTCGAGGAGGACGACGAGCGGGGCTACGACGAGGGCTACGACAAGCCCGGCTACCGCGAGTCGCGGTACCGGTCGAGCCGGTACGCCGAGGAGTTCGCCGACGACGACGAGGACGACGCGGAGGAGCCACCGGCACCGCGTCCGCGCCTCGGTGACCGGGGTCGGCTGACGGACCGGTCGAGCCGGCTCGCCGAGGCCGACCGGGCCGACGACGAGCGTCCGGAGCGCCCCGAGCGTCCGGAGCGGGCCAGCGTCCGGTCGATCACCCGGTCGGGTGGCGCGGACACCTCGGGCGCGCTGAGCTACCACACCCGGGACAATCTCGCGTTGGCGCCGCAGGCGTCGCCCCGGGAGCGGCCGGTGGTGGCCGAGGAGGAGCAGCGCTACCAGATCACCACCCTGCACCCGACCACCTACCGCGAGGCGCGGACCATCGGCGAGCACTTCCGTGACGGCGTCCCGGTGATCATCAACCTCACCGAGATGGACGAGGCCGACGCCCGCCGGCTGGTGGACTTCGCCGCCGGGCTGGCGTTCGGGCTGCGCGGTACGATCGAGCGCGTGACCAACCGGGTGTTCCTGCTCTCACCGGCCAACGTCCAGGTCACCGCGGAGGACAAAGCCAAGATCGCTGAGGGCGGCTTTTTCTCCCTGAGCTAAGTCCACCCGACCGAGGGACGTCGCTGCCGTGTTGTCGATCATGTTCCAGCTGCTCTACCTGATCTTGTACGTCTTTCTTATCGTGCTGTTGGCCCGATTCGTTCTCGGTGCCGTCCTCCAGTACGGTCGTCGGTGGCAACCGGGGCGTGGCGCGTCCGCCGGACTTGAGTCCGTGTGGAGCGTCACTGATCCGCCTCTCAAGGCGTTGAGGCGGGTGATCCCCCCACTGCGAATTGGTACCGTGAGCATCGACCTGGCCTCCCTTGTGCTCCTGGTTATCCTGTTCGTGCTGATGAGGTTTGTGTTAGATCCGCTGATCAGGAACTTCTCCTGACCAGCGCGCGCTTTCGCGGCCGCAACTGACCCGAGGAGTTTCGATGCCGCTGACACCGGCCGACGTGCACAACGTCGCCTTCAAAAAGCCGCCGATCGGCAAGCGGGGGTACGACGAGGAGGAGGTCGACGCCTTCCTGGACGAGGTCGAGCGTGAGCTTGCCCGTCTGATCGAGGAGAACAACGAGCTGCGCGCCCAGGTGGAGCGCGGCGGTCGTGGTGGGGCCCCTGCCGGCCCCGGTGGCGATGCCCGGCTGGCGGCGGAGCTCAACGACGTCAAGGCCCAGCTCGACCGGGTGCAGCGCGACAAGGCCGCCGCCGAGCAGGCCGCCCGCGCCATGCAGGCCGAGCTGGAGCAGGTCCGCAGCACCGGTGGCCCGGCCGTCGGCGGCGACGGCGAGCAGCAGGCGCTGCGGGTGCTGATGATGGCCCAGCGCACCGCCGACGACCACGTCTCCGACGCCCGTCGGGAGGCCGACCAGCTGCTCTCCGAGGCGCGTTCCAAGGCCGAGGAGGTCACCCGCGAGGCGCGGGCCAAGGCCGACGCGCTGGAGCGCGACGCCCGTCAGCGGCACCAGGAGGCCATGGGCGGCCTGGACGCCAAGCGGACCGCGTTGCAGAAGCACATCGAGGAGCTCAAGCAGTTCGAGCGTGAGTACCGCACCCGGCTCAAGGCGTACCTGGAGAGCCAGCTGCGGGACCTCGACGGTCGGGGCCAGGGCCTCGAAGCCGAGATGACCCGCGCCGAGGGCACCCGTGCCGTCGGTGGCAACGGCCTCGCCGCGGCCGGCCTCGCCGGCTCGTACGGCGGCGGTCGCTCCGGCGCCCTCGAAGCAGGTCGCTGATCCACGGTCGGCGGCCGTCCCCCGACGGTCGCCGACCCAGCCACGACCCACGACGCGGCGGGGGTGAGCCGTGCTAGTCGCCAGTCTGCTGCTCATCCTCGTCGCGGTCGTCCTGCTGGCGTTCGGTCTCGTCGACGGCTCCAGCACGCTGTTGACCAGTTCCATCGCGGCCAGTCTGTTGGCCGCCGTCGCGTTGGTGGCCGGTGCCCGCCAGGCAGCCGTCACCCGGGCGAGGACGGCGGACCGGGCGCAGGCGCGGGGTCGGGGCGCGACGGAGTCCCACCCGACCACCCCGCCGGCCGCGTCCGTGCCGTCGGACGAACCGACGACGTACCCTGCGACGACGTTCGGCACCGGTGACGCCGGGTGGCGGCAACCACCCGGCACACCGGTGACCGGCGATCCCGTCGACGTTTCCACCCGCCCCGACGCCGGTGCCTGGGAGCCCGACGCGGAGGCCCCCTGGGAGCCCGTCGTCGTGTCCTCCGTGCCGGGCCGCACGGGCCCCGACCCGGTGGCCGGGCCCGGCGCGGACCCGGCCACCGACCCTCACCTGCCCGACCCGGACGACCCGCGTCGGGACCCGGCGGACGACCCGGCCTGGGCGGCCGGGGACGATCTCGCGCCGCCCTGGGAGCACTCGGACGACGCCGCGTCGCCGTGGGACCCGCCGGCCCAACGGGTCCCGCCCGCCGATGCCGCCCGGGTGGCCCAGCTCGACGCCGAGGTGCGGGTGGTCGACGGGCATCCCCGCTACCACCTGCTCTCCTGCGCCCACCTGATCGAACGGGACCACGAGCCGCTGCCGGTGCACGAGGCGGTCTCCCTCGGCTTCACCCCGTGCGGCCTGTGCAACCCGGACACCGCCCTGCTCGCCGACACCTACCCCCGCTGAGGTCGGCGTCGATGCCCACTGACGACACGGTGACCGTCGCGGTGCGGGTCAAGCCCGGCGCGTCCCGGCCCCGGGTCGGCGGCTGCTTCACCGGCCCGCACGGGCCCGCCCTGGTGATCGCCGTGACCGCGCCGGCCGTGGACGGCCGGGCCACCGAGGCGGCCCGTCGGGCGTTGGCCGGGGCGCTCGGGGTCCGCCCGGCGGCGGTGGCGCTGCGTACCGGCGCAGCCAGCCGGGACAAACTCTTCCTGGTGGACGGGGTGACGCCGGAGGTCACCGCGCTGCTGCGGCGGCTGCGCGACGGATCGGCCGGGTGACGGTGCCCCGGGTGGGGCGCCCGTGACGCCGGGACTGGATCTGGCTCTGCTCCTGGGGGCGGCCGTACTGCTGGTGGCGATCGGCGCGGTGCGGTTCTCCACCCGGCTGGGCGTGCCGAGCCTGCTGGTCTATCTCGCGCTCGGGGTGGCGATCGGCGAGGCCGGGCTGGGCATCCGGTTCGACGACGCCGAGCTGACCCGGGTGCTGGGGTTCTGCGCCCTTATCGTGATCATCGCCGAGGGCGGGCTCACCGCCCGGTGGAGCACCCTGCGCCCGGTGCTCGGGCTGGCCGGCGCGTTGTCCACCGTCGGGGTGCTGGTCAGCATCGTCGTCGTCGGGCTGGTGGTGCACCTGCTGCTCGGGCTGGACTGGCGGTTGGCGCTGCTCTACGGCGCGGTGCTCTCCTCCACCGACGCGGCGGCGGTGTTCGCCACGCTGCGCCGGTTGCGGCTGCCGCCCCGGCTGGTGGCCGCCCTGGAGGCCGAATCGGGCATGAACGACGCCCCGGTGGTGATCCTGGTGGTGCTGCTGTCGCGCACCGGGCCGGTGGAGCACCCGTGGTGGTTCGAGGTCTTCCTGGTCGGCTACGAGCTGGGGGTGGGTGCGGCGGTGGGGTTGGCCACCGGGCTGGCCGGCCGGTTCGCGCTGCGCCGGGCGGCGCTGCCGTCGTCCGGGTTGTACCCGATCGCCGCGGTCGGGTTCACCGTGCTGGCGTACGCGGCCGGCGCGGTGCTGCACGCCTCCGGGTTCCTCGCCGTCTACGTGGCCGGGGTGCTGCTCGGCAACGCCCGGCTGCCGCACCGGCAGGCCATCCTGGGGTTCGCCGACGGGCTGGCCTGGCTGGCCCAGATCGGGTTGTTCGTGCTGCTCGGGCTGTTGGCCACGCCGGAGCGGCTGCACACCGCGCTGGTGCCGGCGGTGGTCACCGGGCTGGCCCTGCTGCTGGTGGCCCGGCCACTGTCGGTGCTGGTGTCGGCGTTGCCGTTCCGGGTGGGCCTGCGCGAGCAGCTCTTCCTGTCCTGGGCGGGGCTGCGTGGCGCGGTGCCGATCGTGCTGGCCACCATCCCGTTGTCGGCCCGGGTGCCCGGGGCGGACCGGCTGTTCGACGCGGTCTTCGTCCTGGTGGTGATCTTCACGGTGCTCCAGGCGGGCACGCTCGCGCCGGCCGCCCGCCGGTTGCGGGTGACCGCCCCGGCCGAGCCGGCCGAGATCCGGGTGGAGACCGCCCCGCTGGAGCGGATGCGGGCGGATCTGCTCCAGCTGGAGGTGCCGGCGGGGTCCCGGCTGGCCGGGGTGCACGTGGACGAGTTGCGGTTGCCGGTGGGCGCGTCGGTGACCCTGGTGCTGCGCGACGGGGTGGGGTTCGTGCCGGGCGCGGACACCCGGCTCAAGACCGGGGACAGCATGTTGATCGTGGCGACCGCCGGGGTGCGGGACGAGGCGGAGCGGCGGCTGCGGGCGATCAGTCGGCGGGGTCGCCTGGCGAGGTGGTTCGGCGAGTACGGCGAGGATCGGGAGGGCTGATCTGCTAGTCTTCGTTTTGCCCCAATTAGCGGTTATTAGGGGCTGAATAGCGGTACGACAGTGCGGCACGTTGTCGGACGCCTGTACGTTCCGTATTCTTGCCAACCTCCGGAGTGCGCGGCCACCGTTGCCGTGCGCCCGTTTTGTTACCCGGGGACGCCACGTCGGCGGACCCTGTCCGGGCACCGCCGAGCGCCGCGTCCCGCGGCTGAGGGAGCTGACGATGGCGAAGCCAGCCGACACCAGGACCGCCGGTCGCAAACCCGCGGCGAAGGCCACCGCGCAGGCCACCCGCAGCGCGGCGGAGACCGAGAAGATCCGGGCGGCCCTGGCAGCCCGACGGGACGAGCTGCGTGCCGAGTACGATCAGACGCTGAGCGAGATCACCGAGCTGCAGCGCGACCGGCTGACCGACTCGGCCGGGGACGACCAGGCCGACACCGGCACCAAGACGTTCGAGCGCGAGCAGGAGATCTCCCTCGCCAACAGCATCCGGGAACGGATCACCCAGGTCGAGCGTGCCCTGGAGCGGCTCGACGAGGGCGGCTACGGATGGTGCGAGCGGTGCGGGAACCCGATCCCGGTCGAGCGGCTCGCCGCCTTCCCGTCGGCGACCCTCTGCGTGACCTGCAAGCAGCTGGAGGAACGGCGCTGACGTCCGCTCCCCGGTGACCTCGCGAGACGGCGGACCTGCGTCGTCGGGACAGTCGATGGGGAGTCGATGACCACAGCACCGACCGCCGGATCCGGCACCACCGAGCCGGCCGGCCGTACGCCCCGCCGCAGGGCGGTCGTGCTCCTCGTGGGCATCGCGCTGCTCGCGCTGCTGACGGATCTGCTCACCAAGCATCTCGCCCTGCAACTGCTCGACGACCGCCCGCCGGTGCGCCTGCTCGGCGGGGCGGTCTACCTCACCCTGACCCGCAACAGCGGCGCGGCGTGGAGCATCGGCGCCGACCACACCTGGGTGTTCCCGCTGATCACCATCGGGGTGGTCGGCTGGATCGCCTGGATGGCGCTGCGGTTGCGCTCGCTGCCCTGGGCGGTCTCGCTGGGGCTGGTGCTGGGCGGCGCGCTGGGCAACCTCACCGACCGGATCTTCCGCGCGCCCGGCCACTTCGTCGGGCACGTGGTGGACATGGTCAGCCTCTTCGACCCGTACGGCCAGGTGTGGCCGGTGTTCAACCTGGCCGACAGCTGCCTGGTCTCCGGGGTGCTGCTGGCCGTGCTGCTGGAGCTGACCGGCCGGCAGCGCGACGGGCGGCGGGTCGGGGCCAAGGGCGACACCGCCACCCCGGCGACGACCGGACCACCCACCGGTCCGGTGTCCGCCGAGACCGCACCGACCGACGCCGAACCCCGGGAGCGGGCATGACCTCCACCTCCACCGCCACCGGTGGCGACCACCGCTCGCTGCCCGTCCCGGACGGCCTCGACGGCATGCGGCTCGACCAGGCGGTGTCCCGGCTGTTCGGGCTCTCCCGGACCGCTGCCGCCGCGCTGGTCGACGCCGGGGACGCCCTGGTCGACGGCGCGGCCCGGCAGAACTCGCACAAGGTACGCGCCGGCTCCTGGCTGGAGGTGACGCTGCCCGCCCCGGTCGCGCCACCGACCGTGGTGCCGCAGGCGGTCCCCGGGCTGACCGTGGTCTACGCCGACGACGACATCGTCGTGGTGGACAAGCCGGTGGGGGTGGCCGCCCACCCCAGCCCCGGCTGGACCGGCCCGACCGTCATCGGCGGCCTGGCCGCGATCGGCCACCGGATCTCCACCAGCGGGGCGGCCGAGCGGCAGGGTGTGGTGCACCGCCTCGACGTGGGCACCACCGGGATCATGGCGGTGGCCAAGAGCGAGCAGGCGTACACCGCGCTCAAGCGGGCGTTCAAGTACCGCGAGGTGGAGAAGCGCTACCACGCGGTGGTCCAGGGGCACCCCGATCCGTCGCGCGGCACCATCGACGCCCCGATCGACAGGCACCCGCACCACGACTACCGCTGGGCGGTGGTCTCCGACGGCAAGCCGAGCATCACCCACTACGACACCATCGAGGCGTTCCCGGCGGCCAGCCTGCTCGACGTCCGGCTGGAGACGGGGCGTACCCACCAGATCCGGGTGCACTTCTCGACCCTGCGGCACCCCTGCGTCGGCGACCTCACCTACGGGGCCGACCCGACCCTGTCGGCCCGGCTCGAACTGCGCCGGCAGTGGCTGCACGCCAGGTCGTTGACCTTCGCCCACCCACGCACCGGCGACGACGTGACCTTCGTCAGCGAGTACCCGGACGACCTGGCCCGCGCGCTGACGATCCTGCGCGACTGACCGTGCGGCACGATCCGCCGGACGACCCCGGGCCGACCGACGCCCCGGCGGCCGGCGCGCCCCGGCCGGCCCGGTGGCTGGTCACCACGGCGGTGTTCGCCGTCGGCGCGGTGCTGCTCGCCGCCGGCTGGTCGGCCCGCCGGCCGGCACCCGTCGGTGACCGTACGGTCGGGCAGGTGACCCGGGTCGGGGTGCTGCCCGGGGACTCGCTGCCCGGCTACGCCACCGCCAGCCGGGCCGAACTCGCCGCGCTCACCGCCGGGGCGTACGCCCTGGTGAGTTTCGACGGGTACGTCGCGCCGGACCGGCTGCCGGCGCTGCTGGCCGGCGTCGAGGTGGCGGCGGTGGTGGTCCGGGTGCCGCTGCCCGACCGGCAGACCGAGGTGGTCCGGCTGCCGGCGCAGCGGCTGCCGCAGGACGTCACCGCCGGGATGGCCGGTCTCGCCGACCGCAAGGACCGGGAGGCCGCCGACCGGCGCAGCCGGGCCGCCGCCGCCGACGACCCGACGACCCGCCGAGAGTACGAGACCGGGGCGCAGGTCGCCGCGCGGGAGGCGGCCGGCTACCGGTCGGCGTGCGCCTGCGTCTACGCGGCGGTGGTCCGGGCCGAGCCGGCCGCCCTGCGTGCCACGGCCGGGCGGGACGGGGTCCGTACGGTCGACCCGGCCCCGGAGGTGACCCGGCTGGACCGGACGGTCTTCCTGCCGCCGCTGCCGGAGCAGCGGGACGTGGCCCGGCCCCCCGCCGACACCGACCAACCACCCGCCTGACCCCGCTCCCGCCCGCCGGCCGCCCGGCCCGGACCGGTCCGCCCGGCCCGGACGTCCGGCGGCGGGTCCCGGCGGTGGGCGCGGCGGTGGGCGATTCGTCGGAAGGAGCACCCCGTGTGATCGTGCCGGTACCCGCACCGACCGGGGTGGGACCGGGCCGGCTGGTGCCGACCCCCGCTCCCACCTCCCCGGACTCCCGTCGCGGTGCGTCGCCCGTCCGGTCGCGGTAAGTATTGTCCCCGGCAGATGTGTGCAGACCGGTGTGGTCCGAATAGGGTTTCGTTCGTAGCCTGTCAGGCGGAGATCGACGGCGCGGGAGGGCGAGCCTTGGACGGCACCGAGACCGGCTGGGGCCGGTCGGCCGAACCGGCACCGCGATGGCGGACGCTCTTCGAGCGCGCCCGCCTCGGTGGACGCGCCGCCGAACCGGCGGAGCCGGACCGCCGTGGCGGCGACGCGCCCCGGGAGCCGCTGCCCGGCCGGGCGCCCGGTGGCGGCTGGTCCGGCCGGGGGTCGGCCGCCGTGCCGCCACCGCCCGACCCGGGCTACGGCCCCGATCCCGGGTACGGCCCCGATCCGGGCTACCGCCCCGGCGTCAGCTACCCGGTGGACCCGGGCCGTCCGACCGACCAGGGCTACCGGGCTGCCCCGGGCTATCCGGCCGCCCCGGGCCGTCCCGCCGACCAGGGCTATCCGGCCGATCCCGGCTACCGTGCCCCCGGTGGCTACCCGGCCGACCCCGGCTACCTGCCGGAGCCGGCCCGGCCGCCGGAGCCGCCGGTCGTCCCGTCCCGCTACGCGCTGCTCGACAACGGTTACCGGGCCGAGCCGCCGCCCACCGAGTCCCGCTACGCGCTGCTGGACAACGGCTACCGCACGCCCGGCTACGCGCCCCCGGAGCCGACGTACCAGCCGCCGCAACCCGCCTACCCCGAGCCGGCGGCGTATCCCGAGCCCGGATACCCGGCGACGCCGACGTACCAGCCGGAGCCGGTCTACCAGCCCGAACCGACGTACCAGCCCGAGCCCGCCTACCAGCCGGAGCCGGTGGCGTACCCGCCGGCGGTGACCGCCGACCGGGGCTATCCGGCCCGGATCGAGCCGGCCCGCATCGAGTGGCGTCAGCAGGGTCCCCAGGACGAGCAGGAACGGGCCGCCGGCATCCTCCGCCGCGACCTGGGCACCCCCCGGGTGCTCGCCTTCGCCAACCCCAAGGGTGGGGTGCACAAGACCACCGCCACGGTGCTCGCCGCCGCCACCGTCGGCAGCGTCCGGGGCCGGGGGGTGCTCGCCTGGGACGACAACGAGCTGCGCGGCACCCTCGGGCTGCGCGCCGGCAGCGCCCGACACGCCCGGACGATCAGGCACCTGATCAGCGACCTGGCGCACATCGAGATCCGGGACGGCGCGGAGCTGCTGGAGTCCCTCGACGACTATCTGCGGCACGCCTCCGACGGCTCGTACGACGTGCTGGCCGGGGAGGAGAGCCCCCGGTTCGCCCAGCGGCTCGACCAGTTCACCGTCAAGCGGGTGCTGGAGCTGCTGCGCCGCACCCACGACGTGGTCTGCGTGGACACCGGCAACAACGTGGAGAGCCCCAACTGGCGCACCGTCATGCACGCCGCCGACCAGCTCGTGGTGACCACCGTGCCCCGCGAGGACGCCGCGTTCAGCGCCGACTGGATGCTGGACCTGCTGCACGAGGAGGGCATGGGCGAGTTGGCCGACAACGCGGTCACCCTGATCTCCTGCCCCACCCCCGGCCGGTCCACCCTCCAGGACGACCTGGAGCGGCACTTCGCCACCCGGACCCGGGCCGTCGCCGTCGTGCCGTACGACCCGGTGCTGGAGACCGGCTCGTCGATCGAGTACCACCAGCTCCAGGCGGAGACCCGGGCCGCGTGGCTGCGGGCCGCCTCGGTGATGCTGGAACCGTTCGCCCGGTGAGGGGTGGTACGGGCTCCGCCGCCCCGCCGTGCCACCACGCCTGAGAGGATCATCGGGTGAGCCCGGACACCCCCGATCCGTACCGCCCCGCCGACACCCCGGCGGGTGCCGCGCCCACCCCGCCCGCCGGGCCGTCCGCCGATGGGCCGCCCGCCGCCGAGTCGGCTGCCGCTGAGTCGCGCGGCGACGAGTCGTCTGCCGCCGGAGCACCGGCCGGGCCCGGCCACGACCCGGGTGGGTCGTACCTGCCGTGGCCGCCGCCGTCCGGCTGGCCGGCGCAGCCGGGGGAGCCGCGGCCCCGGCACACCCCGGCGGTGGCGGCCGGCCTGGTGCTGGGCCTGACCGCGCTGGGGGTGCCGCTGGGGCTGCTCTGGGCCGCGCTGGCCCCGGACACCCCGGTGCTCAAGACCGCCGAGGGCGCCGTCTACGCCCAGCCCCAGCCGGAGCAGCCGATCGCCGCGGACGGCTGGTTCAGCCTGCTCGGGCTCGGGTTCGGGGTGCTCGCCGCGATCGCGGTGTGGATGCTGCTGCGTCGCCGCCGGGGCCCGGTGAACCTGGTCGCGCTGACCGTCGGCGCGCTCGGCACCGCCCTGGTCGCCTGGCAGGTGGGCCGCCGGGTCGGGCTGGACGGCTACCAGCGGCTGCTCGCCACCGCCCCCGCCGGCACGTCCTTCGACAAGCCGGCCGACCTGCGGGCCGGGGGCATCGACCGGCTCTTCGGCGTGCTACCCGTGCCGTACGGCAACCTGCTGCTGGCCGCGTTCGCCGCCGCCGTCGCGTACACCCTGCTGGCCGGCTGGTCGCGGTGGCCGTCGCTGCGCCCGGAGCCGGAGCCCGGCGGACCCGGCTGGCCGGACGCGTCGGGCGCGGCCGGTGCGCCCGACGGGGGCGGCACGCCGGGTGCGGTCGGCCCGCCGGGCGAGGTCGGCCCGGCGGGCGGGGTCAGTTGGGGGCCGGCGGGGACGCCAGCTCCGACAGCGGCACCGGAACCGCCCGCACCTGACGCAGCAGGGCCGACTCGCGGTTGAGCAGCCGCAGCTCGGCGCGCAGCCGGGCGGCGGTGTCGTCGATGGCGAGCAGCCGTTGCCGGTCGGCCACGGTCAGCACGGCGGTGGCCGCCACCAGGTGCGACAGCACCGTCGGGTCCTCCGGGAGCTGCTCGGACAGCTCCTGCGGGTCGTCCCGGATCAGGCCCAGGTACTGCCGGAACACCGCGATCACCCGGGCCGCCAGCAGCTCGGCGGCCTCGTCCGGGCCGGTCGGCTCGGGCAGCCACTCGACGTCGGCGGTCAGGTAGGGGGCGGCCTCCCGGTCGACCCCGGCGACCCGGAACCGCCGCCGGCCCACCGTGACGATGTCGAAGCCACCGTCGTCCAGCTCGGTGACCTGACGCAGCTCGGCGGTGCAACCCACCTCGTGCAGGGTCACCTCGCCGCCGCCCGGGGTGGCCCGGCCCCCGGCCGGGGCGACCTCCCAGCCGGAGCGGATGGCCACCACACCGAACTCGCGGGGCATCCCCTCGGGGCGCCCGACCAGGTCCCGTACCAGGTGGCGGTAGCGTTCCTCGAAGATGTGCAACGGCAGCACCAGACCCGGGAAGAGCACCGTTGCGAGGGGAAACACCGGCAGCCGTGCGGTCACGCGTCCGAGCGTAGCCCGATCCGGCGCGGTCGGCGTGTCCCGGCTCACCGTCCCGCGGTACGGGCGGCCCGGGTCGCCCTCCGGGCCGCCGCCTAGACTCGGGGGCGTGTTGAAACGGATCGACCTGCGCGGCGGGGTTTCCGACCCGCGTCGCCTGCTGCCCCGTGCCCAGCTCGACGTCTCCGTGGCGGTCGAGCGGATCCGCCCGCTCGTCGAGGCGGTCCGGGATCATGGGTACCCGGCGATCCGGGAGGCCAGCGAGCGGTTCGACGGCATCTGCCCGCCGGTGCTGCGGGTCCCGACCGAGGCGATCGCCGCGGCCGAGGGGGTGCTCGATCCCGACGTGCGGGCCGCGCTGCTGGAGTCGATCGCCCGCGCCCGCCGGGTGCACGACGACCAGCGCCGCACCGACCACACCACCCAGGTCGTGCCGGGCGGCACGGTCACCGAGCGCTGGGTGCCGGTCGACCGGGTCGGCCTCTACGTCCCCGGCGGGCTGGCGATGTACCCGTCGACCGTGGTGATGAACGTGGTGCCGGCCCAGGCGGCCGGGGTCCGCTCGCTGGTGGTGGCCAGCCCGCCGCAGCAGGACAACGGCGGCCTTCCCGACGCCCGGGTCCTGGCCGCCTGCGCGCTGCTCGGCGTCGACGAGGTGTACGCCGTCGGCGGTGCCCAGGCGGTCGCCATGCTGGCGTACGGGTCGACGGTCGACGCCGCGGGCACCCTGCGCTGCGCGCCGGTCGACATGATCACCGGGCCGGGCAACATCTGGGTGACCGCCGCCAAGCGGCTGCTGCGCGGCGTGGTGGGCATCGACGCCGAGGCCGGCCCGACCGAGATCGCCGTGCTGGCCGACGACACCGCCGACCCGGCGCACGTCGCCGCCGACCTGATCAGCCAGGCCGAGCACGACCCGTTGGCGGCCAGCGTGCTGGTCACCCCGTCGGTCGAGCTGGCCGACGCGGTCGACCGGGAGCTGGCCCGGCAGGTGCCGGCGACCAAGCACGCCGAGCGGGTCGGCACCGCGCTCGGCGGGGAGCAGAGCGGCGTCGTGTTGGTCGACGACCTGGCCGACGGGCTGCGGGTGGTCGACGCGTACGCCGCCGAGCACCTGGAGATCCAGACCCGCGACGCCCGCGACTGGGCGCTGCGGGTGCGCAACGCCGGGGCGATCTTCATCGGGCCGTGGGCGCCGGTGTCGCTCGGCGACTACTGCGCCGGCTCCAACCACGTGCTGCCCACCGGGGGCTGCGCCCGGCACTCGTCGGGGCTGTCCGTGCAGTCCTTCCTGCGCGGGGTGCACCTGGTGGAATACACCCGCGAGGCGCTGCGTGACGTCGCGCCGCACGTGGTGACCCTGGCCACCGTGGAGGACCTGCCGGCGCACGGCCAGGCGGTCGCCGCGCGCTTCGCCGGGGAGGCGTCGTGACCACCCTCGACGACCTGCCGATCCGCGACGACCTGCGGGGCCGCTCGCCGTACGGGGCGCCGCAGCTGGACGTGGCGGTCCGGTTGAACACCAACGAGAACTCCTACGCCGTGCCCGAGCCGGTGGTGGCGGCGATCGGCAAGGCGCTCGCCGCCGAGCTGCGCGGCCTCAACCGCTACCCGGACCGGGAGGCGGTGGCGTTGCGCGCCGACCTGGCCGGCTACCTCGGGCACGGGATCACCGCCGAGCAGGTCTGGGCGGCCAACGGCTCCAACGAGATCCAGCAGCAGCTGCTCCAGGCGTTCGGCGGGCCGGGGCGCAGCGCGTTGGGCTTCGTGCCGGCGTACTCGATGCACCCGTTGCTGTCCCTGGGCACCGGCACCCGGTGGGTGCCGGCGCAGCGGGGGGTGGACTTCGGGTTGACCGCCGACGAGGCCGTCGCCGAGGTCCGGGCGCACCGCCCCGACGTGGTCTTCCTCTGCTCCCCGAACAACCCGACGGGGACCGCGCTCGACCCGGCGGTGGTCGCCGCCGTGCTCGACGTCGCCCCCGGCATGGTGGTCCTCGACGAGGCGTACGCCGAGTTCGCCCGACCCGGCACGGCCAGCGCCCTGGCCCTGCTCCCCGGGCACCCACGGCTGGTGGTGACCCGGACGATGAGCAAGGCGTTCGGGTTCGCCGGTGGCCGGCTGGGCTACCTGGTCGCCGACCCGGCGGTGGTGGCGGCGGTGCAGCTGGTCAGGCTGCCCTACCACCTCTCGGCGCTCACCCAGGCCGCCGCCCGCGCGGCGCTGGCCCACCGCGACGTCCTGCTGGGCACCGTCGACGCGATCAAGGAGCAGCGGAACCGGATCGTGACGACCCTGCGGGCCCGGGGGCACCGGGTGGCCGACAGCGACGCCAACTTCGTGCTGTTCGCCGTCGGCGACGACCAGTCGGTGGCCTGGCGGACCCTGCTCGACGCCGGGGTGCTGGTCCGGGACGTGGGTCTGCCCGGCTGGCTGCGGGTCACCGCCGGCACCCCCGCCGAGACCGACGCCTTCCTCACCGCGATGGAGAAACTGTCATGAGTCGCACCGCCCGGGTGGAGCGGATCACCAAGGAGACCAAGGTCCTCGTCGAGATCGACCTCGACGGCACCGGCCGGGCCGAGATCAGCACCGGGGTCGGCTTCTACGACCACATGCTCCACCAGATCGCCCGGCACGGCGGCTTCGACCTGACCGTGCGTACCGTCGGCGACCTGGAGATCGACGCCCACCACACGATGGAGGACACCGCGCTGGCCCTGGGGGCCGCGTTCGACCAGGCGCTGGGGGACAAGGCCGGCATCCGGCGGTACGGCTCGGCCACCGTCCCGATGGACGAGGTGCTCGTCCGGGCCGCCGTGGACCTGTCCGGCCGTCCGTACGTGGTGCACGACGAGCCGGCGCTGGCCCCGTACATCGGGCCGGTCTACCCGACCAGCATGACCCGGCACATCTGGGAGTCCTTCGGCCAGGCGGCCCGGGTCACCCTGCACGTCGACGTGCTGCGCGCGGCCCGGCCGGGCGGCCACCCGGATGCGCACCACGTGGTGGAGGCCCAGTTCAAGGCGGTCTCCCGGGCGCTGCGGGAGGCCACCGCGCTCGACCCGCGTAACGCCGGTGTGGTGCCCAGCACCAAGGGCGCGCTGTGAGCGGCCCGGCCCGGGGCGGAGGGCGGCGCTGATGGGCCCGGTGCTGCCGACCCTGCTGCTGATCCTCGCCGGCATCCTGGTCGGTGGGGCCTGGTCGTTGTACCGGCAGGACGCGCCGCGTGGTGCGATCGTGGTCACCGGGCTGCTCGCCGTGCTGGCCACCGCCGGCGGGGTGCTCTGGCTGCTACCCGGGGAGGGCTGATGGGCGCGCACGGCACCGGCAAGCGGATCGTGGTGCTCGACTACGGCTCGGGCAACCTGCGTTCGGCGCAGCGGGCGCTGGCCCACGCCGGGGCGGACGTGACGGTCACCGCCGACCTGGCCGCCGCCGCCGCGGCCGACGGCCTGGTGGTGCCGGGTGTCGGCGCGTACGCGGCCTGCATGGCCGGGATCGAGGCGCTGGGTGCCGGCCCGGTGATCGCCGAACGGGTCGCCGCCGGTCGCCCGGTGCTCGGCATCTGCGTCGGCATGCAGGTGCTCTTCGCGCACGGCGACGAGCACGGCGTGGTGACCAAGGGGCTGGGGCTGCTGCCGGGCGGGGTGACCCGGCTGCCCGCCGAGCGGCTGCCGCACATGGGCTGGAACACCGTCGCCCCGCCGGACGGGTCGGTGTTGTTCGCCGGGTTGCCCGCCGACAGCCGGTTCTATTTCGTGCACTCCTACGGGGTGCTCGACCAGGCGTCGTTGCGTGAGGTGGGCGCCCGGGTGACCACCGCCCACCACGGCACGGACTTCGTCGCGGCGGTGGAGTGGGGTCCGCTGTCGGCGGCCCAGTTCCACCCGGAGAAGTCGGCCGAGACGGGTGCGGTGCTGTTGCGCAACTGGCTGGCCACGGTTGGCTGAGACCCGGGGCGGGGCCGGCCGGCGCGGGCCGGGTGCGCGGTGAGCAAGGAGCGGGCCCGGCGGCGGGCCGCCCGGGAGGCGCAGGCCGCCCGGGAACGGGTCGTTCGGGAACGTCGGATGGCCCGGCGTCGTCGTCGGCGTGCCCTGGTCCGCCGGGTCACCCCGCAGTGGCGGCGGGGCCGGACGGGCCGGCTGGCCCGGCGTACCCGGGGCGAGCGGGCCGCCATCATCGGGTTGACCGCGGCGGCGCTGGCGCTGATCTGGGTTTTCGTCGACGATCTCGCGCTGCGGGTGGCGCTGGTCGTGCTGTTGCTTCTGGTCCTGCCGGCGATCGTGGTGATCGCCCTGGACCGTCGGATCTGAACGAGGAGTAGGAAACGTGACCCTGACCCTGTTGCCCGCCGTGGACGTCGCCGACGGCCAGGCCGTCCGGCTGGTGCAGGGCGCCGCCGGCAGCGAGACCGCCTACGGCGACCCGCTCGACGCGGCGTTGGCCTGGCAGAACGACGGCGCGGAGTGGATCCACCTGGTCGACCTCGACGCCGCGTTCGGTCGGGGCTCCAACGCCGCGCTGCTGGCCGAGGTGGTCGGCAAGCTGGACGTGCGGGTGGAGTTGTCCGGTGGCATCCGCGACGACGCGTCGCTGCGCGCCGCGCTGGCCACCGGGGCGGCCCGGGTGAACATCGGCACCGCCGCGTTGGAGGACCCGCAGTGGTGTGACCGGATCTGCGCCGAGTACGGCGACCGGGTGGCGATCGGCCTGGACGTGCGGGGTCGTACCCTCTCGGCGCGGGGCTGGACCCGTGACGGCGGTGACCTGTGGGAGGTGCTGGCCCGGCTGGATGCCGCCGGCGCGTCCCGGTACGTGGTGACCGACATCACCAAGGACGGCACGATGCGCGGGCCGAACCTGGACCTGCTGGGTGAGGTGTGTGCCCGTACCGACGCCCCGGTGATCGCCTCGGGCGGCGTGTCGACCCTGGAGGACCTGCGCGCCCTGGCGACCCTGGAGGCGGCCGGCGTGGAGGGTGTGATCGCCGGTAAGGCGCTGTACGCGGGCGCGTTCACGGTGGCCGAGGCGTTGGCGACGCTGCGGGCCGCGGGGTGACCGACGCGGCGGACCCGGACGACGGGACCGTCACCCGGCTCGGCTCGGGCGGCCCGTGGGAGGCCCGCTACGGCTACTCCCGGGTGGTCCGGGCCGGCCGCTCGGCCTGGACGTCGGGTTGCACGTCGACGGTCGACGGGGTGGTGACGCACGTCGGTGACGCAGCGGCGCAGACCGCCCAGGCGCTGCGGATCGGCCTGGCCGCGCTGGCCGAGGTGGGTGCGGGTCCCACCGACGTGGTGCGGACCCGGATGTACGTGACCGACCGGCTCTTCGTCGACGTGGTGGGCCGGGCGCACCAGGCGGTCTTCGGTGCGGTCCGGCCGGTCGCCACGATGGTCGTCGTTGTCGGCCTGCTCGATCCGGACCATCTGGTCGAGATCGAGTTGGAGGCGCATCTCCCGCCGTCCTGACCGCCCCGATCCCGGCCAGGCTCGGTCGGGACCGGGAGACGGCTGTCACTCCCGGCCCAGATGAGTTGTGCACAATTGAATTGCGGGCTACCTTTGCCGGGTGAGTGACCATCTGGTGTTGCGCGATCAGGTCTGCTTCGCGCTCTACGCTGCCTCCCGGGCGCTCACCGACGTGTACCGGCCCCTCCTCGACGAGTTCGGGCTCACCTACCCGCAGTACCTGGTGCTGCTGGTGCTCTGGGAGCGCGGCGACGACCCGCCCACGGTCTCCGAGCTGGGGGCCGCGCTCCGGCTCGACTCCGGCACCCTCTCCCCGCTGCTCAAGCGGCTGGCGGCGGCGGGCCTGGTGGTCCGCACCCGCTCGGCGCTCGACGAGCGGCGGGTGGAGGTGGGCCTGACCGCCGACGGCGCGGCCCTGCGCCAGCGGATGGCCGACGTGCCGCTGCGGGTGGCCTGTTCCACCGGCCTCGACGAGACCGAGCTGGTCGCGTTGCGCGACACCCTCACCCGGGTCACCGAGACGATCCACCGACAGAAGGAGCAGTGATCCCCATGCAGGTGCTCTACACCGCCTCCGCGACGGCCACCGGCGACGGGCGCGACGGCCACGTCCGCACCTCCGACGCCACCCTCGACCTCGACCTGGCCGTGCCGAAGGAGATGGGCGGCGTCGGTGGCGCGGCCAACCCCGAGCAGCTCTTCGCCGCCGGCTACGCGGCCTGCTTCCACTCCGCGCTGCGCGTGGTCGCCCGCCGGGCCAAGGCCGACGTCACCGGCTCGGTCGTCGAGGCCGAGGTCGGCATCGGTGCGAACGGCAGCGGCGGCTTCGGTCTGGCCGTCACCCTGGTGGTGGACCTGCCGGCCGTCGAGCGCGCCGCCGCCCAGCAGCTCGTCGAGGCCGCCCACCAGGTCTGCCCCTACTCCAACGCGACCCGGGGCAACATCGAGGTGACCCTCACCGTGCGCGAGGCGGCTGCGGCCTGACCGCCGCACCGGGCCACGACCATCGGGTACGAGAGGACGAAACCGCATGAGCAGCAACCGTGAGATCCACCTGGCCTCCCGCCCACAGGGCTGGCCGACCGCCGACAACTTCCGCCTGGTCGACGCCGGGGTGCCCACCCCGGGGCCGGGGCAGATCGTGGTCCGCAACCAGTACATCTCGGTCGACCCGTACATGCGGGGCCGGATGAACGACGTCAAGTCCTACGTGCCGCCGTTCGCCCTCGACGCGCCGCTCGACGGTGGCGCGGTCGGCGAGGTGGTGGCCGGCGGAGGCGACGGGATCAACGTCGGCGACACCGTGCTGCACGGGCTCGGCTGGCGCGAGTACGCCCTGCTCGACGCCGGGTCCGCCCGCCGGGTCGATCCGGACCTCGCCCCGGTCTCCGCCTACCTGGGGGTGCTCGGGATGACCGGGCTGACCGCGTACGCCGGGCTGCTCGACGTGGCGGCGATGCGGCCGGGTGAGACGGTGTTCGTCTCCGGTGCGGCCGGCGCGGTGGGCAGCATGGTCGGCCAGATCGCCAAGCTCAAGGGGGCCGGCCGGGTGGTCGGCAGCGCCGGCTCGCCGGCCAAGGTGGAGCGGTTGACGGCGCTCGGTTTCGACGCCGCCTTCGACTACCACGACGGCCCGGTCCGCGACGCGCTGAAGGCCGCCGCCCCGGACGGGATCGACGTCTACTTCGACAACGTGGGCGGCGAGCACCTGGAGGCCGCGATCGGGGCGATGAACCTGCACGGCCGGGCCGCCATCTGCGGGATGATCGCGCAGTACAACGCGGCCGAGCCGCCGGCCGCGCCGCGCAACCTGGCGCTGGTCATCGGCAAGCGGCTCACCCTGCGCGGTTTCCTGGTCGGCGACCACGGCGGCCTGCGCGAGCAGTTCGTCACCGAGGTCGCCGGCTGGCTGCGCGAGGGGAAGCTCTCCTACGACGAGACGATCGTCGACGGCATCGAGAACGCCCCCGACGCCTTCCTGGGCCTGCTGCGCGGCGAGAACCTCGGCAAGATGCTCGTCCGCCTCTGACCCACCCCACCCCCACCCCGTCCCGTCCCGCCCGCCCGCCCGTTGACAGTGGTGATCAAGAGGTTTGCGTCAGTTCGATCTCGAAGGATGACGCAAACCTCTTGATCACCGGCGCACCGGCGCACCCGCGTGGGGGTGGCGGGGTGGGGCGTTGGATAGGCTCGGCGTATGACGGTGGCGGTGCGGGTGATCCCGTGTCTGGACGTGGACGCCGGGCGGGTGGTCAAGGGGGTCAACTTCCTCGACCTGCGCGACGCCGGTGACCCGGTGGAGCTGGCGGCGGCGTACGACCGGGCGGGCGCGGACGAGTTGACCTTCCTGGACGTCACCGCCTCCTCCAGCGACCGGGGCACCATGCTCGACGTGGTGCGCCGCACCGCCGAGTCGGTCTTCATCCCGCTCACCGTCGGCGGCGGGGTACGCCAGGTCGCCGACGTGGACACCCTGCTGCGCGCCGGGGCCGACAAGGTGGGGGTGAACACCGCCGCCATCGCCCGTCCCGAGCTGATCGCCGAGATCGCCGACCGGTTCGGCCGGCAGGTGCTGGTGCTCTCACTGGACGTCCGGCGGGCGCCCGCCGGCACCACCCCCAGCGGTTTCGAGGTGACCACCCACGGTGGCCGCCGGGGCACCGGGCTCGACGCGGTCGAGTGGGCGGCGCGCGGGGCCGAGCTGGGCGCGGGGGAGATCCTGCTCAACTCGATGGACGCCGACGGCACCAAGGCCGGTTTCGACCTGACCCTGATCGAGGCGGTCCGGGCGGTGGTCGACGTGCCGGTGATCGCCAGCGGCGGCGCCGGCCGGGTGGCGCACTTCCCGCCCGCGATCGGCGCGGGTGCCGACGCGGTGCTGGCCGCCAGCGTCTTCCACTTCGGCGAGCTGACCGTCGGCGAGGTCAAGGACGCCCTGCGCGACGCGGGCCACCCCGTGCGCTGACCCGCGCCCGCGCGGGTGGTTCAGCGCCCGCTCTGCCCCTCCGGGGAGCGGCGGGGGGCCGGGATCGACCGCACCACGTACTCCTGGACGGCGGCGGCGTGCTCCTCCTCGGCCAGGTGCCAGTCCGCGCTGCCCGGGGCGTGCCGCCGCACCAGCACCCCCTGCATGCTGTCGACCGTGCCACCCACCCCGGCCCGGGGGCGGGTACGCCAGAGCTGCTCACCGTCCGGGGTGATCCGGAACCAGCCGTCGGAGACGGTGACCAGCCCCGCGCCGACCAGTCGCCGGACCGCTGTCTCCACGTCCTGTCGTTCGGGGATCGCCTGGTTGAGGTGGTCGGCGGTGGACAGCACGTCGGTGAGTCGTACCCCCTCCGGGCGGCGGGAGTCCGCCGCCCGCCGGTGCCGTCCGGCCCCGCTGGCGATCACCAGTGACACGAAGATCCAGGCGTCCGTCCAGCGCCACGCGTTCTCCCCCATGCACGAATGATGCCCGTAGGTGTCCGTTGAGGAAACACCTACTTTCCCCCTGTCGTGTCAGCGCAGCTCAGCGTGCCCGGTTCCGGACGCAGCGCCGCACGGCGGGGTGGAAACCGGTGGCGGGGCACCGTTGGCCGGGGTGGTGCGGGCCGTCGCCGGCGGATCGGGGAGGGCGAAGCGGGGGATGAAGAACTGGGCCAGCGGGCCGATGCCGAGCGCGTACGCGACGGTGCCCACGCCGACCGTGCCGCCGAGCAGCCAGCCCAGGGCCAGCACGGTGACCTCGATCACGGTGCGCACGAGCCGGACGGAGCGGCCCGGCCGGCGGGCGACGTATCCGGTCATCAGGCCGTCGCGGGGGCCGGGGCCGAGCCGGGCGCCGAGGTAGAGGCCGGTGGCCGCGCCGTTGGCGACGATTCCGCCGAGCAGCAGGGCGATCCGGGCGGGCAGCGGCCACCCGGCGGGCAGCAGGGCCACCGTGGCGTCCACCACCAATCCGATCACCAGCACGTTGCTCACCGTGCCGAGCCCGGGTCGTTGCCGCAGCGGGATCCAGAGCAGCAGCACCACCGCGCCGACCGCGATGGTCACGGTGCCGAACGACAGGCCGGTCTGCCGGGACAGCCCCTGGTGGAAGACGTCCCACGGGTCCAGCCCGAGCCCGGAACGGATCATCATGGCCATGCTGACCCCGTAGAGGACCAGCCCGGCGTAGAGCTGGGTGAGCCGGCGGCCGGGCCGGTGCCGGAGATTGCCAATCGGAGCCATGCATGCCACTCTAGGGGCCAATATCGCCCACTGAAGAGCCAATTCCGAAGGGGTGGCCGTGACCAGCCAGGTGCGAGGGGTCCAATTGGCGCGGTTGCTCGGGCAGTGGCACGCTCTGCCCGGTCGCCGCCGCAGTCCCGACTATGCCGCCCTCGCCGCCGCCGTCCGGGGCCTGCTCGCCGACGGCCGGCTCCCCCTGGGGGTACGCCTCCCGGCCGAACGGGAGCTGGCCGAGGCGCTGCGGATCAGCCGTACCACGGTCACCGCCGCGTACCGGCAGTTGCGCGAGACGGGCCACCTGGCCAGCCGGCGCGGCGCGGGGAGCTGGACCATGCTGCCCGGCACCCACCGGGTCGCCAGCACCGGCCTGTGGACCCCGATGGACGACCGCGACATGCTCGACCTCGGGGTGGCCGCGCTGGGCGCCCCGCCCGAACTGGTCCCGGTCGCCCGGGCCGCCGTGGAGGACCTGCCGCGGTACCTGTCCGGCGCGGGCTACCACCCCACCGGCATCATCGAGCTGCGCGAGGCGGTCGCCCGGACGTACACCGCGCGGGGGCTGCCCACCAGCGCCGAGCAGATCATGGTGACCAACGGCATTCAGCACGCCCTGGACCTGGTGCTGCGGCTGGCCCTGGTGCCCGGCGGGAACGTCCTGGTCGAATCGCCCACCTATCCGAACGCGCTGGCCGCGCTGGCCGCCCGGCGGGCCCGGATCACCACCCACGGCCTCGCCGTCGACGGGATCGGGTGGGACGCCGACCTGCTGCTGGGCAGCGTCCGGCAGACCCGGCCCAAACTGGCCTACCTGATCCCCGAGTTCCACAATCCGACCGGGCACCTGATGGCCGCCGAACTGCGGGAGCGGCTGGTCGCCACCGCCCACGCCGCCGGCACGGACCTGGTCGTCGACGAGTCCTTCGTGGACCTGCCGCTGGACGACACACCGCTGCCCCCACCGATGGCCGTGTTCGACAGGCACTCCCGGGTGATCTCCATCGGCGGGATGAGCAAGCCCTTCTGGGGTGGCCTGCGCATCGGCTGGGTCCGCGCCTCCGCCCCGCAGGTGCAGCGGCTCGCCGCCGCCCGGGTCGGGGTGGACATGGCCAGCCCGGTGCTCGACCAACTGGTGGCGGTGCACCTGCTCGCCCAGGCCCCGGCCATCGTCGCGGCCCGCCGGGCACAACTGGTCACCCAACGTGACGCGCTGCTCGCCGCACTCGCCGAACGGCTGCCGGACTGGCGCTTCGACGTGCCCCGGGGCGGCGTCACGCTCTGGGTCGAGCTGGACGGCCCGATCTCCAGCGCGCTGGCCCGGGCGGCCGAGGAGGTCGGCGTACGGCTGGCGCCGGGCCCCCGGTTCGGCCTGGACGGCACCCTGGAACGGTTCCTGCGGCTGCCCTTCACCCTGCCCGCCGCCGACCTGGTGGAGGCGGTCGGCCGGCTGGCCGCGATCCGCTACGACCTCGACCGGGGCGCGGGCCGCCCGCGCTGGCGGGAGCCCGCGGTCATCGCCTGAGCCGGCCCGGTCGGGCCGTGACGGTGGCCGGGCCGCAGGCCGCCGCACCGGGCGGGGTGCCCGCCCCGTCGGCCGGGTCGCCGGTCGGGGCGAACCGGCCTGACCGGGCGACCCCGGCTGGGAGACTGCCGGTGTGGGCGGCCCGACGAGCTGGCACGGGGTCCGGCCCGGTGCGCCCGGCTCCCGGACCACCCGGCTGGAACTCTTCTACGACCTGGTCTTCGTCTTCGCGTTCTTCACCGTCACCGCGCTGACCTCGCAGGAGCCCACCGGCGTCAACCTGCTGCGCTGCCTGCTGGTGCTGGGCCTGCTGTGGTGGTGCTGGACCGGTTTCGCCGGCCTGGGCAACGCGGTCCGCGCCGACCAGGGGCCGCTGCCGCTGCTCGGGTTTTTCACCGTCACCGCCACCTTCCTGCTGGCGCTGAGCATGCCGGGGGCGTTCGTCGACGAGCCGGGCGGGTTGGACGGCCCGCTGGTCTTCGCCGGTTGCTACCTCCTCGTCCGGGCCTGTCAGTTGGCGGTCTTCGGCGTGCTGGCCCGGGGCGACCCGGACCGGTGGCGGCGGTGGACCCGGCTCGCGCTGCTGCCGGTGGCCGCCACGGCGCTGCTGGTCGCCTCCGCGCTGCTGACCCGCCGGGTCGCCACGGAGGGCACCGCGACCGCCCTGCAACTCACCCTCTGGACGCTGGCCCTGTTGCTGGAGTACGTGGCCGGGGTACGCCTCGGCGGAACGTACTGGGCGGTGCTCTCCGCCGGGCACTGGGCCGAACGGCACGCCCTGATGGTGCTGATCGCGCTCGGCGAGTCGATCATCGCGCTCGGCGTCGGCCCGAAGTTCGTCACCGGCCTGCCGCTGACCTGGCCGGTGGTGATCGCCGCGGTGCTCGGCATCGCCATCGCGTCGGTGCTGTGGTGGGCCTACTTCGACACCCTGGCGCTCGCCCTGGAACAGGCGTTGCACCGCAGCCGCGACCCGGTGCGCCGGGCCCGGTTGGCCCGCGACGCCTATACCTACCTGCACCTGCCGATCATCGCCGGCGTGATCTTCTTCGCCCTCGGCCTCAAGGACCTGCTCGCCGAGGTGGCCGACCCGGACACCCCGCTCTGGGGGGTGCCGCTGGGCGGCTACTGGGTCCTGGTGCTCTACGGCGGGGTGGGCCTCTACCTGCTCAGCCTCGTCGCCTGCGAGTTGCGGGCGGCCCAGGTGCTGCGCTGGCCGCCGGTGCTGGCGGTGCTGGCCCTGGCGGCGCTCGCCCCGGCCGGGGCCCGGGTGCCCGAGGTGGGCGCGTTGGCCCTGCTGGCGCTGGTCTGCGTCGCCCTGGCCGCGGTGCAGACCAGCGGCCAGGGCCGGCGTCGGCGGCGGGTGCGCCGGCTGGCGCTGGCGCAGGAGGAGGCCGTCGAGGAGGCGCAGAGCCGGTGGCGGCGCGAACACCTGTGACCGGCCGGTGGCCGTGTCCCGGGACGGGAGGACACGGACACCGGCCGGTCGGCGGGGGGTCAGATCTCGGCGAGGCTGCCCGCGTACATCCGGTCGATCTCGGCGGCGAAGTTGCTCTCCACACCGCGCCGCTTGATCTTCAGCGAGGGGGTCATCTCGCCGTCCTCGATGGTCAGGTCCCGGGACAGCACGGTCACCTTCTTGATCGTCTCCCAGCGGTTGAGCCTGGTGTTGAGCTGGGCCACGTGCTCCTCGACCATCGCGCGGGCCTCGGGCGAGGCGACGATCTCGGCGTAGTCACGCCCCTGGAGCGGGCCGCCCGCCGCCCAGTCCCGGATCGCGTCCGGGTCCAGGCTGACCAGCATGGTGCAGTAGTTGCGGGCCTGGCCGATGACGATCGCCTGCGAGGTGTACGGGCAGATGGCCTTGAACAGGCCCTCGATGTGCGACGGCGCGATGTACTTGCCGCCGGACGTCTTGACCAGGTCCTTCTTGCGGTCGGTGACGCGCAGGTAGCCGTCGTCGTCGAGGCTGCCGATGTCACCGGTACGGAAGAAGCCGTCCTCGGTGAACGCGGCGGCGGTCTCCTCGGGCAGGTTGTGGTAGCCGCGCATCACCGGCCGGCCGCGGACCAGGATCTCCCCGTCGGTGTCGATCCGGCACTCCAGGTCGCCCATCGCCCGGCCGACCGTGCCGATCCGCAGCCCGTCGGGCGGGTTGATGAAGTTGCCGGCGCTGGTCTCGGTCAGGCCGTACCCCTCGGAGATCGGCAGGTTGGCTGCGGCGAAGAAGGTGGCGATCTCGGCGCTCAGCGGGGCCGCGCCCGAGACGAGCACCCTGATCCGGCCGCCGAGGCGGGCCTGGAGCTTGCTGAACACCAGCTTCTCGGCCAGCGCGTACCGCAGCTTCAGGCCGCCGGGCACCGGCCGGCCGGCCTGCTCCAGGGCGACCTTCTGCTTGCCGACCGCGACCCCCCAGGCGAAGATCTTCGCCTTGACGCCCCCGGCGTCCTGGGCGGTGGTGACCGCCTTGTTGTAGATCTTCTCGTAGACCCGGGGGGCGCCGCACATCAGCGTCGGGCGGATCACCCCGAGCAGGTCGACGAGCTTGTCCACCCGGCCGTCGACGTAGGTGGGCAGCCCGACGTGCGTCGAGCCGCAGAGCAGCGTCTTGCCGAACGAGTGCGACAGCGGCAGCCAGAGGTAGTGCACGTCGTCGTCGCGCAGCAGGCCCGTCTCGGCCTGCACCACCCCCTCCCAGCACCAGCCGCCGTGCAGCAGCTCGACCCCCTTGGGCCGGCCGGTGGTGCCCGAGGTGTAGATCAGGGTGGCCAGGTGCTCGGGGCCGACCGGGGCGATCAGCCGGTCCACCAGGCCCGGGTCGGCGGCGAGCGCCCGCGCGCCCTGCTCCTCCAACTCGGCCAGGGTCAGCTGGGGCACGGCGGCGGTCGGGTCGGGGGTGCCGTCGAAGAGCACCACGTGGGTCAGCGCGGGAAGCTGCGCGCCGGCCACCTTCGCCGCCTGGACCGGGTTCTCGGCGAACAGCACCCGGGAGCCGGAGTCGGCGATGATGTATGTCGCGTCCTGCGGCTCGGTGGTCGGGTAGACGGTGGTGGTCGCGCCGCCCGCGCACATGATGCCGAAGTCGGCGAGGATCCACTCCAGCCGGGTGTTGGCCAGGATCGCCACCGGGTCCTCCAGCCCGACCCCGAGCCCGTGTAGGCCGGCGGCGACCGCGTCGGCCCGCCGGCCGACCTGCGCCCAGGTCAACCAGACCGGCCCCGAGTCGTCCGCCGCCGGGTGGGCGAAGGCACGTTGGTCGGGGGTGGCGGCCACCCGCTTGCGGAACATATCGGGGATGGAACGGTATGGGACATCGAGAGCCATCGAGGTTGCCGCCTTCGGGGGTGGATGACGTGACGAGGGTCACGTCGCTCTGCGGTTACCGAAGAGTATTGCCTGCACCCGGGCATCGGCTAGCCCTCGAACCTGTGAGGCGGCTGAGTCCCGGCGGACGCCCCGGGCGGGGTGGCGTACCGGTCCGCCCGCATCGACCAGTCGTAGGTGGCGCGCAGCCACGCGCGGCGGGCCGCCAGGTAGGGGGTCACCGCCGGCCCGGCGTGTGCGACGAGCGCCGCCTCCCGCACCAGGTAGCCGGCCAGCCCGTCGTTGAACCAGCCGGCGGCCAGTTGGAAGGCCGACGCCTCGTCCCGCCCGTGCTGCGCGGCCAGGACCGTCACCAGGTTGTGCGGGTCGGCCACCGCGTCCCGTTCCTTGCGGTAGGAGAACAGGTCGTTACACCAGCAGACCAGGTCGACGGCGAGGTCGTCCAACGCGACGAGCGCCGGGTCGACCCGCCGGGCCGGGCCGGGCGGCCGTCCGTACGCCAGGTCGGTCAGGGTGAGGCTGGGGCGTACGCCGCCGGTGTGCCGGCGCATCTGGCGGTACTCGGCGAGCCCGGGGACCCGTCGGCGCTCCCGGTTGGCGGCCTCCCACAGCAGCGCCAGCAGGTACTCCCGCAGTTGGCTCACCAGCCGCAGCAACAGCGTGGGCCGGCGCTGGTCGAGCACCCGCCGGCACAGGTCGGCCAGGGCGACGCCGAGCGCCCCGGCCGGGGTGTCCCGGTCGGCCCGGGGCGCACCGTCGCCGGCCGGCCCGCCGTGGCCGCCCGCCGTCGGAGTGGCGTCCGCCGTCGGAGTGACGCACCAGGCCGCCGTGCCGGCCGGGCCGCCGTGCCGGTCGAGGACGTCCAGCAGCGCGGTGACCGTCGGCGCGAGGGTGGCCGGCGCGCTGCCCAGGCCGTCGTCGTCGCAGACGTCGTCCATCACGAACAGCCAGGAGAACAGGTCGGTGAGCAGGCGCAGCCGGGGCACCGACGCCTGCGGGCAGGCGCGTCCGGCCAGTTCGGCCGCGCCGGCCCGGTGCAGCCGGGAGGCCGACGGGCCGCCCCCGACCAGGCCGTGCCGGCGGGCCCACTCCAGACTCTCCGCCGCCACCCGGTCGGTGGCGACGTGCCGGCGGCTGACGAACGGTGGCTCGTACAGCGCCGAGACGTCGAAGCTTCGCATGGCGTCCCCAGTCGGCCACCCCCCACGAGCGGCGTCGCCGGAGAGTACGGCAAGGAGATCGACACTGGTCGTTACTGAAGCGGCCGGGGTGACCGATTCCACCCCTGTCGCCAAGAGCGACGTCCTTCAGTGCTTCACGTGATCAACCGGCCGCGCAGGGTGTCCGCGCCGGTGGGAACCCGGCGCGCGGTCGGGCTCACAACCCCAGCGCGGCCGTGCGCAGCCGTTCGGTCAGCGCCGGTGGGCCGTCGAGCTGGACCCGGGCCACCCGCTGCCGGCCGGACAGGAAGAGCACCAGCTCACCGGGGGGCCCGACCAGGCGTACCCGGTCACCGCCCCGCCCCGCGGTCAGCTCGCCGTGGCCGGGGGCCTGCACCAGCAGGTCCGCCGGGAAACGCCGGGCCCGGGTGCGGGTCAGCAGGGCCACCGGCTTCCACAGCCGGTCGGCCAGCCCCGCCGGGAGGTCCCGGGGGTGCCAGCCCGGGCGGGCCCGCCGGACGTCCTCGTGGTGGATGAAGAACTCCATCGTGTTGGCCAGCTCGTCGGTCAGCGGGTTGCTGACCGGGCTCCACACCGGGGGCCGGCGCACCTGTGCGACCAGGTCCGGCCAGGGGCGGGCGGCGACCCGCAGCCGCACCCGCTCGGCGTACCCGTGCAGGGGTGGCAGCAGGATGCCGCCGGCGGCGTCGGGGCGGCGCTCCCGCACCACCAGGTGGGCGGCGAGATCCCGGGCGGTCCACCCCTCGTTGATCGTGGGGGCGTCCGGGCCCACTTCCAGCATCAGGTCGGCGAGCGCCTCGCGCTCCGCTCGGGCGTACCGCGGCATGCAGCGATCGTAGGTCGGCGGGCCGCCATCGGCGCGGCGGGAGACCAGCCGGGCCCGGTTGCGGTAGGCCAGTCGGGCCCGGTCGCGGGCGCGGCCGGGACGTGACGGTGGACATAGGCCGCCGGGCGGCGGCGGTGGCCGGGACCGGTAAGGATAAGGGAGATAATTGCGGCTTACGGCGGGGGAGAGCGTGGCGAGCGGGACGAGTCGGGACGTGATCCGCCGGGGGTTGTGGGTCCTCGGCCGGGCGATCCGGGAACAACCGCGCATCTTCGCGGTCGCGGTCGCCGGCAGCGTGCTCTTCGGCGGGTTGGTGATCGCCAGCGCGTACGTGGTCGGCGCGGTCGTCGGCGACGTGGTGGTGCCGGCGGTCGAGGCCGGCGAGGTCGGCACCGGCACGGTGGCCCTGGCCGCCGTGGCGCTGTTCGGGATCAGCGTGCTGCGGGTGGTCGGCATCTTCGGCCGTCGGCTCGGGGCCGGTTACATGCAGTTCCGTCTCCAGGCCGCCTACCGTCGCCGGGTCACCCGCCGCTACCTGGACCTGCCGCTGGCCTGGCACCACCGCAACGCCACCGGCACGTTGTTGTCCAACGCCAACTCCGACGTCGAGGCGGCCTGGTACCCGATCGCGCCGCTGCCGTTCGCGGTCGGCACGCTGGTGATGCTGGTCGGCGCGGTCGGCTCGCTGTTCGTCACCGACTGGGCGCTCGCCCTGGTCGGGCTGGCAGTGTTCCCCGCCCTGTTCGCGCTCAACGTGGTCTACTCCCGCCGGATGGCCCCCCGCCAGGCCCGCGCCCAGCGGCTGCGGGCCGAGGTCAGCGGCATCGCCCACGAGAGCTTCGACGGCGCGCTGGTGGTCAAGACCATGGGCCGGGAGGCCCAGGAGACCGCCCGGTTCGCCGGCCGGGCCCGGGAGCTGCGGGACTCGCTGATCTCCGTCGGCCGGCTGCGCGGCGTCTTCGACCCGCTGCTGGAGACGCTGCCCAGCCTCGGCACCCTGGCCGTGCTGGTGGTCGGCACGATCCGGCTGCGGCAGGGCGCGATCACCGTCACCGAACTCGTCAGCGTCGCCTTCCTCTTCACCGTGCTGGCCTTCCCGGTGCGGGCGATCGGTTGGGTGCTGGCCGAGCTGCCGCGCAGCGTGGCCGGGTGGGACCGGGTCAGCCGGGTGCTCGACGCCACCGGTGAGATGCCCTACGGCGAGGTCACCCTCGACGACGACGCCGCCGGCCCGGCGACCCTCGCCTTCGACGGTGTCCACTTCGGCTACGAGCCCGCCGAGGCGCACCTGCCCGGCACGTCCGTGCTCGGCGAGGTCGCCTTCACCGTGCCCGCCGGGCGGACGGTGGCGCTGGTCGGGCCGACCGGCGCCGGCAAGTCCACCATCGCCTCGCTGGCGGTCCGGCTGGTCGACCCGGACTCCGGCACGGTCACCGTCGACGGGGTGGACGTGCGCCGGCTCACCGCCGCGTCGCTCGCCTCGACCGCCGCGCTGGTCGCCCAGGTGCCGTTCGTCTTCGACGACACCGTCCGGGCCAACATCAGCCTGGACCGGCCGGGCATCGACGACGAGGACGTCTGGGCGGCGCTGCGGCTGGCCGAGGCCGACGGCTTCGTCGCCGCCCTCCCCGACGGGCTGGACACGATGGTCGGTGAGCGGGGCACCTCGCTCTCCGGCGGCCAGCGGCAACGCCTCACCCTGGCCCGCGCGCTGGCCGGCCGGCCCCGGTTACTGGTGCTCGACGACGCCACCAGCGCGGTCGACCCCCGGGTCGAGGCGGCCATCCTGGCCGGGCTGCGCGGCCCGGCACCCGGGCAGCCGGCCGCCGCGTCGATCCTGGTGGTGGCGTACCGGCGGGCCACCATCGCGCTCGCCGACGAGGTGATCTATCTGGAGCAGGGCCGGGTGCTGGCCCGGGGCACCCACACCGAGCTGCTGGCCACCGTGCCCGGCTACGTCGACCTGGTCACCGCCTACGAGCAGGCCGAACAGGAACGCGAACAGAACCGGACGTACGACGAGGTCGCCCCGCTGCCGTCGGGCCTGGAAATCGAGGTGGACCGGTGAGCGCAGCGGAGCCCCGCAGTCGCGAACGGAAAGGCAATCCGGTGAGCGCGAGGAGTGCAGCGCAGCGGAGCCCCGCAGTCGGGAACGGAAGGTCGACGTCGGTGGGCGAGGGTGGCGGGGACGAGCCGGTCGAGCGGACCGAGGGGACCTGGCAGACGTTGCGGCGGGGGTTGGCGCTCTCGCCGGAGCTGCGTACCGGGTTGGCCGGCACGTTGGCGTTGGCGCTGGTCTACATGGTCGGCCGGGTGGCCGTGCCGGTGGCGGTGCAGCGCGGCATCGACCAGGGGATCGCCGTCCCCGACGGGCCGGATCTCGGGGTGATCGTCACGGTGGTCACCGCCACGGCGGCGGTCCTGGTGCTCACCACCGTCTGCGGTTACCTGATGATGCGGCGGCTGTTCACCGTCAGCGAGACTGCACTGGCCAACGTCCGGACCAGGGCGTTCCGGCACGTGCACGACCTGTCGATGCTGCACCAGCAGTCGGAGCGGCGCGGGTCGCTGGTCTCCCGGGTGACCAGCGACGTCGACCAGATCACCCAGTTCCTCCAGTGGGGCGGGGTCATCCTCATCGTCAACCTGGGCCAGCTCGCGGTCACCACGGCGGTGATGCTGGCGTACTCCTGGCAGTTGACGCTGGTGGTGCTGGTCGCCTTCGCGCCGGCGGTCATGATCATCAGGTTGTTGCAGCGTCGGCTGGCCGGGGCCTACGGGGTGGTCCGGCAGCGGACGGGCACGTTGCTCGGCACGATCGCCGAGAGTGTGGTGGGTGCGCCGGTGATCCGGGCGTACGGGGTTTCCGGGCGGACGGCCCGACGGTTGGACGCGGCGATCGAGGGGCAGCGGTTGGCCCAGCAGCGGGCCATCCGGATCAGCATCATGGGCAGCTCGGTGGGGGAGTTGGCGGCCGGGGTGGCGCTGGCCGGGGTGGTGGTGGTCGGGGTGTCGCTGGGGGTGGACCGGACGCTGTCGGTCGGCCAGCTCACCGCGTTCCTGTTCCTGGTCACCCTGTTCATCCAGCCGGTGCAGATCGCCACCGAGGTGCTCAACGAGGCGCAGAACGCGATCGCCGGCTGGCGGCGGGTGCTCGACGTGCTCGACCTCACGCCGGACGTGGCCGATCCGGGGGAGCAGGGCCGGGACCTGCCGGCCGGCCCGTTGGACATCCGCTTCGCCGACGTGACGTTCGCCTATCCGGGTGGGCCGCCGGTGCTGCACGGCGTCACCCTGGACATCGCGGCGAAGAGCCGGGTGGCGGTGGTCGGTGAGACCGGCAGCGGCAAGACCACCTTCGCCAAGCTGCTCACCCGGCTGATGGACCCGACGCAGGGGCAGGTGCTGCTGTCCGGGGTGCCGCTTGACGAGGTGCGGTTCGACTCGCTGCGTTCCCGGGTGGTGATGGTGCCGCAGGACGGGTTCCTGTTCGACGCCACGGTCGGGGAGAACGTCCGTTTCGCCCGTCCCGAGCTGACCGATGCGGAGTTGACGGCCGCCTTCACCGAGCTGGGCCTGGCCGACTGGTTGGACGGCCTGCCCGGCGGACTGGCCACTGCGGTGGGGGAGCGGGGGGAGGCGTTGAGCGTCGGGGAACGGCAGCTGGTGGCGTTGGCCCGCGCGTACGTGGCCGATCCGGACCTGCTGGTGCTGGACGAGGCGACCAGCGCGGTCGACCCGGCCACCGAGGTACGCCTGCAACGCACCCTGGACGCGGTGACCCGGGGGCGTACGACGCTGGCGATCGCGCACCGGTTGTCCACCGCGCAGGCCGCCGACGAGGTGGTGGTGGTGGACCGGGGTCGGATCGTCCAGCGGGGCCCGCACGAGGAGCTGCTGCGTGATCCCGACTCGGTGTACGCCCTGCTCTACGCGTCGTGGTTGGAGCAGACCCGCTGAACCACCTGTTGCCCACCGGTAGGAGTCACATCTGGTGGACGTGGTCGCCCGGGTGCTCTACTCTGCGGGTTAGGTAAGGCTAACCTTTATCGGAGGTGCCCGTGGCTCCGACCCCTGCTGAGCTGATTCGTACCCTGGTGGCCGGTCGGTTACCCGGCCTGGTGCACCTCGCCCACCGGCCCGGCCCGTTCCACGTCCGGCACGCCACCGACGCGGAGGGGCGGGTGCTGCTGCTCGTCCCGGTCTTCAGCGACCTCGCCGCCGAGCTGGACCCGGCCGCCGCGCGGGACGTCGCCGTGGTGCTCGACGTGCTCGACCTGCCCCCGGCCGCCGGTGCGCCGTCGGCCGGCCGGGCCTGGGTGTCCGGCTGGGCGGTGCCGCTGACCGGTGACCCGGCCCGTCGGGCGGCCGTCGACTTCGCCGCCGTGGACCCCACCGGCGACCTGCTCGACGTCGGGAGCCGGTTCCGGCTGCACCGCTTCGAGGTGGCCGAGGCCCGGCTGGACACCGCCGGCGTGGTGCACCGGGTCGACCCGGGTGAGTACGCCGCCGCCGAACCGGACCCGGTGCACCCCGACGAGGCCGCCCTGCTGGCCGACCTCGCCGACCACCACGGGCCGCAGGTGACGGCGTACCTGCGCCGCCGGCTCGGTCTGGCCGACGGTGAACCCCGGGTGGTCCGCCTCGACCGGTACGGGCTGGTCGTGGCACTCGGCGGCCCCGGCGACAGGCGTCGCGCCCGCCTGCCGTTCCCGCACCCGGTGACCGACCTGGCGGAGCTGTCCCGGCTGCTGCACCCGCTGCTCTGCACCCGCTCCGCCGCCCACCCCCACTCCCGTCCGCACCGCCATCCCGCCAACACCCGGCCCGACCGCGACTAGCCCCGCCACCCCCACCCCACCCCCGTCCCGCCTCCACCCACCCACCCACCCCGTCCCGCCCCGGTGATCAAGAGGTTTGCGCCAATTCGATCTCCCGACATGACGCAAACCTCTTGATCACCGGGGCGCAGCGGGAGGCGTGGGAGGCGCAGCGGGAGGTGTGCGAGGCGCGGCGGGAGGCGTGGGAGGCGCGGCGGGAGGTTCGGTGGGGGAGTGGGGGAGGGGGGCGGTGAGGTAGCGGTGGATGGTGGGGCCGAGGGTGGCGGCCAGGGTGTCGGCGGTGGCGGAGGCGACCGGTTCGAGGCGGATGACGTAGCGCATCATGGCCAGCCCGATCATCTGGGTGGCGACCAGCCCGCCGCGTAGCGGCAGCTCCGCCGGGTCCAGGTCGAGCTGGTCGAGCACCCGGCGCAGCACCTGGGTGGTCAGGAACTCGCGCATCAGCCGGGCCGTCCACTCGCTCCTGGTCGCCGAGCGCAGCAGGGCCACCGCCGCCCCACCGGCCGGCGAGTCCCAGACGCCGAGGAACGTGCGCACGAGCCGCTCCCCGATCCCGTCCGGGTCGCCGGCCAGCACGGCGGGCAGCAGCACGGCCGGGTCGATCGGGATGTCGACGGTGGCCCGGAACAGCTCCTCCTTGCTGCCGAAGTAGTGGTGGACCAGGGCCGGATCGACCCCGGCGGCGGCGGCGATCTGCCGGATCGAGGCCGCGTCGAAGCCGCGCTCGGCGAACGCCGACCGGGCGGCGGCGAGGATCGCCTCCCGGGTGTCCTGGTTGCCGGGGCGTCGACCGGTGCGTCGGGCCACCGGGCTCACCCGCTGCGCCGGCGCAGGGTCGCCGCCGCCAGCACCAGGGCCAGCACCGCCGCGCCGGCCACGATCGACACGTCCCGCCACATCAGGCCGGTCGGTGCGGAGTGCGCGCCGACCTCCTGGAGGGCCTCCACCGCGTACGACAGGGGCAGCACGTCGCTGACCGCCTGGAGCCAGCCGGCCATCTGGTCGCGGGGCACGAACAGCCCGCACAGCAGCAGTTGCGGGGCGACCACGACCGGCATGAACTGCACCGCCTGGAACTCGGTGCGGGCGAAGGCGCTGCAGAACAGCCCGAGCGCGACGGCCAGCACCGCGTTGACCGCGGCGATCAGCACGACCAGCCCGGCCGATCCGGCGGTGGTCAACCCGAGCAGCCGGTACGCCGCGGCGGCGGCGACGGTCGACTGCACCACCCCGGCCAACCCGAACGCGATGCCGTAGCCGAACAGCAGGTCGAGCTTGCCCAGCGGGGTGGTGAGCAGCCGCTCCAGCGTCCCGCTGGTGCGTTCCCGGAGCATCGCGATGCTGGTCACCAGGAACATGATGATGAACGGGAAGAAGCCCAGCATCACCAGGGCCACCCGGTCGAAGGGGGACGGCGCACCGGGCGGGGCCGGCTGGTCGGCGTACATGAAGTAGACCAGGGTGAGCAGCACCGTCGGCACCACCACCAGCAGCGCCACCGTACGCCGGTCGTGCCGCAGCTGACGCAGGATGCGGCCGGTGGTGGCGGCCAGGATCGTCGGGTTCACGCCGCCTCCCCGGTGCCCGCCGGGTCGGCCCCGCCGGCCCGGATCAGCCGCAGGAACGCCTCCTCCAGGTCGTCCACCCCGGTGGCGGCGCGGACCGCGTCGGGGGTGTCGTCGGCGATCAGCCGGCCGTGGCGGATCAGCAGCAGCCGGTCGCAGCGGGCCGCCTCGTCCATCACGTGGCTGGACACCAGCAGGGTGGTGCCGGCGGCGGCGAGGGCGTGGAACCGGGCCCACAGGTCGGCCCGCAGCACCGGGTCCTGCCCGACGGTGGGTTCGTCGAGGACGACCAGTTCCGGCTCACCGACCAGCGCGCAGGCCAGCGAGGCCCGGCTGCGTTGCCCGCCGGAGAGGGTGCCGACGAGCTGGCCGGCGGCGGTGGCCAGGCCGACGTCGGTGACTGCCGCGTCGGCGTCGGCGGCGCTGCGCCCCTGGAGGGTGGCGAAGTAGCGGGCGTTCTCGCGGACGGTCAGGTCGGCGTAGACGCTGGGGGCCTGGGTCAGGTAGCCGACCCGGTGGCGTAGTTCGGCCGCGCCGGCCGGATGGCCGAGCACGGTGACGGTGCCGGAGCTGATCGTCTGCACCCCGACGACGGCCCGCATCAGGGTGGTCTTGCCGCTGCCGCTCGGGCCGAGCAGCCCGGTGACCGTGCCGCGCGGCACCGTGCACCCGATGCCGTCCAGCACCCGTCGTCGACCCCGGTCGACGACGAGGTCGCGGACGGCGATGGCCTGGTCCATCGCCCACCTCCCATTAACTCATCGCTTGTTGAAATCAACGGTAGTTGAATTATCCGCCGCCGCGCAACACCCCTGCGGCCGGGGCTGTTCGAGGCGCACCGGTCGGGGTACTGACCCGGGCGGACCCACTGAAGGAGGACTCGAAGTGCGTAACCACGGGATCGACACGTGCCGTCGCCAGGGGGAGGGACGATGATCCGTCGACGGATCGGGGCCAACGGCCCGGAGGTGTCCGCCATCGGACTGGGCTGCATGGGCATGAGCTTCGCCTACGGCGGGCAGGACGACGCCGAGTCGACGCGTACCCTGCACCGCGCCCTCGACCTGGGCGTCAACCACCTCGACACCGCCGACATGTACGGCTTCGGCGCCAACGAGCGGCTGCTCGCCCCGGTGGTGCGGGCCCGCCGCGACGAGGTCTTCCTGGCCACCAAGTTCGGCAACCGGCCGCACGCCGACGGCTCCGGAGCGTACGTCGACAGCAGCGCCGGCTGGGCCCGCGAAGCCTGCGACGCCTCCCTCGGCCGGCTCGGCGTGGACACCATCGACCTGTACTACCTGCACCGCCGGGACCCGGGCACCCCGATCGAGGAGACCGTCACGGCGATGGCCGGGCTGGTCGCGGCGGGCAAGGTACGCCTGCTCGGCCTGTCGGAGGTCAGCCCGGCGACGCTGCGCACGGCCCACGCGGTGCACCCGATCGCGGCCGTGCAGATGGAGTACTCCCTGTTCACCAGGGACGTCGAGGGGGAGATGCTGGACACCTGCCGGGAGCTCGGGGTGGCGCTGGTGGCGTACTCGCCGGTCGGCCGAGGGCTGCTCACCGGGGCGATCACCGGCCGGGACCAGCTCACCGAGGGTGACTGGCGGGCGGCGGCACCCCGCTTCGCGGCGGACAGCCTCGACGCCAACCTGCGGCTGGTGGCCGCCGTCCGGGCGGTGGCCGAGGAGATCGGCTGCACCCCGGCCCAGGCCGCCCTGGCCTGGCTGCTCGCCCAGGGCGAGGACGTGCTGCCGATCCCCGGCACCAAGCGGGTCCGCTACCTGGAGGAGAACGCCGCCGCCGCCGACCTGCGGCTCACCGCCGACCAGCAGGCCCGGCTGCGGGAGGCGGTCCCCGTCGACGCGGTGGCCGGCGAGCGGTATCCGGCGGCCGGGATGCGGACGGTCGGGCACTAGCCCATCGATCGACATCTTCGGACACTTGGCTTCGGACCGGGCGTCAGCCTTCGGACCGGACAGGAAGTCCGCCTTCGGGCATTGCGCCCCGATCGGGCCTACGGCACGATGGCGCGGTGGATCACGCTCCGTTGCCGGAGGCCGCCTTCCTGGCCGACTGGACCGACCGGCTGCGCGCGTCCGCCGAGCGCCCGGTGGTCGGGATCCTGCTGCGGGGCAGCCACGCCCGGCGGGCCGCCACCGCGTACAGCGACGTCGACCTCGACGTCCTGGTGAGCACGACCGGGCCCACCCCGGTGACGACGTCGGGCGGGCCCGGTCCGTGCCGCGCGTCGACCCCGCCTGTGGCACCCGGGCAGCCCTGTGCGGCGGGCCGGTCCGCGCCGGTGGGGCCGTCGGGCCGGGCGGGCGGCGCGCGGTGCGGCGCGACGACCGGCCCGGTCGACCCACCGGCCGGCTCCACCCGCGGCCGGTGGCCGACCGGGACGCCGTACGACGCCCGCCGGGCCTACCTGGCCGAGGTCGACGGGCGGATCGTGCACGTGTCGGTGGCCGCCCGGGACGTCCGCACCTGGGTCGACCGGCTCGGCGAACCCGCCGACTGGGCGTTCGGGCTGCCGGTGACCACCCCCACCCGGCTGCTCTGGGCCGACCCGACCTGGCGTCGCCGGATCGACCTGCCGGTGCTCTGCCAGCCCGCCGACCAGCCCCGCCTGGAGGAGTTGGTGGCCACCCTCGGCAAGGTGGCCGGGGCGCTCGCCGCCGACGACCCGCTCGGCGTCCGGCTGGCCGCCGCCGACCTGGCCCGGCTCTGCCCGTCCGTGCTGCGCCCGGCCAACCCGGGGGTGCGGGTGGCGTCCCGCCGGGCCGCCTTCGCCGCCGCCCTGGACCTGCCGGTCGCGCCGGCTGGCTACCGCGACGACATGCTGCTCTGCCTGGGGGTACGCCCCGGCGGCACCGTCGAGGTCGGTGTCGCTGCCGCCCGCCTGGTCAGCGGGGTGCTCCCGCTGGTGCGCCCGTACGCCGACCGGGTCGCCGAGACCGCCGGCCCGGACCTCGCCCGCGCCCTGTGCGACGGTCGGCTGGAGCGGTACGTCGCTCAGCTGTCCCGGGCGGTCGGGGACGCCCCGCAGGTGCCCGCGCCGGGTGCGAGACAATCGGTAACTGTGCCCGTACCTGAATCTTCCCCCCGCGACGGCGGACCCGGCGGCGCGGTCCGCCCCTCCCGTCTCGACCCGGCCGTCGCCGCCCGGCTGCGCCGCACCCCGGACGGCCTGGTCGCCGCAGTCGTGCGCCAGCACGACACCGGTGAGGTGCTGATGGTCGCCTGGATGGACGACGAGGCGCTGCACCGCACCCTCACCACCGGCCGGGCCACCTACTGGTCGCGCAGCCGGCAGGAGTACTGGGTCAAGGGCGCCACCTCCGGCCACCACCAGTACGTCCGCTCGGTCGCCCTGGACTGCGACGGCGACGCGCTGCTGGTCGGCGTGGACCAGGTCGGCGCGGCCTGCCACACCGGCGAGCGCACCTGCTTCTTCACCGAACTCCCGGTGGTGCAGGGGGTCCGACCGTGACCGACGGTGCGCTCAGCCCCGACCTGGCGGGCTTCGTCGAGGCGGCGGCCCGGTGGCGGGTGGTGCCGGTGACCCGTCGGCTGCTGGCCGACGCGGAGACCCCGGTGGGGGTTTACCGCAAGCTGGCCGGTGGGCCGGGCACCTTCCTGCTGGAGTCCGCCGAGCAGGGCGTGGGCTCCGCCGGGATGGCCTGGTCGCGGTACTCGTTCATCGGGGTGCGCAGCAGCGCCACCCTGGTCGAACGGGACGGTGTCGCGCAGTGGACCGGCACCCCGCCGGCCGGCGTGCCGGTCTCCGGCGACCCGGTGCACGTGCTGCGGGAGACCGTCGCGGCGCTCGCCGGCGGGACGCCGGACCCGGCCGCCGGCCTGCCGCCGCTGACCGGCGGCATGGTCGGCTACCTGGGGTACGACCTGATCCGCCGGTTCGAGCGGCTGCCCGAGCTGACCGAGGACGACCTCGGGGTGCCGGAGCTGGGCATGATGCTCGCCACCGACCTGGTGGTGCTCGACCACTACGACGGCTCGGCGATCCTGGTCGCCAACGCGGTCCTGCCGCCGCTGGACGACCCGGACCGGGCCGAGCGGGTCACCGCCGCCTACCACCACGCGGTGGGGCGGCTCGACGCGATGACCACCGCGCTGTCCCGACCGATTCCGCCGATGATCTCGACGGTGGGCCGGCCGCCGGCCGGTGACGTGGTCAGCCGCACCCCGGACGGCGGCTACCCCAAGGCGGTCGAGGCGGCCAAGGAGGCGATCCGGGCCGGCGAGTGCTTCCAGATCGTGCTGGCCCAGCGGTTCGAGCGGGCCACCGACGCCGACCCGCTCGACGTCTACCGGGTGCTGCGCACGACCAACCCGAGCCCGTACATGTACCTGCTCCGCTTCGACGGGTTCGACATCGTCGGCTCGTCCCCGGAAGCGCACCTCAAGGTCAACACCGACGCCGACGGGCAGCGGCGGGCGATGCTGCACCCGATCGCCGGCACCCGGCCGCGCGGGGCCACCCCGGTCGCCGACGCCCGGCTCGCCACCGAGCTGCTGGCCGACCCGAAGGAACGCGCCGAGCACGTGATGCTCGTCGACCTGGGCCGCAACGACCTGGGTCGGGTCTGCCGGCCGGGCACCGTGCAGGTGCCGGAGTTCGCCACCATCGAGCGGTACAGCCACGTGATGCACATCGTCTCCACCGTGGTGGGCACCCTGCGCGACGACCGGACGGCGTTCGACGCGCTGGCCGCGACCTTCCCCGCCGGCACCCTGTCCGGGGCCCCGAAGGTGCGGGCCATGGAGATCATCGAGGGGTTGGAGCCGGTGCGCCGGGGGCTCTACGGCGGCACCGTGGGCTACTTCGGGTTCGGCGGCGACCTCGACATGGCGATCGCGATCCGGACCGCGCTGATCCGCGACGGCCGGGCGTACGTGCAGGCCGGGGCGGGGGTGGTGGCCGATTCCGAGCCGGCCGCCGAGGACCAGGAGACCCGGAACAAGGCCGCCGCCGTGCTGGCCGCGATCGCCGCCGCCGAGACCCTGCGACCGGCGCGGTGAGCGACGCCGGGGCCACCGCGACGACGGCGACCGACGGCCCGTCGACCGGCCGGCGCGAGCTGACGTACGCGGTGCTGCTCTGCCTGGCCGGCGCGGGCCTGGCGGCCTGGGCGGCGACCCGGACCTGGTCGGTGGAGGTGCTCGCCCGGGGTGCGCTGCCGCCGAGCCGGCAGGAGCGGTCCGGGGCGGACCTGCTGCCGTGGCTGTCGGCGTTGGCGCTCGTCGCGTTGGCCGGCGGCGGCGCGGTGCTGGCCACCCGGGGGCGGGTGCGACGGCTGCTGGGTGGCCTGGTCGCGCTGCTCGGCCTGGCGGTCGCGGCCGGCGGCGGCTACGGGCTGGTCGCCACCGGCGGTGTCGGGGCGCACCGGCAGTGGCCGGCGCTCTGCCTGCTCGGCGGGCTGGTGGCGGCCGGCGGTGGGCTGTTCACCGCGCGGCGTGGCGCGACCTGGCCGGCGATGGGCGCCCGCTACGAGCGGCCGGTGCGCGCCGACGGGCCGGCCCGGCCGGGTGGCCGGCCGATCGCGGAGGGGGGCAACCGGGAGGCGTGGGACGCGCTCGACCGGGGTGAGGACCCGACGGTCAGCTGACCGGCTGGGGCGTGCGGGCGGCCTGCCGGTCCCGGGTGGCCAGCTCGGCGACCAGCCGGTCCAGGGTGGCGCGCTGGTCGGCGCGGGCCCGGTCGGCGCAGACCGCCTCCCAGGCGTTGCCCCGGGCGGTACGCACCCGGCCCTCGCCCACCACGACGCGTTCGACGGTGTGCACCACCTCGACGGCCAGCGCCGCGACGGTCCGGGAGATGGTGGTGAGTCCGATGCCGGCGTTCGGCCCCGCAGTGCTCATAGGTCACCCCGCACGATGAGATCCGATGGTGGGCAGGCGCATCGTCGAGTCTGCCCGACACCGATGCTGCCGGGCTCACGTTTCGCCCGGGTGACGGCCCGGTCAACGGCCCCCACCTGCGTGGCAGGGCCGGTCTTGAGCTTGGTCACAGCCGTCCGGCCGGACCGGCCGAGCTGCGCTCCGGGCCCGGACGTGATCTCATAGCGTATGGGCATCGATCGATGGTCCGGGGTGTCCCGGACGACGGGTGTCGATGACACCCACCGACGGGCCCGGTGGCGCTGCGTGACATTCCGTTCACCGGAGGTCCGGCATCATGCCACAGCCCATCTCGTGAGGAGCGCCATACCCCCGGCGACTGTCGCCAGGTGGCGCCCCCTAGCATCGGCCCATGACACCCGGAGAGGGGAGTCCGTTGGTGACTGCTGAGCATGCGCACGCAGAGGGGGACGGGGCCGGATCGGCGGCGTCCGCAAGCGTGCTCGACGAGATCCTGGCCGGCGTCCGCGAGGACGTGGCCCGGCGGCAGGAGCAGCTTCCGTTGGAGCGGCTGCGCGAACTGGCCGCCGCCGCGCCGCCACCGCTGGACGCGTACGCGGCCCTGCGTAAGCCCGGCGTGGCGGTGATCGCCGAGGTGAAGCGTTCCTCGCCGAGCCGGGGCCGGCTGGCCGAGATCGCCGACCCGGCCGAGCTGGCCGGGGAGTACGCCTCCGGCGGCGCGCGGGCGATCAGTGTGCTGACCGAGGGGCGCTGGTTCGGCGGTTCCCTCGACGACCTGGCCGCCGTCCGGGCCGCCGTGCAGGTGCCGGTCCTGCGCAAGGACTTCGTGGTCTCCAGCTACCAGGTGCACGAGGCGCGGGCGCACGGTGCCGACCTGGTGCTGCTGATCGTCGCCGCGCTGGAGCAGAACGCCCTGGTCGGCCTGCTGGAGCGGATCGAGTCGCTCGGCATGTGCGCGCTGGTCGAGGTGCACACCGAGGAGGAGGCCGACCGGGCCCTGGAGGCCGGCGCGCAGGTGATCGGGGTCAACGCCCGTGACCTGCGTACCCTGGAGGTCGACCGGTCGGTGTTCGAGCGGATCGCCCCCGGCCTGCCCAGCAGCGTCGTCAAGATCGCCGAGTCGGGGGTGCGGGGTCCGCACGACCTGATCCGGTACGCCTCGGCCGGCGCCGACGCCGTCCTGGTGGGCGAGGGGCTGGTCACCCAGAAGAGCCCCCGCGAGGCGGTCGCCGAGCTGGTCAACGCCGGGAACCACCCGGCGACGCCCCGCCCGGCGCGCTGACCCGACGGGCAGATCCGCGCAGCGAGAGGACATCGCGATGAACGAGCGATCCGTCACCGGCGACGCGACGGTGCGTCGGCGCGCGACCGGCCGGGGAGCGGCGGCATGAGCGCCGGGGAGGCGGCCGGGCGGTTCCCCGACTCCGCCGGTCACTTCGGCCGTTTCGGTGGTCGCTTCGTCCCCGAGGCGCTGGTCGCGGCGCTCGACGAGCTGGACGCCGCATACCGCAAGGCGATGACCGACGAGGAGTTCCTCGCCGAGTTCGACGCCCTGCTGCGCGACTACGCCGGCACCCCCTCACTGCTGTACCCCGCCGAGCGGTTCTCCGCCAAGGTCGGTGCCCGGGTGCTGCTCAAGCGGGAGGACCTCAACCACACCGGCGCGCACAAGGTGCGCAACGTGCTGGGCCAGGCGCTGCTCACCAGGCGGATGGGCAAGCGGCGGGTGATCGCCGAGACCGGCGCCGGCCAGCACGGGGTGGCCACCGCCACCGCCGCCGCCCTGTTCGACCTCGACTGTGTGGTCTACATGGGTGAGGTCGACACCGAGCGGCAGGCGCTCAACGTGGCCCGGATGCGGATGCTCGGCGCGACAGTGATCCCGGTGACCACCGGCTCGCGGACCCTCAAGGACGCGATGAACGAGGCGATGCGGGACTGGGTCGCCAACGTCGACGACACCCACTACCTGATCGGCACCGCCGCCGGCCCGCACCCGTTCCCGGAGCTGGTCCGGGACTTCGTGCGCGGCATCGGCGACGAGGCCCGCCGGCAGTGCCTCGACCTCACCGGCGGGCTGCCCGACGCGGTGATGGCCTGCGTCGGCGGCGGCTCCAACGCGCTGGGCATCTTCCACGCGTTCGTCCCCGACACCGACGTGCGGCTGTACGGCTTCGAGGCCGGTGGCGAGGGCGTGGAGACCGACCGGCACGCCGCCAGCATCACCGGCGGCACCCCCGGGGTGCTGCACGGCGCCCGCACCTACGTGCTCCAGGACGCCGACGGCCAGACCGTCGAGTCGCACTCGATCTCCGCCGGGCTGGACTACCCCGGGGTCGGCCCGGAGCACGCCTGGCTGCACGACACCGGCCGGGCCCGCTACCTGCCGGTGACCGACGCCGAGGCGATGGCCGCGTTCGAGCTGCTCTGCCGTACCGAGGGGATCATCCCGGCGATCGAGAGCGCGCACGCGCTGGCCGGCGCGGTGCAGGTCGCCCCGCAGCTGGCCGCCGAGCTGGGCCGGGAGCCGGTCCTGGTGGTCAACCTCTCCGGTCGGGGCGACAAGGACGTGCACACCGCCGGTGAGTACTTCGGCATCCTCGACAAGGAGCAGTGAGACCGTGAGCCGGATCGGGGTGGCCTTCGACAAGGCCCGTGCCGACGGTCGGGCCGTCCTGGTCGGCTGCATGCCGGCCGGGTTCCCCACCGTCGACGGCAGCATCGCCGCGATGACCGCGATGGTCGAGGCCGGGGTGGACGTCATCGAGGTGGAGATCCCCTACTCCGACCCGGTGATGGACGGGCCGGTGATCCAGAAGGCCAGCGACATCGCCCTGGCCGGTGGCGTCCGCACCGCCGACACGCTGCGCATCGTCGAGGCGGTCGCGGCCACCGGCGCGCCCGTGGTCACCATGACCTACTGGAACCCGATCGAGCAGTACGGGGTGGACGCGTTCGCCAGGGACCTGGCCGCCGCCGGCGGCACCGGCCTGATCACCCCGGACCTGATCCCCGAGGAGGCCGGCGAGTGGCTGGCCGCCTCGGACGCGTACGGCCTGGACCGGACGTTCCTGGTCTCCCCGTCGTCGACCGACGCCCGGCTGCGGATGACCGTCGAGCACTGCCGGGGCTTCGTCTACGCCACCGCCATCATGGGGGTCACCGGGGCCCGGTCGCAGACCTCCGACGCCGCGCCGGTGCTGGTGTCCCGGGTGCGGGAGGCGACCGAACTGCCCGTCGGGGTGGGGCTGGGTGTCGGCACCGGGGCGCAGGCGGCCACCGTCTCCGGGTACGCCGACGGGGTGATCGTGGGCAGCGCGCTGATCCGTCGGCTGCTGGACGCGTCGGACCTCGATGCGGGGCTGGCCGCCCTGCGTACCCTCTCCGCCGAGCTCGCCGAGGGTGTGCGTAACCCGGCCCGCTGACCCGCCGGCCCGTTCCACCCCGCCGTCCGTCGCCGAGGTGCGGGACGGCCCGGGTTGGTCGACGGCTCGGGTTGATCGGCTCGGTGGGAGTGGAACGGCGGTGTCCGCTGCGGCGGAATGCCGCCATTTCGCCGCACGGGTGGCATCCGTCGGGCGACGGGCCGACCGGGTTGCGCCGGGGTGGCGTGGTCCGGTGGCGGGTCTGACCGGACCGGGGTGCCACGGCGGGCGTCCGCAGCGGTAGCCTGTGCACCCGTGACCCTCGTCTCGATGACGCCCCTGGCGGCGCTGCCCAGCCCGAGCACCGCCGTCTGGCAGCTCGGGCCGGTCCCGCTGCGGGCGTACGCCCTCTGCATCGTCGTCGGCATCGTGGTCGCCTGCCTGGTGACCGAGCACCGGCTGCGCCAGCGGGGCGTCGCCCCCGGTGCGGTGCTCGACATCGCGGTGTGGGCGGTCCCGACCGGCATCATCGGTGCCCGGATCTACCACGTCGTCACCTCACCCGAGAAGTACTTCGGCACCGGCGGTGACCCGTGGAAGGCGTTCGCCATCTGGGAGGGCGGTCTCGGCATCTGGGGGGCGGTGGCCGGTGGCGCGATCGGCGCCTGGATCGCCGCCCGGCAGCTCGGCATTCCGCTGACGGTGGTGGCCGACGCGCTGGCCCCGGGTCTGCCGCTGGCCCAGGCGGTGGGTCGGCTGGGCAACTGGTTCAACAACGAGCTGTACGGCGGGCGGACCGACCTGCCGTGGGGCCTCCAGATCCACCGGATGGACCCGGACAACCCGGGCCACGCGCTGCGCGACGACGCCAACCAGCCCATCCTGGAACCCGGCCTCTACCATCCGACGTTCGCCTACGAGGCGCTGTGGAACCTCGGCGTCGCCGGCCTGGTGTTCGCCCTGGACCGGCGGTTCAAGCTGGGACGCGGCCGGGCCTTCGCGCTCTACGTGATGGGCTACACCGCAGGCCGGTTCTGGATCGAGCTGATGCGCACCGACGAGGCGAACCGCATCCTCGGTCTCCGGCTCAACGTGTGGACCGCCGGCCTGGTCTTCCTCGGTGCCTTGATCTACTTCCTGCGGGTGCGGGGCCCTCGCGAGTACCTGGTCCCGCTCGACGTCCCCGCGGCCGTTCCGGTCACCGACGGGGCGGGCAGCGACGTCTCCCAGGTCGACCTCGCCGCCACCGGGAAGGGGTCCCCGACGGCCCCACCGCCGGCGGGGGTACCGGGTGGTTGACGAGGAACAGTTCACCGCGTACCGGGAAAGCGGGGTGCTGCCCGACGCACCGGGCGTCCCGGCGGCCGACGACCGGCCCGCCGGGCCAGCGGCCGACGACGGGCTCTCCGACGCCGACGACGGGCCCTCCGGGGCCGGCGGTGGCGACGGGCCCGCCGGTGCCGAGCGGTCCGCCGGTGCCGCTGGCCGGTCCGTCGACCGGGACAGCTGAGCGGGCGCGGCATGCGCAGCGCGGTGGTGGTCGGGGCCGGCCTCGGCGGTCTGGCGGTGGCCGGCGCGCTGGCCCGCTCCGGCTGGCAGGTCACTCTGCTGGAACGGGCCGACCGGGTACGCCCGGAACCCACCGCCGTGGTGCTGTGGCCCAACGGGGTACGCGCGTTGCAGGTGCTCGGCGTCGGTGCCGGCCTGGACGCCATCGCGACCCCGCTGCCCGACGGCGGTATCCGCCGCCCCGACGGTCACTGGCTGGTGCAGCCCCGGCCCACCCCGGCCGACCGGATGCCGGTGGTCGTACACCGGGAGGACCTGCACGACGCCCTGATCGCCGGCCTCGGTGACCGGGTCGAGCTGCGCACCGGGGTCGCCGTGGACAGCGTCCGGGCCGAGGCCACCGAGCGGCCCGGGGTCGGGTGGAACGGCCAGTTCGTCGAGGCGGACCTGGTGGTGGCCGCCGACGGCACGGACAGCGTGCTGCGCCGCCAGCTCGCCCCCGAGGCCGCCGTGGTCAGCTCCGGCTGCGCCGCCTGGCGGGCGGTGATCCCCTGGTACCGGGCCCCCCTGCCGGCCGACCAGCCGGTCGGGGGGGAGGTGCTGGGCGCCGGCTACCGGTTCGTGGCCGCCTCGCTGGGGGAGCGCGGCTCCTCCGGGGCGTCGCGCCGGGGTGGCGTCTACTGGGTGGCCACCGCCGCCGGAGCGCCCCGGCCGGAACCCCCGCAGACCCAGCTCGCCCTGCTGCAACGCTGGTACGCCGGCTGGCCCGCGCCGATCGGTCAGCTGCTGGCCGCCACCGACCCCGCCGACCTGGTGCAGCAGGAGATCCGTGAGCTGCGCCCGCTGCCCCGGGCGTACGGCTTCCCGGCCGGGCCGGGCGGGGTGGTGCTGCTCGGTGACGCCGCCCACGCCATGCCGCCGCACCTGGGGCAGGGCGCGTGCCTGGCGTTCGAGGACGCCGTCACCCTGTCGTCGTTGCTGCGCGAGTCCCGGCTCCCCGACGCGATGCTGGCGTACGACCGGGTGCGGCGGCCCCGCGCGGCCACCGTGGTCCGACAGACCCGACGGATGTCGGCGGTGCTCCAGACCCGGGGCCGACTGGCCCTGCGCGCCCGCGACGCGGCCCTCGGCACGATCACCCCCCGCCTGCTCTCCGGCGCCGCCGCCACCGCCGCCACCTGGCGTCCCCCCACCCCCTGACCCACTCTCCCCCCGCCCCGCCGCCCTTCGTGCGGTGGCCGCCCCCGTGCGGTGGCCGCCCCCGTGCGGTGGCCGCCCCCATGCGGTGATCAAGAGGTTTGCGTCACTTGTGTGGTGATCAAGAGGTTTGCGTCACGGTGAGCGCGTGAGGTGACGCAAACCTCTTGATCAAACCGCAAACCTCTTGATCACCAAGGCGAACACCGGGTCGGGGCAGCGCCGGTCGGGGCAACGCCGGGCCGGGTCAGCGCCGGTCGGGGCAGCGCCGGGCCGGGTCAACGCCGGGTCGGGGCAACGCCGATCGGGGCAGGGCTGGGCCGGGGCAGCGCCGGTCGGGGCGGCGCCGGGTCGGGGCAGCGCCGGGCCGGGGCAACGCCGATCGGGGCAGGGCTGGGGCCGGGGAGCGAGGCGGGCGGGCAGGAGAGGGCCGGGGGTCAGATGAGGGCGGTGGGTTCGGCTATGCAGGCGGTGCCGATGCGACGGAAGCCGACGCGCAGGTAGATCCGGGCGACGTCCTCGCTGCCGGCGGAGAGGAAGACCAGGTCGGTGCCGGCGGCGCGCAGGGTGCGGGCCAGGGTGGCGGTGACCGCGGCGGCGAGCCCCCGGCGGCGGGCAGCCGGCAGGGTGGCCACCCCGGCGATCTCGGCGACGTCGTCGACCCGCATCGCCATCCCGCTGGCCAGTGCGCCGTCCTGCGGCGTCCAGGCGACCGCCGACAGGCGTCGGCCGGCGGCGATCGCGGCCCGCTCCTCGTCCAGCGCGGCCACGTCCAGTTCGGTCATCGCGGCGTCCCGTTCGGCCGGGCCGGCGTCGCCGGGGACGGTGCCGGCGGCGGAGAACCCGACCGCGGCGACCGCGCGCCGGGCCGCCACGTCGAGCGCGAAGCCTGGCGCGTCCGGGTCCAGCACCCGCACCGGTACGTCGGTGAGCGTCGTCGGGTCGGGCGGGGTGACCTGCGGGTCGAGCACCATCAGCGGGGCCTCCAGCACGCTCAGGCCGGCGGCCCGGGCGGTGGCGAGCAGGTCCGGGGTGGTCTCGTGCACCCATTCGAACGCCTCGGGCAGGCCCAGCTCACGTTGCCGTTCCCGGACGGTGTGCAGGTCGGCCAGCGAGGGTGGCCCGTCGGCGTCGAGGCGGGGGCGGGCGTAGAACGGCCAACCGGCCCCGTCCCGGGCGAACAGCACCAGACCGCCGTGTTCCTCGGCGCGGGCGGCGTCCCGGGGCACCGCGTCGTAGAAGCGTTCCAACCGGTCGAACAGGTCGCGGTGTGCAGGATCCACCGCGCGAGACTACACGTCCCAGAGTCTGGAAGGTGTGATCAATCTGCACTGGCCCTGCCCGGGTCGCCCTAACGTAGACTCAACAGACCGCCCAGGGCCGACGTCGTCCCGACCATGCAACAACCTGAGTGACGACAGGAGACCCGGTGGCCCTTCCGTACCCGCACAGCCCGCAGCCGGTCCCTTCCGCGACCGGTCTGTACGACCCGGCGCACGAGCACGACGCGTGCGGGGTGGCCTTCGTGGCCGACCTCTACGGGCGGCGCTCCCACGCGGTGGTGGCCAACGGCCTCGGCGCGCTCTGCCGGCTAGACCATCGTGGCGCCCGGGGTGCCGAGCAGAACACCGGCGACGGCGCGGGCATCATGATCCAGGTGCCGGACGCGTTCCTGCGCGCGGTGGTGGACTTCCCGCTGCCCCCGGCCGGCCAGTACGCCACCGGCCTGGTCTTCCTGCCCGACGACGACGGCGGCGAGGCGCGCGCCCGTCAGGTGGTGGAGAAGTACGCCCTCGTCGAGGGGGCCGAGGTGCTCGGTTGGCGCGACGTGCCGACCGACCCGAGCGGGTTGGGCGAGACGGCGCTGGCGGCGATGCCCCGGATCCGGCAGCTCTTCCTGGCCGCGCACCGGCTGACCGACACCCCGGCCGGCCCGGCGGGCTCCCCGTTGTCCGGCATCGACCTGGACCGGGTGGCGTTCTGCGTCCGCAAGCAGGCCGAGCGGGAGACCGCCGAGCGGGGGGTGACGGCCTACTTCCCGTCGCTGTCGGCGCGGACGATGACCTGGAAGGGCATGCTCACCCCCGACCAGCTGCCGGAGTACTTCCCGGAGTTGACCGATGAGCGGGTCGACAGCGCGATCGCCCTGGTGCACTCCCGGTTCTCCACCAACACGTTCCCGTCCTGGCCGCTGGCCCACCCGTACCGGTTCATCGCGCACAACGGTGAGATCAACACGATTCGGGGCAACCGGAACTGGATGCAGGCCCGCGAGGCGCTGCTGCGCAGCCCGCACCTGCCCGGCAACATCCGCCGGGTGTTCCCGGTCTGCACCCCGGCCGCCTCCGACTCGGCCAACTTCGACGAGGTGCTGGAGCTGCTGCACCTGGCCGGCCGTAGCCTGCCGCACGCGGTGTTGATGATGATCCCGGAGGCGTGGGAGAACGACCCGGCGATGCGCCCGGACAAGCGCGCGTTCTACCGGTTCCACGCCAGCCTGATGGAGCCGTGGGACGGGCCGGCGTCGGTCGCCTTCACCGACGGTGAGATCGTCGGCGCGGTGCTGGACCGTAACGGCCTGCGGCCGGGGCGCTGGTGGCGTACCGCCGACGGGCTGGTGGTGCTGGGCAGCGAGGCGGGCGTGCTCGACCTGGACCCGGCCACGGTGGTCGCCAAGGGCCGCCTCCAGCCGGGCCGGATGTTCCTGGTCGACACGGTCAACGGCCGGATCGTTTCGGACGACGAGATCAAGACCGAGCTGGCCGCCGCCCAGCCGTACGACGAGTGGCTGCACGCCGGCCTGATCGAGCTGGACGACCTGCCGCCCCGCGAGCACGTGGTCTACACCCACGACTCGGTGCGTCGGCGGCAGCAGACCTTCGGCTACACCGAGGAGGAGCTGAAGATCCTGCTCGCCCCGATGGCCCGTACCGGGGCGGAGCCGCTGGGCTCGATGGGCACCGACACCCCGATCGCGCCGTTGTCGACCCGGCCCCGGCTGCTCTACGACTACTTCCACCAGCTGTTCGCCCAGGTCACCAACCCGCCGTTGGACGCGATCCGGGAGGAGTTGGTGACCAGCCTGGCGTCGACCATCGGCCCGGAGGGCAACCTGCTGGACCCGGGCGCGGCGAGCTGTCGGCAGATCGTGCTGCCCTACCCGGTGATCGACAACGACGAGTTGGCGAAGCTGCTCGACGTCGACGAGGACGGCGACCTGCCCGGCTTCAAGGCGGTCCGGGTGTCCGGGCTCTACCGGATCCGCGACGGCGGGGCCGGGATCAAGGCCCGGCTGACCGAGATCTGCCGGCACGTCTCCGAGGCGATCGAGGACGGCGTACGGATCCTGGTGCTGTCCGACCGGGACTCCAACGCCGACCTGGCCCCGATCCCGTCGCTGCTGCTCACCGCGGCGGTGCACCAGCATCTGGTGCGCGAGCAGACCCGGACCCAGGTGGCGCTGATCGTGGAGTCCGGTGACTGCCGCGAGGTGCACCACGCGGCGGTGCTCATCGGGTACGGCGCGGCGGCGGTCAACCCCTACCTGGCCTTCGAGTCGGTGGAGGACATGATCGCCACCGGGGCGCTGGTCGGGGTGGAGCCGGCCAAGGCGGTCCGCAACTACGTCAAGGCGCTCGGCAAGGGCGTCCTCAAGATCATGTCCAAGATGGGCATCTCGACGGTGTCGTCGTACTGCGGGGCGCAGGTCTTCGAGGCCGTCGGCCTGGACACCCGCCTGGTCGACCGCTACTTCCGGGGCACTCCCAGCACCATCGGCGGGATCGGGCTGGCCGGGATCCACACCGAGGTCGCCGCCCGGCACGGGCAGGCGTGGCCGACGCCCGGCACCGCCGGCTCCGCCCGGCTGGAGGTGGGCGGCGAGTACCAGTGGCGGCGCGAGGGTGAGCTGCACCTGTTCAACCCGGAGACGGTCTTCCTGCTCCAGCACGCCACCCGCAGCCGCCAGTACGACGTGTTCCGCCAGTACACCGCCAAGGTCGACGAGTTGGCCGCCCAGGCCGGTTCGCTGCGCGGGCTGTTCACCCTGCGGACCGGGCTGCGCCCGGCGGTGCCGATCGAGGAGGTCGAGCCGGCCACCGAGATCGTCAAGCGGTTCGCCACCGGCGCCATGTCGTACGGGTCGATCTCGGCCGAGGCGCACGAGACGCTGGCCATCGCGATGAACCGGCTGGGCGGCAAGTCCAACACCGGCGAGGGCGGCGAGGACGTCGACCGGCTGCACGACCCGGCCCGCCGCTCGGCGGTCAAGCAGATCGCCAGCGGGCGCTTCGGGGTGACCAGCGAATACCTGGTCAACGCCGACGACCTCCAGATCAAGATGGCGCAGGGCGCGAAGCCGGGCGAGGGTGGGCAGCTGCCCGGCAACAAGGTCTGGCCGTGGATCGCCCGGACCCGGCACGCCACCCCCGGCGTCGGCCTGATCTCCCCGCCGCCGCACCACGACATCTACTCCATCGAGGACCTCGCCCAGCTCGTGCACGACCTCAAGTGCGTCAACCCGGCCGCCCGGGTGCACGTCAAGCTGGTCAGCGAGGTCGGTGTGGGCACGGTCGCGGCCGGGGTCGCCAAGCTCAAGGCCGACGTCATCCTGATCTCCGGGCACGACGGCGGCACCGGCGCGTCCCCGCTCAACTCGCTCAAGCACGCCGGCACCCCCTGGGAGCTGGGCCTGGCCGAGGCGCAGCAGACGCTGCTGCTCAACAAGCTGCGTGACCGGGTCACCGTGCAGGTCGACGGCCAGCTCAAGACCGGCCGGGACGTGGTGGTGGCGATGCTGCTCGGCGCGGAGGAGTTCGGCTTCGCCACCGCCCCGCTGATCGTCGAGGGCTGCGTGATGATGCGGGTCTGCCACCTGGACACCTGCCCGGTGGGCATCGCCACCCAGAACCCGGTGCTGCGGGAACGCTTCACCGGCCGGCCGGAGTTCGTGGAGAACTTCTTCCTCTTCCTCGCCGAGGAGGTGCGGGGCTATCTGGCCGAGTTGGGCTTCCGCAGCATCGAAGAGGCGATCGGGCAGACCGAGGTGCTCGATGTCGTACCGGCGATCGAGCACTGGAAGGGCCACGGCCTCGACCTGGCCCGGGTGCTGCACACCCCGCAGCTGCCCGAGGGCGCGGCCCGGCGCGGGGTCCGCGCCCAGGACCACGGCCTGGAGCTGGCGCTGGACAACGAGCTGATCGCGCTGGCCGAGCCGGCGCTGCGCGACGGCAGCCCGGTGCGGGTGGAGGTGGCGGTGCGCAACGAGCACCGCAGCGTCGGCGCGATGCTCGGCGGCGAGGTGACCCGCCGGCACGGCGGTGCCGGCCTGCCCGACGACACCGTCGAGTTCGTGCTGCGCGGCACCGCCGGGCAGTCCTTCGGCGCGTTCCTGCCGCGCGGGGTGACCCTGCGGCTGCACGGCGACGCCAACGACTACGTCGGCAAGGGGCTCTCCGGCGGGCGGATCGTGGTCCGCCCGGACGCCGCCGCGCCGTTCGTCGACCCCGAGGCCACCGCCGGGCAGCGCGCCGAGGACCAGATCATCGCCGGCAACACCATTCTCTACGGCGCCACCGGCGGCGAGTTGTTCCTGCGCGGCCGGGTGGGGGAGCGCTTCGCGGTCCGCAACTCGGGCGCGGTGGCCGTCGTCGAGGGCGTCGGCGACCACGGCTGCGAGTACATGACCGGCGGCACGGTGGTGGTGCTCGGCGAGACCGGCCGCAACTTCGCCGCCGGCATGTCCGGCGGTACGGCGTACGTGTACCGGCTCGACACCGGGCGGGTCAACGCGGAGCTGGTCGACCTGTCCCCGCTGCGTGACGCCGAGCGGGAACTGCTGCACGACCTGGTGCAGCGGCATGTCGCCGAGACCGACTCGGCGGTCGGCGCGGAGCTGCTCAAGCGCTGGCCGGAGGCGGTCGGGGAGTTCACGGCCGTGGTCCCGAGGGACTACCGCCGGGTGATGGAGATCATGAAGGCCGCCGAAGCCGCCGGCCGCGACGTCGACGACGCGGTCATGTCTGCGCTGACCGCGTCGGTGCCGCCCGTCCCGCGGGTGGTCGCCCAGGAGGTGGCTCGTGCCTGACCCGAACGGTTTCCTGCGCTACGAACGCCGGTTGCCGGCCCGTCGACCGGTGGCGGTGCGGATCACCGACTGGCGTGAGGTCTACCCGCCCGCCGGGGAGGAGTTGATCCGCGAGCAGGCCACCAGGTGCATGGACTGTGGTATCCCGTTCTGCCACGACGGCTGTCCGCTGGGCAACCGCATCCCGGACTGGAACGACCTGGTCCGCACCGGCAGCTGGGACGCCGCGGTGGAGTCGCTGCACGCCACCAACAACTTCCCCGAGTTCACCGGCCGGCTCTGCCCGGCCCCGTGTGAGGCGGCCTGTGTGCTGGGCCTGGGCGGTCAGCAGCCGGTCACCATCAAGCAGGTCGAGGTGGAGATCGCCGACGCGGCGGTGGCCCGGGGCGGGCTGAACCCCCGTCCGGTGCCGGCGTCGACCGGTCGGTCGGTCGCCGTGGTCGGCTCCGGGCCCGCCGGGCTCGCCGCCGCCCAGCAACTCGCCCGCGCCGGTCACGCCGTCACCGTGTACGAGCGGGACGACGCGATCGGCGGCCTGCTGCGGTACGGCATCCCCGACTTCAAGCTGGAGAAGCAGCACATCGACAGGCGGCTGGCCCAGCTCGCCGCCGAAGGCGTGCAGTTCCGTACCGGGGTGAACGTGGGCGTCGACGTGACCGCCGAGGAGCTGCGGGCCCGGCACGACGCGGTGCTGCTGGCGTGCGGCGCGCTCCAGGGCCGGGACACCCCGGAGACGCCCGGTCGGCCGCTGCGCGGCATCCACCAGGCGATGACCCACCTGGTGGCCGCCAACCGGGTGGTTGCGGCGGCCGGGGACGGCCGGCCCGCCCCGGCGGAGCTGCCCGACGGTACGCCGATCGACGCGGCCGGCAAGCACGTGGTGATCATCGGTGGTGGCGACACCGCCGCCGACTGCCTGGGCGTGGCCCACCGGCAGGGCGCGGCCGGCGTTCACCAGCTCGACCTCTACCCGGAGCCGCCGCACGGCCGGGACGCCGAGCGGGATCCGTGGCCGACCTGGCCGTGGGTGCTGCGTAACTACCCGGCGCACGAGGAGGGCGGCGAGCGGGTCTTCGCGGTCGCGGTGCAGGAGTTCGTGGACGACGGCACCGGCCAGGTCAAGGGCGTCCGGATCGCCGAGGTGACGGTGGAACGGCGCGACGGCCGGCGGATCGTCACCGCGCTGCCCGGCTCCGAGCGGGAGCTGCCGGCCGACCTGGTGCTGCTGGCCATCGGCTTCGAGGGCACCGAGGAACAGCCGCTGCTGGCCCAGTTCGGGGTGACCCGCAACGCCCGGGGCGCGGTCGACGCCAGGCCCGACTGGCAGACCGACGCCGACGGGGTGTTCGTCGCCGGGGACATGCACCGGGGGGCGTCGCTGATCGTCTGGGCGATCGCCGAGGGGCGGGCCGCCGCGGCGGCGATCCACTCCTACCTGGGTGGGGTGGGTGACCTGCCGGCCCCGGTCGACCCGGCCCGCCAACCCCTCGCCGCCCGCTGACCCCCGCCCGCCTGCCGGTCCGTCTGGTCGGCTGGCCCGCCTGACCTGCCGGCCCACCGTATCGGGCAGTTCGATCGGTGGCCGTCAGCCGACCCGGAGACCGGGTCGGCTGACGGCCCGGCCGTGTGGCCCGGCTACCGTCTCGCCCGCTGCGCCCTGCCGGCGCACAGCCGCTTCTGCGTCACCTGTCCCGGCCCTGCTGTTGTGGTGTCACGGGGGTGTCGGAGCCAGCCCTCCCGGGAGTGCGTATCACCACGGAGAGCGGTATGCCTGACAGGCATAGTTATGACTGTCAGGCATACCGCTCTCCGGAACCATCGTTGCGGCCCGACGCCGCCCCGATCGGCATCGACCGGAGCCGGCTCGACCGGACCCGGCCCCCACCAGCCCAGAGTCGGCCCCGGGCCCGGCCAGACCGCGAGCAGACCGGACCCGACCTCGGGCCGAAACCGCGCCGCGACCGAGCCGAGCCGAGCCGCGACCGAGCCGAGCCGAGCCGCGACCGAGCCGAGCCGCGCCGCGACCGAGCCGCGCCGCGGCCGGCCCGGGTGCCGGAAGGTCACGGTTGCGGGCCGGTTCGGGCTGCCCGCACCGGTGCCGGGGGGCGGGCAGCCCGAACCGGGGTCGGTCAGCGCGCCAGCAGTTGGTGCGCCGCCCGGATCTGGGTCCACGACTTCGGCTGCGCGGGTGCGGTCGTGGTGCGGGTGGCGGCGGCCGGAGTGGGCCGGCCGGGGGTGAACAGCCAGGTGGTGAAGACCGGGTCCAGGTCGAGGCCGGAGATCTGCTCGGCAAGGGCCTGGAACTCGGCGATGGTGCCGTTGCCGTACCGGTGGGCGGCGGTCCAGGCGGGCAGGATCCGGAAGAACGCGTCGTCGCCGACGGCCAGCCGGATCTGGTGCAGCGCCATCGCGCCCCGGTCGTAGACCGCGCCGTCGAAGACCGCGCCGGCACCCGGATTGCCCGGCAGGACCTGCCAGAACGCGTCGTCGGCCGGGTAGTCGGCGTAGGTGAAGTCGAACAGCTCCTGCGCGGTGCCCTCACCCTGCGCCTCCGACCAGAGCCACTCGGCGTACGAGGCGAAGCCCTCGTTCAGCCAGATGTTGCTCCAGTTCGCCACCGAGACCGAGTCGCCGAACCACTGGTGGGCGTTCTCGTGCACCACCACGTACGGGTTGCTGCCGCGTCGCCAGAAGCCGGGCCCGTACACCGGGCGGGTCTGCGTCTCCAGGGCGAAGCCGAGACTGTCGATCGGCGCGGCCACGCCCCCCTGCGCCTCGAACGGGTACGGTCCGAAGATGCCGCTGGCCCAGTCGACGACCTCGGCGGTGCGTTCGATGCTGGCCCGGGCGGCCGGCTTCCGGTCGCCCAGCGTGGTGCTGTAGGCGTTGATCACCTGCTGCCCGTTCGGGGCGGTGTCGGTGACGATGTCGTACTGGCCGATCGCCAGGAACGCCAGGTAGGTGGCCCCGGGCTTGGTGCTGCGCCAGCCCCAGCGCATCCGGTTGCCGGCCTCGGCCAGCGGAGGCCGGGGCTGCACGCCGTTGCTGATCACCTCGACGCCGTCGGGCACCGACACCGAGATGTCCCAGGTGGCCTTGTCCAGCGGGTGGTCGTTGGAGGGGAACCACCACCAGGCCGACTCGGGCTCGTTGACGGCGAGCGCGCCGTCGACGGTGCGGGTCCACCCGGAGTAACCGTCCACCAGGGTCTCCGACGGCACCCCGGAGTAGGTGACCACGACGGTCATCGGCTGACCGGTGGTGAGGCCGCGCGGCGCGGTCACCACCAGCTCGTGGACGCCCTCCCGGTCGAACCGGGCGGTCCACCCGTTGACCCGCACCGACTCCACGTCGAGCAGGAAGTCGAGGTTGAACCGGGAGAGGTCCTGGGTGGCGGTGGCCAGGATGGTGGTGGTGCCGCTGAGCCGGTCGGTGGCCGGCTCGTAACGCAGCCGGACGTCGTAGTGGTCGACGTCGTAGCCGCCGTTGCCGTAGTCGGGGAAGTAGGGGTCGCCGAGGCCGGGGCTGCCGGGTTTCGGGGCGGCCGAGACCGCGACCGACCGGCTCTTGCCCGGTCGGGCGTCGGCCTGGCCGGGGGTGCCGGTCACCAGGGTGCCGGCGGTGGTGACGGTCAGGGCGGCGATGGCCGCCGTGAAAACACGTCGCACGGGGTGGACTCCCTCCATCGGGGTGTTCGCACCGACAACCTAATCGACGGCGGTGGAAACGTACGCCCCGGATGGCAGGGATCGGCTGTTCTCATCCCGTCGATGTTTCGCTAGCATTACCGACTAGTAACAACGCCTCACCCCCCTGGCCACGCGCGCGGTCCAGAGGCTTCCCCCGTTGCTGCCCCTGGAGGATCGTCATGCTCCACCGCGCCCTACCCCGCCGCGCTCTGGCCCGGGCCGTCACCGCCCTGGCCGCCGTCCTCGCCACCGTCACCGGCGTCCTGCTCGTCCCGACCGCCGCCCAGGCCGCCACCGTCCACTACGTCGCGCTGGGCGACTCGTACTCCTCCGGTGTCGGTGCCGGGCCGTACGACTTTTCCACCTGCCTGCGCAGTCAGAAGTCGTACGCCCCGCTGTGGGCCGCCGCCAACGCGGTGACCAGCTTCGCCTTCCCCGCCTGCGGCGGCGCGGTAACCGCCGACGTGATCACCAAGCAGGTCGGCTCGTTGAGCGCCACCACCAGCCTGGTCACCATCACCATCGGCGGCAACGACGCCGGTTTCGCCGACGTCATCACCAGCTGCCGGTTCGGCACCACGGCGACCTGCACCGCGGCGGTCGACAAAGCCAAGAGCTTCGCCACCTCGACGCTGCCCGGCCGGCTCGACGCCACCTACGCCGCGATCCGCGACCGGGCCCCGAACGCCCGGCTGGTGGTGCTCGGCTACCCCCGGCTGTTCGAGACCGGCTCCTGCGGCGCGCTGGCGATGAGCAGCTACAAGCGGACCATCCTCAACGAGGCCGCCGACGTGCTCGCCACGGTCACCGCCGCCCGGGCCGGCGCGGCCGGCGCCACCTTCGCCGACGCCCGCCCGTTCTTCGCCGGGCACGGCGTCTGCGCCGCCGCCCCGTGGATCCGTGACGTCAGCGGCGTCATCGAGGCGTACCACCCGAACGCCGACGGCTACCGGTACGGCTACCTGCCGACGCTCACCGCCGCGCTGGGCTGACCGGGCCGGCCGGGTCACCGGCGGCATCCCACCGGACACCCTCGGTTGCCTCCGTCGTCGACAATGGGAACTCTTTCCTGGTTCCTGTCGGCGGCGGAGGTGCCCGTATGCGCGAACCGGTGACCCCGCCGCAGCCCCGGCCGCCCGCTGTGGACGGCCCCCCGGCCGGCGGCACCGAACTGCTCGCCCTGCTCACCCGGCTGCTGCGCCGGCCGCGTCGGGGCGACCGCCGGTTGCCGGTGCTCTGGCTGGTCCGGGCCGCCACCGGCGGTGACCCGGGTGCCCTGCTGCGCCGTTTCGTCGGGCGGGGCGCGGGTCGCCGGGTCCCGCACGCCGTGCTCGACCTGGCCGCCCGCCCCGACCTCGCCGACGTCCCGGCGGTGCTGCGGGAACTGCACCGGCAGCTGTCGCTGGAGGCGTTCGGGGCGGCCCGGCTGCGGTTCCGCCACTACCCGCTGGCCGACTGGCTGATGCAGCAGACCCTCGACGTGGGCGTCGACGCCGCCGACAGCGGCCGGGCCACCCTGGTCCGTCGGCTGCGCGACTGGCGGGGCCGGCGTCCCGTCGAGGAGCCGCAGGTCGGCGGGGAGTCGGGGGTCGGTACGGCGCTTCAGGTGCTGCTCTGGCTGCTGCGCCGGGCGGTGCCCAGCGTGGTGTTCCGGATCGCCGTCTCCGGCCGGGTGCCGGTCGTCGGCGGCCAGTACCGGTGGTTCATGCGGCAGCAGTATCTTGCCCCCCGCCAGTCGGTGACCTTCCTCGGGTTCGCCGAACGGCTCACCGCCGGCTGGCGCGACGGCGAACAACCCGCCCAGGTGGACAAGCTGCTGCTGCACGCCTTCCTGGAGGACCTGCGGCAGGCGTACCGGCGACGGGCGTGGCGGCCCGGGGACTGGCGGCGCACCGCGTACCCGGTGCTGCTGCTCGACGGGGTGGACGTCGACGGCGTCGGGCACACCCTGGTCCGGCTGCTCACCGACGTGCGTAACGAGACGGGCCGCAACGATCCGCTGCTGGTGGTGGCGCTGGCCGCCGTGCCGCCGCCGGAACTGCCGGGCACCCGACCGCTGCGCGAGGCGGACGACGCCTACGACGAGTGGGCCGAGGCGCTGCCCGAGACCCGGCGGCTGCGGCGGGCCGCCGCCTGGCTGGTGGCGCTGCGCCCCGACGACGAGGACGCCACCCCGCCCCCGGGGGTCGTTCCGCCCGCGCTGGTCGCCCCCGACCCGCCGTGGTGGGCACGGCGGTTCCTGCCGGCGGCGGTGGCGGTGGTCGTGCTGGCCGGGACGGTCGTGTGGGCGGACAGCAGGTGGACGCTGGACTGCCATCCGACGCCGATCGGCCAGGTGCGGGTGCAGGTGCTCGCCGGGGAGTGCGTCGGCTACAGCGACACCGCCGCCCAGGTGTTCAACAGCGAACCCGGCCAGGAGCGGCTGCGCGCGGTGCAGCAGCGGATCTTCGCGCAGAACCGGGCCGCCGAGGAGGTGTGGCGGCGCAGCGACCATCGTCGGCCCTATCTCACCCTGGTCTACCTGGGCACCCTCACCGGCAACCGGACCCGGGCCGACGAGGAGTCCTACGTCTCCGAACGCGAGGAGCTGGAGGGCCTGGCGACCGCCCAGTACGCCCTGCTGAAGGAGTCCGCGGCGGCCGACGGCGCGGCCCTGCTGCACGTGGTGGTCGCCAACGGGGGCCGGCAGATGCGCCACGCCGGGCCGGCGGTGGCCATGTTGGAGCGGCTGGCCCACGACGACCCGACAGTGCTCGGGGTGGTCGGGCTGGTGGAGAGCCGCACCAGCACCGCCGCGGCGTTGCGGGAACTCAACCGGGTCGGCCTGCCGGTGCTCGCCCCCACCCTGTCGGCCGACCGGATGGACCAGAATTCCAGCCTCTACCTGCAGATCTCCGCGCCGAACTCGGCGCAGGCCGCGATGATCGAGACGTACGCCCGGCAGGTGCTGCGGGTGACCGAGGCGCACGCCTACTACACCACCGGCGAGGACAGCTCGCTCACCGAGGACCTCTACGTCGGCACCCTGGTCGACGGGCTGCGCCAGCGGTTCGGCAGCCGGCTCACCCGGCTCGACGAGTGGGACACCGGGCGTCGGTTGACCGCCGAGTGCGGCTACCGGGGGGTGCTGGTGTTCGCCGGGCGCTGGTCGGAGTTCGACGAGTTCCTGCGGGCGTTGAAGGAGTGCGGCAACGATCCGCCCCGGCACCTCGTCGCCGACGACTCGGTCAACCGCTACATGGCCAACCCGGGGCTGCGGGCCAGCGCCCCGGGCAACCTGCCGGTGACGTACGTGTCGAAGGCGGCGCTGGCCACCTGTGCCGCGCTACGGGCCGCGCAGGCCGCCCGGGACGACGCCCGGGACAGCTTCCTGACCTGGGTCGGCGCCGACGACCTGCTGGACCCGCCGCGCTGCCGCGACGGTGCCGGCGCACCCGTCGGCGAGCGGGTCAGCCTCGCCTACGACGCGGCGATGATGATGGTGCGGGCGGTGGAGAGCCTCGCCGCCCGGCTGCGCCACGCCGACACCGGCCGGCGCTGGGAGCCCCGCTCGGTCAACCCGGTCGGCGTGCACGCCGAGGTGTTGCGGCAGAACGCCGCCGCCGGCTACCCGGGGGTCGCCGGGGTGGTCCGGTACGCCCCCGACTCGGGCGAGCCGGTCGCCAAGCGGCTGGCGTTGCTGCGGGTGGAGCGGGTGCCGGAGGTGGCCGCCGAGCCGGTCGAGGTGTTCCACTGTGGCGCGGCCGACAGCGGACCGGACCCGGGCTGCCGACCCGTCTGACCCGTGGGCGGGTCGTGCGTGCGGACCCGCCGGGGCGCTAGGGTTCCCTCGATTCGTCCGCACGTGGGTGGGGAGCAGTGGGTGGGCAGGCTCGCATCGGCGTACGGGCAGGCGGTCGCCGCGCACCGGCAGGCCCGGCAGCGGTGGACGGCGGCCCGTGCCCTGCTGGACCAACTGGCCGGGCAGCCCGTCCCGGAGCGCACCGCCGACCTGGTCGCCCGGCTGGCCCGGCTGGCCGACGCGCTGGCCGCCCCGCCGCCCGCCCCGCTGCCCGGCGGCACCGGCGACGGGCCGGCGGCGGTGCGCATCGGTGAGGCGTCCACGGCGGACGGCCGGTTCCCGCTGCTGCTGCCGTTGGGTGCCGGCCGGCACCTGGCGGTCGACGGCGACGCCCGTGATCCCCGGGTGGCGGTGCTGTTGCGGGTGCTGGTGCTGCGGTTGTTGACCACGGCGGCCCCGGGCAGCGTGCGGGTGGTCGGCATCGACCCGGCCGCCTGGGGGGCCACGTTCATCCCGTTGCGTCCGCTGCGCGACGCCGGGGTGCTCGGCACGGTCGCCACCACCGAGGCCGAGATCGGCGCGTTGCTGGACGCCGCCGAGGCGCACGCCCGCGCGGGGGAGGCCGGGCTGCTGCTGGTGGTGGCCGCGTCCGCGCCCGGCCCGCGTGAGTTGGCCCGGCTCGCCGCGCTCACCCACGCCGGGCCGTCCGCCGGGGTGTGCGTGCTGTTCGCCGGGCGCGCGGTGACCGCGCCCGGCCAGGCCCCACCCGTGCTGGGCGGCACCACCGAGGTACGGCTCGACGAACGGTACGCCCGGGTCGGCGACCCGCCGGGGTACCCGTTCAGCGCCGACCGCACCGGGCTGCCGGTGCCGGTGCTGCTCGACGGCGACCCGCCCGCCGCCGCCGTCCAGACGCTGGCCGACCGGCTCGGCGCGCAGGTACGCCGGGACACCGCCCTGCACCTGGCCGACCTGCTGCCCGAGCACCGCTGGACCGGCTCCGCCCGGGGCGGCCTGACGACGGTGGTCGGGCGCAGTGGGCGTACCCCGGTCAGTCTGGCCTTCGACGACGCGACGCCGCACTGGCTGGTCGGTGGCCGCACCGGCGCGGGCAAGACGGTCTTCCTGCTCGACGTGCTGTACGGCCTGGCGGCCCGCTACTCCCCGGCGCAGCTGCACCTGTGGCTGCTCGACTTCAAGGAGGGGGTGAGCTTCACCGAGTTCGTCCCCACCGACCGGGACCCGTCGTTCCTGCCGCACGCGCGGGCCGTCGGCGTCGAGTCCGACCGGGAGTACGGCCTGGCCGTGCTCCGCGAACTGCGCCGGGAGTTGGGCCGGCGGGCCGGGCTGTTCAAGCGGCACGGGGTGACCAAGCTCGCCGACCTGCCGGACACCGAACCGGTACCCCGCACGGTGGCCGTGATCGACGAGTTCCACGTGCTGTTCGCCGGCAACGACAGGCTGGCCCGGGAGGCCGTCGACCTGCTGGAGGAGCTGGCCCGCAAGGGCCGCTCGTACGGCGTACACCTGGTGCTGGCGAGCCAGAGCACCAGCGGCGTGGAGGCGCTGTACGGCCGGGCCGAGTCGCTGTTCGGGCAGTTCGCGTTGCGGGTGGCGCTGCCCGGCGGTGAGGCGGTGCTCGGCCCCCGGGCGACTGTCGCCGGCCCGACCCGGATCGGCACGGCGCTGGTCAACACCGCCGCCGGGGCGGCCGGCGCGGACACGCTGCTGCGGTTCCCCGATGCGCACGCCGACGCCCGCCAGCTCGCCCGGCTGCGGTACGAGCTGTGGGACGCGCGCCCCGACGACGTCGGCCCGCCCGAGGTCTTCCGGGGTTACGCCACCGCCCACCTGGAGGACGAGCCGACGCCGCCCGTCCCGGCCGGCCGTCGTCCGGCGGTGCTGGTGGGCCGGACGGTCGACGTGGCCGGCAGCACCGCCCGGTTCGACCTGGACGCCTCCCCGGGTCGGCACCTGGCCGTGGTGGGCACCTCGGTCACCGGCGCGCACGTGCTGCGGGCCGCCGCGCTGAGCCTGGCCGGGCAGCACCGGCCCGGGGAGGCCGGGTTCGTGCTGGCCGCGCTGGTGGCCGCCGCCGACGAGCTGGCCGACGACACCGCCGCCGGGCTGAAGGCCGCCGGGCACCCGGTGACCCAGGTCGACGCGGCCGGGCTGCGGGCCCGCATCGGTGAGCTGGCCGCCGGTGGTGGGGAGCGCGGCCGGACCTACCTGGTGGTCTTCGGGGTGGACGCGGCCCACGCGGTGCTCGCCGCCGCCGACCCCGACACGTACCGGACCGGCCACGACGACCTGCGGGCGCTGTTGCGGGCGGGGCCGGGGCACGGGGTGCACCTGCTCGGCTGGTGGCGGGGCCTGCGTCGGCTCGCCGACGACCTCGGCGGCAGCCAGAACCGCGACGACGTGGCCTGCCTGGTGGCGTTGAACGTGCCCGCCGACGATCTCGGGCTCTACCTCGGGGTGACCGACCTGGCCTGGAACCCGCGCCCGGACCGGGCGCTGCTCGTCGACAGGCATGCGCACCGCACCGCGCTGATCGTGCCGTTCGTCCGCCCCGGGTACCGCCCCGAAGAGGAGCGCTGAGTGACCGGCTACGACGAGTACGCGGCGGCGGTCCGGCAGCTCTCCGCCCGGATCCGGGAGGGGGAACGGGGTGCCGCCGCCGAGGCGGAACGCCGCCGTGACCTGCACACCGGGGTGACCCGGCTCGGTCAGCGGCTGGCCGCCCAGGAGCAACGGCTCGGCCAGCTCGGTGCCGCCGCTGGCGTGTCCCCGGCGACCGACCCCGCTCCCGGGTCCGGGGTGGAGGCCGGGGCCGGTGCGGCTGTCGGGTCCGGGGTGGACGGTGATCCGGCGGTGGTGCTGGCCGAGGCGGCCCGGCTGGTCGACGAGGTCGACCGGCTGGGGCAGCAGGCCGAGGCGCTGGCTCAGCGGCCCGCTCTGCTGCCCACCTGGTCGCCGACGGCCCGCGCGGTCGCCGTCTACGTCGGCTGCGCCGCCGTGGGGGTGCTGGCCATGCTGGTGCTGCTGGTCGCCAACGGCATCGGCGTGGTCGACGGCGTGACCCTGGGCGCGCTGACCTGCGCCGGGCTGCCGCTGATCTCCTTCGTCGCCGGCTGGCTGATCCTCGGGCGGTGGGGGCGGCCGGCGCTCGCCGACACCGACCCACCCCGGTACGCCCCGCTCGGCTTCGTGATCTGCGCCCTGCTGGTGCCGTTGTCGTACTGCGTGACCCTGCTGCTGTTCCGCTTTTCGCGGTGAGCGGGCTCCGGCTTCGGTGGCCTGCCTACGGCGGTCTGCCCGGCGGGGCACCGGCGTGGCTCGGTGACGATCAGCGAGGCCCCCGGGCGGCCTTGATCAATCGGGCGTACCGCACCTGCTCGCACGGGTAGTCATCGCCGCAACCGCACACCTTGCGGGTCACCACGTGCGGGGGATGGGCGAAGAGGATGTCGTCGGCGTCCTCGACGTCCTGGTCGGACACGAGCAGGCCGAGGTCCCCGCCGGACTCCGGCGGACTGTCCTCGTCCGAGCGGCGCTCGTGGTACGGGCGCCGGTTGTCGTGGGGGTGCTTGGTGTCGTGCCGGTGCTGGTTGTCCCGATGGTGCTTGTCGTCGTGGGGATGGCGGTTGTCGTGCTTTGGTCGGGTGGGGTGTCGCTCGGGGTGGTGCGGGTCGGGTTGGTCGTCCATCGGGGCAGCTCCTGGTCGAGTTCCGTTGATGAGGGTGGGGCGGCCGTGATCGGATTGCGATTTCGCGTACTCGCCTCGGCGTGTCGTCTACAAAACTGCAATCTGATCTTGAATTCGCCCTGAGTTAAGGGCGTGGTGCGGGCGGGTTGCGGCCCAGGGTGTGTGGGTGGGTGCTGGTGGGTGACCGCGCGCCCGGTCGGGCCGGGGGGATGACCCGACCGGGCGCTCTGTGCGGGTGAGGAACAGACCAACTCCGGGTTTGCAGACCTGGGGGAGCCGGTCGAGGGGAGCTTTACACATCTAGTCACACATGGCAAGCACGACAACACGTTACTTGTCACGGGTAGTGACACGTGATCGAATGGCGGGGCAGACCTGGGAGTACACACATGCCCGTCAAACCCAAGTGGCAACAACTGGCGGACCGCATTCGTGGTCAGATCGAATCAGGAGAGCTCGCGCCGGGGGATCAGCTACCCTCCACCATTCAGCTCAAGACCGAGCACGGCGTCTCGACGACAGTCGTTCGGCAAGCCATCCTCGTCCTACAGACGCAGGGATGGGTGCAGGGTGTCCACGGGCTCGGGGTGTTTGTCGCCGAGCGGGAGTGACCGAGGCGGCTTCCCGTCGACGGGCCGTCGGTGGCGGTGACCCTGCCGTTCGGGATGTGGTTCCGTCGGGGGTAGCTGCGGTCGGTGTTCACCTCGTAGGCTCTCGGTGGTCATCGTCGATACGGCGGGGTGACTGTGGTGTGTCGACAGGCCTGGGGAAGTGTGTGTGAGCGCGGTACGCGCGCTGGGAAACTGAGCGGGCGCTCATGACCGGTGTGGTCGGCCCGGCGGCGGCCGGACCCGTGTGTACGTGTGATCGTCGACCTACCGGGCGGCCGTGTGGGTAAACGCGTGTCGACGATGTGACCCGCCGGCTCCGTGGTGCCGATTCTTCGCAAAGTCAGTACCACCGCCAGCCTCGGCGCTGGCGGTCGACCAGTTGGACACGATCGAGGCGGTGGGCGATGACGGTGCAGGGGCGTGACGGTGGCGATCTGGACGACTTCCACGTCGGGTGGGTGCCGGAGGGTGCGGGCGACCTGGTGTCGGACTTCGCCTCCGAGTGGGACGACGTCACCTTCGCCACCCGGGTCTGGGAACGGGCGGTCGACGACGGCCACCGGGTGGACCTGCGGGTGCACGTGCTGCGCGGCGATCGGCTGACCTCGCTGGTGCAGGTGCGCGAGTTCCTGGCCGGTTACCACGAGCGGGATTCCGCCGAGTGGCCGCTTGCCGAGTTCGGTCGCGCCGAGGGCGTCGGGCTGGCCGGCGGGGGCGAGGCGTTCTGGCTGGTCCGGCCGGGCCTTGCGGTCGACGTGCTGGTGGACGTCGAGCGGTTCGACGGGGAAACCGCGATCGAGGTCGCCAGCTCCATCACGGAGCTGCCCCACGGCTGACCCTGGGCCGGCGGCACCCCGGCGCTCCCGGACGCTTCCCGAGCGCTGTCGGGTTTCCGATAGCTTGCGGGATACCGAAGATGTACGCCCGTTCATATCCTGACGTGTTCACCGTCGCTTATGGACGTGGAGAGTCGTGGATCCTCGACAGGTACGCCGTTTGGCGGAGCAGTCTGCCAACTTCGGGTTCTTGAAGAACCATCCCCTGCTGGTCTGGTACGGCGCAGGGGCCGAGCTGCTCGTCTACGTCGATGCCCAGTCGGCGATGTTCAAGGCTCGCGCGTTCGGCGACGTGCTCGCCCGGGAACTGGTCCGCCGTACCGACGCCACACCGCACGGCAAGAGCTTCTTCCACCAGGTGGAGGTGCTGTATGCCAACGGCGCACTCACCGCCAAGGTCTACGCCGCGTTCGACCGGCTGCGGGACACCGGCAACCAGGCCGTCCACGATCACCTGGGTGAGGTGCGGGAAGCCCTCGAACTGCTGCGTACCTGCTTCGAGTTGGGGCTCTGGTTCCACCGGGCGGTGACCGACGACCGGGCGCCGATCGGGTTCGTGCCACCCACCCCGCCGCAACGGCAGGTGTCGGCCGCTCTGGTGAGCGGCCTCCAGGCCGAGATCGAGCGCTACAAGCAGGAGCTTGCCGAGACGAAGTTGCTGCTGGACGGTCAGCCGTCACTGGCCCTCGCCCAGGCGGCGGCCACGGTCGCCGCCGAGCAGGCGGTGCGCGACGCCGACGCCCGACGGCCGCAGGCCGCCGCGCTGCTCGCCAGCCTGGAACCGGCCGCCGAGGCGGCGCAGCAGGCATTTGACAGCGCCAAGCCGGTGAAGGTGTCGGCGGCCAAGCGGGAGGAGTTCATCGCCCGCGCCCGCCGGGCCTCGCACGAGCCGTTGAACGAGGTGCAGACCCGGGTCGAGATCGACCGCCAGCTCACCGCCGCCGGTTGGCAGGTCCAGGACCAGGACCAACTCAACCTGTACGAGGGCGTCGGCGTCGCGGTGCGCGAGGTGACCCTGGCGACGGGCCGGGCCGACTACCTGCTCTACGTCAACCAGCGGCTGGTCGGGGTGATCGAGGCCAAGCGGGAGGGCACCGCCCCGCGCGGGGTGGAGGCGCAGCTCGACCGCTATCTCAACGGGTTGACCGCCGAGCAGCGGCTCAGCGCCTGGCGGCGGGAGGCGGCGCTGCCGTTCGGGTACGTCGCCACCGGCACCGAAACCGCGTTCGTCAACCAGCTCGACCCCTTTCCGCGTACCCGGGAGGTGTTCGCGTTCCATCGGCCGGAGACGCTCGCCCGGTGGATGCGGGAGGCCGACGACGAGCCGGCCGCGCCGACGCTGCGCGCCCGGCTGCGCCGGATGCCGGCGCTGGACCGGCTGGGCCTGCGCCCGGCGCAGATCGACGCGGTCGAGGGCCTGGAACGCTCGCTGGCCGACGCCCGGCCCCGGGCGTTGATCCAGATGGCCACCGGGGCGGGCAAGACGTTCACGGCGGTCACCGCCAGCTACCGGCTGCTCAAGCACGCCCGCGCCCGCCGCATCCTGTTCCTGGTCGACCGGAACAACCTCGGCAAGCAGACCCTGCGGGAGTACGCCGGCTACCAGACCCCCGACGACGGGCGGAAGTTCACCGAGCTGTACACGGTGGACCGGCTCTCCGGCGGCGGCCTGCTCGACTCGTCGACCGTGGTGATCTCCACGATCCAGCGCCTGTACGGGGCGTTGCGCGGCGACGAGCTGCCCGACGTCGACCTGGACGACCAGGCGTACGACAGCTACGACCTGGACTCCCCGGTCGAGGTGGCGTACCAGCCGCAGCTGCCGCCGGAGACGTTCGACCTGATCGTGGTGGACGAGTGCCACCGCTCGATCTACGGCAAGTGGCGGGCGGTGATCGAGTACTTCGACGCCTTCGTGGTGGGGCTGACCGCGACCCCGGTGAAGCAGACCCTCGGCTTCTTCCGGCAGAACCTGGTGTCGGAGTACACCTACGAGCAGGCGGTCGCCGACGGGGTGAACGTCAACTTCGACGTCTACCGGATCAGGACCGAGATCACCGAGGGCGGGCAGAAGATCGAGGCCGGCACCGTCGTGCCGCTGCGCGACCGGCGGACCCGGGCCGAGCGTTACCAGGAGTTGGAGGACGACTTCACGTACGCGGGCCGCCAGGTCGGCCGGTCGGTGATCTCGAAAGGGCAGTTGCGGCTGGTGCTGGAGACCTTCCGCGACCGGCTGTTCACCGAGATCTTCCCCGGCCGTTCCACGGTGCCCAAGACGCTGATCTTCGCGCGTGACGACAACCACGCCGAGGAGATCGTCACCATGGTCCGGGAGGTGTTCGGGCGCGGCAACCAGTTCGCCAGGAAGATCACCTATTCCTCCCGGCGGGACGGCGACAACCCCGACACCCTCATCCAGGCGTTCCGCAACAGCCCGGAGATGCGGGTCGCGGTCACCGTCGACATGATCGCCACCGGCACCGACGTACGGCCGCTGGAGTGTGTGTTCTTCCTCAGGCCGGTGCGCAGCGCCACCTACTTCGAGCAGATGAAGGGGCGTGGGGCGCGCACCATCGACCCGGCCGACTTCCAGTCCGTCACGCCTGACGCGAGGGTGAAGGACCGGTTCGTCATCGTCGACGCGGTGGGGGTGACCGAGGCCGACCTGGACGAGGCGGTGCCGCTGCAACGGCACAGCGAGCAGCAGATCTCGCTGCGTGACCTGCTACGCAAGGCCGGCGCGTTGACCGCCGACGCCAACGAGGTGGCCACCCTCGCGTCCCGGCTGTCCCGCCTCGACCGGCAGCTCACCGACGACGAACGCGCCGAGCTGGCCGACCTGGCCGGGCAGCCGCTCACCGGCATCGTCAGGGGCCTGGTCGACGCGGTCGCCCCCGAACAGCTCAACCCGGCGACCCTGGCCGGGCCGGACGCCGTCCGTGACCTGCTGGCCGGTGCGCTGCGCCCGCTGGCCGCGAACCCGCAGCTGCGCGCCCGCATCCTGGAGATCCGCCACACCCACGACGTCACCATCGACGAGGTCAACGCCGACACCCTGCTGTCGGCGGCCGGGGTGCCCGCCGCCGAACGCGCCCAGGTGACCGTGCGGAGCTGGCACGACTACCTCGAACAGCACCGCGACGAGATCACCGCGTTGCAGGTGTTCTACGAGGGCAAGGGCCGGATCAGCTACGACCAGCTCAAGGAGCTGGCGGCCCGGATCGCCAGGCCCCCGCAGGCGTGGACCCCGGATTCGCTGTGGCAGGCGTACGTGCAGCTCGGCCGGACCGTCGAGCAGGCCGGACCGCGCGGGGTGACCGACCTGGTCGCCCTGATCCGCTACGAACTGGGCCACGACCAGGAACTTCGTCCATTTCGTACGACCACAGAGGAGCGCTTCCGTGGGTGGCTGCTGCGGCAACAGCAGGCGGGCGCTACCTTCACTGCCGATCAGGTGTGGTGGCTGGAGAGGATCAAGGACGTGATAGCGGTCAGCGTGGAGATCACCCCCGACGACCTGGAAGGGGCACCCTTCACCGAACGCGGCGGCATCGACGGGTACGCGGGCGCCTTCGGCAACCGCGCCGAACCCCTCCTCACCGAACTCAACCAGGAGCTGTCCGCGTGACCGACCTGCCACCGGGTTGGACTGTCGCGCCTCTGGGCGAGCTTGTCGACGTGCTCGACAGTCAGCGAGTCCCGGTCAGTGCCAAGGAACGCGCGGAACGGCCTGGATCGGTGCCCTATTATGGTGCGGCAGGACAGGTCGGGTTCATCGATGCTGCCATCTTCGATGAAGATCTGGTGCTGCTCGGTGAAGACGGTGTGCAGTTCTTCGATCCCTACAAAGACAAGGCTTACCGGATTGCTGGTCCGGCCTGGGTCAACAACCATGCCCATGTGCTGCGTCCGAGGGGGATGCTGGAAATCGGCTACCTCCACCACTATTTGAATTCCTTCGACTATCGTGGGTTCGCTAATGGAACGACCCGCCTCAAGTTGACGCAAGCGGCAATGAATCGAATTCCGGTTAGCTTGCCGCCAATCGACGAGCAGCGCCGAATAGTCGAGGCGATCGAGCAGGCATTGTCGCGATTGGCGTTCATCCGCTCGATGTTGTCCAAAGTTGCTCTGAGGATTGATCGATTTCGCGATGATGTCCTCAATCGAGCCGTCCTTGGAGAGATCTCGGCCTCGATCTCTGCCACGTATACTGCAAACTGCTTCTCTGAGTTGGCTGGCAAAAATGGGCAGAAAATCGATTATCGTGGACTGCCCAAGTTGCCCCCAAGTTGGAAGTGGAGGGTAGCGCGAGAAGCATGCAGTGCGATATTCTCGGGCAGTACGCCTGCTGCTGCGCTTATGTCTGCCGGGGCCGGTGATATTCCGTTCTTAAAGGTGTACAACCTTGCTGGCAAAGGATCGGTCGACTTCTCGGTGCGGCCGACCTTCGTGAATCGATCCACCCATGAGGGATTGTTGAGGCGGTCACGGGTTGTGCCCGGAGATGTGCTGACCAACATAGTCGGTCCCCCGCTGGGCAAAACTGCTGTAGTGCCGTCCCGGTATGAAGAGTGGAATATCAACCAGGCTATCGTTTCCTTTAGGGCTGGTTGTGATATGCAACCAGCCTGGTTGGCGCTTGTGCTGCAAGCTCCGATTGTTCTAAATCTCTTGAAAGGAACGGCGAAGGCAACTGCCGGTCAGTTTAACGTCGCGTTGTCGACCTGCCGAGAACTCCCTTTGCCTGTGCCGCCGATCGTTGCTCAGAAAAAAATAACAGATGTTGTGGAGCTTATCCTCGATCAAGTTAAGGTGACAGCCGATCTGGTGGCGCGGACTGAGAAGCGTGTTGAATCCTTGCGTACCTCGTTGTTGTGTGAGGCGTTTGCGGGGCGGCTTGTGCCGCAGGACCCGAACGACGAGCCGGCCGCCGAGCTGCTCGCCCGGATCAGGGCAGAGCGCTCGGCCACCATCCCGAAGCAGCGGACGCGCTCCCGGCGTACCCCGAAGGAGTTGGCGGCACCGCCGACCAGGGTGACCGGCGACGACTACCAGCAGGAGACCTTGCCACTGTGAGCACTGTGGATTCGCGCCGTCTGGTGCAGAAGCTCTGGAACTACTGTGACGTGCTACGCGACGACGGCGTGTCGACCATCGACTACGTGGAGCAGTTGACCTATCTGCTGTTCCTCAAGATGGCCGACGAGCGGGCCAGGCGGACGTTCCGGCCGGAGCAGATCGTGCCCGACGAGCTGAGCTGGCAGACCCTGCTGGACGCCGAGGGTGACGACCTGGAGGTGCAGTACCGGCACATCCTCACCGGGCTGGCCCGGGAGGGCGGCACCCTCGGCACCATCTTCCGCAAGGCGCAGAACAAGATCCAGGACCCGGCGAAGCTCAAGCGGCTGATCGTCGACCTGATCGACAAGCAGGAGTGGTCGGGCACCGGGGTCGACGTCAAGGGCGACGCCTACGAGGAGTTGCTGGCCAAGGGCGCGGAGGACGCGAAATCCGGCGCGGGGCAGTACTTCACGCCGCGTGCGTTGACCGTCGCGATGGTCGACTGCATGCTGCCCACCGCCGACGACACGATCACCGACCCGGCCTGCGGCACCGGCGGTTTCCTGCTCGCCGCCTATGACCACATCCAGCGCCACCACGGCAGCACCCTCACCCCCGACCAGCGGCGACGGCTCGCGGGCGGTGCGATCACCGGCACCGAGCTGGTCGACGGCACCGCCCGGCTGGCGGCGATGAACATGCTGCTGCACGGCATCGGCACCCCGAACGGCCCGTCGCTGATCGCCGTGCGCGACGCCCTCAGTCGGGAGCCTGACCGGCGGGTCAGCCTGGTGCTCGCCAACCCGCCGTTCGGGCGCAGCTCGTCGATCCGGATGGTGGGGGAGGACGGCCGGTCCTCCCGCGAGGAACGCGAGATCGAACGCAACGACTTTTGGGCCACCACCGCCAACAAGCAGCTCAACTTCGTCCAGCACATCGCCGCACTGTTGGAGATCGACGGCCGGGCGGCCGTCGTCCTGCCCGACAACGTGCTGTTCGAGGGCGGCGCGGGGGAGACCATCCGCCGCCGGCTGCTCAAGCAGTACGACCTGCACACCATGCTGCGCCTGCCCACCGGCATCTTCTACGCCGGTGGCGTCAAGGCCAACGTGCTGTTCTTCGAGCGCAAGCGCGCCCGCGAGGAACCCTGGACCCAAAACCTCTGGGTGTACGACTTCCGCACCAACCAGCACTTCACGCTCAAGCAGAACCCGCTGCGCCGGGAACACCTCCAGGACTTCGTCGACTGCTACCTGCCCGGCAAGGACCGCGCCGAGCGGGTGGAGACCGAACGTTTCCGCCCCTTCCCGTACGACGAGTTGATCGCCCGCGACAAGGTGAACCTGGACATCACCTGGCTCAAGGACGCCTCCCTGGAGGACGCCGACGCGCTGCTGCCACCCGAGGTGATCGCCCAGGAGATCGTCGAGGACCTCCAGGCGGCCCTACGCGAGTTCGCCGCCATCGCCGAAGCCCTCGGCGCGACCGGCTCCCGGGTCGACACCGACTGAGCAGTGGAGGCACACCGCTGGGGAAAAGCGCAGGCGTGCCGGCGGCCATCCCGGTAGGGTCGCCAGCGCGTGCCGTACCGACCGGTCGGGTGGCGGGGCGTCCCGTGACCTGCCCGGCTTCTTTCCGGTTGCCGCCAGCCCGCCGTTTCGATGTCGTCGTGCTCAGCCGGAGTCGGAGGTCCCCACCATGGCCGAAAAGACCTATCAGGTCATCGTTCGCGGCAGGTTCGCGCCGCTCGGTGACGTGCAGCGTGCCGCGCTGCTCGCCAGGGCGGACGAGCACGATGTGTTCCAGGCGAAGTTCACCGAAGAGGGCACCGTGACCTATGAGCGTTCCCTGCTCGGGTTCACCTTCCGCTGCCTGGTCCCGGCCACCCGGGAGGAGGCGGAAGCGGTGGTGATCGGTAGGGCGGAAGCGCTGGCCGCCACCGCCGTCGCGGAACTCGGTGCCGGCCACCGGGACCTCACGTCGGTCTCCACCGACCTCGACGACATCAAGATCCGCCACCGCGCACGGTCATAACGGCCGGCCAGCCCTCAACGGCGTCGCCACGCGGCGAGCTGCTGTCTCCTTCGTGGAGAGTTGTTGTCGCCCTGGGCGCAACAAGTCTCCACAAACCTGGGCCGGTTGTCGGTTTGGGCTCCGGCGACCCACCCAGGAGCAGATTGCCGACCGCCGGGGGTGGCAGAGGTGCGCGTCCCGCACTCCCGCTACGTCGCCGCGATCGTGGTGCGCAGGTCTGTGGACCGGTTCGGGGCTGGCGGCGCTCCAGCAGGGCGGTCGCCTACTCCGGGGTGTCGTCCTCGGTGGGGCGCGGCGGCCGGTGCTTCGTGATCCACTCTTCGACGTCCACGGTCAGCCACACCTTCATGCCGCGTAGCTCCTGGTAGGGGCGCGGGAAGGTGGGATGCCGGGTGAGCTGCTGGAACCGCTGCCGCGAGACACCCATCCGCTGGGCGATCTCGTAGGGACCCATCAGGCTCCCAGGGCCACGATCCATGACCCGAACGTATGGTGGTAGCTTCTAGGCAACAGGATATTGCCGGTTGACTAACCGGCTGACTGACGGGCATCGTGTTCGTATGCGACGAACCGTGTCATATCAGGATTATCTGCTCGCTACGGCGTTGACGTTGGCGCGGCGGCACCGGCCGGCGTGGTCGTGGCGGCGGTGGCGGTTCGTCTGCCGCTGCGGCAGCGAGATGCCCTGCCGCTACCGGCACCGCATCCCGATCAACCAGCGGCACTGGCCGAGCGAGGACGGGCCGCGATGATCGAGCTACGGGCCGGGGTGCTGGTGCAGGTGACGCGGAAGGCGAGCCCGCAGTTCGTCAGGCCGATCCTGTTCCGCCTGATCCGGGTCCGCACCGAGTGGATCACGTACGACGGGTGGGCCTGGCTCGACGGCTACCAGATCGACGCCAGGGGTGACGCGGTGGCCCGCCGCTCGATCTACGTCCAACCCGCCGGACTCCTGCCACCTGAACCAGCGCCGACCCGCCAGTCCGTCCCCGCCTCCCGCGCCGCTACCTCCCGGAGCGCTCCTCCGACCCGACCGGACGCCCGCGCCATCCTGGGTGACAAGGCTGTCGACGAGCTTCCGTGATCATCCCTCCGTATCGGGGAGAGGTTGGTTCACATCGGTTCCGGCAGCCGCACGGTACAACTCGTCAAGGGTGCGTCTGGCTGCCTGACGGCGTTCCTCGAACGCCGCCGGTTCCGCAGCCGCAAGCTCGTCGAAGTAGCGGACACCTTCGGTGGTCAAGGCAATGACCTCGTCGGTCACGGTGCCAGCCATGAGTCCGACGTATCCGACGTTCAGCAGCGATGTTGCGAGGTCGGGGAGGTGGGTGTCGCGGTTGGTGGTGGTGAGTTCTTGGTAGAGGTTGACGGCTTCGTGGCTGGTGGTGAGTGCGTCGGTGTGTCGTCCGGCCTGGGCGAGTCGGACCGCGTGGTTGTTGAGTGACGCGGCGAGGTTGGGGAGGTGGGTGTCGCGGTTGGTGGTGGTGAGTTCTTGGTAGAGGTTGACGGCTTCGTGGCTGGTGGTGAGTGCGTCGGTGTGTCGTCCGGCCTGGGCGAGTCGGAGCGCGTGGTTGTTGAGTGACGCGGCGAGGTCAGGGAGGTGGGCGTCGCGGTTGGTGGTGGTGAGTTCTTGGTAGAGGTTGACGGCTTCGTGGCTGGTGGTGAGTGCGTCGGTGTGTCGTCCGGCCTGGGCGAGTTGGAGCGCGTGGTTGTTGAGTGACATGGCGAGGTCGGGGAGGTGGGCGTCGCGGTTGGTGGTGGTGAGTTCTTGGTAGAGGTTGACGGCTTCGTGGCTGGTGGTGAGTGCGTCGGTGTGTCGTCCGGCTTCGGCGAGTCGGAGCGCGTGGTTGTTGAGCGATGAGGCGAGGTTGGGGAGGTGGGTGTCGCGGTTGGTGGTGGTGAGTTCTTGGTAGAGGTTGACGGCTTCGTGGCTGGTGGTGAGTGCGTCGGTGTGTCGTCCGGCCTGGGCGAGTCGGACCGCGTGGTTGATGAGTGACATGGCGAGGTGGGGAAGGTGGGCGTCGCGGTCGGTGGTGGTGAGTTCGCGTCGGAGGTTGACGACTTCGTGGCTGGTGGTGAGAGCTTCGATTCGTCGCCCGATTTCGGCCAGGCGGATGGAGTGCGCGCTCATCCAGCGGGCCTGAACGTCGGGCGGGGTGTCCGGGGTAAGACCAGCGACGATGCGGCTCGTCAGCGCCAGTGCCAGCCGCCCCAACTCCATCGACGGATACGGCACGAGGCGCGCGACCCGCCGTGCCCACCCGAGATCGATCTCCGCGTCCGCCAGCAGCCGCACCGCCCCCGGCGTGAACACCCCCGGGAACTGCACCCCGACCTGGATCACCGCCTCGACCATCCGGGGCACGTCCGCCGCCAACGCCACCTCGATCAGCGCCGCCGCGTCGGCCTGGTGCGTCCTCGCCCGGCCGAGCATCGTCAACGCGCGTATCGCCTGCGCCACCGTCAGGCCAGTGAACACCCGCCTCCGGTCGGCCGCCGGGTAGTCCCGCAGCACCCGCACCGCAAGCGCCTCCGCCAGCAGGTCGGGCTGCACCACGCCGAGCCCGGTGCCGTCGGCGGCCGGATACAGGTCGGCCAGCCACGCCGCGTACCGGTCCACCCGCTCCGGCTCGGCGGCCACCAGCGCGGGGACCCGCCGGACCAGGCCGGCGACCTCGTCCGGGCCGTCCGCGCCGAGCAGCGCCGCCACCCCGACCACCTGCCGCAAGAGTGCGTCCGACGCCGGGTCGTCGGCGGTCAGCAGGCCCGCCCGCCGGGCCGCGAACCGCCAGTAGCGGGCCTCGTGCCCCAACACCTCGGTCAGCACGTCGTACCGGCCGTGCCGGGGTTTCCCGTCCAGGACGGTCAGCAGCGCCTCGGCGTGCAGGCGCAGCACCGGCGTGTCCGCCGGGCGGTTCCGCGCCTCGACCGCCGGCACCGGTCGCCCGAGGTGGGTGGCGAAGTCCCGCGCCGCGAGGGCGACGATCTCGTCGGGTTCGCTCTCCTCGATCCGGGCCGGCAGCTCCACCACCTGCGACGGGCCGGTCACCGCGTCGAGCAACTGCGCCTGCTGCGGGTACGCCGCCGACAGCGTCTCCCACCACAGCCCGGCACCCCGGGCGATGAGCAGCACCCGTACCCCGGTGGCCCGCTGCGCCGCGCAGACCAGCGCCGCCACCCCGGCCCGGTCCCGCGTCTCGGCGTAGTCGACCACCACGAGCAACCGCGACGGTACGCCGCCCGAGGCGATGAGGGTGGCCGTCTGCTCCTCGGCCCCGGCGTGGATCCACTCGCACCGCCAACCGGGCAACCGGCCGGCGAACTCCCGGGCCAGCCGGGTCTTGCCCACCCCACCCGCGCCGGTCAGCAGCCGTACTGCCACCGCGTCGGGGTCGGCCGCCCAGGACTCCAACTGGCGCAGCACCCAGCCGCGACCGAGGAAGTCGACCACCTCCCGGCTCGGGTGCAGCAGCCAGGCCACCGACGCGGGCAACTCGGCCGACGTCACGCCGCGCAGCGCGTCCTCGCCGCGCCGCCGGGCCTCCCGCTGCGCCGCCAGCCGGTCGGCCACCGTCGGCCCGAAGCCCCCGACCACCCCGGCGGCGGCAGCGGAGACGACGGTCCATCCGGTCTTGTCGTCGGCGACGGCCGCCCACGCGCCGAACCCGGCGACCACGCCCGGGATGCCCACCCACCACGCATGCCGACGCCAGGCACCCCGGTCCATGCGCGACACCCTACCGAGGGTCACCAACAGGACACGAAACGATCTTCACGAGGGTCGGGGTCGGTCCGCTGCCAGGTTGATACCTGGAATCGAGAAGCATCGATTGACAGAAGTTTGTCCGATCGGGACACTCGATGAAACATAACCGTGCGTGCAAGGCGTGGCGCTGCCGCTCCGGGAGGACCAGATGAGGCTCGTACACCGGCGGCCCCTGCTCGCGGGAGCGCTTGCCGCCGCCACCCTGGCCGGCGTCGTCGGCGTCGCCAGTTCGGCCTCTGCCGCCACCGGCTGCCGGGTGACCTACACCGTCACCAGCCAGTGGAGTGGCGGCTTCGGGGCCAACGTCGCGGTCACCAACCTCGGCGACCCGATCAACGGCTGGCAGCTCACCTGGTCGTTCACCGCCGGTCAGCAGATCACCCAGTACTGGAACGGCACCGCCAGCCAGAACGGCGGCCGGGTCACCGTCGGCAACACCACCTGGAACGCCGCGCTCGGCACCGGGGCGAGCACCTCGTTCGGGTTCAACGGCTCGTGGAACAACGTCAGCAACCCGGCACCGACCGACTTCGCGCTCAACGGCACCCCCTGCACCGGCAGCACCACCCCCACGACACCGACCACACCCACCCCGGGCACCCCGCCCCCCACCACGCCGCCGCCCACCCCGACCACCCCACCGCCGACCACACCGGCACCCACCACCCCACCGCCACCCACCCCGAGCACCACCCCGAGCGGCGCGGAGGCGACCATCGTGCCCGACCCGTCCTGGACCTGCGGCCGGTCCACCGGCCTCGTGCCGCCGACCCGTGGCCGGCTGGTGTTCCGGGCCACCGCCCAACTCGGCGCGATCCGCGACGTCGGCGTCACCCAGTACGGCCACCGCCGCATCCTCGACATCCGGGGCGGCACCATCACCGGCGACCGGATCAACGGCACCATCCTCACCGGCGGCCTCGACCTCGAACTCACCCTCGGCACCGGCGCGACCGAACTGGAACAGGTCGCCATCCTGCGCACCTCCGACGGCACCCCGATCTACCTGCGCAGCTGCGGTGTCGCCCCGGCCGGCGACGCTACCGTGCGGATCGTGCCCGACTTCGAGGCCCCGAACTCCAGCCCGTACGCCTGGTTGAACACCGGCAGCTACGTCGGCACCCGGACCGTCGACACCGCGACCAACACGCTGAACCTGGCCGTCTACGACGTCGCCGGGGTGTCCCCGGCCGACCCGCGCGTGCAACTGCGTGACCCGGCCGGGACGGCCAACCAGCCGTGGGACTGCCTGACCGGCAGCGGCACCCGGGGCGCGGCGGTCTTCACCGAAACCGTCACCCTCGGGGCCAGCGTCTCGGTCGGGGCCAGCAAGCGCGGCACCCGCAACATCATCCCCATCACCGGCGGCACCGTGACCGGCCGGGTGACCGGGACCGTCCTGCCCGGCGGGGCGGACTACCAGCTCATCGGCGCGACCAGCACGCTCGACGCCCGCTATGTGCTGTCCACCAACGACCGGGAACTGATCCTGGTCCGCAACTGCGGGGCGTTCGGCCGGCTGGTGCCGACGTTCGAGGCCCGCGCCGCCGGCCCGTACGCCTTCCTCAACGCCAACACCTGGCTGAGTTCCGACCCGGGTTCCGCCCCGGGCGGCGTGAGCATCACCTTCTACGAACGCCGGTGACGTGGGGGAGGGGGCCCGCCCTCCGCCCGGCGTCCGGCCCCGCCCCACGGTCCCGATGCGGCGGGGCCGGGTCGCGTCCGGCCCCGGCCGGTCAGCCGGACAGCGCCAACCAGGCCACCTCGTCGGCGCAGCCCCAGGACAGGGTCACCCCGGCGCCCCCGTGGCCGTACGCGTGCACCAGCCGCTGCCCCGGGGCCGGCCCGGCCTGCACCGCCACCCGCGGCCCGCCGTGCCGGGCCGGCCGCAACCCGACCCGCACCCCGAGGACGGGGGCGTCGGCCAACTCCGGCACCAGCGCCACACATCGGGCCCGGATCGCCGCCGCGGTGTCCGGATCGGGCCCGGTGTCCCGGGCGTCCGGCTCGGAGGTGCCGCCGAGCACCACGTCATGCCGGCGCGGATGCACGTAGGTGATGCCTGCCGGATTCTCCTCGTCGCGCACCGAGGTGGTCAGGCCCGGGTTCGCCACCAGCACCAGCCGCCCGCGTACCGGGTGCACCGCCGGGTCGTCGGCGAGCCGGCCGGCGGCCAGACCGGTGGCGTTGACCACCGTGGGGGCCAGCGCGAAGCCGTCGTCGAGCCGCTCCAGCCGGCCGGCCACGACCCGCCCGCCGGCCGCCGTGAACCGGTCGACCAGCCAGTCCAGGTACGGCGACATCTCCACCGTCGGCGCGGTGAACCGCAACTCGGTCGCGTACGGCCCGGAGCCGGGGTGGGCGGCCAGGTCACCGACCGCCGCCGCCCACCACGGCGGGCCGTGCCACGGGCGGCGCAGCAGCATCCGGGTCGGCCGGGCCACCACCCCGGGCACTCCCGCGTCGGCCTGCCGGCCCAGTTCCGCGTACGTCCCGGTGGCCCAGCGCAGCACCCGGGGGTCCGCGTCGGTGTGGCTGGGGTACCAGACGGCGGCGGCGACCGCCGACACCGTGTCCCCGGGCGGGTCGGCGGTCAGCAGCGTCACCCGTACGCCGTGCTCCCGTAGCCGCACCGCCGCCGTCAACCCGATGATCCCGCCCCCCACCACCAATACGTCCATGCCCATCGTCGACCTCCCGTCGGTGCCGCCCGCAGTTCGGGACGACCGGACCTGGATCGTCTCCCCGACCCGACAGTCCGGTCCAAGACGGAATCGGCGGCCGGCGATAAGCGCCGCTTATGCTCCCGGAATGGGGCCACCACCGACCACCGACCTGCGCCGGTGGCGGTACTTCGTGGTGCTCGCCGACGAACTGCACTTCACCCGGGCCGCCGCCCGGCTGAGGATCGCCCAACCGGCGCTCAGCCAGCAGATCCGCGCCCTCGAACGGCAGCTCGGGGTGGCCCTGCTGCACCGGGACAGTCACGGCTGCACGCTGACCGGGGTGGGCGTGCAGGTGGCCGGTGAGGCCCGTCGCCTGCTCGCCGACGTGGACGCCGCCACCGCCCGCATCCGTGACCTGGTCGGCGGGCGTGGCGGTCGGCTGCGGCTGGCGTACACCAGGTCGGCCCGGGGTGGCCGGGTCGACGCGCTGGTGGCCCGGTTCCGGGCGGCGCACCCCGAGGTGGAGGTGGTGCCCGAGACCGGGTGGACGGCGCCGAACGTGACCGGGCTGCTCACCGGCCGGCTCGACGTCGCCTTCGTCCGTCCGCCGTTGCCGGAGGCGGGGCTGACCTGCCGTACCGTCGACCGGGAGGAACTGCTGCTGGCGGTGCCGGCGGGGCATCCGCTGGCGGTCGGCCGGGCCCGGGTGCGCCGGGCCGAGGTGGCCGGTCTGCCCGCGGTGATGTGGCCCCGCGAGAACGGCCCCGGCATGTTCGACCGCACCATCGCCCAGGTCTGGCCCGACGGCGGGTTCCACCTGGTCCGTCAGGAACCCGACGACGAACAGTTGCTGCGCGCGGTGGCCGGCGGCGACGTGGTCGCGGCCGTCCCGGCCGGCCGGGCCCGTGCCCTCAAGGTCCCGGGGGTACGCCTGCGGCGGTTCGCCGCCCCGGTGCCGACGGTCGACGTGGCCCTGGCCTGGCGGACCGACACCACCGACCCGGCGGTCCGTCGGCTCGTCGACCTGCTCGCCACCTGCTGATCGGTCGGGCATCGTCGGCCCGCCGATCCGGCGGGGTTCCGACCCGTTCGACGGCGCAGTTTCGCCGCCATTGCCCGACGAACCCGGCGTGCTCGGACGGATATCCGACAATGGGCCGCCCCGCCGCCTTTCCCGGTGAATATGAATCGCCGAGCGCATTCGCAGCGAGTAATGTGCTGCCTCCCACGGCCCGTACGAACCGCAGTGTTCGTGGAATCGTCCCACCCCGCTCATGGATCATTCGGCCGTGTCCATGGAATCGTCCCGCCGTTTCGGCAGGTGACGCTGTAGTCGAGGAGCCCTGACGTGTCCGACATGGACAGCGCCCCGCAGCGCGGACCCGACCCCGCCCCGGCCGCCCCGCCGGTCACCCCGGCCGCGCCCCCCACCGCACCGCCCGTCACCGCACCGCCCGTCACCGCCCCGCCCGCCGACGATGCCGGGGACCGGTTCGCCCACCGCCCGCCCGGCTACCCGAGCGCCCTGGTCTGGCTGCGCGCCGGCATCGTGCGGGACTGGCGGGGCGTGCTCGGCGCCTTCATCGCCACCTGGTTCTACATACCGTTGGCGCTGGTGGCGGCGGTCTGGGGCGGCCTCGCCCTCGGCCTGTACGGGCTGGTCGCCGGGGGCACCCGGTCCGACGAGGCGGTGCCGGCGCTGCTCCGGGACGCGCCGCTGGTCGGGCCGCTGCTGGAGGCCTTCGCGGCACAGTCCGGCGGGGTGATCGGCGGGTTCGCCGGGTTCGCGCTCGGTGCCCTGGTCGGCTTCCTGGCCATCCTGGTGCTGCCCTGGCGCAACGCCGTCGACGAACCGGCCAACCTGTTCACCGGCCTGGTCGGGATGGTGGTCGCCGCCGCCCTGGTCGGGGTGCTCTACACCGTCGGGCGGGTACTGCTGGAACCGTGGCTGCTGGGGGTCTCCGGGGCGCGTCGGCTCAGCCGCCGGGAGGCCGAACGGCTGCGTCCGCTGCTGAGCGACTGCGCGGCCCGGCTCGGCCTGCCCGGTGAGCCCCGGCTGCTGATCGAGGACGACCCGGTGCTCACCAACGCCCGCGCGTACGCCAGGCACGTCGTGGTGAGCACCGCCGTGCTCGACTGCACCGACGAGGAGATCGCCGCGCTGCTCAGCCACGAACTGGTGCACTGGCGCACCGGCGACGAGGTGACCAGCGCCTTCATCCGGGGTGTCGGCCTGCCGTTGGTGCTGGTGCACGCGTTGCCGGCCTGGCTGATGCGCCGGTTCCCGCACCCGGCCACCGACTTCGTGGTGTTCCTGTTCTTCTGGCCGGTGCTGCTCACCATGCGCTACCTGGTCGTGCCCTGCCACCGTCGGGACGCCCGGGCCGCCGAGTACCGGGCCGACGCCGGCGCGGTGCTCGCCGGACACCGGGAGGGGCTGCGGTCCATGCTGGAGCGTCGGCGCTCCTTCGAGACCGGCCGCAGCGGCTGGGACGAGGCGGTCTGCGCCACCCACCCCCCGTCCGAGCTGCGCCTGGACCGGCTGGACCGGCCCGTCCCCGACCCGATGACCGACCGCGCGGCCACCGCCCGTGGCCTCGACGAGCTGTTCGGCGGTACGACGACCACGGCGGTCGGCACCCGCCGCGCCCTGCTGCTGGTCGGCGCGCTGGTGCTGGTGAGCTGCCTGGGCGGCGGGCTGACGGCGGCCCAGTGGGCGTTCTTCCGCCCGCAGGCAGCCGTCAGTGACTACTTCGGGGCACTGGCCGACCACGACGGCCGGGAGGCGCTCGAACGGCTCACCCCCGACGTGCGGGCGGCGCTCGGCGACAGCGGGCAGCTCGCCCGAATGGTGGCGGCGAAGGACTACCGCCCGCCCACCGACGTGTCCGTGACGGGTGTGGAACGCGACGGCGACGAGGCGGTCGCCACGGTCGCCTACACCCTCGCCGGGGAGAAACTGACAGCCGAACTGCCGTTGCGCCGCGACGACCAGGCCACGCTCGGGCTGTTCCACGGCTGGCACATCGACGCCGCCCCGGCGACCCTGACCCTGCCCGGCGGTCCGGCCCCGCTGACCCTCAACGGGGTGCCCGTACCCGCCGGTGAGGACGGGCTGGCGGTGGCGGTGCCGCTGCTGCCCGGGGCGTACACGGTCGCGGGGGAGAGCAACCCGCTCAGCGAGACGCCGGCCCGGGTGCTCTACGTCGTACCCGGGCAGCAGAGCGTGAGCGGCGCGGAGCTGACGCCCACCCTGCGGCCCGAGGCGCATGCGGCGGCGGAACGCAGCGTGCGGTCCTACCTGGACGGTTGCGCGGCGCAGGCGGTGGCCGTCCCGCAGGGGTGCCCGTTCCGCTACTACACCGGCGGCTCGACGGTGAAGAAGATCGCCTGGAAGATCACCCGGTACCCGACGATCGAGCTGACCCTGACCGGCCCGACCACCGCCCGCGTCTCCACCTCGTACGAGGCGCAGGGGTCGGCGCAGGCCACCGGCAGCACGGTCGGCTACTTCGGGACCACCCCGTTCACCGAGAACGAGACGTTCGGGGTCAGCGGGGTGCTGTCGGTGGTCGACGGCACGCTGACCTTCCAACCCGGTGACGACTGATCCGCCCGTCGGCCGGACCGCACCGTGGGCGAACGACCGAGAGGAAGACCGAGATGACCGCGCCCCGTTCCACCGCACCGGCCCGGCTGGTGCTGGCCCCGCGTGCCGCGCCCGCCGGCCGTCGCCAGCCGGGGCCGGGCGTCGGCCCGCAGCGGACGACGCTGCTGGCCTGGCTGCACCGCGACCCGCACTACCGGGCCCTGGTTCGTGACGCGGGAGCGGCCGGCGGGGCCGGTGGCCGGGCCGGCTTCAGCGACGCGGTGATCATCGCGGTGGTCGCCCAGGGGCTGCTGCCCGGCCTGTTCAACCTCGTGCAGAGCTGGGTGGACCAGCAGCGGACCGAGGTCAGCATCCGGCTCCAGGTCGGCGACTCCGAGGTGGAGATCCAGGTCAACGGGCGCACCGACGCGGCGAAGCTGTTCGACGAGGCACAGCGGGCCCTGCGTCGGGACGACCCCGGCGACGAGATCACCCCCGCCACCTGACTGACCCCGACGAACCCTCGCGCTCCCGGGTGGGTCGCTCTCCGGTGCCCGGGCGCGGCGGGGGTCAGGTGTACTTCTCGCATAGCGGCTTATGCCTGTCCGTCATATTGATGACGGACAGGCATAAGCCTCGTTCGGCCTATTGCTGTCCGGCGCGACACGCCGGGTGCGTACGGCCGCCGCCGCGACCGGCACTCGCTCACCGTCGCCACGAATGCGGGGTGGGCAGGTCAGGCGGCCTTGGCCAGGGCGTCGTACTCGTCGTCGGTGAGCTGCACCTCGGCGGCGGCCACGTTCTCCTCCAGGTGACCGACCGAGGACGTACCCGGGATGGGCAGCATGACCGGCGAGCGGCGCAACAGCCAGGCGAGCGCGAGCTGCGCGGGCGTCGCGTCGTGGCCGGTGGAGATGGCGTCCAGCGGGCCGCCCGGCTTGGCCAGGTTGCCGGTGGCGATCGGGAACCACGGGATGAACGCCAGGTCGTTGCGCTCGCAGTACTCCAGGACGTCCTCGGCGCTGCGGTCGGCCAGGTTGTAGAGGTTCTGTACCGACACGATCGGGGTGATCTGCCGGACCGCCTCGATCTGCGCGACGGTCACCTCGGACAACCCGATGTGCCGGATCTTGCCCTCCTCCTTGAGCAGGGCCAGCTCGCCGAGCTGATCCTCCAGTGGCACCTTCGCGTCGATCCGGTGCAGCTGGTAGAGGCCGATGGACTCCAGGCCCAGGTGCCGCAGGCTCAGCTCACACTGCTGGCGCAGGTACTCCGGCCGGCCCACCGGCCGCCAGTCGCCCGGCCCGGAGCGGGTCAGGCCGGCCTTCGTCGCGATGACCAGGTCGTCGGCGTACGGGTGCAGCGCCTCCCTGATCAGCAGCTCGGAGACGAACGGCCCGTACGAGTCGGCGGTGTCGATGAACGTGACGCCCAGCTCGTAGGCCCGGCGCAGCACCCGGACCGCCTCGGCCGGGTCCTTCGGGTCGCCCCACACCCCCGGCCCGGTGATCTGCATGGCCCCGTAGCCGAGCCGGTCGACCTGGAGGTCGCCGCCGATCCGGTAGGTGCCTGACGCCTTCGCGGGCTGACTGGTGGAACCCATGTGCCGTACCCCGATCCTGTTCGTAGTCGTCGGTGGCAAATCTAGCCACCCGTCCCGACGGCTTTCCCGAAGATCGCGGCCGGCAACACCCCCGGGCCGAATGTGGGCACCGACACTCAGCCGGCGTGCCGGATGATCACCAGCGCCTGGTCGTCGTCGGAGCCGGAGAGCTTGGTCAGCAGGGTGTCCGCGATGACCTCCACGGGCTGGTCCCGCACCGGCACGAGCACCTCGTGCAGGGCCGTCACCCCGGCGTCGTACGCCTGGTCGCGCCGCTCCACCAGCCCGTCGGTGTACGCCACCAGCAGGTCACCCGGGCCGAACGCCACGGTGGTCACCGGCACCGGGTCGCGGACCAGCCCGAGCGGCAGCGAATGCCCCGTCCAGACCATCTCCGGCGGCCGACCCGCCGGCAGCAGCACCGGATGCGGATGCCCCACCCGGGCGACCTGCGCCTGCCCGGCCACCGGATCGACCACCATCGCCAGGCAGGTGCCGAGGAACCCGACCCCGAGCAGCCCGGTCAGCCGGGGGAACACCTCGGCCAGCGGCACCCCGGAGCGGATCAGCGTGTTCACCACCGTCCGTAGCTGCGCCATGTCGGCCGCCGCCTCGACCTGGTGGCCCACCACGTCCCCGACGACCACGGCCAGCCGGCCGTCGTCCAGGTCGACCAGGTCGTACCAGTCGCCGCCCAGGTGCAGGCCGCTCATCGCCGGCTGGTAGCGGGTCGCCAGCTCCAGGCCGGGCGGCCCGATCGTCGCCGAGGTGCGCAGCCGGCCCGCCAGCCGGGTCACCAGGTTGTGTTCGGCGGCGGCCAACCGGACCCGCTCCAGGGTCTGTTCACACAGGTCGGCGACGGTGTCCAGCAGGGCCAGGTCGTCGTCGTGCAGCGCCCGTTCCCGGGGCCAGCCGAACCCCAGCGCGGCGATGGGCCGCCGGGAGGCGTCCAGCAGCGGCAGCACGACGGTGGTCACCATCCCGTACTCGCCCGCCGGGTCGGGCAGGCCGGGATGCCGGGCGGCGAACTCGGCCCGGTTACGCAGGATGATCCGTTCCCCGGTGCGCAGCGCGCGGGCGATCGGCCGGGGATCGTCGATGGTCAGGTCGTCGAAGGTGGCGACCAGCCCGCTGGGTAGCTCCGCGTGCCACAGTCGGACCCGTCGGCCCTCGTCGCGCATCGCCAGGCCGGGTAGCGCCGCGCCGAGCGCCGACGGGGCGGCGTCCAGGATCACCTCGATCGTCTCCCCGGTGGAGCGGGTGACGCTGAGCCGGGCGGCGAACTCCGCCATCGCCCGCGCCGACGCGGTCAGCTCGGCCCGCCGCAACGCCTGGCTGCACAGGCCCGCCACCGCGTCGAGCAGGATGCGGCGGGCCGCCTCGTCGGCGGTCGGGGTGTCCCAGCGCACCTCCAGCGCCCCGAGCACGGTGCCGGTGCCGTCGCGCAGCGGCAGGCAGAGCCCGTCCGGCAGCGGCACGGCCGTCTCCTCGCGTACCGCGCGGGCCAGCGGTTCGTCGTCGGTGACCAGCAGTTCGACGGTGCCCGCGGCGTCGGTCACCGTCAGCTCCCAGGCACCCGCCGTGGCCGCCGCGACCCGGACCCGGTCCGCGCCGACCAGCCCCGGGGTGACCGTGCCGACCACGTCCAGCACCGCGTCCCGGCTGCCGGCGGCGCTGAGCGCCCCGGCGAGCCGGGCCAGCCCCTCGGCCTGACGCAACGCGCGCCGCCGGTCCCCGTCGGGGACCCCCGGGGGCGCGGGTGCGCCGCCGGGTACGGCGGCGACGGTGGTGAGGACGCCCTGCGGATGGCCGGCGGCGTCGACCACCGGACCCGACGAGAAGACCGTCCCCGTCCCGTCGTCGCCGTGCCGGCAGGTGACCCGGGTGGCGGTCAGCACCCCGGTCAGCGCGGCCACCGCCTCGGGCCAGACCGCCGAGGCGGGCCGGCCCAGCGCCCGCGTGCCGGCCGGGCCCAGCAGGGCCAGGTAGCCGTCGTTGGCGAGCAGCACCAGCTCCGGCCCCCACCAGAGCGCGGCCGGCGTCGGGCTGTGCAGGCAGACGACCAGGGCGGTACGCAGGCTGGGTGGCCAGTCCGCCAGCGGCCCGAGCGGGGTGCCGGCCCAGTCGTGCCCGACGATCCGGCGGCCGGCCCGGCCGGCGTGGGAGAGCAGCTCGCGCCAGCGGGAGTCGTCCGGCGGCCGGGGGGCGTCGGCGGAGCGAGTCATGTCGGGACCTCCGCTCTGCGGATCGAGCGCCTTCCCCATCAGTCGGACCGTACCAGCGTCGGCTGACCGGCACGTCTACCGATCTGTCGGGGTCTGCCGACCGAAAGGGCGTCGGTGCCGCCTGCCGTGCCCGGTCCACCCCGGGGACGGGCCCGTCCGGCCCGGAGTTGTCCCGACCGGGGGTCAGGGGCGTCCCCACCGTGGGACGCTGGCCGGGTCCGGGGGACACCACCGGCGCGGTGTGGCGCCGACGCGGGGGAGGGGACGCGATGACGGGTACGCCGCAGCTGGACTTCGCACTCGACACGTACGAGTGCATCGTGCTCTATCCGGGCCCGGCCGGTCGGGTGCTGCCGAAGGAGACCGTGCAGCGCCTCCAGGCCGAGCACACCGCGCACATGCGGGCCCTGCAACGGCGGGGTGTGGTGCTGGTGGCCGGCTCGATCGACGGCCCGGCCCGGGAGCCCGCCCCGCCGATCGGCATCGGGCTGGCCCGCACCGGTTCGGTCGAGGACGTACGCAGCGTGATGGAGGCGGACCCGGCGGTGCAGGCCGGCCTCTACATGGTCGACGTGCTGACCTTCCTCTGCCCGGCGGGCTCACTGGAGTTTCCGCTGGTCAAGACCGACAGCTGACCGCCGGGGCGGCGGGTGTGGCGCGGTGGTGACCGACGGTGGCGGCGTCGGTGCACGAGAGCACGGGAGCGCGCAGACGCCGGTTGCCGTCGGGCGGTACGATTCCCGGCGCGCGGTCGCCGATGCCCGCCACTGTCCGACGTACTCCCGGCGCGGCCCGCGTCCCGCCGGCCACGCGCCCACCCCGCGCGTCGTCGGACCCTGTTCCTCAGCCCGCAAGGGGTCGGCCCGCAGGTCGACCCGGAGGAGAGACTAGCCTGATGGGCGTGAACCGCCGCGCGAAGATCGTCTGCACTCTTGGCCCCGCCACCTCGTCCCCGGAGCGGCTCCGGGGCCTCATCGAGGCGGGCATGAACGTGGCCAGGCTGAACTTCAGCCACGGTAGTCACGCCGACCACGAGTCGGTGTACCGGATGGTCCGCGAAGCAGCCGAGGCGGTCGGCGTGCCGGTCGCCATCCTGGCCGACCTCCAGGGCCCGAAGATCCGGCTCGGCAAGTTCGCCGACGGGCCGCACGAGTGGCGTACCGGCGACTCGGTGGTGATCACCAGTGACGACATCCTCGGCACCAAGGAGCGGGTCTCCTGCACCTACCGCAAGCTGCCCCAGGAGGTGAAGCAGGGCGACCGGCTGCTGATCGACGACGGCCGGGTCGCCGTCGAGGTCAGCGACGTCACCGGCAACGACATCAGGTGCCTGGTCACCGAGGGTGGCCCGGTCTCCAACAACAAGGGCGTCTCGCTGCCGAACGTGGCCGTCAGCGTCCCGGCGATGTCGGACAAGGACGCCGAGGACCTGCGCTTCGCCCTCGGCCTGGGTGTCGACCTGATCGCCCTCTCCTTCGTCCGTACGGCGGAGGACATCAAGCTCGTCCACTCGATCATGGACGAGGAGGGTGTACGCCGTCCGGTGCTGGCCAAGGTCGAGAAGCCGGAGGCGGTCGACCACCTGGAGGCGATCGTGCTCGCCTTCGACGGCGTCATGGTGGCCCGGGGCGACCTCGGTGTCGAGATGCCGCTGGACCAGGTGCCGCTGGTGCAGAAGCGGGCCGTGCAGCTGTGCCGGGAGAACGCCAAGCCGGTCATCGTGGCCACCCAGATGCTCGACTCCATGATCGAGAACTCCCGGCCGACCCGGGCCGAGGCCTCCGACGTGGCCAACGCGGTGCTCGACGGCGCGGACGCGGTGATGCTCTCCGGCGAGACCAGCGTCGGCAAGTACCCGGTGCTCACCGTCAGCACCATGGCGAAGATCATCACCACCACCGAGGCCGGCTCGATCGGGGTGCCCCGGCTCCAGCACGACCCGCGTACCCACGGCGGCGCGCTGACCGTGGCCGCGTCCTCGATCGCCCGCGCCATCGGGGCGAAGGCCCTGGTCGCCTTCTCGCAGACCGGTGACACCGTCAAGCGGCTCAGCCGGCTGCACTGCGACCTGCCGCTGCTGGCGTTCACCCCGGTCCCCGAGGTGCGCAGCCAGCTCGCGCTGTGCTGGGGCGTGGAGACCTTCCTGATGCCGTTCGTGCAGCACACCGACGACATGTTCCGCCAGGTCGACCAGGCGTTGCTCGGCCTCAACCAGGCAACCCCCGGCGACTACGTGGTGATCGTCGCGGGCAGCCCGCCCGGCACCCCCGGCTCCACCAACACGCTGCGCGTGCACCAGCTCGGCTCCCTGGTCGACGCCGCCTCCGCCCGGGCGCTCCAGTGAGCACAGGGAGATTTCGGTGAACGGGCGTCCGGCGGCGACCGGCCAGGCCGCGGTCGACCAGCTCCTCGAGGTCCTCGACCTCGACCACACCGGCGCGACGACCTTCCGTGGGGTCAGCCCCTCGGTCGGCCCGCAGCGGGTGTTCGGGGGGCAGGTCGCCGGTCAGGCACTGGTCGCCGCCGGGCGCACGGTCGACCCGGAGCGGTTCGTGCACTCCCTGCACGGCTACTTCGTCCGGCCCGGCGATCCGGCCGAGCCGATCGACTACCAGGTGGAGAACGTCCGGGACGGGCGCTCCTTCTCGGTCCGCCGCTCGGTGGCGTTGCAGCACGACAAGCCGATCTTCTTCATGTCGGCGTCGTTCCAGCGGCAGGAACAGGCCCTGGAGCACCAGGCGCCCACCCCGCCCGACGTGCCCGGCCCGGACGACGTCCCGACGATGTCCGACCGACTGGCCCGCTATCCGGAGCGGCTCGGCATCTGGGGGCAGATCCCCCGCCCGATCGACGTCCGCTACGTCGGCGAGCCCGGCTGGGTACGCCCCGGCGACCGGCCCGCCGACCCGTACCAGCGGGTCTGGATGCGCATCGACGGCAAGCTGCCCGACGATCCGCTGCTGCACGCCTGCGCCCTGACGTACGCCTCCGATCTGACCCTGCTGGATTCGGTGCTGTCGGTGCACGGCGAGGTCTGGGGGCCGGGCGGTCTGGTCGGGGCGAGCCTGGACCACGCGCTGTGGTTCCACAGGTCGTTCCGGGCCGACGAGTGGTTCCTCTACGACTGCTGGAGCCCGTCGGCGTCGGGCGCGCGGGGCCTGGCCACCGGCCGGATGTTCACCCTCGACGGCCGGCACATCGCCAGTGCCGTGCAGGAGGGTCTGCTGCGCCGCGTCGGCGACTGAACGCTCCCCGCCGCCGGGTGCGCGGCGGGGGCGGGCCGGCCTCAGAAGCTGCTGACCACCTTGACCAACGCCTCGTCGATGGTGGCCGGGTTCTTGGCGTCGAACGCCTTGCCCGCCGACGCCTTGGCGATCTGGTCCAGCGCGGCCAGGTCGGAGTCCTGGTCGAAGGCCACGCAGAACACCTTGACCGGCTTGTTCGGGTCCAGCGCGATGTCCCGCAGCAGCCGGTCGAGGTCGCTGTCCTTCTGGTACTCGTTCTTGCCGTCGGTGAGCACCACCACCGCGTTGATCCGGTTCGGGTCGTACCTGTCGAGCAGGCTGCGGTGCGCCGCGCGGACGGTGGCGTACAGCGCGGTGTTGCCGCCGATGCGCAGCCCGGCGAGCTTCCGGTTGAACGCGTCCCGGTTCAGCGGAGCGAGCCGTACCTCCTCGCTGTACGGCCGCTTCGGCCGCTGCGGGGTCTCGCTGGAGAACGACCAGAGCGCCACCTGGTCGGCGGCGTTGAGCAGCCCGATCGCCTTGCTGGCGGCGTCGGTGGCCACCTGGAACCGGGTCCGGTCGCCGACGTCTGCCTGCATCGAGCCGGAGGTGTCCACGGCGAGCAGGATGTTGGCCTTCTTGCGCAGGGTGTCCCAGCTGCCGAGGATCGCGCCGACCACCTCCGGGGTGGGCGGGTCGAAGTAGGTGAGCCGGTCGCCGCCCGGCCCGGCCACCGTGGCCAGCAGCGTCTCGGCGGGCCGGCGCTCGTCGTCCCGGAAACCCAGGGCGGCGAAGCTGCGCTGCTGCGGGCCGTCCTGGAGGAAGGTGAGGAAATCCTCGGCGGCCTCGCGTTGCGCCGGGTCGGCCGAGGGCAGCACCACGTACGGGTGGTCGAGGTTGAAGGTGCCCTCCTTGGGGTGCACCGCCACCAGCGGGACCCGGGGCTTGCTGCCGGTGGGGCTGAGCTGCCCCTGGTTGTAGAGGTAGACCAGCTCCTCCTGCAGGACGATCGCGCTCATGTCGCTCGCCGGGGCGTCCCCGGTGGTGGCGGCGTCGGCCTCGGCGAGGTTGCGCAGCAGGTCCACCGAGTCGTCGCTGTAGTGCGAGACGTTGGCCTCGATCCGCCTGACGAACTGGGTCACCGCCGGCTGGGCGAGGTCCTCACTGGTCAGGTCGCTGGCCCGGTTGACCGCCGCGTAGTAGGTGGCGATGGTGGCGGCCAGACCGGAGGTGGACAGGTGCGGGTTGTCCTTGCCGAAGGTGAACCGGCCCCACTCGGGCTTGCCGAACGCCGCCCAGCCGGTGTCGCCGGAGAGACCGAGCACGTCGGCCCAGCCGAGCGGCCCACGCTGCTGCACCAGCTCGCCCCGGTCCCTGGGCATGGCGATGACCAGGGGGCTGTTGGCGATCGACGGGTACTGCCCGGGGGTCTGCGCGGCCCGGCCCGCCGCCTTGTCGAGCAGGCGCAGCTGCCCGGTCCACAGTGACGAGGTGGGCAGCCACACCTGCGGCTCGGCGACCTTCGGCTGGGCGAGCGCCCACCCGCCGGCCAGCGCCTCCATCGCCTCGCCCGAGTTGAGGCCGTGCACGGTCACCTGCGCGCACCGCCCGCCGAAGCGCCGGTCGGCGGCGTTGTACCGCTCGGCGAGCTGGGCGACCAGTTCGCTCTTCTCGGTGGAGGAGCTGACCTCCAGCGGTACGCAGTCCGTCCGGTCCGTGCCGGTCGTCGGCCGGACGTACAGGTACGCCCCGGCGATCACCGCGAGCCCCGCGACGACGGCCACCGCGTGCGGCAGCCACGGTCGGGCGGGACGCTGACCGGCGGCCATCGGCTCCTCCAGGGGGTTCGTTGGGCGGGTCAGGCGTCGGCGCGGGGTGCCGGCACGGGCGGCGCGCCGGGCTGCGGCACGGGGCCGTCCGGCGGGCCGGCCGGGGTCAGCGCGGCGGCGACGAGCAGACGGACACCGTAGACCACGACGAGGGCGAGCAGACCGACGGCGACGGCGGTGCCCACGTCGGTGCTGGCGACGTACCCGGTGGCGAAGCCGACCGCGCCGAGGAGGACCGCGAGGGACATCCCCCACGGGTCGGTCCACTGCCGACGCAGCCGCCGGCCGAAACCGTCCCGGGTCACCGTGGCCGGCCGGTCCGTGGTGGCGGGCGGGGCGGGGGCCGACCAGGCCGTTGCCGCAGGCGCGGTCGGCGGCTGCGGCGCGGGGTGGGCCGTCGACGTGGCGGGCCACGGCGTCGCCGCCTGGTCGCCGGTCGCCTGCGGGACCGGGTGGCCGGTCGAGGTGTCCGGCCGGGCGGGCGTCATCCCGGTGGTCGGCCAGGGGTCGACCGCCGCCGCCGTCGTCGGCCACGGGTCGGCCGCCGCGACGGCCGGTGCGGCCGGCGGGGTGGTGGTCACGGTACGCGGGACGTGCCGGGTGGCTGCGGCGTCGGTGCCGGCCCGCAGCACGGTCTGCAACGGCACCTCGCCGCTGGGGTGGGCGTCGCGCCCGAGCAGCCGCAGCAGCACCTCCTGGGCGGTCGGCCGGACCCGGTGGTCCTTGTCCAGGCACTGGCCGATCAGGGTGGCCAGCGGGCCGGTGAGCCCGGTCAGGTCCGGCGGGTCGTGCAGCACCCGGTGCATCACCGCGACGACCGGGCCGGTGCCGAACGGCGGCTGCCCGCCCGCCGCGAAGGCGATCGTCCCGGCCCAGGCGAACACGTCGCTGGCCGGCCCGACCTCGTCGTCGCGGAACCGTTCCGGGGCCATGTAGGTGGCGGTGCCCATGATCCGGCTGGTCATCGTCTCGGTGACGTCGAGCGCCCGGGCGATCCCGAAGTCGATCACCCGGGGGCCGTCCGCCGCCAGGATCACGTTGTCCGGCTTGAGGTCGCAGTGCACCACGTCGGACTGGTGGATCGCGGCGAGTGCGGTGGCGGTGCCCACGGCCAGCCGGTGCAGCGCGTTGCCGGCGACCGGCCCCTGCTCGCGGACGTGCCGTTGCAGGGTGACGCCCTCGATGAACTCGCTGACCACGTAGGGCAGCTCACCGTCGACGTCGGCGAAGAGGATCTGGGCGGTGCAGAACGGGGCGACCCGACGGGCGGCGGCGATCTCCTTGACGAACTGGGCCTTCGCCCGGGGGTGCTGGTGCAGGTCGACGTTGATGACTTTGACCGCGACCCATCGGCCCTGCTCGTCGCGGCCCAGGTAGACCACACCCTGACCACCCGCGCCGAGCCGACCGATCAGCTCGTACGGCCCGGCCTGGCGCGGGTCGCGCGGGTTCAGCGGCGTCACGTCCGGCATCGCTGTCGCTGCCCCTATCGGCCTGTGCTCCGGTGCGCTGATGTCCGCCACCGGCGACCCTGCCGGCGACACGGGTATGGTGCCATGCCCACGCCACCGGGACACCCCACCCCTGGCCGTTCGGTGGAGGGCGGCGGTCCGGCCGGCGGGGCCGGCGACTAACCTTGCGGCCATGCGCCTCTCCGCCCGGGTCGACTACGCACTGCGTGCGGCGGCCGAACTCGCGTCGGTCGCCGACGGCGCGGACTCCGGCCGGTCCCGTCCGGTCACCGCCGAGCAGATCGCCAGGTCGCAGGACATTCCGCCGAAGTTCCTGGAGAGCATTCTGCTCCAGTTGCGTCGGGGTGGCATCGTGCACGCCCAGCGGGGCCCGGAGGGCGGCTACTGGCTGGCCCGGCCGGCGGCCGAGATCTCCCTCGCCGAGGTGATCCGGGTGATCGACGGGCCGCTGGCCCACGTCCGGGGGCAGCGGCCCGAGCAGCTCGGCTACCACGGTGCGGCCCGCGCGTTGCAGGAGGTCTGGATCGCGCTGCGGGCCAGCGAGCGGGCGATCCTGGAGCAGGTCACCATCGCCGACGTGGCGACCGGGGTGCTGCCGGGCCGGATCAGCGAGCTGGCCGCCGACCCCCGCGCCTGGAGCTGACCCGCCGCACCGGCCGGGCCGACCCGCCGCACCCGGCCTTGACCTGGCGCGCGGGGTTCCACCAGGCGTGCCCTGCCGCGCCGACGCGTCCCATTCACCGATCTGGGGGTTGACCGGGGAGCGTCCCGTGCCGCATTCTCGACCAAGTCGATAGGAGATGCCGAAAAGTTCGGAGGGCTCGTGCGCAAGCTTCTGATCCTCGCTCTGGTCGGGTTGGCCGCACAGCTCGTCGACGGCGCGCTCGGCATGGCCTACGGGCTGACCTCGTCGACCCTGCTGCTCTTCGTCGGGGTGGCCCCGGCCGCCGCATCGGCGTCGGTGCACCTCGCCGAGATCGGCACCACGCTCGCCGCCGGCGTCGCCCACTGGCGGTTCGGCAACGTCGACTGGCGGGTGGTGGCCCGGATCGCCCTGCCCGGCGCGGTCGGCGCGTTCGTCGGCGCCACCTTCCTCAGCTCCATCTCCACCGAGAGCGCCGCCCCGTGGATGGCCGGCATCCTGTTCACCCTCGGCGCGTACCTGCTGGTGCGGTTCTCCCGGCCGTTGCGGCAGCGCACCGGCGCGGGTCGGCTACGCGGTCGGTTCCTCGGCCCGCTGGGCCTGGTCGCCGGGTTCGTCGACGCCACCGGTGGCGGGGGATGGGGGCCGGTGGCCACGCCGGCGCTGCTGGTCTCCGGCCGGATGGAACCCCGCAAGGTGATCGGCTCGGTGGACACCGCCGAGTTCGTGGTGGCCGGGGCGGCCAGCATCGGCTTCCTGATCGGCCTGGGCAGCGAGGGCTTCCTGCTGCCGACCGTGGCGGCGCTGCTGATCGGTGGCCTGATCGCCGCGCCGGTGGCCGCCTGGCTGGTGCGGATCGTCCCCGCCCAACTGCTGGGCGCCACCATCGGCGGGGTGATCGTGCTGACCAACGCCCGCATCCTGCTCAACGCCGGTGACGCCGGCTCGACCGTCCGCCCGGCGGTCTACGTGCTGCTCGCCGTGGGCTGGGTGGTCGCCCTGACGTTCGCCGTCCGGGCGTTGCGCCGCACCCGCCGCGCCCGCGCCATCGTCGACGCCGCCACCGCCGACGCCACCGGCACCGAAACCGCCGATGTCACCGCCGCTGCCAGCGACGCCGCGACGCCGTCGCCTGACGTCCCGGCTCCGGCCGTCCCGGCCGGGGTCGTCGCCGGGTCCGCGCCGGCCGGGGCCGACGACCGGCTGGCCGCCGTCGAACGCTGACCCCGGCCGGGGTACGCCGCCCCCGGCACGGTGACCGTCGCGCACCACCGGTTCTCCGGTTACGGGGCGGCGACGGTCACCCCGGGAACGCGTCGCCCGGCGCGGGTCCGCCCGGCGCGGGTTCGATCGGTGCGGGTCCGCCCGGGGCGGGTCGGGTCGGGGCCGGGGCGCCGGCGAGGAGGTCCGTCGCCGCCGCCGACAGCAGCGCCCAGGCCCGGTCCACGTGTTCCGGCCCGGTCAGTGGCGAGCCGACGGCCAGCCGCAGGGTGTACCGGCCGTTGACCCGGGTGTGGGTCAGGTACACCTGTCCGCTGTCGTTGACCCGGGCCAGCAGCGCCGCGCTGGCCTCGTCCCCGGCCCGCAACCGGAACGTGACCAGGGAGAACGGGTGCGGGGCGGTGAGGGCGAACCGGTCGTCGGCGCGTACCCGGTCGGCGAACCGGTCGGCCAGGGAGATCCCTGCGCGCAGGTGCGCGCGCAGCCCTTCGACGCCGTACCAGCGCAGGACGAACCAGAGTTTCAGCGCCCGGAACCGGCGGCCCAGCGGGACCTGCCAGTCCCGGTAGTCGATCACCGCACCGGATTCGCTGGCGGCGTTGCGCAGGAACTCCGGCATGACGGTCAGCGCCTCGATCAGCTCACCCCGGTCGGCCACCCAGAAGGCGTCGCAGTCGAAGCCGGTGAGCAGCCACTTGTGCGGGTCGAAGCAGTACGAGTCGGCGTGCTCCACCCCGGCGTGCGTCCAGCGCAACTCGGGGCAGACCGCCGCCGCCCCGGCGTAGGCGGCGTCGACGTGCAGCCACACGCCGTACCGGGCGCAGATCGCACCGATCTCCGGCAGCGGGTCGACGGCGGTGGTGGAGGTGGTCCCGATGGTCGCCACCACGATGGCCGGCACCACGCCTTCGGCCAGGTCCGCCTCGATCGCCGCGCGCAGCGCCGACGGGCGCATCGCCTGGGTCGTCGGGTCCACCGCGACGGTCCGGACGCCCGCCTCGCCGAGGCCGGCGATGCGGGCCGCCTTCTCGATCGAGGAGTGCCCGTGTACCGAGGTGTACGCCTGGTAGCGGCGGTCGACGCCGGCCTCCCGCCAGCGGCCGCCGCTGGCCCGGTGCAGCGCGACCAGGGTGGCGACCAGGGTCGCCGAGGAGGCGGAGTCCTGGATGACGCCGCCGCCGGTGCCGGTGGATCGCCAGCGCGCCGGCAGGTCCATCAGGTCGGCCAGCCAGTCCAGCACGACCGTCTCCAGTTCGGTGCCGGCCGGGTTGGTGGCCCAGAGCATGCCCTGACTGCCGAGGCCCGAGCTGACCAGGTCGGCCAGCACGCTGGGACCGCTGGTGTTGGCCGGGAAGTAGCCGAAGAAGCCGGGGTGCTGCCAGTGGGTGACCCGGGGCGCGATGATCGCGTCGAGGTCGGCCAGCATCGCCGCGACCGGCTCGCCGTGCGCGGGCGGCCCGGTCGGCAGGGCGGCGGTGACCGTGCCGGGCGGGTCCGGTGGGGTGACCGGGCGGCGGTCCAGCGTCCGCCAGTAGTCGGCGACCCAGTCGACCACCGCGTACCCGGCGCGGCGGAACTCCTCGGGGTCCATGTGCTCAGCCATCCGCCGAGTCGATCAGGTGGGCCGCCCGGGAGCAAGAGTGGGTAGCGCTTGTGCGGGCGGAAAGCGTTGTCCTACGATCCGACTGCGCGGAGCCGAACTATGGATGTCGATGCAAAGGCGTCCGTCACCACCGTCAGCGCGGCGTCATCCCGCCGGTCCGGGCAGGCCGGCGTCGCCACCGTGCGCTGACCTCCGCGAAAGGCGTTTCCGTGCACCTGAGCCCCACCCGTCGTCGCGCCGCGCTGCTCGCCGCCGCCGCGGCCACCACCCTCGCCGCCGGCACCCTCACCGCCGTGACGGCCTCGGCCGCCGCCGCCGGTTGCCGGGTCGACTACAAGATCAGTAGCCAGTGGGGCGGCGGCTTCGGCGCCGACGTCCTCGTCACCAACCTCGGCGACCCGATCAACGGCTGGACCCTGACCTGGTCCTACACCGCCGGCCAGCAGGTCACCCAGGCGTGGAACGCCACGGTCACCCAGTCCGGGGCGCAGGTCAGCGCCAAGGACGCCGGTTACAACGCGGCGCTGGGCACCAACGGCACCGCGAACTTCGGCTTCAACGCGTCGTGGAACAACGCCAGCAACCCGCCGCCGGCGAGCTTCGCCCTCAACGGCACGACCTGCACCGGCGGCACCGCGCCGACCACCGCGCCCCCGACGACACCGCCACCGACCACGCCCCCACCCACCACGCCGCCGCCGACCACCCCGCCCCCGACGACACCGCCGCCGACCACGCCCCCGCCGACCGACCCGCCCGCCGGGGCCAAGCAGATGGAGGATCTCGACCGGGGGTTGATCAGCGTCCGCTCCGGCAACGGGAACCTGGTCTCCTGGCGGCTGCTGGGCACCGAGACCTCCGGGGTGTCGTTCAACCTCTACCGGGGCTCCACCAGGGTCAACGCGTCACCGATCACCGGCGCCACCAACTACCTCGACAGCGGGGCGGCGGCCGGCTCGGCGTACACGGTGCGGGCGGTGGTGGGCGGTGCCGAGCAGGCGGCGTCCGGGCCCGCCCTCCAGTTCGCCAACGGCTACCTGGACGTGCCGATCCAGCCGCCGGCCGGCGGCACCACCCCGAGCGGGGAGGCGTACAGCTACTCGGCCAACGACGCCAGCGTCGGTGACCTCGACGGCGACGGCGACTACGAGATCGTGCTCAAGTGGGACCCGTCCAACGCCAAGGACAACAGCCAGTCCGGCTACACCGGCAACGTCTACGTCGACGCGTACACCCTCACCGGCAGCCGGTTGTGGCGCATCGACCTGGGCCGCAACATCCGCGCCGGTGCCCACTACACCCAGTTCCAGGTGTACGACTACGACGGCGACGGCCGGGCCGAGGTGGCCATGAAGACCGCCGACGGCACCCGCTCCGGCACCGGTCAGCTGATCGGCTCGTCGTCGGCCGACTACCGCAACTCCAGCGGCTATGTGCTGTCCGGCCCCGAGTACCTGACCATGTTCAACGGGCAGACCGGCGCGATCGCCTCCACCGTCAACTACGACCCGCCGCGCGGCACCGTCTCCTCCTGGGGTGACTCGTACGGCAACCGGGTCGACAGGTTCCTCGCCGGTACCGCCTACCTGGACGGGCAGCGGCCGTCGCTGATCATGGCGCGCGGCTACTACACCCGGGCGGTCATCGCCGCCTGGGACTTCCGCAACGGCGCGCTGACCAAGCGGTGGACGTTCGACTCCAACGCCTCGGGCAACTCTGCCGCCGCCGGCCAGGGCAACCACCAGCTCTCCGTGGCCGACGTGGACGCCGACGGCCGCCAGGAGATCGTGTACGGCGCGGCCACCATCGACGACAACGGCCGGCTGCTCTACTCGACCGGCAACGGCCACGGCGACGCCCTGCACGTCGGCGACCTGGACCCGGGCCGGGCCGGCCTGGAGGTCTTCAAGGTCGACGAGGACGGCAGCAAGCCCAGCTCGTACTTCGCCGACGCGCGGACCGGCCAGATCCTCTGGTCCACCGCGGCCAACGGGGACAACGGCCGGGGCGTCTCGGCCGACATCTGGGCCGGCAGCCCGGGGGCCGAGTCGTGGTCGTCGGCGGTCGACGGGCTGGCCAACACCCGGGGGCAGAACATCGGGCGCAAGCCGTCGTCGGCGAACTTCCTCGCCTGGTGGGACGGTGACCCGGTGCGTGAGCTGCTCGACGCCACCAAGATCGACAAGTACGGCACCGGCGGCGAGACCCGGCTGCTCACCGGCAGCGACGTGGCCTCCAACAACGGCACCAAGTCGACCCCGGCGCTGTCCGGTGACATCCTCGGCGACTGGCGCGAGGAGGTGATCTGGCGCACCAGCGACAGCCGGGCGCTGCGGATCTACAGCACGCCCACGCCGACCAGCACCCGGATCTACACGCTGATGCACGACGCCCAGTACCGCGCGGCGATCGCCTGGCAGAACACCGCCTACAACCAGCCGCCGCACCCGGGCTTCTTCATCGGTGACGGCATGTCCACCCCGCCCACGCCCAACATCTACCTGCGCTGACGGTGCGGGCCCGGCGGTTCACCGGGCCCCACAAAAGCAGGCACCGGGTCGCCAGCCGCGGAATCCGCTCAGCTGGCGACCCGGTGCACCACACCGCAGCACCCCCGACCCGTCCCGACCGGGAGTGCCGTACCACCACCGGTAATAAAGTTAGGGGTCGTCCGCAACGGTGGGGTGACGTGGCTATGAAGAGCGTGTTTCAGACGCTCCGGGACAGCCCGCCGGCCACCTTCCCGGCCACCAGCTCGAACGAGCGCACCCGGTCGGCCACGTCGTACACCATGGTGGTGAGCATCAGCTCGTTCGCTCCGGTGCGGGCCAGCAGCTCGGACAGCTGCCGGCGGACCGTCTCCGGTGAACCCATCGCCTGACCGTCGCGGCGCTGCCGCACGAACTCCCGCTCCAGCTCCGTGTACGGGTACCGGGCGGCGTCGTCGGGGCTGGCCAGCGGCTCCGGCCGGCCCGAGCGCAGCTTGAGGAACGACAGCCCGGCCGGCCCGGACAGCCACTCGGCCCGCTCGTCGGTGTCGGCGCAGACCACGTTCACCGCCACCATCGCGTACGGTTCGGTCAGCCAGCGCGACGGCCGGAAACTCTGCCGGTAGAGCTGGAGCGCGGGCAGGGTGTGCTGGGAGCTGAAGTGGTGCGCGAACGAGAACGGCAACCCCAGCAGCCCGGCGAGCTGGGCGCTGAACCCGCTGGAGCCGAGCAGCCAGACGGCGGGGGACTGGCCCAGCCCCGGGCTGGCGGTGATCGCGCCCGGGTCGTCGCCGCTGAAGTAGTTCATCAGGTCGGCCAGCTCCCGGGGGAAACCCTCCGCCGACAGCCCCTCCATGGTGCGCCGTAGCGCCAGCGCGGTCCGCTGGTCGGTGCCGGGGGCCCGGCCGATGCCCAGGTCGATCCGACCCGGGTGCAGCGCCTCCAGGGTGCCGAACTGTTCGGCGACCACCAGCGGCGCGTGGTTGGGCAGCATCACCCCGCCCGAGCCCAGCCGGATCGTGGTGGTCTGCGCCGCCAGGTGGGCGAGCAGCACCGCCGGTGCGGAGCTGGCGATCGCCGGCATGTTGTGGTGCTCGGCCACCCAGAACCGGCGGTAGCCCAGTTCCTCGGTCCGGCGGGCCAGCTCGGTGGTGTGCCCGAGGGCCTCGGAGGCGGTGGCCCCGGCGGCGACCGGAGCAAGATCAAGAACAGACAACGGTACGTCGATCACACCTGGGCCCAACCCGCCCCGGCCCGGACTTGTTCCCTGATCGGGCCCGGTCCCGGGTCCGGGTCAGCCCCGGCCGCGGGCCTGCTCGAAGATCAGGCTGGTCTGGGTGTGCTGCACCGCCGGGTCCACCGCCAACTGGTCCAGGACGAAGTCGCGCAGCGCGTCACCCGACGCCGCCCGGACGTGCAGCACGTAGTCCTCCGCGCCCGCCACGTGGAACACCGACACCACCCCGGGCAGCCGGACCGAGCGGGCCCGGAAGGCGTCCACCGCGGCCCGCTCGTGCGCGGTCAGCCGGACCGACACCAGCGCCTGCAACGGCAACCCCACCGCCGCCGGGTCCACCTCGGCGTGGAAGCCCCGGATCGCCCCGCAGTCCCGCAGCGCCCGGGTTCGGGTCAGACAGGTCGACGGGGCCACCCCCACCCGCTCGGCGAGGGCGTTGTTCGGCAGCCGGCCGTCGGCGGCCAGCTCGGTCAGGATCGCGCGGTCGACGTCGTCCAGGGTGGCGAAGGGCCGTACATCGTTCGGTGCGGGGGGCATCCCGGCATCCTCCCGCGAATTCGAGCGTAGGAAAAGCCGCACCGCCAGAATATCGTTCGAAGGTGTTGCCTGTCGTCACGCTGATGTTCGAGGCTTTCCGGCATGACGGCGGCTACGGCACCCCCTACCCCCAGCGTCGGGGCGACCCTCGACGACACGTCGGTGGACACCCGGGCCGTGCACGCCGGCCGGGAGGACCTCGCGGCCCTCGGGGTGCACGTACCGCCGATCGACCTGTCCACCACCAACCCGCTGCCGTCGGTCGAGGCCGGCGGCGCGGCCTACGAACTGCTCGCCACCGGTGGCACCCTCGCGCCCGGCGACAGCGCCGTCTACCAGCGGCTGTGGAATCCCACCGTGGCCCGTTTCGAGGCCGCGCTGGCCACCCTCGAAGGCACCCCGGCGGCGGTCGCCTTCGCCAGCGGCATGGCCGCGCTCACCGCGGCCCTGCTCGCGGCCACCCGGGACGGTCGCCGGCACGTCGTCGCCGTACGTCCCCTCTACGGGGGAACCGACCACGTGCTCGCCACCGGCCTGCTCGGCACCGAGGTCAGTTGGGCCCGTCCCGACGAGGTCGCCGCCGCCGTACGGGCCGACACCGGACTGGTCGTCGTGGAGACCCCGGCCAACCCCACCCTCGACCTCGTCGACATCGCCGCCCTGGCCGCCGCCGTGGGCGACGTGCCGCTGCTGGTCGACAACACCGTCGCCACCCCCGTGCTCCAACAGCCCGCCCGGCACGGCGCCGCGCTCGTCCTGCACAGCGCCACCAAGAGCATCGGCGGACACGGTGACGTGCTCGCCGGCGTGGTGGCCTGCGACGCCGACTGGGCCGCCCGGTTGCGCCAGGTGCGCGCGGTCACCGGCGCGGTGCTGCACCCGCTCGGCGCGTACCTGCTGCACCGGGGCCTGCAGACGTTGCCGCTGCGGGTCCGCGCGCAGCAGGCCGGTGCGGAGAAGCTGGCCCTGCGGCTCGCCGGGCACCCGGCCGTGGCGCGGGTCCACCACCCCTCGGTGCACGACCCGGCCGGGCTGGTCGGCCGGCAGCTCGTCGGCACCGGAAGCCTGCTCGCCGTCGAGGTACGCGGCGGCGCGTCGGCCGCCGCCCGGGTCGCCGGGGCCTGCCGGCTGATCACCCACGCGGTGTCACTGGGCGGGGTGGACACCCTGATCCAGCACCCGGCCTCGCTGACCCACCGGCCGGTGGCCGGGGAGGCGAAACCGGGCGACGGGCTGCTGCGGATCTCGGTCGGCCTGGAGGACCCCGAGGACCTGTGGACCGACCTGGCCCGCGCGCTCGCGGCGGGGTGAGCGTCCGGTGGGGCGGTCGGCCCTGCTGACGGGTCAGTGCTTGGGGCCGACGTGGCCGTCCAGGGTGGCGACCGCCGCCCGCCGCGCCACCGACAGGTACGGTCGGCCCCGCACGGTCACCCGGTTGTCCACCCGGCAGCCGTCGGAGTGGAACAGACCCCGCAGGAAGTCGCCCGGCCGGCGCTGGACGATCTCGCGTTGCCAGTCGGCCAGGCCGATCCGGCGTTCGTGCTTGCGGCCCGGCCCGTGCTGGGGAAACAGGCACGGCCAGTGCCGGCCGTAGCTCTGCACGCGGACGCAGCCCTGCTTGCGCACCCGCTGCACCGTCGTGGCGAGCACGGCCCGCATGGCCAGGTCGCACGCGTCGACCAGCCCCGGCCAGGCGGCGGCACAGTAGATCCGCAGCACCGGCACCCGGGCCGTCGTCACCAGGTGGCCGTCGCCGAGGTACAGGCCGAGGAGATAGGCGTAGGCCACCGGGTCGGCCGGACCGTCGAGCCCGTCCCGGCACCGGAAGCACCGCAGCTCGGTGCCCCGCTGCCGCGCCTCGGGACGGTCGTTGCACCAGTGCCAGACGGTGCGGTAGGGAAGGCCGACGGCACGTGCCGCGTCGGCGACCGAACCGCCGGCGCGGTGCACCTGCCGGGCGCGGGCCCGGATCTCTGGTGGATGCACCGGGGCATCATCGAACAGGTGTGTGACAAGGTGCCGGGAGCGGGACTCGAACCCGCACGCCTGTTAAGGCAAATGCTTTTGAGGCATTCATGTCTGCCGATTCCATCATCCCGGCGTCACCCCGAGGGGCGCGTGGCTCACTGTACCCGACTAGGCTCATACGGGAGCATGGGTGGTAGCCGTGTGGGATCGATGGTGGGGGTAGGGCTGGTGGCCGAGACACAGACGGATGCCGAGCGCAGGCGGGTGTTGATCGCCGAGGACGAGGCGCTCATCCGACTGGACCTGGCCGAGATGCTGGTCGAGGAGGGTTACGAGGTCGTCGGCGAGGCCGGTGACGGCGAGACCGCCGTCCGGTTGGCCGAGGAGCTGAAGCCCGATCTCGTCATCCTCGACATCAAGATGCCGATCATGGACGGCCTGGCCGCTGCCGAGCGGATCGCCGGTGCCCGGATCGCCCCCGTGATCATCCTGACCGCGTTCAGCCAGCGTGACCTGGTGGAACGGGCGCGGGCCGCCGGTGCGATGGCCTACCTGGTCAAGCCGTTCCAGAAGAGCGACCTGGTGCCGGCGGTGGAGATCGCGCTGTCCCGCTACTCCGAGATCGCCGCCCTGGAGTCCGAGGTGGCCGGCCTCACCGACCGGCTGGAGATCCGCAAGACGGTCGAACGCGCCAAGGGCGCGCTGATGACGACGTACGGGATGACCGAGCCGCAGGCGTTCAAGTGGATCCAGCGCACCGCCATGGACCACCGGATGACCATGAAGGAGGTCGCCGAGCGGATCCTCGCCGAGACCGCCGGTGGCGAGATCGCCGAGCAGCCCACCTCCTGACCTGTCGGCGCACCGGTCGCCGATCGGTCCGTCTTTCCTCCCCGCCCGGCGGCCCACCCCGTCCGGTCGGCGAGGCGACCCACTCCGAACCGGCGGACGAATCCGCCCCGACGGCCGTCCGGTTCCGTCCTGACGTCGACCCGTGCGGCGCGGTCCGTCCCGCGCCGGCGGCGACACCACGCCGTACCGGCCGGCCGTCCGCTCGGCCGGTGGACCCCTGCCCCCGATCACCCGGCTCCCGTCTGCGCAGTGATCGATCGGTTCGCCGGGTCGGGCGGCCCGACCCGCCCCCCACGGCGGGGTTCCGCTGCCTAGCATCGATGCATGTCTGCCCGGCGCGTACTCGTGGTGTGCGCTCTGTTGGTCCTGGTGGTCGCCGGCTGCGACCGGCACGGAAACGACGTGGCCGGGCGGGGTGACGGCCGGTCGACGCCGGTCGAGCCGGCGTGGCGGGAGGCGACCCTGCCGGTGCCGCCCGGTCCGGCCGGCCGGCTGGTGCTGCGCGACGCGGTCTCCTGCGCCGGGGTCTGGTTCCTGGTCGGCGGGGTCGTCGACGCCACCGGTGGCAGCCGCCCGGCGGCCTGGTCCAGCACGGACGGTTCCACCTGGCTGCCGGTGCCGGTCGCGGCCAGCACGTTCTACGGCCGGCAGCACGTGCTCTACGCGGCGGCCTGCGCCGCAGGGCGGGTGGCGGCGCTGGGCGCGAAGAACGGTGGGGTGCACGGCAACCCGCGTACCGGGACCTGGGTCCGCGACGGCGACGGCCCGTTGCGGGAGGTACCGGCGGCGTTCGAGCTGTTCGGCGGCCCCCGCGCGGTCAGCGTGGCCCGGGTGGCGGCCGGTGCGCAGGGCTGGTTGATCGCGGGTGCCCGGGCCGACGGCGCGGCGGTCTGGACGTCGCCGGACGCGGGCGGGTTCACCCTGGCCGAGGGGCTGCCGGAACTGGCCGGCGACGCCCGGGGACGGACGGCGGCGTACGACGCGGTGGCCCTGCCGGTGGGGTGGCTGGTGGTCGGGTCGCTGCTGCCGGCGGGCGGCACGGCGCTGCGGCCGATGGCCTGGACCTCGGTCGACGGGCGTTCCTGGCGGCGGGCGGAACTGCCGGTGCCCGACGGCCGGGGGCGGGCGGAGCGGGTGGTGCCGCGCGACGGCGGGCCGGTGGCGGTGGGGGCGGTTTCGGACGGTTTCGCCGTGTGGTGGGCCGACGACGGGTCGCGGTGGCGGCAGGTCGGCGGGTTCGGGACGGCCGGCGCGGGGGTGCTGTCGGTGGTGGGGCTGGCCGTGGTGGGTGGGGCGCTGGTGGCGGTGACCGGTGACGGCGTCGGTCGCGCGGTGTGGGTGTCGACGGACGGTGGGGTGTCGTGGCGCTCCGTGCGGGTGCCGTTGCCGGTGGCCGACGGCGGCGACACCGCGCTGACGGTGGCCGGCGGCGATGGTCGACTGCTGCTGCTGGCCGATGACGGCAGAGGCTCCCATGCCTGGTGGGGGCGGGTTTGAGTGGCTATAGGCGGGGGCGGTGGCCGGTACGGGTGCGCGCCTTCGAATAAAAAGTGAAAGTCTCTCGGAACTGATGGTTCTTACAGCGATCGTTTCGAATCCGCCACGGCGTGTAACGGTTCGATCAACCCCGCTTGCTGGGGCTTACGTCGCAGCTTCCCGGTGGGATAACGTCCCGGCCCAGACCGGCGACGACGGTCTGGTTCGTCCGCCCCCGCAAGGGCCAATAGGCAGCGGGTGGTTCGGACCATGCGACGGAGGAGGGTTCCGGCCTTGAGGCAGAAGCTCGCACGCGTGATCGGTGGAGTCGCCATGCTGGCGCTCGTCGCCGGCGGCACCGCTTGCTCCAGCGGCAGCGACGAGGAGGCGTCCGGTGGGGACGGCTGCGGTAGCAAGATCGCGTTCTTCGGCGCGCTGACCGGCAGCTCGGCGGCGCTGGGCATCAACGAGAAGAACGGCGTCAAGCTCGCCGTCGAGAAGTACAACAAGGAAAACGCCGACTGCAAGGTCGAGCTGGCCGAGCTGGACTCGCAGGGCAGCCCGGACCAGGCGCCCGGTCTGGCCCAGAAGGCCATCGACGACGCCAAGCTCCTGGGCATCGTCGGCCCGGCCTACTCGGGCGAGTCCGAGGCCGCCGGCCCGCTGTTCAACGAGGCCGGGCTGGTCACCATCACCCCCTCCGCCACCCGCCCCAGCCTCGCCCAGCAGAACTGGAAGACCTTCTTCCGGGCGGTCGGCAACGACCTGAGCCAGGGCCCCGCGGCCGGCACCTACATCAAGAACGTGATGAAGGCCGACAAGGTCTACGTCATCGACGACCAGTCCGCCTACGGCGCGGGCCTGGCCGACGAGGTCAAGAAGATTCTCGGCGGCGCGGTCGTCGGCTCGGACAAGGTCCAGGGCGAGGGCAAGCAGACCGAGTTCTCCGGCGTGGTGACCAAGGTCAAGGCGGCCGGCGTCAAGGCCGTCTTCTTCGGCGGCTACTACCAGGAGGCCGGCCTGATCCGCAAGCAGCTCACCGCTGCCGGCGTCACCGCCCCGCTGGTCGTCGGTGACGGCTCCAACGACCCGGCGTACATCACCACCGCCGGTGCCGCCGCCGCCGAGGGCACCATCATGACCTGCCCGTGCGCACCGGCCGCCGAGGCCCGGGGCACCTTCGTCGAGGAGTTCAAGGCCCTCAACGGCGCCGACCCGGGCACCTACAGCGACACCGCCTACGACGCCGCGAACATCCTGCTCGCCGGCATCAAGGCCAAGAAGACCACCCGGGCCGACCTGCTGGAGTTCGTGAAGAACTACAGCGGCGAGGGCGTCGCGTCGAGCTACAAGTTCGTCGAGGGTGGCGAGCTGGACCCGGCGCAGGTCAAGGTCTGGGCGTTCAAGGTCCAGGGCGGCAAGGTCGTCCCCGACCAGGAGATCCCGAAGGCCTGACCACGGTCGCCGAGAGCGATTGACGACAGATCGCGGGTGCGGCCGGGAGCTCGCTCCCGGCCGCACCACCTGTTTCTCCACACCTGACGGAGCGGCCCTCCCGTGAACTTCGACGGACTGTTCTCCAACTTCGGGGAACTCACCACGACCGGCCTGACACAGGGTGCGATCTACGCCCTGGTCGCGCTCGGCTACACGCTGGTCTACGGCGTACTCAGACTCATCAACTTCGCTCACTCCGAGGTCTTCATCGCCGGCGCGTTCGCCGCCATCTGGACCTGGAACGGCTTCGGCCTCAACCAGGACTCCCAGGTCAGCGGGCTCGGCTCGATCCTGTTCTACCTGCTCGTCGCGATGATCGTCGCGGCCATCGCGTCGGCCGGCACGGCCACCGTGATCGAGCGGGTGGCGTACCGCCCGCTGCGCAAGCGCAACGCACCACCGCTTGCCTTCCTGATCACCGCGATCGGCGCGTCCATCGCGATCTCGGAGGCGTTCGGCGTCTACACCCGCCGGCTCCCCGAGAGCGCGCCCAAGCTGGTCAGCTCCGAGCCCGTGTTCCACCTCTTCGGCGTGCCGATCAGCGCGGTGCAGCTGCTCACCCTCGGCGCCGCGCTGGTGATGATGGTCGCCTTGGACCAGTTCATCAACCGCAGCCGGGTCGGCCGGGGCATCCGGGCGGTCGCCCAGGACCCCAACACCGCCGCGCTGATGGGTGTGAACAAGGACCGGATCATCCTGATGGTCTTCATCGCCGGCGGTTCCATGGCCGGCGTCGCCGGCCTGCTCTACGACGTGCGGATCCAGACCCTGACCTACAGCGTCGGCTTCCTGCTCGGCCTCAAGGCGTTCACCGCCGCGGTGCTCGGCGGTATCGGCAACCTGCGGGGCGCCCTGGTCGGCGGCCTGCTGCTGGGTGTGGTGGAGAACTACGCCTCGGGGCTGTTCGGCAGCCAGTGGAAGGACTTCGCCGCCTTCGCCGTGCTGGTGGTGCTGCTGATGTTCCGGCCGACCGGTCTGCTGGGCGAATCGCTGGGAAGGGCACGGGCATGACAACGACGGTTAATCCGCCGACCCCCGAGCAGCAGCAGGGGATCGGGACACGGCTGCGGCACGGCCGCGAGGCCGTCGCGCAGCGCTGGCACGACGCCCCGCGCTGGGTGCGCTGGGTGGCGCTGGCGGCGCTGATCGCGTTCTTCTACGCGCTGCCCAACAAGGAGTTCTACCAGTACCTGGGGCCGATCCCGACCACGGGCTCCAACTTCACCCAGGTGCTCTTCACCGTCTCGATCTATGTGCTGCTCGCGGTCGGGTTGAACATCGTGGTCGGCTTCGCCGGCCTGCTCGACCTCGGCTACTTCGGCTTCTTCGCCGTCGGCGCGTACACCGTGGCGGTGTTGACCTCGCCGAGCAGCGACCTCAAGACGCTGTGGCCGTGGCTGCTGGTGGTGCCGATCGCGATCGCCCTCACCATGGTTTCCGGGGTCATGCTCGGCACCCCGACCCTGCGGCTGCGCGGTGACTACCTGGCGCTGGTGACGCTCGGCTTCGCCGAGATGATCCGGATCGCGGCGACCAGCTCCGAGTTCCTCAAGGGCCAGCGGGGCTTCAACCAGATCCCGCACCCGCCCGGCAAGTACGCCGACGGCAAGCCGTTCTTCGGGGTGCTCGACGCCCGCCCGTACTACTGGCTGGTGCTCACGCTGATCATCCTGGTGGTGATCGGGGTGCGGAACCTGACCCACAGCCGGGTCGGCCGGGCCTGGATCTCGATCCGGGAGGACGAGGACGCCGCGCAGCTGATGGGCGTGCCGACGTTCAAGTTCAAGCTCTGGGCGTTCGCCTCGGGCGCGGCGATCGCCGGCCTGGCCGGTGCGCTCTTCGCCGGCAAGCAGAACTTCGTCAACTCGCAGAACTTCGAGCTGCTCAACTCGATCATCATCCTGGCCGCGGTCATCCTGGGCGGCTCGGGCAACATCGTCGGCGCGATCGTCGGCGGCGGCCTGGTGGCGTACATGATCGAGCGGTTCCGCGGCATCGAGCTGTTCGGCGTGGAGCTGTACGAGTACCGGTTCCTCTTCTTCGGCCTGGTGCTCGTGGTGATGATGATCTTCCGGCCGCAGGGCCTCATCCCGAACCGACGACGGGCGGCGGAGTTCAAGGACCGCCGCAAGGAGGTGATCGTCGGTGAGTGACACCGAACAGACCCCGGCCGTACCGGCCCAGGCGGGCGCGCCCGCCGTCGAGACCATCCCCGGGCGGGAACCGCTGCTGGAGGTCGACCACGTCACGCTGCGCTTCGGCGGCGTGGTGGCGCTCAACGACGTCGACTTCACCCTCTACAAGGGGGAGATCCTCGGGCTGATCGGCCCGAACGGCGCCGGCAAGACCACCTGCTTCAACGCGATGACCGGCATCTACCAGCCCAGCGAGGGTCAGATCCGGTTCCGTGGCGAGAAGATCAGCGGCAAGAAGCGGCACCAGATCACCAAGATGGGCATGGCGCGGACGTTCCAGAACATCCGCCTCTTCCCGGAGATGACCGCGCTGGAGAACGTGCAGGTCGGTGCCGACGCGCACCACAAGACCAGCGTGATCTCGGCGCTGCTGCGGCTGCCCCGGCACTGGCGCGAGGAGCGCGAGGGCCGGGAGAAGGCCGAACGGCTGCTGGAGTTCGTCGGCATCCGGCCCCGGATGCACGAGTTCGCCCGCAACCTGTCCTACGGCGAGCAGCGCCGGCTGGAGATCGCCCGGGCCCTGGCCACCGACCCGGTGCTGCTCTGCCTGGACGAGCCGGCCGCCGGCTTCAACCCGGCGGAGAAGGAGGAGCTGCTCCAGCTCATCCGGCAGATCCGCGACACCGGCGTGACCGTGCTGCTGATCGAGCACGACATGCGCCTGGTCATGGGTGTCACCGACCGGATCGTGGTGCTGGAGTTCGGGAAGAAGATCGCCGAGGGGCTGCCCGCCGAGGTGCGGGACAACCCGAAGGTGGTCGCGGCGTACCTGGGGGTACCGGACGATGCTGCTTGAGATTGACGACGTCAGCCTGCTGTACGGGCGGATCCAGGCGCTGCACGGGATCAGCCTGACCGTGGGGGAGGGCGAGATCGTCGCCCTGATCGGCGCGAACGGCGCCGGTAAGTCCACCACCATGCGGGCGATCTCCGGCATCCGGCCGATCGCCTCCGGGGCGATCCGCTTCGAGGGCGAGGACATCTCCAAGCTCCGGGCGGACCTGCGGGTCCGGCGGGGGCTGTGCCAGGCCCCGGAGGGTCGCGGCATCTTCCCCGGCATGACCGTGCTGGAGAACCTCGACATGGGCGCCTACACCCGGCGGGACCGGGCGGGCATCGCCCAGGACCTCAACCGGGTGCTGGAGCTGTTCCCCCGGCTGGCCGAGCGGCGCAAGCAGGCCGGCGGCACCCTCTCCGGCGGCGAGCAGCAGATGTTGGCCGTCGGCCGGGCGCTGATGAGCCGGCCCAAGCTGCTGCTGCTCGACGAGCCGTCGATGGGTCTGGCCCCGATGCTGATCCAGCAGATCTTCTCCATCATCACCGAGATCAACGAGCAGGGCACCACGATCCTGCTGGTGGAGCAGAACGCGCAGCAGGCGCTCGCCCGGGCCCACCGGGCGTACGTGCTGGAGACCGGCCGCATCGTCAAGAGCGGCACCGGCGCCGACCTGCTGCACGACCCGTCGGTCAAAGAGGCCTACCTGGGCGTGGCCTGACCGTCGCCCCCTCGCAAAGGAGTACACGCATGTTCCACCTCACCCCTGGTCGGCGGGCGGCGTTCGGCGTCGCCGGCGCGACCGCCCTGCTGCTCTCCCTCGCCGCCTGTGGCGAGGAGGAGAGCACCGAGCAGCCCGGCGGCGGTCCCTCGGTCAGCGCGTCGGCCGACACCTCGCTGGCCGACAAGGTCCCGGCGGCCATCAAGGCCGACGGCAAGATCGTCGTGGGCACCGACTCGACGTACGCCCCGGCGGAGTTCCTCGACAGCGACGGCAAGACGGTGATCGGCTTCGACGTCGAGCTGTTCACCGCCGTGGCGGCGAAGCTCGGCCTCAAGGCGGAGTTCGTCTCCGCGCCGTTCGGCGACATCATCTCCGGCGTGAGCACCGGCAAGTACGAGGTGGGCGTCTCGTCGTTCACCATCAACGACGAGCGCAAGCAGCAGGCCAACATGGTCAGCTACTTCCAGGTCGGCACCCAGTGGGTGACCAAGAAGGGCAACCCGGCCGGCGTCACGATCGACGACGCCTGCGGCAAGAAGATCGCCGTGCAGAAGGACACCGTCCAGGTCGAGGACATCCAGAAGCGCTCCAAGACCTGCACCGACGCCGGTAAGCCGGCGATCACCGTCGAGCAGTTCCCCGGCCAGGACGCCGCCACCGCCGCGGTGGTCTCCGGCAAGGACGACGCGATGCTCGCCGACTACCCGGTCGGGGTGTACGCGGTGACCCAGTCCAACGACGCCCTCGAACTGCTCGACAAGCAGTACGAGGCGGCCCCGTACGGCTACGTGGTCGGCAAGGACCAGGCGGCGTTCGCCGAGGCGGTGCGGGACGCGACCAAGGCGCTGATCGCCGACGGGTCGTACAAGTCGGTGCTGGACAAGTGGAAGGTGGCGGACGGCGCGATCACGGACCCCGCGATCAACCCGTAACAGGTCATGGAATCCCACGACACTTCCACCGTACGGGCGCGGCCGGAGCCTCTCCGCGCCGTGCCCGTACGGCACCCGGGGCGCTGGGTCGCGGTCGCCGTGCTGGCCGTGCTGGTCGCCATGTTCGTCCACCTGCTGGTCACCAACGACGCCTTCAACTGGTCGTTCATGGTGGACAAGATGTTCCGTCCGCCGATCATCGAGGGGCTGCTGCGCGGCACGGTGCTGATGACGGTGAGCGCGATGCTCATCGGCGTCACGCTGGGTGTGGTGGTGGCGGTGATGCGGCTGTCGGACAATCCGATCCTGCGCGGGGTCGCCTGGCTCTACACCTGGTTCTTCCGGGCGGTGCCCCGGCTGGTGCTGCTGGCGGTCTTCGGCAACATCGGCATCCTGTGGAGCCGGATCGAGTTCGGGGTGCCGTTCGACACCCAGCTCGGCCAGCTCTTCGGCATCGACAACCTGCAACTGCGGCTGTTCGGCTTCTCCTCCCGGGACATCCTCACCGGTTTCATGGCCGGCCTGCTGGGGTTGGCGCTGTCCGAGGCGGCCTACATGGCCGAGATCGTCCGGGCCGGCATCCAGTCGGTCGACGAGGGGCAGACCGAGGCGGCCCAGGCGCTGGGCATGAGCCGGGGTCAGCTGCTGCGTCGGGTGGTGCTGCCGCAGGCGATGCGGGTGATCATCCCGCCGACCGGCAACGAGACCATCGCGATGCTCAAGGACACCTCGCTGCTGCTCTACGTGCCGGTGAGCGTGGAGCTGTTCTTCCAGCTCGACGCGGTCGGCAAACGGACCTTCCAGATCTTCCCGATGTATGTCGCCGCCTGCCTGTGGTACCTCTTCCTGACCAGCATCCTGCTGGTCGGGCAGTACTTCCTGGAGCGGCACTTCGGCAAGGGCTACGGCCCGGCCGGCCGGGCCCGGCTGCGGTTGCGCGGGATGGCGGCGGAGACCGGTGGCGGCGGCAACGCGGGGACGGTGGGTCAGGCATGAGCGAGCTGATTCCCGGCCAGGCGGGTGCTCCCGCCGCCGAGTCGGGCCGGGCCGGTGCGTCGGCCGACGGGTCCGGGCTGATGGTGCGGGCCGAGCAGGTGCACAAGTCGTTCGGGCCGCTGGAGGTGCTCAAGGGCATCGACCTGGAGGTCCGGTCGGGCGAGGTGTGCTGCCTGCTGGGGCCGTCCGGCTCCGGCAAGTCGACCTTCCTGCGCTGCATCAACCACCTGGAGAAGATCAACGCCGGGTCGATCCGGGTGGACGGCGAGCTGATCGGCTACCGGGAGCGCGGCGGCCGGCTGCACGAGATGCGGGAGAAGGAGGTGGCCGCGCAGCGCCGTTCGATCGGGATGGTGTTCCAGCGGTTCAACCTCTTCCCGCACATGACGGTGCTGGGCAACGTGACCGAGGCGCCGGTGCTGCTGGGCCGGGAGAAGAAGGCGGCGGCCCGGGAGCGGGCCGCGCAGCTGCTGGAGCGGGTGGGGCTGGGCGACAAGCTCGGCGCGTACCCCGGTCAGCTCTCCGGCGGGCAGCAGCAGCGGGTGGCGATCGCCCGCGCGTTGGCGATGCGGCCGAAGCTGATGCTCTTCGACGAGCCGACCAGCGCGCTCGACCCGGAACTGGTCGGCGAGGTCCTGGACGTGATGAAGGACCTTGCCCGGGACGGGATGACCATGATCGTGGTGACCCACGAGATCGGTTTCGCCCGGGAGGTCGGCGACACGCTGGTCTTCATGGACGGCGGCGTGGTCGTCGAGTCCGGCGACCCGCGCGAGGTGATCGCCAATCCGCAACACGAGCGGACCAGGACGTTCCTCGCCAAGGTGCTCTGAGTTCCGGTCCACCCCCGGCGGCGGCCGTGCCGCCGCCGGGGGTTGTCGGGGGTACGGGCTAGAGTCGCTGCCGTGACAGCTACGACGCCGCGCCTGCTCCTCGTCGACGGACATTCCATGGCATACCGGGCGTTCTTCGCCCTGCCGGTGGAGAACTTCTCCACCACGACGGGGCAGCCGACCAACGCGGTCTACGGCTTCACCTCGATGCTGATCAACGTGCTCCGCGACGAGCAGCCCACCCACATCGTGGTCGCCTTCGACGTCTCCCGCCGCTCCTTCCGCACCGAGAAGTACGCGGAGTACAAGGCCGGCCGCAGCGAGACCCCGGCCGACTTCAAGGGCCAGGTCAGCCTGGTCAAGGAGGTCCTCGACGCGCTGCGCATCCCGGTCGTCGAGCGGGAAGGCTACGAGGCCGACGACGTGATCGCCACCCTCGCCTGCCAGGCCCGCGACCAGGGCATGCAGGTGCTGATCAGCACCGGCGACCGGGACGCCTTCCAACTCGTCGGCGACGACGTCACCGTGCTCTACCCCCGCAAGGGCGTCTCCGACCTGGCCCGGATGGACCCGGCGGCGATCGAGGCCAAGTACGGCGTCGGCCCGCAGCGCTACCGCGACCTGGCCGCCCTGGTCGGCGAGAAGAGCGACAACCTGCCCGGCATCCCCGGCGTCGGCGACAAGACCGCCGCCAAGTGGATCAACACCTACGGCGGGGTCGAGGGCGTGATCGCCCACGCCGACGAGATCAAGGGCAAGGCCGGCGACAGCCTGCGCGAGCGGCTCGCCGACGTGATCCGCAACTACGAGATCAACTGCCTGGTCTCCGACCTGGAGCTGCCGATCCGCCCCGAGGACGCCCGCTGGCAGGGCTGGGACCGGGAGGCCGTGCACCAGGTCTTCGACACCCTCCAGTTCCGCATCCTGCGTGACCGGCTGTATCAATACCTGGAGGCGGTGGAGCCGGAGGCCGAGGCCGGCTTCGACCTGGCCGGCGAGCGGCTCACCGCGCCCGGCGCGCTGGTCGACTGGCTGGCCGCACACGTCCCCACCGGCACCCAGGTCGGCGTCGCCGTGAAGACGCCGGCCAAGCCGAAGGACCCCCGCGAGCGCTACGAGCCGCAGCTCGACGCGCTGGCCATCGCGCTGGCCAGCGGCCCGGCCGCCTGGCTCGACCCGGCGACGTTGGCCGAGGCCGACGAACGCGCCCTGGCCGACTGGTTGGCCGACCCCCGGCAGCCCAAGGTGCTGCACGACAGCAAGCACGCCCGGCTGGCGTTCGCCGCGCGGGGCTGGTCGCTGGCCGGCGTCGCCCGGGACACCGAGCTGGCCGCCTACCTGGCCCGCCCCGACCAGCGCTCCTACGACCTGACCGACCTGGCGCTGCGCTACCTGCACCGCGAGCTGCGGGTCGACGCGCCGGAGACCGGGCAGCTCACCTTCGACGGCCTCGGCGACGACGGCGAGGCCGAGCAGAACCTGATGCTCCAGGCGCGCGCCACCCTCGACCTGGCCGACGCGATCGACGCCGAGCTGTCCCGCGACGGCGAGCAGTCCGCCCGGCTGATGGCCGAGGTGGAGCTGCCCCTGTCCGAGGTGCTGGCGGGGATGCAACGCGTCGGCATCGGCGCCGACCTGGACTACCTCCAGGAACTGGAGGCGCACTTCGCGGGCGAGGTGAAGTCCGCCGCCCAGGGCGCGTACGCCGCCGTGGGGCGGGAGTTCAACCTCGGCTCGCCCAAGCAGCTCCAGGAGCTGCTCTTCGGGGAGCTGGGGCTGCCCAAGACCAAGAAGATCAAGACCGGGTACACCACCGACGCCGACGCGCTCCAGTGGCTCTACGCCCAGAACCCGCACCCCGTGCTGGAGCACCTGCTGCGCCACCGGGACGTGGCGAAGCTCAAGACCACCGTCGACGGCCTGCTCAAGTCGGTCGCCGACGACGGGCGCATCCACACCACGTTCAAGCAGACGGTGGCGGCCACCGGTCGGCTCTCCTCCACCGACCCCAACCTCCAGAACATCCCGATCCGTACCGAGGAGGGCCGGCGCATCCGTCGGGCCTTCGTGGTGGGCGACGGCTACCAGACCCTGCTCACCGCCGACTACAGCCAGATCGAGATGCGGATCATGGCGCACCTGTCGTTGGACGAGGCGCTGATCGAGGCGTTCAACTCCGGCCACGACTTCCACGCCGCCACCGCGTCGTCGGTCTTCACCGTCCCGGTCGGCGAGGTCACCGCCGACCAACGCCGCAAGATCAAGGCGATGAACTACGGCCTGGCGTACGGCCTGAGCGCCTTCGGCCTGTCGCAGCAGCTCGGCATCACCGCCGAGGAGGCCCGGGGGCTGATGGAGAACTACTTCGCCGGGTTCGGCGGCGTCCGCGACTACCTCCAGGAGGTGGTGGCCCGCGCCCGCCAGGACGGCTACACCTCCACCGTCCTGGGTCGCCGCCGCTACCTGCCCGACCTGGTCAGCGACAACCGGCAGCGCCGGGACATGGCCGAGCGGATGGCGCTCAACGCCCCCATCCAGGGCTCGGCGGCCGACATCATCAAGGTCGCCATGCTGCGCGTCGACACCGCGCTGCGCGACGCCGGGCTGCGCTCCCGAATGCTGCTCCAGGTGCACGACGAGCTGGTCTTCGAGGTCGCCCCCGACGAGCGGGAGGCGTTGGAGACGCTGGTTCGGCAGGAGATGGGGGCGGCGTACCCGCTGTCGGTGCCGCTGGAGGTCTCCGTCGGCGTCGGCCGGGACTGGAACAGCGCCGACCACTAGCCTCCGCACCCACCGCACCGGCCCGACCAGGGGGAGACATGAGCACACTCGCCGACCGGCCGCACACCGCACTGCTCGTCGTCGACGTGCAGAACGGGGTCGTCGCCGGGGCGTACCGGCGTGACGACGTGGTCGCCAACATGGCTGCCCTGGTGCGGCGGGCCCGCCGGGAGGGGGTGCCCGTCGTCTGGGTGCGGCACTCCGACGCCCGGCTCGTCCCCGGCGGTGACGACTGGCAGATCGTGCCCGAGCTGGTCCCGGCCGAGGCGGAACCGCTGGTCGACAAGCGCTACGGCGACTCCTTCGAGGACACCGAGCTGGAGTCGGTGCTGGCCGGGCTGCGCGTCGGGCGGCTCGTGGTGGTCGGCGCGCAGACCGACGCGTGCGTCCGGTCGACCCTGCACGGCGCGTTCGTGCGGGGCTACGACACCACGCTGGTCGCCGACGCCCACACCACCCAGGACCGCACACGGTGGGGCGCGCCGCCGCCCGGGCAGGTCGTCGCGCACACCAACCTCTACTGGACGCACCAGCAGGCCCCGGGGCGCACGGCGGGCACGGTCGCCACGAAGGACGTCGACTTCGCCACGACGGCCTGACCCCACCCTCCGGCTGTCGCGGCCGGCCCGCCTGACCCGGGCAGCACCTGGCCCGGCGGCAGGCCCGGCCCGGTCAGCGCAGCGGGTCGTGGCCCCAGTTCATCAGCGACCAGCGCCACTTCGTGTCCCGGACGTCGCCGGTCGGTCGCTGCGCCAGGTGCCGGTGCACGTAGCCGATCACCGTGCGCATGTGCCGGTAGTCGGCGGCGGACAGTTCGGCCCGCTTACGGCGCAGCAGGTCGACGATCCGCCGGCCCGACGAGTGCCCCACCGACTCGCCGCCGCCGGACCGGCCACCCTTGTGCCAGCCGACCTGCTTGGACTCGGGTGTCTGCAACCAGGACGACAACTCCCCGGGTTTCATGTTCACCGCCTCGGTGAACTCCCGGTAGGTCTGCTGCGGGTCGTCAGCGCGGCTCACGGTGCGGCGCTGGAACCGGTGCTCGGCCATGGCCGGCGGGTACCCTGCGGCACCGCCCCGAAACAGGCGCTGCCCGGCGGCCACCGGGCCGGGCTACGGGGTGATCTCGGCGATCGGCAGTTTGATGTCGAACGGTTCGGTCAGCTCGATCAGCTCGGCGCTGTCGGCGACCAACTCGTACTGCCGCTCCCCGCCGGGGCCGACCCGGTCGCCGATCCGGTACGCGTAGAGGTGCACCGGGTCCTGTTCGACGCGCCAGTAGAACGGGATGCCGGCGGCGGCGTACTCACCGGGTTTGGCGAACCGGTCGACCCGTCGGGTGCCGGGCGAGACGATCTCCACCGCGAGCAGGACGTCGGAAGGGCGCAGGCGGAACCGGTCGGCCGGCACCTCGGCCCGGTAGAGCAGCACGTCCGGCTGACGGCTGGTGTTGGCGCTCAACCCGACCCCGACCGCCTGGGCGACCCGGAGGCGGTCGGGCACCCGGCTGTGCAGCCACAACCACAGCAGGCTGGCGATGTTCTGATGGCCCAGGGTGGGTGAGGGCGTCACCTGGATCACTCCGTCGACGAGTTCGACGCGGGGGGCGTCGTCCGGCAGGGCGAGCAGATCCTCCAGCGTGTAGTCGGCACGCTGCTGCCGCATCGGGTCCGGACACCAGGGGCCAGGTGATGTCGGGATGGACTCGGCGCTCATGACGGCAGCGTACCGCCGGGCACGGGGCGTCAGGGCGCACCGGCGGTGCGACGGCGGCCGTTCGGCGCCGTGGAACGCCGGCCGGCCAGGTGGTGGTCGGTCAGGTGGTGGCCGGCTTCTCGGTGACGAAGATGGCGGTGCCGGGGAAGAGCCGCCCACGTAGCGGGCTCCACTGCCCCCAGGTATCCCGGTGGCCGGCCGGCCACTCCGGTTCCACCAGGTCGACCAGGCGGAAGCCGGCACCGATCAGTTCGCGGATCCGGTCGCCGAGGGTGCGGTGCTGCTCCACGTAGCTGGCCACCCCCCGCTCGTCCTGCTCGACGTAGGGGGAGCGGTCGAAGTACGAGTGCACGGCGGTGAGCCCGCCCTCGCCGGGGTCGTCCAGGAAGACCCAGCGCATCGGGTGGGTCACCGAGAACACCCAGCGCCCGCCGGGGCGCAGCACCCGGTGCACCTCGGCCATCAGGGCGGCCGAGTCGGCGACGAACGGGATCGCCCCGAACGCCGTGCAGGCGATGTCGAACGACGCCCCGGCGAACGGCAGGGCCAACGCGTCGGCCTGCACCAGCGGGACGCGTACCCCGGTGGTGCCGGCGGCGCGGGTGGCGTGCCGCAGCATGCCGGCGGAGAGGTCGAAGGCGACCGGCTCGGCCCCCTGGGTGGCCAGCCAGCGGGCGCAGGATGCCGCGCCGCAGCCGACCTCCAGCACCCGTCGCCCGGCCAGCTCGCCGAGCAGCCGCGCCTCGGACTCGCGCAGCCCCTCCGGGCACCAGCGGAAGTCCACCTCGCCCAGGAAGGCCCCGTGTTCGGCCTGGTAGTCGTCGGCATCGGCGTCCCACCAGCCGCGGTTGGCCCGCCGTGCCTCGGTGTCGCCCACCCGGCGTCGGATCACCCGCTCGTCGTCGTCCACCCGTTCACGCTAGGCCCTGCGGTGGCGTCGTCCGCCGGACCCCGGCGTGCGCGGCGCGGCGGACGGCCGTACGCTGTCGGTCCCGTGGGGCGGATGTGACGGATGAGACAGCGGAGGTGCTTTCCCACCGAAATCTCCGCTTTCGCAGCAGACGAGGTCGTGAGGACCCGGGAGGGCTTGCACGCTGTGGTAATGCAGCGGGTAGGCTAGACGATGCGCTCGTGGATCGTGTACCTCGGCAGGGAGCAGGTGCGCGGTCACCGGAGCACCGATGATCCTCTCTTGGCGATCGTCAGGTGGGGTCGGTGGCGGATCCGCTGGCGCGAACGGGTCACTGCGACACCACGCCTGCTGTGACAACCCATCCGACCGGAGCAACCGCCCACATGACGAGCAGCATCGAGGCCCCCTCGAGCGCCACCCGGGTCACCCACGACGATCTCGGTTCCGAGGAGGCTTTCCTCGCCGCGATCGACGAGACCATCAAGTACTTCAACGACGGCGACATTGTCGAAGGCACCGTCGTCAAGGTCGATCGGGACGAGGTCCTGCTCGACATCGGCTACAAGACCGAGGGTGTCATCCCCTCGCGGGAGTTGTCGATCAAGCACGACGTGGACCCCGCCGAGGTCGTCTCGGTCGGTGACCACATCGAGGCCCTGGTCCTCCAGAAGGAGGACAAGGAGGGGCGGCTGATCCTCTCCAAGAAGCGGGCGCAGTACGAGCGGGCCTGGGGCACGATCGAGAAGATCAAGGACGAGGACGGTGTCGTCCGCGGCTCGGTCATCGAGGTCGTCAAGGGTGGTCTCATCCTCGACATCGGCCTGCGCGGCTTCCTGCCCGCGTCGCTGGTCGAGATGCGGCGGGTGCGTGACCTGCAGCCGTACGTCGGCCGCGAGCTCGAAGCCAAGATCATCGAGCTGGACAAGAACCGCAACAACGTGGTCCTGTCCCGCCGGGCCTGGCTGGAGCAGACGCAGTCCGAGGTGCGCACCGAGTTCCTCAACAAGCTCCAGAAGGGGCAGGTCCGCAAGGGCGTCGTCTCCTCGATCGTCAACTTCGGCGCGTTCGTCGACCTGGGCGGCGTGGACGGCCTGGTGCACGTCTCCGAGCTGTCCTGGAAGCACATCGACCACCCGTCCGAGGTCGTCGAGGTGGGCCAGGAGGTCGAGGTCGAGGTCCTGGACGTCGACCTGGACCGCGAGCGGGTCTCGCTGTCGCTGAAGGCGACCCAGGAGGACCCGTGGCGGCAGTTCGCCCGGACCCACGCGATCCAGCAGATCGTGCCGGGTAAGGTCACCAAGCTGGTGCCGTTCGGCGCGTTCGTCCGGGTCGACGACGGCATCGAGGGCCTGGTCCACATCTCCGAGCTGGCCGAGCGCCACGTGGAGATCCCGGAGCAGGTCGTCCAGGTCGGCTCCGAGGTCATGGTCAAGGTCATCGACATCGACCTGGAGCGCCGCCGGATCTCGCTGTCGCTCAAGCAGGCCAACGAGGGCTTCGTCGAGGGCGAGGAGCACTTCGACCCGACCCTCTACGGCATGGCCGCGACGTACGACAACGAGGGCAACTACATCTACCCGGAGGGCTTCGACCCGGAGACGGGCGAGTGGCTCGAAGGGTACGACAAGCAGCGCGAGACCTGGGAGAACCAGTACGCCGAGGCGCGTCAGCGCTGGGAGGCCCACACCAAGCAGGTGCAGACCTCCCGGGCCGCCGACGCCGAGGCCGCTGCGAACCCGGCTCCGCCCGTGGCCGCCGGTGGTGGCACCACCACCTCGACCAGCTCGTCGACCCCGAGCCGGCAGGCCGAGGAGCCGGCCGGCACCCTGGCCACCGACGAGGCGCTCGCCGCGCTGCGGGAGAAGCTCGCCGGCGGCAAGTGAGCCGGACGCTGCCTCCCACCCGGTACGACGTCTGACGTCACCGGGTCCGGGTAGCCGCTGACACAGGAGCCCCGCCCCCGATCCGCCACGCGGACCGGGGGCGGGGCTCTGTGCCGTCCGGGTGCCTCCGCTCCCGTCCCGCGACGGGACGATCGACTCAGGGGTGGGGCGGTGTGGTGGGGTGGGAGGCGGTCCGGTTGACTGGGCGGGTGCTGAGGGTGGGGTTGACCGGCGGCATCGGGTCCGGCAAGAGCGCCGTGGCGACCCGGCTGGCCGAGCGGGGCGCGGTGATCGTCGACTCGGACCGGATCGCCCGGGAGGTGGTGGCACCGGGCACCGAGGGGCTGGCCGCGATCGTCGCCGCCTTCTCCGAGCGGGTGCTGGCCGCCGACGGGACGCTGGACCGGGCGGCGCTGGGCGCACTGGTCTTCGCCGACGCGACCGCCCGTCGCCGGCTGGAGGAGATCACCCATCCCCGGGTACGGGCCCGGTCCGCCGAGCTGTTCGCCGCGGCACCCGCCGACGCGGTGGTGGTCAACGACGTACCGCTGCTGGTGGAGGTGGGGCTCGCGCCGACGTACCACCTGGTGGTGGTGGTGCGGACGGCCGTGGCCATCCGGGTGGAGCGGTTGGTGCGGACCCGGGGGATGAGCCGCGCGGAGGCCGAGCGGCGGATCGCCGCGCAGGCCGACGACGCCCGTCGCCGCGCGGCGGCCGACGTGGTGCTCGACAACGAGGGCGGCCTCGACGAGCTGCACGCCGCCGTGGACGCCCTCTGGTCGGCACGCCTGGTGCCCTACGAACGTAACGTGCGGGAACAGCTGGTGGTCCCGGGTGGGCCGGCGGTGTCGACCGCGCCGGACCCGACCTGGCCGCAGCAGTACGCCCGGATCGCCGCCCGGATCCGGCACGCGCTGGCCCCCGACGACCTGCGGATCGACCATGTCGGTCCCACCGCTGTCCCGGGGCTGGCCGGGCGGGACGTCATCGACGTGCAGGTGACCGTGCCGTCGATGGCCGAGGCGGACGGCCCGGTGGCGCGCCGGCTCGCCGACGCCGGGTTCCCGAGGGTGCCAGGCGTGCAAGGGAACCGCCCCCGCTGGGCGGACCGCGACGCCGGGACGGGTGGGGACGGTGACGGGGGCTGGGCGCAGCGGTTGCACGGCAGCGCCGATCCGGGCCGGCCGGTCGCCGTGCACCTGCGGGTGGCGGGATCGGCCGGTTGGCGGCACGCCCTGATGATGCGGGACCACCTGCGCGCGGACCCCGATCGGCGGGCGGCGTACCTGCTGGTGAACCGGGAGGCGGCGGCGTCGGCACCGGCCGGCGACGGGGCCGGCACCGCCGCCGACCCGTGGTTCGCCGAGGAGTACCTGCGGGCGCAGGAGTGGGCGGCGCGGACCGGCTGGCGGCCCTGACCGGCTGCCGTCCTGCCGGGTCAGCCTGACGGTGCTGCCGCCGGGTCAGCCTGGCCGGGCTGGCGGGGGCGGTTTCCGGTGGGTGGGGACGATCCCCGCCGGCAGCGGGCCGGGGGTCAGCTCCAGTTGCGCCCACAGCCCGCCGGTGGTGCGCAGCTCCAACCGGTGCAGGAAGCCGGAACGGTCCAGCCAGTACCGCAGCCGCTGGCCCTGGCGGCGTACCTCGAACACGTCCACCGGGCGGTCGGCCTGTCGGTCGCTGCGGACGTGGACCGTCGTGGTCGTGTCCCGGCTCGACGTGGCGGCCCGTACCGCCGCCTCGACCAGCGTGTCCAACTCGTCGGCCGGCCGGGCCGCGAGCCGCCAGCCGGCCCCGGTCGGCAGCGGCAGCGGCGGTGCCGCCGACGGGCCGGAGGCCGCGGTGTGCGGTCCGACCGGTACGTCCGCCCGGGCGAAGCCGGCCCGGTCCCGACGCCGCAGCGTCCGGCGGCCGAGGGTGTCCAGTTCGGCGACGGACAGGTAGGCGACGCCGGCCGTCCAGCTCAGCCAGCCGCCGCCGCGCAGGTTGGCGGCGCTGCCGAGGGGTGCGGTGACGGTGACCGCCGCGCTCCCGGTCCCGGAGCGCAGCCGGGTGGCGAGCCGGTCCAGCCGGGCGGTCTCCTCGTCGGTGGGGGCGCGGGGCAGGCCGGGCCGGCCGCCGAGCACGTCGACGGGCCAGGGGATCGGCCGGTCGAACCGGTCCAGGTCGACCGTGATCGGGGTGCCGTCGGCGAGCCGACCCGCCCAGCGGCGCAGCCGCGCGTCGCGGTCGACCCACCAGCGGGGGTCGGCGTCGTCGGCCGGACGCCCGTCCGGCACGGCGGTGGCGGGTGCCGTGGTGGCCTGTGGGTTGGCCGTGGGCGCTCCGGTGGCGGGTCCTGCAGCCGGCCACAGCGCCGCTTGGAGGACGTCGACCTGGTCGCCGCCGAGGGTCTCCCGGCCGAGCCACCGGCCGCCTCCGGCGCGCAGCGCAGCGGTGGGTGCGGCCCGGTCGGCGGCGAGGGCGAAGAGCACGGTGAGCGCCCCGCCCAGGCCCCGCCCGGGTGCCGGGTTCCGCAGCCGCCAGCGGTCACCGGGCGGCACCAGCGGTGGCCGGCCCGGGGCCACGATCGCGGCGGGGTCGGGGCGCTGCACCACCGCCGACGGGGTGGCCTGCACCAGGCCCCGGTCCGGTCCGGCTCCCGGGCCGCCGACGTCGAGGTAGGCCAGCGGGCGGGACCAGTCGACCCAGCCGACCAGGTCGGTGCGCCCGGCCCCGGTGCCGACGGCCACCCGTACCCCGGCCCGGACGTCCCGGTAGGTGCCGACCCGGACGGCGGCGAGCCGCTCGGCCTCGTCGTCGGTGAGGGCCCGCGCCGTGGTGGTCGGGGCGGGTGCGCCGGAGACCAGGCCGGCCACGAGGGCCGTTGCGGCCGTGACGGCGACCACGACCAGGGCGACCAGGGTGGTCCGTCGCCGGCCCGGTGTGCCGTCCGCGGCGGCGTCGCGGTGGTGGCGGCCGGCGCGGCGGTGGTCCGGACCGGCTCCCGATGGGCGTGGTGGCTGGTCGGGCGAGGTGTCCACGTGTGGTTGAACGGGCCGGCCGGGGCGGAGTGACGCCGCCGGGGTCAGCCGGACCGGAGTGACGCCGCCGGGGTCGGACGGGGCGCTGCGGGGCAGACGGGGTGCCGGTGGCGGATCGGTGGTGCCGGTGGGGGTGGGGGAGACGTGCAGGGGCGCTCGCGGCGGCCGGTCTGCGCCAGGGGCGCGACCACGCGGGATGCGCACGCCGGTGATGTCCGGGTGCTGCGACCCCAGGTGCCGGGCGGTGGGAGCCTGTCGAGGGCCCGGCCACCGCCGCGGTCGGCCGCCGCGAGCGGCCTACGCTGTCCAGGCTAGCCCGCTGCGATGTGGGCCACAATGGCAATATCGAAGCTGATCACCGGCTGTCCGGCGATCGCGGTGAAGTGTCGGACCCGCGGCGTACCGTGGGGGTCATGGCGCTCGACATTCCCCGGCTCGACGGTCGCTTCCAGGTCGTCAGCGAGTTCCAGCCGGCCGGCGACCAGCCGGCCGCCATTGATGATCTTGAGCGCCGGGTCCGGCGTGGTGATCGTAACACCGTGCTGCTCGGCGCCACCGGCACCGGCAAGAGCGCCACCACGGCGTGGCTGGTCGAGCGGCTGCAACGGCCGACCCTGGTGCTCGCCCCCAACAAGACCCTCGCCGCCCAGCTCGCCAAGGAGTTCAGCGAGCTGCTCCCGCACAACTCGGTCGAGTACTTCGTCTCCTACTACGACTACTACCAGCCCGAGGCGTACATCCCGCAGACCGACACCTACATCGAGAAGGACTCCTCGATCAACGAGGAGGTCGAGCGGCTGCGGCACAAGGCGACCATGTCGCTGCTCACCCGGCGGGACACGATCGTGGTGGCGACCGTCTCGGCCATCTACGGCCTGGGCACCCCGGAGGAGTACCTCGACCGGGCCGTGCGGGTCGTCGTCGGGCAGGAACTCGACCGCGACCAGTTGCTGCGCCGCCTGGTCGACATCCAGTACACCCGCAACGACATGGCCTTCCAGCGGGGCACGTTCCGGGTCCGGGGCGACACCCTGGAGATCATCCCGGCATACGAGGAGCTGGCCGTCCGGATCGAGCTGTTCGGCGACGAGGTGGAGAAGCTCTACTACCTCAACCCGCTCACCGGGGACGTGGTCAGGGAGGTCGACAATCTGCTGATCTTCCCGGCCACCCACTACGCGGCCGGCCCGCAGCGGATGGAGCGGGCCACCCGGGACATCGAGGCCGAGCTGGCCGACCGGCTGGCCGAGCTGGAACGGCAGGGCAAGCTGCTGGAGGCGCAGCGGCTGCGGATGCGCACCACCTACGACCTGGAGATGATGCGGCAGGTCGGCTTCTGCTCAGGCATCGAGAACTACTCGATGCACATCGACGGTCGGTTGCCCGGCAGCCCGCCGCACTGCCTGCTCGACTACTTCCCCGACGACTTCCTCACCGTGGTCGACGAGTCGCACGTCACCATCCCGCAGATCGGCGGCATGTTCGAGGGCGACGCCTCGCGCAAGCGGATGCTCATCGACCACGGCTTCCGGCTGCCCAGTGCCGCCGACAACCGGCCGCTGCGCTTCGACGAGTTCCTGGAGCGGGTCGGCCAGTTGGTCTTCCTCTCCGCCACCCCCGGCCCGTGGGAGTTGGAGCAGGCCCAGGGCGAGTTCGTCGAGCAGGTCATCCGCCCCACCGGTCTGATCGACCCGGAAGTCGTGATCAAACCGACCAAGGGGCAGATCGACGACCTGATGCACGAGATCAAGCTGCGCACCGAGCGCGACGAGCGGGTGCTGGTCACCACGCTGACCAAGAAGATGGCCGAGGACCTGTCCGACTACCTGCTGGAGAACGGCATCCGGGTGCGCTACCTGCACTCCGAGGTCGACACCCTGCGCCGGGTGGAGCTGCTGCGCGAGCTGCGCAAGGGCGACTACGACGTGCTGGTCGGCATCAACCTGCTGCGGGAGGGTCTCGACCTGCCCGAGGTCTCCCTGGTGGCGATCCTCGACGCCGACAAGGAGGGCTTCCTGCGCAGCGGCCGGTCGCTGATCCAGACCATCGGCCGGGCCGCCCGTAACGTCTCCGGCCAGGTCCACATGTACGCCGACAAGATCACCCCCTCGATGGCGTCGGCGATCGACGAGACCAACCGTCGCCGGGCCAAGCAGATCGCGCACAACGAGGCGCACGGGATCAGCCCCGAGCCGCTGCGCAAGAAGATCCACGACATCCTCGACGACATCTACCGGGAGGCGGAGGACACCGAGAGCGCCCGGGTCGGCGGTGCCGCGCGGCAGCTGTCCCGGGGCAAGGCCCCGGTCAAGGAGACCCGCAGCCGCAGTCGGGCCACCGCCGGCACGCCGTCGCGGGAGGGAATGGCCCGCGCCGACCTGGCCCAACTCATCCAGGAGCTCAACGACCAGATGCTCGCCGCCGCCCGGGAGTTGCAGTTCGAGTTGGCCGCGCGGATCCGTGACGAGGTCGCCGATCTCAAGAAGGAGCTGCGGGGGATGGACGCCGCCGGGGTGAAGTGACGGACGGGCCGGTGCTGGACGAGGTGCGTGTCGGCCTGCCGGCGGCACGGCTGCGTCCCGTCGTGGGCCGGTACCTGGGCTACCGGGAGGGTGCTCCGGTGGGCGTGGCGTCGGGGCGGGACGCGCCGGCACTGGTACGGCACGAGGCGGCCGGCGCGTTCGTGGTCCTCATCCTCGGCTGGGGCGCCCCGCTCGACGTGCTGAACCCGCGCTCGGCGGCGCACAGCGCGTACCGGGTGGACTCGTTCGTGGCCGGGCCGTACGACGGCTACTGCACGACCTCGACGGCCGGTGCCGGGGCGGGGGTGCAGTTGCTGCTCACCCCGCCGGCGGCCCGCCGGGTCCTCGGGGTGCCGTTGGGGGAGTTGACCAACCGGGCGGTGGCACTCGACGGGTTGCCCGACCCGTGGCTTCACCGGTTGCGGGCCCGGCTGGCCGGGGCACCGGACTGGCCACACCGGTTCGCCCTGCTCGACGCGGCGCTCGACGCCCGGCTGGCGGACGCCGACCCGGTCGATCCGCACCTCGGTCGGGCCTGGGACCTGCTCACCGGCTCGGCCGGCCGGATCGGCATCGGCGGGTTGGCCGACGAGCTGGGGTGGAGCCGCCGGCACCTGGCCGCGCGGTTCCGCCGGGAACTGGGGCTGGGCCCGAAGACAACCGCCCGGCTGCTGCGTTTCCAGCGGGCATACGCGGCGCTGGGCCGGCAGGACGCGGCCTCCGCCGGGCCCGCCCCACCTCAGGGTCCCGGGTCGGTGGACGGCCGGACGGGGCCAATGGACGGCTGGGCCGGGCTGGCGGCACACTGGGGGTACTACGACCAGTCGCACCTGATCCGGGAGTTCCGGGAGTTCACCGGGACGACCCCGGCGGCGCTGGGCCGGCCGGGTTCCCATTCGTCCAATCCGGGCTGACCGGCGGCCGGCACACTCGGCGCATGACGAACATCTACCCGACCTTCCGGTACCCCGACGCGCGGGCGGCGATCGACTGGCTCTGCGCCGCGTTCGGGTTCCGGGTCCACGCGGTGCACGACGGCCCGGACGCGACGGTGGCACACGCCGAACTGGCGCTCGGCGACGGCATCGTCATGCTCGGCACCGGCCGGGTTCGACCGGACCGGCCGGCCGACGACGACTACGCCGTCTACGTGGCGGTCGACGCCCCGGACGCCCACCACGACCGCGCGCGGGCGGCCGGGGCGGAGATCATCCGCGAGCCGTTCGACACCGACTACGGTTCCCGGGACTATGCGGCCCGGGACCTCGCCGGCAACGTCTGGTCGTTCGGCACCTACCGGCCCTGACCGGGTGCCCCGAACGGCAGCCGTGGGGAACGGGGGGGCTGCCGTTCGGGGCCGGACGACGACGGCGTCATCCGAGGACGACTCAGATAGGCGTTGCGGTGTGCAAGCAAAATGTTGCCCTGGGTGATGATCCTGCGTACCCTCCCTCGTGGGGAGGCTGGGATGCCATTGTCATCGAGTCCTGTCATTCGACGCGCGAGGCTCGGCGCCGAGCTGCGCCAGTTGCGCAGACGGGAGGCGCTGACCCTGGAACAGGTCTGCGCCCGGCTGGGCTGGGCCTCCACTTCCAAGTTGTCCCGCATCGAGCTGGGGCAGAGTCGACCCGACCTGGCCGACGTGCTCGACCTGCTCGACATCTACGAGGTTCCGTCGCCGCAGCGTGAGGCGCTGATCGTCATCGCCCGCGACGCGGCGACCGGGCGCGGCTGGTGGAAGGCGCTCGGCGAGATGAGCGAGCGGCAGCGCACCTACGCCGAGCTGGAGGCGGGCGCGGCGACCATCGTGGAGTACCAGCCGACGGTGCTGCCCGGCCTGCTCCAGGCACCCGGCTACGCCAGGTTGCGGATCACGGCCGGCCGGCTGCTGCACCCGGACGTCGACGTCGAGGCCGACCTGCGGGCCCGGCTCACCAGGCAGGGGCTGTTGCGTCGCCCCGAACCGCCGCACTACACCGCCCTGCTCGACGAGCGGGTCTGCGACCCGGCCGGCCTGCCCGCCGACGTCTGGCACGAGCAGTTGGAGCACCTGCTGACCCTCGCCGAGCTGCCGCACGTCACCATCCGGGTGGTGCCGGGGACGGCGGCCCCGCGCGGTGGGGCGTACCCGTTGACCGCCTTCTCCTGTTATTCGTTCCCCGACCCGGCCGATCCGCGCACGGTGATGCTGGAGGCGTTGACCACCGACGTACGGCTGGCCTCCGACGCGGACGTCGGTCGTTACGACCGGATGACCGGCTGGCTGTCCGCCGCCGCGCTCAGCACGGCGGAGACGGTGGAACTGTTCCGCCGCCGGGTCGCCGCCCTGACCGCCGGGCCGGCGGCGGACGACGCGAGCGGCGGCGACGGTCGGGAGGCCCTCGGGACTGCGCCCCCGAGCCTGGACGGCGGTGGCCGGGCGGCCGGTCCGGGCTCACCGGTAGCGGTTGAAGCCACCCTCGGAGTCGATGACCTGGCCGGTGATCCAGTCCGCCTCCCGTGAGCAGAGGAACCGCACCAACCGGGCGGCCTCCTGCGGGGTGCCCCAACGCCCGGACGGGAAGAGTGCCGCCACCGCGGCGTGCGCCTCGGGCGGGGCGTAACCGGTGTCGGTCGGCCCGGGGTTGAGGCAGTTGACGGTGATCCCCCGGGGCATCAACACCGGGGCGAGTTGCGTGGCGAGGTTCTCCACCCCGGCCTTGCTGGCCGCGTAGGCCAGCTCGTCGGGCATCGGGCCGAGGCGCTGGCCGCTGGACAGGAGCACCAACCGGCCGCCCGACCCGGCGGTGAAGGCGGTGGCGAACGCGTCGGCCAGGAGCAGGGTGGCCCGGACGTTCACCAGCAGGTGCCTGTCGATCTCGGTGGCGTCCAACCCGCCCAGGCTGGTGCGGGTGGAGTAGGCGTGTGCCGCCACCACGCCGTCGAGCCGGCCGTGCCGGCGTACCGCCTCGGCGACCAGCGCGGCCGGGGCGGCCGGGTCGAGCAGGTCGGCGGCGGTGTGGGCGGCGGCGTCGCCCAGTTCGGCCAGCAGCGCCGGTACGCCCTGCGGATCACCGCCGTAGGGCTGCGCCTCGTCGTAGCCGGGTAGCCCGGTCAGCAACAGCCGGTGCCCGTCGGCGGCGAGGGCGCGGGCGACTGCCGCGCCGATGCCGACCCGTCGGCTCACCCCGGTCACCAGGAACACCCGTGCGGTCATCCGGGCAGTCAACCGGACCGGTCGGTCCCGACGCCACGGATTAACCCCGCACGGCGGCCTCCGACCGCCCACCCCGCGTACGTCTCCGCCGGTCTGTCGCCCCGTGCGCCATCAGGCGGGGCATCGCTGGTGAGCCGCTCGTGGGGCGGCGTCGGCGGTGCGCCTGGGGGCGGACCTGCGGCGACTCCCCGCCGTGTGTGCCACTCCCGTCGGCGCACCGCCGGAGGTGGCCGACGGTGGCGCGCGACGGGGTCGGGCCGGTAGCCGGGCAGCCGGCGGCCAGGGGGCTTCGCCGCGCGACCACCGGACCCGGCACCCCCGAACGTGTCAGGGCCGGTTGCCGCGCGTGCGCCGCACGGTAACCCGGGGGTACGACAGAATCTGATCGACCAAGGTGGATTTTTTCGGGAAGTTGCCGGACGGCCGCCGGAACGCCGACGCAAGGCTGCCCGGCGGCGGGGACGCGCTCCCGGGCCGGCTCAGGCCGGTACGTCGAGGAAGTGCTCGACCCGGGGCGGGCCGGCGAAGTACGGGCCGATCAGCGCCCGCCACCTGTCGAACGCCTCGGTGGCCCGGAAGTTGTCCTCGTGGGCCTGTACCGAGTCCCACTCGACCAGCAGCACGAACCGGGAGGGGGACTCGATGCCCCGGGTCATCCGGACCGAGCGGCATCCCTCGGCGGCGACGATGATGGCGTGCGCCTGCGCGTAGGCGGCGGCGAAATCGTCCTCGTGTCCGGGCAGTACGTCGATGAGCGCGACCTCAAGCACCATGCTGACAGCCTGCCACGGAGCGGCGCGTCGGTGGTGTGCCGGGGCGACCGGTCACCCACCCGCCTACACCTAGCCTCCTAGGACGCCTTGCGCGATGTGGCACGGCACGCGGCCGTCCGGCACACCGAACACCGGGAGCAGGCAAAAAGCGGAACGGACGACCCGGCCCGGGGTGTCGGCCTGGCGTCGGAACGTGATGCTGCCGGCAATGCACGCCGCAGGAGATGCGCCCGCAGCCCTCGATGGTGAACAATGGCGGCCGAGGAGGGGAGTATTCCCCCGCGACGGAGTCGTCAGCACGGTCGAGCGTCCCCCGACAGCTCGACCCGGCTCCGCCGGTCAGCGCCCCGCCTGCGGGTCGCTGGCGGAAGAGACCTCCGACAGTCACCAGTGTGTGCGTCGTCGCCCACCTCGCCGTCACGCGGCGTACGGTGTGCCCGACGCCGCGTGTCTGCCGGAGGAATGGATTGAACGTGTCCGGAATGGTGTGGGCGGGAACCCTCGTCGCACTGACGGCGGTGCTCCTGGCCGACCTCTTCATCATCGGTCGTCGGCCGCACGAGCCCAGCGTCCGTGAGTCGAGCCTCTGGGTCAGCTTCTACGTCGGCCTGGCGCTGCTGTTCGGCGCGGGGCTGTGGGTCACCGCCGGTGGCGACGTGGCCGGCCAGTTCTACACCGGCTGGCTCACCGAGTACAGCCTCTCGGTGGACAACCTCTTCGTCTTCGTGATCATCATGGCCCGGTTCCGGGTGCCCCGGAAATACCAGCAGAAGGTGCTGCTCATCGGCATCGTGCTGGCCCTGGTCATGCGGGGTGGTTTCATCGCCGCCGGTGCGGCCCTGATCTCCCAGTTCTCCTGGGTGTTCTACATCTTCGGCGCGTTCCTCATCTACACGGCGATCAACCTGGCCCGGCAGGGCGAGCCGGAGGAGGACGAGTTCAAGGAGAACGTCCTGATCCGGTGGAGCCGCAAGGCGCTGCCGCTGTCCCGGGACTACGACGGCGCGAAGCTCACCACCCACGAGGCGGGCCGGCGGCTGTTCACCCCGATGCTGGTGGTGATGATCGCGATCGGCACCACCGACCTGATCTTCGCGCTGGACTCGATCCCGGCGATCTTCGGGATCACCAAGGAGCCGTACCTGGTCTTCACCGCGAACGTCTTCGCGCTGATGGGCCTGCGTCAGCTCTACTTCCTGGTGGGTGGGCTGCTCGACCGGCTGATCTACCTCAGCTACGGCCTGGCCGTGGTGCTCGGCTTCATCGGCGTCAAGCTGGTGCTGGAGGCGCTGGCCGACAACAACCTGCCGTTCCTCAACGGTGGTGAGCCGATCGGCTGGGCCCCGCACATCCCGATCTGGCTGTCGTTGACGGTCATCATCGGCTGCCTCGCCGTGGCGACGGTGGCCAGCCTGGTCAAGTCGTCCCGGGACCGGCGGCGTGAGCTGACCGAGGCGCGTCGCTGACCGTAGTGCCACCGACGGGCGTCACCGCACTGCCGGTGACGCCCGTCGCCGCTCAGACCCGGTGCGCGCCGACCAGGGTGGCGACCCGGTCGGGTGGCAGCGGCTCGGCCAGCACCCGCCGCTGCCGGTAGCAGGCGTGCAGCATCCGTGGCCCCCGGCCGGCGGTCACCAGGCCGACGTGGTGGATGCCCCGCCCCGGTCGGGCGAAGAAGTACAGGTCGCCGGGGCGTTCCTCACCGGCCGGCACGGGCGTGGTGGCCGCCGCCTGGTCGTCGGCGTCGCGGGGCAGCGTCACGCCGAGCCGTCGCCACACCAGGTGGACCAGGCCGGAACAGTCGATCCCGTGCCCGGAGAGCCCACCCCAGACGTACGCGACGTCGCGCAGCCGGGTGGCGACGGCGAGCACGTCGTCGGCGGTCGGCGGGGTGGCCGGAAGGTCGGTGACGTCCGCCTCGGGGACCCACAGCGGATCGGGCCGCCCGGGTACCCGTACCGGCCGCCACCCGTCGACGGCGGGACCGGCCGGGTGCAGCCGGGTGCCGAGGACGACCCCCGGCAGGGCCACCGGGCCGGCGGGGGCGACCCGTAGGCCGGTGCTGACGGCGTCGACGACGAGCGGGCCGGCCGGGCCGCCGTCGGGGGTGGCCGGGGCGAGCTGGGCGGCGGGCAGCCAGCCGGGGTAGCCGCGCGGGTCGAGCCGGGGCGCGGCCTGCTGTACGGCGACGACCCGGGCCCAGCCGTCGGGGTGCAGCGCGGTCACCAGCACCCGTTCGCCGAGCAGCAGTTGGCTGAGCACGCAGTCACCGACCCGCTGGTTGGCGTCCATTCCGGTGATCCAGCCGTCGGTGTCCGAGGGCACCGACAGGGCGGGCCGGTCGACCGGGCGGGTCGCGCCGGGGTCGGTCCAGAGGGTGGCGACGGCCACCCGGACGAGGGCCTCGCGGCCCGGCTCCAACTTCACGTCGACCTCCGGCTCACGTGTCGGTGCCCCATCCGGACCATAGGAAGAAAATCTGCGATCATCAACCTCGGTGCTGAATCTTAGTTTCGTTCTCCGGGGTTGTGGTCACCGCGGTGACGCCGAGCCCCGGCGCGTCCGGCAGCACCACCGTGGCGCCCTCGTACCGCAGCCCGCCGTGCACCGGTGACCAGGCCAGCCACCAGGCGGCGTCCAGGTCGGAGACGGCGCTGGTCCGGTAGGCGGCGGCCAGGCTGGCCGCCGCGCCGACCCCGACCTGAGTCTCCATCATGGACCCGACGAGGGTGCCCAGCCCGTGTTCCCGGGCGAGTTCCAGCAGGGTCCGGGCCTGGCGCAGACCGCCGCACTTGGCGAGCTTGACGTTGACCAGGTCGGCCGCCCGCCGCCGGATCACCGCGACCAGGTCCCGTACCCCGAACACCGCCTCGTCGGCGAGGATCGGCACGTCCACCCGGTCGGCGACCCAGGCCATGCCGTCCAGGTCCCACCGGGCCACCGGCTGCTCGACCAGCTCCACGTCGAGGCCGGCGTCCTCGACGCCCCGGATCACCCGGACCGCCTCCCGGGGCGTCCACCCCTGGTTGGCGTCCAACCGCAGGCGCACCTGCGGGCCGACGGCCGCCCGGACCGCGCGGACCCGTTCCAGGTCGCCCGCCGGGTCGGTGCCGACCTTGAGCTTCAGCACGTCGAAGCCCTCGTCGCGCCGCTGCCGGGCGGCCACCGCCAGGTCCGCGCCGGCCCCGGCGGCCAGCGTCACGTCCGTCGGCACCCGCAGCGCCGTCCCACCGAGCAACCGCACCAGGGGTACGCCGAGCCGCCGTGCCGCCAGGTCGTGCAGCGCCACGTCCAGCGCGCCCCGGGCCGCCTCGTTGCCGGCCACCGCCGCCGCGACCTCGGCGCAGCGGGCCAGCACGTCGTCGGGGTCCCGGCCGAGCACCGCCGGGGCGAGCACGTCGCGCACGCAGGACTCCGCGCCGGCCACCGACGCCCCGGTGACCTGCCACACCTGTGGGGCCTCGCCGTAGCCGGACCGCCCGTCGGCGTCGGTCACCTCCACCACCAGGGTCTCCACCGTGGTGGTGCGCCGCAGCGCGGTGACGAACGGGGTGTGCAGCGGCGCGGACAGCTGGTGGGTGCGTACCGCGGCGATCGTCATGTGCGGCACCCTATACGCACGTCGTCACCGAAGGAGTCGCGCCGATGACTGTGGCAAGCTGGACGTTGGTGGGTGCGCCGAACGCCCGTGACCTGGGCGGACTCCCCACCCGTGACGGTCGGCGGGTGCGCCCCGGCCGGCTGATCCGCACCCCGGCGCTGGGCCGGTTGACCGAGACCGACCTGACGGTGCTGGGCCGGCTCGCCCCGGCCTGCGTGGTGGACCTGCGCGACGACGCCGAGATGGCGTCCGCCCCGCCGAACCGGCTGGTCGGGGACCCCTACCTGGTCCGGCTGCCGGTGCTCGACCCGGCGCACCCGGGGTTCGGCTACCTGTCGGCGGTGCTGCTCGGTCACGACCTCACCGGTCACGACGAGGCGGCCCGGCGGGGTGCGGCGGTGGCGATGGGGGAGCTGTACCGGTGGTTCGTCAGCGGCGCGGTGGCCCGGGAGGGGTTCGCCCGTGCGGTGCGGCTGGCGGCCGACCCGGTCAACCTGCCGCTGCTGTTCCACTGTTCGGCGGGCAAGGACCGCACCGGGTGGCTGGCGGTGGTGCTGCTCACCGCGCTCGGCGTCGACGAGGAGACGGTCCGGGCCGACTACCTGCGGCACAACGCGTTGACGGTGGAGCTGCGCGGGGAGGCGTTGGCGGCGATGCTGCGGCGCCGGCCGGAGCTGGACCCGGAGACGGCCCGGGCGGTGCTGGAGGTACGCCCCGAGTACCTGGACGCCGGCTTCGACGAGGTGCGCCGCCGGCACGGGTCGTTCGACGCGTACCTGGCCGACGGGTTGGGGGTGACCCCGCAGCTCCGGGATGCCCTGCGGACCCACCTGCTGGACTGAGCGCCGGTCAGCCGGTGAGGTCGTGCCGGGCGGCCCAGGCCGTCGCGGAGACCTCCGCCAGCAGCCGGCAGGCGTCGGCGTCGTCGGGCGCGGTGGCGGGGTCGGTGGTGGCGCAGACGGCGATCACGTAGGCGGGGGCGTCGTCGGGCAGGACCACGCCGGCGCTGTGCCGTACGCCGCGTACCCAGCCGTTCTTGTGGGCGATCCGGGTGCCGGCGGGCAGCCCGGCGGCGAGGTCCTCGCGGTGGCGCTGGTCCAGCAGCACGTCGACCATGGCGGCGCAGGCCGCCGGGGTGGCCAGCGGACCGGGCCGGGTCGCGCCGAGGGCCAGCCCGCCGAGCAGGGCGGCCAGGTCGGCGGGGGTGACCAGGTTGGTGGTGCCGGCCTCCCGGGCGGCGGCGTCCTCGATGCCCCGGCCGGTGACGCTGTGCCGGGCCCCGGCGAGCCGCCAGGCTTCGGCGACGGCGGGCAGGCCGAGGAGTTCGATGATCAGGTTGGTGGCGAGGTTGCTGGACCGGGTGATCATCCGGTCGGCGAGCCAGCGCGGGGTGGCCCGCCCGCCGAGCCGCTGCCAGACGGCGTCGTCGTTGTCGTAGGCCCGGACGCAGGCGAACCGGGGTGCGTCCGGTCGGGCCGAGGTGAAGTCGTTGACCACCGGCACCGGGTCGTCCAGGTCGAGGAGGTCGGCTTCGGCGGCCCGGTGCAGGGCCAGCAGCACCGCCACCTTCATGGTGCTGGCCGCGTAGTGGGTGGCGTCGGGGGTGCGGGTCCAGGTGGGTGGGGCGTCGAGCCGACCCAGGTACGCCGAGACGGTGCCGGGCACCCGGTCCAGCCGGGCGTCGAGGTCATCCCAGGTCATGCCCGTGACGCTAGCCGAATCCGGCCCGCCGGGAGGGCCCGGCGGCTCCCGGGGCAGGGTGCCGGGGCGGCCCGGCGGCCCCCGGGTGGAGTCGGCCGGGCCCGGGGCGGGGGACGGGCGGAGCCCCGGTCCGGGTGAGGCGGACCGGGGCTCCGGGTGAGGCGGGGTGTGGCAACGGGTGCGACCCGGGTGGGTCAGCCGGCGTGCTTGCGGCGGGCGGCCATCCGGCCGCGCTGGGTCTGGTCCAGCACCACCTTGCGGATGCGTACGGCGACCGGGGTCACCTCGACGCACTCGTCCTCGCGGCAGAACTCCAGCGCCTGCTCCAGGGAGAGCTTGCGTGGGGGGATCAGCTTCTCGGTCTCGTCGGAGGTCGAGGCCCGCATGTTGGTGAGCTTCTTCTCCTTGGTGATGTTGACGTCCATGTCGTCGGAGCGGGAGTTCTCCCCGACGATCATGCCCTCGTACACCTCGGTGGTGGGCTCGACGAAGAGCTGGCCGCGCTCCTGGAGGTTGATCATCGCGAACGGGGTGACCACGCCGGAGCGGTCGGCGACCAGCGACCCGTTGTTGCGGGTACGCAGCTCACCGAACCACGGCTCGTAGGACTCGAAGACGTGGTGCAGGATGCCGGTGCCCCGGGTGTCGGTGAGGAACTCGGTACGGAAGCCGATCAGGCCGCGCGCCGGCACCAGCCACTCCATCCGGATCCAGCCGGTGCCGTGGTTGACCAGCTGCTCCATCCGGCCCTTGCGGGTGGCCAGGAGCTGGGTGATCGCGCCGAGATACTCCTCGGGGGCGTCGATGGTCAGCCGCTCGACGGGCTCGCAGGTCTTGCCGTCGATCTCCTTGGTGACCACCTGCGGCTTACCGACGGTCAGCTCGTAGGACTCGCGGCGCATCTGCTCGACCAGGATGGCCAGGGCAAGCTCGCCTCGGCCCTGCACCTCCCAGGCGTCCGGCCGCTCGGTGGGCAGGACCCGCAGCGACACGTTGCCGATCAGTTCCTTGTCGAGCCGGTCCTTGACCATCCGGGCGGTGACCTTGGCGCCCTTGACCCGGCCGACCAGCGGCGAGGTGTTGGTGCCGATGGTCATCGAGATGGCCGGCTCGTCCACGGTGATCAGCGGCAGCGGGATGGGGTTCTCGGCGTCGGCGAGGGTCTCCCCGATCATGATCTCGGGGATGCCGGCGACGGCGATGATGTCGCCGGGCCCGGCCGAGTCGGCCGGCTTGCGCTCCAGGCCCTCGGTCATCAGCAGTTCGGAGATGCGGACCCGATGGGTGCTGCCGTCGGTGCGGCACCAGGCCACCGTCTGGCCCTTGGCGATGGTGCCCTGACGCACCCGGCACAGCGCCAACCGGCCGAGGAACGGCGAGGCGTCCAGGTTGGTGACGTGCGCCTGCAGCGGGGCGCCGTCGTCGTAGGAGGGCGGCGGGATGGTGTCGAGCAGGGTCCGGAACAGCGGCTCCAGGCTGGTGCTGTCGTCGGGCACCGAGCCGTCGGCGGGCTGGGTCAGCGAGGCGATGCCGTCGCGGGCGCAGGCGTAGACGATCGGGAAGTCGATCTGCTCCTCGTCGGCGTCCAGGTCGAGGAAGAGTTCGTAGGTGTCGTCCACGACCTCCTTGATCCGGGCGTCCGGCCGGTCCACCTTGTTGATCACCAGGATGATCGGCATCCGCGCCTTGAGCGCCTTGCGGAGCACGAACCGGGTCTGCGGCAGCGGGCCCTCGCTGGCGTCGACCAGCAGCACCACCCCGTCGACCATGGTCAGGCCCCGCTCGACCTCACCGCCGAAGTCGGCGTGGCCGGGGGTGTCGATGATGTTGATGGTGACCGGGTCGGAGCCGTCGGCCGGGAGGTAGCGCACGCCGGTGTTCTTGGCCAGGATGGTGATGCCCTTTTCCCGTTCGAGATCCATCGAGTCCATGACGCGCTCGGTGTTCTCACCACGGGCCCCGTAGGCGCCGGCCTGCCGCAACATGGCGTCGACCAGGGTCGTCTTGCCGTGGTCTACGTGGGCGATGATGGCGACATTGCGGAGGTCGGTGCGAAGCTGCATACCCTCCATACTCCTGTCTGCGGTTGCCGGGGCAGGTGTCGGGGTCGTCCCGTCACCGCCCGGATCTGTGCCGGAACTGCTGTTCCGGCCGTGCCAGCGGCGGGTCTGCCGAGCCCACCGGCGGGCCGGCCGACCCGGGGGCGGCCGGGCACCTGGTCGTCGCGACGGTCACCGCGGACGAGGCCGCAGTGATCTTCGGTCTGTCGGTGCCGGGGGAGTCGACCCTGCTGGTCGGTCTCCTAAGCGTACGCGGGCCTGTGCGGGCCCGTCCGGGCACTGCTCCCGGTGGCCGGTGCGGCCGTGACGGGCGACACATCCACCCGGGTACGCCGACGGCCGGGGGTCCCCACTGGTGCAGGTGGGGACCCCCGACCGGGTCGGAGGGGCGGGTCAGTCCCGGGCGGCGACGGCCGGCGCGGGAGTGGCCGCCTCGGCGGCGTCGTCGGTCTCCCGGTCGATCCGGCCGGGCCACCAGAACCGGTCGCCGAGCAGGAACGCCAGCGCCGGCACCAGCACGGTGCGCACCAGCAGTGTGTCGAGCAGCACGCCGAGGCACACGATGATGCCGATCTGGGTGAGCAGGATCAGCGGCAGCACGCCGAGGACGGCGAAGACCGCGGCGAGCAGGATGCCGGCGCTGGTGATCACCCCGCCGGTGACCCGCAGGGCGGAGAGCATGCCGTCGCGGGTGCCGGCCCGGCGGGCGTCCTCGCGGGCCCGGGTGACCAGGAAGATGTTGTAGTCCACGCCGAGCGCGACGAGGAACACGAAGGCCAGTAGGAGCACCCCGCTGTCCAGCGCGGGGAAGTCCAGCACGTGGTCGAAGAGCAGCCAGGCCGCGCCGAGGCTGGCGAAGAAGGACGCGATCACGGTGAGCACCAGCAGCAGCGGGGCGAGCAGGCCGCGTAGCAGCGCCACCAGCACGGCGAAGACGAGCACCAGGATGATCGGCAGGATCAGCCGCAGGTCCCGGGTGTTGGCCTCGTCGGAGTCGTAGGTGGCCGCGACGGTGCCGCCGACGAGCGCCCCCTCAGCCGGTTCGGCACCGGCGACGGTCGGCGGCGCGGAGCCGGGCACGGCGGCCACCGCGTCACGCAGCGCCTCGACGGCACGGTCGGAGGCCGGGCTGCCCGGTTCGTCGGTGAGCACCACGTCGACCTGGGCGACGGCGCTGCCGGCCACCCCGGGCCGGGCGGAGGCGACCCCGGGTACGGCGGCGGCGGTGCGGGTGACCTCGGCGGCGGCGGTGGGGTTGGTGAGCACCGCCACCGGCTGGGTGATGCCGGCGGGGAAGGTGCGGGCCAGCGTCTCGGCTCCGGCGACCGCCTCGGGCTTGACCCGGAACTGTTCGGTCTCGGACAGTCCGGTGCGCAGGGTGAGCCCGCCCAGGGCGAGGCCGGCGAGCAGCAGGGTGGACAGCACGGCGACCGGCAGCGGGCGGCGGACCACGGCCGTACCGAGCCGGCCCCACAGCCGGCCCTCCCGGGCCGGGCCGCCGACCTTCGGCACGAACGGCCAGAACAGTCCCCGGCCGAAGATGACCAGCACGGCGGGCAGCACGAACAGCGCGGAGAGCATGGCGAACACGACGCCGGTGGCGCAGGCCACGGCGAGCGCCCGGTTGGTCTCCTGCTCGGACAGCAGCAGGGTGAGCACGCCGAGCACGACGGTGCCGCCGCTGGCGAGGATCGGTTCGGCGGTGCGGCGTACGGCGGCGCGCATGGCGGCGAACCGGTCCTCGTCGCGGCGCAGTTCCTCCCGGTAGCGGGCGATGAGCAGCAGCGCGTAGTCGGTGGCGGCGCCGAAGACCAGCACGCTGGCGATGCCGGTGACCGCGCCTTCCTGGAGGTTGATGCCGACGGCGGGGACGATGGTGTCGACGGCCCGCAGGGTGAGCTGTTCGGTGGCGGCGACGACGAGCAGCGGCACGATCCACAGGAACGGGCTGCGGTAGGTGACCAGCAGCAGCAGGGCGACCACGCCGGCGGTGACGGCGAGCAGGGTGAGGTCGGCGCCCTCGAAGACCTTGGTCAGGTCGGCGGTGAACGCGGGTGCGCCGGTGACCGCGGCGGTGAGCCCGGCGGGCAGGCCGCCGAGGGCGTCGCGGACCTTCGCCACCTCGTCGGCGACGGCCTGCTGACCGCCGGCGGTGTCCAGCGGGACGGCGAGCAGCGCGACGGTGCCGTCGGGGGAGACCTGGGGCGGGCTGACCTGGCCGCCGACGGCGAGCCGGCCCAGCGCGCCTGCGCGGTCGGTGACGGCGGCCCGGTCGGTGTCGGTCAGCGGGCTGCCGTCGTCCCGGCTGACCACGACGATCGCCGGTTGGACGTCGTTGTCGGGTAGCTGGTCCTGGAGGCGTTCCACCTGGGTCGACTGCCACTGCACGGACAGGCCGGTGGCCGAGACGGGGGCGGGGTTGTCGGGCCTCGGGAGCCCGAAGACGACCGCGCCGACGACGATCGCGGCGGCCACGGTGAGCCAGGCGGCGAGCCGGCTGCGGGCGACGCGGGTGAACAGAGACATCGGTGGCCCTCGTGGTCTGTCGGTGGAAACGCCGACGGGGAGATAGCCCGCCGTTCGAGTATCTTGATGACCGAGATTATCCGCCGCTGTTCTATGCTGCAACCGGGCGCAGCGACAGGGGGCAACGGCGGGCGTGGCAACGCACGGGATGTATCGGCGGCGGGACGACCCGCGCGGGCGGATGGTGGCCGACATCACCAACGACCTGCGGCGGTACTCGGTCGACGCGCAGCACATCGGGCACGCGTTCGCCAACCTGCACGGGCTCAACCCGACCGACCTGCACGCCCTGATCGCCGTCATGGACGCCGAACTGCTCGGCGACCCGATCACCCCCGGCCGGCTCGGCGAACAGCTCAACCTCTCCTCCGGGTCGGTGACCGCGCTGATCGACCGGCTGGAACGCGCCGGGCACATCCGCCGCGACCGCGACACCGCCGACCGGCGCAAGGTGTTCCTGCACTACGCCGACCAGGGGGCCGCCCTGGCGATGAGCTTCTTCGGCCCGCTCGGGCGGCGTACCGACGAGGTGATGGCCCGGTTCACCGACGACGAGTTGGCGGTCGTGCACCGGTTCCTGGCCACCATGGTCGCCTCGATGCGGGAGCACCGCGACGCGATGCGGGCCGCCCGCGCCGAACCGCCCCGCCGCCCGGCCGACTGACCGCCGTGCCGGACCTGTCGCTCGCCCGCCTCGCCGCCGCCGTGCTGCGTCTGCCGGCCGCCGCCACCCACCGGGTCGACGTCACCCGGGGCCTCACGGTCCGGGCCCGCGACGGGGCGCGGCTGCGCACCGACCACTACGCCCCCCGGCTGCCCGGCGCGCCGACCGTGCTGATCCGCACCCCGTACGGGCGGGGCGGGCCGATGCGGCTGCTCGGCCGGCTCGTCGCCGGTCGCGGTTTCCACCTGGTGATCCAGTCCTGCCGGGGCACCGACGGCTCCGACGGGCTGTTCGACCCGCTGGTGCACGAGCGCGACGACGGGCTGGACACCGTCGACTGGCTGCGCCGGCAGCCCTGGTACACCGGCCGGTTCGGCATGTTCGGGGCCAGCTACCAGGGTTTCGTCCAGTGGGCGCTGGCCGCCGACGCGGGCGACGAGCTGGCCGCGATGGTCGCGGTGGTCACCGCCTCGACCACCCGCGACTCGACGTACGCGGGGGAGTCCTTCGCCCTGGACACGGTGCTCACCTGGGCCGAGCTGCTCCAGGCGCAGACCGTGCCGTGGCTGGCCCGGCAGTGGGAACTCAAGCGCGGGCAGCCCCGGCTGGCCGCCGCCCTGGCCCACCTGCCGCTGGCCGAGGCCGACCGGGTGGCGACCGGGGTGACCGTGCCGTTCTTCCAGGAGTGGCTGCGCCACCACACCCCGGACGCCGACTACTGGCGGACCCGGGTCTTCGACGCGCGGATCACCGAGGTGCGCGCCCCGGTGACGATGGTCACCGGCTGGCAGGACATCTTCCTCCCCGCCCAGCTCGCCGACCATGCCGCGCTGCGGGCGGCGGGCAAACCCACCCGGCTCACCGTCGGCCCGTGGACGCACGGCAGCCCCGGCCTGCTGGCCGAGGCGCTGCGGGAGGGGTTGGGCTGGCTCGACGCCCACCTGAACGGCCGGCCGCCGTCGCCGCGCGCCCCGGTGCGGGTGCACGTCGGCGGGGACGGCGGCGGCTGGCGGGACCTGCCCGAGTGGCCGCCGCCGGCCACCGCGATTCCGTGGCACCTGCACGCCGGGGGCCGGCTCGCCCCGCAGCCGCCGGCCGCGTCGCCCCCCGACACCATCCGGTACGACCCGGCCGACCCCACCCCGTCGCTGGGCGGCCCGCTGCTGGTGGCCCAGCGGGCCGGGCCGGTCGACAACCGTCCCGTCGAGGCCCGGCCCGACGTGCTGGTCTACACCGGCGCGGTACTGACCGACCCGGTCGAGGTGGTCGGCCCGGTGCACGCCGAGATCCACGTCCGCAGCGAACTGTCGTACCTGGACGTGTTCGTGCGGTTGTGCGACGTGGACCGGCGTGGCCGGTCCTGGAACGTCTGCGACGGTCTGGTCCGGGTGGCTCCCGGCCGGTTCCCGGTCGACCCGGACGGGGTGACCCGGGTGCCGGTGCCGCTGTGGCCGGTGGCGCACCGGTTCGCGGCCGGGCACCGGCTGCGGGTGCAGGTGTCCGGGGGTGCCCATCCCCGCTACGCGCGCAACCCCGGCACCGGTGAGCCGCTCGGCGAGGCGATCACGCTCCGCGCTGGGATTCGGCAGATCCTGCATGATCCATCGCATCCGTCGCGGATCGTGCTGCCGGTGGTCCCAGCCGGTTCCCAGCTTCCACCTATCTGAAGACAACCCCTTTGAGCTGGGGTTTTTCGCGCAACTGGGACTATCGTCTGTCGCAACGCTCGATGACGTGCACCAGCGGTCGGTTCGGCTTCCCCGATGGGTGATCCATACGCGGAGTAGCGAAAATTCCCCGGCCCTGGCCTGTTGCTGAAGCAGTCGGCGCCTCCCGGTTCCGGCTGCGGAGAGGGGGCGTCATGACGACGGCTCCGGCCAACCTGCTGGCGGTCCGCCGGCTCCTGCTCGACACCATCAAGGGACTCGATCCCGCTGCGGTGGGGATCGTCGGCGATCCGGCCCACCGGGGCGGCTACCACTGTGGCTCCGACCGGGTGGTCACCAACGACTACTCGGTGGTGGAGTCACCCCGGGACTCAGGCGGCCTCACCCTCTACGCCTCCGGGCTGGACGTGGGCACGTTCAGCGTCCGCTCCGGGGGTGCCACCCACAATCTCCAGACGTTCTCCACCTGGTGCGTCGCCCAGTGCCGGGCGAACACGCCGGACAGCCGCGACCTGCGGGAGATCATCTATTCGCCCGACGGCAAGGTCGTCAGGCGGTGGGACCGGTTGGGCAAGCGCAGCTCCGGCGACGACTCGCACCTGTGGCACACCCATTTCAGCTTCTTCCGCGACTCGACCAAGGCCGGACGGGACCAGACCCCGCTGTTCCGGCGCTACCTGACCGGCATCGGACTACTGGAGGACACCGACATGACACCCGAAGAGCACGCCTGGCTGGAGACCGTCCACAAGAACCTGACCGTCCTCGATGGCCGCAACCCGGTGGGTCAGATCTACACCCGGATGGCGATGGGGGAGGACCACACCAACCCCGACTTCGTCGTCACCCACCCGACCCTGAAGTCGCTCGGCGCGCAACTGACCTCGTTGCAGACCGCGTTGACCGCCCTGGCCAACAAGGACTTCACCGACGAGCAGGCGATCATCGCCGGGGTCCTGGCCGGGCTCACTCCGGAGAAGATCGCCGCCGCCATCCCGCCCACCATCGCCAAGCAGGTCGCCGACGAGCTGGCCAAGCGCCTGGTGGCCTGACCCGGACCCCGTGGCACCCCTTCCGCCCCGCCTCCTGCGGAGGGGGTGCCTACGGTTGTCCACACCGGACCAGGCGTCCGGGCCTGCCGACGCCGGCCACCGCGCGGGACGCGATCGTGGAGCGCCCGGCGTCGTCGACGGCTAGCGGGTGGAACGGCTGCGCCGACGAGAACGGCCGTAGTCGGCGACGGCGTGGAAGGCGGCCTTGGGCGTCCACGAGCCGTCGGGCAGCACCCGCACGATCCCGCGTGCCGCCAGGTCGTAGTCGTGCCCCGGTTCGTCGGTCGTGGGCAGGTGCCGGTTGGCGAACGTGTACACGAAGGCCGCTTCCACCCCGCCGGCCTCGTAGTCGCGCAGCAGGTCGACGAGGTAGCGGGCCTGGCCCTCCTCGTCGCGTTCCAGTTCCGCGGTGAGCCGCACGGCCCGGCCGTGCCCGTCGTACGCCACCGGTTCCGTCGTGCCCGCGACGTCGCCCGCGCCGCGGAACGTGCAACAGCCGAACTCGGTCGCGGCGTAGGGCTTGCCCTGCCCCACCGCCGCTGCCAGGCTCTGCGGGAAGGCTGCGGCGTTGGTCGCGTCGCGGTAGCCGGCGTCGCTGGCGATGATGTCGAACGGCGTCCAGTCGACGTCCTCCAGCGGGATCGAGGCATAGCCGACCGGGCCGCCGAAGCGCTCGCGTACCGCGGGCACCGCCTCGGCGAAGAAGTCCCGCACGGCGGCGCGGGCGGCGGGGACCGCCTCCCGCAGCCGCATCGGATCGGTGAACAGCGCCATCCGTTCGGTCAGGTCCCGGCCGGGCAGGAAACCGTCGGTGAACAGGGAGATCTCGGAGCCGGCGAGGTAGACGACCGGGACGCCGTCGCGCCGTAGCCGCTCGGCCCGCTCGGCCCCGTCGAGAACGAACGCCATCAGCCCGGCGCGGTCGAGACCGTTGGTGAACGGGCAGTACCACACCTCCAGCCCGGTCTCGGCCGCCGACCGGGCCGCCAGTTCCAGCCGGTCCTGGACGCCGCCGGTGATGCGTACCGCGTCGCAGTGCAGCTCGTCGCGGATGACCCGCAGGTCGCTGCGGACGACGTCGCTGTCGAACGGCTCGTGGGTGGTGGACCCGGCGCTCACGAAGCCGGTGTCGTAGTTCATGCCGAAGACGCGCACGAGGAACTCCCCTTCCCTATAGGGTACGCCGCGTACCTTATAGAGTACGTCGCGTACCCTGCAAGGGTGGGTACGAGACGCCGGGGCGAGGAGTTGGAGCGGGCGATCCTGCACGCGGCGGCCGAGGAACTACGCGAGTCCGGCTACGGGGGAATGACGATGGACCGGGTCGCCGCCCGCGCCGGGACCAACAAGAACGCCATCTACCGCCGATGGCCGCACCGGGCGGCACTGGGCATCGCGGCGTACCGCCACCTGTCCGACGCCGCCCTGCCGAACCCGGACACAGGGACGCTGCGGGGCGACGCGCTGGAGATGCTCCGCCAGGCCAACCGGACGTGGTCCTCGCCGCACGGAACGGTGCTACGCGGTCTGCTCGCCGCTGCCGCCGACGACCCGGAGCTGCTCACCCTGATGCGCGAACGGTCCGGCGTGGACGCCATGGACCAGGTGTGGCTCGGCATGCTCGAACGGGCCGTGACACGGGGGGAGGCTCCGGCAGCAGCCGTCCGTCACCGGGTGGCGACCACGCCGATGATGTTGCTCCGCGCCGAGTATGCGATGCGCGGTATCCCCTCGGCTCCCGACGAGGTGCTGGTCGGGATCGTGGACGAGGTCTTTCTGCCGCTGGTGCGTGGCCACGGCTGACCCGCCACCCACCGGAGCGCTACGGCAACGGACGGACCTGTCGGACGGTGGCCGGCGGAGAGCGCTCGGTGGCGGCGGCCCCGGGCCGCCGCCACCGGCACGGAGACTTACAGCGGGCGGACGTTCTCCGCCTGCGGACCCTTCTGCCCCTGGGTCACATCGAACTCGACCTTCTGGGCCTCCTGCAGTTCCCGGTAGCCGCTGGTGGCGATCGCCGAGTAGTGAACGAAGACGTCGGGGCCCCCGCCGTCCTGCTCGATGAAGCCGAAGCCCTTTTCCGAGTTGAACCACTTGACCGTGCCGGTTGCCATGCATCTCTCCCTGTTTACAACGGGTGATCCCGCCGCTGTGGCGGACGATCGCCCTGTACTGCCCCGACAGTAGCCGGCCGATCCGGTTTTTGCCGGCTGAAAAGCCGCAGGATGCGGACGGAAACTCGCAGGTGGCCGGAATGTCGCCCCGGAAGGGGGCCGCTGCGGCACACTCGACCGGTGAACCGACCGCGCGGCGACGCGTTGACCGAGCTGGAACGCGAGATCGACGCGCCGGGCGACGGGCTGGACCGGCTGCGGCTGGTACCCACCCCCTTCGTGCCCGAGGTGCGGCTGCACCTCGCCGAGGACGCGATCGTCTGGTGGGCCCGGATGGAGGCCAACGCCGGGCACACCCTGCCCCCGCCGTTCTGGGCGTCCGCCTGGGCCGGCGGCCAGGCCCTCGCCCGCCACCTGCTCGACCATCCCGAACTGGCCGCCGGCCGGCGGGTGCTCGACCTGGCCGCCGGCTCCGGACTCGTCGCCATCGCCGCCGCGCTGGCCGGCGCCACCCAGGTCGTGGCCAACGACGTCGACCCGTACGCGGTGGCGGCGGTCACCGTCAACGCGCGGGCCAACCGGGTCCGCGTGCAGGCCAGCCACCAGGACCTGCTCGACGACGACGGCATTCAGGCCGACCTGCTCGTCGCCGGGGACGTCCTCTACGACCGCGACCTCGCCGGACGGGTGCTGCCGTACCTGCGGCGGGCCGCCGACGGCGGGGCGCAGGTGCTGGTCGGCGACCCGGACCGGGGACACCTGCCGCCGGACGTGCTGGAGGTGGTGGCCAGCTACCCGGTGCCCACCACCGAACCCTCGGTCGACTCCCCGGTCCGCCGGGTGCAGGTGCTCCGCCCCCGCTGAAGCACCCCCACCGGCACGTCCCCCGTCGCGTCGTGGCCCCACCTCGGGGGAGCCCGCCGCAAAACTCGGGGAGTGATCAGGGTCGCGACCCGATGCGCCGGGACGCCCGATGGTCGTAGCGTCATCTCGTGCTCGACGAATTGGCCCAGCTCGGAGACCTGCCGACCGCCCTGTTGATGGCGGCGCTCGGGCTGGTGATGCTCGCCGACGCCGTACCGCTGCTCGGGGTGCTCGTCCCCGGCGACGTGGCGATCCTCGCGGCGGTGGGGGTGGGCCGGCCGGTCGCCGGCGTGGCGACCATCGTCGCCGTGGTCGCCGGCTGCCTCACCGGCTGGTCCCTGAGCTTCCTCGCCGGGCGGATCTTCGGCGAGCGGCTGCGGCACAGCCGGGTCGGCGACTGGATCGGCGAGGGCCGCTGGTCGGCCGCCGAGCAGCTGCTGCGCTCCGGGGGTGGGCGGATGGTGCTCGTCGCGCCCTTCCTGCCGGTGTTCAACACGCTGCTGCCGTTGGCGGCCGGGAGCCTGCGGATGTCGTACCGCCGGTTCGTCGTCTGCGCCGCGCTCGGCGCGGCGGCCTGGGCCGGCCTCTACCTGGCCCTCGGCGCGGCGTCGCGGGCCCTGGCCGGGCTGCTGCCCGGCAACCCGCTGCTGGTCACCATGGCGGTCGGCCTGCTGCTGGCCGGCCTGGTGCTGCTGGGCACCCGGCGTCGGCTGCGCGCGCTGACCGGCGTCGGCCAGCCGGGCTGACCGACGCCTGACGGTCACCGTCGGGCCGTCACCGGCTCACCAGCCGCGCGCCCGCCACTGCGGCAGCGAGGCCCGTTCCGCGCCGAGCGTGCTGTCCGCGCCGTGCCCCGGGTAGAACCAGGTGTCGTCGGGCAGCCGGTCGAACAGCTTGTGCTCGACGTCGTCGATGAGCTGGCCGAACCGCTCCGGGTCCCGGTCGGTGTTGCCCACCCCGCCGGGGAACAGCGAGTCGCCGGTGAACAGGTGCGGGGTGCCGGCCGGGTCGCGGTAGAGCAGCGCGATCGACCCCGGGGTGTGCCCCTTGACGTGGATCACCTCCAGCGTCTGGTCGCCCACCGCGACGGTGTCGCCGTCGGTCAGGGGCTGCGCCGCGATCGGCAGCCCCTCGGCGTCGTCGGCGTGCACCAGGGCGGACGCGCCGGTCGTGGCCACCACCTCCTCCAGGGCGACCCAGTGGTCCATGTGCCGGTGGGTGGTGACCACCGAGGTCAGCCCGGCGTCGCCGATCAGGTCGAGCAGCCGGGGCGCCTCGTTCGCGGCGTCGACGAGCACCTGCGCGCCGGTGTCGCGGCAGCGCAGCAGGTAGGCGTTGTTGTCCATCGGGCCGACCGACACCTTGGTGACGGTGAGCCGGTCCAGTTCCCGGACGGCGGGTGGGCCGCCGGGGGTGACGTCTCCGGTGTAGCTCATGTGTGGTCTATATCCATTCCGGTGGGGTCGGCAGGGCACCGTCGGGGGTGACGGTCAGCCCGTCGCCGCTGCTGCGGCCGATCAACCAGGCGGCCAGCGCGGCGCAGCTGCCGGCGACCTGCGGGGCGTCCTGTGTGTCGCGCACCACCAGCTCCGGCCGGTTGCCGTCGGTGGGCCGCAGCACCAGCGCGGGCGCGTCGGGCCGCTCGGCGAGCCCACCGGCCACCTCGTGCAGCAGGTGCTGGGCGAACGCGGCCGGCCAGTCCGCCGGCCGGTAGCCGGCGGCCAGGTCGACGTGGTGCACCTCCAACTCGCGCCACCGGGCCCAGGGGACCAGGGCGGCCGGCCACGGGCCACGTCGGGCCTGCACGGTGGCGCTCCACGCCGACGCCGTCATCGCGGCCACCGCCTCGGCGAACCGGTCGGTGCTGCGGCGCAGGTCGGCCAGCAGCTCGGCGGGTGGGCGGCCGGCACCGGCGGCGATGTCGGCGTCGCGGGCGGCGACGCTTTCGTACATCGGGATGTCCTCGCCGGTGCGGGCGGCGGTGAGCAGGTTGACGAGCCCGTCGGCGTTGCGGGCCAGGTGGGTCAGCACGTGGCCCCGGGACCAGCCGGGCAACAGGCTGGGGGCGGCGACGGCCGCCGCGTCGAGCCCGGCGGCGGTGTCCAGCAGGCGGGCGGCCGAGTCGACCACCTCACCGGTAAACATCAGTGGGTCCGTCGTCACGCCACGACCCTAACGGTCCGGACAGCGTTGCGCCGCCGGGGAATTCGCTTTCGGCCTGTCGGCCGGCGGCCTACCGTCGGCCTGACACGGTACCGGGACGACGGACGGGGGTGGTGGTCATGCCGGTCGCAGTACGCGTGTTGCGCCACGACCAGTTCCGACCCCGGTGAGGATGACATGACCATCGATCTGACCGCCCTCGGCCTCGACGCCGAACGGGCGGCGTACGCGCGGCGGCGTCCGGACCGCCGGCCCGGCCGGGTGGCCCGGGTCGACCGGGGGGTGTGCACCGTGCTCGGCGCGGACGGACCGGTCCGGGCCAGCCTGGGCCCGGCGGTGCTGGCCGCCGCCGCCCGTGACCTGACCGCCCTGCCGTGCGCCGGTGACTGGGTGCTGCTGGCCCGCTGGCCGGACGGCCCGGTGACCGTCGACGCGGTGCTGCCCCGGCGGACCGCGCTGGTCCGCCGCACCGCCGGTAAGGACGCCAGCGGCCAGGTGCTCGCCGCCAACCTCGACACCGCCGCGGTGATCGAGCCGGTGCATCCGGAGCCGGACGCCGCCCGGATCGAACGGCTGCTCGCCCTGGCCCACGAGTCGGGGGCCACCCCGCTGGTGGTGCTCACCAAGGCCGACCTGGCCGCCGACCCGCAGGCGGTGGCCCGGCAACTCGCCGCCGTCGCCCCCGGGGTGCCGGTGCTGCCGGTCAGCGCCGAGCGGGGCACCGGCCTGACGCCGCTGCGTCCGCTGGTCGCGGCGGGGCGCACGCTGGCCCTGCTCGGCCCGTCCGGGGCGGGTAAGTCGAGCCTGGTCAACGCGCTGGTCGGGGCGGAGGTCATGCCGACCCAGGCGATCCGCCGGGTCGACGGCAAGGGGCGGCACACCACCACCTGGCGGGCGCTGGTCCCGGTGCCCGGCGGCGGCGCGGTGCTGGACACCCCCGGGGTCCGGGCGGTGGGCCTGCTGGACGGGCACACCGGGCTGGACCGGGCGTTCACCGACATCGCCGAGCTGGCCACCGGCTGCCGGTACGCCGACTGCGGGCACACCGCCGAGCCGGCGTGTGCGGTGCGCGAGGCGGTGGAGACCGGGGAGTTGCCGGGCCGGCGCTTCGAGAGCTGGCGTCGGCTCCAGCGGGAGCTGGCGTACGAGAGCGGTCGCCGGCAGAGCCGGTTGGCGGCCGAGCGGCGGGGCGGCTGGCGGGGTGGCCGTCGGCGGCCGGCCCGGCCGGCGACGCCGCCCCTGCCCGGCGGGTTCTGACCCGCTCCGGCCCGGCCGGTCCCGACCGGCCGGGCCGGGTGCGGTGGTGTGCCCGGCGGGTCGGCCGACCGGTGTGAGCTGGGGGAATGTTGGCGTGCGGGAAGTTGTCGTAGCCCGGGGCTAGAGTTGCGCAGGCGTTCCTTCTGCGCCCCGTAAAACCGCTCAGATCCCACTCGGAGCGGACAGATCCGCCTCATATTCTTCTTCCGGGAGCACCCGCACCGTGGCCGACCGTCTGATCATCCGTGGCGCGCGCGAGCACAACCTGCGTGACGTCAGTCTCGACCTGCCCCGGGACGCCCTCATCGTCTTCACCGGGCTCTCCGGCTCCGGCAAGTCGAGCCTGGCCTTCGACACCATTTTCGCCGAGGGGCAGCGCCGCTACGTCGAGTCGCTGTCGTCGTACGCCCGGCAGTTCCTCGGCCAGATGGACAAGCCCGACGTCGACTTCATCGAGGGCCTGAGCCCCGCCGTCTCCATCGACCAGAAGTCGACCTCGCGCAACCCGCGTTCCACCGTCGGCACCATCACCGAGGTCTACGACTACCTGCGGCTGCTCTTCGCCCGTATCGGCGAGCCGCACTGCCCGGTCTGCGGCGAGCGGATCTCCCGGCAGAGCCCGCAGCAGATCGTCGACCGGGTCCTCGCGATGGCCGAGGGCACCCGGTTCATGGTGCTCGCCCCGGTGGTCCGGGGCCGCAAGGGCGAGTACGTCGACCTCTTCGCCGAACTCCAGGCCAAGGGCTACGCCCGCGCCCGGGTCGACGGGGTGGTGCACCCGCTGACCGAGCCGCCGAAGCTCAAGAAGCAGGAGAAGCACACCATCGAGGTGGTGATCGACCGGCTCAGCGTCAAGCCGGGCGCCAAGCAGCGGCTGACCGACTCGGTCGAGGCCGCGCTCGGCCTCTCCGACGGCCTGGTGCTGCTGGACTTCGTCGACCTGCCCGAGAACGACCCGGCCCGGGAGCGCCGCTACTCCGAGCACCTGGCCTGCCCCAACGACCACCCGTTGGCGATCGAGGACCTGGAACCCCGGGTGTTCTCGTTCAACGCGCCCTACGGTGCCTGCCCGGAGTGCACCGGCCTGGGCACCAAGAAGGAGGTCGACCCGGAGCTGGTCGTCCCCGACCCGGAGCGCACCCTGCGCGAGGGCGCGTTGCAGCCCTGGGCCACCGGGCACAACCTGGAATACTTCCTGCGCCTGCTGGAGGCGCTGGGCGAGAGCCAGCACTTCGACGTCGACACCCCCTGGCGGGCGTTGCCGGCCCGGGCCCAGAAGATCATCCTGCACGGCTCCGACGACCAGGTGCACGTGCGCTACCGCAACAAGTACGGCCGCGAGCGCTCCTACTACACCGGCTTCGAGGGCGTGGTGCAGTGGATCGAGCGGCGGCACACCGACACCGAGAGCGAGTGGTCGCGCGACAAGTACGAGGGCTACATGCGCGACGTGCCCTGTGCGGCCTGCGGCGGCACCCGGCTCAAGCCCGAGGTGCTGGCGGTCACCATTGCCGGCAGGAGCATCGCCGAGGTGTGCAACCTGTCGGTGGGCGAGGCGGCCGAGCTGCTCGCCGGCATCACGTTGACCGACCGGCAGAAGATGATCGCCGAGCGGGTGCTCAAGGAGATCAACGCCCGGCTGCGGTTCCTGCTCGACGTCGGCCTGGACTACCTCTCCCTGGACCGGGCGGCCGGCACCCTGTCCGGTGGCGAGGCGCAGCGCATCCGGCTGGCCACCCAGATCGGCTCCGGCCTGGTCGGCGTGCTCTACGTGCTCGACGAGCCGTCGATCGGCCTGCACCAGCGGGACAACCACCGGCTGATCGAGACCCTGCTGCGGCTGCGCGGCCTGGGCAACACGCTGATCGTCGTCGAGCACGACGAGGACACCATCCGGGTGGCCGACTGGATCGTCGACATCGGCCCCGGCGCGGGCGAGCACGGCGGCAAGATCGTGCACAGCGGTTCGGTGCCGGAGTTGCTGGACAATCCCGAGTCGGTGACCGGGGCGTACCTGTCGGGCCGGCGGGAGATCCCGACGCCGCGGCAGCGCCGGCCGCAGACGCCGGAACGCGAGCTGGTGGTGCACGGGGCGCGCGAACACAACCTGCGCAACCTCACCGTGCCGTTCCCGCTCGGGCAGCTCATCGCGGTCACCGGGGTCTCCGGCTCGGGCAAGTCGACGCTGGTCAACGACATCCTGTACGCGGTGCTGGCCAACCAGATCAACGGCGCGCGGCTGGTGCCGGGCCGGCACACCCGGGTCTCCGGGCTGGAGCACGTCGACAAGGTGGTCGGCGTCGACCAGTCGCCGATCGGCCGTACCCCGCGCTCCAACCCGGCCACCTACACCGGGGTCTGGGACCACGTCCGCAAGTTGTTCGCCGAGACCACCGAGGCCAAGGTCCGGGGGTACGGCCCGGGCCGGTTCTCGTTCAACGTCAAGGGTGGCCGCTGCGAGGCGTGCTCCGGCGACGGCACCATCAAGATCGAGATGAACTTCCTGCCGGACGTCTACGTCCCGTGCGAGGTGTGCAAGGGTGCCCGGTACAACCGGGAGACCCTGGAGGTGCACTACAAGGGCAAGACCGTCTCCGACGTGCTGGAGATGCCGATCGAGGAGGCGGCCGAGTTCTTCTCCGCCATCCCGGCCATCCACCGGCACCTGCGCACGCTCAACGACGTGGGCCTGGGCTACGTCCGGCTGGGCCAGCCCGCGCCGACGCTGTCCGGCGGTGAGGCGCAGCGGGTCAAGCTGGCCTCCGAGCTGCAGAAGCGTTCCACCGGCCGGACGGTCTACGTGCTTGACGAGCCCACCACCGGCCTGCACTTCGAGGACATCCGCAAGCTGCTGATGGTGCTGGAGGGGTTGGTCGACAAGGGCAACACGGTGATCACCATCGAGCACAACCTCGACGTGATCAAGACGGCCGACTGGTTGATCGACATGGGCCCCGAGGGCGGTCACCGGGGCGGCACCGTGCTCGCCACCGGCACCCCGGAGGAGGTCGCCGAGGTCGCCGAGAGCCACACCGGGCAGTTCCTGCGTTCCGTGCTCAAGCTCGACGGGCAGGCCCGGGGGGCGAAGGCGGCGGTGACCCGGGCGGCCCGCGCCAACGGCACGACGCCGAAGGCGCGTACCCGTAAGGTGCCCGCCGGAGCCCGCTGACCCGGCGGCCCGCCGCCCGGCCCGCACGCCCACGCCGCCGGGCCTGTCCACGCCCGGCGGCGGGGCGCGGTGGCGCGTCGGCCCGCTGCGCAGGGCGTTCCCGGGCGGCCGGGGTGAACCGTCGGGCACAGTGGTGCGTGTGCTCCAGTGAGCCGCGCGGGTCGACGACCGGCGGCAGTAGTCGAGAGAAAGGCCGGAGATGACAGACGACCAGGTGCCGACCGTGCCCGGTGTGCAGACCCGACGTGCCCTGCTGGCCGGGGCCGGCGCGGTGGGGGCGGCGGTCCTCCTGACCGCCTGCGGTGACGACTCCGGTGACGAGCCGGCCACCCCGGCCACCGGCGGACCGGCCGCGACCACCGGCGGGTCGGGTGCCGCCGCGATCGCCAGGACGGGTGACATCCCGGTCGGCGGCGGCCAGGTCTACGCCGCGCAGGGTGTGGTGATCACCCAGCCGACGGCGGGGGAGTTCAAGGGGTTCGACCCGATCTGCACCCACCAGGGCTGCCCGGTGTCGAACGTCGACGGCGGGACGATCAACTGCACCTGCCACAACAGCAAGTTCGCCATCGCCGACGGCGCGGTCAAGGAGGGGCCGGCGACCAAACCGCTGGCCGCCAAGGAACTCAAGATCGACGGCGACCAGATCACGCTGGCCTGACCGACACCGGCCGGCCCGCAGGACGTCCTGCGGGCCGGCCGGTCGGGGTCACTGCGGGTAGACCGCCATCTCCCAGATCGAGTAACCGTACGTGGTGGCCCGGGTCACCCCGTGCATCCGCACGTACCGGGCGGTCGTGGTGGGGAAGGCCGCCACGTCGGTGCCGCCGTCGCCGGCTGTGGTCGACCACACCGTCCGCCAGCTCGACCCGTCGGTCGACACCTCGATCCGGTACGACCGGGCGTACGCCGACTCCCAGGCCAGCGTCACCCGGCCCACCTGCCGGGCCGACCCGAGGTCGACGCTGAGCCACTGGTCGTCGGCCCAGCTGCTCGCCCAGCGGGTGCCGAGGTCGGAGTCGACGGCCTTGGCCGCCCCGAAGAACAGCTCGCTGCCGGACGCGGTCGCCGTCCGGCCGGCGGCCAGGTTGGTCAGGTCGTCGCCCCGCCGGGACGGGAACGACACCGTCTGCTGGAAGGTGGGCCGGTTCTGCCAGGCGATGGTGGCGTGCTTGATCCCACCCAGCGGCGACTGGATGATCGCGTCCGCGCACCACTGGTCACCTGCGGCGCAGCTCGCGTCACCGGGGTACACCTGCTCAGCCGGGGTGGCCGCCGCCGTACGCAACGTGTCCAGCAGCACCTGCCGGCAGCCGGCCAGGTTCCCGGCACCGCAGAAGCCCCGGCCCAGCCCGCCGCGCACCGGGTCGCCGAGCACCGCGCGCAGGTCCTTGTCGACGTAACCCCACCAGCCGTACTGGAAGGACGAGCCCTTGTGCGCCTGGGCCTCGTTGGCCGAGGTCGGCAGGTTGGACTTGTCGCCCTGCTGGTACCCGGAGGGGGACTCGTTGATCTGGATCGCGTTGATCAGCGACTGGTAGAGGTCCGGGCCGAGCTGGTCGCGGAACATCCCCCGCACCAGCAGCGGCCACCAGGCGTCGAAGGTGCGGATCGCGTCGGCGTGCCGGTAGACCTTCGACCCCTTCGCCGTCTCCACCCGCAGCGCGCCGTCCTGCCGCCACGCCTTGAGCCGGCTGATCTCGGTGGCCAGCGCGGCGTCGGCGACGGGCTGGCTCTCCAGCACCCGGATCAGCTCGTCGAGCACCTCGGCCCCGCGCAGGTCGGTCACGCCGGCCTGCTCGACCAGCGCGGTCAGCGAGCCCCGGTCGTACTTCCGGCCGGCGGCCAGGCCCGCCTTGAGCGGGCGGTCCAGCAGGTCGGCCCGGTGCACCGCGCCGAAGCTGTAGTTGCCGTCCGCGCCGCCGAAGTCCTTGGCCTGCTTGTTGTTCCAGCTGACGTAGTAGTCCTGGTTGACCGACCGGGGGTGGGCGGCCAGCGGGGCGTAGCTTGCGGTGTTCGTCGCCGGGTCGAAGCCCTGCCACTCGTAGGCCGGCTCGGCCTTCATCGGCAGGTTCGGGTTGGACCCGGCGGCCCGCACCGGGTTCAGCCCGGAGTTGAAGTACGCCGACTCGGTGGAGTTGACGTAGAACCAGTTGAAGGCGTACTCGACGTTGTTGGCCGAGGCGACGAAGGCGTCCGCCGAGCCCATCTGGGCCGGGTCGTTGAACATCTGGAAGCCGATCGCGGAGTCGGCCTCGTGCCGGTAGGTGGAGCGCAGTTGGGTGAACGCGTGCGGTTTGCCGCCCACGGTGCCCCGCCAGGACACCAGGCCGAGCTTCGTCCGCCAGGCCACCAGCTTGTACGACCCCTTGGCGGTGCCGTCGGCGAGGGTCGGCGTCCACTTGTTGACGTGGGCGAGCTCCTCCATCGCCACGCACTGGCCCCGGTAGAGGTAGTGGTCGGCGGCGAGGGTGGGGGTGCTGCCGTCGGTGGTGCACAGCGGCACCGCGTAGGTGTCGGTGATGTCGTGGATCGACGAGGTGGCGCTCCACGCGTAGTCCTGGCCCCGGCCGAGCAGCACGTAGAGGTTGAGCCCGGCGAACGCCGCGCCCCGGGCGCTGATACCCGGGCCCTGCAACTCCTGCACCATCAGCAGTTGCGGGGAGAAGTAGCCGGTCTGCGGGCCGAAGACCGCGACCGGGTGCCCGGTGGCCGAGTTCGCGGCCGAGACCACCGCCGCGTTGGACATGCCCCGGTGCGCCGGGCTGATGGTCAGCCCGGACAGCGCGGCGGCCAGCTCACCGGACGCGCTGTTGCCGGTGGTCCGGGCCGGGGCGGCGGTGCTGCCTGCGGAGCCGGTCGGGTCGGTGAAGATCGGCTCGACCCGGGCCGAGCCGGCGTCGGGCAGCGCCACGCTCGCCGCGTCCGAGGAGGCGTCGCCGTACGGGAAGCTCTGCCCGTCGTGCAGGGTCAGCACGGTCTCCGGGTCGTTCTGGTTGCGGAACGCCGTCCACACCTTGTCGCCCTCGGTGGCCCCGTACTTGGCGCGGGCGGCGATGCGGACCAGCGCGGACTGCATCTCGGTGCCGCCCCCGCCGCCGAACAGCCCGCCGACCACGCCGGCGATGGCGATCAGGTCGGTGAGCTGGAACGGCTCCGGGCCGCCGGCGTTGGTGACCGCGTCCAGGTGGCCGGTGAGCACGTACTCGCCGGGGCAGTTGCGGGCGCCCATGCAGACGCCGATGTAGGCGTTGATGCCGGCGATGTACTCCTGTACGTCGGCGTAGAGCTGCTGGCCGCGCGGCCCCTTCGTGCGCAGCGCCTCGACCTGCGCCTGGAGGTCCGCCTCGGTGTACGGCGAGTTGCGCCAGACGCTCTGCTCCAGGGCCCGGTTGCCGGGTGCGCCCCCGGCGAACGAGGTGAGGGTGCCCCGGCCGACGTGCCGCAGCAGGTCCATGGTGAACAGCCGGTCCTCGGCTCCGGCGTAGCCGGCGCCGTACATGGTGCCGCCCCGGGTGGTGCCGGTGACGTGCGGGACGCCGGTCGCCTTGTCCCGCAGGATGCGGACGTCGGCGCGGGGCGAGTAGTCGCGTTCGACCTGCCCCTGCGGGACGCCGAAGGAGGCGTCGTTGAAGAACGAGCCGATCTGTTCCTCGCGTAGCCCGGCGTAGCCGTAGACCAGGTCGGCGTAGCGGCCGAGCTGGTCGGCGGAGTGCCGGGGCAGGGTGCCGAGGGTCTGGTTGCCCAGCACCTCGACCAGTGTGGCGTTGCCGTTCTGGCCGGGCGGCAGGATGTCGCCGCACTCGCCGAGGCAGTAGTCCTCGGGGGTGAAGGCGGCACGTGGCGCGGCGGCCTCGGCGGGTGCGGCGGGCGTCGTGGTGAGCAGGGCGGCGACGCTGATGCCGGCGGTCAGGCCGGCGAGCAGGCGACGGACGGTGGGGGGACGGGGCATGGCGATCCTCCGATGAGGATGGGATCTTTACGTGAATAACATTCGGTTACCGGATGGTAATCTCCGTCCGTCGATATCGGAAGACGTCCATCGCACGGCCGCCGGATCTTCGCCGGGTGGTACCGGGCCGGTCGATGCGCGTGGATAGCCTTCGACCCCCGCTCCAGATTGGATTGTCGATGAAGGTCGTCCGTCTGCTCGCGTCCGCGACGCTGCTCGCGGTCGCGCTCACCCCGTCCGGGCCGGCCGCCGCGTCGGCCGCCCCCGCCCCTGCCGGGACCGCCGCCGCCCCCACTTCGGGGGCCTTCTCCGTGCTCACCTACAACGTCGCCGGCCTGCCGGACATCCTGTCCAGCGGCGACCCGGCGACCAACACCCGGCCGATCGGCGAACGGCTCGGCGGGTACGACATCGTGCACGTCCAGGAGGACTTCAACTACCACGCCGACCTGTACGCCACCGACCAGCACCCGTACCGGACGCCCACCAGCGGAGGCGTGCCGTTCGGCAGCGGCCTCAACACGCTGTCGAACTACCCCTACAGCGACTTCGCCCGGGTGAAGTGGAACTCCTGCAACGGCACCGACTGCCTGACCCCGAAGGGCTTCACCGCCAGCCGCATCCGGCTCGCCGAGGGCGTCTACGTCGACTTCTACAACGCCCACCCCAACGCCGGCACCACCGACGCCGACCTGGCCGCCCGGCGGTCCAACCTCAGCCAGCTCTCCGCGTACGTCGCCGCCAACTCGGCAGGCAACGCGGTGGTGCTGATGGGGGACCTGAACGTCCGCTACACCCGTACCGGTGACAACATCCGCGACCTGGTGGCGGCCAACGGCCTCACCGACGTCTGGGTGCAGCAGGAGCGGGGCGGCCAGCCGCCGGCCGCCGGTGATCCGGCGCTGGTCTGCGACGAGGCGAACGTGACCGACGCCTGCGAGGTGGTCGACAAGATCCTCTACCGGGGCAACAGGCTGGTCAACCTCACCCTGAACCGCTACCACAACGAGCACGCCCGGTTCCTCACCCCGACCGGCGGCCCGCTGTCCGACCACTATCCGCACGCCGCCTGGTTCGACTGGACCCTCGACCCGACGCTGCGGGCCAGCGACACCTGGGGCGGCCCGCACGGCACCCCGTTCACCGACGCCGACCGGGTCGGCCCGGCGGTCACCCGGGTCACCCTGCGCGGCGGCTCCCGGCTCGACGCCGTCGGCGTCGACCTCGCCGACGGCGGCCAGCTGCGCCACGGCGGCACCGGCGGGACGGAGAGCAGCCTCACCCTGGCCCCCGGCGAGCGGATCACCCAGGTCACCCTCACCCAGGGGCAGAAGGACGGCCGGACCAGGATCTTCTCGGCCCGGCTCAGCACCGACCAGGGCCGCACCCTCACCGCCGGTACGCCCACCTCGGCGGCGGTCACCTTCACCGCACCCGAGGGGGGCCGGCTGGCCGGCTTCTTCGGCCGCAGCGGCACCGAGGTCGACCAGCTCGGCGTGATCTGGAGTGTCGGGGGCAACGGATAGTCTCGGTGCCGTGGCTGATCCCTCGACCTACCGCCCCGCGACCGGCACGATCCCCGAGTCCCCCGGGGTCTACCGGTTCCGCGACGGCACCGGCCGGGTGATCTACGTCGGCAAGGCCAAGAGCCTGCGCAGCAGGCTCAACTCCTACTTCGCCGACCCGTGGGGGCTGCACGAGCGCACCCGGCAGATGGTCACCACGGCCGAGTCGGTCGACTGGGTCACCGTCGGCACCGAGGTCGAGGCGCTCCAGCTCGAATACACCTGGATCAAGCAGTACGACCCCCGGTTCAACGTCAGGTACCGCGACGACAAGTCGTATCCGTACCTGGCGGTGACCCTCGACGAGGAATACCCGCGGTTGCAGGTCATGCGGGGCGCGAAGCGTAAGGGCGTGCGGTACTTCGGGCCGTACTCGCACGCCTGGGCGATCCGCGAGACGCTCGACCTGTTGCTGCGGGTCTTCCCCGCCCGCACCTGCTCCGCCGGGGTGTTCAAGCGGGCCGGGCAGGTCGGCCGGCCCTGCCTGCTCGGCTACATCGGCAAGTGCTCCGCGCCCTGCGTCGGCACCGTCTCCGCCGAGGCGCACCGGGCGATCGTCGACAACTTCTGCGAGTTCATGGCCGGCCGCACCGACACCATGGTGCGTCGCCTCGAACGCGAGATGACCGAGGCCAGCGAGCAGTTGGAGTTCGAGCGGGCGGCCCGGCTGCGCGACGACGTGGCCGCCCTGCGTCGGGCCATGGAGAAGCAGACAGTGGTGCTCGGCGACGGCACCGACGCCGACGTGGTCGCCTTCGCCGACGACCCCCTCGAAGCCGCCGTGCAGGTCTTCCACGTCCGCGACGGCCGGGTACGCGGCCAGCGCGGCTGGGTGGTGGAGAAGACCGAGGAGCTGACCACCGGCGACCTGGTGCACCACTTCTGCACCCAGGTCTACGGCGGCGAGCAGGGCGAGGCCGACGTCCCCCGGGAGTTGCTCGTCCCCGAGCTGCCGGGCGACGCCGAGGCGCTCGCCGACTGGCTCAGCGCCCGCCGGGGCAGCCGGGTGTCGCTGCGGGTGCCCCAGCGCGGCGACAAGAAGACCCTGCTGGAGACGGTGGGCCGCAACGCGAAGGACGCGCTGGCCCGGCACAAGCTCAAGCGGGCCGGCGACCTGACCACCCGCAGCAAGGCGCTCGACGAGATCAGCGAGGCGCTCGGCATGCGTACCTCGCCGCTGCGCATCGAGTGCTTCGACGTCTCCCAGATCCAGGGCACCGACGTGGTGGCCAGCATGATCGTCTTCGAGGACGGGCTGCCCCGCAAGAGCGAGTACCGCCGGTTCATCGTCCGGGGCGCCACCGACGACCTGTCGGCGATGTCCGAGGTGCTGCGTCGCCGCTTCGCCCGCTACCTCGACGCCCGCGCCGAGACCGGCGAGCTGGGCGAGGAGACCGCGTCCGATCCCGACCGCCCCGGCATCGACCCGACCACCGGCCGGCCGCGTAAGTTCGCCTACCCGCCGCAGCTGGTGGTGGTCGACGGTGGCGCCCCGCAGGTGGCGGCGGCGGCCCAGGCCCTGGCCGAGCTGGGCATCGACGACGTGGCGCTGTGCGGGCTGGCCAAGCGGCTGGAGGAGGTCTGGCTCCCCGACGACGACTACCCTGTCATCCTGCCGCGCACCTCCGAGGGGCTCTACCTGCTGCAACGCGTCCGCGACGAGGCGCACCGGTTCGCCATCACCTTCCACCGGCAGCGGCGCTCCAAGCGGATGACCGAATCAGCCCTGGACACCGTCCCCGGGCTGGGCGAGGTACGCCGCAAGGCGCTGCTGCACCACTTCGGCTCGCTCAAACGGCTCTCCGCCGCCACCGTCGAGGAGATCGTCGAGGTGCCCGGGGTGGGCCGGCGCACCGCCGAGGCGATCCTCGCCGCCCTCGACGGTGACCCGAAGACCACCGCCCCCACCCCGACCGACTGACGGCGGTCAGGGCTGGTCGGCGAGGACGGCGAGGAGGGAATCGCCGTACTTGGCGAGCTTGTTCTCGCCGACGCCGCTGATCCTCGACAGCTCGGCCAGCGAGGTGGGGACGTCGGTGGCGATCTGCCGCAACGTCGCGTCGTGGAAGATCACGTACGCGGGGACACCCTGTTCCTTGGCGGTGGCTCCCCGCCAGGCCCGCAGCCGCTCGAACAGCGACCCGGCCGCCGGGGACAGCTCGGCGACCACGGTGGCCGCGCCACGTGGCTTCGCCGACCGGGCCGAGGCGACCTTCTCCGGCTCCCGGCGCATGGTCACGGTGCGGCGGCGCCCCAGCACCTCCGTGCTGGCCTCGGTGAGCGCCAGCGTGCCGTAGTCGCCCTCGACCGCCAACAGCCCCTCGGCGAGCAGTTGCCGCACCACCCCGCGCCACTCCGCCTCGCGCAGCTCGGTGCCGATGCCGAAGGTGCTCAGCGCGTCGTGGCCGTACTGGCTGATCTTGTCGTTCTGCTTGCCGAGCAGGATGTCGACGCAGTGCCCGGCACCGAAGCGCTGGTTGCGTTCCCGGTCGAGCCGGTAGACGGTGGACAGCAGCTTCTGCGCGGCCACCGTGCCGTCCCAGGTCTCCGGCGGGGTCAGGCAGGTGTCGCAGTTGCCGCAGTCGGCGGTGCCGGGCTGGCCGAAGTATTCGAGCAGTTGCACCCGGCGGCAGCGGACCGTCTCGCAGAGCGCCAGCATGGCGTCGAGGTGGGTGGCGAGGTTGCGCCGGTGGGCCAGGTCGCCGTCCGACGTCTCGATCATCTTGCGCTGCTGCACCACGTCCTGGAGGCCGTAGGCGAGCCAGGCGGTCGACGGCAGCCCGTCCCGGCCGGCCCGGCCGGTCTCCTGGTAGTAGCCCTCCACCGACTTGGGCAGGTCGAGGTGGGCCACGAACCGGACGTCCGGCTTGTCGATGCCCATCCCGAAGGCGATCGTGGCGACCATGACCAGGCCGTCCTCACGCAGGAACCGCTGCTGGTTGGCGGCACGGGTGCCCGCGTCCAGGCCGGCGTGGTAGGGCAGCGCGGCGATCCCGTTGGCGACCAGGAACTCGGCGGTCTTGTCCACCGAGGCGCGGGACAGGCAATAGACGATGCCGGCGTCGCCCGGGTGCTCGTCGCGCAGCAGGGCCAGCAGCTGCTTGCGCGGTTCCTTCTTGGGCACGATCCGGTACTGGATGTTGGGCCGGTCGAAGCTCGCCACGAAGTGCTTCGCCTCGGTGAGCTGGAGCCGGGTGGCGATCTCGGCCCGGGTGGCGCTGGTGGCGGTCGCGGTCAACGCGATCCGGGGCACCGCCGGCCACCGTTCGTGCAGCATCGACAGGGCCAGGTAGTCGGGGCGGAAGTCGTGCCCCCACTGGGACACGCAGTGCGCCTCGTCGATGGCGAACAGACCGATCCGGCCCCGGTCGAGCAACTGCTGCACGCCCCGGGTGCCCAGCGCCTCCGGGGCGAGGTAGAGCAGGTCCAGCTCACCGGCGACGAACGCCTGCTCGACCGCGCGCCGGGCCGCGTAGTCCTGCGTCGAGTTGAGGAAGCCGGCGCGGACGCCGACCGCCGTCAACGCGTCGACCTGGTCCTGCATGAGGGCGATCAGCGGGGAGACGACCACCGCGACGCCGTCGCGCACCAGCGCCGGGACCTGGTAGCACAGCGACTTGCCGCCACCTGTGGGCATCAGCACCAGGGCGTCCCCGCCGGCCACCACGTGGTCGATGACCTCCTGCTGGAAGCCCCGGAAGGCGTCGTAGCCGAAGACCCGGCGGAGCACGTCGAGGGCGTCGGAGGCACGCAGCTCGGTGGGGGAGGCCATCCGGAGAGTCTACGAGCCGGCCCCGACACCGCCGTCCACGACGCCCCCGGACCCGCCCCGACCCGCACCGCTTCCCACGGCACCCACGTCCCCGCCGGAGCCGGCGGGTGTCCGGCACGGCGGGCCGTCACCCGGAGCTGTCCCCGTCACCCCAGCAGAGGCCGCCGATGCCGGCGGCGCTGTGGAAGCCGGGATGGCCGGTGATGTCCATGCAGACCTCGTTGTCGGGGCCGATCCGGCCGCAGAACACCGGCTCGACGTGGTTCCAGCCGTCCGCCCGGGACAGCAGCGCGGCGCTCGCCGGCAGCTCGGGGCGCAGGATGGTGAGCCCCTCGGTGTAGACGACCGCCTGCTCCCGGGCCTCCCGCAGGTCGGCAGCCTGGTAGGTCAGATGCAGCGTCCACCGGCGGGGAGGCCGGTAGGCCGAGCTGGGCGGTCTGTTGCGGCCCGCCTGCCGCTCGCGCTCGGTCGCATACCGACCGACCAACGAGTTGTCGTACGAGGTGACGGCGTCCGGCGTGGTCAGTGCATGGGCGATGGCGGCCCGGACCCGCTCGGACACGTCGGCCCCGTCGAGGATGGCGGCCAGGTCATCCTGGAATTCGGCCGGTTTCCCCTGCGTCGGTTGATTCTCGGTCACCAGGGCGTTCCTCTCCGTAGTAGACACCCAGATTGAGGTCTTACAACCAAAAATGCAACATCACATTTTCCTAGACAGGTGGTTGATTTTGTGTCACCCGCAGACAAGAATCGACTACTCATGGTGGAGGTGATGCTGGCGATGGCACAGGTGCCGAGTCCCACGATCAGAGCCCGTCGCCTGCGGCGTGAGTTGCGTCGTCTGCGGGACCGCACCGGCCGCACCGCGGAGGAGGTGGCGAAGGTCCTGGGCTGGCACCGCACCAAGGTCATCCGTTTCGAGCTCGGGCACTCCCGGGTCATGCCGAAGGATCTTCCGCCCCTGCTCGACCTCTACGAGGTCTCCGAGCAGGAGCGGGAGTCGCTGACCGGATTGCTCCGGCAGGCACGCCAGAAGGGCTGGTGGAGCGCGTACGGCGACGTGCTGCCGGATGACTACGTCGGCTTCGAGGCCGAGGCGACCTCGATCAGCACCTTCGAGAGCCTCTACGTGCCGGGCCTGTTGCAGACGGAGGAGTACGTCCGGGCGATCGTGCGGGCCGGACGCAGCACCGCCGACCAGGATGAGATCGACCGACGGGTGGCAGCCCGCCTGGGCCGCAAGGTACTGCTCTCCCGAGACATGCCGCCGAGACTGTGGATGGTCCTCGACGAGGCGGCCATCCGTCGCGTCGTGGGCGGCCCAGTGGTGATGCGAGCGCAACTCGCTCGACTGATTGAGGCGTGTGAGCTGCCCACCGTCGAGATCCAGATCCTGCCCTTTGCCGCTGGTGCGCACGCAGCGATGGGTGGCCCCTTCACCCTTCTCGGGTATGCCGATCCAGCCCTGGACCCCACGGTCGTCTATCTCGACAACGACTCCAGCACGCTGCTGCTGGAGGAGGATCGGCACGTCGCCCGATATAGACTCATGTTCGACCACCTCATGGCCAAGGCGCTCGGCCCTGACGAGTCGGCCGGTTTCCTGGCCCGGGTGGCCGACGAATACTGACTCGGACAGAGGGGCCTGACCAATGACCGCTGCGGATCTTCACGCGACCGGGTGGCGGAGGAGTAGCCGGAGCAGCGCGAGCGGTTCGAACTGTGTCGAGGTGGCTGAGGTGTCCGGTGGGTTGGCGGTGCGGGACTCCAAGGACCAGGGCGGGCCGGTGCTCCACTTCGGCCGGGACGCCTGGTCGTCGTTCCTCGGTGGCCTGCGGCACCGCCTGCGCGGTTGACCCCGTAGGGTCGCCGACCTGCTGTCGAGGGCCCCGACGCCGTGCGGTTGGATGGCCGGATGGCGGTACGCATCGATATCGACGCACTCCGGGACGCGGCCGGGGTCGAGGCCTGCGCAGCGGCGGACAGGCTGACGGCCTCCGGCCAACCGGCGGAGGTCGTCCCGGTCGGCGGCGGAGCATCCGGGTTGGTCCACGAGGTGGGTCGGCCGCCGTACGAGGTCTGGGTGGGGGTCACGGCGGACGGCTTCACCGCCGAGTGTGACTGCACCACCGAAACCGACCTGTGTGCGCACGCGGTGGCCCTCACCGCCGCTGCCCTGGCCGACGGCCTCGCGTGGTCGTCGACGGCCACCCCGCAGGCGGATCCGGCGGTCGACCCCCGGGTCGCGGAGCTGACCGTACTCGCGCGTGGTCTGCCCGCTCGCCGGCTGGCGGCGCTGGTCGCCGAGTGGGCGGCCACGGACCCGGTGTGGGAGGGCGCGCTACGGGCGCAGGCCGGCCAGCCCGCGCCCCTCACCGCCACCGAACCGGACGGCAACTAGGGCGATCGGGCCGCGACCGGCGCGGTGCGGAGGCGCCGGCACTTCTCCCGTCGAGCGGTATGCCTGTCCGTCATAAATATGACGGACAGGCATACCGCTCTGCGCCAGGCAATGCTCCGGACGCCTGTCGAACGCCGGGCCGACCCCGCCGGCAACCCGCCGCCGGGCATGCCGGGATCGACGCCGCCCGCCGGGATAGAGTCGTCGACTGACCCTGTGCGGTACGCGGCCCTCCGGGGCCCGCCGCCACGAAGCGGGAGCGGTGGGATGGTCGAGGCGCGGACAACCGGCGGGTACGTCGAGGGCGGCACGGCGGAGTCGGACACCACGCTGGTGGTGGTCACCGGCCTGTCCGGCGGTGGCCGTAGCACCGTCGCCCGCGCCCTGGAGAACGTCGGCTACTACGTGGTGGACAACCTGCCGCAGGCGCTGATGCTGGACATGGCCGAGCTGGCGATGAAGGCCGGCGGGGCGGCCCGGCGTACCGCGATGGTGCTGGACGTGCGGTCGCGGGCCTTCTCCACCGACCTGGCCGGGGCGATCCGGGAGCTCAAGGAACGCGGTTTCTCGCCCCGGGTGGTCTTCGTCGACGCCGACGACGAGGTGCTGATCAGGCGGTTCGAGAGCGTCCGCCGCTCGCACCCGTTGCAGGGTGAGGGGCGACTGGCCGACGGGATCGCCGTCGAGCGGGAGCTGCTGGAGGAGGCCCGGGACCAGGCCGATGTGATCATCGACACCAGCCACCTCAACGTCAACCAGCTCCGTCGCCGGGTCGAGGAGCTGTTCGGCGGGGAGGACGCCCGTCGGCTGCGGCTCACCGTGCTCTCCTTCGGCTTCAAGTACGGCCTGCCGCCGGACGCCGATTTCGTGCTCGACGCCCGGTTCCTGCCGAACCCGTACTGGGTGCCCGAGCTGCGGGAGCACACCGGGCGGGAGGCGGCGGTCAGCGCGTACGTGCTCGGCCAGGAGGGCGCGGACGCCTTCGTCGCCTCGTACGCCGACCTGGTCAACGCCACCACCGCCGGGTTCGAACGCGAGGGCAAGCGGTACCTGACGGTCGCCGTCGGCTGCACCGGCGGCAAGCACCGCAGTGTGGCGATCGCCGAGGAGTTGGCCGAGCGGCTGCGCCAGTCGGGATTGGCCGCCAACGCGCAGCACCGGGACCTGGGGCGGGAATGACGGCGATGTCGGTGGTCGCCTTCGGCGGGGGGCACGGTCTGTCCGCCTCGCTGCGGGCACTGCGGCACTGCGCCGGGGAACTCGAACTGGACATCACCGCGGTGGTCACCGTCGGCGACGACGGCGGCTCCAGCGGCCGGCTGCGCGCCGAGCGGGGCGGCCTGCCCCCGGGGGACCTGCGGCAGGCCCTGGTGGCGCTGGCCGGCGACCATCCGGCCACCCGCCGCAGCGCCGGGCTGTTCCAGCACCGGTTCGCCGGCGACCCCCGCGACGGGCTGGCCGGTCACGCGGTGGGCAACCTGGTGCTCTGCGGCCTGATGGAGCAGCTCGGCGACCCGGTGGCCGCGCTCGCGCACGCCGGGGCGATGCTCGGCGCGGTCGGCCGGGTGCTGCCGATGTCCGCCGAACCGGTGGACATCGAGGCCCAGGTTCGCGGGGTGGACCCGACCCGCCCCGACGAGGTGCGCACCGTGCGCGGCCAGCACCAGGTGGCGGTGACCACCGGCACGGTGGAGGCGCTGCGGATCACCCCGGACGCCCCGGTGGCCTGCGCGGAGGCGGTGGCCGCGGTCGGCGGGGCGGACTGGTTGATCTTCGGTCCGGGGAGCTGGTACACCAGCGTCCTGCCGCACCTGCTGGTGCCGGGGCTGGCCGAGGCGATCGTGACCAGCCCGGCCCGGCGGCTGGTCACCCTCAACCTGGCGGCCGAGCAGGAGACCCTGGGTCTGTCGGTGGCCGACCACCTGGCGGCCCTGCGCTGGTACCTCCCGCAGCTCACCGTGGACTACGTGGTGGCCGACTCCAAGGCGGTGGGTGATCCCGAACCGGTCGGGCGTGCGGCAGAATCGCTGGGTGCCCGGTTGGTCCTCGCCCCGGTCGCCGTCGACGACGGCACACCCCGCCACGATCCGGCCGCCCTGGCTGCGGCACTGGTGCCTGTCCTGGGCGCCGATCGTTAAGCACGTACGTAATCACCGGCGACACGCCGGTACCGGTCCGTGAGGGGGCGCACAATGGCGATGACGGCTGCGGTCAAGGACGAGCTGAGCCGGGTCGACGTGCCCAAGCCCTGCTGCCGGCGGGCGGAGATGGCCGCGCTGCTGCGCTTCGCCGGTGGGCTGCACATCGTCTCCGGTCGGGTGGTGGTGGAGGCCGAGCTGGACACCGGGGCGGTGGCCCGCCGGCTGCGCCGGGAGATCGCCGAGGTGTACGGCTATCCCAGCGAGATCCACGTGCTCGCCTCGGGTGGGCTGCGCAAGGGCAGCCACTTCATCGTCCGGGTGGTCAAGGACGGCGAGGCGCTGGCCCGGCAGACCGGCCTGCTCGACGTCCGGGGCCGCCCGGTACGCGGGCTGCCGCCACACGTGGTGGCGGCGAACGTGTGCTGCGCGGTGTCGGCCTGGCGGGGCGCGTTCATGGCGCACGGCTCGCTGACCGAGCCGGGCCGCTCCAGCGCGCTGGAGATCACCTGCCCCGGCCCGGAGTCGGCGTTGGCCCTGGTCGGCGCGGCCCGTCGGATCGGCATCACCGCCAAGAACCGGGAGGTGCGCGGGGTGGACCGGGTGGTGGTCAAGGACGGTGACGCGATCGCCGCGCTGCTCACCCGGATCGGCGCGCACTCCAGCGTGCTGGCCTGGGAGGAGCGTCGGGTCCGCCGCGAGGTGCGGGCCACCGCCAACCGGCTGGCGAACTTCGACGACGCCAACCTGCGCCGCTCGGCGCGGGCCGCGGTGGCCGCCGCCGCCCGGGTCACCCGGGCGCTGGAGATCCTCGCCGACGACGCCCCGAACCACCTCACCTCGGCCGGTCAGCTCCGGCTGGAGCACCGGCAGGCGTCGCTGGAGGAGTTGGGCGCGCTGGCCGACCCGCCGTTGACCAAGGACGCGATCGCCGGCCGGATCCGCCGGCTGCTGGCGCTCGCCGACAAACGTGCCCGTGACCTGGGCATCCCGGATACCGAAGCGGCCGTCACGCCCGACATGCTCGTGGTCTGATAGGACGGTGGGCCGCCATCCCGCAGGCGCGTGCGAGGCACGGGCCGGCGGGCGTGACGTGCCCCGGGTCGGGTGGGTGGGGCGTGCCGTGCCGTCGACCCGACGGGGTCACCACCCGCCGCATGGCGGCGGGGCACGCTCGGATAGGGTCGATGGGTACGGCAAGGGGGCCGGCACAGGCACTCCTCGCCGTGCACGCCGCCTCGGGCGGTCAGGTCCTCCCAGACCGTGGCGGGGTGGCCGAGACGAATCGTCAACGGCCGGCTCACCGGCCGGCGCACACACCTCCGCCGGCCCGGTTCTGACGTCGGCGGACCAGAACGCGAGGAGATGGGACCTGTGACCATCCGGGTTGGCATCAACGGCTTCGGCCGCATCGGCCGTAACTTCTTCCGGGCCGTGCTGGCGTCCGGCGCCGACATCGAGGTCGTCGCCGTGAACGACCTGACCGACAACGCGACGCTCGCCCACCTGCTCAAGTACGACAGCATCCTCGGTCGCCTGCCGCACGAGGTCAAGGCCACCGCCGACGAGATCACCGTCGGTGGCAAGACCATCAAGGCGTTCGCCGAGAAGGACCCGTCGAAGCTGGCGTGGGGCGACGCCGGCGCGGACGTCGTCATCGAGTCCACCGGTTTCTTCACCGACGGCACCAAGGCCAAGGCGCACATCGACGGCGGGGCCAAGAAGGTCATCATCTCCGCTCCGGCGAAGAACGAGGACGTCACGGTCGTCATGGGCGTCAACCACGACCAGTACGACCCGGCCAAGCACACCATCATCTCCAACGCGTCGTGCACCACGAACTGCCTGGCCCCGATGGCGAAGGTCCTCCAGGACACCTTCGGTATCGAGAAGGGCCTGATGACCACGATCCACGCGTACACCCAGGACCAGAACCTCCAGGACGCGCCGCACAAGGACCTGCGTCGGGCCCGCGCCGCCGCGCTGAACATCGTCCCCACCTCGACCGGTGCCGCCAAGGCGATCGGGCTGGTGCTGCCGGTGCTCAAGGGCAAGCTGGACGGTTACGCGCTGCGGGTGCCGATCCCGACCGGCTCGGCCACCGACCTGACCGTCGAGGTCGGCCGGGAGACCAGCGTGGACGAGGTCAACGCCGCGATCAAGGCCGCCGCGGACGGCCCGTTCAAGGGCATCCTGGTCTACAACGAGGACCCGATCGTCTCCGCCGACATCGTCACCGACCCGGCGTCGTGCATCTTCGACGCGCCGCTGACCAAGGTCATCGGCAACCAGGTCAAGGTCGTCGGCTGGTACGACAACGAGTGGGGCTACTCCAACCGGCTCGTCGACCTGGTCAAGCTGGTGGGTTCCTCGCTGTGAGCATCCGCAACCTCGACGACCTGCTCGCCGAGGGGGTGTCGGGTCGGCGCGTGCTGGTGCGCGCCGACCTGAACGTCCCGCTCGACAAGCAGACCGGGGAGATCACCGACGACGGCCGCATCCGGGCCGTCCTGCCCACCCTGGGCGCGCTCGTGCAGGCCGGGGCGAAGGTCGTGGTCTGCTCGCACCTGGGTCGCCCGAAGGGTGCCCCGGACCCGCAATACAGCCTCCGCCCGGTCGCCGGGCGGCTCGGTGAGCTGCTCGACGCGCCCGTGCACTTCGCCACCGACACCGTCGGCGAGTCCGCCCGCGCCACCGTGGACGCGCTGGCCGACGGCCAGCTGGCCCTGCTGGAGAACCTCCGTTTCAACAAGGGGGAGACCAGCAAGGACGACACCGAGCGGGGCACCTTCGCCGACCAGCTCGCCGCGTTCGGCGAGGCGTACGTGGACGACGCGTTCGGCGCGGTGCACCGCAAGCACGCCAGCGTCCACGACGTACCGGCCCGGCTGCCGCACGTCGCCGGCCGGCTGGTGCTGCGTGAGGTGGAGGTGCTGTCCCGGCTGACCGGCGAGCCGGAGCGCCCCTACGTGGTGGTGCTCGGCGGTTCCAAGGTCTCCGACAAGCTGGCGGTCATCGAGGCGCTGCTGCCGACTGTCGACCGGCTGCTCATCGGCGGCGGGATGTGCTTCACCTTCCTCAAGGCCCAGGGTCACGAGGTGGGCACCTCGCTGCTGGAGGAGGAGATGGTCGAGACCTGCGGCAACCTCCTGGCCCGCGCCGACGGCAAGATCCTGCTCCCGGTCGACGTGGTGGCGGCCGACGCCTTCGCCCCGGACGCCGCGCACGACACGGTGCCCGCCGACGGCATCCCCAGCCACCGGCTCGGCCTGGACATCGGCCCGGAGACGGTGGCCGGCTTCACCGCCGCGCTGTCCGGCGCGAAGACGGTCTTCTGGAACGGCCCGATGGGCGTGTTCGAGATGCCGGCGTTCGCGAACGGCACCCGGGGGGTGGCCGAGGCGATCACCAAGACCGACGCGTTCACCGTGGTCGGTGGCGGGGACTCCGCTGCGGCCGTGCGGGCGCTCGGGCTGGACGAGTCGTCGTTCGGGCACATCTCCACCGGTGGCGGCGCCTCCCTGGAGTACCTGGAGGGCAAGACCCTCCCCGGCATCGCGGCCCTGGAGAACTGATGGCGAGCGTCACCCGCCGGCCGCTGATGGCCGGCAACTGGAAGATGAACCTCAACCACCTCGAAGCCAACCTGCTGGTGCAGAAGCTGGCCGCGAGCCTCACCGAGCAGCAGCTCACCGCCGTCGAGACGGTGGTCCTGCCGCCCTTCACCGACCTGCGCACCGTGCAGACCGCGGTGGACGGCGACAAGCTGCTCATCGGCTACGGCGGGCAGGACCTCTCGCCGTACCAGTCCGGCGCGTACACCGGGGACATCTCCGGGGCGATGCTGGCCAAGCTGGGCTGCAGCTACGTCACGGTCGGGCACTCGGAGCGGCGGCAGTACCACTACGAGGACGACGCGATCGTCAACGCGAAGGTGGCCGCCGCGCTGGCCAACGGGCTCACCCCGATCCTCTGCATCGGTGAGGGCCTGGAGATCCGCGAGCAGTTGCGGCACGTCCCGCACTGCTGCGACCAGCTCGACGGCGCCCTCAAGGGGCTCACCGCCGAGCAGGTCACCAAGGTCGTGGTCGCGTACGAGCCGGTCTGGGCGATCGGCACCGGCAAGACGGCCACCCCCGAGGACGCCCAGGAGGTCTGCGGGGAGGTCCGCAAGCGGCTGGTCGAGACCTACGACCAGGGCACCGCCGACCAGGTCCGGATCCTCTACGGCGGCTCGGTGAAGTCGTCCAACGTCGCATCGATCATGTCCCAGCCGGACGTGGACGGGGCGCTGGTGGGCGGGGCCAGCCTCGACGCCGAGGAGTTCGCGAAGATCTGCCGCTTCCCGGAGCACACGGTCGCCTGATCGCTCGCTATTCTTGACTCCGCCCGTCCACCGGTCGGTGCCGCCGTGCCCGATCTGTCCGGGCGAGGATCGTAACGAGAGGACTGACCCCAGCCATGCCGATCTGGTTCGCATACACGTTGATCGTGTTGCTGGTCATCACGAGCGTTCTGCTCACCATGCTCATCCTGCTGCACCGGGGTAAGGGCGGCGGGCTGTCGAGCATGTTCGGCGGTGGGGTCAGCTCCAGCCTGGCCGGCTCGTCGGTGGCCGAGAAGAACCTGGACCGCTACACCGTCCTGGTGAGCATCGTCTGGTTCGCCTGCATCATCGGGCTCGGCCTCTGGCTCCGGCTCCAGCTCAACAGCGGGTCCTGAGCGACTCGATCAGGTCGTACAATCTGCGCGCGGTCCGTCACGGACCGCGCGCAGTTTTTTTCTCCGCCACGTCGTCCACCGCCCGCCTCAGGCGGTGGTCCCCTCCGACGACAGGAGCGAGTGTGCCCAGTGGCAACGTCATCCGTGGTTCCCGCATCGGCTCGGGGCCGGAACGCCCCACCGAACGGTACGAGCCGGCTCCCCGCCGCGCGGTCACCTACTGGTGCCGCAACGACCACGCCACCGAGATCCGGTTGGCGTTGGACGCCGAGCAGCCGGCCGTCTGGGACTGTCCGCGCTGCGGCCTGCCCGCCGGCCAGGACGCGCAGAACCCGCCGGGACGTACCCGTCCCGAGCCCTACAAGACCCACCTGGCGTACGTGAAGGAACGGCGTACCCCGGAGGAGGGGGAGGCGCTGCTGGCCGAGGCGCTGGCCGCGCTGCGCCGCCGCCGCGGCCGGGAGTGACCGCCGCGGCGGCGACGCTGCGGCCGGGAGCGGACACCCCGGCAGCGGTGACGTGAGCTGACCCGGCTCGCGGCCGGACCGCCCAGCGCTCAGCGCAGGCTGCGCAGCCGGGCCGGCACGTCGGCCGCCGCCGCCCGGTCGAGCAGCCAGAGGGTCCGCGAGACGCCCTGCGCCCCGGCCGCCGGTAGCTGCTTCGGGCCGGCCCCGGCCAGCGCCATCCCCACCGCCCGCGCCTTGTCGGCCCCGCTGGCGACCAGCCAGACCTCCTCGGCGGTGTTGATCGCCGGCAGGGTGAGGGTGGTCCGCACCGGCGGCGGCTTCGGGCTGCCCCGCACCGCGCTGACCGGCCGGGTGTCGTGGTGCACCGGGTGCTCGGGGAAGACCGACGCCACGTGCCCGTCCTCACCGACGCCCAGCATCAGCACGTCGAAGTGGGGCAGCGCGGCATGGCCGGGCCGGGCGGCCCGCGCCAGCTCCCCGGCGTACGCGGCGGCGCCTGCCTCCGGGTCGTCGCCGGTGGGGCCGTCGGTGGCCGGCATCGGGTGCACCCGGGCCGGGTCCAGCGGCATCGCGTCCAGCAGCGCGGCGCGGGCCTGCGTCTCGTTGCGTTCCGGGTCGCCCGCCGGCAGGAAACGCTCGTCACCCCACCAGACGTCCACCCGGGACCAGTCGACGGCGTCGTGGGCGGGTAGCGCGCCCACCGCCCGGTAGACCGCGGCGGCGATCCGGCCCCCGGTCAGCACGATCGACGCCGCACCCCGCTCCGCCTGCGCGTCGAGCAGCTTCACCACCAGCCGGGCCGCCACCGCCTGCGCCAGCAGGTCGGCGTCGGCGTGCACGGCGACACTCGCCTCACTCATGTTGGCCTTTCCTGACCGCGCGACGCGGTCCTGCTCGTCGTGGCGGAAACCGGTAGGCCCGCCGGGTGCCGGTGTCACCGGGGATCTCGTCGTGCCGGGCCGCCGCCGGGGCGGGCCGGCACCGCAACGGCCGGTGGGCGGCCCGGAAGGACCGCCCACCGGCGTACGGTCAGGATGCCGTGCTGGTGTCGGCGTGCGCGCTGACGCCCGCCTCAGCCCGCCGTGCGGTGGCCGGGTCCTTCCAGACGTGCACCCGCTGCGCTGGCCGCTGCTCCAGGCCGGACAGGCCGGCCGCCGCGCCCAACGCCTCGGCGTACACCTGGTCGGTGTCGAGCCGGCGCAGCTCCTCGGCCAGCTCGTCGCCGAGCGGCCGACGCACCAACGGCAGCACCCGGTCGTCCTGGCCGGTACGCCGGAACGTCGCCAGGCTGTCGTCCCGGGTCAGCGTCAGCTCGTCGCCGTTTTCGCAGCGCAGCTGCACCTGACGCATCCTCGGGTGGTCGTCGGTGTGCTGCCACTGCGGGTCGATGCCGAGCCGGGCGGCCAGCCAACCCCGCATGAGCGCCGCCGTCGGGTCCCGGCGCGGGGCCACCACGGTCGCCTCGGTGACCCGCGCCTCGGTGGTGTCGAACGCCCCGGCGACCAGCGTGCGCCACGGGGTGATCCGGGTCCACGCCAGGTCGGTGTCGCCGGGGGCGTAGTCCCGGGCCCGTTCCCGCAGCGCCTCGATCGGGTCGGCGGCCTGCGCGGAGTCGGTGATCCGCCGGTCGGCGACCACCCCGAGGAAGTCGGTGGCGATCTCCGCCGGTGGTTCGCCGTGCCACCAGGTGACCACCGGCACGTCCGGCACCAGCAGCGGCATCACCACCGACTCGGCGTGCAGGGCGAGCCGGCCGTACATCCGGGTCACCACCGCCTCGCACGGGCCCAACCGGCCGCCGACGACGATCTCCGCGTCCAACCGGTTGCGTTCCCGCTCCACGTCGGCGCGCACGACGACCAGCAGCCGGCACGGATGGGCGGCGGCGGCGATGGTGGCCGCCGCCTCCGCCTCGCGGACCCGCTTCTCGTCGACCACGACGATCAGGGTGAGCGCCATCCCGCTGGCCACCCCGCCCGCGCTGCGCCGTTCGGCGGCGAGCGCCTTGACCACCTCGTTGCCGGTGGTGTCCCACAGCCCGATCACTGGTGCCTCCCGGTCCGCCCGCTGTGCCTGTTTCCTTCGTGCCCGTTCACGCCCGCCGCCAGGCGCGGCCCTCGCGGGCCAGCATCTCGTCGGCGGCCCGGGGACCCCACTCGCCGGAGCGGTACGGTTCCGGCTTGGTGCCCTCCCAGGCGTGCTCCAGCGGGTCCACCACCGCCCAGCTCTGCTCCACCTCGGCGGCGTCCGGGAAGAGCGTCCGGTCGCCGATCAGCACGTCCAGCACCAGCCGCTCGTACGCCTCGGGGCTGGACTCGGTGAACGCCTCGCCGTATTGGAAGTCCATCGCGATGTCGCGGACCTCCATCGTGGTGCCCGGCACCTTGGAACCGAACTTGAGCACCACGCCCTCGTCCGGCTGCACCCGGATGACGAGTTGGTTGGGGCCGAGGGACTCCATGTCGGCGGCGTTGAACGGCAGGTGCGGCGCCTTCTTGAACATGATGGCGACCTCGGTGACCCGCCGGGGCAGCCGCTTGCCCGCCCGGATGTAGAACGGCACCCCCGCCCAGCGCCGGTTCTGGATGCCCAGCTCCACGGCGACGTACGTCTCGGTGTTCGAGTCGGCGGGTACGCCCTCCTCGTCGAGGTAGCCGACGGCCCGCTGGCCACCCACCCAGCCGGGCAGGTACTGGCCGCGTACGGTGCCCCGGGCCACGTCCCTGGGCAGGGTGATCGCCTTGAGCACCTTGAGCTTCTCGGCCCGGATCTCGTCGGCGTCGAAGCTGGTGGGCTCCTCCATGGCGACCAGGGCGAGCAGTTGGAGCAGGTGGTTCTGGAGCACGTCGCGGGCGGTGCCGACCGAGTCGTAGAAGCCGGCCCGGGTGCCGATGCCGACGTCCTCGGCCATGGTGATCTGCACCGAGTCGACGTACTTGGAGTTCCACAGCGGCTCGAACAGGTTGTTGGCGAACCGCAGGGCGAGGATGTTCTGGACCGTCTCCTTGCCGAGGTAGTGGTCGATCCGGAAGACGTCCTGACTGGTGAACACGTCGTCGACCAGGTCGTTGAGTTCCTTCGCCGAGGGCAGGTCGTTGCCGAACGGCTTCTCCACCACCACCCGTCGCCAGCCGCCGCACTTCTCGTTGTCGGCCATCCCGGTGCGGGCCAGTTGCTTGAGCACCACCGGGAAGGCCGTCGGGGGGATCGAGAAGTAGAACGCGGCGTTGCCGTGGATGCCGTGGCTGTCGCGCAGCTGGTTGAGCGTCGCGGCGAGCTTGTCGAAGGCGGCGTCGTCGTCGAACGAGCCACCGACGAACTTGATGTTGCCGGCCAGTCGGCCCCACACCTCCTCGCGCCACGGTGTCCGGGCGTGCTGCTTGGCCGACTCGTGGGCCAGCGCCTCGAATTCGCCGTCGCCCCAGTCGCGGCGGGCGAAGCCCAGCACCACGAAACCGGGGGGCAGCAGCCCCCGGTTGGCCAGGTCGTAAACCGCCGGCAGCAGCTTCTTGCGCGCCAGGTCACCGGTCACCCCGAAGATCACCAGGGCGCACGGCTCCGGGATCCGGGGGAGTCGTCGGTCCTGCGCGTCGCGCAGCGGATTCACGCCGCCTCCTCGCTCCGTGTGGTCCATGTCGTCCATCGTCACGCCCGCCATCGTCCGATCGCATCCAGCAGCCGGGCCGGCCCGGCCGGCCCGTCGGTCAGGTGCGGCGGTGGCACCGGCCCGGGTCGGCCGGCCGACGCCACCGGGCCGCCCCGCGGATGCGGAACGGCCCGTACGGCGGCGGGCGCGGTCGATGCGACCGCGTCCGCCCCGTGCACCGCGGGACCGGCGGCGGCATCGGCCGGGCCGGTCAACAGGTCACTCACCCTCGGCACCCCGTCGGGGTGCCGGCGGCGTGGGGCGTCGCGGGGACCGGCCCCGCGACGCGTCCGACGCCGTTCGTCACGCGTTCCCGCCGGCCCGCCGGGCCGCCTCGGCGTTGCCCTTGGCGGCCTCGTTCGGGGCGTCGGCACCCTGCGCCGCGGCGGCCAGCGACGTGCGGACGCCGTCGAGCAGCTCGCTCCAGCTCGCCTCGAACTTCTCCACGCCCTCGCGCTCCAGGGTGGCGATCACGTCGTCCATGTCGATGCCGACGGCGGCCAGGTCGGCGAAGACCTGCCGGGCGGCGGCGTAGGAGCCGGTGATGGTGTCGCCCCGGGTCTCGCCGTGCTCGGCGTACGCCGTCACGACCGACTCCGGCATGGTGTTGACGGTGCCCGGCGCGATCAGCTCCTCGACGTAGATCACGTCGCGGTAGTCCGGGTTCTTGGTCGAGGTGGACGCCCACAGCGGGCGCTGCGGGTGGGCGCCGGCGTCGGCCAGGGCCTGCCACCGGTCGGAGGAGAACACCTCGGTGTAGCGCTCGTAGGCGAGCTGGGCGTTGGCCACGGCGGCCTTGCCGCGCAGCGCCTTGGCCTCCTCGGAGCCGATCTTGTCGAGCTGCTTGTCGATCTCGGAGTCGACCCGGGAGACGAAGAACGAGGCCACCGAACCGATGGTGGACAGGTCGTGGCCGTTGGCCTTCGCCTGCTCCAGGCCGGCGAGGAAGGCCTCCATCACCGCCGAGTAGCGGTCCAGCCCGAAGATCAGCGTGACGTTGACGCTGATCCCCTCGGCCAGGGTCGCGGTGATCGCCGCCAGCCCCTCCTCGGTCGCCGGGATCTTGATGTACAGGTTCGGCCGGTCCACCAGCCACCACAGCGCCTTGGCCTCGGCGACCGTCTTGTCCGTGTCGTGGGCGACCCGGGGGTCGACCTCGATGGAGACCCGCCCGTCGACCCCGGCGCTGCCGTCGTACGACGGGCGCATCACGTCGCACGCCCAGCGCACGTCGTAGGTGGTGAGCATCCGGACGGCCTCTTCGACCTCGATGCCCCGGGTGGCGAGGTCCTTGAGCTGCCAGTTGTACTCGTCGGCGTCGCTGAGCGCCTTGGCGAAGATGGTCGGGTTGGTGGTCACCCCGGCCACGTGCTGCTCGCGGCGGAGCCGGTCCAGCCCGCCGGAGCTCAGTCGTACCCGGGAAAGGTCGTCGAGCCAGACCGCCACTCCGGCGGCGGTGAGGTCACCCAGTCTGTCCGTCATGTCGTCCACGCTCCCCTCAGTTGCCGGTCGTGAAACCGGTGATGTCGCCCACCCGGGTCAGCGCCGCGTGCGCGGCGGCGACGATCCGGTCGGGGGTGAAGCCGAACTGCTCGAACAGCACGGTGTGCGGGGCGCTGGCCCCGTAGTGCTCCAGGCTGACGCTCTCGCCCAGGTCACCGACGATGCCCCGCCAGGACATCCCGATCCCGGCCTCGACGCTCACCCGGGCCTGCACCCCGCGCGGCAGCACCGACTCACGGTATGCCTCGTCCTGCTCGTAGAACCACTCCTGGCAGGGCATCGAGACGACCCGGGTGGGGGTGCCGTCGGCCTCCAGCCGCTCCCGGGCGGTGAGGCAGAGCTGCACCTCGGAACCGGTGCCCACGATGATCACCTGCGGCTTGCCGTTCGACGCCTCGGCCAGCACGTAGCCGCCCTTGGCGGTGCCCTCCGCGCCCGCGTAGGTCTCCCGGTCCAGGGTGGGCAGCGGCTGCCGGCTCAGCGCCAGCGCGGTCGGCCGGTCGGTGTGCTCCAGCGCCTGCCGCCACGCCCAGGCGGTCTCGTTGGCGTCGGCGGGCCGGACCACGTCCAGGCCGGGGATGGCACGCAGCGCGGTCAGGTGCTCCACCGGCTGGTGGGTCGGGCCGTCCTCGCCGAGGCCGATCGAGTCGTGCGTCCAGACGTACGTCACCGGCAGCTTCATCAGGGCGGCGAGCCGTACCGAGGGGCGCATGTAGTCGCTGAACACCAGGAAGGTGCCGCCGTACGGGCGGGTGCCGCCGTGCAGGGCGATGCCGTTGAGGATCGCGCCCATGGCGTGTTCACGGATGCCGAAGTGCAGCGTGCGGCCGTACTCGTGGCCGGGGAAGTCCTTGGTGGCGTGGGCGGCCGGGATGAACGACGGCTCGCCCTTCATGGTGGTGTTGTTGCTCTCGGCCAGGTCGGCCGAGCCGCCCCACAGCTCCGGCAGCACCGGGGCGAGCGCCTCCAGCACCTTGCCGGAGGCGGCCCGGGTGGCCACGCCCTTGGCGTCGGCGGGGAAGACCGGCAGCGCGTCCGTCCAGCCCTGCGGCAGCACCCGGCCGGCGATCCGGTCGTAGAGCGCCTTGCGCTCCGGGTTGGCCTGCGCCCAGCCGTCGAACTCGCCGGTCCACGCCTGCTCGTCCTCGCCGCCGCGGGTCAGCACCCCCCGGGCGTGCGCGAGCACCTCCTCGTCGACCTGGAAGGTCTGCTGCGGGTCGAAGCCGAGGATCTCCTTGGTGGCCTTCACCTCGTCGACGCCGAGCGCCGAGCCGTGGATCTTGCCGGTGTTCTTCTTGTTGGGCGCGGGCCAGCCGATGATGGTGCGCAGCGCGATGAACGAGGGCCGGCCGGTCTCGGCCTTCGCCGCCAGCAGCGCCTGGTAGAGCGCCTCGACGTCCTCGTGGTAGTCGCCCTGGTCGGCGTCGCCGGCCCGCCAGTCGACGGTCTGCACGTGCCAGCCGTACGCCGCGTAGCGGGCCGCCACGTCCTCGCTCTTGGCGATGCGGGTGTCGTCCTCGATGGAGATCTCGTTGTCGTCGTAGATCAGCGTGAGGTTGCCCAGCTGCTGGTGGCCGGCCAGGGCGCTCGCCTCGTGGCTGATGCCCTCCTCGATGTCGCCGTCGGAGGCGATGCACCAGATCTGGTGGTCGAAGACCGACTGCCCCGGCTCGCTCTCGGGATCGAACAGGCCCCGCTCGCGGCGGGCCGCCATCGCCATCCCGACCGCGTTGCCCAGGCCCTGCCCGAGCGGGCCGGTGGTGGTCTCGACACCGGGGGTGTGGCCGTGCTCCGGGTGGCCCGGGGTGAGCGAGCCCCACTGCCGCAGCGACTTCAGGTCGTCCAGGCTCAGCGGGTAGCCGGACAGGAAGAGCTGGATGTAGAGCGTGAGGCTGGAGTGCCCGGCGGACAGGACGAACCGGTCCCGGCCGGGCCAGTTCGGGTCGGCCGGATTGTGCCGCATCACCCGGTTGAACAGCAGGTACGCCGCGGGCGCGAGGCTCATCGCGGTGCCGGGGTGGCCGTTGCCGGATTTCTCCACGGCATCCATGGCCAGGACGCGGACGGTGTCGACGGCCCGGCGGTCGAGGTCGGTCCAGTTGAGTGCGGGTCGGTTGGCAGCCACTATGGTTGTGCTCCTCGGCAGATGGGCGGAACCCTCACTGGTGACCCTATCGAGCGGGTCTAAACGTCCGCCCGGGGATCTCAGCAGGCAGTTACGTGCGGGCCGGCCGGATCGTTCGGTCGTCCGCCAGGTGTGACGGCCCGCACCGTTGTCGGGTCGCCCGGGCAGCGAAAACGACGACGCGTAGTGTGTGGTGCGGTGTGTGGACCCCGACGGGGTCCCGCCGAACCGACTTCCCCTGCCGACGCCGGAAGGTGGCAATCCGTGAGCATGATCACCGAGCGCCCCGTCAGCAACCCTGCCGGGCAGCCGCCGGTGCGCACGGTGGACGGGCGGCCGACTGCCCGTCGGCGGGACGTCCGGGCGGTGGTGTCGGCGTACGTGACCCTCACCAAGCCGCGCATCGTGGAGCTGCTGCTGGTGACCACGGTGCCGGCGATGATGCTTGCCGACGGCGGCCTGCCGTCGCTGTGGCTGATGGCCGTGGTGCTGGTCGGCGGTTCCCTGGCCGCCGGTGCGGCGAGCGTGCTGAACTGCTACATCGACCGGGACATCGACCAGTTGATGCGGCGCACCAAGCGGCGTCCGCTGCCGGCGCACACCGTGTCGCCCCGCAGCGCCCTGGTCTTCGGGCTGGTGCTGGCGGCGGTGTCGCTCGCGCTGATGGCGACGTTCACCAACCTGCTGGCCACCGCGCTGACGCTGGCCGCGATCGTCTACTACGACCTGGTCTACACGCTCTGGCTCAAGCGCACCACGACGGCGAACACCTTCTGGGGCGGGGCCTGCGGGGCGGCGCCGGTGCTGATCGGCTGGGCGGCGGTGACCGGGTCGCTGGCCCCGGCGGCCTGGGTGCTGTTCGCGGTGGTCTTCTTCTGGCAGATGCCGCACTTCTACCCGTTGGCCATGAAATACAAGGACGACTATGCCCGCGCCGGCATCCCGATGCTGCCGGTGGTCGCCTCGCCCCGACGGGTCAACGCCGAGATCCTGATCTTCGCCTGGCTGACGGTGGCGACCTCGCTGGCGCTGTGGCCGCTGGGCATGAGCGCGGTCTACGGGGTGCCGACCGCCGTGGTGGGCGCGGTCTTCCTGGTCGAGGCGCACAAGCTCTGCCGGCGGGTGACCCGGGGTGAGCCGGTCAAGCCGATGCGGCTGTTCCACTGGTCGACGACCTACCTGACCATCGTGTTCGTCGCGGTGGCCCTCGACGCCCTGCTCTGACCTCCGCCGCGCCCGCCGGGTGTCCCGGGGGCGGTGGGCGGGCCCAGTACGCCCGGCGGGCGGTCGCGACACGCCGGTCCGGTTCGGCCCCCTGTCCGGATGATGAGATTATTCCGGGTCCGATGAGTGCCGCAAGCTGGACACATCAGGTCGATCCCGCCTGGTCGTTATGCGTACCCTTATCCGGACATAGCCGGGCAATGCACATTGGGCTTCCGATAAACCCTCGGGTAATTGGTATCACAAATAGTTCATGATTCTCGCGCGCAGGTGCACAAGTCTGCTTAGGCTTCGCGTCATGGCAGAAGGTTCCGATACGACGATGACGGCCGAGCAGACCGCCGGAGCGGCCCCCACCGGGCTGGTCGCGGGGATCAGGTCCTTCGCGGCCTCCCACGGCGGCGCGAAGGCGGTCATCGAGTACGTCGGCAAGCGTGGTGCCCGGATCGTCCTGGTCGGCACCGACGGTGCGTGGGGCGACCAGTTCGCCGAGGACACCGTGACCGCCCGGGAGGCGTGCGCCCAGGCGGGAGTCACCGTCGAGAACGCCTGGGAGCGTGAGCTGATGGACCAGATGCGGCCGAGCAACGACCTGTGGCGGTCGATGGCCCGGCGCACGATGGCCCGCTGACCCGGATGGCCCTTCGACCGACGACACTGTGACCCACCACCAGCCGACCCGGGGGAGACCCCGGGTCGCTCTCGTCACCTGCTCCCGTTTCGCCGACCTCTACCCCGACGACCGGCTCGTGCTCGCCCCGCTGGCGGCCCGGGGCGTCACCGTCGAGGCGGCCGTCTGGGACGACCCCCGCGTCGACTGGGCCGGCTACGACCTGGTGGTGCTCCGCTCACCCTGGGACTACGCCCCGCGCCGCGACGAGTTCGTCGCCTGGGCCGCGTCGGTGCCGACCCTGGTCAACCCCGCCGACGTGGTGCGGTGGAACACCGACAAGCGCTACCTCGGGGAACTCGCCGCCGCCGGGGTGCCCACCGTGCCGACCTCCTGGGTCGTGCCGGGCGACGACTGGGCCCCGCCCCCGACCCCCGGCCGGTACGTGGTGAAGCCGACGGTCAGCGCCGGCAGCCTCGACACCGGCCGCTACGACCCCGCCGACCCCGCCCACCGGGACCTGGCCGTGGCGCACGTACGCCGGCTGACGGCCGCCGGCCGGACCGCCATGGTCCAGCCGTACCTGGACGCGGTGGACACCGCCGGGGAGACCGCCCTGCTCTTCGTGGCCGGCCCGGACGGCCTGACGTTCAGCCACGCCATCCGTAAGGGCGCCATGCTCGACGGCCCGGATCTGGGCGTCGAGGGGCTGTACCGGCCGGAGCGGATCGACGCGCGTACCCCCACCGGGGAGCAGTTGGCCGTCGCCGGGCGGGTGCTGGCCGAGGTCCCCGGTGGCGCGCGGCGGCTGCTCTACGCCCGGGTGGACCTGATCCCCGGCCCGGACGGCGCACCCGTGCTGATCGAGCTGGAGCTGACCGAGCCGTCACTGTTCCTCGGCCACGCCGACGGCGCCGCCGAGCGGCTGGCCGACGCGGTGCTGGTCCACCTCGCCCGCCGCTGACCGTCCGGCCCCGGGCCCGGCGCTCGCGCCGCCCCGGGGCCGGTGCGGTCGCTGAGCTGCCGCGCCGCCCCACCCGCACCGAGCAGCGGCCGGTCCCGGTCGGCCCGGTGACGCTCAGACGGTGGCCGGCACCCGCTGCTGCTCGGCCGGCGACGCCGGGTCGGCGGCGACCGGCCGGCGCTCCCGGGTCGACCAGAGCACCGCCAGGGTGGCCAGCAGCACCAGGCAGGAACCCAGCATGTGTGCGGCGACCAGCACGCCCGGCAGGTGGGTGAAGTACTGCACGAAGCCGATCAGGCCCTGCCCCAGCTCCACCGCGACCAGCACCAGCGCGGCGCGGGCCGGGCCGGCCGCGCCGACCGCCCGCAACGCCAGGACCAGCGCGACGGACAGGCCGATCAGCAGGAACACCCCGTCGGCGTGGACCTGGGAGATCGTCTCCGGGTCCAGCCCGTTGCGGGCCGCCCCGTGGTCACCGGCGTGCGGCCCGCTGCCGGTCACCCAGGTACCGACCACCAGCACCGCGACGCTGACGGCGGTGGTCAGCCGGGCGAGGGTACGCAGCGGTCCGGGCACCACCGGCACCGCCGGCCCGTCCGGGTCGACGATCCGCCGCCAGAGGGCGTACGCGGCGGCGATGACTGCCATCGAGGCGAGGAAGTGCAGCCCCACCACCCACGGGTTGAGGTCGGTCAGCACGGTGATCCCGCCGAGCACGGCCTGCGCGGGGATGCCGAGGAACACCGCCACCGCCAGCGGACGCAGCCCGGCGCGGCGGGGCCGGTGGGCCAGCACGGCCAGCAGGGTGGCCAGCGCGATCGCCCCGACGGCGAAGGTGAGCAGCCGGTTGCCGAACTCGATCACCCCGTGCACGCCCATCTCGGCCGTGGTGGTGTACGACGCGTCGGTGCACCGGGGCCAGGTCGGGCAGCCCAGCCCCGACGCGGTGAGCCGGACGGCCCCGCCGGTCACCACGATGGCCACGTTGGCCACGATCGAGGCGTACGCGAGGCGGCGCAGCAGGGTGGTCGAGACCGGGCGGCGATCGAGCAGGCGGGCCAGCGCGGCGGGGACCGGAAACCGGACGGATCGCTTCACGCCGCGAATCCTACGCACCGTAGTTGATCCCGATCGGGTGACTCCGCCACCCCGGTGGGCGGAATCACCGGGGTCGGGTTTGCGGGCCCCCGGCGAATTACGTAACGTTGGCGTTGTGAAAAACGCGGCGGCGCTCTCCGGGCATCCGCCGACGGCCACCCCGGCCGTCGGCGTCGGTGTGCGCTCCCGCCGTGCCGTGCTACGGGGTGCGGAGGCCGCGCGGCGTGCCACTCCCGCCCCGGCACCGGACGCCCCCACCGACCTGTCCACCCGTGACCGGGTGACCCGGCTCCTGCTGGAGCAGGGGGCGGCCACCGCCGGCCAGCTCGGCTCGGCGCTCGGTCTCAGCCCGGCCGCGATCCGCCGGCACCTCGACGCGATGCTCGCCGACGGCGACGTGGTCGCCCGGGAGCAGACCGTGCGGGGCAGCCGGGGGCGGGGTCGACCGGCGAAGGTCTTCCTGCTCACCGACGCGGCCCGGGGGCGTTGCGGCACCCACCACTACGACAACATGGCCACCGCCGCGCTGCGCTGGATCGCCCGCAACGGCGGCCCGGACGCGGTCGAGGCGTTCGCCGCCGACCAGGTCGCCGCGCTGGAGGCCCGCTGCCGGGCCGCCATGGAGGACGCCGGCGACGATCCGCTGGCCCGGTCCGAGGCTCTCGCCAGTGCGCTCACCGCCGAGGGCTACGCTGCCAACGCGTCGACGATCGCCTCGGGTGGGCAGCTCTGCCAGCACCACTGCCCGGTGGCGCACGTGGCCGCCGAGTTCCCCCAGCTGTGCGAGGCCGAGACGGCGGTCATCTCCCGTCTGGTCGGCACCCACGTGCAGCGTCTGGCCACCATCGCGCACGGCGACGGGGTGTGCACCACGCACATTCCGGCCCAGCCGCGCGCCCAGTCCGGTAACACCGTCACCACTGTGAGGACAGATAGATGACCGAGCAGATCGTCCAGCCCCTGACCCAGGAAGAGCAGCTCGCCGCCCTCGGTCGCTACGAGTACGGCTGGGCCGACCCCGACGTCGCCGGGGCCGCCGCCCAGCGCGGCCTCAGCGAGGCGGTGGTGCGGGACATCTCGGCCAAGAAGAACGAGCCGGCCTGGATGCTCGACCTGCGGCTCAAGGGTCTGCGGCTGTTCGGCCGCAAGCCGATGCCGTCCTGGGGCGCCGACCTCACCGGGATCGACTTCGACAACATCAAGTACTTCGTGCGTTCCACCGAGAAGCAGGCCACCAGCTGGGAGGACCTGCCGGAGGACATCAAGAACACCTACGACCGGCTGGGCATCCCGGAGGCCGAGAAGCAGCGGCTGGTCGCCGGGGTCGCGGCACAGTACGAGTCCGAGGTGGTCTACCACAAGATCCGCGAGGACCTGGAGGAGCAGGGTGTCCTCTTCCTGGACACCGACACCGCCCTCAAGGAGCACGAGGACGTCTTCAAGGAGTACTTCGGCACGGTGATCCCGGTCGGCGACAACAAGTTCGCCGCGCTGAACACCTCCGTGTGGTCGGGTGGGTCGTTCATCTACGTGCCGAAGGGCGTGCACGTGGAGATCCCGCTGCAGGCGTACTTCCGGATCAACACCGAGAACATGGGCCAGTTCGAGCGGACGCTGATCATCGTCGACGAGGGCGCGTACGTGCACTACGTCGAGGGCTGCACCGCGCCGCTCTACTCGTCCGACTCGCTGCACAGCGCGGTCGTCGAGATCATCGTCAAGAAGAACGCCCGCTGCCGCTACACGACCATCCAGAACTGGTCGAACAACGTCTACAACCTGGTCACCAAGCGGGCCGTCTGCCACGAGGGCGCCACCATGGAGTGGGTCGACGGCAACATCGGCTCCAAGGTGACCATGAAGTACCCGGCGGTCTACATGACCGGCGAGCACGCCAAGGGCGAGGTGCTCTCGGTGGCGATGGCCGGTGAGGGCCAGCACCAGGACGCCGGGGCCAAGATGGTGCACGCCGCGCCGCACACCAGCAGCACCATCGTGTCGAAGTCGATCGCCCGGGGCGGCGGCCGTACCTCGTACCGGGGGCTGGTGCAGGTGCTGGAGGGCTCGCACCACAGCCGCAGCACGGTCAAGTGCGACGCGCTGCTGGTCGACACCGTCTCCCGCTCGGACACCTACCCGTACGTCGACATCCGCGAGGACGACGTGTCGATGGGGCACGAGGCGACCGTCTCCAAGATCAGCGACGACCAGCTCTTCTACCTGATGAGCCGGGGGCTGAGCGAGGACGAGGCGATGGCGATGATCGTGCGCGGCTTCATCGAGCCGATCGCCAAGGAACTCCCGATGGAGTACGCCCTGGAGCTCAACCGCCTGATCGAACTCCAGATGGAGGGCGCGGTCGGCTGACGCCGCCCCCGCCCCACGACACCGTCGTCCCGGACAGACAGACCAAGGAAGAGATGACTATCCAGGCTTCCGCGCCGCCCAGCACCAAGTCGCAGGCGCTCCGCTCGTACGACGTCGCCGACTTCCCGGCCCTGACCGGCCTGGAGGAGGAGTGGCGCTTCACCCCGCTCAAGCGGCTGCGCGGGCTGACCGGCGGGGCGCAGGCCGCCACCGGCACGGTCCGCCACGAGTACGCCGACCTGCCGGCCGGCGTCACCGTCGGGCGGATCGGCCGGGACGACCCCCGGGTGGGCAGCGTGCTCACCCCGGTCGACCGGGTCAGCGCGCTGGCCTACGGCGGTGCCGGTGAGGCGCTGCTGGTCGAGGTCGCGGCCGAGGCCGTGCTCGACGCGCCGGTGAGCCTGCGGGTGGTCGGGGACGACGCCGCCGCGCTGGCCTTCGGGCACACGTTCGTCGACGTGGGCCGGTTCGCCGAGGTGGTGCTGGTGCTGGAGCACGTCGGCGCGACGACGCTCGCCGACAACGTCGAGGTGGCGGTGGCCGACGGGGCGAAGCTGACCCTGGTCACGGTGGCCGACTGGGCCGCCGACGCGGTGCAGGCGCAGCACCTGAAGGTCCGCCTCGGCCGCGACGCCAAGGTGTCGCACATCCAGGTCAGCCTGGGCGGGGATCTGGTCCGCCAGTCCACCACCGTCGAGTACACCGGCCGGGGTGGCGAGGCCGAGCTGTACGGCGTCTACTTCGCCGACGGCGGCCAGCACCTGGAGCACCGCCAGCTCGTCGACCACAACGTGCCGGACTGCCGCTCGTACGTCGGCTACCGGGGCGCGTTGCAGGGCGAGCAGGCGCACACCGTCTGGGTGGGCGACGTGCTGATCCGGGCCGAGGCGACCGGCACCGACACGTACGAGATCAACCGGAACCTGTTGCTCTCCGACGGCGCGCGGGCGGACTCCGTACCCAATCTGGAGATCGAGACCGGCGAGATCGCCGGCGCCGGCCACGCCAGCGCGACCGGCCGGTTCGACGACGAGCAGCTGTTCTACCTGATGGCCCGGGGCATCCCGGCGGACGAGGCGCGTCGCCTGGTGGTCCGGGGCTTCTTCGCCGAGGTGATCAACAAGATCCCGGTCGAGTCGCTGCGCGAGCGGCTGGGGGACGCCATCGAGGCCCGGCTCTCGAAGGCCGGGGCCTGACATGATCCGGATCTGCGCGACGGAGGACGTGCCGAAAGGCGCCGTGATCAGCGCCGACGTCGACGGCACCCCGATCGCCGTGGTGCACGGCACCGACGGCGGGTTCTACGCCGTCCACGACGAGTGCTCGCACGCCTCGGTCGCCCTCTCCGAGGGTGAGGTCGAGGGCTGCACGCTGGAGTGCTGGCTGCACGGTTCCCGGTTCGACCTGCGCACGGGCGAGCCCAGCGGGCTGCCCGCCACCGAACCCGTTCCCGTCTACGCCGTCGAGGTCCGCGACGGCGACATCTACCTTCCCGTGGGCGCCGACGGCCGCCCGACGCCGAGCAATGGAGTGACCCGATAATGAGCACCCTGGAGATCCGCGACCTGAAGGTGTCGGTCAAGCTGCCCGAGGGTGAGCTCAAGCCGATCCTGTCCGGTGTCGACCTGACCGTGCGGTCGGGGGAGACCCACGCGATCATGGGCCCGAACGGCTCCGGCAAGTCGACCCTGGCGTACTCGATCGCCGGTCACCCCAAGTACGAGATCACCGGTGGTTCGGTGACCCTCGACGGCGTCGACGTGCTGGAGATGACCGTCGACGAGCGGGCCCGCGCCGGCCTCTTCCTGGCCATGCAGTACCCGGTCGAGGTGCCCGGCGTCTCGGTGGCGAACTTCCTGCGGACCGCCAAGACCGCCATCGACGGCGCGGCCCCGAAGCTGCGCACCTGGGGCGGCGAGCTGCGCGGGGCGATGGAGAAGCTCCAGATGGACCCGGCGTTCGCCCAGCGCAACGTCAACGAGGGCTTCTCCGGCGGCGAGAAGAAGCGGCACGAGATCGTGCAGCTGGAGCTGCTCAAGCCCAAGATCGCCATCCTCGACGAGACCGACTCCGGCCTCGACGTGGACGCGCTGCGGGTGGTCAGCGAGGGGGTCAACCGGGTCCGCGACACCGGCGACACCGGCCTGCTGCTGATCACCCACTACACCCGCATCCTGCGCTACATCAAGCCCGACTTCGTGCACGTCTTCGTGGCCGGCCGGATCGTCGAGCAGGGCGGCCCGGAGCTGGCCGACAAGCTCGAGGACGAGGGCTACGAGCGGTACGTCGCCGGAGCCGGCGCGGCGCGGGCCTGAGCACACACGGACGGGGACCGCTGAGATGACCACCATCGCCATCCCGGACGGGATGCCGCAGTACGACGACGTGCCGCGCTTCGACGTGGCCGCGGTGCGGGCCGACTTCCCGATCCTCGACCGGCAGGTCAACGGGCACCGGCTGGTCTACCTCGACAGCGCCAACACCTCGCACAAGCCCCGGCAGGTGCTCGACGTGCTCGCCGGGCACTACGCGATGCACAACGCCAACGTGTCGCGCTCGGTGCACACCCTGGGCACCGAGGCGACCGAGGCGTACGAGGGGGCGCGGGCGAAGATCGCCGCGTTCGTCAACGCGCCGAGCGTCGACGAGGTGGTGTTCACCAAGAACTCCACCGAGGCGATCAACATCGTGGCGTACGCCTTCTCCAACGCCTCGCTGCGCGCGGACGCCGACGAGCGGTTCCGGCTCGGCCCCGGCGACGAGATCGTGATCTCCGAGATGGAGCACCACTCGAACATCGTCCCGTGGCAGTTGCTGGCCGAGCGGACCGGCGCGACGCTGCGCTGGTTCCCGGTCACCGACACCGGCCGGCTGGACGAGTCGGGGCTGGCGGACCTGGTCACCGAGCGGACGAAGATCGTCGCGCTGGTGCACACCTCCAACATCCTCGGCACGGTCAACGCCACCGCCAGGATCACCGAGCGGGTCCGCCAGGTGGGCGCGCTGCTGCTGCTCGACTGCTCGCAGTCGGTGCCGCACCAGCCGATCGACGTGGTCGACCTGGACGCCGACTTCATCGTCTTCACCGGGCACAAGATGTGCGGGCCGACCGGCATCGGCGTGCTGTGGGGCCGGGGCGAGCTGCTCGCCGCGATGCCCCCGGTCATGGGCGGCGGTTCGATGATCGAGACGGTGTCGATGGCCCGGTCCACGTTCGCCGCGCCGCCGGCCCGGTTCGAGGCGGGCACCCCGCCGATCGCCGAGGCGGTCGCGCTGGGCGCGGCGGTCGACTACCTCACCGGCGTCGGGATGCGGGCGATCCAGTGGCACGAGAAGGAGCTGACCGCGTACGCGCTGGACGCCCTCGCGACCGTGCCGGGTCTGCGGATCTTCGGCCCGACGGTGCCGGTCGGCCGGGGCGGCACCATCTCGTTCGCGCTCGGCGACGTGCACCCGCACGACGTCGGGCAGGTCCTCGACTCGCTCGGCGTGCAGGTGCGGGTGGGCCACCACTGCGCCAAGCCGGTCTGCACCCGGTTCGGGGTGCCGGCGATGACCCGGGCGTCGTTCTACCTGTACACCACCACGGAGGAGATCGACGCCCTGGTGGCGGGTCTCGAACAGGTGCGGAGGATCTTCGACTGATGCAGCTGGACCAGCTCTACCAGGAGATCATCCTGGATCACTACAAGCGCCCGCAGGGGCGTGGGCTGCGCGACGCCGACGACCCCGACGCCGAGGTGGGCGAGGCGCACCACGTCAACCCGACCTGCGGCGACGAGGTCACCGTACGGGTGGCCGCCGTCGACGACATCGTGGTCGACATCTCCTACGACGGGGTCGGCTGTTCGATCAGCCAGGCGTCGGCGAGCGTGCTGTACGACCGGCTCTCCGGCCGGTGCGCGGAGGAAATCGCCGCCGTGCACGCGGGATTCGTGGCGTTGATGTCCGGCCGTGGCCAGGTCACGCCGGACGAGGAACTACTCGGTGACGGGGTGGCGTTCGCGGGTGTCGCCCGCTACCCGGCCCGGGTCAAGTGCGCGCTGCTGCCGTGGATGGCGTTCAAGGACGCCGCGGCACGCGCGGGGGTGGGCGTGAGCCCGACGGAGGTGGAGGCATGAGCGAGAACACCGCTACCGCGGCGACGCCGGAGACCGGCGACGCCAGCACGACGACCGACGCGGTGACGCCGCCGGCCACCAACGGTGCCACCGGCCCGGCGGACACCGCCGCGACCCCGGTCGCCGACGGTCCGGTGGAGGCCACCGGGTCGGCCGGTGCCCGGGCGGCCGTCGCCGACATCGAGGAGGCGATGAAGGACGTCGTCGACCCCGAACTCGGCATCAACGTGGTCGACCTCGGCCTGGTGTACGGCGTGCACGTGGACGACCAGAACGTCGCCACCCTGGACATGACGCTGACCTCGGCGGCCTGCCCGCTCACCGACGTGATCGAGGACCAGGCCCGGCAGGCGTTGACCACCGGCCCCGGTGGGGGACTGGTCGACGACATCCGGATCAACTGGGTCTGGCTGCCGCCGTGGGGGCCGGACAAGATCACCGACGAGGGGCGGGACCAGCTCCGTTCCCTCGGCTTCAACGTCTGACCTCCGGTCCGACTCACGGGCGCGGCACCCACCGGGTGCCGCGCCCGTGTTCGGTCGGGGTGATCGACTCGCCGGGGCCGATGGTGGGGTATCCGGGCCCCGTCGACAGCGCTGTTTCGCCCAGGTGAGTTGATCAACCAGTGGCGGAGGTAATCCGGTGGCGGGGCGTCGGGCGCGGGGCCGATGATGGGCCGGTGATCGAGACGTACCCGGCGCAGGGGCCTGTCCGCGCGAGCGCCACCGCGCGTCGACAGCAGGCCCGTCCGGGGTGTGGCTCGGCCCGTCACCTGCCGTCATGACCACCGCCCTCCTCGCCGGGCTGGTTGCCGGCTACGGGGTCGCCGTCCCGGTCGGCGCGATCGCGGTGCTCATCCTCGGGCTCAGCGCCCGTACCTCGTTGCGGGTCGGCGCGGGTGCCGCGTTCGGCGTCGCCACCGCCGACGGGCTCTACGCCGCCGTGGCGGTGCTCGGCGGTGCGGCGGTGGCCGGCGTGGTGGCCCCGGTCGCCGGGCCGCTGCGGGTGGCGGCGGCGGTGGTGCTGCTGGCGCTCGCCGTCCACGGCGGCTGGCGGAGCTGGCGTTCCCGACCGCCGTCGAGCGGGCCGCGGCCGGGTCGTGTGGAATCGGGTCAGCCTGATCTGGCCGTCCGGGGCCGGGCGGGTCGGGGGATGGACACGCCGGGCCGCGCGTTCGCCGGGGTGCTGGCGTTGACCCTGCTCAACCCGGCTACGGTGGTCTACTTCGCGGCGCTGGTCCTCGGCCGTGCCGACGCGGCACGGGCGGCACCGGCAGCCGCCGCGCTGTTCGTCCTCGGGGTCTTCGTCGCGTCGGTGAGTTGGCAGTTGCTGATCGCCGGCAGCGGCACCCTGGTCGGCCGGATGCTGGTCGGCCCACGTGGTCGACTGGTGACCGGCCTGCTGTCCAGCCTGATCATCGCCGCCCTGGCGGTCTCCATGCTGGTCGTGCGGTGAGCCGCCCGCCGGGCGACCCTCCGTCGGGCGACCGCCCGCCGGGCGGTCGCCTGTCGTGCCGTACGGTCGGGTGATGAGCAGCCGACCCGCAGCCGGTGGCGGCCGGTGGATCGAGGTCGATCCGACCCGCGTCGCCCGCTGGGTGGAGGGTTTCGCCGACCGGCACGGCCCGCCCGTCGTCTCCCCGCAGGGGTACGGCCTGCTGCTCGCCGCCGCCGACGGGGCGACCGCCGAGCTGCACCTCCCACCGGGCGGCGGCACCGGGGCAGCGGCCCGTCAGGTCGACGACGTGCCGGGGTTCGTCGACGCCGCCGTCGCGCCCCGCCGGCTCGGGCTGCTGCTCGCCCGCAAGGGCGCGGTGGCGGTCGGGGTGGCGCTCGGCACCGACCTGCTGGTCTCCAAGGTGGACACCCGATACGTGCAGGGTCGTACCGCCGCCGGGGGCTGGTCGCAGCAGCGGTTCGCCAGGCGGCGGGACAACCAGGCCAGGGCGGCCCTGGGCGACGCGGCGGAACTGGCCGTACGGCTGCTGCTGCCGGAGGCGGCGACGCTGGCGGCGTTGGTCTGCGGCGGCGACCGGCGGGCCGTCGACACGGTCCTGGCCGACCGGCGGTTGGCCCCGCTCGCCGGGTTGCGGGCCGAGCGGTTGCTCGACGTGCCCGAACCCCGGCACGCGGTGCTGGTCGGCGCGATCGCCGCCGCCCGCGCGGTGCACGTCCTGGTCCGCGACCCGGCCTGATCCCGGCCCCCGGCCCCCCGCCCCCGCACCGGCCCACGTCCCGGCCGGCGCACGCCCCTGGGCCGGCCACACCCCGGCCCGCCCTCGCCCGGGAACGACGACGGCGGCCGGGGGGCGTTTAGCCCCGCCGACCGCCGTGACTTGCCGACCGGTACCGGTCAGAGGCTGCCGCCGAAGGTGTCGCAGGACTTCGGGTCACCTGTGGTGTAGCCCTTGGTGAACCACTGCTTGCGCTGCTCGGAGGAGCCGTGGGTGAACTCCTCCGGGTTGACCGGGCGGTTGGCCCGCTTGGAGATGGCGTCGTCGCCGATCTTCTCGGCGGTGTCGATCGCCTGCGCGATGTCCTGCTCGGTGATGCTCTTGAAGATCTTCTGGCCCTGCTCGTCGGCGGTGCCGGTGGCGTTCTTGGCCCACGCGCCCGCGTAGCAGTCGGCCTGGAGTTCCAGCTTGACCGAGAGCGCGTTGGCGCTGCCCGGGTCCCGCTGCTGCTGGCGGCGCATCTGCGCCTCGGTGCCGAGCAGGTCCTGTACGTGGTGGCCGTACTCGTGGGCCAGCACGTACGGCTGGGCGAACTCACCCTCCGCGCCGAGCTGGTCGGCGAGGGTCTGGTAGAAGGTCAGGTCGATGTAGACCAGGTCGTCGGCGGGGCAGTAGAACGGCCCGACGCCGGAGTCGGCCTGGCCGCAGCCGGTGTTGACACCCTGGCTGAAGAAGACCGTCTTGGATGGCTGGTACTGCTGGCCGAACCGCTCCGGCAGCGCGGTGCGCCAGTACGCCTGGATCGAGTTGACGTAGAGAGTGTTGCGGCAGTCCAGCTGCTTGAGCGCGTCGTCGGCGGAGCACTTCTGCTCCAGCGCCGTGTTGTCGCCCGTTTCGGACCCGCCACCGGTCATGGCGTTCAGCCCGAAACCGCCGCCCACCAGGGCCACCAGCACGGCGATGATGAGGCCGACGATGCCGCCGCGCCCGCCGCCGCCCGGGAGGGGTATCGGGATGCCCGCCCCGCCGCCCCCGCCGGACCCCCGCCGGTCGTCCACCTGGCCGGTGTCGACCTGCGCGTTCTCGTTCAGCTCCATGTTGACCCCGATCACCGATTCGTCACGTTTGAGGGTTGCGGTACCGGACCGGGTCCGGACGGTGTTTTCGGTACCCGATGATCTTGTGCGGTAATCCGGACGGTGTGCGTCGGGCCGCCCGGTACACTTGTCGGGTGCTGCGCTGCGAAGGCTGAACCGCCCCGCGCCGACGGGAACCACCGACCCGCCGGCGCTTTCGCGTGCCCTGAGTCAGCCCTTCCAGACCCCCGAGAGCGAGTACCGGAAATGATCAGTGTCACCGGCCTGGAACTACGCGCCGGCTCCCGGATCCTCCTGTCCGACACCACCCTGCGGGTGCAGCCCGGTGACCGGATCGGACTGGTCGGGCGCAACGGTGCCGGCAAGACCACGACCCTCAAGGTACTGGCCGGCGAGGGGCAGCCGTACGCCGGGCAGATCGACAGGCGCAGCGCCATCGGGTACCTGCCGCAGGACCCGCGTACGGGCGACCTGGAGGTCACCGGCCGGGACCGGGTGCTCTCCGCCCGGGGGCTGGACGTGCTGATGGCCCAGATGTCGGAGATCGAGCAGCGGCTCGCCGACGGCGCCGACGACAAACTGGTCCGCCGCTACGGCGCGCTGGAGGACCAGTTCGCCTCGCTGGGCGGGTACGCGGCCGAGGCCGAGGCCGCCCGGATCTGCGCCAACCTGGGGCTGCCCGACCGGGCCCTCGCCCAGACCATCGGCACCCTCTCCGGCGGTCAGCGCCGCCGCATCGAGCTGGCCCGCATCCTGTTCCGTGACGCGGGCGAGAACGGCGGCGGCATCCTGCTGCTCGACGAGCCCACCAACCACCTCGACGCCGACTCGATCACCTGGCTGCGCGGTTTCCTCGCCAACCACAAGGGCGGGCTGATCGTGATCTCCCACGACGGTTCGCTGTTGGAGTCGGTGGTCAACAAGGTCTGGTTCCTCGACGCCACCCGTTCCGTGGTCGACGTCTACAACCTGGGCTGGAAGGCGTACCTGGCGGCGCGGGAGACCGACGAGCGTCGCCGCCGCCGGGAGCGGGCCAACGCCGAGAAGAAGGCCGGCGCCCTGATGGCGCAGGCCGACAAGATGCGGGCCAAGGCCACCAAGACCGTCGCCGCGCAGAACATGGCCCGCCGGGCCGAGAAGCTGATCTCGGGCCTGGAGGAGGTACGCGTCTCCGACAGGGTGGCGAAGGTCCGGTTCCCCAACCCCGCGCCGTGCGGCAAGACCCCGCTGACCGCGACCGGCCTGTCCAAGTCGTACGGCTCGCTGGAGATCTTCGCCGACGTGAACGTCGCGGTGGACCGGGGTTCCCGGGTGGCCATCCTCGGGCTCAACGGCGCCGGCAAGACCACGCTGCTGCGGATGCTCGGTGGACTGCTCCCGCCGGACACCGGCGAGGTGCACGCCGGGCACGGCCTGCGGCTGGGCTACTACGCCCAGGAGCACGAGACGCTGGACGTGGAGCGCACGGTGCTGGAGAACATGCGGGCGGCGGCGATCGAGCAGTCCGACACCGACCTGCGCAAGATCCTCGGTGCCTTCCTGTTTTCCGGTGAGGACGTGAACAAGCCCGCCGGGGTGCTCTCCGGTGGCGAGAAGACCCGGCTCGCCCTGTCGACCCTGGTCTGCTCCGGCGCGAACGTGCTGCTGCTGGACGAGCCGACGAACAACCTGGATCCGGTCAGCCGGGAGCAGGTGCTCGACGCCATCGCCAACTATCCCGGCGCGATCGTGCTGGTCACCCACGACCCTGGTGCGGTGCTCGCGCTCAAGCCGGACCGGGCGATCCTGCTCCCCGACGGCGACGAGGACGCCTGGAGCGACGACCTCCTCGAACTGGTCGAACTGGCCTGACCCGACCCCGCCCACGACGACAGGTGTGGCCGGCGGGCGGGGCCGGCCGGTGGTCAGTGGGCGTCCGCGGCCAGCCGGCCGAGGACGCCCGAGCTGACCAGGATCACCAGGCCGATGCCCACGAAGATGACGGGGACCAGCCGGTGCCCGGCCCGGCCGACCAGGCGGACCACCCGGGGGTGCCCGCCGAGCAGCGCGGCAGCACCGCACCAGACGGCGACCAGGAGCGCGAAGACCAGCAGGTAGACCAGTCCGGTGGTCGGGTCGAGGGAGCGGAACACCGGGACATAGACGGCGATGTTGTCCGCGCCGTTGGCGACCGTCACCCCGGCGACCCCGAGCAGACCGCCGACCACGGCCGGCGGCGTGTCGTCGTCGGTGTGGGCCAGCAACGCACGGACCCCGAGCCCGATCGGCAGCAGCCCGAGCAGGCCGGTCCACGGGTCGGGCACCACCAGCAGGCCGGCGGCGACCACCAGGGCGGCCGCGACGAGGGCGGCAATGCCCAGGTACTGGCCGGTGACGATCTGCCATGGGCGGGGTCGTCCCGTACCGCGGGCGGTCACGAAGAGTACGGTCAGCACCACGATGTCGTCGAGGTTGGTGGCGCCGAAGACGGCCGCCGCCCCGCTTACGTCGCCCAGGAGCTCGGTCACGACTGGGAAGGGTACGGGCCGTTCACCAGGTCCGTCACGGCGTGCTAGCAGCCGCGGGCCGGGATGAGGGTCACTCTATCGGGTTGACGACACTGCATAGCGTGTCGGTTGGCGAAGAGTTGATATCTGGCGCATGATCGTTCGAGACGGTCTAATAGGTGGGACCGTATCGAACCGCACAGTCTGGGACGTGAGGAATCAGCATGGCAGCCACTGGCACAGCCACCAGCACTGAGAAGGGTCGCCGGATCGTCGGAGCCGAGCGTCAGACGCTCGCCAAGGACCTGGTAAAGCGGTACACCGGCGGGGAGAGCATCCGCGCGCTCGCCGCCTCGACCGGGCGATCCTACGGGTTCATCCACCGCGTGCTCACCGAGTCCGGTGTGCAGCTGCGACAGCGCGGCGGCGCCCGGCGTCGCAAGAAGGCGTGACCCGCCCACCAGCGTCGTCCGTCAGCACGCCCCGGGCGGTCCGGTGACCGCCGAGACGACCGGGGTGCTACTGCACTGTGACGGGCCGGTCGCGACGGTCACGTTGTGCCGGCCCGACGTGCTCAACGCCCAGACTCCGGCGATGTGGCGCGCGATGAGCGACTTCTCCCGGGACCTCCCCGGCGACGTGCGCGTCGTGGTGGTACGCGGCGAGGGGCGGTCGTTCTCCGCCGGCCTCGACCTGTCGGTGGCCGGTGCCCAGGGGCCTGGTTCCTTCGCCGAGCTGTCCACCCTGCCCGAGCAGGAGTGTGCCGACCGTATCGCCGGTTACCAGCAGGGCTTCACCTGGCTGCACCGCCCCGACGTGATCTCGGTGGCGGCTGTCCAGGGCCATGCCATCGGCGCGGGCTTCCAGCTCGCGCTCGCCTGCGACCTGCGGGTCCTCGCCGAGGACGCCAAGCTGTCGATGGCCGAGGTCACCCTCGGCCTGGTCCCCGACCTGGCCGGCACCAAGCGGCTGGTCGAGCTGGTCGGCTATGCCCGCGCCCTGGAGTTGTGCGCCACCGGCCGGCGGATGGACGCCGCCGAGGCCGACCGGATCGGCCTGGCCAACCTGGTGGTGCCGAACGCCGAGCTGGACGCGGCGGTCCGTGACCTCACGGCCGGCCTGCTCGCCGGCGACCGGGACGCGGTGGTGGAGATCAAGGCGCTGCTCGCCGGTGCCGCCGGCCGCTCCCACACCGAACAGCAGCGGGCCGAGCGTGAGGCGCAGACCCGCCGGCTGCGTGACCTCGCGGGCCGGGGTGAGTAGCCGGCCGGCGGTCGGTAAGGACTGCCCGGGAAGAGCCGGGTTACCACCGAGGTTGTCGTAGGCGTCGGGAGAATTGACCTGACGGCGCGTGCTGCCCCGACCCGGAGGTGACCGATGTCCAACCCGATGACGGGCGGCAACATGGCCGGCTGGAGCATGCTCCGCTCGATCCGCCACGGCGACGAGGTCTCCTCCCACCGGCTCAAGCGCGGCACCGCCAAACGGATCATGGCGTTCGCCCATCCCTACCGGCGGGACATCGTCGTCTTCCTGGTGACCGTGGTGGTCGCCGCCGTGATCGGGGTGGCCACCCCGGTGCTCGCCGGCCACGTGATCAATGCGATCAGCGGCGGCGGGCCGGAGGCCGGTGCCACGGTCGTGCGGCTCGCCCTCGTCATCGGCGGGCTGGCCGTCGCCGACGCGGTCCTCTCCCTCGTCCAACGCTGGTACTCGGCCCGCATCGGCGAGGGCATCATCCTCGACCTGCGTACGAAGGTCTACGACCACGTGCAGCGGATGCCGTTGCAGTTCTTCACCCGTACCCAGACCGGGGCCCTGGTCAGCCGGCTCAACAACGACGTGATGGGCGCCCAGCGGGCGTTCACCTCCACCCTGTCCGGGGTGGTCAGCAACGTCATCCAGCTGGTGCTCACCGCCGGGGTGATGTTCACCCTCTCCTGGCAGATCACCACGCTCTCGCTGATCCTGCTGCCGATCTTCGTGATCCCGGCCCGGCGGGTGGGCCGGCGGCTGGCCGAGATCACCAGGGAGTCGTACAACCTCGACGCCAAGATGAACGCCACCATGACCGAGCGGTTCGGGGTGGCCGGGGCGCTGCTGGTCAAGCTGTTCGGCTCGCCCGACGTGGAGGCCGGCCGGTTCGCCGCGCGGGCCGAGCGGGTGCGCGACATCGGCATCCAGTCGGCGATGTACTCGCGCACCTTCTTCGTGGCGATGCTGCTGGTCGCCTCGCTGGCCCAGGCGCTCACCTACGGCCTCGGCGGTTGGCTGGCGGTCAACGGCGCGGTCAGCGCCGGCACCGTGGTCACGCTCGCCCTGCTGCTGACCCGCCTCTACGGCCCGCTGACCGCGCTGTCCAACGTCCGGGTCGACGTGATGAGCGCGCTGGTCTCGTTCGACCGGGTCTTCGAGGTGCTCGACCTGCGTCCCGGCATCGAGGAGAAGCCCGACGCGGTGCCGGTACCCAGGGGTGCCGGGCGGGTCGAGTTCCGCGACGTCCGGTTCCGCTACCCGGCCGCCGCCGACGTCTCGTTGGCCTCGCTGGAGGAGGTCGCCACCCTCGACCGGACGGTCGGCGAGCCGGTGCTCAAGGGGGTGTCGTTCCGGGTCGAGGCGGGGCAGATGGTGGCCCTGGTCGGGCCGTCGGGGGCCGGCAAGTCGACCCTGTCCATGCTGATCTCCCGGATCTACGACGTCACCGACGGCGAGGTGCGGGTCGGCGGGGTCGACGTCCGGGACGCCACCCTCGCCTCGCTGCGCGACGAGATCGGCGTGGTCACCCAGGACTCCCACCTGTTCCACGAGACGATCGCCGAGAACCTGCGGTACGCCAAGCCGGACGCCACCGACGACGAGATCTGGGCGGCACTGGCCGGCGCCCAGGTGGCCGACCTGGTGCGTGCCCTGCCCGACGGGTTGGAGACGACCGTCGGTGAGCGCGGCTACCGCTTCTCCGGCGGGGAGAAGCAACGCATCGCCATCGCCCGGCTGCTGCTCAAGGCCCCGTCGATCGTGATCCTCGACGAGGCCACCGCCCACCTCGACTCGGAGAGCGAGGCGGCGGTGCAGCGGGCGCTGGCCGTGGCGCTGACCGGGCGGACGGCGCTGGTGATCGCGCACCGGCTCTCCACGGTCCGCGACGCCGACCAGATCCTCGTCCTCGACGACGGCCGGATCGTCGAGCGGGGCCGGCACGACGAGCTGGTCGCGGTGGGTGGGCTCTACGCCGAGCTGTACCGCACCCAGTTCGCGGTCGCCGAGTCGCCCACGCCGTACCCGGAAGCCGCCGAGCCGGCCGAGCCGATCGTCACCACCGTGCCGATGGGCACCTATGTCGCCCAGGAAGCGCGACCCCCGGCCGTGGCCAACTGACGTCCCCGGTCGGGGGCGGTCGGCGGTGTCCGTGCGGACCGTCGGGTGGCGGGTGCGCCGGGCGGCGGCGTGCTGCCGGCGGCGGTACGGGACCGGGCCGAGGGGGAGCGGCCCCGACCCGGTCCCTATTCTGACGCGGTTCCCACGCCGGGCGTCGGAGTGCGGTTCACCGGCTGGCTGAGCCGGTGGTCGTCAATTCGGTGCCCGTTTCGTCATGTCGCGCGTGCAACTCAGAAGTAGATCGTGCGGGCCCTCGTGTACGTCGTGTACTGGTTGCCCGGGTAGAAGGTGGAACCGGACACCGTGACCTCGATGCTGGTAAATCCGTAGGCGGAGACGAGGTCGCCGGTGAAGGTCTCGCAGTTCTGGTAGTAGACGGTGTGCGCGGCGGTGGCGGTGCCGCCCTGGATGACCACCCGGGCACTCGGGTAGGTGCTCTGCCCGCACAGCGTCACCGAGTAGCTCGCCTGGTTGCTGCCCGTCCCGGTGACGGTTCCGGTGGCGGTGCCGAGGGACTGGCTGTTGTTGTAGCCACCCTTGACCGAGACGTTGATCGGTGCGGTGCCCGCCTGGGCGCTGACCGCGGGCAACGCGGCCACCACGGCGGCCCCGGCGGCACCGGCGGCGAGCAGGCGGATGAAGCGGGAAGAACGGACTTGTGGCATAACTGCTCCCGAGACGAGGGGAAATGCGTTATCGGCGTGTTGCCGATTGCGTGGCCAATGTTAGACCAACGTGAACTCGAAAGCACGCTCGAAATAAATCTGTGTCAATGGTGACGCGATCCGTCGTGCACAATTCATTGCCTTAATGTCGGCATTTACACGACACATCGTGAACGCGCGACGCGACGTACCGTGAGTGCCCGGCGCGACGGCGGTCAGCCGGCGGGGGACGGCGGGAGGCCGGTCACCGCCGTGTGCAGCTCGCCGAAGGCGGCCCCCAGGGTCTGCGGGGTGAAGTGGGCGTTCAGGCCGCTCGGGTTGGGCAGCACCCACAGCCGCGCGCCGGCCAGCGGTTCCGGCTGCGGGCCGAAGCCCGCCCGGGGCCTGGCGAATCCGATCCGGTACGCGGTCACCCCGACCACGGCCACCCAGGCCGGCCGGTACCGGGTCACCTTGTCGACCAGCGTCCGCGCGCCCGCCACCAGCTCCGCCGGGGTCAGCTCGTCGGCCCGGGCACTGGCCCGCGCCACCATATTGGTGATGCCCAGGCCGTAGCCGGGCAGCGTGTCCTGCTCACTGGGGTGCAGTTGGCGTGGGGTGAAGCCACCCCGGTGCAGGGCCGGCCAGAACCGGTTGCCCGGCCGGGCGAAGTGCCATCCGGTGGCCGCCGACCACAGGCCCGGGTTGATCCCGACGAAGAGCACCGTCAGCCCGGGACCGATCACGTCGGGGATGGTGCGGTCCGCCGCCGCGGCCAGCTCCGCCCGGTCCGGCCGCCGGATCTGGGGCGTGCCCGGCCGGGTCGGGCCGGCGGCGGGGCTGGGCGGTGCTGGTCTCCCCCCGTGACCACCAGCCGCCCCCGCTGAGCGGCGGCGCGGGGTCACAGGCTGCGCAGCGCGCCGCCGTCGACCGGCACGCTGACCCCGGTGACGTAGCCGGCGGCGGGGGAGAGCAGGAACGCGGCGACCCGCCCGAACTCGGCCGGATCGCCGATGCGGCGCAGCGGGATGCCCGCCTCGGCGGCGGCGCGGGCCGTCTCGTCGTCGCCGAGCAGTTCCCGGTTACGGTCGGTCAGGAAGCGACCGGGCAGCAGGCCCAGCACCCGTACGCCGCGCGGGCCGTGCTCGTCGGCCAGGTCCTTGGCCACCCCGGCGAGGCCGGGTCGCAGCCCGTTGGAGATGCCGAGGCCGGTGATCGGGGTCCGGGCCGAGGTGGACAGCACCAGCCCGATCGCACCGCCGTCGGTGAGCGCGGCGGCCACCGTCCGGGCCGTGCGCACGGTGCCCAGGAACACCGTCTCGAAGGACTCCCGCCACTGCGCGTCGCTGACCTGCGCGGCCGTGCCGGCGGGCGGCCCACCCACCGAGACGAGCGCGCCGTCGAGCCGGCCGAAGTGTTCCCGCGCGGCGATCACCAGCCGCTCGGGCAGACTCGGGTCGGCCAGGTCGGCGACGAGGCCGATGGCGTGCCCGGGTCCACCCAGCAGGTCGACCGCCCCGGCTACCCGCTCCGGCGTCCGGGCCGACAGGACCACCCGCGCCCCGTCGGCGACCAGGCACCGTGCGGTCGCGAAGCCGAGCCCCCGGGACGCGCCGGTCAACACGTACACCCGATCGGTGAGTCCGAGATCCATGCCACCGATCCTGCCGTATCCGGCGGGGGGCGGCGCGGCGGCCCGGTGGTCAGCGGGAGGTGGGGCGCAGCAGGCGTACCCGGCCGGCGAGCTGGAGGGCGACGGCGTCGCCGCTGCGGGCCAGGGCCGGCAACCGGCGGCGGCGCGGCGGGTGCCGGCCGTCGTAGCGGTGGGCGGCCTCGCGGGCCGCCAGTTCCTGCTCGCCGAGCGGGGGGAGCGTGCCCCGGTCGCGCAGCGCGCGGGCGAGGTCCCAGCCGTCGCGCAGCGAGCCGGCGGTGGGCCGGCCGGCCGCCCAGCCGGCGAAGGTGGCCGGCCAGGCGTCGCCGAGGCCGGCGGCGAGCAGCGGCCAGTGCCGGGCGACCTCACCGGCCCGCTTGCGCAGCAGTGCCCGCCGGGCGGCGTCGACCCGGTCGGCGGCGAAGCCGGCCGGTAGCGGGGCCCCCGCGACCAGGGCGGCGACCAGCGCGGCCTGTCGGGCGGCCAGCCCTGTCGGCGCGGTGGGGCCGGTCGGGCCAGGCTCGGCGGCGGGCGCGGCGCTCACGTGACGACCGGGTGGCCGGCGACGGAGGCGAGGGCGTCCAGTTCGGCCCGCAGCACGTCGGCGGCCGGGTAGTGGCCGTCGCGTTCCAGCAGCAGCGCGGGCGGGCGGCGGCCGGCGCAGAGCGCGCCGACCAGCTCCAGCACCTCGGTGGGCACCGGATCGGTGTGCGTGTCGTGGTAGAGCCCGCCGTGCTCGGCCCCGCCGGCCACGTGCACGTAGGCGATCCGTTCCAGCGGCAGCCGGTCCAGCAGGGCCTGCGGGTCCTGGCCCCGGTTGCGGGCGTTGGCATAGACGTTGGCCACGTCGAGCAGCAGCTCGGCGTCGGTGGCGTCGAGGATCTCGGTGAGGAAGTCCGCCTCGTCCAGCTCGTCGTCGGGCCAGTCGAACAGCGCGGCGATCGGCTCCAACGCCAGCGGCACCGGCAGCTCCGCCCGGGCCCGGCGGACGTTCGCCGTCACCGCCGCCACCGCCTCCCGGGTGCGGGGCAGCGGCAGCAGGTGCCCGGCCTCCAGCCCACCGGCCCGGACGAACGCGATGTGCTCGCTGACCAGCGGCGCGTCGACGAGTTCGGCGACCCGGGCCAGGTGCGTCACCCGGGCCGGGTCGACGGGCTCCGCGCCGCCGAGGGAGAGCCGCACCCCGTGCGGTACCACGGTGACGTCGCGCCCCCGCAGCGCGGCCAGCCCCGGTGGGAGGGGGGCGTCGGGGGCGAGCGACTCCGCCACCACCTCGACGAAGCGCAGGCCGGGCAGCGCGCCGACGAAACCGGCGATCTCCGGCCGCCAGCCGATGCCCACCCCCTGCGGCCGGGTCATCCGCCGCACCCGCCACCGCCGCAGGAACTGCCGCCGCCGCACGACGAGCCGCTGCTACAGGACGATGTGCTGCCGCCGCACGTGACGCCCGTGGAACCGGTGTAGCCACTGCCGCTGCTCGCGTTCAACGCCTGCCGCTGGATCTCCGCCTGCGCGGCGAAGCCAGGGTCGAGCGCGTAGAGGGAGACGGTGCCGAACAGGGCCACCCCCATCGCCGCGCCGGCCGGACCGTAGGTCGCGTAGGCCGGGGAGGCGTCGGGGGCGAGGTGGTGGTTGTCGCTGCGCAGGCGGCCCATCATCACGTTCGCCGTCCTGGTCCGTCGGGGCGTACGGGCCACCAGGGCGAACGCCACCCCGAGTCCGGCCAGGGCGAGCAGCAGCCAGCCGACCGGCCGGCCGTTGATCAGGCCGGAGGCCAGCCGCACCACGCCCAGGGCCAGCAGCACCAGCAGCAGGTTCCGTCCCCGCCGCAGGGCCCGTACCCCGTCGGCGTCGATCAGCAGGCCGCGCTGCTCCAACCCCTGCCGCAGCTCCTCCAGGGCGCGGGTCACCCCGCCGTTGCGGCGCAGCTCGCGGGCGGCGACCGACCGGCGGGCGGCGTGCCGGATCGCGTGGTCGAGCGGAGTGAGCCCGCTGGGTGCCGACTCGGTGGCGACCAACCGGCCGTTCGACTTGACGTCGATCGCGCCGGCGCCACGCAGCCCACCCAGCGCCGCCCAGATGGCGAGCTGGTCGCCGCCGTTGAGGTAGGCGACCTGCTGCGGACCGAGCTGTTCGGCACCGGTCGCGTCGGGGCCGGCGGTCGTGCGCCGCCGGTGCACCAGTACGCCGACCACGGCGACGACGGCCACCAGAAGGTAGAGCTTCAGGAATAGCGGGCCGGGGATGCCCCAGGTGTCGCCCGCTGCGGCAAGGGTGTTCATGGGCTGCTCCTGTCGCGCGAGGGGGGATCGCGGCCCCATTGTGGGACAGCCCCGCCACGCCGGCACGGCGGCGGTGGGTGAGTTACCGAGCCGAGACCTGCCGGGCCACGGGCAAGGTCAGCGGCGGCGGACGGCCTCCTCGACCAGGTCCAGCACGGGACCGAGATCGCCGGCGGGCCGGCCCATCGCCAGGTGCAGCACCAGCCCGTCGTACGCCAGCTCCAGGAACTGGGCCAGCACGTCGATGTCGATGTCCTCGCGGAGCACCCCGGCCTCGCGTTGCCGCACGAGCCGGTCCCGGGTCGCCTCGGCGATGGCGGCCGACCGTTGCGCCCACCGGCTGGCGAACGCCGGGTCGGTGCGTAGCCGGCGGGACACCTCCAGTTGGCTGCCCAGCCAGCCGGTGGTGTCCGGGGAGACCGCGCGGGCCAGCAGGTCCCGCATCACCTGGACGAGGCCGTTGCGGGCCACCGTGGAGACCATCACGGCGGCGTCGTCCTCGGCGACGGCGAGGAAGAGGGAGTCCTTGTCGCGGAAGTGGTGGAAGATGGCGCCCCGGGACAGCCCGGTGGCCTCCTCCAGCCGGCGCACGGTGGCGCCCTCGTAGCCGTGCCTGGCGAAACAGGCCCGGGCCGCGCCGAGGATCTCCTGGCGGCGCGCGTCGAGCTGGTCCTGACTTACTCTGGGCACGGGTTGATCGTCCCAGGTGACCGTGCGCAAGGCAAACCGTACGTACGGCTTGCTATTGATCCGTCACCTCGGCCTGCCGGACGCGCGTCCGGTTAGGATCGGCAGGTGGCGACAGCCCCGGTCACCTCCCCCCACCCGTGCACCGCCCCCGCCCGCCCCCGGCTGCCCGACGGTCGACGAGGGGCGGCTCGACCCTGTCGGCGGCGGTCCCCTCTCCCGTAAGGTGCCTCAGTGCCGTTGCTCCTGCTCGACCTGGACAACACCCTGCTCGACCGGGCCGGGCCGTTCCGCGCCTGGGCCGAGGGTTTCCTGGCCGAGATCGGTGCGCCGGCCACCGACATCGACTGGCTGCTGTCCATCGACGCCGACGGGCTGACCGACAGGTGGGACATCGCCGACGCCATCCGGGACCGGTACGCGCTGCGTATCCCCTCCATCGACCTGGTCGAGGAGCTGCACGACGGGGTGGTCGGCTATACCCGGCTGGACCCGCTGGTCGCCTGCGCGCTGCGGATCGCCGACGACGCCGGGTGGCTGCCGGTGGTGGTCACCAACGGCTCCGTCCGGCTGGAGGACGCCAAGATCCGGCAGACCGGCCTGGACCGTTACGTCGCCGACTGGGTGATCTCCGAGGAGGCCGGCGTCAGCAAGCCCAACCCCCGGATCTTCGCGCTGGCCGCCCAGCGGGCCCGGCTGCCGCTGCGCGGCGCGTGGGTGGTGGGGGACAGCCCGGAGGCGGACATCGGCGGGGCCGCCGCGGTCGGCCTGCCCAGCGTCTGGCTGCACCGGGGCCGCAGCTGGACCGACACCCGGTTCGCCCCGACCCGTACCGTCGACTCGTTGATCGCGGCCGTCTCGGTGGTGCTCGCCGGCGGGTAAATCGGTTGTGTCCCGCGCGGGGCGTCGGCCAGCATGGGCCGGCGCGCACGCGCAGCCGGGCGGGGCCCGGTCGAGGAAGGGGGGTCGGTCATGGCCGTCTTCGCAGGGTCGTACCACCTGCCTCCATCAGCCTCGATCAAGGGATCACCAGCACCGTGCGCGAACACGACCTCCCGGCGCCGCTGCGCCGTGGCCGCGGCAGGAGCCGCTTCGACGACGACGAGACACCCTTCCTGACGTACGGCCAGCAGCCGGCCCGTACCGCACCCGAGGACCAACCCGGACCCGAGCCGGAGGACGACTGGTCCTCCTGGGACCAGGCCGTGCACGGACCCGAGCCGCACCCGCGGTGGCTGGTCACCGAGCTGGCCGCCCGGGACACCGACCTCGGCGTGCTCAAGACCGGCAAGGAGGCGGACGTCCACCTCGTCCGCCGGGCGGTGCCCGACACCGACCGGTCCTGCCTGCTGGCCGCCAAGCGGTACCGCGACGCCCAGCACCGGCTCTTCCACCGCGACGCCGGCTACCTGGAGGGACGCCGGGTGCGCCGGTCCCGGGAGAACCGGGCGATGGCCGGCCGGACGGCGTTCGGCCGGCAGATGATCGCCGGACAGTGGGCGGCGGCCGAGTTCGCCGCGCTGTCCCGGCTCTGGGAGATCGGGGCGGAATCCGGACGGATCGCCGTGCCGTACCCGGTGCAGCTGCTCGGCACCGAGCTGATGCTGGAGTTCGTCGGCGACCCCGACGAGGGGACCGCCGCGCCCCGGCTGGCCCAGCTGCGCCCCGACCCGGCCCCGCTGCGCTCCCTGTGGGAGCAACTGGTGGACGCCCTGGTGGTGCTGGCCCGGGCCGGCTACGCCCACGGCGACCTGTCGCCGTACAACCTGCTGGTGCACGCGGGGCGGCTCGTCATGATCGATCTCCCGCAGGTGGTCGACGTGGTGGCCAACCCGCAGGGGCCGGAGTTCCTCGCCCGCGACGTGCGGGTGATGGCCACCTGGTTCACCGCCCGGGGGCTCCCCGCCGCCGACACCGACCCGGCCACCCTCACCGGGCTGCTGCTGCGGGAGGCGGGGGTGCGCTGACGCGGCGACGCCCCGGGCGGCTGCCGGCCGTCCGGGGCGTCGGGCGTTCACTGGAGGTAACGCTCGACCTCCGACACCGGTCGGGCGCCCTGCGCCTCCGGGTCGCCGTGCGCCTCCCGGGCCGCCCGGCGGCGACGCAGCAGGTCCCAGCACTGGTCCAGGGACTCCTCCAGCGCGCGCAGTTGTTCCTTGGCCTCGTCGTCGGTGCCGGATTCGTGGGCCTGGGCCGCCGACCGGAGCCGGTGCTCCTCGTCGACCAGTTCCGAGATCCGGTGCAGGATGCTCTTGTCGTCCATGCCCCTGAGCCTGGCACAGCGGGGTCGGTCGCGCCCGCGATCGGGGCCGGCCGCAGCGGCGACCGACCCGTCCGTTGTGCCGGCGGACCCGCCCCCACCGTCGGTCGGTACCATCCATGGTGGTCACCATCGCCTCCGACCTGCGGCACCGGCCCCGCCTCCATGATCAGCATGGCTTGAGCGATGGTGGTGCCGACTGCTAGCGTGCGCCGGGTTCAGGTGTGTCGTGACGCGTCGGGCGTCCGGCGGCCACGGTCCGGCCCGGGGGCGGTGTGATGGGTTCCGGCAGCACGCGTCTGCGTACCAAAATCGTCGCCCTGCTCACCTCGCTCGTCGCGCTCTGGTCCTTCGCGGCCTGGGTGACCGTCCGTGACGGCTTCACCCTGCTGTTCGTCCAGACGCTCAACAGCCGGGTGGCCGACCCGGGCCAGTCGTTGCTCACCGCGTTGCAGGACGAGCGTCGGCTCGCCAACGCCTACCTGGGCGAACGCGGCCAGCCGCAGCTCGACGCGCTGACCGCCCAGTGGCAGCGCACCGACCGGGTGTCGGAGGACTTCGGCACGTCGGTGGGCAGTTGGCAGGCCGAACTGGCCACCGGGGAGGACACCCGCCGCCGGGTGGACGAGGTGCTGACCGGGCTCAGTGGCCTCACCGGCGTCCGGGAGTCGGTGCGCGACGCCGGGGTGAACCGGGTCGAGGCGTCGGCCGCGTACACCGCCATCCTCGCCGCGGTGCTGCGGATGTACGGCTCGCTCGGCCAGCTCGACGACCCGCGGATCGCCGCGGAGAGCGAGACCCTGGTCGACCTCTACCAGGTGCGGGAGCTGATCTCCCAGCAGGACGCGCTGATCACCGGGGTACTCGCGGCGGGCCGGATGACCGGCGACGAGTACGCCCGCTTCGCCCAACTGGTCGGCGCCCAGCGCTACCAGACCGCGGAGGCGGCCGGCGAACTGTCCCCGGCCGACCGGGTCCGCTACGACCAGCTCGCCGGCTCCGACGCGGTGACCCGGTTCCGGGTCCTGGAGGACCGGGTGATCCAGCAGTCCCGGTCGGGGAGCACCCTGCCGTTGACCGCGCAGGAGTGGCAGTCGACCGTCGGGCCGGCGATGCAGGCCCAGGTCGACTTCGGGGTGATCATCGGCGACGCGTTGATCGACCAGGCCACTCCGGTCGCGGTGGGCGTCATCGTCCGGCTGGTGCTCGCCGCCGGCCTCGGCCTGATCGCCGTGATCGCCTCCATCGTGGTGTCGATCAGCACCGCCCGGCACCTGGTCCGCCAGGTGGCCCGGCTACGGGACGCCGCGCTGCGGCTGGCCCACGAGCGGCTGCCCGGGGTGGTGGACCGGCTCGGCCGTGGCGAGGACGTCGACGTGGCCCGCGAGGCCCCACCCCTGGACTTCGGCGACGACGAGATCGGCCAGCTCGGGCGGGCGTTCAACGCCGTGCAGGAGACCGCCGTCCGGACGGCCGTGGAGCAGGCCGAGCTGCGGCGCAACGTACGCGGGGTGTTCCTCAGCCTGGCCCGGCGCACCCAGGCGCTGGTGCACCGCCAGCTCACCCTGCTCGACGCGATGGAACGGCGCGAACACGACGCCGGGGAGCTTGAAGACCTGTTCCGGGTGGACCATCTGGCCACCCGGATGCGACGCAACGCGGAGAACCTGATCGTGCTCTCCGGCGCCACCCCGGGCCGGGCGTGGCGGCGCAACGTGCCCATGGTGGACGTGGTGCGTGGCGCGGTCGCCGAGGTCGAGGACTACACCCGGGTGGACGTGCTGCCGCTCGGGCCGGTCGCGCTCGCCGGCCGGGCGGTCGGTGACGTGATCCACCTGCTCGCCGAGCTGATCGAGAACGGACTGTCCTTCTCGCCGCCGACCACCACGGTGGAGGTGCGGGGTCAACTCGTGACCGCCGGGTACGCCATCGAGATCGAGGACCGTGGCCTGGGGCTGACCGGTGAGGAACTGGCCGCGGCGAACCGCCGGATCGGCGACCGTTCCGAGTTGAACCTGGCCGACGCCGCCCGCCTCGGCCTGTACGTGGTGAGCCGGCTGACCGAGCGGCACGGGGTGAAGGTGCAGCTCAAGGAGTCCGCGTACGGGGGCACGACCGCCGTGGTGCTGATCCCGTCGGAGCTGGTCGTGCCCGGTGATCCGAGCCCGTCCGGTGCCCAGCCGGTCCTCGCCGCCGGCCCGGCCACCCCCGCCGCCCCGTCGGCCGGTGAGGCCCCGTCGCCGGTCACCCCGTCGCCGGTCACCGTAGCAGCGCCGGTCACCGCGTCGCCGGGCGTGGAGGTTCCGTCACCGGCCGGCGGGACCACGTCGTCGACGGCCCCGTGGGCTGTCCCGCCGTCGGGCGCGCTGACCCCGGCCGGGCTGCCGGCCCGCTCCCGCAAGCGGCCGCCGCGTCAGCCGGACGGCCCGACCTCCGCGCCGCCGCCGGTCAGTGACGCGCTGCACGGGCCGACCGTCCCGACCGGCCTGCCGATCACCGGCGTCCGACCGTCCACCTCGGACCCTGCGGCCACCGGCCCGGCCCGACCCGGCGACCCGTGGACGGCGGCCCCCGGACCCGTCCCGGCGGCTGCCGGGCCGGTCGGCACCGGGCCGGCCACGGACCGGTCGGGCAGTCCCGACCCGGCCGACCGGGCGACCGGGGACGGGCGGACGGCGGACGACGGCGTCGACCCGCCGTCGCCTACTGTGGAGGGGCCGGTGACCGACGCGGGCCTGCCGGTGCGGGTGCGTCAGGCGAGCCTGGCACCCGAGCTGCGGGCCGCCCCGGGCACCGGGGAGACCGCGGCCGCGGGTGCCCCGCGGCGCGCCCCCGAGCAGGTACGCCAACTGATGAGCGCCTACCAGTCGGGTACCCGACGCGGCCGCAGCGACGCGGCCCGGCTGTCGGAGGGCACCCGTTCCGGCGAGCGGCCGGACGACGCGGACAACCCGGCGGGCTGACGGCGTCGCGACGGCTGCGACACCGCCGACGGGACGGCAACGGGCACGGGACGGCAACGAGCACGGCGTACGCGCCGGGGAAGAGGACGACGAGTGGGCCAGACGACGGCATCCGGTGCCGACCTGACGTGGTTGCTCGACGATCTGGTCAGCCGGGTCAAGCAGGCCGAGCACGCCGTCGCGCTTTCCACGGACGGCCTGCTGATGGCCGCGTCCGAGGGGATGGGGCGGGACGACGGCGAACACCTCGCCGCGATGGCCGCCGGCATCCAGAGCCTGGCCCGGGGTGCCGGGAAACGGTTCGGCGGCGGGCAGGTCCAGCAGACCATCATCGAGATGGAGTCCTCGTTCCTGTTCGTCACCGCGGCCGGGCCGAACGCGTGCCTGGCGGTGCTGGCCGGAACGGACGCCGACGTCGGCCTGATCGCGTACGAGATGGCGATGCTCGTCGCCCGGGTGGGCAAGTACGTGGCGTCGCCGGCCCGGGGCATCGATCAGCCGTCCGGTGGGAACTGACCGCGATGGCCGGTGACGGCGACCCCGCGGACGAACAGTGGGTCGACGACCACGCGGGCCCGGTGGTCCGCCCGTACGCGGTCACCCGGGGTCGGGCCCGCCCGGTGACCGGCTCGTTCGACCTGATCTCGCTGGTCACGGCGACCCGGACGAATGCGGTCGAGGAGGCCGGGCTGGGCCCGGAGCACGTGGCGATCGTGGCGCTGACCCAACGCGTGCAGTCGGTGGCCGAGGTCGCCGCCCGACTGGACCTGCCGGTGGGCACCGTACGGGTGCTCCTCGGTGACCTGGTGGCGCGGGACCTGGTCCGGGTACAGGAACCCCGGGAGCCGGCCGGTGTCAACGACGAGAGCATCTACGAGGCGGTGATCAATGGACTACGGGCACTCTGAACGTCCGGCGGGGGCGCGGGTGCTGCCCACCGCGCTCAAGGTTCTGGTGGCGGGCGGTTTCGGGGCCGGTAAGACGACGCTGGTCGGGGCGGTCAGCGAGAGCCGTCCACTGCGGACCGAGGAGGTGCTGACCGAGACCGGGATCGGCGTCGACGACCTGTCCGGTGTGGAACGTAAGAGCACCACCACGGTGGCGATGGACTTCGGCCGGATCACCATCAGCAACGACCTGGTGCTCTACGTCTTCGGCACCCCCGGGCAGGACCGGTTCTGGTTCCTGTGGGACGAGTTGGCGGTGGGGGCGCTGGGCGCGGTGGTGCTGGCCGACACCAGGCGGTTGGCCGACTGCTTCCCGTCCATCGACTACTTCGAGGGGCGGGGCACCCCGTTCGTGGTGGCGGTGAACTGCTTCGAGGGCGCGCGCCGGTTCGGCCTCGACGAGATCCGCGTGGCGCTGGACCTGGACCCGGAGGTGCCGTTGCTGCTCTGCGACGCCCGGCAGCGGGAGTCCGGCCGCACCGTGCTGATCACTCTGCTGGAGCACGCGATGAAGACCCGCGAGGCCCGCCGGCGGGCGGGTGGCCGCTGAGCACGACCGCACCGCGCGCCGACGCGACGGGCCCCCTCCGCGACCGGAGGGGGCCCGTGCCGTACGTGCCGGACGTCAGCGGGCGATCATGCGGCGCAGCACGTACTGGAGGATGCCGCCGTGGCGGTAGTAGTCCGCCTCGCCCGGGGTGTCGATTCGGACCACCGCGTCGAACTCCACCCCGGTGTCGGTGCTGACCCGCACCGTACGCGGGGTGTCGCCGTCGTTGAGCGCGGTCACTCCGGTGATGGAGAAGGTCTCCGTGCCGGTGAGGCCGAGCGACTCGGCGGTGGTGTCCACCGGGAACTGCAACGGCAGCACACCCATCCCGATCAGGTTGGACCGGTGGATCCGCTCGTAGGACTCGGCGATGACCGCCCGGACGCCGAGCAGCATGGTGCCCTTGGCCGCCCAGTCCCGCGACGAGCCGGAGCCGTACTCCTTGCCGGCGAGGATGACCAGCGGCACGCCGGCCTCCTGGTAGGCGGTGGAGGCGTCGTAGATGGTGGTCTGCTCGCCGGTGAGGTGGTTGACGGTGAAGCCACCCTCCACGCCGGGGACCAGCTGGTTACGCAGCCGGATGTTGGCGAAGGTGCCCCGGATCATCACCTCGTGGTTGCCCCGGCGCGAGCCGTACGAGTTGAACTCGTGGCGCGGCACGCCGTGCTCGGCGAGGTACCGGCCGGCGGGGGAGTCGGCCTTGATCGCGCCGGCCGGGGAGATGTGGTCGGTGGTCACCGAGTCGCCCAGCTTGGCCAGCACCCGGGCGTCGGCGATGTCGACCACCGGGCTCGGCTCCTGCCGCATGCCCTCGAAGTACGGGGGCTTGCGCACGTAGGTGGAGTCGTCGGCCCAGGCGAACGTGTCGCCGGTCGGGGTGGGCAGCGACTGCCAGCGCTCGTCCCCGGCGAACACGTCGGCGTACGCGGCGCTGAACCCGGTCGCGCCGATCGCCTGGGCGATGACGTCCTGGATCTCGGCGGTGTTGGGCCAGATGTCGCGCAGGAACACCGGGTTGCCCTCGGTGTCCTCGCCGAGCGGCTCGTTGGCCAGGTCGATGTCCATCGTGCCGGCCAGCGCGTACGCCACCACCAGCGGCGGAGACGCCAGGTAGTTCATCTTGACGTCCGGGTTGATCCGGCCCTCGAAGTTCCGGTTGCCGGACAGCACCGACACGACGGCCAGGTCGCCGGAGTTGACGGCGGCGGAGACCTCCTCCGGCAGCGGGCCGGAGTTGCCGATGCAGGTGGTGCAGCCGTAGCCGACCAGGTTGAAGCCGAGCTTGTCGAGGTAGGGCGTGAGGCCGGCCCGCTCGTAGTAGTCCATGACGACCTTGGAGCCGGGCGCGAGCGTGGTCTTGACCCACGGCTTGCGGCTCAGGCCCTTGTCGACGGCGTTGCGGGCCAGCAGCGCGGCACCGATCATCACCTGCGGGTTGGAGGTGTTGGTGCAGGAGGTGATCGCGGCGATGACCACCGCGCCGTGGTCCAGCTCGTACTCCACGCCGTCGCTGCCGGTGACCCGGACCGGGTTGCTGGCCCGGCCCCCGGCGCCGACGGCGGCGGTGTCCAGGTCGCGCGGCTCGTCGGCGGGGTCGCTGAAGTCGTTGGCCGGCGGGTCGCTGGCCGGGAACGACTCGGCGCTGGCCTGGTCGGCCGGGCCGTTCGCGCCCCGGGGCAGCTGCTCGCGGGCGACGCCGGGCTTGAGGTCGCGCTCGCCGGCGGAGTCGTCGGCGACGTAGTCGGTCAGCGCCGAGCGGAACAGCGTCTTGGCGGCCCCGAGCGGCACCCGGTCCTGCGGGCGCTTGGGCCCGGCCAGGGACGGCTCGATGGTGCCCAGGTCCAGCTCCAGGCGCTCGGAGTACGCCGGCTCGTGGTCCGGGTCGTGCCAGAGCCCCTGCTCCTTGGCGTACGCCTCGACCAGCGCCACCTGGGACGCGTCCCGGCCGGTCAGCTCCAGGTAGCGGACGGTCTCGGCGTCGATCGGGAAGATCGCGACGGTGGAGCCGTACTCGGGGGACATGTTGCCGATGGTGGCCCGGTTGGCCAGTGGCACGGCGCTGACGCCGGGGCCGTAGAACTCGACGAACTTGCCGACCACGCCGTGCTTGCGCAGCATCTCGGTGATGGTGAGCACCAGGTCGGTGGCGGTGGTGCCGGCCGGCATCTCGCCGGACAGCTTGAAGCCGACGACCCGGGGGATGAGCATGCTGACCGGCTGGCCGAGCATCGCGGCCTCGGCCTCGATGCCGCCGACGCCCCAGCCCAGCACGCCCAGGCCGTTGACCATGGTGGTGTGCGAGTCGGTGCCGACGACGGTGTCCGGGTAGGCCTGGCCGTTGCGCTCCATGATCGTCCGGGCCAGGTACTCGATGTTGACCTGGTGCACGATGCCGGTGCCGGGCGGGACGACCTTGAACTCGTTGAACGCGGTCTGGCCCCAGCGCAGGAACTGGTAGCGCTCCCTGTTGCGCTCGTACTCCAGCTCGACGTTGCGGGCGAAGGCGTCCTCCCGGCCGAACAGGTCGGCGATGACCGAGTGGTCGATGACCAGCTCGGCCGGGGCCAGCGGGTTGACCTTGGTGGCGTCGCCGCCGAGTTCACGGACCGCCTCACGCATGGTGGCCAGGTCGACCACGCAGGGTACGCCGGTGAAGTCCTGCATCAGCACCCGCGCCGGGGTGAACTGGATTTCCACGCTCGGGTCGGCGGTGGGGTCCCAGGAGCCGAGCTGGGAGATGTGGTCGGCGGTGATGTTCGCGCCGTCCTCGGTCCGCAGCAGGTTCTCCAGCAGGATCTTCAAGCTGTAGGGCAGTCTGTCGTGCCCCGGCACCTGGCTGATCCTGAAAATCTCGTAGCTCGCGTCTCCGACGCGTAGCTGGGTCTTCGCACCGAAGGTGTCGAGGCTCGCCACGTCGTACTCCTTCACACCAGCGACCGTGAGTAGTCCTGAGCAGTCTGTCGCACCGGGCGGAGGGCCGCCCAGGTTAGGTGACACTTACTGCCGATTCGTCGTCTTCCAACAAAACCGTACGTCCGTCTTGCTATCCGTGCAACCTCGTGCCAGGGTTCGGGACGAGGAGGTGCCACCATGATCCATCATGTGTTGCTCGCCTGTCCGCCCGGTTCCGAGGATTCCTCCCGGGCCTTCTACGTGGGCATCCTCGGTCTGACCGAGAAACCCAAACCGCCGGCCCTCGCCGCCCGTGGCGGCTGCTGGTTCACCGGGTACGACGCCGAACTGCACCTCGGCGTCGAGGTCGACTTCCGGCCGGCCCGCAAGGCGCACCCCGCCCTGCTGCGTCCCGACCTCGACGCGCTCGCCGACCGATTGGCCCGCGCCGGCCACCCGGTCACCTGGGGTGACGACGAACTGCCCGGGATGCGCCGCTTCCACACCGCCGACCCGCACGGCAACCGGCTGGAGTTCGTCGCCCCGCTGCCCGACCGGACGGCGCGTCAGGCGGCCCCCGGTCGCTGAGCGCCACCGTGTCGGACCCGGCCACTACGGTGTGCCGATGGTGTCGGTCAGGCAGGTCCAGATCACCTTCGACTGCGCGCAGCCCGAGCGGGTCGCCCGCTTCTGGTGCGCGGTGCTCGGTTACGTGGTCCCCCCACCCCCGCCGGGGTTCGCCGACTGGGGCGCGTTCGACAGTGCCCTGCCGCCCGAGCGGCAGGGCTCCGCCTTCGCCTGCGTCGACCCCACCGGCGCGGGCCCACGCCTGTTCTTCCAGCGGGTGCCCGAGGGCAAGGTGGTCAAGAACCGGCTGCACCTCGACGTGCGGGTCGGCACCGGCCTGGTCGGTGAACAGCGGTTGGCCGCGCTGGAGGCGGAGTGCGCCCGGCTGGTCGCCCTCGGCGCGACCCGGGTACGCCTGCTGACCGCCGACGGGCACAACGAGTCGTGCCTGGTGATGCAGGATGTCGAGGGCAACGAGTTCTGCCTCGACTGAGCCACCGCCGTCGCGCCGCACTATCGTTTCCGCCGTGCACATCCGTTTCGACGTACCCGCCGACCCCGCCTACCCGGGCCGGGTGGCCGCCGCGCTCAGCAGCGTCCGGCTGCGCCGGTTCACCCTCATCGGCGCGGCGCTGACGGCGGCCGGGGCGGCCGGCCTGCTCGTCTCCGGGGGCGGCCGGTTCTCGTCGCTGTGGCTGGTGCTGCTCGTGGGCGGGCTGCTGTCGATGCTCTACGCGCCCTGGGTGCGTTGGCGGGCCCGCCGCCGTTCCGACGACTACGCGGTCGAGGGCGGCTACGACATCACCGACGACAACATCATGATGCGCAGCGGCTCGGAGTCCGGCGGCATCGCCTGGGACGGGGTGGCCCAGGTGCGGGAGGCCGGCGACTTCTGGATCGTGTACGTCGGCCGGATGCCGGCGACGGTGATCCCCCGCTGGCTGATGTCCGCCGAGGACGCCGCGACGTTGCACGCCTTCATGACCGCCCGGGGCCTGCTCGCACCCCGCTGACCGCACCGCACCGCCTTTTCCGGGGGACCGCCCGGCCATCCGGCGCGGGTAGGGTTCGAGGTCGGGTCGGAAGGGGTGCGGCAGTGGTCGACGTTCAGCACTGGCTCGTGGCACTTCCCCCGGGGGTGGTCTACCTGATCGTCGCCGGGGTGATCGGCGTCGAGAGCATGGGTGTCCCGTTGCCGGGCGAGATCGTGCTGGTCAGCGCAGCCCTGCTGGCGGCGACCGGGGTGGTCGAGCCGCACTGGGTCGCCACCGCGGCGGCGTTCGGCGCGATCGTCGGCGACTCCGTCGGCTACGCGGTGGGTCGCCGGGGCGGTCGTCCGCTGCTGGCCCGGCTGGGTCGGCGCTTCCCGAAGCACCTGGGGCCCGCACAACTCGCCCGCGCCGAGCAGAGCTTCGCCCGGCACGGCGTCTGGGCGGTGTTCTTCGGCCGGTTCGTCGCCCTGCTGCGCATTCTGGCCGGGCCGCTGGCCGGCGCGCTGCACGTGCCGTACCGGCGGTTCCTGGTGGCCAACGCGGCCGGCGGCCTGGTCTGGGCCTTCGGCACGACCTACCTGCTCTACACCCTGGGCCGGGCAGCCGAGCACTGGCTCAAGGACATCTCCTGGGCCGGTCTGGTCCTGGCCGTGCTCGGCGGGGTGGCCAGCACCTGGTGGCTGCGCCGCCGCGCCCGCCGGCTGGAGTCGACGACGACCACCGACGAGGCCGAACCGGTGGCGGCCGGCACCGACCGCTAACCGCGCGGGTGCCGACGACGATCGGGCCGCCCCCGGGTGGGGGCGGCCCGATCGGTGTACGGGGTCAGGACGAGTAGCCGCGGGTGGCGATCCAGTCGGCGAGGTTGTCCACGCTCATCCGGTAGGACGCGGTGTCCGGGTTGGCCGAGTCACCGATGGTTACGGTCTTCCCACCGTCGCGGTAGCCGATGACGCTGATGTAGTGGCCACCCTCGAAGGAGTGGGTGTTGCCGTCGGTGTCCACGGCGGTGCCGGCGATGTTGGCCACCACGGCCCGGCCGTCGTCGACGGCACGCACGATGTCGGCGCGCAGTTCGTCGGTCTGCCTGTCGTCGGCCTTGGCGCTGCGGATCTCGGTGCTCTCGTACACCTTGCGGCCGGTCTCCTTGTTCAGCACGGGGGTGATGTCGTTGATGCTGTCGGTGCCGGCCTCGGTGGTGCGCATCTCCTTGGCCATGGCGTCGACGTCGATCTTCTTGCCCTGGACGGACAGGGCGTTGCGGGTCGCGGCGGGGCCGCAGTAGTAGAAGTTCGGCTGCGCCTGGTAGTCCATCGTCAGCTCACGCTCACCGGCGGGCCGGCGCTCGGCCTGCACCGAGGCGGGTGCGCCGGTGCGGGCCTCGGCGGCGTAGGCGGCGGTCAGCGGGCCGGCGATGGCGCCGGTGGTGAAGGCGAGGCCGGCAGCGGTCAGGGCGGTCCTGCGGATCAGATCGGTACGCATGGTCGCGTGCTCCTCTGCATCGGGGGTGTGACGCACGCCCACCGGGGGTGGGGCGTCGCCGGAAGTCCAGGGGATCGCCGGGCGATCACTGGGACCTGCTCGGGCGTCCGGGGATTGTCAACCGACCCGGTGGCGACCGCATTCCGCGATCGGGGTTCCGGGGCCGTCCCCCCGGGGGCGGGGGAGTGGCGGTGGTATGCCAGGTACAACGCCCCGCCCCCGGCAGCGATTCCGCCGTGCGGGTGGCCCCGGCCACGGGACGATCGGGGACGAACGGGTCTGTCCGGTGCGGGACCTCCCGCCCCGAACCGGACATCCGGCCCGGCACCGGACCCGGCGCGGTGGGCGGTCGACCTGGTTCAGTCGGCGCGGATCAGGTCGACCACCGCGTCCCGGGCCGCCCGGACGGCGTCGCGGGACCGCTCGGTGTGGTCCAGGATGTCGAAGGCGTGCTGGCCGTCCGGCACCTCCACCAGGCGCACCTGTTGACCGACCCGGGCGGCGGCGTCGAGGAACGCCGCGATGCCGGCCAGCAGGCCGGGGAGCTTGTCCTGCCCGGCCCGGGTCAGCACCACCGGCGTCGTCGAGCCGGCACCGAGGGCGTCGATCGGCAGGAACCGTGCCGGCACCTCCCAGCCGGGCAGCGGGACGAGCAGCGGATAGGTCAACGCGATCCCCCGCACCCAGTCCGGTGCGGCGCGCAGCCAGTCGGCCGACAGCAGGCTCCCGCCGGAGAAGAACCAGAGCACCACCCGCTGCGGGTCGACCCGGGGATCGGCCCGGACGGACTCGACCAGGCCGGCGATCTCGTCGGCGGTGGCGGGCAGCCCGGCGAGGTCGGTCACCCGGTAGCTGATGACGGCGGCGACCAGGCCCTGCTCGGCGAGGAGCGCCCCGTATCCCCGGTAGAGCAGCCAGTCCCGGGGGTCCGGCGCGCCCGGTGGAAGGGGGGCGCCGTGCACCACGACCACCACGGGGTGCGGGCCGGGGCCGGCCGGCAGGTGCAGGTCGACCTGGCCGTGCCGCTCCACCGGCGCGGCGGGCGGTGCCAACACGAAGGGCTGCTGCTCGACCGCGTCGTCCATGCCGGGGAGCCTAGCCGTCGGCGGCCCGTCCGGCCGCCCCTCGGGGCCACCGTGGACCCCGCCGGTGGTCGACCGTCGGCGGTCGGCCGCGGGTAGGTCAGGCCGGCTCGTCGCCGGACGTCGCGGCCTGGGCGTGCCGCTCCCGCAGCCGGTCCCGGATCTCCTCCGGGGTGTACGCGCGACGCCGCCGCTCGGCCCGGGCGACGACCACCCCGGTCGCGGCGACCCCCGCGAGACCCGCCAGGCCGAGGACCTTCCACCACTGCATCCGTTGCCGCATCGGCCTAGGGTAGACGCTCATGAGCATCAGCCTGGACGAGGCCGTCGACCTGACCCGCACCGGTGACGTCTGGGTGTTCCGGGGGCGCAGCGTGCCGGACCGGGCCATCCAGTTCACCACCAACAGTCCCGTCAACCACGTCGGCATGGCGGTGGTGCTGGACGACATGCCCCCGCTGATGTGGCACGCCGAACTGGGCCGGTCGCTGCGGGACATGTGGACCGGCACCCACCACCGCGGCGTCCAACTGCACGACCTGCGGGACGCGGTCTGCGTCTGGGCCAACCGGTACGGCCAGCGGGCCTGGCTGCGTCAGCTCGAACCGTCGGCCGGTCCGACGATGGAGCAGGCGGTGCTGCGGACGGTGGCCCGGCTCGACGGCACCCCGTTCCCGTCCACCGCCCAGCTGGCCTGGCGGTGGGCCCGGGGCCGGGTGCCCCAGCTGCGCCTGCCGCTGCCGCTGCCCTTGCCGGGCCGGCGGGACCGGGACGACGAGCCGGCCGGTCGGGCGGACGGGGACCGTGCGCTGGAGACCGCGTACTGCGCCGAGGTGGTGGCGGTGACCTACGAGGCGATGGGCCTGCTGCCGGCCGGCCGGCGGCCCAACTGGTACGACCCGGGTCGGTTCTGGAGCGGCGACGACCTGGACCTGGCCGGCGACGCGCGGCTGGGCGCGGAGATCGAGGTGCGTATCCCGCCCCGGTGAGGTTTGCCGGTGGCCGGGGACGGCAATTGGTGACGCCGTGAGAGCTTCCACCGACCTCGACACGTTGAGCGACTTCTTCGACCGGTACGGGGTGGCGCTCACCACCGGCGACGTGCCCGCCATCGCCGGCTGCTACGCCCTGCCGGGGCTGGTGGTCGCCGACACCTACAGTTTCTCGTTCAGCACGATGGCGGCGGTCGCGCTGTCCTTCGTGGGTGCCGCGCCCGACTACCGGGAACGGGAACTGGTCGCGGCGCACGCGCTGATCGAGGAGGTGGAACCGGTGTCCGCCCTGCTGACCATGGTTGCCGTGCGCTGGGAGTTCCTGGACAGCCAGGGCCGGGCGGTGCCCGGGGAACGCTACCGCTACCTGCTGCGCGGCACCGAGGACGGCCCGGCGATCTGCACCGTCGTCCGGACGGGCTGACCGTTCGGCCGCCCCCTGCCACGCCCCCGGTGATCATCCCTACCGGACGGTCGCTAATCTCTGCGTACAGGGTCGACCGAGGAGGGCCATGCCTGGCACGCGTGGGACGCGGTGGACGTCCCGACTGCCCCAGGCGGTCGCCGCGACGCCCTGGCTGCTCGCCTCGATCGGGGTGATCGTGCTGCTCCTGCTGCTGGTCAAGGCGTTGGTGGCGGTGCTGGGCCACGATCGTTACGCCACGCACGATGCCGGGTCACGCAGCGAGGCCGTGATGGTGCCCGGGGTGCCGGCGGTGACCGAGTCGGCGTCGGCGTCGGCCTCACCGTCGCCCACCCCCACCCGGCGGGCCACCGGCGGCGGGACCGGCGTGGCCCCACCGGCGATAGTCCGGACGCCCGCCGCGTCCCGGTCGGCCAGCCCGTCGGCGTCCGTGTCGCCGTCGCCCCTGGCCCTCCCGCCGTCGCCGGCCACGCTGCTCAACGACGACGCCCCGGGCATCACCTACCGGGGGCGGTGGGCGGTCTCGCGGAACCGGCCGTTCGGCGACCACCGCGACGACGTGCACTACACCATCCATGACGGGGACTCGTTCAGCTTCACGTTCACCGGCACCGGCCTGGACTACATCACGTCGCGCGACCCCGAGTACGGTGACGCCGACGTGTGGATCGTCGACTCCGGTGGGCGACCGGTGAAGCAGCAGCGGGTGAGCGCGCGGGCGCAGCGTTACCAACCGCAGCAGACCGTGTTCAGCGTGCAGGACCTGCCGGTCGGGCGCTACACCATCCGGGCGGTCAAGCGCAGCGGGGTCTACTTCCAGGTGGACGCGCTGCGGGTGCGCGGCTGACGGGACAAACGAACTGTCCGGTTAGGACAAACTCCGGACGTTGGGCACTTTCCGACAATCGCCTGAATCGTTACTCTTCTCGGACGGGGCCGACCAGGGAGGGTCATGTCCGGCATGCGTCGCGCGCAACCGCGGGCACACGGAGCGGGTGCGCTGGCGTCGTCGCCATGGGTCGTGGTCGCCACCGGTGTGCTGGTGATGGTGGTGCTCCTGATCGTCGCGTTGGCGTCGTACCGCAGCCGGGGGCCGGCGTTCGAGGCCCGGCCGGCCGATCCGCTGCCGACCTACTCGCTGCCCGGATCGGGGGCGACCAACCCGGCCCGGGTGGCGGCGAACCTCCCTGAGCCGGTCGTCCCCGGGCTGACGCCCCGCCGTACCGATCCGCCCCCGGTCGAGGTGCCCGTGGTGGTCGTCCCGGGCGGGCCGTCGGCCGGTGACGACGTGCCCGAGCCGCCGGCCGGCGGGGTCGTGCCACCGCCAGGCGAGCCGGCCGGCGGGCAGCCCCGGCCGACCACGCAGCCACCGCCACCTCCGCCGCCGGCCACGCCGTCGTCGCCGGTGAGCGGCCGGTTCAGCGTGCGGGACAGCTGGAACAACGAGGCGTTCATCGGTGAGGTGCTGCTCTACAACCGCGACCGGGTGTCCCGGCCGTGGACGGTGCGGTTGGTGCCGCCGCCGGGCAGCCGGCTGGTCACCTCGTGGGTCGAGGGTGCCCCGCAGGGCACCCCCCGGATGTCCGGCGGGGTGTTCACGTACACCAGCGGGGTGAACGTCGGACCCGGCGCCTCGGTGCCGTTGCGGTTCCACTTCGAGAACACCGGCGGCAGCATCCGGCCGTCGCGGTGCACCGTCGACGGGGTGCCCTGCTCCGGTCTCTGACCCACCGGCCGGGTCACCGGTCGCCGCCCGGGCCATCGGTCATGCCGCGTTCTGCAAGATTGCTGCCGTATTGCCGCAGTGTTTGCAAGGTATTGCAGAATGTTTCGGCAAGGGCTAGCGTGCGGGCGAATCAGCGACCATAGGAAGGCCGTCGATGAAACCCCCGCTGCCGCGCAAGGCGCTGCTCGCCCTGGTCTCCACCCTCACCCTCGCCCTCGTCGGTGTCCCGGTCGCCGTCCACCACCTCGGTGCCGACGCCACCGACCGACCGTCCACCATCGACGCCCTCGCCGCGGCCGGCGCCGCCCAGTGGGACGCCGAACCCGCCACCGAGGCGCTGCTCGCCGCCGGCACCGGCCGGGGACGGGCCGAACAGTTCTACTTCGTCCTGCCCGACCGGTTCGCCAACGGCGACCGCCGCAACGACACCGGCGGTCTCACCGGGGACCGGCTGCGCACCGGCCTCGACCCGACCGACAAGGGCTTCTACCACGGCGGCGACCTCAAGGGCGTGATCGACAAGCTCGACTACATCCAGGGTCTCGGCACCACCGCCATCTGGCTCGCGCCGATCTTCAAGAACCGTCCCGTGCAGGGCAGCGGCGCGGACGTCTCCGCCGGCTACCACGGCTACTGGATCACCGACTTCACCCAGGTCGACCCGCACTTCGGCACCAACGAGGAGATGAAGCGGCTGGTCAAGCTGGCCCACCAGCGGGGGATCAAGGTCTACCTCGACGTCATCGTCAACCACACCGCCGACGTCATCTCCTACGCCGAGGGCAGGTACGCGTACATCGACAAGAAGACGTCGCCGTACACCGACGCGCAGGGGCGCGAGTTCGAGGACCGCAACTACGCCGACGGCACCCGGGCCTTCCCGACGGTGAACCGGGACTCCGGGGCGTACACGCCCACCTTCGCCAGCCCCGCCGACGCGAAGGTCAAGGTCCCGGCCTGGCTGAACGACCCGACGATGTACCACAACCGGGGCGACTCCACCTTCACCGGCGAGAACAGCGAGTACGGCGACTTCTACGGCCTCGACGACCTGTGGACCGAGCGGCCCGAGGTGGTCCGGGGTCTGACCAAGGCGTACGGCGACTGGATCGCCAGCACCGACGTCGACGGGTTCCGGCTGGACACCGTCAAGCACGTCAACCTCGACTTCTGGCCGCAGTTCAGCCAGGGCATCAAGCGCGCCGCCGACAAAGCGGGGAAGAAGGACTTCTTCATGTTCGGCGAGGTCTACAGCGCCGATCAGGAGGTCACCTCCACCTACGTGCGGCGCGGCGGGCTGCCGGCCACCCTCGACTTCTCCTTCCAGGAGGCGGCCCGCGCCTACACCGCCGCCGACGGGCCGGCGAAGGCGCTGGCCGACGTCTACGCCAAGGATTCGCTGTACGCCGCGCGGGACACCGACGCCGGCCGGCTGACCACCTTCCTCGGCAACCACGACATGGGCCGGATCGGCTCGTTCGTCGCCGCCGCCGGTGGTGACGACGCCCGCCAGCTCGGCCGGGACCGGCTCGCCCACCAGCTGATGTTCCTCACCCGGGGGCAGCCGGTCGTCTACTCCGGCGACGAGCAGGGCTTCACCGGGCCGGGCGGGGACAAGGACGCCCGGCAGGACATGTTCGCCAGCCGCACGGCGGACTACCTCGACGACGACCTGATCGGCACCACCCGCACCCACGCCAGCGACCAGTACGACACCACCCACCCGCTCTACCGCACCATCGCCGAGCTGGGCCGGCTGCGGGCCGCGCACCCCGGCCTGCGCGACGGCGTGCAGGTCACCCGGTACGCCGCCGACGGGCCGGGTGTCTTCGCCTTCTCCCGGATCTCCCCGGCCGACCGCACCGAGTACCTCGCCGCGGTGAACAACGCCGGCACCCCGCAGACTGTCACCGTGCAGACCTGGTCACCCGGCACCACCTTTACCGGCATCTACGGCGGCACGGCCACCCCGGCCGCCGGCTCCGACGGAAAGCTGAGCCTGACCGTGCCCGCCGGGTCGGCCGTGGTGTTCCGGGCCGGTCGGCCCGTGCCGCAGGCCACCGCCAAGCCGGCCGTCACCCTCACCGAGCCGGGCGTCGACCCGGTCGCCACCCGGGCCGCCGTCACCGCGCAGGTGACAGGTGACCCGCTGGCCACCGTCACCGTCGCCGCCCGGGTCGCGGGTGGGAAGTGGACCCTGCTGGGCAGCGCGCACACCGCGCCGTACACCGTGCACCACGACCTGACCGGGCTGGCCGGGGGCACCCGGGTCGAGTACAAGGCGGTCGTCCGCGACGGGAAGGGACGCACCGCCGCCACCCGGTCGACCGGGGTGGTCGGCACCCCGGCGCAGGGCGCGTCCCGGGACTGGGTGGTGGTGCACTACCAGCGCCCCGCCGGGGACTACGCCGACTGGGGGCTCTACGCCTGGGGTGACCTCGACCCGGCGTACGTCACGCAGTGGCCCGCCGGGCAGCCGTTCGCCGGCGAGGACTCGTACGGCCGGTTCGCCTGGGTGAAGCTCAAGCCCGGCGCGAAGTCCGTCGGGTTCCTCGTGGTCGACAAGGCGGGCACCAAGGACGTCGCCAACGACCGGACCGTCGACGTGACCACCACCGGTGAGGTCTGGGTCAAGCAGGGCGACCCGGCGCTCTATCCCACCCGGCAGGCCGCCACCGGCGAACCCGACCCGCCCGTCGACCCGAACACGGCGGTCATCCACTGGCGCAAGGCGGACAACGACTACGCCGGCTGGGGCCTGCACCTGTGGGACGGGGCGGCCACCCCGACCGACTGGTCGAGCCCGCTCCTGCCCGAGAAGATCGACTCCTTCGGCGCGCTGTTCCGGGTGCCGCTGGCGGCCGGCGCGACCGGGCTCAACTACATCATCCACCGGGGCGACACCAAGGATCAGCCCGACGACCAGCGACTCGACCTGACCGGGGTCGGCCACGAGGTCTGGCTGCTGGGCGGGGTGCCCGGCCGGCTGCTGCCCGCCACCGCCACCGGGACGACCAAGGACCTCGACATCACGAAACAGCAGGCACAGTGGATCGACAGGTCCACCCTCACCTGGGCCGTCGGTGCGACCGACGGCAAGGCGTACGCCCTGGTGGCGGCACCGGCGGGTGGGCTGGGTGTGGTCGACGGGGAGCTGTCCGGGACGTACACCTCGCTGCCGTTGCGGGCGCAGCGCAACGGGCTCACCGAGGCCCAGCGGGCGGCCTTCCCGCACCTGTGGGCCCACCAGGCGTTCCACCTCGACCGGGCCGACCTGGCGAAGGTGCCGGCGGCGTTGCGTGGGCAGCTCGTGGTCACCGAGCGGGACGCCAAGGGCGCGCTGCTGCGCGCGACCGGGGTGCAGATCCCCGGGGTGCTCGACGACGTCTACCGGGCCGCCACCGACGCGACGCTCGGGGTCAGCTTCGCCGGCCGGGTGCCCACCCTCGCGGTCTGGGCGCCCACCGCCCGCACCGTCACCCTCGAACTGTCCGACACCCCGTCGGCGCAGCCGCGCACGGTGGCGATGCGCCGCGACGACCGCACCGGCGTCTGGTCGGTACGCGGCAGCCGCGACTGGACCGGCCGGTACTACCGCTACCGGGTGCAAGCCTGGCAGCCGGCCGCCCAGAAGATCGTCACCGCCTCGGTCACCGACCCCTACTCGGTGGCGCTCGCGGCCGACTCCACGCACAGCCAGATCGTCGACCTGGCCGACCCGGCGCTCGCTCCGCCCGGCTGGTCCGGGCTGCGCAAGCCGGCCGCGCCGCCCGCGTCGCAGGCGCAGATCTCCGAGCTGTCGGTACGCGACTTCTCCATCGCCGACACCACCGTGCCGGCCGACCGGCGGGGCACCTACCTGGCCTTCACCGACCCGGACACGGCCGGCATGCGACACCTCAAGGCGCTCGGCGACGCCGGGGTCAACTACCTGCACCTGCTGCCGGTGTTCGACTTCGCCACCATCCCGGAGAAGCGGGCCGACCAGCGGCAGCCCGACTGCGACCTGGCGGCGCTGCCGCCGGACTCCGACCGGCAGCAGGCGTGCGTCGCGGCGGTCGCCGACACCGACGGCTACAACTGGGGGTACGACCCGCTGCACTACACCGTCCCGGAGGGCGGCTACGCCGTCGACCCGGACGGGGCGCGGCGGACCGCCGAGTTCCGCCGGATGGTCGCCGGGATCAACGACGCCGGCCTGCGGGTGGTGCTGGACGTGGTCTACAACCACACCTCCGCCGCCGGCACCGATCCGAAGTCGGTGCTGGACCAGGTGGTGCCCGGCTACTACCACCGGCTGCTCGACGACGGCACCGTCGCCAACTCGACCTGCTGCGCCAACACCGCCCCCGAGCACGCCATGATGGGCAAGCTGGTGGTCGACTCGCTGGTCACCTGGGCGAAGCAGTACAAGGTGGACGGCTTCCGGTTCGACCTGATGGGCCACCACCCGAAGGCCAACATCCTGGCCGTCCGGGCCGCGCTGGACCGGCTGACCCTCGCCCGCGACGGCGTCGACGGGAAGAAGATCCTGCTCTACGGCGAGGGCTGGAACTTCGGCGAGGTCGCCGACGACGCCCGGTTCGTGCAGGCCACCCAGGCCAACATGGCCGGCACCGGGATCGGCACCTTCAACGACCGGCTCCGCGACGCGGTACGTGGTGGCGGCCCGTTCGACGGCAACCCGCGCGTGCAGGGCTTCGCCTCCGGCCTGTACACCGACCCCAACGGCGACGACGTCAACGGCACCGCCGCCGAGCAGCAGGCCCGGCTGCGCCACCAGCAGGACCTGATCAAGGTGGGGTTGACCGGCAACCTGCGCGACTACCGGTTCACCGACTCCGCCGGCCGGCAGGTCACCGGGGCGCAGGTGGACTACAACGGCTCGCCGGCCGGCTACACCGCCGCCCCCGGCGAGGCGGTCACCTACGTCGACGCGCACGACAACGAGATCCTGTACGACGCGCTGGCGTACAAGCTGCCCACCGGCACCTCGGCGACGGACCGGGCCCGGATGCAGGTGCTGGCCCTGGCCACCACCGCGCTCGGGCAGGGCACCGGGTTCGTGGCGGCCGGGTCCGAGCGGCTGCGCTCCAAGTCGCTGGACCGCAACTCCTACAACTCCGGTGACTGGTTCAACCAGATCCGCTGGGACTGCGCCCAGGGCAACGGCTTTGGCGTCGGCCTGCCCCCGGCGGCGGACAACCAGGACAAGTGGCCGTACGCCAAACCGCTGCTGGCCGATCCGGCCCTGGTGCCCGGTTGTGCCGCGATCGACCTGGCCGACGCCCGGTACGCGGAACTGCTGGAGATCCGGCGGTCCTCGCCGGTGTTCGGGCTGACCACCGCCGCGCAGGTGCAGCAGCGGGTCGCGTTCCCGCTGTCCGGGGCGAAGGAGACCCCGGGGGTGCTCACCATGACCCTCGACGCCCGGGGGCTGGGCGGCCGGTGGACGTCGGTGACCGTGGTCTTCAACGCCACCCCGACGACGGCGAAGCAGACGGTGGCCGGGCTGCGGGGCACGGACACCACCCTGCACCCGGTGCTTGCCGACTCGGCCGACCCGGTGCTGCGGACCGCCTCGTTCGACCGGGCGGCGGGCACCTTCACCGTTCCGGCGCGCAGCGTGGCGGTCTTCGTCCGACGCTGACCCGGCCGGGCGTGGTCCGGCGGTGTGGACGGCACGACGACGACCGGCCCCCCTCCGCGTGTCGCGGAGGGGGGCCGGTGCGTGTCCTGCCCGGTGTGCCGCCGTCACCGGCCGCACGTCACCCGGGGTGCTCAGCCGAAGCAGTTCGGGATGGTGTCACCCGGGATGGCCAGGCAGTTGGTCGGACGGTTCGCGACGATCGCGGACTTGTCGTCCACGTTCACCACGCCCTCGAAGGTGAACACACCGCCGGGGGCGAGGGTGGCGAAGTTGTTGGCGACCTTCGTCCGGCTGAGGTTGACCTCGCCGAAGATGTTGAAGATGCCGCCGCCGACACCGATCGGACCGAGGGCCCGGTTGGCGACGACCTCGGACTCGCGCACCGTGGTGACGCTGTCCGCGTTGAACAGCCCGCCGCCGAAGAAGCCGGCGGTGTTCTCCTTCAGGTAGCTCTTCTCGATGGTGACCGCGCTGTCGAACGCGACGGCCACGCCGCCGCCGACGCCCGCGGTGCTGTTCTTGGCCACCGTCGAGTGGTGCACGTTGACCTGGGCGTCCGCCGCCGCGAGACCGCCACCGGCGAGCACCGCGGTGTTCGACAGCAGTTCGGTGTAGCGCACGGTGGTGTTGCCGCCGATGTCGAGCACGCCACCGCCGAAGCCGAGCGTCTCGTTGTCGGTGATCTTGGACTTGTCGATCAGGACGGTGCCACCGTCGACGTCCTCGGTGAAGATCTCCGCGGCGCCGTTGGCGACACCGCCACCACCGACGATGGCGGTGTTGTCGGTGATCGTGGACTCCTCGACCTGGAGCAGGCCGGCGTTGAAGACGCCCCCGCCGAAGAAGAAGGCGGTGTTGTGGGCGACCTCGGTGTGCCGCAGCGACGTGGTGCCGAAGTTGGCCAGCCCGCCGCCGTTGCCGCCGGACTGGTTCAGCACCACCGAGGTGTCGAACAGGTTGGCGGTACCGCCGGGCTGCACCAGGATCCCCGCGCCGTCGTTGACGCCCGGCTCCTCGACCAGCGTGCCGACCTTGCCCGGCTTCGCCTTCGGCGCGGCCTTCACCGCGGCCTTGCGGGCGGCCTTCGGCGCGGCCTTCAGGCCGGCCTTCGGGTTCGCCTTACGGGCGGCGAGCGCCTGGGCCAGCGGGGTGCCGGCCTTGACCTGGGCGGCGATCGCCTGCGAGTCCGAGTAGGCCCCCCACACCGCGGCCGGCGAGACCGGCTGCAACGCCTCGATGGTCTGCCCACCCTTGATGGTCAGGCCCTTGAGGCTCAGGTGACCGCCGGGACCCACGTTGAGGATCCGGAAGTAGTCGGCGGTGGCGTCCCGGGTGATCGTGGTGTGCTCACCCCGCAGGGTGATGTCCTGGGTGATCACCGGCAGGCCGTTGCCGTCCTGGTTGCGGGTCAGGTTGTAGGTGCAGCCCTTGGCCAGGTCCAGCACGCCGCCGTCGCGGCTGTTGGCGAAGACGATGGCCTGGATGAGCCGGTCGGTGTCGCAGGGCACCTCCTTCCCGCGCTCGCGGTCCTTACCGTCGTAGTCGTCCTTGCCGCCACGGTCCGGGCCCTCGTCGCCACGACCCTCGCCGCCGTCCTTGGTGACCTGCTGAGTGGTGTTCCACTTCAGTCCGCTCACCCCGACCGCCCCGGCGCTGCCGGCGACGCCCACCGCGGCGAGACTGACCACACCTGTCAACCCGGCGACGCCACTGGCGAGCCAGAGCTTGCGACGGCTCCTGCTCCCCGTCGCCCGCGCGGAGGCTTCGTTGTTCGTTAGGTAGTTGGACATCGGAGCTCTCTGCCCTCTCCTCGTACCAGACAGGGTCGCCGCGCCTGAGCGGACGTCCCCTGCTACAAATCGGTTGTAGCTCCCGAAACCCACGGTATGAGAAGGTTCCTCGCTATGAGGTCAAAAACGAAGAAAGCCCGCTTTGGGGACGTGGCGCTTCGGTCAGGCGCTTTCCCGGACGGCCGGGCGTCGCATGCCACCGCCACCCACCACCGCAGGATCGTGCTGAAAGCACGAAGTAGTGGCCTCGGTAGTTCCGAAGGCCACTACTTCGTGGTTCGAGCGTGATCGTGACGGGGTGCGCCCGACGTGACGACGCGGGGCGACCAGGAGGTGATCAGCTCGTGATCATGTGCGCGCGGGTGACTCGGCACGCCGTGCGGTCGTCCCGGTGTCGTGTCGCGCCTGTCGGGTGGTGGGTCGGGTGTCGTGTTGCCGCTGGCCGGCGATGTGCCCGGTGTTGCTGTGCTCCCGTTCGGTGGTGGGATCGGCGTCGCGGAGCTGCTGGCCGGCGGCGGTGACCCGGGCCGGGAACTGCCGGATCCGGTCGGCCCCCGTACCCCACCGGGCTGCCCACGCTGTCGACCAGCCCACCGAAGTGAGCCGGGAGCGGAGTGGCCCGCTTGGCGATCATGGAGTTGTGGTGCTGATTTTGGGGCTTTGTAGGCGTTTTGTTACCCACCACAACTCCATGATCGGCGAGGCAGCGCTGGTGGGCGCGAACAGCCGTCCCAGCTGAGGCAACGGTGTTGTCCACGATGTAGTCGGCCCCGCCGTCGGTGCGCGTCACCCGATCGGGGAACGCGTCCGGCGGTGGGGCCGTCGGCGGTGGGTGCGGAAGATCAGCCGGGCAGGCGGGGGCCTGCCTCACGCTGCTCGGCCAGCCAGGTCTCCACCTCGTCCGAGCGGCGGGGCAGACCCGCCGACAGGTTCACCGAGCCGGTCGCGGTGACCAGGATGTCGTCCTCGATCCGGACGCCGATGCCGCGCAGCTCCTCGGGGACCAGCTCGTCCTCCGGCTGGAAGTACAGCCCCGGCTCGACGGTGAGCACGTAGCCCTCGCCCAGCGCGCCGTCGCGGTACTTCTCCTTGCGGGCGTTCGAGCAGTCGTGCACGTCGATGCCGAGCATGTGGCTGGTGCCGTGCAGGGTCCACCGCCGGTAGACCGTGGAGGCCGGGTCCATCGCCTCGTCGACGCTCACCGGGAGCAGGCCGAGATCCTTCAACGCCTCGGCGAGCACCCGCATCGAGGTCAGGTGCACCTCACGGAAGCCGACCCCCGGGCGGATCGCGTCGATGCCGGCCTGCTGGGCGGCGTACACCGCGTCGTAGACCTGGCGTTGCAGCGGGGTGAACCGGCCGTCGACCGGCAGCACCCGGGTCACGTCGGCGGTGTAGAGGTTGCGGTTCTCCACACCCATGTCCATCAGCAGCAGCTCACCCGGGCGGGTCGCGCCGTGGTTGTGCACCCAGTGCAGGATCGTCGCGTGCTCGCCCGCGCCGACGATCGAGCCGTAGCCGACGTCGTTGCCGTCGTGCCGGGCCCGCAGCGCGAAGATCCCCTCCAACAGCCGCTCGGAGACGCCCCGGTCGGCCGGCAGCGCGCGGGCCACGTCCTCGAAACCGCGGACGGTGGCGTCGACCGCCTCCTGGAGCTGGGCGACCTCCCACTCGTCCTTGACCAGCTTCAACTCGGCGATCGTGATCGCCAGCTCCCGGTCCCGGCCCGGCTGCCCCTCCTCGCGGGGGCCGTCCCACGGGCGCACCGCCGCGTCGACCCGTTGGTCGAAGCCGCGCAGCACCCGGGTCCGCCCCGGTGCCATCCGGGCCAGCGCCCCGTCCAGCGCGGACAGGTCCTCGGTGGCCAGGCCCAGCTCGGTGGACTTCTCGGCCAGCGTGTGCCGCCGCCCCACCCACAGCTCGCCGTGCCGGCTGCGGAAGAACTCGTCGGTCTCCCGCGAGGACCGGGGACGCATGTACAACGTCGCGTCGTGCCCCGAGCCGTTGGGCCGCAGCACCAGGACGCTGTCCGGGTCGTGGTCACCGGTCAGGTAGGCGAAGTCGCTGCCCGGCCGGAACGGGTGGTCGGTGTCGTTGGCGCGTACCTTCTCGGTGCCGGTGGGGATGACCAGCGTCTCGCCCGGGAAGGCGGCGGACAGGGCCTCCCGCCGCTTGGCGTGGTGCGGGACCTCCGGCCGGGGGCCGACCGGCAGGCTGGTGTCCCGCCAGCCCTGCCGCATGAAGGACAGGAACGCCTCCGGAAAGTCCGGATCGTGCGATTCGGTGCCGTCCGCCGGCTTGCCGTCCGTCCGTTCCTCGGCCATGTCGGCTCCCTTCGCCTCGTCGCTCGTCCAGACGGTACTCCGGCTCCGCCCGGACGGGGTGCCTGCGGTCCCGCACCCGACGCCCCGCCGGCCCGACCCCGTCCGGGTGACTCGATGCTGTCCGGGGCCCGGGGCCGGGCCCGGCGGATCGTGTCGTGGGGAGGGGGACAGAGCCTGCGGTGCCGCGCGGGCGGATTGCGCCGCGTGGAAAGATGTCGGCCATGTGCGGACTCCTGGCCTTCTTCAGCGCGAACGGCAACGCCGCCGCCCACCGCGACAACATCGCGGGGGCGTTGGAATGCCTGCACCACCGCGGACCGGACGAGACAGGGGTCGAGGTGGTCGGTGACGCCACCGGCCACTACGCCGACGGGGTGTTCGCGCACAAGCGGCTGGCCATCATCGACGTGGCGTCCAGCCACGAGCCGCTGCCCTACGCGGGCGGTCGCTACCTGCTGACCTTCAACGGCGAGATCTACAACTACATCGAGCTGCGCGAGGAGCTGGTCCGCACCTTCGGCGCCCAGTTCGCCACCGCCGGGGACGGCGAGGTGATCGTCGCCGGCTACCACTACTGGGGCGAGCAGGTGCTCACCCGGCTGCGCGGCATGTTCGCCTTCGTCATCTGGGACCGGCAGGAGCGCCGGGCGTTCGGCGCGCGGGACTACTTCGGCATCAAGCCGCTGCACTACCTGGAGACCGCCGACGGGCTCTACCTCGCCTCCGAGAAGAAGGCGCTGCTGCCCTTCGCGCACTCCTACTACCAGGGCGACGCCGGCATCGACACCGCCAACCTCAGCCACTACCTGACCCTCCAGTACGTCCCCGAGCCCGGCACCCTGCACCAGGGCATCAGCCGGATCGGTTCCGGGGAGTACCTGACCTGGTCGCCGGGGGGCCGGCTGGACGTGCGGCGCTGGTACCGGCCGGTGTTCCGGCCCGCCCCGGTCGCCGACGAACAGCGGCTGTACCACGAGATCCGGGAGACGCTGCGGGAGAGCGTCCGGATGCACATGCGCTCCGACGTGCCGGTCGGCTCGTTCCTGTCCAGCGGCATCGACTCCACCGCCGTGGTGGCCCTGGCCCGCGAGTTCAACCCCAACATCCTCACCTTCACCGTCGGCTACGACGTGCCCGGCTACTCCGAGATCGACGTGGCCCAGGACTCGGCCCGGCACCTCGACGTGACCACCATCGCCACCAAGATCGGGCCGCAGGACATGATCGAGGCGCTGCCGAAGATCGTCTGGCACCTGGACGACCCGGTGGCCGACCCGGCGCTGGTCCCGCTGTACTTCGTGGCCAAGAAGGCCGCCGAGCACGTCACGGTGGTGCTCTCCGGCGAGGGGGCCGACGAGTTCTTCGGCGGCTACACCATCTACCGCGAGCCGCTCTCCCTGGGCACCGTCAACGGCCTGCCCGGCGGGGTGCAGAAGGGCCTGCGGGCGGTCTCCAAGGCGATCCCGCAGGGAGTCAAGGGCAAGAGCTTCCTGGAGCGCGGCACCACCCCGATCGAGCAGCGCTACTACGGCAACGCCCGGATGTTCACCGAGGAGGAGAAGCGGCACCTGCTGCGCCGCTACGACCCGTCGGTGCGCTACACCGACGTCACCGCCCCGATCTACGCCGAGTGCACCGAACTCGACGACGTCACCAAGATGCAGTACGTCGACCTGTACACCTGGCTGCGCGGCGACATCCTGGTCAAGGCCGACCGGATCTCGATGTCGCACTCGCTGGAGGTGCGGGTGCCGTTCCTGGACCGGATGGTGTTCGACGTGGCCTCCACCATCCCGGTCGACCTGAAGCTGCCGCCCCGCTCCGACGCCACCAAGTACGCCATGCGCCAGGCGTTGCAGGGGGTCGTGCCGCCGGCCATCGTCAACCGCAGGAAGCTGGGCTTTCCCACCCCGACCCGGGTCTGGCTGCGCGGCGAGATGTACGAGTGGGCCCGGCACGTGCTGTCCACCTCCGGTGCCGGCGACCTGATCGACCTGTCGTACGCGATGCGGCTGCTGGAGGAGCACAAGCGCGAGGAGGCGGACAACTCCCGCAAGGTGTGGACGGTGCTGATCTTCTGCATCTGGCACGCCATCTTCGTGGCCAAGACCCTCGACCCGGGCATCCAGCGCAACCAGTCGGCGCTGCTCACCAAGCCGGTGGTCGGCAGCATGGTCCGCTGACCCCGGCCCGGTCCCCGTCGGCACGTCGCGGCGGACACCGGGCCCCGGACAGGCCGGAGGCCCCCGCCCGATCGGGCGGGGGCCTCCGGTGTGTGCGCGTTCAGCGTCGGGTCACCGGCCGGAGCAGGAGACCGTCGGCAGCCCGTTGGTGCCGGTGCTGCTGGCCGTGAAGCCGAACGTGGTCGTCTTCTCCGGCGCGATCGAGCCGTTGTACGCGGCGTTGGTGACGGTCACCGTCGACCCGCTGGTGCTCAACGTGCCGTTCCAGACCTGCGAGATCACCTGCCCGTTGGGCCAGGTCCAGCTCGCCGTCCAGCCCCCGTAGGTGCGGGTGCTGTGGTTCATGATGGTGACCTCACCCTGGAACCCACCGGACCAGGCGCTGACCACCTTGTAGACCGCCATGCAGTCGCTGTTGCCCGGCGGCGGGGTCGTGGTCGGCGGCGGCGGAGTGGTGGTCGGCGGCGGCGGGGTCGTGGTCGGCGGCGGGGTGGTGGTCGGTGGGGGCGTCGTGGTCGGCGGGGGCGTGGTGGGGTTGTTGCCACTGCCGACCCCGGTCACCTGACCGTTGCCACCGTCAAAGGTGACGTCCGAGCAGCCGAAGAAGTTCTCCTGGCTGTCCGAGCGCACCCAGCGGGAGTAGATGATGTGCCGGCCGGACTTGCCCGACGGCAGGTTCCCGCTGAAGTAGTAGTGCCCGTCGTTGGTGCCCGACGCGCCCCGCTGGGGCGGGTTGGTCACCGTGAGGAAGGGCTCCTCCAGGTCGCTCCAGGCCAGCGGCCGGGTCGGGCTCCAGCTGTCCTTCGTCACATAGAAGTAGAAGGTGCCCGGGTGGTGCGCCCAGTTGCTGTACTTGAAGTCGAGCCGCGCGCCGGACGTCAGGTGGGTCAGCGGCCAGTCGGTGCGGGCCAGGTCGTACCCGGCGAAACCGGTGTTGCCGCCGCTGCACAGCTTGCCGTCGGGGATGAACCCGACGGTGCGGCCCCCGGCGTCCGAGCGGAGCACGCTGAACCAGTTGTAGAGGGAGTTGGTGCCGCTCTGGGCGACCGCGGCGGAGCAGGCCGGGTTGTTCGGCCTGATCTCGCCGGTGGTGGTCAGGCCGTCCTGCCAGCACAGGTACGTCCGGCTACCCGGCACGATCGGCGTGCCGTGGGCGGCAGCCGGTTCGGCCTGCACTGTCAGGGCCACGGCCCCGAAGGCGAGGGTGGCGGCCGCGGTGAACAACGCGGCCGTACGGGAACGGAGCACGAGCTTCTCCTGATCTGCGGGGTGGCGCGAGCGCGCCCGCCCCGCACGAGGGTGGGGGATGCGTCGATCGCGGCTCGGGCCGGCGGCCCCGCGGGGCCGACAGGCGCGTGCCGTCGACGGTCCGTGCCCACGGACCGGTGCCTCTCGCGTCGAGCCCCCAGCTGATCACCGGACGGGTGCGGCAGCCCTCCGCGCCGGCCCGGCACCCCAATACCATCACGTCCGGACGAACCCTGCAATAGCCGCTGCTCGATGGATGTGGCCGGGATGCCCGGCCGGCCCCGATCGGCGGGGGCCGTTGTGCCAGCCTGGTAGCCGGACGACGAGGTGCCGGGAGGCGACATGGGATACGCGGTGGTGCTCGGCGAGGCGCTGATCGACCTGCTGGACGCCGAGTCCGGCGGCGGGCCGGTGTTCCGGCAGGCGATCGGCGGCGGCCCGCTCAACGTCGCCGTCGGGGTGGCCCGGCTCGGCGGCACGGCCGAGTTCGTCGGCTCCCTCGGCGACGACGTGCTCGCCGGCCGCATCCGGACCTTCCTCGCCGCCGCCGGGGTCGGGCTGACCGGCGTGGTCACCGTGCCCGCACCCACCACGCTGGCGGTCACCACCCACACCGGGGCGGAGCCGGACTTCCGGTTCTACGGCGAACCACCGTCGTACGGCCTGCTCGCCGCCGACGACCTGGACGTGGCGCTGGTCGAGGGCGCGGACGTGCTCTACTGCGGTTCGATCGTGCTGCTGCGCCCACCGACGCTCGCCGCCGCCCGGCGGGCCTGGTCGCTCGCGCCCGGCCTGCGGGTCTTCGACCCCAACGTCCGACCCCGCCTGCTGTCCGGCCCGGCGGAGCTGGCCGCCCTGCGCCAGGTGGTGGTGGAGTTCGCCGCCGGGGCGCACCTGGTGAAGCTCAGCGGCGCCGACGCCGCCCTGCTCTGGCCCGACGAGCCGGCCGAGGGGGTCGCGGCGTACCTGCGGGAGGTGGGCGCGGGCACGGTGGTGGTGACCCTCGGCGCGGACGGCGCGCTGGTCGCCGCCGGCCCCGACCCGGTCCGGGTGCCCGCCCCGATGGTGCACGCGGTGGACGCCACCGGCGCGGGCGACTCGGTGATGGCCGCGCTCGTCGCCGAACTGCTGGCCGACGGCGAGCCGGGCACGCCTGACGACTGGCACCGACGGGTCGCGTTCGCCCTGCGGGTCGCCGGTCTGGTCTGCGAGTCGCCCGGCGGCGCGGTCGCCATGCCCACCCGGGACGCGGTCCGCCGCCGCTTCGCCGACTGAGCGCCACCCGGTCGCCGGGCCGCCCGGCCGTGCCCGGCGCGGTGCCGGCCCGTCCGGGCTGCCTGCGACGGCCGGCGACTCAGGGCGTGCCGTCGAGTTCCCGGTAGCCCCGGCGGGCGGCGACGAGACCGGGGCGGGCACCGAACGGAGAGTCGGCGGCCACCCGCTCCGGCGGGGCCCCGCCGGTGTGCGCGGCCCGGATCAACCAGGCCAGCTCCACCAGCCGGGCGTGCTGGGCCCGGACGAACCCCACGTCCACCGGCGTGCCGTGACCCGGCACGACCACCGTGTCGGGCGTGGCCATCCGCAGCAGGTCGGCCACCGCGTCCGGCCACTGCAACGGGTACGACTCCTCGAACGCCGGCGGCCCGGACTGCTCCACCAGGTCCCCGGCGACCAGCACGTCGGCGTCCGGCACGTGCACCACCAGATCCGCGTCGGTGTGCCCGTGGCCCGGGTGTCGCAGCACGACCCGCCGGCCACCGACGTCCAGCACCGTCTCGGTGTGCACGGTGTGGGTCGGGGCCAGCAGGGGCGTCCCGGCCAACTCGTCGGCGAGCGCCGGCTGGGCCGACCGCATCTCCTCGTACGCCGCCCGGCGCAGCCGGTCCGGCCGGTCACGCATGGCGGCGGCGGCCACCTCGTGGGCGTACACCGGGCGGGGCGGGTCGGCGGCGAGCGTCGCGTTGCCGAAGCAGTGGTCGAAGTGGTGGTGGGTGTTGACAAGCGTCCACGGATACGGGGTGATCGCCCGCGCGGCGTCGGCCAGCGCGGCGGCCTGCCCGGCGGTGGACAGGGTGTCCACCAGCAGCGCCGCGCCGTCACCGACCACCAGTGTGACGTTGACGTCGAGCAGCGGCTCGCGCAGCACGTGGACCCCGTCGGCGACCGCCGTGAACCGGAACGTCACGACGCCCGCTCCGCCCGTGCCACGAAACGCTGCCTGTCGACCAGGGCCCGTTCCACCCGGCCCGAGGCCACGGTGGTGTCGCCGTCGGTCACCGTCACCTCGAACAGCAGCCGTCGGCCGTCGGCCCCGACCAGCCGGGCGTCGGCCACCACCGTCCGCCCGACGGGGGTGGCGGCCAGGTGTGCCAGCTCCACCCGGACCCCGACCGTGGTGCTCCCGGCGGGCATCGCGGGGGCCGTCGCGGCCACCGTGGCCGCCTCGGCGAGGGCCACCACCCGGGGGGTGGCCAGCACCGGCACGTCACCGGAGCCGACGGCGGCCGCGGTGTCGGCCTCGGTGACGGTCAGCTCGACCCGGGCGGTCAGCCCCGGCGGGAACGGGTCGTCCGGTTGTTCCTGCATGCGCTCAGCCTAGTGGGGGGTCACCGGGGCCGACCGGACGACGGGCCGGCCGGGACACCCGCCCGTCGGCGCACCGGTGGTCGGCGGTGGTCGATGCGTCGCCCACCGTTAACCTTGACCGCGATGGCCGTTGTGACTGAGCCCCCGCCCCCCGTCCCGACCGACACCCCCGACCCGTCCGTCGGTGGGCGACGGCGGGTGACAGCGATGTCCGTCTGGGGCGTCGCCTTCGTCGTGACCTGGCTGGCCATCGGCCTGCCGACCGACCCGGCGTACGCCTTCCTGTGGATCTGGGCCGGCACCGTCGCCTGGAACTGGGGCCGGCCGTGGCGCAGTCACCTGCGCTTCGCCCGGGACTGGATCCCGGTGGTGCTGCTGCTCGCCGTCTATAACCTGTCCCGGGGCTTCGCCGACAACGGCCGTACCCCACACGCCTACGAGCTGATCGTCGCCGACCGGCTGATGTTCGGCTGGGCGACCGGGGGCGAGGTGCCGACGGTGTGGCTCCAGCAGCACCTCTACCAGCCCGACGTGCGCTGGTGGGACGTGCTGGTGAGCTGGGTCTACTTCTCCCACTTCGTGGTGACGCTGGCCGCCGCCGCCGTGCTCTGGCTGCGTAGCCGTGAGCGCTGGGGGGCGTACATGCGGCGCTGGGGCTTCCTGTGCGCGGCGGGCCTGGTCACCTACTTCGCCTACCCGGCCGCGCCGCCGTGGTGGGCGGCGCAGAACGGCCTGCTCAGCGAGGTGGCCCGGATCTCCACCCGGGGGTGGAAGGAGTTCGGCATGCACGGCGCGGGCAACCTGCTCAACGCCGGGCAGATCGCCTCGAACCCGGTCGCCGCGATGCCGTCGCTGCACACCGCCTGGGCGTTGTTCGTGGTGCTGTTCTTCCTGCGGTCGACCCGTCGCCGCTGGTGGCCGCTGCTGCTGGCGTATCCGCTGGCGATGACCTTCACGCTGGTCTACAGCGGCGAGCACTACGTCATCGACGTCCTGGTCGGCTGGGCGTACGTGGGGATGACCTTCCTGGTGGTCGGGCTGGCCGAGCGGGCCTGGCGGGCCCACCGCGCCCGGCGCGGTGCCCCCGCCGACGGTCCGCCGCCCGGCGGACCCGCCCCCACCCCGGCCACCGTCACCCCGGCGGGCGGCGTCGGACGCTGATCAGCGGGCCCGGCGGGCGGCGTGCGCCCGCGCGGTCAGTTCGGCGGCGAGCGCCCACGCCTGCGTCAGGTCACGGTCGTGCGCGGCGGCCCCCGAACCGCCGGCCGTGTCGACGTGCACGGTGGCCAGCCGCAGCCGGCGCTGCGCCGGCCCCTGCACCACCCGGACGCTCTGCATCCGGGCGTACGGCACCAGCGTCAACTGCCGGGTGAGCAGGCCGGAGCGGACGGCGAAGACCCGCTCGTGCAGCCCCGCCCCGAGCACCCGGGCGCTGAGCGGGTGCAACCAGCGGGCCCGGGTCGGCGGGGGCGTCAGCGGCAGCGCGGTCAGCGTCACCCCGGGCAGCACCTCGTCGACGATCGCCGCCCCGACGGCCAGGTCACCGACGGGCAGCAGCCGGTCGGGCCGGTTGCGGTCGTCAGCCTCGCCGCCCGAGTAGCCGGCGACCTCCAGCCGCAGCCGCAGCCATCCCTTCATCCGCCAGAGCAGCGGCCAGGTCACCCCGACGGTCTGCACCCGCTCCAGCGGCACGGTCTGCATCCGCGTCTCTAGCAGGCCGTTGTGGATGCGCAGCCGGTCGGACTCGCGGGCCAGCCGGAAGTTCCAGTCGTCGAGGACCCGGCGGACCGGTTGCAGCAGCACGCCGGCCATCGCGGTCAGGGTGCTGGCCACCGCGATGAACGACCAGGAGCCCTCGGAGAGGAACTGCGCCACCACGAAGGCCACCCCGAACGGCAGCAGGAACGCCTGCGGGGTGAGTAACTGGCTGACCAGCAGGTCGGTGTTCGGCACCGCGTGCAACGACCGGCCGGCCGGCTCCCGGTCGTCGGCCGGCGCGGCGACGTCCCCGCCCGGCTGGGGGAGGCCCGCCGGCTGCGCGGCGGGGCCGGTGGTCGCGCCGTCGGGCAGGCCGGCGGCCACGGCGAGCAGCCGTTGCCGCAGCCGGGCCGCGTCGGCGACCGACAGGTACGCCAGCGGCGCTTCGGTCTTGCCGCCGCCGACCACCTCCAGACGCAGCTCGGCCAGGCCGGTGAGCTGCGCCAGCAGGGGGCGCACCACCTCCACCGCCTGCAACCGCTCCAGCGGTATCGCCCGGGTCCGCCGCCACAGCAACCCCTCGTGCACCCGCAGTTCCCGCCCGACGATGTGGTAGCCGGTGTTGTACCAGCTCACCACCGCCAGCACCGTCGCACCCAGGGCGAGCACCGCCACCAGCACCGCGAACCAGCCGAAGCCGACCCGGGACAGCGTCGACCAGGAGAGCCCGGCGATCACCACGACCAGGGACTTCGCCCCCTGCAACACCGGGCTCAGCGGGTGCAGCCGCTGCCGCGGCTCGGCACCGGTCGGCCCGCCCGTCCCCACCGGTGCAGCCTCCGGGGCCGCCGGGACGTCCGTGGCCACCGGCGGATGCGACGCCCGCGGCGTGCCGGGAACCGCCGGAACCTCAGGGGCCGCCGGGTGGGGGGCGGCGGGGCCGGGCGAATCGTCGGTCACAGCCCCTCCGCCCGGTCCTCACCGAGGGCGGTGAGCCGGTCGCGGAGCCGGGCCGCCTCGGCCGGCCGCAGGCCGGGCACCCGGGCGTCGCTGGCCGCCGCGGCGGTGTGCAGCTGCACGGTGGCGAGGTCGAAGGCGCGTTCCAGCGGGCCCGCGCTGACGTCGACGAACTGCATCCGCGAGTACGGCACGATGGACAACCGGCGGACCAGCAGCCCGTGCCGGACCAGCAGGTCGTCGGCGCGTTCGGCGTACCCCCAGGCGTGGACGGCGCGGACGATCGTCGCCACCCGCCAGCCGCCGCCGAGCAGCACCACGGCGCAGCCGGCACCGAACAGCCAGTGCCCGGTGAACGCCCAGCCCAGCGCCAGCCCGACCAGCAGCACCGCCAGGCCCATTGCCAGGCGGAGCAGTTCGACCCAGATCAGGTCGGTCGAGATGCGCTGCCAGTGGACCGTGTCCGGCCAGGGTTCCAGGGCGCTCACCGGGGACTGGGGTGGCTCGGCAGCGTTCACGCTTCGAGGGTATGCGATCCGGGGAGCGCGGTGACCTCACGGAGGAACCCGCGGGCGTCGAGGAAGTCGCCGAGGCTGCCCCGGTGGGCCGGGCAGGCGAGCCAGGTCTTGCGCCGCTCGGGGTCGTGCAACCGGGGATTGTTCCAGCGCAGCGCCCACACGGCTGGCGCACGGCAGCCCCGGGACGAACAGACGGCGGGGGTGGGATCGGTCACCAGGGGAGTCTAGGCGCGCACCGGGACCGGAGGAGAGATGAGCGCCGGGCGGCCACGGGGGGAGCCGCCCGGCGACGGGGTGAATCGTACACGCGGCAGACCCCTTCGTGTCCAGCCTCGTTCAGCGATTCGGTGATCCGGACGGCGTACCCGAAATCGGGTTCTCCCCGCCTCGGCTCTCAGCCGGGCATGCGAGTCTTGTTACCGCACCACGCCACGACGACCCGATCATGCTGTGGAGGACCGGTGGCCCAGCCGACCACGCCCGACGCCCCGACCCCGAACGGGACGGCCCCCGAGACACCCGCGGCGGTGACCACCCCCGCCCAGGACGCCACGCTGTTGGAGCGGGCCCTGTTCGAGATCAAACGGGTGATCGTCGGTCAGGACCGGATGGTGGAGCGGATGTTCGTGGCGCTCCTGGCCCGGGGACACTGCCTGCTGGAGGGGGTGCCCGGGGTGGCGAAGACCCTCGCGGTGGAGACGATGGCCCGGGTGGTGGGCGGGCAGTTCGCCCGGGTGCAGTTCACCCCGGACCTGGTGCCGGCCGACATCATGGGCACCCGGATCTACCGGCAGTCGAGTGAGAAGTTCGACGTCGAGCTGGGCCCGGTCTTCGTGAACTTCCTGCTCGCCGACGAGATCAACCGGGCTCCGGCCAAGGTGCAGTCGGCGCTGCTGGAGGTGATGAGCGAGCGGCAGGTCTCGATCGGCGGCCAGAGCCACCGGGTGCCCGACCCGTTCCTGGTGATGGCGACCCAGAACCCGATCGAGCAGGAGGGCGTCTATCCGCTGCCGGAGGCGCAACGGGACCGTTTCCTGATGAAGATCGTCGTCGGGTATCCGACCGACGCCGAGGAACGGGAGATCGTCTACCGGATGGGGGTCGCCGCGCCCGAGCCGGCGCAGGTGTTCAGCACCGACGACCTGCTCGCCCTGCAACGCAAGGCCGACCAGGTCTTCGTGCACAACGCCCTGGTCGACTACGCCGTACGGCTGGTGCTGGCCACCCGCAGTCCCGCCGAGCACGGGATGCCCGACGTGGCCCGGCTGATCCAGTACGGGGCCAGCCCGCGTGCCTCGCTCGGCCTGGTCCGGGCCACCCGGGCGCTGGCCCTGCTGCGCGGCCGGGACTACGCGCTGCCCCAGGACGTCCAGGACATCGCGCCGGACATCCTGCGCCACCGGTTGGTGCTCAGCTATGACGCGCTCGCCGACGACGTGCCCGCCGACCACGTGGTGCACCGGGTGATGTCGACCATCCCGCCGCCCTCGGTCGCACCCCGGCAACAGGCGTCCGGGCCGCCGCCGGTCAGCGGCCCGCCGGCCGCCGGCTGGCCCGGGCAGCACCCGTGACCGCACCGGTACGCCCGGCCGACGCCGGTGGGGAGCGGACCGAGGCGGTGCTGTCCCGCCTGCAACTGCTGGTGACCCGCAAACTCGACGGGCTGCTCCAGGGCGACTACGCGGGTCTGCTGCCCGGTCCGGGCAGCGAGGCGGGGGAGTCCCGCGAGTACCGACCCGGCGACGACGTACGCCGGATGGACTGGCCGGTGACCGCCCGCACCACCACCCCGCACGTGCGGCGTACGGTGGCCGACCGGGAGCTGGAGACCTGGCTGGCGGTGGACCTGTCGGCGAGCCTGGACTTCGGCACCGACCGGTGGCTCAAGCGGGACGTGGTGGTCGCCGCGACCGCCGCGTTGACCCACCTGACGGTGCGCGGCGGCAACCGGATCGGCGCGGTGATCGGCACCGGGGAGCAACCACCGCCCGCGCCCGCGCGTCGGTGGCGGTCCGCGCCGCCGGTGCCGCCCGCCGGGCCGGGGGTGCTGACCCGGGTGCCGGCCCGCTCCGGCCGGCGGGAGGCACAGGCGCTGCTACGCGCCGTGGCGCACGCCCCGCTGCGCCCCGGGCGCGGCGACCTGGGCGCGCTGATCGACCTGCTCAACCGGCCGCCGCGTAGGCGGGGCCTGGCGGTGGTGATCTCGGACTTCCTCGCGCCGCCCGAACAGTGGGGCCGGCCGCTGCGTAAGCTGCGGGTCCGGCACGACGTGCTGGCCATCGAGGTGGTCGACCCGCGCGAGCTGGAGTTGCCCGACGTGGGGGTGCTGCCGGTGGTGGACCCGGAGACCGGGGAGCTGCACGAGGTGCAGACCGCCGACCCGCGGCTGCGTCGCCGCTACGCCGAGGCGGCCGCCGCCCAGCGCGGCGCGATCGCCGCCGAGCTGCGGGCCGCCGGCGCCGGGCACCTGATGCTGCGTACCGACCGAGACTGGCTGCTGGACATGGTGCGATTCGTGGCCGCCCAGCGGCACGCCCGCACCCGGGGGACGACGCGATGATCCGTTTCATGCAACCGTGGTGGCTGCTGACGCTGGTGCCGGTGCTGGCCCTGGCCGCGGCCTACGTCTGGCGGCAGCGCCACCGCCGGGCGTACGCGATGCGGTTCACCAACGTGGACCTGCTGCGTATCCTCGCGCCGAAGGGGTTGGGGTGGCGGCGGCACGCGGCGGCGACCGCGCTGCTGCTGGCGATGGTGGCGCTGGCCACCGGGATGGCCCGCCCGGCGATCGACACCCAGGAGCCGCTGGAGCGGGCGACCGTGATGCTCGCCATCGACGTGTCGTTGTCGATGCAGGCCGACGACGTGTCGCCGAACCGGTTGGAGGCGGCCCAGGAGGCGGCGAAGCAGTTCGTCGGCGAGCTGCCGGCCAGCTACAACCTGGGGCTGGTCTCCTTCGCCAAGGCGGCGAACGTGCTGGTGGCGCCCACCAAGGACCGGGCCGCGGTGACGGCGGCGATCGACGGGCTGACCCTGGCCGAGGCGACCGCCACCGGCGAGGCGGTCTTCACCTGCCTGGAGGCGATCCGGTCGGTGCCGGCCGACGGCGCGGCCGGTATCCCGCCGGCCCGGATCGTGCTGCTCTCCGACGGGTTCCGCACGTCGGGCCGGTCGGTGGAGGAGGCCGCGGCGGCGGCGCAGGCGGCGAACGTGCCGGTCTCCACGATCGCGTTCGGCACCGACTCGGGGCAGGTGGACATCGGTGGTCAGTTGCAGCGGGTGCCGGTGGACCGGCTGGCGCTGGCCCAGCTCGCCGAGACCACCGAGGGTTACTTCTACGAGGCGGCCTCGGTGGCCGAGTTGAAGCAGGTCTACCAGGACATGGGTTCGTCGATCGGGTTCCGCACCGAGCCTCGCGAGATCACCCAGTGGTACGCGGGGGTGGCGCTGCTGCTGGCGCTCTGCGCGGGCGGGCTGAGCCTGCTCTGGACGTCCCGGATGCTGTGAGGCCGGCCCGGACGTCCCGGGTGCGGTGACTCGTACCCCGGACGTCCCGGGTGCGGTGATCCGGGGCCGGGGCGGGGTGCGCGGGTCGGCGCGGCGGCCGGTGGCGGTCTCAGTGACCGCCGCCGGCCAGGACGAACACGACGGCCACCCAGACGGCGGCGAGGGTGAAGCCCAGCGGGGCGACGTAGCGGCTCATGAATGGCTCCGGTGGCGACTGGACGGTCCGCGGGGCGGGCGGAACCGCAGGGATGGGTCAGGGCGCGCACACGAAGTCGTGACCGGGCTGCTCCACCGGGGCGTCCCGGCGCGGGACGGCAGCACCGACCGGTCCGCCGGCCGGGGCCGGGAACGGGTGGTGACGGGGGAGCGGGAGCTGGGTCAGCTCGACCGACTGAGTCGTGGCTCAGCGGGGCTGACGGACGGCCCGGCCACGACTGGGAGGATCGCTATCTCGCACAGCGATCACCTCCTGCGGTCGGCGGGGCCAAAACGCGAGTCGCATTCGGCTCGCGGACGCCGATCATCGTACAACGGGGACACCCGCACCGCGCATTCGGCCGTCCCGCCCCGGACGGTGTCCGGCCGCTCCCGGAGGGTGGTCGCACCGCGATTCCTCCCGGCCGCCGCGCCGGGTCCGGTGGCGCACCGTTAGCGGTTACCTGCCGGTAACGCCTAGGCTCCGACCGGAATGATCAGCGGAACCGAAGGGGGACCCGTGGCCCGTACCGTGCTGGTGACCGGCGGCAACCGGGGAATCGGACTGGCCATCGCGCAGGCCTTCGCCCGGCAGGGCGACCGGGTTGCGGTCACCCACCGCAGCGGCGACGCGCCGGAGGGGCTGTTCGGGGTCCGGTGCGACGTCACCGACTCGGCCTCCGTCGACGCCGCCTTCGCCGCGGTCGAGGCCGAGCTGGGCCCGGTCGAGGTGCTGGTCGCCAACGCCGGCATCACCGACGACACGCTGCTGATGCGGATGTCCGAGGAGCAGTTCACCGGGGTGCTCGACACCAACCTGACCGGTGCCTTCCGCTGCGCCAAGCGGGCCTCGTCCAAGATGCTCCGGGCCAAGTGGGGCCGGATGATCTTCATCTCGTCGGTGATCGGCCTCTACGGCGGCGCCGGCCAGGTCAACTACGCGGCCAGCAAGGCCGGCCTGGTCGGGGTGGCCCGGTCGATCACCCGGGAGCTGGGCAGCCGCAACATCACCGCGAACGTGGTCGCCCCGGGCTTCATCGACACCGAGATGACCGCCGCGCTGCCCGAGGAGCGCCGCACCGAGTACCGCAAGGTCATCCCGGCCGGACGGTTCGCCGCGCCGGACGAGGTCGCCGGGGTGGTCACCTGGCTCGCCTCGGACGCCGCCGGCTACATCTCCGGCGCCGTCATCCCGGTCGACGGCGGCCTCGGCATGGGTCACTGAGAACGTACGGAGGAAGCCAACACATGTCAGGACTGCTCGCCGGTAAGCGGCTGCTCGTCACCGGCGTCATCACCGACGCCTCGATCGCCTTCTCGGTGGCGAAGCTCGCCCAGGACAACGGTGCCCAGGTCGTGCTCACCGGCTACGGCCGGCTCTCGCTGGTCGAGCGGATCGCGCGGCGGCTGCCCCAGCCGGCGCCGGTCATCGAGCTGGACGTGACCAGCCCGGAGCAGCTCGCCGGCCTGGCCGACAAGGTACGCGAGCACGTCGACGGCCTCGACGGGGTGGTCCACTCGATCGGCTTCGCCCCGCAGAGCTGCCTCGGCGGCGGCTTCCTCGACGCCCCCTGGGAGGACGTGGCGACCGCGCTGCAGGTCTCCACGTACTCCTACAAGTCGCTGGCCATGGCGGCGCTGCCGCTGATGTCGCCGGGCGGCTCGGTGGTCGGGCTGACCTTCGACGCCACCAAGGCGTGGCCGGTCTACGACTGGATGGGGGTGGCCAAGGCCGGGCTGGAGTCCGCCTCCCGCTACCTCGCGCTGCACCTGGGCAAGCAGGGCATCCGCAGCAACCTGGTGGCCGCCGGGCCGCTGCGCACCATGGCCGCGAAGTCGATCCCCGGCTTCGAGCAGTTCGAGCAGGCGTGGACCGAGCGCGCCCCGCTGGGCTGGAGCCTCACCGACCAGGAGCCGGCCGCCCGTGCCTGCCTGGCCCTGATGTCGGACTGGTTCCCGGCCACCACCGGCGAGATCGTCCACGTCGACGGCGGCTACCACGCCCTGGGCGCCTGAGCCGCACGTGGGGGCCCCGGCGCGGGGCCCCCACGTAACCCGCATGACCAGGGGCCGTCGTCAGGCCGTCGCCGACCGCGGGGGAGAATGACCCCATGTCGTACGACGCATTGGTGCTGGTCTCCTTCGGTGGCCCGGAGCGGCCCGAGGACGTGCTGCCGTTCCTGGAGAACGTGACCCGGGGGCGGGGGGTGCCGCCCGAGCGGCTGGCCGAGGTCGCCGAGCACTACCTGCACTTCGGCGGGGTCTCCCCGATCAACCAGCAGTGCCGCGAGCTGCTCGCCGCGATCCGGGCGGACCTCGCCGCCCACGACGTCGACCTGCCCGTCTACTGGGGCAACCGGAACTGGGACCCGATGCTCGCCGACACCGTGGCGCAGATGCGCGACGACGGGGTCACCCGGGCGCTGGCGTTCGTCACCAGCGCGTACGGCGGCTACTCGTCGTGCCGGCAGTACCAGGAGGACATCGCCGCCGCGCGGGCCGCCGTCGGCCCGGACGCCCCGGTGATCGACAAGCTGCGCCAGTTCTGGGACCATCCGGGCTTCGTCGAGCCGCACGCCGACGCGGTGCGCTCGGCGCTGGCCCAGCTCGACCCGGCCCGGCGGGACACCACCCGGCTGGTCTTCACCGCGCACTCCATCCCCACCTCGGCGGCGGCCACCGCCGGCCCGCACGGCGGCCGGTACACCGCGCAGCTGGCGGAGACCGCCCGCCTGGTGCACGCCGTCGCCGCGCCCGACCTGCCCTATGACCTGGTCTGGCAGAGCCGCTCCGGCCCACCGCAGGTGCCGTGGCTGGAGCCGGACGTCAACGACCACCTGACCGCCCTCGCCGGGCAGGGTGTCACCGGGGTGGTGGTCAGCCCTATCGGGTTCGTCTCGGATCACCTCGAGGTGGTCTGGGATCTCGACACCGAGGCGTTGGAGACGGCCAAGCAGCTCGGCCTGGACTTCGTCCGGGCCGGCACCCCCGGCACCGACCCGAGGTTCGTGGCGATGGTGCGTGAACTGGTGGCCGAACGCACCACGCCCGACGGGCCGGCGACCCGCCGCCGCCTCGGTGAGCTGCCGATGTGGGACACCTGCCCGACCCCGTGCTGCGTGCCGGCCGCGCGCCGCCCCTGATGCCGACCACCCGCCCTCCCCGACACCCCCTTGGGACGACAGATGCTTGACCGCAAGCCGGTGCAGAGCTGGCTCACCGACATGGACGGCGTGCTGGTGCACGAGGGTCAGCCGGTGCCCGGCGCACCGGAGTTCGTCAACCGGCTCCGGTCCTCCGGCAAGCCCTTCCTGGTGCTCACCAACAACTCCATCTACACCCCGCGCGACCTGCAGGCCCGGCTGACCCGGATGGGCTTCGAGGTGCCCGAGGAGGCGATCTGGACGGCGGCGCTGGCCACCGCCCAGTTCCTCGCCGACCAGCGGCCGGGCGGCACCGCGTACGTGATCGGGGAGGCGGGGCTGACCACCGCGCTGCACGCCGTCGGTTACGTGCTGACCGACTTCGCCCCGGACTACGTGGTGCTGGGGGAGACCCGCACCTACAGCTTCGAGGCGATCACCAAGGCGGTCCGGCTGATCAACGACGGGGCCCGCTTCATCTGCACCAACCCGGACGTCACCGGCCCGTCGGTGGAGGGCGCGCTGCCCGCCGCCGGATCGGTCGCCGCGATGATCTCGAAGGCGACCGGGGTGGAGCCGTACTTCGTCGGCAAGCCCAACCCGATGATGATGCGTTCGGCGCTGAACACCATCAACGCGCACTCGGAGAGCACCGCGATGATCGGCGACCGGATGGACACCGACATCCTGTGCGGGCTGGAGGCGGGGCTGGAGACGATCCTGGTGCTCACCGGGATCAGCACCCGGGCCGAGACGGAACGCTACCCGTACCGGCCGTCGCGCATCGTCGACTCGGTGCTCGACCTGATCGACGAGATCTGACCCGTACCGGACCGGCGGGCCCGGCCGGGTGCGGTCAGGGACGCAGCGGGGCGTTGCAGGCGGCCACCAGCGCCTGCCGGCAGGCGGTGGTCAGTGGGCGCAGCGCGGCGTCGCGCTGCTGCGCCTCGTGGTTGTTGATCGCCCCGCCGGGCGCGCTCTCCCCGGCCAGCGCGAGTACCCGGTCGAGCACCGCGGCGCGGGCGAACAGCCGCCGGGAACGCGGGTCGAACCCGGGCGGCAGGTCGGTCGCGCCGTCCGGGCGACGTAGTGCGGCCAGCGCCCCGGCCAGTTCGGGCCGCCACTGGGCCACGTCGAGCCGGGTCAGCGCGGCGGTCGACTCGGCCAGCGCGGTGGCCAGTTCGGCCTCCGCCTCGGCGGCCCCCGGCGCGGTCAGCGACGCCTTCGGCGCGTCGGCCGGCAGCGGATAGACCCGCCACAGCACCGTTTCCCAGGTCATCCCGGAGCCGGAGGTGTGGGTGCGCACCTCGGGGATCAACCCGAGCCCACCGGCCACCACGGCCTCCCCGGCCAGCAGCGCGGCCCCGGCGAAGTCGCCCGGACCGGGCAGTCCCCGGGGGTCGCCCGGCGCGGGCAGCACCAGCCGGATCTCGTCGGGGGAGAGCTTGGCCAGCGCCGGCAGGGCCTCGCGCAGCGGCACGTCCCGCCAGGTGCCCGGCGCGTCGGCGACCAGGTGCTCCTCGTCGCCGGCGACCGACTCGGCGACCTCGTCGAAGGGGACCAGGCCGGCCCGCCAGGCGCGTACCCAGGCCACGAAACGGCTCGACCGGCGCGCGGCCAGGGTGGCCGCGCCCGTTGCGGGGGAGGACATGCCGAAAGGGTACGTGCTCCCCGCCGTCCCTGTCTCGACTGCCGCATCGAAGGCCGGTCGGGTGGCCCGCCGGGCCGGCGGCGCGTGGCGGATCGGGTGGGCGCGTCGGGAGGTGCCGGGGCGCAGCGGGGGATAGCGTGATCGACATGGCGGGGCGATACGGCGAGGACGTGCTGGCGGGCGACTGGCGACGACGGAAGGTCACCGCCGAGGTCGACGCCGAGCCGGATCTCGTGGTGGAGGACGCCGACTCCGGGTTCTGCGGCGCGGTGGTCGGCTTCGAGTCGGGGGCGGTGGTGCTGGAGGACCGGCACGGCCGGCGGCGGGTCTTCCCGCTGCTGCCCGCCGCGTTCCTGCTCGACGGGGAGCCGGTGACCCTGCGCCGGCCGGCCCGTGCCCCGGTGCCCGCCGCCCGTCGCCGGACCGCCTCCGGGTCGATCGCCGTGGCCGACGTGCGGGCGCGGGTGGCCAAGGCCAGCCGGATCTGGGTCGAGGGCGTGCACGACGCCGCCCTGGTGGAGCGGATCTGGGGTGACGACCTGCGGGTCGAGGGCGTGGTGGTGGAGCCGTTGGACGGCATCGACGCCCTCGACGCCGAGGTGCGCGGCTTCGCCCCCGGCCCCGGCCGCCGGTTGGGGGTGCTCGTCGACCACCTGGTGCCCGGCTCCAAGGAGAGCCGGATCGTGGCCCGGGTGAACTCCCCGTACGTGCTGGTCACCGGACACCCGTACGTCGACGTGTGGCAGGCGGTGAAGCCGGCCGCGCTGGGTATCCGGGCCTGGCCGGTGGTGCCGCCCGGCCGGCCGTGGAAGGAGGGCGTCTGCGCGGCCCTCGGGGTGGCCGAGCCGGCCGAGATGTGGCGACGCATCCTGTCCCGGGTGGACAGTTTCGCCGACGTCGAGACGCCGCTGATCAACGCGATGGAACGCCTGATCGACTTCGTCACCGAACCCGACTGACACCCGCCGGCCGACCCACCGGTCCCGATGGGCGGCCCGGTCAGGGCTCCTGGTCGGGGGTGCGGGTGAAGACGAAGGTGCCGATGTCCAGGCCCACCGCCCGCCCGTCCGGGTCGCGGAGCACGGCCATGACCTCGCCGTCCTCCTCACCGGAACGGCCCCGCCAGCGGTCCGGTCCGGTCGGGGTGAACAGCAGCGTCGGGTCGCCGGGTCGGCCGGCCCACAGCTCGCCGGCCGGGTCGGCCCGGACCTCGTACTCGATGCCCATCCACCACCAGCGGCCGGTCAGCTCGGCCAGTTCCGCCGCCGGTGGCGCGGCGGCCGGACGCCAGGGCGTGACCGGCGTCGGCTCGGCGTCCAGGACCAGGGTGAGCAGTTGCCGGGACAACCCACCGATGTGGCCGGTGCGGAACCCGTACGAGTTGGCGAAGCCGACCACGGCGGTCCGGCTGGGCCGGTGCACGGTCAGCGCGGCGACGTAGCCGGGCATCGAGCCGCCGTGCCCCACGTACACCCGGTCGCCCTCGCGGTACAGCTCCAGCCCCAGGCCGTGGCCGCCGCGCCAGGAGTCCAGGTCGCTGAGTATCACCGGGGCGCACATCTCGGTGAGGGTGTCGGCGGCGAGCACCTCGGGGTCGGGGTCGGCGAGGAACGCCGCCCACCGGGCGAGGTCGGTCACCGTCGACCAGAGCTGCCCGGCGGGGGCCATCGCCCCGGTGTCGGTACGCGGCTCCTCCCGCAGCGTGTCGTGCCACGGGTGCACCACGTATCCCGGCGCGTACGGCGCGGTGGGATGGTAGGTGGTGCGGCGCAGGCCCAGCGGGTCGAGGATCCGGGTGGTCAGCAGCTCCGCCCAGGGCGTCCCGGTGATCCGCTCCAGCACCCCGCCGAGCAGCCCGTACGCCAGGTTGGAGTAGTGGTAGCCGCGCCAGGCGGGGTAGCCGACCTTGTCCGTGCTCACGCCGGCGACCAGGGTGGCCAGGTCGGTGCCCTCGGTGCGTTCCCACCACGGGCCGTCGGGCTCGCGGAGCAGGCCGCTGGCGTGGCCGAGGAGCTGGCGCAGGGTGAGCCCGCCGACGGCGGTGCCCGGCAGGTGCCGCTCCAGCGGGTCGTCCAGGGTGAGCCGGCCGGCGTCGCGTTCCCGCATGACCAGCGTGGCGGTCATCGTCTTGGTGATCGAGCCCACCCGGTACTGGAGGGCGGCGTGGGGGCGCGGGTGGTCGCCGGCGGCAGCCAGGTGCACCAGGGTCCCGTCCCGTACGACGCCCAGCGCCAACGACGGCGTACGCCCGGTGGCCTGGGTCTGTGCCACCAGGGTGTCGATCCGACGGACGGTCTCGGCGAGCAGGGTCACGATCGGCTCCTTGGCGGCGGTCGGAACGGGCCTGAACTGAGCTTACTGATCATCAGAAGTGGGTGGATTCGCGTGGACGTGTCACGATCGGGGGGTGGACGCCGTGGTGTGGATCGTGCTGGGTGTGCTGTTGGCCGTCGCCGAGATCTTCACGACGACGCTGTTTCTGATCATGTTCGCGGTCGGTGCGTTCGCCGCCGCCGGGGCCGCCGCGCTGGGTGCGCCCGTCGCCGTGCAGGCGGTGGTCTTCGCCGTGGTGTCGGCGCTGACGGTGGCGCTCGCCCGGCCGACCATCCGCCGGCACATGCGGCCGTCGCTCGACAGCGGCGAGCAGCCGTTCGGGGTGCAGGCGCTGGAGGGCGCCACCGCCCTGGTGATCGAGCAGGTCGATGCCGAACAGGGCATGGTGAAGATCGACGGCGAGTTGTGGACGGCACGTCCGTACGACGCGACGCAGACCTTCGCCCCCGGTGCGCGGGTGCAGGTGATAAAGGTCCAGGGCGCGACCGCCCTGGTGTGGCAGGACGACATTTCCTCAGCCGGCGAGCTGCCGGAAGCGAAAAGGTGACGGTATGGAATTTGTAGCGGTCCTGTTGGTGGCCGTAGCGTTGATCATAGTGGTGACGCTGGCCAAGGCGGTGCGGATCGTGCCGCAGCAGCGTCAGGACGTGGTGGAGCGGCTCGGCAAGTACAAGAGCACCCTGAACCCGGGCCTGAACCTGCTGGTCCCGTTCGTCGACGCGGTGCGTACCAAGGTCGACATGCGGGAGCAGGTGGTCAGTTTCCCGCCGCAGCCGGTGATCACCTCCGACAACCTGGTGGTGTCGATCGACACCGTCCTCTACTACAAGGTCGTCGACTCGGTCCGGGCGACCTACGAGATCGCCAACTTCATCCAGGCGATCGAGCAGTTGACCGTCACGACGCTGCGTAACGTGATCGGTTCGCTCGACCTGGAGCGGGCGCTGACCAGCCGGGAGGAGATCAACAGGCACCTCTCCGGCGTGCTCGACGAGACCACCGGCCGGTGGGGCATCAAGGTCACCCGGGTGGAGATCAAGGCGATCGAGCCGCCGCCGAGCATCCGCGACTCGATGGAGAAGCAGATGCGCGCCGAGCGGGACCGCCGGGCCGCCATCCTCAACGCCGAGGGGCACAAGCAGTCGCAGATCCTCACCGCCGAGGGTGAGAAGCAGGCCGCGGTGCTGCGCGCCGACGGTGACCGGCAGGCCCGCATCCTGCAGGCCGAGGGTCAGGCGAAGGCGATCCGGACGGTCTTCGACGCGATCCACACCGCCAACCCGAGCCAGAAGGTGCTGGCCTACCAGTACCTCCAGGCGCTGCCGCAGATCGCCAACGGCACGGCCAACAAGGTCTGGATCGTCCCGGCCGAGCTGACCAAGGCGCTGGAGGGCATGGGCGGCGCGCTGGGCGGGCTGAGCAAGATGGTCGGCGACGAGCCGGCCCCCGAGGCGAAGCGCACCGCCAGCGAGGTCGAGCGGGAGGCCGCCGAGGCGGCCGAGGCGGCGGCGAGCGCCGCCCAGCAGATCCACGACGAGGTACGCGTCGCCGAGGCGCAGGCCACCGGCGGCAACGTGCCGAAGGGGCTGCCGGCACCCGAGCCGGTCTCCCCGGCCAGCCTGGTCACCGACCCGGCCGACCAGCGCGAACGGGCCTGACCCCGCCGCCGCTCACCCCGGGCGGCAAATGTGAAAAACGCTCATCCGGCGCCCCGACGCCTGCCACGATCGGTCCTGAGGGACGGGTGGTGGTCAGGCCCGGGGCGTCGACGCGTTCCGTGCCACCCGTCACCGCAGACGGGTCGGCCGGGTGGCCCGCCCGTGCAGGCAGCCGGCGAAGCCCGGCGGAGCGGACGAGGTGAGGCATGAAGGACCCGGCGCAGCGGCTGTTCTCCCGTACCCCCGTTCCCGGCGCACACGACCCGGCGGGGCCGCTGGGCACCCGGCGCACCGGCGGCGGCTTCGGGGTGCTGCCCTTCGTCGGCGACCCCGGGCCGGCCGCGCCGGCCACCGACGCCAGTTGGGCCTGGTCGCTGCGCCGGCTGGCCCGCGCCGCGGTCTGGCTGCTGCCCGCCTACGCGGTGCTGACCGGCACGGTGGCGACGGCCGGCGACGGCGGGGTCGGCAACGCCCCCTACCCGGCCGACGGCCAGCCGCTCTACCTGCTCGGCTGGGTAGCGGCGATCTGGCTGGGCCTGCTCGCCCTGCTCGCGCTCACCGGACTGCTCGCGGCCACCCGCAGCCGGCGGGGCGCGGTGGCCGGCCTGCTGAGCAGCATCGGCGGTACGGTGCTGATGCTGCCCTTCGCCGGCCTCGCCGCGCAGACCCCCGTCTTCGGCACCACCGCCCGGACGCTGGTGCTGCTCGGCGCCACCTGTTACACCGCCGGCTGGCTGCTCACCGGCTGGGCGGTGGCCCGGTCCGGGGCGTTCGCGATCGGTGACGGGGTGATGTTGATGATCGCCGCGCCCCTGCTCGGCCTCGGCGGCGCGCTGTTCGGCCCGCTACAGACCTTCGGGGCGATCTTCGTGCTGGTCGCCGGCATCGGCATCGGCTACCGCTCCGGCCGCCTCGTCCCGGCCACCATCGCCCGCGACGCCGCCACCGCCAGCGTCACCACCCCCTGACCCTCCCTCCCCGCTCCCGCCCGGCCCCGCCTGGCCCGCCCCGGTGATCAAGAGGTTCGGGTCAGGAATCCGGACGGGACGCACCCAAACCTCTTGATCACCGAGCCGGGGGGAGAGACGGGATGGACCGGACGGACCGGGACGGCAGGGCCGCGGGACGGGGAAGTCGCTGGCAGGTCACGGTGAGTTACCTGACAATCGGCTGCCGGAGTGGGCCGCTGGCCCGTGCGGTGGCAATGCTTGCCCGCATGTCCTCACCCCGGACGCCGCTGACGCGGCTGCTCACCGTGCTGCTCGCCGGCCTGCTGGCCGGCCTGGTCCTCGCGGTCGCCGCGCTGCCGGGCAACCTGCTTGCGGGGCTCGCCGCCAGGGCGGTGCTCGGGGCGTTCGACGACCTGCCGGCGGCGCTGCGCACCCCGGCCACCCCGCAGCGTTCCTACCTCTACGCCAACGACGGTAAGACGCTGCTCACCACGTTCTACGACGTCAACCGCACCGACGTGCCGCTGGCCGAGATCGCCCCGACGCTGCGGCAGGCGATCGTCGCCGCCGAGGACCGCCGCTTCTACTCCCACGGTGGGGCCGACCTGCGCGGGATGGCCCGCGCCCTGGTCGCCAACGTCACCGGCGGCGGAACCGCCCAGGGTGGCTCCACGCTGACCATGCAGTACGTGCGCAACGTGCTCAAGAGCGACCCCAGCCGGACCGCCGAGGAGCGGCAGGCGGCCACCGACCAGACCGTCGGGCGCAAACTCCAGGAGATCCGGTACGCCACCGAGCTGGAGAAGACCCTCAGCAAGGACGAGATCCTCAACCGCTACCTCAACATCGCCTACTTCGGCTCCGGGGCGTACGGGGTCGCCGCCGCCAGCCAGCGCTACTTCGGCAAGGCGCCGGCCGACCTGACCCTCGCCGAGTCGGCGCTGCTCGCCGGCCTGGTGCAGTCGCCCGACGCGTACAGCCCGATCGACGGGGACCGGGAAGCGGCGCTGCAGCGGCGCGGGTACGTGCTCGACTCGATGGTCGCCACCGGCGCGATCACCGCCGCCGAGGCCGACCAGGCCCGTGCCGAGAAGCTGACCCTGCACCCCACCGCCCAGCCCAACGGCTGCACCGCCGCGGTGACCGCCGACGCCGGGTTCTTCTGCGACTACCTGCGCCGCTGGTGGCTGGAGCAGCCCGCCTTCGGCGCGACCGAGCAGGAGCGGGAGCAGGCGCTGCGCCGGGGCGGCTACACCGTGGTCACCTCCCTCGACCCGGACGTCCAGGCCACCGCCGCCGCCGAGGCCCGCAAGGTCTACCCCGCCGACGACGCCCGTGCCCTGCCGATCGCCGCCGTCGAACCCGGCACCGGCCGGGTGCTCGCCCTGGCCGTGAACCGGGAGTACGGGGTGGGCGACGGGCAGACCGTCAACCCGCTGGTCTCCGGCGGCGGCAGCATCACCGGCTACCAGGCCGGCTCGACGTTCAAGCTGTTCACCATGCTCGCCGCGCTGGAGAACGGTCGCACCCTGTCCACCGGCTTCGACTCGCCGAGCCGGCTGACCACCCGGTTCCCCGCCGAGGGCGAGGCCTCCTGCGGCGGCAGGTGGTGCCCGGCGAACGCCAACCCGGCGCGGATGGACGGCTACCGGATGATGTGGGACGGCTTCGGCCGCTCGGTGAACACCTACTTCGTGTGGCTGGAGGAGCAGGTCGGCCCGGCCAAGGTGGTGGAGATGGCGCAGCGCCTCGGGATCACGTTCCGGGCCGGGACCGATGCCGACCTCGCCGCACACGACGCCGACAACTGGGGGGCGTTCACCCTCGGGGTGTCCGCGACCACCCCGCTCGACCTGGCCAACGCCTATGCGACGGTGGCCGCCGAGGGGACGTACTGCGCGCCGACGCCCGTGGTGTCGGTGACCGGCCCGGACGGCTCGACCGTTCCCGTCGGCACGCCGTCCTGCAAGCAGGTGCTGACGCCGGACGTGGCGCGGGCGGCCACCGACGCGGCCCGCTGCCCGGTCGGCCAGCAGTCGGCGTACGGGCAGTGCAACGGCAGCACCGCCGGTGGGGTGGACCGGATCGTGGGCCGCCCGGTGGCCGGCAAGACCGGCAGTTCGGAGAAGAACGCCACCGAGACGTTCGTCGGGTTCACCCCGCAGGTGGCGGTCGCCGGTATCGCCGCCAACCCCGACGACCCGAGCGACGCGGTCGGCGCGGCGGTGCAGGGTGAGGTGATCACCGCGGTCGCCCGGACCATCCGCACCGCGGTCGACGGCCTGCCGGTGCGGGACTTCACCGCCCCCAGCCGGGAACTCGCCGGCAACCCGCAGCGCCCCACGCCCCGCCCGTCGCCCCGGACCCCGGAGCCGGAGGACCAGAACTTCCCGTCCGACCTGCTCCGCTGGCTCCAGAACCGCCGGGGCTGACCGGCTGTCGCCCGGCCCCGGCCGGGCTGCGATTGACGCGACATCGCCGCAACAGCGGTGTCCGTCCCGCTGGATACCGCTGTTGCGCTCCACCGCCGGCCGGGCGTGCCTCCCGGCCGGGCCTGCCTCCCGCCCCGGGCGGGCGGGCCTACCCGTCGGGCGGGCCTGGCCTACCTTCGGGTGATGGCGGTGGCGACCGCCCGGTCCAGGGCGGCGGCCACCGTCGCCGGGTCGGCATCGCCGTCGATCACGGTGAAGTCGGCGAACCCGGCCAGCGCCCGGTAGCCGGCGTCCAGCGCGGTCAGGTGCGCCAACTCCTCGGTGTCGATGCCCCGGGCCAGCACCCGCCGCCGGGCCAACTCCGGGGTGACCGCCAGGAAGCAGACCAGGTCGGGCTCCGGGAAGACGGCGTACGCGGCGCGGACCAGGCGGACGCCCCGGTCACCCCGGGCCCGCATGATCACGTACTGGCACCAGGTCCAGCGGTCCATCACCCCGACCCGCCCGGTCAGCCGGGTGACCGCCACCGCGCGGGCCAGCGCCAGCCAGCGCACCGTCGCCTCCAGCAGCGGATAGCAGCGCCGGCCGAACAGGTGCACGCCGTCGCGGCGGCCCACCGCCTGTGCCAGCCGGTTCCACAGCGGCCGGCCGCCGGCGTTCTCCAGGTAGACCGCCGGCACGCCCGCCGAGTTCAGTCGCCGGGCCAGGGCGGTGGCCTGGGTGGACTTGCCGGAGCCGTCCACGCCCACCAGCGCCACCATCGTCGATCGTCGCACCCCGGGCACACTAGCCACCCCGGACAACGGACCCCTGTCGCCTGCCCCCACCCGGGCAACCGGCTCGGTCCCGCCGTGGCCGGGTCCCACGCGTGACTCGGCCCTGCCCGGGCAACCGGCTCGTCCGTCGCCCCGATCCCGACTCGGCACTCCATGATCGACTCAGTGTCGCCGCAACAGGGGTGTCCCTGCCGCTTGATACCGCTGTTCGGGCGACATTGCGAGCAGCATCCGGCCTGCGGGCCCCGGCCTGCGGGTCGGACCGGGTGGGTGTCAGCGGCGGCGGGGGCGGTAGGTGGCCAGGGTGGCCGGGATGCCCCGGCGGACGATGCCGGCCCGGTCGGTGTCGCCGCGCAGCAGGGCCGCCGCCGTCTTGCGGGCCTGGTCGAGGGTGAAGTGCGGGGGCAGCATCAGCTCCGCCGGGTCGACCACCGCGTTCACCACCACCGGACGGTCGGCGGTCAGTGCCCGCCGCCACAGGCCGTCGACCTGGTCGGGGGAGTCGACCAGCACACCGTCCAGGCCCAGCACCTCGGCCCACCTGTGGTACGCCACGTCGGGCAGGTCCTGACTGGCCGGATAGCGCGGGGTGCCCTCGGTGGACCGCTGTTCCCAACTGACGAACGCCAGGTCCCGGTTGTTGAGCACCAGCACCACGAAACGCGGGTCGGCCCACTGCCGCCAGTTCTTCGCCACGGTGATCAACTCGTTGACCCCGTTCATCTGCATCGCCCCGTCGCCGATCAGCGCCACCACCGGCCGGTCCGGGTGGGCGAACTTCGCCGCCAGCGCGTACGGCATGGCCCCGCCCATCGACAGCAGGGTGCCGGAGAGGCTGGCCAGCATGCCGGGGCGGACCTGGAGGTGGCGGGCGTACCAGGCGGTGGCGGTGCCGCAGTCCACCGCGATCATCGCGTCGTCGGGCAGCGCGTCGTTGAGGGTGTGGAAGAGCAACTGCGGGTTCACCGGGTGCGCCGGCTGCCCGGCCAGTTCCGCCTGGGCCTGCCGCCACCCCGAGGTGGCGTCCGCGACCGTCGCCCGCCAGGCGGTCGGCGTCGGCCCGTCACCCAGCTCCCGCAGCAGCGCCCGCAGGGTGGGGCCGGCGTCGCCGGTCAGGTTGACCTCCGTCGGGTAGCGCAGCCCCATCCGGGTGCCGTCCAGGTCGATCTGCACCGCCCGGGCCTGCCCCTGCGGCGGATAGAACTCCGAGTACGGCATGTTGCTGCCGACGATCAGCAGCCTGTCGCACTCCTGCATGAGCTGCCAGCTCGGCCGGGTGCCGAGCAGCCCGATCGCCCCGGTCACCCACGGCTCACGGTGGTCGACGGCGGTGAAGCCGAGCAGGGCGGCGGCCACCCCGGCGCCCAGCCGGTCGGCGATCAGCCGTACCTCCGCCTCGGCGCCCAGCGCCCCCTGCCCGACCAGCATCGCCACCTTCTCGCCGCCGCGCAGCACCTCGGCGGCGCGGCGCAGGTCCGCCTCCGGGGGCACGGTCGGCATGCTGCTGGGGGCCGCGCTGGTGTGGTAGTAGCCGTGCGCGTGCGGCGGGTCCGGGACCGCCGGCTCGTCCTGCACGTCCAACGGGAGCACCAGCGCGGTCACCGTCCGGCGGGACAGCGCGGTCCGGCAGGCCCGGTCCACCAGGTGCCGCACCTGGGACGGATCGTCGAGCTGGGCCAGGAAGTCCGAGGCCACGTCCTTGTAGAGGGCGAGCAGATCGACCTCCTGGTAGTAGCCGCCGCCCTCGGCGGTGAGGGCGGTGTTGCCGACCAGGGCCACCACCGGCTGGTGGTCGAGCTTGGCGTCGTAGAGGCCGTTGAGCAGGTGGATCGCGCCGGGGCCGCTGGTCGCCAGGGCGCAGCCGAGCGGGCCGCCGCCGTACTTGACGTGGGCGCTCGCGGCGAAGCCGGCGGTCTCCTCGTGGCGTACCTGGACGAACTCCACCCGGTCGCCGGCCCGTTGCAGGGCGGAGGTCATCCCGTTGATGCCGTCGCCCGGGTAGCCGAAGTAGCGGTGCACCCCCCACTCGGCGAGGCGGGCCACGATGTGGTCGGCGACCGTGGCGTTCTTCGGCAACCGGCCGTCGGTGGTGCCCGCTGCGCTCATCGTGGTGGTCCCTCCGGTCGTGTCCGCTTCCCGCCCCCTTCCCGCGTCAGGCCCTGGGAAACCCGGTCGCCCCGGGAGAACCCGACCGGGTCCCGGAGCCCGACCGACCGGTTCGGGCCGGCGCGCACCGTGGGGACCGCCCTGCGGGCGCGCACCGTGGGGACGGGCAGAATCGGGCGGTGCCCGTACACGAGATCACCGACCCCGACGACGTCCGGATCGCCGACTACCGGGCGTTGACCGACGTCGAGCTGCGTACCCGCTGGGAGCCCCCGCACGGGTTGTTCATCGCCGAGGGGGAGCTGGTGCTGCGCCGGGCGTTGCGGGCCGGCTACCCGGCCCGGTCGTACCTGGTCGACGCGAAGCGGGTCGACCAGCTCGCCGACCTGGACACCGGGGACGCCCCGGTCTACGCGGCCACCCCCGACGTGCTGGAGAAGGCGACCGGCTTCCACGTGCACCGGGGGGTGCTCGCCTCGTTCCACCGCAAGCCCCTGCCCGCCGCCGCCGAGGTGCTGGCCGCCGCCCGCCGGGTGGTGATCCTGGAGGACATCAACAACCACACCAACCTCGGGGCGATCTTCCGGGGGGCCGCCGCGCTCGGCATCGACGCGGTGCTGCTCTCGCCGTCCTGCGCCGATCCGCTCTACCGGCGCAGCGTGCGGGTCAGCATGGGGGAGGTGTTCGCGGTGCCGTACGCGAAGCTGGAGCGCTGGCCGGTCGGCCTGGACGAGGTACGCGCGGCGGGGTTCACCGTGCTCGCGATGACGCCGGCGGCGGACGCCGTACCCATGCAGCGGTTGACCCCGGCGCAGCGGGCGCGGGCGGCGTTGCTGCTGGGGGCGGAGGGCCCCGGCCTGACCGGGGCGGCGCAGGCGGCCAGCGACGTGCGGGTGGTGATCCCGATGCGGCGTGGCGTGGACTCGTTGAACGTGGCCGCCGCGGCGGCGGTGGCGTTCTGGGAGCTGGGCCGGGACGACCCGGTCGACGGGTAGTCACCACGACCCCCGGCTATTTGCATGAGAATGCGGGCAGGTGCATAATCTTCCTTGTGTCCAAGGTTCTCACCTCCCTGCCCATCGGCGAACGTGTCGGCATCGCCTTCTCCGGCGGCCTCGACACCTCGGTCGCGGTCGCGTGGATGCGCGACAAGGGCGCCGTCCCGTGCGCCTACACCGCCGACATCGGCCAGTACGACGAGCCCGACATCGACTCGGTGCCCGGACGTGCGCTCAGCTACGGCGCCGAGGTCGCCCGCCTGGTCGACTGCCGTGCCGCCCTGGTCGAGGAGGGGCTGGCCGCGCTGACCTGCGGCGCCTTCCACATCCGCTCCGGTGGCCGGGCCTACTTCAACACCACCCCGCTGGGCCGGGCGGTGACCGGGACCCTGCTGGTCCGGGCGATGATCTCCGACGACGTGCAGATCTGGGGCGACGGCTCGACCTTCAAGGGCAACGACATCGAGCGGTTCTACCGCTACGGCCTGCTGGCCAACCCGCAGCTGCGGATCTACAAGCCGTGGCTGGACACCGACTTCGTCACCGAACTCGGCGGGCGCAAGGAGATGTCGGAGTGGCTGCTGGAACGCGGCCTGCCCTACCGGGACAGCACCGAGAAGGCGTACTCCACCGACGCCAACATCTGGGGCGCCACCCACGAGGCGAAGACCCTGGAACACCTCGACACCGGCATCGAGACGGTCAGCCCGATCATGGGGGTCCGGTTCTGGGACCCGTCCGTGGAGATCCCCACCGAGGACGTCACCATCGGCTTCGACCAGGGCCGCCCGGTGACGATCAACGGCAAGGAGTTCGGCAGCCCCGTCGACCTGGTGCTGGAGGCCAACGCCATCGGCGGCCGGCACGGCCTGGGCATGTCCGACCAGATCGAGAACCGGATCATCGAGGCCAAGAGCCGGGGCATCTACGAGGCCCCCGGCATGGCACTGCTGCACGCCGCGTACGAGCGGCTGGTCAACGCCATCCACAACGAGGACACCCTGGCCAACTACCACCACGAGGGCCGTCGCCTCGGCCGGCTCATGTACGAGGGCCGCTGGCTCGACCCGCAGGCGCTGATGCTGCGCGAATCGTTGCAGCGCTGGGTGGGCACCGCCGTCACCGGCGAGGTGACCCTGCGGCTGCGCCGGGGCGAGGACTACTCGATCCTGGACACCACCGGCCCGGCGTTCAGCTACCACCCGGACAAGCTGTCCATGGAGCGCACCGAGGACTCGGCGTTCGGCCCGTCCGACCGGATCGGCCAGCTCACCATGCGTAACCTCGACATCGCCGACTCCCGGGCCAAGCTGGAGCAGTACGCCACCCTCGGCCTGGTCGGCGGCGGAACCCCCCAGCGGGCGATCGGCGCGGCCCAGGCCGCCTCGACCGGGCTGATCGGGGCGATGCCGCAGGGCGGCGCGGAGGCCATCGCCTCCCGGGGCGTCGCCACCGCCGACGACGAGGCCCTCGACCGGGCCGCGATGGAGTTCGGCGTCGACTGACCGTCGCATCGCCGGCCGGGACCGGTCCCCGCCCCCGGCCGGCGGAGCCGCCCTCACCGTCCCGGCCGGCGGAGCCGCCCTCGTGGTCGGTCGGGGGCGGTGACGGACGGTGGATGGCGGGGCCCGGGGTCACCGGGGGTAGGTTGTCGCCCGTGTTCCCTACCGTCCGTGAGGTGCTCGCGCTGGACCCGGTCCGCCGCGGCGCGCCCCGGCTGGTAGCCGGGGAGACCGGCCTGGACCGGCCGGTGCGCTGGGTGCACGTGACGGAGGTGCCGGACATCGCCACCCTGCTCGGCGGCGGTGAACTCGTGCTCACCACCGGCATCGGGCTGCCCGCCGACGACGTCGGACTACGCGCCTTCATCGGCGACCTGGTCGCGGTGGGCGTCTCCGGGCTCGTGGTCGAACTGGGCCGCCGCTACCCGACCGAGGTGCCCCGGGTGATGGCCGTGGCCGCCGCCCGGCGCGGGCTGCCCCTGGTCGAGTTGCGCCGGCCCACCCCGTTCGTGCGGATCACCGAGGCGGTGCACGCCCTGATCGTCGACGCCCAACTGCACGAACTGCGGGCCGCCGAGGAGATCCACCAACGCTTCACCGAACTGTCCGTCGAGGGCGCCGGGACCGCCGAGGTGGTCCGGCAGGCCGCCGCGCTGGCCGGCTGCCCGGTGGTGCTGGAGAACCTGTCCCGGCAGGTGCTCGCCTACGACCCGGCGGGGGAGAACGCCGAGCTGCTGCTGGACGGTTGGGAGCAGCACTCCCGACGGCTGCGTCCCGCCGGACGCACGGCGTACGACAGTGACAGCGGCTGGCTGGTCACGACCGTCGGCGCGCGCGGACAGGACTGGGGTCGGCTGCTGCTGCGCTGGCCGGCGCGGGCGGGCCTCGGCGACGGCCGGCCCGTCGGTGCGCCGCCCACCCGGCTGACCATCCTGGTGGAGCGGGCCGCCTCCACCCTGGCGCTGGGCCGGCTGATCCGCCGCGACGCCGAAGGGCTGGAACGGCAACTGCACCACACGCTGCTCACCGCCCTGCTCGACCACTCCCGGCCGGTGGACGAGATCGCCTTGCGGGCGCGGGCGTTGGGGGTGCCCCTGGAGCGTCGGCACCTGATCGGCGTCATGGTCCGGCTCCGCCGCGACACCCCGGCCGAATCCGGCGCACCGGGTGAGGGCGGCCCGGCCGAGGCCGGCCCGGCCCGGCTGCGTGACCTCGCCGAAGCGGTCGGCCAGGCGCTACGGGAGGCGAAACTGACCGGGCTGACCAGCCCCGTCGACGACCAGGCGGTGGGGGTCCTGCTCGCCCTGCCGGAGGCCGCCGCCGAGGACCGCGCGCTGGCCGCGTTCGCCGCCGCGCTGCGCCGCCGCCACCCCGACCAGCCGGCGCGCGTGCTCGTCGCCGCCGGTTCCGGGGTGGCGAGCCTACGGGAGGTACGCCGCTCGCTGGTCGAGGCGCGCCAGGTCGCCGAGGCCGCCCGCCGGGACAGCCGTGACCTGCCGGTCTTCCGGCTGCCGCACGTCGGACTGGCCGGCCTGCTGCACCTGCTACGCGACGAGCCCCGGTTGCAGACCTTCGTCGAACGGGAACTGGGCGCGCTGTTGGCCCACGACGCCCAACACCCCCGGGAACAACTGCTCGGCACCCTGCGTGCCTACCTGGAGCAGGGCCGCAACAAGTCGGCAGGCGCGGTCGCCGCACACCTGTCCCGACCGGCCTTCTACGAACGGCTGGCCCGGATCGGCCGGATCCTCGGCGTCGATCTCGACTCGGTCGAAGCCTGCCTCTCCCTGCACGTCGCCCTGCTGGCCCTCGACGCCATCCGCACCCCCTGACGCGCCTCCCCCCGCTCCCACCCTTCCGCCCCGCCACCCTTCCGCCCCGTGCCCGCCCGTGCCCGCCCGGCAGGTCTCCGATGATCAAGAGAAATACGTCAGATTCCGTCGGCGGGGTGACGCGAACCTCTTGATCACCGCCCGCGCGGCCTGCCCGTCGACCGCGATCAAGAGGTTCGCGTCAGATTTCGCTGGCCGGGTGACGCATTCCTCTTGATCACCGACCGTCCGGCCGGCAGGTTCGCCGTGATCAAGAGGAATGCGTCGGAATTCGCCGCCCCGGTGACGCGAACCTCTTGATCACCGGGGCGATGAGGGTCGGGTGGGGAAAGGGCGCGGGGGAGCGGGTCAGGTCAGGGTGTCCAGGGTTTTGGCGTAGGCGGCGGGGACGTGGTGGGGGCCGGCCGGGGTGAAGACGTCGGAGGTGGCCGCCGTCGACCAGGCGGCGGCGGGCACCGCGTCGACCAGGGCGCGGACCACCGGGGCGTCACGCCACTGGTCCTGCTCGGCGAGCAGGCTCAACGCCACCACCGACTCCTCCACCTCGCCGACGCACTCGAACGGCTTGTGCCCGTCCACGCCGAGCAGTTCCCGGTAGCCGGGGATCTGCGTCTCGTCGGCCAGCAGGTCGCCGCCGAAGATGCCGACCACCCGTTCCCGGGGCATGAACGGGGCCATGGCGAGGAAGACGAACCGGCACTTCGGGCAGTCGCGGCACCAGCGGGCGCTGGCCTCGCGCAGCTTGAACGCGGCGTTGCAGCTGGTCACCACCGCGTCGTACCGGTCGATGGTGGCGAACAGCCGGGCGATGTGCAGCTCCGACAGCGGGCGCAGCAACGAGAAGTACGGCTCGGTGAGCCCCGCGTGCCCGGCCAGCGCCGCCCGCAGCAGCCCCTCGGCCTCGACCCCCTTCGACCACTGGTGGTTGATCTCGTGACCGTTCCAGATCAGGTTTGGGTCGGACGCGGACCGCTCGTTGGACATCACCACCGGCCCGAGCCCGTGCAGCACGGCGGTGGCGACCGCGATCAGCGAGTTGATCGCGGTGACCGGGATGTGCCCGTTGCGCGCCCCGGCGGCGTTCAGGTCGAACAGCACCGGGTCGAGCCGCCGCCGGGCGGCCAGCGCCGGCAGCCCGGACGCCTCGTTCACGGCGACGATCACGTGGTTGGGGTTGACCGAGAACGGCACCGGGTCGAAGCCGCCCCGGCGCAGCGCCTCCAGGCTGACGATGGAGTCCTTGCCTCCGCCCACGGCCGACAGCGGACGCCGGTCGGAGTCGTCGTACACCCGGGGTGGCGGGACCTCGCCGGCCGGCACCTCGGGGCGCAGCTCCAGCACGTGCGGGAGCCGGTTGCGGTAGGCGTACTCGGCGAGGCCCTTGGTGTAGACGGCGGTGACCAGCGCGGTGGCCGCCGCGCCCAGCGGCGTCGGCAGCACCAGGCGGGGCGGGGCGGCGGCCTTGTAGTAGCTGACCCCGGCCACCACGTGCAGCAGTTCCAGGACCCGGCCCAGGGTGGCCAGCGTCTGCGCCGACGGCGGCGTGGCCGGCACCGGCAGCGTGATCGTCTCGGTGAACCGCTGCTCGCCGTCGGGGCCGGTCAGGGCGTAGTCGAACGACGCCGCGCCGGTGGCGGGGTCGAACGCGTACGACGGGAAGGTGAAGGCGTCCATCCGCCGGAGCTGCTCGTTGGGCACACGCCATACTAGGCCCTGGTCCGTCCGGCCGGGTCCGCTGCGCCGGACCGGGCCGCCGCACCGCCGTCGACACCTCAGGGAGAGTTCGTGCGCCTGTCCGATCTGCGCGGCCGTACCGTCGCCGTCTGGGGGGCCGGCCGGGAGGGCCGCGCCGCCGTGACCGCCATCGCCGCGCACGGCCCGGCCGACCTGGTCGCCGTCGACGACAGCGCCAACTTCCTCACGGTGGCCTGGGAGGGTCCGCTCGCCGAGGCCGCGCCGCTGGTCACCGGCGAGCAGGGGTACGCCCGGCTGGCCGCAGCCGAGGTCGTCGTCCGCTCCCCGGGGGTGCCCAACACCCACCCGTGGCTGGTCGAGTTGCGGGCGAACGGGGCGACCGTCACCCAGGGCACCGCGCTGTGGATGGCCGACCATGCCGACCGGACGATCGGGGTCACCGGCAGCAAGGGCAAGTCGACCACGTCCAGCCTGATCAGCCACCTGCTCGCCGCGGTGGACCGGCCCAACGTGCTGGGCGGCAACATCGGCGTGCCCACCCTCGACCTGCCCGAGGCCGGGCAGTACGTGCTGGAGCTGTCCAGCTACCAGTGCAGCGACCTGACCGACTCGCCCCGGGTGGCGGTGGTCACCTCGCTGTTCCCGGAACACCTGGACGCGCACGGCGGTGAGGCCGAGTACTACCGCGACAAGCTGAACCTGATCGCGTACGGCCCCCGCACGGTGGTGGTCAACGGCAACGACCCCCGCCTCGCCCTGGAGCTGGGCGACCGGACGGCGATCCGGGCCGGCCTGCCCGACAGCGTGCACGTCGCCACCGGCCCGGACGGCACCGACTGGTTCCACCTCGGCGACCGGCCGCTGTTCGCCCGGGGGGTGCTGCCGCTGGTCGGCCGGCACAACGCGGGCAACCTCTGCGTGGCGCTCGCCGTGCTCGACGCGCTGGGCGTGGACGTGGTCGCCGACAAGGACACCCTGGCGGTGGCGGTCGCCGGGTTCCACGGGCTGGCCCACCGGCTCACCGAGATCGTCGACCCGTCCGGCCTGACCTTCGTCGACGACACCCTCGCCACCAGCCCGTACGCGGCGATGCACGCGATCGACGCGTACGACGGGCGGCCGTTGACGGTGATCGTCGGGGGTACCGACCGGGGGTTGGACTACACGCCGCTGGCCGAGCACCTGGCCGAGCGGGAGCTGACCGTGATCGGGATTCCGGACAGCGGCCCCCGGATCGTGGCGGCGCTGGCCGGGTTGCCGAAGGTGCGTACCGAGGTGGTGGACGACCTGACGGACGCGGTCCGGTTGTCGCGGGCGGTGACCCCGCCCGACGGGGTGGTGCTGTTGTCCCCGGCGGCGCCCAGCTACGGCCGGTTCCGCAACTTCGAGCACCGGTCCGAGGTGTTCGCCGAGGCGATCCGGGCCACTGCCGGCTGACCGTGGTGTTAGCGTGGTCGGCCACCGGGCTACACAGTGGCAGTTGTCGGCGGCGGGCCGGGGTGGCAGCGTGCGGGGCACGCGAACCCCGCCGCGGAAGGGTGTGCCGATGACCGCCGACGACCTGCTGGCCCGACACCGGGCCGTGCTCCCGTCCTGGATGCCGCTCTACTACGCCGAACCGATCGAGCTGGTCGCCGGCTCCGGCCGTCGGGTGACCGACGCCCGGGGCCGCAGCTACCTGGACTTCTTCGGCGGCGTGCTGACCAACATGATCGGCTACGACATCCCGGAGATCCGCGAGGCGGTGCAGCGTCAACTGGACACCGGCCTGGTGCACACCTCCACCCTCTACCTGATCCGGCAGCAGGTGGAGTTGGCCGAGAAGATCATCCAGGTCGCCGGCATCCCGGACGCGCGGGTCTTCTTCACCAACTCCGGCACCGAGGCGAACGAGGCGGCGCTGCTGGCCGCCACCAGCTACCGCCGCTCGCACCAGATCCTCGCCGTCCGCAACAGCTACCACGGCCGGTCGTACGCGGCAATGGGCGTCACCGGCAACCGGGGCTGGACGGCCAGCGCGCACAGCCCGCTCCAGGTGGCCTGGCTGCACTCCGGGGAGCGGCTGCGCGGGCTGCTCGCCCGGCTGCCCGCCGACGACCGGATCGACGCCGCCGTGGAGGACCTGCGCGAGGTGCTCGCCACCCAGACCAGCGGTGACGTGGCGTGCCTGATCGCCGAGCCGGTGCAGGGGGTCGGCGGTTTCGTCGCCCCGCCCGACGGGTTGTTCGCCGGCTGGCGCAAGGTGCTCGACGAGCACGGCATCCTGCTGATCTCCGACGAGGTGCAGACCGGTTGGGGGCGTACCGGTGCGCACTTCTGGGGCTACCAGGCGCACGGGGTCATCCCGGACCTGCTCACCTTCGCCAAGGGCATCGGCAACGGCTTCGCCCTGGCGGGGGTGGTCGGCCGGGCCGAGATCATGGAGTCGGTGCCGGCGGTCAGTTTCTCCACCTTCGGCGGGAACCCGCTCGCCACCGCGGCCGGCAACGCCGTCCTGGACTACCTGCGGGACCACGACCTCCAGGCCAACGCCGCCCGGGTCGGCGCGATCCTCGTCGACGGGTTGCGGGCCGCCGTCGCCGACCTCGACGGGGTGGCCGAGATCCGGGGCCGGGGGTTGATGCTCGCCGTGGAGTTCGTCCAGCCGGGTGGCATGGAGCCCGATCCGGCGCTGACCGGCCGGGTCGTCGAGGCGTGCCGGGCGGGCGGCCTGCTGGTCGGCAAGGGCGGCCTGCACGGCAACGTGGTGCGGATGGGTCCACCGTTGACCCTCACCGAGGCCGAGGCCCACGAGGGCCTGGCGATCCTGGTCGAGGCGATCCGTTCGACGGTGGCGGCGGAGGCGGCGCGGTGACCGGGGCGACCCGGTCACCCGGCCCGCAGGCCGCGCCCACGGTGGACGCTGCCCGGATCGGGCACTTCGTCGACGGTAGGCGGATCGACGGGACGTCCGGCCGGCACGGGGACGTGTTCGACCCGGCGACCGGTCGGCGTACCGGAATCGTGGCGCTGGCCGACGCGGCGGACGTCGCGGTGGCGGTCGGGGCGGCCGGACGGGCCGCCCGGAGCTGGCGGGACGCCTCGCTGGCCCGGCGCACGGCGGTGCTGTTCGCCTTCCGGGAGCTGGTCCACGCCCGCCGGGACCGGCTCGCCGAGGTGATCACCGCCGAGCACGGCAAGGTGCTCGCCGACGCCGCCGGCGAGGTGCAGCGCGGTCTCGAAGTGATCGAGTACGCCTGCGGCATCGCCTCGGCATTGCGCGGGCGGTTCAGCGAGAACGTCTCCACCGGGGTCGACTCGTACAGCCTGCGGCAGCCGCTGGGGGTGGTGGCGGTGATCTCGCCGTTCAACTTCCCGGTGATGGTGCCGCTGTGGTTCGTGCCGGTGGCGGTGGCCTGCGGCAACGCGGTAGTGCTCAAGCCGAGCGAGAAGGATCCGGGCGCGGCGCTGCTGCTGGCCGAGTGGTTCGTCGAGGCGGGTCTGCCGGCCGGGGTGCTCAACGTGGTCAACGGTGACGCCGAGGCGGTCGACGCGCTGCTCGACCACCCCGACGTGCGGGCGGTGTCGTTCGTCGGTTCCACAGCGGTCGCCCGGCAGGTGCACCGGCGCGCGACGCTTGGCGGCAAGCGGGTGCAGGCCCTCGGCGGGGCGAAGAACCACCTGGTGGTGCTCCCGGACGCCGATCTGGACCTGGCCGCCGACGCGGCGGTCAACGCCGGGTTCGGCTCGGCGGGCGAGCGGTGCATGGCGATCTCCGCGCTGGTGGCCGTGGAGCCGGTCGCCGACGCCCTGGTGGCGCGGATCGCCGAGCGGATGGCCGGGCTGCGTACCGGCGACGGGCGGCGCGGTTGCGACATGGGTCCGTTGGTGACCGCCGCGCACGCGGCCCGGGTACGCGGGTACGTGGCGGCCGGGGTGGCCGCCGGGGCGGTGCCGGTGGTGGACGGTCGGGACGTCACCCCGGACGGGGACCCGAACGGGTTCTGGCTGGGGCCGACGCTGTTCGACCGGGTCACCCCGGACATGTCGATCTACACCGACGAGATCTTCGGCCCGGTGCTCGGTGTCGTCCGGGTCGACTCGTACGACGCGGCGTTGGCCCTGGTGAACGCCAATCCGTACGGCAACGGCACGGCGGTCTTCACCAACGACGGTGGGGCGGCCCGGCGCTTCCAGCACGAGGTGGAGGTGGGCATGGTGGGGATCAACGTGCCGATCCCGGTGCCGATGGCGTACTACTCGTTCGGCGGGTGGAAGGCGTCGCTCTTCGGTGACCTGCACGCCCATGGTGAGGACGGGGTACGGTTCTTCACCCGGGGCAAGGTGGTCACCAGCCGCTGGCCGGATCCGCGCCACGGCGGGGTGAACCTCGGCTTCCCCACCCAGACCTGACCCACCAGACCTGACCCGGTCGGGCACGCGGTCTGACCGACAACGATCACGCGGCGGCCGGTACTCGGCCGGTCAGCCGCTCGGCGGGACCAGCAACGCGTGCAGGGTCACCGGGTCGGTGATCTCGGGCAGGGTGCGGGCGGCCAGCCAGGCCGCCGCCGCCGCGCCGTCCCCGGCCGAGTGGACCGGGGCGTCCGGCCAGCGACGGCCCGCCTCGGCCCGGACCGCCGCGCCGAGCGGGGTGTCGCCGGTGAGCAGCCCACCGCCGAGCACCAGCGGCGTCGTCACGCCGTCCGGGCGAATCCGACCGGCGCTGGTGACCAGGTGCGCGGCGGCGCGGTGGAGCAGTTCGGCCGCGCCCGGGTCACCGGCGACGGCGGCGTCGACGACCAGCGGGGCGAACCGGGCCAGTTCCACGGGTGGTCGACGGGTGACCGCCTGGACCACCGCGTCGACGGTGTCCCGGGGGCGGGCGGCCACCCCGGTCGTGCCGGTCAGTTCGGCGAGCAGCCGCCGGCCGAGCGGGCCGGGCGCGGTGCCGGCGTCCAGGTCGGCCAGGAGCGCCCGGACCGCCTCCCGGCCCAGCCAGAAGCCGGAGCCGGCGTCGCCGAGCAGCCAGCCGTGCCCGTCGGCGATCCGGTCCAGCCGCAGGTCGCACACCTGGGCGGCGATCGCCCCGGTGCCGGCGACCAGGATCGTGCCGTCGGGCGCGGCGGTGCCGGAGGCGTACCCGACGAGGGCGTCGCTGTGCACCGCGTACGGGCAGCGCAGGCCGGCGTCCGACCAGGCCCGGTCGAAGGCGGCCCGACCGGCCGGGTCGGCGCGTAACCGGCCGGCCCCGGCGAGCCCGATCGCCCCGGCGTGGACCCGGGCCGGATCGACCCCGCGTAGCGCCTCCCGCAGTGCGGTGGACAGTTCGACGGCGGCACGTTCGGCACCGTGGCTGGTGGGGTTGCCGCCGCCGGCCCGGCCGGTGCCGAGGCGTTCGCCGGTGAGGGTCAGGGCGGTGGCCCGGGTGGCCGTACCCCCGATGTCGAGGCCGACCACGACGGTGTCGGACATCCTCGCGGGCCTCCCGGGAGTGCGCTGGTCCAGGGGTGTCCATGCTGGTCGGTGCGGTGCCGCAGGGCAAGACCGGGGGTCGGGAGTGGGCCGCGCGGCAGGTAACAGTTTGAAAACTTCGCCCATGGTCTTGACAGGAAGGGGCCTTCAGTAAGAACTTTTACCACTAACAGTTAACACTCTTTTCCGAAAGGCGCGTCGATGGCCGAGCACGAGGCGGACACCACCGCGGCAACCGCGGTGGTCGATGCCGAGCCGGTCGACCGGCGCAGCGCGGACGGGGTGCTGGCCAGGGTCCGGGCCGGCGCGGGAGAGTTGACGGGAGCGTTGCGCCGGGTCGCCGAGCAGGTGCTCAGCGACCCGGAGGCAGCGGCCCGCGCCACCATCGTCGAGCTGGCCGAACGCAGCGGCACCTCACCGGCCACCATCACCCGGTTCTGCCGGGCGATGGGCTTCGACGGCTACGCCGACCTGCGCCTCGGCATCGCCTCCGAGACCGGCCGGGCGCGCTCGGCCGGCTGGACCGTCGACATCGGCCGGGAGATCCAACCCGGCGACCCGCTGGAGCGGGTGCTCGACCAGATCATGGCCGCCGACACCCGGGCCATGCACGACACCGCCACCCTGCTCGACCTCGCCGAGGTCGAACGGGCCGCCGTCGCCATCGCCGGCGCCGCCCGGGTCAACATCTTCGGGGCCAGCGGCAGCGCGCTGGTCGGCGAGGAGATGCAGTTCAGCCTGCACCGCATCGGGGTCGCCGCCTGGGCCTGGAGCGACGTGCACGAGGGGCTGGCCAGCGCCGCGCTGCTCGGCCCCGGCGACGTGGCGCTGGGCATCTCGCACACCGGGCAGACCCGGGAGACCATCGAGATGCTCGCCGAGGCGGACAGCCGGGGGGCCACCACCGTGGCGCTGACCGGGTTCCCGCGCTCGCCGCTGGCCGAACTGGCCGACATCGTCCTGCTCACGGCCAGCCAGGCCACCACCTTCCGGCCGGACGCGCTGTCCGCCCGGCACCCCCAACTCGTCGTGCTCGACCTGCTCTACATCGCCGTGGCGCAGCGCACCCACGACCGCGCCCACGCGGCCTTCCGGCGTACCGCCCAGGCCGTGCAGGGGCACAAGGCCGCGAAGGGGACCACCTCATGATCAGTGCCCAGGGGTACGCGCGGGCCGTCCGGCCCGTCCTCGACCGGCTGCTCGACACCCAGGCCGACGCGATCGGCCGGGCCGCCGACCTGATCGCCACCAGCCTGCGGGCCGGCGGGGTGCTCCAGGCGTTCGGGGCCGGCCACTCCGAGGCGTTCGCCGCCGAACTGGTGGCCCGCGCCGGCGGCCTGGTCCCCACCAACCGGATCGGCCTGCACGACCTGGTGCTGCACGGCGACGCCCCGCGCGACGTGCTCACCGACCCCAAGCTGGAACGCGACCCGGCCGTGGCCCACCAGCTCTACCCGCTGGCCCGGTCGCAGCCGGCCGACGTCTTCCTGATCGCCTCGCAGTCCGGCATCAACGGCTCGGTCGTCGAGCTGGCGACGCTGGTCACCGGGCACGGCCATCCGCTGATCGCGGTCACCTCGGTCGCGCACACCGCACGGGTCGCACCCCGCCACCCGTCCGGGCGTCGACTCGCCGAACTCGCCGACGTGGTGCTGGACAACGGCGCCCCGTACGGCGACGCACTGCTGCCGCTGGAGGGCGGCGGCGCGGTCTGTGCGGTCTCCTCGGTCACCTCCGCGCTGCTGGCGCAACTGGTGACCGCGGAGGTCGTCCGACGGTTCCACCAGGCCGGAGAGGTACCCCCTATCTACCTCTCCGCCAACGTCCCCGGTGGGGACGCGCACAACCTCGCCCTCGAGTCGCGGTACGCCGGGCGTCTCCGGCGCACCGCCTGACCCGGACACCCAAGGAGAGACGACGATGTCGAATACCCCCGAGACCCCCGCCGCGCTGAACCGGCGCACCCTGCTGGGCCGCACCGCCGCGGCGGGCCTGCTCGCCACGCCGGTGGTCAGCCTGCTGGGCGCCTGCGCCACCAGCGGCTCCGACGAGACCACCACCAAGGCCGAGGAGGGCACCAAGAGCGCCGCCAACCCGCTGGGCGTCGCCGAGGACGCCCCGCTGGAGGTGGTCATCTTCAACGGCGGCTACGGCGAGAAGTACGCCACCGACGTGCACGAGCCGCTGTACAAGAAGGCGTTCCCCAAGGCGGAGATCAAGCACCAGTCCACCCAGGCGGTCTCCACCGTGCTCCAGCCCCGGTTCGCCTCGGGCAACCCGCCGGAGTTCGTCAACAACTCGGGCGAGAAGCTGATCGACTTCGGGTCGCTGGTGGCCGACGGGCAGCTGATGGACCTCACCGAGCTGTGGGACGCCCCGTCGGTCGACGACCCGAGCAAGAAGGTCCGCGACACGGTCGTGCCCGGCACGGTCGAGGCGGGCTCCTTCAACGGCAAGCCGTACGTCCTGTACTACGTCTCCACCGTCTTCGGCATCTGGTACTCGGGCAAGCTGTTCAAGGACAACGGCTGGGCACCGGCGAAGACCTGGTCGGAGTTCACCGCCCTGCTCGACGGCATCAAGTCCAAGGGCATCACCCCGTACGGCTACGCCGGGGCGAACGCGGCCTACTACCAGTGGAACGTGATCCTGACCCACGCCGCGAAGATCGGCGGCACCGACGTGCTCAAGAACATCGACAACCTGGAGGACGGCGCCTGGCAGCAGGACGCGGTCAAGCAGGCGGCGCAGGCGTGGGAGGAGATCGGCGCCAAGTACGTCGACAAGAGCTTCGAGGGGCTCAAGCACACCGACGTGCAGCTGCGGCAGAACCAGTACAAGCTGGCCCTCTACCCCAGCGGCGACTGGCTGGAGGGCGAGCAGAAGAAGGACACCCCGGCCGGCTTCGACTACCAGCTCATGCCGGTGCCGAGCCTGTCCGGTTCGGACAAGCTGCCGGCGACCGCGGTGCGGGCGACCGCCGGTGAGGGCTACTTCGTCTCGGCCAAGAGCAAGAACCCGCGCGGTGGTCTGGAGTACATGCGCCAGATGCTCTCCGTCGCCGGGGCGAAGGGCTTCACCGAGGTGGTCAAGGCCCCGACCGTGGTCACCGCCGGCAGCACCGGCTTCGCCTTCCCGCCCGGCGTGGCCAGCTCCCAGGCCGCCCTCGCCGCCGCCGGCAAGGACGTGTTCAACCTGTACTTCGACGGTTGGTACAAGGAGCTGGACACCGAGGCGCGGACCGCCACCAACGAGCTGATGTTCGGCCGGATCAAGGCCGACGCCTTCGTGGAGCGGATCCAGAAGCGGGCCGACGCCATCAAGAAGGACAGCTCCGTCGCCAAGTTCACGCGCTGACCGATCGGAGAAGCGGGATCATGCGGCACGGCAAGTATCCGTTCGTGATCGGGTTCCTGTTCGCCCCGGTCACGCTGTACGTGGTCTTCGTCATCGCACCGTACGCGCAGGCGTTCCAGATCTCGATGACCAACTGGCGGGGGCTGTCCGCCCCGCAGTGGGTGGGCTTCGACAACTACCGGCGGCTGCTCGACGACGGGCGCTTCTGGCAGGCGGTCCAGCACCACGGCGTACTGCTGCTTGCCCTGCCGCTGATCACGATCGCCATCGCGTTGTTCTTCGCCTTCCTGCTCAACGTGGGTGGGCGCAGCGTGGGCGGCCAGCGGCAGGGGGTCCGGGGGTCGAAGTTCTACCGGGTGGTGTTCTTCTTCCCCCAGGTCCTGGCGGTGGCCATCATCGCGGTGCTGTTCCAGATGGTCTACCGGCCCAACGAGTCCGGCCTGATCAACGGCGTGCTGATGAAGCTCGGGCTGGACCCGGTGCTGTTCCTGGTCCGGCCGAACCTGGCCCTGTGGTCGATCATCGCGGTGCTGGTCTGGCAGGCCGTCGGCTTCTACGTGGTGCTCTTCTCGGCCGGGATGGCCTCCATTCCGGGGGAGATCTACGAGGCGGCCGAGATGGACGGGGCGAGCAAGGTGATGCTGTTCTTCCGGGTCACCCTGCCGCTGCTCTGGGACACCCTCCAGGTGGCCTGGGTCTACCTCGGCATCGCCGCGTTCGACGCGTTCGCCATCGTCGCGGTGCTCTCGGTGGACAGCGGCGGCCCGGACGGCGCGACGACGGTGCTGGCGGTGGAGATCTACCGCAACGCCTTCGTCTACTCGAAGTACGGCTACGCCTCGGCGATGGGTGTGGCGCTGTTCTTCCTCACCCTCACGTTCGCGGCGCTGACGCTGCGGTTGACCAAGCGGGAAAGCGTGGAGTACTGAGATGGCCGCACAGACGACGCTGCCGCCGGCCGCGGCGGACACCCCGCCCGGCCGGCCCGCCGCCCGCACCCGTAGGGGCCGGGGCGAACACCACGAGGTACGACTGTTCAGCGGGCTCGGTCAGCTGGCGCTCGCCGTCTGGGCGGTGATCGTCATCGTGCCGATCCTCTGGACGTTCCTGGCCGCGTTCAAGAACACCGGCGAGATCTTCAGCAGCCCGTGGACGCTGCCGGCGGAGCTGCGCTGGGAGAACTTCGGCCGGGCCTGGACCAAGGCGCACGTCGGCCGCTACTTCCTCAACAGCGTCTTCGTGGTGTCGTGCAGCACCTTCGGCACCATGCTGTTCGGTTCGATGGCCGCGTACGTGCTGGCCCGGTACAAGTTCCGGGGCAACCGGGCGATCTACTACCTGTTCGTCTCCGGGTTGGCCTTCCCGGTCTTCCTGGCGCTGGTGCCGCTGTTCTTCGTGGTCCGCAACCTGGGGCTGCTGGACACCCACACCGGGGTGATCCTGGTCTACATCGCCTACTCGCTGCCGTTCACCATCTTCTTCCTGGCCGCGTTCTTCCGGACGCTGCCGAACTCGGTGGCCGAGGCCGGCATGATCGACGGCTGTTCGCACACCCGGCTGTTCTTCCAGGTGATGCTGCCGATGGCCAAGCCGGGCCTGATCAGCGTGGCGATCTTCAACATCATCGGGCAATGGGCGCAGTACCAGTTGCCCCTGGTGCTGCTCTCCAACGCCAAGGACAAGTGGGTGCTCACCCAGGGCATCGCCGACATCTCGGTCAACGCCGGCTACGAGGCCGACTGGTCCGGCCTGTTCGCCGCGCTGACCATCGCCATCCTGCCGATGATCATCGTGTACGCGATCTTCCAGCGGCAGATCCAGTCCGGCCTGACCTCCGGCGCGGTCAAGTGACCGGTCGGGATGGCGGGGCCGCCTCACCCCGCCATCCCGACCGCTGACCCGGAGCGGGTGACCCGGGCCGGGGTGTCACAGGGGCGGTGCAGAATCGGGCCGTGGCGGTGCTGGCGGTGGCGGCGGGGGAGCGGGGCGGTGGCGCCCTCCAGCCGTTGGACGCCGCCGGTCACCCGGCCGGTCCCGTCGAGCCGGTCGACGACCTGCCCGCCGCCGTGGCCGCCCGCGAGGCGGCCGAGCACCCCCGCTGGGTCTGGGCGTCCGGTGCGACGCTCTACCCGACCCTGCTGCGCGCCGGGGTGCGGGTCGAGCGCTGCCACGACATCGAGCTGACCGAGGGGCTGCTGCTGGGCCACGCCGGCCGGTGGGGTGAGCCCCGCTCGCTGGCCGCCGCGTACGCCCGGCTCACCGGGGCCGCCGTCCCACCCGACCCGCCGCCCCGGCCGGCCGCGCCGCCGGGGCACGGGCAGGCCGCGCTCTTCGAGGCCGTCACCGGCCCGCCGGCCCCCGGCATCGACGCCCTGACCCGGGTGTACGCCGACCAGCTCGCCCGGGTCGCCGCCACCGCCCTTCCCGGCCGGTTCCGGCTGCTGGTGGCCGCCGAGTCGGCAGGCGCGCTGATCGCGGTGGAGATGGCTGCCGTCGGGCTGCCCTGGCGTGCCGACGTGCACGACGAGATCCTCGCCGAGCTGCTGGGTGAGGCGTCCCCGGTGGGTGGGCCGCCGCGGCGGCTGGCCGAGCTGGCCGCCCGGGTCGCCGAGGCGTTCGGCGTCCGGCAGGTGCACGTCGACTCCTCGGCGGAGCTGCTACGCGCCTTCGCCCGGGTCGGTGTGCAGCTGCCCAACACCCGGGCCTGGGTGTTGCGCGGCGTCGACCATCCGGCCGTCCCGTTGGTGCTCGAATACAAGGAGCTGTACCGGATCTGGACGGCGCACGGCTGGGCCTGGCGGGACGCGTGGGTCCGCGACGGCCGGTTCCGCCCGGAGTACGTCCCCGCCGGGGTGGTCTCCGGCCGGTGGGCCACCCGGGGCGGCGGCGCGTTGCAGATCCCCAAGGTGATCAGGCGGGCGGTGGTGGCCGATCCGGGCTGGCGACTGGTGGTGGCCGACGCCGGTCAGTTGGAGCCCCGGGTGCTCGCCGCGGTCTCCGGTGATGCCCGGCTGGCCTCCGCCGGAGCGGCCGGGGACCTCTACGCGGCGCTGGCCCAGGACTCCTTCGGCGGGGACCGGGCCCGCGCCAAGCTCGCCCTGCTCGGCGCGATGTACGGGCAGACCGGGGGTGGGGCGCTGCCGGCGCTGGCCGTGCTCAAACGCAGCTATCCGACCGCCTTCGGTTACCTGGAGGCGGCGGCGCGTACCGGGGAGTCCGGTGGCCTGGTCCGGTCCTGGCTGGGCCGGACCTGCCCGCCGGGCACGGTCGGCTCCGGTGACGCCGACGACGCCCCGGTGGACCCGGACGCCGGGGCGGACCCGCGCTCGCCCCGGGCGCGGGCAGCCCGCTCCCGGGGTCGGTTCACCCGTAACTTCGTCATCCAGGCCACCGCCGCCGAGTGGGCCTCGACGCTGCTCGCCTCGCTGCGGGCAGAGCTGGCCGGGGTCGGTGGGGAGCTGGTCTTCTTCCAGCACGACGAGGTGATCGTGCACTGTCCGGCCGAGCTGGCCGACCCGGTGGCCGAGGCGGTCCGTCGCGCCGGGCAGCGCGCCTCGGCCCTGCTGTTCGGCCCCACCCCCGTACGCTTCCCCCTTGACCTCTCCACCGTCACCACCTACGCCCAAGCCTGACTGTGCGGCCCCAGCCCCCTCGGCCGGCCCCGTTGCGTCAGCCCCCGGTGATCAAGAGATTCGCGTCAGATTCGCCGCCCGCGCTGACGCAAACCTCGTGATCGCCGAGTTCGGCGGGGTGGGCTGGGCCGGGCAGTGATCAAGAGGAAAAGGTCAGCCAGCGGGGTGGGGGTGACGTAAAGCTCTTGATCACCGAGGCCGGCGGGGTGGCGAGGCGGTGATCAAGAGGAAAAGGTCAGCTGGCGGGGGTGGGATGGCGTAAAGCTCTTGATCACCAGGGCGGGCGGGTGGCGGCGGGTCGGGAGCAGGGGTGGGGAGGGGTGGTTCAGGGTATACGCGTGAAATATCCGTTTCGTGCCGACACTGATCCCGCGGGGGCTCGTTGCACCCGGTGTGCGTATCGCAGGAATGATCATCGCGGCGGGTGGGGGGCGTCGGCTCGGCAGCCCCGAGGCGTTGCTGCGCCAGGGGGACCGGCTGCTGGTCAGCTGCATGATCGACACGATGGTGGCGGCCGGCTGTGAGCAGCTGGTGGTCGTGCTGGGGGCGGCGGCCGACGAGGTTCGGGCGGCGGCCGACCTGAGTCCCGCCACGGTGGTGGTCAACCGGGCGTCGGGGGCCGGGGTCGGCTCGTCCATCCGGGCCGGCCTGGCCGCGTTGGCCGACGAACGGGTCGAGGCGGTGGTGGTGGTACCCGTCGACATGCCCGGTCTCACCCCGGAGGCGGTCCGACGGGTGGCCGCGCTGCCGTACCCGGACGTGTTGGCCTGCGCCACCTACGACGGGCTGCGCGGGTACCCGATGCTGTTCGGCCGACGGCACTGGGCCGGCATCGCGACCCTGGCCGGTGCCGACATCGGTGCCCGACCGTACCTGCTGGCGCACAAGGACCAGATCGTCGACATCGCCTGCGACTCGGTGGCCGACGGCAACCGGGTGGACACTCCGGAACTGATGGCGCTCTACGGCCTCACCGTGCCACCCCAGCGGGTCGGCGTCTGAGCGCCACCCGGCCGGCGACGTCGGATCAGGCGCGCCGCCGGCGGCGTCGGATCGGCCGTTCTGCCGGCGGCATCGGATCGGCCGGGCCGGGCGGTGGCGTCGAGCCGGCGGCGACGTCGGATCAGCCGGTGAACCAGCGCGCCGCCGGCGGTCAGCCGTCGGGTGGGCGGCAGATGTCGACGGTGTGCCGGGGGCGCAGCCGTCCGTCGAACGCGACGGTGACCGCCGGCCGGTCGACCAGCGCGACCCGGACCGTCCGTTCCCCGACGAACTCGGCATCGATCCGCCCCCGGGGGCGCTCGTAGCGGCAGGTGACCAGTTCCCGGTCGGCGTCGTGGCTGAGCAGCCCGGCCCGGGTACGTACCCGTAGTTCGGTGTGCGGCAGGTCCTTCCAGTCGCGGGTGTCCAGCCGGACCACCGCGTACCGGCCGTCGGGGGAGACGGCCAGCGTGGAGTCCCGTTCGACGGTCGAGGCGAAACCGGTGCGGTACATGCCCCAGGCGCCGGTGCCCACGCCGAGCAGTACCGCGCAGCCGAGCGTGACCGACCGCAGCACGGTCCTGGCGGGCGGTTGCCTGGCGGCCAGCCAGCCGGCGAGCACCAGTGTCAGCGCGGCCAGCATGGCGAGCCCGAGCAGGGGCAGCGGCCGGTGCAGGAAGCGTGCCGCCGGATAGAGCCGGGCGTATCCGGCGTCCCAGAGCACGCCCGCGAAGAGGGCCGACGACAGCAGCGTCAGCAGGCCGGCGAGGAGCCGTCCGCGACCGGAGCCGGCGAGGGGGCGGTTCCCGGGGCCGGCGGACATGCTACGCATCGTAGGCGTGCGGAGGACGCCCGGACCGTCCCACGTTCGGCTGGTCCCAGGGGTGGAACGCCGGTCGGTCAGACCTCGATGTTGAACCGTTGCAGCACCGAGGGGGCGACCAGGCCGACGGCTGCGAGCACGGAGAGCACCGTCAGCGCGGTCCGCAGCACCACCACCTCGGCCTTGCTGCCGGTACGCAACGCGATGCTGTTGGGTAGCCCGATCATCGTCCACATCCGGCGCTTGATCGGGATCGGCCAGAGGATCGGGACCCCGGCCTTGGTGATCATGTCGCCGAGGATGTGCACGAAACAGCCCACCCCGACGGCCAGCCCGATCATCGGATAGCCGCGGTCACCTGGCAGGTTGGCGAAGGTGAACCAGGCGGCGGCGGCCGAGACGAGGGTGACGATCACCCAGCCGGCCCGCTCGGCCCACTCGTCGAAGAGCCCGCGCAGCGCCAGCCCGATCATGAAGAACAGGATGCTGACCACCGCCCACTTGCCGTACGCGGTGCACAGCGCGGTGGTGCCCCAACCGACCAGCACGGTGAACGGGATGGTGTGGGTCAGGGTGCGGTGACCGTTGTTGCGGCGCGGGTCGCGGCTGAGCTTGGTGGCGTAGTAGACGCCGAGCGAGATCTTCTCCATCACCTCGGCGACGAACAGCGAGAACACCCCGAAGGTACGGGCCACCGTCGCGCCGCCCTGGTTACGGGTGACCTTGCCGGAGAGGTCGAGGTCGGGAAAGAGCGCCCCACCGGCGCAGACGGCGGTGCCGACGGCCAGGGCCAACGGCGACTGGTGGTAGTCGGCGAGCTGGTCCAGCGCCCACGACCCGGTCAGCCACACCGCCGCGCCCGACAGCGCGTGGGACGGTCCCATCATGTCGCCTCGCCCCTCCCCGTTTTCTTGATCGACAACGCTACGCCACTGTGTCAGAACCGCCGCCCACAGGGCAACAACCTGGTCGGTCCACAGGGGAGGGTGTCAGGCGGCGGCAGGGCGGAAACTCTGCCGGATCATCAGGAAGTATGTCGCGTTGACCTGCCAGTCGAACTGCTCTGTCAACCATGAGACGGTGTAGGCCCGCTGCGGGGCGACCCGGACCAGCAGCCGGGCGGTGTGCAGCCGGGCACCTGTCGGGCCGGTCCACTCGCACTCCCACAGCGCGCCGCCCCGATACATGTCCAGCGCGGAGATGTCCACCCGCCGGTAGCCGGTGAGTCGACCGTCGTCGGTGAGCCGGCGTTCCTCGGCCCGCCAGTGGGCGACCGGGTCGGCCGGGGCGACGCCGGGGGCGATGCTGAGCACCCGGGGGCCACCGGGTTCACGCAGGCAGGTCACCGGTCCGTCGGTGTAGCGCAGCCAGCCGGCCGGCGCGGCGATCCGGAAGCCGTCCGGGTCGGCGTACCAGGTCCAACCCGCCACCAGGCCGAACCGTTCACCAGGCGGCGGTGGCGCGGACCGGACCGGGGCGGCGTCGGCCGGCGCGGGCGCGGCGCACGGGAAGGCCGCCGGCCGGGCCGCCGCGGTGCCGACGCCACCGCCAGGCGTCGACGGGCCGGTGCCGTCCCGCAGCGCGACCGTCGTCCCGACCCCGGCGACCAGCGTGCCCACGACGGCCACCGCGACCAGGACGATCCGCCGCCACCGCCACCGCGACCCACCGACCGGCAGCGGCGAAGCCTCCCCGCCGGCCCGCCCACCGGCCGGTACGGCCGCCCGCGGCGCGGCGGGGGTGGCCACCTGCGGCGCGGCCGGCATGGACGCCTGCGGCGCGGCCGGCGTCGCCGCGAGCGCGGCGCTCAGCCGGGTCTGCGTCTCGGCGGCGGTGAGCCGTCGTTCCGGTTCGCGCCGCAACAGTCCCTCCAGCACCGGGCGCAGCGCCCCGGCCCGCCGCGCCGGGTCGGGCGGCTCGATGGCCAGCGCGCTCAGCGTCGCCATCGCGCTGCCCCGGGCGTACGGCGAATGCCCCTCCACCGCCGCGTAGAGGGTGGCCCCCAGCGACCACAGGTCGGTACGCGGGTTGGAAACCCCGTCGCGGGCGCGTTCGGGGGCGACGAACTGCGGTGAGCCGAGCACCATCCCCGGGCCGGTCATCGCCCCGTCACCGCCGTCGAAGGTGGCCAGTCCGAAGTCGGTGAGGACCACCCGCCCGTCGTCGGCGACCAGGACGTTGTGTGGTTTGACGTCGCGGTGCAGCACCCCTGCGGCGTGTGCGGCGCGCAGGGCGGCCAGCACCGCCAACCCGATCCGGGCGACCCGGTGCGGGTCCAGCGGCCCCTCCTCGGTGAGTATCTGTTGCAGCGAGCGGGAGGGGACGTACTCCATCACGATCCAGGGGTTGTCCCCGTCGTGCACCACGTCGTAGATCCGTACCACGTTGGGGTGGTTCAGCCGGGCCGCGGTGCGGGCCTCGCGCAACGTGCGCAGCCGTAGCTCCTCGCGTTCGTGCGCGGCGAGCCAGTGCGGCGGGACGACCTCCTTGACCGCGACGTCCCGGTGCAGCATCTCGTCGCGGGCCAACCAGACCCGGCCCATCCCGCCGGTGCCGACCAGAGCGAGCAGCCGGTACCGCCCGGCCACCCGCTGCTCGTGCACGACGTGTCCCCCTCGCTGCCCCCGCCACCAGGATATCCACGGTTACCTGGGTGTTCCGCAGCGGCGGACGCGGCCCGGGGCGGGCCGGCCCTGGGCCGAGGGGCGGGGCGGGTCAGGTGGGCGAGGTCAGCTCCGTCGACCGGCCCCGGAAGCTCTCCTGGACCACCGCCAACTCGTCGGCCGCGTCGTCCCAGTCCTCGTCCGCCGACGACCAGCTCAGCATGTATCCGGACAGGTCCCGACCGGGGATCAGCCGGATTCCGTGCTCCCGGCCGCCGAACGGGGTGTCCCAGCGGCACTCCCACTGGGCGCCGTCGCCGTCGAACGCCGCCAGCTTGATCTTGTCGTACCCGGGCAGGGCACCGAAGCCGAGCTGGGTGCGTTCCTCGGCCTGGAGCCGGTCCAGCGCCCCGCCGCCGCCACCGGTCAGCGGTTCCACGCTCAGCGTCCGTCGGCTGCCCGGGTCCCGGAAGCAGGTCACCTGCCCGTCCTGGGTACGCAGCCAGCCGATCGGCACGGCGAGCCGGTAGCCGGTGCCGTCGTACCAGGTCCAGCCGGACGGGGGACGGAAACCGTCGTCCACGGTCGCCGGTCGGCCGGTGACCTTCGTGCCGACCGGGTCGGGACGCAGGCACGGCAGCGGAGGCGGGGCGAGGTCCTGGGCGCCGGGTGGCGGACCCGGCCGGCCCGGACCACCGGCCGGCGGGGCGTACGGGCGGGTCGAGGGGGTGCTGCTGCTGGCCGGCCCGTCGGTGTGCCGTGGTGCGGCCCGGTGCTCCTCGTCGTTGATCGCGACGGTGGTGCCGATGCCGGCCGTCGCCCCCACCGCGAGGGTCACCCCGGCCAGGATCCAGCCCCGGGCGCTGCGGGGCAGCCGGGCGAGCATCCCGGCCGGTCCGCCCGTGCCGGTCGCCCGCCGTGACCCCGCGCCCGTGCCGGCCCGGCCCGGCCCGCGTCCGCCAGGCGTGCCTGCGCCCGGCCCGGGGCCGGGCACCTGCGGTCCGGCCGTTCCCGGCCCGGAACCGGTCGGGTCGCCGGCCGCCGTGCCGTCGCGTCCGTCGGTGTCGCCCGGCCCCGGCGGGTAGCCGGCCGGGTCACCCGACCCGACGACGGTCCGGCCGGGCCCTCCCGACGTCACCTCGGCCGGCTCCCGGCCGGCCCCGCCGGACGGGGACGCCCCCGCCGCCGGTGGGTGGCCGGTCGGGTCGAGGCCGGCGGCACCGCCAGCCGCGGGGGAGACGGGCCGTTCGGGCGCGTCGGCGGTGATCCGGCGACCGGGTGGTCCCCAGTCCCGCTCGGCGTCGAGGTCCGCGCGGGTACGCGGTGCCACCGGCTCGTCGGTGACCGGTGGCGGCGTCGGCCGGGCCACCCCCATCGGACGGGGGACCTGGAGCACCACAGTGGGCGGCTCGGGCCGGGGCGCCACCCGGGCCACCTCCTCCAGGCGGCGGGCGGCCTCGTCGTGGCGGATGCGCTGCCGGGGGTCGCGTACCAGCAGCCCGTCCAGCACGGGGCGCAGCGCCCCGGCGTGCGGGGCCGGGTCCGGTGGGGAGGTGGCCAGGGCGGCCAGGGTGGCCATCGCGGTGCTGCGGGCGTACGGGGAGCGGCCCTCGACGGCGGCGTGCAGGGTGGCGCCGAGCGACCACAGGTCGGCCTCCACGCTGGACACCCCGTCGGCGGCACGCTCGGGGGCGACGAACTGCGGGGAACCGAGCACCATGCCGGGACGGGTCATCAGCCCGTCACCGCCGTCGAAGGTGGCCAGCCCGAAGTCGGTGAGCATCACCCGACCGTCGTCGGCGACCAGGACGTTCTGCGGCTTCACGTCCCGGTGCAGCACCCCGGCGGAGTGCGCGGCGCGCAACGCGGACAACAGCGCCAGCCCGATCTCGGCGGCGCGGGCCGGGTCGACCGGGCCGGTGGTGTCCAGCACCGTCTGCAACGACCGGGACAGGACATACTCCATCACGATCCACGGTCGTTCCTCGACCTGCACCACGTCGTAGACCCGGACCACGTTGGGGTGGTTGAGCCGGGCCGCCGTGCGGGCCTCGCGCAGGGTCCGCAGCCGCACCTCGTCGCGTTCGTCGTCGGCCAGCCAGGCGGGGGGCACCACCTCCTTGACCGCCACCTCGCGGTGCAACACCTCGTCGCGGGCCAGCCAGACCCGGCCCATGCCACCCCGGCCCACCAAGTTCAACAGGCGGTACCGGCCGGCGATCACTACCTGCTGCACCGTTCTCCTCACCATCGGCCGAGGTACACCGTAGCCAATGGATCGGGACGGACCTATCGGTTGTCTGGTCTCGATCCGGTCAGCAGGCCGCGCCGTCCCATTGCAGCAGGTTGCCCTCGGGGATGGTGATCCGTTGCCGGCCGCCGGCCAGCAGACCCGCCGCCCGCCGGGCCTGGAAACCGCCGTGGTCGCGGCGGGCGGTGGCGTAGCTGCCCGCGGTACGCGCGGCGATGGCCGCCCAGCCGTACCGCTCGCCGACCATGGTGCGGGCCCGCCGCGCCACCCGACGGGCGAAGACCTCGTCGCCGACGAGCCGGTCGACCGCGCCGGCCAGCGCACCCGGGTCGCTGTGCGGGAAGGTGACCCCGGTGACCCCGGACTCGACGATCTCGGCCAGCCCGCCGGTGCTCGCCACCGCCAGCGGGGCACCGGCCGCCGCCGCCTCCAGGGCGATCATGCCGAACGGCTCGTAGAGGCTCGGTACGACCGTCGCGTCGGTGGCGGCGAGCATCGCCGGGAGTTGCCCGGCGTCGAGGAAGCCGGTGAACCGGACGCTGTCGTCGACGTGCAGCCGGCGTACCTGGTCGACCAGTTCGTCCTTGTACGGGCCGTCTCCGGCGATCACCACCCGCAGCCCCGGGTGCCGGTCGCGCAGGTGGGGCACGGCGTCGACGAGGTGCTGGACGCCCTTCTCGTAGACCAGCCGACCGGCGTAGCCGACCAGCGGGCCGTCCCCGGCGAACCGGGCGCGGGCCGAGGCGACCGCCCGGGGCCGGGCCCGGAAGGCCCGGTCGTCGACCCCGTTGGGCACCACGTCGACCCGCCCGGCCGGTACGTCGAACAGCTGGCTGACCTGGGCACGCATGTAGCCGGAGCAGGCGATCACCCGGGTCGAGGCGTTGCTGATCCAGTGCTCGACGCCGTGGATGGTGCGGTTGAGTTCCCCGGGCAGCCAGCCCTGGTGCCGGCCGGCCTCGGTGGCGTGGATGGTGGTGACCAGCGGCAGGTCGAGGTGCTCGGCCAGGGTGACGGCGGTGTGCCCGACCAGCCAGTCATGGGCGTGGATCACGTCGTAGCCGGCGGAGTCGGTGGCCCGCAGGGCGGTCCGGGTCAGGGTGTGGTTGAACGCCATCGTCCAGGCCAGCAGCGACCCGGTGGCCAAGGGGAAGGTCACCGGATCCTCGGGGGCGCGCAGGACGCGTACGCCGTCGGCGTACTCCTCCAGGGGCGCCCCCTCGGCGTGCCGGGTGACCACGGTGACCTCGTGCCCGGCGGCGGCCAGGGCGGTGGCCAGCGCGTGCACGTGCCGGCCGAGGCCGCCGACCAGCACCGGCGGGTACTCCCAGGACAGCATGAGCACCCGCTGGTGCCGGGCGGGGTGGATGTCGATCACGTCGGCGTCTGGTGACATGCGGCCCCCTTCGGGTGGTGTCCTGGGCGCGCGCCGGTAGGACACCATGAGGGTGTCCTGCGCTGGCCCGGGTTCGGGGCCAATCCTGCCGACGGCCGGATAACCAGCGGAGACGCCACCGTTGCCGGTGTGTAACGGGTGCCTATCGGGCCCGTCGGACGCGGAGCAGTTCGGCCACCGACCACGCCTGGAACGGGCATCCGGTGGCGGCGTGCGGGGCGGTGGCGTCCGCCGTCTCGCTCACCGAGCCCAGGCCGAACTCCCCCAGATGTCCGACCAGACCGACCAGCAGGTCGTCGGTGGGCAGCCCGGCCTTGCGGTACGCCTCGACGAACGGCCCGACCAGCCACGGCCAGACCGTCCCCTGGTGGTAGGCGCCGTCCCGCTCGGCCGGCCCGCCCCGGTGCCGGGGTGCGAACTCCGGCGCGTCGGCGGCGAGGCTGCGCGGCCCCAACGGGGTGAACAGCCCGGCCGCCACCCGACGCAGCGCCACCGGGTCCGGCTCCAACGGCGCGTACGGCAGCGACCAGGCGAGCAGCTGGTTGGGGCGCAGCAGGTCGTCGTCGTGGTGCGCCGCCCCACCCAGCGGGTACGCCGGTGCGGGCGCGTCCACCACGTCGTGCAGCCAGCCCGCCGGGGTGGGGAACCGCTTGCCGAACGCCTCCCGGGCCCGGTCGTGCAGCCGCCACAGCTCGTCCGGGTCCTGCCCGGCCAGCTCGGTCAGCTCCGCCAACCCGGCCAACCCGTTGATCCACAACGCGTTCACCTCGACCGGCTTGCCGACCCGGGGGGTCACCGGCACCCCGTACACCCGGGCGTCCATCCAGGTCAGCGCTGTGCCCGGGGTGCCGCCCTGGGTGATCAGCCCGTCGTCCGGGTCGACGGCGATGCCGTACCGGGTGCCGGCCAGGTGCGCCCGCACCACCCCGTGCAGCGCCGGCAGCAGTTCGTCGCCCAGGTCGGTGTCGCCGGTGACGGTGACGTGCCGGCCCACCGCGTGCAGGAACCACAGCGTCGCGTCGACCGTGTTGTACTCCACCCGACCGGTGTCGGCGGTGTTCGCCAGCATCCCCTCCGACAGCGTCGCCGCGTACGACCGCAGCAGCTCCCGCCCCTCGTCGGCCCGCCCGGTGCACAGGAACAACCCCTCGTAGGAGGTCATCGTGTCCCGCGACCAGGCGCCGAACCACGGGTAACCGGCGACCACGTCCGGCCCGGCGGCGGTGCGTACCACGAAGGCGTCGGCGGCCAGCGCCAGGGTGGCGTCCACCGCGTCGGCCGGTTTCGCCGCCGCCGCGACCGCCCGGTTCCGCTGCCGGACCGCCGCCACCACCTGCGTCGCCGGGGGCGGCTCCTCGGCCAGGTCACCGGCCCAGGCCAGCACCGACACGGTGTCCCCGGGCCGGTCCAGCGCGCCGGAGAACCGTCCGGCGCACCACAGGTCCTCGTCGGGGTGCAGCCCCCGGGCGGCCTCCTCACGGTGGTGCACGCCCAGCCACCACTGCCCCTCGGGCGTCCAGTCCGGGCCGGCGAGGCGGTAAGCGCCCTCGACCACCGCGCCGCCGTCGGCCGGCTCCACCCGGGGCGTCGGGCCGTCGGCCCGCCGCTCGCCGTGCGCGTCGCGCCAGGTGCAGGCGGCCGAGAGGTCCAGCCGGACCGGGCCGCCGGCCACCAGCCGGTGCACCACCGCCACGGCGGAGCGGCCGTACGTCATGGCCAGCTCCCGTTCGATCACCACGTCGCCGATCCGCCACCGCCACCGGGGCAGCCCGTCGACCAGGTCGAAACGTTCCAGGTACTCGAAGCCGCGCGGGTCGACCACCCCGGAGTTCCACTCGTGCGCGCCGAGCCGGACCCGGGCCCCGGACGGCAGGACCACCGCCGGGTCCAGGCTGACCAGTCCCACCCGGCGGGCGGCCGGAGTTTCCCCGGCGACCACCAGCAGACCGTGGTAGCGGCGGGTCCGCAGCCCGCTCACCGTGCCCATGGCGTATCCGCCGAGACCGTCGGTGACCAGCCATTCCCGGGTCGCCCCGTCGGCCAGTTCACCGCAGACCCCCGGCCCGAAACCGAACTCGATCAACTTCTTTCCTCCTGTGGCGGCGAGGTGTAACACGCCACGACGACAATGACCGCTGTGGTCAAGTACCCCGGCGGCGTCGAAAATGTGCAGGTGTTCACCGACAGATCGCCCTCCGACACCCCGTCCCCCGACGCCGAGCGGCTCCGGCTCGCCCAGGCCGACGCCGGGGAGCAGGACTGGCGCGCATGGGGTCCCTATCTGTCCGAGCGGGCGTGGGGGACGGTACGGGAGGACTACAGCGAGCACGGTACGGCGTGGGACTACTTCCCCCACGACCACGCGCGGTCCAGAGCCTACCGGTGGAACGAGGACGGCATGGCGGGCGTCTGCGACGACCGGCAGACGTTCTGCTTCGCGCTGGCGCTGTGGAACGGCGTCGACCCGATCCTCAAGGAGCGGATGTTCGGCCTCGGCGGCGACGGCGGCAACCACGGCGAGGACGCGAAAGAGTACTGGTGGTACCTCGACAGCACCCCGACCCACTCGTGGATGCGCTGGCGCTACCACTACCCGCAGGCCGCCTTCCCGTACGACGAACTGGTCGCCGTGAACGCCCTGCGTGGCCGGGACGAGACCGAGTACGAGCTGGTCGACACCGGCATCTTCGACGACGACAGGTACTGGGCGGTCACCGTCGACTACGCCAAGGCGTCCCCGACCGACCTGTGCATGCTGGTCACCGTCGCCAACCGGGGCGACGAGGCGGCCACCCTGCACGTGCTGCCCACGCTGTGGTTCCGCAACACCTGGGCCTGGGGTCCGCCCGGCGCGGACCGGGTGCCCCGGTTGGCCGGCGAGGGCAGTCGGCTGGTCGGCGAGCACTGGGTGCTGGGGCAGCTCCTGCTGGAGGGCGACGGTGAGCCGACCCCGCTGCTGTGCGACAACGACACCAACGCCGAGCGGCTGTGGGGGCTGGCCGGCCGCTCGCCGTACCCGAAGGACGGGATCAACGACCACGTGGTGGCCGGCGCGGCCACCGTCAACCCGGACCGGGAGGGGACCAAGGGCGCCCTGCACTACGTGCTCGAGGTGCCGGCCGGCGGGCAGCGGCAGATCCGGCTGCGGCTGACCCGCACCGCGCCGCCGCCCGGGTCCGCCGCGCCGCCCCCGGCGGAGCTGGGTGCCGGCTTCGACGCGGTGGTGTGGGCCCGGCGGGCCGAGGCGAACCGCTTCTTCGCCGGGGTGATCCCGGCCGCGGCCAGCGCCGACGAGGCACTGGTCGCCCGGCAGGCGATCGCCGGGCTGATGTGGGGCAAGCAGTTCTACCACTTCGACGTCAAGCGGTGGCTGGAGGGCGATCCGGGCTCGACGCCGCCGGCCGGCCGCCGGCACGGGCGCAACAGCGCCTGGTGGCACATGACCAGCTTCGACGTGATCTCCATGCCGGACCCGTGGGAGTACCCCTGGTACGCCGCCTGGGACCTGGCCTTCCACTGCGTCACGATCGCCCGGGTCGACCCGGGCTTCGCCAAGGCCCAGGTGCTGCTCCTGCTCCGCGAGTGGTACCTGCACCCCAACGGCCAGATCCCGGCGTACGAGTGGGCGTTCGGTGACGTGAACCCGCCGGTGCACGCCTGGGCGGCGCTCAAGGTGTTCGAGATCGACGGCGGGCGCGACCACGAGTTCCTCGCCCGGGTGATGCACAAGCTGCTGCTCAACTTCACCTGGTGGGTCAACCGCAAGGACACCGGCGGCAACAACCTGTTCGAGGGCGGTTTCCTCGGGCTGGACAACGTCGGCCCGTTCGACCGCTCGGCGGCGCTGCCGGTGGCCGGGGTGCTGGAGCAGTCCGACGGCACCGGCTGGATGGCGATGTACGCCCTCAACCTGCTGGACATGGCGATCGTGCTGGCCGAGCACGACCGGGCGTACGTGGACACCGCGACGAAGTTCTTCGAGCACTTCGCCTACATCGCCGCCGCCGGCTACTCGCAGGGGCTGTGGGACGCCGAGGACGCGTTCTTCTACGACGTGCTGCGCCTCGCCGACGGCAGCCAGGTGCCGTTGAAGGTGCGCTCGGTGGTGGGGCTGCTGCCGCTGGCGGCCACCACCCGGCTGAGCGCCCGTACCCTGCACCGCCTGCCCGAGTTGGGCGCCCGGCTGCGCTGGTTCCTCACCCAACGCCCCGAGTACGCCGACGTGATCGGGTCCCGTCGGCTCGGCCCGGACGGCCGCCAGCAACGGCTGCTGTCCATGGTCGGCCCGGAGCAGGTGGTCCGGCTGCTGGCCCGGATGCTCGACCCCGACGAGTTCCTCTCCGACTACGGCCTGCGTACGCTGAGCCGGGCGCACCTGGACAAGCCGTTCGCGGTCGACCTGGGCGGGCAGGAGTTCTGCGTCGGCTACGAGCCGGCCGAGTCGACGAGCGGGTTGTTCGGCGGCAACTCCAACTGGCGCGGCCCGATCTGGATGCCGACGAACTTCCTGCTGATCAGCGCGTTGCGCGACTACGCGGCGTTCTTCGGCGACGATCTCCAGGTGGAGTACCCGACCCGGTCGGGGCGCAAGTGCACCCTGGACGAGATCGCCGACGACCTCTCCGTCCGGTTGATCTCCCTGTTCACCCGGGACGGCTGGGGCCGCCGGCCGATCTACGGTGCGTGTCAGCTCTTCCAGACCCATCCCGACTGGCGGGACCTGATCGCGTTCCCCGAGTACTTCCACGGCGACAACGGTGCGGGCCTCGGGGCCTGGCACCAGACCGGGTGGACGGCGCTGGTGGCCGACCTGATCCTGACCCTGCGCCGGGACAACCCGGATGTGCCGGGCGGGCCGGGCCGCTAGCGTGTCCGTCGGCCGCCCGGCCGGGCGGCCGACGGATCGGGGAGGAGCCGGGATGGGTGCGGATGTGACCGGGGCGACGTCGGACGGGGCCGGCACGGTCGCCGGTGGGCGCGCGACGACGCTGATCTTCGACGCGGACGACACACTGTGGGAGAACAACATCCTGTTCGAGCGGGTGATCGACGACTTCCTGGACTGGGTCGACCACCCCACCCTCGACCGGGCCCAGATCCGTACCGTGCTCGACGACATCGAGCGGGCCAACGCGGTGGCCCACGGCTACGGCAGCAAGGTGTTCCTGCGCAGCCTCGGCGAGTGCCTGGAGCGGCTGCGGGAGCGCCCGGCCACCGACCGGGAACGCGCGGACATCGACCGGCTGGCCACCGCGCTGGTCAACCATGAGGTCGAGCTGATGCCCGGGGTCGCCGACACCCTCGACGCCCTGGCCGCCCGCTACGACCTGCTGCTGCTGACCAAGGGGGACCGGGAGGAGCAGCAGCGCAAGCTGGACGCCTGCGGCCTGCTGCACCACTTCGGCGCGGCGCACATCGTGGCCGAGAAGAACACCGGCACCTACCGGTGGCTGGCCCGGGAGCACGGCTTCGCCCCGGCCGACGCCTGGATGATCGGCAACTCCCCGAAGTCGGACATCCTGCCGGCGCGGGCGGCGGGGATGCGGGCGGTCTTCATCCCCAACGAGAACACCTGGGTGCTGGAGGACGACGACCTCGACCCGGCCGACACCGGGGTGATGCGGCTGGCCGCCTTCCCCGATCTGCTCGCCCACTTCTGAGAGCCAACAGCGTCCGGCCGGCTGGCCGTGTCACGTCGGAATGCCGCAATTGCGCCCCGGCGGCAATCACCTCAGCGACCCCGTCGGCCTGCTTGCCCGGCCCTCCGGCGGCTGCCTAACCTGGGCCGGCGTTCACGACCGATCGGGGTGGTCGGGAGCGCGCCGAAGTCCGGAACCGGGGCACCGGGGAGCTGAGTGCCGGCGGGCCTGGTCCGCGTGCCGGGCCCGACGCAACGGCCTGACCCGCCCGTCGCGCCCGCACCGGCGCGACCCGCTGCCGGGCCGGACGGCTGGCGGTCAGGGTCGGGGAGTTGCGGACCCGACCCTGACCCAACCATCCGCCCCACCCACCCCCGGGCTGAACACCGGCTCCGGGCGGCTCGGTACCGGCTCCGGGCGGCGTGGCGTCGTGCCCTCGGGGCGTCGCAGAACCGCCGGCGGTGCGATCATGGGCGGAATGCAGACCACACCCGGGACGGACGGGCGCGACACGGACCCGGCGACGGGCCGGGAGCGGCCGGTCCCGCCACCGAACCGGGCCTCCCGGTTGACCACCCTGCCCGCCGCGACCCGGCAGGTCGTCATCGTCACCGGCACCGGCTATTCGACCACCTACGCCACCCTGGAGACGTTCCACCGGGCGGGCGGCCACTGGGTGCCGGTCTCCGTCCCGCTGCCCGCCCGGCTGGGCGCGAAGGGCTTCAGCGACCACCACACCGAGGGGGTGGCGACCACCCCGACCGGGGTGTATTCGTTCGGCCCCACCATGTACGGCATCGCCGCCGACCCGGGCGTCCGGTTCCCGTACCACCGGGTGGTCACGAACGACTGGTGGAACGAGAACCCCGACTCGCCGGCCTACAACACCTTCCAGCACAGCAGCACGAACCCCGGCGGCTACAGCGAGGCGCTGTGGCGGGAGGTGCCGGCGTACACCCACTTCGCGGTGATCACCTACAACATGCCGCCGAACGTGGCGAAGCCGGTGCCGGACGCGGGCAGCGGCATCTTCCTGCACGAGTTCAGCACCCCGGCCGGCGGCCCGACCGCCGGCTGCGTCAGCCTGTCCCACGCCGACCTGGTGTCGGTGCTGCGCTGGCTGGACCCACGGCATGCGCCACGCATCGTGATCTGCCCGGCGGCCAACCTCGGCCGCTACTGACCGACCGGGGTGCGGCCTCCGGCGGGGGCGGATGTCTCCGGTGGCGGCGGGGCCGGCGGACGCCGACCCCGCCGGGGGGTCAGGAGATCTCGTTGCGGACGATCGCCACCGCGACCCGGCAGAACTCGTCCATGTCGGGGCGGAAACCGGCGGCGATGTCCGGGTGCAGCCCGGAGCGGGTCTCGTCGAGCAGCCGTTGGCAGACCTGCTCGACCGGTTCGCCCGCGTAACTGGCGCGGACCCGGTCGGTGGCGGCCTGCAGCGCCGAGGTCAGCTGATCCTCCAACGGGCCGCGCAGCTTCTGCTGCACCGGGTCGAGCCCGCGCGGGTCGAGCGTGACATGTGGCTCCGACATCGGTGCTCCCTTCGTCGGCGTCCGCGGTACCCCACCGCGGGCGTCGGTCAAACCACGGCTGGCGCGGCGGCCACCCGGACCTGGTACGAGAGGTTCTCCGCCGGTTCCTCCCGGTACGACAACCGGCGGATCTGCCGGTCGTCGGTGTAGAGCGCGACGTCGACCAGGACCCCGAGGTGGGCCAACCCGATGTTCGCCACCCGCTTCTTGTCCTGGAGCACCGCGCACACCCCGCCCAGCAGGGTGCTGGCGTCGGAGGTGCGGTGCCCGGGTGGGCACCGCAGGATCAGGTCGACCTCGACCGGCCCGGCCAGCGGCGTCCAGCCGGTCTGCTGGGCCGCGGCGCAGGCCGCTTCGAGCAGGGCGCGGACCCTCGTCGCCTGCCGATGGCCGGCGGCGAAGATGGACAGCGCCTCGGTTTTCACCGGTGGCAGGCCGCTCACCTCGAACGTCAGGGCGAGAGCGCGGGTGTCCTGCACCACGGGGCACCTCCTCGTTGAGGACGATCCTGCCCGGAGCGGGGGCGCGCAGTGGGAGTTCGCGGGAGAACCCACCGAACGGGCAGGCTGATGTCGGCCGGAGGCGTATCGACTACGACGGCGACGCGCTGGCTTGGTGGAGTGAGTGCATCAACGCTAGTGCACACGGCACGCCCGGGACAGCCCACCGCGCCCGCCATCCGGACAGTCGTCGACAAGCCGACGGGACGCGCGATGCGGGTCGGGCCGCGCGATGCCGGCCGGGACGGGGGCGGCGCGGTTGATCGACTCCTTGGGGTCGATGTTGCGGTGTCCGCCACACCGCGATACCGCTGTACCGCTCCAACTGAGTCGATCTTGCCGGCCGGGGCGGGCGACCAGGAGCGGGGCGAGCCGGGGCCGACCAGGCTCCCGGCGGTGCGGGGGAGCCGGGTCGGCCGACCTGGTCAGTGCCGCTTGGCGTAGCCGACGAACGCGGTCCAGGCCGTGCGGTCGAAGTGCAGGGTGCCGCCCTCGCGGTCCTTGGTGTCGCGCACCAGCACCCGGCCGGGCAGGTTGTCGGCGACCTCGACGCACGATCCGCCGTTGCTGCCGGACCTGGTCGACTTCCGCCACTGCGGGGTCATCATGTCCATGACTTCGCCACTTCCTCGCCTGCCGTTCGAGCCGGGACGCCACGATCCGGTCGACGTCGTCCGGGGCGAACCGGCCACCGGCCAGCGTCGCCCGGATGACCGAACGTTTCCTGTCCTAGGCGAGAGTCCGGCGCTGAAACCGCTCGGACGGGGACGACCCGGACGCCGGTGACGCTCCCGCAGCGGGCCCGGCCCGTCCGCCCCGACTTCGGTTACCGACAGGTTTCATGACTTCGCAGGTCGGGCAGTGTAGGCCCACGGAACACCCCGGGGCGGCGCGTTTCCGCACTTCACCGGCCTGATGGCAGGGCGCGGGTGACCTCCCCGGTTTTCGCCGAAGAGAGGGGAGGGGCGATGACGGACCCCGGAACGGCCCGACACCGGCGTCGGCCGGTGCTCCGGGCCGGGGCGGCCGCCGCCGCGCTGGCGCTGGTCGCGCCGCTGGCCGCGTGCGGCGCCGACGACGGTGGCGGTGGTACGCCCACGATCAACCTGTACTACCCGCCGGAGCAGAACCTGCAGAAGGTCGTCGACGACTGCAACACCCGCGCCGAGGGGCGCTACAAGATCGCCTACCGGGTGCTGCCCCGGCAGGCCGACGACCAGCGGGTGCAGCTCGTCCGCCGGCTGGCCGCCGAGGACACCGGGATGGACGTGCTCGGCCTGGACGTCACCTGGACCCAGGAGTTCGCCAGCGCCAAGTGGATCCGCGAGTGGACCGGCCAGGACAAGAGCGAGGTTGAGCAGGGCACCCTGGCGGGCCCGCTGGACACCGCCCGCTACGAGGACAAGCTCTACGGGGCGCCGAAGAACACCAACGTGCAACTGCTCTGGTACCGCAGCGACCTCGTCCCGCAGGCCCCGACCACCTGGGACGACATGATCACCGCCGCCAAGGACCTCAAGGGGCAGGGCAAGCCGTACCGGGTGCTCACCATGGGCGCGCAGTACGAGGGCCTGGTGGTGCTCTACAACACCCTGGCCGAGAGTGCCGGCGGCAAGATCCTCAGCGACGACGGCAAGAAGGCCGTGATGGACGAGGGCACCGTCAAGGCCCTCGACCAGCTCCAGCGGTTCGCCACGTCGGGCGTGACGTCGCCGTCGTTCAGCAACTCCACCGAGGATCCGGTCCGGCTCGACTTCCAGTCCGGCAACGGAGCGTTCCAGGTCAACTGGCCGTTCGTCTACCCGGCGTTGCAGGAGGCCGACCCGGAGCTGGCCAAGAAGGTCAAGTGGGCCCGGGTGCCCGGCATCGACGCGAACACCCCCAGCAAGGTCACCATCGGCGGGATCAACATGGCGGTCAGCGCCTACTCCAAGCACCCGACGGAGTCCTTCGAGGCCGCGAAGTGCATCCGGGACGCCAAGAACCAGAAGTTCTCCGCGGTCAACGACGGGGTGCCGCCGACCATCGAGGCGGTCTACGACGACCCGGAGATGGATGAGGCGTACCCGATGAAGGAGACCATCCTGGAGGAGCTGAAGGAGCCGGCGGTCCGCCCGCTGACCCCCGCGTACCAGAGCATCTCCACGGTGATGTCGGCGATCCTGTCGCCGCCGTCGGCGATCCGGCCGGAGCAGACCGCCAAGGAGCTACGCGAGGCGATCTCCGACGCGCTCCAGTCCAAGGGGGTCCTGCCGTGAGCCGGCGTGCCCCGTTGAGCGAGAACAAGAAGGCCGAACGGAAGCTGGGCTGGCTGCTCTGCGCCCCGGCCGCGCTGGTCATGGTGCTGGTCACCGCGTACCCGATCATCTATTCGGTCTGGCTGTCGTTGCAGCGCTTCGACCTGCGCTTCCCCGACCAGCGCGAGTTCATCGGGCTGGAGAACTACGTCACCGTGCTCAGCAACGAGTTCTGGTGGACCGCGTTCGGGGTGACCATGCTGATCACGGTGGTCACCGTCGCGGTGGAGCTGGTGCTCGGCATGGGGCTGGCCCTGGTCATGCACCGCACGCTGGTCGGCCGGGGCATCGTGCGGACCGCCGCGCTCATCCCCTACGGCATCGTCACGGTCGTCGCCGCGTTCTCCTGGCGGTACGCCTGGACGCCCGGCACCGGCTACCTGGCGAACCTGTTCGACGGCAGCGCCCCGCTGACCGAACGGGCCAGTTCGCTGGCGATCATCATGCTGGCCGAGATCTGGAAGACCACCCCGTTCATGGCGCTGCTGCTGATGGCCGGGCTGGCGCTGGTCCCGGAGGACCTGCTCAAGGCGGCCTCCACCGACGGCGCGACGGCCTGGCAGCGGTTCACCAAGGTGATGCTGCCGGTGATGAAGCCGGCCATCCTGGTCGCGCTGCTGTTCCGCACCCTCGACGCGTTCCGGGTCTTCGACAACATCTTCGTGCTCACCAACGGCGGCAACGAGACCTCGTCGGTGTCGATGCTCGCCTACAACAACCTGATCCGGGGGCTCAACCTCGGCATCGGCTCCACGATGTCCGTGCTGATCTTCATCACGGTGGCGATCATCGCGTTCGTCTTCGTGAAGCTGTTCGGCACCGCTGCCCCGGGCAGCGACGACGGGGAGAGGCGCTGACATGGCCGACACCACCACCCGGGCGAAGCTGCGCTGGGGCCTGATCGACGTCATCGTCGTCGTGTTCGCCCTGGTCCCCGTGCTCTGGATCGCCTCACTGTCGTTCAAGACCCCGGCCACCCTCACCGACGGCAAGTTCTGGCCGCGGGAATGGACGCCGGACAACTACAAGACCATCTTCGACACCGACCAGTTCGTCCGCGCCCTGGTCAACTCCATCGGCATCGCCCTGATCGCCACCCTCATCGCGGTGGTCCTCGGCGCGATGGCCGCGTACGCGATCAGCCGGCTGGACTTCCCCGGCAAGCGCCTGCTGGTCGGGGTGTCCCTGCTGATCGCGATGTTTCCGCAGGTGTCGCTGGTGTCGCCGCTGTTCGAGATCGAACGGCAGCTCGGTCTCTTCGACACCTGGCCGGGGCTGATCCTGCCGTACATCACCTTCGCGCTGCCGCTGGCGATCTACACGCTGTCGGCGTTCTTCAAGCAGATCCCCTGGGACCTGGAGAAGGCGGCGAAGATGGACGGCGCGACCCAGGGGCAGGCGTTCCGCCGGGTCATCGCCCCGCTGGCGGCCCCGGGCCTGTTCACCACGGCGATCCTGGTCTTCATCTTCTGCTGGAACGACTTCCTGTTCGCCATCACGCTCACCTCCACCGAGCGGGCCCGGACGGTGCCGGTGGCGCTGTCGTTCTTCACCGGCGAGTCGCAGTTCGAGGACCCCACCGGGGCGATCTGCGCCGCCGCCGTGGTGATCACCATTCCGATCATCGCGTTCGTGCTCTTCTTCCAGCGCCGCATCGTCTCCGGTCTGACCTCCGGCGCCGTCAAGGGATAGGTGACAAAATGGCTGACATCGTGCTGGACAAGGTGAGCAAGAGCTTCCCCGACGGCACCGTCGCGGTGCAGGACGTCGACCTGGAGATCGCCGACGGTGAGTTCGTCATCCTGGTCGGCCCGTCCGGCTGCGGGAAGTCCACCACCCTCAACATGATCGCCGGGCTGGAGGACATCAGCTCCGGGGAACTGCGCATCGGCGGGGAACGGGTCAACGACAAGGCGCCCCGGGACCGGGACATCGCGATGGTGTTCCAGTCGTACGCGCTGTACCCGAACATGACCGTCCGGGAGAACATGGCGTTCCCGCTGCGGCTGGCCAAACTCGACAAGGAGACCATCACCGCCAAGGTCGAGGAGGCGGCGAAGGTGCTGGAGCTGACCCCGCTGCTGGACCGCAAGCCGGCCAACCTCTCCGGTGGGCAGCGGCAGCGGGTGGCGATGGGCCGGGCCATCGTCCGGCAGCCCAAGGCGTTCCTGATGGACGAGCCGCTGTCCAACCTGGACGCCAAGCTGCGGGTGCAGATGCGCACCGTGGTGTCCCGGTTGCAGAAGAAGCTCGGCACCACCACCGTCTACGTGACCCACGACCAGACCGAGGCGATGACCCTCGGCGACCGTGTGGTGATCATGCGGGGTGGCGCGATCCAGCAGGTCGGCCCGCCCCAGGAGCTGTACGACCACCCCCGCAACCTGTTCGTGGCAGGGTTCATCGGCTCGCCGTCGATGAACTTCCTGCACGCCGCCGTCGAGGACGGGAAGCTGCGCACCGCCCTGGGTGACGTGCCGATCGGTGACCGGATCCGCCGCGAGCTGGAGGGGGCCGACGCGCCCCGGGAGCTGATCCTCGGCATCCGCCCCGAGCACTTCGAGGACGCCGAGCTGATCGACGACGAGGCGCGGGCCCGGGGCATGGAGTTCACCGCCCCCGCCGAGATCGTCGAGTCGATGGGTTCCGACAAGTACGTCTACTTCACCGTCGAGGGGCAGCGGGCCAGCGCCGCCGAGCTGGAGGAGTTGGCCGCCGACGCCGGGGCCGACTTCAGCGGCGGTGGGGGCAACCTGGTGACCCGGCTGTCGGCCGAGTCGCCGGTGCAGGAGGGCGAGGACCGGCGGGTCTGGTTCAACCTGGAGAAGATCCACCTGTTCGACCCTGCTTCCGGCCGGAACCTGACCCTGCACGAGGGCCGGTCGGCCGGCGCACTCGGCGACTGACCCGTCCCTTCACCCCGGATCGGTGGCCACACGCTTACCCACCCCCGGCGGCGTGCGGCCACCGATCCCCCTGCTCTGCTGCCCTACTGCTCCGCCGCCCAGGTGGCCTGCTGCTCCGCGCCGCCCTGCTGCTCTGCCGCCCCGCGCCGCCCGCTACCTCGGTGCCCCTCAGCTGTCCGGCCTCCCGCCCGTGCCACGGGACCCGGCCCACCCTCCTGTCTCGTCGCCCGCCCGTCAGCCCGTTACCCACCCGTGCCCATCGACACGGACAGTGACATTATGCCCGGGCGCACCCCATCACCTCCGGACGCTTTGCTCTGCTGCCGTCGACGCGACAGCCACGACGAGTAGCTGTCGCGTCGACGGCAGCAGAGCAAAGTCTCCGCGAGGGGTTGGTGGTGGTCGGCGGGGCGTTGCGACAAAATCCCAGCTCAAAGGTTATTTCGCGTGTTCCGTGGGGCGCTGGGCCGGAGGGCGGCGGATAACCGACGGTCACTCTCGGTCATGGAGCCGCTGATGGCGCATGGTGTCCGTCTGTGACCCACCGTCACCCGTCACCCGCCCCGCAGGTGGCGTGCCGCCGGATGCGGGCGCCGCCGTCATGCGGCAGGCCGTTCAGGAATGTCGGGACCGGGGGACCAGCGACGCGGCGGGCCGGCAGCGCCGGTGGCCTGGGGAGCGGGTGGTGCGGACCTACCAGGTGAGGTGCAGCGGCAGGCCGAGGAAGCGGGCATAACCCTCCAGCGCCACCTCCACCCGCTGCCGGGTCGACGCGTCCAGCGGGACCAGCGGCTGCACCGTCACGGTGACCCTGGTCCGGGCGAGGCGGCGCTTCCAGGTGCCCACCACCCGGCCGGCGCGCACCACGGTGGACTGGAAGACGCCGTTGCCGCCGGGGATCACCGCCTTCAGGTGTGCCGGCTCGACCATCAGGGTGCGGTCCTTGAAACCGAGCAGGTACTCGTCGAAGCCGGGCAGCACGTGCACGTCGTCCACCGGCAGCCGGGGCGCGTCCAGCAGCGCCGGGTCGAGGTGCGACTCCACCCCGTCGACCCGGACCGTGGTCAGCGTCCCGGCGTCGGTGGCGACCGCGACGGCCCGTTTCGTGTCGGCGGCGGCCAGCCCCGTCCACCCGGTGAAGTCGCGCCGGGTCGTCGGCCCGTGGCTGCGGAAGTAACGCCCGGCCAGGATGCCCAGCGCCTCGTCCCGCTCGGGCCGGTGCGGGTCGGGGACCCACTCGTCGAGCAGCGCGAAGGTCTGCTCGGTGCCCACGTGCGGGGCGATGCAGGTGACGCCCCGCTGGCTGGCATACCAGAGCAGGTGGTAGCCGCGTTGACCGGAGACGTCGACCCCGGCGGCGGCGAGGGTGTCCAGGCACTGCGCGCGGGTCAACCGGCCGCCGCCGGCCAGCGCCGCGCCGAGCACGTCGGCGGCCCGGTCGGCCTCGGCCTCGGCCAGCCCCAGCACGGCCCGCCGGGCCGGTGCGCCGGCCAGCGCCCGTACGCCGGTGAGGTCGAGCATCCAGCGGGCGTCCCGGCTGGGCACCAGGTGCACGGTGCCGCGCATCGGCCAGGTACGCAGCGCCTCGCGGCGTTCCAGGGCGGCCCGCACGTCGGCCTCGGTGTGGCCGGGCAGTCGCAACCCCAGCGACCACAGGCCGCTCGCCGCGTCCTGCGCCTGCATCGCCCCGAACCACTCCACCACGCCGGCGACCCCCGACGGGCGGCCGGCCGGGTGCTCCCGCAGGGCCAACGCGGTCATCCGCAACGTCAACGCCTCGTCGCCGGTCAGCTCCACCACGCCGGTCAGCATAGGAGCAGGCACCGACACCCGGCGGACACCCCTGACCGCGCTACGCCGGTTGCCGAACCGGCGGAGCGCGGTCCCCCGTGCAGGTCCCCCCGGGTCACCGGTTTCCGCTATCCCCGGCATCCGTGCCCATCAGGATCGTCGCCGGGCCCACCCGTGGGAGCGTTCCCGGCTGGAACTTGCGCAAATCTTGAGCCGCGCCGGTGCCGTCCGGGTGCGACAGCCGACCGGGGGACGCGACGCCCCGCCGCAGGTCAGTCGATTCGGCGGTGCATCACCAGCAGGTCGACCGGGCCGAGGGCGGGGTGGCGGAACCCCTCGGGCACCCGGCCGACCACCGTGAACCCCAGCGACCGCCATAGCGCCACCGCCCGGGTGTTGCTGGCCACCACCGCGTTGAACTGCATCGCCAGGTAGCCGTCCCGCCGGGCCAGCTCCAGCACGTATGCCCCGAGCGCCCGACCGACGCCCCGGCCCGCCGCCGCCGGCGCGACCATGAAACTCGCGTTCGCCACATGGTCGCCCGGACCCTCCTGGTTGGCGACCAGCTTCGCCGTGCCCAGCACCGACGCGTCGTGGTCCACCGCGACCACCGTGCGGCCGGGCGGGGCGACCATCCAGCGCCGGCGGGCGTCGTCCTCACCCACGTCGCGCGGCCAGGTGTACGTCTCGCCGGCCGCCACGATCTCGCGCAGGAACGGCCAGATCGCCGGCCAGTCCCCCGGGGTCGCGGCGCGTAGCTGCATGTCCGGATCATGCCATAGGCGGATGTTTGATCCGGCAAGCACCGGGTAGTCGCGGGAGCTGACCCGAACCGAGGAGGACACAGACGATGGACGGCCAGGTCAAGGTAGCGGTCATCTACTACAGCGCGACCGGGATCACCTACCAGATGGCGCAGGCGGCCTGCGAGGCCGCCGGTGAGGCGGGGGCCGAGGTGCGCCTGCGCAAGGTACGGGAGCTGGCGCCCGACGAGGCGATCCGCTCCAACGCGGGCTGGCAGGCGCACCGCCTGGAGACCCAGGACGTGATGGAGGCCGAGATCGACGACCTGGCCTGGGCCGACGTGGTCATCTTCGGTTCACCCACCCGGTACGGCATGATCGCCGCCCAGCTCAAGCAGTTCATCGACACCACCGGCCCGCTGTGGGCCAACGGCGCGCTGGCCGACAAGGTCTACAGCGGCTTCACCTCCACCGCCACCTCGCACGGCGGCCAGGAGTCGACCCTGCTGTCGCTGTTCACGATCTTCTACCACTGGGGTGGCGTGGTGGTGACCCCCGGCTACACCGACCCGAGCCAGTTCGTCGCCGGCAACCCGTACGGCGCGTCGCACACCAGCAACAACGGCGAGGTCGCCCCGGACCACGTGGCGCTCGCGGCCACCGCGCTGACCGCCAAGCGGGCGGTCCGCATCGGTGCCGCCGTGAAGCGTGGCCTCGCCGGCTGAGTCGCCGGTCCGCACCGGCGGGTGGACGGTGGACCGGACGGGTGGGGGTTCCGTCCGATCACCGTCCACCCGCCGCGCTATCCGCCCACCGGGTCGCCGTGCGCCGCCAGCGCCGGCCGGGTCAGCAGTTGACCCAGCAGCTCGGCCAGCACCGCCAGGCCGTCGCGGCTGAGCACCGACTCCGGGTGGAACTGCACCCCGGCGAAGGTCGCCCCGCGCAGCGCGTGCACCGCCCCGTCGGCCGGGTCCCGGGCCAGCTCCACCGGCCCGTACGGCGACCCGATCCGGTCGGCGTCGGCCCGCGCCGTGAACGTCGAGTAGAAACCCACCCTTCGCGGCACCCCGAACAGCGGAACCTCCCGTTGCAGGCCCTGGTAGGGCGCGGCGCGGCGGTGCAGCGTCAACCCCAGCAGCCCGCTGAGCAACTGGTGGCCCAGGCACACCGCCAGGGTGGGCAGCCCCGCGGCCAACCGCCCGCTCAGCAACCCGCGTAGGGCGGCCATCTTCGGGTCGTCGACCACGCCCGGGTCGCCCGGTCCGGGGCCGACCACCACCAGGTCGTACCCGGTGTCGGGGCCGGGGGCGTGCCAGGGCCGCACGTCCACCGTCAGGCCCAGGGCACGCAACTGGTGGGCGAGCATCCCGGTGAACGTGTCCTCCCCGTCGACCACCAGCGCCCGCCGGCCGGCCGCCCCGGGCAGCGCCGCCGCACCGGGGCCACGCTGGTCGAGCCAGAACCGGGCCAGTGGGGTGTTGCGGGCGGCGAGCACCGCCCGTACCTCGGGATCGTCGGCCCACCGCACCGGCGGGTACGGCCCGTCGGTCGACGCCTGCGGGCCCAGCCCCAGCGCGGCGAGCACCCCGGCGGCCTTGGCGTGCGTCTCGGCGACCTCACCGGCGGCGGTGGAGTGCCGGACCAGGGTCGCCCCGACGGGCACCCGCAGCCGCCCGGTGGGGGATATCTCGGCGGTCCGGATCAGGATGGGCGCGTCCAACGTCTGCCGGCCCTCGGCGTCGCGGCCCAGCAGCGCCAGCACCCCCGAGTAGTAGCGCCGGCCGGTCCGTTCGTGCCGGGCGATCACCCGGCAGGCGTTCTGCATCGGGCTGCCGGTCACCGTGGGGGCGAACATGGTCTCCCGCAGCACCTCCCGGACGTCGCGGGTGCCCCGGCCGGCCAGCAGGTACTCGGTGTGCGCCAGGTGTGCCATCTCCTTGAGGTACGGCCCGACCACCTGCCCGCCGTGCTCGGCCACGCCGGCCATCATCTTCAGTTCCTCGTCGAGGACCATGTACAGCTCCTCGACCTCCTTCGGGTCGTGCAGGAACCGCAGCAGCGCGTCCCGCCCGGCGCCGGCCCCGGTGTGCCGGAAGGTGCCGCTGATCGGGTTCATCATGACCAGCCCGTCGTCGACGCTGACGTGCCGTTCCGGGCTCGCGCCGACCAGCGTCCGGGTGCCGGTGTGCACCAGGAACGTCCAGTACGCGCCCCGCTCGTCGCGCAGCAACCGGCCCAGCGCGGCCAGCGCGGCACCCAACGGGGCACCCTGCACGGTGGCGTGCAGGGTGCGGTGGATGACGAAGTTCGCCCCCGCCCCCCGACCGATCTCCTCGGCCAGCACCCGCTCGACGATCCGGGCGTACCCGTCGTCGTCGACGTCGAAGGCGGCGTCGGCGCAGACCACCGGCCCGGCCGGCAGGGCGGCGAGCAGGTCGGCCACGGGCAGCGTGGCGTGCCCGGTGACGGTCAGGTACTCCAGCGGGACGCCGTCGTCCACGCACGCGAAGCCCCGTTCGGCGATCTGCCGGTACGGCACCAGCGCCAGCGTGCGCGGGCCCGGACCACCCTCGGGCAGCGGCAGGTCGGCCAGCCGCCCGGCGACGTCGACCGGGCCGGTGAACAGGTCCACGTGGTCGACGCCGTCGCGGCGCAGCAGGGCGAACGGGCCCGGGTCGACGCCGTCGGCGACGGCGGCGAGCAGGTCGTAGAGGTGGGTCATCGGGTTTCTCCTCCGGGTCGGGCCGCCTCGTCGTCGGGCGGCCCCGGGTGCCGGGGGAGGACCGTCGGCCGCCTCGTCGGGCGGCCGCGTGGATAGCTACGCGCGGGGGATGGCCGCCGGGTCGGCGGGCCACCAGCAGGTCAGGTGCGCGGGCATACCGACACCCTAGGCCCTGTGTCGAAGTCGGTGCCGGGGTTTGGGCTGTTGGGTGAGGATCTTCGCGTGTTGGTGTTCGAGATGTAGCGAGGTCTCCGGTATCTGGTTCAGCGACCAAGCAGAACCCGAACACCGGAGACCTCGTGGACACCCTAGTGGTGGCGAGGCGGCATGACCTTACCGACGCACAGTGGGTGGCGCTGGAGCCGTTGCTGCCTGCGGGGCGTCGGCCGGGTCGGCCGTCGAGATGGACGAAACGGCAGCTTATTGATGGGATTCGGTGGAGGACACGGGTCGGTGCCCCGTGGCGGGATGTTCCGGAGTGTTACGGGTCCTGGGCTGCGGTGTACGGGCTGTTCCGGCGTTGGCAGCGTGATGGGACCTGGGCGAAGATCCTGACCGTCTTGCAGGCTGTGTCTGATGCGGCCGGTCGGGTGGTCTGGGACGTGTCGGTGGACTCGACGGTCGCCCGAGCGCATCAGCATGCTGCCGGGGCGCGTAAAAGGGGGATCTGCAGGCAGAGCCGCCGGGTGGGGTCGGGGTCGAGCCGACCGATCACGCGCTCGGTCGGTCGCGGGGTGGGCTGACCACGAAGCTGCACCTGGCCTGCGAGCAGGGGCAGAAGCCGTTGTCGATCGTGTTGACAGCCGGGCAGCGTGGGGACAGCCCGCAGTTCACGGCCGTACTCGACGGGATCCGGGTGCCCCGTCTCGGCGCCGGCCGGCCACGGACCCGCCCGGACCGGGTCCTGGCCGATAAGGCCTACACGTCGAAGGCCAACCGCCGCTACCTGCGCCGACGCGGTATCGCCGCGACGATCCCCTCGAAGGCCGACCAAGACGCCAACCGACGCAAGAAAGGCTCCAAGGGCGGCCGACCCCCGGCCTTCGACCCTGAGCGATACAAGCAGCGCCACGCCGTGGAGTGCGGCATCAACCGACTCAAGCGCAACCGAGCCGTAGCGACCCGGTTCGACAAACTCGCCGTCCGCTACGAAGCCACCGTTCACATCGCCGCGATCAACGAGTGGCTATGACCGACTTCGACACAGGGCCTAGGCGGTGCGCCCCCGCCGGGGAAGGGCGTTCCCACCCGTACCGCCGGGTACCGTGACCCGCGATGAACATTCTCGCTCTCGACCTGGGCACCTCCTCGGTCCGTGGCCTGGTGCTCGACGCCGACGCCGATCCGCTGCCGGGAGCGTTGGCCCGTCGCCGGGTGCAGCTGACCGTCGCCGGGGACGGCACGGGCACCCTGGACGCCGCCGGCTACCTCGCCGGCCTCACCGAGTGCCTCGACGAGCTGGCCGCCGCCGGTCACCTGCGCGACGTCGGGTTGGTCGCGGTCTGCGCGCAGTGGCACTCGGTGCTGCCCCTGGACCGCTCCGGTGACCCGCTCGGCCCGGTGCTGACCTGGTTGGACACCCGGGCCACACCGCCGGCGGGGACGTCCGGCCCGGCCGACCCGGAGGGCTTCCACGCGCGTACCGGGGCATGGTGGCACCGCTGCTACTGGTCGGTGCGGCTGCCCTGGCTGCGCGACCGTACGGCCGGGGTGACCCGGTTCGCCGGCCTGGTCGAGTACGTCCTGGGTCACCTGCTCGACGACGCGCCCATGTCGGTGTCCATGGCCTCCGGCACCGGCCTGCTCGACCTGAGCCGGCTGACCTGGGACGATGAGGCCGTCGCGGTGGCCGGGGCGCGGCCGGGTGAGCTGCCTGAGCTGGCCCCGATGGACTGGCAGGGCCGGCTGCGCGCCGGGTACGCCCGCCGGTGGCCGCAGCTGGCCGGGGCGCGCTGGGCCGCCCCGGTCGGCGACGGGGCCGCCTCGAACGTCGGCTCGGGCTGTGTCGACCCGCGCCGGGCGGCGGTCACCGTCGGCACCTCGGCCGCGGTGCGGCTGGTCCAGCGGGTTCCGGCCGGGACGCCGCTGCCACCCCTGCCGGCCTCGCTGTGGCGTTACCGGGTGGACCATGAGCACGTGGTGACCGGGGCGGCCTACTCCAGCGGCGGGAACCTGTTCGCCTGGGCCGACCGGGAGTTGCGGCTGCCGCAGGGGCCCGACCTCGACGCCGCGTTGGCCCGGATCGCGCCGGACGGCGTGCTCCCGACCGACCCCCGCCTCGGCGGGGACCGGCCACCCGGGCTGGCCCCGGCCGGCTCGGGTGAGCTGCGCGGGCTCAGCTTCTCCAGCACCGGGGTGGACATCCTCGCCGGGCTGATGACCGGGCTGTGCCGGCTGGTCGCCGACGACCTCGCCGTGCTGGAGTCCGGGGTCGACGCACCCGTCGAGGTGGTGCTCGGCGGGGGAGCGGTGACCGCCTCCACGTGGTGGCGTACGGCGTTCGCCGCCGCGCTCGCGCCGCGTCCGGTCCGGCACCGCGCCGAGCGGGAGATCGGGGCGACCGGGGCCGCGCTGGTCGCGCTGGGTCGGGTGCCCGACGCGGACCGGCTCGCCGGCACCGGCCGTACGGAGGAGGACCCCTCGCCGGGCCCGGCCCCCGGAGCAGGCGGCTCCGCCGGCCCGGATGCGCCGTCGACCCGTTGACACGGCTGTCTGGCCTGGTTGGATGGACCCGGCCCCCTGTCGTGGGGACGGGAGCCGAGGAGGCGAGACGTGGACGCAGGTCCCGACCCGACACCGAGCGCGGAGTCGCCGGGTCGGAACCGGTTCGACGAGAGGGTCGTGCCGCACCGGCGGCGTTCGCCGTTGCGGCTGCGGGACTGGCGGATGCGTACCAAACTCGCCACCGTCCTGGTCATCCCGTCGGTGGCGTTCCTGGTGCTGGCCGGGGTGCAGACCGCGGCGCTGGTGGGGCGGACCACCGCGCTCAACGACTTCGCCAGGCAGGTCGGCATCGGACAGCAGATCACCACGGCGGTGGACCGGCTCCAGCAGGAACGCGACCGTACGGCCGGTGAGCTGGCCGCGCTGCGCCGGGCGGGCAGCGCCGCCGAGCGGGATGCGGCGCTGGTCGCGCTGCGGCCGCTGCACGCCGCCACCGATACGGCCTTCGGGGCGTTGCGTGAGGCGGCCGGGCCGCTGGCCGACGCCGACGCCGCCTGGCAGGTCGCCTACGCCGAGGCGGTGGAGGCGTACGACCAGGTGGTCTACATCCGCTCGGCGGTGCCGCCTGCGGTGCTGAGCAGCGACACCATCCTGGGTAACTACCATCGGGCGGTGGAGGCGCTGCTCGGCCTGCTCGCCGAGCCGAGCCCCGGGCCGGAGCGTCCGGAGTTGACCGACGCGGTGCTGCGCTACGTGCAGCTGGCCCGGGTCAAGGAGCTGTCCTCGCGGATCCGGGGCCAGTTGTACGCCGCCGGCCGTGCCGGCCGCTACGGCCTGGAGGACCAGGTCAACCTCACCGACCTGCGGGCGCAGCAGCTCGCCGCGCTGGGCGCGTTCCGGGTGGCCGCGACGACCGCGCAGATCCAGGCGTACGACCGGACCTCGCGCACCGGGGCGTTCGTCGACGCCACCCGGCTGGAGGAGAAGAGCATCAGCACCGGGGGCACCGTCCTGCCCGCGGTGCTGCCCGCCGACCAGTGGTGGACGGCCAGCGAGCAGCGGCAGGAACTGCTGCGGCAGCTGGAGGAGCGGGTGCTCGACGACGCGGTGGTCCGGGCCGACGAGGTCAGCGGCGACCAGTTGCGCACCACCCTGCTGGTGCTGGGCGGCATCGTGGTGGTGCTGGCCCTGGCGGTGCTGCTGGCCGTCCTGGTCGGCCGGTCGATCGCGAACTCGATGCAGCGGCTGCGGGACCAGGCGTTGCGGATCGCCCAGGTGGAGCTGCCGCACGCCCTGAAGCGGCTGCGGACCGTCGACGGCGGGGTGCCGACGATCGACGTGCCGCCCGCCGTGGTCCGCTCGCTGGACGAGATCGGCGAGCTGGCCGAGGCGTTCGTGGCGGTGCACCGCAGCGCGGTCAGCGTCGCGGTGGAGCAGGCGGAGACCCGCCGTACGGTCAACGCGATGTTCGTCAACCTGGCCCGGCGCAGCCAGGTGCTGGTGGAGCGGCAACTGGAGCTGCTGGACGACCTGGAACGGGAGGAGGCCGACCCGGACCAGTTGGAGAACCTGTTCAAGCTGGACCACCTGGCCGCCCGGATGCGCCGGAACGACGAGAGCCTGCTGGTGCTCGCCGGCACCGAGTCGACCCGCCGGTGGAACAAGCCGGTGCGGTTGGGTGCGGTGCTGCTCGCGGCCAGCGCCGAGATCGAGCAGTACCAGCGGGTCCGGCACGAGTCGGTGGCCGACCTGTACCTGGTGGGGCACGCCGTCGGGGAGCTGGTGCACCTGGTGGCGGAGCTGCTGGAGAACGCGACCGCCTTCTCCCGGCCGGACACCCTGGTCCGGGTGACCGCGTGGGCCGAGGGCGGTGGGGCTGTGGTGGAGATCGCCGACGCCGGTCTGGGCATGAGCCCGACCGCGTTGGCGCAGGCCAACGCGGTGTTGGCGGAGCCGCCGGTGGCCGACGTGGCGGCGGTCGAGCGGATGGGGCACTTCGTGGTCAGCCACCTGGCCGCCCGGCACGGCGTCGGCGTGCGGCTGGCCGCGCAGGGGCAGGGGCTGGTGGCCCGGCTGACCCTGCCGGCGACCCTGCTCGCCCCGGCACCGGAGCCCGACGGGGCACCGCCGACCGGGTCATCCGGGTCGCGGGTGTCGGCCTCCGTCGCCCCCGCCGGCCTGACGTCGCGTCCCGTGGGGCCGCCGTCGGTTGCGGTCGGGCCGTCCTCGCGTCCGGCCGTGTGGCCCGGTCCCGGCGCGGTGGACCCGGCGGAGCTGCCGGTGGCCGGCCGTCGCCCGGTCCCGTCATCGCCGCCGGAGTTGCCCGCCCGCGCCGAGCAGGTGCGGACACCGGTGCCTGCGGCCGACGGCGGCTGGTGGTCCCGGCAGGGTCCCGCCCCGTCGTCGCCGGCCACGCTGGGCGGGAGCACCCCGCCGCCGCTGGTCCCGGTCACCGGCGGCACCAACGACCGGGGGCTGCCGGTGCGGGTGCCGATGGCCCAGCTGACCTCGGTGACCGAGCCGGCCCGGCCGCCGGCCGCCCGGGTCCGCGAGGACCCGGACCCGGAGGCGGTGGGCGGGATGCTGTCCCGGCTCTACAGCGGGGTGCGCCGGGCCGAGGCCGAGGAGACCACCGAATTGATCCTGCCGCCGGGTGTGCGCAGTGAAGGAGGACGACAGTGATGACACTGAGCCAGGAGGCGCGTGACCTGAACTGGTTGGTCAACGCGTTCGCCGAGCGGGTGCCCGGGGTGGCGCACGCGGTGGTGGTCTCCTCGGACGGGCTGCTGGTGGCGATCTCGGCGCAGTTGCCCCGCGACCACGCGGACAAGCTGGCCGCCGTGACGTCGGGGTTGATGAGCATCACGGCGGGCGCCGCCCGGATGTTCGACGGGGACGTCGTCAAGCAGACGGTGGTCGAGATGGGCCGGGGCTACTTCCTGGTGATGCAGATCCGGGACGGCTCGATCCTGGCCACCCTGGCCGGCGCGGACGCGGACATCGGGGTGGTGGGCTACGAGATGGCCCGGCTGGCCAAGCAGGCCGGCGAGATGCTGACCCCGGCGTTGCGCGCGGAACTCCAGCAGGCGCTGCCCCGCTGACGGTCGGTCGGCTGCCGGGCCGGACCGCCCCCACGCGGTCCGGCCGTGCCGGTGGTGTTCTGGTTCCTGCTCGGCCTACAGGCCGTTGTCCCGGATGACCTGGCGGTACCAGTGGGCACTGCGCTTCGGGATCCGCCGCTGGGTCGGGTAGTCCACGTAGACCAGTCCCCAGCGCTGGTCGTAGCCCTCGGCCCACTCGAAGTTGTCGAGCAGCGACCAGACGTGGTAGCTCTCCAGCGGCACACCGTCGGCGATCGCCCGGTGGGCGGCGGTGAGGTGGTCGCGCAGGAAGGCGATCCGGCCGGCGTCGTCGACGGTGCCGTCCGGGCCGAGGGTGTCCGGGCAGGGCAGGCCGTTCTCGGTGACGGTGATCGGGATCGGCCCGTAGTCGCGGGTGACCCGGGTCAGGGTGTCGTACATGCCCTGCGGGTAGATCTGCTGCCAGTCCGCCTCGCTGGTGGGCCAGCGGGTGACGGTGTTGCCGTTGCCGGTCAGGTAGAGCGGGGTGTAGTACTGCACGGCGAGCAGGTCGATCGGGCTGGCGATGGTCGCCAGGTCGCCGTCGCGGATGCCCTTGGCCATCCGGCTGTCCGGGCCGAGGTCGGCCAGCACGTCGGCCGGGTAGGCGCCGGTGAGGATGGAGTCCAGGTAGAGCCGGTTCTCGTACCCGTCGTGCAGCTTCGCGGCGGCGGCGGCGGCCGGGCTGTCGTCGGCGGGGTAGCACGGGTGCAGGTTGAGCGCCGGGCCGATCCGGGTGTCGTAGCCGGTGGCGCGCAGCGCGCGCACGGCGAGGCCGTGGGCGAGCTGGAGGTGGTGGGCGACCAGGTAGGCGGCGTCGGCGTCCTGCCGGCCGGGGGCGTGGTGGCCCCAGAGGTAGCCGTTCTGCACCACGGTCTTCGGTTCGTTGATGGTCAACCACACCGGCACCTGGTCGCCGATGCCCCGGAAGACCGTGTCGGCGTAGTCGGCGAACCGGTGGGCGGTGTCCCGGTTCTCCCAGCCGCCGTCGTCCTGCAACGCCTGCGGCAGGTCCCAGTGGAACAGGGTGACCATCGGGGCGATGCCGCGTTCGTGCAGGCCGCCGATGATCCGCTTGTAGAAGTCGAGCCCGCGCTGGTTGGGCTTGCCGGTGCCGTCGGCCTGGATGCGGGGCCAGGAGATGGAGAACCGGTAGCTGCGCAGCCCGAGGTCGCGCATCAGGTCCAGGTCGTCGGCCCAGCGGTGGTAGTGGTCGGCGGCCACGTCGCCGGTGTCGCCGTTGCGGGTGCGCCCGGGGGTGTGGCTGAAGGTGTCCCAGACCGATTCGCCCCGGCCGTCCTCCTTGGCGGCGCCTTCGATCTGGTACGCCGAGGTGGCGGCGCCCCAGCCGAAGTCGTGCGGGAAACGCACCCGCTCCGCGGCGGGGTCGGCGGTCGGATCGCCACCCTTCGGCGCGTCGCAGCCGGCGGCGAGGACGCCGGTGGCCGCGGTCAGTCCGGCGCCAGCGGCGGCGGCGGAGAGCCCGGCGCCGGCGGTGGCGGTGGCGGAGAGCGCGGCGCGGCGCAGCAGGCGTCGCCGGGTGAGTATCGACATGGATGTTTCTCCTCAGGGTGCGGGCCACCCCGACGGCCGGGAGCGCTCCCAGCGCGGGCGTGCGACGGCCCGGCCGCCTCGGGAGGCGGACCGCCAGCCTAGAGGGCCGCGCGTGGGCGGCCGGGATGGGGAATGGCGAGTGTGACGGGCGTCGTCAGGGACGGTCGGCCGATCTGCCGAGGGGCAGATAGCGATCGAGGCCGGCCGGGCGGCGCGCACGCCTGACCCGTCGGCCTCTTTTCCCGTCGAGTACGGGGGTTTAGTGTGGGGACGGGGGAGGGCAACCCCCGTCCCCACCTGTGTTGCACACACGCACGCTCGAATTGGCGTCCGGCCGTGCGTGTCGCGCGGGAGCCGGGCCACGCGAGTGGCTCTGGTTCCACCTCCCTCCGTGATGGTGGGTGTTGGCTGGCGACGGTGTCCGGGCTGGCCCGTCGTCAGCCGTTCGGGCTGAACCCCGTGGTCGGGCGACCACGGTTGTGACCTTCACTTGTTGCATCTCCGTCGATGGAAGCGCTCCCATCGGCGATGCTGCGACTGTAACGCCCGTCACGGCTTTGTGAAAGCCCCTAAACGAGATCGAAACATCGACCTGCGTTTCGACAGAGGTAGTTGTTGTGGGAGCGCTTCCATGGCACACTGTCGAATCAACGCAGCGGAGCCAGACACGCGTGAGTGAGTGGGTCGCCGAGGGCATCCGGGTCTCCCGGACGGCACCCGAAGGAACGGCACGACGGCTTGAGTGGCCGTACCCCGTCCCTGCCCCGGCCCACCGGCCGGACCGACCACCATTCCGGCACCTCCGTCCCCCCGCGCACCCCTGTATCAGCGCGTGGAGGTGCCTCCGCCGGGGCCCGCAGCCCCGGCCCGGTCCGAGGAGACACCGCGCACATGAGACTCATGGCAAGACGTCGCCGTACGGCGATGCTCGCCGCCACCGCACTCGCCATCGGCGGGGTGGGCCTGCCGGCCAGCGCGGCCCAGGCCGCGCCGGCCTGCGACGTGGTCTACGCCACCAACGACTGGGGCAGCGGCTTCACCGCGAACGTCACCATCAAGAACCTGGGTGACGCGCTCAGCAGCTGGTCGCTCAAGTGGACCTTCCCGAACAGCAGCCAGCGGGTCACCCAGGGCTGGTCGGCGAAGTGGAGCCAGAGCGGCAGCGAGGTCACCGCCACCAACGAGTCCTACAACGGCAACATCGGGACCGGGGGCTCCACCACCATCGGGTTCAACGGCTCCTACTCGGGCAGCAACCCGAAGCCGACGTCGTTCACCCTCAACGGCACCCCGTGCAACGGCACCCCGGCCAACCAGCCGCCGACGGTCTCCCTCGGCGTGCCCACCGGCCCGTTCACCGCGCCGGCCGACGTGCCGCTGACCGCCACCGCCAGCGACCCGGACGGGACGATCAGCAAGGTCGAGTTCTACCGCAACGGCATGCTGGTCAACACCGACACCTCCGCGCCGTACGCGTACACGCTGACCTCGCTGCCGGCCGGCAGCTACACGGTCCAGGCCAAGGCGTACGACAACGCCAACGGCATCGGCGTGTCGGAGAAGTCGTTCACCGTCAGCCCCGCCACCGGCCCGGCGCTGGTCGCCACGCCCTCCGCGGTGAGCGTCAACGAGGGTGGCAGCAGCACCTTCAACCTCAAGCTCAGCGCCGCGCCCTCGGGCAACGTGCCGGTGACCCTCACCCGTGCCGGTGACACCGACATCACGGTCTCGCCGGCCAGCGTCACGCTGACCCCGAGCAACTGGAGCACCGGGGTCACCGTCACGGTCGCCGCGGCGGAGGACACCGACACCGCCGGTGGCACCGCCACCATCACCGCGGCCGGCACCGGGGTCTCCTCGGTGGTGGTCACCGCCACCGAGATCGACAACGACACCCCCGGTGGCGACAACGCCTACGTGGCGAAGTTCCTCGACCAGTACGGCAAGATCAAGAACTCGGGCTACTTCAGCCCCGAGGGCGTGCCGTACCACTCGATCGAGACGCTGATCGTCGAGGCCCCCGACCACGGCCACGAGACCACCTCCGAGGCGTTCAGCTACTGGCTGTGGCTGGAGGCCTACTACGGCCGGGTGACCCAGAACTGGGCGCCGTTCAACAACGCCTGGACGGTGATGGAGAAGTACATCATCCCGTCGCACGCCGACCAGCCCACCGCGGGCGTCGCCGGCACCCCGCAGTACGCCGCCGAGTACAACCTGCCCAGCCAGTACCCGTCGGCGCTGAACGCCAGCGTCCCGGTCGGCCAGGACCCGCTGCGCTCGGAGCTGCAGTCCACCTACGGCACCGGCGACATCTACGGCATGCACTGGCTGATGGACGTCGACAACACCTACGGCTTCGGCCGCTGCGGTGACGGCACCACCAAGCCGGCGTACATCAACACCTTCCAGCGCGGCACCCAGGAGTCGGTGTGGGAGACCATCCCGCAGCCGTCCTGCGACACCTTCAAGCACGGCGGCCAGTACGGCTACCTCGACCTGTTCGTCAAGGACTCGGGCGCCCCGGCCAAGCAGTGGAAGTACACCAACGCCCCGGACGCCGACGCCCGCGCCGTGCAGGCCGCGTACTGGGCGCTGACCTGGGCCAAGGCGCAGGGCAAGCAGGCCGACGTCGCCGCCACCGTGGCCAAGGCCGCCAAGATGGGCGACTACCTGCGGTACGCGATGTACGACAAGTACTTCAAGAAGATCGGCAACTGCGTCGGGGCCAGCACCTGCCCCGCCGGCACCGGCAAGGACTCGGCGCACTATCTGCTGTCCTGGTACTACGCCTGGGGTGGCGCGTACGACGCCAGCGCGGGCTGGTCCTGGCGGATCGGCTCCAGCCACAGCCACTTCGGTTACCAGAACCCGTTCGCGGCCTGGGCGATGACCAACGTGAACGAGCTCAAGCCGAAGTCCCCGACCGCGGTCGGCGACTGGCAGAAGAGCCTCGACCGGCAGCTGGAGTTCTACACCTGGCTCCAGTCCGCCGAGGGCGGCATCGCCGGTGGCGCCACCAACAGCTGGGACGGTAGCTACGCCCAGCCGCCGGCGGGCACCGCCACCTTCTACGGCATGTACTACGACGTCGACCCGGTCTACAACGACCCGCCGTCGAACCAGTGGTTCGGCATGCAGGTCTGGTCGATGCAGCGCATCGCCGAGCTGTACCTGGAGACCGGCAACACCAAGGCCAAGGCGCTGCTCGACAAGTGGGTGCCGTGGGCGATCGCCAACACCACGCTGGGCACCAACTGGTCGGTCCCGTCCGAGCTCAAGTGGACGGGTCAGCCCGCCAACTGGAACCCGAGCAGCCCGGCGTCCAACACCGGTCTGCACGTGGAGGTCAGCTCCACGGGCCAGGACGTCGGCGTCACCGGCTCCCTCGCCCGTACCCTGATCGCCTACGCGGCCAAGTCCGGCAACACGCAGGCCAAGACCACCGGCAAGGGTCTGCTGGACGCGCTCTCGGCGGCCAGCGACAGCAAGGGTGTGTCGACGACCGAGACCCGCGGTGACTACAAGCGGTTCGACGACGTCTACAACGCCGCCGACGGCCAGGGCCTCTACGTGCCGCCGGGCTGGACCGGGAAGATGCCCAACGGTGACACCATCGCCGCCGGCAAGAGCTTCCTGGACATCCGGTCGTTCTACAAGAACGACCCGGACTGGCCGAAGGTCGACGCGTACCTCAAGGGCGGCCCCGAGCCGACCTTCAACTACCACCGGTTCTGGGCCCAGTCCGACATCGCCATGGCGTACGCGGACTACGGGATGCTCTTCCCGAACGGGTGAGTTGACCCCACCGGGTGGGTGGCGCGGCGCCACCCACCCGGAGGCCGACCGGGCCCGGGGGAGCGGACAGCCCGGTCGGTGGGCGGCCTGATTCCCACGGTCAGGCCGGGGGTGGGTCGACCGTCCGGCCGACGCAGCGGAGCGGCCGGCCCACCCCACCATCCCGCTTCCCCGCCGTGGCGGGAAAGCGGCGAAAAAAGAGCGCGCGTGGGATAACGCGACGCCCTGTGACGGAGTACCGTGTTGATCGGAGAGGCCGCTCCCCCCGTGGCGGCCTCTCCTTTTACGTGTGTGCCCCGGCCCCCGCCCCGTCGGTGCCCCGTCCCCCGTCTCGCGCCTGACGCCTGCGTCGCCGCGCCCGCGCCGCGCGTCGGCGGCGGGCCGGCGCGGCTCACCCGGGTTCCACCGGGTGCCGCAGCCCCGGATGGCCGGTCGGTAGCGACCGGCGGATGACCACCCAGCTCACCGTCAGCGCCGCCGCCACCAGCGGCCAGGTCAATGCGACCCGGGCCACCGTCAACGCGAGCACCTGTCCGCCCAGCCACAGCGGCAGGAACACCGCCACCCGCAGCACGTAGGTGGCCGCCCACACCCAACTGCCCCGCCCGTACGCCCGCAGCAGCGCCGGGTCGCGCCGCCACCGGCCCCGCTGGCGGAGCGCCGCCCCGACGACCACACCGAGCAGCGGCCGGCGTACCACGATGCTCACCACCCAGACCAACGCGCTGGCGAGGTTCGAGAAGACCTGCACCGCGAAGAAGTCGGCCGCCCGGCCGGTCCGCAGCGCCACCACGGCGGCCAGGCACACGGCCAGCAGCCCGATCAGCACCGCCCGGGGCCGGTCTCCGCGCCGCCACCGCCACAGCGCCACCGCCGTGCCGGCCAGCACCGCCACCGCCACCCCGCCGACGACCGACCGTCCGGTCGCCAGCCAGCCGGCGGTGAACGCCACCGGCGGCAGGGTCGCGTCGATCGCGCCACTGCGCCCGCCGAGCAGACCGGCCAGCGACTCCACCTGATCCGGCGGCCCCGCCGGCTGCGCGTCGGCCGGCGGCTGCGTACCGGCCGGTGGCAGGGCTCCGGTCGGCCGCCTGTCCGCCGGTGGCACGGCGTGGGCAGGTTGTCCGGCCGGTGGCTGCGGGGCCGGCCCGTGCGGTGTCGGCGGGGCCCCGTCCGGCGGCTGCCGGGTTGATCGTCCGTGTTGTGGTGTGCCGGTCACCGTCACCTCCCGTGGTCCCGTGTCAAGGTATCCGGACCGCCCCGGTGGGCCCACGCGCGACGTGCCGCGCGTGCCGCTACGGTGTGCGGGTGCGTGCGACGGCAAGGGGTTGGACCGCGGTCTGGTTGGTCGTGCTGGCATTGGCCCAGACGGCGGCCTTTCTGCTGGTGTGGCGGTTCGCCGTGCACACCGGGACCGGGCAGTGGCTCGACACCGTCGCGTTGACCGGCAACCGGATCGGCCAGGACCGCATCGACGGTCTGGTCAACCGGATCCTCAACGCCATGTCGGTGGTCTCCCTGCTGGCGGCCATGGTGGTGATCTTCTTCATCGCCCTGATCCGGGGCCGCAAGGCGCTCGCCATCTCGGCCACCCTGCTGATCGCCGGCGCGAACGTCACCACCCAGGTGCTCAAGTACGTCATCGACCGGCCCGCGCTCGGCATCGACCCGCAACGCGACGCGGTCGGCAACAGCCTGCCCAGTGGACACACCACCATCGCCGCCTCGGTGGCGCTGGCGCTGATCCTGGTGCTGCCGGCCAAGGTGCGCGTCCTCGGGGCGTTCCTCGGCACCGCGTACGCCGCCGTGGCCGGGGTGGCCACCCTCTCCGCCGGCTGGCACCGGCCCAGCGACGCGGTCGCCGCCTTCCTGGTCGTCGGGGTATGGGCGGCGCTGGCCGGCCTGCTGCTGCTGGTGTTCCAGCACGAGCAGGCGCAGGTCGCCCCCGACGACGCCCACAAGGTGGCCGCCAGCGTGCTCGGCATCGGTGGCCTGCTCGCCGTCCTCGGCTGCGGGTTGGCCCTGTCCGGCCTGCTCGACCAGCAGCAGGTGCCGGTGGACGAGCTGACCCGCCGCACCCTGTTCATCGGGTACGCCGGCAGCGCCGCCGGGATCGCCGGCACCATGGGGGTGGTGGCGGCGCTGGTGCTGCTGTCCGTGCACCGCCTGGTACCCCGCTGGAAGGGCTGACCGGAGGCCGGGGTCGGCACCTGGTGCCCGTGGCCGCTACGGCGTTCCGGGCCGAGTGCGCCCGGCTGGGGGTGGTCCTGTCCACGCTGACCGACGCGGACCTGGACCGGCCCACCCCGTGCCCGCCCTGGGCGGTCCGGGATCTCGTCGCCCACGTCCGAACGGGTGCCGGACGCCTGGTCGACATGCTCGCCGCGCCCGCGCCGCCGCGCGCCGAGGTGGACGCCGCCGGCTACTTCGGCCCGGCGAAGTTCACCCCGCAGGTCGACGCCGACCGGATCGCCAGCGCCCGGCGGGCGGCCCGCGGTCCCGCCGCCCCGACCGGGTCCACGGAAGCGGTGGCTGCCGCGGCGGCCTTCACCGCCGCCTGGCGGGCCACCGACGCGGCGGTGCGGGCGCAGTCCGCCGACCGGGTCGTCCGCACCCGCCACGGTGACCCGATGACGGTGCACGAGTTCCTGGTGACCCGGGTGGTGGAGGTCGGCGTGCACGGGCTGGACCTGGCGGTGGCGCTGCACCGCGAGCCGTGGCTCACCCCCGCCGCCGCGCGGGTGATCGCCGACCTGGTCACCGGGGGACGACCGGTCCCGGACGGGCTCGGCTGGGACCCCCTCACCCTGGTCTTCAAGACCACCGGCCGCGCCCCGCTCACTCCCGCCGAGCAGCGGATCATCACCGCGCACCCCTGGCCCCACCTGTCCTTCACCGCCCAGCGCTGACCCCCGCCACCCACCCCGCCGCGCCCGGTGATCAAGAGGTTTGCGCGCGGTGATCAAGAGGTTCGCGTCAGCTTGATGATCAGACTTGACGCAAACCTCTTGATCACCGGACTCAGGCGGGCGGCTGATCAAGGGGGCGGGTGGGTAGGGCGGGGGTTATAGGGGTGGGGTGGCTGGTTCCGGGGGGTGGCCCCGGGCCCGGCGGGCGTCGGCCGTGGCGACCCCGCCCAGCACCAGCGCGGCCACCGTGGCGGAGACCAGCGGCACCACGTGCAGCAGCAGCGGGAAGAGCACGACCAGCAGCACTGCCGCGAGCCACCGTGAAGGCGACACCCGGCCGAAGACCTCGTACTCGAAGCGGGCGCGGGCGAGCAGGAACAGCACCGGGCCGCCCACCACCAGCACCACCCACGCCGCCTCGGGGGAGGTGAGCGGGTGCTCGATGGTCAGCTCGTACCCGATCGCCGTACCGACCAGCCCCACCACCATCGCCAGGTGGGTGTCCGCCGCCGAGCGGCCGGTGTCCGACGGGTGCCGGGACCGCACCACCGCCTCGGCGAGCACCTGCCCGGCCCGCTGCACGTAGATCCGCCACAGCAGCACCGTGGTCACCAGCGCCACCGCGAACGCGCCGGTCCGGGCCGGATCGAACGGGCCCGTGCTGTACGCCAGCCCGCCCACCAGGATCGTCTCGCCCAACGCGACCAGAAAGAACTGCTGGTACCGCTCGGCCAGGTGCTCCCCGGCGACGTCCCAGCGGCTCGCCCTCGACCGGCCCAGCCCCGGCACCGGCCAGCCGAACCGGGCGGCCAGGTACTCCACGACCAGCGCCAGCGCCCAGAGCAGCCCCCGCGGGGTGGGCGACAGGAACGCGCCGGTCAGCCAGAGCACCCCGGTCGCACCGAAGGTGATCAGCATGCGCAGCTTGAGCCGCCGGTACTCGTGGCTGCCGAGGGCCAGCAGCAGCAGACCCGGGCGGGACACCTGCGTCACCACGTACGCCACCGCGAACGCCAGGCCGGTGGAGGTGAACGCGCGGGGGATCGCCACCCCCATCACCATGCTGCCGACCAGGGCGGTGATCACCACGAACTGGAGCCAGCCGTGGTGCGGGTCGTACCGGCTGGTCGTCCACGCGGTGCCCTGCCAGACCGCCCAGAGCGCGAGCAGTAACAGCAGCGTCTTGACGCCCCCGGTGACCGGGGACCAGCCGGTGGTGCCGCCGGGCTCCAGGGCCAGGTCCTCGAAGGCGCGGAACGAGATCCGGGTGAGCGCGAAGACGTACACCAGGTCGAAGAAGAGTTCCAGGAACGTGGCCCGCTGGGCCGGGCCGGTACGCCGCAGCGGGGCGGCACCGTCGCCGCCCGTCATGCTCGTCGGCAGTCGCCGTCGGCCCGGCCCACCAGGGGTTCGTAACATCCCGGGCGGCTGCGGCGGCGGGTATCGCCGAATCCGCCCCGGCTCCGGCCTTGTTCCGGCCGGGGCGAGCGGGCACGATCGACCGGATGACGAACCGATGGGGCTTCACCGTGCCGCTGACCGGTGTCCCGCTCGCCGAGCACGCCGCCGGCTACGCGGCCCTCGCGGAGGCCGGTTTCACCGACCTGTGGTCGTCGGAGGTCAACGGCACCGACGCGTTCACCCCGCTGGCGCTGGCCGCCGCCTGGCAACCCGGGCTGCGGCTGGGTACCGCGATCACCCCCGCCTTCACCCGGGGGCCGGGCCTGCTGGCGATGAGCGCGGCGGCGCTGGCCGAGGCCGCCCCGGGCCGGTTCGCCCTCGGCATCGGAGCGTCCTCACCGGTGGTGGTGGGGGACTGGAACGGGGTGCCGTACACCGAACCGTTCCGGCGTACCCGCGACCTGCTGCGGTTCCTGCGGCCGGCGCTGCGGGGCGAGACGGTCGACGGGGCGTTCGACACGTTCCGGGTGCGCCGGTTCACCCTGGAACGTCCGCCGGCCAGCCCGCCGCCGGTGCTGCTGGCCGCCCTGCGCCCGGGGATGCTGCGGCTGGCCGCCGCCGAGGCCGACGGGGTGATCCTCAACTGGCTGGCCGCCGACGACGTCGCACAGGCCCTGGCCGAGCTGACCGGGCGCGGTCCCGGCTTCGAGGTGGTCGCCCGGATCTTCGTCTGCCCCACCGAGGACGCCGGCTACGCCCGTACCCTCGGCCGGCGGCTGATCACCAGCTACCTCACCGTCCCCGCGTACGCGGAGTTCCACCGCTGGCTGGGGCGGGAGGCGGTGCTCGGCCCGGTCTGGGCGGCCTGGGCGGCGGGTGACCGGCGGGCCGCCGCCGCGGCCGTGCCCGACGAGGTGGTCGACGCGCTGATCCTGCACGGCTCGCCCGAGCACTGCCGCGACCAGGTCCGCCGCTACGCCGACGCCGGGGTGGACGTGCCGGTGCTGGCCCTGCTGCCCACCCCGGAGGTGACCGCCGGCGGAGCCGCCGCCCTGGGCGAGCTGATCACCCGGCTCGGCCCGCCGTCGGCGGTGGACGCCGGACGGCCGGCGGGGCGGGGCTGAGATGAACCTGACCGACCGGGTCGTGGTGATCACCGGGGGAGCGGGGGGCATCGGCGCGGCGCTGGCCCGCCGCTTCGCCGCCGAGGGCGCCGCCGCCGTCGTCCTGGCCGATCTCGACGCCCGCGCGACCGCCGCCGTCGCCGCGACGGTCGGCCCGGTCGCCCGGGGGGTCGCCGTCGACGCCGCCGACGAGGGCCAGGTCCGTGACCTGGTCGCCGACACCGAGCGACGGTACGGCCGGATCGACCTGTTCTGCGCCAACGCGGGCGTGGCCACCGGCGTCGGCATCGAGGCCCCCGACGCCGACTGGGACCGGGCCTGGCGGGTCAACGTCCTCGCCCACGTGTACGCCGCCCGTGCCGTGCTGCCCGGCATGCTGGCCCGGGGCGGCGGTCACCTGATGCACACCTGCTCGGCGGCCGGGGTGCTGACCGCGGTCGGCGACGCCCCGTACACCGCCACCAAGCACGCGGCGGTCGGACTGGCCGAGTGGCTGGCGGTCACCTACCGGGACCAGGGCATCCGGGTCAGCGCGCTGTGTCCGCAGGGGGTGGACACCCCGATGCTCGCCGACGGGCTGGCCACCGGCCACCTGGCCGCCCGGGTGATCGCCGCCTCCGGCCCGGTGCTCACCCCCGACCAGGTCGCCGACGCGGCGGTCGCCGGACTGGCCGAGGAACGTTTCCTGATCCTGCCCCACCCGGAGGTCGCCGGGTACGCGCTGCGCCGCGCGCAGGACCCGGACGGCTGGCAGGCCGGCCTGCGCAAACTGGTCCGCCGGCTGCGCGCCGCCGACCCGCCCCCGGCGTAGCCGGCCCCGGCCCACCACGGTCCGGTCCGCAGCCACGGTGGTCCGGTTCCGCGCCGTCGGGGTCCGGCCCACGGTCGGGGTGCTCCCGGCCCGCCGCCGTGTCCGGTCCGGCGGGCCCCACCGTGCGCCGGCTCCGGTTCCGGTGCTGGGGGCCGGGGCCGGGGCCGGGTCAGCGGGGCCAGCGCAGGGGGCCGGGATGTGCCGACCAGAGCAGCCGCCGCCAGCGGGGCCGGGCCGCCCGCAGCGCCGCCGCGTACCCCACGGCGACGTCCCGGGCCCGGTCGGCCTGGGCGTCGGTCAGCGTGCCCGGCGCGAAGGCCGCCTGGTTGAGCAGCCCGGCCAATTCCGCCAACCCCACCGGGTCCGCACCGGGGTCACCGGTGCCGGTGCCCCGGGCCCGGCCGGTGTCCTCGGCGAGGGCGCGGCGGGCCCGTTCGGCGACCTCGGTGGCGGACAGGTCCCCGCCGACCGGTCGTCCCGACAGCCGCAGCGCGTCGGTGGTGTGCCGCCACGCGCCGCCCACCCGGGCCCCCGGGTCGCCCCGGCCCAACCGGGCCCGGGTCTGCGCCCGGCGGCACCCGACCAGCCCGGTGAGGACCAGCCCGGCCAGCAGCAACCCGCCGGCGGCGGACCCCAGCAGCAGCGGCGTCGGCCCGTCGCGTTCCCCGGTGCTCCGGGCCGGCCCGGCCGCCGCCGGTGGGGTGGCCGGCGGGGTGCCGGTCGGTTCGGGCACCTCCGACGGCGGTGGGCTCGGTGGGGCCGGGCGGAAGTCGTCCTCCACCGGGCGGGGCGTGGTGTCCGGGCGGGGCCGGGGGTCGAACGGCACCCACCCCACCCCGGCGAAGAGCACCTCCGGCCAGGCGTACGCGTCGGCGGCCCGCACCGGCCCGTCGCCCCGGGCGGTGAACCCCACCACCACCCGGGTCGGCAGGCCGGTCAACCGGCCCAGCACCGCGAAGGCGGCGGCGAACTGCTCCGAGGTGCCCCGCTGACCGCCGCCACCGCGTGGTCCGAACAGGAAGAACTCCAGATTCGGGTACGCGTGCCCGCTCGGCGCGTCCGCCACCAGCCGGTAGTGCTCGGCGAGGAACTGCTCCACCGCCGCCGCCCGCGCGTACGGGGCACCGTTCTCCTCGGCCAGGTGGGTGGCGAGCCGGCGCAACCGTTCCGGCGTCCCGTCGGGTACCCGCAGCACCCGGGCCACCTGCGCCCCGGCCGGTACGTCGGCGGTGGCGAGCAGGTTCACGTCCGGCCGTTCCCGCGCCGAGGTGACCGTGTACGTCAACCCCCGGGTCAGCCCCTCCGGCCGGATCAACGTGCCGCTCTGCGGGTCGTACGCCACCCGGGCCCCGTCGACCGTGCGGGGGGTGGCCACCGCGGGCAGCAGCCGACCGGTCAACCCGGCCACGGTGATCTCCTGCCGGACGGTGTCCGACGCCACCGGGTCGCCGCCGGGCAGGACCCGACCGGCGGTGCGGTAGGTCGCCCCGACCCGCCAGGTCACCCCGTCGTAGTCGCTGAGCACGGCCAGCCGGATCGTGGTCGGCCCGTCGCCGGGGGCCCGGGTCGACACGTCCAGCAGTTCCTGCTGCGGCTCCAACGCCCAGCCCGAGATCCGGATCAGCGGATTCTCGTCCAGCGACTCCACCCGGGGCGGCGGCACGTAGCGGCGCGGGTCGACCGGCCGGTCGTCGATCCGCCCGGCGAGGGCCGGCCCGAGCAGCGCGGCCGACCCGACCACCACCGCCACCCCGGCGGCGGAGACCACCGTCGCCCGGACCCGCGCCGGGCCGCGTACGGCAGGCGGCAGCCCGGCGGCCGGGTCGCCGCCCGGCGTGCGGCCGGCGGCCAGGGCGAGCGCGACCAGCCCGGCGAGGACCACCGACGGCCCGACCGCCGGTTCCGCGTTCGGGCCGACGACGTAGACGGCCCCGGCGTACAGCGCGGTGGCCGGCAGGAAACCGAGCAGCACCCGGCCGGCCCGCAGCGCCACCTCGGCACCGGCCAGCCCGGCCAACCAGGCGGCGATCACCGGCACCAGCACCGTGTCCGGGGCCGGTTCGACCGGGATCATCGCGGTGAGCAGCCGGGGCACCGCGTTGGCGGCGGCGTCGGCGGTCACGTCGAGGAAACCGCCGGGCAGGTCGGCGTGGGCGGCGGCGAGCCGCACCGACCAGGCCGTTGCGCCGAGCATCGCCGCCACCGACAGCGGCGCGACCTGCCAGGACGGCAACCGGCGGGCGGCCACGCTGACCAGCACCGCCGCCAGGGCCGCGCCGGTCACCAGCCGGGTCAGCAGGTCACCTGCGTACACCCGGTCGAGCGCCACGCCGGCCAGGGCGATGGCGGCGACGAGCGTCGCCGGCACGACGGCCGCCCGCAGCAGCCGGACGACGGTCCGGCCCGGCGCACCGCCGGCCGGGCGAGCCTCCCGCGTCGGGTCCGGTCGGGCGGCGTCGAGCCGGTCGGTCACCGTCACCATCGGCCGGTCGCGTCCCACGCGGCGGCGAACGCCGCGCCGTCGACCGCGTCGAGCACCACCGGCCCGGCCGCGCCCGGCGTCGGCCCGGCCGCCCCCAACACCCCCACCACCACCGACGGGTACGCCCCGCGTAGCGCGCCCACCCGGCCGACGTCGTCGCGGCCACCGGGGCCGGTGAGGAAGACCAGCGTGTCGCCGGGCCGGTCGGCGCGCAGCCGGGTCACCGTCGCGTCCAGCGCCGCACCGTCGCGGTCACCCGTCGTCGCGCCGTCGGGCCGCCGGCCCGGCAGGTCGGTCAGGGTCACCGCGGCGAGCCGGTCCAGCGGCGGGTCGGCCGTCGCGTCGTCGGCCGGACACACCAGCAGCAGCACCACCGGCAGGTCCTGCCGGAACGCGGCCACCACCAGCGACGCCGCCGCCTCGCAGGCCGCCTCGAACGACGCGGCCACCCCGTCGGACCGGTCCGGGTGGGCGGCGGCCCGGTTGTCCAGCAGCACCACGATCCGGGGCAGGCTGGTGTCCACGTTCTCCCGCACCATCAGCTCACCCACCCGGGCGCTGGTCCGCCAGTGCACCCGACGCAACTCGTCACCGACCACGTACTCCCGCAGCGAGTCGAAGGTGATCGACCCGTGCGGCACCCCGTCCACCCGCCCATCCAGGCTGCGTCCCGCCCCGGTCGGCACCGCCGTCAACGGGTGCACCCGGGGATGCACCCGGACCACCGCCGTCGGCCCGTACGCGCGGGTGCCGGCGTACAGGCCCAGCGGGTCGCGGCGGGTCACCCGCAGCGGCCCCACCGGCAGCACCCCACGCCGACGGGTCGGCACGTCGTAGGAGAGGCCGGTGTCCCGGCCGGGACGCAGCCGCAGCACCGGTACCGGCACCGCCCGGCCCGCGCACCGGTCCTCGACCAGCAGGCCGCCCACCCGCAGCCGCCCGGCGTTGCGGACGGTCAACGTCATCCGGGCCGGCTCGCCCACCGCCACCCGGTCCGGGTCGGCGGTGCGGGACACCACCAGCCGGGGCGTGCGGGCCGCCGCCAGCACCGCCTGCCCGACCGCCACCGCGCCCGCCGCCCCCAGCACGGCAAGCTCCGGGTACGCGAACCGCAACCCCACGCCGAGCAACGCGGTCGCGGCGACGAGCAGCCCGGTGCCCCGGGCGGTGAGCCCCACGCCCGGCCCGGTCAGCCGTGCGTCGGGGTCGACTGGCCCGACGGCAGCGGCACCGGCACCGACGCCACTGCCTGCCGCAGCACGTCGGCGGCGGTCACCCCGCGCACCTGCGCGTCGGCGGTGAGCAGCAGCCGGTGGGCGAAGACCGGTTCGACGAGCGCCTTCAGGTCCTCCGGCATGATCCAGCCCCGGCCGTCGATCAGCGCGTACGCGCACGCCGCCCGGGTCAACGCGATCACCCCACGCGGGCTGACCCCCACCCGTACCTGCGGATGCGACCGGGTGGCCGCGGCCAGCCGGACGGCGTACCCGTAGAGGGGTTCGGCGATGTGCACCCGGCGGGCCATCCGGACCATCTCCCCGACGGTGGCCGTGTCGGTGACCGGTTGCAGCGAGTCGGGGGAGCGGACCGTCGCCCCGCGCAGCACCTCCACCTCGACCGCCTCGTCCGGATAGCCCACCGACAGCTTCACCAGGAACCGGTCCAGCTGCGCCTCGGGCAGCCGGTAGGTGCCGTCCATCTCCACCGGGTTCTGGGTGGCGACCACCAGGAACGGCTGCGGCACCGGATGCCGGACCCCGTCCACCGTGACCGTGCGCTCCTCCATCACCTCCAGCAGCGCCGACTGGGTCTTCGGCGAGGCCCGGTTGATCTCGTCGGCGATGACGATGTTGGCGAACACCGGCCCCGGATGGAACTCGAACCCCCGGCTGGCCTGGTTGAAGATCGTCACTCCGGAGACGTCGGAGGGCAGCAGGTCCGGGGTGAACTGGATGCGCCGCCACTGGCCCTGCACGGTCGCCGCCACCGCCCGCGCCAAGGTGGTCTTGCCCACCCCCGGCACGTCCTCCAGCAGCACGTGCCCCTGGGCGAACAGGGCGGTCAACGCCAACCGCACCACCTCCGGCTTGCCCAGCACGACCGCGTTGACGTTCCCGGCCAGCCGGGCGGCCAACGCGGCGAAACCCTGGACCTCCGGCTGGCTCAGCGGTGCGGGGGTGTCGTTCACGACGGCGTGACGCTCCTCGACTGCGGCGGCGCTGGTCAACAGGTGGGCAGCACGGCGATGTCGTCACCGCCGGCCAGGTTGAGCCAGGCCCAGGGGATGTAGTTGCGCCCCTCGTAGTCGACGCGCACCCACCAGGTGGACTGCTTCTGACCGTTGTAGATCCAGGAGTCGACGTTCTCGCCCTGCCGCCGACAGTACGCCCGCAGCCGGGTGCCCGGCTTCGCCCAACCGACCTGTTTGTCGTTGTCCTGCCGGGGCACCGAGAAGACCTCGTTGCCGTTGCGACCGTCCACATCGCGGTCGCAGTAGGTGCGCTGATCGCCGTCCGGGCCGTTGACGCAGGTCGCCACCCCGTACAGCGGGTCGGTGCCCTGCGCTCTGGTGGCGGTGCCCCGACCGGCGGCGTTGGCGGCCGTCACCGTCACCGTGTAGGCGGTGCCCGGGGTCAGGCCGGTCACCCGCAGGCTGGCGCAACTGCCCGTGGCGCTCTTCCCGCCGGTGGCGGCGGTGCAGGTCGACTCCCCGCCCCCGGCGTCCACGGTGAACGTCACCGTCACCGACGTCGCGTCCGCCGACGACCCGGTCACCGTCACCCGGGGCGCCGCCACCGTCCGGGCGGTGACGCTCGCCTGCGGCCCCGGCCCGGCCTCGTTGACCGCCCGCACCCGCACCAGCACGTTCTGCCCGTCGCCCAGCCCGGTGACCGTCGTGCCGGTGCCGGTCACCTCGCTGGTCCGCCCGCCCACGTCCACCTGGTAGCGGGTCACCGGGCGGCCGTTCGCCGCCGCCGCCGACCACTGCACCGCGACCGTGCCCGCCCGGTCGGCCACCGTCGCCGCCCGCAGGTCCACCGGCTGCCCGGGGGCGGCGAACGGCACCACCGGCTCACTCAACGGGGAGGCCACCGAGGCGGCCCCCCGGTCACTGACCGCGATCACCGTGAACGCGTACTGGGTGCCGTAGGTCAACTCGCCGGCCGGCACCACCAGTTCGGTGCGGCGCGACTCACCCACCGGGGCGTTCGCGCCGGCCGACGTCGCGGTCACCGCGTACCGGGCGATCCGGTTGCCCTGACCGTCGGCCGCCGGCCAGCGCACCAGCACGGTGCCGTCGGGGCGGGCCTGCGCGCTGACCCCGGCCGGTGGGGCCGGCACCGCCGAGGTCGGGGTCACCGGATTGCTGCGCCGGGCCGGGCCGTCGCCCCTGCCGTTCACCGCGTACACCGTGAACGTGTACGTCGACCCGTTGGTCAACCCGGTGACCTCCAGCGACCGCTGGTTCGCCCCCACCTCGTGCCGACTCCCCGCGCCCTGCACCACGTACCGCAGCACGGCCGAGCCGTTCGCGGCGGCGGGCCGCCAGGCGACCCGGGCCCGCGCGTCCCCGGCGGTGGCGGTGACCTGACCCGGCGCGCCGGGCTTACCCACCCGGGGCTTCGGCGGCGGAGGCGGCGGTGGCGGGTCGGGCGGCGGGTCCCCGCCCAGCACGTCGTTGGCGTACTTGTCGACGGTGCGTACCCGGTGCGCGTCGTCGACCACCCGCGCGGTGGCCGCACCGGGGGCGTTGATGAACAGGTGGTTCTCCCGCACCTCCAGCTCCAGCGGGCCTCTCGTGCGGCCCGGCCGGATCGTCTCCACCAGCTGCCCGGCCCCGTCGAACGCGTAGACCGTGCCGGTGACCCCGTCGGCGCAGTAGAACCGGCCCGCCCAGGCCACGGCCGGCCCCACCCGGTCGCCGCTGCCCGGCACGACGAACCGGGTGACCACCCGGCCGTCACCGACGGCGAGCACCCGCCGTTCCCCACCGATCGTCACCGGCACCACCGGGCCGCTGGTCCGCGCCGGCACCGCGCCACCCGCGGCGGCCTCCAGCACCGTACGCCGGGTCTGTCCGCCCCGGACGGTCACCAGCGTGCCGGTGGTGCGGTCCAGCACCGCCACCCCGTCGTCCAGGGTGGACACCGTCAACTCGTGACTCGGCTCGGCCACCGGATGCGTCTGCACCCGCCTCGGACCCCGGGTGCCGGCCGGCCCCGACGCCGGCCCGGACGGCAGCGCGGCGGCGGTGACCGCCGCGACCGTGCCCTCCGACGGCACCGCGATCCACAACCGGCCCCGACCGTCGAACGCGCCGGCCGTGATGCCCGGCGGAAACAGCACCGGGTCACCCACCGGCACCAGCGAACGGGGATCGAGCTGACGCACCACCCCGCGCACCGCGTCCACCACGAAGGCCGCATCGTCGTGCAGCACCACGTTGACCCCGAGACCGGGCGTGGTGGGGGTGGTCGCCGTGATCTGGAGGGTGGCCAGGTCCAGCGCGCTCACCTGGCCGGTCTCCAGATCACGCAGGATGAGCAGCCGGTCGGTCTGGGTGACCTGCACCGGATGCTGCCGGGCCCCGGGAACCTCCTTGCGGGTGTCCACCCTGGCGGTGATCCCGTTGACCCGGGCCAACTCGCCCCGCGTGCTGCTCCACAGCCAACTGCTGGCGTCGAAGCTGGCCAACGCCTCCTCCGCGGCGCCCCGACCGAGCAGGGTGAGGCCCAGGGCCGCCACCAGCGCGGTCACCGTGCCGACCGTGACCAGCCCACCCCGCCACCGGGACCGTCGGCGGGACGCGCCACTCCCGGCGCTCGCGGCATCGTCGATGCTGGCCACAGCGGGTCGACCTCCGTCCGGTGGCCTCAGACGGCGTGCCGGGTGCCGGACGCCCTCGCCTGAACCGTGGCACATCATAGGGGTCGATCCGGGACGAGGAAACCCGGACCGTTCCGCTTCGGACACCCAGCGTGCCGGTTCGGTGGGGTGTCCTGCGGTCGCGGCGCAGGCCGGAGCGCCCGGTCAGTCGTTCCGTTCGGCCGCCCCTGGCCGGCCGTCGCGCTCAGCTGCTCGGCGACGGCCTGACCCGGTCGGTGCAGACCTGGCCGGAGGTGGCGAACGAGTCCGTCGAGTAGACCGCCAACACGGTGAAGCAGTAGTCCACCTCGGCGTTCAGCCCGTTGACCGTGAAACTCGTCTGTCCCGGGTCGACGGTCGCCATCACCCCGAGGGCCCGACCCGTGCGTCCACCCGCGACCATGAACGGCACCGAGCCGCCGCTCGGGTCGGACCAGGTGACCGTGATGGTGGCCTCGTCGTCCCGCAACCTCAGGTCGGTCGGGGGCGGACCGGCCGTTTGCCGGGGGGCGGTGCCGGTCGACCGCTGCGGCCCGTCCGCGTCCCGGCCCAGGGCCAGCGCGCCGACCGTGCCCCCGGCGACCAGCACCAGGACCACCCCCGCCACCACGGCCACCGTCCGGCCCCGGCGGCGCGCCCGCCCGTCCTGCGCCGGGTACGACGGCGCAAGCTCCGGATATCCCGCCCCCTCCACCGCCGGCGGTACGCCCCGGTCGGTGCCACGCTCCCCGCCCCCCGGGCCGGCTGCCCCGGGGGGAGGTCCGGGCTCCACCGCTGCCTGTGGCGCGGACTCCGTGGTCGCCCACGGCGCGGGCGCGTGGGCGGCGGTGGGTGCCCTGAACTCGTGCGTGCTGTCCGGTGCCGGTGCCGGTGCCGGTGATCCGACGTCCGTTCCCGGTGCCGGCGGGCGCCCGGCATGCGGCGGGGACCCGGCGGCCTGCCCCGAATCCGACGGCCATCCCGGGGTCGGCCCCGCGGTCGATGGCCATCCGGAGGACTGCGCCACCACCGGCGGTGATCCGGCGGTCCGTCCCGGGTACGGCGGCGGACCCGTGGTCTGTTCGGTAGCTGCCGGCGGCTCGGTCATCGGTACCAGCGGCATGATGATCGACCGACCTGGTGCGACGTCGTCCCATGTCGGGTCGTCGGCGGGAGCCTCGTCGTCCCCGCCCGCGTCGTCGACCGTCCCGGCGGGGCCGGTGGTCCATGCCGGGACGGGCGTGCCCCCGGCGTCCCCGCCCGGTGGAGTGTCGAGCGGTGCAGTGGTCACCGCCGGATGCCCGGTCCGCAGGTCGACATCGCTGGTGGCTGCGGGTGCCGGTGGTGCGGGGTGCGGCTGCGACGCTGTGGAGGCCGTCGGAAGATCGACGGGTGCGGCCAGGGTGGGCGGCGGAGCGGATTCGACGGTGTCCCCGGACGCTGTGGCGGGAACCGGGTCGGCCGTACCGCGAGGTGCTGCGGTGGGTGCCGGCTCGGCGGCGGTATCGCCGGACGTCGCCCCGGGTGCCGCGTCGGCGGATGACGCTGCGGGTGCCGTACCGCCGGGTGGGGTCGCCGCCGGGGTTCGGGTGGGGCCGGGCTGCTGGTCCTCCTCCAGCAGGGGGCCGATCTGCTGGACCCGTACCGTCGGCCGGTCCCAGCCCGGCGCGGGTGGGGTCGCAGCCGGCCCCGGCGCGGGCGGGACGGCGGGAAGCGCCGCCGGAGCGGGCGCTGCCGGCGGTGCGGGAGTCGGCGCATCAGCGGGTGCAGGACCCGGTGCGGCCCCGTCGCCGGTCGGGGCGGGCGGGGTGGCGGTGGGCAGGGGATGGACCGGACCGGGCTCACCCGGCGCGGGCGGAAGGGCGGTCGGCTGCCCGTGCCGGATGGGCGCGCCGTCCGCTGGCCCGCCCGGCTGGGCGGGGCTGGCGGTGGGCACGGTAGGGATCGGGACCGGACGCCCGTGCCGGGCCGGTGGACCGGACGGCCCCCCGGTCGACGCTCCGGGGTGCGGTGCGGCCGGGGGAGCAGCCGACCGGTCGGGTTCTCCCGGCGGGACGGCATCGCCCGTCGCGCCCGGCGACACGGTGGAGGGGTGCTGCAGGTGCGGCGGCGCCCAGGGCGAGGTGGGTGGTGCGCCACCGGAGACCGGAGCGGGTGACGCCGGGTACCGCTGCGCCGGGGCGGCGTCCGGTGCCGGTGCAGCGGCGGTGGGTGGGCCGGGCGGTGACGCCGGCGGCCCGGACCGTGGTGCGGCGGAGGCCGGACGGGGCCGGGGTACGCCGGACCGGTGGGTGGGCTGGACGCCGTACATCTGCCGGGGCAGTGGCACCCGGGGTTCGGCGTCCGGAGCCGGGTCGGCCGGTGCGGGGCCCGGTCGTGGTGCCGGCGGGCGTACCGGCTGGCTCGACGCCGGCGGGTGGCCGGCCGGGGTCGGTGGGCCCGGTGCGGTCGGGGTGGGAGGCGCGGAGACCGGGTGGGGCGAGGGCGGTGCCGACCCGGGCCGGGGCGTCGGGAGGGGCCGGTGCTCCTGGTGCGGGGCCGGCGGGGCGTGGCCGGGAGGGGCCGACTGGGGAGTCGGCGGCGAGGGCGCAGGCGCGGCAGCGGGGGACGGGGAGAGTGGCTGGCCGTCGGGGATTCCGAGGTACTGACGGGCGGCGCGTACGGCGGGATGCTGCTCGCCGAGCGCGGCGGGCCCGGCGGTGGCCACCCGGGTGTAGTTGCGGCGGGCCTCGTGCCGGTTGCCCAGTTCCTCGGCGACCCCGGCCAGGTCGAAGGCCAGGGCCAGCATCAGCGGATCGGCCGGGTTCCACCGCCGCTCGCCGGCCGCGTACGCCTCCTCCAGCACCCGCCGGGCGGCTGCCGGATCGTCGGCCTCCCGGTGCAACCTCGCGAGCAGGTGCGCGGTGCCCATGATCTCCGGGTGGTCCTCACCGTACGCGGGACGGGCCGAAGCGATCGTGTCAGCGAGCAGCCGGCAGGCCGCCGACAGGTCACCGGCGGAACGCAGGGCGAGGGCCCGGCGCTGGACTGCGGCGAGGGGTGAGGGTACGGACACGCAAGCAATGCTGCCGTCTGAGCGGGTCCGGACGCTACCCGCCCGCTCCAGCCGCGTCCTGACCTGCGACGATCCGGCTCCCGTCGGTGGGTCGGGCGGCGATGTGCATGATCCATACGGGCCGTGTACAGTAATGCCCCGTGCGGCCCACCAGGGCGGCTGACCGGGGTGAGAGCCGCCGGCGCCGACACGGTAGGCTGGACGGGCAAGTCCGGGTGGCGGAATGGCAGACGCGCTAGCTTGAGGTGCTAGTGCCCGTATAGGGCGTGGGGGTTCAAGTCCCCCCTCGGACACGTACAGTTACCCCACAGTAATCAGCGTCAGGCGTAGCCTCGACGCTGATTTTGTTTTCACCGGGGTTGTAGGTGAGGGCGAGTCGTAGCTCCCGGTAGACGGTGCTCTTGTCCCTGCTGTCGGCGTCTCGCAGGGTGTTGCGGATGTCGTCGAAGCTGCCGACGAGGTGTCGGATGTTGTCCTCGGTGAGGCGGTGGGGAGCGGGTGGTTGGGCTGCCGCTGCTGTGTCGCGTTGGGCGAGGGCGGCGGCGCGTTGGGCGTTGACCTCGGCCATCCAAGCGGCGACGGTGGCGGGGTCGCCTCCGGCGTCCGTGCTGGGCAGCGGTCTGCGCCGTGGTCGCCCACCGTGCCAACCGTCGGGATCTGGTGCTGCCGATCCTGTCGAACGGCCGCCCGCTGGTCGCTCACCTCACCGCCACCGCTACCGTCCGTACGCCGGAACAGGCGCACGCCCGCTGCATGGCCATCCTCGCCGACCACCCCACAGCCATCACCCCACGCCAGTACGTCATCTGCGACGCCGCGCCGTCCGATCCGGCCGATCCCGCGGGCTGGCCGGCGCCTTCGGCCACCGGCTCCGGTCGCCGTTGACGGTCGCGGATCAGGGCCGCCTATGTCCTACCCGCATTGATCCGTCACGCCGATCGCCGTCGAGATGACCATCGACGAGACCGTTCGCGCCCAGCAGCGGCATGCGACCCTGGGTCCGTCGCGCCCGCCCGGCTTCTCGCACGGCAGGAGACGGTAGGGCGTCACCGGCCGTGGGAAGGTGAAGACGCATCCAGGGGCGGCGGTCGATGGCCGGACCGGTCGTCGCCGTGCGCCACGGTGCCGCAGCCGTTCCGGGAGCGGTCCTGCGTGTCGACCATCTGCAACCTCAGGAGAGACCATGGTCCGTTCCGCGCTCCGCCGCGGCCTGCCCGCCGTCGTCGCGGCCGTGGCTGTCGTCCTGTCGGTGGGGGCCGCCGCCTCCGCCGCCCAGGCCCGGCCGGCGTCGCTGCCCTCGACGACCCGGTTCTACACGCCGCCGCCCCCGCCGGCCGCGATCAGCCAGATCGCCGACCTGGCCCGGTCCGGCCACGGACGGGACGCCCTGCTGTTGACGCGGATGGTCACCACCCCGCAGGCGGTCTGGTTCACCGGTGGCACCCCCGCGCAGGTGCGGTCGAAGGTGCGGCAGACCGTGACGGCGGCGGCCCGGCAGAACAGCGTCCCGGTGCTGGTCGCCTACAACATCCCCTTCCGGGACTGCGTCCAGTACGCCGCGGGCGGCGCCCGGAACACCGCCGAGTACTTGGCGTGGATCGACGCCTTCGCCGCCGGCATCGGCGGTCGACGTGCCGTCGTCCTGCTGGAGCCGGACAGCCTCGGCATCATCCCCTTCCACACCGACCTGTGGGGCGAGCAGGAGTGGTGCCGGCCGACGGACGCCGCCGGGAACCCGCCGCCGGGCGCCTCCTCCGCCGAGCACTTCGCCGCGCTCACCGGCGCGGTGGACCGGCTGACCCGCCAACCCCACGTCAGCCTCTACCTCGACGGCACGCACAGCGACTGGCTGGGCGTGGACGAGAGCGCGTACCGCCTGGTGAAGGCCGGCGTCCAGCGGACGCAGGGCTTCTTCCTCAACTCGGAGAACTTCCAACCCACCGAACACGAACGCAAATACGGCACCTGGATCTCGCAGTGTGTGGCGTTCGCGAACAACCCGGACGACGGCGGCTGGCGACTGGGCCGTTACGACCGCTGCGGCAGCCAGTACAGCCCCGCCGACCACACCGACTTCAGCACCTGGGTGCTGACCGACAAGTGGTACGCCGAGAACCTCGGCCGGGCGGTGCCGACGACGAGGTTCGTCATCGACACCAGCCGCAACGGCAACGGCCCCAACATGATGGGCGAGTACGCCGGTGCGCCCTACCACCAGCCGCCCGCCGTGGTCGACGCGCTGGCCGAGGGGAACTGGTGCAACCCACCCGGTCGGGGCCTCGGCCTGCGCCCGACCGCGAACACCGGCGTGCCGCTGCTGGACGCGTACCTGTGGGTGAAGCCTCCCGGCACGTCCGACGGGACCTGCGACATCGCCGGTGGCGCGCGGGCCTGGGACTTCAGCCGGTACAACCCGTGGCGGGTGACGCCGGAGCAGCAACGCCGCTTCGACCCGCTGTGGGGCGTGGTGGACCCGCCCTTCGGGCAGTGGTTCGGCGTCTCCGCCCTGGAGGTGGCCCGGCGGGCCGACCCGCCGCTGACGCACTGAGCCCGGCCCAGGTCCGGGCCGCCCGCGACACACCGCCGACCGCGCCCGTCACGTCCGGTAACGACGTGGCGGGCACGGTCGTTTCCGTGGGTTGGGTGGCCGGCGGGCAGGCCCGGTGCGGAAAAGTACGGGCGGGTGTGTCCATCACCGGGTATCCCGTTCGTCGTATGCAGGAGAGGGCCGACCGGGACCGGTCACCGGCCCCGGCCGAGGCCGTGGTGGTGGCACGATCACGACTGGAGGAATGACCATGAGGTACATGATGCTGATCTGTGAGGACGAGTCCGTCGCCTTCACCGAGGAGGAGGACCGGGCGACGATGGCGGCCATCGACGTCTGGGTGCGGGAGATGAACGACCGTAACGTCCGGGTGCAGGGCAACCGCCTGCGGCCGGTCAGCGACGCGACCGCCGTTCGGGTACGCGGCGGCGAGGTGCTCCTCGCCGACGGGCCGTTCGCCGAGGCGAAGGAGCAGATCGCCGGATACGACATCATCGACTGCGCCAACCTCGACGAGGCGATCGAGGTGGCGGCCAAGCATCCGGTGGCGGCCTTCGGCACGATCGAGGTGCGGCCGTTGCTGCCGGAGTGACGGCGCAGCCCCGCGCGACAGCACAGACCAGAGGCTCGGTGTGACGGCAGAGACGATCGGCGAAGCGGTCCGGGTGGCCGTGCAGGACACCTACCGCGAGCAGTGGGGGCGCATCGTCGCCACGGTGATCCGCCTGACCGGGGACTGGGACCTGGCCGAGGAGTGCGCCCAGGACGCCTTCGCGCAGGCCCTGGAGCGTTGGCCGCGGGACGGCGTGCCCCACCGCCCCGCGGCCTGGCTCACCACCACCGCCCGCAACCGGGCCCTGGACCGGCTGCGCCGCTCGGCGGTCGAGGCGGCCAGGCTGCGGGAGGTGGCGGTGCTCACCGAGGAGAACCTCGACGGGATCGGTGCGACATCGGACGCCAGCGGCATCACCGACGACCGGCTACGGCTGATCTTCACCTGTTGCCATCCGGCGTTGGCGCTGGAGGCCAGGGTCGCGTTGACCCTGCGCACCCTCGCCGGGCTCACCACCGCCGAGATCGCCCGCGCCTTCCTGACCAGCGAGGCGACCATGGCCAAGCGCCTGGTCCGGGCCAAACGCAAGATCCGGCACGCCGGCATCCCGTACCGGGTGCCCCCGGCGCATCTGCTGCCCGAGCGGGTCCACGGCGTGCTCGGCGTGCTGTACCTGATGTTCAACGAGGGCCACACGGCCAGCGCCGGGCCGAACCTGGTCCGGCAGGGGCTCTGCGACGAGGCGATTCGGCTGGCCCGTACCCTCGCCGGGTTGATGCCCGACGAGCCCGAGGCGCTCGGGGTGCTCGCGTTGATGCTGCTGCACCACGCCCGACGCGGGGCGCGGCTCGACGGCGCCGGTGAGCTGGTCACGCTGGAGGAGCAGGATCGCTCCCGCTGGGACCGCGCCGCGATCGCCGAAGGGCTGGCCCTGCTGGACGAGGCGATGCGGCGGGCCCGGCCCGGCCCGTACCAGATCCAGGCGGCGATCGCCGCCTGCCACGCCTCCGCGCCCCGCGCGCAGGACACCGACTGGACCCGGATCGCCGCGCTCTACCAGCGGCTGGCCGGGCTGGTGCCGTCGGCGGTGGTGCAGGTCAACCGGGCGGTGGCGGTGGCGATGGCCGAGGGACCGGCGGCCGGCCTGCGCCTGGTGGACGAGCTGACCGCCGACGCCGCCACCTATCGACTGCTGCCCGCCGTCCGGGCCGACCTGCTGCGCCGCCTGGGCCGGCACCGGGAGGCGGCGACCAGCTACCGGGAGGCGCTGGCGTTGCCGGCCAGCGAGCCGGAACGCCGCTACCTTACCCGGCGGCTGACCGAGCTGGGGGAGGAAGCGGCCGGCCCGCCGCCCGGCGTCGTCGAGCGTGGCTGAGCCTCGGTTCAGTACGGCAGGGCGCGGACCTGCCGGGCCAGCGCCTCGGTGAGGCGTACCGAGCGGCCGATCCGGTGCGCCTCCGTGAGCAGGTCCGGGCCCCAGCGGGACCAGAGCCCGGCGAGCCGGGAGGTGAGCAACACGGTCTCCACCGCGTCGTCGGCCAACGACGTGCGCAGGCCGATCGCGTGGTGTGCCGTGTGCGGGCTGCCGGAAGCGGCCTTCGCCAGCAGGTCGGCGTCGAAGTCCACCAACGCCGCGCGGCGCAACCCCGCCGGCAGGCGGCCGCCCGCGCCGAGGATGGCCGTCCCGCCCGCCGGGTCGAGGTGGGACAGTTCCCGCTCCACCTCGGCTGTCACATCGACCGCCCGCACCCGCTCGGCATGGGCGAGCAGGAACCGGTAGTTGTCCTCCAGATCCAGCAGATTGGTCCGCTGCATCAGCTTCCAGATGATCTCCACGGGGGGCTCGGGATGCTTGGTGAGGAACGGCTGCACGTTGGCCTTGCCGTCGACCATGTTCGCGTCCCGGTCCCGGCCCTGGGGCGCGTGCAGCCCCCATGCCGTCCGGGTCAGGCGGAAGCCGACACCGTCCTTGAACAGTCGGTAGCCGAGTTCCAGATCCTCCACGCCCCAGCGGCGGAACTCCTCGTCGAAGCCGCCGACCCGCCAGAAGTCCTCGGCGCGCACGGAGCAGTTCAGCGACCAGAACAGCACCCACGGCGTGGCCAGCAACCCCAGGTCGAAGTCACCGGCGGCGAACTGCCGGTGCCTCGGGTCGGCGAAACTCGGCACGTCGCGGTACCGGGCGACGACGTCCTCGGGCAGCACCCCGTCCATCGCCTCCGCCAGGCCGGGCATCGTGCCGTCGATGTCGTAGCCCCAGGAGTAGCCGATCAGCGCGGTGCGCCGGGCCCCGGCGTGCTCGGCGAGGAGGAGTTCCAGGAAGTCCGGGGCGACGAAGGTGCCGGTGTCCAGGAAGACCAGGATCGGCGCGCGGGCCATCCGGGCGCCGGCGTTGCGCGCGGCCCCGGCCCGGAAGCCGTCGTCCGGCTGGAAGTGGTAGCGGATGGGCAGCGTGGCCGCGGCGTCGTCCACGACGGCGCGGGTGTCGTCGAACGAACCGTCGTCGGAGACGATGACCTCGAACATCTCGGTCGGCATCCGTTGCCGCGCCAGGTGCTCCAGCGTCTGGCGCAGCGTCTCGGCGCGGTTGTAGGTCGGGATGACGACCGACAGGTGCGGCTCGGTCGAGATGGGACGTGACATGGGCACCCTTCCGGTTTGGGCTACCGACGACAGTCTGACGACCGGCGGTGGCCGGCACATCTCCCAGCTTGCCGTCCTGTGCCGAAGGGTGGCGACGGCGGCGAGCGCACGTACGAAGATGCGCCCCGGGCGGCCGCGCCGGCACGCTGGGGCGGAGCTTCGTCGCCCGCCTGCCGCTCGGCGCGGGCCCGGACACCGGCACTGTGGCCACCGTGTCGCCGGGCGCGTCACCCGGTCGGACTGGCGTGCCGAGCCTCCCCCACCGCCGTCGAGCAGCGCCGGGGTGGGTCCGTTGCGCGTGATCGTCCCGAGGCCACCGTTGCGGTGCCGCCGTCCCGCTGTCACCGGAGCCGACGAAAGGGTGACCCATGCCTGGCCCGATCGATCTGGTCGTACCTAACAACGGCGAGTTCAACGTCCGTAATCCGCGCGTGGACCTCGGCCCGCGGGCCGCCGGCGGCTACCTCGAATTCGGCGCCTACCTCGCCGACCAGGCCGTCTTCTGGAGCACGGCGGACCGCGTGCTCCTGCTGCCGGCCGGCTACGACCCGCTGTGGTTCGCCGACGTGCACGAGGCGCTCGGGTCGGCGCCGCCGCCGGTGGTGTCGCCGCAGCCGCGTACCGGCCGGCTGTTGAGCGACCTGATGCACGACGCGGCCGCGCTGGCCACCCTGCGCCAGGCGCTCGGCGGACGCCCGGTCCGGCTGCTGTCCTGGGGCGCGACACCGGAGTTGTTCCTGCTGGTGGAGACCATCCGGAGCTGGGGACAGCGGGTGGACGTCGACGGTGTGACCCGCGAGAACGAGTGGGCCAGCCGCTACCTCGACTCGAAGCTCAGCTGCCTGGACCTGGCCCGGGACCTCAGGATCCCGACGGCACGGTCGGTCATCGTGGCCGACCGCGACGAGTTGCGCGGCGCGCTGGCCGCGACCCTGCGCCGGCACCCGCGGGCCATCGTCAAGAGCCCGTACGGGGTGGGCGGGCAGGGATCGGCCGTGGTGGACTCCGACGACGACAGCGTCGCCGGCTTCTGGGACCGGATGCACGACGACCCCTACTTCCGTACCTACCCGTTGATCGTGCAGGAGTTCGTCGCCCACGCCCCGGGCCTGGGCTGCCCCGCGCTCGACTTCCGGGTCGTCGACGGTGGCGTCGCCGACCTCGTGCTCAGCGCGGTGACCACCACGCGGGGGCACCTCTTCCAGAGCGTCAACGTCGGGGTGGGATCGCTGCCGACCGAGGTGGCCGACCGGATCGTCCCCCTCGGCCACCGGCTCGGCGCGGCGGCCGGTGAACTGGGGTTCCGGGGCTGGCTCTGCGTGGACCTGATCGCCGGCGCGGACGGGGAGATCTACCTGAGCGAGATCAACGCCCGCCGCAGCGGCGCCATGCACTCGATCGGCCTGCTCACCGCCTGGCGGGCGGAACGGGACCTGACCCTGTCGTCGCACGACCTGAGCAGCGTCCGCGGGCCGGGTCCGGTCTCCTACCGCGACCGGGTACGACCGGCCTTCCTGCGGGCCTGGGCGGCCGGGTTGCGGGTGTACCCGACGGCGGTGCGGGGGCTCGCCTTCCCGGAACCGATGATGGCGCTGGTCGCGGCCGGCTCCAGCGCCGCCGAGGCCGAGGCCGTCGTCCGGGACGTGCTGGCGCAGATCGACTCGCCCCCGACGCGCGCCGGGACCGGGCCGGGGGCGCCCACCCCGACGAGCTGCCCGACGCCCGCGGCCGGCTCGTCCGACGAGCCGCGCGACGCCGGCGGACCGCCCGGTCAGATGGCCGCGACCACCCGATGAGGACCGTCACGACCACCGGAGAATCTGTTAACCTCGATCGATTGCCGCGCATGTCGCCCGCGCGGATTCCGGTTCCCGGCACTGCTGCCCGCCCACACGTGTCACCACGTGTGGGCGGGGCGGGCACCGCCGGGGGCGGGCGTCGGTCGAGCCGCTGACCACCAGGAGACAAGATGGCCAACTCGCGGCGCTGTAGCGTGGTGATCCCGACCTACGACCGGGCCGACCTGCTCGCCTACACACTGGAGTCGTTGAGCCGGCAGAGCCTGCCGACCGACCGGTTCGAGGTCCTGATCGGCGACGACGGGTCCACCGACCACACCGCGTCGGTGATCGACCGGTACCGGGACCGGCTCGACCTGCACCACCTCTTCCAGGAGCACGACGGCGTCGGGGTCACCCGGGCCCGCAACCGGTGCATCCGGCGCGCGACGGGTGAGATCTGCGTGCTGCTCGATTCCGGCGTCATGGCGCACTCCGGCCTGCTCGCCGCGCACCTGGCCCGCCACGAGTCGACGCCCGACCCGCTCGCGGTCATCGGCTACGTCTACGGCTTCACCCTCGACGGCGACGACAGTGAGCTGGAGCGGATGATCGACCCGTGGGACGCCGACGCGACGATCGCCGGGTTCGCCGCCCGGGGTGAGCATCCCGACGTGCGTGACGAGTTCTACCGTCGCTACCACGACGACTTCGCCGACCTGCCGGCCCCCTGGATCATGTACTGGACATGCAACGTCTCGGCGCGTACCAGCCAACTCCGCGACGTGGGGATGTTCGACGAGAGCTTCCGCAACACCGGTGGCGACGACCTGGACCTGGCCTACCGGTTGCACTGCGACGACGCCCGCTTCGTGCTCGACCGGGCCGCCAGCGCCGTGCACTACCCGCATCCCAAGGACTTCGCGCAGAACCTGAAGAGCATGATGGTCAACTACCACTGCATGATCGAGAAGTATCGCTCCCCGGTGATGCCGTTGCTGCTGGCTGCCCCGACGATCCACCCGTTCAACATCAACGACGTGATCGCCGCGCTCCGCCTGCCGCCTGCCGCCACCCGGATGGACGGGAAGCACGCCCGGTGACGACCTGGTGGAACACCGCGCTGGCGGAGCTCGCCAAGCGGTGGAGCATCGTGAAGATCCTGCCGCGCGCCGGGATGGGGCTGGTCGTCGGCCTCGCCACGATCAACGTGCTGCTGGGTGTCCTGCCGGTGGTCTTCGTGGTCGCCACGAGCGAACTGCTCGGCCGGGTGCCCGAGGCGGTCGCCGGCGGCACGGGCTCGGCGGTCTGGCGCACCGTGCTGGCCATCTTCGCGGTGGCCGCGGCGGCCTTCGTCGGCCAGCAGATCGTCGCGCCCTTCCAGGGCTCGCTCGGCGAACTGGTGGCCCGCCGGATCGACGGGCAGATGTTCGACGAGCTGATGGCCGCCGCCCTGCGCTCCCGGGGCATCGCGCCGCTGGAGGACCAGGCGGCGCTGCAGGACCTCAGGGCGGCCGTCGCCGAGGTGCAGTACGGCTTCCAGAGCCCCGGCCAGGCCTGCGCCGGCCTGCTCGGCCTCGGCGCTCGGTACGTGCAGTTGATCGGCTATGCGGCGGTCATCGCGCTCGCGTTCGCCTGGTGGGCGGCCCTGGCCCTGGTCGTGGTGGTGCTGCTGTTCCGCTACGGCCAGCGCAACGGCATCCGCCACTACTCCCGGCTGCGCTACGCCCTCGACGGGCCCGAACGCAGGATCGACTACCTGCGTGACCTCGGCATCCAGCCGGCGGCCGGCAAGGAGATCCGCGTCTTCGGGCTCGCCGGCTGGCTGACCTCGACGCTCGAAGAGGCGTACCGGTCCTGGCTGGCTCCCCTGTGGGTAGCCCGCCGACGGCTCTATCTCTGGCCCTTCTTCCGGTACGCGGTGGTCGGGCTGGTGCTCACTGGCATGGTCTTCGCCTTCACCGGGACGGCCGCGGCCGAGCAGCTCACCCTCACCGGGTTCGCGCTGGTCATGCAGGCCAGCCTCGGTGCGCTGCGGCTGTCGGAGTTCTATCCCGAGGCGGACAACCAGATCGCCGTGGGAATGACCGCCTACGATGCCGTCGGGCGGTTCGCGGAGCGGGTCGACGCGTACCCGGCCGAGGTGCGCGACGGGGATCCGGCCCAGCCGGCCGCGGTCGCGCCGGCCGCCGTACCCGACCCGGTCGCCACGATCCACTTCGACCAGGTGTCCTTCTCCTACCCCCGGCAGGACCGGCTCGTCTTTGACCAGCTCGACCTGACGATCCCGGTGGGCCGCTGCACGGCGATCGTCGGCCTCAACGGGGCCGGCAAGACCACCCTGGTCAAGCTGCTCGCCCGGCTCTACGAGCCGACCGGCGGCGCGATCCGGGTCGACGGGGTCGACATCCGCACGTACCCGGTCGTGCAGTGGCGTCGCAAGCTCGGCGTCATCTTCCAGGACTTCGCCCGCTACGAGATCTCGGCCGCGGTGAACATCGGCTACGGCGCGATCGAGGCGGCCGACGACCGCGAGGGCATCGAGCACGCGGCCCGGGCCGCCGGCATAGCCGACGACCTGGGCCGGCTGCCCCGGGGGCTGGACACGCCGTTGACCAAGCAGACCGCCGGCGGCACCGACCTGTCCGGCGGGCAGTGGCAGCGGGTGGCGCTGGCCCGTGCCCTGTTCGCGCTGCGCCACGGCTCACCCGTCGTGGTCCTCGACGAGCCCACCGCGAGTCTCGACGTCCGCGCCGAGGCCCGGTTCTTCGACGAGTTCGCCGAACTGACCCAGGGTGCCACCACCCTGCTGATCTCACACCGCTTCTCCACCGTGCGGCAGGCCGACCACATCGTCGTGCTGACCGACGGCAAGGTCGCCGAGCAGGGCAGCCACGACGAACTGGTCGCCCTCGACGGCCGGTACGCCCGGCTGTTCCGGTTGCAGGCCGACAGGTTCACCGGCACCGCGCAGCCCGAGGAGGTGGCGACGTGATCAACGTACTCGCCGGTTGTCGGCAGCTCCTGGGCACCGCCTGGCGGATGGACCGCGCCCGCACGATCGCCTCGATCGTCCTGATGGCCTGCGGCGCGGTCGCGGCGCCCCTGCTCGCCGTCGGCCTCGGCGCGATGACCGACGCCGTGGTGGCGGGGCGCTGGCGCGACGGGGCGCTGTACGGCGTCCTGGTCGCCGTCGCGGCCATCGTCTCGCTCACCTTCAGCCACTTCGCCCACGTGCTCTACTTCGAACTGTCCGAACTCGCCGAGATCGACTTCGACCGCAAACTGATCGCCCTCTCCAACGGGGCTGTCGGCATCGCCCACCACGAGCAGGCCGAGCAGGCCGACTCGCTGACCGTCCTGCAACACGAGGGCCGCCGCTTCCGCACCGGGCTGGAGGCGCTGTTCGGCGGGGTGAGCCTGGTGCTCGCCATGGTGGTGACCGCCGTGCTGCTGGCCCGGCTGCACCCGCTGCTCCTGCTGCTGCCGCTGGCGGCGATCCCCCCGCTGTACACCGGGCGGCTGGCCGAGCGGCGGCTCGACGCGGCCAAGACCGCCAACGCCGAGTCCGTCCGCCTCTCGCTCAACCTGTTCGGCCTGGCCACCTCCTCCCGCCACGCCGGCGAGGTACGGGTCTTCCGGCTGGAGGAGCAGCTGCGCCACCGGCGTGCCGAGTTGTGGGCGAACGCCACCGCCGGGCTGCACCGGGCGCGGACCGCGGCCGCCGTCACCCAGGTGGCCGGGCAGCTGGTCTTCGCCGCCGCGTACGTGGGCGGCGTCCTGCTGATCCTGCGCGACGCCACCACCGGGCGGCACAGCGTCGGCGCGGTGGTGCTCGCCGTGGCCCTCGCCGCCCAGGTCAACCAGCAGGTCACCACGGCGGTCGCGCTGATGCAGGACCTCTACCGGATGGCCAGCACCTACCGCCGGCTGGAACAGATCAGCGCCACGGTCGCCGGGCCCGACCCGACGTCCGCCGGTCACCCCCCGCCGGAGCGGCTACGGTCCGGCATCGTCTTCGACGACGTCGAGTTCAGCTACCCCGCCAGCGACGCGGTCGCGCTGCGCGGCGTCGACCTCGCCCTGCCCGCCGGGTCCGTCGTCGCGGTCGTCGGCGAGAACGGAGCCGGCAAGACCACCCTGGTCAAGCTGCTGTGCGGCTTCTACCAGCCGACCCGGGGCCGGCTGCTGGTCGACGGCGTGGACCTGCGCGAGCTGCCCATCGAGGCCTGGCGGCAGCGGATCGCCGCCGGCTTCCAGGACTTCGTCCGCTACGAGCTGCTCGCCCGGCAGGCGGTGGGCGTGGGCGACCTGGCCCAGATCGACGACGCCGCTGCGGTGCGGGCGGCGCTGGACCGCGCCCGGGGCGCCGACCTGCTCGACCACCTGCCGGGCGGGCTGGAGACCCCGCTCGGCAAGAGGTACGCCGACGGCGCGGAACTCTCCGGTGGACAGTGGCAGAAGCTGGCGCTCGGCCGGGCGCTGATGCGCCAGACCCCGCTGCTGCTGGTGCTCGACGAGCCCACCTCGGCGCTGGATCCGGAGGCCGAGCACGGCCTGTTCGAACGGTACGCCGAACAGTCCCGCCGGGTCGCCGCGGTGACCGGTGCGATCACCGTGCTCGTCTCGCACCGGTTCTCCACCGTCCGGATGGCGGACCGGATCATCGTCGTGCGCGACGGCCGGATCGCCGAGGTGGGCAGCCACGCCGAGCTGGTCCGCGCCGGCGGCCAGTACGCCGAGCTGTACGCGCTCCAGGCCAGGGCCTACCAGTGACGGTCCGGCGCGTGCCGGCCCGGCGCCGGGTGGGCGTCGCCGCCCGCCGCCGCGCCCCCGCCGGGGTTCTCCGCCGCCGCGGGTCGGCGCAGGACGGCAAGCTGCGAGATGTGCCGGCGGAGCCCGGTCGACAGACTGGTGACCGGTGAGCCAACTCGGAGGGTGACATGTCGACCTCAATCCGCAACGGCGCGCACCTGTCGGTGGTCATCCCCACCTTCAACCGCAGCCGGATGCTCCGGCAGACCCTGGGAAACCTGGCGCGTCAGCGGCTGCCGACGGACTCGTTCGAAGTCATCGTCGCCGACGACGGGTCGTCCGACGACACCCGTGCGGTGGTGCGGGAGGCGGCGCGGACGCTGCGCATCCGGTACCACTTCCAGCCGGACGAGGGCTACCGGGTGGGTGCGGCGCGTAACGCCGGCGCCGGGTTGGCCACGGCCCCGATCCTGCTGTTCCTGGACACCGGCGCCTTCGTCGGACCGGACTACCTGGCGGGTCACCTCGCCGCGCACGTCGGCGGGGAGCGCACGGCGGTGGCCGGCTACGTCTACGGGTACGACATCGGCGGGGTCACCACGCCCGGCCTGTCGTCGGCGGCCGCCGAACTGCCGCCCGAGCAGGTCGTCGCCCGGTTTACCGGCGACCCGAGCTTCGCCGACACCCGTCAACCGCAGTTTGTCGACTGTGACTTCGACCTCGGGCGGCTGGCCGCACCGTGGGTGCTCTTCTGGGGGATGAACTGCTCCCTGCGCGCCGACGACTTCCGGCGGCTGGGCGGCTTCGACGAGGACTTCCGCGGCTGGGGCCTGGAGGATCTGGAGTTCGCCTACCGGATGTTCAAGGACGGCGTCGGCATCCGCCTCAGCCGGCAGGCGTGGGCGCTGCACGCCCCGCACGAGCGGGACATGGACGCGCTCATGGCCGACTGCATGGTCAACCTGCGTCGGCTGACGGCGAAGCACCCCGAGCCGCCCATCGAGATCGTCTGGCGGCTGATGCAGCGCGCCAGCCCGCTGGACCTGGAGCTCAGCTACCAGGTCCTGCTCTCCTGGACGGATCGCGCGCGCCTGATCGACGTCGCCGACGAGCTGGCAACCGAGCTGCCCCGTCTGGACCTGACCGGCCGGCTGGTCGTCGTCGGCGCGGGTGGCCGGGTGCCGGCGGCCCTGCCCGCCGCGACCCTGCTGGACTTCGACGCGGACCTGCTGGCCGAGGCGACCGCCGGCACCCCGCACGTGGGGCACCACACGATCGGCCTGCGTACCCCGTTGGACGACGACGCGGCGGACACCGTGGTCCTCACCTCCCGGCTGGCCGGGCTCTGGCCCCGCTGGGGTGAGGCCCTGCTGGCGGAGGCGCACCGCATCGGCCGGTCCGTCCACCTGACCGACGCGCTCGCCCGGCGGACCGGTGCCGCCGCACCGGGTTGAGCCGTCCCGGCCCGCCCCCGCGCAGCGTGGTGCGGCGAGAGCCTTCCGCGTTCGTGTTATAGACGCAGCAGAGGACCACAGGGAACGTCACGAGGAGGAGCACATGGCACGACTTCGGCTCGGCAGCATCCTGCTTGGCACCACCGATCCCGAACGCCTGCGCGCCTGGTACGTCGCCGCCTTCTCCCCGACGGTGACGCCGTCGGGGTTTCTCGACTTCGGCGGGTTCGACATGCTGGTGGACGGTCGTGACGACATCGCCGGCAAGAACGCCGAACCGGGTCGCATGATCCTCAACTTCGAGGTCGACGACGCCCGCGCGGTCGCCGCCCACCTCGACACCATGGGGGTGGTGTGGCTCGCGCCCCTGGAGGAACGCGAGGACGGGCTGTTCGGCACGCTGCTCGACCCGGACGGCAACTACGTCCAGGTCATCCAGCTCAGCGAGGAGTACCTCGCGGCACAGCAGGGTGACCGGCCGCCGGCGGGTGAGGCGTTGGCGCTCTCGCCGGCGTTCAACGGATTCTCCGTCGACGACATCCCGGCGGCGAGGAGGTTCTACGGCGAGACGTTGGGCCTCGACGTCTACGAGGAGTACGGCATGCTCCACCTGCGGCTGGCCGGCGGTCGAGAGGTGCTCGTGTACCCCAAGCCCGAGCACCAGCCCGCCACCTACACGATACTCAACTTCCCGGTCGACGACATCGAGCAGGCGGTGGACATGCTGGTCGGCCGGGGCGTGCGGTTCGAGGCGTACGACCACGTCGACGCCAAGGGGATCTACCGGGGCGAGGGCCCTCCGATCGCCTGGTTCCGCGACCCGGCCGGCAACATCCTGTCCGTGTTGCAGGAGTGACCCGGCGTGACCATCCGCCCGGTCGGGACGGGCGCGACGCGCACCCGCCCCGACCGGGGTGCCGTCACTCCGCCAGGGCCTTGATGCCGTGCAGGCAGCTCCATGTTGGTGCGTGGCTCGCCGAGACGGGACGCGACGATCGTCTCCTCGTGCTCTGGAGCCTCGTCGATGACCAGGCTCAGCCCGGAGCGGCCGGGGTCGATCCGCACCGAATGGCCCAGCCGGGTGCCGGTCGACTCGGGCGTGAGCGCGAAGAGCTTCCACCCGCTGCAACTCGGGGCTCAGCCGGGGTGCAAGGTGGCTGTCGGTCACCAGCCCCAGAGCTGTGCCGGGCTCGTCTCGACGTAGACCTCGCAGGTCAGGCTCGCTCCATCGGGATACGGCACTGTCGCTGCCACCTGTCCGCCCCGACCCGTCCTGGTCGGCCTGACCCGGTGGTAGAGGTCGAGCCGGTTCGGCACTACCGGGTGCGGCGCGGATGGTCGCTCGGGTGTCGACCTGGCACGGCGCCGGGCGCTAGTCGCACTGCACCAGGCCGGCCCGGATGGCGTTGATCGCGGCGGTGGTCCGGTTGGGCGAGTCAAGCTTGAGCATGAGGCTCGCCACCAGCCGCTTCGCGCCGTGACTGGAGATGGACAACCGGCGGGCGATCTGCTTGTTGCTCAACCCCTTCACCAGCAGGGTGAGGGCTTCGGTCTCCCGGGCGGTCAGGTTCACCGTCCGGGTACGGGTGCCCGGCCCTGGCTCGTCGGCCCGGGCGAGCAGGGCACGGGTCAGCGCGGGCGGCATCGGCAGCTCCCCGCGACGACTGCGCCGCAGGGTGTCGCTGAGCAGGTCGGCGGTGAGGCGTTGCTGGGACACGAAGCCGTCCACCGGCATCGAGGCGAGCTGGGTGACGTTGGTGGTGGTCGCCTCGTCGACCAGCAGAATGACGTGGGTGCTGCCGCGTACCGCCCGGCCTTCGTTCTCCAGCCAGTGCGCCTCCGGCGGTGCGACGATGAGGAAGTCGATCCCACCGAACCGCGACAGCGTCTCGTAGTCCGCCCGCGACCCGCACCGGTGCACGGTCGACACTTCCGGCACACTGCCGAGCACCGCCTCGATGCCCCTGCCGAAAACCTCGTTGTCCACCAGTACCGCGACGGTCATCGTGTCGTGGTCGACCTCCAGCATGCCGTGCATGTCATTACCTCCACTGTGTCGCCAGAGATGTGCCGAGGCCGGCGGCGGACGTCGTACCCTCGTCGATCGGCTAGGCCCGATCGGCGAGGCGGCGGCGCGGGGACGCCTGGACTAGGGTGGTAGTCGCGTCGCCGAACGCGCCCGCCCCGGCCCGTGCGAGCCGCGGCGGCGGACGAGCCGGGCGTCCGCCGGCCCTCGTGCGTCCGGGTCGCCCCCGCACGTCGACCCCCGCCGGATGGCGTGAGTCGTCTCCGCCGACCTCCATCGGCTACAGACCCATCGTGCTATCGGCAGGCGGGGACGCTCATCTCCTGACTTGCGCAGTGACCGACCAGCGCCCTGCCGCGTACGCGCCGGTGGGCCGCCATCCGTCACGGATGGCGGCCCACCGGCGCGTACGCGGTCCGGATCAGACGGGGTCGACCAGCGCGTACGCCCGGACCGGGAAGGTGCCCATGCCGGCCACGGCGACCGGCGCGGCGTGGAAGCGGAAACCCTCCGCCGGCAGCGCCGCCAACCCGCACAGGTGCTCGACGATCGGGATGCCGGTGGCCAGCAGGCCGGTGTGCGCCGGCCGGTGCAGGTCGGCCATGTCGTCGATGTTCACCGAGTCGATGCCGACCACCGCCGGCCCCTGCGACACGAGCCAGGAGACCGCCTCGGCGGTCAGGAACGGATGACCGGGCGCACCGTACGCCTCGGTGCCCCAGTGCCGGTCCCAGCCGGTGCGGATCAGCACGGCCCGGCCGCTGACGGCGCAGCCGGCGAACGCGTCCGCGCCGATGCCCGGCGTCGGCGTGGACCCGACGTCGACGAGCACGCCCGGCACGTCCACCAGCCGCGACAGCGGCACCTGGGACAGGTCGCCGCCGTCGGCGAAGCGATGGAACGGCGCGTCCAGGTACGTCCCGGTGTTCGCCACCAGGGTCATCCGACCGATCTGGAACTCGGTGCCCGGCGCGTACCGGGCCCGGGACTCCTCCCGCGACAGGTGGTCCTCGATGTGCGGGCCGGGCAGACCCGGGTAGGTCGTCATGCCGTGCCGCACCACGTGCGACAGGTCGACCAGCCGGGCGGCGGACCCGGCTGCGGTCGGGGACGGCTGCGGTGCCGGTGTGTTCATCGACGTTCGCTCCGATCGGATGCGGTGCCGTCGACCGCGGTGCGGGCGGTGTCGGCGAGGGTCATCAGCTGGTGCCAGGAGCCGTACCCGTAGTCGTCCATCCAGTGGTGGAAGTCGACGCCGAGCCGGGCGTAGTGCAACCCGTGCGGCGTGGCCAGCTTCAGCACCGTCACCGCACCCCGGTACAGCCGCAGCTGCACGGTGCCGGTCAACGGCTCGTCCAGCTCGGTCAGGCACCGCCGCAGCGTACGCCCGAGGTGGCTGAACCAGCCGCCCTGCACCGCCGTGGTGGTCCACTCGGTGGAGAGCTGCGCCCGTACCGCGTGTTCGCGCGGGCCGAGGACGGCGTTGGCCAGCGCCCGGTGCGCGGTCGTGATGACCGTCGCCGCCGGTGACTCCCGCACTTCGTGGTTCTTCACCCCGAACGCGGTGTCCTCCAGCCCGGAGTACCGGCCGACGCCGTGCCGGCCGGCCAGCTCGGTGAGCCGGGGCACCAGATCGTGCAACGGCAGCGGGGCCCCGTTCAGGGCCACCGGCAGCCCAGCCGCGAAGGCCAGGGTCAGCTCGGCCGGCTCCGCGGGGCAGTCGACCGCGTCCCGGGTGAGGGTGAACACCGACTCGTCGAGCCGGTTCTCCGGGGTCTCCAGGCTGCCGTTCTCGATGACCCGGGCCCACGGGTTGACGTCGACGCTGTGCACGGCGTCGGGCAGGGTGACGCCTGCCTCCGCCAGCCGGGCCTGCTTCTGCGCCCGGGTCACGTTCGAGCCCAGGAACGGCGCGACGACGTGCAGCTCCGGGTCCAGCGCGGCGACCGAGCGCCCGATCCGGGCCGTGCTGTTCTGCATGTAGGTCGCGGTGTGCCCGACGGCGTCGCCGCCGACCGTCCGGGCCACCCGGACCGCCGCCCGCGCCATCAGCGGTCGGCTCAACGTGGACCCGACCGGAAACTGGCCCTGGTAGTAGGCGTCGGCGTGGATCGCGGCGGGCAGCGCCTCGGTGAAGAACTCGTCGGTGACGTCGGCTTCCTGGTATGCCGCGCCGAACCGGGCGGCCAGCTCCCGGGCCCGGCCGTCGCCGTCCGGCGCACCGATGCGGACGTTCAGCGCGGTCGTGTCGACCGGCGCGTCCCGGAGCAGGTGCAGCAGGTAGGTGCCGTCCAGACCACCGGAGTACAGCAGCACCAGGTGCCGGGGCGGTCGGGCGGTCAACTCGTCCAGCGTGGTGATGAAACGACGCATCGTGGACCCTTCATGCCGAGATGGTCGAGCCGGTGCCGCCGGACAGCGGCGCCGGCGACTGCACGGGCGACCGGTCAGCCAGGATGGCGGTCAGCGGCGCGAACACCCGCGAGCCGGCTGCCCGGACCGCCCGGGAACGCCGCAGGTCGGCCACCGCGAAGCACCGGCGCAGCCAGCGGTCCGTGCCGTCGTAGCGGGCGGTGAATCCGGTACGTCCGTGCACGGCCCGCCAGTTGTCGACCACCAGCAGGCTGCCGACGTCCAGCGCCACCGAGGTCAGCGACGCGGTCAGCACGGCGTCCAACTCGTCGAGGGCATGGCGGGCCGTCCGGGTCATCGGTTCCATGGCGTGGAAGTCGGCGGTCAGCTCCAGGTCGTCCGCCGGGCCGGACAGCACCGCCACCGGCTCGGAGTAGCCGGTGGAACCGAGCTGGGCGAAGGAACTGCTGAACTGGATCCGGAACAACGGCTGGCGCAGCACGGCCACACAGGACTCGGAGAGCCGGGACCGCACCCGCGTCGCCGCTCCGGTAAGCGTCTGACCGCTGCGGTCGTGGTCGGGGCGCAGGCACAGCAGGCTCAGGAAGTCCGGCTTGAACGGGTGGAAACCGTTCTCGGTGTGCAGCTCCAGGTAGGCCGAGCCGCTGTTCTCCTGCTGGTGTTCCGCCCCGGCGATCGGGGCGACGTCCTGCACGACCCGGCCGCGCTTCTCGTCGGCGTACCCGATGATGTTGCCCAGGTGGGACATGACCATCAGCTGGGCGGCCGTCGCGATGCCGGCCGCACGCCAGTCCGGCAGGTAGCCGTCGGTGGGTGTGGTGGGCAGCCGATCGTCGACCGGCACGTTGCGCACCAGCAGCGCGCCACCCGGGCTGCCGACGCAGCGGAAGGTCACCAGGGCTGCGACCAGGCGTTCGGGCAGCCGGCAACCGAGCAACTCCACGGTGGTCATGGTCGCCTGGGTGCCCAGGTCCGCGTTGCCGATGGCTTCGACGGCCTCGGCGCACAGGCCGCGCATCAGGGCGGCCTCGTCGTCGGTCAGGGTGACCTCGTCGAGGTCGCCGGCTTCGAACTCGGTGCTGCTCATCGGACTCACTCTCCCGGCGAGATCGTTCAGGCATCGGCGGACCGGCAGGCCCCGACGCGGCACGTTTCCACCCTGTGCGTGCCGGCCGCCCAGCGGAAGCGCAGGAGGCGCGCGCAGTCGACCTGCCCAGCTGACCAGGTCGCAATGAGGAGCAGACCCGCCGCGACGATGGAGGTTGACTAGCGGGGATACCGGGGCCCGCCACGCGGTGGCCGGGCCCCGACCAGCCGGACACCGCCGGACACCGGCGGGGTTCCGTTCGCATACGAGAAGGGAGCGCAGATGGCCGGGATCGATGCCGCGCGGCCCAGTGCAGAGCCCACGGCGCTGACCGCCGAGATGGTGGCGGACTATCACCGCGACGGGTTCCTCCTGCTGCCCGCGCACCACCTGCCCGCCGATCTGCTGGCCGAACTGGTCGAGGCCACCCCCCGGATCCTGGCCCAGGAAGGGCCGCAGCGGGTCCTGGAGCGCGACGGGGTCACCGTCCGATCGGTGTACGGACCGCACCGCACCGATCCGGTGGTGGCCCGGGTCAGCCAGTCGGCGCAGCTGGCCGGGGCGGCCCGGCAGTTGCTCGGCGACGAAGTGTACGTGCACCAGTCGAAGGTCAACCTGAAGGCGGCCTTCGCCGGCGACCAGTGGGAGTGGCACCAGGACTACATCAACTGGCGGGACCGTGACGGGATCCCCACGCCGGACCTGGTCAACGTCACGGTGTTCCTGGACGAGGTCAACGAGTTCAACGGCCCGCTGACGTTCATCCCCGGCTCGCACCGGCACGGGCTGCTGGCCGGCACCGACACCGAGGGCATGCCGGCGGGTTACGAGGACGGACCGAACTGGCTGGCGACCCTCACCGCCACCGAGAAGTTCCAGGTCGACCGGGCCGTCATCCGCCGGTTGGCCAACCAGGGCGGGCTGGTCAGCCCGAAGGGGCCGGCGGGGTCCGTGCTGATGTTCCACCCGAACGTGCTGCACGCCTCGTCGCCGAACCTGTCACCGTTCGACCGGGCGATGCTGCTGATGGTCTACAACGGCGTCCGCAACGCGCCCCGGCCGGTGGCGAGCCCGCGGCCGGACTTCCTTGCCGAGCGGGAGGTCGTCCCCATCCCCCTTGCCGCCTGAGGACGGACCGCTGATGGCCGCCACCCGCCCGTGCCCGAGCCCGGTGCGGGCGGCGGCCCCGGCTGGTGCATCGCCTGCGCCTCACCCGGGAGACCCCGGTGCCGTCCCGCCCGCCGGCCCCCGCCCGGTCCGGCCCGAGCCGGTGGGGGTCAGGCCGGCGGGGTCGGCGGGTCGACGCAGAGCACCACCTTGAACGCCTCCTGCCGGTCGAACAGCCGGTAAGCCGACCCGGCGTCGGTCAGCGGCAGCCGGTGTGTGACGATCCGGCTGGGATCCAGCCGACCGGACCGGATCAGCGCCAGCACCGGCGCCCGCATCCGGATCGGATCCCCGACGGCGAAGCGCACCGTCAGCTCCCGGGCGAAGGCGAGCCCGGTGGGGAAGGGCATGGCGGTGGAATGGTGCGCGCCCACCGCGCAGACGGTGGCGTGCGCGGCGGCGGCCCGTACCGCGCAGTCGAGCGCCGCATCGGTGCCCACCGCCTCGATGACCGCGTCCGCGCCGCGGCCACCGCCGGCGCGTACCGCCTCGTCGAGCTGCTCCGGGGCGACCGCGGTGAACCCGAAGTCGGCCGCCCGGTCTCGCCGGGCCGGCGTCGGGTCGGCGACCACCACCCGGGCGGCGCCGGCGGTCACCGCGCAGAGCCCGGCGAGCAGCCCGACCGGGCCCGCGCCGACCACGGCGACCAGGTCACCGGGGGCCACCCGCGCGCCGTGCACCGCCGCCAGCCCGGTCGTCAGCACGTCACCGACGAAGAGGGCCTGCTCGTCGGTGACGTCGTCGGGGGTGGCGGCGAGCACCACGTCGGCGAAGGGCACCCGGACGAACTCGGCCTGCCCGCCGGCCAGCGGCGTGCCCACCACGTCGGCGTACCCGAACAGGGTCACTGCCGGGCACTGGTAGTGCCAACCACGGGCGCACGCCGCGCAGCGCCCGCAGGCCACCACGTCCGAGGCGAAGACCCGGGTGCCGACGGCGAAGGGGGCCTGCGCCCCGGCCTCGTGGACGGTGCCGGCGAACTCGTGCCCGAGCACCGTGCCGGGCGCGAACCCCGACAGCTCCCCCCGGTACGGGTGCAGGTCGGTGCCGCACACGGCGGTGCGGGTGACCCGGACGATCACGTCGCGCGGGTGCTGCAGCCGCGGCAGTTCCACCTCGTCGACACGTACCGCTCCCGGGCCGTGGTAGACGACCGCCCGCATTTTCGGGCGGCCGGGCTCCGGGGCCCGCGTTCCTGGCATGGTCATCGGCGCACCTTCGCGACTGGGCCGGGACGGGGTGCCGCGCCGGCGCTGGTGGGGTCGCTGCGATCCTGGGCCAGCCGGGCCGTCACCGACCAACCGCCGACGGCCGCCGTTGCGCCCTGCCCCGACGGGCGGCCCACCGACCCTGCCCCGACGGGCGGCCCACCGACCCTGCCCCGACGGGCGGCCCGGGTTCCGGTCCGGCGGGCAGCCGGTCGTCCGCCGTCCGGCCCCGCTTGGCCATGGCCGATCGGGGGCTGAAGAGAGGGGTGCGCGCGCCCACGACCGGCGCGAAGACTGGGCGGGCGACGACCTGACGACGACAGCGGAACGAGGTGGCGTACGGTGCCCGATGCTGGACAGGCTGGCCCGGATCCGTGCTGGTGGTCGGCGCGGCAGGTGGCCGACGCGATCGCTGCGCGTCGCATCTCGGCCCGGGAGTGCCTCGACGCCCAGCTTGCCCGGATCGACCGGCACAACGCCGGGCTGGGGTTGGTCGTCACCATCGACGAGCGGGCGCGGGAACGCGCCCGACAGGCCGACGAGGCGACCGCCCGGGGGGAGCGGTGGGGCCCCCTGCACGGGGTGGCCGTGACGATCAAGGACTGTCTCGCCACCGCCGGCCTGCGTACCACCGGGGGCCTGGCCGACCTGCGTACCTATCAGCCCCGCGAGGACGCCACGGCGGTGGCCGCGCTGCGGGCCGCCGGGGTGGTCGTGTTCGGCAAGACCAACGTGCCGACCGGCTCGGGTGACCTGCAGTCCTACAACGAGCTGTTCGGCGTGGCCCGCAATCCGTGGCATCCGGGGTACACCACCAGCGGGTCCTCCGGTGGCGCGGCCGGTGCCGTCGCGGCCGGATTCACCCCGCTGGAGCTCGGCTCCGACGTGGCCGGCTCGATCCGGGTGCCGGCCGGCGTCTGCGGCGTGTTCGGCCACAAGCCCAGCTACCGGGCGGTGCCGATGGTCGGCCACGTGCCGCCCTACCCGTTCAAGCCCCGGGAGGCCGACATCGCCGTGGTCGGCCCGATCGCCCGCACCGTGGAGGATCTGGAGACCGCCCTGACGGCGATCGCCGTGGCGCATCCCTGGGACGCCGCGGCGTGGCGGCTGTCGCTGCCGCCGCCGCGTCCGGTGCGCCGGGTCGCGGCCTGGTTCGACGACCCGTACTGCCCGGTGGACACCGAGGTCCGGGCCGCGCTGCGGGACGCCGCCGACCGGCTCGCCGACAGCGGCGTCGTCGTCGAGGAGGCCCGCCCCTCCGGGGTGCGGCTCGCCGGCAGCGACGGTGTCTTCCGGCGGTTGCTGGCGTCGGTGGCGATGCCCGAGCACTCCGCCGAGGACGTCGACGAGATCGCCGCCGGGCGGCGTTCGCCCAGCGCGGTCCTCGGCGGCGAGCACGTCGCCCAGCGGTACCGCGACTGGGTGGAGGCCGACGACCAGCGGAACCGGCTGCGGGCCCGGTGGCGGCAGTTCTTCGCCGGCTACGACGCGATCCTGCTGCCGGTGGCGCCGAACCTGGCCGCCCGGCACGACCACCGGCCGTTCGGGGAGCGCACCGTCACCGTCGACGGGGTGATCCGCCCCTACTGGGACCAGATCGTCTGGGCCGGCCTGACCGGGGTCAGCTATCTGCCGTCCACCGTGGTGCCGGTCCGCCGCGACTCGCGGGGCCTGCCGATCGGCATCGCGGTGGCCGGTGACTACCTGCAGGACCGCACGACGCTGGCGGTGGCCCGCCGGCTCGCCGCCGTCCTGCCGCCCATCGGCCACCCCGAACTGACCGCGGTGACCGCCGACGACCTGCCGGTACGGCAGCCCTGACGGGAAGGTGCGCATGACAGAGCCGATCGACGTCGTCGTGCCCAACGTGGCCGAGTTCAACACCCGCAACCCGACCGTACGGCTGGGCCCGGCCGTCACCGACGTGGTCACCCGGGTCGCCGGTCACCTCGGCGACTACGCGGTCTACTGGAGCAGCGGCCGGCGGGTGCTGGTGCTGCCGCAGGGCCACGACCCGCACTGGTACGCCGACGTGCACCGGCTGCTGGACGAGCCGACGCCGCCGGTCGTCTCGCCGGTCCCCGCCAGCGGGATGGTGGCGAGGGACCTGCTGCGCGACGGCGCGGCGCTGGCCCGGCTGCGCGCCCTGTTGACCGGCCACGACGAGGTACGGCTGGTCACCTGGGGGGCGACGCCGGAGGTCTTCCTGCTCGCGGCGGCCCTGCGCGGCTGGGGCCTGACGGTGCGCCTGGACGGGGTGCCGGAGCGGGACTACTGGGTCAGCCGGCACCTGGATTCGAAGCTGAGCTGTCTCGACCTGGCCCGGGACGTGCCCGGGGTGCGGGTGCCGTCCGGGCTGCTGGTGGTCGACGACGTCGAGCTGCGCGGCGCGGTCGAGCACCTGTTGACCCTGCACGACCAGGTCATCGTGCGCAGCCCGTACGGCGTCGGCGGCGACGGCTCGGTGGTGCTGCGCCGCGACGCCCCGGGCGTCGGGGCGCTGTGGACCGCCGTGGAGCGGGACCCCTTCCTGCGCACCTTCCCGCTGCTGGTGCAGCGGTTCGTGCCGCACCGCCCGGGAATCGGCTGCCCGGCGGTGGACCTGCGCATCGACGACGAGGGGGTCCGGGAGATCGTGCCCACCGCGATGGCGGTGGACGTCGCCCGGGTGCAGGGGGTGCACGTCGGACCCGGCTCGGTGCCCCGGGCGGAGGCGGACCGGATGACCCGGATCGGCCGGAGCATCGGGGTCGCCGCGCACGCCCGGGGCTTCCGCGGCTGGATGTGCGTGGACTTCGTCCTGGCCGACGACGGCGCCTACCACGTCACCGAGATCAACGCCCGGCGCAGCGGCGCGATGCCGGCGATCGCCCTGCTGGATCGCTGGGGGCCGGCGGAGCGCGTGGTCTTCTCCCACGACGCGGTCACCCTCGGCACCCGGGGGCCGCTGTCCTACCTCGACGACGTGCGGCCGGTGCTCGCCCGGCTCTGGGCCGACGGGGTGCGGATCTACCCGACGTCGGTACGCGGGCTGGGGTTCCGCCAGCCGGTGCTGTCGTTGCTGGCCCCGGGGGCCGACGCGGCGCACGCGCAGCAGGTCGTGGCGGACGCCGCCCGGGACCTGGCCGCCGCCGTCGGCGGTGGTGGCCGGCCCCGCCGGTCGAAGACCGCCGCCGTGCCGCCGACCGGCTGAGCCGCCCGCTCGTCCGCTGGCCGGTGGCTCGCTGCCCGGTCCACCGGTCCGGTCCTGCGGCTCTGCGGTCCACCGGCTCTGCGGTCTGTCGGTGGGCGGCGTCGTGGGCCGGGGAGCGGTGTCCCCCGGCCCACGACGCCGCCGGGTCAGCGACCGATCACCCCACCGTCGCGGCGACGGATCGCCACGGTCGCCGAGCGGGGCCGCCCGTCCGGGTCGGCGTCGGGCCAGTTGCTCACCGCCCGTGGGTTCTGCGGGGTGGGCCGGTCCATGGTGGCCACCGCCTCACCCGGGTGCTGGACGTTGACGAACATGGTCCGGTGGTCCGGGGTGAAGGAGATCCCGGACATCTCGCAACCGCGCGGCCCGACCGCGAAGCGGCGTACCTCCCCGGTGACCGGGTCCGCCGCCAGCACCGCGTTGTTGCCCAGATTGACGTAGTACGTCCGGGGGTTGTTCAGCGACGAGTTGGAGATGTCGCTCTGGATCCACAACCGTCCGTCGCCGTCGAAGGCGAGCCCGTCCGGTGAACCGAACATCCCCGCCGCGTCGAGCGGCACGCTCGGGTCGAAGGCGGGGTCACCGGCCAGCAGGAAGATGTCCCACTCGAAGGTGGTGGCGGTGGCGTCGCCGTGCCGCTCGCGCCACCGCACGATGTGCCCGAACGGGTTGGGCTGCCGGGGATTGGCCGCGTTCGGGAAACCGGGGCCGTTGCTCAGCGTGGCGTACACCTCGTTGGTGTGCGGGTGCACCGCGATCCACTCCGGTCGGTCCATCGGCGTGGCGCCGACCGCGTCGGCGGCCTGCCGGGTCCGGAGCAGCACGTCGGCCTGGTCGCGCCAGCCGTTGGCCACGGTCAGCGGGCCGGTGCCGTGGGCCAGCGCCAGCCAGCGACCGGTGCCGTCGTCGTCGAACCGGGCGACGTAGAGGGTGCCGTAATCCAGCGGGTGCCGGCCGGTGGCCCGCATCGTCCGCCAGCGGCCGGCGCTGACGAACTTGTAGATGTACTCGCCGACCTGGTCGTCGCCGGTGTAGACGACCACCCGTCCCCGGGACTCGGTCACCGTGGCGGTCTCGTGCTTGATCCGGCCCAGCGCGGTGCGCTTCACCGGCTTCGCCGTGGGGTCACGCGGGTCGATCTCCACCACCCACCCGAACCGGTTGACCTCGTGCGGGGTGGCGGCGAGGTCGAAGCGCGGATCCCCCTGGTGCCACCGGTAGCCGTAGCCTTCCCGGGTCACGCCGTAGCGGGCCTGCTCCGGCGTGGGTACCCAGCTCGGGTCGTCGGTGGCGAAGTACTCGTTCCAGTTCTCCTCGCAGGTGAGGTAGGTGCCCCACGGGGTGGCGCCGCACGAGCAGTTGTTCAGCGTCCCGCGCGGCTCGGCCCCGGTACGCAACGAGGGGTGGTCGCCGGCGACCGGGCCGGCGAAGCGTACCGGGGTGGCCATGGTGACGCGCCGGTTGAGCCGGGAGTCCACCAGCTCCCACCGCCCCCGGCGCAGCGCCACCTCCACCACGCTGACCCCGTGCGCCGCCAACGACTTGGCGACCTTCTCCGCCGTCATCACCGCGTCCCCGTCGGGGAAGAGCAGCAGCTGGTCGGCGTACTCGTGGTTGAGGACCAGCAGGCCACGGTCGGGGCCCAGGGGGAAGAACCGCATGCCGTCGTGGCTCATGCCGATCTGCTGGGCCTGCTCGGCCGCGGTGTTGGCGGCGTCCCGACGCCAGGCCGGCCCGTTCGCGCGGATCGGGGTGCCCCAGGGGATGAGCACCTGCGCGGTGTAGCCGTCGGGAACGGTGAGGGTGTCCGCCGAGCTGATCTCGACCGGCTGGAAACCCAGTAGCCGCCGACGCTGCCGCGCCCCGCCGGCGGCTGCCGCCTCGTCGCCGGCCGCGCCAGCGCCCAGGAAGCCGGCCGCCGCCACCACGCCGCCGGTGAGCGCGGTCCGGCGGGAGAGCCGGACGGTGAGGACGTCGGCGAAGAGCCGGTTGCCCGACGGGTTGGCGCTGATGTCGTCCGGTTCCGGCAGCGGGCCGGGGGACGGGGTGACGGGGCGGGACATGGCTGACCTCCACGAGGATAGGCCGGCGGCGGCACCCGTCGGTTCAGGGCCGCCGCAGGGTGTGGGTGATCTTGATCTGGGTGTACTCCAACAGCCCCCAGTGGCCGTACTCGACGCCGACGCCGGAGTCGCGCAGGCCACCGAAGGGGACGTCGTGGCGCAGGTCGCCGTGGGTGTTGACCCAGGCGGTGCCACAGTCGAGGCGGGCGGCGACGTCCCGGGCGACCGCCGGCTCGCCCCAGACCGAACCGCCCAGGGCGAAGCGGGTGCCGTTGGCGCGGGCCACCGCCTCATCGAGGTCGTCGTAGCCGATGACCGGTACCACCGGCCCGAACTGCTCGTCCTGTTCCAGGTCGGTGCCGGGCGGCAGGTCGGTGACCACGGTCGGTGGGTAGAAGTGTCCGGGCCGGGGCAGGGCCGCCCCGCCGGTCACCACCCGGCCACCGGCCCGCGCCGCGGCGTCCACCAGCCGGTGGACGTGCTCCAGTTGGGCCCGGCTGACCAGCGGGCCGAGGTCGGTCCCGGGGTCGCGCCCGTCGCCGACGGTCACCGCCGCCGCCTCGGCGCGTAGCGCCTCGGTCAGCTCGGCGACCTGGCCCGACGGCGCGTACACCCGCTTGATGGCTGCGCAGAACTGTCCGCTGTTGACGGTCGCCCGGCGGAAGATGTCCCCGGCGACCCGGCCGACCTCCGTGCCGGGCAGCAGGATGCACGGATCGTTGCCGCCGAGCTCCAGGACCACCCGCTTGAACGAGTCCGCCGCGCAGCGCGCGATGGCCCGGCCGGAGCGGATCGACCCGGTGAAGGAGACCATCCGGATCGCCGGGTGCGCCACCAGCGCCGACCCGAGGTCACCGTCGCCGCTGACCGTGCTGAACACCCCCGGCGGCAGCACCTCGGCCAGCAGCTGACCCATCCGCAGACTGGCCAGCGGCGTGACCGGCGACGGTTTGAGCACGACGGTGTTACCGGCCAGCAGCGCCGGCGCGATCTTCGTGACGGCCAGGATGACCGGGTAGTTGCTGGGGGCGATCGCGGCCACCGGGCCCACCGGCGTCCGGTCCAGGGTGACCTCGGTGGCCTCCTCGGCGACCAGCCGCTGCCGGGACAGCGACAGCGACAGCTCGGCAGTGTGGCCGAACCAGTCGGCGGCGAGCGCCACCTCCGCCCGGGCCTGACGCAACGGCTTGCCCTGCTCGGCGGTGAGTAGTTCGGCCAACTCGTCACCCGCCTGCGCCAGCACCGAACCGCAGGCCAGCAGCGCCGCCCGCCGCCGGTCCGCACCCGACCGGGACCAGGCGTCGAAGGCGTCGACCGCGCCCACGACGGCGTCGTCGAGCTGCGCGGACGTGCAGCGCGGCGCTTCGGCGAAGACGTCGGCCGTGGCCGGATCCTCCACCGGTATCCGCCCAGGGGAGCGCGTGGAACGTCCCGCGATGGTCATCGGCATGAACACGGACCCTCTCCCCACTGACCTGGCCCATCCGGTTGACGGACCAGGTCAGTCTTCGCGCCGAGGCCAGGGCCCAGAACCCCCGCTTGCGGGCATGCTCGTCCGGCCAGGGTCTTGGTGCGCCCGTCGGCGGCTCCCGGGTGCGGCCGGGGCGCGGGAGGGTCGTTGGCGCAGGGCGGTCCCGACCCGGGACCGTCGGATCGTCGGACGACCGGTGACGGCGGGAGGGGGCCGAGGTGACCTCGATCGAGGCGGTGCACACCTACCTGCCACCGAACCGGGTGTCGGCGGGTGACTGCCTCGCCGCCTACGGTTTCTCGCCGGCCCAGATCCGGATGCACGAGCGCTTCTACGGCTTCCGTGAGGTCCGGCTCGACCCGCAGGGCAGCCTGGCCGATCTGCTGGTCGGCGGGGGTGCCGGGCTGGTCGCGCTGCGGGGCCGCGAGCAACTGGTCCGCTACGTCCTGCACGCCCGGACCATGCCGGTGGTGGCCCCCTACCCGGTCAACCCGGTGCGGGAGGCGGCCCGCCGGCTGGGCCTGGCCCACGCCACGACGTTCACCGTCAGCCAGCATGCCTGCGCCTCCGGTCTGCTCGCCGTGGACCTGGCCGGCACACTGCTGGCCGACGATCCCGACCCCGCCGCGTTGGCGCTGGTGCTCACCGGTGAGAAGGCGTTCACCGCCTCCGCGCAGGTCATCTCCGGCACCGGGGTGATGGGGGAGGGCTGTTCGGCGCTGCTGGTCAACGCGCACGGCCAGCGCGACCGGGTGCTCTCCTACGCGGCCGGCACCTACGGCCGGTTCTCCGCCGGGCCGTGGATGTCGGAGCAGGACGCGGCGGCCTTCCGTGACGACTACCCGGTCATGGTTGCCGAGGTGGTCCGGGCGGCTGTCGACGAGGCCGGGCTGGACCTGGACCGGATCGTGGCGATCCTGCCGCACAACGTCAACCGGGTGTCCTGGCTGCGGGTACTGCGACTGCTGAACATCCGCAACGCCGAGCGGCTGGTCCTGGACAACCTTCCCCGTACCGGGCACTGCTTCGCCGCGGACTCCTTCGCCGCCTACGAGCTGGCCCGCGCGCAGGGCCGGCTGAAACCCGGCGACCCGTACCTGATGACGTCGGTGGGGCTCGGCGCCACTGTCTCCGCGATGGTCCTCGTCCATTGATCCCCGAGCCTGGAGCGACACGTGCACCCGCACACACTCACCGGTGACGTCCTGGCGTCGCTGCGTACCGCGCTGACCGGCGCAGCCGACCGCCCCCTCGTCCTGCTCGGCAACTTCGAGGTCGAGGAGCACTGGGCGCGGGGCGAGCCGGGCCTGCCGGGAATCGTCATGCCGGCCAGCCGGGCCATCGTCAACCGGATGGACGAGTGCGCGCTGCTGCTGGCCGGCCCGGACGACCACGTCGTGCTCAAGTCGCCCCCCGACGAGGAGTACCTGCGCTACCTCGGTGACCTGGGCGTGGCCCTGCCCCGGGTGCTGACCGTCCGGGACCAGCAGCCGCAGCACACGGTCAGCGAGGACGCGGTGGCCGATCCGCAGCTGGTCGCCGCGCTGGGCCGGTTGGCCGGCCTCGGCGCGCGGCTGTGGCCGCACGGCGTGTCGACGGTCGAGGAACGGCTGGCGGAGCTGGCCGGCCTGCCCCTGGCCGCACCGGCGGCGGCCGTCTGCAAGCAGGTCAACAGCAAAATCTACAGTCGGTTGCTCGCCGACGAGGTGGGGCTGCCGCAGGCCGAGGGCATGGTCTGCCGCGACGTTGACGAACTGGACCGGGCCGTCCGCCGGGCCGGCGGCTGGCTCGACACCGGACGCCCGATCGTGCTCAAGGACGCCTACGGTGTCTCCGGCCGGGGCATCATGGTCGTCCGCGACCGGCGACGCCTCGCCCAGTTGCATACCCTGATCGCGCGCCGGGCCCGGCGCAGCGGTGGCCGGGTCGGCGTGATCATGGAGGAGTGGCTGCCCAAACGCCACGACCTCAACTACCAGATGACCGTCGACCGCACCGGCGACGTGCACTTCGACGTGGTCAAGGAGGCGATCACCAGCGACGGCGTGCACCAGGGCCACCGGATGCCGGCGCGTCTGACGCCGGGGCAGCACCGGCAGGTGCGCTCCGCCGCCGAGGCGATCGGCCGCCGGCTCGCCACCGATGGGTACTTCGGGGTGGTCGGGGTGGATGCCCTGACCACCACCGACGACCGGCTCTACCCGATCGTCGAGATCAACGCGCGCAACAACATGTCCACGTACCAGGAGCGGCTGCGCCGGACCTGGTACGGCCCCGGGACGGTCGCGCTCGCCCGGCAGTACCCGCTGCGGCTGACCAGGCCGCTGCCCTTCGGTGAGCTGCGGGCGCTGCTGGACGGCGTGCTCGCCGACCGGCCGGACCGACCAGGCCTGGTGATCAACAACTTTGCCACCGTGAACGCCGCCGGGACCGCCGGCGGCGAGGGCGGCAGCTTCGGCGGCCGGCTCTACGCCATGGTGGCCGCCGAGTCGGACCGGCAGGTCGTCGCCATCGACCGGGAGGTCACCGCCCGGCTGCGGGACTGCCCCGCGACCGTCGGGCAGCCCTAGCCGCGACCCCGGCCGGCCCGCCCCGGGCCGGCCGCGCACCGCCCGGCCGGTGCCCCCCGCACCGGCCCACGCCACCGGCCCCACCCGCCCGGGGGGACCGTGACCAGACAGGGAGACGACATGAGCGACACGACCGTCGGCGGTGCCCCGCCGGCCGCCACCAGCGACATCACCGGTGTGGTGGTCGGCGCCCTCGGGCAGATGCTGGGCCGCGACCCGGCGGGCATCTCGCCGCAGCTACGCCTCTTCGAGGACCTCTCCTTCGACTCGACCAGCGTGCTGGAACTGCTCATCCAGCTGGAGGCGGAGCTGGGCGTCGAGTTCGACACCGACACCCTGGAGCCGACCGACTTCGAGACCGTCGGCGCGCTCGTCACCTACGTCACCGGCCAGGTCGAGGAGAACGCCTGATGTACGTCACCGCCCCGGGGCGTCGGTCGGCGACCGACGCCCCGGCGGGGGAACCCGCGCCGCTCGGCCTGGCTCGGGCGGTGCACCAGGTGTTCGGCCCCGGCCGGCCGTTCGGCAACGACGACCACGTCTACTACCCGGACCTGATGCGCTCCTACGGCACGACCTGCCCACCCGGCGCGTTCGAGGGGCGACGCAACTCCTTCACCGACATGGTCGTCGCGGTGCTGCCCCAGCTGCGCCCCCACGCCGACCGGTTCGACCTGGCGGTGCTCGCCGCCGCCACCCCCGACTCGCAGCCGGGGTTCCCGATGTGCCACCTGAGCACCCTGGTGCCCGACGCCGGGCTCGCCTTCGCCGTGCTCGACCAGGGCCTGATCACCGCGTTCACCGCCCTGCAGGTGCTGGCGAACCGGGCCCGCCGGGACGCCGCCGGCCGGCTGCTGCTCATCGCGGTCGACCAGTCGGCGCTGTTGCACGAGCTGCCGGTGCCGCAGCGGCTGCGGGTGGCGCGCGACGCGGTGGCGGCGCTGGCGTTCGACCCGGCCGCCGACGGCGGCCGGCTGTACCCGCCGCGCAGCGTCCCGACCGTCTCCCGGCCACCGGAGGCGGCCCTCGTCGAGGCGCTGGCCGAGTACGGCCCGCAGGTGCTGGTGACCGGCGCGGGCCTGGCCGGGCGGGTGCCCCCGGTACCGGCCGGCACGCGGGTGCTGGCGGCGCAGCCCGGCCAGCCGGTCACCGGAGTGTGGCGGGAGGTGGCCGCCCGGCTACCCCGGTGGCAGGTCGACGGGGCCCGGGTGCTGATCGCCGACCACGACCAGCAACGACTCGCTACCTGCCTGCTCGACGTCCCGGCGGCGGGGCAGCGGTGACCACCGCCACCGACGGCTGGACCCGGCCGTACGACACCGCCCGGTCCGGGGGCGTCGAGGCCGCCCTCACCGCCCTGTACGACCAGGTCGCCGCAGGGGCGCTGGTCGCCGGTCCCGCCGGGCAGGCGCTGGCGCCCGGCGACGTCGGCCGCGCCGCCGACCGGGTGTGGCCCGGCGGGACGCCCCTGCGGCAACTCACCGGGGTCACCGCCGTGACCCTGCCCGCGCCGGTACGCGACGCCGACCTGCTGGCCGTACGCGGCCTGCCTGGCCCGGACGGATCCGGGTGGGAGCCGTACCGGACCTGGCTGCTCGGCCTGGCCTGGCTGCGGTTGGGCAGCTCGGCGGGGCTGCTGGACCGGGCCCGCTCCCAGCTGGCCGGCCGGCGGGCCGCCGGTGGACCGTTACTGCGCCAGCAACTCGTCCAGGCCACCCTCGCCGAGGCGGTCACCGACCAGCTGACCGTCCGGGCGCTGCTGACCGACCCGGACCCGGCCGTCGACCTGGTGCAGGCACACCACCAGCTGACCGCCTCGGATCACGTGCTGCTGCCGGTGCTCGGTGCCGCCGGTTACACCGAGGACGGCCCCGGGCGGGCGGTGTACCTGTCCCACCTGCTCGCCGACGTCTACCTGCCGGCCCGCCACGAGGTGCGGCGCTCCGGCGTGCGGAGGTGACCGGCCGTGCCCGAACTCGACGACCGGCTGCGGCTGCTCCGCCGGCAGGCCCGTGGCTGGGCTGCCGAGCTGCGCCCGTACGCCCTCGACCTGGACCGCGACCCCGACGTGGTGCTACGGCTGCTGGACGCCCCAGCGGTGACCTGCGCGGCGCACCTGCAGATCCCCGCCGCGTTCAACCCGACGCCGCTGGTGCTGGCCGGTGAGCGTTTCCACCTCACCGCCGCGCGGGAACGGGTGGTGTTCTGCGAGGAGATCGCCCGCGGTGACCTGGGCATGATGCTGGCGCTGCCCGGCGCGTCGATGTCCGGGGTGCTGGTGGCCGCCATCGGTGACCGTGCCCAGCAGGAGTGGTTCTACGGCCGGCTCCTGGAGCGGCCCACCTGGACGTTCTTCGCCCTCACCGAACCCGGCGGCGGGACCGACGCCGCCGGCCTGCGCACCCGCGCCACCGAGTCGGCAGACGGCTCCGGGTGGCGCCTGACCGGTCGCAAGCGCTACATCAGCAACGCCCTGCGCGCCTCCGTCGGGGTGGTTTTCCACCGCACCGGCGACGGGCCGCTCGGCCTCGGCGCGGCGCTTGTCGACACGTCCAGCGCCGGTTTCACCGCCGTCGCGGTGCCGACCCTCGGCGTACGCGGCGCGCAGCTCGGCGCGCTCACCCTCGACGCGGTGCCGATCACCGACGGGCAACTCCTCGGTCGACACCTCTCCCCGATGCGCCGGGGCAGTTGGGGTTGGCAGCGGACGTTCAACCTGCTGCGCCCCACGGTGGCGGCGATGGCCGTGGGTCTCGCCCAGGCCGCCTGCGATTACGTCCGGGAGCACCGCCGCGCGCTGCGCCCGGCCGAGCGCGACGCGCTGGCCCGCACCCAGGGGGAGATCGAGGGGGTACGCCGGCTGACCCGACTGGCGGCCGTCGCGGTCGACTCCGACAGCGGCAGCGGGCACCTCGCCTCGGCCGCGAAGCTGCGGGCCACCCGGCTGGCCGCCGACGTCTCCCGCTGGGCGCTGCGCTGCTTCGGGCCGGGCGCCCGCCTGGACCAGCCGCTGCTGGACAAGTTCGCCCGCGACGCCGCGGCGTTGGAGTTCATGGAGGGCACCGGCAACGTCCAGCGGCTGGCGGTGGCCGCCGCGCTGGACCGGGGCGCCTTCGCCGGATATCCCCCCGGCGTCGACGGGCCGGCGGTCGACCGGTGATCGGCCCCGGGGTGGTCCACGTCTGGCGGCTGGGGCTGGCCCTGCCGCCGCCGCTGGCCCGGGTCCTCGACGAGGTCCTGACCCCGGCGGAACGCGCCCGCCGGGACAGCTACGCCGATCGGGCCGTACGGCGTCGGTTCCTGGCCGTGTACGGGTCGCTGCGGGTGATCCTCGGCAGCTACCGGGGGGAGCCGCCCGCGCGGGTGCCGCTGCGTACCGGTCGCTGGGGCAAGCCGCTGCTCGGCGACGGCACGCTGCGTTTCAACATCTCGCACTCCGGCCGGTGCGCGCTGCTGGCGGTGAGCGCCGGACGTGACGTGGGCGTCGACGTCGAACAGGCCCCCGCCGGCCGGTCGGTCGAGGTGTTCTCCCGGCGCTACTTCCCGCCGGCCGAGGCGCGGCTGGTCGCCACCGCGCCGCCCGCCGACCGGGCCGCCGTCCACCTGACGCTCTGGACCCGTAAGGAGGCCTGCGTCAAGGCGGCGGGGGACCGGCTGCTCAACGGGCTCGACCTGCCGGTGGCCGGCCCGGACGGGCTGCTCGTGCACCGGCCCGGCGGCCGGATCCCGGGCCCGTGGCGGGTACGTGACCTGCGGGTTCCGCCCGGCTACCGGGGTGCTGTGGCGCTGGCCGGCACCGAGGCGTTCGACGTCGGGTACCACGTTTGCCGCCCGGTGGACCTCGCCCGCGCGGCGGCCGGTTCCCGGCCGCTGTCACTCGGCCGCCCGTTCGACCCGGGCGGACCGGTCGCTGGCTGATGCCGCCGGCGCCACCGTGGTCGGTGGCGTCCGGCGGCGTCGACCCGGTCGACCGGGGCCCGCCCTCAGCGGGCCGGCACGGACGTCCGGGCCCGCAGCGCGCCCGGCAGGTGCTGGCGGCGCATCATGTCCTCGGGCCGGTCGCGTTCGCGCACCAGGTACGGCCGGCCGTCGTGGACGAGCACCTCCGCCGGGTAGCCGTGGCTGAGGAACTGCACGGGGGAGGCGGTCGGCCCGTACGCCCCGGACCGCAGCACACCGAGCAGATCGCCGGTACGCAGCGGTGGGAGCAGGACGTTCTTGCCCAGCGTGTCGTTCGGGGTGCAGAGCGGGCCGGTCACGTGCCACGGCTCCACCGCTCCGGTCGCCGCGCGCAGTAGCCGCATCGGGAAGTTGCGTTTGACGTAGGAGCCGATGCCGACGGCCGCCATGTGGTGGTGGGTGCCGCCGTCGGTGACCGCGAACCGTTGACCGAGGGAGGTCTTGAGGTAGCGGACCCGGACCACGTAGATGCCGCCCGGGGCGGTCAGGTAGCGCCCCAGCTCCATCACCAGCCGGGTGCGCGGGTGCCGGGCCCGGAACTCGCCGAGGATCGGGTTGAGCAGCCCGGCGAGGGCGTCGACGTCGAGGTCCTGCTCGTTGTCGAAGTACGCCACGCCCAGCCCACCGCCGACGTCGACCAGCTCCAGCGGGAACCCGAGCCGGGTGGAGACCCGCTCGGCCAGGTCCAGGACGCGCCGGCTGTTGTCGGCGACTACCCGGGCGTCGAGGATGCGGGTGCCCAGGTAGACGTGCACCCCCATCAGCCGGACCCCGGGGTGGCGGCTGCCCAACCCGGTCTGGCTCATCAGCTCGTCCTCGTCGATGCCGAACTGCCGGGGCCGGCCCCCCATCGTCAGGCCCGAACCCTTGACCGTGAAGTTCGGGTTGACCCGCAGCGCCACCGGTGCGACGGTGCCCGCCGCGCGGGCCAGGCTGTCGATGAGCCGCAGCTCGCCCAGGGACTCGCAGACGATCGCGTAGATCCGTTGGGCCAGGCAGGCCTGCAACTCCTCGGCGCTCTTTCCCGGGCCGAGGAAGATGATGTCCTCTGGGCGTACCCCGGCCCGGCGGGCGGTGAGCAGCTCCGTCAGGGACGACACCTCGGCGCGGGCGCCGAGGCCGGCGAGCCGGGCGCAGACCGCCACGTTGGGGTTCGCCTTCAGCGAGAAGAAGAACTCGAGCCGCCGATCCAGTGCCTCCCGGAGCCGGTCGAACTGGGCGCCCAGCACCGCCGAGTCGTACACGTACAGCGGGGTGCCGTACCGCGCCGCGAGTTCCTCGAACCGCACTCCCTGCACGCCGACGTCGTCTGTCATGCCATCGCCTCCCGGTTCTGCCGTCCCTGGTCAGTCTGGGCGCTGCACGGCGCGGGACAAGCCGCCAACGGGCGCTCCGACGGTCAGGGCGGGCAGCTACCGGAACACCGGTCGACGCACTGCGCCATACCCGTTCGCGCAGGGCACTGGGGCGCTCGGTCGCGCCTTCTGCCCGGGGCCGGCACCGGGTGAACCTTGGTGGCACGGCGGCCGGGGTGAGTCCGGCACCCGCCCGGCGGCGCGGCGTGCCCGCCCGGCCAGCGGCGTCAGCCGCATCCACCCGCCACGAGCTGATCGGGGACGACATGGGCAACGGGCTTTCCGACGTCAGCGCCACGATCGGTGAGCTGATGGGCACGGCGCTGATGCGCGGCCCGCTCGCACCGGACGAGGACTTCTTCGACTGCGGCGGCGACTCGGTCCGCGCCGTCGACGTGCTCCAGCGACTCATCGACGTCTACCGGCCAGCCGGGGGGCAGACCGCCGAGGCGCTGCGGTCCACCCTGCTGGAGACCATCTTCGAGGACGCGACCCCGGCCGGGTTGGCGGCGGTCTGCGCCGCGCACGCGGCGGTGCCGGCCGTGATCGACGGAGGGCCGCGTCATTGACGGGACCGGCCCGGTGCCCGGCGGGCTGCTGACCGAGCTGCGCCGCCGCCGCGACGAGCGCCCCGACGCGGCGGCGCTGCGGACCGCGACGTCGACCGGCGGACACCTGGCCACCTGGGCGCAGCTGCACGACACCGCCCGCGCCGTGGCGGCCGGCGCGGCGGCCCTGCCCCGGGGCGCCCCGGTGCTGGTGATCGTGGACAACACCCCGGACAGTGTCGCGGCGCTGATCGGGTTGACCGGCGCGGGTGTGGACGTGCTGCCGGTCGAGCAGGGCAGTTCAGCGCTGACCGACCTGCTCGCGCCGGCCCGTAACCCGGGGGTGCGGACCGTCGTCGGCCCGGCCCGCGCCGCCCGCGCCGCGCCGGCGGGAGTCGACTTCCTCAGCTACGAGCGTTGCCGCGTCCATCCCGTCGGGGCCGCCGGAACCCCCGCGCACCGGGCCGGCGAGGTGCTCCAACTGACCTCCGGCTCGGCCGGCGAACCCAAGATCGTCCGCCACTCGTCGGCGAACGTGTGGCACGGCGGACACACCTACCGCCAGCTGCTCGGGCTGACCCCGGCCGACGTGGTCGTCGCCGCGGTGCCGCTGGCGCACTCGTTCGGCTTGGTCGGTGCGCTCACCGCCGCGGTCGTCTCCGGCGCCGAACTCCGTACGACGCGGCGGTTCCAGCCGGGCCGCGTCGCCGACGCGCTCGTCGCCGACGGGACCGTCCTGTTCGGCACCCCGCTGGTGTACCGGCTGCTCACCCCGGTGCTGCGCAACCGCGCGACGCCGGCCCGGCTGCGGGCCGCCGTGTCGTCGGGTGGGCCGCTGCCGGCCGAACTCGGCCACCAGGCGCGCGCCGTGCTCGGGGTGTCGGTGCGCCAGTTCTACGGCAGCACCGAAACCGGACTGATCAGCTACCAGCCCGACCCCGGCGACGAGCCCGACACGTCGGTGGGGGTGCCGGCACCCGGGGTGCACCTGCGGCTGACCCGCGCCGACCCGGACGACCCCGCCGGAACCGGCCACCTGTCGGTGCGCACGCCGACGCTGTTCCACGGCTACCTGGGCGCGTCCGGCCCGGTGAGCACCCCGGACGGCTTCTACGACACCGGCGACCTGGCCCGCGTCGACGAGGCCGGCCGGCTGCACCTGCTCGGCCGCAAGGACACCTTCGTCAACGTCGGCGGTCGCAAGGTCAACCCGACCCGGGTGGCCCGGGTCCTCGATGAGCACCCCGGGGTTCGGGAGGTCTTCGTCTTCGGCGCGACCGACGCCGACGGCGAGCAGCGGGTGCACGCGGCGGTGGTGCTCGCGCCAGGTACCGGGCCGGCGGAACTCGCCGCGCACTGCCGGGCGCGGGGTCTCGCGCCGTACGAGGTGCCACACGAACTGCACCCGCTGGCCCGGCTGCCCCGTACCGCGATGGGCAAGGTCGACCGGCAGGCCGTCATCGCCACCGTGACCACCGTTCCGATCGGAAGCGAGGCTTGAGATGACCGACCCCACACCCCCGCCGACGCGGGCTCCCGCCGACGGACCGGGCGGTCCCGTCGCCGTCATCGGGCTCGGGTACGTGGGCCTGACGCTGGCGGTGAGCCTGGCGCAGGCCGGCGTGCCCGTCGTCGGGGTGGAAGCCGACGCGGGCACCCGGGCGGCGCTGCGGGCCGGCACCCCGACCCTGTTCGAACCCGGTGTCGACGAGCTGCTCCGCAGCCTGCCGGCGGATCGGCTGACCATCACCGACACGTTGGACGGCGTCACGCCGGCCGCGGTCGTGATCTGTGTCGGCACCCCGCTCGACGACGGCACCGGCCGGCCGGACCTGCGCCACTTCACGCTGGCCGCGCAGACCGCGGCGGCCGCCGCCACCGCGGACACCCTCGTGGTGGTGCGCAGCACCGTCCCGGTCGGGACGACCCGGCGGACCCTGCTGCCCCTGCTGCGCGAGCGGGTCGACGAGCCGTTGCTGGCCTGCTGCCCCGAACGCACCATCCAGGGCCGCGCGCTGGCCGAGCTCGCCAGCCTCCCGCAGGTCGTCGGCGGGCTGGACGACCGCTCCGCCGACCGGGCCCGGCGACTGTTCGCCCGGCTCACCCCCGAGCAGGTCGTCACCGCCGACCTGGAGACGGCCGAGCTGGTGAAGCTGGCCTGCAACGCCCACACCGACCTGCTGTACGGCTTCGGCAACGAGCTGGCGATGATCGCCGAAGCGGTCGGCGTGGACGCCACGGAGGTCATCGCCGCCGCGAACCGGGGCTACCCTCGGCCCGACCTGGCCCGACCGGGATTCGTCGGCGGGAGCTGCCTGACCAAGGACCCGTACCTGTTGGTGTACTCGGCGGGGACGGCCGGATACCATCCACCGCTGGTGGCTGCCGCCCGCGCCGTCAACGAGCAGGTCCCGCACCTGGTGACCGAACGGGTGCTCAAGGCGCTGGCCGCCACCGGTCGGGCCCCGGCCGACGCGAAGGTCCTGGTCTGCGGGATGGCCTACAAGGGCCGGCCGGAGACCGACGACGTGCGGGGTTCCGCCGCCACCGTCGTCGCCGACGTCCTGCGCGAGCGGGTCCGGCTGTTGGCCGGCCACGACTACCTGGTCCCCGACGACGTCACCGCCCGGCTCGGGTACGCCCCGGCGTCCCTCGCCGACGGTCTGGCCGACGCCGACGTGCTGGTGCTGCTGGTGGACCATCCGCGTTACCGCGCCGACCTCGACGCCGCGCTGCTGCGCCGCAGTATGAACCGCCCCGCCCTGGTCGTCGACGTCTGGGGCGACCTGGCGTCGGCGCTGTCCGGGGCGGCCGACGTGGACTACCGGAGGCTGGGCCGTGGCTGACCGGATCCTGATCACCGGTGGCGCCGGGTTCGTGGGCCTGCACCTCGCCCGCCGGCTGCTGCGCGACGGCGCGGACGTGACCCTGCTCGACGACCTGTCCCGTGGCCGGGCCGACCGGGACCTCGACGAGGTTCGTGCCGAGGCCCGGCTGGTACGCCACGACCTGACCACCCCGCTTCCGGTGGACCTGCTCGCGGGGGACTTCGACGAGGTCTACCACCTGGCCGCGGTCGTCGGGGTGCGGCAGAACAACGAGAACCCGTCCCGGGCGCTCAACGTGAACCTGCGTGCGGTGCTGAACCTGCTGGACTGGTGCCGACGCCGCCCGCCGGGGCGGGTCTACCTGAGTTCCACCAGCGAGGTCGCCGACGGTGCCACCCGCCTGGGTCTGGCGCCGTTCCCGGTGCCGGAGGACGTGCCCTTCGTGCTGCCCGAACCGACGCTGCCCCGGGCGTCCTACGGGCTCAGCAAGATCGTCGCCGAGACGCTGCTGCGCCAGTGCGCCGACCTGTTCCCGGTGCGCATCGGCCGCTACCACAATATCTACGGCCCGCGGATGGGCCACGACCACGTGATACCCCACTTCGTGGCCCGGGCGCTGGTCCGCCAGGACCCCTTCCCCATCTACGGGGCCACCCAGACCCGCGCGTTCTGCCACATCGACGACGCCGTCGACGCGACAGTCGGGCTGACCCGGCTGCCCGGCGTCGAACCGGTCGTGGCCAACATCGGCAACGACACCGAGGAAATCGTGATCCGGGAACTTGCCGAGCGGGTCTGCCGGCTGGCCGGCTACACCCCCACCTTCGAGGTCTTCGACCCCCCACCCGGTTCACCGGACCGCCGGCTGCCCGACCTCGGCCGGCTGCGGCGCACGATCGGGTACGCACCCCGCGTCGACCTGCTCCGGGGGCTACGACAGACCTTCGACTGGTACGCCGCAGACCAGGCGGCCGCCCCGCCCGCGACCACCGGGGACCGGGCATGACGTTCGAGATCCGCGACGGCACACTGTGCCGCGACGGGACGCCGTTCGTCGTCGCCGGAGTGGACTACCACCCGTCGGCGGCCGGCTGCCGGATCTGGACCGACTGGGATCCGCAAGCGCTGCGCCGCGACTTCCGGGCGATGGCCGACGCGGGCCTGAACACCGTCCGGATCTTTATGTTCTGGCGGGACTTCGAGCCGACACCCGGGCACCACGACCCGGTCGTGTTCGACCGGCTGCGTACCGCCGTGGACCTGGCCGACGCCGCGGGGCTGGCCTGCGTGCTGTCCCTGCTGACGATCTGGATGAACGGGCAGCGGCTGGATCTGCCCTGGCGACGGGGGCGCAGCCTCATCGACGACCCGGAGCTGCTCGACCGGCAGCGGGCCTACGCCCGACGGGCGGCGATCGCGCTCCACGGCGCCGGCAACGTGCTCGCCGTCGACCTCGGTGACGAGATCGCCAACGTCGACCCGACCGCCGCCCGGCTGCCCCCCGAGACCGTCGCGGCCTGGCAGACCAGCCTGGCCGAGACGTTGCGCGCGCACCTCCCCGGGCTGTTGGTGACCCAGGCCAACGACCCCTCCGGGGTGCTCGGCGCCGCGCCGTTCGGCCCGGACAACGCCGCCGGGCTGGACCTGATCGCGCTGCACGGCTTCCCCACCTGGGCGCCGGTGTCGATCGAGTCGACCAGTTCCTACAAGGCGAGCAACCTGGTGCCGTTCCTGGTCCGCTACGCGCGGGCGTTCGGGGTGCCGCTGGTCGACGAGTTGACCAGCTACGGCACCGACGAGGCCACCACGGCGGCCTACCTGCGGGCCGCCACCGCCGCGGCCCTGGGTAACGGCGCCGCCGGTGTGCTGGCCTGGTGCTGGCAGGACATCGCCTCCGCCGAGGAGCCCTACCAGCAGCGCCCCGGCGAGCGTTTCGTGGGCCTGCACCGTCTCGACGGGACACCCCGTCCGGCGCTGGCCGGGCTGCGGGAGACGTTGCGCGCCGCCCCCCGGATGCGGCCCGGCCCCGGTCGGGCCCCGGTCGCGCTCTACCTGCCGCAACGCGTCCGGGCAGACGGCGGTTCCTACCTCGACACCGGGGTCGGCACGGCGGCCACGTTCTACGCCTACCTGCTGCTCAAGCGCGCGCACCTGGACGTCGACATCGTCGCCGGCGACCCGACCGGCTACCGGCTGGTGGTCTGTCCCTCGGTCGGCCACGTCACCCTGACCGACCTGACGCGGCTGGGTCGCGCGGCCCGCCACGGGGCGACGGTCTACTACTCGATGGCCGACCACCTGCACGGATTTCCGGGGCCGGAGCTGGCCGGCGTGGAGCTGGTCGACTACACCCTGCTCACCGCCGGGCACGACCGGGTCGAGTGGGACACCGACCGGTGGCCGCTGGACTGGGCGGGCGCCGGGGTCCGCCCGTCGGTGCTGGCGGCGACCACCGGGCAGGTCCTCGGCCGGTACCCGAACGGCACCCCGGCCCTGGTACGCAACCCGCTCGGCCTCGGCCAGGTGGTGTTCTGCGCGGCCCCGTTCGAGCGTCAGCTCGACGTGCCCGGACGGCTCACCGCCGCCGCCTGGGAGCGCCTCTACCGGCGGGTCGCCGCCCTGGCAGGGCTGTTCCCCGAGGTGGACTGCGCCGACCCGGACGTGGAGATCCTGCCGGGCCGGGCCGCCGGCCCGCACGAGGTACTGCTGGTCAACCACGCGCCGACTGCGCGCCGCGTCCACCTGCGCTGGCGTACGCCCGACGGCGCGCACCTGCGGTGCCAGGTGGCCCTGGACGGCAAGGACTGGCGGCTGGTCACCCGCCCGAGCCCCGCCGGGGTGCGCCGCCGCGCCGTCCCGAGCACCCGCGCCCTGCCCTGACCCCCGCCCAGCCTCGCCGAACGGCGGGGCACATCGATTGGAGAGCAGTATGCCCATCACGCTTCCGGGTGCCGAGCGGTCCCTGAGCGGAGCCGACAACGCGGTGCCGGCCTTCATGTTCGACATGCTCTCGGCCTGGGGGTTCCGGGCCGTCACCCTGGCCTTCCGCACCGGCGTGCTGGCGGCCCTGGCCGAGGAGGAACTGACCAGCGAGCAGGTGGCCGAGAAGACGGAGCTGGATCCCCGTGGCATCGCGTTCCTGCTCGACTGCCTGGACTGCGTCGGCTACGTCCGCCGCGCCGGGGACCGGTACGGGGTCACCGACACCACCCGGGAACTGCTGCCGATGATCTCGATGGGCATCCCGTACTTCGAGAAGATCGTCTTCACCGACTGGGCGAACCTGGAAGGCCGGCTGCGCGGCGAGCTGCCCCTGCCGTTCGGGCCGGACCAACCGCGTACCCCGCGCTGGCTGGCCCGGCAGTGGCGGGTGTTCCAGGACGGCATGGTCGCCCTCACCAACATGAACATCGACGAGGTGCTGGAGCGGGTGCCGGTGCCCGACCCGGCCGGGCACCTGCTGGACCTCGGCGGCGGCTACGGCCTCTACAGCATCGCGCTGTGCCGCCGGCACCCGCAGCTGCGGGCGACCATCTTCGAGATCCCGGAGATGCAGCGGCTCGCCGACCGGGCCATCGCCGAGAACGGCATGGCCGACCGGGTCGACTTCCGGGCCGGCGACTTCTTCACCGACGAGCTGGGCAGCCCGTCGATGGCGCTGCTGTTCAACGTCATCCATTCCAAGAGCGCGGTCCAGAACCGGGAACTGGTCGCCCGGACCGCCGCCGCCCTGCGGCCCGGCGGCTCGCTGGTGATCCTCGACCAGTTCCCCGCCCCCGAACTGGGTCCGATCGGCCGCAGCTTCGGCGCCATGATGGCGCTGAGCATGTTCAACAGCGTCGGTCAGCAGACGTACCCGCTCGACGAGGTGCGCGACTGGCTGACCGACGCCGGGCTGGTCGACGTGGACTTCCAGCCGGTGCGCAGCGCTCCGGGCAACGGGTTGTTCCTGGCCCGTAAGCCGGGCCGGTAGGCCGGCGGTGTCCACACCCGTGCCGGCGTCCGCGCCGGCGACCCCCGAGGCGGTGGTCGGCCAGGTCCGCCTGGTACCCGACGGCCACCGCGACTTCGACACGTCGCTGGAGCACGCGACCCGGTTCCACCGGCTGTCCCGGGCCTGCCTGGAGCAACTGGTGGAGCAGGGTCTGCCGCACTCCTCGGACGCCACCGGCCTGCTGTTCGACCGCTACGACCTGCGCAACGTGGCGCTGCTGCTGGGCGTACGGTCACCCCAGCGGGCGACGTACGAGGCGATGGCGGCTGCCCTGCGCGCCGGCGGGGCCGGGGCGGCGGTCCGGCGCACCGTGGTCGTGCGCGCGTACTGCCCGGACCGGGAGCACTGCGCCGGCTGCGCCTTCGTCCTCGACCCGGCGGTGACCTCCGCGCCGGAGGTCGTGGCGGTCCGTCGCCCCGAGGCGTCCCGGTTCGAGGTGGACGTCCTGCTCGCCGCCGCCGACGCCACCCCGCCGCCGGCCCCCGAGCAGCGGCGTCTCCTCGACGAGGCCGCGGGACTGCGGTTCCACCTGCTGCCGCCGGGCCTCACCGCGGACCTCGGCTTCCTGCGGGAGACCGGCCTGGCCGACTGCACCCTGGCCGTACGCCATCTGGTGGCGCGGGCTGGTGAGCTCGGCGTGCCGGCCCGACCGGCCACCGGCCTGTGCCTGTCGCGCCCCTTCGCCAACCGGCACCACTGGCTGGAGCTGCGTGACGTCGAGGGCCGGTGGTGGCCGGCCGATCCGTTCTTCCTCCGGACGCTGGCCGGTTGGGGGCTGCTCGCCGACGGCGACTGGCCGGCGCACCGCCGCCCCGTCGGCGCGTACTGGCGGGTCGACCTGGACCTGGACGTGCCGATGCTGCGCCACCGGGGCGCGGGTGGGGCCGCCGGCGGGTCGCCGCCGGAGCGGCTGGGGCCGGCGTACTTCCTCGTCCAATGAGCCCGCCGCCCGAACCCGTCGCCCCCGCACCCGCGCCAGGAGAGGTCGGCATGGTCGTCGTCGGTACCGAGGTCGAGCCCCTGCGCGCACTGGTGGGGCAGCACCTCGGCTTCAGCGACTGGATGCTGATCAGTCAGGAGCAGGTGGACTGCTTCGCCGCGGCGATCGGTGACCACCAGTGGATCCACGTGGACCCGAAGCGGGCAGCCGACGGCCCGTTCGGTGGCACGGTCGTCCACGGCTTCCTCGTCCTCGCGCTGACCTCCCGGGTCCTGGAGCAGGTGCTCGTCGCCGAGGGCGTTCGCCTCAAGGTGAACTACGGTTGCGACCGGGTCCGCTTTCTGGCCCCGGTGCCGGTCGGGTCCCGCATCCGGGCCGGGGTGGTGTTGCGCGGGGTCCAGCCGTTACGCCGCGGCGTCCAGCTCGCCCTGAGCCTGCGGTACCAGGTGGAGGGGAGTCTGATGCCGGCCTGCGTCGCTCAGGTGCTGGTGCACAACTACGCGTGAGTGGCGTCGGCCCCGGCAGACGACGCTGCCGGGGTCGACGCCGCGGGCGGCGCTCAGGACCGGGGCGCGAGCCCGGCCGACCGGTCGGCGACGGCCACCGCGAGGTCGTCGACGGTCTCCATGTGCAACCAGTCCACGTGACCGACCATCCGCAGGTCGAACTCGTCCTCCAGCCGCATCAACAGCTCCAGGATCCGGGACGAGGTCAGGCCCAGCTCCATGAAGATCCTGGTGTCGCCGGTCAGCGACGCCGGTTCGTGGCCGGTCATCTCGGCCAGCAGTCGGACGATGGTCGCAGTGGCCGTGGCGGCGGATGGTGGGGAGGTCATGACGTGCTCCGTCCAGTCGGTGCGGGGATGGTGGGGTCGGGTCGGGCGACGGCGGTGGCGTTCGCCGTGGGCCCCGACATTCAGCGCTGCCGCAGGCAGCGCAGGAGCGCCGCGGCGGCCAGTGCGGCGTCGTCGTCGGACATGCGGCTGTGCAGCGGCAGGGAGAGCAGGCGTGCAGCCACCGCGTTGGTGACGGTCAGCGCCGAACGGCCCGCGCCCGGGCTGCTCCGGTAGGCCGACAGGTGATGCACCGGGGGATAGTGCACCGAGGTCTGCACGCCGGCGGCGGCGAGGCCCTCGCGCACCGCGCCCCGGTCGGTCCCCGCCGGCAGCACGACCGGCATCAGGTGCAGCGCGGAGTCGCCGGTCCGCCCGGCGAACGGCAGCACCAGCTCGGGCGCGGCGGCGAGCACCTCCCGGTACGTGGCGACCAGCGACCGGCGTCGCTCCCGGTCCAGCGGGAGCTTGCCCAGCTGGACCCGACCCAACGCGGCGGCCACCTCCGTCGGCCGGTAGTTCAAGCCGAAGCCCGCGACGTCGTAGCTGGCGTCACCCGAGCGGAGCCGGTCCCAGGTGGACGTGGTCAGGTGGTGCGAGCGGGCCAGCCGGATCCGGTCGCGCACCGCGTCGTCGCGGGCGACCACCATGCCGCCCTCACCGGCGGTGACGTTCTTGGTCGCGAAGAAGCTGAAGCAGCCGATGTCGCCGTGCGTGCCGAGCATCCGCCCGTCGTGCTCGACCATCGGCGCGTGCGCGGCGTCCTCGACCAGGACCGCGCCGTGCCGGTCGGTGACCGCACGCAGCGCGGCCAGGTCCGCCGGGTATCCGGCGTAGTGCATCGCGACCACCGCCCGGGTCTGTCCGGTTACCAACCGCGCGACGTCCACCGGATCCACGGTGAGGTCGTCCGGGGCGCGCACATCGGCCAGGACCGGGATGGCGCCGGCCAACGCCACCACCGCGGCACCGGCCACGAAGGTCAGCGCCGGCATGATCACCTCGTCGCCGGGCCGCAGGTCGAGCGCCATCATCGCCAGGTGCAGCGCGGCCGTGCCGCTGCTGACCGCGACCGCGTCGTCGGTGCCGATCCGGTCGGCGAACTCCCGCTCGAAGGCGGCGGTCTGCGCGCCGGCCGAGAGCCAGCGCGAGCGCAGCACCTCGGTGACCGCGGCGATCTCGTGCTCGTCGACGGTGTTGTCGGCCAGGGTGATCCGCCAGTGCCGGGCGGGCGGTGCGCTCATCGGTGTGTCCTTCCTCGATCTGGGCAGGGATCGGTGGGCCGTTCACCGTGCCGGCGCGGGCGGCGGGGCCAGGCCGGGCGAGGAGGCGTAACCGGACTCGTAGGCGTCGACGACCCGTTCCCAGCCGAACGACCGCTCGGCCCGCCGCCGCCCCGCCGCACCGAGTTGCCCCCGGCGGACGTCATCGCTGAGCAGCTCGATCAGCGCGGCGGCCAGGGGCGCTGGACCGGGCGGGACGACCAGCCCGTCCACGCCCTGCCGCACCACCTCGTACGCGCCGGCGAACGCCCCGCTGACCACCGGCTTCCCGCACGTCCACGCCTCGACGAAGACCAGCGGGAACACGTCCGCGACACTGGGCAGGCAGAGCAGCTCGCAGGCGGCCAGGGCGTCGTGTTTGGTCTGTTCGTCGACCGTGCCCAGGTCGTGCAGGCGCGGGTCGGCCCGGGCGGTGAGGTGCCCGGCGACCTCCGGGTCGACGTCCGGGCCGACGAAGACGAACCGGGTGTCGGGCAGTTGCCGCCACACCGGGTCCATCGCCGCCAGCAGCGTCTGGTACCCCTTGCTGACCGTGCGACGCCCGACGAAGAGCACGAACGGCCCGTGGATGCCGTACCGGCGTCGGAAACCTGGGGTGTCGACCGGGCCGGTGAGGTCCGAGGCGGACGGGAGACGCCGGATTCGGGTGGCCGGCACGCCCACGTTGCGCAGCGCGGCCACCTCCGCGGCGGACAGGGCGAAGACCACCTCGGCGGCGCGGCAGACCTCGCCGGCCCGAACCGGGTCGGGCCACACCTGCGGCGACGAGCAGGGGGTCAGCACCAGGCGGGCGCCGTAGCGGCGGGCCAGCCGTACCGCCTCGACCGGTGCGTCGGGGCGGGCCAGGTCGAAGGTGTGCACCACTGACGGGGCGAAGTCCGGGCGGGCCCGGTGCAGCTGCCCGACGTCGGTGAAGAGCGGCACGCCGGCCGTGCGCAGGCCCGCGACGGTGTCCGGATGTGCGGCGGTGACCAGCGCGGTCACCCGCCGGGACCGGGCCGCCAGGCCCTGCGTCGCGCGCAGCGCCATCCGCTCCGCCCCTGCCTGTGTTTCCCCGTAGCCGGCGAAGACCACCAGGACGTCGCCCACCTCGCCCCTCACGTCCACATCTCGATCGTGGCACCGCCCGGTACGGGCTCGTCGAGGAAGAAGACGTCGAGTTCCGGGCGGCAGCGCTGCGCCTCGTGCGGGGACGGCGTCAACCGCAGGTACCGGTCCGGATCCGCCAGGAAGTCGGCCCGCGCCTGCTCGTAGTGGGCCGGTGTGCCCACGTCGTGCCAGGACTCGGTGAAGGCGTAGCCGTTCACCGGTCTGCCGGCATCGGTCAGCGCATTGATGAGGGTCGGCATATCGGTCGGTGTGCTACGCGGGATGTGCGCGCGGACGTCCGGGTCCGCGACGTAGATCCCGCAGCAGACGTTCCACTCGAAGGTCGGCTTCTCGTGCACCCGCCGGATCCGGTCGCCGTCGGCGCGCAGCAGCCCGACCCCGGTGGAGACCCAGTGACGCTGGAACGCCACGGTCAACCCGGCGTCGCCGGCCACGTGCCGGCGGTGCAGGTCGCCGAAGTCGATTGAGGTGAGCAGGTCGCCGTTCATCACCACGGCGGGTTCGGTCCAGTCCGGGACCAGCAGCAGCGGCGCGGCGGTCCCCATCGGACGCTCGTCGACGCAGTAGTCGACCTGCAGACCGAGCTGGGATCCGTCGCCGAACGCGGACCGGATCATCGAGCCCAGGTGCGAGACGCACAGCGTCGCCCGGGTGAAGCCGCAGGCCCGCAGCCGACGCAGGCTGATCTCCAGCAAGGAGTGCTCACCCATCGGCACCAGCGCCTTCGGGCGGTTGCTGGTGTGCGGCATCAGGCGGGTGCCCCGGCCCCCCACCAGCAGGATCGCGTGCATCGGATCAGTCTCCCGTCCCTCGGACGACGACCGCGCCCGCCCGCGGACGCGGCCCTGCCGTACCGCCGTTTCTCACGACCGGACCGCCGCCCGCAGTTCGGCCTCCAACCGGGCGAACGTCGGGGCGAGCTGGCGCATCGTCGCCGCCGCGGCGGCGTAGTCCCCGGCCACCAGCGGGTACTCCATCGATCCGATCAACCGGGCCTGCTGATCCAGCACCTCCGCCACCCCGGTGTAGCCGTGCCGGGCCAGCACCACGGCCGCGTCGTTGCGGCGTCGTGCCCCCACGCACACCATGAAGTCGGCGAGGTGGAAGAAGAGGAAGGTGGTCAGTCCGCCGTCGAGCACCTTCGCCGCGCCCTCGGCCGCCGCCGCGGACGCCTCCGGGGCCACCATGTCGGCGGCGATCGGCAGCAGCCGGCGCACCGCCTCGGCGGTGTCCACCGCGCGGACCCGCTGGAAACCGGTCCGCAGGTTGAAGTCCGGCACCCGGTAGGACAGCGTCTCGGTACGCCAGGCGGCCAGCAGCTTCTCCAGCGGCAGCACGGTGTACGGGTGGGCGCGCGGGTCGTGGATCACCACGTTCCCCCCGTCGAAGCCGACGACCACCAGGTAGTGGTCGGCGCCGATGGGCTGACCCAGCCCGGGGTGGTGCGGCAACAGTCCCATCTCCACCGGGCCGGCCACCGCGCGGTGCTGGTCGTCCACCTTCTCCAGCGCGGCGGCCACCTCGTCCGGGGAGCCGCCGGTCTGCTCGCACGTCCAGCCGAGCAGGTCCAGCATCATGTTGATGCCCTTCTCGGGGTTCCAGCCGGCCGGGGCGAAGAACGGGCGGCCGTCATGGTGCAGGTACATGCCGAAGGCCGAGCCGGTCAGCACCTCGACCACGGTCTCACCGGGGCCCTCGTCGCCGAAGGCCATCTGGAGGGAGTCGGAGAAACAGCCATGCGTCTCTCCGGAGAACTGAACGGGCATCGGGGCCAACTCCTGTCTCAGCGATGGTCGCCCGACGCCGCGGGGGCGTCGTCGGGCGGTGGTCCGGGCCGGCCGGTGGGCAGGCCGGCGGTGGCGAGATAGCTGCGGGGCAGGTTCGGGAAGTCCGCCGGCACCCCGCCCTGCGGCCAGCGGCCGTAGTTGGCCCCGGCCGCGCCGGGCTCGGTGATCCGCTCGACCGCCCAGCCGGCCTGCCGGAGGAACTCCGCCGGGGTGTCCGTGCCGAACCGCCACGGGCTGCCGGCCCGCGCCAGTTTGTCGAGGAAGGGTCGCATGTAGCGCAGCCGGAAGATCCCCGTGCCGATGAGGTCCACCGCGATCCGGCTACCCGCCGCGGAGAGCCGGGCGGCCTGGCGTGCCGCGGCGGCGGCCCGCGCCGCAGGCAGGTAGAACAGCAGCCCCTCGGCGAACCACACGGTCCGTGCCGCCGGGTCGAAACCGGCGTCGAGCAGGGCCGGTTCCCACTCACCGGTCAGGTCGGTGGCGACCGTCCGGCACTCGCAACGGGGCACGGTGCCGACCCGGGCGAGCCGCCGCCGCTTGTACGTCAGCACGCTGGCCTGGTCCACCTCGAACAGCACGGTGCCCGCCGGCCAGTCCAGCCGGTACGCCCGGGTGTCCAGTCCGGCGCCGAGCCCGACCACCTGGCATCCCTCGGTCACGCTGTCGCGCAGGACGTCGTCGAACCAGCGGGTGCGGATGGGCAGCACCGGGTTGCCGTCGGCGGCGGCCCGTCCGGTGTGGAAGTGCCGCAGCAGCGCCTCGCCGTCCGCGCCGGCCAGCAGGGCGGCGTACGGGTCGTCGAAGAGCCGGTCCGGTCGTGCCGTCTCCCGTGCCCGCGCCGCCGCTGTCCACCGGGCGGTCCGGGCGACGCCGGACAGGTCGTCGTCCGTGGCAGCCACCTCAACCCTCATGCCCCTCAGTGTTTCCATCGACGCGGGTCGGGGACAGCTCACCGTGCGGGCGTACCCATGCGGCCAGCACCAGCGTCGCCCCAACCGGTGGGGTCGCGTCCGGACCTCCCGTCGGTCCGGCCGGTTAGCCTGGGTTGGTACGGCCGGCGACGACGGGGGTGGCGGTGTGGACGAACCAGCTCGCGGCGACGGGTGGGCCGCGCTCGCGGCGTGGGCCGGGGTGAAGCTGGTCCGTCCGTTGCCCGGCGGGCACCGCAACGAGGTGCTGCTGGCCGAGCGGGCGGGGGTGCCGCTGGTGGTCCGCCGGTCGGTGCGCCCCCGTGCCGCCCTGGAGTGGGAGCTGGACCTGTTGGACCATCTGCGCGGCTGCGGGGTGGCGGTGCCCGAGCCGGTGCCCGCCGACGACGGCCGCCGGCACGTGGACGGGGTGCTGGTCACCGGCTTCGTCCCCGGCCGGTATCCGGCCGACCCCACCGACTGGCGGCGGGTGGCCGACCAGCTCGCGGTGCTGCACGCGGCGACGACCGGCTGGCCGCAGCGCCCCGGCTTCGCCGCCAGCGGGGCGCTGCTCGCCGCGGACCGGGGCGGGGACGTGCGGCTGGACGCGATGCCCGCCCCGGTGGCCCGGATGGTGCGCGCCGCCTGGCTGCCGGTGCAGCACGGGCCGCGCTGCGTGGTGCACGGCGATGTCGGCCCCACCAACGTGCTCGTCGACGGATCCCGGGTCACGCTGCTGGACTGGGACGAGGCGCGGGTGGACGTGCCCTGGTTCGACTACGCCTTCCTGCCCGACGGGGTGCCCACGCCGTGGCCGGGTGGGCGGGCGTCGTTGCACGCCGCCGGCCTGGCCTGGGAGACGGCGACCTGCTGGCGGGCCGAGCCGGTGTACGCGCGCCGCCGGCTGGCCGAGCTGCGCCGCCACCGGCGGGACACCGGAGCCTGACGTCGGGTCGCCTGGGCCAGGGCACGCTGGGAGATGCGCCCCTGGTCCCCCGCGTCGAGCATGGACGGGGAGCCCCCCGCGACCCGCTCCGAGCGCCCCCGGCGGCCGACATCGTCGGCGGGGCTGGGCGATCGGCATGGTCGGGGTGGTCGGGCTCGTGTCGAGGCCGACCCGGTGACGACGGCCGGGGCGGGTCCGGGTTCGGCCGGCCCCGCCCCGGCGCATGAGGGCGGCAGGTGGAGCGGCGTGCCGTAGTCCGGCGCATGACGCACGTGCCGCCGGAGCGCGGGTGGACCAGGACCGACGCGGGAGGTGTGGTGGGCGATCACCGGATGGATCTTCCGGTCGAGGTGCCGTTGGACGAGAGCGCCGACACGATGGCCAGCAGCCCGGCCAATCTGCTGCGCGCCCGATGGCAGACCGTGCGGCTGCTGCGCCGGGGCGGGGCCGGCCTGGTCACCGCGCTGGTGGTGGCCAACCTGCTGCTGGGCCTACTGCCGGTGCTGTTCGTCGTGGCGACCAGCATCCTGCTCGGCCGGGTGCCGGCGGCGGTCGCCGGGGGCCTGAGCTCCCCGGCCTGGGACTCGCTGGTGAGCGCCTTCGTCGCGGCGGCGCTGGCGTTCGTCGCACCACAGGTGATCGCGCCCCTGCGGGCGTCGCTCGGGGACCTGGCGGGCCGCCGCATCGACCAGCAGGTGCACGACGAGTTGATGGCCGCGTCCCTGTCCCCGGTCGGTGTCGCGCCGCTGGAGGACGAGGAGAACCAGGACCGGCTGCGGGTGGCGGCGCTGAAGTTGCAGTTCGCCGTCCAGACCCCGGGCGACGCCTGCGCCGGCCTGCTCGCCCTGCTGGCCCGCTACACCCAGCTCCTGGCGTATGCCGTGCTGATCGGGGTGGCGTTCTCCTGGCTCGCGGCGGCCGGTCTGGTCCTGTCGGTGCTGCTGGTGCGGCACAGCACCCGGGGCGGCCTGAGCCGGTACGCCGAGGCGCGGCAGCGGTTGAGCCGGGCCGAGCGGCGGGTGCACTACCTGCGGGCGCTCGCGGTGGAACCCGCCGCCGGCAAGGAAATCCGGGTGTTCGGGCTCGCCGGCTGGCTGACCGCCACGTACCGCCGGGTGCACCTGATGTGGCTGCGACCGTTGTGGGCCTACCGTCGGCGGATCCTGCTCTGGCGGTACCTGGTCTTCGCCGGGCCGAGCCTGGTGATGGCCGTCGCGGTGTTCGCGGCGGTGGGCCTGGCCGCCCCGGCGACGTTGACGCTGACGGAGTTCGCCCTGGTGGTGCAGGCGACCCTGGGCGCGATCGCGCTGGGTGGCTACTACGCCGAGGCCGACATGCAGACCGCCGTCGGCATCTCCGCGTACGACGACGTACGCCGGTTCGTCAGCCGCCTGGCGGCGACCGCGCCCACGTCCGGGCCGGTGCCGCCGCGCCCGCTGCCGCCGCTGCGCGAGGAGCTGCACTTCGACCGGGTGAGCTTCCACTACCCCGGCCAGGACCGCACCGTCCTCGACGAGCTCGACCTGCGGATTCCGGTCGGCAAGTGCACGGCGATCGTCGGCGTCAACGGTGCCGGCAAGACCACCCTGGTCAAGCTCCTGGCCCGGCTCTACGAGCCGACCGGCGGCGTGGTCCGGGCCGACGGGGTGGACATCCGCGCGTTCCCCGTCGCCGAGTGGCGGGCCGCGATCGGCATCATCTTCCAGGACTTCCTGCGGTACGAGACCTCGGTCGCCGACAACATCGCCTTCGGCGCGGTCGACCACCGCGCCGACCGGGCCGGGTTGCGGACGGCCGTCGCGTCCGTGGGGCTGACCGAGCCCCTGGACCGGCTGCCCGCCGGCCTCGACACCCCGCTGGCCCGTCACCTCACCGGTGGCGCGGAACTCTCCGGTGGCCAGTGGCAGCGGGTGGCGCTGGCGCGGGCGCTGTTCGCGGTGCAGCACGGCGCGCCGATAGTGGTCCTGGACGAGCCCACCGCGAATCTCGACGTGCGCGCCGAGGCCCGCTTCTTCGACCAGTTCGCCGAGCTGACCAGGGGCGTCACCAGCCTGCTGATCTCCCACCGGTTCTCCACCGTCCGGCATGCCGACGTGATCGTCGTTTTGGAGCAGGGCCGGGTGGTCGAGCGGGGCAGCCACGAGGAGCTGATGGCGACCGGCGGCCGGTACGCGCGATTGTTCCGGATGCAGGCCGACCGGGTGCTGGGCCCGCAGGACAACCCGTCGGACGACGTCGACCCCCAGGAGGTGCTCAGGTGAGTGCGACGTTCGCCGGCTGCGGGAAGATGCTCGTCACGGCGTGGCGGGTGAACCGCGGCAGGACGGTCACCGCGATCTTCTTCGTCGTGGCGGGCGCGGCGGCGGCCCCGCTGCTCGCACTGTCGCTGGGCCTGATGACGGACGCGGTGGTCGCCGGGCACCGGGGTGTGGTGCTGCTGACCGGACTGTTCGTCGGGGTCCTCGCGTTCGCCACCGTCACCTTCGGCCATTTCGGTCACCTCGCCTACTTCGAGCTGGCCGAACTGGCCGAACTCGACTTCGACGAGCAGCTCATCGGGCTCTCCAACGGCTCGGTCGGCATCGCCCACCACGAGCAGGCGGCGACCAGCGACACGGTGACCGTGCTGCAGCGCGAGATCCGGCAGTTCGGTCGGGGACTGGAGGCGCTGCTCAACGGTCTCGGTCTGCTGATCGCGGTGGGCATCACCGTGGTGCTGCTGGTACGGCTGCACCCGCTGTTGCTGTTGCTGCCGTTGGCGGCGGTGCCGTCGTTGTATCTCAGCCGGCGGGCCGAGCACCTGGTGGACGCCGCCAAGACGGACACCGCGGAGACCACCCGCTCGGCGCTGCACCTGTTCGACCTGACCACCCGACTGCCAGCCGCGGCCGAGTTGCGGGTGTTCGGGCTCGCCGACGAGCTGCGCCGCCGGCACGCCGGGCTGTGGTCGGACGTGACGGCCCGACTCCTGCGGGCCGACCTGCGAGCGGCCGCGCTGCGTACCGCCGGTCAGGTGACGTTCGCCCTGGCCTACGTCGGCTCGGTGCTGCTGCTGGTCCGGGCGGCCGTCGACGGCCGGCGCGGGGTCGGCGACGTGATCCTGGTCGTGGTCCTCGCCGCGCAGATCAGCGCGCAGGTGACCGCCACCGTCACCCTGCTGCGCGACCTGCAACGGATGGCCGCGCTGTACGGGCGGATGGCGCAGTTGCGCGCCGTCGTCGTGGACGACGACCCCGGCGACCTGGACCCGCCGGACCGGCTGCGACACGGGATCACCCTGCGGGACGTGTCGTTCTGCTATCCCGGCACCGACACCCCGGCGCTGCGTGACGTCACCGTGACGCTGCCGGCCGGCAGCACGGTGGCCGTGGTGGGGGAGAACGGCGCCGGCAAGTCGACGCTGGTGAAGTTGCTCTGCGGGCTGTACCGCCCGAGCAGTGGCCGCATCCTGCTCGACCACCTCGACCTGCACCGGCTCCGGCCGGATAGCTGGCGCGCACGCATCTCCGTCGCCTTCCAGGACGCGGTGCGCTACGAGTTCCGGACCCGGCACGCCGTCGGGATGGGCGACCTGGACAGCGGCTTCGCCGACCAGCCGGTGCGTGACGCGCTGCGCCTGGCGCGGGCCGACGACGTGCTGCGCCAACTGCCCGACGGCCTGGAAACGGTGCTCGGCAAGGGTGGCAGCGGCGCGGAGCTGTCCGGTGGGCAGTGGCAGAAGGTGGCCCTCGCCCGCGGGCTGGTGCGCCCGGCGCCGATGCTGTTGGTGCTCGACGAGCCGACGACGGCCCTGGATCCGGAGGCAGAGCTGGCCATGTTCGAGCACTACGCGGAGCAGGCGGCCCGGGTGGGCCGGCAGACCGGGGCGATCACCGTGCTGGTCTCCCACCGGTTCTCCACCGTCCGCACGGCCGACCTCATCGTCGTGGTCCGCGACGGGAGGGTTGTCGAGGCCGGCGACCACGCGACGCTCAGCGCCGGTTCCGGCCCGTACGCCGAACTGGTCGCCGTCAACACCCGGGCGTACCGGTGACCGGGCACCGCGGCGGTTTCGGGTCAGCCGCTCAGCTCGCCGCGGTGGCCAGCTCGTTGAAGTCGAGGAACCGCTTGGGCGGCAGTTCGGCCAGGAGCCGCATCAGCGCCGTGCCGTACTTCTCGGCCATGTAGCGGTAGTTCTGCGTGGCGCTTTTCATCAACTCATCGAAGGGCTTCGCGTGCGGCACGTGCACGGCCTTGGCCTGTCGGTTGAGGACGAAGCGCGCGCCGGCGCGGTGCAGTCGGTAGCCGAGGTCGATGTCCTCGCCGCCCCAGGTGCGGAACTTCTCGTCGAAGCTGCCGACGGCGCGGAGCTGGCGGGTGTCGGCGGAGACGTTGGCGGTCCAGAAGATTTGCCAGGGGGCGGGGACGCGGGTGAGGTCCTCGCCGTAGCGGTCGTAGAAGAGTTCGCGGATGTCGCGGCACTCCCGTTTGGCCTGCATCCGTTCGATGCTGGCGTCGATGTCGTCGAGGTCGAGGCGTTCGGTGACCACCTCGATGTTCGTGTCGTCGCCGGAGAAGCCGTACAGGTACGGCAGCACGGCGGTCGGACCGGGTGTCGCCTCGTGGCTGGCGACGTGCTGGATCAGGTTGTCGGCGTGCAGCATGACGCCGTCGTCGGCGAAGACGCAGATGGGGGCGCGGGCGTCGGCGATGCCGATGTTGCGGGCGGCGGCGGCGCGGAATCCCTCGTCGGACTGGTAGTGGTAGCGCAGGTTCAGCCGGCTCTGGAAGCTTGCGGCGACGTCGGCGGTGTCGTCACAGGAGCCGTCGTCGACGACGACCACCTCGAACTCGTCGGCGGGCATCCGTTGCCGGGTCAGTGACTCCAGGCTGTGCCGCAGCAGGTCCGATCGGTTGTAGGTCGGTATGACGACGGTGCATCTCGGCACGTCGGACACGATGCCTCCCTGTGGGGTCGGGGCGCGGTTCGCGTCACGACGCGCGACGCGTGGGACGGGCCGCGGCGGGGGCCGGGTGCACGACGGGACCGGCCCCGCTGAAGGCATCGTGGCACCGGCTCGGCGACCCAGCATCTCGGTGATTGCGCTTCCTGACGCGCGCTCCGACCGGATCTTCCACCGAATCCGAAGCAATTGAACCTAGACTATGATTGTCGATTTGACGACGGCCTGGTGAGGCATGTGCCGGCGATCTCGTACCACAGCAGCGGAGGTTCGGATGTTTCTGATTGAGCGGCGTGAGGTGGCGGATCAGGTGGTGCTCTGCGAACGCCATGAGCAGGTGCGCCAGGATGATCTGGCCGATCATCTGCGCGCGGCGATGGGCCGGTTGACGCAATTGGCCGAACAGCACGGTGGGGTGGCCGGCCCGACGTTCACGATCTACCGGGGTGAGGATTTCGACCCGGAGAACATCACGGTGGAGACCTGCGTGCCGATTCATCAGGAGCCGGCGGGGCCGGTGGCCGCGCTGGTGCGCCGGGAGCCGGCGCACCACGAGGTCTTCGTGCGGGTGACGAAGTCGCAGTCGGTGCCGCCGCAGGTGGGCGAGGCGTTCGCGGCGGTGGCCGCCCACCTGGAGCAGCACGGTCTGGTCGAAGCGGACGCGGCACGCGAGGTGTACTTCACCGACTTCACCACCGCCGGGCCGGACGACCCGGTGATGGACGTCGCGTTCGTTGTGAAGTAGGTGGCCGGACCGGTGGCGCCGGATCCGGTCCGGCGCCACCGGTCCGGCCCCGGAAACCGCCGCGCGGCTGACGACGTCGGCCGCGCGGCGCAGGAACCGTCGGCGCGTCTCGGCGCGCCGGACACGACCTCTCCCTCGTAGACGCACGGTGCGGCCCCCCCGGTAGCGCGGCCCCCGCGGCGCGGCCGTCGTTGGTGCGGCTCCGTTGGCACGGACCGGTGGTGTGCCCCGTGCCGCGGTCCCCTGCGGCATCTCCCCGATCACGCGCGCCGGCACCGCAACATGAGAGGTGCGACCGGTGCGAGGCACGGCCAAGGATGGACCTGCCGGCACGCGCACTCCGCCCACGCCCCGGCCGACGGCGGTGTACCGCGACGTCCCAGGTGGTCCGCGCCGCGTCGTTCGGCGAACCCCCGTGCCGATGGCTGCCCCGTCCCGAAGGAGAGCTCTATGCCGATCGTCAACGATGTCCCGGCGGTGACCCGGTCCGCCGGTGACCTGGAGGAGCTGGATCGCCGGGTGCTCCTGCACCCGCATCAGAGCGGGGCCCGCGGGGAACGCTGCGTCATCGTGCGGGGATCCGGCTGCACGGTGTGGGACGCGTACGGCACGGAACTGCTCGACCTCATGGGTGGCGGCAACTGGGTGGCGCAGGTGGGGCACGGCCGCAGCGAGTTGGCCGACGCGGCGGCCCGGCAGCTCGGCAGGCTGGAGTACTTCACCGGCTTCGACATCTTCTCCAACGACCGGTCGCTGGAGCTGGCCGAGCGCCTCGTCCGGCGCTCGGCCGACGGACTGGACCGGGTGTTCTTCACCAACGGCGGCTCCGAGGGGGTGGAGAGCGCTATCAAGTTCGCCCGGCTCTTCCACCACCACCGGGGCGAGCCCGACCGCACCTGGATCCTCTCCCGACACGCCGCCTACCACGGCAGCACGTACGGCAGCGGCACCACGACCGGCATCCCGGGCATGCACGCCGGCATCGGACCGGGGCTGCCGCACGTGGAGAAGGTCTCGCCGCCGTACCCCTACCGGGCCGCCGAGCTGTACGGCGGGGCGGAGATCACCGACTTCCTGCTGCGGGAACTCGCCGAGACGATCGACCGGATCGGCGCGGGCAACATCGCGGCGATGATCGGTGAGCCGGTGATGGGCGGAGCCGGCATCCTCATCCCGCCGGACGACTACTGGCCCCGGGTACGCGAACTGCTGACCCGGCACGGCATCCTGCTGATCGCCGACGAGGTGGTGACCGCGTTCGGCCGTACCGGCGCGTGGTTCGACTCGGCGGCGCGGGGGATGGGGGCTGACCTGGTGGTCGTGGCGAAGGGACTCACCAGCGGGTACGCGCCGCTGGGCGCGGTGCTGCTGCGGGACGAGATCGGCGAGACGGTCGCCGGCGGCAGCAGCTACCTCTTCCACGGGCACACCTACTCGGGTCATCCCACCGCGTGCGCGATCGCGCTGGCCAACCTGGACCTGCTGGAACAGGAGGAACTGGTGGCCCGCGCCGGCACCGTCGGCCAGTGGTTCCGGGCCGCCCTGGCCCCGCTGTCCGGGCTGCCCCGGGTCGGTGAGGTGCGGGTGGCGGGCGCCACCGTCGGCGTGGAACTGGTCACCGACCGGGACACCCGGGCGCCGCTGCTGGCCGGGGCGGTCGCCACCGAGCTCCGCGAGGCACACCGGATGGTGGCCCGGGACTACGGCAACACCCTGGTGATGGCCCCGCCCCTGGTCATCGCCGAGGAGCAGGTGGGCCGGGCCGCCGAGGCGCTGTACGAGGTGGTCTCCCGGCTCGACGCGGACGGTGGGCTGGCCGGGCGGCCCCGGTGAACCCGCCGACGGACGAGTCGATCCGGCCGTTCCGCGTCGAGATTCCCCAGCGGAGCCTCGACGACCTGCACCGCCGGATCGCGGCCACCCGCTGGCCGGCGGAGCCGTACGGGGGCGGGTGGGCGCGCGGCGTGCCGGGGGCGTACCTGCGGGAACTGGCCGACTACTGGCGTACCGGCTTCGACTGGCGGGCGGCCGAGGCCCGGCTCAACCGGTACCCGCAGTTCACCACAACCATCGACGGGGCGACCCTGCACTTCCTGCACGTACGCTCGCCGGAGCCGGACGCGCTGCCGCTGGTGCTGACGCACGGCTGGCCCGGCTCGGTGGCGGAGTTCCTTCAGGTGATCGGCCCGCTGACCGATCCCTGCGCGCACGGCGGCGACCCGGCCGACGCCTTCCACCTGGTCGTTCCGTCACTGCCCGGGTACGGGTTCTCCACCCCGCTGCCCGGGACCGGCTGGGACATCACGCGCATCGCGCGGGCCTGGGCCGAGCTGATGCGCCGCCTCGGCTACGACCGGTACGTCGCGCAGGGCGGCGACTTCGGCTCCGCAGTCTCCCTCGACCTCGGTGAGGTCGACCCGGAGCACGTGCTGGGGGTGCACGTCAACATGCTGCTCACCGGCCCGTCCGAGCCGGGTGAGGTGGCCGAGTTGGACGAGGCGGACCAGGCCCGGATGGCGCTGGTGCCGCGGTTCAACGCCGACCTCGTCGGCTACATGGCGGTCCAGGCCACCCGGCCGCAGACCCTGGCGTACGCGTTGACCGACTCGCCGGTCGGGCAACTGGCCTGGATCGTCGAGAAGTACCGGGAGTGGACCGACTCGACCGACGTGCCCGAGGACGCGGTCGACCGTGACCAGATGCTGACCACGGTGACCATCTACTGGTTCACCGCGACGGCGGGCTCCTCCGCCCAGCTCTACCGGGAGGTGGTCGAGCTGCTGCCCTGCACGGTGGTCGGTGCCCGGCCGTACCCGAACCCGGTGCCGTTGGCGGTCGCGGCGTTCGGGCGTGACATGTTCCTGCCGGTACGCCGCTTCGCCGACCGGGACTTCCCGAACATCCAGCAGTGGACCGAGTACGACCGCGGCGGTCACTTCGCCGCGATGGAACAGCCGGACCTGCTGGTGGCCGACATCCGCCGGTTCTGTCGGGGCAGCCGGGTCCGGCCGGCGACCGTTCGGACCCCGGACGCCGCCGGCCGGCGCTGAGGGTCACCCACCCGCCGGCCACCGGCACGTCCCGCCAGAAAGGAAACGAGATGGACGGCGACGAGCGCCTGCCTTCACCGGGGCCCGACGGCCCCGATCGGGCGACCTACGACTACGTCATCGTCGGCGCCGGTACGGCGGGTTGCGTCCTCGCGGCGCGGCTCACCGAGGATCCTGACGTCACGGTCTGCCTGGTCGAGGCCGGCCCCACCGACGACGTGGAGAACATCCGGGTCCCGGCCTTGGGCGGCAAGTTGTGCCGCACCCGGTACGACTGGGACTACGACAGCCACGACGAGCCGCAGCTCAACGGCCGGCGGCTCTACCTGCCGCGGGGCCGGGTGCTCGGTGGCACCAGCGCGATGAACGGCATGGTGCACATCCGGGGCCACCGGACCGACTTCGACGACTGGAACCAGCCGGGCTGGACCGGTCCGGAGCTGCTGCCGTACTTCCTGCGGTGCGAGGACAACGAGCGCGGCGCGTCGCCGTACCACGGGGCCGGCGGTCCGCTGCCGGTGTCGGAGAACCGGTCGCGTAACCCGATGTCGACCGCGTTCGTCCAGGCCGCGATCGAGGCGGGCTTCGCCGCCAACGACGACTTCAACGGCGCCGAGCAGGACGGCTTCGGCTACTACCAGGTCAACCAGCGTGACGGCCGGCGGTGCAGCTCCGCGGCGGCGTACCTGCATCCGGTACGCGGGCGGGCGAATCTGACCGTGCGGACCCACCTGCAGGTCCACCGGGTCCTGGTGGAGCGCAGGGTGGCCACCGGGGTGCTCTGCCAGCAACTGGACCGACGGGTCGAGCTGCGCGCCGCACGGGAGGTGATCGTCGCGGCCGGGGCGTACAACTCCCCGCAGTTGCTGATGCTCTCCGGTATCGGACCGGCCGACCAGCTCACCGGCCTCGGTATCCCGGTGCTGGTCGACCAGCCCGAGGTCGGGCGCAACCTGCAGGACCACCCGTCGACCTACCTGGTGTTCACCCACGACCAGCCGGTGAGCCTGCTCAGCGCCAACGAGGAACGGTACGTGCGGCAGTTCGAGCAGGAGGGCACCGGGCCGCTCAGCTCGAACGTCCCCGAGGTGGGCGGCTTCGTCCGGACCCGGGACGGGTTGGCCGCGCCGGACGTGCAGTTCCACGCGCTGCCGGTGACGTTCGTCGACTGCGCGCTCGGCGTGCCACCCGGGCACGGCATCTCCTTCGGGCCGTGCGTGCTGCGGCCGGCCAGCCGGGGTGAGGTCAGCCTGGCCTCCGACGACCCCACCGCCAAGCCCAGGATCCGGCACCGCTACTACGACGACCCCGACGACGTCCGGGTGATGCTGGCCGGGCTGCGGATCGCGCTGGCCATCGCCGGGCAGGCCGCCCTGCGCCCGTACACCCAGGGGCGGTTCACCCACCCGGCGTCGGACTCCGACGCCGACCTGCGCGCCTTCGTCCGGGCGACCACGCAGTCGATCTTCCATCCGGCGGGCACCTGCGCGATCGGTACGGTGCTCGACCCGGAGTTGCGGGTGCGGGGGGTCGACGGCCTGCGGGTGGTGGACGCCTCGGTGCTGCCGCTCATCCCCCGGGGCAACACGAACGCGCCGACCGTCGCCGTCGCGGAGCGGGCGGCCGACCTGATCCGGGGCCGCAGCGTCGGGTCGGAACCGGCCACGGCGGCCGGGGTCCGGTAGGTCGGCGTCCGCACCCCCGGCGGGGAGCGACCCCGGGCCCGCGCGGGGTGCGCGGCTCCGGCCCCGCCCGGCGTAGTGGGCCGTCCCGGTGGAGTGGGCCGTCCGGGTGGAGTGGGCCGTCCGGGTGGAGTGGGCCGTCCGTGGCCGGGTCGGCTCTGTCCGGTGGCCGGGTCGGCTCCCGTCCCGTCCCCGGAGGTCGGCGGCACGGCCACCGCCGCGATGTCGAGCTGCGGCGCGGAACGCACGACAGGAGGTGCGGTGCCCGGAGCCGCTGCCGACCATAGGAGACACACGCCGGGCCCGCCGATCGAGCGGTTTCTCGCCCGTGACGTCGTTGGTGCCCTGTCCGATCGGACAGGAGTTCCCGTTGCACAGTGGAGGTAACCCCGGATGCGTGAACACCTTGGCGCGCGAGCCGTCGTGCTCGGCGGTGGAATGGCCGGGCTGCTCGCGGCTCGGGTACTGGCCGATCGGTACGGCGAGGTCGTGCTGGTCGAACGAGACGCGATCGTCGACGTCACCGAGGCCCGGCGGGGGGTGCCGCAGGCCCATCACGCCCACGCGTTGCTGGCCCGGGGACACGAGGTGATCGAAGGGCTCCTACCCGGTCTGCAGGCCGAGCTGACCGCGCACGGGGTGCAGACCTGCGACCTGTCCGGGAACCTGCGGTGGTACTTCAACGGGCGACCGTTGCAGCAGGCGTACTCCGGCCTGCTCAGCGTCAACGCGAACCGGCCGACGCTGGAGGCGCACGTGCGGGCCCGGGTCCTGGGCCTGCCCAACGTGCGGCTGCGCGAACGCACCAGCGTGCAGGGCCTGACCGCCACCCCGGACCGCAGCCGGGTCACCGGCGTGCAGCTCAGCGGTGAGCCGGGGCAGCCGCAACCGGATCCGCTCACCGCCGACCTGGTCGTCGACGCGACCGGGCGCGGGAGCCGTACCCCGCTCTGGTTGGCGGAGCTGGGATACCAGCGGCCGGAGGAGGAGAAGGTCAAGATCGACCTGGCGTACGTGTCGCGTTACTTCCGGCTCGATAGCGACCCGTTCGGCACCGACCTGGCGATCAACTCGGTCGCCTCGCCGGCCAACCCCCGGGGGGCGTTCTTCGGCAGGTTCCCGGACAACGTCGCCCTGCTCTCGCTGACCGGGATGCTCGGCGACCACCCCCCACGGGACCCGGAGGGTTTCCTCGAGTACGCCCGGAGCCTGGACGCGCCGGAGATCTACCAGGCGGTGCGTACCGCCGAACCGTTGGGCGAGATCGCCGGTTTCAAGATCCCTGCCAGCGTCCGTCGCCGCTACGACAAGCTGGCCCGGTTCCCGCAGGGGCTCCTGGTCATCGGCGACGGCGTCTGCGCGTTCAACCCGGTCTACGGCCAGGGCATGACGGTGGCCGCGATGGAGGCCGCCGCCCTCGGCGAGCACCTGGACGCCGGCCAGGTACGACCGATCGAGTACTTCAAGGCGATCCGTCCCGTCATCGACGGCCCCTGGGAGACGTCGGTCGGCGCCGACCTGGCCTTTCCCGGCGTCGAGGGGCCGCGCACGGTCAAGGACAAGCTCGGGGGCGCGTTCATGGGACGCCTGCACACCGCGGCTCAGCGCGACGGACGGTTCACCAGCGCGTTCTTCCGGGTCGCCGGCCTGGTCGACCCGCCGACGGCACTCATGAAGCCCGGTCTCGTTCTCGGCGCGCTGCGTACCGCCCGCAAGGCCGACGCCGACGCGGTGCCCGCGACCGGTGACGGTCCGCTGGTCGGCCAGCGTGCGGTGGTGCTCGGCGGCAGCATGGCGGGCACCCTCGCGGCCCGGGTCCTCGCCGACCACTACCGCGAGGTCGTCGTGGTGGAGCGCGACGAGGTGCTCGGCGTCGCCGTGCCACGGCGCGGTGCCCCACACACCGGGCACGCCCACGGCCTGCACGGTCGCGGCTACCTGATCCTGGCCGAACTCTTCCCCGGGCTGCGGGGTGACCTCCAGGCCCGGGGGTTCCCGGTGGGTGACATGGGGGAGATGCGCTGGTTCTTCGACGGCCGTCGACTCCAACCGGCCCGTACCGGCCTGCTCTCGATCACCCCGCCCCGCCCGGTGCTGGAGGACTACCTGCGGACCCGGGTCGAGGCACTGCCCAACGTCACCTACCGGCAGCTCACCGAGCTGACCGGGCTGCGCGCCGCTCCCGACAACAGCCGGGTCACCGGGGTCTCGCTGCGGGACGTGACATCGGGTCAGGAGAGCATCCTCGACGCGGACCTCGTGGTGGACGCCACTGGGCGCGGCTCCCGTACTCCGGTCTGGCTGCAACAGCTGGGCTACGACCGGCCGGTCGAGGAGAAGATGAAGATCGGCCTGACGTACACCACCCGGATGTACCGCAGCCGGCCGGAGATGTTCGACGGTGCGCAGTCGATCAACCCGGTGGCCTCTCCCGCGCACCCCCGGGGCGCGTTCTTCGGGCAGGTCGGCCCCGACGAGTGCATCGTGTCGCTGACCGGCATCCTGGGTGACCAGCCGCCGACCGACCCGGACGGCTTCGTCGACTTCGTCCGCTCGCTGCCGGTGCCGGACGTCTACGACGGCATCCGCGACGCCGAGCCGCTCACCGACCCGGTGAGCTTCACCTTCCCCGCCAGCGTGCGTCGCCACTACGAACGGTTGACCCGGTTCCCGGAACGGCTGCTCGTGCTCGGGGACGCGGTGTGCAGCTTCAACCCGGTCTACGGCCAGGGCATGTCGGTCGCGGCGATCGAGGTGATGGCGCTGCGGCGGCTGCTGCTGCGCGGTACCCCGCCGGACGCCCGGGTCTTCCTGCGTGACATCGCGCGGGTCGTCGACACGCCCTGGCAGATCTCCACCAGCGGCGACCTCGACTTCCCCGAGGTGCCCGGTGACCGGCCGGCGAAGGTCCGGCTGGGCAACGCCTACCTCAACCGGGTGCAGTACGCGGCCACCAAGGACGCGGCGGTGACCACGGCGTTCATGCGGGTGGCCGGTCTCATCGAACCGCCGACCGCGCTGATGCGTCCGAGCATGGTGCGCCGGGTGCTGCGACTCTCCCGCGACCGGCGCGCGGCCCGCCCGCCGGCCCAGCCCGCCACCCCGACCGACCCGCCCGCCACCCCGGCGACCCCCGCCCCGACCTCGGCGGCCACCACTGCGGGAAACCTGACGCCGGCGACGCCGGCCGCCGGCCGCCGGCCGCGGCGCAGGGCCCCCGGCCGCGACGGCGTCTGAGTCCACGTCGGCGGCCCGGCATCGTGGGCGGGCCGCCGGCGTCGGGACGTGCCACGACGCGCCGCTGAGCGCGGAGCCGCTGATCGGTCCCGCCCCGACCGCCGCCACCTCGGGCGGGGTGCGCCGCGCTGCCCGCCGCCGGTCGGGCGGCCCCGGACCGGGTGCCCGCGCGACGGCGTCGACTCCGACCTGCCAACCCCAGAAAGGGCCAGCCCATGCGACCGTACCGAATCGACATCCCCCAGGCCGACCTCGACGACCTGCAGCACCGGCTGGCCGAGACCCGCTGGCCGGCCCCGCTCGCCGACGACGGGTGGGACCGCGGCGTACCGGTGGGGTACCTGCGCGAGCTGGCCGAGTACTGGCGTACGACGTACGACTGGCGGGCCGCCGAGGCCCACCTCAACCGGTACCCGCAGTTCGTCACCGAGATCGACGGCGCGACCGTGCACTTCCTGCACGTGCGTTCGCCCGAGCCGGACGCCCGTCCCATGATCATTTCCCACGGCTGGCCCGGTTCGGTCGTCGAGTTCCTGGACGTCATCGGCCCGCTGACCGATCCCCGTTCGCACGGTGGCGATCCGGCCGATGCCTTCCACCTGGTCATTCCCAGCCTGCCCGGCTTCGGTTTCTCCGGGCCCGCAGCCCCCGGCTGGCGGCCCGCCCGGATCGCCCGGGCCTGGGCGGAGCTGATGCGCCAGCTGGGCTACGACCGCTACCTGGCCCAGGGCGGCGACGCCGGTGCCGTCATCTCGATGGAGCTGGGCCGGGTCGACCCGGAACACGTCGCCGGCGTGCACGTCAACATGCTCATGACGTTCCCCTCCGGCGACCCGGCCGAGCTGGTCGACCTCACCGCCTCCGACCAGGAGCGGCTGGGCCGGATGGCGCGCTTCGACGCCGAGCTCTCCGGCTACATGAAGTTGCAGGCGACCAGGCCACAGACGCTCGCGTACGGGCTCACCGACTCCCCGGTCGGGCAGCTCGCCTGGATCGTGGAGAAGTTCAAGGAATGGACCGACGCCGCCAAGGTGCCCGAGGACGCCGTGGCGCGGGACCGGCTGCTGACCCTGGTCTCAATCTACTGGCTGACCGCCACGGCCGGCACCTCGGCCGCGCTGTACTACGAGGACGCCGCCGGGCTGCGTGACATGACTGCCGGCGTCGCACCGGCCCCGGTGACGGTGCCGATAGGGGTGGCGGTCTTCCCGCAGGACATCTTCCTGCCGCTGCGCCGCCTGGCCGACCGGGACCTGCCGACCATCGTGCACTGGAAGGAGTTCGACCGGGGCGGGCACTTCGCGGCACTGGAGGAGCCGGACCTCTACACCGCCGCCGTACGGGCGTTCGCCCGCGTCGTCGGCTGACCGCGCCGACCCGTCGGTCCCGTGCCGGCGCCGCAATCCCGAAGGTGCGCCGCCGTGGGGGCGGCTGCGATCGTCGGTGGAGCGCGGTGACCGCCCGCCCCCTGGTGCCCCGTCGGATCACCCCGACCACCGCCGGCGTCGCCGGCGTCCGTGCCCATCGGCTCCGACCCGGGCCGCGGCTGCGGTCCCGGCCGATCCCCCGAGGAGACCATCGTGTTGCAGACCGCCGTTCCCACCCGGGAACAACTCGTCCAGCGGGCAGCCGATCTGTTGCCGGTGCTGCGCCGCAACGCGGAGTGGGCCGAGCAGCACCGGCGGCTGCCCGGCGAGACGATCGAGGCGCTGGCCGCGGCCGGCTTCTTCAAGCTCCGGACGCCGCTGCGCTACGGCGGATACGAGGCCGACACCCGGACCCTGGTGGAGGTGGCCGCCGAGCTGGGGCGCGGCGACGGCGCCAGTTCCTGGACCACCTCGGTGTACTGGATTCCCACCTGGATGGCCTGCCAGTTCCCCGACGAGGTGCAGGACGAGGTCTTCGCCACCCCCGACGTGCGGATCTGCGGCACGCTGAGCCCGACCGCGATGGCCACCCCCACCGCCGGTGGGATCGTCGTCAACGGCAAGTGGGGTTTCATCAGCGGCGCCCTGCACAGCCACTGGCAGGAGATCATCGCCGTGCTGGTCGACGGCGACAACGAACCGATGCCGATCATGGCCCTGGTGCCGATGGCGGACCTGCACGTGGTCGATGACTGGCACACCTCCGGCCTGCGGGGCACCGGCAGCGTCAGCACCGTCGCGGAGGAGCTCTTCGTCCCCGCCGCGCGGGTGCTGCCCCTCGGTGCCGTCCTGCAGGGCCAGTCCGCGTCCCACCACAACGCCGACTCGGCCATCTACCGGCCGCCGCTGCTGCCGGTGGCGTCGGCCTCGTCGGTGGGCACCGTGCTCGGCCTGGCCCGAGCAGCCCAAGAGACCTTCCTGGAGCGGTTGCCGGACCGGAAGATCACCTACACCGACTACGCCAGCCAGGGCGAGGCCCCGTTGACCCACCTGCAACTGGCCGATGCCACCATGCGCGCCGACGAGGCGGAGTTCCACGCCCTGCGGCTGGCCGACCTGGTCGACGCCAAGGCGGTCGACGGCAGCGACTGGAGCCTGCTGGAGCGGACCCGGGCCCGAGCCGACCTCGGCGCGGCCGGCCGCCGGGCCCGGGAATCGGTGGAGATCCTCGCCGCCGCCTCCGGTGGATCCTCCATCTACAGCTCGGTGCCGATGCGGCGAATCCTGCACGACGTGCAGGCGGTCGGCCTGCACGCGCTGATGAACCCGGACACCAACGCCGAGCTGCACGGGCGGGTGCTGGCCGGGCTCGCCCCCAACACGCTCTACCTCTGACCCACCCGGACCGTCGGGCCGCCCGCCCGGGTGGCCCGCCCGCCATCGCAGAAGGAGCACCCGAATGACTCCGCCCCGCACGTCGGCCGCTGTCGCGCCCACCGCCGAGGAGCAGGCGGCCGTCGCCGCCGTCCCCCTCCAGATCGTCGCTGCCTGGCAGCGGCACGACGCCGACGCCTTCGCCGACGTGTTCACCCCGGACGGCACCATGATCCTGCCCGGCCTCTACCGCAGCGGGCGCGACGAGATCCGGGATTTCATGGCCACCGCGTTCGCCGGGCCCTACCAGGGCACTCAGGTCACCGGTGAACCCTTCCACCTGACCTTCCTCGGTGCGGACACCGCCCTGCTGCTGACCAAGGGCGGTGTGCTGGCGCCCGGTGCGGAGACCGTCGCCGAGGATCAGCAGATCCGGGCCTCCTGGCTGCTCACCAAGCGGGACGGTCGTTGGCTGCTCGCGGCGTACCAGAACACCCCCGCGCACTGACGCAGTCGGTGGCCGGACGCCCGCGCCCGGCCACCGACTGCCAGAACATCCAGTTCATGCAGACCATTCATTGGCGGGGGCTGCCGTGGACAACATGGTCTGTCATGAGGTTCGAGACGCCGACATCTCACGCGTCTTCCATTCGACAACCAGCTACCTGGACCGGACTCCCTGCTCGACCAGGCTGCGGCTCGTCTCGTCCCGCTCGAACGAATGAAGCGGGCCACGTCCCGGCCCATCCGGCTACCGAAACCCCATCGATGAACCCCGCCCAGCCTTGGGGCGGGGCCGGGATTGACCACCCAATGCCGAGGTGAGACCGGGTTCGACGCAAGGGCACAGACGGCTATGCCGAGGGTTCGAAATCTACGAATATCGCTGCTTCGGAAACCGCCCCACCTGGGGCTATGGTATCGATTCCCCCTCGGACACAAGTACGTTTCATCTGTGCACCGTATGACGTAGCGGTGGTCAAGTATGCTTGACCACCGCCTAAGCTCCCACGACACCGCCGCTGGCGCTGCCCCTCGTGGTAGGCCCTTTGGGGCGAGAGCTGCGACAACACACGCCAGCTCGGCTGTCATCCCCACTGTGGCCTTGCCTGGTCAGCAGATCAGCGCACGTGGTGCTCCTGGTTCTCCTGCCGCAGCGATGAGGCGATCTCCGCTGCCGCTTCCAGCCCTCGCCGCCACTCGCAGTCGCCTGGCTGTCTAGTACTGCAACGGCAGTAGGCGAATCGTCTTCGGGTCGGGTTCGTTGGTCTGCCTGTGATGGACGTTGATGTTGATCGTTGGCGTGGGGAGTTGGACCGGCTGCATGCCCGGATTGGGCCTCGGTTTCGTCGGTCGGAGCCGCGTCGGCGGGCGCGGCAGTAGCTGTGTGGGTTGGTTCGGGCCTGGGTCGTAAGAACGGCTGGACCTTGGCGGAGCAGGCCGGTGAGGTGTCGCCGGACGGGATGCAGCGGTTGTTGCGGTGGGCGGACTGGGACGTCGACGCCGTCCGAGACGATGTGCGTGACTACGTGGTCGAGTATCTCGGTGACTCGGCGGGGGTGTTGATCGTCGATGACACGGGGTTCCTGAAGAAGGGTGTCCGGTCGGCGGGGGTGCAGCGTCAGTACTCCGGCACGGCTGGTCGGACGGAGAACTGCCAGGTCGGGGTGTTCCTGGCCTACCGCTCGGCGAAGGGTCACGCGTTGATCGACCGGCAGCTGTACCTGCCTGCGTCGTGGACCGATGACCGGGACCGGTGCCGGGCCGCCGGGATCCCCGACGAGGTGGAGTTCGCCACGAAGGTGCAGATGGCCCGCATCATGCTCGCCCGTGCCCTGGACGCGGGGGTGCCGGTGGGGTGGGTGACGATGGACGAGGCCTACGGGCAGTCGAAGTCCCTGCGGGTGTGGCTGGAACACCGGGATGTGGCGTATGTGGTCGCGACCCGCCGCAACGACGACATGATCACCACCACCATGGGGGCCGCCCGCGCGGAGGAGTTGATCGCCGCTCTGCCCGCTCGGGCGTGGTGCCGGCTCTCGGCCGGCGCCGGCGCGCACGGCCCACGCGAGTACTGGTGGGCTCGGGTGCCGGTACGGATCTGCTGGCGGCCGGGCCGCGGGCACTGGCTTCTGGCCCGGCGCAGCATCACCACCGGCGAGATCGGCTACTACGTCTGCTACGGACCACGCCGGACCCGCCTGGTCGACCTCGCCCGTGTCGCGGGCACGAGGTGGGCGATCGAGGAGTGCTTCCAGCAGGCCAAGAACGAAGCCGGGCTCGACGAGTACCAGGTCCGCGACTGGCGGGCCTGGTACGCCCACATCACCCTCGCGACGGCCGCCCACGCCTGGCTATCCGTCGCCAGATCCCTTGCGACAAAAGGGGAACCAGCGCCGACGACGGCATGATGATCGGCTACACGGTACCGGAGATCCGAAGACTCCTCACCGCACTCGCAGTGCGATCAACCCACCCACCCGAGCACGTCTGGGCCTGGTCTCGATGGCGACGACGCCGCCAACACCAAGCCCGAACCTGCCACTACCGGCGACACGGCTACCCCTAACCAACTGCCGTAGCAGTATTGATAGGGATCTCGGAGCGTGCGCCGATCCTGGGTTTTCAACCGATTGCCGCAGGTCAATGCGGTACGGGCGAATCCTCGGTAAGGAGAGTGAAAGCGTTCACCGGCATAGTTCTGATCGTTGGCGTTACCGAGCGACGAAGGAAAATCATGCGGTTCACAGTGCTGGGTCCCTTGGGGATGGAGCCGGGGCGACTGCCCAGCGCTCCGAAGCAGCGGCAACTGTTGGCCCTGCTGCTCCTGCACGCCGACACCGTCGTCACCGTCGACGATTGTGTGGACGAGCTGTGGGGTGAGCAGCCGCCAATGAGCGCACACTCGACATTGCAGACGTACGTCATGAACCTCCGGAAGGTCCTGCGCACCGCCAGGGGCGACGACCGGATCAGTACCCGGGAGCGCGGGTACGCCCTGCACATGGATCCCGGTGAGCTCGATCTGGACGACTTCCACCGGATCGCGACCACCGGAAGTGCGGCCTTCGCCGCCGGCCGGTACCCGGAGGCGGCCCGGCTGTTGCGGTCGGCGCTGGACATGTGGCGTGGTCCCGCCCTGGTCGACGTCCACGTGGGCTCGATCGTGCGGGCCCGGCTGGAAGGGCTGCACGAAGTCCGTCTCGCCGTACACGAGGAGCGGGTGGAGGCCGATCTGCGGGTCGGACGGCACCGGGAACTGCTCAGTGAGTTGCGAGTCCTGGTGCGCCGGTATCCGACCCACGAGAATCTGCGCGCTCAGCTCGCGCTCGCGCTGTACCGCAGCGGCCGGACCACCGAGGCGCTGGCGGTCCTACGACAGTTCCGCAGCACGCTCGCCGAGCATTTCGGGCTGGAGCCGTCCCGGCGGCTACAGAGTCTGGAGCAGGCCATCCTACGAGCCGAGCCGGCCCTGGACCTGCCCGCCGACCGTAGCCCGAGCCATCTGCTCGTCAGTTGACCATCCCACCAACCGAAGGAGAGCGTCATGACGACGACACAGCCGACCGACAGCACCGGGCGCTCTGTCGACGCGGGGACGTACGCCGAAATCCTGCAGTTCTACGCCCGCCACTTCCAGCTCCTGGACGATGGCAAGGCCGAACAGTGGTCTCAGCAGTTCACCGAGGACGGCGAGTTCGGGCAGAACGTCAAACCCGAGCCGCGTCGGGGTCGCGCCGCGATCGCCGCGTCGATGCGGCGAGGCATCGACCGCCTCGCCGAATCGGGGCTCACCCGGCGGCACTGGTACGGCAATGTGATCGCCGAGCCGGACGGCGACGACGCGGTGCGGACCCGCTACTACGCGACCGTCTTCGAGACGCCGCCCGGCGGTGGCGATGCCCGGGTCTATCTCAGCACCACCGCCGAGGACCTGCTGCAACGACAGGGCGGCGAATGGTTCGTCCACCGCCGACGCATCGTGCACGACGGGACCTAGAAGTTCAGGCCCCCGTCCACGTTCAGGACATGACCGTTGACGTAGGAGCTGTCCGGTGCGACCAGGAAGAGGATAGCCCGGGCGACCTCGGCGCCGGTTCCGGGCCGTGCGCTGGCGAGCGAACCGCGGAGGCGGTTCCACAGCCGGTCGTTGTCGAGGATCGCTCGTCCCATGCCTTCGTCGACCACCCCGGGGGCGACGGCGTTGACGGTGATGCCATCGACGGCCAGCTCCGCGGCGAGTACCCGGGTCAGCGTCTCCAGGGCGGCCTTGGAGACCCCGTACGCCCCGCCGCCGGCGATCGGCCGACGCCCCAACAGCGAGGACACCGTGACGATCCGCCCGTCACCGGCGGCCCGGAGCAGCGGAACGGCGGCCCGCACGCAGTTCAACACGCCGGTGAGATTGGTGGCCAGCACCTCGTCCCAGTGCTCCGGTGGCAGCGTCGCCAGCGGCCCGGGACGGTTGACACCAGCGTTCGCGACCAGGATGTCAAGTCCGCCATGACGCTCCTGGACAGCGGAGAAGAGCGCGTCGACCGAGGCCCCGTCGGTGACGTCGACCGGGAACTGGCCGACGGCGTCCGATGCGCCGCGTGCCGCTGACACGACGGTGGCGCCGGCGTCGGCGAGGGCTCGCGCGACGACCCGCCCCAGGCCGGCGGTCCCGCCGGTCACGACCGCGACCTTGCCCTTGAGGATCATGAGAACTCCTTTGTTGTCGGCTGCCGGACCAGGGGTCTGGCCATACTGGAGCCGGTATTGAGTGCGGGCCGGAACGCTGCGCGCATGCCGTCAAACCGATGTGGTGAGCGGACCGCCGTGGAGCTGGACCATCTCGTCGGTGATCGGCCGGGACGGGAGATACACGCCGGCCGGCTCACCGCGTTCCTCCGCGTACGCCCGATGCAGGTTGGCCACCAGCCGTTCCGAATCCGGCAGGCTCTGGAAGGGGCTGTCGGCCCGCCGAGCGGCCTCCAGCGGAGGTATTCCCGCGCTGACGCCGTGCGCCGCCTCCCGGCGCAGCCACCGCAGGTATACCTCGGTGGCGTCGAGCACCTCCGGCCCCGCGACCGCGCCGTGTCCGGACACCACCACCCGAGGGCGCAGTTCGCGCAGCGAGGTGAGCGCGCGCAGCGATCCGGCGACCGAACCCATCAGCACGAACGGCGTACGCCCGGAGAAGGCCACGTCGCCGACGAACAGCACGCGCGGTCGCGGCAGCCACACCACCACGTCGTTGGTTGTGTGAGCCGGCCCGACGTGCAACAGCTCGACACGTACGCCGCCGGGGTCCAGAGTCAGCCGGTCCCGCAGTGTGCGGGTCGGCAGCCTCAGCTCGATGCCGGAGAAGTCGGCCTGCGGCCACAGGTCGCGCATCGCCAGCCCCGTCCGGGCCATTTCGGAGCGGGTGGTCTCGTGAGCCACGATCTCGGTCTCGCGGGGAAAGACGCAGTTGCCGAAGACGTGATCACCGTGGTGATGAGTGTTCACGACGATGTGCGGGCGGCCCGGCGCCAGCCGTTGCACGCACGCCAGCAGCGCCTCCGCTCGGGGCCGGGTGGCAGCGGTGTCCACCACCACGACCCGGTCGGTGCCGACGATGATGCCGGCGTTGCCGACGCACCAACCACCCGGCGGCTGAATGTAGGCGAACACCGCGGGGGCCAACGGCACAAGCCGGCCGAACGGTGTGGTGGTCATGTCTCCTCCGGTACTACGGCCCGGGTCCAGACCCCAGTGGGCCCGAACACGCTCGGCGACGACTGGAGGCGGCGTCTCGATCGGAAGGTGTGCTGATGTACCTCGACGTGCTCGGCGGATTGCGGATCGGCCCGACCGGCGCTGACGCGGGCCCGACCGCACCCAAGCAGCGGCAGCTCCTCGGCCTGCTCGCGCTCCGGGCGGACACGACCGTGCCGGTGACAACCTGCGTACGGGAACTGTGGGACGACCACCCGCCCCGCAGCGCGGCCACCACGCTGCAGACGTACGTCATGCATCTGCGCCGGGTGCTGACCCGGGCGGCGGCGCCGGCGCGGCTGCTGACCGACGGACGTGGATATCTGCTGAGGATCGACCCGGAGCAGACCGATCTGGGAGTGGTCCGCGAGTGGGCCCGCCGGGGCGACCAGCACGCCGCGGCCGGGAGACCGGCGCACGCCGCACGGGACTGGCAGCAGGCGCTGATGCTCTGGCGGGGTCCGGCCCTCGCCGACGTACGGATCGGTCCGGTGGCCGAGGAGATCATCGGACACCTCGACCAGTGGCGGCTGCTGCTGGTCGACCGGTACCTCGACGCCGAACTGCGGTGTGGCCGGCACCGCCAGGTGGTAGCCGTGGCGACCACGCTCGCACGTCGGCATCCACTGCGCGAGCCGATTCATGCCAGCCTGATGGTCGCGCTGTACCGCAGTGGGCGGCAGGCCGACGCCGTCCTGGTCTACCAGCGGCTGTCCGCCGCGCTGAGGCGTGAACTCGGAGTCGAACCCTCGACGGCGGTGCAGCGGATGCATCGTGCTGTGCGGATCGGCGCGGCCTGGCTCGAACCGCCCGTCGGCGCGGCCACGGAGCCGCCCACCTCCACGTTCCGCCGCCCCACTCTCGTCCCCGCGCCGTTCTGCGACGTGTCCTGATCGGAGGTTCCCCCGTGCCCGTACCTGTCCAACGCGACCCCGACCTGACCCGGGCCCGGTTGGCCGACTGGCTCCGCGACCAGCGCGGCGTCCGCGACGTCGCCGTGGGGCCGTTAACCGTGCCGAGGACCGCCGGATTCTCCGCCGAGATCCTGCTCTGCGACGCCAGCTGGGTCCAGGACGGACGACATCAGATCGCTCCGCTCGCCGTCCGGGTCGCGCCGGTCGGGCACCGGATCTTCCCTGACCTGCGCTGGCCGGAACAGGTCGGCGTACAGATCGCGCTGGCTCGCACCGACGTCCCGGTCGCGCCCGTACTCGGAGCCGAACCCGACCCGGACGTACTCGGGGCACCGTTCGTCGTGATGAGCCGGGTAGCCGGTGAGGTGCCCGCCGACCTGCCGTCGTACCACCGGGAAGGCTGGCTGGCCTCGGCCTCGCCGCAGCGGCAGCGGGCGGCGTGGTTCGCCGCGTTGTCCGCTATGGGCCGGTTGCACCGGCTCGATCCGGCGGCCCTGGGGGCAACCCCCGCGCCCTCCGGCGACCTGGCGTTCTACGCCGAGCAGTTGGACTATTTCGGCGCCGCGGGCAACGACGCCGCCCGAACCGCGCTGACCTGGCTGCAGGCCCACCACCCGCCGGCACCGCAGACGCCCAGCCCGCTGTGGGGTGACGCCCGGCTCGGCAACATCGTGTTCGCCGCCGACCGTCCGGCCGCGCTCCTGGACTGGGAGATGACCGACGTCGGCCGTCCGGAGAGCGACCTGGCATGGTTCCTGCACATGGACCGGTTCCTCAGCGACGGCATCGGCGCTCCCCGGCTGCCCGGCCTGCCTACCCGCGCCGAGACCGAGGAGTTCTACGCCCGGGTCCTCGGCCGACCCCTGGCCCATCTGGCCTACTACGAGGTCGACGCCGCCTTCCGGTTCTGTGTCATCACAGCCCGGGTCCTGCGGCTGCTGGAGGAGACCGGCGTCCTGCCGCCGGGGTCGGACTTTCCGCTGCACCGCAATGCGACCGCGCTGTTGCGCCGCCGACTCGCCGAGAGCGGTGTCGATCTCTCCAGTACGGGTGTAGCGGGCCTCTAGGGACCCCCGCCATGGTCGGCACCATACGGGGCCAGCAGCGGTCCGCCCGAATCCGAGGGAGCTGGAATGAAGTTCGGCATCAACCTCTTCCCGACCGTCGGTCCGCAGGACAAGCCCGCCGTCCAGTATTTCGAGGAGAGCCTGCGCCTGGCGGAACTGGCGGATGAGCTGGGCTTCCACCACCTCAAAACAGTTGAGCACTACTTCTCCCCGTACGGTGGGTACAGCCCCGACCCGGTCACCTTCCTGGCGGCCGCGGCAGCCCGGACCAGGCAGATCCGTCTGGTCACCGGCGCGGTGCTGCCCGCGTTCACCCATCCGGTGAAACTCGCCGGGAAGCTCGCGATGCTCGACGCCATCTCCGGTGGTCGGCTCGACGTCGGGTTCGGGCGGGCGTTCCTGCCCGACGAGTTCCAGGCCTTCGGCATCCCGTTGGACGAGAGCCGGGCGCGCTTCGACGAGGGCGTGGACGCGTGCAGGCTGCTCTGGTCCACGGAGCAGGCGGTGTGGGAGGGCAGGTTCTACCGATTCGGTCCCGTTACGCTGTTGCCGCGGCCGGTCCAGCAGCCGCACCCCCGGATCCTGGTGGCCACGGCCAAGTCGCCGGAATCAGCTGAGGCGGCCGGCCGCAACGGGTACGGCGTCATGCTCGTCCCCTCGATCAACTCACGGGAGCAGGTGCAGGACGTCCTAGCGTTGTACCGCAAGGCAGCGGCGGCCGGCGGCTTCACGCCGACCGACGAGGACGTGCACATGAGTTACAACGCTTTCCTGGCCGACGACGCCGACGAGGCGCATCGGCTCGGCCGCCGGTACGCCGATCAGTCGCACGGGGCGCTCGCCGCGGCCGTATCGTCCTGGGCACACACCCGCAGCAGCGACTATCCCGATTACGAGAAGATCGTGGAACGGGTCGGTAAGGGCAACTTCGACCGCCAGGTGGCTGATCGCAAGGCCCTCGTCGGCTCACCCGAGCAGGTGGTCGCCGCGGTGGAGACCATCCGCGGCTGGTTCGGTGAGGTCACCCTGAGCCTGCAGGTGGTCTCCGGCAACGTCCCGTACGAGCGGGCGGCCACATCGCTGCGCCTGTTCGCCGAGCACGTGCTGCCCAGGTTCTGACGGAAGCGCGCCGTGTCCACCCCGACGGCCGTCGTGGCCGACAGTTACGCCGACGCCCGGCCCGCGCGACGTCCCCTGCGGTGGGTCACGGGCGTGGCCGGGCTGGTGGTGCTCCTGCTCGCGCTGGTGAGCATGGCGGGCAACCCGGCCTTCGAGTGGGACGTCGTAGGCCGGTACCTCACCGCCGACATCGTCCTCGACGGCCTACGGGTCACCCTGTTGCTGACCGCTATCGCCCTGATCGGGGGGTTCGCCCTCGGAACGGTGCTGGCCGTCATGCGGATGTCCGGCAGCCGCCTGCTGCAGGCGATCAGCTGGGGTTACACGTGGCTGTTCCGGTCCGTGCCGATCCTGGTCCAGCTGCTGTTCTGGTACAACATTTCGCTGGTCTATCCACGGCTGACGGTTGGGGTGCCCTTCGGCCCGACAATCCTGGACCTGCCCACCCGCGGTCTGATCAACGGGTTCGCGGCGGCGGTCATCGGCCTCACTCTGCACGAGGCCGCGCACGCCGCCGAGATCGTCCGGGGCGGGCTGCTGTCGGTCGAGAGGTCGCAGACCGAGGCGGCTCAGGCCCTCGGCCTCTCACGCCCGCGCACCCTGTGGCGCATCGTGCTGCCGCAGGCGATGCGGGCCATCGTTCCGCCGGCCGCCAACCAGGCCGCGGCGCTGCTGAAGGGAACCTCGGTGGTCAGCGTCATCGCCGGACAGGACCTGCTCTTCTCCGTCCAGCTCATCTACAACCGCAACTACCTCGTGATTCCGCTGCTACTCGTGGCGACCCTCTGGTACCTGTTCTTCACCACCCTCCTCAGCGTGGTCCAGTACCTCCTGGAGCGGTTCTTCGGGCGGGGCAGCGGTCGGGCCGGCCCGGTGGGACCACGCCTGTCGCTCCTCGCCGGGGAGGAGCGGTGAGCACTGCCGCCGAGGAACTGACCGTGGCTACCGGTGAACCACGCACCATGGTTCGGCTCATCCAGATCAGCAAGGCGTTCGGGGACGTGGTCGTCCTCGACCGGGTGGACCTGACCATCCCCGCCGGAACGGTTACCTGTGTGGTCGGACCGTCCGGCTCGGGCAAGAGCACCCTGCTGCGCTGCGTCAACCGCCTCGAACGGCCCGACTCCGGATCCGTCCTCATCGACGGGCAGCCGGTCGGGCTGATCCGGCGCGGCAACCGGGTGATCGAAGCTCCACCGCGTCTGCTCGCCCGGCACCGGACAGCGGTGGGAATGGTGTTCCAGGCACTGAACCTCTTTCCGCACCTCACGGTCCTGCAGAACATCGTCGAAGCGCCGGTCTCGGTGCAGGGCGCGAGCCGCGCCGACGCCCGAGCCCGGGCCCGGGAGCTCCTGCGACGAGTTGGCCTGGCCCACAAGGAGCGGTCGTATCCCCGCGAGTTGTCCGGCGGCGAACAACAGCGCGTCGCGATCGCCAGGGCGCTCGCCCTGCGTCCGAAGGTGATGCTCTTCGACGAGCCGACCAGCGCGCTCGACCCGGAACTGGTCGCCGAGGTGCTGTCGGTCGTACGGGACCTCGCCGCCGGCGGCATGACGATGCTCATCGTCACCCACGAGCTGCGCTTCGCCGCCGAGGTCGCCGACGAGATCGTCTTCATGGACCGCGGCCGGATCGTCGAACAGGGACCGCCGGCCACGATGCTGGGCAGCCCGCGGGAGGAGCGGACCGCACGATTCTTCGCCACCATCCAGCAACGCTGAAGGAGACACCGTGTCCTATCGCCGAATTCGTCGGGCTGCCATCGGCGCCGTCGGGCTGGTCCTGCTGTCGGGATGCCTGCACGCGGCACCAGCCAGCAGCATCCAGGAAGCTCCGAAAGACCTCGGCGCCGAAGACGTCGTCTCCGCCGTCCAGGTCGACCCGGCGCTGAAGGCGCTGCTTCCGGCGGAGATCCGACAATCCGGGGTGCTGACCGTGGGCTCGGCCGTCGGAACCCCCCCGATCGCCTTCCACCCGCAGGACGGTGGGCCGCCGCGCGGCGTCGACATCGACGTCGCCGACGCGGTCGCCCGAAAACTCGGCCTGACCGTCAAGCGTGACCAAGTCAGCGGCGCATCGTTGCTGACCGGGCTCACCGCAGGTCGCTTTGCTGTCGGCACGGCCAACTTCTCCGTCACGGAGGAGCGCAAAAAGGTCCTGGACTTCACCACGTACCTGACCGACGGGACGGGCATCCTGGTCCGCGACGACAGTTCCCTCACCGAGGTCACCGACCTCGGGCAGCTGTGCGGATCCTCGATCGGCACCGGTGCGGGCAGTACCTTCGAGAACGACCTGCGCCAGCAGCAGGACCGGTGCGCCCAGGCCGGTAAGCAGCCCTACCGGGTCAGCACCTACAGCGACGCCGCCGCCCACTTCCTGGCACTGCGTGAGGGCCACGTCGACGTGCTGGTCAGCTCCGCGAGCGTGCTGCGGTACGCCGCCGCTCAACAGCCGGGCCTGCGCCTCGCCGGGCAACTCACCCGCCGCGACGTCGGACTCGCCACGAACAAGGGCGCTGGACTGGCGGAACCGTTGCGCGCCGCGATCGACGAACTCGTCGCCGAGGGCACCTACCAGAAAATCCTGGCCAAGTGGCACCTGGAGGCGGCCGGGATCCCGCGCTCGGCGGTCAACCCGCCGGCGGCCTGAGGAGCCTCACACCGCCCAGTGCGGGACCTCGTCGATCCGCAGCAGCGCGCACGTCCATGAGTACCCCGCTCCCACCCCGGCGAGCAGCACGTGCTCGCCGGGGTGGACCTGCCGGGACTCCACCAGGTGCGCCAGACCGCTGAACTGGTCACCCGCACCGAGATGGCCGACGGTCCGGGCCCAGGACCAGGTGGTCTGCTCCGGCGTCAGACCCCAGGGTTGCAAGTACGACGAGGTCAACCTCCGCAACCCGAAGTGCGGCAACACGAACCGGTCCACGTCCGCGAACTCCAGTCCCGCCTGTGTGAGGGCGCGGCTGAGCGCCTCCGCCTGCCCGGCCACCACCCGACTGATGCTGTACGACACTCCGGTCCGCGCGACGAACGCCTTCTTGACCACCTCCAGGTCCACCGGCTGTCGCTGGGCCAGTGGTGCGGCCCCGAACGGATCGTCGCCGCGGTGCAGCCCCTCCAACTCGGGTTCGGAGACGGTGGCCAGGCTCAACAGCCGGGCGAAGCCGCCGTTGCGGGATAGCACCAGGGCGGTGCCCGCGTCGCCGTAGACCGTGCCGGGGTCGCTGTTCCAGCGGTCGAAACCGGGGGCCCCGAACCGGTCCCCGGTGGTGAGCAGCGCCGCGGTCCGGTCCGGCGCCGCGCTCAGATACGCCACCGCCAGGTCGAGCGCGCCAAGCCCGCCGTTCGACAGTTGCCGCACTTCCAGCGCCGGGCAGCGGTTACCGACGGCCATCCGCTGCACGTACGACGCCGGTGCCCAGATGTCGTGCCCCTGGTGGTAGACGCAGGCGTGCAGCAGCAACGCCACCTCGTGCGCGGTGCGCCCGGAACGCTTCAACGCCAGTTCGGCCGCCCGGACCGCCAGGTCCGGAGCGGACTCGTCGGCCGACACGGCCACCGCCTGCACTCCGGTCTGCGCGGCCAGTCGCCGTGCGCAACTCCCTGCGCTGACCGCGTCGGCCGTCAGTAGCCGGCCCGGAATGTGCGCGGCCACACCGGCCACGTGAATTCCACCGATGCCCATCTGTATGCCGCCCTCATCCTCGCCGTGCCGTGGAGCCGCCGGCCCGATGCTCGTGACACCGGGCCGGCGGCGGTCGCCCGCCCGGGTTGGGACAGGCTTCGGAAACGGACGCTCCCGCGGGTTGGCCGCGAGGTCGCGTCGTGGTGTCGCCACCGTCGCGTGTCGCGCTCGGCGCGGGGTCGAGAAGCCGTCGAGCGGCGTACGCCTGGAGCCGGTCTCAAGCGGCCGGTGCGACGTTGTCGAGCATGTCTGAGCTGAGAAGAGCAGTAGGGGTGGCGCTCCTGTTCCCCGGCCAGGGCGCACAGCGACCCGGCATGGCCACCGGCCTGTACCGCGGCGACCCCGATTTCCGCCGCCACGTGGACGAGGTGTTCGCCCTGTGGGGACCCGAGGGCGCCGCCATCCGGGCGGATTGGCTCGCCGCCGATCCGGTCGTGCCGTTGGACGACTTCCGCCGCTCCCAGCCGTTGCTGTTCGCGGTCGGTTGGGGGATCGGCCGGAGCGTGCTCGACCGTGGCGTGGTGCCGACGGCTTTGCTCGGGCACAGCGTCGGCGAGGTCGTGGCAGCGGCCCTCGCCGGTGTGCTGAGCCTGCCGGACGCCGTCCGCGTCCTCAGGGACCGGCTCACCCATCTCGCCGAGGCGCCGCCCGGTGGCATGCTCGCGGTGGCGGCGACCCCCGAGCAGGTGCGGCCCTACCTCGGCGCGGCGGTGGCGCTCGCCGCGATCAACGGTCCGCGCCAGGTGCTGCTCGCCGGTCCCGACGAACCCCTCGCGTACGCCGCGCAGCGCCTGCGGGAAGCCGGCTTCACCTGCCAGGCGGCCCGTTCCACTGTGGCGTTCCACAGTCCTGCCGTCGCCGCGCAGGCTGCCCGCGCCGAACCGCTGCTGCGCACGGTGCCGTTGCGGCCTCCGCGGCTGCCCGTGTACTCCGGTTACACCGGCACGCGGATGACCCCGACGGTGGCTACCGACCCGCGATACTGGGCCCGACAGCCGGTCGCGCCGGTCCATTTCGCCGCCGCCCTCGACGCGGTCTGTGCCACAGGGCCAGGCGTGCTTCTCGAGGCAGGCGCACCGCATGGGCTCACCGCGCTCGTCAGACGTCACCCAACGGTGCGACGAGGCGAGTCGACGGCCCTGGCCGCGCTACCCGTGCGCGCCGGGAGCCCCGAGGACGACCTCGCCGCCTTCGCCGCGGCCCTGTCCGCTGTCGCCACCGCCGCTTCCAGGACGCCTCGACCGGCACTTGAGCCCCGAGTGTGACGGTCGCACCATGAGTCGTCGTGTGGTCGTCACCGGGCTCGGAGCCGTCGCTCCGGGTGGCATCAACCTCAAGCAGTACTGGGATCTGCTCAGCTCGGGCCGCACCGCGACGCGGCCCATCACCGCCTTCGATCCGTCGCCGTACCGGTCGAGGATCGCCGCCGAGTGCGACTTCGATCCGGTCGAGGCCGGGCTCAGTCCGCAGGAGGCGCGGCGGATGGACCGGGCCACCCAGTTCGCGGTGGCCGCAGCCCGTGAGGCGGTCGCGGGCAGTGGCCTCGACCTGCCCGGCAAGGACGGTGAGCGGCTGGCCGTGTCGGTGGGCTGCGCGGTCGGCTGCACCACCAGCATGGAACGCGAGTACGTCGTGCTGAGCGACGGCGGCCGGTCCTGGCTGGTCGACCCGGAGTACGCGGTGCCGCACCTGTACGACTGGTTCGTGCCCAGCTCGGCCGCGGCCGAGGTAGCCCACACCGTCGGTGCGCAGGGACCCGTGGCGCTGATCTCCGACGGCTGCACCTCGGGGCTGGACGCTGTCGGGCACGGCGCCGAACTGATCCGTGAGGGCAGCGCCGACGTGGTCGTCGCCGGTGGCACCGACGCGCCGATCTCACCGATCACGCTCGCCTGCTTCGACGCCATCAAGGCGACCAGTCCACGCAACGATGATGCGGCCCACGCGTCGCGCCCCTTCGACGCCACCCGCAACGGGCTGGTCCTCGGCGAAGGCGGAGCCGTGCTCGTCCTGGAGGAGCTGGAACACGCCAGGCGCCGTGGCGCACACGTGTACGCGGAGGTTGCCGGTTTCGGTAGTCGCAGCAACGCGTACCACATGACCGGGCTACGGCCCGACGGTGTGGAGATGGCCGAGGCAATCCGGGTGGCCCTGGACGAGGCACGGATCCCGCCGGAGGGCGTCGACTACGTCAACGCGCACGGATCGAGCACGAAACAGAACGACCGTCACGAGACGGCGGCGTTCAAACGGAGCCTCGGCGACCACGCCTACCGGGTGTCGGTGAGCTCGATCAAATCCATGATCGGGCACTCCCTCGGCGCGATCGGCGCGCTCGAACTGGTCGCCTGCGCGCTGGCCATGGAGTACGGCGTCGTGCCGCCGACCGCGAACCTGTATGTCGCCGACCCCGAGTGCGACCTGGACTACGTTCCGCTGATCGCCCGGGAACAGCGGGTCGACACCGTGTTGAGCGTGGGCAGCGGCTTCGGTGGCTTCCAGAGCGCCGTCGTGCTGGCCCGTCCGGATCGGAGGACGGTATGAGCAGCGCAGTCGTGACGGGCCTGGGGGTGGCCGCGGCCAACGGGCTGGGTACCGAGGCGTACTGGCGGGCGATTCTGGACGGTCGGCCCGGCATCGGCAAGATCAGCCGCTTCGACCCGAGCGGATACCCGGTGCGCCTGGCCGGCGAGGTGTCCGGCTTCAACGCGGAGGAGCACCTGCCGGGGCGGCTGCTGCCGCAGACCGACCGGATGACCCGGCTGAGTCTCTACGCGGCCGGGCAGGCTCTGGCCGATGCGGGGGTGTCGGACGCCGGTGGGCTTCGCTACGACATCGGCGTTGCCACGGCCTCCTCGATGGGTGGCTTCGAGTTCGGCCAGCGCGAGTTGGAGAACCTGTGGAGCAAGGGCGGCAGCCATGTCAGCGCCTACCAGTCGTTCGCCTGGTTCTACGCGGTCAATTCAGGGCAGATCTCGATCCGTCACAACCTGCGGGGACCCGGTGCGGCCCTGGTCACCGACCACGCGGGCGGTCTCGACGCGGTGGGGCACGCGCGCCGGCAGATCCGTCGCGGCACCCCGGCGATACTCACCGGAGGGGTGGACGGCGCCCTCTGCCCACTCGGAATCGCCGGGTTGGTGAGTGCGGGCGGGTACACCACCCGAACCGACCCCCACCGGGCCTACCGGCCGTTCGCCGCCGACGCGGACGGCGCCGTGCCGGGGGAGGGCGGCGCCCATCTGTTGCTGGAGGACCGGGACGCAGCACGCGCCCGGGGCGCGAAGGTGTACGGCGAACTGGCTGGATACGCCGCGACGTTCGATCCTGCCGGTGGCCCGAAGACGGGCCTGCAGCGGGCGATCAACGGAGCCCTGCATGACGCGCAGGTGGTACCGGCCGACGTCGGTCTCGTCTTCGCCGACGGCACGGCCGACCGGGCCGCCGACCGGGCCGAGGCGGCCGCGCTGGCCGCGGTCTTCGGGCCCCGGGCGGTGCCCGTCACCGCGCCGAAGAGCATGGTCGGGCGGTTGCAGGCGGGGGCGGCCGCACTGGATCTGGCCACCGCTCTGTTGGCTCTGCGCGATGGTGTCGCGCCGCACACCGAAGGCGTGGACGCGCCCGCCCCGGACTGCCCGATTGACCTGGTGACCGGCGCGCCCCGGCCGTTGCCGTTGAGCTGCGTGCTGGTGCTGGCCCGGGGCCGGGGCGGATTCAACGCCGCCGCGGTGCTCCGCCGGCCGCAGCAGTGACGTCCGAGCGACCCGACAATCGAAGGGATCATCTGCCATGACCACCCGCGAACTGCTCAGCCTCGACGACCTCCGGCGCATCCTGCGGGAGGCGGCCGGTGACGACGACACCGTCGACATCGACGGGGACATCCTCGACACTCCGTTCGTCGAACTTGGCTTCGACTCACTCGCCATCCTGGAGACCGTCTCACGGGTGTCCCGCGAGTTCGCGGTGGCGCTGCCGGACGAGGTGGTCGAGCGGTGCGACACGCCCCGGGCGTTCCTGGAAGACGTCAACCGTACGTTGACCGGCGTGTGATGTACGGCGATGCGCGGCAGACCGTCCCGGTCGCCGCGCATCGCTGTGTCCGCCGCCGGTCAGTCGCTGACCGGCTGGAGATGCAGGCGGGCCTGCTCCAGGGTGCGAATGCTGTTGGTACTGAGGTTGTGCTGGACCAGCTCGCGAGTTGCGGCGAGGGTGGCGCCCGGTCCCAGCAGCTCCTCGATGCGCTCGGGGCGTAGCACGACGGCGTGGTGCGAGGTGACGGTCACCCCGTCGCCCTCCGGACGCAGCGTCCAGACGCCAGCGTGCGCCGCCAGCAGCGGCGGCAGCGTGGTCTGCTTGTAGACGATCCGTTCGGCGGGGAACGCGACCCGGACCGACTTGGTCGTGTGCACCGCACCGTCCGGGGCCACCGTGTCCATCTCCAGGGTCTGGACGTTCGGCTCGTCCTCGGCGAGTTCGACGCGGGCGACGTGCGGCAGCCGTTCGACCCAGCGGTCGGCGCGGTACAGGAAGTCGTACACGTCGCTCGCCGGGGCCGGAACGCGGACCGAATCCTCGAACGAGAGCAGGGTGCGGGCATTCGCGGAACGCGCCGCGGCGCGCAGCGCAGCCAGCTCCGCCGTGCTGTTGGCGTCGACGGCACGTTTCACCCACGCGGCCGCGCCGGGCTCGTCGTCCACGACCGTGAAGTCGTGCAGGAGCACCACCCGGGTGCGGCCGCCGTCGAGCGTCTCAAGTTGCCACTCGCCGCCCATGGACGCCACCGGGGCCGCCGACACCTCCTGCCGGAAGGCGACACGACCGGTGGCCGGGTACAGAGTGCGCCGCGAGGTCCACGACCGGACGACGTCGTTCGCGGTGGCCCACAACCGGAGCCGTTCGGTCTGCTCCGGTCCCTCGGTGTGACGCTCAAGGAGGTCGACGTGGACCGTCGGCCCGAACGTGTACGGCCACCTGGTGACGTCCGCGATGATCGGATACACCGCGTCGACGGGTGCGTTGACGTCGATGCTGTGCCGGGTGGTGTGAACTTTGGGTTCGGGCACGGCGGTCCTCCTACCGGTCGGATGGGCTACGACCCGAGCGTTCCGGGTACCGATCGACGTCCGGTCCAGCGCCGTTGGAGAGCTACCGCACCCGGAGCCCGGCGCGAAACACCGCGGCGACGTGCCGCAGCGCCTCCGGGTCAACGGCCGGATCGCCGTCGACCGCGAGCAGGTCACCCTGGTACCCGGGGGCTATTCGGCCGACCTGATCGGCGATCCCGCAGACTTGTGCGGCACCGGAGGTGACGGCTCGTAGTGCCTCGGTCGGCGAGAATCCGAGACCGACCATCGCCTGCACCGCGTAGGCGAGTGATCCGTGCGGCTTGCCGGGCCCGCAGCCGGCGTCGCTGGCGCAGGCGACGGGCGCCCCCGAGGTGGCGACGCGCCACAGCGCGTCGTGCACAGCCTTGCGGCGGGGGTCGGCCTCACCCGGGCCGGTGTGTTCGGCGTACTGCGGGACCGATCCCAGGGTGAGGGTGACCCGGGTGCCCGCGGCTGCCATCCGGTCCAGCAGCGCCGGGTCGTCGGCGGTGCCGTCGGCGGTGACGAACGTGCAGTGCTCGATGCCGTCGAATCCGGCCGCGACCGCATCGGCGATTCCGTCCGCGGCATGACAGTGCCCGGTGACCGGCAGACCGTGCCGCTTCGCCTCCGCTACGACGGCGGACAGCTCGGCCGGCCCGAACTGCACTTCGTGCGGGTGGGACCCTGCGGTGAGCCGGCCGCCGGTGACGATGACCTTCACTACGTCGACACCCCGCGCCGCCCGGTCCTGGACCGCTGCGCGGATCGCCTCGACGCCCTCGACCTCACCGCCGAGAAACCAGCAGTGGCCGCCGATCGAGGTGATCGGCGGTCCGGCCAGCAGCAATCGCGGACCGAGACGGACGTCGGCGGCGGTCTCGGCTCGTACCCGCAGGCCCAGGTAACCGCGGTCGCCGAGGTCGCGAGCGGTGGTGACGCCGGCATCGAGGGTCGCGGCCGCGGCCGACCGGATCCGGTCCAGCACGACGTCGTCGTCGGCGGTGACGAGGCTGGCCACGGTGTCCGCCGTGGCGTCGAACGCGAGGTGGACGTGGGCGTCGATGAGGCCTGGCATCAGCGTGGCCGAACCCAGGTCGATCACCTCGTGCCCGGACGGTGTCGGCCCGTCGAACACCGATCGGATCACGCCGCCGTCCACGAGCACGGTCGGCCGTTCGGCCTGGATCACGCTTCTGCCGTCGAAGAGCCGCCGTGCTCGGATCGCCACCATCGTTTACCCCCCCCGCTGCCCGCGCGCGTCGCTGGGCAGAGTCTCAGCGCATGCTCGGAGCCGGCTGGAGTGTGGCGAGCAACTCCCGGACCTGCGAGAGCAGCCGGGGTGACCCGGCGGCCCGGGCGGCGCCGGTCGCCTGCCGGGCCATGACAGGGATCAGGTGGTCGCGGCCGCGCTCATGGGCCAGCAGCGCGAGACCGGTCAGCGCCTCGCACTGGGCGCCCGGATGACCGATCCGCTCGGCCTCGCGCAGCGCACGCCGGTACTCCAGTTCCGCACGCCCGTTCAGGCCCTCGTCTCGATCAAGGCCGGCGAGCAGGTTGCGGGCGTTGACCAGCACGGCGAGGTAACCGCCGGATTCGGCGAAGGCGATAGCGCGGGCCACGTGTGCGTGGGCGGGTTCCGGTCGGCCGGCGGCACGGCGTACCCGGGCAAGCCCGTAGGAGGCGAGCGCGACCGAGTGCGCCGAGCGGGCTGACCGGCCGAGCCGCAACGCCGTCCGTAACCGCCGAGCTGCCTCGCGGTGCGCGCCGAGCTCGACGCACACGCCACCGAGCCGGGCCAGGATCTCCGCCTGGGCGGAGTAGTCACCAGCCCGCTCGCCGATCCGCACCGCGGCGCGGAAGTGGCGGTACGCCAGGCGCGGTTCCCCCCGCGCGTGGTGAGCCATCCCGAGGTACAGCAGGCAGCGTGCCTGGGCGTGCCGCAGCCCCAGTTGCCGGCACCGTCGCAGGCCACGGTGGAGCAGACCGACAGCGTCGTCGAACCGCTTGGTCGGCTGTTGCAGGCGGTGCATGGCCAGAGCGGTCACGGCGACGACCTCCAACTCGGCCGGACCTCGTCGGCGTAGCTGGTCGCAGGCATGTCGCAGGTGGATCTCGGCGGACCTCAGGTCGTTGAGCCCTTGCAAGGCCAGTCCCAGGTTGAGCCGGGCGACGGCGGCGTACGCGGGCTCGCGTAGCGGGTCGGTGGCCGCGACCGCGGCTTCGGCGGCGATCCGCCAGTCGGCGTGGTGCCGGTCTGCGCCGCAGGGACCCCGCAGCGCGTCGGTCAGGCCCACGGCGAGCGGGATCAGTCCGGCGGAGGCGGCCTGCACCGCCACCGCGGCGAGGTTCCGGCGCTCCCGTTGCAGCCAGGTGCGGGCCGCCCGGTGGTTGCCGAAGGTCGTGTGCCCGGCGCCGGTTCCGACCCGGACCACATCCGGATGGCACAGCCGCACCGCCTCGTCGGCGACGTTCAGCAACCACGTTCCGAGCCGGTCCAGGGCGGCCCGCCGGTCTGCCGGGGGATCCTCGTTGAGACCACGCTCGGCGGCGAACCGGGCGACCAGGCTGTGCAGTCGGATGACCCCGTCAGGCCCGAGTTCGGCGATCCGGGCGCGGACCAGGTCCGCCACGGGCCCGGCCGCGCGGGACGGTGACGTCCCGGTCAGTTCGGCGATCGTCTCGACGCGGTGCGAGAAGCCGGGTACGAGTTCGAGGTACCGGAAGACCCGCCGGACGGCCGGGGGCAGTGCCGAGTAGGCCAGTTCGAAGGCCGTGCGGACCGCAGCCCGCCGGCTGCCAGGCAGGCTGAGCGTGCCGAGAGGGTCGGCGCCGAGCAGTTCGGCGAACTCGCCGATGTCGCGGTCCGGATGGGTGACCAGATGGGCGCCGGCGATCCGGAGTGCCAGTGGCAGCCGGTCACAGCGTTCGACCATCGCCTCCAGCGCGGCGGGCGTACGGCTGACCCGGGCCGCACCGACGATGTCGGTCACCAGTGCCGAGGCTTCCGTGTGGGAGAGTACGTCGAGGGTGACCACGCGGGCGACGTCGCAGTCCAGGGCCGGGGGGTCGCCACGCCGCACGGCCAGAATGGCGCATCCGGCGGGGAGAGGAAGTAGACCGTGTGGTGGGTTGCCTTCCGGGGCGTCGTCGATGGTCACCAGCAGTCGCCGTCCGGCGAGCCGTCGGCGGAGCAGGGACACTGCGGCCGTGTTGCCGGTGGGCGGTTGTTCCACTCCGGAGGTGGCCAGCATCTCCGCGAGGATGTCGGGCCAGGTTCGTCCGGTGCCGCACACGTACCACTGGCCGTCGGGAAACCGGGTCCGGAGGCGGTGCGCCACCCGTACGGCGAGCGCCGACTTGCCCACCCCTGGCACCCCGGTGAGGCAGACCACCGGTGTGTCGCCCGACTCGAGGGTTGTACACAGTTCGCGGAGGATCTCCGCCCGCCCGACGAAGTCGGCGATGTCCGGTGGCAGTTGGCATTGCGTCTGCCATTCGCCGAGGCCCGCCCTGGGGGTCGCCGCGTTGCGGTGCCGCTGACCTGGCTCGGTGATCAGTCGGCGGTAGCGGCGTCGCAGCTCCGTGTCCGGTGGGGCATCCAGTTCATCGCGCAGCCTGCCTCGTGCCTGGTGGTACACGGTTATCGCCGCGGCCCGGTCGCCAGTCTCGGCAAGGGCGTCCATGAGTAGGCCCCACAGGCGCTCGCGCTCTGGATGAGCGAGGGTCGCGGTGCGCAGTTCACCGATGACCTGTGTGTGCCGGCCCGTGGCCAACGCCAACTCGAATCGGCGCTCCATCCAGCGCAGTCGGTCATCCTGTAGGGCGGTGACCACCTCCCGCTGGATACGGGCCGACGGCACCAACGCGAGCGGATCGCCTCGCCACTGGGCCAGAGCCCGCTGCAACCAGCCCAGCTCGACATCGGCGTTCCCGGCGCGTCGGGCGGAGCGCGCCTGCGCGATCGCGTCCCGGTAGCGGTCAAGGTCGAGCGATCCGGGCGGCACCACGATCCGGTACGCGCCGGGGCGGGTCTCGATCAGGTCCGGTCTCTCGGGGTGGACGGCGGCGAACAGAGCGCGCAAGCGGGTGAGGTGCACTTGAAGGGCGCTGCGCGGATTCTTCGGCGCTCGGTCGTCCCAGAGGGCCTTCGTTAGTTCGGCGGCGGTGACCCAGGTGCCGGCCCGCAGCAGCAGGGTTGCCAGGATGATGCGTTGCTTCGGTGCTGTCACCGGTGCCGGGCGGCCGCCGAGAACCACCGTCAGTGGCCCGAGGATGCGGTACTCCTCCGTCGGGGTGGCGTCCTCGTCGCCGGCTGGCACGCTCACACGGTCCTCCCTCGCAATCGACGCCTTTCATCATTGCTCGTCGATATTGCGAGCTGGGATCGCGAAGGTTGACAAGTGTCATGCGCGTTGCAGGGCCGGACTCGTCCGGGGTCGTAGGCCCAGAGCGTCGGCCAGCAGCGCGTACGAGCGCACGCGGTCACTGTGTCCATGAATGGTGGACAACACCACGAACTCGTCCACACCCACCGCGGTGGCCATCGCGCTGAGCTGCTCGGCGACGTCGCTGGGGGAGCCGACCGCGTATCGCGGCCACTCCTCCCGCTCGCCGACCGTCGGCGCGGGACGGTGGTGGAGTTCCGCGAGCGCTGTCTCCGGTGCTGGTACCGGACGCAGGTCGCCCTGCGTCATGCGTTGCCGGAACAGGCGTTGGCTGGCGAAGACGTGCTCGGCTTCGGCGCGGGTCGGCGCACAGTACACCCCGATGCCGACCATCACCCGCGGGCTGCCACCGCCACGGGTGTTGAAACTGTCGCGGTACGCCCGCACCGCTTCGGTGACGACCTCGGGACGACCGAAGTGCGCGAACGAATAGGGCAGGCCGAGCCGGCCGGCGAGTATGGCAGACGACGGGCTCGCGCCCAGCAGCCAGACCTGCGGCACGCCGTCCACCGTCGGCATGACGCCACCCCGGTCACCTGGCTCGCCCAGGAATGCCCGTAGGGCACTGACTTGCTCGCCGAAGGCGTGGTCGGAGTAGCCGCCCAGGGAGGGGTTGAGGAGCCGGGCGTCCCGGGACGAGGCTCCGGCGCCCCGGCCGATGCCCAGATCGATCCGGCCCGGGGCCAGCGCCTGCAACACCCGGAACGTCTCGGCCACCTTGAACGGACTGTAGTAAGGCAGCAGCACGCCGCCGCTGCCGATACGCAGGCCGGTCGTCTCCGCGGTGAGTCGCGCAATCATGATCTCGGGGGCCGGGCTGGCGAACGACGCCGTGGCGTGGTGTTCGGCGAGCCAGTAGCGGTGGTACCCGAGGGCGTCGGCCGTCCGGGCCAGATCGAGCGTGTTGGTCAGCGCCTGAGTCGGTGTGGATCCCTCCGGGATCATCGACTGGTCCAGGATCGACAACTGCACGGGATGACTCCCTCGGTCGGGTCTCAGGTGTCGGCGGGCGTGACGACCGGGCGGGTCAGCCGCGCAACCACGGAGGCCAGCCGGTCGTCGAAGGCGGCGGCGTCCAGTGCGGCACCGAGTTCGGCGCGGCTGACCTGGGCGGCCGCGGCGTACCGCTCGGTGCCCAGGTCGGTGATCTGGCAGTAGACGCCGCGGCGGTCGTGCTCGCAGCTGACCCGGGCGGCGAGTTGCTTGGCGGTGAGGCGGCTGACCAGACGGCTCATTGAGGACTGGTCGAGGGCCACCGCGTGGCTGAGATCCTGGATGCGCATGCCGCGTGGGTTGCCGCGAATCAACTCGTCGAGCACCAGCAGCTCGGTGAGGGTGAGGTCGAACTCCCGCACGAGGCGCTTGTCGAGTGCCTGGCCCAGGCGTCCGGTGAGCACCGTCAGTTGTCGCCACAGGTCGAGCACGTCGGGCTGCCCGCCGCGTCGTTCCGCCATCCGCCCGCCCTCCGAGTCGTCGACCTACACCCTACACGTCCATGCGCATTCAATGTATACGCATCCACTTCCTGTGGGCTCCGAGCAGAAGATGACTGCTGGTAAGGTTCGATCGAACTTAATCATGTCTGCACCTACATGTATTCTGTGCGCATCAATACCGGACCGTTCTGCCGCTCGGAGGTAACGACCATGGCCAGCGACACCAGCGCGCCCCAGCGCGCTCCCGGCGACAAGCCCGCTGACCCGGAGGCCGACCGCCTCGATCCCGCATTCCTCAAGATGGCCGGAGTCCTGCTGCTGGCACTGCTCATGGCCCTGCTGGACGAGACCATCGTCAACGTCGGGGTGGACCGCCTCGTCACCGTCTTCGGGACCACGCTGTCGACCATCCAGTGGGTCACCGCCGGATACCTGCTCGCCGTCGCCGTCGCGACGCCGATCTCCGGCTGGGGCGTGGACCGCTTCGGTGTCCGTCAGGTCTGGACGTTCGCTGTCGTCCTGTTCACCGTCGGTTCGCTGCTGTCCGGACTGGCCTGGTCGGCCGGCAGCCTGATCGTCTTCCGCCTGCTCCAGGGGCTCGGCGGTGGAATGATCTTCCCGGTCGTGCAGGCCGCGATCGCCCGCGCTGCGGGTCCGAGCAGGGTTACCAAGGCGATGGGCCTGATCTCAATCCCCCTGACCATCGGGCCGGTGCTGGGGCCGATCCTCGGCGGCTTCTTCGTCGACGACATCAGCTGGCGCTGGATGTTCCTCATCAACCTGCCGGTCGGTGCCATCGCCCTGCTGCTCGCGCTGCGAACGCTGCCGGCCGACGCGCCGGACCGCGCCGCGCCGCGGCCACGCCTCGACGTCATCGGTCTGGCCCTGCTCTCGCCCGGCTTCGCGGTGCTCATCTACGGGCTCACCACCGCTGCCCACCGCGGCGACTTCGGCGATCCGGCGGCGATCACCGCCTTCGCCGTCGGCGTCGCGCTGCTGCTGGCGTACGTGCTGCACGCCCGCCGCGCGGCCGAGCCGCTGATAGACGTACGGCTGTTCACTCAGCGCGGCTTCACGATGTCGGTGGTCGCCATGCTGCTCGTCGGGGCGGTCGCCAACACGTTGCTGTTCCTGACGCCGCTGTACTACCAGCAGTCACGCGGGTTCGGAGCCCTGCACGCGGGCCTGCTCATGGTGCCCTCGGGCATCCTTGGCGCGGCTGGGGCGATCTCCGTCGGTAAGGCCGGCGTCCGGCTCACCGCACGCGTGACCGCTCCGATCGGGATGCTGCTCGCCGCGCTCGCCGCGCTGGTGCTGTCCGGCGTCGGTGATCACACCTCGACGGCCCTGACCGCGATCGCATTCGGCGTCGGCGGCTTCGGCATCGGCTTCACGGTGCCCGGCCTGATGGCGTTCATGTACCTCGCGGTCGGCCCCGACGACGCGCCCCGGGCCACCAGCGCCCTGTTCATCCTCAACCAGATCGGCGGCTCGTTGGGTATCGCGGTGGTCGCGGTCGCCTTGCAACAGCGGCTCAGTGGCACCTCCGGCTTCCCCGCCGAAGCGTACGGCCGAACGTACTGGCTGGTGGCGGGCTTCGCCGTGGTGGCGGGGTTCGCCGCGTCCCTGGTACCCGGACCGTGGCGGGCCCCGGAGCAGCAACGGGCGTAACGCTCGGGCCTTCCTCGACCGTGCCGCGAGCACAGCCAGCTACAACCGGCAGCGGCGGTGCTCCGCCGCCGCGGCAACGGAAGGGATACCCGCATGCGTGTCATCCGTTACTACGAGCACGGTGGTCCGGAGGTGCTGACCGTCGACAAGGCACCGGAACCGGTGCCCGGCGACGGTCAGCTCCTGGTCCAGGTCGAGGCGGTCGGGGTCAACTTCATCGAGACCCAGCTGCGCTCCGGTACGGCGCCCTTCCCGTCCCCGGTGCCCCGGGCGCCGCACGGTGACGTGGTCGGCCGGGTCGTCGCAGCCGGGCCCGGCGCCCACCGCTTCGCCGTCGGTGACCGGCTGGCCGCCTGGGGCGTGACCGACGCGTACGCCGATCTGGTGCTGGTCGGTGACACCCAGGCGGTGCCGGTGCCGGACGATATTCCGGCACCGGTCGCCACCGCTCTCGCCTCGACGGCCCAGGTCGCCGCGAGCGTGCTGAGCGTCGGCCGGCTCGCTCGCGGCGAGACGGTGCTGGTGCACGCCGCCGCCGGGGCGATCGGTCACCTCGTCACCCAGCTGGCCCGGCTGCGTGGGGCGGGACTCGTGATCGGTGGCGTGGGCTCGCCGGCCAAGGCGGATTTCGTCCGCGATCACGGCGCCGACGCGGTGGTGGACTACTCGCAGCCGGACTGGCCCGACCGGGTCCGTGCGGCGACCGGCGGTGCCGGCATCGATGTGGTCCTCGACAGCGTGGAAGGCGCGGTCCTGTCGCCGAGCCTCGCTTTGCTCAAACCGTTCGGCCGGCTCGTCTACTACGGATTCGCGGGGGCCGCGGGCGAGGCCGGTCGGGTCACGCTGACCGATCTGCTCGGCCTGCGGACCGTCGTCGGTACGGCCCTCGACGCCTGGCTCGCCGCCGCACCGCAGGAAGCGGCCCGCAACCAGCGGGAGCTGACCGAGCTGGTTCGCGACGGCCGGTTGCGGGTCGCCGTGCACACGGTCCTCCCCCTGGAGGAGGCGGCCCGGGCGCACCGGCTCATCGAGGACCGTCGTCAGCTCGGCCGCGTGGTGCTCGTCCCGTGACCGCCATCGAGCATCGGCCCCTCCTGGTGGTCGGGGCCGGGCCGGCTGGGCTGAGCACGGCGATCTTCGCGGGCCTGCACGGCGTCAGTCCGCTGGTGGTGGAGCGCCGCCCCGGCACCTCCACCGCAGTCAAGGCGACCGGGCAGTACCCGCACACCATGGAGGCGTTGCGCATCGCAGGCGTGGCCGAGCGGATCCACGAGCTGAGCCGCCCGGACCGCAGCGAGTTCAGCATGGTCCTTGCGCCCCGGCTCGCCGGGCCCGTCGTGCGTACGCTGGTCAGCGGCAGGGAACTGACCATGCGGCACGTGTCCCCGGAGGAGTGGTGCACGGCGAGCCAGTCCGGCGCGGAGCAAGCATTGGCCGAGCGCGCGCACGAACTTGGCGCCGAGTTGCGCTTCGGCACCAGGCTGATCGGTCTCGCCCAGGACGCTGATGGTGTCACCGCGCACGTCGAGGAGGCGGACACCGGCAGGCGGTATCGGATCCGGGCGCGATACGTGGTGGCCGCGGACGGTTGGCGCAGCCCGGTCCGCGAGGCGCTCGGCATTCCACTGCAGGGTAGGGGAGTGGTCGGCCAGGTCCTGCGGGTGTTGTTCAAGGCGGACCTCAGCGAGCCACTCGCGCATACCCCGGGGGCTGCTGACAGCTCCCGCTTCGCGGCGTTCCACATCGGCCGCGCCGTACTGTTCAACACCGAGGTTCCCGGACTGTACGGCTACTTCCGCCACCTGGCGCCCGAGCTTCCCGAAGGCTGGTACCGCTCCCCGAACGGGATCGTCCGGCAGATCGCCGCGGACCTGGGACTCAGCGACGACGTACCGCTGGATATCGTCGAGTCCGGTGAGACGTCGATCGCCTGCGGAGTCGCGAAACGGTTCCAGGTCGACCGGATACTACTGGCCGGGGACGCCGCCCACGTGATGCCGCCGACCGGCGGGCTGGGCGGCAACACCGCGATCCTGGACGGGCTCTACCTGGGCTGGCGGCTCGCCGCCGTGCTACAGGACTGGGCAGGCCCCCAGCTCCTGCGCACCTTCGAGACCGAACGTCGACCGTACGCCCGGCTGCTGGTCGAGCAGCAGTTCGCCAACCTCGTCGAGCGGGTGGCGCCGGAACTGCGCGACGACGACGTACCCCAACCACTGCCGCCCACGATGCTGGCCTTCGGCTACCGCTACCCCTCAGGAGCGGTGCTGACGGAACCCGGCGAGGACGGTGCCCTGGTGGAAGACCCTGCCTCGGCGACGGGACGGCCCGGGTCGCGGGCTCCCTACCTACCGCTGACCACCCCGGAGGGCGTCGCGTCGTCGACGACAGCGCTGTTCGGCGCCGGCTTCGTGCTGCTGACCGGCCCGGCGGGCGAAGACTGGGCCGCACCAGCGATCCGTGCCGCCGAGCGTCTCGGCGTTCCCCTCACGGTGCACAGCATCACGGCCGAGGAATTCCCGGCCCGTTACGGAGTCGGGCTCACCGGCGCCTCACTGGTGCGACCCGACCGCTTCGTGGCATGGCGGACACCTGACCTGGTGGATGATCCAGGTGCTCGGCTGGAGGAGGTTCTGCGGGCTGTCCTGCGACGATGAGCAACGAATGACGCCGCTGGCGGTCGCGTTGGCACGGCCCGGTTCCGACGCTACCGTCCGGGTCGATCGACCGAGCGCCGTGCAGTGCCACCAGTTCGGGGCGTATGTCGTCGCCGACGATGACCACCGCACACCGGGAGGTGCCCGGTAGCAGGTCGCGTACCTGCTCGGCGTCCCGGGCGTCGTCCAAGAGGAGGAGCACGCGCCGGTCGCTGAGCCGGGCCCGATAGGCGTTGACCAGGTGCCGTCTGCCCACCGGAATGGCGTCGGGCGCCGCACCGGACAGCCGCAACAGCCGGGCCAGCAACGGGCCCGGATCGCGGGGCTGCCCGTCGGGGCCGGCCAGCCGCACGTACCACTGGCCGTCCGGAAACTCCTCGCGGAGATGGCGGGCCAACGCGACGAGATCCGCAGTCCGCTCCTTTCCGGACGGGCCGGCCAGGCAGACCAGCGGCAGCGCGGTGCCGTCGTGCCGACTGGTCAGGGCATCGATGACCGTGGCCCAGCCATCGCCGCGCAGGGTCCGGTGGGCGGCCGGTGCGGGCACATCGGTCCGCGAGTGCCAGCGGTCGCCGGTGATCCGCCGGTACTCGGCGGCGAGCTCCGGCCCCGGTGCCAGGCCCAGCCGGGTCCGGAGAGTCGCGGTAGCCTCCTCGTACGCGGCCATCGCCGCCCCGCGGTCGCCGGCGCGACGCAGTGCGGACACGAGCAGGGCCCATGGCCGCTCGCGCGTCGGGTGCAGGGCGACCAGAGCGCGCAGACGCGGCACGAGCTCGCCCGGCGGATCTCCCTCGAGCTCGAACCGCCGCTCGAGCAGCCGCAACCGTTCCTCAAGCAGTGCCGGACCGGCTTCGGCGGCGAGCGAGGGAACGGCGGCGAGGGAGGCGATCGCCGATCCCGCTGGAGGGTCGTCGCGCCACTCATCGAGGGCTGCCCGAATGTGCGTCAACTCGCCTGGCGCATCGCCGGCCTGCCGGGCAAGCAGGGCTTCCTGGGAAGCGCCGCGGAACCGGAACAGATCCACGGACTCGGGCGGAGTCTGCAGCAGGTATCCACCGCCAAGCGAGCGAACCCGGGGCCAGCCTGGTCGCTCGGCCGTTCCGTTACGGTCGCCGAGCACCGCTCGCAGCCGTGCGACGTGGACATGGAGCGCCGCCGCCGGCGCTGCCGGTGGCCGGTGATCCCACAAGCGCCAGTAGAGCTCGTCCATCGGCACCTCGTCATTGGCCCGCAACAACAGGGTCACCAGCAGTGCGCGTTGCTTCGGGGCGCGTACCGGCATCCGGACTCCGTCGATCGTGACGTCCAATGCGCCGAGAAGGCGAAAATCGATCACCGAGTCCTCCCCCTTGGACAGTCGGTTGCGCAAAGTTGTATCGCGATCGCCCTTTGTGTTGCCAATTCATCCTGCCCGCGTCGATCCGAGCCTGGCAAGCGGTCGGCCGTGATGCCGGTCTCACTGGCCGTTCTCCACCGGGCCTCCAGGAGCCGCCGGTACGAAGGGACCGAAAGGGAGGACCTCGTGAAGGCATTCGTTACGTCCACGGACGTGTCCCACGGAATCCGTCTGGAATCTCTACCCGACCCGCGCCCAGCTCCCGGCGAAGCGCTGATCGAGGTCCAGGCCGTCGCGGTCAACCGGGCGGACCTGCTGCTCGCCGCCCGGTGCCCACCGGGAGCGCAGCTTGGTCTGGACGTCGCCGGCACGGTCGTCCAGGCGGCTGCTGACGGCACCGGCCCGCCGGCCGGCACGCCCGTCGCCGGACTGGCGGCCTCGACCGGCTGGGCCCAGTTCTGCGCCGTACGCACCGACCGCATAGCGGCACTGCCCGACGGTATCGAGCCGGCCATCGCGGCGGCGGTACCGGTGGCCGGCCTCACGGCGCTGTACGCCCTGCAGCGGGTCGGGTGGCTGCTCGGCCGCTCGGTACTGGTCACCGGTGCCAGCGGTGGTGTCGGCGGATTCGTGGCCGATCTGGCCGCCGCAGCCGGGGCGAAAGCACTGGGATGGACCGGATCACCGGATCGCGGCCGGCACCTGATCGAGCGGGGCCACCGGATCCACGCGGGTTACGCGGCGCCGCCCGACGAGGCGGTCGATGTGGTCATCGACAGCGTCGGCGGGACCGTCTTCCGCGACGCGTTCGTCAAGCTGCGCACGGGTGGCGTGGCGGTGGTCTTCGGCAACACCGTCCGAGCCGACCTGGTCCTGCCACCGGACTGGGGGCACGCCCGCGCGGGCGTACGCCTGGAGCACCTCTTCCTGCTCGACGAGATCGAGCGTCGCCCCGCTGCCCGGGACCTGGCAACGCTGTTCGGCCTCGTCGCCGACGGCCGTCTACGACCGCACGTCGGGCTGCGAGCCGACTGGGTGGACGCCGACTCCGCCATTGAGGCACTGCTGAAGCGCCAGGTCACCGGTCGGGTCGTACTCGGCCTGTGAGGTCATTCCCCCGAGAGAGGACACCACGATGACGGAATCGACGACCCACGGCGCGGCCCTGGTCACCGGCGGCACGAGCGGTATCGGCCTGGCCGTGGTCGAGAGCCTGGCCGAGAGCGGCCGCGCGACCTTCTTCTGCGCCCGCGATGCCGAGCAGATCGCCACGATCACCGACAAGCTTCGCGGCCGTGGCTTGGACGTCGACGGCACCGTAGCCGACGTCCGATCCACCGACGACGTCACCCGGCTCGTCGCCGCCGCGGTGGACCGTTTCGGACCGATTACCGTGCTGGTCAACAACGCCGGCCGATCCGGCGGCGGAGTCACGGCCGACCTGGACGACGCGCTCTGGGACGACGTGCTCGCTACCAACCTCACCGCCACCTTCCGGGTGACCCGCGAAGTGCTCCGGGCCGGTGGCGTCCGGGAGCAGGGCTGGGGCCGCATCATCAACATCGCCTCCACCGCCGGAAAGCAGGGCGTTGCGCTCGCCGCTCCGTACACCGCCGCCAAGCACGGCGTGGTCGGGTTCACCAAGGCGCTCGGGTTCGAGTTGGCCGGTAGCGGGATCACCGTCAACGCGGTGTGCCCGGGCTATGTGGAGACGCCGATGGCGGTTCGGGTACGCCAGGGGTACGCCGCGCACTGGGGTGTCACCGAGGATGCGGTGCTCGAGCGGTTCCAGGCGAAGATCCCGCTCGGGCGCTACTCGACGCCGGAGGAGGTCGCCGGGTTGGTCGGTTACCTGGTCACCGATACGGCTGCCTCGATGACCGCCCAGGCCGTCAACGTCTGCGGCGGTCTGGGCAACTACTGATCATCGACCGACCACACGCGGCGGCCACCCGGGGAAGAGCCTGGGCGGCCGCCGCGTGTGCAGTCAGTTGGTCGCGTCGTAGCGCAGGACGGGTTCGGTCAGGTGCGGTTCACCCTTGATGATGCCCGTCAGCCGGTCCAGCCGGCTGCGGAACTCCGGCTCCTCCAGCGCCTTGCGGAAGGACTCCTCGTCCGTCCACTCGGCGATGTTGTAGTAGGTCGACGGGTCCTTCTGGGAGCGGCTTAAGACGTAACTCACCAGACCGGGGCGGGTTCGCATGTACTCGGCGACCTTGGCGTAGCGACTCTCCAGGTCCTCCGCGGCACCGATCAGCGTGAGTTTGTTGACGAAAACGACCATGGCGTCGCCTCTCCTTGCGTGATGTCGGCAGTGGGGTAGTCGAGGTAGCCCTGCCGGCCGCCCTGGTAGAAGGTCGTCGGGTCGGGCCGGTTCAGGCCTGCGCCGTCGGCCAGGCGGCGCGGCAGGTCGGGGTTCGCGAGGAACTGCTTGCCGAAGGAGACCGCGTCGAACCCGGCGGTCAGCGCGTCCGCCACGACGCTCGCGGTGGCACCCGGATCGAGGTCGCCCGTGCCCGGGTTCACGATGATCGGTCCGGCCCACCCCGCCCGGACCGCCTGGACCAGGGCCGGATCGGAGCCATGGACCAGGTGCAGGTAGGCCGGATCGGCAGGCCGCAGCGCGTCGAGCAGTGCCGGGTAGACGACCTCGGCATCGGGCTCGCTCATGTCGTTGAGACCGAACCCGGGGGACAGCCGTAGGCCGACCCGGTCCGCGCCGATCGCGGCGGCAACCGCCTCCAGCAGCTCCACCGCGAACCGTACCCGGTGGTGCGGGGGGCCGCCGTAACCGTCGGTGCGGCGATTCACCGCGGCGGAGAGGAATTGGTGGACCAGGTACCCGTTGGCGCCGTGCAGCTCGACGCCCTCGAAGCCGGCCGCGATCGCCGCACGGGCGCACCGGACGACGTCCTCGATCGCGTCCGTGATGTCGGCCGACGACATCTCTCTGGGCACTGGATACGGACGCGGACCGTCGTATGTCCGGGCCATGCCGGCAGCGGCCACCGGGGACGGCGCCAGCGGCTGGTGACCGTAGAGGCCGGGATGACCGATCCGCCCGGCGTGCATGATCTGCAGCACCATCCGTCCGCCGGCTGCCTGCACGGCCGCGGACACCGCGGTCCAGGCCTCGGTGTCCGCAGTGGAATGCCATTGCACCCCGTACGCGTGACCTGCCGCGCGCGGAGCCGGACTGGTGGCCTCGCTGATGATGAGGCCGGCCGCAGCCCGCTGGGCGTAGTACTCGGCCACGTAGGGCAGTGGCGTCCCGCGCTGATCGGCTCGCCCTCGGCCCATCGGCGCCATCACGATCCGGCTGGGTAGCCGCAGGCGACCCAGCTGAACCGGCTCGAAAAGTGTCGGCATACTTCGATGGTCACCAGGCCCGGTCGAGAACCCGTGGAGGCCTGCTGAAGGCGTGATCTGGGAACGGGAATGCGTAGATTTCCGTGTTTGACCTGGGTGTGGTCCGTTGGACCGGACGTTGATCCTGTCCAGGAAGGACCGCGTCATGGCAGACAGGAAGAAGGCGGTTCAGCTTCCGCAGCCGACGGGCGGCGGAGGTGGAGTTCGCGCCGCACCTGGTTGAGCGGGCCAAGGCCGACGGAGTGTCATTGGTCGGGCCGGGTGGTCTTCTCGCGGGGATCACCCGCACCGTCCTGGAGTCAGCACTCGACGCCGAACTGGATGCCCATCTGGAGGAGGCCGGTGTCGACGAGGAGTCGGGTCGGCGGGCCAATGTGCGTAACGGGCATGGGGCGAAGACGGTGCAGACCGAGGTCGGGCCGGGTCGTTCACGCCCCGGATCGTGCCCCAGCATGCCCGCCGCCTTGATGGGTTCATCGACGCCCTGGTGATGAAGATCCGCCAGGGGCAGGTCGCGAACCGGCCCGTCTATGTCGTTGTCGGTATCAGCCTCGACGGGGGACGCGACGTGCTCGGTATGTGGGCCGGGACCGGCGGGGAGGGTGCCAAGCAGTGGGCCGACTACCTCACTACACCACCAACATCATCGAGAGCCTGAACGCCCGGTTCCGGCGGGCCGCCCGCAGGCGGGGCACTTCCCGACCGAGCAGGCCGCGATGAAGGTCCGCTACCTCGTCGTCCAGCAGAAACATAAGGGCGGCGGGAGTATCACCGGCCGGGTCTACGGTTGGGCCAAGGCCCTCAACGCCCTGATCCTCGCCTACGGCGACCGGATCGTCATCTGACAACCTCGATCACACCACAGGCCCACATCCATGAAGGTGCCGGTCTCGTGGTGGTCCGCGCGGATCGGCAACGCGTCTTCACGGTGACCGGCCATGCTCATTTGTCGGCGGCGGTGCGGGAGTGGTGTGAGTTGACCGCGAGTGACCGGGTGCTACTGGTGACCGGCTGCCGGTTGAGGCGTCCTTGCGAATCGACATCCGGCGGCTCGCCATCCCCGTGGTTCCGCCGGAGCAGCAGCGAGCATACGGAGAAGCCTTCTAGATGCGCGCCGATTTCCGCGCTGAGCTCAGCCGGGTTGCGACGGCGGGGAACGTCCTGGCCCGGGAGATCGGCGACGGACTCACCTCGGACGCTCTGGCCATCACGCCTTGATTACCGGAAGGTGAATTTCGCGCGGTGTCGCGCTCGCCGGTGAAGGCGGTATAGCCGCAGGTGATGGAGGAGCGGCAGACGAATTTCCTGGGCGTCGTCGAGGTTGGCGCCGGCAGGGGCCGCGGCATTGGCTTGATCGAGGAGTTCAGCCCAACCAGGGTGGTAACCTGCCGCCCTTGTCGTTGTGAGTGCAGAAAGGACGTTCGTGTGACTGACGACCCCTCCGTGGCGGAGTCCGCCGCCAAGGTGCCGAGGCGACGCCGGTGGGTCGGCCTGTTGGTGGTGTTCCTTGTTCTGCTCGCTCTGGGTGGCGGTGGCGCGGCGGCATACTGGCAGTTCGTTGACCGGAAGGATGAGGATCCAGGGGTGACCGCGTGTCGCTCGGCGGGGTTCGTGGTGCGGGCCGCGCGGGGTGAGGTTGTTCCCGACGATGAGGTGCAGCGGGTGGGGGAGCTGTTTCAGCGTTCCACTCATGAGGATCTGAAGTCTGCGGGGGTCTTCGCGGCGGGCGCGGTACAGCGGGTGCAGAATCCTCGCGCTTCGCCGGCAACAGCGGACTTCCGGCAGTTCAACCTGGCTGCCGCAGTTCCCAGGTTGATCGCTGCCTGTGGAAACCACCAGGTCACCGTCAAGGGATAGAAGCGGAGTTGGGTGTCGCTGCGGCCAGATGCATGGTCGCAGCGACACCCAACCCGATAAACGGCCTACGGACGGAGCCGGGTTGGCGTCCGGTACGGCCCCCCCGGCGGTGGTGCCCGCACCTTCACCCTCAATGCCGTCCGGGAGGCCGCCGACCTCAGCTGCTCCGGGCGGCCCGGTGGCAAAATCGTCCTGCTGCCGTAGTCACCACCCGGCGAGACGACGGCGTACGCGATCGGGAGACGATCCGATCACGTACGCCGTCGAGCGGGACCCTGGCGTCTGACCGGCACGTCGTCGCCGTTGCGGAGAACATCGCTCAGGAAGAGCTGCGCCAATGGAACGAACGCCACGTGCCGCCGGCGCAGCCGCGATGGCGAGACGCCCCGGCCGGTCAGTCGGCTGTGGCGGTCAGTGCGGCGTGCAGGTGGTCCCGGGTGTCGTCGTCGAAGGCGACGAGTCGTATCCGGTGCACGTTCGTCGGTGTGGATCTGAGCGTCGCCACGGCGATCCGTGCCGCCCGCTCGGCCGGGAAGCCGTACACACCGGTGGCGATCGCGGGAAACGCCACGGTCCGGGCGTCGAGTTCGTCGGCGACCTGCAGGCTCCTGCGGTAGCAGGAGGCCAGGATCTCGTCCTCGCCGTGGCCGCCGCCCTCCCAGACCGGCCCGACCGTGTGGATGACGTGTCGTACCGGCGGGTCGAGGTCGAACGCCGGCGTCGGCATCGCGTCACCCGGCGGGCAGGGGCCGATCGCGCCTCCTGCCCTGGCCAGCCGGGGACCGGCGGCGCGGTGGACCGCCCCGTCGACACCACCGCCACCCAGCAGCGACTCGTTCGCGGCCGTGACGATGACGTCCACGTCCTCCCGCGTGATGTCGCCCAGCACCACTTCGATCGTCGCCACAGCGGAATCCTGGCACACATCGGACGACCACGTCGTCACGACCGCGCCTGCTGCGTCAACCACCCGCCGGCCCGTGGCCACCCGTCGGTCAGCGTCCGGTGGTGACGCTGCCGAGTGCCCGGCCCACGGCAGACGCGGAAGCACCAGCACGCGGCCCGCCCGCCCTCACCGACCTGTGGTGTCGATGCGGGCCAGGATGCCGTTCTCCAGGGCCGCCCACAGGGCGCCGTCGGGTCCGCGGGTGATGCCGTGCGGCTCGCAGTGCGGCGTGGGCAGGTCATGGACTTCGATCGTCCCGTCGGTGGTGATGGAGCCGACCCGGTTGCCTGCCCACTCGGTGAACCACAGGGCGCCGCTGCCGCTGGTGGTGATGGCGTGGGGGCGGCCGGCGCGGTCGGGTAGCGCGAACTCGTCGATCGTGCCGTCGGGGGTGATCCGCCCGATCTGGCCGGCGGTGATCTCGACGAACCAGACGGCTGCGTCGGGGCCGGCGATGATCCCTACCGGGGCGGCGGCCTCCGTGGGCAGCGGAAACGTGGTGACGGTGCCGTCGGTGCCGATCCGGCCGATCGCGTTCGCCTGGTTCATCGTGAACCACATGGCGTCGTCGACGCCGGCGGTGATGGCCGACGGGTAGGCGCCGGTGACCGGGAGCGGGAACTCGGTGACCGCACCGTCGGTGGTGATCCGGCCGATGCGGTCGGCGTTCATCTCGGTGAACCACAGGGCACCGTCGGGTCCGGACGCGATGCCGTACGGTCCACCGTCGCGGCTGGGTACGGCGAAGTGGGTGGTCTCGCCGTCGGTGGTGATCCGGCTGATCCGGTGGGCCCGGGACTCGGTGAACCACAGCGCGCCGTCGGGGCCGGGGACGATGATCGTGGGCTGCCCGGCGGGGTCGACGAGGTAGGTGGTGGGTGCCTCGCCCGGGACCAGACGTCCGACCTGGCCGCTGTGGGCGAGGGTGAACCACAGGGCGCCGTCGGGTCCGGTGGTGACGCCGTACAGGCCGCTGCCGGCGTCGGCCACCGGGTGTTCCTGGATGACGACGGATGTCACGGGGTTCGCTCCAGTTCGTTGTCGACGGCGATGCGTCCGATCTCGGCGGGTGTGCCGGCCATCAGGAACCGGGTTCCCGCCGTGATGGCACAGAACCTGCCGATGACCAGCTGTTCCGGCCCGAGGTGGTAGAGCACGTTGCGCTGCTCGAAGCCGGTCGGGTCGTCGGGATCGTCGTAGTACGTGTATTTCCCGACGACGATCCTGGGGGAGGTGACCGGCGGCTTGAGAAACACCACACGCGGCTGCGTCGCCACCGGGTGAGGAGCCGTCGGGTCGGTGTCACGGAGAACCTCACTCGTTAAGGCTACGGTTGTAGCGATAACATCCTGGCATGGCGTCGCCACCACCGACAAGCGATCAATCCGACGGGACGATCACCGGCCCCGCGCGCCGACCCGGCGGACGCAGCGCGGCGGTCCGCCGCCGCGTCCTCGACGCCGCGCTCGCCCAGTTGGTCCAGCACGGCTACGACTCCCTGAGCATCGAGGTGATCGCCGAACGCTCGGGTGTCCACCGCACGACGGTCTACCGGCGCTGGCGGGACGTCGGTGGCCTGCTCGCCGACGTCCTCAACGAGGCGGGTGCCGACGCCTGGCGTCCACCCGACACGGGATCGCTCGAAGGTGACCTGGTCGGGGTCAACCGTGAGGTCTACACCGCACTGACCACCGACCCGGTGACCATCGCGCTGATCACCGCGTCCTTCCGGTCCGAGCGGGCCGCCCAGGCCCTGAGCGCCTTCTGGGCTGGCCGGTACGACCGCTGCGCCGACATCACCCGACGCGCCGTCGAGCGCGGTGAGATTCCGCCGGGCACCGATACGCGCCGACTGCTCATCGCCACCACCGCCCCGCTGTACCACGAGCTCGTACTCCTGCGGGCGGCGACGGACGCGGACCTTCCCCACCGTGTCGCCCGTAGTGCGACCACCGCCGCCCGCGCGGGCGCCTTCGCCGACCTATAGCACAACGCCACCCCGAACGCTTGAGCCATTGTCATCGTGACGGGCAGGTCACGGGCGCTGCGGGAGGCCGGTGTCCCATCGACCTGCCCGCCGCGACCGCCGACGAGAAGCTGGAAGCTCGTGACTCCTGTCCCTCCAGTCCAGAGGGCTCAGGGGCCCGCCGACCTGGTGTTCATCGGTGGATCGAGGCTCAGCTCGGTTCGACGTACGCCAGCTGAACGAGCGTGGGGCGACGGCCGCGACGCATCAGCCGCCCTCGGCCCGGAGGTTGGACGGAGAGGTGGGTCTGCGGCCAGAGTTGGCCCTCCTGCCGTTCACCCGAAAGTAGCAGTCCCGCGCAGCCGACTTCCTTCATTCGTTGCGGCACCGGCTCGTGGATCGCCCGGCCGGCACCTCCGCTTCGCCGCGCCAGCACCAGGTGGAAGCCGAGGTCGCGGGACTGCGGCAGGAAGTCCAGAAACGGGGCCAGCGGCCCGGCCCCGCCGCCGGGGAGCAGGTCGTAGTCGTCGCACAACACCACGACCTCCGGCCCGGACCACCAGGAGCGGGCCCGCAACTGCTCGACGGTCAGCGTGTCCGGGGGCAGCCGCCGGCGGATCTCCTCGGCAACGCCGTGGACCAACCCCTGAGCGGCGCTCGCGGTGCCCGCATAGGCACCGCGATAGGGCTCGGGTACGACGTCCAGCATCGTCCGGCGCAGGTCGATGACCGCGAAGACGACCTGGTCATCGGTGAACTGCGCGGTCAGGTCCCGCACCAGCAGCCGGAGCAGGGAGGTCTTGCCGCTGGCCGCGTCGCCGAAGACGAGCAGGTGCTGGTCGGTGCCGAACAGGTCGAGCATGGTGGGGCGCAGCTCGGCCTCGTCGAGCCCGAGCCGGATCCGCCCCTCGGGTGGCGGCCCGGCGGCCACCTCGGCGTACCCGACCATGGTGGGCAGCATCCGGATGGCCGGGGCGGGCGGCCCGGTCCAGGCCGCGGCCACCCGGGAGACCAGATCGTCCAGGCCCTTCGGCAGCGTGCCGACGTCGTCGATGCCGTCGATGCGCGGCAACGCCACATGAGCCATCAGCGCGTCCTGGGTCAGGCAGCGACCCGGGGTGTCGGCCCGCAGGTTCTCGGCCGCCTGCCGCTTGATCGTCGAGTCCAGCGGATCGTTCAACCTGAACTCGATCTTGGAGCCGATCACCGCCTGGAGCTGCATCCGCAGATCCGCCCAGCGCCCCGCGGTCAACACCAGGTGCACGGCGTAGCCGAGACCCCGCGCACCGATGTCCTGCACCAGGTCGGCCAGATCCTCGAACTCGGTTTTCAGCACCGGATAGTTGTCGATCACCAGTACGACGTCGGCGGCCGGCAACTCGGGCAGCCGACCCTCCCGGTGCATCCGCCGCATGGTGTCGATCGAGTCGATCCCCCGGGCGGCGAAGAGCTCCTCTCGCTCGGTCATCAGCATGCCGACCTCGGAGACCGTCCGGCGGATCCGGTCCGGCTCCAGCCGACCGGCCACCCCGCCGACGTGGGGCAGCCCGGCCAGCGCGTTCAACGCCCCACCGCCCACGTCGATGCAGTAGAACGCGATGTCCTGCGGGGTGTGGGTCAGCGCGGCACCGGCCACCAGGCTGCGCAGGAAAGTCGACTTGCCGGTCTGGGGCGCACCGAGCACGCAGACGTGCCCTCCGCTACCGGAGAGGTCCAGGACGAACGGCTCCTGCTTCTGCTCGGTGGGCCGGTCGAGCAGGCCGACCGGGATCCGTAGCCGTCCGCGCCGCTGGACCGGGGCCACCAGCCCGTACGCCGGATCGGTCTCCAGCGGGCCGGTGACCGCGTCCAGCGGCAGCGCGGCGGGCAGCGGCGGCAACCAGATCCGGTGTGCCTGCCGCCCGTGCTCACGGAGCCGGCCGACCACCACGTCCAGCGTGCTCGGTGCGGTCACGCTCTCGGAGTCCGGGTGCGGCTCGTCGGGGACCAACGGTTTCGGCAGGTGCCGGGCCACGTTGTACATCAGGAAGACCACCGGGTCGGGCGCGGCGTCGACCACCTCCTCGCCGGCCGGCGGCCGGTACGTGTCGGAGACGTACGCCGCCTTGAACCGCTCGAAGACCGTGGTGTCGACCTTCAGATAGCCGGAACCGGGCAGCGACGGCAACCGGTACGCGTCGGGCACCCCCAGCACGGTCCTGCTCTCCTGCTCGTTGAAGGTGCGCAGCCCCAACCGGTAGGACAGGAACGACTCCAGCCCGCGCAGCCGGCCCTCCTCCAACCGTTGTGAGGCGAGCAACTGGTGGACCCCGATCGACCGGCCGATCCGGCCGATGGCGATGAACAGCTCGATGAAGTCCGGTTTGGCGGTCAGCAGCTCGCTGAACTCGTCGATGATCACCATCAGGTTGGGTAGCGGCGGCAGCGGACGGCCCGCGTCGCGCCGCCTGTTGTACTCGGTGATGTTGGCCAGTTGCCCGGCGTCGAGCAGGATCTGCTGCCGGCGTTTCATCTCGCCCTGGATCGCGTCGTGCAGCCGGTCGACCAGCCCGGCGTCGTCGGAGAGGTTCGAGATCATCGCCGAGGTGTGCGGCAGGTGTTCCAGCCCGGCGAAGGTGGCACCCCCCTTGTAGTCGACGAGGACCAGGCTCAGCCGCTCGGGCGGATGGGTCATCGCCAGGGTGAGCACCAGTGTCCGCAGCACCTCGGACTTGCCTGAGCCGGTCGCCCCGACGCAGAGTCCGTGTGGGCCCATCCCGCCGAGCGCGGCCTCCTTGATGTCCAGGTACGCCGGGCTGCCGTCCGGCCCCACCCCGAACGGGACGGTGAGGAAGTCCGGCAGCAGCCGGGGTGCCCACAGCGCTGCCACGTCGTAGGTCGCCTCGTCGACGATGCCGAGCAGGCCCCGCAGGTCGACGGTGGCCTCCAGCGGGGTGTCGTTCGTGGTGTCGGCGACCAGTCGCAGCGGCGACACCTGCCGGGCCAGCGACTCGATCTCCGACAGGCCGATCCGGTCCACCGTGCCGGCCGGTGCGCCACTCGACCGCCTCCGCCGGTCCAGGATCTCCTCGGCCCGGGTGTCGGTGACCTTCCGCAGATCCTCCACGGTGACCTGATCGCCCACACAGCGCACCCGGACGTCCACGGCGGACGGCTCGAACTGCTGCTCCTCGACCAGCACCACCACCGCCATGCCCAGGTCGTCGGGGTGCAGGCCGGCGTCGAGGTGACCGAGCGGGTCGACGCGTCCGGCGGAGACCTGGTCGACCACCACGACCAGCCGGCCGCCCCGGAACCGGTGGTGCGGATCGCCGAGGCGGCGGGCCCGGTTGACCTCACCGACGCGCCGGGACAGCTCGGCGGCCAGCAGCGACGCCAGGGCCGCAGGCTCTGCGGCGACCAGCCGTTGCGGGGCCGGGCCGTCGTACTCGCTCGGGTGCAGGCAGTGCGGAAACCACTTGAGCCAGTCGAACTCCGGCCCGGCGGTGCCACCGAGCAACCAGGCCAGCCGTACGTCGTCCGGGGCGTGCAGGGTGACCAGTTGCGCCACCAACGCGCGGACCAGGTTGCGGGTGTCGGCCGGGCTGCCGACCACCGAGACCACACCGGTGACCGGCACCGCGACCGGCATGTCGTCGAGCAGCCGGTCCCGGTCCACCACCAGCCGGGCGGCGGCGAGGGTGACCGGATCCAACTCGACGAGCGGGTTGTGCTCGTCGGCCTGGAGGGTGACCCGCCGCCAGAGGCGGTCCTGCCCGCGCCCGACCCGCAGCACGAGGAAATCCGGGTCGGCCAGCCGCCGTTCCCACCGCCGGTGCGGGTCGCGGAGCAGGTCGGGAAGCACCTCCGGAGCGGGGTGGCGGTGCCGGGCGGCGACCCGCTGGGCCGCCGCGTCCGCCCGGATCTGATCGCGTACGCCGTCGATGTACTCCAGGTACCGCTGCCGTTGCCGGGTGAACCGGCGGGCCGTGCCGGTGCGCTGGGTGACGTAGGCGGCGATCCCCCCGAACACCGTGGCGATCAGCATGCCGAGGCCGGCGATCATCATGATCGGGTTCTGGTTGGCCATCATCATGAGCAACATGCCGGCGCCACCCATGATCGGGAGGAAGACCTGCATGACGCCGGCGAACCCGCCGCCACCGTCGGGCATGCCCGGTGGTGAGACCACGTCGAGCGCGGTCGGATCCGGCTCCGGTGGCGGAACCCGAGCCGGCCGGTGGATCACCCGTTGCGTCATCGCGACCCCTCCCGGGCCGGGCCGATCAGCGCCTCGGCCAGGTGACCGGTAGTGCTTTGACTGCCTAGAGTAGTACCGGTCGACACGCTGAGCCGACCGTGCGGGGACGGAGGGTCATGGCAACCCGATTCACCCGGGTGACAGTGGTGGCTGGCGGACGCGCCCTCGACGTCAGCCTTCCGGCGTCCCGCCCGCTGCTGGAGTTCGTGCCACAGGTGTGCGAGCTGCTCTCGCTGGCCCCCGAGGTGGCCGGTCGGTGGAGACTGTCCACGGTGGGCGCGGGCGGGCTCGACCCGCACCGGTCGCTCGACGAGGCCGGCATCGTCGACGCCGAAACGCTCTACCTGACCCCGCCCGAGCAGGCGCCACTGCCACCGATCGTCGACGACGTCGTCGACGAGGTGCAGGCCACCCTGGACGACGACGGCAGCGAATGGCGGGACTCCGCCCGGATGACGGGCTGCGCCGGGTTGGCCGGGGTGGCGGTGTTGACGTTGACGTACGCGATCACCACCACGCCGGTGTCCGCGTCCGTCGCCGCGACCACGCTGGTCGCGGTGGCCGCGCTGACGGCGCTGGCCGGCCGCCTGCTCCGCGCGACCGGTGGGGAGCTCCTGATCGCCTCGGCGGCACCTGCCTGGCTGGTCGCCGGCCTGGCGGTGGCCCGAACGGCCCACTGGCCGGAACCGGCCCGGTACACCGCCGCCGCTCTCGGCGTCGGGCTCGGCATCGCCCTGCTCGCCCTGGCCGGCGAACGCTGGTACGGCGTCGCCGCCGGTGGCCTGACGATGGCGGTGCTCGGCGGGCTCGGCACCGTGCTGCTCACCGCCGGACTCGATCCGCAGCGCACGGCGGCGGTCGGTGCGGTGGTGGTCGTCTTCGCGGTGGGGCTGGCACCGCAGCTCGCCCTCGGTGCCGCCGGCCTGGTCGACCTGTTGCGCCGCCAGGAGGAGAGCCAGTGGGTCGGCCGGCAGTTGGTCGCGGCGGCGGTACGCCGTGGCCAGTCCGTACTCTCCGGCCTGGTGGTCGGCATCGCCCTGGCCGCCACCGCCGTCTGCGTGGTGCTGTTGACGCGGGCCGGTGTCGGTGCGCTGCTCGGCGGGGCGCTGGGGCTGGTGTTCGCGCTGCGGTCGCGGGCCTTCACCCGGCGGGGGCAGGTGCTGCCCATGCTCGTCCCGCCAGCGGTCACGGCCACCGTGGTGGTGATCGGCGGCGTACGACTCGCCGACGCCGACGGGGTGGTCGCGGCCTGGACGACCGTGGCCGGTGTCCTGGCGGTGGCCGCGGTGGTGCTCTGGGCCGGACGGCCGCGTCTGGATGACGTCGGTGCCGCCCGGACGCGACGGCTGTTCGACCTCGTCGAGGTGGTCACGGTGGTCAGCCTGGTGCCGTTGGCGATCGCGGTGTTCGGCGGCTTCGACTGGGCGGCCGGCTGAGTGCCCCGTGTCAGCCCGCCAGGTGGGGCATCCGGCGGACGGGCCACCGGTCGAGTCCGCGGCTGCGCGCATCGACCGATCAGGCGATCCGGGTGGCCGGCGGGTCGGGCGTGACCGGTGCGTCGGGCCCGATCGGCGGGGCGGTCGTCGGCGGCTCGCTGGTGACAGGTGGCTCGGTGACGGCCGGCGTGCCCGTGGCGAACTGCGCGACTGCCCCCGCCGCCCGGGGGCGGCGTTGGTCGGCGAGCAACCCACCGATCGTGGTGATCGCCCAGACCGCCACCAGCAACAGCGCGCCGACGACGAGACTGGCGATCGCCGCCGCGTAGGGACGGCGCAGTTCGCGCGGGCCACGTCGCGACCCGTGCAACAACGCGGCCTTGGCGGTGGCGGTGCGCAGCGTGTGCGCCTCGACCACCACCCGGTCCCGGTTGTCAGCCATGGCCGGCCCGGTGCCGCTCGTCGACCCGGGTCGACCCGGGCCGGCGCGCGGTCACTGCGTCGTCCCGTCGGTGCCCGCCAGGTCGTCCGGGCCGGCCGGGGCGATGCTGCGGCCCACCGCGACGATCACGTCGGTGAGGACCTGGTCCAGTTCCGGATGGGGCGTCGCGGCGCTCAACAGGGCGGTCCAGGTGGTGCCGGGCAATGGCAGGAACAGTTGCAGCACCGTCGAACGCACCCGGGTCAGGCCACCCGGCGGCACCGTGGACGCGACGTCGCGGTGCAGCAGTGCCGGGCCGACCGGTGTCTCGACCTCCTGCGTCGTGCCGGTGCGCGGCAGGGTCTGCCGGACCAGGGCGAGACCGGCCGGTTGGGGCGCGGAGTCGAACCAGCCCAGGTGCAGCCCGGCGCTGCCGACCACGCCTGTCGACATCCGACCCAGCTGGATCAGGCTCAACACGGTGCCGGCACGTTGACAGTCGGCGACGAGTTGCTCGACGAAGTCGAGCGCCGCCCTACGCTCGGCGGCGCGTAGCCGCTGCCCGAGGAACCGCTCGTCCACCAGCCGGGCGGCGTTGCGCTGCCAGGACTCCGGATTGGTGTCCAGCAGCGCCCAGTCCGACGGGATGCCGATCAGCCACGCGAACCCCGGATGCGGGGCGTGGGGGTTGAGTTTCAGGTCGTGCGCGGGCAGCGGGTCGCGCATGGACACGTCACTCATACCGCGTCCCTACGATTCCTTCGGACGTAACGCGGTGGCCACCTGGTTGTCGAAATCGGCGACCATCTTACCGATCGCGCTGGAGAGCCCACCCCACTCGCCGATGTTGTTCATCAACTCCAACAGGCTGGTCTTCCATTCGTCACGGAAATCGGAGATCGAACTCTGGATGTCGGCGTGATCGCCGGTCAGCCCGGCGCAGTCGACCACCCCTCGATGGTCGGTCTCCAATTGATCTCCGAGGGTGGTCAGATTTCCGCCTAGGCTCACCAGCGTCGCATAAGGATACTGAACGTACGTCATCCCGCCTCCCCGCTGTCGCGCAGCAAGGGTAACAACCATCGTCTATGTGGGAGAACCGGATGACCGAATACCGACAGGTCGGTCGGGCAATGTTGCGGGCCCTCGATCCCCGGCTCACCGCTGTGGTGCGGGCCGAGCGGCACCGTGCGGCGGTCCTCTCGGCCCGGCTCCGGCCGGCGACGGTCGCCGTGGTCGGACCGGATCCGGGTGGCGGTCGCTCGACGGTGGCGGCACTCGTCGCCTCGCTGTTGGCCCGGCACCAGGGCGTCGGGGTGCTCGCCGTGGACGCCGGTCGGGGCGGCGGCCTGCACGACCGGCTGGCGGTCCGGCCCGACGGTTCGACCCGGGCGGTGCTGGCTGGTCTCGGTCTGCGCGGCGCGGCCACCGACCGCAGGCCCGCCGTGGGCCACAGGTGGCTGCGGGAACGCCTGTCCCTGGCCGATCGGGCGCTGCTGCTGGCGAGCCCGGTGGGCGATGTCGAGCCGCCGGTCACGGCGGCCGAGTATGGGGCGGTCTCGGCTGCCCTCGGCCGGTGGTTCCCGGTCCGGGTGGTCGACACCCCGCCGTTGACCGTCGATCCGGTCGTGCCGGCCGTGGTGACCCGGGCGGACCGGGTGGTGCTCGTGGCGGCGGACGACGCGCACGCCGGCGGGCGGTTGGCCGACTGCCGGTCCTGGATCGCCCCGTTGCTGCGAGAACCGCTCGACCGGATCGTCGTGCAGGTGCTGACCCGCCGGGACGCGCGGCCCTCCGCCACGGTGCCGCAGCCCGGTGGGCTCGGTGCCGTGCCGACCGAGGTCCTGCCGTACGACCCGGCGCTGCGCGCCGAAGGTGCACTGCGCTGGCCCGAACTCGCCCCCGGCACCCGGGAGGTCATTTCTCGGCTGACCGCCCGACTCGTGGAAGATCTGCGACTGCGGTGATCAAATTTCACCTTCTGCGAGATAGGCGACTCAAGTGGTGATCAAACTTTGTCAAGCGTCTATGTTTGGGTGATTGCGGATCGGACTCACGGGAGGCTTCGATGGGCGCGAAGTTTTCGATCACTGACAATGCAGTCAATCAGCACTCCTCCAATCTGGACACGTCGGTCGCCGCGCTGAACAGTCAGGCGCGCTCCTTCATCAGCGCGATCGAGCCGCTGCCCGCCGTCTGGAAGGGCTCGGCCTTCCAGAGCTGGGACCAACTCACCCAGCGGTGGAACACGGCGATGGCCGACCTCAACAAGGCACTGACCGACATCACCGGACGGGTCGGCTCCGCCGGCCAGCTGTACGACACCTACCACTCGGAGCAGACCAGCCAGTTGCAGTCGACCATGGGGTCGGCCAACTGGGATGGCGCCAAGTTCCGGGCCTGACGGGAGAGGTTACGGGGATCATGGCTGACGTCTTCAGTTACGACGAGTCGACCGCCGGATCGGCGCAGGGCGACATCGCCTCGGTCGCCAACGGGGTCCAGGCGAGTCTCGACGACCTGACCAACTTCGTCACCCGGGTCAAGGCCAACTGGGAGGGCGACGAGATGGAGATCTACAACGGGATCCAGACCCAGTGGAACACCGCGGCGACCACCGTCAAGCAGATCCTCGACTCGGTCAAGCAGGCCCTGGGCCAGACCACCACCTCCGTGCAGGAGATGCGCGGCCAGGTACGCGGCACCCTGCAGGGCTGATCCAGCCTACGGCGGCGGCGTCCGTCCGCCGATCAGATCCGGACGCATCACCTCAGCATGCCGGCGCTCCACCGGCGGCGTAGGGCCGTACCCGGTGAGCACCGACCGGCGTAGCTGACATCCAGGCGTGGACACGGGAAGGTCCAGGCGAGATGGCGGAATTTCCGGCGCATCTGTTCAGGATGGAAGGCGACCCGTCGGCGATCCGGTCGTCGGCGGCCAGATGGCACAGCTTCGGGTCGGCGGCGGCACAGGCCGCCAGCGAGATCACCGGACTGGACACCAGTCAGTTCGTCGGGCCGGAGGGCGACCTGTTCCGGCAAGGGCTCAACGCCCAGATGCCGGCGCACCTGCGGATCACCGGCGACGCGTTCGGCAGGGTTTCCGGCGGCCTGACCGCCTTCGCTGACAAGCTGGCCTCGTTGCAGGACCGGATGCGTCCCCTGGCGCAGCGCGCGCCAGCCCTGTGGGCGGCGCTACAGAGTGCCCAGGGTCGCACCGAACGCGCGGCGGAGGCCGACCGGCAGCACCAACGGGAGCTGGACGACCGGCCGCCGGAGGAGAAGGCCACCGCCAAACCCGACCCGTACCGCTCGGACAGCGGGCCGGCCGGGGCGGCGCTCTCGCAGGCCCAGCGGGACTGGGACGAGTGCGTCGGCCAAGCCGGCGCGCTGCGCACCGAGTTGTCCACCGCAGTGCGGGACTGCGTCCGGGTGGTCAACGAGGCCAAGGGCCTGCGGTTCAAGGAGAACCCGAAGTGGTGGAACCTGAAAGGTCAGGCCCAGAACTTCATCCGGGACAATCAGGAACTGCTGCGGCAACTCTCCGGCGCGCTGAAGATCGTCTCGTTGGTCGCCGGACTGCTCTCGTTCATCCCGGTGCTCGCCCCGATCATGGGCCCGATCGCCCTCGCGGCCGGCGCTGCTGCCCTGATCATCGACGCCTCGCTCTACGCGGCCACCGGCAAGGGCAGCCTCACCGACCTGCTGATCGACGCGGCGCTCACCGTCCTGCCCATCGGCAGGATCCTGAAACTCGGCAAACCGGTCCTGGCCCTGGCCAAACGAGGGTTGCCGGCGCTCGGCAGGGGCCTGGGCCGGGCCCGCTCGGCGCTCGGGGGCCTGCCCCGCCCGAGCATTCCCATGAGGGGGCGCAACTGCGCGGTTGATCCGATCGACGTGGCCAGCGGCGAGGTGGTCCTCACCCAGACCGACGTGGAGCTGCCCGGCCTGCTTCCGGTCGTGCTGGAGCGCAATCACCTGTCGTCCTACCGGCTCGGCAGGTGGTTCGGGCCGGCCTGGGCGTCCACCCTGGACCAGCGTATCGAGCTCGACGAGGACGGGGTCTGCTTCGTCACCGAGGACGGCATGGTCCTCACCTATCCGCCGCCCGCGGCCGACGACGGCGCGACCGCGACCATGCCCGAGACCGGGCCGCGCTGGCCGCTCACCCCGACCACCGGCGGCTACCGCGTCGACCAGCCCGACATCGGCCGGCGCCTGCACTTCCAGGCCGTTGCCGACCAGCCCGAACCGGAGGGGGAGGGACCGCCCGTCCAGGTGTTGCCGCTGTGTGCCGTTACCGACCGTAACGGCCATCGGCTCGACCTCGACTGGCAGGCCGGCGAGATCACGGAGCTCCGGCACAGCGGCGGCTACCGCGTCGCGGTGGACACCCTGCATGGCCGGGTGGCGGCGCTGACCCTGCTCGGCGCGGATGCCACCGAGGACGCTCTGACGCTCGTCCGGTTCGGCTACGACGAGGAGGGCCACCTCGCCGAGGTGACCAACTCCTCGGGCCGTCCACTGCGGTTCACCTACGACGACGAGGGGCGGCTCACCCGCTGGCAGGACCGCAACGAGCAGGAGTACCGCTACACCTACGACGAGCAGGGGCGGTGCACGGCGGCCGACGGGTCGGGCGGATACCTGGCCGCCCGGTTGCACTACGACCCGACGGCCCGCAGGACCACGGTCGTCGACTCCCTCGGCCACAGCACGATCTATCACCTCAACGAACGCGGACAGATCCAACTGCTCACCGATCCGCTGGGTAACGCCACGGCTGCCACCTGGGACGGGCTCGACCGAAAGCTGACAGAAACCGACCCATTGGGGCGAACCACTCGTTACGCCTACGATGACGACGGGAACCTGGTCGAGGTCACCCGCCCGGACGGGGCGCGGGCGACCGCCGCGTACGACGACCTGCGCCAGCCGGTGGTCGTCACCGACGTCGACGGCGCGACCTGGCGTCGCGGGTACGACGAGCGCGGCAACCTGACCATGGTCACCGACCCGACCGGCGCCACCACCCGCTACGCCTACGACGAGACGGGTCACCTGGCCGAGGTGACCGACGCGCTCGGCAACACGCTGCGGGTGTCCACCGATGCCGCCGGGCTTGTCAGCCAGCTCACCGAGCCCACCGGCGCGGTGACCAGCTACCGGCGTGACCGGGCCGGCCGGATCACCGAGCTGACCGACCCGGTCGGCGGCGTCACCCACCTCGGCTGGACGGTCGAGGGACGGCTCGCCTGGCGGCGCACCCCCGACGGGGCGAGCGAGGAGTGGACCTACGACCCGGAAGGCAACCTGGTCACCCACACCGACCCGACCGGGGCGACCACCGAGTTCGAGATCGGCGCCTTCGACCTGCCGGTGGCACGTACCGGGCCGGACGGCGCCCGGCTGACCTTCGGCTACGACACCGAGCTGCGCCTCACCACGGTCACCAACCCGCAGGGACTGACCTGGCGCTACGACTACGATCCGGCCGGGCGGCTGGTCGCCGAGACCGACTTCAACGGCCGCGTCCAGACGTACACCCATGATGCCGCCGGCCAAGTCGTGGCCCGGACCAACGGTGCCGGGCAGACCATCGGGCTGGTCCGCGACCTCGTCGGCAACGTCGCGGAGAAGCGCACCACCGAGGGCACCACCACCTTCGGGTACGACTCGACGGGCCGGTTGATGCACGCCACCTCGCCCGAGGTCGACCTCCGGTTCGACCGGGACCCGCTGGGGCGGGTGCTCACCGAGATCCGGGACGGGCAGGCGGTCACCTCGTCCTACGACCCGCTCGGCCGGCGCACCCACCGACGTACCCCCTCTGGGGTGGAGAGCGCCTGGGAGTACGACGCCGGCCACCGGCCCACGGCGCTGCACACCGGCGGCGCGACGGTCGGCTTCGCCCACGACGCGGCCGGCCGGGAGACCCGTCGCACGGTCGGCGTCCTCGCCCTGACGCAGAGTTGGGACGCCAACCACCGGCTGCTCTCCCAGATCCTCACCGCGAGCGCCGGTGGTGTGACCGGGGTGCCCGAACTGGTCGCCCACCGCGCCTACCGGTACCGCGCCGACGGCTACCTGGTCGGCGTCGTCGACCAGCTCACCGGCGAGCGTCGGCTGGAGCTCGACCGGGCCGGCCGGATCACCGCCGTGCGGGCCGCCGACTGGACCGAGCGGTACGCCTACGACGACGCCGGCAACGTCGCCACCGCCACCTGGCCGGGGACCACGGCCGGCGGCGTCGCCGGGCCCGGCACAACGGATGGCGACGGCGGTGCACGGGGCGAACGGGAGTACACAGGCACCCTGATCCGTCGGGCGGGGGACGTGCGCTACGAGCACGACGCCGCCGGCCGGGTCATCCTGCGGCAGGTCAAGCAGCGCTCCACCAAGCCGTCGACCTGGCGCTACACCTGGGACAGCGAGGATCGGCTGGTCGCGGTGACCACCCCGGACGGCACCCGCTGGCGCTACCGGTACGACGCGCTCGGCCGCCGGGTCGCCAAGCAGCGCCTCGACGCCGACGGCGGGGTGGCCGAGCAGGTCGACTTCGCCTGGGACGGCCCGCGCCTGATCGAGCAGACCCACCGGGGCGCGACCGGCGACCGCACCAGCACCTGGGAGTACGCCCCGGGCACCTTCACCCCGATCAGCCAGACCGACGCGGCGGACGACCAGGACGAGGTGGACCGCCGCTTCTACGCGATCGTGACCGACCTGGTGGGTACGCCCACCGAGCTGGTCAGCCCGGACGGCGAGGTCGCCTGGCAGCAGCGGACCACCATCTGGGGAATCCCGACCCACGTCAGTGCCACGGGGGTCGACTGTCCACTGCGTTTTCCCGGTCAGTTCCACGACCCGGAAACCGGCGCCTCCTACAACTATCACCGCTACTACGACCCCGACACCGCCCGTTACGCCTCCACCGACCCCCTTGGTCTCGATGCAGGACCCGATCCGCATTCCTACGTCGAAAATCCCACTTACCGCATCGATCCATTTGGTCTTTCGCCCTGTCGGATCCCGCATCGCACCACCCCTCGTATGGAGGACGGAAACCTCAAGGAGGGGTGGGCGCATGTGGACGCACGACACGTTTCCGGAAATCATCCGACCGGGCCGGGCGACCTTTTTGCCAGCGGGACGACGCGTGACCAGCTCTCCGCTGCGGCCGAGCGCGTCGTCAAGCAAGGAACTCGGGTCTCGGACCCGGCTCGCCGCATTCAGACATTCGAGAAGAAGATGAAAGTGAACGGGCTCCGAGACTTGGTCAGGGTGATTGTCGACGCTGGCGACGCGAACCGTGTTATCACCATATTCCCGGTGCGTGGGGGGGTGTGACGTGCGATTCGAGTTTTCGAGGCAACAGGGTGATTCCCCGGCGTCGTCCTACGACCTGGGGGACATGCGCCTGATCGTTGGCGGGGCGGATTTCTCCTCGGCAGGTCGTCGGCCGAGTGGGTCGATGATGATTTACTTAGCTGTTGTCGATCTTGTAGATGGTTTGTTGAAACTGGCTGAGGGGCGGGATTCACGCTTTCGCTTCGTGGGGCCTGACTCCTCCTTTTCGTTGGGTTTCCAACGAAGGAGGGACGTGGTGGAGATCGTTGCCGGGAGTGAAGTGGTCGCCTCTGCGTCAATCTCAGAGGTGCTCGATGCGCTGACGGCCGGAACAACCGCATTTTTGAATGACCCTGGCAACGCTCTTGCCGGCGATGAGCCCGTGTCCGAAGATCTGGCCACGGTATTGCTGCGTTTGCAGGACGTGGCGTCTTCCTGGCGGCAGTAGGCCCGAAGAAAGGCTGGTTTCGGGTGGCGTTCAAGGTGGAGTTGAGGAAAGTAAATTTACTGAGGTTGACCCGTGGAAACCGTACGCGCAGATCCGTTCGTCTCGCTGCGTTGGTAGCACTGGCAGTTGTCCTCGCAGGCGCAACCTGCATCGGCCTCTACCTGAAATCGGTGGAGTCCGACGTCGGGCGGGTGGACGCGTTCACCGAGGTGCCGACCGAGGCCCGGCCGCCGAAGGCGCCCGAGGCGCGCGACGCCCGTAACCTGCTGATCCTCGGCAGTGACTCCCGCGACCCGGAGAACGTCGGCGGCTCCCGCAGCGACACGATCATCCTGGCGCACGTCCCCGAGGGTGGTGCCAGCGCCCAGCTCGTCTCCATCCCCCGGGACACCTGGGTGCACGTGCCCGCCTCCAGGAACGGCAGGCACGGCAACCGGGACGCGAAGATCAATGCCGCGTTCGCCTGGGGTGGGGTGCCGCTGCTGGTGCAGACCGTCGAGGAGTTCACCAAGGTCCGCATCGACCACGTCGTCATGGTGGACTTCGCCGGGTTCAAGGAGATCGTCGACGCCCTCGACGGCGTGCAGATCGACGTCGAGCGGAGCTTCACCTCCACCCATTCGCTCAACGCCGACGGCCGGCGCGAGTTCGTCAAGGGGCGGCAGACCATGGACGGCGCCACCGCTCTGGACTACGCCCGGGAGCGTTTCGCCTTCCCCGACGGCGACTTCGCCCGGATCCGGCACCAACAGCAGCTCATTCGGGCCGTGCTGGACAAGGCCGCCTCTGGTGGACTGCTCACGAGCCCGGCCCGGCTCGACGATTTCCTCCGGGCCACGGCCGACGCGGTCACCGTCGACAAGACCCTCTCCCTGGTGGACCTTTCGACCGAGCTGCGGCACCTGCGCGGCGGCAACCTGACCTTCGTCACCAGTCCCAGCAGTGGCACCGGCATGATCGGCAGCGAGAGCGTGGTGCTTGCCGACGAGGCCGGGGCCCGCGCGCTCTACACCGCCATCCGCCGCGACGCTGTCGGCGACATTCTCGCCGCCAGCAGACCCCGCCGATAGCTGCCGGAGCTTCGGGCGACAGTCGCCCTGGCTCTCGTCGGTCGGCGCGAAGATCGTGGTCGTCCAGCCGACAGCCGGCGCTGTTCCGGGCGACAGTCGCGGGCGCAGCTGGCTGACAACCCCCGCAGTTCCGGCCGGCAGCCGCCAGTACGTGCGGACAGGCCGGTCAGGCGCGGAACAGGGAGAGTGGGCGGCCCCGATAGCCGAGGAGGAACTGCTCCGGGTCGACATCGAGCACCGACGCGAGCACCGCCCCGAAGACGTCCCGGAAGTCGACCGTGGACTTCAGGTCGCCCCGGTCCAGGTCGGTCAGGCTGGGCGGCTCACCGTGGAAGCCGCCGGCCACCCGGGCCCCGGCCACCAGCACCGGCCCGGCGGTGCCGTGGTCGGTGCCGGCGGAGGCGTTGGCGCGTACCCGTCGGCCGAACTCGCTGTAGACGACCACCGCGACCCGCCGCCCGGCGTCGGTGCCGGCCATCCGGTCCACGAAGCCGGCCACCGCCGCGTCGAGCTGCCCGAGCAGCGCGGACTGCGCGTCCCGCTCGGCGGCGTGCGTGTCGAAGCCGCCGAGGCTCACCGAGTACACCCGGGTCGGCACCCCGGCCTCGATGCAGCGGGCGACCAGCGCGAGCTGCGCGCCGAGTGCGCCACCTCCGCCGGTGCCGGTGGCCGTGCCGGCCGGGTCCGCGTCGGCCGGGCCGGCGGCCGGCGTCCCCGCCTCGCGGACCAGCCGGCCCATCTCGACCAGATCGGCGTACGCGGCGGCGGCCCGCGCCTGCATCGCCGGCTCGCCGGGCTGCACCCGGCCCAGCGCGGCCACCATCGGCGGCTGCACCCAGTCGGGTAGCTCCAGCCCCTGGTAACTGACGCAGGCGCCGACCCGTCGCCGCCCCACCAGCAGGGGTGGCAGCACCGGCTCGAAGCTGACCGCCGCCTCGACCGGGGCCCGGGTGTCGTCCAGCCACCGGCCCACCCAGCCGGTGTCGGCCGGCCCGCCCGGCGCGGCGGTCTGCCAGATGTCCATCGACCGGAAGTGGCTGCGGTCCGGCTTCGGGTAGCCGACCCCGTGCACGATGGCGAGCCGACCCGCCGCCCAGAGCCTTGCCAGGCCGCGTAGCGCGGGGTGCAGACCGTGCTCACCGTCCAACCTCAGCACCTGCTCCGGCGGGCAGGCCAGCTCGGGCCGGGCCGCCCGGTAGGCCGGATCGGCGTACGGGATGACGGTGTTCAGCCCGTCGTTGCCGCCGTAGAGGGTGACCAGGACGACGGTGTCCACCGGCCGCCGCGCCGACGGCTGTCCGGGGCGGGCGGTGTCGAGCAGGCGGGACAGCGTGAGCGCGCCGGCTCCGGTGGCGAGGGCACCGCCCCCGAGCACCCCGGAGGCGAGCAGGAACCGTCGACGGGTCAGCCGGTCCATCGTCAGGTCACCTGGTATTCCGGGCTGACCAGCCCGAGGGTGAGCATCAGTCGCGAGTTGCCGGCGGCCCGCAGCACCTGGTACGTCCGGTCGGTCCAGGTGTCCACGCAGAGCAGGTGGGCCACTTCCTCCGGGGTCAGTCGCTGCGGGCTGAGCTGGCTGGCGAGCTTACCGGCCAGCGACAGTTTCAACCGGGCGGCGGCGGAGGTCAGCCAGGCCGCCCCGGCGGGCCAGCCGCCCACGCTGGGCGGGGCGAACGGGCGCTGGCCGAGGCCGCCGAGCCCGTCGAGCAGCCCGACGATCGTCTCCGGTGGCAGGGCGGCCGGGCGCAGCCCGAGCTGTCGTAGTGCGCCGACCAGCCATTCGACAGGCTGTTTGACCATGGTGGCCCGGGTGGCCGGAAACGCCTCGTCGGCGAGCAGCACCCGCAGCATGGTCATCGGTTCGGGGAAGGCGGCGGCCATCGCCTCCCGGGTGTGGTCGGGCAGCGGTCGGGTGCTGGAGCCGTAGCGGTGCCAGAGCCGGGCGGCCACGAACCGGGGGCATGCCGGGTGCGCCAGCACCAGGTCGACCAGGCTGTCGGCGGTGAACCGCCCGGTCACGCCGAGGATGGTGTGCGGGCCGTCGTCGTGCCGTCGCGGGTCGAACACCGACCGTGGTGCGCCGAGGTCGATCCGCCAGCCGGTCAGCGCCCGTCCGGCCTGCTGCACGTCCGACTCGGTGTACTGGCCGAGACCGAGGGTGAACAGCTCGAAGAACTCCCGGGCGAGGTTCTCGTTCGGGGCTTCCCGGCTGTTCGACTGGCCGTCCAACCAGTGGATCAGGGCCGGGTCGACAATCATCCGGCGGGCCAGTTCGCCGAATTCGCGGGATTCCCGCATTGCGCAATGTTGGGCCAACATTAATTGCGGGCTTTTGACCTTGACGATCGAGGTGGCCCAGTGGCCGTGCCAGAAGAAAACCAGTTTCTCCGTGGCCTGGTGGTCGGCGACTGTCATCCGATCCAGCCACCATCGGGTGAGGGTCGTCGCCTGCGCGCGTCGCCGCCCGTCGGCCGCCGCCCGTTGCGCGTCGGTGGGGCCGGGCCGGCCGGCGTACGGGTCGGGGCCGAGCGAGGGCAGAGGTGACCGGGTGGCACCGAGGTCGGGGCTGACGGGGCTGGTCAGCGCCGCCAGGGTGGCGGTGAAGCCGGCCCGCCGGGCGGCGGCCAGCTCGTCGGCGGTCGGCCCGAACCCTGCCCGGCGCAGCAGCAGCGCCACGTCGTCGGTCATGGTGACACCACGGATGAGAATTCCAACAGGGAGAGACGTATCATGATCATCGCGATCTTCCGCCGATGGTCGGCGAGCAGATCCGTGTCGCGACCTTACCATTCCGTCGACACGGTTCGACATCGAGTTTAGTAGATCGGTATCTGTGCTCCTGAGTGCTGTCCGGTTGCCGATCTCAGAGCTCCGGCGGATGCGTGACGCTGAATATATTCGCTATCATCGGCCTCTGCGCGCTTCGCCGACCGTCCACACTTATGCGGGGGTACGAGGTGATGGATCAGCGTGTTCCGCCCGACCGACACCGCCCGCCCCCGGGGCGGACACCTGTGGCACTCGCGGGGCCCGACAGGTCGGCGGGTTGCTCGATGGCGCTGGTGCACGAGTGGTTCACCGCCACCGGCGGAGCGGAACAGGTCTTCCGGCACCTCACCGAGGTCTTCCCGACCGCCGAGCGTTTCGCGCTCTGGAGCGACGACGACTCCGACCCGCCGCAGCTGCGGGCGTCGTGGCTGGCCCGGACCCCGCTGCGGGGCAACAAGGCCGCCGCCCTGCCGTTCATGCCGCTGGTCTGGCGGACCCTCACCCGCGAGCGGTTCGACGTGGTGATCTCCTCCAGCCACGCCTTCGCGCACACCGTCCGGCTCGGGCGACCCGACCGCACCCGGCATCTCAGCTACGTGCACGCCCCGGCCCGCTACCTGTGGAACCCTGCCGTTGACGACCGGGCGACCGGCCCGCTGCTGGCTGTTCCCCGCCGGGTGATGCGGGCCCTCGACGTCGGGCTCAGCCAGCACGTGCGCAGCTACGCGGCCAATTCCATCGAGGTACGGGACCGGATCCGGCGGCACTGGCGACGCGACGCCCGGGTGATCAACCCCCCGGTGGACGTGGACTTCTTCGCCGCCGCCCCGGCCGCCGACCGAGCCCAGCCGCGCGACTACCTGCTCGGCGTCGGGCGCTGGGTCCGGTACAAGAACTTCGACCTGGTCATCGCGATCGCCGAGGCGGCCGGCATGCCGCTGGTCATCGTAGGGTCGGGGCCGGAGGAAGCCCGCCTGCGGCGTCTGGCGCACCAGGCGGGCGTGCCGGTCACCTTCGAGGTCCGGCCGGACCGGATCCGGCTGCGGCAGCTCTACTGGGGTGCCCGCGCCCTGCTCTTCCCGGTCCACGAGGACTTCGGCATCGTCCCGGTCGAGGCGCAGGCATGCCGTACGCCGGTGCTCGGGTGGCGACGCGGCGGCCTGTTGGAGACGGTCGTCGACGGGGAGACCGGGGTCCTGGTCGACTCCGCCGATCCCCGCGACCACGCGGCAGCGCTCGGTCGGCTCGACGAGCTCGACCCGACGTCGATGCCCCGGCAGGCGGCCCGGTTCTCCGCGCAGACCTTCGCCCGCCGGGTGACCGAATGGGTCGCGTATGAGTGCGAGTGACCCGATGCGGGTGCTGCACGTCACCCACACGGCCCAACCCGGCGGCGCCGAACTGGCCCTGGCCCGGCTGCTCACCCAGCCGCATCCCTGGCGGGCGACCCTGCACGGCCCGTCTCACGGCACTGCCTTCGACCAACTCTCCGACCAGGAGGTGCTGCAGGCCCGGGACCTGCCGGCGCTGCCCACCGGGGGCACCCGCAGCCGGGCCCCGCTGCTGGCGGCCCGCTACCTGGCGGGCCTGCGGGACGCAGCCCAGGTGCTGCGGCGCAGCCCACTGTTTCGGGAGGCCGACCTGGTGCACGCGAACACGGCCCCCGCCGCGATCATCTGCGCGCTCGCCGACCGGACCCGACGACGCCCCCTCGTGGCGCACCTGCGCGGCCCGTTGACCGTCGAGAGCCTGGGGCCGATCGGCCTGCCCGCGTTCCGCGCGCTTGCCGTCCGCCGCGCCGACGGGCTCATCGCCAACTCCCGGTTCACCCTCGCCAGCGTTCCCCGCAGCACCCGGTTCCCGGCCCATCGAACGGTGATCCAGAGCCCCAGCGGGATCACCGACCGGATCCGGCAGCCCCGGATCCGTGCGGAGGTACGGGCCGTCGGCATGGTCGGTCGCCTCCAGCACTGGAAGGGCCAGCACGTCTTCCTCCGCGCATTCGCCGCAGCCCTGCGCGGAACCGGGGTTCGGGCGTACCTGTGCGGGGCGCCGCTCTTCGGCGAGGCGGCCTACGAGACGCGGCTGCGGGAACTCGCCGGCGAACTCGGCATCGGCGAGCAGGTGACGTTTCTCGGCCACGTCGATGACCTCACCGGCTTCCTCGACTCGATCGACATTCTGGTGCACGCCTCGCTCGGGCCCGAGCCGCTGGGACAGACCGTGTTGCAGGGGTTGGCGCGGGCGCTGCCGGTGGTGGCCTCGGAGGGCGGCGGGCCGGGGGAGTGGATCCGCTCGGGAAGCAACGGGATCCTGGTCCGCCCCGGGGACCCCGACGCGCTGGCCGCGGTGCTGCGTACCCTGGTCGGCTCGCCGCGGCTGCGGCACGACCTGGCGACCGCCGCCGCCGGCACCCCGGGTCTGCTCTCCGACGCCGAATGCGTCGACCGGCACGCCGAGTTCTTCGCCACCGTCCACCGGGCGGCCGTGACGGGACCCGCCAGGTGAACCGATCTGTTCCGCGGATCGGGTACGTCCTGGCCCGCCCACCCGGGCTCACCGAGACCTTCGTCCCCGCCGAGATCCGGGCGGTGCGGGCGGCTGGGGCGACCGTCGAGGTATTCGTCGTCGCCCCGGACGCCAACCGGCACGTCGAGCTGCGCCGTGCCGCCGTCCGGCTGCTCCGCCGACCTGCTGACCTCCCGGCCGACCTGCGCCTGCTCGGTCTGCCGTCACGCCACGACGAGTGGTCGTCGTTGGCCCGTGGTGCGCTGGCCAGTGCCGCCGCCACCGCGCTCGCCGCCGAGGTCGACCGCTTCGATCCGGACGTCCTGCACGCCCACTTCGTCAACCTGCCCACTGCGGTCGCAGTCCTGCTCGGGCGTCGGCTCGGACGGCCGGTGACGGCAACCGCGCACGCCGCCGACTTCTTGCTCGACCCGAACCCCGTAGCTCTGCGTCGGCGGCTGAGCCGACTACGGCACCTCTTCGTCGTCTCCGCCGCGACGGCCGACCAACTGACGGACCGGGGAGTGCCGATGTCGGCGATTCCGCACCGGATCGTCCGGGCCGCCGTCGATGGCCGACTCCTCGACGTCGCACCGGTCGATGCCCCACCAGAGGCCGTGCCGGGCACCCCGACGAGGCTCGTCACCGTCGCCCGGCTGGTTCCCAAGAAGGGAGTGGAGACCGCCATCGACGCAGTGGCCAGGCTCACCGATGACGGACACTCCGTCCGGTACGACATCTACGGCGAGGGGCCGCTACGCGACGACCTGAATCGCCGGGTCACCTCGGCGGGCCTGACCGAGGCGGTGACGCTGCACGGCGCGGTGCCACATCAGGTGGCGACGACCGCGCTGGCCGGCGCGGATGTCGCCGTCCTGCCCTGCCGACCCGCCCCGGACGGCGACCTCGACGGCATTCCGGTTTTCCTGATGGAGGCGGCCAGCCAGGGCATCCCGGTGGTCACCACTGCCGTCTCCGGCATCCCGGAACTGGTCGGCCCGGGCAGCGGCTGGCTGGTTCCCCCGGACGACCCGGTAGCCCTCGCCGCCGCGATCGGGGCGGTGGTCGACGACCCCGGCACGGCCCGACGCCGGGCCGGGGTGCTGCTGACGCGGCTCCGGTCGGAGTTCGCCCCGGCGGTGCAGGCCGACCGGTTGCTGTCCGTCTGGCGGGACCTGGCCGGGACCGGACCGACCTCGCCGATCGCGCCACCTGGAGGTGGCCACCGGTGAGCCTCACGGTCGTCTCGTCCTACTTTCCCGCTCCGCCCGACCGGGGTGACCCGGTACGGGTGTCGATGACGTTGCGAGCCCTGGCTCAGCTGCCGGGCTGCGCACTGCTGGTGGTCCATCGCCCGACCACCACCGAGGAGCACGTGGCGCAGCTGCGCCGGATGCTCGACCCGATGCCGGTCCACACCTTCCCGGCGACCCCGTTCCGCGGTGACCTCCTCGGGCCGGCGGGCCGCTACCCGGAGGCCCTCGCGCACGGGCTGCCGACCTGGATCAGGAGCCGCTACAGCGCAGCGCTGCACGACGAGCTCCGGCGACGCGACGGGGTCGCGTTGGCCCTCGGTGAGGCGGCCGGAGCCTACTTCCGGGGGACCCGGCTGCGCTGGCACTGGGACAAGGCCAACGTGCTCGCCGCCAGCGTCCGGCAGGAGATCGAGACGGCAGGTGACCCGGTGCGCCGGCTGCGCGCCCGTTATCTGACGCTGGTCTCGACCCGGTTCGAGCGGCGGGCCCTGGCACACTGCGCGACGGTGTCGGTGACCAGTGACGACGAGGCCGACCGGCTGCGCCGGTACCACGGCCGGGACGCCACCTTCGTGCTGCCCAGCTGCGTCCCCCTCCCGACGGGGCACCTGCCCCGACCCCGGGAACGGCAGCTGGTCTGGCTGGGCAGCTTCGCCTACGAGCCGAACCTGACCGGCCTGCGGCGCTTCCTGGCCGAGGGATGGCCGCCGCTGGCCCGCGCCGGCTTCACGCTCACCCTCCTCGGTTCGGGACTTGCCGGGTCGACACGGGCCGAACTGGGACAGCACCCGGGGGTACGGGTCCGGGGTTACGTCGAGGACCTGCGTCCGGCGCTCGCCGGTGTCCGGGCCGGCATCGTGCCACTGTGGAGCGGCGCCGGCGTGAAGCTGAAGACGCTTACCCTGCTGGCCCACGCGATTCCGGTCTTCACCACGAGGGTGGGTGCCGAGGGGCTGCCGGCGAGTCCCGCCGTCCGGATCGCCCCGGACCCGGCCGCGATGGCCGGACAGATCCTCGGCACCCCACCGGGCGCACTCGACGCGATGGCCGTCGAGGCCGCCCGCCTGGTCGGGCAGGGGTTCTCCGAGGCCCGGTTCGCCGAGCGCCTGCTCACGGCACTCACCGCGCACGGGTGTCTCACCGGTGGCGACACCGGGTCGGGGCAATGAGGGTCGCCGGACGGTTGGTCACCGCCACCGCCGCGAACCTGCTCGTCCCGGTCAGCGGGCTGATCGTCAGCCCCTTCCTCTCCCGTGAGCTCGGACCGGAGGGGCGGGGACTCTTCGCCGCACTTACCCTGCCGATCGTGGTCTGCGGCTGGCTGGGCACCTACGGGCTGCAGGACGCGCTCGCCTTCCACGTGCGCCAACGCCGGTTGTCCCGACGGGACGCCGCCCGGGTCAGCATGCTGGCCGCCGTTCCACTCGGTCTGGTCGCCGTGCTGCTGCTGGGGGTGCTGGGCCTGTTCGTGTTCGACCGGACGGCCGGCGAGCGGCAGCAGTTCATGCTGCTGACACTGCTCGCGCCGGTGCATCTGTTGACGAACCTGGTCATCGGGGCGCTCACCGGCGCCTCGGACGTCGGCGGCGTCAACCTGATGAAGGCCGTGCCGGCCGTACTCCGAACGGTCCTCATGGTCATCGCCTGCGTGGCGTTCGATCTGAGCCCCTTCTGGTCGGCGCTGCTCGCCCTGACCTCGACGGCCACCGGCGTCCTCTTCGGGCTGCCCCGCCTCCGTCGTCGGGCAGGCTCAGGGAGCTGCGCCGACGCGGAGAGCGACACCGCGGCCGGACCAGCCCGTCGTGCCGGGGCGGTCGACCGGCCCGGGCCGATCCCCGTGCGGTCGCTGGTCCGGTACGCGCTCGTCTGCCTGCCGGGAGTGCTGGCGGCGACCTCCAGCGCCCGGCTCGACCAGGTCGTCGGCCTGCCGCTGCTCGGTGCACGCGAACTGGGCTTCTACGCGGTCGCGGTGAGCGTGGCGGAGCTGCCGACCGTGGTCGCGACCGCCGCCCGCACCATCCTGATGGGCGGGGCGGACGCCGAGGGCGTCACCTCGGTGCTCTGGGTGGCCCGGATGGCCCTACCTGCGGCGGCGTTCGGCTGCGCGGTCCTCGCCGCTGGCGCGGGGCTGCTGGTACCCCGGTTCTTCGGCGTCGCTTTCGCCCCGGCGGTGCTGCCCACCGTCATTCTCTGCGCAGCCACCGTCGTCTACACCTGCGTGCAGGTGTTCAGCGCCCTGCTGCTCGCCCACGGGGAGCCGGCCCGGTCCTCGGCCGCTCTGGTCGCCGGCTCGCTCACCGGTGTGCTGCTGCTCGTGGTGTTGGCCCCGTTGGGCGCGGTGGGTGCGGCCCTGGCGAGCCTGGTCGGGTACGTCGTCGCTGCCGGTGCCGCGGCCAGGTCGGTACGCAGGTTGGTGGTGGTGCCGTCACTGCGCGCGGTGACCGTGCTGTACGCCGCTGATCTCCGCCTGCTGTGTGCCCGGCTCGGGTGGACCCGGCGGGAGCCCCGACACAGTCCGACCGAGGCGCAGGACACCGTCGGTTCGCGGGTACCCGACAGCGGCAGGAGCGAGTGGTGAGTATGTTGTCCCGCGATCGGATGGTCGCCGGCCTTCAGCGGGCGGGCTTCCTGGGTCGCGGGGATCCCGCCACCGTGGACCGGGTCGCCACCGGGGGCGTGGTCGTCCTGCTGGGCCTGGCCTGGGTCAGGGTCACCATTCCCTCACTTCTGGACCTGCTGTCCAACGGGCGACCGACCTTCAACGCCGCAGTGGATTCCATGCCCGCCACCGGCCGTCTCCTCGGCGACGCCGTCACCGCGGCCGTGATCGGGCTGTCCCTGCTCCTTGCCGGGTACGGGCTGCGGAGGCCACGCCAGCACCGCCCGGGTGAACTTGTCGTGGCCCTGGCGCCGCTGGGTGCCCTGCACCTTGCCGGGCTGGTCAACGGCGAACCCCCCGGGCCGGTGGCGTTGGCTCTGCCTGCTGCCATCCTCGCGATCTGGGCGCTCCAGCCGGGAACGCCGGCACTGGCCGCGATCGGGGTGCTCGGGGCGGTCAGCGCCGCCGGTGCGCTTCTGCTGGCGGCGCTACGGCCCGATCTGGCGCTGCTCACCGGAGCCGGAGTGGGGGCCAAGAGCTGGGCTGTCGGCGGACTGCTCACCGGAGCGTACCCGCACTCGAACGTGCTCGGAATCATGCTCGCGCTCAGTCTGCCGTTCGTGTTCCGTCTGCGGCACGGGTGGTCGCGCCGGGTCGCTCTGGCCATGATCCTGGTCGCGCTGGTCTGGACCGGTTCCCGGACCAGTCAACTGGCGGCCCTCGTCGTCCTGCTGACCCGGGGACTGCTCCACTGGCAGGCAGTTGGTCGGCTGGGTGTGGGGTGGCGGCGGTCGGTGCTCGTCGGTGGTCCGGCGGCGGCCGGGCTCGTCCTGACCGTGCTCAGCCCGCTGCTCGTCACCGACCCGGCCATGTTCACCAAGCGGGGGCAGATCTGGCGTGCCCTGTTGAGCCGGTGGGCCGATCGACCACTGGTCGGCCACGGACCCGGCTACTTCGAGCGGCAGCCGCAGTTGGTCGAGGCGCTCGGTGGCCGGTACACCCACGGGCACAACGTGCTGGTCCACCTGCTGGCCGTCGGGGGCCTGCTCACCGTCGTCCTCTTCGCGGTCCTGCTCGGTTTCGTCTGGCGGCGCTCGGTCCTCCTGTTCGGACGGGGCGATCCGACGCCGGCGCTCTACCTGATCGCACTCGCCTGGATCTCCTGGCTGGAAGCGTCGCACCTGGCGGTCACCCTCGCCGGATACCTGACCTGGCTGCCGCTCTGCCTGATCAGGTGGACCAGCTGGCCGGCCGGCCAGCCGGCCACGACCGGGTCAGAAGAGCAGGACGTCCCGAAGGTAGTTGGCGACCCGGCGTAGCAGGTTCGCGTTGGTGACGGGTGCCGTCATCCGCAACACCACCTGCTGGTCGATGTCGCCGTCGCCACTGCGCCAGTAGGCGACCACCACCAGGCCGTACCGTCGCGCGCCATCGACGGTGAGACTGCTGGTTTCGGCGTACGCGCAGGTGGGCCCACAGTGCACCCACTGCAGCCCCCAGGCCTCTTCGGCGGTACGCATGGCGGTCTGCCGAGGTCCGTCGCACGGTGCCGGGCATTCGCGTACGACCAGCTCGCCACCGAGATCTTCGCCGCTGTCCGACGGCCCGCCGCACCGGTGCCTGCTGAGCCCGTCGGCTCGCTCGACGAGCGTGCACCGCCACCGCGGCGGCAGCCTGACCGGGAAGCTCACGCCATCCAGCCCGGTCACGGTGTGGATCCGGTCGGCGGGGGTGAACCTCACCCACCCGGCCGGCCAGCGGCCGGCGACCGGCGGTTCGAGCCCGGGGCTCAGCGGCGCGGGCGTGGGAGCCGGCGACGGTAACGGCGAAGCGCTGGCCGCCGCCGGCGGGCGGGGTGGGTCCGTGCCCGGATCTACGAGCAGGACCAGGCCGCCGCCAGCCAGCAGCCCCACGATGAGGCCGATGGCAGGCAGCGCCCACCGGCCGGCCCGAGGCGGGGGCCGCAGCGGCGGCGGCTCAGCGGGTGGGTGAGGCGGGGAGTCCGACGGGGGTGACGGGTCGGTCGGCGGGAGGGTCCTGCCCAGTCGCGCCGGAGACGTCTGCTCGGCCGTCGTCAGTGGTCGGTCGGTCGGGCGCGGCGTCGGCGCGGCGTCCGGCTGCACGTGGCGCTCTGCCGTGGGGGGATCGTCCGCGTGGGCCACAACTGGCGCGTAGGACATTCCGAGGGCGAGGAACGTGCGTTCCGCAGTGGGAAGAAGTTCCTGTGGATAGGCGACCCACGGTGTGGCGGCGGAGAAGTCTGCGCCGACGTAGGTCGGGCCGGCCGAGGCCGATTGCGCGATAGCGTTGGTGGTAGCCGCGAAGGCGTCCCGCCAGCGTGGCTCGCCCGCGACACCGGCGTCGAGCACGGCGACGACGAGAGAATGCTCGTTCTCGTCGACGGCCGACCATACGCCGCCGATCTGGCAGGCCCCGAGCTTTGCGATGAGCTGGAACGGAACGACCGGCTGCATACGCGACCTCCTTCGTTCCTCAGCGATGATATCCGGGCCGATCTATCGGGGGCAGTCCCCGCAGCGGCACGCACCGATCCTGGCCGGCCAGGTCGAGGTGGTTTCACGGGTCGGGCCAGCCACGGGGATCCCCTCGGCGGCCGACTCACTGGTGGCCGTGCCGGGCGTGGTCCCGGCATCGACGTCGGCCCGGCGTCGCCACTGGCACAACGTCAGCGACCCGCCAGCGCGTGCGCGGCAGGGAAATCCGTGCAGCAGCGCGCTATCCGAAGGCCAGCAGGAACGTGTCCACGGCTGCCACGGTGACGGCCTGCTGTTCCTGCACGGAGACACTACGGTTGCCGTAGTGCGACCGGGTCTCCAGCGGCCCGGTGATCAGCGCGAGAAACTGCTCGGCGGCCAGGGCCGGATCGGAGATCCGCAACCGACCAGCCAGCGCGAGGCGGGCGAAGCGGTCGGCCAGCGCCTCGGTGAGCCGGTCCGGCCCGTACCCGGGGACGGCGTCGAGGAGTTCGGGAAAGCGGGCGGCTTCGGCGTAGAGCAGCCGCCGCAATGCTTGGGCCTGCTCGTTGCAGGCGAGCCGGGCCAGCTCGCTGCCCACCGCGAGCAGCGTCGCCCGGATGTCGTCGCCCGGATCGGCGAGTCGGCCGATGGTGGCGAGGTTCTGCGAGATGAGGGCGTCCGAGGCTGCCTCGACCGCGTGCCGGAAGAGGTTCACCTTGTCGGTGAGGTGGTTGTACACGGTGGGCTTGGCGACCCCGGCCTCGACGGCGATCTCGTTGACGCAGGCCTGTGCGTAGCCCTTACGCGCGAACACGGCGAACGCGGCGTCGAGGATCGCCTTCCGCTTGTCGATGCGCCCCCGGTGAACCCGTTTTCGCTGCTCCTCACGCTCCGCGACCTCCGCCATCTGGACATCCTAGCCGACGTCCAGCAACTTGAACCGGTGAGTCCAGTGGATTGAACGGAGTTCTTGCGATCGGTCCGGCTGGACCGGTAATTTGAACCGGCAGGTTCATTAAGTCGAGCGGGAGAGCGCCGTGACCCAGGCAGACAACAGATTGGATCCAGCGCTGATCAGGCTGGTCAGCGTCGTGCTGCTGGGCGGCATCATGGGCATCCTCGACGGCACCATGGTTGCCGTCGCCGTGGACACCCTCACCACCACCTTCCAGGCCTCGGTCAGCGCCATCAGCTGGGCATCCACCGGATATCTGCTCGCCCTGACCGCCACCATCCCGATCACGACCTGGGCGGTGGACCGCTTCGGCGCGCGACGGCTCTGGCTCTTCGGCCTCCTGCTGTTCATGGCGGGATCGTTGGCCTCCGGCCTCGCCGGGAGCGTGGCGAGCCTGATCCTGTTCCGCGTCGTCCAGGGCGTGGGGGCCGGCATCCTCGATCCGCTCGTGCTCACCCTGCTGGCCCGTGCGGCGGGCCCACACCGCGCGGGGCGGGTGATGGGCCTCATGGGCGCGGTCCTGCCACTGGGGCCGGTGCTGGGCCCGGTGATCGGTGGCCTCGTCCTTGACACCACCAACTGGCGGTGGATGTTCCTGGTCAACATCCCGATCGGTCTGGTCGCGTTCGCCTTGGCGCTGCGTGTGGTGCCGGCCGACGCGCCGGAGACGCTCAACCCCCGCAGCCGCCTGGACGTGCTGGGTCTCGTCCTGGCCGGCCCGGGGGTGGCTGCCGTCGTGCTCGCCCTGTCCCAGGTCGCCACAGCGGGTACGTTGACCGCCTGGCGGGTGCTGGTTCCCCTGGTGGTCGGGGTGGCCGCGTTGGTCGCCTACGCCACGCACGCCCTGCGTCCCCGGACCGTGCCGCCCCTGATCGACCTGCGACTGTTCGCCAGCCGAAGCTTCTCCGCCAGTGTCACGGTGCAGGGCCTGGTCGGGGTCGCCACCTACTCGATCCTGTTCGCGCTGCCCCTCTACTACCAGCAGTTGCACGGGCAGGGCGACGGTGCCCTGGCCGCCGGTCTTCTCGTCGCACCACTGGGGCTGGGCTCCGTCCTGGCCATGCCGGTCGCCGGCCGGCTCAGCGACACGGTCGGGGCGCAGGGTCCAGCCCTTACCGGTGCTGCGGTTGCCGCGCTCGGCGCGTTGGCGCTCACCCAGGTCGATGCCGGGACCAACGGGGCGTGGTCGGCGCTGTGGGCGTTCGTCATCGGCGTAGGGCTCGGTGCCGTGGGCGCGCCGACCATGGGCGCGCTGTACCGGACGCTTCCCAGCCACCAGGTGCCGCAGGGCAGTTCGGTGCTGTACATGCTCAACCAGCTCGGCGCGTCGGTCGGCATCGCCGTGGTCGCGCTGATCGTCGATGTCGCAGGTGAGGCCGATCCGATGGGCGGGTTCCGGCTCGTGTACTGGTGGATCGTGGCCTGCGTCCTGGTGATTCTGGCGGGTAGCAGCCTGCTGCCCGGCCGCCCGAACGACTCCCGCAACGACGTGGGACCGGCCGACACCGCGGATTCGGCGGCGACCCGGCAGGGCGGCAGCGTGCTGAGTCGGGAACGGTTGATGGCAGAGGTGTGGGGCGATCCCACCCCGCACGTCGCGAACAGCCGGAGCAGTCGCACCATCGACACGCACGTCAGCTCACTGCGAAGCACGATTGGTAGCGGTTGGATCCGGACGGTCCGCGGAGTCGGTTTCCAGGTCGGCCGCAGCTGACGTACGCCGGCGACGGTTACGCCTCCGCTCACGCCGACAGAGGCATCTGGACCGCACCGTTCACCCGCCCAAGTGGACCGCAAGCACCGCGGTTCCGGTGACGTCAATCGGCAGTGAGCGGAATCGGACGGCGCATTCAGCCAATCAGCAGGCGATGAGAAGCTTGTCGCAGGGGCATCGGCGGCGACGGTGCGGCATGGTTGAGCGGTGACAACCGCGAACCGCTCCGGTCCGGGGCGATCGGGTGAGGTCGGCCCGCGCGCCGCCGGACTCGTCGCTCTGCGTCCGGCCCGGGTGCTGGTGGTCGAGGACGAAGCGGCGATCGCGGAGGTGCTGATCGCGATGCTGTCGTTCGCGGGCTTCACCGTACGGGCGGCGGCGAGCTGCGCCGAGGCGCGGGTGCTGGCGCGCGGGTTCAGGCCGGAGCTTGCGGTGCTGGACGTCATGCTGCCCGACGGTTCCGGTCTCGATCTCTGCCTGGAGCTTCGGGCCCGCGACGAACAGTTGTCGGTGCTGCTGCTGACCGCCCGCGACGGGATCGAGGACAAGGTGACCGGCCTGGCGTTGGGGGCCGACGACTATGTGACGAAGCCGTTCAGCACCGCTGAGGTGGTCGCCCGGCTGAACGTGCTGTTGCGCCGTACGGTGTCGGCGGCGGAACCCGCCACGTGCCTGCGGGTGGGGGATCTGGAGCTGGACGAGCAGACCCACCGGGTCGTCCGCGCCGGTCGGTCGATCACGCTGTCGCCTACCGAGTTCCGGCTGCTGGAGTACTTTATGCGGCACGTCGAACTGGTGCTGTCACGCCGTCAGATCCTGCGCGAGGTGTGGGGCTACGAGGGCGGCGACACCTCGGTGGTGGAGAAGTTCGTCAGCCAACTGCGCGGCAAGATCGACGCGGACGGCGTGCCGCCGCTGCTGCACACCGTCCGGGGATTCGGTTACGCGATGCGGGAGCCCTCGGCGTGAGGCTGCCGGCGGTGCCGCGTGTCACCAGCGCCTGGCAGGGGCTGCGGGGGCGTCTGCTGGCCGGGACCCTCGCGCTGCTCGCCGCCGGGCTGCTCGTCGCCGACGTCACCGCCTACGCCGCGTTGGAGACGTTCCTGCGTAACCGGCTCGACGCGACCCTGGAGTCGGTGGCGGACCGGATCGGTGACCAGGTCGGCAGGGACAGCGACGTTAAGATCAGCTGGGGCACGGTGCGGATGCTGACGCCCAGCACCCAGTACGTCGCCGTGGTGGGTGACGACGGGTCGCTGCTGGTGGCGCACGAGGCGGTGTCCGCCAACGAGGATCTGACGCCGCCGGTCCTGCCGGACTTGATCAGGGCCACCTCCGGGCCGTTCACCGCCGCCAGCACGGGCGGCGGCCCCGGTTACCGACTGACCATCATCGACCTTTCCGGCGTGGCCGCGGGGATCACGCTGAGCATCGACGGCCTACGCGTGCGGCCGGCCGCCCTGATCGTCGGGATCTCCCTGGCCGACGTGGACGCCACGCTCAACCGCCTGCTGCTCGTCGAGGTCATCGCCTCCGCGGCGATCCTCGCGGCCGGGGTGCTGACCGCGAACCTGGTCCTCGGGATCGGTCTGCGGCCGTTGCGGGTCGTGGCCGACACCGCACGAGCGATAGCCGGCGGACAGCGTGGCCGCCGTATCCCGGTGCCGCATCCGCACAGCGAGATCGGTCGGGTGGCGGCCGAGCTCAACGCGGCCTTCGGCGCGCGGGAAGATGCCGAGGACCGGGTGCGCCGCTTCGTCGCCGACGCGTCACACGAACTCAGGACACCGTTGACCACCGTCGGCGGCTGGAGCGACCTCTACCTCAACGGCGGCGTCGCCGACGGGGAGCAGGTGGACCTGGCCATGGCGCGCATCAGTGCGGAGACCACCCGGATGCAGCGCCTGGTCGAGGAGTTGATCCTGCTGGCCCGGCTGGACGCCCGCCGGCCGCTGGAACGGATGCCTGTCGACGTCGGTGCCGCACTCGGCGGCCTGGTCACCGATCTCCGCATGATCGAGCCCGGCCGGACGATCTCACTTCGGGTGGAGCCGCCCCACGCGATCGTGCCGGGCGACGAGACGTCGCTCGTCCAGGTGATGCGTAACCTGCTGGGCAACGCCGTCCGGTACACACCGGCGGGCAGCCCGATCGACGTCGTCGTCGCCCACGCGGGCGACCGTCTCGTGATCCTCGTCCGGGATCACGGGCCGGGCCTCGACCCGCTGTCGATCGCCCGCGCCTTCGAACGTTTCTGGCGGGCCGACGGCGGTCGCGTGGCCAACGGTGGCAGCGGTCTGGGGCTCAGCATCGCGCGGGAGATCACCGAGCAACACGGCGGGACGCTGAGCCTGCACGACCGGCGGGACGACGGGGGAGGCCTGGAGGCACGCGTCACCCTGCCGGCTCACGGTGCGCCGTCACGCACCGTGTAGCCGAATCCGCGTACGGTGTGCAGCAGCCCTGGCCCGATCTTGCGGCGCAACTGGCTGACGACCTTCTCCACGGCCGTCACGTCGCCGAACTGATGCCCCCACACCTCGCTGAGCAGGTGCTGTTTGCTGACGACAAGTCCAGGGCGACCCATGAGGTAGGTGAGCACCCTGAACTCGGTCGGTGTCAGCTCCACGTCGTCTCCCTGGCGGCTCACCCGGTGACTCCGCACGGCCACCTCCAGGTCGCCGACCCGGAGCACCGGATCGACCGTCTGGTCGGGCCGCCTGGCGTCCAGACGACGCAGCAGCACGTTGAGCCGGGCGATCACCTCGGCGACACTGAACGGTTTGGTGATGTAGCCGTCCGCCAGACCGAGCCCGGTCAGCCGGTCGCTGACGGCGTCGCGGGCCGTCACGAACAGCACGCCCAGCTCAGGCTGAACCTCCCGTAACGAGTCGCAGAGATCGAAGCCGGAGCCGTCGGGGAGCAGGACGTCCAGGAGGGCCACCCGGGGCCGGTATTCGGCGGCGACCTGTCGGGCCTCGGCACCCGAGCGCGCAGCCCGTACCTCGAACCCGGCGAACGTCAACGTCGCCGCCAGCACCTCGACGATGTGCGCCTCGTCGTCGACCACCAGGATCCGGGCCGGCGTGCCTGGCCGGCTGGGGTGCAGGAGGGAGGTGGGGCCGGTGGTACTCATCGGCCCATGATGCCGCAGCGGCCCTCAGACAACCGTCAGCCTCAGCGGCGGCTGCCGGTAAGCATCCGCTGGTTCGCTGAGCTACGTGGCAACGACAACGGCCGTGCGGCCCCGCAACGACGAGTCCCGGGTGAGCGCAGCGAGATGACAACCTTCCTCTACCGGACGGGCCGGTTCTGTGCACGTCACGCCCGCGCGGTGACCGTCAGCTGGGTCGTCCTGGCCCTGGCGCTCATCCTCGCCGGCAGCCGTTTCGACGGCGGCAACGCCGACGCCATCGCGGTCGACGGCAGCGACAGCGCGGTCGCGCAGACCCTGCTGGACCGGGCGTTTCCCGGTAGGTCGGTCGACCCCAGCCCGGTCGTGGTCGAGGCGCCGAGCGGCAGACTGACCGACCGGACGTACCAGGATGCCCTGCAGGCCACCGCGGAGAGGATTCGCGCAGTCCCGGGCGTCGGCACGGTGAGTGGTCCGCCGGCCGCCGGCACCCCCGCCCTCAGCCCGGACGGCCGCATCGGCTACCTGACCGTGACACCACAGTCGCGATCCGCGGCGACCCTCGATCTCGCCGAGCAGGTACGGGAGGCGACCGCCCCGGCCACCGACGCCGGGCTGGACGTGTCCATCGGCGGGCAACTGGGCCAGCGACTGTCCAGGAGCCCGGTGCACACCAGTGAGCTCATCGGCATCGTGATGGCCGTCATCGTCATGCTGCTGGCCTTCGGATCGGCCGTCGCCATGGGGGTCCCCATCCTCACCGCCGTCCTGTCCGTCGGAAGCGGTCTGGCCCTGCTCAAACTGCTGGGCAACGCGGTCGACATCCCGACGGTGGCGGCCACCCTGGCCACCATGATCGGCCTCGGGGTCGGCATCGACTACGGACTGTTCCTGGTCGTACGGTTCCGACGCCTGCTGGCCGGTGGCCTGTCGGCCGAAGAGGCCGCCGCCCGTACGACGGCGACATCCGGCGGGGCGGTCGTCTTCGCCGCCGGCACCGTCATCATCGCGGTGTGCGGGCTGGCCCTGTCCGGCGTCTCCTTCGTCGGCTGGCTGGGATACTCCGCCGCCATCGTCGTGGCCGTCAGCCTGGGATCGGCCGTCACCCTCACACCGGCGATGCTCGGCTGGCTCGGTCCCCGGATCAACCGGTTCTCCCTGCCGGGCAGCCGGCACACCACCACCGGTGCCGATCACGCAGGACTCGACACCACGCTCTGGGCCCGCCTGGCCGTACGCGTGGCGAAACGGCCCCTGCTGACCGCGCTGGCCGCCACCGCGGTGCTGCTCGCGCTCAGCGCCCCGGTGTTCGCCCTGCGGCTCGGCCAGATGGACTCCGGGAGACTGCCCACCTCCACCGAGTCGCGCCGCTCCCACGACGCCCTCGCCGAAGGCTTCGGGCCCGGCGCGAACGGCCCGCTGCGGGTCGTCGTCGAGATGGTCGATCCAGCCACCGCCCCGCCCGGCGCGAAGACCGTGGCCGGCCAGGACCCGCGGGCCCAGGACCCCCGTCTGGTCGCGCTGGGTGCCGCACTCGCCGACACCCCCGGCGTACGGGAGGTCAGCGCCCCGGTCGTCAGCGCCGACTCCGCCGTGGCGGTCTTCAACGTGACCGGACAGACGTCGCCCTCGGACGACAGCACGGTCGAGCTCGTGCACCGGCTTCGCGACACGACGCTGCCGCAGGCCCTGACCGGTGAGGACGCCGAAGGTCACGTGGGCGGGCTGACCGCCACCAAGGCCGATCTGGCCGAGCGCATCTCCCAGCGGCTGCCGCTGCTGATCGGCGCCGTGGTGGTGTTCGCCTGTGTGCTCGTGCTGCTCGCCTTCCGGTCGCTCTGGCTCGCCGCCAAGGCCGCCGCGATGAATCTGATCTCCATCGCCGCCGCCTACGGCGTCGTCGTCGCGGTCTTCCAGTGGGGCTGGGGGATCCATCTGCTCGGCCTGGACGGGCCGGTGCCGATCGAGTCCTACGTGCCGATGATGATGTTCGCCATCCTGTTCGGCCTGTCCATGGACTACGAGGTCTTCCTGCTCAGCTCGGTGCAGGAACACTGGCATGCCACCAGGGACAACCGTCGGGCGGTGAGCCTCGGACTCGCCGACACCGGCCGGATCATCAGCAGTGCGGCCCTCATCATGGTGGCTGTCTTCGCCAGCTTCCTGATCAACTCGAACCCCGTCGTCAAGATGTTCGGACTCGGACTCTCGGTCGCCGTGGCGGTCGATGCCACCATCGTGCGTTGCCTGCTCGTGCCGGCGGTGATGGTGCTGGTCGGTGACCGGCAGTGGCAGTTGCCCCCGCTCCTCGACCGGTTCCTGCCCAGCATCTCGATCGAGGCCGACCCGGCGGCCTTCGACAGGCCTCCGGCCGGGGCCGCCGCAGGAGAGCCCCTGCCGGCCGGTGACGACCGTACGGCCGTGTTCACCGGGGACCGGTAGCGCGCCGGTTCGACGACTTCGCCCCAGGTCCCTGCCCTGTGCACCGCCATGGTCCAGCGTGCCGGCCGGCCTGGTCCGGCGGGGGCCACAGTCCTGACTCACCTGGAGGTATCGGCCGTGCACAGAAAATGGATCATCGCCGGAGCACCGGTCGTGCTGGTGCTGGGCATCGGGTTCACCGCCGACCGGGTCGTCGCCGGCGACGCATCCGACCGTCTCGCCGCCCGGCTGCAATGCGCCGCCGGGCTCAGTGAGCCGCCCGAGGCCGACTTCGGGGGCGGCCCGTTCCTGATCCAACTGGCTCGCGGGACCTTCCGCACCGTCCACGTCCGGGTGCCGCAGGTGACGGTGGGCCGGTTCTCCGCGGCGGTGGAGGCGACCGCGCACGACGTGCGGCTGCCCGGCTCCGGGGGGATCAGCGCCGGGTCGGTCGTCGCCGACGTCACCCTGCCGTACGCCCAGCTCGGCACGGCCGCCGCCCACGGCTCCCCGGGCCCGACGAGCCCGGCCGGCTACGGCGCGGACGACGCCGGACGACTCACCGTGCAGATGCAGATCCAGTTGCTCGGGCGCTCCCAGCAGGTGACGGTGTACGCCGATCCCGAGATCGTCGACGGGGTCCTGCGCATCGAGCCCGAGGAGGTGGAGATCCCGTTCCTGGGCGTCCGGCTGCCGGCCAGCCGTCTCGGCGACAAGGCCCAGTCGCGTACGGTCGATCTGCCGACGCTGCCCGCCGGCCTCGTCTACCGGGGGGCCGCCGCGACCGCCGACGGGCTCCGACTGACGATCACCGGGAACGACGTCCGTCCGGCCGGGAGCGGCTCCGGGACGGCGTGCCGGTGAACCTCTCCCGGGATGCGGGTGTCCCGTCGCCTGGTGGCTGCGGCGGGACCCGAGAGTCGCAGCAGCGGCCAGGCGGTGAGGGCCTGGACGCTGACCCGGGTGTCGCCGGTGGTCCGGGCAGGTCCGACGACTCAGCGAAGCCGCGCCGTACCCGTCGTCGCTTCCTCGCCATGGGTGGGGGCGTCATCGTGGCCGCCGCGGTAGGTATTCCGGCGACCCGGGCGCTCACCAGGAGGGAGCCCGACCGGGTCGTGTTCCCGACGGCGTCGCCGATCCGGATCGACAACGTCACGGTGATCGATCCGGTCGACGGTTCCCGGCGTCCACACCGGTCGGTGCTGGTGCGCGACGGCCGTATCACCGCCGTGACCGGCTCCGCGGCGGCCACCGCCGGGGACGTGCGCGTCGTCGATGGCGGCGGCCGCTTCGCCGTCCCGGGCTACAACAACATGCACGTCCACACGTTGCAGGGCGGCGACGCCCGGGGCTACCTCGCGACGATGCTGGCCGAGGGCGTCACCGGCATACGCCAGATGGCCGCCTCGGAGGAGCTGTTGCGCTACCGGGCGCAGCACCGGCTGCCGCTGACCGAGTACGCCCCCGCCCTGCTCGCCATGCCGGGAGCACTGCTGTCGCCGTTCAACGCCGGATCCGCCGACGACGCCCGGGCCGAGGTCGAGCGACAGAGGAAGCAGGGTGCCGACTTCATCAAGATCGTCGTGTACGACCGCGAGCCCTTCCTCGCGGCGCTCGAACAGGCGCGGGAGGAGGGCCTCCCGACGGCCGGGCACCTGCCGCCCGACGTGAGCGTGACCGAGGCGTCCCGGCTCGGCTACCACTCGGTCGAGCACCTCGGCACCGGCAGCAACATCTGGATCACCTGCTCCACGGAACGCGACACGTTGTGGGGCCGGGAGAAGCCGGCGCTGCCCGTACCGCAATGGGCGCTGGGCCTGCCACTTGCCGACGACGTCCTGGCCGGCCAGCAGAACAGGCGGCTGATCAATCCGGCCGCCTTCGCCAAGGAGGAAGCCGTAGCCCTGCTGGGGCAGGCTCTCGACACCTTCGACGAGGCCAGGGCGCGGGAGCTGGCCAGCACCTTCGCGGCCAACGGCACCTGGCAGACACCCACCCTCGTCCGCCTGCGTACCCAGTACCTCGCCGACGCCCCGGAATACCGGCAGGACCCCGGTTCCGCCCTGCTGTCCGCCGAGGAACGAGCCGAGCGTCAGGACGTTCTCAGGACCTTCGACGGCCTGCCGGCCACGACACGCGAGACCTACCGCAAAGCGTACGAGCTCTGTGTGCGCATGGTCGGCATCTTCCACGCCGCCAAGGTGCCCATGATGACCGGCACCGACGGTCAGGGCGCCACCCCGGGCCAGACGATGCTCCTGGAGTTCGGCGAGTGGGCGGCCGCCGGGATCCCGCCGCTGGACATCCTGCGCGCCGCCACGACCGCTCCGGCGGCGTATCTCGGCCGGTCTGACCGGATGGGCCGGATCGCGGCCGGGATGGACGCCGACTTCCTGCTGCTGGACGCCGACCCGCTCGCCGATGCCGCGAACCTGTCCTCGGTCTCGGCCGTGATCCGCGCCGGCCACCACCTCACCCGCGACCAGATCCGGGCCGTCGCCGCTCAGGCCGCCTCCGGCGACCACGCCGCAGGGCTCCGCACCGTCACCTGCTGCTGAAGCTGACTGCCGCCGCCCGTGGCGGGCGGAAATCCACCGGTGCCCGGTGGTACCGACTACCGGTATTCGGTGATACCGTGTACCAGTAGTTGGTGACACTGAATAGTGGAGGGGGGCGCGGTGGAGGATCTGACCGAGATGCTGAAGGGCACGCTTGAGGGCTGCGTGCTCGAAATCATCAGCCGTGAGGAGACCTACGGCTACGCCATCACGCGCCGCCTGAACGCGCTCGGCTTCGCTGACGTCATCGACGGCACGGTGTACACCATCCTGCTGCGTCTGGAACGCGGCAAGCTCGTCCAGGTGTCGAAGCGACGGTCCGAAGTGGGTCCGCCGCGCAAGTTCTACACGCTCAACGACGCTGGGCGCAGGGAGCTCGCGACGTTCTGGGCGAAATGGCAGTACGTCTCCTCGCGGATCGACAAACTCAAGGAGGGCGGGGCATGAGCTTCTGGGAGACCATCACGGGCAGCGATCTGACCCGAGACTGGAAAGCGTTCGAGGATCGGGCGCAGGCGTTGCCGGCCGACTATCAGGCGGCGTGGGGACAGATCACGGCGGGCCTCTTCCCGTACGGGAGCTTCACGGGCCGCAACCTGACCCCTGTCGCCGATGCCGCCCTCGGGTTGCTCGAAGAGGCCGCAGCCGACGGGCAGCGCGTTGACGAGGTGCTCGGCGACGACATCCCCGGCTTCGCAGCGGCGCTGGCCGGCGGAGCGGGGGCCCGCACCTACCGCGACCGGTGGCGGGAGCAGCTGAACCGGAACGTCGCACGCAAACTGGCCCGGTTGGGAGACTGACATGAGCATTCGAGACATCGTCGAGGGCAAGAAGCAGTGGCGGGCGCACGTCGCCCGGGTCAAGGCTCTCCCGCCTGATTACCGGATCGTCTACCAGGAGATGCAGCGCTACCTGTTCAAGGTCGGGCCGACCGATCTGGTGGACGGGGGTCTGCTGCCCGGAATCGTCGACTTCTTCGAGGAGGGTGTCGCGGCCGGCAAGGGCGTTCTGGAGGTCACGGGCACCGACGTCGCCACCTTCTGCGACGATCTGATCAAGGGCACGCGCACCTACGCCGACATCTATCAGGAGTCCCTCACCCGCTAGGCAACCGCGTGTCCGGCGACGACCTGCCGCTGCTCCGTCGCGTACCGGAAGCCGCCGGCGGCACCCTCTCGGCAGCATGCCGCAGACAGCGGTTCTGCGGCATGCTGCCGGCCGAGCCGGAACGGGCCGGCAACGAGCGCGGCGAGACCAACCGGGTCCGCCGCACCGGCAGCGGGAAGCACGTGGTCCACCGTGAGTAGCCCGCGAAGCATGTGAGCCGTTTCACCTGATCAGCGTGCGGTGTTAAAGGCGCGTCAAGAAACGCCCGGACGGCGTGATGGTTGCGTTAACGACCCTGTTCGTCGCACGTCGGAGGCGTTGTGATTGCCCGGCGCGACCGGATGGCGGTCGTGACGATCTCATTGCCGGTCAGAGGAGTCAGCGGTGTCTGACGTGCTGTTCGTGGTGTTGACGGTGGGGCTGTTCGCAGCGCTCGCCCTCGTGGTGAGGGGTGTGGAGAAGCTGTGAGCGCCGTCAACGCCGTCGGTTTGGTGCTGGCGATCGGGCTGGCCGTGTTCCTGGTGGTCGCCCTGCTGTTCCCGGAGCGGTTCTGATGACCACGACGACAGCGGGCGTCGTCTTCGCCCTGTCCCTGGTCGCGGGCCTCGTCGCGGTCTACAGGCCGTTCGGCGACTACATGTTCCGGGTGGTGTCCGGCACCAGGCAGTCCCGCCTGGAGCGGGGCGTGTACCGCCTGGTCGGGGTCAACCCGGCCGCCGAGCAGTCGTGGGGCGTGTACGCCCGCAGCGTGCTGGCGTTCTCGGCGGTCTCGATCTTGTTCCTCTATCTGTTCCAGCGGGTGCAGGACAGGCTGTGGCTGTCGCTGGGCTTCGATCCGGTGGTGCCGCACGGCGCGTGGAACACCGCGGTGTCGTTCGTGACCAACACGAACTGGCAGTGGTACTCGGGTGAGTCGACCATGGGCCACCTGGTGCAGATGGCCGGCCTGGCGGTGCAGAACTTCGTCTCCGCCGCGGTCGGCATCGCCGTCGCGGTGGCGCTGGTGCGGGGCTTCGCCCGCAGCCGCACCGGCGAGCTGGGCAACTTCTGGGTCGACCTGACCCGGATCGTGCTGCGGATCCTGCTGCCGATCGCGGTGCTCGGCGCACTCGCCCTGATGGTCGGCGGCGTGGTGCAGAACCTGTCGGCCGGCACCGACGTGACCACCCTGACCGGCGGCAGCCAGACGATCACCGGCGGGCCGGTGGCCAGCCAGGAGGTCATCAAGGAGCTGGGTACCAACGGTGGTGGCTTCTACAACGTCAACAGCGCCCACCCGTTCGAGAACCCCACCTCGTGGACCAACTGGCTGGAGATCTTCCTGATCCTGCTGATCCCGTTCAGCCTGCCCCGGGTCTTCGGCCGGATGGTCGGCCAGAACCGGCAGGGTTACGCGGTCGCCGCCGTGATGGGCATCCTGGCTGTCGCCAGCGTCGCCCTGACCAACGTGTTCGAACTCGGCGGGCACGGCACGGTGCCGCAGGCGGTCGGCGCGGCCCTCGAAGGCAAGGAGGTGCGGTTCGACGTGTCGAACTCGGCCACCTTCGCCGCCGCCACCACGCTCACCTCGACCGGCGCGGTCAATTCGTTCCACGACTCGTACACGGCGCTGGGCGGCGGGATGCTGCTGGGCAACATGATGCTCGGCGAGGTCGCCCCCGGCGGTGTCGGCGCTGGCCTCTACGGCCTGCTGATCCTTGCGGTGATCACCGTGTTCGTCGCCGGCCTGATGGTCGGTCGTACCCCCGAGTACCTGGGCAAGAAGATCGGCTCAAGGGAGATCAAGTTCGCCTCGATGTACTTCCTGGTCACCCCCGTGCTGGTGCTGGCCGGGACGGCGGCGGCCTTCGCGACGGGTAACAACTCCACAGCCCTCAACGTCGGCCCGCACGGCCTGTCCGAGGTGCTCTACGCGTTCACCTCGGCGAGCAACAACAACGGCTCCGCGTTCGCCGGCATCACGGTCAGCACACCGTGGTGGAACACCGCGCTGGGCCTGTGCATGCTGCTCGGCCGGTTCCTGCCGATCATCTTCGTGCTCGCGCTGGCCGGCTCGCTGGCCCGCCAGAAGCCGACTCCCGCGTCCGAGGGCACCCTGCCGACCCACAAGCCGCTCTTCGTCGGGATGGTCGTCGGCGTCACGGTGGTCCTCGTCGCGCTCACCTTCCTGCCCGCGCTCGCGCTCGGCCCGCTGGCCGAAGGGCTGTGACCACCATGAGAGAGAAGGACATGACCACGTCCACGTCGGCACCGCACGGCACCGCCGACGCGGCCACCGCCGGTACACCCGCCACCCAGGGCAACCGGGTCGGCGGCGGTCTGCTCGATCCGAAGCAGCTGCTCCGGTCCCTGCCCGACGCGCTGCGCAAACTCGACCCGCGCACGTTGTGGCGCAACCCGGTGATGCTGATCGTGGAGATCGGCGCGCTGTTCACCACGGTGCTCGCCGCCGCCGACCCGTCGGTGTTCGCGATCGCGATCGCGATCTGGCTCTGGCTGACCGTGCTCTTCGCCAACCTCGCCGAGGCGGTCGCGGAGGGCCGGGGCAAGGCGCAGGCAGCCACGCTGCGGCAGGCGAAGAAGGACACCATCGCGACCCGGCTGGTCGGCTGGACGCCGGGGGCCGCCGCGAACACCTACACCGACGAGGCCGTGCCGGCACCGGAGCTCAGGCAGGGCGACGTCGTGCTGGTCGAGGCCGGCAACATCATCCCCGGCGACGGTGACGTGGTCGAGGGCATCGCCAGCGTCGACGAGTCGGCGATCACGGGGGAGTCCGCCCCGGTGATCCGGGAGTCCGGCGGCGACCGTAGCGCGGTCACCGGGGGGACCAAGGTCCTCTCCGACCGGATCGTCGTGAAGATCACGCAGAAGCCTGGCGAGAGTTTCATCGACCGGATGATCGCCCTTGTGGAGGGCGCCAACCGGCAGAAGACGCCGAACGAGATCGCGCTCAACATCCTGTTGGCCGCGCTGACGATCATTTTCCTGCTGGCCGTGGTGACCCTGCAACCGCTCGCCATCTTCGCCAAGGGCTACCAGGCCGCCGCGCCGGACTCCGGAGCGATCACCGACTCCGGGGTCACCGGCGTGGTACTGGTCTCGCTGCTGGTCTGCCTGATCCCGACCACCATCGGCGCGCTGCTCTCGGCGATCGGCATCGCCGGTATGGACCGCCTCGTCCAACGCAACGTGCTGGCGATGAGCGGTCGGGCGGTCGAGGCGGCCGGCGACGTCAACACGCTGCTGCTGGACAAGACCGGCACGATCACTCTCGGCAACCGGCAGGCCGCCGAGTTCCTGCCGGTGGACGGCGTGGACGCGGCCACCGTCGCGGACGCGGCCCAACTCTCCAGCCTGGCCGACGAGACGCCCGAGGGGCGCTCCGTGGTGGTATTGGCCAAGAACGGGTACGGGCTGCGCGAGCGCGAACCCGGCCTCATTCCGCACGCCACCTTCGTGCCGTTCACCGCGCAGACCCGGATGAGCGGCGTCGACCTCACCGCCGACGCCGGTCAGGACCCGGCGCGCCGGGTCCGCAAGGGCGCCGCCGCCGCCGTGATGAAGTGGGTACGCGAGAACGGCGGCCACCCCACCGAGCAGGTCGGGCAGATCGTCGACGAGATCAGTGGCATCGGCGGCACCCCCCTCGTCGTGGCCGAGCACGTCGACGGGGAACCGGCCCGCGCCCTCGGGGTGATCCATCTCAAGGACGTGGTCAAGGCCGGCATGCGCGAGCGCTTCGACGAGATGCGCCGGATGGGCATCCGGACCGTGATGATCACCGGCGACAACCCGCGTACCGCGAAGGCCATCGCGGACGAGGCCGGCGTGGACGACTTCCTCGCCGAGGCCACGCCGGAGGACAAGCTCGCGCTGATCAAGAAGGAGCAGGAGGGCGGCCGGCTGGTCGCGATGACCGGCGACGGCACCAACGACGCCCCCGCCCTGGCCCAGGCCGACGTCGGCGTGGCGATGAACACCGGCACGTCGGCGGCGAAGGAGGCCGGCAACATGGTCGACCTGGACTCCGACCCGACGAAGCTGATCGAGATCGTCGAGATCGGCAAGCAGTTGCTGATCACCCGGGGCGCGTTGACCACGTTCAGCATCGCCAACGACATCGCGAAGTACTTCGCGATCATCCCGGCCATGTTCGCCGGCATCTACCCGAGCCTGGACACGCTGAACGTCATGCGGCTGGCCAGCCCGGAGTCGGCGATCCTGTCGGCGGTCATCTTCAACGCCCTGGTGATCATCGCGCTGATCCCGCTGGCCCTGCGCGGTGTGCGCTACCGCCCGGCCAGCGCCTCGAAGCTGCTCAGCCGCAACCTGTTGCGCTACGGCCTCGGCGGCATCGTGGTGCCGTTCGTCGGCATCAAGCTCATCGACCTGCTCATCCAGTTCGTCCCGGGGATCTGACATGCGACTTCCCAGTTGGCTCACCCAACACCTGGCCGCCCTGCGCGCCGTACTCGTCTTCACCGTGCTGCTCGGCTTGGCCTATCCGCTCGCCCTGGTCGCGGCCGGGCAGCTTCCCGGCCTGTCCGGCACGGCGGACGGCTCCCTGATCACCGTGGACGGCAAGACCGTCGGCAGCGCGCTGATCGGGCAGTCGTTCACCGACGGGGACGGCAACCCCGTCCCGCGCTATTTCCAGTCCCGCCCGTCCGCCGCTGGCGACGGCTACGACCCGACCTCCACGGCGGCCGGCAACCTTGGCCCGGAAAGCGTCGTCGACACCCTCTCGACCGACCCGGAGGCAGCCTCCGAGAGCCTGCTCACCCAGGTCTGCGCCCGCTCCAGGGCGGTGGGTGCACTGGACGGGGTGGACGGACGACGCCCGTACTGCACACCGGACGGGGTCGGCGCGGTGCTTGCCGTGTTCCGCGCCGACGGGCTCACCGGCCCGGTCATCCGCGTGGTCAGCGTCAACCAGGTCGCCCCGGCCACGCCGTTCGTCAGCTCCTGGCAGGGCGTGCCTGTCGAACTGGCCAGGCCGGACGAGGACTACGTGGCCGCCGGCGGGCTGATCGTGCCGGTGCGGGGTGACGCTCCGGCGACACCCGCGGTGCCGGCCGACGCCGTCACCGCCAGCGGCAGCGGCCTCGACCCGCACATCTCCCCGGCGTACGCCCGGATCCAGGTGGCCCGGGTCGCGCGCGAGCGCGCCGCGGACCCCGCAGCGGTCCGGGCGCTGGTGGCGAAGCACACCACCGGCCGGTCGCTCGGCTTCATGGGCGAGCCCGGCGTGAACGTGCTGGAACTCAACCTCGCCCTCGACGAGAGGTTTCCCGCCCGCTGACGGACGACGTCGGGCAGGGCCGGCTCCCGGGTCGGCCCTGCCCGGACCTACCCACGGGCCACCGGCCGGCTCGTCGGCCCCGTGCCGTCCTCGGCCCGCCGACTACCGTCAGACTGCCGGACCCGGTGCTGCCGAGCCCACGTGCCGACCGGTCCCCACCGGCCGTCGAGTCCGCTGCCCGCCGGTCAGGTGTGCCGGTTCCTGACGGCGACCATGTCGACGAGGGTGTCGGTGAGGTCTTCGGCGCTGACGCCTCCCCACTTCGGGTCGGCGAGCTGGCCACTGGCCTGTAGGCCGGCGATTCCGTTGGCGCTGCTGATGAGCAGGGCCGCGTACCGGCGGGCGTCCTGCTCGCCCACCAGTTCGGCGACGACGGCCAGGAACTCGGTCTGGCTCCGCTGGGCGGCCCGGGCGAGTGCGGTGGGGTCGCCGGGCGGGTTGCTGAACATGAGCTTGTAGAGGTGCGGTTGACGGCGGCCGACGTCGACGAGTGCGAGGAGGCCGCCGCGGAGCTTTTCGGCGGCCGACAGGCCAGGTGTCGCGCGAAGGGTCTGCATGCGGTCCCCGAGCGTGTCCCAGGCCCGGGTCCCGACGGCGATCAGCAGGCTTTCCTTGTCGGGGAAGTGCCGGTAGGGCGCTCCGCGCGTCACTCCGGCGCGTGCTCCCACCGCGCGCAACGTCACTGCGTCGAGGCCACCGGAGTCGAGCAGCTCGGCGGCCGCTTCGAGCAGGGCGCGGCGGGTGGCGGCGGCTGATTCGGCGCGGCTGGTCACGCGGACGATGCTAGTCCGCCGGTGATGACTAAGTCACTTCACTCGGTTGACGTTGTCATCTGATTGGTGCAGACTTGAGAGATGACAACGTCAACTGAAAGTCGGGAACTCGTGGTCGTGACCGGCGCGTCGACCGGCATGGGTGCGGCCACCGCGCGGGAACTGGCCCGGCGTGGTTTCCACGTCCTCGCCGGCGTGCGGCGCGAGGGCGACGCCACGCCCCTGCGGACCGACCGCATCGAGCCGGTGATCCTCGACATCACCGACCCCGACCACGTCGCCGCGCTCGCCGCACGCGTCGGGCGGGATCCGCTGCCGCTGCGGGCGCTGGTCAACAACGCCGGCGTCCCCGGTGCCGGCCCGGTCGAGGTGGTGCCGCTGCACGAGTGGCGGCGCATCTTCGAGGTGAACCTCTTCGGTCACGTCGCGGTCACCCAGGCCCTGCTCCCCGCGCTGCTGCGCGGCAAGGGGCGCGTCGTCAACATCAGCTCCCTCAACGGCAGGGTCTCCATGGCCGGCTACGGTCCGTACGCCGCCAGCAAGTTCGCCATGGAGGCGATGAGCGACGCGCTGCGCAACGAACTGGCCTCGTACGGCGTGCAGGTGGTGGTGGTCGAACCGGGCGGCGTCAAAACCGAGATGTCCCGCGTCGGCCTCGCCGCCCTCGGCCGTCTCGACGAGACGATGACCCCGGAGCAGAACGAGCGCTACGGTGCCCTGATGCAGGCGATCCCCTCCCACGTGGCGGCGTTCACCAGGGCCGGGGTGACCTCCGCCGTCGCCGCGAAGAGGATCGCCGCGGCGGTGACCGACCGCAGGCCCCGCACCCGCTACACCATCGGCGCGACGGCTGCCCTCCTCATCCGGGCCTCCCGCGTCCTTCCCGACCGGATGCTCGACCGGATGACGACCTCCGACCTGCGCAGGCACTACCCGACCGGGAACCGTGGCCGCACCACCGCCACCCGTACGTGATCCACCGATAGCATCGGCGGCGGCATGATCGTGCGAGGTGCCCCGCAACTGCGGGGAGAATCGGGAAGCCGGTGTGAATCCGGCACGGGCCCGCCGCGGTGACCGGGGAGCGACCGTCCAGGCGCGAGGAGCGCAGCCACTGGCCGTACGGCTGGGAAGGCGGACGGGTCGGCGTTGATCCGGGAGTCCGAAGACCGGCCTCGCGTCGACCGCCCACCCGTCGGGGGTGGGCCGAGCGCAGCGGGAGCCTGCCTGTGGAACTCTACGACGCCATCCACCGCCGCCGGGACGTCCGGGCCGAGTTCACCGGGGAGCCGGTGCCGGCCGACACCCTGCACCGGATCCTCGACGCCGCGCACGCCGCGCCCAGCGTCGGCCACTCGCAGCCGTGGGACTTCGTCCTGGTGCGGGACCCTGCCGTCCGTCGTCGGTTCTACCGGCACGTGCAGGCCGAGCGGGCCACGTTCGCCGCCGCTCTGGACGGTGCCGCGGCCGAACGGTTCGCGCGCATCAAGATCGACGGGGTGCTGGAGTCGACGCTGTCCATCGTCGTCACCTACGACCCGCAGCGCGGGGGCCCGGCGGTGCTCGGGCGGCACGCCATCGCCGACGCCGGCCTCTACTCGGTCTGCCTGGCCATCCAGAACCTCTGGCTCGCCGCGACCGCCGAGGGGTTGGGCGTGGGGTGGGTCTCCTTCTACCGGGAGTCGTTCCTGGCCGACCTACTGGGTGTGCCGGCCGGCATCCGGCCGGTGGCCTGGCTCTGCGTCGGGCCGGTCACCCATCTGGAGGCCGTGCCCGACCTGGAGCGGCACGGGTGGCGGCGACGCCGGCCGCTCGCCGAGGCGGTGCACCATGACCGTTGGCTGCACCGGGCGACCGACTGACCGAACAGCTAATTCGGGTACGTCGATGCAACGGTTAGGCTGACGTCGCGCTCAGTCGTTACCTGGCTACGTTGGGAGGAGTTCCATGCGTACCACCGTCACGGCCCTGGCCACCTCCGCGCTTGCCGCCCTGGGCCTCGTGGCCGCCGGGGCCACGCCGGCCCTCGCCGCCGCCCCGGCGCCCTTCTGCGAGTCCGGCGCGTCGCAGTTCTACTGCGACGGCAGCAGCACCGGCACGACGACCTGGAGCATCACCTGGTACTCCGGCAGCGTCGGCACCTTCACGACCGCCGGGCCGACCCTCTTCGCCACCTGCCCGGCCAGCAACCTCGGCCACCCGGTGCGGGCCAGCTACAGCTACGTCGACGGGGGCACCACCCAGTACAGCGGCACCACCCAGTTCATCTGCCGCAGCGGCGCCTGGCAGTAGCGACCTGACCGTTCGAGGTGGGCAGCCCTTCCAGCTCGGTCCGCAAGGTCGCGAGTGCGGCGTCGATGATGTCGGCGAGCCGGCGACCGTCGTCGGTGTCGAGCCATGCGGCGACGGACACGTACATCAGGGTTCCCGCCGTCTCGGCGAGCAGGTCGGCCCGCAGCGGATCGAGGCCGCCGGCCCGGAAGCCGTCCCGCATCACCTGGGCCAGCATCGCGCGCTTGTGCTGGTCGCGTTCGCGCAGCCCCGGGTCGGACGCCACGATGGCGCGCCGCTGCCGCAGGTCGTCCTTGCGACCTTCGAAATACGTCTCGGCGAGCGTGCGCAGGCCCGCGACGATGAACGCCAGCGGTTCGTCTGCGGGCGCCGTGGCCATGAGTTGCTTGGCGTAGGCACCGATCTCGGCCTCGTCCGCGAAGAGCACCTCGCGCTTGTCGGCGAAGTGCCGGAAGAACGTGCGCGTCGTCAGGCCGGCCCGCGCGGTGATCGCCGGCACAGTGGTCGCGGCGAAGCCCTGCTCGGCGAAGAGTTCGAGCGCCGCCTGCCGCAGCCGCTCGCGGGCATCCGGTCGCCACCTGGCCATGGTCCCAGTGTAGTCGTGATGACATCGCATGTCGTCGCCGGTATGGTGATGACACGGCGTGTCGTCACTGGGGCGGATGCCGCACCAGGGCGGAGCTGTGCCATGACCGACGTATGGATCCTCGGCGGCACCGGCCGCAGCGGCCGCGCTATCGCGGCCGAACTGCGCCGACGGAACATCGAGCCGGTGCTGGTCGGCCGGGACGCCGAACGGCTCAAGGCCGCCGCCGGCGGGCTGCCGACGATGCTCGCCGGTACGGTCCGCGAGACCGTGGCCGCGATCCGCCGGGAGCGGCCGGCCGTGGTGGTCAACACCGTCGGACCGTTCATCGAGACGGCCCTGCCCCTGCTGGACGCGTGCCTCCCGACCGGCCACTACCTCGACCTCGCCAACGATCTGGCCTCGGTGTCGGCGGTCCTCGGCCGGCACGGCGAGTTGACGACAGCGGGACGCACGGCCGTCACGGGAGCCGGCTTCGGCGTGACCGCCACCGAGAGCGTCGTGGTGAAGCTCTGCCAGGGGCAGCCGACACCCCGGCGGGTCCGGGTCGACATGGTGCCCTCGTTGGCCACCGAGGACGGCGTCGTCGGCGACGCCCTCGCCGCCACGATCGTGGAGGGCATCCCCGGGGTCGAGGGCGGTGGGCGGTTCCAGGGCCGCCGGTACCGCGACGGACGACTCGCCCCGGCCCGTCTCGGCTGCGACCCGATGAAACTGGTCCTGCCCGACGGGTCCACGGTGACCACCGCCGGCATGCCGCTCGGCGAACTGATGGCCGCCCAACGGGCCAGCGGCGCAGCGGACGTGCTCGCCGCATCGAGCGAGGCCCCGTCCTCCCCGGTCATGCGCGCGGTGCTGCCCGTGGCGACCGCGCTGCTCGCGATCGGCCCGGTGCGCGCCCTCCTGCGGCGACGGCTCGCCACGGTAGCGACCAGGGCCCGCCCGAAGCCCCGCGAGCACTCCTGGGGCCACGCCGTCGTGGAATGGCCGGACGGCAGCATCCGCGAGGGCTGGCTGCGGGTCGGCGAGGCCCAGTCCTGGACGGCGACGGTGCCCGCCGAGGTGGTCCGGCGGCTGCTCGACGGGCAGGGGAAACCGGGCGCGTACACGCCGGCGGCGCTGTTCGGGTCGACCCTCGCCGACGCGTGCGGCGGTGCGTACCAGGTGCAGTGAACCGCTGACGGGTTCCCGTGACCGGCCAGCCGCCGGCCGCGACGAGCCGCCGACTCGCGCGCGGTCCGACGAGACCGCTCGTCCCGTGTCCGGTTGCATCCGGCTTCTGTGCGGCGTCGTACTGGCACCGGAGGCGGTCGGTCGTGAGGATGGGGAGGTGAGTTCACCGAAGCCCTCCGCCGGCCCCGGGTCCGAGCCGCAGCCGACCGTCACCCGGGGGCACGTCGACCGGCTCGGGATACGGGCGGGCTGGCGGGGCTGGGAGGTCGGCGCCGGTGGCCCCGGCATTGCGCAGGCGAGTCCCCACCCGGTCACTGCGGTGCGGGGTCAGGGTCGGTCGGGGAGCGGGGCTCCGTGCGGCGGGTCGGCCTGACCGGCTGCGGCCGGAAGGCGAAGGGTGAACACCGCCCCCGTCCCGACGGTGCCGGAGACCGCCGAGGTGCCGCCGTGTGATTCGGCGATCTTGCGGACGATGGCGAGCCCGAGACCGCTGCCGCCCGTCCGCCGGTTGCGGGATTTCTCGGCCCGCCAGAACCGTTCGAAGACGAGGTCACGCTGTTCCTCCGGAATCCCCGGCCCGGTATCAGCCACGACGATCTCGACGTACGCTGCCCGGTGTCGGGCGGAGAGCGTGACCCGGCCGTCGGCGGGCGTGTGCCGGATCGCGTTGGTGATCAAATTGCCGATGGCCTGCCGGAGCCGGATCGGATCGGCGTCGAGCGTGCCGGGTACGGCATCGACGACCAGCGTGACCCCGGCGGACTCGGCGGCGGGAGCGAAGGCGTCCGCGACCTCGCGCAGCAGCCTGGGCACCTCGACCTGTTGCCGGTGCAGTGTCAGCTCGCCCGCGTCGGCTGCGGCGAGATCCTGAAGGTCGTCGATGACGTGCTGGAGGAGCAGCGCCTCGTCCAGCAGCGAGCTGACCAGGTCCACATCGAGTTCGACCACCCCGTCCTCGGCTGCCTCCAGCCAGCCGCGGATGTTCGTCACCGGCGTACGCATCTCGTGGGCGATGTCGCCGACCATGTCGCGGCGCAGTTGCTCGACCCGGCACCGCTGTTCCGCCATCTCGTTGAACGCGGTGCCGAGCCGGGCGATCTCGTCGCGTCCGGCGACCCGCACCCGTGCCGTGGTGTCGCCGTTGCGCATCCGCCCGGCCGCGGCGGTCAACGCGTGTAGTGGTCGGACCAGCCGCACCCCCACCAGCACCGTGACGCCGACCGCGACGAGCAGCACCACCCCGGCCACCCCGAAGATCCGCAACCGGTTGGCCGGGGTGAGGTCGAACGCGCCGACCGGCGCCGGGGTACCCGGGTCGGTGACGAACAGCAGCACGGGCGGCGCGACGTGGCCGGCGATCTGGGTACGTCGGGCCCCGGCGACACAACCGTCGACGTCGTCGCGTCGTTCGGTGGCGATCAGGCCGGACCCGGCCGGGGTCCACTGTCCGTCGAGGTCGGTTCGCACCGCCGGAATCCGCTGGCGGCCCAGGCAGGTGTTGACCAGGTCGTCGAGCTGGTCCAGCGCTTGTCGTTCGGTGGCGGTCGGCTCGGCCAACGCGTCGAATTCCCCGGCGCACCGCGCGTCGCCGGTGACGGTGGCGCCCCGGGACGTGATGCGGGGCCGGCCGCTGGGGGCGACGACGATCTCCGCGTCGGTACGGACCGGAAGCAACCCTTCCGCCGCGGTCAGCGGTGCCGGGTCGAGCGGCCCGTGCAGACAGTCCAGTGCCCGCACCGCCAATCTGCGCAGCGCGGTCCGTTCGGCGTCCGGTAGCTGGTACGGGCCGGTGGCCCGCGCGTCGATGCCGCCGGCTCCCGCCGTGCCCGCCAGATCGGTGTCGACGTCGAGCGGGTCGACGGTGGCGGAGGCCCGCTGCGGCAGGGCTCCCGCACCGGACGCGGCGAGCGGGGTGCGGTTGCGGTCGGTCAGGACGATCCGTCGCTCGGTGTCGGCCGCGAGGGACCGCACCAGTGGCGACACGCCCGTCCAGTCGTGGTGTGTCGCGGCGTGCCCGAGCAGGGCGTCGTAGATCCGCGCGTCGTCGGCGAGCGCCCGGCCGCGTTCCTGTTGCAGCGCCCGGGTCGTGTCGCGTACGGCGAGCCAGGCGGTCGCCGAGATCGAGAGTACGGAGATGACCACGCTCAGGGCGAGCAGCCGGACCAGGAGGCTGCCGCGTCCGCACCACTCAGCCATCGGCGAGTTTGTACCCGATGCCGTACACGGTGAGCAGCCGTGCCGGCCGTCGCGGATCCGTCTCGATCTTCCGGCGCAGGTTCATCACGTGCACGTCGACCGTGCGTGCGGTGACGTACGAGTCGAGCCCGTGCAGCCGGCGGAGCAGCTGGTCACGGCTGAACGCCCTGCCCGGCTCCGCAGCGAACGCGCTCAACAGGGCGAACTCGCCCGGGGTGCACACCACCGGGCTGCCCGCGACGGTGACCTCGTGGCGTACCGGATCAAGGAGGAGGTCGCCCACCCGCAGCACCGGCGTGACAGGCAGCGCAGGCGTGGACCGGGTCCGGCGGAGCAGGGTGCGCACCCGCGCGGCCAGTTCCCGCGGGCTGTACGGCTTCGTCAGGTAGTCGTCGGCGCCCAGGTCCAGGCCCAGCAGCAGGTCGTCCTCGGTGCTGCGGGCGGTGACCATCAGCACCGGCACGTCGGAGTCCCGACGCAGGATGCGGCACACGTCGAGGCCGTCGACGCGCGGCATCATGACGTCCAGCACCAGCAGGTCCGGCGGGCGGTGGCGGATCTCGTCCAGGGCGGCCCGGCCGTCGTGGACCACCGACACCCGGTGACCCTCGTGCTCCAGGTACCGCCGGAGCAGTTCGGCCTGCTTGGGGTCGTCCTCGGCGACGAGCACGTTCGCGTTCACGGCGGCGAGTCTAGGAGGCGTCAGAACATCGAAACAGGTGGAGAACGGGACCACTACCGGATCACCACAGGTTCCTGACAAGGGTTCGCCAGGATGTGGCACGTACCAGCCCCCGGTCCCCGTGAAGGAGAAAAGGTTGTCATTGCTGAAGGGCCTGGCCGCAGTGGCCCTGGTCGCCGCCGGCCTCGTGCCCACGTCACCCGCTCAGGCGAACGACCGCACCTATCCGGTCAGGTCGCTCGACTACACCCTCGGCGACCGCGCGTTCACCGTCGCCGGTTTCCACACCGACGGCCCGGACTCGTCGACCCTGGCACCGATCGAACTGACCGGCAACGTGCACTACCCGGCCGCCGGCAACGGGCCGTTCCCGCTGGTGGTGCTCTCGCACGGCTACTGGTCCACCTGCGCCGACCGGGCTGCCGACGCCGAGGCGGCCCGTATCGAGAAGGAGTCGCCGGACGACTACTACGACGACCCGCGCTGGCTGGACGCCCTCCACCGGCTCTGGCAGTGGCCCTGCGCGCCCGGTGTCGCCGCACTGCCCAGCTACCGGGGCTACGACTACCTCGCCCGACAGCTCGCCGCCCAGGGAATGGTCGTCGTCTCGATCAGCGCCAACGGGATCAACGCCGGTCAGATCGGCACCGAGGCCGACAACGCGCGCGCGAAGCTCATCAACAAGCATCTCGCGCTCTGGACCGAACTGGCCCGCACCGGCCGTGGCGCCCTGGCCGGCCACTTCAACGGCCCGACCCCGGACCTCAAAGGCAGGATCGACTTCTCTCGTACGGGGACACTCGGCCACTCACGCGGCGGCCGGGCGGTGGCCTGGCACGCCGCCGACGTCCACCGCGCCGACCTTCCGGCAGGCGTACGCGTGGCCGGCGTCCTCGCCCTCGCCGCCGCCGGCTCGGGCACCGCCACCAACCCGGGTTCCCCCGATGCCAAGCTCTACCGGGTGACCTCGGCACCGCTCGCGGTCTGGGTCGGCGGCTGCGACAGCGAGCAGGGTCTCGACTATGCGAAGTTGGCGATCGGCCACACACGCGAGCCGGTCTACACCTGGCATGTCCGTGGCGCGAACCACAACTTCCTCAACACCCAGTGGTCCCCCGGCAGCGGGCAGGTCGGCGCCGTCGACGACCAGGGCTTCGGTCCGGCACCGGGCTGGTGTGGCACCCCGACGTTCCCGGACTGGGACCCGGACAGCGGCACCCCCGAACCGCCGATCGAGTGGTCACACGTGGCCCGCAAGCTGACCGAGACCGAACAGCGGCAGGTCAGCGCCGGATACGTCACCGCGTTCTTCCGTTCGGTGCTCCTGGGCGACCGGCAGGCCGACGCGGTCGTCAGCGGCGGCGTCCACCCGTACGCCTCGTTCACCGTGGTCGACGCCGAGAAGATCGTCCCCCGACCCCGGCGGGGCCCGCGCTAGCGCCGCACGGCGGTGAAGCCCCGTCGGTCATGACTGGTAGGTAGTGATGTCCAGGGCCGGGGCTTCCGCCGCCGACCGGGCGGGCTGCCGCATCGGCGGCCCGCCCTCGGCGGGGGTGGTCCGCTCATCCACCGGGCACCACCACGGGGCCGGTCGGGTGGGGGCGGGACGACTCGGGGAACACCGCGGGCGTGCCCGTCACCGGATCGGGCACGATCCGGCAGCGCAGCCCGAACACGTCGGCGACGAGGTCCGGGGTGAGCACCGTCGCCGGGCGGCCGGTCGTGACGACCTGGCCGTCGCGCAGCACCACCAGGTCGGTGGCGTAGCGGGCCGCCTGGTTGAGGTCGTGCAGGACGGCGACCACGGTCCGGCCGCCGGCGTGCAGGTCGGCGAGCAGGTCGAGGACCTCGTACTGGTGGGCGATGTCGAGGTAGGTGGTCGGTTCGTCGAGCAGCAGGACCGGGGTGTCCTGCGCCAGCAGCATGGCCAGCCAGGCGCGTTGCCGCTGGCCGCCGGAGAGTTCCGTCAGCACCCGGTCGCCGAGGTCGGTGGTGCCGGTGGCGGCCAGCGCCGCGGTGACCGCCCGTTCATCCTGCGCCGTCCAGCGGCTCAACGCCGACCGGTGCGGATGCCGCCCGCGCAGCACCAGGTCGGTGACGGTCATCCCCGCCGGTGCCTCGATGCCCTGGGGTAGCAGGCCCACGGTGCGGGCGTACTGCCGTCGGCGGTAGCCGCGCACGTCGCGGCCGGCCACGGCCACCCGGCCCGCGCTGGGCCGCAACACCCGGGCGATGGTGCGCAGCAGGGTCGACTTGCCGCACCCGTTCGGCCCGATGAAGACGGTGAAGCTCCCTTCGGCGATCCGCAGGGAGACGTCCCGGCAGACGACCCGACGGTCGTAGCCGACGGTGACCGAGTCCAGTTCGATCGTGGGCGGGGTGGTCATGGTTGCCTCCGGAATGGCGGTGTGGTGCGGGACGGGCGGCGGCTCACCCGGGCCGCCCTCGCCAGGTCCAGGCCAGAACGAGAGCCAGGTAGCCACCGCCGACCACGCCGGTGACCGCGCCGACGGGCAGCTGCTGCCCGGGGACGAGCCGCTGGGCGAGCTGGTCGGCGGCGAGCAGCAGCACCGCGCCGAACACCGCGCTGGTGGTCACCAGGGGAGCGGCGACGCGGGTGAGCCGGCGGGCCAGGTGGGGGGCGGCCAGGGCGACGAAGCCGACCGGCCCGGCACCGGCGACCCCGACGGCGGTGAGCGCGACCGCCAGGGCCGTCGCGGTGAGGCGTTGCCGGCGTACGGGTACACCGAGGCTGAGTGCCTTGTCCCCGCCGTTCTCGATGAGTCGCAGCCCCCGGGCCGCCAGCACGGCGGGTGGCAGCAGTGCGGCGAGCGCCCAGAGCAGCAGCGGCAGGTGCGTACCGCTGCCGTTGAGGCTGCCGACGAGCCACACGGCGGCGTTCTGCGCGTCGGTCACCTCGGCGCGGGTCAGCAGGTACGCGTTGACGGAGGTGAGCAGGGCGGACAGGCCGATCCCGACGAGGATGAGGCGTTGCCCGGTTCCGCCGAGCAGCAGGGCCGCCCCGGCGACGGCGGCACCGCCGAGCACCGCGCCCACGGTCGGGGTGAGTCGGGTGTCGTGGAGCACCAGCAGGACGACGAGTGCGCCGGTGGCGGCGCCGACGGTGAAGCCGACGATGTCGGGGCTGCCGAGGGGGTTGCGGCTGGCGCTCTGGAAGAGTGCGCCGGCCGCGCCGAGGGCGGCTCCGACGGCGAGTGCGGTGCCGATCCGGGGCAGCCGCAGCTCGAACAGGACGAACCGCAGGCCGGGGTCGCCGCCCCCGGTCAGCACCGGCCACAGGTCGTGCGGCGGGGTGGCGTACCGGCCGCTGGCCAGGGCGACGACGGCCAGCCCGGTGCCGAGGGCCAGCGCGACGAGGCAGGCCAGGGTGGCGCGGCGGGTGTGCCGGCGGCGGGTGCGGCGACCCGGGGCGCTGGTCGGGGCGGTGGTCATGGGCGGGGAATCCTCCGGGCGCGGACCAGGGCGATGAACACGGGGGCACCGATGGCGCCCATGACGATCGCGACCTCGATCTCTCCGGGGCGGGCCAGGAGCCGGCCGAGCACGTCGGCGGTGATCAGCAGGATCGGGCCGAGCAGGCAGGCGTAGGCGACGATCCACCCGAGCCGGGGGCCGCAGATCGCCCGGGCGGCGTGCGGGACGGCGAGCCCGAGGAAGCCGATCGGGCCGGCCACGGCGGTCGCGCCGCCGCAGAGCAGGGTGGTGGCGACCAGCGCGAGCAGCCGGGTGCGGCCGGGGCTGACCCCCAACGCGGTGCCGCCCTCGTCGCCGAAGCGCAACACGTCCAACGGCCGGATCACGCCGACGGTGACGAGCAGGCCGGCGAGCAGCGCCGGTGCCGCGGTGAGCAGGGCGGACGGCGGCTGGTCGGCGAGGCTGCCGACGGCCCAGAAGCGGTACCTGTCGAACGCGGTCTGGTCGATCAGGGTGACCCCGGCGACGGCCCCGGTCAGGCAGGCGCCGACGGCCGCGCCGGCCAGGACCAGCCGGCCGTCCTCGGCCCGGCCCGGCCCCCGGGTGCCGCCGATGGCGGTGACCAGGCCGGCGGCGAGGCCCGCGCCGAGCAGGGCGAGCAGCAGGTGTCCGCGTTGGCTGCTCACCCCGGCGAGGATGCCGGCGACCACGGCGGCGGCGGCTCCGGCGTTGACGCCCAGCAGCCCGGGGTCGGCGAGCGGGTTGCGGGTGAGGGCCTGCATCAGGGTGCCGGCCAGGGCCAGGGCCGCGCCGACGCAGACCGCGATCGCCGTACGGGGCAGCCGGACCTCCCAGACGATCAGGCCCGCCTCGCTGTCGTTGTGGGCGACGAGTGCCCGCAACACGGTGCCGGTCGTCAGGGGCAGTGCACCGACGGCGAGGCTGGCGGTGATCGCGGCCAGCAGGGCGAGCGCGCAGGCGAGCAGCCCGGCGGCGAGCAGGCGGGGGCGGCGTAAGCCGGCGGGGGTGGCGACCGACACTGTGACTCACTTCATGGTGGAACGTTCCATCACTGGCTAAGGTAAACCTACCCTAAGCCACTGGGAACGTCGTTCTCGCTGCCCCTCCTGAGGATCGAATGCCATGTCACACTCCCGCCCACGCCGGCTGAGCACACTCCTGACCGCCGCCGCACTGGCGCTCGCCCTGCTGGTGGCCGGCGGTTGCGCCGCCGACGGGGCGAGCCCCGCCGACCCCGCGTCCGGCTCGTCCGACGCCGCGTTCCCCACCACCCTCACCCACGCCTTCGGCGCGACCACCCTCACCGCCAAGCCCGAACGGATCGTGGTGGTGGGCCTCAAGGAGCAGGACTACTTCCTCGCCCTCGGCGAGGTGCCGGTGGCGATCCGCGACTGGTACGGCAACATGCCGAATGCGACCTGGCCGTGGGCCCGGGAACGACTCGGCACCGCCAAACCGGAGGTGCTGGCCCGCGCCGAACTCGACTACGAACAGATCGCCGCGCTACGCCCCGACGTCATCGTCGGCCTCTCCTCCGGCATGTCCCGCCAGGAGTACGACCTGCTCACCAAGATCGCCCCCACCGTCGCCCAGCCGGCGGGGGACGGCAGTTGGGCGGTGACCTGGCAGCAGATGACCCGGGCCGCCGGTCAGATCACCGGCCGCAGCGCCGAAGCCGAGAAACTCGTCACCGACCTGGAACAGCGGATCGCCTCGGTCGCCGGCGCGCATCCCCGCCTCAAGGGCGCCAGCACCGTGTTCGCCTCCACCTACGAAGGCCAGTACTACCTGTTCAGCCCCGAGACCACCGCCTCGAAGGTGCTGCTCGACCTGGGGCTGACCATGACGCCCGAGGTCACCACCCTCACCGCGAACGCCAACCAGTCCGCCACCATCAGCCGCGAACGGTTCGACCTGGTGGACGTGGACGTCGCTGTCTGGTCCGAGGCGGCCACCGACCCCGGCGTGACCACCCTGCTCGGCGACCCGCTCTACACCCGGCTGGACGTCCGCACCCAACGCCGGGACGTCTTCCTCGGCACCGAGGCCAACGGCGCGCTGGCGTTCGCCTCCGTGCTGAGCCTGCCCTACGTCCTGGACAAGATCGTCCCCGCGCTCGCCACCGCGGTCGACGGCGACCCGGCCACCGACTCGGAGTTCAGCGCGAAATGACCGACACACTCACCCGTCCCGGCTTCTGGACCGCCACCGTGCACGAGGTCCGCCGGCTGACCCCGCACCTGCAACGGGTCGTCCTCGGCGGCCCCGACCTCGTCCGCTTCCCCGCCCTGGGCCTGCCGGACGAGTCGGTGACGCTCTACCTCCCCCGCCCCGGCGAGTCGGCCCCGCCGCCGATGACCCTGCGCGGCGAGGTGTGGGGCTACCACGACGAGCAGCACCCGCCCATCGGCCGCAACTACTCCGTCCGCGCCGTCGACCCCGCCGGGGCACGGCTGACCATCGACTTCGCCCTGCACGACCACGGCCCCGCCACGTCCTGGGCGCGGCAGGCCGAGACCGGCGCCGGCCTGCTGCTGTGGCGGTGCCGCGCCTGGTTCCGTCCCCCCGCCGACACCCGCTGGCTGGTGCTCGCCACCGACCTGTCCGGGCTGCCCGCCGCGACCCGCGCCGTCGCGGAACGCACCCCCGGCCTCCCGGTACGGGTGCTGGTGGACCTGCCGGACCTGGCCGACGCCCGGGACCTGCTCGCCGCCGCCGGCGACGACCCCACGGTGCACGTCGACGTCCGGGTCGGGGTCGGTAACGGCCGGGGCCCGGGCAGCCTCGTCGACCGGCTGCGGGACACGACCCTGCCCGACGGCCCCGGCTACGTGTGGGTCGCGGGCGAGGCGGGGGAGTGCCGACAGGCCCGGTCCGTGCTGCGCACCGTGCACCGGCTGCCCCGCGACCGCGCCGTCTGCGTGGGCTACTGGCGCACCGACTCCGCCGACTGGGAACGCCGCTACGCCCGCTTCCGTCCCCTGCTCGACCAGGTCTACCAGGACGGCCTCGCGGCCGGACTCAACCCGGTGGAAGCGGGCGACCGGATGGAGGAGGCACTGGAACGGATGACCCGGTGACCGGCCCCCGGGTCGAGTCCCGCCACCACAGGTGGACCGGATGCTCGTAGACCCCACCCGGGCCGCCACCGATCAGCTCGTCGAGCAGGTCGGCGCAGCGGCGTCCGGCGTCCAACGGCGACAGGTCGAGCGCGGTGACCGGCGGCTGGCCCAGCCGCAGGGCGCTCGACTCGGTGGCGCTGGCCAGCAGGACGTCCCGCCCGACCCGACGGCCGAGCCGGTGCAGCACCTGGACGGCCGTCGGCGCGGTGTCCACCGAGGCGCATACCAGGGCGTCCACCCCCGGCCGGGCGAGCACCTGTTCGACCGCCCGGGACACCTCCTGCGGCGACGGCACCCACGGATGGTGCGCCACCACGGCGGCGACGCCGTGCCGGGCGCACCAGTCCCGGTGCGCCGCCGCCAGTTGGGCTGCCCAGTCACCGGTCTCCGGCGGCACCACCAGGGCAGGACACCGGGCCCCGGCCCCGGCCATCCGGTCCAGCAGCCCGGTGAGTGCCCGGTGGTGGTCCGCCCAGAGGACGACGTCCGGGTGCATCCCGGCCGGGGGGCGTTCGAAACACACGACCGGCATGCCACCCTGCATCAGGACCGGCACGAACGCGTCGTCCCGGTGCGGATCGGCCACGATCACCCCGTCGAGCGCCCGGGGCGAGCGGTGTTCCGAGGCGGTCAGGATGGTGACGTCCCGGTCGCGGGCGGCGGCGCGTTCCATGACGCCGAAGACGAACCGCATGTAGAACTCCGACGTGGACGGCACGCCCGGGACGTAGACGCCGATGATGCCGGTCCGCCCGCCCCGCAACTGCCGGGCCGCCCGGTTCGGGACGTACCCCAGTTCCTGCATCGCCGCGCGGACCCGTTCCCGGGTCGCCTCGGAGACCCGGCCGGAACACGACAGCACATTGGAAACGGTGGACTTGCCGACACCCGCCCGGCGCGCGACATCGTGCAGCGTGACGGGACGGGCCATCAACCCAGTCTAGGGAACCGGACCCCGGTCGGGACACGCCACCACCACACCCCCCACGGAAGACGGTGATCCTCATGTCCGAGCACCATCCGGCCCCGCCGCGTACGACGGCACCCGTCGGCAACGACCACCGGCGGCGACCCGCGGTGCTCGGCGCGGCGGGCGACGGGTGGGTCGACTTCGACCTGCCCGGCGTGGCGATCGGCACCGCCGAGTATCCCGACGGCCCGACCGGCGTCACCGTGCTCAGCATCCCCGGTGGCGCGCGGACCGCCGTCGACAAGCGGGGCGGGGCCGTCGGGGTCAGCGGCGGTTTCCCGTACCACCACGCGTTGTGCTTCGCCGGCGGGTCGAGCTTCGGTCTCGCCGCGGCGTCCGGTGTCTACGACGAACTGCTCCGCCGCACCGGCTACGCGACCGATTTCGGCAGCCTGCCGGTGGTGTCCGGGGCCGTCGTCTACGACTTCACCCCCCGGGACAACGCCATCTACCCCGACGCCGGGCTCGGTGCCGACGGGCTGCGCGCGGTACGCGCCGACCGGGTGGCCGTCGGGCGGGTCGGCGCGGGTGTCGGCGCGACCGTCGGCAAGGTCGACAACGCCCGCGCCGAGTGGGGCGGGCAGGGTGCCGCCTTCGCCCGCGTCGGCCCGGCCCGGCTGCTGGTGCTGACCGTGGTCAACGCGATGGGTGTGATCGTCGACCGTGACGGCGGGATCGTGCGCGGCAACCTCGACCCGGCGACCGGCCGGCGTCGCCACCCGGCCGAGGACTACGCCGAGCTGGTCGCGGCGGCCACCCCGGACCTCGCGCCAACGGGTGGGAACACCACCCTGACCGCCGTGGTCACCAACGTCCGGATGACCGACACCGAACTCGGCCAGTTCGCCACCCAGGTGCACAGCTCCATGCACCGGGCCATCCAGCCCTTCCACACCATCGCCGACGGCGACACCCTGTTCGCCCTGACCACCGACGAGGTGACGGTGCCCGCCCCGTCGCTGCGGCTCGGCACGGTCGCCGCCGAGCTGGCCTGGGACGCCGTCCTCTCCAGCGTCAATGCCGCCTGACGGCGACCCCGCCCACGCCGCCCGGACGGTCAGGCCGGGTTCAGTCGATTCCGTCGACCCCGCTGACGCCCTTGATCCAGCCGGCCAGGAAACCGGTGGGAACGGACAGTCCACCCAGGGCGTCGTCGGAGTGGGTGAACACGGCCTGGACACGGTTGTTCTGCCAGACCGCCGCCCCGGAGTCACCGTCCAGGGGAACCCCGTCGAGTCCCTCCAACTCCAGCTCCGAGGCGATGGATCGCTCGACCCGCAGGCTGCACACCCGCAGGGTCGACGCCGGTGGCCCGTTCTCCTCGGTCTGCCCCCAGCCGCGGATGGCTACGGTGACCCCGGTCTTGAGCAGAGCCGTGTCTCGGCTGTAGGGAACGACGAGATTGCTCTGGGTGACGTTCGACGCCAGATGCAGGACCGCCATGTCGTAGCCCTTCGGTGCCGCCGCCGTGCCGTCGACGATGATGCGCTGACCGCTGCCGAGACGCTTGTCGCCCGCCTTGACCACGAGGCGGCTGCTGTCGAGGCAGTGTGCCGCGGTGAGCACGTAGTGCACATGGATGAGCGAGCCGGTACAGCGGAAGTTGGCCCCTCCGTTGTTCCAGATCTGCACCTGCCCGTGCAGTGACGACGTGGTGGTGCCGCCGGCGATCGCCGATGCGGGGGTCTGCGGGCCGACCACCAGCACGGCTCCGCACAGCACGGCGAGAATAGCTCTCCAGAACGGTTTCACCGGAACTCCTCCGTGCATGTGGAAACAGCAGATTCGCGGCAGAAATCGGGAGACGCGGATGGTGTGACGTGCCGTTGTCTCACTCCGGCAGGCACATCCCCGCCCGCCCGGCGCGGTCCGGGCACGCTGTCTGCACCCCGACGAGCCGAACAGCCCGACCGCGCGGTGTCAGCATGCCCGATCCAGGCACCGTCCACAATCACCACTGCGACCCGACGCGCAACACCCGTGCTCCCGTCGCGGGAACCAGGCCGCGAGTTTCCGGCCGTCGTCGTCGCGACCGGTCGGTGACGACGGCCCGCGAGACGCCGCCATGCGACGCCTCACCCACCACCACCGGTAGTCGGCCGCCGGAGCGGCGTCACGGGACGAAGCTGGCGTGGTACGAGGCCGCCATGTCCTCGTCCCCGTGCCCCTGCGCGGCCGCGCGCCGGAACCGCTCCGCACCGGCGGCCAGCACATCGAGGCGTACCCCGTGGTCCTCGCCGGCCGCGACGATCAGCCGGGCGTCCTTCTCGGCGGTCTCCACCGCGAAGCTCGCCGGCGACAACCGGCCCTGCCGGACCAGGTCGGTCTTGGCGTGCAGGTAGCCCATGTCCAGCGGACCGCCCTCGATCACCGCGAAGAACCGGTCCGGGTCGACGCCGAGTGCCCCGGCCAACGCCAGCATCTCGACCGCGCCGTGCGTCACCGTCAGGACCCAACTGTTCGCCACCAGCTTCAACCGGGTGCCGTCGCCCCGCGCGCCGTCCTCACCCAGCCACACCACCCGGGCCGCGATCGCGTCGAACACCGCGGCGAGCCTCTCCCGGCCGGTCTGCGGCCCGGCGGCGAGCACGGTCAGTTGACCGGCCTCGGCGGGCTGCCGGGTGCCGAGCACCGGTGCGTCGTAGAACGCCACCCGGTGCCCGGCGGCGACCTCGGCCAAGCCGGCCGTGTCGGCCAGGCCCACCGTGGTCGTCTGCAACCAGGCCGCGCCCGGCCGCAGCCCGGGTGCGGCCCGCCCGATCACGTCGCGGACGGCTGGCCCGTCGTACAGCATCGTGATGATCACGTCGGCGTCGCGGACGGCATCGGCCGGGGTGTCCGCCACGGTCGCGCCGGTGGCCGCCGCCTTGTCCGGGGACCGGTTCCACACGCGCACGACGTGCCCCGCCCGGACGAGATTGCCGGCCATGGCGGCACCCATGATGCCCGTGCCCAGTACCCCTACGGTCAACTCGTCGGTCATGGGTCCATCCTCGCCCACCACCGGTCGTCGCACCGTGCGGTCGGGGGGTGTCCTCCCCGCCGACCTGGCAGCCCCGTCCGAGCCCCTGGGTGAGGTGTCGCCTGCGGTGGGCCGGCCTCCTACTGCCGGTAGGTGGACAGGAAGGTGCGGATGCGGCCGATCGCGTCGTCGAGGACGTCGGTCGGGGCCAGGAACACCATGCGCAGGTGGTCCGGGGTGTCGATGTTGAAGCCGCTGCCGTGCGAGATCAGCAGGTGCTGCTGCTCCAGCAGGTCGATCACGAGCTTCTCGTCGTCGTGGATCTTGTGGACGGCCGGGTCGAGGCGGGCGAAGAGGTAGAGCGCGCCCTCCGGCTTGACGCAGTCGACGCCGGGGATCGCGACGACCTCGCGCCAGGCGTGGTCGCGCTGTTCCAGCAGCCGCCCGCCGGGCCGGATCAGCTCGTCGATGCTCTGGTAGCCGCCGAGCGCGGTCTGGATGGCGTGCTGGGCGGGCACGTTCGGGCAGACCCGGAGGTTGGCCAGCAGTTGCAGCCCGCTCACGTAGTCGGTGTCGGTGCCGGTGAACCCGCTGGTGGCCAGCCAACCGGAGCGGAAGCCGGCGGCCCGGTAAACCTTCGACAGGCCGCCCATGCTGACCACCGGCACATCCGGGGCGAGTGCCGCGAGCGTGTGGTGGGTGGCGCCGTCGTACACGATCCGGTCGTAGATCTCGTCGGCGAAGATCATCAGGCCGTGCCGGCGGGCCAGTTCGATCATGCCGAGCAGGGTCTGCTCCGAGTACACCGCGCCGGTCGGGTTGTTCGGGTTGATCACCACGAGGGCGCGGGTGCGTTCGGTGATCCGCGAGGCCAGGTGCTCCAGGTCGGGCTGCCAGCCGGCGCTCTCGTCGCAGCGGTAGTGCACGGCCTGCCCGCCGCACAGGTTCACCGCGGCGGTCCAGAGCGGGTAGTCCGGGCTGGGCACCAGCACCTCGTCGCCGGAGTCGAGCAGCGCCTGCAACACCATCATGATCAGTTCGGAGACGCCGTTGCCGAGCAGCACGTCGTCCGGCTGGACGCCGGTCACGCCCAGGTTCTGGTAGCGCTGGGCGACGGCGACCCGCGCCGAGTAGATGCCCCGGGCGTCGCTGTAGCCCTGCGCCTCGACGAGGTTCTGCACCACGTCGGCGACGATCGGCGCGGGGGTGGCCAGCCCCCAGGGCGCCGGGTTGCCCAGGTTCAGCTTGAGGATCCGGTGGCCGGCGGCCTCCATCTCCTGCGCCCGCCGCAGCACCGGGCCCCGGATGTCGTACCGGACGCTCTTCAGCCGTTTGGCCTGCCGCATCGGACCCCCTCGACCACCTGGACACTTTGCCCCGGAAAGCACCCTAGTACGGCCACCGGACGGGTGGCTGCTCCGGCCTGCCGCCGCAGCCTGCCGGGTTACGGAGCGTAGCGGTGCCCGCACCGATATTCATGTACGATCGTCTATCTCATTCGTGCGAGGACGGGGATGCTTGTGCTGCTTCGTTCGTCATCGGATTCGACCCGTACGGCGCGCGACCGCCGGTACGGGACCCACGGCACCCGCCGGCCGGATCCGACCGTGACCGGCACCACCCCCTGATTCCGTCGGCGGCCCCGGTGGCCGCCGTGGAAACGCGCGTCGTCGTGCACCATCCCTGCGTGGCTACGGCCGGAACGGCAAGGTGGCAGAGACATGAAGGTCCTCGTGATCGGTGGTGGCCCCGCCGGGAGCACCGCGGCAACGGCGATGGCCCAGGCCGGCCTCGACGTGCGACTCGTCGAGAGCGCGCACTTCCCGCGATACCACGTGGGGGAGTCGCTCACCCCGTCGTGCCGGGTGGTGCTGGACGCCATCGGCATGTCGAAGATCCTCGACGACCACGGCTTCGTCAAGAAGAACGGCGGCGTCATCCACTGGGACGACGACCAGTGGACGTTCGACTGGCAGGCGCAGTCCGGGGTGCAGTCGTGGCAGGTCGACCGCAGCGAGTTCGACGCGCTGCTGCTGGAACACGCCCGCAGCAACGGGGTCGCCGTCACCACCGGGGTCACCGGTCGGTCGGTGCGCTTCGCCGACGGCCGGCCGGTGGCCGTGGAGTGCACCCCGGACGACGGCGAACCGTTCACCATCGACGACTTCGACTTCCTGGTCGACGCCACCGGGCGCAACGGGCTGCTCAGCGCCCGGCACTTCGGCAACCGTGAGCCGCTGAACAACCTGCGCAACGTCGGCATCTGGGGCTACTGGACCGGTGCCACGCTGCTGCCCGAAACGCCGTCCGGAGGGATCAACATCATCTCCTCGCCGGAGGGCTGGTACTGGGTGATCCCGATGGCCGGCGGGCGGATGAGCATCGGCTACGTCACCACCAAGGACGCCTTCGCCCGGGACCGTCACGAGCACCAGTCGTCAGACGACCTGTACCGGCACCTCATCGCGGTCTCGCCGACCATCGCGGGCCTGACCGCGGGGGCGGAGTTCCTCGGCGTGACGAGGGTCGAGACCGACTACTCGTACATCGCCGACCAGTTCTGCGGGCCGGGTTACGCGATAGTGGGCGACGCGGCGTGCTTCCTGGACCCGCTGCTGTCCACCGGCGTGCACCTCGCGCTCTACAGCGCGTTGACCGCCGCCGCATGCGTCGCCTCGGTGGACCGTGGTGAGGTCGACGAGGCCGAGGCGCTGAGGTTCTTCGAGTTCGCCTACCGGCGCGCGTACATGCGGCTGTTCGCGCTGGTGACCATCATGTACGAGCGCTACCTGGGCAAGGACGGCTTCTTCCGCACCTCCGACCGGCTGATCGGCGACGAGCAGTCCGCACAGCCGGACGCCGACGTCTCCTCCCGCTCCTTCGCGGAGATCATCGGTGGCCTGTCCGACCTGCGGGAGGCGGCCGACTCGTCCACCCGCGTCATCACCGACCGGCTGCGGGAGGAGGCGGTGCGGGCGCAACTGCAGGTGGTGCACGCACCCGGCTCCGACGGACCCGACTTCACCCCGGTCCGGGGCGACCCCCTGTCCGACGCGGAGTCGGCCGACTACCGCCTCGTCACCAGTCCCCGGCTCGGCCTCGAACGGGTTCGCGCGGCACGCCCCTGAACCGCGCCGCCGGCCGCCAGGGTGCCGGCCGGGACGACGCGGGGTGCCCCGGCCGGACGGCCGGGGCACCCCGAGGTCCCACCGGGAAGCTGCCGACCTACCCGTCCAGCTGGCCGGTGGCGACCAGCCGGCGGTACCAGTGGGCGCTGTCCTTCCAGGTGCGCTCCTGGGTGTCGTAGTCGACCCGGATGATGCCGAAGCGGCGGTCGTAGCCGTAACCCCACTCGAAGTTGTCCAGCAGCGACCAGACGAAGTATCCCCGCACGTCCACGCCCTGCGCGCGGGCGTCGGCCACCGCGCCGATGTGCCGGCGCAGGTAGTCGATCCGCCGGTCGTCGTGGACCCCTGCGTCGGCCGACACCACGTCGTCGAACGCCGCGCCGTTCTCGGTGATCATCAAGGGCTGGCCCGGGTAGTCGTGCCGCAGCCGCAACAGCAGCTCGGTCAGGGCCGGCGGGTCGATGTTCCACCCCATCGCCGTGTACGGGCCGGGCTGCGGCAGGAAGTCGACGTCCTCGGCCCCCACCCACGGCGAGTGGGCCGACGCGCCGTGCCCGTCGGCGGCCGAGCGGGCCGAGTGCCCGTCCCAGGCGCGGACCAGGGTGCTGGAGTAGTAGTTCACCCCGAGCACGTCCAGCGGCACCGCGATCAGCTTCTCGTCACCGGAACGCACGAACGACCAGTCGGTGACGGCGGCGGTGTCGGCCAGCAGGTCGGCCGGGTACGCCCCCTGAAGCATCGGGCCCAGGAACGCCCGGTTCGCCAGCGCGTCGATCCGCCGGACCGCGTCGGCGTCGGCGGCCGACCCGGACGCGCCCCGCACGACGTGCAGGTTCAACGTCACCGATAGCTCGGCGCTCGGCGTCAGCTCCCGCACCACCCGCCCGGCCAGGCCGTGCGCCAGGTTCAGGTGGTGCACCGCCGCCAACGCCGCCGCCGGTTCGGTGCGGCCGGGCGCGTGCACGCCGGAGCCGTACCCCAGGTACGCCGAGCACCACGGTTCGTTGAGCGTCGTCCAGGTGTGCACCCGGTCGCCGAGCGCGCCGACGATCCCCGCCGCGTACTCCTCGAAGCGCAGCGCCGTGTCCCGCGCCGGCCAGCCGCCGGCGTCCTCCAGTTCCTGCGGCAGGTCCCAGTGGTACATGGTCGCCACCGGTCGGATGCCGCGCTCCAGCAGCCCGTCGACCAGCCGCGCGTAGAAGTCCAGGCCGGCGGGGTTGAACCGGCCGGAACCGCCAGGCTGCACCCGGGGCCAGGAGATCGAGAAACGGTACGCGGACAGCCCCAGCGCCGCGATGTGGTCCAGATCCTGCGGCCACCGGTGGTAGTGGTCGGCGGCCACGTCGCCGGTGTCGCCGTTCAACGTCCGCCCGGGGGTGTGGCTGTAGGTGTCCCAGATGGACCGACCCCGGCCGTCCTCGGTGGCCGCGCCCTCGATCTGGTACGCCGCCGTCGCCGACCCCCAGACGAAGCTCTCCGGGAAGTTGCGTGCCGTCATCGTCCCGCCCTCTCCGCGCCGACCACCACGCAGTGGTACGCCGACGACTCGCCCGCCACCAGTTCGGCGGTCGCCACCCCGCCCCGGAATCCCACCTCGAACTGCGCACCCGGGCCCCCGTCGGGCGACGGGATGCGCACCCGCTGCCGTTGCCCCTCGGCCGGCGCGTAGAGCCGTAGCTCCACCCCGTCGGCCCAGGCGTAGTCGGGCCGGTCGCAGCGCGATCCGAACCCGATGACCGCACCGGGCCGGGCGAGCACCGGCAGGCTGTCGTACCCGTGTTTCTCGGTCACCCACGCCGGGCCGGTGAGCTGCGCCCCGGTGACCAGGTGGGTCCAGGTGCCGGCGGGCACGTAGAAGGTGACCTGCCCGTCGGCGCTGAGCACCGGCGCGACCAGCACGTCGGGGCCGAGCATGTACTGCCGGTCGAGGTGCGCCACGGCCGGGTCGTCCGGGAACTCCACGATCATCGGGCGCATCATCGGGATCCCCTCCCGGTGCGCCTCCTCGGCCGTCGCCGCCAGGTACGGCATCAGGCCGAGCTTGAGCCGGGTGAAGTGACGCAGCACGTCCACGGCCTGCTCGTCGTACGCCCACGGCACCCGGTACGAGCCGGAGCCGTGCAGCCGCGAGTGCGACGACAGCAGGCCGAACGCGATCCACCGCTTGAACACCGCCGGGTCGGGGGTGCCCTCGAAGCCGCCGATGTCGTGACTCCAGTAGCCGAACCCGGACGACGCCAGGGACAGCCCGCCGCGCAGCGACTCGGCCATCGCGACGAACGTCGACTCGCAGTCGCCACCCCAGTGCACCGGGAACTGCTGGCCGCCGGTGGTGGCCGAGCGGGCGAACAGCACCGCCTCGCCCTCGCCCCGTTCGGCCTCCAGCAGTTCGAAGACCGCCTTGTTGTAGAGGTAGGAGTAGTAGTTGTGCATCCGCTGCGGGTCCGACCCGTCGTGCCACACCACGTCGGTCGGGATCCGCTCGCCGAAGTCGGTCTTGAAGCAGTCGACGCCCATGTCCAGCAGCGCCCGCAGCTTGCCGGTGAACCAGGCCACCGCGTCGGGGTTGGTGAAGTCGACGAGTGCCATACCGGCCTGCCACTTGTCCCACTGCCACACCGACCCGTCCGGGTTGCGCACCAGGTAGCCGGCCTGGCGGCCCTCCTCGAACAGGTACGACCGCTGGGCGATGTACGGGTTGATCCACACGCACACCTTCAGGCCGCGTTCGTGCAGCCGGCGCAGCATGCCCTCCGGGTCGGGGAAGGTCGCCGGGTCCCAGACGAAGTCGACCCAGTGGAACTGGCGCATCCAGAAGCAGTCGAAGTGGAACACCGACAGCGGCAGGTCCCGTTCGGCCATCCCGTCGACGAACTCGGTCACCGTCTTCTCGTCGTACGACGTGGTGAACGACGTGGACAGCCACAGCCCGTACGACCAGGCGGGCACCCGGGCCGGGCGGCCGGTCAGCGCGGTGTAGCGGCGTAGCACGTCCTTCGGGGTGGGCCCGTCGATGACGTGGTAGGTCAGCGACTGGCCCTCGACGCTGAACTGGGTCTGCGCGACGACCTCCGAGCCGACCTCGAACGACACGTGCTCCGGGTGGTCCACGAACACCCCGTAGCCGGCGCTGCTGAGATAGAACGGCACGTTCTTGTACGCCTGCTCGCTGGCGGTGCCGCCGTCGGCGTTCCACACGTCGACGGTCTGCCCGTTCTTGACGAACGGGCCGAACCGTTCGCCCAGCCCGTACACCGTCTCGCCGACGCCGAGCGCGAGCCGTTCGTGCACGTACCGGCGGCCCTCGCCGTCGGTGACGATGCCGATGCTGCGCCCGGTGGACGCGGTGACCAGCCGGTCGCCGTGCCGGAACTCGACCCGCCAGCCGTCGACCAGCGCGACCCGCACGGTGAGCTCGCCGGTGGTCAGCGACGCGCTGAGCCCGGTGATGTCGACGGTGACCGGGTGCGTGTCGTTGGTGTCCAGCCCGAAGCGGGGTTCGCGGGGCAGCCCGCCGCTGTGGTGGCCGATGGTCACCCCGACCACGCCGGGTGCGGGGGAGAAGAAGCGGACGGTGACGACCGGCCGGTTGAGCGTGTCGCCCCGGCCGTTGATCTGACCGGCCGGCGCGAAGACGGTGAAACCGCGGTCGTCCGGTTCGACCGATTCGACAGTGCCGGGGCGCAGCACGCTGACCCCCGGGCGCAGTTGCCAGTACCCGTCGGTGAACTTCACTTCTCGGCTCCTGCCGTGATGCCGCGCGCCAGGGTGCGCTGGAAGATGAGGAAGAACAGGATGGCCGGCACCAGGCTGATCAACGCGCCGGCGTTGGTGGTGGGGGCGTCCATCAGGCGGTCACCCTGCAACGACGCGAGGGCCACCGGGATGGTCTGGGTCTGGTTGTCGATCAGCATGACCAGCGGGATGAGGAACTCGTTCCAGGTCCAGATGAAGAAGAAGATGAGCAGCACGGCGAGGGTGGGCCGCAGGTTGGGGAAGACCACCCGCCACAGCACCGTCCACCTGCCGGCGCCGTCGAGCGCGGCGGCCTCCAGCAGTGCCCGGGGGAACGTGCCCAGCACCGAGGCGAGCAGGTAGGTGCCGAACGCGCTCTGGATCACGGTGAAGATGATGATCACCGACAGTCGGGTGTTGTAGAGGCCGATCTCCTTGGCGACGTAGTACAGCGGATAGATCAACGCCTCCTGCGGCAGCATGTTGGCCAGCAGGAACACCCCGACGATCCAGAGCCGGCCGCGGACCCGGCCGATGCCCAGCGCGTACGCGTTGAGCAGCGACACGACGACGCCGAGCACCGCCACCGACCCGGCGATGAGCGCCGAGTTCCACAGTTTGAGCGGGAAATTCACCTCCGACCAGTACGTCCGCAGACCCGTGGTGTAGAACTCCGACGGCCAGCTCAACGGGCCGCCCGACGAGTAGTCCCCGGGCGACTTGAACGCGTTGAGCAGCATGAACGCGAACGGCACCAGCATGACCAGCGCGCCCACGGTGACCCCGGCGAGCACCACCCAGCGGCTGACGCCCCGGTGGTGGCGGTCGCGCACCTTCTTCCGGCGGACCGGGACCTTGGCGATCGTCACGGTCATCTCAACGCCCCCGTTCCCGGCGCTCGCTGCGGGCCTGCACGACGATGAAGGCCACGGCCACCACCACGATGATCGCCGTGAGCACCGTGGAGATCGCCGAGCCGTAGCCGACCTGGAGCTTCTTGAAGAACGTGTAGTAGGCGAAGTACGACGGCACGTTGGTGGCGTTCTCCGGGCCGCCCCGGGTGAGCGCGAAGATCGGCCCGAACACCTTCAGCGCGGCGATCGTGCAGGTCAGGGCCACCACGAAGGTCTCCGGCCGGATCTGCGGCAGGGTGATCGCCCGGAACCGGCGCAGCCAGTTCGCCCCGTCGACCTCGGCCGCCTCGTACAGCTCCGGGTCGACCCGCTGCAACGCCGCCATGAACACGACCACCGGGTAGCCGATCTGCACCCAGATCATCACCGCCATCACCGCCGGCAGCGCGGTGTCCGGGTCGCCCAGCCAGTCGTGGCGCAGCGCGCCGAGACCGACCGCGTCGAGGACACTGTTGAACGCGCCGTCGGGGCGCAGGATCCAGCCCCAGACGATGCCGGCCACCACCACGGGCAGCACCTGCGGCAGGTAGAACGCCGCCCGCAGGGCCGCCGCCGTCCGGGGCCGGAACCGACGCCCGACGACGTCGAAGAGCACCGAGGCGAGCAGCAGCCCGAGCAGGGTCGGCACCACCACCATCGCGACGATCATCGCCACGGTGTTGCGGAACGACGCCCAGAACACGTCGTCGTCCAGCAGCCGCCGGTAGTTGTCCAACCCGACGAAGGTGGGGTCGCCGACGCCCGACCAGCGGGTCAGCGACAGGTAGCCGGTGCCGACCAGCGGCACGCCGATGACCAGGACGAACAGCACCGCCCCGGGGAGCAGGTAGAGCCAGTACGCCGCGTCGCGGCCGTCGCGTCGGCGGCGGCGTGGGGACGCGGGGGAGGGGGTCGGGATCGCCGCCGGTGGGGTGCCGGCGGCGGTGTCGGGGACTGTCATGGAGGACCCTTCCCGGCGGGGGTGGGCGGGCGCGCCGGTGGTGCCGGTCGCGCCCGCCGCTCGCCGTGTCACTTGCCGGTGATCTCCTTGACGCCGTCGGCGTACGGCTTGGCGATCGTGTCGAGCACCTGGTCGGGGGACTTGGACCCGTTGATCAGCGCCTGGAACCCGCCGACCAGCACGTCGTAGTAGCCGGGCACCGGCCAGTCCGGGTAGAAGGCCAGGCCGTCCTGCTTGCTGACCGTGTTGAAGTCCTCGATCAGCTTGCGGTCCTTCGGGTCGGTGATCTTCGCGGGGTCACCGGCCACCGGGATACCGCCGTTGTTGCCGATCAGGTCCTGGATCTCCGGGCGCAGGGTGATGTCGATGAAGTCGTACGCCAGGCTCTTGGCCTTGCTGTTGGTCGGGACGACCCAGAGGTTGCCGGACGAGCCGGCGGTGAGGGTGTTGCCCGGGAACAGGAAGGTGTCCCAGTTGGCCTTCATCTCGGCCTTGAACCGGCCGTACCACCAGCTGCCCGAGACGATCATCGGGGTCTTGCCCGCGATGAACGCGGTGCCCATGTCCTCGGCCTTGAGGCTCGCCGAGTCCTTGGCGACGTAGCCCTTGCGCACCCACTCGGCGAAGGTCTCCGCGCCGTACTTGAGCGGGTCGGCCTTGAAGTCGACGGGGTTCTTGTAGAGCTGGTAGTTGTCGACGAACTGCCGGTCGGCCTTGGACAGGGCCAGCTGGTAGAACAGCTGCCCGGCCGGGTACTCGGCGCCGGCCATGCCCAGCGGGGTGATCTTCTTGCTGACGAAGGTGTCCATCGCGGCGGTCAACTCGGCCAGCGTGGTCGGCACCGTGACGCCATTGCGGTCGAACAGGTCCTTGTTGTAATAGACCGTGACGTACTCGCCGTAGTTCGGCACGCCGAACCAGTTGCCCGACCCCATCACGCCCTTGTCGCTGTACCGGGCGGTGGTCTGCAGGCTGGGGCTGAGCTTGCCGGCCCAGCCACGTTTGTCGGCCTCGTCGCTGAGGTCGGTGAGCAGGCCCTGGGACGACAGCAGGCCGGCCGTCGCATTGCCCTTGTTGTACTCCATGATGTCCGGACCCTCGGACGAGTTGATGATCATGCCGGCGTTCTGCTGGATCTGCTCGAACGCCTTGCGTTCGAAGCGCACCTCGACGCCCGGGTGTTCGGTCTTGAAGATCTCGATGGCCTTGGCCCAGCCGACCCCCATCGCGCTGTTCTCGCCCTCGTAGTGCCACAGCTTGAGGGTCTTGGCCCCGCTGTCGTCACCGCTGTCGTCGCCGCCGCACGCGGCCACGGTGGTCGTCGCGGTGGCCGCCAGGGCGATCGCGGCGACGATCCGGCGGAATCGCTGCATTGCTATCCTCCTCGTTGAGTATCGAGCCCGGTACTTCACTGGGTCCGTCGTCGCGTTGCCGCGCGGCGACGGGCCGTTTTACCTGGTCAACCCCCATCGGGGTGACGGCTTCGGGGTGCTGCGGTCGATCCCCGGATCTCCAACGCGCACGGCAGCAACTGTTGGTGGCGCTCGTCGCCGGCCCCGTCCAGGTGGCGTACCAGCGCCTCGATCGCGATCCGACCCAGCGCCGAGCCGGGCGACGTCATCGCGGTCAGCGCCGGGGTGGCCAGCTCGGCGACCTGCGGCGAGGTGACCATCGAGACCACCGACACGTCGTCGGGCACGCTCAGCCCCCGCGCGGTCAACTCGCCGAGGATGCCGAAGATCGCCGTCTCGTTCATGGCCAGCACCGCGGTCAGGCCCGGTGCCCGTGCGACGGCGGCTGCCAGCGCGGCCCGCCCGCCGGCGGCGCTGTCCTGCGCCGGGATCATGACCGGCTCCAGGCCGTGGTCGGTCATCGCCGTGACGAACGCGTCCCGGGTCCGCAGCGCCGGCCCGTAGCCGCTGGCCAGGGTCCCGGCCGAGTGGTTGACGTAGACGATCTGCCGGTGCCCCAGGCCGACCAGGTGCGCCACCGCCTCCCGCACGGTCTGCTCGAAGTCGATGTCGACGTAGGAGAGCGCGTCGGTGTCCCCGGTTCGCCCGATCAGCACCAGCGGCACCCCGGCCTGCTGGAGCGCGTCGACCCGTTCGTCGGCGAGTTGCACCTCCATCAGCACGACACCGTCGAACATCCGCTGGCTGGCCAGCCGGCGTAGCTCGTCGAGGTCGCCGCCCCCGCCGACGGGCGACAGCACCAGGTGGTAGCCGACGGCGCTGGCCGCCGCGGCGGCCCCGGTGACGAACGCCGCCTCGGTCGCGCCGAGCCCGCGCTCGTCCATCGGCAGCAGCAGGCCCAGGATCCGGCTGCGTCGGCTGGCCAGGCCCCGGGCCATCGCGTTGGGCTGGTAGTCGAGCTGGGCCATGGCGGCGAGCACCTTGGCCCGGGTGGCCTGTGAGATCGGCCGGGTCCCGGTGAGGACGTAGGACACGGTGCTGACCGAGACCTGCGCCAGGCGGGCGACGTCGTGCATGGTGGCCATCGCGCACCTCCCCGGGCAGCGTCGAACCGCACGGAAATGATCGTCGAAGCGGTTCGACGAAGCGGTTCGACAGACGCTAAGCCCCCTGTTACGGCGACGTCAATAGCCGATGTCGAACCGGCGTCGTCGCCGGTGGCGGGTGCCGCCCGCCGCCGACTACGACGCGGTGACGGTGGGTGCGCGGCGGGTCGGTGTTCCCGGCCCGGCGGGTGTCGGGCGGCCGCCGGCACCCGACCGGTTCGTCGCCCCGACCGCCGGAGGACGACGGTTCGCCGTCGCGCTTCCTCGCCGCCCCGAACCGCCGCCGGCATCAGCGTGATCGATCGGAAAGTTTCCTCTCTCACGCCGATAGTTTCCAGGAGCTGGGCTCCTCACAATTGACGAACATCCATGTCAAGCGTAGTGTCCGCTATGGAAATGTTTCTTGACGGGGTCCTTTGTCGGCTCCGTTTCCCCGCCGCGACGAAAACATCGCGACCCGGAAGGGCTCGTCGGGACGGGGGCGGATCCCGCCCCACCCGGGCGGCGGTCGCCCCGGTGCCGGCGCCGGTGTCGGTATCGGTGTTCGAGCGGCGGCGGTCGTCCGGGCGGCACCCAATCCATTCCCGAGAAGGGTCCCCATGAAGAACAGACGCCTCGCGATCTGGGCAACGATCGCTCTCCTCGCCGTCGGCGGTGTCGCGACGGGCGCGGTGGTGGCACCGGTCCACGGTGCGACCGCGGCGGCCGCGAACGGCTCGTCAGGTGCGGCCGCCGGCGGCTGCGTCGCCGACCCCGCCCTGCGCGGCGCGACGAAGAGCACGCTCTACACCGTCACGGCGGACGCCAACCCGCTGTTCGTCGAGAAGATGACCAAGTACGCCCCGGAGATGCAGGTGCACTACGCGCACTGCTCAATGGCGGCGGCAGGGACCGCCCAGTTCTCGGTCACCGTCGCCGAGAGCTTCAGTTCGTACACCGTCAGCCCCAAGAGCCGGAAACTCGCCGTCGCCCGCAGCGGCAACACGATCAGCTTCACCAGCGGCCCCAACTACCTGATCGTCCAGTTCGACGCCAAGGAGCTGCTGTTCGTCCTGATCGACGCGCCCGAGGCGGACGCGCCGCAGGTGGGTGACGCCGACGTCAAGAACCTGGCCGACTACGGCGTCGACAACACCGGGGGAACGCTGGTCACCTCCAAGATCCAGAGCGCCATCAACGCCGCGTCCGGGGCCACCCGGAACATCCTGTACGTGCCGCCGGGCCGTTATCAGGTCGGTGAGCTGTGGATGAAGAGCAACATGACCCTCTACCTGGCCGCCGGCGCCGTCCTCTACGGCTCGAACCAGAAGGCGGACTTCAACACCGGCAGCGGCGGGGTGAACATCGAGGGCATGCAGCACGCCTCGCTGCGGATGTACCAGGTGCGCAACGCGAAACTGCTGGGCCGTGGGGTCATCGACGGCAACGGCAAGTACCTGCGGGCCCAGGGCATCAACCTGGCCGTGCTGAAGATCGAGGAGAGCTCCGACATCCTGGTCGACGGCGTCACCGTCCGCGACTCCAGCTACTGGAACACCCTCGTCTACCGCAGCGACCGGGTCACCATCAGGAACTACAAGCTGATCAACTGCCGGCCGAACTCGGGGTACAACAACACCGACGGGGTGGACTTCGACGAGTCGACCAACAGCCTGCTGTCGAACGCGTTCCTCTACACCGGCGACGACAACATGGCGACCAAGAACGAGTTCGCCAGTGGCATCGTCAACACCAGGAACGTCGTCCACGAGCACGTCGTCTGCTACAGCAACTCCGCCTGCGCGAAGATCGGCACCAAGACCGAGGGCACGTCGATGGACGGGATCGTCTTCCGCGACATCGACGTGGTGAAGGCGGGGCGCTCGATGGTGATCGACGCCGTCGACACCGCCGTCGTGTCCAACACCCGGTGGGAGGACGTCCGGGTCGAACAGACCGACAGTCTGATCGATCTCCAGGAGGACCGGCCGCCGTCCTGGCGGACGGTGAAGAACACCTCGACTATCCGCAACGCCTACTTCACCAACGTCTCCTCGGACGTGAAGAAGGTCGTCAACCTGCACGGACGCTCCTCGACGGTCAACATCAGCGGGGTGCACTTCACCAACTTCACCGTCCAGGGTCGACCGGTCACCAGCCAGACCGACTCGGACGCGAGCTGGAACATCAACTCCTACGTCTCGAACATCACCTTCACCACCACGCCGCCGACCACCCCGCCGCCGACCACCCCGCCCCCCACCACGCCGCCGCCCACCACGCCGCCGCCGACCACGCCCCCGCCCACCACGCCGCCGCCGGGCCAGTCCGGTGACTGTGCGGTGGGCTACACGATGAACTCCTGGAACGACGGGTTCACCGCCAGCATCCGCATCACCAACCTCGGCACGTCGGCGATCGACGGGTGGACCCTGGCCTTCACCCTGCCCGCCGGGCAGACGCTCACCAACGGCTGGAACGCCACCTACACCGGCACCAGCGGCCAGGTCTCCGCCCGCAACGTCTCGTACAACGGGACGCTGGCGGCCGGTGGCTCCACCGAGATCGGCTTCCAGGCCACCCACACCGGCAACACCGCCCGGCCCGCCTCCTTCACCCTCAACGGGGTCAGCTGCGTCGTCTCCTGACCCGACCGTCACACCGGCCGGTGTGACCGCCTCCCCTCGGAGCCGCGGTCACACCGGCCGTCCATGTGTGCACGCGGGTCCCGTGGTCCATCCGCCCGCCCGCCCTCCCGTCCGGCCCGGTCCTCCCGGCGGACGGCCCGACCGGAGGCTCGACCCGGGACGCCTCCGGTCGGCGACGGTTACCCGTTGCGCTCGGTCGACTACCCCACAAGGCGTATCCCGTCAGGTGAGAAGGTCATTGCAAGCCTACTAATCCTATCGGCAGGATAGGAAATGAACGGGCTGGCATTGTCGTGCTGGTCACCGGTCTGCCGGCGTCGAGAACGACGCGGCCCATGTACCGAAGGATGGGATGTCGATGACCGTCACGCACCCCGTCGGCGTCGAGGAGGTCGTGCTCGGCGGCGGGCGGTCACCCGCACCGCCGGACCGTCCACCCGTCACCGGCGTCGCCGCGCGCCTCACCCGGCCCCTGCCCGCGCTGCTGCTCGTCGGCCTGCTCGCGGCCGGCTGGCAGCTCATGGCACACACCGCCGGCAGCGCCCTGATCCCCGGCCTCGGCGCGGTCGCCCGCAACCTGGCCGACATCACCACCAGCGGCGCGCTGGCGGAGAACGTCCGGGTCACCCTCACCCGCGTCGTGCTCGGCTTCGCGGCGGCCTTCGTCGTCTCCGTCGCCGCCGGCATCGCGATGGGCCGCAGCGAATGGCTGCGCCGTTTCCTGGAGCCCGCCGTGCTCATCGGACTGGCCACCCCCGGCCTGGTCAAAGCCCTGCTGTGCGTCATCTGGTTCGGGGTGAGCCTGCTCAACCCCGTCCTCACCGTCGCACTCGCGGCGGCCCCCGCACTGACCATCAACGTCGCGCAGGGCGTCCGGTCGGTCGACCCGGCGCTGAGCGAGATGGCCCACGTCTACCGGTTCGACGCGCTGACCCGACTGCGCTACGTATGGCTGCCCGCCATCGTCCCCGACCTGTTCACCGGGGCACGCCTGGGCATCGCGATGGCCTGGAAGGTCATCGTGCTGGTGGAGATCTTCGGCCTCGCCGACGGCGTCGGCTACCAGCTCAACCTGGAGTTCTCCCAGCACAACGTGGCCGGCGTGCTCGCCTGGACCGTCGCCTTCGCCCTGGTCATGGCCGCCATCGAGTACGGGCTGCTACAGACCCTGGAACGCCGCTCGGTGCGCTGGCGGCGGGTGGCCCTGCGATGAGCGTCCGGATCAGCCTCGACGGCGTCGACAAGGCGTTCACCAGCCGGCGCACCGGCGAACGGCAACAGATCTTCCGCGACTTCTCCCTCACCCTCGCCCCCGACGAACTGGTCGCCGTGGTCGGCGGCTCCGGCACCGGCAAGACCACCCTGATGCACCTGATCGCCGGCCTGGAACGCCCCGACGCGGGCATCGTCTCCACCGGCGACGGGCGGCCCCGCCTCGGCATGGTGTTCCAGCAGCCCCGGCTGCTCGACTGGACCTCCGTCGAGACCAACGTGCGGCTCGCCGCGACGGCGGCCGGGGTCGACCCCGCCGAGGTCGCCCCGATCCTCGACGCCGTCGGCCTGACCGAGTACGCCCGGTCGTACCCGTCGGTGCTCTCCGGTGGGCAACGTCAACGCGTCGCCGTGGCCCGCGCGTTCGTCGTCCGCCCCGAGGTGCTGCTGCTCGACGAGCCGTTCAGCGCGCTGGACGAGCTGACCGCCCGCCGCCTGCGGCTGCTGCTGCAACAGCTCTGGCTGCGCACCCCGCGCACCGGCCTGCTGGTCACCCACAACGCGCTGGAGGCCGCGTTCCTCGCCGACCGGGTGGTGGTGCTCGGCGGACGCCCCGCCGAGGTGGTCGGGGAGTACCGCATCGACCGCCCGCGCCCCCGCAGCCCCGAGGACCCCGACCTGTTCGACGTGCACCGCCGCATCGTCGCCGCCCTCACCTGAACCCGCCCCACCCCTCGGCGTGGCCACCGGCCCGCCACCCTCACCCCGCGAGCCGGGGCACCCCTGAACCACCTGGAAGGAACCCCCGTGTCCACGACACCCCTCACTCGACGATCCCTGCTGCGCGCCGCCGGGCTTGTCGCCGGCGGCGCCGGCGCGGCCACCCTGCTGAGCGCCTGCGGCACCGACGAGCCGGCCGCCGCCGGCACCCGCAGCGCCAAGGTACAGCCCCGCAGCCCCGGCACGGCGGGGGCGATCCGCGACTCCGTGGCCGAGCAGTTCGGCCTGGAGGCCAAACACGGGCTCCGCCTCGACCGCAAGGCCGGCGGCGGTCCGGGCGCGGGACAGGAGCAGCTGCTCACCGGCGTGCTCGACATCTACGCCTTCGGCCCGCTGGGCGCGACCGAGGTCAACACCAGCGGCCACGACGTGGTCATCGTCGGACCGTCCCTGTGGAACCACGGCCGCTGGATCGTCCCCGCCGACAGTCCCTACCAGAGCATCGCCGACCTGAAGGGCAGGAAGGTCGGCGTACAGCCACCCAGCAGCGACACCTACCGGGCGGCGGCGCTCGCCGCAGCCGTCAACGGCATCCGCTTCGACCGGGAGTTCAAGCTGTTCACCGGGCAGCCCATCGCCAACCTCGCGCTGTACGAACGCGGCGACCTCGACGCGATCATCGCCATCGAACCCAACGCCACCCGCCTGGTCGGCTCCGGCAACCGGCAGCTCGCCTCCGTCGACGAGCTGTGGCGTAAGGGCACCGGCGAGCGCAGCCCGCTGTTCCTCAACGGCACCGCCGTCCGCCGCGACTGGCTGGCCGCCCACCGGGAGACCGCCAGGGCGTACGTCGACTTCACCCTGGAAGCGTGGCAACTGATCAAACAGGACCCCACCCTGATCGGGAGGTACCACGCCGACTACGGCGTCCCCGCCACCGAGAAGAAGGCCATCGAACTACTGCCGGAACGGCTCGCCCCCGTCTACGCCGACGTGTGGGACGACACCGTCTTCGCCAACCTGGAGAAGCAGATCGACCTGGCCGTCGAGGTCGGCGTGCTGAAGAAGCGGGCCGCCAAGCCGGTGTACGAGAAGCTCTGAGCCGGCGATGTCCCTGCCCCGGCGCCGCCGCGCCGCCCTGCTGGTGTGCTGCGGGACGCTGTTCCTCGGCGTCCTCGACGGCGCGGCGTTGAACCTGGCCCTGCCGTCGGTGCACCGCGAACTGCGGCTGAGCACGACCGAGTTGCAGTGGGTGGCGACCAGCAACGCGCTGGTGCGGGCCAGCCTCACCCTGCTCTGCGGTGCGGTCGCCGACCGGTACGGGCGGCGGCGGACGTTCCGGGTCGGGCTGCTGGTGTTCGCTGTGGGGTCGGTGCTGTGCGGGGCGGCCCCGCACGCGCCCGCCCTGATCGCCGCCCGGGGCGTGCAGGGCGTCGGGGGAGCGTTGATGGCCCCGCCCGCCCTCGCCCTCATCGCCAACCTGTTCCCCGACGCGGTACACCGCGGCCGGGCGCTGGGCACCTGGAGCGCGACGGCCGGGGTGTCGGCCGCCTGCGGACCCCTGGTCGGCGGGGTGCTGGTGCAGGCCGCCGGCTGGCGCAGCCTGTTCGCCGTGAGCGTCGGCGGCGCGGCGCTGCTGTACCTGGGCACCCGGCTGCTGCCGCCGGGCGTCGTCGACGGCCCACCCCGCCGCCTCGACGCGTTGGGCAACACGCTGGCCTCCCTGGTGCTGGTCGGCTTCACGTTCGCGCTGATCGACGGCCCGAGCCGGGGCTGGCTGACCGGGCCCGTCCTCGTCGCCGTGGCCGTGGCGGTGGCCGCCGCCGTCGGCTACCTGCCGGCCGCCCGCCGCCGCCCCGACCCGGTGCTCGACCCACGCCACCTGGCGATCCCCGCGCTGCGTGGCGCGGTGCTCACGGCGGTCGTGGCCTACCTGACGCTGGGCGGCTTCACCTTCGTCAACACGTTCTACCTGCAACAGGTACGCGGCTTCAGCCCGCTGGCCACCGGCCTGCTCACCCTGCCCACCACCCTCGGCACGCTGGTGCTGGCCAACGTCTCCGGCCGGATCGTGGGCCGGTACGGCGGCCGGCGGCCGGCCACCGTCGGGCACCTGGCGTTCGTGGCGTCGATGACCCTGCTCGCCCTGACCGTCACCGCCGACGCGGGCCTGGCCCCGCTGCTCGTCGGCTATCTCCTGCTCGGGGCGGGCATGGGCCTGGTCAACCCGCCGGCCACCAACACGGCCGTGAACAGCCTGCCCCGGGAGCGGGCCGGGGTGGCCAGCGCCATCACCAGCGCCTCCCGGCAGATCGGCACCAACCTCGGCGTCGCCGTCCTCGGCGCGGTGGTGGTCTCGGTGCTGGCCCTGACCGGCCAGCCGACCGACGACATCGCCCGGGTCGCCGCCGAGGCCGGCGACGACTTCACCACCGCCCTGCGCGTCGCGTACGCGCTGGTGGCGGTGACCGCCGCGTACTGCGCGTACGCGACGTGGCGGCTGTTCCGGCCGCCACCGGACCGGCCGGTGGGAGAGGAGGTGGTGGGGATCGAGGACGCGCCGACGGCACCACCGACCGCGACAACCGCCAGCTAACGCACAACAACGAAGCAGAAGGGACCACCCCGGTGACACTCAAGAAGGTCAGGAGCGTCCGCAGCGGCGCCATCTTCACCCTGCCGTACCTCGTCGGCCTGGAGCACGGCTACTTCGCCGAGGAGGGCATCGACCTGGAACTGGTCGCCCCCGGCTCGTACGACGCGGTGCTCAAGCCGATCGAGGAGCACGAGCTGGTCAGCTCGTTCGGCGGCATCTCCACGCCGTTCGAGAGCGGCGACGTCTCCCTCTACCGGGCCTGCGAGTGGGGGCAGATCCGCCGCTCCCACGACAGCGGACGCGGCGGCCAGATCATCGCCAAGCGGGCCTCCGTGGCCAGCCAGGCGATCTTCGTCCGGCCCGACTCCGGCATCAAGCATCCGCAGGCCCTGGCCGGCAGGACCGTCGGCGTCAACTTCCACCACGGCTCGCACTACCTGGCCATCCAGTCCCTGGAGGGTTTCCTGGACCCCGACGAGATCAAGGTGGTGCACGCCGGCGGGCCGGCCGAACGGTTCCGCAAACTGCGCGACGGCGAGATCGACGCGGTCGCGCTGATGGAGCCGTGGACCACCGCCGCCGAGAAGCTCGGTTACGTACTGATCACCGAGGCGTTCTACGTCGGCTCGGAGATCGCCAGCGCCGATGTCGACCCGGAAACCTTCGCCGCCGTCGACCGGGCCGTCCGCCGGGCGGTTGTGAAGATCAACGAGGACATCCGGCCGTACCTGCACCACTTCGTCGCCGAGGTGCCCGAGGACCTGGTGAAGCTGGAGCCGGCGGACTTCCGGCTGGGCCGGTTGCGCTACGTCGACCCGGAGCCGTACCCGGAGGCCGAGTTCGAGCGCACCTACCGGTGGATGGTGAAGTGGGGTCTCATCGCTCCCGAGTCGACGTTCACCTCGATCGTGGACAACCGGGTCGTCCCGGTCTGATCCGGGTGCTCGGCCGGCCCGGCCGACGGCGTCCGGGCCGGCCGAGCGTTGCCTGCTCGGCGCGGCCGGCCCGGCGATGGCCTGCCGGTCAGCTCGGCGGCAGGTCGACCAGGCGGTGCAGGAGGCGGCTGAGCCGGGCGCGTTCGGCCGGGGTGAGTCCGCTGAGCAGTTCGTCCTGGGCGGCGTCGACCAGGGCGTCCAGCTCCCGCATCCGGGCGGTCCCGGCGGCGGTGACGTGCACGACGTTGCGACGCCGGTCCGCCGGGTCCGGCTCGCGGCGCAGCAGTCCCTCGGCCTCCATCCCGTTGAGCGTGTCGACGGCGTCGCCCCGGTCGATGCCGAGCCGGCGGCACAGGTCCGCCTGGCTGGTGTCGCCGAACTCGTCGAGCGCGGCGAGGATGGCGTACCGCATCCGGTCGGCGGGACGGTCCAGGTGCCGGGTGACGACCCGGTTGGCGCGGGCCGCCGCGTGGTGGAGCAGCCAGCTGGTCAGCCGTCGGAGCCGGGCCGGCGGTGCCCCCGGTGCGAGTTCGGTCCGCTCTGTCACCCGCCCAGTGTACCCAAACGTTGGACCTCCAACGATTCTCTGATATCGTTGGAGGTCCAACAATATTGGGTCGGGGGTGGTGATGGCGGCAGCCGGCGGGAACGCGGACACGGCACCCGCACCGGGGCGGGTCCCCGCTACGGCGGCGCCTGTCCCGGTGTGGTGGATCGCGGCCGTCCTGGCCTCGGGCTCCGTACTGACCGGCCTCGACACCTCGCTGGTCAACGTGGGCATCGAGACCATCGGGCGCGACCTGGGCGCCTCGTTGACCGAGGCACAGTGGATCAGTAGCGGCTACCTGCTGGCACTCGCCGCGACACTGCCGGTCTGCGGCTGGCTCAGCCGGCGGATCGGGCCCGGTCGGCTCTGGCTCTGGTCGCTGGCCGGGTTCACGCTCACCTCCGCGGCGTGCGCGTTCGCCCGCAGTGCCGACATGCTCATCGTTACCCGGGTGCTCCAGGGGCTCACCGGCGGACTGCTCATCCCCGCCGGAATGGCCATCCTCGGCCAGGTCGCCGGCCGGGAGCGGATGGGTCGGGTCGTCGCCGTCGCCAGCGTCCCGTCGATCCTGGCCCCGGCCTTCGGACCGATCATCGGCGCCCTGCTCGTCGAGAACCTCTCCTGGCACTGGATGTTCCTGATCAACGTGCCGATCGGAATCGTCGGACTGCTGCTGGCCCTGCGGGTGGTTCCGCGCGGCGAGGCCGGTCATGCCGGCCGGCTCGACCTGCCGGCCCTGCTGCTGGTCGCCCTCGGGCTGCCGTTGCTCACCTACGCCGTCACCCGGGCGACGGACCGCGGCGGGCTGCTCGCGTCATCGGTGCTGGTGCCGCTGGGGGCCGCGCTGGTCGCGTTGGCGCTCTTCGTCCACCGGTCGTTGCGCGCCGACGAGCCGCTGATGGACCTCCGCCTGGCCAGGGACCCGGTCTACGCCGCCGCCGCGGGCACCATCGTCTTCTCCGGTGCCGCCCTGTTCGGCGGGCTGATCGTGATGCCGCTCTACTTCCAGCTCGGGATGGGCCGGGGCATCGTCGACACCGGGCTGTTGCTGATGGCGTTCAGCATCGGCGCCGCAGCGACGTTTCCCCTCGCCGGCCGGTTGGCAGACGAGCACGGTGGCGGCGTCGTGGCCCTGGTCGGCCTGGCGGTCGTCGTGGCCGGCACGGTGGCGATGGCGCTGCTGCCGGCCGACCCCGACCTGGTGCTCGTCGAGGCGCTCCAGGTCGTCCGGGGTGTCGGTCTGGCGCTGGCCGGCTCACCCGTCGTCGCCGCCGCGCTGGCCCGGGTGCGGCCCGACCAGATGCCGGACGCCAGTTCGCAGGTGAACACCCTGTCCCGGGTCGGCGGCGCGCTCGGCAGCGCGCTGTGCGCGGTGGTGCTCTCCGGCGCGCTGGCCGACGCCGGCTCCGACGCCGAGGTCGCCGCGGCCTTCCGGGTCACCTTCCGGTGGCTGACCGGGATGGCACTGGTCGCCCTCGCCCTGGCCGCCCGGCTGCACCGGGCGCAACGACACGCCCGACGCGCGCAGGCCCGGTGACCGGGACACCACCCGGCACATCCCACCGATCAGGAGGTCATCTCATGCGTACCGCCATCATCATCGGCAGCACCCGCCCGGGACGACGGGGCGCGGCGGTGGCCCGCTGGGTCCACCGGCTGGCCGCCGAGCGGGGCGACGCGGTCTACGAGGTCGTCGACCTGGCCGACCACGACCTGCCGCACCTCGACGAGTCGGTGCCGGCAGCCATGGGCCCCGAGCACTACACCGCCGCGCACACCCGCCGCTGGGCCGAGACCGTCGCGTCGTACGACGGGTACGTCTTCGTCACCCCGGAGTACAACCACTCCTATCCCGGCGTGCTGAAGAACGCGATCGACTATCTCTACGCCGAGTGGCACGACAAGTCGGCGGGATTCGTGGGGTACGGCCTCAACGGCGGCGTCCGGGCCGTCGAGCACCTGCGGCTGGTGCTGGCCGAAGTGCACGTCGCCGACGTCCGCGACCAGGTCGGCCTGCACTGCTTCACCGAGATCGACGCGGATGGCGAGGTGCGGCCCGCCGGGAACCAGGTGGAGGTCCTGCACCGGATGCTCGACCAGGTGGTGGCCTGGGGCGGCGCCCTGGCCACCCTGCGCCAGCGGTGACCGGCACCGGCCCGGCCATGTCCATTTCGTTGACGCTCGTCGATGTTTAGGTTAACTTTCCAGGGAACGTCGAGGTGACATCCTCGACGGTGTTCCGCCCCGGTCGGGCCGGCCACAGCGGACGCCCCGACCGGCACGGCCTGCGAGCGGGCCGCCCGACGCCCGACCCAGGGAACCGTCATGACCACTACGCTCCGCGCCGTACCCCCGGCACCCGTCCGCCGCCTGGTGTTGATCGCCCTGTCGACGGTGCTGGTGGGCGCCGGCATCGCCACCGGATCACCGTCGGCCTCGACCGCCGCGCCCCGGGTGGCGGCCACCCCCACCACCCCACCCGCCGCCTACCCCGGACCGGGTCGGGTCACCGGGGACGTCGGGGTGCACGACCCGACGATCGTGATCCGCCCCGGCGGCGGCTACCTGGTCGCGCACACCGGCACCAACATCGCGCTCAAGACCTCCACCGACCGGACCGCGTTCCGCAACGCCGGCACGGTCTTCCCCAACGGCGCACCCTGGACCACCACGTACACCGGCGGCAGCAGTAACCTGTGGGCACCGGACCTGACCTACCGCGACGGTCGGTACTGGCTGTACTACTCCGCCTCCACGTTCGGCTCCAACCGGTCGGCGATCTTCCTGGCCACCAGCACCACCGGCGCCTCGGGCAGCTGGACCAACCAGGGTCTGGTGATCGAGTCCCGCACGTCCGACACCTTCAACGCCATCGACCCGAACCTGGTCGTCGACGCCACCGGCAGGTGGTGGCTCAGCTTCGGGTCGTTCTGGTCCGGCATCAAGATGGTGGCGCTGAACCCGGCCACCGGCAAACGCTCCGACACGACCATCCTCAGCATCGCCGGGCGCAACGGCGGCGCCATCGAGGCCCCGGTGATCGTCAGGCACGGCAACCATTACTACCTGTGGGTGTCGTTCGACAGGTGCTGCCAGGGTGCGGCGAGCACCTACCGGGTCATGGTGGGCAGGTCGACCTCGGTCACCGGGCCGTACGTCGACCGCAACGGGGTGGCGATGACCGCCGGCGGTGGCACCCAGGTGCTCGCCGGGCACGGCAGCATCCACGGACCCGGGCACCAGGCGGTGTTCACCGACACCGACGCCGAGGTGCTCGTCTACCACTACTACGCCGACAACGGCACGTCGTTGCTCGGCATCAACCTGCTCGGCTACGACACCGCCGGCTGGCCGTTCGTCTACTGACCGGACGGGCGGCGATCCGGCGCTCCCTCCGGCGCGCGGAGGCCACGCCGTCCGCCGGGCGACCCGACCCGGCGACGACACCCCAGGCCCCCGGAGGGCGGGGCCGCAGGTCGTCGCCGGGCCGGGGCTCAGTCCCGGTCGGCGGCCACCAACCGCAGGGTGTCCTCCAGGTACCGGCGGCCGGCAACGAGCCGTGGATGCGGATCACCGTCGCCGCAGTACTCCACGCAGATGTCGGTCACCGCCGGCATCTGCGCCAGCCGGGCCAGCCACCGGTAGTTGTCGACGACGCCGGCGGCGGCATCCACGGTGAAGTCGGTGACACCGTCGCGGATCAGGCAGTTCTTCAGATGGAAGAAGGCCACCCGGTCGGCCACCAGGTCGATGACCGCGGGATCCCGGTCGTCGGCACCGAGGGCGGCGGCGTTGGCGGGATCGAGGGTGACGACCAGGTTGTCGTGTCCGGCGAGGTCGAGGAGGTGTGCGGTGGCGGCCACCGTGTCGTGGACCGTGTTGGGGTGCACCTCCACCGCCACGCGTACGCCCCGCTCGGCGGCATGCGCGGCCACCCGGTGGTAGCAGTCGGCGACCCACCCGCGCTGCACGTCGGACGCCAACGCGCTGCCGTTGCCCGCCCAGTCACGGTCCCAGTCCGTCCCGTCGCGCACCAGCCACCCGCCGGCGCCGTTGACGAGCGTGATGCCGTTGTCCGCGCAGGCGTCGACGACCAGACACGCCTTCTCCACCCACATGGCGCGTTCCCGCTCGTCGGCGGCGGTGAAGACGGCCCAGTAGTCGGCGCAGAACACCTCCACGCCGTACCGGCGACCGATCCGTACGGCGGTGGCGATGCCGGTGCGGATGTTGTCGGCATCGAACTCCGGGTCGAAGTGCCACGAGGACAGTTCGATCGCCGGCCATCCGTCGGCGGCGGCGACCCGCAGCACGTGCTCCAGCGGATAGTCGCGCAGTGCGTAGCTGTGCAGGACCGGACGCACGCCACTCACCTGACCTCGGCCAGCGGCACGCCACCGGACAGCCGGACATCGGCGGCACCCGCCCCGGCAGCGGCAGTGTCCGCGATCGCGTACAGGATCTCCAGGTCGCGTAGCCCACGTTCCAGGCACACGTCCCCGGGCACCGGCTCGCCGGCCGCGCACCGGGCGAGCAACTCGTACTGGCTGCGGTACGGATCGCTCGGCGTCAACCGGGCGGCCGGGTGCCAACCCGAGGCGTCGCACCTGTTCAACGCGCCGGTGCCGTCCATCTGCCAGGCCCCTGTGACCTGGATGATGCCGCCGTCACCGACGACCGTGTAGCTCGCCACCTCGGCGGAGGCGGGCTGCTCGTGGAACGTGGCAGCAGTCTCGAAATGCAGGTAACGGCGGTCGTCGAACCAGAGGGTGGCCTGCGCGTAGAGGTCCGTGCGGGTCGGGTCGCCCACCGGCCAGGCGGTGGCCTGGCAGCGCACCGGGTCGGCGCCGAAGATGTCGATCGCGGTGAGGACGGGGTAGATGCCGAGGTCGGCCAGGCAGCCCAGGCCGCTCTCGGCCGGTCTGCTGCGCCAGTCGTCCTTGCGCCAGCCCAGGCGGGCCGCGACCATCGTCTGCGGCGTGCCGATGGCACCCGCCCGCACCAGGCGGCGTGCCTCCTGGTTGTAGACGTTGTGTTTCGACATGTAGCCGACGATGGCGGGCAGCCCGGCGGCGGTGGCGGCGGCGACGATGTTCCGTCCGGACGCGACGGTGTGCGCCAACGGCTTGTCCACCACGACGGCGAGGCCGCGCCGTAGGGCCCCGACGGCGAAACGTTCGTGCAGGTGGTTGGGGGTGGCCACGTGCACGGCGTCCATGGCGACGGCGAAGAACGCCTCCTCGTCGGTGGTGAACAGGGCGTCCGGGCAGTCCCGACGCGCCATCTCGAGGGCCTGCGGGTCCGGGTCGAGCACGGCGGCGAGGCAGCCACCGGGCATGTCGCGCAGGGCCGGGATCAGCGAATGTCGGGTGAGGAAGCCCGCTCCGACGATACCGACGCGGTAGCTCATGGCGTACTCCAATCGAGGGGTGGGGCGACCGCCGGCTGCCGGGCGCCATAGAGGAAGGACGGTCCGTGGTCGAGGCTGCCCGCGACGTTCCCGGCCAGGTGGCCGATCAGGGCGTCCAGGCCGTCACGCAGGCCAGCCCAGTCCCTGCCGGCCAACGGCGGAAGGTCGGGGCGTGGCCGCCGTCGTGCCGTGCCGGCACCCGCGTGCCAGCGCCGCAGCGCCCTGCCCAGGGCGTGGGTGCCGGCACGTACCCGGTCGGCGTCCGCGCCGAACATCGCCGTCGCCACCTCCGGCTCCGCGCCGATCGCGTGCAGCATGCGGTAGCCCAGGCGCAGCTCGGCCGGGTTGATGAGGAATCCGGCGTACGGGCCCCAGTCGGTGCTCCGCTGCTCCTCCCACCCGTCGTCCCGCCAGGAGAGCGCGTGGACCCCGGGGCGGATCGCACCGGCCTCGGTCAGGGCGTGAGCCAGCCAGGCGTGGTCGTACCCCCAGGCGAACTGCTGGCGACGGGTCGCGCCGGGGGTCCGGCGCGCCTCGTCGACGACCTCGGCGGCCGGCACCGTCCACAGCTCACCCAGGCGGGACAGCACCGCCATCGCGAGCATGTCCTCGGTGCTGCCGTAGGGGGTGCCCTCGTAGAACAGCGGCCCCCGGTGGCGGACCCACCACAGCACCGGGTCCTGCCGCACGAGCAACCCGACCGTGCGGCCGGTGACCAGGCTGCCGTGGGAGGTGACCGACAGCAGGTCGTACCCGTCGCGGTTGAGCGCGCCGGGCAGCCGCCGCGCCGCGGTGGCGGGGGGCGACGCCGGCCGACGCCGACGCCAGTCGTCGAGGCTCGGTACCGGAACGACCCGGGGGCAGGCGGCCACGGCGCGCGGGCTCGCGTCCAGGACGGCCCGGAGCCGGTCCAGCGAGTCGGACGCCAGGGCGGTGTCGTCATCCAGGAAGAGCAGCATCCGGCGGCGTAGCACCGCCCCGTCCGGGTGCGCGAGCAGCGCCAGGCCCGCGTTGCGTGCCTGCGCCGCCGTGTAGCGCGTCCCCGGCGACCGGGGCGCGGCCACGATCCGGTGATCGCAGCCGGTCGCCCGTAGCAACTCGCCGACGACCCGGGCGTCCGATCCGGACAGGCCGTTGTCGACGACCAGCACGACGGCGTCCGGTGCGGCGGCGAGGACGGTGTGCAGACACAGCGACAGGCTCCCGGTACGCCCACCGCCCGGCGGGCTGTAGGTGGGGATGAGCACGGTCACGCCGCGAGTCGGTCCGTCGCCGTCGAACGACCGGGGCGCTGCGGGCTCCGCACCCGGGGCGAGCAGGGCGAGATATCCCGAGGAGGCCACCCGCGTCGTCGGCGCGACGTTCGGCGGCACTGTGGTCGTCGGCATCGCCGTCACCCACCCTCACTGGTAGCGGCTGACGAAGCCGCGCCGCTGGAACACCCACAGCGAGAACGTCGCGAACGCCAGCGCCGCCACCGCCAACGCCGTCGTGGCCAGGGCGGCCACGCCGATCTCGCCCCAGGGTGAGGGGTCACCGGTAGCCACCGCACGGGCCGCGCCGAAGGTGTACGTCGTCGGCAGCACCGCCGAGACCGGCCGGACCACCGCCGGCAACACCGACACCGGGTAGAACGCGCCGGACAGCGGCAGCACGATGAACAGCACCGTGAAGGCGAGTGTCTCGGTGCCCGAGCCGAGGATCATCACCACGCCCATCACGATCAACGCGATCGCCCAGCCGGTGAGCAACAGCAACGCCATCACCGGCACGATGGCGCCACCGGAGTCGCTGAGGTCGAAGCCGAACATGAGCGCCGCCGCCACGGACACCGCGGCGATGCCCACGCCGACCCGGATCAGTCCCTGCAGGGCCGCACCGGCCACCCACTCGACCGGACGCAGCGGCGTGGTGAGCAGGCTCGGCAGCTGCCGGGCGTAGATCTCCTCGAAGAAGCTGGCCGAGACGGCGATCTGGGACTGGTAGACGACGTGCCACATGACGATGCCGGCCACCACCGACAGCGCGGTACGGCCGGCCGCGTCACCGCCGGCACTGCGCACGTACATCGCGATCGAGCCGTACAGGAGCATGTCGAAGACCGGCCAGACGCCGATCTCCAGGAACCGGTGCGGGCTGCGTCGGGTCACGTACCAGTGCCGGACCACCACGGCGGCGATCCGGCGCAGCGCGCCACCCGTCGTCGCGGCCGTCGCCCCGGTGCTCACGAGGCCGCTCCGGCGTTGGTGGCCTTGCCGCCCGCGTTGGCCTCCTGGAGCCGCAGGTACACGTCCTCCAGGCTGGACTGCCCGAGTTGGGCGGCGATCGCCGCCAACGGCCCGTCGACCAGCACCCGACCGGCGGCCAGGAAGATCACCCGCTGGGCCATCCGCTCCACCTCGACCATGTTGTGGCTGGTTATCAGCAGTGCGGTGCCCTGTTCGCGGCACATGCCGAGCAGGCCGGTCCGCACCCGTAGCGCGACGTCGGGGTCGAGTGAGGCGGTGGGCTCGTCGAGCACCAGCAACGCGGGGGCGTGCATGGTCGCCTTGACCACACCGATCACGGTGCGTTGGCCACTGGAGAGGTCGCTGCCCCACCGGTCGGCCAGGCCGTCCATGTCGAACTGTCGCAGCCCGGCGCGGGCCTGCTCGCCCGGGTTCGCCGCGCCGTACAGGCGGGCGTACAGCGTCAGGAACTCCAGCACCCGCAGATGCGGGGGGAGCGGCAGATATCCGGAGGCGAACCCCACCCGGGCGAGCGCCGCCCGGCGGGCCCGGCGGGTGTGCTGACCCAGCAGCTCGATCGTTCCGGCGTCCGGCGCGACGGCACCGAGACAGCTCATCAGCGTGGTGGTCTTGCCCGCGCCGTTGGGCCCGACCAGCGCGACGCGCTCACCGGCGGCCACACTGAGGTCCACCCCGTCGACGGCGGTCACCTGCCGGAATCGTTTGCGCAGGCCGCGTACCCGCAGGGCCATCTCGTCAGTCATCCGTGACCTCCTCGTTCCGTGCCGTCCACAGCAGCTCACGCACCGCGGCGAGGGTCGGCGCGCACGCGTCGGCCCCGGCGAGCTGCGCCGGCGTGTGCGTGGTGCTGACCGCGAGGACCGTGCATCCGGCGTCCTTGGCCGCCCGTACGCCGTCGGGCGCGTCCTCGACCACGACGCAGCGTGCGGGGGCGACGCCCAGCCGACGGGCCGCGGTGAGATAGCCCTCGGGGGAGGGCTTGCCGTGCCGGACGTCCTCGTCGTAGACGGCGACTGCGGGCAGCGGTAGACCGGTCGAGCGGAAGCACTCGCCGACGAACCATCGGCTGCCGGAGGTCACGATGGCCCAGGGCACCCGTCGGCAGTCCCGCAGCAGCGGCACGGCCCCCGGCACCGGACGTACCTCGGCCATCCGTTGCCTGGTGAGACCGTCCAACGACAGCCGTTCGACCCGGGGATCGAGGTGCGGGGCGAACTCGCCGAGCACGTCGACGGTGCGCCGCCCGGACGTGCGGGCCAGCACCTGCTCCGGATCCAGTCCGTGGCCGGTCGCCCAACGGCTCCACACCTGCCGGAACAGCTCGCCGGTGTCGAGCAGCACGCCGTCGACGTCGAAGAGCACCGCTGCGGGAAGGGGCATCTCAGTCACCTCCGGCGACCGCTGCGGGGTGACCGCTGCGCCCGTGCCCGGTCGTCACCAGCAGGCTGCGTCCCGGCAGCGACCCGTGGGTGGCTGCGGCGATCGTGTGCAACGTCCGGGCGGCGGCGCGGACCGGCGGTGAGGCGTCGGTGTCGGTGTCGGTGGTGGCGATCAGCACCGCGACGGTCGGATCGGCGTAAACGGCCTGGAAGGAGTGGTGGTTCCAGGCGCTACCCTCGTGCACCTCGCAGGGGCGTCCGGTGACTGCGGCGAACCGACCTGCGGACGGGAGGGTCCGCGCCGCGGCCGACCAGTATCCGACGACGTGCAGCCGGGTCAGCTCCGGATGCCGCGCCAGCCAGGTCGCGGCGAGGCCGGGCAGGTCGGCTGCGACGGCGGGCCGGTGGGACGGGCGGTCGGCACAGGCGTGCGCCAGGCGATCCTTGTAGGCGCGCACGTTCGGATGGTCGACGACGTCGAGGCCCGCGCGGATGCCGACACAGGCGACGAACACCCCGGCGGCGTAGAGCCCTTCGATCAGCGCGGGCAGGTCACGACGCAGCCCACCGAGGTCGAGCACGACATCGGGCGGGACGGAGCCGACGTCGTCGGCTGTCACCTCGACCGTGGGCCGGAAGTCGTCGGTCTTTCCCCCGAGCACCTGCCGCCCGAGTTGCAGCAGCCAGTTCCGCAGCCCCGGCCCGCCCCAGGACGGCACGACGATCCGTATCCTCGGGGCGCCCTGCGTCGGCACCGCCATTGCCCTGCGGGCCGCGGCGAGGCCGATCCGGTGACAGCGGGCCACGAGACGCGGATACGCGGCGGCGAGCGCGGCGGCGTCCAGGACGGCGGCGGCGGTCAGGAAGGCGGTGGACAGCGGGGCACCGAGCATCGCCACCTGGTCGGGGACACCGCGTGGGGACAACGCGAACGCGTCCGGGGGCGCCCCCTCGTCCCGCAGCCAGACGAGTCGTCCGCCACCGCCCGGTGGTACCGCCCCGGCCAGCAGCCGGGTCTCCAGCGTCGTCCCGGAGCCGGACACCGCGAGGACCCCGCGCGGCGTCCCGGCGCGCGGGTCCAGGACGCGCCCGATCGCGGCCGGGTCGAGGCTGTCCAGCGGGGTCAGGCCGGCGGATCCGCCGATCGTCTCGATCAGCGCCCGGGCGGCGAAACACCAGCCGCCGGTGCCCAACAGCACCACCTCCGCCCCGTCCGGCACGCCGAGGGCGGCCCGGACGGCGGCGACGCCGCTGTCGACCACGGGCCACGGCGGCGGCGAGACCCAGCCCAGCCGCGCCGAACCCGCAACCGTGCAGCGGTCGGCCACGGCGCGTGCCGCGCCCGCCCGCGAGCCCGCCGCGGCGGCGCGCAGCGCGGACCAGAGTTCGTCGGCGTCGAGTCCGGCGAGGCCGACCCCGCTGCCGCGTACCGGCCCGGCCGGGGACGGGTGGCCGGTCACGACGCCGCTTGCAGGTGGGGGAGCGCGGTGCCGTCGACCGCGCGTACCGACCGGCCGGGCAGCGTCAGGTCCACCACCACCCGCAGGGTCGGATCACCGTTCACCCGACCGGTCGCCGCGAGACCGTCGAGGACCGACGGCGCGGCGTCGAGCGACACCACGTGGCTGACCAACGGACCGAGGCGCAGCCCGTCCGGGCCGGCACACAGGTCCAGCGCTTCCCGGTACTCCTCGGCCGAGGCGCCCCGCGAGCCGAGCAACGTGCTGGTGCGTCCACCCGGCAACCGGACCGTGCGCCGTTGTCCGGACCGGATCGGGTGGGTCGGCACCGCGTCGCCCCCGGGCAGGTGAACGGTGTCGCCGGGCAGGAAACCCCCGAACAGGTGGACGGTGGCATCGTCGGCCATCGCGGGCCAGAGGCCCGTCAACAGGTCGGGTCCGCCGCCGGAGACGCACACCACGACCGTGTCGACGCCGGCCCCGCCGGTGGCGTCCAGCACCGCCGTGGGCAGTCCGGCGGACAGGGGCAGGCAGTCCTCGTCGGGCAGCACACCACGGTCGACGGCCAGGCGCAGCCGGTCGCCGCCGCGATTGGCCAGCAGCACACGTTCCGCACCCCACCGGCGCGCCAGCAGCACGTGTAGCAGGCCGGAGATCCCGCCGCCGATCACCAGCACCCGCCCGCCGCGTCCCCGGTCGCGGGCCAACCGCAGGGAGCGCACCGCGCACGCGAGCGGCTCCAGCAGCACCCACTCGGCCCGCCCCTCATCCGGCAGCCGCACCGCCTGGCCCCGCTCGGCGAGGGCGCCGTCCCACACCGCGATCTCCCGCAGGACTCCGGGCTGGTTGTGGCCGATCTTGTCGTGGTCGTCGTGGGGGTGGTTCGGGTTGACCCCGATGACCTGGCCCGGGGCGACGGCGTGCACGGCCGATCCGACCTCGACGACCTGGGCGACGCACTCGTGGCCGAGCACACCGGGCTCGCATCCGCGTTCGCCGCGCAGCATCTGCAGGTCGGTGCCACAGATGCCGGCATAGGCCACGCGGGCCAGGAACTGCTCACGGCCGCAGCGTGGCCGGGGCCGCGAGTGCACCCGGGTGGTCGGTTCACCGACCGGCTTACGCAGTTCGCGGTACTGGTCGCGGCGGGCGGCCAGGAACTCCGCCATGCCGAGGAGACTGTCGTCGTCGTCCTGCGACGGGCACACCAACGCGGCCACGTCCGCCGCGGACCATCCGGTGAACCAGCCGCCCTGTGGCAGCAGTTCGTCGAGGTTGGCGCGCAGCGCGGCGTACCAGGGTGTGCCCACCCCGTTGGCGAATCCGCCCATCACCACGAAGCGCCGCAACCCGAGCAGCGCCGACATGTGCAACAGTTGCGCGGCGAGCGGGCGGGTGGACACCCGGAGCACGGCGGCGGTGAACTCGTCGCCGCTGCCGGCGACGCGGGCGAGATCACGACTGGTCAGGTGTTCCGGGACGCCTCCGGCGCAGGCGGACAGCTTCGAGTCGCGCCACCGCTGCGGCCAGGCCCCGGCGAGCAGCGCCACGAGCCGCATGGTGGCCGGCCCCGAGACGTACGAACAGAGGTCGCTGGTGTTGCCGCACTCGCACCACGGCGTGCCCGCGCCGAGGAGCCCGGCCGGCGGGTCGACCCGGACGTGGCCGACCTCGCCGCCCAACCCGTCCGCGTCGAGGAGCAGTTTGCGGTCGACCGGCAGGGCATCGTCGAAGACCTTGACCGCGACTCCGGTGCTGACGGTGACCAGGCCGAACCGCCCCAGTGCCCGGTACCGCCAGGCGGCGGCGGCGATGTCGTTCGCCACCGTGATGGTGGCCCACGGCAGCCGGGTGGCCAGGGCTCCGCAAAGGTCGAAGCCGTCGCTCGACTCGTGCCACAGCATGGACGCGTTGCGGATCCGGCCCGTGGCGTCGACGGTGGCCCCGACCGCGATTCCGACCTCGCGCAGCTGACCCGGCGTCGCGTCCCGCAGGCGGGTCACCGCCCCGGCGATCCGGTCCAGGTGCTCGTCGCGGATCGAGCCGCCCGGCGACGGCTTCGGGGTGGCGAACCGTACCACCTCGGTCAGCCGGCGTCCGCCGGCGAAGGCTCCGATCCGCGTCGTGGTGCCACCCATGTCGACACAGATCACGGGATCGGTCAGCGACATCACCGTTGTCCTCCTTCGCGCGGGTTCGTCACCGCGCCGGCTCCTGGGCCCTGACCGCGAGCGCCGTACAGGCCTCCGCGACCAGATCGGCACTGATCTCGTCAATCGAATCGATGAAGTCGCCGACGCCGATGCGGCGCGGCACCACGAGGTGCAGCGCCCCGGCCTTGTGCGGCACCACCTCCCCGTGCAGTCGCCGCCAGAGCGCGGCCGGGTCGCACACCGGACTCCACAGCGCGAGGCCGCTGCGGCGTAGCAGCACCAACAGCCGGTCGAGGTCGTCGTGGTCCAGGTAGCCGATCAGGAACGCCAGGTACGACGAGAGCGCCATGCCGATCGCGACCGCCTCGCCGTGGCGCAGCCGGTAGCCGGACATGGACTCCAGGGCGTGGCCGAACTCGTGACCGAAGTCGGGCAGCCGGCGCAGGTCCTCCTCCCACGGATTGGCAGCGAGTTGGTGGAGCATCGCCCGGGTCGCGCGGTCGAGGATCTCCCTCACCTGCGGGGTGTCGCGGGCCGCCAGCACGTCGGCGTGGTGCCGCTCGACCAGGGCGAACAGGTCGGCGTCGCAGACGACCGCTATCTTGATCACCTCGGCGAGGCCGCAGCGCAGCTCCGCCGGGGCCAGGGTGCGCAGGAATGCCACGTCGCGCAGGCAGGCGAGCGGCGGATGGTACGCGCCGACCAGGTTCTTGTGCCCGTTGAGGTTGACGCCCACCTTCAGGCCGACACCGGCGTCGATCATGCCGACGAGAGTGGTGGGCACCCGGATGTACGGGGTGTCGCCACGGTAGAGGTAGGCGGCGTAGCCGACGCTGTCCATCAGGGTGCCGCCGCCGATCACCAGCAGCCGGTCGTCCGGGCCCAGCCCGAGCCCTTCGGCGACCCGCAGCACGGTGGCCACCTGGGTCAGGTTCTTGGTGTGCTCGGTCGCGACGACCGGCAGCACGGTGAACCGGGCGAGGTGCCCGCGGTCCCGGAACCCGGACAACAGCCGCTGCACCCGGTCGACCTGGTCCGGCGCGTACGGGTCGACGACCGCCAGCAGTTGACAGCGCTCGGGCAGCAGGTCGGTCAGGGCGTCGGTGTGGGGTGTCAGCACGTCGTCGGTGAAGCGCACCGGGAAGTTGGCGGACACGTCGACCCGCAGCCGGGTGCCCAGCACCGGCCGGACACCGCGGCGCGGCGTCTGCGCCACCGCCGTGCCGCCCGGGGTCGACACCTCGTCCGGGGTCGACCCCCCGTCCGGGGCACCCGGTGTCGACGGGCCTGGCGTACCGCAGTCGTCCCCCCGGTCGCTGAGCAACCGGGCCAGGGTGTCCCGAGCCAGGGTCACCGACGCGCCACCGCCGTCCGTGCTGGGCAGCATCACCGCGACCGGGCCGTCGCCGGGCGCGGCGTTGGCAGCCCACCGCCGCGCCGTCGGGGCGTCCACCACGGTCGTGGCGCGGTGCAGACCCAGCCGCCGGGCCACCCCGTCGAGGGCGCTCACCACAGGTGCCGGCAGCCGCCCGAGTCGGCTGGCGACCCGGGCGGCGGTCAGCAACGACCAGGCGCGTCGTTCGGCTCCGGTCAGCGTGGTGGGGGCCAGCGGCAGCCATGCCTCGCCGATTCGCCACGCCGGGTGGCCCGTGTGGAACCGCCGGCACAGCCGGAGGACGGCGGCGAGCGCGTCGGCCTGGCAGCCCGTCACGTCGGCCCGCACCAACCGGTCGCGCAACCGCGCGTCGAGCAGCGCCAGCAGGAGCAGCGCGGCCGGTTCCGCCGGGCGCGCCAGCAACCCGTCCTCGTCGACGAGGACATGGGTACGGCGGGCCATCGCGGTGATCCCCTCCTCGTACAGGGATGCGCTCAGACCGTCCCGCAGGCAACTCAGCACGGCGGCCAGGTCCCCGTGGATGCGCATCGCCGCGGTGTGCCGCCGGAACGAGGCCGCCGCCACCGCCACCACCCGGCCGGTGCGCTCGCCCCCGAACGCGACCACCGCGTCGCGGCGTCCGAGCTGTGCCTTCACGGCGGCCTCGACGACGTAGCCGCAGGCACCCACCCCGGCGGCCCTGGGCTCACCGGCGGTCGCGTCCGCGTCGATGCAGTGGAAGTCGTCCAGGTCGCCCCGGCGGCGCGCGGCGCGTAGGTACTCGACCAGCAGTTCGCTGCGCTCACCGGCCACGTCGTCGCGGACCACGAGCAGCCGCCGGGCCGGCCCCCAGGCGTACGACAGCGTCGGGTTGTCCGGGGCGAAGAGGGCGGAGACGACGTCGAGCCGGAACCCGGCGGTCATGGTCGCCTGCAGTGCCGCCCCCGCCCCCACGGTCGGGGCGCTCGTTACCGCGTCAGGCATCGCCAGGCCTGCTTCCTCGTGTCCCGCGTCCTGGTCAGGCGGTGACGGCGGCGGACTGCGGACTGCGGGTCGCGATGTCACGCCGCAGCAGGTCGACCAGCGGCTGCCAGGGCTGGCAGTTCTCCAGTCGGAAGGACTGCATCATCTGGTCGATGTCGTCCTCGCCCATGCCGCGGAACAGCTCGCCGAACTGCGGAAGCAACGCCTCGGAGAAGAGGATCTGCAGGACCAGACGGCAGACCATGAACTCGCTCCCCCAGGGGTACGGGTTCCAGTCGGGACACTCCTGGGCCAGGGCCTGGTGGATGGGGCCGAGCACGTGGCCCATCTTCCGGCGGTCGCCACCCCAGAGGTCGACTGCCAGGCGTGCCTTCTTGTCCAGGATCGGCCGGATGCGCTCCAGGTACGGACCGTTCGCGGCGAGCCGTAGCGGGGCCGCGAATCCGACGTCCTTGTACGACCAGTACGTCCAGCTCGCGTTGTACTTGCGGAACACGTCGAGCTGGTCGCCGAGCAGCCGCAGGCGTTCCTCCTCCACGTCCGGCCACACCGCGTTGAACTCGCCGACGACGATGGGTGTGCCCGTCTCCCGCATGTAGGTGGTGCGGTGCAGGAAGCTGCGTTCGACCTCCGCCCGGTCCCAGTACGCCTCGTTCTCGGCCGCGGCGGCCAGCCCCCGGCCGGCGTCGAGCACGTGGATGGGTCGGTGCTTGCCCGGGTAGCGGCTGCCCGGGGTGTACCCCGGTGCCGGGTAGTCGTGCGGGCAGTAGACGGTGTTGGGCAACGGCTCGCCGAAGAAGTCGAAGTCGAGGGCGTACCGGTTGCCGTCGAGAAAGAGGATGTGGTCCTGGTCGATCTCCCGGATCGCCGCCACGAGGCGTTCGTAGAACGGGCCCACCTTCTCGGCGCTCGGGTCCGCCGGCTCGTTGATCGGGTTGTAACCGGCCACCCACGGATTGTTCCTGTACCGCGCGGCGATCGCCTGCCACAGGTTGACGACCCGATCCTGGAACGTCCGGTGCACCCAGAACTGGGAGGTGTGCGTGGGGTTGTCGCAGTGCCAGTCCTGGTGCTGCCATCCGGGGACGGTGTGCAGGTCGAGCACCGTGCGGATGCCCTGGGCGCCGCAGAGGTCGATCACCCGGTCGAGGTAGCGGAAGCCGTTCTCGTTGATCTCGAAAGGTGCGTCGTCGCTTTCCAGGTACTTGTAGCTGAACGGCAGGCGCACCATGTTGATGCCGAGGGAGGCGAGATAGGCCGCGTCGTCGGCGGTGAAGAAGTGTTCGAGGAAACGGTCGAAGAAGAAGTCCCGCAGCCCTGGCCCGAGTACCTGCCCGACCGCCGCCCGCTGTCCCTCCTCGTACGCCGGAAAGCCGGTAATCCAGTTCTCCATGTTGAGCCAGCCGGCGACGCCGATGCCGAATAGTGTTACGGGCGTGCCGCTGGAATCGACGATATTGGAACCGCTCACCTGCAGGAAGGACGCATTGCTGATGGACACCCGAACACCTCCGCCATTCGTGCCCGTGCTGCGCGACTGGCAGAACAGTAGCGAACTGACGTAGACCGACGCCAATATACGAAAGTAGTAGCCGACCCTACGACCAAAGCTGTAGCCGGTGGATCTGATGATCGTCGGGCGTGGTTCGTCGGCACTGTCCCGCTGCGCCGACGCTCGACCCGAATATTGCCTAATGTCCGTCCTCGTGCATCGGCGATTCAGCCGTCGACGCCGATGACCGTTGGGTGTTTTTTGGGTACTTTGGCTGGGAGCGCTTCCAGCGCATCCGATAAGTCGTGCTCAGGGTCCCTCCAGGAGGCTACGGGTGCCGAAAACTGTCGATAAAGCTCTGGATGTCCCGAGAAGTCAACTGACCCGGGAGAGCGACGCTCCTCTGTGGAGCGCACAGGCCGGAGGAAATGGTGGACGCCGGGGGGCCGACGTACCCGGGATCACGTCCGGGCCCGCCCTGGCGTCGGCCGGCGGACGGCGGTGAGCCGCCCCGCCAGCGAGCAGGTCACGGTCGCCCTCGCCGACGACCAGACCCTGTTCCGCGACGGGGTCCGCGAGATGCTCGCCAACAACCCGGGTCTGCGGGTCGTCGGTGAGGCGGCGCACGGCGACGCGGCCATCGCGCTCTGCGTCGAGCGGCAGCCGGACGTGCTCCTGCTCGACGTGGAGATCCCCGGCCCCGGCATCGTCGCGGTGCTGCGGCAGCTCCGCCGGTTGTGCCCGCGCACCCGGGCCGTCGTGCTCGCCATGCACGACGACGCCGACGTGGTGTACGAGGCGCTCGAATGCGGGGCGGTCGCCTACCTGGTCAAGACCATCCACCGGGCCGAACTGATCGCGGTGGTGGTCGCCGCTGCCGACGAGCCGGCAACCATCAGGTTGTCGGTGTCCCGGCGGACCGTCGAACGCCTGGTCAAGCAGCGGCGCATCCCCTACGAGGGCGAGCTGACCGAGCGGGAGCTGGAGGTCCTGCGGCTGACCGCCCAGGCCCTGAGCAACGCCCAGATCGCCACCCGGCTACGGATCACCGAGGCGACGGTCAAACGTCACCTGACCAACATCTACGGCAAGCTGGACGCCGTCTCCCGGGTCGACGCGGTACGCAAGGCCGCAGCCGCCTACCTGATCGAAGGAAATCAGGGCAGGTCCGCCAAGTGACCCCCGGCGTCGCCCAGCCACCGGTAGTAGCTCCACAGGTCGCCGTGCGGCAGTTCGACGCGGTCGCCCCGTTCGAGTTCCCACCACATGCCCGCCCAGTGCACCAGGAAGACCGGCGGCGATCCGGGCGTCACCAGCCGGCCGTCGCGTACGGGGCCGATCGGGTCGCCGGCCCACCGTTCCTGCGGGATGTCGCCAGGTGGGGGTTCACCCCCACCTTCCGCGCCGGCCAGCACCCGAAGGCTGGTGTACGGCCGACCCGACGTCACCATCAGATAGTTCAGCAGCGGCATCTCCAGCGTCACCAGCGCCATGTGCCCCGAAAGAGCCAGTGCGGCATCCATTCGGGGAAGCACCTCGGCGAACCGCAGGCACTCCTTGCGGGAGGCGATGAACTGGGTTCCGGCCGCATATTCTATCTGCTCGGCCGTCAGCGCCCCGGTCCCGTGGACGGATTGCTGCCACACCCATTTCGTGTTGGCCGGGACGTTCGAGGTGGTCGTCACGAAACCGTACGTGTCGAGAAGGTCGTAGGCGAAGCTCAGGTCGCGTAGCACGATCGTGTCCGTGTCCACGTAGACGAACTCGTCGTACCCACCCTCCCAGGCGGCCAGCTTTCGATAGTGCCCCTTGACCTCACCGTGGAACGCCCGGCTGATGTCGTCGCAGGCGGCCAGGACGGCCGGGTCACCCGACCAGACCGAGAAGTCGAAGCGGGACTGCAGCTTCAGCACGTCGTCGATATCGTCCGCAAACGGGATCAGGCACAACGGCAACGACTCGTGGTGGGCGCGAAAGCTGTTCAGGAAGGCGATTGCCCGATCCAGTACGTAGTCATTGGCCAGGAAGTAAACGCCGCGCCGGACGGTCATTTCGGAAACACCCGCCTCTCCCCACTACGGCATCAAACTAGCAGAGCGGGCAGGGGCGTTTCAGGTAGCGGATCGGCGTAGCCCGAATACCCAGTAGGTCGTACGCCACGTACTACCGCGGCGACCGGCGGGACCGGGGCCCGTCCGAACGGGTGGCGCGGTCGGTGACCACCGGTCGGGGGGTGTCCGCCACGGCGGCGGTGAGGCGGGCGGCGAGCGCGGCCACCGCGGCCCGCAGTTCGGGCCCCTCCTCCACGGTGAACCCGAACGGGACGGCGGCCAGCCACTCCCCGGCGTACATCCGGGCGTTGGTGGTGCTGCCGGTGAGCACGCAGCGCTCGCCGGCCGGCTCCAGCCGGCCCATCGTCGGTCCGACCCAGGGGGCCACCCGTTCGTAGGGTTCGTGGAAGACCACCCGGGTCGGGTACTTCCACCCGGAACCCAGGTGCGCCTCCAGGGTGGCGACGGGGTCGAGGTCGGCGGGCGGGGTGAACGGCCGGGCCAGGTGCCGCACCGCCCCGATCCGGTCGATGCGGAACGTGCGGACCGCGTCCGCCCGGTGCGAGTGGCACAGCAGGTACCAGCGGCCGTGACGCACCACCACCGCCCACGGGTCGACCTCGGCCTCCCACGACGTGCCCCGCTCGGTGGTGTAGCTGATGGCCACCCGGCGACGGTCGGCCACGGCGGTGACCAGCGCGCTGGTCGTGATCGGGTCGGCCTGCACCGCCCGCCGGTCGGCGGCGGCCGCCGCGTACGCGCGCAGCGCCGCCGCCTGCCGTCCGACGCTGTCGGGCAGCGCCCGGATGAGTTTGCTCAACGCGACGCCGACCAGCCCGTCGGCGTCGACCGCGGCCGGCTGCCCGTCGAGCACGGCCATCACCAGGCCGAGGACCTGCTCCTGGGTGAACACGACGGCCGGCAACCGCGCCGTCCGGCCGAGCCGGTAGCCCCCGTACGGCCCCCGGACGGACTCGACCGGGATGCCGGCCTCCCGCAGGACCTCGACGTAGCGGCGCGCGGCCCGCTCGGTCACGCCGAGGCCCGCGGCGAGCTGGGCGGCCGTCGTGCCGGGCCGGTCGCGCAGGATGTCGAGCGTCCGCAGGGCACGCGCGGTGGGGCTGACGTTCTCCACGCCCGGACGGTACCGGAAGGAAAACGTCCGGAACCCGTTCTAGGTTGACCGTATGACGGATGAACAGATCGTCCTCGTCGGTGGGCTCTGGCTCGACGCCCCGGTGTGGGACGGGGTGCTGGCCGAACTGGCCCGGCGTGGCCGGCACGCGGTGGCGGTACGCCTGCCCGGCCAGGGTGACGGGAAGACCACGGCGACGCTCGACGACCAGGTCGACGCGGTGCTGGCCGCCGTCGACGCGGCACCTGGCGGATCGCTGGTGGTGGGGCACTCGGCCGCCTGCTCCCTGGCCTGGCTGGCCGCCGACGCCCGTCCCTCGACGGTGCGCAGGGTGGTGCTGATCGGCGGGTTCCCCCCTGCCGACGGGGACTCCTACGCCGACTTCTTCCCGATCGAGGACGGCGTGATGCCCTTCCCCGGCTGGGCGCCCTTCGAGGGCCCGGACGCGGCCGACCTCGACGACCGGGCCCGGCGGGAGTTCGCCGACGCCGCCGTCCCGGTGCCCGAGGCCGTCGCCCGGGGGACCGTCCGGCTGACCGACACCCGGCGGTACGAGGTGCCGGTCGTGCTGGTCTGCCCCGAGTACTCCCCGGCCGATGCGCAGGCCCTGATCGACGCGGGTGACCTGCCCGAACTCGCCAAGGCCCGGCACGTCGACCTGGTCGACATCGATTCCGGGCACTGGCCGATGCTCAGCCGGCCGGTCGAACTGGCAGCCATCCTGGCCGATCTCTGACGGGTCCGGCGCGTACCCGGCGGACCCCGCCCGGCGCGACGGTGACCCGGCGGTACCGGGCGACGGTGAACGGGGGCGCACCGGTGCGGTCGGGTGACCCGGCCCGGGCGGGGTACGCGTGGGCGGCATCGGGACGGGACGCCGGCCCGGCGGTCCGGGTACCGTAGCCGGCGAGTCGAGAGGACACCGCGTGCAGGATCAACCCGAGCCGCTCACCGCGACCACGGTGGGGATCAGTCCGGCCACCCCGCCCAGCGGCCCCGGCTGCGTCGAGTGCGAGTCGTCCGGCGGGTGGTGGTTCCACCTGCGCCGCTGCGCGGCCTGCGGCCACGTCGGCTGCTGCGACTCCTCGCCCGGCCAGCACGCCACGGCGCACGCCACCAGCGAGGGGCATCCGGTGGTGCAGAGTTTCGAACCGGGCGAGGACTGGTTCTGGGACTACCCGGCCGACCAGTTCCACCCGCACGGCCCACAGTTGGCCCCGCCGCAGTCGCGTCCGTCCGACCAGCCGGCCCCCGGCCCCGAGGGTCGGGTGCCGCCGGACTGGAAGCGTCGACTGCACTAACGGGCACGCCTGGCGGGACGGCCCGTTTGACTCGGTGACCGGCCGGGCAGGACACCCCGGTGACCGTAGCCGACGAACCACCCACCATCGAGTTCCGTCGTTCCCACAGGCGTCTGGTCGCCGTCCTGGTGGTGAGCCTGTCGACGCTGGTGGTGGTGGCGGTGGTGGTCAACCTGGCCACCGGCGACCCGTGGTGGGACGGGCTGTGGACACCGGCGTGGATTCTGGCCCTCGGGCTACTGCGCGGGGTGGCTCCGCTGCCGTCCACCGGTCACCAGGCCCGGCTGCCGCTGCGGCTCACCCCGGACCACCTCGAGGTGACCGGCCCGGGGGAGCGCACCCTGGTCATCGGATGGTCGAACGTCGCCCGTGCGGAGATCACGGGGCGGCTGTACCCGGTCCTGGTGATCGAGCCGACCGACCCGGCGCGGACCGTCCCTGCGTTCGGCCGATGGGAGTGGGCGGTCGCCGGGCAGAGCCGGCCGTACGAGGTCCGGGTTCCCCTGGCCTACCTGAGCCCCGGCCGTGCCCTGCTGCGCCGGGAGTTGGCCCGCCGCCTGCCCGGCCCGGCCGCCGACGGCCGGTAGAGCCTGGTGCCCGGGTCGCGGGTCACCGGCCCACGGCAGGCCCGACGCCCGGCCGCCGCACCGGGGTCGGTGCGGCGACCGGACCGGTCGTCAGACGGCCGTACGGGACCACTGCTGGTTGGCGCCGCTGTTGCAGGTGTACTGCTTGAGCACCTGGCCGTCGGCGGTCGACGAGGCCGGCACGTCCACGCACTTGTTGCTGTGCCGGGCCCGGAGCTGGAAGTAGCTGCCGTTGGTGACCATCTGGAACTGCTGGTTGGTGCCGCTGCCGCAGGTGTACTGGATGAGTTCGGCGCCGTCGGCGGTGGAGGCGCTGGTCACGTCGAGGCACTTCCCGCTGTGCCGGCTCACGACGCGCCAGTAGCCGCTGCCCGCGTCGACGAACTGCCACTGCTGCCAGGCGTTGCCGGCGTAGGTGTACTGGCCGACCCGCGCCCCGTTGTCGGTGTTCGGCTGCTGGACGTCCATCGCCTTGCCGCTGTGCCGCACGGTGACCCGGTAGTACGTGCCGGTGCTCGGTGGCGGCGTGGTGGGGCCGTCGCCGACGGTGTCGCCCCACCCGTAGCGGACCCGGTCGGCCCCGGAGGGGTTACGGATGCTCAGGTTGAGGTCGGTGCCGCTGCCGCTGAGCGCGTACATCGAGTACCAGTCGTAGCCGATGGTGCCGGGCTTGCCGCCGAGAGCGGGCCAGTAGGTGCCGCCCATCTGGTTGTCCCGCATCACCTGGGCCATCGCCCGGATGTGCCGGACGAAGTTGTCGGTGCTGTTCGGGTCGGCGTAGTTGCGGCCGTCGTTCATCGGCGCGCCCCACTCGGTGGCGACGGCGCGGGAGGCGCAGTTGCCCAGCCGGGTCTGGATGTGGCTGCGGAAGGCGTCGTAGCTCATCTCGCTGTAGAAGAACGCGTAGTGGTGGAAGGAGAGCAGCGTCGCGTTGAACCGGCTGTCGTTGCAGATGTCCCGCAGGTCCTGGCTGAAGCCGGTGCCGCCGATGAGCACCCGGCCGGGCACCGCCGAGTAGTGGTAGCTGAGCCAGTTGGCGGCCACCGTGCGCCACTCCGCCGAGCTGTAGCCGTGCGGCTCGTTCATCGGTTCGAAGTAGACGTTGGGGTTGCTGCCGTACGTGTTGGTCACCGTGGACCACATCGCGTTCCAGGCGGCGAGGTTGGTGATCCGGCCACCGGAGGCGGCGCCGTCCTCCCAGTACGCCAGGATGACCTTGAACCCGCGTGCGGTGGCGGCGTCGATGGCCCCCCGGTACGCCTCCCACCACGCCGTACCGACCGTGTGCGTGTTGATCGGCAGCCGGACGGTGTTCACCCCCATGGTGGCGGCCATGTCGTCGTAGAGGGCGTTGGCCTTGGCCCGTACCGTCGCGTTGCTGTCGGAGGAGCTGAGGCCCTGCACGACGAGCGGACCGGTGCTGAAGTTGTCGCCCAGCACGGCCCAGTTCATGCCACGGAACCCGCTGGTGGCGGCGGCGGCCGGGGACGACACGACGACCGCGCCGCCGACCATCGCGGTCGCCACGGCGGTCAGCGTGACCAGCAGCCGGCGGAGCGGACGGTGTCGCCGCGACGCCGCCGAGGGTGACGTGGTCCGGGGCGGGGAGTGGTCGGTCACGTGATCGGGCCTCTCTGGTCGGGACATCGCGCCGATGTCGTCCGAGCGTGCCGGCGGCGGGCGACCACCGCTGTTAGCGTTAACATGAGCGGGTCGCGAAGGGTGTCCTGAATGTTGCCTGCGTGTTGCTGGCAAGTCTCACCGAACGCCCCCGGGGTGTCAAGCATCGACAAGTGTCGTTCGCGCTGCCGGGCGCGTGGTGCGATCAGGGTGGATCGACGCGCCCCGGCGGCCCCTCGTCGGCGGCCCGTGGCCGCGCCCCCGCTCCGCCCCGACCGGCCGTGCGGCGGCGGTGCCGCAACTCCACCGCCAGGCAGCCCACCGCCGTCGCGGCGGCGACGAGCAGCAGCACCACGACCAGGTTGCGGCCGTACGGCAGCGGCAGCACCGAAGGATCGTCAGACGGCCGGCCGAAGCCCAGCACCAGGGGCAGCGCCACGACGGTCAGCGCGGCGGCACCGACCGCCCCGGCCCGCACCACCGGCCGGTGCCGGCGCGGCACGAACCGGGCGAGCAGCGCCCCGACGGCCAGCAGCCCGGCCATCCAGACCACGTCGTGCCCGACCAGCACCCCGGCCAGGAACACCAGCACCCCCGTCGGGGCCAGCCCCGGGTCGGTCGACGCGCCCACCACGGCGTACCCGATGAGCAGGACGCCGGCCGCGACCAGCGCCACCCGGGTCCTCACTCCGCCTCCCGTACGACGAGCCGGCCGACCCACTTGGTCTGGAGCACACCCGGCCGGTTCGGGGCGATCAAGCGGGCCGGGTAGCCGTGGTCGGGATGCAGGGGCTCCCCGCCCAGCCGCAACGCGATCAGCGTCAACGGGTCACGTACGTGCGCCGGCCCGACCGTCGACGCCCGGTAACGGCCGGCCGCCTCCAACGACTCGACGCGGACGCTCGCCCGGTCCGGGTCCGCCCCGACCAGCGCGACCAGGTCCCGCAGCCGCACCCCGGTCCACCGCCCGGTCGCGCTCCACCCCTCCACACAGGCGACCGGCAGGTCGGCGGTGTGCTGCGGCAGGGCACGCAGCGCGGCGAGATCCAACCCGACCCGTCCACCCGGGCCCTCGACCACCAGCCGGTACGCCGGCTCCGCGACGTCCACCCCGGCCCGGCGGGCGGTCCGGTTCACCGGCAGCCCCTGCGGGCCCACGTCGGGCCGGCGCGGGGCGAGCACCGCCAGTCCGGACAGCGGCCGGACGGTCTGCCCGACCGTGGTCAGGGTGATCAGCCCGGCCGCGGCGGCCACCCCGGCGAGCAGCCCGCGCCGGCTGAGCCGCTCCTGCGGCGACCCACCGCCGGGGCGGGCCAGCGCGGCCCGGACCGCCGGCAACTGCACGCCGACGTGCACCAGCAGCGCACCCACCGCCAGCCAGGCCACCCGGTAGTGCCCGGCGGTGAAGAAGAACGGCATCGGCGCGTACCAGCGGGCGACGTTCAACACCCCGCCGACCACCTCGAACAGGGCTGCGGCGACCAGCACGCCGACGCTCACCCGTTCCAGCGCGTGGACGACCGAGCGCACCGGCGGCCAGCGGAACAGGTGGTGGTAGACCGACCACAGCTTGGCCCCGAGCAGCGGCACCGTGGCCAGCCCGGTCGCCACGTGCAGCCCCTGGGTGAACCGGTAGAGCCCCACCGGCCGTGCCGGCCACCGGAACCAGCCAGGCGGGTGCTGGATCAGGTGACTGAGCAGCCCGGTGAGGAAACAGACGGCGAACGCCACCCCGAGCGCGACACCGAGCTGGCTGGTCAGCCGGGTCGACCGCAGCGGGGACGGGAACCGGTCGGGGGTCACCGGCGGGGCCGGCCGCCGTGGCACCATCGGCCGGCCGCTCACCCGGGGCCGAGGGTGGCGAACCACCGGCCCCCCTCGGTCCAGGTGTCGCGCACCCGCAGCGCCGTCGCCCCGGCCAGCGCCGCAAGACCGTCCAGGGGTACGCAGGCCCAGGGCAACGGACCGTCCGCACCGTCAGGCGTCCGCACCGTGGCCGTACCGGACCAGGCCGGGGTGCCCGGCGGCGCGAACTCGACGTGCAACCGGCCGTCGGGGGCCACCAGCCGCCGGCACCGGCGCAGCAGCCGGTACGGGTCACCGCCGATGCCCACGTTGCCGTCGGCCAGCAGCAGGTGCCGCCACCGCCCGGCACCCGGCACCGGCCCGAACACGTCCCGGCGCAGGGCCACCGCGCCGCGCCCCCGGGCCAACCGGACGGCGGTGGCGCTGACGTCGATGCCGAGCGCGGGCTGCCCGGCGTCGATCAGCGCACCGGTGAGCCGGCCCGGTCCACACCCGACGTCGAGGGTCGGGCCGGTGCACCGGGCCAGCAGCGACGCGTCCCCGGCGACGGCGTCCCGACACCACACCGCCGGATCGAACCGCAGCACCCCACCACCGGGATACCGGGCGGTGAACGCGGCGGGCACACCCGCCGCGGCCCGGTCGAACACGGCGTCGAACAGCGCCACCGCGTTCACCAGGCCACCGCCGTGGGCGACGGGACGTCGACGGCGACCGCGCGGGCGAACCGGCTGTCCGGTGGGCACAGCGCCGCCACCGCGTGCGCGTCGACGGCGGTGTCCACGTCCCGCAGCCGGGGCAGCAGGTGCACCCGCAGACCCCGGTGGCGCAACGCCGCCAGGGTGCGCGCGCCGGTGCTCGCCACCGAGGTGGGCACCGTCCGCAGCGCCGTGGCGTGGCCGGGATCGCGCAGCCCCAGCGTCCACCAGCCGCCGTCGTCGGCCGGTCCGAGCACCGCGTCCGGCCCGTCCGCCCGGCCGAGCAGGTGCCGCGCGGTGTCCAGGTGCACGGCGGTGAGCTGCGGGGTGTCCATGCCGACCAGCAGGGTCGCCGCGCCCGCCACCCGGGTGTCGGCGAACGCGTGGGCGAGGCGGTCGGCGAGCGGGCCACCCCGCTGGGCGAGCCGCTCCCAGCCGGGCGGGGCCGGCAGGTCACCGTCGACGACCAGCACCCGGGCGTCGGCGGTGGCGGTGGCGACGGTGTCGAGGGTGTCGGCCAGGGCCGCCGCGGCGACCCGGGCGGCCTGCGCCGGGGTGCAGGGCGGGCAGAGCCGCGTCTTGACCCGGCCGGGCACCGGCGTCTTGGCCAGCACCAGCACCTGGAGGGCGGGCGGCCGGCGGTGGACGTTCACCGGGCCAGCACCGTGCCCATGTCCCGCACGGCGCGGGCGGTGCCGAGCACGGTGCCGGTCACCTTCGACCGGGTGCCGGCCGCCCGGGGGTGGTAGTCGACGTCGACCTCCAGCACCCGCCAGCCCGCCCGACCGGCCGCGATCAGCAACTCCAGCGGGTAACCGAAGCGGCGGTCCCGCAACCCCAGCGCCAGCAGGTCGTCGCGGCGCACGGCCCGGATCGGCCCGATGTCGTGCACGTCGAGGCCGGTGGTGCGGCGCAGCCGGTGGGCCAGCACGGCGTTGCCGACCCGGGCGTGCCACGGCCACACCCCGCGTCCCGTCGGCCGCCGCCGGCCGGTGCCCAGGTGCGCCGCGCCGGACCGGACCGGATCGGCCAGCCGGGGCAGCTGAGCCGGATCGAACGAGCCGTCGGCGTCCAGCACGCACACCACCCCGTCGACCGGGTCGGCGGCCAGCACCCCGGCGTGCACGGCCGCGCCGTACCCGGGCTCGGCCACGCTGATCACCTCGGCCCCGCAGGCCCGGGCCACCGCAGCCGACCCGTCGGTCGAGCCGTTGTCCACCACGATCGGCCGGTAGCCGGCCGGCATCCGGGCCAGCAGGTCGGGCAGGGCCGGGGCCTCGTCGCGGCAGGGAAGAACCACATCGGTCATGCAGCGGGACGCTAGGGCACCACCGGCCCGGAAATTCTTACCTGACGATGACGGATCCCCGCCCGCCGCCGCAGTTCTTACGAACCACTGACGGCTGGTCGCCGTCGCGGCGCGACGCCGGTCGCCGGCCCTACCGTCGGCGGGTGACCCACGTACTCGTCACCGGCGGCGCCGGTTTCATCGGCACCCATGTGGTGACCGCCCTGCACGATGCCGGCCACCGGGTGACCGTGGTGGACTCCGGACACCCCGGCGCGCACCGTAGGCCGCTGCCGGACACCGTGGCGGGCGCACCGCTCGTCCGGCTCGACGTCCGCGACCGGCCCGCCCTCGCCGCCGTCCTGGCCGACGGGGTCGACGCGGTGGTGCACCAGGCCGCCATGGTGGGCCTCGGCGTCGACCTGGACGACCTGCCCGAGTACGTCGGCTGTAACGACCTCGGCACCGCCGTGCTGCTCGCCGCGATGGCCCGGGCGGGCGTGCACCGGCTGGTGCTGGCCAGCTCCATGGTGGTCTACGGCGAGGGCGCGTACACCTGCGCCGGGCACGGTCCGGTGCGCCCCGCGCCGCGAACCGTCGCCGACCTGGCCGCCGGCCGGTACGACCCGACCTGCCCGCGGTGCGGCACCACGCTCACCCCCGGGCTGGTCGACGAGGACGATCCGCTCGACCCGCGCAGCGGGTACGCCGCCAGCAAGGCCGCCCAGGAGCACCTGACCGCCGCGTGGGCCCGGCAGACCGGTGGCGCGGTGGTGGCGCTGCGGTACCACAACGTCTACGGGCCGGGGATGCCCCGCGACACCCCGTACAGCGGGGTCGCGGCGATCTTCCGGTCCGCGCTGGAGGCCGGCCGGGCACCCCGGGTCTTCGAGGACGGCGGCCAGCGGCGCGACTTCGTGCACGTCCGGGACGTGGCGGCGGCCAACCTCGCCGGGCTGGACGCGACCGGCACCGGCACCGGCTGGCGGGCGTACAACGTGGCCTCCGGCCGGCCGGTCACCATCGCCGACGTCGCCACGGAGCTGGCCCGCGCCGCCGACGGACCGCCGCCCGTGGTCACCGGCGAGTTCCGGCTCGGCGACGTGCGGCACGTGGTCGCCTCGCCCACCCGGGCGGAGACCGAACTCGGGTTCCGGGCCGCCGTGGGACTCGCCGAGGGGATCGCCGAGTTCGCCCACGCCCCGCTGCGCGGGTGAGCGCCACCCCCGGCAACCGTCCGGCTCCGCCCGAGGGCGCAGGAGGACTCCGAACGGAGCCGGACGGTGGTCCGCGCCGTCGCCCGCCGCGCGCCGACGTGATCGCCGCCGCTGCCGCCGTCGGCCTGTTCGCGGTGGCCGCCGTCACCGGCGGGGTGCTCTACCTGCTGGGCCGCCCGGTGCACGCCAGCGCCGCGCCGCTGTTCGCGCAGTGGCTGCCGCACGTCGGCCTCGGCACCCCGGCGGCCCTGCTGCTGGCCGCGCTGGTCTGCTGGCACGGGCCGGCGGTGGCCGCCCGGCTGCCCTGGCGACCGCTGCTCGCGCTCGGCTACGCCACCGCCGTGGCCTGGACGCTGTCGCTGGCCCTGGTCGACGGCTGGCAGCGCGGCGTCGCCGGCCGGCTGGCCACCCGCTACGAATACCTGCACGAGGTCCCCGGCGTCACCGACGTCCCCGCCATGCTCGCCGGTTTCGCCGGCCGCATCCTCGACGGGCAACCGGACTCGTGGACCACCCACGTCTCCGGCCACCCGCCGGGGGCGCTGCTCGTCTTCGTCGGGCTCGACCGGGTCGGGCTGCGCGGCGGCGGCTGGGCGGGAATGCTGTGCATCCTGGTGGCGGGCCTTGTCGCCGTCGCCGTGCCGCACACCGTACGGCTGCTCGGTACCGAGGCGGCGGCCCGCGCGGTCCTGCCGTTCGTGGTGTTGTTCCCCGGGGCGGTGTGGGCCGGGGTGTCGGCCGACGGGCTGTTCGCCGGGGTGACCGCCACCGGGATCGCCCTGCTGGCCCACGGCGTCACCCGGGGCCGCGCGGTGGCGGCCCTCGCCGGTGGGGCCCTGTTGGCGTCCGGTTGTTACCTGTCGTACGGGCTGGTGCTGATGGGCCCGCTCGCGCTGGCGGTCGTCGTGCTGGCCGACCGGCACCGCCGCACCGTGGGGTGGGCGTTCGTCGGGGCGCTGCCGGTCGTCGCCGGGTTCACCGCCGCCGGATTCTGGTGGCCGACCGGCTACCACCTGGTCGTCGAACGCTACTACCAGGGGGTCGCCGCCGACCGGGCGTACGGCTACTGGGTCTGGGCCGACCTGGCGCTGGTCGTGGTGGCCGCCGGCCCGGTGGCGGCGGTGATCCTGCGGCGGACGGTGCGGGCCGGGTGGCGGGCCGTCGTGCTGCGGCTGCCGGACCCCGAACGCGCCGCCTGGCTGCTGCCGATGGCCGCCACGGCGGTGATCGTCGCGGCGGACCTGTCCGGTTACAGCAAGGCCGAGGTGGAACGCATCTGGCTGCCGTTCACCGTCTGGCTGACGGCAGGTGCTTCTCTGATCCCCGCGGCCGACCGGCGCGGGTGGCTCCTGGTGCAGGCGGCGGTGGCGCTCACGGTCAACCACCTGCTGCTGACCGGCTGGTAGTCCACCGCCTGCTCTCGACGGTGCCGGGCACGCGCGGCGGCCGGTGACCCCGTCACCCGGCCGCCGCGTCCGGTTGTGCCCGGTCGGGTCGGGACTTCTTACCGAACCATGACGCACCCGGCCGACGGTGACCGTTGCCCACCGCCGGGCCGTATCCCCGCACGACAGCACATCACCGCAGCCGGTTTCCGGCTTGGAGGAGATTTCCGATGAACCGCAGACCCGACGGGACCCCGCTGATCCACACCCGGCCGGCCCGGATCGCCCTGGCCGCACTGGTTCTGGCGGCCACCGGTGCGCTCACCGTCACCTTCGTCTCCGGCGGTGGCAGGGGCACCGCGGACGCCGCCACCAGCCTGGACCAGTTCGTGCCGATCGAGAAGGTGCCGCCGAACGTGCGCAACCCGCAACCGGCCCCCGGCGGGTCGACCGGCCGGTTCACCGTGGACTGCGGCACGAACGGCAACGGCAAGTTCAGCCCGGACAACCCGGTGGCCCAGCCCGGCATCCGCAACGGCGCCGAACACGTCCACGACTTCGTCGGCAACCTGGCGATCACCGCCAACTCCTCCAACGCCGACCTGGACGCCTCCGGCACCACCTGCCGCAACGGCGACAAGTCGTCCTACTTCTGGCCGGTGGTACGCATCGACAAGAGCGTCCGCAACGACGACCAGGTGCGGCAGGCCCTCGCCCAGACCCAGCCGATGGTCGTCTGCCCCCCGGTCGGCAAGCGGCTGCGCGCCGTCCCCACCGGGGCCCGGGGCACCGTCGACCGGCTGCTGGCCGACCTGGACCGCCAGCAGGCCGCCGCGAACCAGCGGATGACCGCCAGCCGGGGCCGCATCGACGCCGCGTTCAACCGGGAGGTCACCGACGCGTTGCGGGCCCGCCGCGCCACGACGATCAGGCAGATCAGCAGCACGGTCACCGCCGCCGGCGGCAACCAGCCCGGCCTGGTCTCGCTGGTCGAGTGCGACGTCAGCTACGACGACATGCACGCCCGGATGCCCGCCGGTGCCCACCGCGCCAGCGTCACGGCGGCCCAGGCGGCCAACCCACGCATCCAGTGCCCCACCGTGCGGGACAAGCTGCCCGGTGTCCCGGCCGGGGCGCTCGCCGAGGTGAACCGCAACCTCGACGAACTCGACAGGCAGCTCTCCGAGGCCAACGAACGCCTCGTCACCAGCCGGGGTCAGGGCGGCCCGGCCTTCGTCGACAACGCCATCCTCGGCCCGCTACGCGCCAAGCGGATCGCCGTGCTCGACCGGATCGCCATCGCGATCAGCCGGCAGGCCACCCGCCCGCAGGGCCTCGACGCGTTCGCCACCTGCACCCTGGACCAGGCCCCCGCCCCGGCCGGTACGCCCACCACCGCAGCGCCCACCACCGCAGCCGCACTGCCCGACCCGCAGGGGCCCGACCTGGAACTGCCCGGCAACACCGGCGGCATCGTCCGCCCGGCGCAGGTGCTGATCGAATACCGCGGCAACCCGGTCAGCCGGGTGGTGCCGATGCCGAAGTTCCTCCGGGCGCTCACCGGTGACGCCAAGCCCACCAGCCGTGGCCCGGCCAACGCCCGCGCCACCTGGACCTGCTCGGGCTTCGCCGACCGGCTGGCCGACAAGTACCCGATCTGCCCCGCCGGCAGCCAGGTGCAGCGGGTGCACGACTTCCCCGGCTGCTGGGACGGCAGGAACATCGACAGCGACAACCACCGCAACCACGTCGCGTTCGCCGACCGGGCCACCGGCGCCTGCCCGCAGGGCTTCCGGGCGATCCCGCAGTTGCGGATCACCGTCGGCTACGACATCCCCCGGGACGTGCAGCTCAAGGGCCAGTACGCACTCGACTCGTTCCCGGAGGAGAACCACAACCCGTTCTCCGACCACAACGACTTCGTCAACGTCAACTCCGCCCAGACCATGCAACGCATCGCGACCTGCATCAACAAGGGCAAGAACTGCTCCTGACCCCTGGGCGCCCGGCGCGGGAGGGCGCGACACCACCGCCACGCCGAGGGCGGTGGTGTCGCGCCGACCCGTGGCCGGCCCGGCCGGTCGGAACCGGTCGGATGGTCGGTTACGGGGTGACGGAGAGCAGGTGGGCCCGGTAGCCCTCGCCGTAGCTCTTGGTCGGGGTGCCGTTGTAGTCCTCGATGAGCACGTTGCCGCCGCTGCAACCCCACGGGTTCCAGGTCCACGCGGTGTAGCCCAGCCGCTTGCCGTCCAGCCAGGTCATCAACCGGTCGATGTAGTCGTGGGCGCAGGTGTCCTGGCCGATCTCCCCGGCGTGCACCGGCACCTGCGCGGCCACCGGCGCGATCTGGGTGTCCCAGCAGGTCTCGGTGACGCAGGCGTTGAAGTTGTACGAGTGCCAGGAGGCGACGATGTTGTTGCGCGGGTCGGTCGGTTTGTAGGTCAGCCACTGGGTCAGGTCGTTGGTCCAGGTCAGACCGGGAACCAGCAGCACGTTGGTGGCCCCGGTGGCGCGGACGGCGTCGACCAGGCTCTGCATGCCGGCCACCTGGTACTCGATGCCGGTGCAGGTGCCGCCGTCCCGCAGGCAGCGCCACGCGGCCGTCATGTCCGACCAGTTGTTGGCGGCGTCCGGGTACGGCTCGTTGAACAGGTCGAACAGCACCGCGTCGTTGCCCTTGAACGCGGTGGCCACCCCGGTCCAGAACTGGGGCGTGTACTGCCGGCTCGGCATCGGCTTCTGGCAGGTGGCGTTGACGTCGGTGCAGGCCGAGATGTTGCCGGTGTACTGGCCGTGGGTCCAGTGCAGGTCGAGGATCGGGTTGATCCCGTTGGCGACGAGCAGGTTCACGTACGCCTTGACCGCCTGCTGGTAGGTGGCCCCGCTGGGCGACCCGGACAGGCCGAGCCAGCAGTCCTCGTTGAGCGGGATGCGTACCGCGCGGATGTTCCAGGCCTTCATCGCGTCGACGGAGGCCTGGTCGACCGGGCCGCTGTCCCACATGCCCTTGCCCTGGACGCAGGCGAACTCGCCGCTGGCCCGGTTGACGCCGAGCAGGCGGTAGGTCGCCCCGGCCGCGGTGACCAGCCGGTTGCCCGACACCCGCAGGCTCGGCGCGGCCCCGCCCGGCGGCGGGGTGGTGGTCGGCGGGGGAGTGGTGGGTGGCGGCGTGGTGGGCGGTGGGGTGGTCGGCGGTGGCGTGGTCGTGGGTGGGGGCGTGGGTGTCGTCGGGCTGACCACGCCGGTGCAGGTCGTCCCGTTGAGCGCGAACGAGGTGGGCACGGGGTTGGTCCCGCTCCACGCGCCGTTGAAGCCGATCGTGGTGGACGCGCCGGTGTTCAGCGCGCTGTTCCAGCTCATGCTGGCCGCCGACACCCGGGCACCGGACTGCGACCAGGTGGCGCTCCAGCCCTGGGTGACCCGCTGGTCGGTGTCCGGGAAGTCGAACGTCAACGTCCAGCCGGTCAGCGCCGAGCCGAGGTTGGTGATGGCGACGTTGCCGCTGAACCCGCCGTTCCACTGGCTCTGCACGGTGTAGGTGACGGCACAGCCCGCGGCGGCGGCCGAGGCCGGCAGGGTGGCCGCGGTCAGGCTGGCGGCCACCAGCGTGCCGGCGGCTGTCGCCGCCAGCAGGGCATGACGACGTGTCATGAAGCTCTCCTAGGCATAGAGGGGAGCGTCGATGGGAGCGCGCCTGCGAGCTTTCTTTATTCGCCTTATTAAGTCAAGCGTATCGATGCCGTTTCGACGGACCGCCAGGTGGAACCGCATTCCCGCCCTACCGGGGTGGGCCGGTCGTGCCCCGGGCGACCACCGTCTCGGTCGCGCACCAGCGCTGCGGCACCGACTCGCCGGTGACCAGCCGCAGCACCGACTCGCCGACCGACTCGCCGAACGAGTGCACGTCGAGGCTCATCGTGGTCAGCGCCGGCGAGGCCAGCCGGCACAGGCTGGAGTCGTCCCAGGCGATCAGGCTGACGTCCCGGGGGACCCGGTACCCCAACTCGGTCACTGCGTGCAGGCCCGCCACCGCCATCAGGTCGTTGTCGTAGATGACCGCGGTGGGGGGTGTGGGCCCGTCCAGCAGCCCGGTGGTCAGCCGCGCCCCCGACTCCGCCGAGTAGTCGCCCGCCACGACGACCGCGTCGACCCCCGACTCCGCCGCCGCCGCCGCCGCCAGCATCGCGGCCGTGCGGGTCCGGGTGTGCAGCAGCGCGTCGGGGCCGCTGATCCGCGCCACCCGCCGGTGCCCCAACGCCACCAGGTGCGCCAGGGCGGCCCGCATCGACCCGGCGTCGTCGCGGCGTACCGCCGGGTTGTCCCCGGTGGGCTCACCCGCCACCACCACGGGCAGCCGCAGTTCCCGCAGCACCGCCGGCCGGGCGTCGTCGACCGACGGGTTCACCAGCACGACCGCGTCGACCAGCCGCTGCCGCGCCCACCGGCGGTACGCGGCGATCTCGGCGTCGTGGTGCGCGACGACGTGCAGCAGCACCGACCGGCCGTGCGCGGCGAGCCGCTCCTCGATGCCCGCGATGAACTCCATGAAGAACGGTTCGGTGCCGAGCAGGCGGGGCGGCCGGGCCAGCACCAGCCCCACCGCGCTCGTGCGCCACGTGTCGTCCATCGCCTACCCCCGGATCCTCAGCCTGCCGATTCGGTGAGCCGGACCCGGTGACCGGCCACCTGCTCGGGTGGGCGTGGCCCGTGGCCCGGCGGGACCAGCTCCGATTCGAGGACCAGGGCCGCCGCGCCGATCGCCGAGGCCGTCGCGGCGGAACGGGAGAGCCGGACGTCGACGGTGTGCGTGCCCCGGGCGAAGCAGGCGCGCAGTTCCTGCCTGACGATCGGCAGGTACACCGACCCGGCGGTGGCCAGGCTCGGCCCGGTCAGCACCAGCACCTCCAGGTCCATCAGGTTCGCCAGCGTCCGGGCGGCCACCCCGACGTGCCGGGCCGACCGCTCCAGCAACGCCAACGCGTGCGGCTCGCCCCGACGGGCGGCCCGGCTGATCGCGGCGAAGTCGGCGACCACCGAGGGCCGGCGGACACCGGGCGTGAACCCCACCGCCCGCGCCGTCGTCGGCTCCGACCGGGCGGCGGCGACCACGGCGGCCGGCCCGGCCAGCGCCTCCACGCAGCCCCGCGCCCCGCACCAGCACCGCGGCCCGTCGGCCGACACGCACACGTGCCCCAACTCGCCGACGTTGCCGCTCGGCCCCCGGTAGGTGCTGCCGTCGATGACCAGCCCGGCACCGATGCCGGTGCCCATGTAGAGGGCGGCGGCCGAGGTCGCCGTGCCGAACCCGCCGGTCCAGTGTTCGCCCAGCGCCGCCGCGGTCGCGTCGTTGTCCAGCGCCACCGGCAGGGCCGTCAGCCGCTCCAGCGCCGCGCCCAGCGGGAACCCGTTCCACTGCCGCATCGCGGGGGCGAGCCCCACGTCCGGCGGGCCACCCATGCCCCGGGTGGCGTTGACCGGCCCGGGGAACACCAGGCCGACGCCGAGGATGCGGTCCCGTTCCACCCCGACCCCGTCGATCAGCGCGGCGATCTCGGTGGCGATCCGGGCGACCACCGCCGCCGGCTCCTGCGCCCCGGCCCCCGGGCGGGAGATCCGGGCCACCACCGTGCCACCCAGGTTGGTCAGGGCGTACGTGATGACGCCGTGGTCCAGGTGCACGCCGACGGCGTACCGGGAGGCGTGGTTGAGCTGAAGCAGGACCCGACGTTTGCCGCCCGTCGACTTCGCGTGGCCGGTCTCGACCACCAGGTCCTCGTTGATCAGCTTGCGGACCAGGGTGGAGATGGTCGGCGCGGTGAAACCGGTGGCCCGGATCAGCCCGACCCGGCTGATCGTGCCGGCCGCGCGGATCGCGTCGAGAACGACCGACCTGCTGCTCACCTGGGGTTTGCTCGCTGCTGGTCCGCTCACTGCTTCTCTGCCAGGGGCTGTTAGGTCGGCGGACCAGAGTATACAAGTATCCCGATGGCACAGGATCGTGGTCGAACCGGCCATGTCCGGGTGGCCCACCCCCGACCGGCGGGCCGGGTGGCTCAGTCGTCGGCGGCCGGCCCCGTCCCGCGCCACCCGACCACCGTCGCGTCGTCGGTGGCCACCCCGTGCCGGGCCTCGGCCGCCCGGACCCGCCTGATGATCCCGTCCGGCCCGTCGGTGTCCAGCAGGCGCAGCAGGCCCGCCCAGTCGGTGCGCCCGAAGGTGTCCACGAGCCGGCTCGCCCCGTTGCTCAGCAGCGCCGCCGCCGTCACCCCGCCCGCCGGGCAGTCGCCGGTGACCGCCTCCTCGACCACCAGCGGGTCGTCCTTGGCCACCCAGAAGCCGCCCGGGGCGTTGCGGTGCCCCCGTAGCTCGGCCAGCAACCGCCGGTGCTCCCCGCTGCCCTCGGCCACGCCGACCAGCCGCCGCTCGAAGGACCTGGCGATCACCACCTCGCGGGGGTCGTGGGCGACGAGCGGCCCGCCGGCCACCCGGCCGACGACCGCCACCGCGTCCCCGAGGACCAGGTGCTCGACCAGCCCATCGGTGCACCGCAGCACCGCCACGGCCGCGTGCGGGCTGCTCGGGTGGGTGACGTCGCAGGTGCCCCGGTGCGCGTCGGTGACCTGCTCGATCCCCTCGGCCAGCACCGCCCGCAGGCTCCCGCCCGTCGACAGGGCGCCCAGCAGCGCGCCACCGAGTCGCCTGGCGTACCAGGCCACGCCGTGCCGGCAGACCTCGCCGGCCCCGGGGACGCCGCCCGCGCCGTCGACCAGCACCAGGCCGGCCGGCACCGCCCCGGCGAAGTCCTCGTTGTCCCGCCCGGGGTGTCCCGCGTCGGTCGCCAGCACCACCCGCATCCGCCGATCATCACACGGCCGGGATTCACCACGTGACCCCGCAGTCGACGAGGATCTTCACCTCGCCGCCGGCGGCGAGCGCCTGGAACGCCTCGGCCACCTCGGGCAACGGCACGACCCGGGTGATCAGCCGCCCGGCGGGCACCAGCCCGGCGTGCACCAACCGGACGGCCTCGGTGTAGTCCTCCCGCTCGTACACCCGCACCCCGATCAGCTCCAGCTCCCGCCAGAAGACGCGGTGCAGGTCCACCTCCCGGGGGGTGGGGTGGATCGCCACCACGACCAGCCGGCCGCGTGCGGCGAGCAGGTCGGTCGCGGTGCGGACCCCGGCGGCGGACCCGGACACCTCGAACGCCACGGCCGCCCCGGCCCCGCCGGTCGTCTCGTGCACGTGCCGGGCGACGTCGACCGTCGCCGGGTCGACGGTACGCAGCCCGAGTTCGGTGGCCAGGGCCCGGCGACGCGGGTCGAGTTCGAGCACCGTCACCTCGGCCCCGGCGGCCCGGGCGACCGTCCCGATGAGCAGGCCGACCGGCCCGGCGCCGACGACCACCGCGTGCTCCCCGGCGGTCAACCGGGAGCGGCGTACGTCGTGCACGGCGACGGCGGTCGGCTCGATCAGCGCGGCGTGGGTCAGCGGCAGGTCCGCCGGCAGCGGCACCACGATCCGTGCGGGCACCGTCCACGAGCGCTGCATCGCGCCGGGGGAGTCGATGCCGACGAAAGTGAGCCGGTGGCAGATGTGGCTGTTGCCGGCCCGGCAGGCGGGGCAGTCGCCGCACCAGTCCAGCGGCATCACGGTCACCGGGTCGCCCACCCGGTGTCCCGCCACCCCCGGGCCCACCTCGGCGATACGTCCGGACATCTCGTGCCCGATCACCGCCGGCACCCGGACCCGCTGGTCCATCGCGCCGTGCGCCACGTGCAGGTCGGTGCCGCAGATCCCGGTGTACGCGACGTCGATACGCACCTCGCCGGGTCCGGGCGGTACGACGGCGGTCCGCTCGACGACGAAGGTGTGGTCCCCGACGTAGTGCGCGCTGTGGTTCACGACTCCTCCTCGGACAGGTGCCAGACCTCCCGCATCGGTGCCCACCAGTGCCCCGAGCCGGGTTCGGCGACCGACTCCTGACACGGGTCGGTCAGCGTCCACCACTGCTGCGTCCGGGGGTCGGCGGCGATGCGCCGTTGGTCGGCGTCGTGGTCCTCGCCGACGTACTCGTAGTAGCCGAAGAGCAGGTCGCCGTGCAGGAAGATGCTGTAGTTGCGGATGTTCGCGGCGCGCAGCGTCCGTTCGACGTCGGGCCAGACGGCGGCGTGCAGCCGCAGATAGGTCTCGCGCTGCTCGGGTCGGAGCCGGATCACCCAGCCGTAGCGCTGCACGTCACGCCCCTCCGGTGCGGGTGGTGGCCGCTGGTCGACGGCGGTGGGCGGCGGTGGGACGACCGCCGTCGGCGAAAACGTCGGATGTCTCTATATTGGTGGGGGTCGCCGCCGGCCGCCCCAGCCGCAGCGGCCGGGACGACGCGCGACCGGCCGGCCGGAGGGGGACGTGATGGCACTGACCGACGACGCGATCGCCAAGATCCGGAGCATGGTCCAGAGCGGCGAGCTGCCGCCGGGTGCCCGGCTGCCACCCGAGCCGCAACTCGCCGAGCAGATGGGCCTGTCGCGCAGCGGGGTCCGGGAGGCGGTGAAGGTCCTCGAATCGGCCCGGGTGCTCGACGTCCGCCGCGGCGACGGGACGTACGTCACCAGCCTCGCCCCCCGGCTGCTGCTGGAGGGGCTGGGGGTCGCGGTGGAGTTGCTGCGCGACGACACCCTGCTGGAGGTGATGGAGGTGCGCCGGCTGCTGGAACCGATGGCCACCGGGCTGGCGGCACTGCGGATGACCGAGGCCCAGCTCGACGACCTCGGCGGCATTCTGGAGGAGATGCGGGCGGCGGCCGACGACGCCGAGAAGCTGATCCGGTTCGACACGGCGTTCCACCACACCGTCGTCGCCACCACCGGCAACGAGACCCTCACCTCGCTGCTGGACGGGTTGTCCAGCCGTACCCTGCGGGCCCGGGTGTGGCGCGGGCTGATCGAGGGCAACTCGGCGCACACCACCATCGAGGAGCACCACGCGATCTACCGCGCGCTGCGTTCGCGTGACCAACTGCTCGCCCAGGCGAGCGCGTTGATGCACGTCAACACGTCGGAGGCGTGGCTGCGTACGGTGCTGGCCGCCAACGCGGGGCCCGCCTGACCCGGCCGGCGTCACGCCGGCCCCGCCGGGTGGGTCGCGCTGACCCGGTCGGCCAGCCCGTAGGTGCGCACGGCGGTGCCGGCGAGGATCTCCCGGTGTTCCCGCTCCGACAGCGGCGGCAACGCGGCCGTCAACGCCCGCAGCACCCCGGCGTAGTCCGACCGGAGCAGGCAGACCGGCCAGTCCGAGCCGAACATCAGCCGCTGCGCGCCGAACTCGGCGACGGCCACCGCGACGAACGGCCGCAGGTCGTCAGGTGTCCACTCCGGGGCGGCCTCGGTGACCAGGCCGGACAGCTTCGCGGTGACGTTGGGGTTGGCGGCGAGCGCGGCCAGCGGGCCACGCCAGCTGCGTAGCCCCGCGTCGCCCGCCTCGATGCGGGGCTTGCCCAGGTGGTCCAGGACGAACCGCAACCCCGGCACCGCACGGGCCGCCCGCGCCGCCGCCGGGAGCTGGTCGGCGCGGATCACCAGGTCGAACGCGAGCCCGGCGTCGGCGAGCGCGGCGAGCCCGCGACGGACGTCGGACCGGTCCAGGTAGTCCGGGTCCGGCTCGCCCTGCACCTGGGAGCGCACCCCGGCCAGGTACTCGCCGCCGCGTAGCCGGCGGTAGCGGGCCACGGTGGCGGGCACGTCGTCGGCGGCGACGTCGAGCCAGGCCACCACCGCCAGGATCGGCGCGGTGTCGGCGGCGTAGCCGAGGAACTCGGCGGCCTCGTCGCGATGGCAGCGCCCGCCCTCGACCAGCACGGTGCCGGTGACCCCGGCGGCGGCGAGCTCGGTGGTCAGGTCCGCCGGGGTGAACGGCCGCCGGATGGCCGCCAGTCCGGGCGCGTCCAGCCAGGTGTACCCGCGTTCGGGCCGCCACAGGTGGTGGTGCGCGTCGATGATCACGGCGTCACCGGGCCCGGGGTGGCGGCGGCGTCGGCCCACTGCGGGCCGTCCGGGAACCGGTACGCGGCCAGGGACTCCGGCCGGATCTGCCCGCTCATGCCCGGCGCGGTGGGGGCCAGGTAGCGTCCGCCGGTGACCCGGACCGGGTCGACGAAGTGGTCGTGCAGGTGGTCGACGTACTCGATGGCCCGGTCCTCGGTGCTGCCGCTGACCGCGACGAAGTCGAACATCGCCAGGTGCTGCACCAGTTCGCACAGCCCCACCCCACCGGCGTGCGGGCAGACCGGCACCCCGTACCGTGCGGCGAGCAGCAGGATCGCCAGGTTCTCGTTGACCCCGGCGACCCGGCAGGCGTCGATCTGCACCACGTCGACGGCGTCGGCCTGGAGCAGCTGTTTGAACACCACCGCGTTGTGCACGTGTTCGCCGGTGGCGACCCGGATCGGGCTGAGCGCCTTGCGGACGGCGGCGTGCCCGAGGACGTCGTCAGGCGACGTCGGCTCCTCGATCCAGTACGGGTCGAACGCGGCCAGCTCCCGCATCCACCCGATCGCCTCGGGCACCCCCCAGATCTGGTTGGCGTCGACCGCGAGCCGGACCTGCGGCCCGACGGCCTGCCGGGCGATGCCCATCCGGCGTACGTCGTCGGCCAGGTCGCCGCCGACCTTGAGTTTGATCAGCCGGTAGCCGTCGCGGACCGCCTCCGCGCAGAGCCGCGCCAGCTTCCCGTCGTCGTAGCCCAACCATCCCGGCGTGGTGGTGTACGCGGGGTAGCCCTCGGCGCGTAGCCGCCGTTCCCGTTCGGCCCGGCCGTCGGCGGCCCGCCGCAACAGGGTCAACGCCTCGTCCTCGGTGAGGGCGTCGCGCAGGTAGCGGAAGTCGACCTGCGCGACTATCTGCTCCGGGCTGAGGTCGGCGAGCAGTTTCCACAGTGGCTTGCCGGCGCGGCGGGCGGCGAGGTCCCACACCGCGTTGACCAGGCCACCGGCGGCCATGTGCACGACCCCCTTGGCCGGACCGAGCCAGCGGATCTGGCTGTCCCCGACGAGCCGCCGGGCCAGCGCCCCGGGGTCGGCGGTCAACTCGTCGACCGGTTGGCCGATCACCATCGGGGCCAGCGACCGGACGGCGGCTACCTGGATCTCGGTGCCGCGTCCCACGGTGAAGACCAGCCCGTGTCCCTCGCCGCCCGCCGAGGTCCGCAGGACGACGTAGGCGGCCGAGTAGTCGGGGAACGGGTTCATCGCGTCCGACCCGTCGCGGTGCACGGAGGTGGGGAAGCGGACGTCGATGGTGTCCACCGCGGTGATGCGCTCAGTCAACGGAACTCCTGGTTGAGGGGGTCGGATGCGTCGGCGGCCCGCCTCGTGGGCGGGTCGCGCGGGGTCCGGCCGGTGGGCCGGTCAGGTCTGCGCCTTGCCACCGGTGATGCGGGAGACCACCAGGGCGACCAGGATGACCGCGCCGTTGAGGAAGTTCGTCCACTGTGCGGGCACCCCGGCCAGGGTCAACACGTTGATGATCAGGAAGAGCAGCAGGACGCCGGTGAACGCGCCGAAGACACTGCCCCGGCCGCCGTTGAGGCTGACCCCGCCGATCACCGCCGCCGCGAACACCTGGAAGATCGCGCCGTCGCCCTGGGCCGCCGGCACCGCCGCCAGCCGGCCGCTGATCAGCAGGCCGGCCAGGGCGGCGAGCACGCTGGCCACGACCAGCGCGACCCACAGCACCCGGTCGGTGCGGATGCCGGCGGCGCGGGCCGCGTCGGCGTTGCCGCCGATGGCGTACAGGGCGCGGCCGGCGCGGGTGTGGCCGAGCACGACGATGCCGGCGGCGAACAGCAGCAGCGACACCCAGATCGAGGCCGGCACCCCGAGCCAGCTCGTCGAGCCGAGGTACGTCATCGAGCCGGGCAGCGCGAAGAAGGTCTGCCCGCCGGAGATGCCGGTGAGCAGACCCCGCAGGATGATCAGCATGCCCAGCGTCACGATGAAGCCGTTGAGGCCGAACCGGACGATGAGCAGCCCGTTGAACGCCCCGACCAGCGCCCCGACCAGCAGTGTCACCGGCACCGCCCAGGCGTCCGGGAGCAGGTCGAGCCCCAGCCCCCGGGTCAGCTCCGGGTCGACGACCAGCCAGGCGGCGATGCCCGGGGCGAGCCCGAAGGTGGACTCCAGCGACAGGTCCATCTTGCCGGTGATCAGCACGATGGTCTGGGCCAGCACCAGGATCGCGATCTCCGACATGCTCTGCAGCACGTTGAGGATGTTGTCGGTGCTGAGGAAGACCGGGCTGATGATCCACCCGACGATCGCCACCGCGACGATTGCCGGCACCAGCGCCAGGTCACGCAGCCGGGCGACGGCCAGGCGCCGCGACGACGGGCGGGTCGGCGGGGGCGCCGACGCCGGCACCGTGCCGGTGGACAGCGTGTCAGACATGGTGGAGGTCCACCCCTTCCATGGCGGCTACCAGATCGTTGTCGCTCCAGCCGCGGGCCATCTCGGCGACCACCCGGCCCTGGAACATCACCAGCACCCGGTCGCAGATGCGCAGGTCGTCTAGCTCGTCGGAGACCACCAGCACGGCGGTGCCCCGGCGGCGGACATCCTCGACGACACCGAGCAGGGTCTGCTTGGACCGCACGTCGACCCCAGCGGTGGGCGTGATCAGCACCAGCAGCCGGGGATCGTTGGCCAACGCCCGACCCATCACGACCTTCTGCTGGTTACCGCCGGACAGGTCGGCCACCGGCGTCTGCGGCCCGGCCGCCTTGATCGTCAGCGCGGCGATCGTCTCGCGGGCCAGGGCGTCCCGGCGGGCCCGGGAGACGAGTCCGTAGCGCCCGACCCGCTGCGGCACGGTCATCGTGACGTTCTCCGCGATCGACAGCGCCGGCACCAGGCCCTCCCGGTGCCGGTCCTGTGGCACCAGCCCCACGCCGGCGGCGAGGGCGTCGGGCACGCTGCCCGGCCGCAGCACCCGACCGGCCAGGGCGACCGACCCGGCCACCGGGCGGGTCAGACCGACGACCGCCTCGGCGACCTCGACCTTGCCGCTGCCGCCACCACCGGCGATGCCGACCACCTCGCCCGCCCGGGCCCGCACCGACAGCCGGGCCCCGGACGCGGTGACCAGGTCCCGCACCGCCAGCAGCACCGGCGCGTCGGCCGCCGGTGGTCGGTGGTCGGCCGCCGGCATGCTCACGTCCTCCCCGGTCATCGCGGCGACCAGCGCCTGCCGGCTCAATCCGGCGACCGGGGCGGTGCGGATGTGCCGGGCGTCGCGGAAGACCGTCACCCGGTCGCACAGGTCGTAGATCTCCTGGAGGTGGTGGCTGATGAACAGGAACGTCACCCCCTGCGCGCGCAGGTCCCGGATGCGGGTGAACAGCCGGTCGATGCCGGCGGCGTCGAGCTGGGCTGTCGGTTCGTCCAGGACGATGAACCGGGCACCGAAGGACAACGCGCGGGCGATCTCCACGAACTGCCGCTGCTCGACCGAGAGCGTCGCGGCCGGCTGGCGGACGTCGACGTCGACCGACCACTGCGCCAGCAGGTGCTGCGCCTCCCGCCGCAGGCTCGACCAGCGGATCAGGCCGGCCCGGGAGCGGGCGTGCCGGTTGAGGAACAGGTTCTCCGCCACGGTGAGGGTGGGGATGATCGTCGACTTCTGGTAGACGCAGGCGACCCGCTGCCGCCAGGCGTTCCGGTCGGCCAGCGGCGGCGCGGGACGGCCGCCGAAGGCGACCACCCCGTCGTCGGCGGCCAGCAACCCGGTCAGGATGCCGACCAGCGTCGACTTGCCCGCGCCGTTGCGGCCCACCAGCGCGTGCACCTCGCCGCGCCGGACCGTGATCCCCGCTGCGGACAGGGCGAGCGTGGAGCCGAAGCGCTTGGTGATGTCGACCGCCTCGACGACCGGTGGGTCGACGTCGGCCGGTGCGCCCTCGGGGTGGTACGGGGCGGTGGTCATCCCTGTCGGCCCCACAGCGAGGGGTCGTCGTACCGCACCGTGGGTTGACCGGCGACCGGTGCGCCGTCCAGGGTCACCAGGGGTGCCGGGAGCTGGTCCTCCAGCAGGCCGTCGCGTACCTGGATGATGGTGCTGCCGTGGTCGGTGGGGCCGGGTCGGAACGTCTTTCCCTCGATCGCCGCCTTGGCGTACTCCAGCCCGTAGCGGGCGTACAGGTCGGCGGGCTGGCTGACGGTGGCGTCGATCAGGCCGTCGCCGATGTTCTTCAGCTCCTCGGGGATGCCGTCGTTGGACACCACGAAGACGTGCTTCGGGTCGGTCGGTGGCACCTGCAGGCCGCGCTGCTTGAGGATCTGCAGGGTGCCCGACAGCGCGAACGACGACTGCATGTAGACGCCCCGGACGTCCGGGTCGGACGCGAAGCGGGTCTGCAACTTCGACGCCGCGACGTCGGCCTTCCAGTCGGTCGCCTCCCCGAAGACCTTGATCCCGGGGAACTCCTTGGCCATGCACTCGCTGAACGCCTCGGTGCGGTCCCGGCCGTTGATGGAGTCCAGGCCGCCCTGGAGCATGACGACCTTGCCCCGGCCGCCGAGCTTGCTGCCCAGGAACTGGCAGGCCTTCGTCCCGTACGCCCGGTTGTCGGCGCGGACCACCATGAATACCGTGCCGGTGTCGGGCCGGGTGTCGATGGTGACCACGGGGATCTTGCGGCTCTCCAGCTGGGCCAGGGTCGGCGCGATCGCGGCGGTGTCCTGCGGGGCCATCACCACCCCCTTGACGCCCTGGCTGATGAAGGTCTGGGTGTTCGAGATGAGGTTGGCGATGTCGTTCTGCGAGTTGGTGGTCTTGAGGTCGATCCCCAACTGCCCGGCGGACTGCGGCACGTACCTGATGTAGGAGTTCCAGAAGTCGGTGTCCGAGCGGGGGTAGTCGACCCCGATGAGCGGCTTGCCGCCGCCCGCGCCGGTCCCGGCCCCCCGGTCACCGCAGCCGGCGGTGAGGGCGGCCGTCGCGCCGAGCAGCACCGTCAGCCCCGCGCTCACCAGACGTCCGTGGTTCATCGTGTTCGCTCCGTTTCTGCGGGAGTGGCCCGGCGGGTCCGGCCGCCGCCGGATGCCGGGTGCGGGGACGGGACACGGAGACCCTCCGTGGGTGGGAGGTGGGGTGGTGCCGGCATGCACGGTCGAGACATCAGACGTTAGAGTTTCCATTGTGTAACGTCAATGCCTTGACATCGGCTTCCACGTGCGGCCGAGGGCGGCCTGTCGGGGGCTGGCACCCGCGCTGCGGCGGTAGACGTCGTACCAATGCCGCGTCCGCTCGGACGCCCTCGGCTCCGGTGTGCCACGGATGGTGGCGGAGGTGGCCGCGCCCCGATGAACGTTACCGCGAAATCAGTAGTTTTCCGGCGTGTCGTCCGCGCCTCTGCCGCCCGGTCGGCTGCCGCGCCACGGGTCTAAGAGATTTCCCATTTGCATTGGCCAGCATCGATTCCGATCGCCGCACAGGGCGGCCGGTCAGAACAGGAGCGGCCCATGTCCGTACGACAGTCCACCGACGACACCGCCATCCACCAGGTCGGCCTTCTGACCGCCGGGCCGGACGGCTGGCGGACGAGCCTGCTGGACCACCTCCCACCGCGCGACCGGCGGCTGTTCCACCGGTTCGGCCAGGGGCCCCGGGTGCCCGCCCCCGAGCTGCGCATCCACCAGGCGTTCGCCAGGTGGGCCGCCACCACGCCGGACGCCGTCGCCGCCGAGCACCTCGGGGTACGGATCGGCTACCGCGAACTGGACCGCCAGGCCAACCGGCTCGCCGCCCACCTCGTCGCCCTCGGCGTGCGCACCGGCGACACCGTGGGCGTGTTCACCAGCCGGTCGCTGCCGATGCTGGTCGGCATCCTGGCCACCCTCAAGGCCGGGGCGGCCTACGTACCGCAGGACGTCCGGATCGCCCCCGCCGCGCAGCTGCGCCAGGTCGCCTCGACCGCCCGCTGTCGGGTGCTGCTCACCACCGCGGCCACCCTGGACGCGGTGCCGGAGCTGCCCAGTGTGCCCCGGCTCGCGGTCGACGAGCTGATGGCCGAGCCGCTGCCACCCGGTGGGCACCTCACCGCCCCCGTCCCGGACCGTCCGGTACGCGCCGACGACGGCTGCTACGTGCTGTTCACCTCGGGCACCACGGGCACCCCCAACGGCGTCACCGTCACCCACGGCAACGTCGCCAACATCCTGCTCACCGCCCCGGGCGACCTGGGGATACGGCCCGGACGGACGGTCGCCCAACTGCTCAACGTCGCCTTCGACATGGCCGCCTGGGAGATCCTCGGCTGCCTCGCCAACGGCGGCACCCTGCTCGTGCGCGACGGGGACCTCACCGCCACCGCCGCCCGGGCCGGCGTGGTGGTCGCCACCCCCTCGGTGCTCGCCCGGATCGACCCGGACCGGTGCGCCGGGGTGCGGGTGGTCGCGGTGGCGGGGGAGCCCTGCCCGCGTCCGCTGGCCGACCGGTGGGCCGCCGGCCGGGTGTTCTACAACTGCTGCGGGCCGACCGAGACCACCATCGTCAACACCATGCACCGGCACCGGCCGGGCGCGCCGCTGACCATCGGCCGACCGACCCCGAACAACACCGTCTACGTCCTCGACGCCGACGGACGGCCCTGCCGCATCGGTGAGGTGGGCGAGATGTGGGCCGGTGGCGACTGCGTCTCCGCCGGCTACCTGGACAACGACGCGCTCAACAGCGAGCGGTACGCCCCGGACCCGTTCCTCGGCGGCGACCGGCTGATGTTCCGTACCCGCGACCGGGGCCGCTGGCGCGCGGACGGTGAGCTGGAGCATCTCGGCCGCACCGACGACCAGGTGAAGGTCAGGGGTTTCCGGGTCGAGCTGGACGCGGTCTCCACCGTGCTGGAGACGGTGCCGGGCTGCCGGCGTGCGGTCACCCTGCGGGTCACCGACCGGGACCTGGTCTCCTTCGTCGCCCCCGCCGAGCTGGACCCGCAGCGGTGCCGGGAGACGGTGGCCGCGGCGCTGCCCTACTACTGCGTGCCGGCGGCCGTGCACCCGCTGCCGGAACTGCCGATGACCGGCCGGGGCAAGGTCGACCGGGACGCGTTGCACCGGCTCGCCCTCGACCTGCGGTGGCAGTGGGCCCACGTCGAGGAGGCGGCGGCGTGAGCACGACCGGTCTGCGACCCGCGTCGACGCCGCCGCGCACCGGCCCGGCGGGCGTCCCCGACGACATGCTTCCCCCGCCGGTGTCGACGCTGCGCCGGGTGCTGGCCCATCCCCGGTTCATGCACCACCACCGGCTCGTCGCGGCGGTGCTCGCCGGCAACACCGCGCTGCTGGCGTACGGGCTGGCCGCCGGCTGGTGGCCCGGCCCCGCAGCGGCCGACACGTTGGGAGCCGCCGCGCTGGGCAACGTCGCGCTGGCCGTGCTGATCCGCCAGCAGTACGTGATCAACCTGCTGTTCCGGCTGGCCACCCGGGCACCCACCAGCTGGCCGCTGCGGGTGCGGGCCACGTTGGGCAAGGTCTACCACTTCGGTGGGCTGCACGTCGGCGCGGCGTTGGCCGGCACCGCCTGGTTCCTCGCCCAGCTCGGCGCGTTGACCGTGCGCGGCGGCCCGGCGGGGGCACTGGTCACCGGGTACGCCGTGGCCGTCCTGCTGCTGGCCGTCGTCGGCACCGCGCTGCCACCGGTGCGGTCCCGCCGGCACGACCTGTTCGAGCGCACCCACCGCCTCGGCGGCTGGGCGGCCCTGCTGCTGCTCTGGGCGCAGGCCGGTTTCCTGGCCGGCGGGCCGGCCGCGCTGGCCACCTCCCCGCAGGGCGGGGTGCTCGCGGTGCTGACCGTCAGCATCGCCCTGCCCTGGCTGCGGCTGCGCTGGGTGCCGGTGCTGGTGCAGCGTCCGTCCTCGCACGTGGCGCTGGTCCACTTCGACCACGGGGTGACGCCGTTCCCCGGCTCGTCCACGGCGGTCAGCCGCAGCCCGCTGTGGGAGTGGCACTCCTTCGCCAACGTGCCGACGCCGGGACGCAGCGGGTTCCGGTTGACCGTGAGCCGGGCCGGTGACTGGACCGGCCGGTTCGTCGACGACCCGCCGCGCCGGGTCTGGGTGAAGGGGATCAGCACCGCCGGGGTGGCCAACATCGAGACGCTGTTCCGCCGGGTGCTGTACGTGGCGACCGGCAGCGGGATCGGCCCGGTGCTGCCGCACCTGCTGGCCGGGCAGGTGCCGGCGAACCTGGTCTGGGTGGCCCGCCGGCACCGGGAGACCTTCGGCGACGACCTGGTCGACGAGATCCTCGCCCACCAGCCCGACGCGTTGCTGTGGGACACCGCCCGCGACGGCAAGCCCGACATGCTGCGGCTGGCCTGGCAGGCGTGCCGCCGGTACGACGCCGAGGCGGTCATCTGCATCTCGAACCGCCCACTGACCTGGCAGGTGGTGCGGGGCATGGAGGAACGCGGGGTGCCCGCGTACGGCGCGATCTGGGATTCCTGAGGAGAGGGAGGCGACGATGAGGGTCACCGTGGAGAAGGACGACCGGGTGGTCACGGTGCGGTTGTGCCGGCCCGAGGCGCGCAACGCGCTGGACACGGCGCTGCTGACCGAACTGGTCGAGACGCTGCGCCCGTTGGACCGCGACCCGGGGGTGGGCTGTTTCGTGCTCACCGGCTCGGACGAGGTCTTCGCGGCCGGGGCGGACATCCGGGAGATGGCCGGGAAGTCCTTCCTGGACGTGGCGTTGGACGACCACTTCGCCGGTTGGGACGCGTTCGCTGGGCTGCGTACCCCGAAGATCGCGGCGGTGGCCGGTTACGCCCTCGGCGGCGGGTGCGAGCTGGCGATGATGTGTGACCTGATCTTCGCGGCGGACAACGCCCGGTTCGGGCAGCCGGAGCTGCGGCTGGGGGTGATGCCCGGCATCGGCGGCACCCAGCGGCTGACCCGGCTGGTGGGCGCGGCCAGGGCGATGGACCTGGTGCTCACCGGTCGGCAGCTCGACGCGGCGCAGGCGTACCGGTGGGGCCTGGTGTCCCGGGTGGTGCCGACGGACCGGCTGCTGGCTGAGGCGAAGGCCGCGGCGGCGGTGGTGGCCGGATATCCGAAGCTCGCGACGATGCTGGCCCGGGAGGCGGTCCGGCAGGCCGAGGAAGTGGGGGTGCAGGCCGGGGTGCTGTTCGAGCGGCGGGCCTTCCACGCCCTGTTCGCCACCGAGGACCAGCGCGAGGGGATGGCCGCCTTCCTGGAGAAACGCCAGGCCCGGTTCGCGGGTCGCTGAGCCACCGCGCCGCCCGGGGCCCGTCGGGGTCCCGGGCGGCCGGCTCACAGGGCGCCGATCTGGTAGCCGAGGCCGTGCACGGTGCGCACCACCCGGTCGCCGAGCTTGCGCCGCAGGTAGTGCACGTACGTGTCGACCACCGCCTCGGTACGGTCCGCGCCGAACACGTGTCCGCGGAGCTGGCTGCGGCTGTGCACCATCCGGGGTTGGCTGGCGAGCAGCCGGATCAGCTCGAACTCCCGGCCGCTGAGCGTCACCTCCCGCCCGTCGGGCAGCCGTACCCCGCGCTGGGCCAGGTCGAGCTGACCGGCCCCGATGGGAATCAGTTCGGCCCCGTCGAAGCGGCGGCGGGTCAACGCCCGCACCCGGGCCATCAGCTCGGTCACCTCGAACGGTTTGGGCAGGTAGTCGTCGGCGCCCGCGTCGAGGCCCCGGATGCGTTCGTCGAGGTCGCCGAGCGCGCTGAGCATCAGCACCCGGGCGGCGACGGAGCGTCGCCGCAGCCGGACGAGCAGGTCGACCCCGTCGATGGCGGGCAGCCGCCGGTCCAACATGATCACCTGGTAGGGGCCGCGCAGCGCCAGGTGCAGACCCCGCTGACCGTCGCGGGCCAGGTCGATCGGGTACCCCGCCCGACGGAACAGCTCGACCAGCATGTCGGCCAGTTCCGCGTCGTCCTCGACCAGGAGCAACGGGCCGTGCGCCGGGGGTGACGGGTCGGTCATCCGTTCATGGTCGCACCGAAACGGCAGAAGGTTGACCGGTGGAATTTCTCGCCGGTCAGAATCTGCTGGTCGCGCGTTCCCCGCCCGCCCGGTCCCGGCCCGCCCACCAGCGCAGGGGCCACCGGCCGCCGACCGGGTCGCCGTCCGTCGGTGGGCCACCGGCCCGCCCCGGGTCGGCCACCGGCAGCCGTACGGTGAAGGTGGCGCCCGCCCCGGGCCGGCCGGTGGCGCTGATCGTGCCGCCGTGCGCGGTGACCACTTCGCGGACCAGCGCCAGCCCGAGCCCGGCCCGGCGGTCCCCGGCGTCGGGCCCCCGGTGGAACCGGTCGAAGATCCGGCCGGCGTACCGGGGGTCGAATCCCCGGCCGGAGTCGCTGACCAGCAGCTCGATCCGGTCCGCGCCGGCCGGGCGTAACCGCACCTGCACCCGCCCGCCGGCCGGCGTGTGGTGCAGGGCGTTCGCCAGCAGTTCCGCCACCACCCGGTGCAGTGCGGGCCCGACACCGTGCACCGGCACCGGGTGGTCCGCGCCGGTCACCCCGAGCGTCACCCCGAGGGCGGCGGCGCGCGGCGCGTCGGCCCCGATCGCCTCGACGACCAGCGCGGCGAGGTCGACTGTGGCCGGCGGCCGGGTCATCGCCGCCGGGTCGGCCAGCCGGGCCGACAGGAGCAACTCGTCGACGATCTCCCCGAGCCGCCTGGTGGTGTGCAGCAGCCGGTCCAGATCCTGCCGGTCCGCGTCGTGCGCCGCGCCGGTCGTCCGCTGGGCCAGCAACTGGGCCGCCGTGTGCACCCGGGTGATCGGGGCGCGCAGCTCGTGGCTCGCGTCGGCGACGAAGCGGCGTTGCCGGTCGAGCGCCTCGGCCAGCGGCAGCACCGACCGGCGACGTAGCCGCAGGTCGGTCGCGGTCGCCGCGACCAGGACGGCCAGCGCGGCGGTCGACACCGCCCACAGCAGGTAACGCCGTTCGGCGAGTTGGAAGCGGGCGTCGAAGACCACCTGGACGACCTCGCCGTCGCGCCACTGGGTACGCAGGTGGTAGACGGTGCCGTTGCGGGCGACCTGCCCGACCTGGGGGCGGCCGGTGCGGGCCACGGTGTGGATCGCCCCGTGTTCCGGGAACCCGGCCGGCGGCGCGCCACCGTGACCGGTGTCGCTCGCGCCGCCGAAGATCCAGGTGCAGCCGGACGGGTCGGCCGGGCGGCCGTGCACCATCGCCCAGTCCAGTTCGTGGCGGATCCGGGCCTGCTGGACGTGCACCAGGGCGGCGTAGCCGACCCCGCCGGCCACCGCCAGCAGAGCGACGACCAGCAGGCCGACGGCCAGCCCGGTCCGTGGCCGGGCGTGGGTCGCCGGCCGTGTCCGGCCGGTCAGCGGCACCGGGCCGCCGCCCCGTGCCCGCGGCTGCGACCTCGTCCACCTGCCCGGCCATTGACCCGCATTCATCGAAGATGGCACATCGCGCACCGGATCGGAAGGGATCTCCGTCGCCTGCCGGGCGGCGGAGGAGTTCCGGCGTCTCCCGAACCGGGGTACCCGGAGAGTGAGCGTTAACATCGCGGCCGTGAAGGTCGCCCCGTGGGTGGCCCCTGCCGCACGGTGCGGACCTGGATGGGTGCCCGGACCAGCTCTTGAGCCGTCGGAAACCCTCTGGTAACATCGCCGGATCTGAATGGAACCCCTGCCGGTCCGTTCGCCCCCACCAAACCGATCATGCATGTGCCCGACTCCGCGCCGGTCGATGTGAGCGTTCACAATTGCCGGTCGTCTCCGGTTCCGTCCACGGAGCGCGGGTCGGTCAGACCACCCAGGCCCTCGGCGACGACGTCACCGGGGGCCGCCGCGCAGGGGCCACCCGTCCTCATGAAGGAGCACCCCCATGCACCTCCCGGCTGACCATCCCAGCCCGGCTCCCCGCAGTCCCGGCCGTCGGCGCTGGCTGCTGTCGGCGGCCACCGCGCTCGTGACCGCCCTGAGCGGTGGCGTCGTCGTCGCGGCCACCGAGACGGAGGCCGCCGCCGCCACGATCGACACCGGCGCGTCGTACGTGCTGGTCAACCGCAATAGCGGCAAGGCCCTCGACGTCTACAACCTGGCCACCACCGACGGGGCCCGGATCGTCCAGTGGACCCGTAACGACGGCAGCCAGCAGCAGTGGCAGTTCGTCGACTCCGGCGGCGGCTACTACCGGTTGAAGTCGAAGCTGTCCGGCAAGGTGCTCGACGTCTCCGGCAAGTCGACCGCCGACGGCGGACCGATCGTGCAGTGGACCGACAACAACGGCACCAACCAGCAGTTCAGCATCCAGGACATCGACGGCTACATCCAACTGATCAACCGGAACAGCGGTAAGGCCGTCGAGGTGCAGGGCGCGTCCACCGCCGACGGCGCCAACATCGTGCAGTACGCCGACTGGAACGGCACCAACCAGCAGTGGCAACTCGTCAAGCTCGGTGGCACCACCACCCCGCCGCCCACGACCCCGCCGCCGAGCGGCAACTGCACGCTGCCGTCGTCGTACCGGTGGTCGTCGACGGGTCCGCTGGCCACCCCGAAGTCGGGCTGGGTGTCGCTGAAGGACTTCACCGTCGCCCCGTACAACGGCAAGCAGCTCGTCTACGCCACCACGCACGACTTCGGCAGCTCGTGGGGGTCGATGAACTTCGGCCTGGTCGACAACCTCAACCAGCTCGGCTCGGCGTCGCAGAACACCATGAGCCAGGGCACCGTCGCGCCGTCGCTGTTCTACTTCGCACCGAAGAACATCTGGGTGCTCGCCTACCAGTGGGGCGGCGCGGCGTTCTCCTACCGCACGTCGACCGACCCGACCAACCCGAACGGTTGGGGCCCCGCCCAGACGATGTTCACCGGCAGCATCTCCGGCTCCGGCACCGGCCCGATCGACCAGGCCCTGATCGCCGACAGTCAGAACATGTACCTGTTCTTCGCCGGTGACAACGGCAAGATCTACCGGGCCAGCATGCCGATCGGGAACTTCCCCGGCAACTTCGGCTCCAGCTACACGACCATCATGAGCGACACCTCGGAAAACCTGTTCGAGGCGCCGCAGGTCTACAAGGTCGCGGGCCAGAACCAGTACCTGATGATCGTCGAGGCCCGGACCAGCTCCTGGGAGCGCTACTTCCGCTCGTTCACGGCGACCAGCCTGAACGGCACCTGGACGCCGAACGCGGCGACCTACAACAACCCGTTCGCGGGCAAGGTCAACAGCGGTGCCACCTGGACCAACGACATCAGCCACGGCGAGCTGCTGCGCACCAGCGCCGACCAGACCATGACCATCGACCCGTGCAACCTGCAACTGCTCTACCAGGGCCGGTCGCCCAGCTCCGACGGCGTCGACTACGGCCTGCTGCCCTACCGGCCGGGCCTGCTCACCCGGCAGCGCTGAGCATGCGCACACCGGCGGACCTCGGGGGTTCCTGAGGTCCGCCGGTGGCCCGGGACAGACCGGGCCACCGGAACGACCTGCGCACCACCGATCGGCAGGGCCCGCACCCCGGGCCCTGCCGATCACCGTCTACCCGCCGAAACCCTGGTCACGGGGTACCGACCTGTCGGCCCGGACCGGGATGGCCCGCCTACCGCCCGGGGTGGGCGGGGCCCGACGCGAGCGCAGAGGGCCGGCTCCGACATCCGGAGCCGGCCCTCCCGGCCTACCGCCGCCGCGACGGCGGTGGACCGTTCGTCACACCTGGGTGAACCGCCACTGCTGGTTGCTCGCCCCGTGACAGGTCCACTGCAACAGGCGGGCGCCGTCGGTGGTGGCGGCGCCGTTGACGTCCAGGCAGAGCCCGCTCTGCACGTTGCGCACCGTGTAGACCCCGGCGGTCGTGGTCGCCGTCGCGGTGAACTTCTGCTGGTTGCCGTTGGTGCAGGTGGCCTGCTGGAGGAACGCCCCTGCGGTGGTGGAGCCGCCGATCACCTCGGCGCACTTGTTGCTGTGCACCGCCTTGAGGTAGACCGCCCCGTTACCGGCGTCCACGGCCTGCCACTTCTGGTTGTTGCCGCCGGTGGCCGCCCACTGGGTGAGCTGCGCGCCGTCGGCGGTGGAGACGCCGCTGACGTCCATCAGCTTGCCGCTGTGCAGCGCGGTGAGCGTCCAGGTCTTCCCTGCCACGCCGGTGCCGGTTCCGGTGCCGGGCACGCCGACACCCGCCCCGCCGAAGGTGTGCGAGTCGAGGTCGAACCAGTTGTTCGTGCTGCCCTTGAACACCAGGTACAGCGGGTGCGTCCCGGACAACGCGGCCACGCTCACCGGCGCGGTGGACTGGTAGTTGTCCCAGCCCCCGGTGCTCGGCACCGGTGTGGTGGCCAGCAGCGTGCCGGTCGGCGAGTCGGCCCGCAGTTCGATCGTGCCGCCACCGGACGGCGACGACAGCCGGTAGCTGACCGTCGAGATGCCCGACAGACTCATCGGGGTGAACGCGATCCAGTCGTTGTTGGAGATGTCACCGACCCGCTTGGTGCTCTCCGCGGCGGCCTGGTCGACCACCCGGATGCCGGACTGGCTGCTGAAGTACTCGGCCTGCTTGTGCTTGGGTTGCAGGATCGCCTGCGCGGTGCCGGTGAGCGGAGACGCGCCGCCGGGGCCGCCGCTGTCGGTGTAGCGGGCGTTGAGCACGTAGAACAGGTTCGCGCCGTCGGGGTGCCCGCCGAGCAGGTCGGTGGAGATGGTGCCCGAGCAGCCCGGGTACTCGGTGGTCTCGTGGGCGTGGTCGTCGTGGCCCAGCGCCGGGTTGACGACCACCTTGGTGCAGTCGACGGTGCCGCCGTCCGGGTCGGTGACGCTGATCTGGTATGACACCTTGTCGCCGAAGGTGAGCATGCCGCCGTTGGCCGGGGTGGTGATGGTGACCACCGGTGCGGTGTTCCCGACGGTGATCTGGACGTTGGCGAAGCCTGTCTTACCCGTGTTGTCGGTGACCTTCAACTGCGCCGTGTAGTTGCCGTTGGTGGTGTAGACGTGCGACGGGTTGGCCGCCGTCGAGGTGGTGCCGTCGCCGAACGTCCACTGGTAGCTCAGCGTGTTGCCCGGGTCCGGGTCGGCCGTGCCGGCGCTGCTGAACTGGACGTTCAGCGGGGCGAGGCCGCTGGTGGGCGTCCCGACGGCCTTGGCGATCGGCGACCGGCCGCCCTGGATGTAGTCGATCCGGTACAGCCCGGAGTCGCTGTTGCCGCCGCCGAAGTTGGTGCCCCACTCCAGCACGTAGAGCGAGCCGTCCTTGCCGAACTCCAGGTCCATCGGCTTGTTGAACCGCCCGCCGGGCAGGAACGTGTTGGTGCGGGTCACCGCCGTCGCCGAGTCGAAGTGCACCTCCTTGAGGTAGCTGCGCGACCACTCGTAGAAGAAGTGCACCCCGTCGTAGTAGGGCGGGAACTTGGTGGCCGACGGGTTCGCCGGGTCGTAGCGGTAGACCGGGCCACCCATCGGGCCGGAGCCGCCGGAGCCCAGCTCCGGGAAGTTCGGCGAGGTGCCGTAGCCGTACCACATGTTGGGGGCGACGACTGGCTTCAGGCTGGTCAGGCCGGTGTTGTTGGGGGAGTTGTTGACCGGGGCGTTGCAGTTGAACTTCGCGCCGACCACCCCGGTGTCCGGATTGAACGGCGCGTAGGGCTGGTTGTCGCCGTGGCAGAACGGCCACCCGTAGTTGCCTGGCGACTTGATCACGTTGAGTTCGACCAGGCCCTCGGGGCCGCGGTTGGTGGTGGGCGGGTTGCGGTCCGGCCCGTAGTCGGCCAGGTAGACCCAGCCGTTGGCCGGGTCGATCGAGAACCGGAACGGGTTGCGGAAGCCCATCGCGTAGATCTCCGGCCGGGTCTGCGCCGTACCCTGGGGGTAGAGGTTGCCGGTCGGGACCGTGTAGCCGCCGCTGTCCGACGGGCGGATGCGCAACAGCTTGCCCCGCAGGTCGTTGGTGTTGCCGGCGCTGCGGGCGGCGTCGAGGTTGGACTTGCCGGCCCGCCAGTCCAGCGGCGCGTAGCCCTGCCAGTTGGGGTCGAGGTTCGGCGGGGTGTCGTCACCGGTGCCGATGTAGAGGTTCCCGTCCGGGCCGAAGTCGATGTAGCCGCCGGTGTGGCCGGGCTCGGGGAAGGTGCGGTCCCGGTACGCCGGGATGTCGATGATCCGGGCCTCGGTGGACAGGTTGAGGGTGTCACCGGACAGCGTGTAGCGGGAGACGCGGTTGACGTCGGTGCTGCTGCTCGCCGGCGAGTGGTAGAGGTACACGTAGCCGTTGGTGGCGAAGTTCGGGTCGATCGCCATGCCGGTGAGACCGTCCTCGCCGCCGGTGTAGACGCTCAGGGTGGCGGCGGTGACGGTGCTGTTGGTGGCCGGCTTGAAGATCTTGACCTGGCCGCCGCGTTGGACGTACATGACCCGGCCGTCGGGCAGCACGTTCAGCGCCATCGGGTCGACCGTGTTGTCGTCCAGGGTGCGCTTCTCGAAGTTGCCCCACACGGTGCCGCCGCAGTCGCCGGGCAGGTTGCCGGCGGCCCACTTCACCCCGCCGAGCACGTGGTTGCGGAAGTTCGTCTCGCTGTAGGAGTCGATCGCGTGGCCCATCGCGGTGGCCCACACCCGCCCGCCGGCGGCGGTGCGGCACCAGGAGATCGGGTGGTCCGGGCCCATCGCCCGGGACCCCGGGTTGTACGTCCGCTCGTCGGCGGTCACCAGCACGTGCACGTTGCCGCGCGGGTTGGTGTCGAAGTTGTACCACTCCTCGCTGCGGTTCCATCGGTCCGGCAGGCCGGTGGTCGACGGGTGCTGCTTGTCGGCGACGATGGCGGTGCCGGGCAGTACGCCGGGGGAGTGCTCGGGCATGTGGGCGCCGCCGTTGAGGGTCTGGTCCCACCAGGGGTACTCGCCCTCGATGCCCATGTCCAGGGCGTTGTGGATGCCGACGATGCCCTTGCCGCTGGCCAGGTAGCCCTCCACGGCCTGCCGCTGGGCCGCCGAGGTCCAGACCATGCCGGAGGTCTGGAACATGATGATCACGTCGAAGGTGGCCAGGTTGGCCGCGGTGAAGACGCTGGAGTCCTCGGTCTGCACCAGCTCGAAGTTGTTCGCCGCCGCCTGCTGCTGGAACATGCTGATCCCGGCGGGGATCGAGTCGTGCCGGTAGCCCACCGTCTTGGTGAACAGCAGGGCGCGGAAGGCCGGGGCCGCCGACGCGGGTGGTGCGAGTCCGAGTGACAGTAACAGCCCGGCGATCATGCCGATGAGCAACGTGGTGCGACGCATGCCGTCTCCTAGGTGTCGGCGGGAATTTCCGGTGGCGACCACGGCCCGTCCGCGCGTCCGGTGGACGCCGGGACGCGTGGCGGGCGCGGGCGTGCTGCCGGGGTCGGCGGGCCGTCCGCCGCAACGGCCGTCCGCCCCGCATTTCGTCACGCAGAGTGACGTCGGTGATGTGCCCGCCCGGTGGGCCGCGAGGCCAGGATGGGTCAGTCATCGATAGCTGTCAATGGATGGGGTAAGGTTCGATGTTTCGACGATCCGGCTGCGGGCGCGCGTCGACCCTCGACCCGGTGTCGACGCCGCTCGGGTGCCCGGACCGGCGGCGCGCGAAGATCGAGGATTGTGGAGAAGCATCGAAACATCTATCTTCATACGTGTGATGTTTCGTCGATGTCAAGGAAAGTTTGCTCCTTGGCGACGTAAGCGCTCACGAGGGACAGCGAAAGTTCACCGTCCGGCAGTCCGACCGTGTCGGACGCGGAACATCGACCACGCCGATGACTACTTTCAGTGAGGGTTTCCGGGATGCCCGATCCGCCGCCGCTGCTGACCCTCCGGGGTATCGGCAAGTCCTTCCTCGGGGTACGCGTGCTCGACGGGATCGACCTCGACGTCGCACCGGGCGAGGTGCACGTCGTCGTCGGTGAGAACGGGGCGGGCAAGTCCACCCTCATGAAGATCGTCTCGGGCGGGTACGCCCCGGACACGGGCAGCATCGAGGTGGCCGGTGCACGCCGGGTCCTCCGGGGCCCCCGTGACGCACAGCGGGCCGGGATCGGCATCATCCACCAGGAGTTCAACCTGCTGCCGGAGCGTACCGTCGCCGAAAATGTCCATCTCGGACACGAGCCGGTGCGGCACGGGCTGGTCGACCGGCGGGCGATGCGGGAGCACACCCGCAGCCTGCTCGCCGCGATCGGGGAGACCGACCTGGCCGCCGACACCCGGGTGGGGCGGCTCGGCGTCGCCCAGCAGCAGGTCGTCGAGATCGCCAAGGCGCTCGCCCTGGACGCCCGGCTGCTCATCATGGACGAACCCACCGCCGCGCTGGCCGACCACGAGGTCGAGCTGCTCTACGGGCTGGTCCGCCGGCTCCAGCAGCGGGGCATCGGCGTGCTGTACGTCTCGCACCGGCTCACCGAGGTCTTCGACCTGTCCGACCGGATCACGGTCCTCAAGGACGGCCGCCTGGTCACCACCGTGGACACCGCCGACACCTCCACCGACGACCTCGTCCGGCACATGGTCGGTCGGGAACTGTCCAGCTACTACCCCGACCGGGCCGCCCCTGACGACCTCGGCCCGGTACGCCTGACCGTCCGGGGCGCGGGCAACCGGAAGCTGCGCGCCGTCGACCTGGACCTGCGGGCCGGCGAGGTGCTCGGCATCGGCGGGTTGCAGGGTTCCGGACGCTCGGCGCTGGCCCGTGCGCTGTTCGGCGTCTCCCCGTTCACCACCGGCGACGTGACGCTGGACGGCCGGCCGGTGCGGCTGCGTTCACCCCGCGCCGCCGTGCGGGCCGGTATCGCCTACGTCACCGAGGACCGCAAGGGCGAGGGGATCGTGCCCCGGCAGTCGGTGCTCGACAACGCGCTGCTCGCCGGCCGGGCCGTCTTCCCGGCCCGGTCCGGTCACGCCGCCCGCACCCGCCGGGTCCGTGACCTGCTCGCCGCCGTCGAGGTCCGCGCCGCCGGCGACGACCAGGAGATCCGTTTCCTGTCCGGCGGCAACCAGCAGAAGGTGGTGCTGGCCCGCTGGCTGGCGCTCGACCCCCGGGTGCTGCTGTTCGACGAGCCGACCCGGGGCATCGACGTGGGGGCGAAGTCGGCCATCCACGACCTCGTCCGCCGGCTGGCCCGCGACGGCGCGGCGGTGCTGATGATCTCGTCGGACCTGCCCGAGCTGCTGGGGATGAGCGACCGGATCGTCGTCATGCGCGACGGCCGGATAGCCGGCGAACTCCCCGCCGACGCCACCGAGGAGGACGTGGTGGCCCTCGCCGTCGGCCACGCCCCGGAGTTCGACCGGTGAGCGCGAGGAGTGAGCCGGGTTTGCGAGCCCCGCAGTCGCGAACGGAGGCCGACCGGTGAGCGCGAGGAGTGAGCCGGGTTTGCGAGCCCCGCAGTCGCGAACGGAGACCGACCGGTGAGCGCGAGGAGTGAGCCGGGTTTGCGAGCCCCGCAGTCGCGAACGGAGACCGACCGGTGAGCGCCCTGTCGTTGTTGCCGGTCCGACGTCGGATGCCGGGCGTGTTCGTGGCGCTGGCGCTCACCCTGGCGGTCGGCTGGCTGGTCGTCCTGGTCGACGGCGGGCAGCTGTTCAACCAGGCTACGACGGTGAGCCTGCTGCACGTCGCGGCCGGTCTCGGGCTCGTCGCCGTCGGCCAGACGCTGGTCATCCTCGGTGGTTCGCTGGACCTCTCCGTGGCGTACGTGATCAGTCTGAGCACCCTGGTCGCGGCCGAGACGATGAACGGCAGCGACGGCGCGCTGCTGCCGGCGGTCGGTCTGGCGCTCGCGGTCAGCGCCGGGGTGGGGCTACTCAACGGGCTGCTCGTGACCCGGTTCCGGGTCAACGCGTTCATCGCCACCCTCGGCGTCGGGCTGCTGCTCAAGGGGTACCTCGACAGCAACTACGACGGCCCGGCCGGGACCACCTCGCCCGCGCTGGTGCAGTCGCTGGGCTACCAGCGGGTCGGCCCGGTGCCGCTGTCGTTCCTGCTGCTGCTGGCGCTGACCGGGGTGGTCTGGTTCGCGCTGGCACGGACCCGCTTCGGGCACCACCTGGTCGCCGTGGGCGGCGATCCGGAGGTGGCCCGGCTCTCCGGGGTCCGCAACGACCGGGTCCTCGTCGCCGCGCACGTGCTGTGCTCGCTGTGTGCCGGGCTGGCCGGGATCTACCTGGCCAGCCGGCTCGGTTCGGGTGCGCCCCGGGTGGGCACCGAGGGCCTCTACGACCTGGAGTCGATCGCCGCGGTGGTGATCGGCGGGACCGCGCTCGCCGGTGGGCGGGGCGGGGTCGTCGGCACGGTCGGCGGGGTGCTGCTGCTCGCCAGCATCGACGCGATATTCAACCAGCTTGAGGTGGACGCGTTCTTCAAGCAGGTGATCCGCGGCGTGGTGATCATCGCCGCGGTCGCCGTCTACGCCCGTCGGGCCCTGCGGAAGGCGGCGTCCTAGCCATGCAGCTCGTCCAGCGTCGTCCGTCGTCACCGCGTCGCGTCCGGCTGCGCCCCGGCGGGGTGCTGCCGATCCTGGCCCTCCTCGCGGTGCTGCTGGTGCTCGTCGGCATCCGGCAGCCCGACTTCCTCGACCCGCCGTCGCTGATGTCCTTCCTCGGCCGGTCGGCGCCGGTCATCCTGCTCGCCGCCGGCCAGTACTTCGTGATCGTCTCCGGTGAGTTCGACCTGTCGGTGGGCTCACTGGTCACCGCGCAGGTGGTGGTGGCGGCCCGGCTGATCGACAGCGATCCGGCCCGGACCTGGCCGGTGGTGCTGCTCCTGCTCGTCTTCGGCGCGCTGGTCGGGCTGGTCAACGGCCTGGTCACGACGCGCCTGCGGGTGCCGTCGTTCATCACCACGCTGGGCATGTTCCTGATCCTGGTCGGCGCGGTCTACCTGTGGTCGGACGGCGCGCCGAAGGGTGGCCTCTCCGAGGAGTTCCGCCGGTTCGGCAGGCGGGCGATCGAGGACGTGCCGCTGCTCGGCCGGATGCCGTACGCGCTGCTGGTCCTGGTGGTCGTCGCGGCGCTCGCGGTGCTGCTGATGCGGTCGGACTTCGGCCGGACCCTGCTGGCCGTCGGCGACAACCCGCGCACCGCGCAGCTGAGCGGGGTGCGCGTCTGGCGTACCCGGACGGTCGCCTTCGTCCTCAGCGGGCTCGCGGCGGCCGTGGCGGCGATCCTGCTCGGCGGCTACAGCGGGGTGTCCTTCCAGGCCGGGGCGGGCCTGGAGTTCGGGGCGATCACCGCGGTGGTGCTCGGTGGCGTGGCGCTCGGCGGGGGCCGTGGCTCGGTCGTCGGCGCGATGCTCGGCGCGCTCAGCCTCGAACTGCTCTTCGCCCTGATGAACTTCTACGGCGTCTCCGGCGCCCTCAGGTCCACCGTCCAGGGCGCGATCATCCTGCTCGCCGTGGCGGTCTCGGCTACCCGTTCTTCGTCACGATAAGGGGAAACCATAGTGCGACGTTGCCTGGCGGCGCTGGCCGCCGTCACCCTGCTGTCCCTGACCGCCTGCGCCACCGACGAACCGGGCGGAGGGCCGGGCGGCGGTTCCACCTCGGCCGCCGGTTCGGGCACCGGGGAGCAGTCGAAGTTCTTCGTGCAGGCCGACTACGACGCCGAGTTGGCGCTGCTCGGCGCGACCCCGACCGGCCCGGCGGACAAGCCGTGGGAGCAGATGCTCAACCCGACCATGGTGGACACCACGACGTTCAGGAAGGCCGGCCCGCACAAGCTCTGCTTCTCGAACGCGGCGCTGAACAACCCGTGGCGGCAGGTCGGGTTCAAGACCATGCAGGCGGAGGTGGCCGCGCAGGGCAGCCGGATCAGTGAGTTCGTGCACGTCGACGCCGAGGGCAAGGACCAGAAGCAGATCGCCGACATCAACGACCTGCTCGGCAAGGGCTGCGACGCGCTGATCGTCTCGCCGAACACCACCGCCACGCTGACCCCGGCCGTCGAGGCGGCCTGCAAGGCCGGCCTGCCGGTGGTCGTGTTCGACCGTGGGGTCAGCACGAAGTGCCCGGTGACGTTCATCAACCCGATCGGCGGTTACGGTTTCGGCCACGTCGGGGCGGAGTTCGTCAGCCAGAAGATCAAGCCGGGCGGCAAGGTCCTCGCCCTGCGCATCCTGCCCGGCGTCGACGTGCTGGAGACCCGCTGGTCGGCGGCGAAGGTCGCGTTCGACAAGGCGAAGGTCGACGTGGTGGGGGTCGAGTTCACCGACGGCGACCCGGCCAAGACCAAGAAGATCGTCGACGACTACCTCCAGCGGTACGGCACCATCGACGGCGTGTGGATGGACGCCGGCGCGGTCGCCGTCGCGGCCGTCGAGGCGTTCCAGGACGCGGGCAAGCCGGTGCCGCCGATCAACGGGGAGGACCAGCTCGACTTCCTGAAGGTGTGGAAGGACAAGGGCCTGACCGCGATCGCGCCGACGTACCCGACGTACCAGTGGCGTACGCCGGTCATCGCGGCGTTGCGCATCCTCGACGGGCAGCAGGTGGCCAACCCGTGGAAGCTGCCCCAGCCGACCATCACCCAGGACAACCTGGACCGGTACCTGGACCCGGGCATGCCGCCGCTGCACTACGCGATGTGCGGCTGCACCGACCTGCCCGGTTACCCGCAGCGCTGGAAGTAGGCCCGGTGTACGCGTTCGGGGTGAACCCCTGGGTGTGGGCGTCGCCCGTCGACGACGAGGCCCTCGCCACGCTGGTGCCGCGGATCGCGTCGTTCGGCTTCGACGCGGTGGAACTGCCGATCGAGCAGCCCGGCGACTGGGACCCGGCCCGGACCCGGGACCTGCTGGCCGCGCACGGTCTGGTCGCGGCGGCGGTCTGCGCGGTCACCCCGCCGGGGCGGGAACTGGTCGACGCCGCCCCGGCGGTGGTGGAGTCGACGGTGGCGTACCTGCGGGGGTGCGTGGCGGCTGCGGCGGCGGTCGGTGCGCCCTGCGTGGGCGGCCCGGTGTACGCCTCGGTCGGGCGTACCTGGCGGATGTCGCAGGCGGCGCGGGCGGCCTGCCATGCGGACTTCCGGCGGGCGCTGGCGCCGGTGGCCGAGCAGGCCGGCGAGTGCGGCGTGAGCATCGGGGTGGAGGCGCTGAACCGGTACGAGACGAGCGTGGTCAACACCGTCGGGCAGACGATCGAGCTGATCGACGGGTTGCCGTCGAGCGTCGGCATCATGATCGACACTTACCACATGAACATCGAGGAGTCCGATCCGTACGCGGCGCTCGCCGCCGCCGGCCCGTACGTCAAGCACGTCCAGGTCAGCGGCACCCACCGGGGTGCCCCGGGGTCGGACCACTTCGACTGGCCGCGGTTCTTCGCCGTGCTGGGGGAGACCGGCTACCGGGGTGCGGTCTGCATCGAGTCGTTCACGGCGGAGAACGACACCATCGCCACCGCGGCGGCGATCTGGCGTCCGTTGGCCCCCTCGCAGGACCGGCTGGCCACCGACGGCCTGCGACACCTGCGGGCGGTGACGGCGCGCGTCCCGGCCGGGGGATAGGGCGTTCGGGGCGGCCCGTCGGGACGTCTCGTCGGGGTGGCCGGACCATCGGCCGGCCACCCCGACGTCCTGCCGGCGGCAGGACTCCCGTCCTTGTCTTGACAAGGCTAGCGGGACCGCAGGACAGTCGTCGTACTTATTGATGCCCAACGATTTATGGCGGGGTGTGCCATGCGAAAATCGCTGACGGCGGTGGTCGCCGTCGTTGTTGCCCTGGTCGCGACGATGGCGGCGGTCTCGCACGCCGGTACGGCGAACGCCGCCGCCGGCTGCCGGGTGGACTACGTCGTCACCAGCCAGTGGACCGACGGCTTCCAGGCCGACCTCGTGGTCACCAACCTCGGTGCGCCGGTCAACGGCTGGACGTTACGGTTCGCGTTCCCCGCCGTCGACCAGCAGATCGCACAGAGCTGGAGCGCCACCTGGACCCAGACCGGCCAGCAGGTCAGCGCGACCAACCTCAACTGGAACGCGGCCCTCGGCACCAACGGCTCGGCGAACATCGGTTTCGTCGGTGCCTGGTTCCTCAGCAACCCCAAACCGGCGGCGTTCACCCTCAACGGCGTCGCCTGCACCGGCGGGGTGCTGCCCAGCATGACACCGACCGGGCCGACCACCTCGCCACCGGTCGCCGACTACCCGGCGATCGTCACCTGGCTCAGCCCGGCCGTCGGGGCGGTGTACACCGCACCCGGTCCCGTCCCGCTCGCGGCGACCGCGACCGTGGGCGGCGGCCACCACATCACCGGGGTGTCGTTCCGGGTGGACGGCGTCACGGTGGCCCAGGGCGTGCGGTCCGCCGGCGACCGGTACGACGCGTCGTGGACCCCGCCGGTCGGGGCCCCCGGGACCAGCACCAGCTACCAGCTGTACGTCTCCGCCGGCACCGACCAGTCGCTGTCCGGCGGTGCCCCGCCCCGGCTGATCACGGTGGTCACGCCCCCGACCAGCGGCACCAACCAGCCACCGAGGGTGGCGCTGAGCACCCCCGGCGGGCAGACCTACTTCCCCGGACCGACCACCGTCACGCTGACCGCCGACGTCACCGAGGTCGACGCCGGCGACGCGGTCGACCGGGTGGAGCTGTACCTCGGCGCGACCCGGTCGACCGCGACGCCGACCCGCAACGGACAGCGCTTCCAGTTCCAGGTCGACCTGGCGGCGGTCGGTTCGTCGACCTTCACCGTCCGGGCGTACGACACCCGCGGTGGCATCGGCATCTCCCACCCGCTGACCCTGATCGTCTTCTAGCTGGTCACCTCCGGTCACCGGGCCCGCCGGGTACGCACCCGGCGGGCCCGGTGACCGGGCGCGGACGGTGCCGCCGGCCCGGCACCGTCCGACGGGTCACGACCCGTCGGACGGTGCGGCGGGCAGGTACCCGCGGGCGACGAAGAACTCGACGTGCCGGCGGAACAGCGCCCGGGTCGCCGGTGGGCAGACGATGCCGCTGCCCGCGAGCGCCTCGACGGTCTCCCGGTCGTCCACCGGCGGGTAGAACCGCTCCGGGGCCTGCGCCATCACCTCGAAGGCGTCCAGCAGCGGCAGCAGCGCGTTCTCCGGGTCACCGGTGATCGCGGCCCGCCAGTCCTGCGGGTCGCGGTCGGTCAGCCGGTAGCCGGCCGCCCGCAGCTCGTCCACCATCTCCCCGAACGTCACGGCGCTCTGGTTGGCCACGTGGAACGTGCCCCCGGCGGCCTGCGCCCGCCGGGAGATGTGCACGATCGCGGCGCTGCTGTAGCTGACCGGCATCAGCCGGAACCGCACCGGGATGCGCCCCGGCACGGCGGCGGCCTGGAGCATGCCCTTCACCGCCAGCCAGACGAAGTCCCGGCTCTGGCACGCCCCGGTACGGTCGTCCCCGGCGATCAGGTCGATCCGGTAGACGGAGATCGGCAGCCCACGGGCGCGGCCGATCTCGATCATCTGCTCGGCCACCCACTTGCTCTGGGTGTACCCGGTGGGCAGGGTGCTGCCGGGACCGGTCGGGTCGCTGGCCCGGATGGGCACCCCGGCGGTGTCCCTGCCGACGAAGACGCCGAGCGTGGAGACGTGGTGCACCGGCACGGTGCGGTACCGCGCCGCCAGTCGCAGGATCTCCTCCGTGCCCAGCACGTTCGCCCCCTTCACCGTGGCGTACGGCTGCACCCAGTTGACGGCCGCGCCGGCGTGGTAGACCGCGTCGACCGTACGGGCGAGGACGTCGTACCGGTCGCCGTCCAGGCCCAGTCCGGGTGCGGCGAGGTCGCCGACCTCCACCACCACCCGCTCCGCGTCGATCTCGTTCCCGATGCCGTACCACTCCAGGTTGGCGCGCAGCCGCTGCCACGCCGCCTCCCCGTCCGCCGCCCGGACCAGGCAGTGCACCCGGGCGTCGGTGTCGCGCAGCAGGTCCCGCAGCAGGAACGCGCCGAGGAAACCGGTCGCGCCGGTCAGCAGCACCGCACGCGGATCCTCCACGACGCGGACGAGGTCGGCGGCGGGCCGGATGTCCTCGGCGAGCCGTACCTCGGCAGCGAAGTCGATCTCCACCGGGGCGGCGGGCGCGACGTCACCACCGAGCTGCCCGTCGAGGAACGTGGCCACGGCGTCGACGTTCGGGTGGTCGAAGACGAACGTGGTGGGCAGCCGCAGCTCGGTCAGCGCGCCGAGCCGGTTGCGGAACTCCACCCCGGTCAGGGAATCGAAGCCGAGCTCCGTGAACGGCTGCCCGACCGGTATCCCGGCGGGGTCGGCGTGACCCAGCACCGCCCCGGCCTCGGCCCGCACCACCTGGACGAGCAGCTCGCGGCGTTCCTCGACGGGTAGGCCGGCCAGGGCCTCGGTGAGCGACGGGCCCGACGTCGCGTCGTTGCGGACACGTCCCCGGCGCGGCTGACGGAGCAACCCGTCGAACAACGCCGGCACCGCCGACGGCTGCCCGCGCAGGGCGGCGAGGTCGAGCGGTGCGGCCACCGAGGTCGCCCACTGCAACGCGAGCGCCGCGTCGAGCATCGGCGGCCCCTGCTCGGTGGCGATCGGTGGGTAACCGGCCCGGGTGATCCGCTCGACGTCGGCGCTGCTCAACTCCCCGTCCGCGCCGCTGACCGCCCACAGCCCCCAGGCGACCGAGGTGGCCGCGAGCCCGAGCGCCCGCCGGTGCTCGGCGAGCGCGTCCAGGAAGGTGTTCGCGCCGGCGTAGCTGGACTGTCCGGCACCGCCGATGACGCCGGCCAGCGAGGAGAACAGCACGAACGCCGACAGGTCGAGGTGCCGGGTCAGCTCGTGCAGGTGCCAGGCCGCGTCCACCTTGGGCCGCAGCACCGCCGCCAGCCGCGCCGGGGTCACCGCCGTGACGAGGCCGTCGTCGATGGTGCCCGCCGCGTGCACCACCCCGGTCAACGGACGGTCGGCCGGCAGGGCCGCCAGGGTCGCGGCGAGCGCCTCCCGGTCGGCGGTGTCGCAGGCGGCCACCGTGACCCGTGCGCCCAGCGCGGTCAACTCCTCGACGAGGAGGTCGACGCCGGGGGCCTGCCGGCCGCGCCGGCTGGTCAGCAGCAGGTCGGTGACGCCGTGCCGGGTGACCAGGTGCCGGGCGAAGAGCCGGCCGAGGGTACCCGTACCGCCGGTGATCAGCACCGTGCCGCCCGGCCGCCAGACCGGCGGCGTCGCCGGTGGCTCGGGTGCCCGGCGCAGCCGGGGGAGCAGCACCCGGCCGGCCCGGACGGCGCACTGGGACAGGCCGGCCCGGACGACTGCCGACAGCAGCCCGGTGGACCCGACGTCGTCGGACCCGCCGTCGACCAGCACGAAGCGCCCCGGGTTCTCGGACTGGGCCGACCGCAGCTGACCCCAGACCGTGGCCGCCGCCGGGTCGGTCACCGGCGCACCGACGGCACCCCGGGTGGTCACCACGAGCGGCACGTCGTCGAGCGTCGGATCGGCGAGCCACGCCTGCACCAGCAGCAGTACGCGCCGGGCGTGCCGGTGGGCCTCGGCGGCGCTGTCCGCCCCGCCCGCGGCGGCCGACCGGCAGTCGTAGCGCACGGCGTCCGCCCCGGCGACCCCGGCCAGCGCCCGGACCAACGTCTCCGGCCGGTCCGGGGCCTCGGGCGCGAGGACGGCCCAGGTCGTCGGCGTCGCCGGGTCGGGCAGCTCGATCGCCTCCCAGCCCAGGTGCAGCAGGGCATCGTGGGCGCGGTCACCGGCCCGGGAGAGCGCCACCGGATCGAGTTCGGCGAACCGGAGCGCGTCGAGGGTGGCCACCACCCGGCCGGCGAGGTCGGTGAGGACGGCCCGGAACGCGCCGTCGGGCGTGGGCGTCACCCGGGCCCGCACCGTCGTCGCACCGACGGCGTGCACCTGCCAGCCACGCCAGCCGGCGACCACCCGGGCCCCGCCCGGCGTCGCGAGCCGCGCCGCCTGCGCGACCGCCTCGACGAGTACGGGGTGGGTGGCGTAGGGGGACACCTCGTCGACCAGCCCGGCGGGCAGGGTGAGTTCGGCGTGGACGGTCGACGAACCGGGGACCGTCCAGGCCGCGGTCACCGCGTGCAGCTGCGGCTCGTACCGGACGTCGGCGCAGGAGCACCGCTCGTGGACCTCGTCGGACGGGATCTCGACGGCGTCGTCAGGCGGCCACTGCCTGTCGGGGGTGACGTCGAGGGCCGCGCGGACCCCGAGTTCGCCCTCGGCGTGCAGCCGCCAGCTCACCTCGCCGTCCTCCGGCCGGGCGTGCACGGTGACCTGCCGGGCCTGCCGCTCGTCCGGGGGACCGACCCGGACCTGGAGGTGCAGCCCACCCCGCGCGGGCAGCACCAGCGGTGCGACGACCCGCAACTCGCCCACCACGTTCGCACCCACCTCGTCGCCCGCGCGTACCGCCAGCTCCAGCAGGGCCGCCGACGGCACCACCGGTTGGCCGGCCACGGTGTGCCCGGTCAGCCAGGGCACGGCCGCCCGGGACAACCGGCTGCTGAACAGCGTCTCCGCGCTACCCGCCACCGGGACCGCCACCCCGAGCAACGGGTGGTCGGTGGCCCGCAGACCCAGCCCGCCGGCCTCCCGGGACCGCCCGCCGGCCACGTGCCAGTAACGCTCCTGCTGGAACGGGTACGTCGGCAGCCGGACCGGCCGCGCCCCCGACCCCGCGAACGGGTACGCCCGGTCGACCGCGACGCCCTGCACGTGCAGCTCGGCGAAGGACCGGTGGAACTGTGCCGGGCCGCCCGCGTCGCGGCGCAGCGTGCCGGCGACCACGGCCGCCTCCCCCAGGTTGTCGCGCAGTGGGCCGATCAGCACCGGGTGCGCGCTCACCTCGACGAACACCCCGTGCCCGGCGTCGGCGAGGGCGCGGACGGCCGAGGAGAACTCCACCGGCCGACGCATGTTGTCGTACCAGTAGCCGGCGTCCATGGTGGACGTGTCGAGCCAGTCCCCGGTCACTGTCGACAGCAGCGGAACCGTGCCGGGGCGCGGGCTGATCCCGGCGAGCGCGGCGAGCATCTCGTCGCGGATCGCGGCCACCTGCGGGGAGTGCGACGGGAAGTCGGCCGGGAAGCGTTTCGTCCGGGTGCCCTCGGCGGCGCACCGGGCGAGGAACTCGCCGAGGGCGTCCCGGTCACCGGCGACGAGCACCGACGTCGGACCGTTCTCCACCGCGACCGTGAGGCGACCGTCCCAGTCGGCCAGCCGACGCTCCACGACCGCGCGGGGCAGGGCGACGGCCCCCATCCCACCCCGACCCTCCAACGCGAGGGCGAGCCGGCTGCGGACCGCGATCACCCGCGCGCCGTCCTGGAGGCTCAGCGCCCCGGCGACGACCGCGGCGGCGATCTCGCCCTGGGAGTGGCCGACGACGGCGGCCGGCCGAAGCCCCGCCGCCTGCCAGACGGCGGCCAGCGAGACGTGCACGGCGAACAGGGCCGGCTGCACCACGTCGAGCCGGTCGAGGCCCGGGGCGTCGGGGGCGCCCCGCAACACGTCGTCGAGCGACCAGTCCAGGTACGGCTCGAACGCCTTCACGCACTCGGCGATCCGGTCGGCGAACTCGTCGGAGGTGCGGCGCAACTCGGCGGCCATGGCCGGCCACTGGCTGCCCTGGCCGGGAAAGACGAAGACCGTCCGGCCACGGTCGGCGGCCGTGCCGGTGACCACGTGTTCGGCCGTCCCGCCCGCCGCCAGGGCGTCGAGGCCGGCCAGCACCTCGGGCAGTTCCCGGCCGACCACGGCGGCCCGCTGCTCCAGTACGGCACGGGTGGTGGCCAGCGAGAACGCCACGTCCCGCAGCGTCGCGGGCTCGGCGGCCTCCGGCAGGTCCCGCAGGTGTCCGCCGAGGCGGGCGGCCTGTGCCCGCAGCGCCTGCGGGGTCCGGGCCGACAACAACCAGGGCAGGGCGGTGGCCTTCGCGTCGTCCGGCTCCGCGGGCGGGTCGTCCGGGGCGGGGGCCTGTTCGAGGATCAGGTGCGCGTTGGTGCCGCTCGCGCCGAACGCCGACACCGCGCCCCGCCGGGGTGCCCCGGTCACCGGCCACGGCCGCGTCTCGGCGAGCAGTTCCAGGTCACCGACGGACCAGTCGACCAGCGGGGTCGGTTCGTCCAGGTGCAGGAGCCGGGGCAGCACGCCGTGCCGCAGGGCCTGGATCATCTTGATGATGCCGCCGATGCCGGAGGCGGCCTGGGCGTGCCCGATGTTGGACTTCAGCGACCCGACGAGCAGCGGTCGTCCGGGTGCCCTCGCCGCACCGTAGGTGTTGAGCAGCGCCCGGGCCTCGATCGGGTCGCCCAGCCGGGTGCCCGTGCCGTGTGCCTCCACGGCGTCGACGTCGGCGGGGGTCAGGCCGGCGCTCGCCAGCGCCTGCCTGATCACCCGCTCCTGGGCCGGGCCGTGCGGCGCGGTCAGCCCGTTGGACGCGCCGTCGGAGTTGACGGCGCTGCCGCGGATCAGCGCGAGGACCCGGTGACCGTGGCGTCGGGCGTCGGAGAGACGTTCGAGGACGACCAGTCCGGCCCCCTCCGACCAGCCGATACCGTCCGCCGCGGCGGCGAACGGCTTGCAGCGGCCGTCGGCGGCGAGGCCCCGTTGCCGGGCCCCGTCGAGATACCCGCCGGGGTGCGCGGCGACGTACGACGCACCGGCCAGGGCCAGTGTGGACTCGCCCGCGCGCAACGACTGCGCGGCCAGGTGCACCGCGACGAGTGCCGACGAGCACGCCGTGTCGATCGACACCGCCGGCCCCTCCAACCCGAGGGTGTACGCGATCCGACCCGACGCCATGCTGCTGAGCTTGCTGGTCATCTGGTAGCCCTCGAACTCGGCAGGCGCGTCGAGGCCGAGATAGCTCTGCTCCACCAGCCCCGCGAAGACCCCCGTGCGGCTCTCCCGCAGGCCGGTCGGGTCGATGCCGGCGTCCTCCAGCGCCTCCCAGGCGGCCTCCAGCAGAATCCGCTGCTGCGGATCCATCGCCAGCGCCTCCCGGGGTGAGATCCCGAAGAACGCGGCGTCGAACCGGCCGGCCGAGTCGACGAAGCCGGCCTCCCGGATGTAGGTCGTGCCCGGGTGGGCCGGGTCGGGGTGGTAGAGCGCCTCGACGTCCCAGCCCCGGTCGGTCGGGAAGGCGCTGATCTCGTCGCGCTCACCGACCGCGACCTGCCACAGTTCGTCGGCGTTGGCGGCACCGGGAAACCGGCACGACATGCCGACGACCACCACCGGGTCCCGGTCGCCGGCCTCCAGTTCGGCGATCCGTCCGCGTGCCTTCTGGAGGTCGGCCGTGACCCACTTGAGGTAGTCGACGAGCTTCTCTTCGTTGGACATCGGGTCCGTCTCCTTCGTCAGTCGGCGCGGCGGCCCAGTTCGGTGTCGATGAGGTGGAAGATCTCGTCGGCCGAGGCGGTCGCGAGCCGGGCCGTCGGGTCGACGTCCGGTGCCGCGCGTTCGTCGGTGAGCCGGGTCAGCACCGCCTGTAGGCGCGCGACGAGCTGGGGCGTCTCGGGGTCGGCGTCGTCCCGGGCGGCCACCGTCGCCTCCAACCGGTCGAGCAGCGCCGACAGCGACGGGGCCGGACCGGTGCCGGCCGACCCGGCGGTGAGCTGCGCGAGCAGGTAGCGGGCCAGGACCGCCGGGGTGGGCTGCTCGAACACGAGTGTCGGGGCGAGCACCAGCCCGGTGGCGGCCTGTAGCCGGTCGCGCAACTGCACGGCGGTCATCGAGTCCATGCCCGCGTTCTGGAACGGCAGGTCCGGGCCGATGGCCGTGGCGTCGACGTGCCCCAGCGCCCGTGCCGCCTGGTCGAGCACCAGGCCACGGACCAGCCGCTCCTGGGCGTCGGGGTCCAGGCCGGTGAGGCGGTCGACGAGCCGCACGCCGTCGTCGCGGGTGGCCGGTGCCGTCGGCCGGGGGACCAGGTCACGCAGGACCGGCGGCACGTCGGTGCCGGCCGGCACCGCCGCCAGGTCCAGGGCGGAGGCCGGCAACAGCGGCTCGACGCCGATCGGTCCGGCGGCGAACGCGGCGTCCAGCAGGGTGGCCGCCCGGGTCGTGGTCAGCGGCCGGTGGACGGCGTCCCCGGCCGGCGGCCCCCACGCCACGACGACAGCCGGCAGTCCGCGGTGCGCACGCCGCCGCGCCACCGCCTCCGCCAGGGCGCGGTTGTCCAGCGTGCTGACCAGCACGAACGCGGCGGGCCCCGGACCGGGGAGAAGCTCGTCCAGGTGTACGGGCAGATCCTCGCCGGGATCGTCGTCCCCGGCGTGGATGACGGCGGTCAACGGCTCTCCGGGCGGGACGTCGGCGAGGATCTTGGCCAGTGCCTCCCGGCCGAGCCGTGCGTCGCCCACCGTCAACAGCCGTCCGACGTCGCGTCGGCGGGCCAACTGGGCGGCCAGGATCCGACCCGGCGTCGTCTCCGCCCCGGTCAACAGGACGGTGCCCGTCGGGTCCAGGACGCACCCCGGGCCGGCCGGTCGGGTGGCGTGCCGCAGCCGGGGCACGTAGAGCCGGGTGCGGCGTACCGCGACGTCGGGTTCGTCCAGGCCCAGGACCGCATCGACCAGGTCGGGAGCGACCTCGTCGGCGTCGGCGTCGAGGAGGACGAACCGGCCCACGGCGGAGCGTTGCCGAACCCGCAGCAGCTCCCGGACGGCGCCGGTGGTGGCGTCGGGCATGTCGTCGTCGTCGACCCGCACCGCGCCGCGGGTGACGACCACGAGCGGCCGGCCGTCCGGCACGGTGTCGAGCAGGTCGGAGAGCCAACCGGCGGCGGCGTGCACGGCGTCGGCGACGGGGGCGTCGAAGCGCGGGAGTTCGGCCACCGTGGCCCCACCCGGCCGGTGCGTCGACATCTCGGCCGGCTGCCAGCCCAGGGCCAGCAGGGCCGGGGCGGCCGGGGACAGCTGCTGCGGCGCGACTGCCGTGTAGGTCAGTTCGTCGACCGTGCCCACGAGGTCGCCGTCCCCGTCGGTGAGCCGGACCCGGACCCTCCGCTCGTCGAGCACGGTGACGTCGGCGTGGACCGCCACCGGGCCCCGGTGCCGCAGGTGCACCCCGCGCCACCCGGTCGGCACCAGGACCGTCCCCGCCTCGACCGGGAGCAGGTCGCTGTGGACGGCCGCGTCGAACAGGACGGGATGCAGCCGGTAGCGGCCCGCCTCGTCGTGGAGGTGCTCGGGCAGGGCGACCAGCGGGCCGCCGGTCGGCGCAGCGGTCGGCGACTCGGGGGGCTCCGGGGCCAGCACACCGGTGCCGTGCACCTGCCACGGCCCGTCGTCACCGGGCCGCACGTACACGCTCACCGGGCGTCGCCCCTGCGCGTCCGGGGTGGCCACCCGTACCTGGAGCGCCAGGGTGTCCTCCGCGGGCAGCACCAGGGGGCCGCTGAGCGTGAGCTGTTCCAGCAGGGGCGTGCCGCCCCGCCCGCCGGCCTCGACCACCAGTTCGGTGAGGGCGGCAGCCGGCAGGACCTCCTCCAGCCACGGCAGGTCCCGTCGGGAGATCCGGCTGTCGAAGGTGAGATCGTCACCCGCGAGGGCGACTGCCGCGCCGAGCAGCGGGTGACCGGTGGCCGTACGGCCGGGGCCGGTGTCGGCCTGCGTCTGCGCGACTGCCCAGTAGCTGCGGGTCTGGAAGGCGTAGCGGGGCAGCTCGACCCGGGTCGCGCCGGTCCCGGCGAACCAGGCGGCCCAGTCGACGGGCACCCCCCGCGCCCAGGCCGTCGCGACGGCGGACACCAGTGACCGCGTCTCGGACGTCCGCCGGTGACCCGTCGCAACGGCACCGTCGACCAGCGCGGCCAGCGTCGTGTCGGGGCCGATCTCCAGGAACGTGGTCACTCCCAGCTCGCCCAGGGTCGCCACCGCGTCGGCGAACCGGACGGTGGAGCGGATCTGGTTCGTCCAGTACCCGCCGTCGCTCCACTCGTCCCGGACGGGCCGGCCGGTCACCGTCGACACGGCGGGAATCCGTGGCGTCGCGTACCGCACCGCGTCAGCCGTCTCGGCGAACGCCTCAAGCATCGGCGTCATCAGCGAGGAGTGGAACGCGTGCGACACCGCCAGCCGGCGTACCCGCCGACCCCGCCGCGACCACGACGCCTCCGCCTCGGTGACGACGGCCTCGGGGCCGGCCAGCACCAGCGACCGGGGGCCGTTCACCGCCGCGACGTCGAGCCGGGGCTGCCCCTCGGCGACCTCCGCCTCGGTCGCCTCGACCGCCAGCATCGCCCCACCGGCGGGGAGGTCCTGCATCAGGCGGGCCCGTGCGCCGACCAGCGTGGCGGCGTCGGTCAGGGACAGCACGCCGGCCACGTGTGCGGCCGCCAGTTCACCGATGGAGTGTCCGGCCACGAAGTCCGGGGTGACGCCCCACGAGGACAGCAGCCGGAACAGGGCGACCTCGAAGGCGAACAGGGCCGGCTGGGTGTAGCCGGTGTCGTCGAGGCCGTCGCCGGAGTCGACGACGTCCCGCAGTGGACGGGGCAGCAGCGGGTCCAGGGCCGCGCACACCTCGTCGAAGGCGGCGCGGAACACCGGGAAGGTCTCCCGCAGTTCGCGACCCATCCCCACCCGCTGCGCGCCCTGGCCGGTGAACAGGAACGCCGTGCGCACCTGCGGCGGGACGACAGTGCCCGACACCGAGCCCAGGCCGGCCAGGATCTCCTCCCGGTCCGCGCCCACGACCACGGCCCGGACCGGCAGCGCCGCGCGCCGGGTCAACGAGTACGCCACGTCGGTGGGGTTGAGGTGGGGGTGGTTGGTGAGGTGGTGGTGGAGTCGGGTGGCTTGTTGGGTGAGGGTGTGGTGGTTGTGGGCGGAGATGATGAGGGGTTGGTGGGGTGGGGGGTTGGTGGTGGGTGGTGGTGGTGGGGTGGGTGGGGTGGGTGGTTGTTCGAGGATGACGTGGGCGTTGGTGCCGCTGATGCCGAAGCTGCTGACGGCGGCGCGGCGGGGTCGGTCGGTGTCGGGCCAGGGTCGGGCGTGGGTGAGGAGTTTGATGTTGCCGGTGGTCCAGTCGACGTGGGGGGTGGGTTCGTCGGCGTGGAGGGTGGGGGGGAGGGTGGCGTGTCGGATGGCTTCGATCACTTTGATGATGCCGCCGACGCCGGCGGCGGCCTGGGTGTGGCCGAGGTTGGATTTGAGGGAGCCGAGCCAGAGTGGTTGGTCGCGGTGTTGTCCGTAGGTGGCGAGGAGGGCTTGGGCTTCGATGGGGTCGCCGAGTCGGGTGCCGGTGCCGTGGGCTTCGATGAGGGTGATGTCGTGGGGTTGGAGTCCGGCGTTGTGGAGGGCTTGGTGGATGACGCGTTGTTGGGCGGGTCCGTTGGGTGCGGTGAGTCCGTTGGAGGCGCCGTCTTGGTTGATGGCGCTGCCGCGGATGATGGCGTGGATGTGGTGGCCTTGTTGTTGGGCGTCGGTGAGGCGTTGGAGGAGGAGGAGTCCGGCGCCTTCGGACCAGCCGGTGCCGTCGGCGTGGGTGGAGAAGGGTTTGCAGCGTCCGTCGGGGGCGAGTCCGCGTTGGCGGGCGAATTCGGTGAAGGTGTGGGGTTGGGTCATGATGGTGGCGCCGCCGGTGAGGGCGAGGTCGCATTCGTGGTTGCGGAGTGCGGTGGCGGCGAGGTGGAGTGCGACGAGTGAGGATGAGCAGGCGGTGTCGATGGTGATGGCGGGGCCTTGGAGGCCGAGGGTGTACGCGATCCGCCCCGACGCCACACTTGCCGCGCTACCGCCCGCCAGATATCCCTGTAGCTCCTGCGGCAACTGCTCCAGGCGGGAGCCGTAGTCGCTGTACATGGTGCCGATGAAGACTCCGGTGTTGGTGCCGTGGAGGGTGGTGGGGTTGATGCCTGCGTGTTCGAGGGTTTCCCAGGCGGTGTGGAGGAGGAGTCGTTGTTGGGGGTCGGTGGCGGTGGCTTCGCGGGGTGACATGTTGAAGAATTCGGCGTCGAATTGGTCGGCGTTGTGGAGGAAGCCGCCGTGTTGGGTGTAGGTGGTGCCGGGGTGGTCGGGGTCGGGGTGGTAGAGGGTGTCGAGGTGCCAGCCTCGGTTGGTGGGGAATGTGGTGATGGCGTCGGTGGTGGTGGTGATGAGGTGCCAGAGTTCGTCGGGGGTGTTGGCGTTGCCGGGGTAGTGGCAGCCCATGCCGATGATGGCGATGGGTTCGTCGGTGGTGTGGGTGGTGGTGCGGGTGACGGCGGTGGTGGTGTTGGTGGTGTTGGTGAGGCGGTCGAGCAGGTAGCGGGTCAACGCCCCCACCGACGGATGGTCGAAGGCCAGCGTGGTCGGCAGCGTCAGCCCGGTGGCGGCGGCGAGCTGGTTGCGCAACTCGACCGCCGTCAACGAATCCAGCCCCAGTTCCTGTAGCGGACGCTCGGCCACCAACGCCACGGCGTCGGCATGGCCCAGGACACCCGCCAACCGGGTCCGGACCAGGTCCGCCACCACCCGGTCGCGTTCGGTCACGGACAGCGCCGCGAGCTGCGTGCCGAGGCCCTGTCCGGGGGACGCCGACGCCCGCGCCGACGGACGCCCCGCCGGTACGAGACCACGCAGCAGCACCGGTGGCTCGGCGCTACGCCGCAGCTGTCCGAGATCCAGGGCGGTGGCGGCGTACAGGGCCGCACCACCGGACAGGGCCTGGTCGAACAGGGCCAGTCCGGCGGCGGAGGAGAGCGGACGCAGCCCGCTGCGGGCCAACCGGCGCAGGTCCGCCTCCGCCAACCGCCCGGTGAGTCCGCTCGACTGCTCCCACAGCCCCCAGGCCAGGGAGACCGCCGGCAGGCCGGCGGCCCGCCGGTGGGCGGCGAGCGCGTCGAGGAAGGCGTTACCGGCCGCGTAGTTCGCCTGACCGGCGGTCCCCACCAGACCGGCGAGCGAGGAGTACAGCACGAACGCCGACAACTCCCGGTCGAGGGTGAGCTGGTGCAGGTGCCAGGCCGCGTCGACCTTGGGTCGCAGCACCGCGTCGACCTGCTCGGCGGTGAGCGCGGTGAGGACGCCGTCGTCGGTGACACCTGCGGTGTGTACGACCGCCCGCAGCGGCCGGTCGGACGGCACCGCACGGAGCACCTCGGCCAGCGCGTCCCGGTCGGCGACGTCGCAGCCGGCGAAGGAGACCTCCGCGCCCAGCGCCGTCAGCTCGTCCCGCAGCGCGGCGACGCCCTCGGCGCGGTCACCGGCCCGACTGACCAGCAGCAGTCGACGGGCGCCGTGGGCGGTCACCAGGTGCCGCGCGACCATCGCACCGAGCACGCCGGTGCCCCCGGTGACCAGCACCGTGCCCTCGTCGAACCGGGGCGGGCGGGCCTGCGCGGCCGTCGCGCCGTCCTCCCGCCGGCCGACGCCGACGCCGTCCGCGGGGCCGAGCCGGGGCACCAGCAGCTGGCCGTCGCGGATCGCCACCTGCGGCTCGCCGCCGGCCACCGCCCCGGCGAGCTGCGCGGCGGTGGCGTCGTCGTCGAGGTCCACGATGGTCAGCCGGCCGGGCTGTTCGGTCTGCGCGGAGCGCAGCAGCCCCCACAGGGCGGCGTGGGTCAGCGTGGGGGAGTCCCCGGGCCGGGCCGCCACCGCGCCTCTCGTCACCACCACCAGCCTGCTGTCGGCGTAGCGGTCGTCGGCCAGAAAGCGTCGGGACACCCCGAGCGCCCAGCTGACCGTGGCGTGCGTCCCGGCCACCACGTCGTCGGCGACGTCCGACGGTGTCACGGCGATCAGGACGTCCGGCGGCTGCGCCAGCTCGGTCAGCTCGGCGTGCACCGGCCAGGTTCCCCCGGGGTCGGCGTACGCCAGCGAGGCCACCTCGGGCCCGGTGCCGAGCAACGCCCAGCGTCGCCCGGCCCCGGGGTCCACCGGGTCGGCCGGCTGCCACCGCAGGCTCCACAGCTGACCCGGGCGGCCCGGTCCGTCGTCATCGGCGGCGACGGCCAACGGTCGCAACGACAGGGCGTCGACGGTGGCGACGGGCCCACCGGCCCCGTCGGCGACCAGCACCGCCACGGTGTCCCCGCTGACCGGGGTCAGCCGCACCCGCAGGGTCGTCGCGCCGGCGGCCCGGACCCGGACCCCCGCCCAGGCGAAGGGCATCCGGGCCGGCAGGTCGTCGACGACCCCGGGCAGGAGCGGGTGCAGCGCGGCGTCGAGCAGGGCCGGATGGATCGTGAACCGGTCCGGGTCGTCGACAGTCACCTCCGCGTACCGTACGTCGCCCTGCCGCCACAACCGACGCAGGCCCCGGAAGGCGGGCCCGTAGGTGTAACCGGCCGCGACCAGGCGGTCGTACGCCCCGGTCAGGTCGACCTCGTCCGCGCCGGCCGGCGGCCAGTGGGGCAGGCCCTCCGGTGTGGACGTCCCGTCCAAGGTGAGCAGACCGGTGGCGACCGGGTACCAGTCGGTGTCGACGGTCCGGGCGTGGATGTCGACGCGGCGGCTCCCGTCGTCGCCGGTCGGGCCCACCACCACCTGCACCTGCGCCGCCCCTTCGTCGGGCACGACGAGCGGGGCGAGCAGGGTCAGCTCCCCGACCGTGGTGAGCCCCGTCTCGTCGGCCGCGCGGACCGCCATCTCCAGCAGGGCGGTCCCCGGCACGACCACCCGGCCGTGCAGGAGATGGTCGGCCAGCCAGGGTTGGGTGTCGGCCGAGAGCCGACCGGTCAGCAGCACCTCGTCGGTGTCGGCCCGGCGGACCACCGCGCCGAGCAGCGGATGGCCCGCCGGGTCGAGACCCAGCCCGGCGGAGTCGGCGGCGGCCGGCCGGGGATCGAGCCAGTAACGGCGGTTGTCGAACGCGTACGGGGGCAGGTCGACCCGGTTGACGGCGGCGTCGGCGAAGTACGCCGGCCAGTCCACCGACACGCCGCGTGTCCACAGCGCGCCGGCGGCGGCCACCACCGCCTGCGGCTCCGGCCGGTCCCGCCGGCAGGTCGGCACCGCGCCCTCGGCCAGCACCGACAGCACCGCGTCCGGCCCCACCTCCAGCAGGGTGGTCGCCCCCTGGGCGCGCAGCGTCGCCACCGCGTCGGCGAACCGCACGGTCGCCCGGACCTGTCCCGCCCAGTACCCCGGGTCGCCCCATTCCCCGGTCACCAGCGCCCCGGTCACCGTCGACACGGCGGGGATCTCCGGCACCGCGTAGCTGAGGGTGGCGGCCGTCTGGCGTAGGGCGGGCAGCATCGGGTCCATCAACGCCGAGTGGAAGGCGTGCGAGACCGTCAGGCTGCGGACCCGGCGTCCCCGGCCGGCCCACTCGACGCGGGCGCGTTCGATGCCGTCCTCGTCGCCCGCGAGCACCACCGCGCGCGGCCCGTTCACCGCGGCCACGTCCAGCCCCTCCGGCAGCCACCCGAGCAGTTCCTGCTCGTCGGCCTCGACGGCGAGCATGGCGCCGCCGGGCGGTAGGGCCTGCATCAGTCGGGCCCGGGCGGCGACGAGGGTCGCGGCGTCGTGCAGGGTGAGTGTCCCGCTGACGTACGCGGCGGTGAGTTCGCCGACGGAGTGTCCGGCGACCAGGTCGGCGGTGATGCCCCACGAGGTCAGGAGCCGGTAGAGGGCGGTTTCGAAGGCGAACAGGGCCGGCTGGGTGTAACCGGTGTCGTCGAGGCCGTCGCCGGAGTCGACGACCTCGCGTAGGGGCCGGGGCAGCAGGGGGTCCAGTGCGGCGCACACCTCGTCGAAGGCGGCGCGGAACACGGGGAAGGCCTCCCGTAGTTCGCGTCCCATGCCGGCGTGCTGCGCGCCCTGACCGGTGAACAGGAAGGCGGTGCGACCTCCGGCGGCGGCGGTGGTCGGCGTCGCGGTCGCCAGCGCCGCCAGCAGGGCCGCCCGGTCGGTGCCGGTGGCCACCGCCCGCACGGGCAGCGAACCCCGGTGCGCCAACGACAGGGCGACGTCGCCGGCCTCGACGTCCGGCTGCTCCCGGAGGAACTCCGTCAGGCGGTCCACCTGGGCCCGCAGGCCGTCGGCGGTCCGGGCCGAGACCAGCCACGGCGTCACCGGCAGCGGCCCGCCGGTCGCCGGTGGCTGCTCGGGCGCCTGCTCCAGGACGACGTGGGCGTTCGTGCCGCCGAAACCGAACGACGACACGGCCGCCCGGCGCGGCCCCTCGCGCTCGGGCCAGGGTCGGGCCTCGGTCAACAGCGCGAGCCCGCTGGTGGCCCAGTCGACGTGCGGGGTGGGCTCGTCGGCGTGCAGGGTGGGCGGCAGCAGGCCGTGCCGGATGGCCTGGACGACCTTGATGATGCCGCCGACCCCGGCGGCGGCCTGGGTGTGCCCGATGTTGGACTTCAACGAGCCGAGCCAGGCAGGCCGGTCGGGGGAGTGGTCCTGCCCGTAGGTGGCCGCGAGGGCCTCCGCCTCGATGGGGTCGCCGAGGCGGGTGCCCGTGCCGTGGGCCTCGATGAGATCGACGTCGGCGGGGCGGAGCCCGGCGGCGTCGAGCGCGCGCCGGATGACGCGTTCCTGGGCGGGGCCGCTGGGCGCGGTGAGGCCGTTGGAGGCCCCGTCGGAGTTGACGGCGCTGCCCCGCACGACGGCCAGCACCCGGTGGCCGTGGCGCAGCGCGTCGGTGAGGCGCTCGACGAGCAGCAGGCCGACCCCTTCGGACCAGCCGGTGCCGTCGGCGTGCGCGGAGAACGACTTGCACCGCCCGTCGTCGGCGAGGCCGCGCAGGCGGGAGAACTCGACGAACGCCACGGGCGTCGACATGACGGCGACCCCACCGGCCAGCGCCAGGTCGCATTCGCCCCGCCGCAGCGCGGTCGCCGCCAGGTGCAGGGCGACCAGCGACGACGAGCAGGCCGTGTCCACGGTCACCACCGGGCCCCCCAACCCGAGGGTGTACGCCAACCGGCCCGAGGCGATGCTTCCGGCGCTCCCGCTGAACAGGTGACCCTGGAAGCCGTCCGGCGGCAGGTCGGGCCGGGAGCCGTAGTCGCTGTACATGGCGCCGGTGAAGACTCCGGTGTTGGTGCCGTGGAGGGTGGTGGGGTTGATGCCTGCGTGTTCGAGGGTTTCCCAGGCGGTGTGGAGGAGGAGTCGTTGTTGGGGGTCGGTGGCGGTGGCTTCGCGGGGTGACATGTTGAAGAATTCGGCGTCGAATTGGTCGGCGTTGTGGAGGAAGCCGCCGTGTTGGGTGTAGGTGGTGCCGGGGTGGTCGGGGTCGGGGTGGTAGAGGGTGTCGAGGTGCCAGCCTCGGTTGGTGGGGAATGTGGTGATGGCGTCGGTGGTGGTGGTGATGAGGTGCCAGAGTTCGTCGGGGGTGTTGGCGTTGCCGGGGTAGTGGCAGCCCATGCCGATGATGGCGATGGGCTCCTGCTGCCGGTCCTCGACCTCCTGGAGGCGGCGTCGCGCCTCCCGCACGTCCGCGACGGCCCGCTTCAGATATTCGCGGAGTTTGTCCTCGTCAGCCACGTCTTCCCAACTCTCCGGGTTCGTTGCGTCAGGGCCAGGTGCGGGCGGCCGGTCAGTCGCCCTCGTCGATCAGCGCGAACAGCTCCTCGTCACTTGCCACGTCCAGGTCGGCGTCGGCGTCGGTGTCGGTCGTGACGACCCGGAGCAGGTCGCGCAGCCGCGCCGTGATCGGATCGTGTGCCTCGCCCAGGACACCGCCCTCGACCGCCGCCCGCAGGGTCTGACCGAGGCGGTCCAGGTCGGTCAGCAGCGCCTCGGCTTCGGCCCCCTCGGCGGGTCCGACGAGGTCGTCGATGAAGGCGGCGAGGGCGTCGACCGTGGGATGGTCGAAGACCACGGCGGCGGGCAACCGTACGCCGACCGCGTGGCCGAGCCGGTTGCGCAGCTCCACGGCGGTCAGCGAGTCCAGGCCCAGGTCCTGTAGGGCCCGGGCGCCGTCGAGTCCGGTCGGGTCGCCGTGGCCGAGGACCGCCGCCACCTGGTTACGGACCAGGTCGGTGAGGACGTGCCGGCGCTGCGCGGGTGGCAGGTCAGCCAGTCGCGGACCTGCGGGCGCACCGGTGGCCGGCGCGGCGGACCGGGGGCGCGCGGGGGCGGGAACCAGTCCGCGCAGCATCGGGGGCACCTCGTCACCGGCCCGCAGCGTGGCCAGGTCGAGCCGGGTCAGCGCGTACGCCGGATCGTCGCCGGACACCGCGGCGTCGAAGAGGACCATCGCCTCGTCGCTGGCCAGCGGTCGCAGACCGGACCGGCTGAGCCGTTGGCGGTCGCCGTCGGTCAGGTGGCCGGTCAGCTCGCTCGCCTGCTCCCACAGACCCCAGGCCAGGGAGGTGCCGGGCAACCCCTCGGCGCGTCGGTGGGCGGCGAGCGCGTCGAGGTAGGTGTTGCCGGCCGCGTAGTTGGCCTGCCCGGCGGTGCCCAGCACCCCGGCCACCGACGAGTACAGCACGAACGCCGCGAGATCCAGGCCGAGGGTGAGCTCGTGCAGGTTCGCCGCCGCCGTCACCTTGGGGCGCAACACCCCGGCCAGCTGGTCGTCGGTCAGCGCGGTCACCACGCCGTCGTCCAGCACCCCCGCCGTGTGCACGACGGCGTGCACGGGATGCTCGGCGAGGACGGCGGCCAGCGCCGCCCGGTCGGCGACGTCGCAGGCGGCGAACCGGACCCGGGTCCCCGACCCGGCCAGTTCCTCGGCCAGCTCCGCCGCGTGCGGGGCGTCCGCCCCCTGCCGACTGACCAGGAGCAGGTCCCGGACGCCGTGCTCGTGCACCAGGTGCCGGACCAGGACCCGGCCCAGTGAGCCGGTCGCACCGGTGACGAGGACGGTGCCCGCGTCCCAGCGCGGCCCCTCGGACCGGGGTCCGCCGGTGGCGCGGGCCAACCGGGGTACGAACATCTGCCCGGCGCGGACCGCCACCTGCGGCTCGCCGAGGGCCACGGCCGCGCCCACCACCGCCTCGTCGGGCTCGTCCGCGTCGACCAGGACGATCCTTCCCGGTTGCTCGGTCTGCGCGGAGCGGACCAGGCCCCATACCCCGGCCTGCGCCAGGCCCGCGCGGGTCGGTGGGCCCGGCCCGGCCGCCCCCCGGGTCAGCAGGACGAGCCGGCCGTCGGCGAACCGGTCGTCGGCCAGCCAGCGCTGTACGACGTCGAGGGCGTGCCGGACCACCGCACCCGGATCGGCGTCCGTCGCCGGCACGGGCACCACCACCAACGGGGGCACCGCGTCCCCGGTGACGGCGAGGTCGTCGGTCCACCACTGGGCCGTCGGCCGGGCGGGCGGCCCCGCCGGCGCCGGCACCCAGTCGACCCGTAGCAGCGCGTCCGCGACGACGTCGCGCCCCGGCTGTGCGACGGGTGGGCGCAGGGTCAGCGACCCGATCCGGGCGACGAGGGCGCCGCCGCCGTCGGTGACGGTCAGCGCCACGGTGTCCGGGCCGGTCTCCACGAGCCTGACCCGCAGGGTCGTCGCGCCCGCCGCCACGACCCGCACCTGCGACCAGGCGAACGGCACGAGGGAGCGTCCGTCGTCTCCGGCGGCGATCGGCAGCAGCGGGTGCAGTGCGGCGTCCAGCAGCGCCGGGTGGACGACGAAGCCTCCGGCGGCGGCACGGTCCGCCTCGTCCAGCGCCACCTCGGCGTAGTGCACCGCGTCGGCACGCCACATCCGGCGCAGGCCACGGAACGCCGGGCCGTACTCGTGGCCCTGTTCCGCGAGCCGGTCGTAACCGCCGTCGAGGTCCACCTCCACGGCGTCCGGCGGTGGCCAGGCCAGCAGCTCCGCGGCACCGGCGTCCTGCGCCGGGGCGACGGTGCCGGTGGCGTGGGACGTCCACGGCTGCTGCCCGTCGGCACGGGCGTGCAGTTCCACCCCGCGCGCGCCGTGCGCGTCCGGTTCGGTCACGAGCAGTTGCAGGTGCAGGGGTCCGTGGTCGGGCACCACCAGCGGCCGGAGCACCGACAGCTCCGCCACCTGTGCGCAGCCGATCTCCTCGCCGGCCCGGAGCACCAGTTCCAGCAGGGCGGTGCCGGGCAGCAGCACCACCCCCTGGATGCGGTGGTCGGCGAGCCACGGCGCGGTGGCCAGGTCGACCTGACCGCTGAACACGTGGGCGGCGCGTCCGGCCAGCTCCACGGCGGTGTGCAGCAGCGGATGGCCCAGGCTGCCACCGTCGGCGGCCGGCGTCGGCAACCAGTACCGTCGGGTGTGGAACGCGTACGTCGGCAGGGTGGTCCGGCGGCCGCCCGGGAACACCGCCGTGGCGTCCCACGGGGTGCCGGCGAGCCGGAGCCGGGTGAGCGCGGTGGTGACGGCGGACGACTCGGACGTCCTGGCATCGAGCAGCGGGGTGAGGACGAGGTCGGGGTCGGCGTCGGGCAGGCACTCCCGGGCCAGCGCGGTGAGCACGCCGGCCGGACCGATCTCCAGGTAGCCGCCGACCCCGAGCGAGTCGAGCGACAGGACGCCCTGGTGGAAGTGGACGGTGCCGCGGATCTGCCGGGCCCAGTAGTCAGGCGTGACCAGTTCGGCGGGATCGGCGAGGGCGCCGGTGAGGTTCGACACGATCGGGATCGACGGCTCGTGGAAGGTCAGCCCGGCCAGCACGGTACGGAACGCGTCGAGCACCTCGTCCATGTGCGCGGAGTGGAAGGCGTGACTGACCGGCAACCGGTGTGTCCGGGTGCCCCGGGCCCGCAGCGTCGCGGCGAGGGTGTCCACCGCGGCGCGGTCCCCCGAGACGACTGTCGCCGCCGGTGCGTTGAGCGCCGCGACGGCCACCCCGGCCGGTGCCGGCAACTCGGCTATCGCGCAGCGCACCTCGTCCTCGCCGGCCTGCACCGCCAGCATCGCGCCGTCCTCCCGGGCGGACTGCATGAGCCGGCCACGGGCGGCCACCACCGTGCAGGCGTCGCGCAGGTCCCAGACGCCGGCCAGGTGGGCGGCGGTGACCTCACCGATCGAGTGCCCCAACAGGTAGTCCGCCCTGATCCCGTACCGCTCGACCGTCCGGTACAGCGCCACCTCGACGGCGAAGAGGGCGGCCTGGGTGTACCTGGTCTGGTCCAGCAGGGCGGAGTCGGCGGTGCCGGGTTCGGCGAACAGCACGGTCCGCAACGGGCGGGGCAGTTCGGGGTCGAGGTGGGCGCAGACCGCGTCGAGGCTCTCGGCGAACACCTGGTGCTGCGCGTACAGCTCGCGGCCCATGCCCAGCCGCTGGCTGCCCTGGCCGGTGAACAGGAACGCCACCCGTCTGCGGTCCGGGCCGGCGAGCCGGCCGTGCAGCACGCCGGGACCGGATTCCCCGGCGGCCAGGGCGGCCAACCGGGTCAGGAGTTCCGTCCGGTCGCCGCCGACCACGGCGGCCCGCCACGGCAGCACCGCCCGCGTGGTGTCCAGTGAGAAACCGACGTCGGTGGGGTTGAGGTGGGGGTGGTTGGTGAGGTGGTGGTGGAGTCGGGTGGCTTGTTGGGTGAGGGTGTGGTGGTTGTGGGCGGAGATGATGAGGGGTTGGTGGGGTGGGGGGTTGGTGGTGGGTGGTGGTGGGGTGGGTGGGGTGGGTGGTTGTTCGAGGATGACGTGGGCGTTGGTGCCGCTGATGCCGAAGCTGCTGACGGCGGCGCGGCGGGGTCGGTCGGTGTCCGGCCAGGGTCGGGCGTGGGTGAGGAGTTTGATGTTGCCGGTGGTCCAGTCGACGTGGGGGGTGGGTTCGTCGGCGTGGAGGGTGGGGGGGAGGGTGGCGTGGCGGATGGCTTCGATCACTTTGATGATGCCGCCGACGCCGGCGGCGGCCTGGGTGTGGCCGAGGTTGGATTTGAGGGAGCCGAGCCAGAGTGGTTGGTCGCGGTGTTGTCCGTAGGTGGCGAGGAGGGCTTGGGCTTCGATGGGGTCGCCGAGTCGGGTGCCGGTGCCGTGGGCTTCGATGAGGGTGATGTCGTGGGGTTGGAGTCCGGCGTTGTGGAGGGCTTGGTGGATGACGCGTTGTTGGGCGGGTCCGTTGGGTGCGGTGAGTCCGTTGGAGGCGCCGTCTTGGTTGATGGCGCTGCCGCGGATGATGGCGTGGATGTGGTGGCCTTGTTGTTGGGCGTCGGTGAGGCGTTGGAGGAGGAGGAGTCCGGCGCCTTCGGACCAGCCGGTGCCGTCGGCGTGGGTGGAGAAGGGTTTGCAGCGTCCGTCGGGGGCGAGTCCGCGTTGGCGGGCGAATTCGGTGAAGGTGTGGGGTTGGGTCATGATGGTGGCGCCGCCGGTGAGGGCGAGGTCGCATTCGTGGTTGCGGAGTGCGGTGGCGGCGAGGTGGAGTGCGACGAGTGAGGATGAGCAGGCGGTGTCGATGGTGATGGCGGGGCCTTGGAGGCCGAGGGTGTACGCGATCCGCCCCGACGCCACACTGGACAGGTTGCCGGCGAGCAGGAAACCCTCGTGGTCCTTCGGCGGGTTCGGTCGCCCCGTCGCGTAGTCGTCGTACATGGTGCCGATGAAGACTCCGGTGTTGGTGCCGTGGAGGGTGGTGGGGTTGATGCCTGCGTGTTCGAGGGTTTCCCAGGCGGTGTGGAGGAGGAGTCGTTGTTGGGGGTCGGTGGCGGTGGCTTCGCGGGGTGACATGTTGAAGAATTCGGCGTCGAATTGGTCGGCGTTGTGGAGGAAGCCGCCGTGTTGGGTGTAGGTGGTGCCGGGGTGGTCGGGGTCGGGGTGGTAGAGGGTGTCGAGGTGCCAGCCTCGGTTGGTGGGGAATGTGGTGATGGCGTCGGTGGTGGTGGTGATGAGGTGCCAGAGTTCGTCGGGGGTGTTGGCGTTGCCGGGGTAGTGGCAGCCCATGCCGATGATGGCGATGGGTTCGTCGGTGGTGTGGGTGGTGGTGCGGGTGACGGCGGTGGTGGTGTTGGTGGTGTTGGTGAGGCGGTCGAGCAGGTAGCGGGTCAACGCCCCCACCGACGGATGGTCGAACACGACGGTGGCGGGTAGCCGCAGCTGCGTGACTTCGCCGAGCTGATTGCGCAGCTCGACGCTGCCCAACGAGTCCAGCCCCAGATCCTTGAACGGACGGTCCGGGTCGATCCTGCTCCCGTCGGGGTGCCCCAGGGCCCTCGCCGTCAGCTGCCGCACCAGTTCCCGTACCCGTGGCTGGCGGTCCTCCTCGGCCAGGGCGGTGATCTCGGCGGCGAGGCCCTGCACCGCCCCGCCCGCCACCCGGCCCGCCGTCGCCGCCGGCCGTGCGGGTTGCCCGGGCCGGGTCCGGCCCCGCAGGACGGCGGCCACGGTGTCGTCGGCCGAGCCGTGGGCGCGGGTGACGATCCCCGCCGGCACCAGCAGCGCGTGGTCGGTACGCGCCACCGCCGCGTCGAACAGCGCCAGACCGGCCTGCGGCGACAACGGCGTGACCCCGGCCCGGTGCCACCGGCCGACGTCCGCGTCGGTGAGTCGCGCGCCCATCCCGGCCGAGGCGTCCCACAGTCCCCACGCCAGTGACACCGCCGGTGACCCGGCCGCCCGCCGGTACGCGGCGAGCGCGTCGAGGTACGCGTTGGCCGCCGCGTAGTTCGCCTGCCCCGGCGTGCCCAGCAGACCCGAGACCGAGGAGAACAACACGAGGGTGACGGGTTGCCCGCGGGTCAGCTCGTGCAGGTGCCGGGCGGCGGTCACCTTCGGCCGCAGCACCGTGTCGATCTGCTCCGGGGTGAGGGCCTGCACCGTCGCGTCGGCCAGCACACCCGCCGTGTGCACGATCGTCGTCAGCGGATGGTCGGCCGGAATGTCGTCGCGTACGCGCAGGAGGTGGTCGCGGTCGGTGGCGTCCGCGGCGACGATCCGCACCTCGGCGCCGGCGTCGGTGAGTGCCGCCGACAGCTCGGCGGCACCGGGGCTGTCCGGTCCGCGCCTGCTGCTCAACACCAGCCTGCGCACCCCGTGCGTCGCAACGAGATGACGGGCCAGCAACGCGCCGAGCCCTCCGGTGCCACCGACGATCCACACCGTGCCGTCGGCCCCGGGAAACGGCACGGGTGGGGTCGGCCCGGGGTCGGCGAGCGGCGTCAACCGGGGCACCCGCAGCTGCCCGGCCCGGACCGCGACCTGCGGCTCCCCGGTCGCGAGCGCGACGCCCAGCAGGTCGTCGCCCCGGTCGTCGAGGTCCACCAGGACGAACCGGCCGGGATGCTCGGCCTGGGCGGAGCGCAGCAGACCCCAGACGGGCGCGGCGTCCAGGTCCCCGACGCCCTCACCGGGGCCGGTGGACACGGCGTGCCGGGTGACGACGGCCAGTCGGGTGTCGAGCAGTTCCGGATCGGCCAACCAGTCCTGCACGAGCCGCAGCACCCGGGCCGTGGTCGCGTACGGCTCCCGCGGACCGGGGTCGTCGCCGCCGAGGCGCACCACGGCGAACGGCGTGTTCCGGGCCGGCCCGGGATCGTCGGTGATCTCCACCCACGAGGGGACGTCCCCGGCCGGAGCCGCCACGGCGGGCCACTCCAGGACGTGCAACCGGCCCCCCGGGTCAGCGGCGAGCCGGTCGGCCGGCGCCGCGCGCAGGGTGAGGACCCGGACGGTGGCCACCGGCCGGCCGGTGACCTCGGCCAGTTCCACCGTGGCCGCGTCGCCGTCGGCGTCGGTGATCCGGACCCGGACGTCCGTCGCCCCGGTCGCGTGCACCTGGACACCGGCCCAGACGAACGGCAGGTTGATCAGGTGACCGGCGTCCCCTGGCGCACGGTCCAGGACCAGGGCGTGCAGGGCGGCGTCGAGCAGGGCCGGGTGCAGGGCGTACCGGGCCGCCTCGTCGCGCAGCTCGGCGGGCAGGCTGATCTCGGCGTACCGGTCCGCGCCGTGCCGCCACCGGGCACGCAGGCCACGGAAGGCCGGGCCGTAGTCGTAGCCGAGGGCGGCCAGTTCCGGGTACGCGTCGTCGCCGGCCTCGGCCACCGCCCCGGCCGGCGGCCAGGCCACCGGCATCGGCGGGGCCTCCCCGGCGGGGCTCAGCGCACCTGACGCATGCCGGGTCCAGTCCGTCCCCGCCGGCCCGGTCGTCTCGTCGGCGGCGTAGATCCCGACGTCGCGGGTGCCGTCGGGGCCGGGTGCCGCGACCACGACCTGCACCCGGACGGGACGGTCGAGCCGCAGCGGCACCTCCAGGGTCAGCTCGTCGAGCTGCGGTACGCCACACCGCAGCCCGGCGGCGACGGCGAGTTCCACCAGCGCCGCGGCCGGCAGCAGCACCGCGCCGCCGACCACGTGCCCGGCCAGCCAGGGCTGCTCGGCCAGGCTCAACCTGCCGACGAGCACCAGTTCGTCGCGGCCGGCGACGGTCGTCCCGGCCCCGAGCAGCGGGTGACCACCCCGGTCGAGGCCGAGGCCGCGCGGATCCGGCGTCGGGTCGCCGGCCAGCCAGAACCGGGTGCGTTGGAACGCGTACGTGGGGAGTTCGACGGTGCCGGCGTCAGGCGTCAGCGCCGACAGGTCGACCGTCGCGCCGGCCACGTGGGCCTGCCCCAACGCGGCGACGAACGTGCCGGCCTCGGCGAGGTCACGGCGGAGCACCGGCACGACGGCCACCGGCTCGTCGGGGAGGCAGTCGTGCACCAGCGGGGTCAGCGCCGCGTCCGGTCCGACCTCGACGAACAGTCCGGCCCCCGCGTCGCGCAGGGCGCGGGTCGCGTCGGCGAACCGGACCGTGTCGCGGATCTGCCCGACCCAGTAGTCGGCGGCGGCGAGGTCGCCGTCGGTGACGAGCCCGCCGGTGACCGTGGACACGAACGGGATGCGCGGCGGGTGGTAGGTGACCCGCCTGGCGGTGACCCGGAACTCGTCGAGCACCGCGTCCATGTGTGCCGAGTGGAAGGCGTGGCTGACCGCCAACGTCCGGGTCCGGCGGCCCTGCGCCGCCCAGCGCGTGGTGACGTCCGCGACCGCCTCGCCGTCACCGGAGATGACCACGGCCCGTGGCCCGTTGACCGCCGCGATGCTCACCGCGTCGTCCCACCCGGCCAGGTCGGGTCGGAGTTCGGCCTCACCGGCCTCGATCGCGGCCATCGCGCCGCCGGTCCGCGCCGCCTGCATCGCCCGTCCCCGGGCGGCGACCAGCCGCGCCGCGTCGTCAAGCGACCACACCCCGGCGACGTGGGCGGCGGCGAGCTCCCCGATGGAGTGTCCGGCGACCAGGTCCGGCACCAGCCCGTGGTGTTCGAGCAGTCGGGTGAGGGCGACCTCGACCGCGAACAGGGCCGGCTGGGTGTACGCGGTGTGGTGCAGCCGGTCGGCGTCCGCCGTGCCGGGCGCGGCGAAGACGACGTCCCGCAACGGCCGGTCGAGGTGGGGCGCGAACGCGGCGCACACGGCGTCGAACGCCGCCGCGAAGACCGGCGCGGCGGTGTGCAGCTCGCGTCCCATGCCGAGGCGCTGGGCGCCCTGGCCGGTGAAGACGAACGCGGTCCGGTCCGCCCGCCTGGCGGTCCCGACGAGCACCGACCGGTGTGGCCGTCCCTCGATCAGGGCGTCGAGGCCGGCGAGGAGTTCGGTCCGGCCGGTGCCGAGCACCACGGCCCGCTCCTCGAAGGCCGTGCGCGTGGTGGCCAGTGAGCGGGCGACCGAGGCGGGGTCCACCTCGGGCGTCCCGGCCACCCGGGCACGCAGGCGACGGGCCTGGTCGGTCAGCGCCGCCCGGTCCCGGCCCGAGACCGCCCAGGGCACGGGGAACGGCCCGGGTGCCTGCGGCGGGGGCTCGGGCCACGGCTCGCCCTCCTCGATCACGACATGGGCGTTCGTACCGCTGATGCCGAACGAGGACACCGCCGCCCGGCGGGGACGCCCGGTGCGTGGCCACGGGCGCGCGGTGGTCAGCAGCTCCACCGTGCCGGCCGACCAGTCCACGTGCGGTGTCGGCCAGTCGACGTGCAGGGTACGGGGCAGGGTGCCGTGCCGCATCGCCTGCACCATCTTGATCAGCCCGCCCACCCCGGCCGCCGCCTGGGTGTGGCCGATGTTCGACTTGAGTGACCCCAACAGCACCGGGCCGGTGCCGTCCCGGTCCCGGCCGTAGGTGGCCAGCAGCGCCTCCGCCTCGATCGGGTCGCCGAGCCGGGTGCCGGTGCCGTGTGCCTCGACCGCGTCGATGTCGGCCGGTGTCAGCCGGGCGTCGGCGAGCGCGGCGCGGATGACCCGTTCCTGGGACGGTCCGTGGGGTGCGGTGAGCCCGTTGGAGGGGCCGTCGGAGTTGACCGCCGTGCCCCGGATGACGGCCAGCACCGGGTGACCGTGGCGGCGGGCGTCGGAGAGCCGTTCCACCACCAGCATCCCCACCCCCTCGGCCCACGAGGTCCCGTCCGCGGCGGCGGCGAACGGCTTGCTGCGCCCGTCCGGGGCGAGGCCCCCCTGGCGGGAGAACTCGGCGAACATCCCGGGGCCGGACATGACCGCCGCGCCGCCGGCGAGCGCCATGGACGATTCGCCGGAGCGCAGCGAACGCACCGCCGTGTGCAGGGCGACCAACGACGAGGAGCAGGCGGTGTCGATGGTGAGGGCCGGCCCGAGCAGGCCGAGCTGGTAGGCGATGCGGCCCGACATCAGGCTGCTGGTCGAGCCGGTCAACACGTGACCGGCGACCTCGTCGGCCGCGTGGTGCATCCGGGGTCCGTAGTCCAGGGTGGTGCCGCCGACGAACACCCCGGTCCGGCTGCCCCGCACCGATCGCGGGTCCAGACCGGCCCGTTCCAGGGCCTCCCATGCGGTCTCCAGCAGCAGCCGCTGCTGGGGGTCCATCGCCAGCGCCTCGCGGGGGGAGATGCCGAAGAAGTCGGCGTCGAACAGCGCGGCGTCGTACAGGAATCCGCCCTGGTCGACGGTGCCGGGTGGGGTGCCGTCCGGGTCGGCGCAGAGGTGCTCGGGCCACCCCCGGTCGGTGGGGAATCCCGCGACGGCGTCGGTGCCGTCGGCGACCAGTTGCCAGAGCTCCTCGGGGGAGCTGACCCCGCCGGGGTAGCGGCAGGCCATGCCGATGACGGCGATCGGTTCGACCGGGTCGGTGGGGGCCTGCGGAACGTCGACGGTCGGCTCACCGGCGGGGTCGAGCCGGGTGAGCAGATGGTCGATCAGCTCACCCGGGGTGGGCCGGTCGAAGAGCAGTCCGCTGGGCAGTGCCAGGCCGGTCGCTGCGGACAGGGCGTCGCGCAGCTCGACCGCCATCAGCGAGTCGAAGCCGAGTTCCCGGAAGGTCTGCTCCAGGGCGAGGTGACGTCCGGCGTCGGCCCCCAGGACCGCGTTGACGTGGGTCTGGACCAGCTCGGTCAGCGCCGCCGGGTCGGCCGGCGGCACGCGCCCGACGGTCGACGCCGCGAGCGCCGGTGCCGGTGCGGTCGGCTGCCGGGCGGCGGTGGCCGGTGCGGCGTCGGCCGGCGCGGGGGAGTCGCCGTCGCGCAGCCAGTGCCGTTCCCGTTGGAACGGGTAGGTCGGCAGGGCGATCCGCCGCGCGTCGTGCCGGCCGTGCACGGCGGCCCAGTCCACCTCGGCCGCGCCGGTGACGAACACCCGGGCCACGGCGTCGAGCAGGGTCCGCGTCTCGTCCCGGCCGGCGCGCAGCGCGGCGACCGCGGTGGAGCCCGTCCGGTCGACCACGGCGGCGTCGACCAGGGCCGCGCAGACCGCGTCGGGACCCAGTTCGAGGTACGTCGTGACGCCGTCGGCCTCCACCGCACGTACCGCGTCGAGGAAACGGACCGGACGTCGCACCTGGTCGACCCAGTACCCCGGGTCGGTCGCCTCCGCCGCGTCCAGCGGCCGACCCAGCACCGTGGAGACCACGGGTATCCGTGGTGGCCGTAGCTCCAGGGTGGCGACGACCGCCCGGAAGTCCGCGAGCATCGGTTGCATCAGCGGCGAGTGGAAGGCGTGGGAGACGGTGAGGCGACGACTACGACGCCCCAGGCCGGCCAGTTCGGCGCTGACCGCGTCCACGGCCTGCGCGGTGCCGGAGACCACGACGGCCTCGGGACCGTTCACCGCCGCTATCCCGGCGACGTCCCGGTACGGTTCGAGCAGGGCCGTGACCTCCTGCTCACCGGCCTGGACGGCGACCATCGCGCCCCCGGCGGGTAGCGCCTGCATCAACCTGCCCCGTGCGGCGACCAGGGTCGAGGCGTCGGCCACCGACAGCACGCCCGCCACGTGCGCCGCCGCCAGCTCGCCGATGGAGTGGCCGACGAGCCGGGCCGGCCGGACCCCCCAGGACTCGACGAGCCGGTACAGCGCCACCTCCACCGCGAACAGGGCGGGTTGGGTGAAGCCGGTCTCGTCGAGATCCTCGCCCGAGGCGATCACCTCGGCGAGCGGACGGTCCAGGTGCCGGTCCAGGTGTGCGCAGACCTCGTCGAACGCCGCCGCGTAACGCGGGAAGCGGGCGTACAGCTGCCGGCCCATGCCGGCCCGCTGGCTGCCCTGACCGGTGAACACGATGCCGAGCGCACCGGGTCGGGCCGTCGCCGTCACCAGACCGGACGCCGGTCGGCCGGCGGCCAGCGCGGCCAGCCGCTCCCGGAGTTCCCCGCTGTCGTCGCCGAGCACGACGGCCCGGTGGGCGAACCGGGCCCGGCCGGTGGCCAGCGTCCAGCCGACGTCCACGATGTCCGGGTCGTCGGCCGCGACGGCCGAGCCCAACCGGTCGGCCTGGGCGCTCAGCGCCGCCCGGTTGCGGGCGCTGAGCACCCAGGCGACCGGTGCGGGGGCCGGGTCGCCGTCGGGTCGGGCGACGTCCGGGGCCGGCGGGGCCGCCGCGACGACGACGTGGCAGTTCGTGCCGCCCATGCCGAAGGAGCTGACCCCGGCGATCAGCCGGCGCTGCGGGTGCGGCCACGGGGTCAGCTCCCGTTGCACCTCGATACCGAGTTCGTGGAACGGGATCGCGGGGTTGGGACTGGTGAAGTTGCGGTGCGGCGGAAGCTCGCGGTGTACCAGGCTGAGCAGCACCTTGAGTAGACCGACGATCCCGGCGGCGGCCTCGAGGTGCCCGACGTTCGTCTTCGCCGACCCGATGCGCAGGGTCTGCGCCGCCGGCCGGCCCCGCCCCAGCGCGTCGCCGAGCGCGGTGGCCTCGATCGGGTCGCCGAGCGGGGTGCCCGTGCCGTGCGCCTCGACGTACTGGACTTCGCCGGGCTCGACACCGGCCCGGCGGTACGCCTCCCGCAACACCTCGGCCTGGGCGTGGGCGTCGGGCACGGTGAGGGAGGGGGCGGCTCCGCCGTGGTTGACGGCGCTGCCGCGGATCACCCCGTAGATCCGGTCGCCGTCGGCCACGGCGCGGTCCAGCGGTTTGAGGACGACCACCGCGCCGCCCTCGCCGGGCACGAAGCCGTTGGCCCGCGCGTCGAAGGCGTAACTCTCCCCGTCGGGGGACAGCGCGCCGAACCGCTCCTGTACGACGGCCTGCTCGGCCAGCAGGTCCAGGGTCACGCCGGCGGCGATGGCCATGCCGGACTCCCCGCTGCGCAGGCTCTCGCAGGCCAGGTGCACGGCGACGAGTGACGAGGCCTGCGCGGCGTCGACCGTCACGCTCGGCCCGTGCAGGTCCAGGAAGTACGAGACGCGGTTGGCGATCACCCCGCGGTTCAGGCCGGCCATCGTGTGGGCGGTGACGGCCCCGGTCCCCTGCCGGTACAGCAGGTTGGCGTAGTCGTCGCGTAGCGCGCCCACGAAAACGGCCGTGTCGCTGCCCCGCAACGTCTCCGGCGCCGTCGCCGCGTCCTCCAACGCCTCCCAGGCGAGTTCGAGCACGAGCCGCTGCTGCGGGTCCATCGCCGCGGCCTCGCGTGGCGAGACCGCGAAGAACTCGGCGTCGAAGTCCCCGACCTGGTCGAGCCGACCACGGCGGCGTCCGTCGGTCCCCGTGCTCAGCCCACTCGCACCGGCGCGGAGCAGCGCCCAGAAAGCACCGGGGTCGGCGGCGGCCGGTAGCCGGCAGGACATTCCGATAACAGCGATAGACGTCAAAGCGCTTTTCCTTACCGGAGGAGGCGTTGGCTGGGCGCGGTGGCGTGATCTTCTCAACGTCATCCTGCGGTCGGTTGCTCAATGGGTGGTCATTGGCGGGTAACCATTGATGCCCGTTGACCCGATTTCTGCGTAATGACGGACGGTGGGCGCGCGATGAATTCGCGTCGCTAGTTTCACTCGTAAGCCGTTTGCCGAGGACGCCGGGAGGCCCCAGATGACCACCGCCATCGACCACGAAAGTCTCGTCAGGAGTGCCGAGGAACACGGGAACCGCTACATCGAGGCGTTCAACAGCGGCGACCTGGCCGTGATCGACGCGATGTACACCGAGGACGCCATCTCGGTCTGGGAGCCCGGGAACCCGCTCAGCGGCGACGCCCGCCGGGAGGCGCTCGCGGAGTTCATCGCGCAGCGGCCGAGGATGACCGCCACCCTGCGTGAGTCGCACGTCACCGGGACCGCCGCGTTGCTCGTCGTCGACTGGGCGATCGACGTGCCCCTGGAGGACGGCGGCACCGAGCACCTGGAGGGCGTCGGCCTCGACGTGCTCCGGATGGGCCCCGACGGGAACTGGCGTTTCGCCGTCGACAACCCGTTCGGCACGGACGCCTGACCGTCCGGTCCGGACCCACCCGCCGCCGCACCGCACCCGCCCGGGTGCCGACCGGTCGGTTCATCAACCGGTCATCGAACGGTCATCGCACCCCGCCCCCGCGGCGATTGCCGTGCGATGACCGCCCCTCGTCACACTTCATCACTGTGTCCGCGGTGATCCGCAGGAAGCCAGGGAGACCCCATGACAGGCAGCGAGACCGAGTCGACGGCCGTGCGTGACGCGGTTCGTACGATCGTTCCGCGACTGCGCGACAACGGCACTCAGGCCGAGGAACAGCGCTGGATACCCGACGAGAACATCGCCCTGCTGGAGAAGGCAGGGGTGTTCCGGGTCGGCGTGCCCAAGCGGTTCGGCGGGATCGAGGCGTCACTCGCCGAGCAGTTCGCGATCGTCACCGAGATCTCCCGGGGCTGCGCCTCCACCGGATGGGTGGCGGCGGCCTGGATGGAGGGGGCCTGGGTCGCCTCCCTCTACCCGGACGAGGTACAGGCGGACATCTACGCCTCCGGTGCGGTCCGCATCTCCGGCGGCCTCGCCCCCACCGCGATGTTCACCGAGGTCGAGGACGGGTTCCTGCTCAACGGCAGCTGGGGTTTCAACACCGGCTGCCGGGGTGCCGACTGGAACTTCGTGGCCGGGGTCCGTGAGCTGCCCGACGGTGAGATGGAGCCGCTGTACGCCCTCGTGCCGATGGACAAGTTCGAGATCGCCGACGACTGGCACGTCTCGGCCGCCGCCGGCACCGGCAGCTTCACCACCTCGGCCACCGACGTGCACGTGCCCCGCCAGTACGTCGCCAGCGCCGAGGAACTCGTCACCGGCACCACCGGGGGCCGCTCGAACGTGGGCGCGACAGGTCGCAACTACGGGCTGATCACCTATGTGGCGGCGCTGTCGATCGCCGTCTACGTCGGTGCCGCCCAGGGCGCGTACGACACGTTCGTGGAGCGCCTGCCGGGCAAGCCGATCGCCTACACCAACTGGACCGACGCGCGTGAACACCCGCTCGTCCAGCTCAAGGTCGCCGCGGCGGCGAACGCGATCACGGCGGCGCAGGCGTTGGCCGCCGGGTTCGTCAAGCGCCTTCAGCAGCGCGCCGACGCCGGTGAGCATCCGTCGGTCGAGGACAGCGTCACCGTGCGCGGCCAGGGGGGTTTCGCGTTGCGGTTGCTCAAGGACGCCGTCGAGGACCTGCACGACGTCAGCAGCGCCTCGTCGCTGGTGCGCAGTCTGCCGTTCCAGCGCTTCTACCGGGACCTGGAGGGCCTGTCCCGGCACGGGATGATGACCCCGAACACGAATCTGGAACTGCACGGCCGACTGTTGCTCGGCCTCGATCCGGACACCCTGTTCCTCTAGGACGGCCCGCCGCCGCGTCGGGCCGGTCACCCATCCGCCGGCCGAGCCGGCATCCGAGCCCCCCGCTGTCCAGCGGGGAGATCAATCCGACACACCGCAACCCGCCCGACACCGCCCGGTGTCAGGCGGGTTGCGGTGGCCCGACCTTTCCGGGGGGAAAGTGCACGCGTCAGTGCAAGGAACACGCTCGACCGGCTCCGGTAACAGCCGTCGTACCTTCCTGAAGGGTGCCGGAGCGGCCCTTCTCGGTGCGGCGACCGGCCTGCCCGTCGCCGCGCGGGCAACCGCCGGCTCGCCCCGCACCGTCACCGATGCCATCATCATCGGAGCCGGGTTCGCGGGCATCACCGCCGCCCGCGATCTCAAGGAAGCCGGCCTCAGCTCGGTCATCCTGGAGGCCCGTGGGCGTATCGGCGGTCGTACCTGGAGCTCCACGTTCGCCGGGGCACCCATCGAGCTCGGCGGCGAGGCCATCGACCCGAAGCAGCCGCACGTGTGGGCGGAGGCCGCCCGGTACGGGATCGGCACCACCTCGGACGGCTCGATCGACAGCTTCGTGATGCCCCAGGGCAACGGTTTCGTCATCCTGCCGCCCGCCCAGGCGTCGGCCCAGCTCTCGGCCCTGTTCACCCCGTTCTTCAACGGGGCCGCCAGCCTGTTCCCGAACGCCTTCAACCCGTTCGCCGGTGCCGGCACCGCGCTGACCACCGCCGACCAGTGGTCCATGCGGACCCGGCTCAACCAGCTCGGTTACTCCCCGGCGGACGAGGCGTGGATCAACGGGACCACCGCCGGCCTCTCCGGTGGGTCCAGCAGCCGGGGCGCCTACACCATGCTGGCCCAGTCCTGGGTGCTGGCGGGCAACTCCTACCAGGGCTACGTCAGCATCAACACCTACGGTCTGCAGGGTGGCACCATCGCCCTGCTCAACGCCATGCTGGCGGACTCCCAGGCGACCCTGAAGCTCAACAGCCCGGTGCTGGCGGTGATCCGCAACGGTTCCACCGTCTCGGTGTTCACCAGCACCGGCCAGGAGTACGTCGCGCCGCGCGTCATCGTCGCCGTGCCGGTGAACCTCTGGAAGACCATCGCGTTCGCGCCGCTGCTGCCCTCGGCCTACCTGTCGGTGTCCCTGGCGGGCATCGGCGTGCCGAAGAGCAAGAAGATCTTCATGCGGATCAGTGGTGGCGCGGCGGGTTCCTTCATCGCGCACCCGCCCGAGGGATTCCCCATCTCCACCACCGTGCCGCACACCGAACTGCCCGACGGCACCCGGATCGTCTTCTGCTTCAGCACCGACTCGTCGGTGAGCGGCACCAGCGTCAGCCAGATGCAGTCCCTGATGCAGCAGTTGTCCCCGGGTGTGCAGGTGCTCGCCACCACCGCGCAGAACTGGGGGACCGACCCGTACTCCCTCGGTGGGTGGTCCTGCCGGCAGCCCGGCCAGCTGACCGGCCCCTACCAGAGCATCCAGCAGCCGCAGGGCCGGATCGCCTTCGCCGGCAGCGACATCGCCAACGGCTGGAGCGGCTACATCGACGGTGCCGTCGAGTCGGGCAAGCGGGCGGCACAGCAGGCGCTCGCGATGTGATCCGCAACGCGGGACGGGTGCGCGTCGAACCGACGGGCACCCGTCCCGGGTGACCTTCCGGCCGGCATCGACACCGTCGATGCCGGCCGCCGTCTCTCCGCGAAGCAGCACCCCGTCGCGGACCCACGAAGGAGCAGCAACCGTGGACCAGTTGACCTCGACCCTCAGCCCGGCCGTCAGCGCGTTCGTCAGCCGGCCCCGGCACCTGTTCATCGGCAACCGGTTCGTGCCCGCCGCCGACGGCGCGGTCCTGGCCACGGTGGACCCGTCCACCGGCCGGCACCTGGTCGACGTGGCCCACGCCGGTGCGGTCGACGTCGACCGCGCGGTCACGGCCGCCCGGGACGCGCTCGACGGCGAGTGGGGGAGCCTCCCGGCCGCCGCGCGGGGTCTGCTGCTCGCCCGCTTGGCGGACCTCGTCGAGGCGCACGCCGGGGAGTTCGCGGAACTGGAGGCGCTCAACTCGGGCAAGCCGGTGACCGCCAACGAGTACGTCGACGTGCCGGCCGCGATCGAACACTTCCGCTACTACAGCGGTTGGCCCAGCAAGCTCGAAGGGGGCACGATCCCGGTGATCGCCCCCGACACCCTCTGCTACACGCGGTTGGAGCCGGTGGGGGTCTGTGCCCAGATCATCCCGTGGAACTTCCCACTGATGATGGCGGCCTGGAAGTTGGCGCCGGCGCTCGCGGCAGGGTGTTCCGTGGTCCTGAAACCCGCCGAGCAGACGCCCCTGACAGCGCTGCGGCTGGCCGAACTGGTGGTCGAGGCCGGTTTCCCGGCCGGCGTGGTCAACGTCCTGCCCGGTGACGGGCGGACCGGCGCGGCGCTGGTGGCCCACCCGGGGGTGGCGAAGGTGGCGTTCACCGGATCGACCGAGGTGGGCCGGGAGATCGCCGCCCGGGCCGGTGCCGACCTCAAGCGGGTCACCCTGGAACTCGGGGGCAAGAGTCCCAACATCATCCTGGACGACGCCGACGTGCCCGCCGCCGTGGCCGGCTCGTACGAGGGGATCTTCTTCAACAGCGGACAGAGCTGTGTGGCAGGTTCCCGGCTGTACGTGCACCGCAGCTGCCACGACCAGGTGCTCGACGGCCTCGTCGCGGCGACCCGGCAGGCCGCGGTGGGTCCGGCCCTGGAGCGGGGGACCCAGCTCGGCCCGCTCGTCTCGGCCGAGCAGTACCGCCGGGTCCGCGGCTACCTCGTGGACGGTCTCGCGGCCGGTGCCACGATGGTGGCCGGTGAGGTGCCCCCGGCCGAGCCGGCCGACGGCTACTACGTCCGGCCGGTGATCTTCACCGACGTGACGCCTGACATGCGGATCAGCCGGGAGGAGATCTTCGGACCGGTGCTGGTGGTGACGCCTTTCGACGACATCGACGAGGTCGTCGCGCTGGCCAACGACACCCCGTACGGGCTGGCGGCGGGGGTCTGGACCCGCAGCCTCGGCCGGGCGCACCGGCTCGCGGAGCGGATCAGGGCCGGCATGTTCTACGTCAACACGTGGGCGGCGGGGGATCCGGCCGCTCCCTGGGGCGGCGTCAAGGCCTCCGGCATCGGCCGGGAGATGGGCCGGGCGAACCTCGACGCGTACCTTGAGGTGAAGACGGTCTGGGCCGGTTACGGCCAGCTCTGACGCACGTCGGCCCCGGACCGCTGCCACACCGTTGTGCGGCGGTCCGGGGCCGACGTGCCGCTCAGGCGACCGGCACGGGATCGAGCAGGACCGGCAGTTCCTGGTGCCCGTTGGACACGAACGAGGTCAACCGGGGGATCTCGTCCGCCGGCCGGGCCAGGCGTAGCCCGGCGAACCGCTCGAACAGCGCCGGCAGGGCGATGCGCGCCTCCAACCGGGCCAGTGGCGCGCCCAGGCAGTAGTGCACCCCGTGGCCGAATCCGATGTGGTCACCCCGGGTCGCCCGGGTGATGTCGAAGACGTCGGCGTCCTCGCCGTGCACCTTCGGGTCCCGACCCGAGCCGGCGAACGAGATCATGATGGCGTCGCCCTTGGTGAACTTCACCCCGCCCAGCTCGAAGTCCTCGACGGCGTACCGCATCGGCAGGTTGGCGAAGGGCGCTTCCGAGCGCAGGGTCTCCTCGATGACGTCGTCCCAGCTCGCCGCGCCGGACCGGACGAGCTCATGCTGCTCCGGGTGGCTGAGCAGGGCGAAGATCGCCTGGTCCAGGAGGTTGGCGGTCGTCTCGTGGCCGGCGGTGAAGGTCAGCAGGATGGTGTCGACCAGTTCCCGCTCGGTCAGACCCGGGCCGTCCCGGTCGTCCCGGGCGGCGATCAGCCCACTGATCAGATCCTCGCCGGGGCTCTGCCGCCGCTGCTCCACCAACCGGGCGAGCACGGTGTAGACGCGCTCTTCCAGCAGGGGCGCCTCCTCGGGCGAGATCGCCCCGGTCAGCCACCTGCCGATCATGTCCAGCAACTCGTCCCGGATGGCGTCGGGGACGCCCAACAGTTCGGAGATCACCCAGGTGGGCAGGGCGTAGGCGTACTCGGCCCGCAGGTCGACCGGCCCGTCCTTGCCCTGCGCGGCGATCGAGTCCAGCAGGGTGGCGACGATCTGCTCGATCCGGGGACGTAGCGCGTTCGTCCGGCGGGCGGTGAACGCCTTGGCCACCAGCCGGCGCAGTCGGCTGTGCTCGGCGCCGTACGCGGTGATCATGTTTCGGTCGGCGACCCACATCGCCAGCGGCCAGGTCCGGGCCAACTCGCCCTCGCCGTTCTCCCAGGCCGGCCAATGCTGGTAGGTGTCCCGGGAGACGCGGGGGTCGGTCAGCAGCGCTTTGATGAGCGCCGTGTCGGTGACCGCCCAGACGACGACACCGCCGGGCAGTTCCACCTGGGTCGCCGGCCCCCGGCGGCGCAGCGCGGCGGCCTCGCCGTGCAGGTCGGTGCCGGTCGGGTCGATCGTGTAGGGGCATCGTTCGTCGGACATCGCAATCCTCCCGAGATGGATCGATGGATGGTGACCGGGCGGATCGACCCTATGGAGCAGGGTGTAATCCCCAGTTCATCGATCGCTCTCCTTGGGTGCACTGGTGCGCCGATGACCGGTGGGAGAACGCGCCGGGCCCGGGCCGTCCGTCGGAGGCGTCCCGGGCCCGGCGCGTCAGAAACGACCGTGCGGCAGCTGGATCAGGGCTTCTTGATGACCTCGATCAGGCTGGCCAGCGCCTCGTCGCCGTGTCCGCTGTCGGCCCGCTCCTGGAGCATGTCCCGGATCGGGATCATCACGTCCGGCCGGAGTCCCTGGCCCTTGCTGGCCTCCACCATCTTGGCCAGACCGACCGCGTTCAGCCCCACCGTGGAGATGGTGGTCGCGTACTGGCCCGCGTCGACCTGCTGGGCGGCCCCCTTGATGCTGGGCAGCACCACGTGGGTGATCCAGGACTCGGCGAACGGCGTCAGCGCCGCCGCCGGGATGCCCTCGCTGGCGAGCATCGCGAAGCCGTGCAGCGCGCCGGCGAGCGACGACCACAGGATGCCGAGCAGCGAGAGGTCGTACAGGCCGGCGACCCCCGGGTCCTCGCTCAGGAAGATGCTGTTGCCGCCGAGGACCTTCAGGGTCGACTCGTAGGTGTCGAAGACCTCCTTCGAGCCGCCGTAGAACAGCAGGGTCTGGGGGAGCCCGACGGCCGGCGGCACCGTCATGATGTAACCGTCGAGGTACTTCGCGCCGAGGGACTGGGCCCACTGCGCGGCGCCCCGGGCGTCCTCCGGCACGCCGGAGGTCAGGTTGACGATGACCTTGCCGTTGAGCGACTCCTTCACCGGCTCAAGGATCTCGTGCAGGGTCTGGTAGTCGACCACGCAGGCCACCAGGACGTCGCTCGCGGCGACCGCGTCGGCGATCGTGTCCGCACGGCTCGCGCCCTGCTCAACAAGTGCGTCCGCCTTGTTGGCGGAGCGGTTCCACACCGTCGTGCGGTGGCCGGCCCTGAGATATGCGCCCGCCAGTGCCGCCCCCATCATTCCGAGGCCGATCACCGAGACGGGTACGCGGTTTTCTTCGGACACCAGTGCCACTCTCCTCTGTGTTCCTGAAAAGGCAAAAAGACTGTCGGTGCTGGCCACGCAGAAAGCGCCCGCCATCGCCGATGCCACTTTTGGAGCCTAGACGCCGGCATGTGGGCACTCAAGTACTTACTGCAAAGTATGTGACCGGTTGTCGGTCGTCGCCGCCGCCGAAGTGCTGCCGATGCTGTGGAACGCACCGCCGAAGAACAGCAGACCAGCCCCGTCGTGGCCGATTTCCGCGCCGATCACCGAACCGACGAAGATGGTGTGGTCGCCGGAATCGTGGGCCTCGAACAAACGGCATTCCAGCCAGGCCAGGGCACCCGAAATGAGGGGTGCGCCGGAGGCCGGTCCCGGCCGGTGCGGCAGTTTCTCGAACTGGGCCGCCCCCAGGGGCCGGCGACGGTCGGCGAAGTGACGGGCCAGGTGCTCCTGGTCTGCGCCGAGCACCGAGACCGCGAAGTGCTCCGCGGCGGAGATGGCCTTGTGCATGACCGCGCTGTGCGCCACGCAGCACAGGATCTGCGGTGGGTCCAGTGAGACCGAGGCGACGGCGTTGGCCGTCATGGCGTGCAGGTTGTCGCCTCCGACGGTGACAACCGTCACCCCCGTGGCGAAGCGGGCCATCACCTCTCGCAACGAGCGGTGCATGGACGTCCTCCCGTCTGCGCGGTCGGCCGGACGGCGTGCCGGTCCGGTGCGGATCGAACAACGCACCTGTCGGCTCACGTTAACCAGCCGGGCGCACGTCGGGTTCATCGAATGGTAATTCCGGTGGCCGGTCGGCGTGTGGTCGTAGGTTACCGGCGCGTTACCGCCTATTGAGGGCCGCCCCGTCGGGTGGCGTTAACCTGTTTGCGGTTGCGAAAACGGCAGCCGTCCAGGTGCGATCGACCGACGACAGGACCGGAACCGGCATGCAATCCGTGACACCAGAGCAGACCCTCGCCGAGCCAGCGATGCAGGAATTGCTGAACATGCTCGGCATCAATGTCGAATACACCCGGGCCGAGGGCGACACCCTGCGGTACGTCGGCCCCGACGGCACGCCGGAGACGGTGGTGGACTATGCCGGTGGCTACGGTGCCCTGGTCCTCGGTCACAACCATCCCGCGCTCGTCGACACCGCCGTGACCTTCCTGAGCGAACGCCGTCCGGTGCTCGCCCAGGCGTCCCGACAGCCGGCGGTCGACCAGATCGCCGCCCGGCTCAACGACATCGTCGGCCGTGAGTTCGGCACCGACGAGCGCTACTTCGCCATCTTCTCCAACAGCGGCGCCGAGTCGATCGAGGTGGCGCTCAAGCACGCGGAGTTCGACCGGGTGCTGCGGGTGCGCTCCCTGCTCGACGAGGTGGAGGCCCACATCGCGGAGGTGGCCGCCCAGGCGCAGACGGTGGCTCCGCCGCCCGGGTCCGGGGCCGACCTGTCCACCGTCCTGTCCGGACTACGGCGGGACAACGCCGAGGCCGCCGCACGACCGCCGGTGTTCGTCGCCCTGGCGGGCTCCTTCCACGGCAAGCTGGTCGGCAGCGTGCAGTTGACCCACAACCCGAGTTACCGCACCCCGTTCGCCGGCCTCGCGCCCGCCGCCCGGTTCGTGTCCCTGGACGACCTCGACGCGTTCGACCGCATCGCCGAGGAGACCCGCACCGTCCTGCGGGACGTCCGGGTCGTCGACGGCGTCGCCGTGGTCGTCGAGCGCCCGATCCCGGTGGTGGCGGCGTTCGTCATGGAGGTCATCCAGGGTGAGGGCGGCATCCGGGTGGTCACGCCGGCCAAGGCGGACCGCATCCGGCAGGGGTGCGCGGCGTTGGACTGCCCGATCGTCGTCGACGAGATCCAGAGCGGTCTGGGGCGTACCGGCGCGTTCTTCGCCAGTTCCCAGATCGGCTTCGCGGCCGACTACCTGACCCTGGCGAAGGGCCTCGGCGGCGGTATCACCAAGACGGCGGTGACCCTGGTCGCGCAGCGGCGCTACCGTCGCGACTTCGCGCTGGTGCACAGCTCCACGTTCGCCCGCGACGGCCTGTCCACCGCGGTCACCGCGCGGGTGCTGGAACTGCTGGAGGCGGAGAACGGTGCCGCCTACCTGCGTGCCAAGGAGAAGGGCGAGAAGCTGGCCGAGATCTTCCACGACCTGCGCCGTCGCTTCCCCGGGGTGGTCCGCGAGGTCCGGGGGCGGGGGTTGATGCTCGGGTTGGAGTTCGACGACCAGTCCGGTTCCGCCGCACCGGCCATCGCCGGTGCCTCCGCCAACGGCATGCTGGGCTACGTCATCTCGGGCTACCTGCTGCGGGTGCACCGGATCCGCACGTTCCCCACCGCGAGCGCGGCGAACACGTTGCGGTTCGAGCCGTCGCTCAACCTCGCCGACGCCGACATCGAGCGGCTCCGGGTCGCCCTGGAGGCGCTCTGCGTCGCCCTGCGTGACCAGGACGAGCAGGCCCTGATGGGTGGTGGGGCGGGGTGAGGGGTGCGGCGAAATCGTCACGTGTCGTCATTTTCACCGCAACACAGCGCGACCGTACGACTCTCGCGCGCTAGACTCTACGGACACCGGAACTCACGGGGAGAGTGCCGCCGGCCGGTCGGGGAGTGAATGAATTGAGTGTCAGGGTGCGGCCGACACATTGTGGTCTGGATGCCGCGATCGAGGTGATCAGCGGCAAGTGGAAGGTCGTCATCCTGTGGGCCCTCAGTGACAGCCATCGACGGTTCGGTGAGCTGAGGAGGCTCATCGGAGTGAGCGAGAAGGTGTTGTTCCAACACCTGCGCGAACTCGAGGCCGACGGCATCGTCCGTCGGGAAGCCTCCGAGGACCTGCCGATGCGGGTGGAATACTCGCTGACCGACCGGGGGCAGGCACTCAACGACGCGCTCAAGCCGCTCGGGGCGTGGGGTCGGGAATACCTGCCGGCCCGGGCCGTGCCCGTGCCCGTGCCGCGCGACAGCTGACCACCAGGTGCGGACAGGCCCGGCCCGCGCCGGGTGGCGGTTCCTCGACAGTGGTGGCCCGGTCGGCAGCCGCCACCCGACCGCTGCCGCGGCGGGGCGGGGTCACATCGACCGGGCACCGGAGGGGTATCCACTGAGGAAGTGCCGTGCCGACCGGGTGGCCAGCAGGGATCTGACGTAACCGCGTAGTTCGTCGGGACGGTCGCCCTTGATCACGCTGAGTGCGCGCCGGAACCAGTGCGTGGACTCGCGGGGTTGCAGTGGCGAGCTGGAGTGGACGAAGTCGACCAGTTCGTCGATCGCGGCGTCGGACAACGCCTCCAGGGTGATGGTGGTGAAGTTCTGCTTGCCCCGTCCCCAGTCGGGGCGGCGTTGCAGCAGTTCCGGGGTGGCCGCGGCCACCACCAGCAGCGGCACTCCGATGAAGTCGGCGAGACCGTCGACCATGAGCAGCAGGCCGTCGTCGCTGCGGTGCAGGTCGTCGATGAGCAGCAGCACCGGGCGGTCGAGCGGTGTCCCCTCCAGGAAGTTGCCCCACCGTGCCAGATCCTCGCGTACGTCCACCGCGAGGCCGGGTACGGGTTCGTCGGCCACGAACGGGGTGATGCACCGCAGCACCCGGTCCGCGTGCTCGTCGCTGTCGGCCAGCCGGCGTACCGTACGGGTCAGCCGTTCCATAGCCCGCTCCGGCGCGTCGGTCGGCCGGATCTCGCACAGCGCGCGGACCAGCGCGGCCTGGACGGCGAAGACCCCGTCCCGCCCCGGCAGCTCCGCCGGGTCGGCGCAGACGTGCGCGAGGTGGACCCGGTGACCGAACATCCGCTCCAGCTCCGCCAGGTATCTGGTCTTGCCGCTGCCGGGCTCGCCGAGGGCGGTGACGAAGTGCGGCGTACGCCGGTGGCGGGCCCGGTCCAGGAGCCCACCGAGCAGGTCGAGCTCGAATCCGCGTTCCACGGTGGGGATCGTGTCCAACCCGATGGAGGTGGGTCGGAAGCCGCGTACCCGCCATTCCCCGGGGTCCGCGGTCGGCTGACAGTCGATGATGGACGCGGTGTCCGTCCGGGTGGTGGCGCAGACCCGGATCTCACACTCCCCGGTGCGCAGCAGCATCGCCTGGGAACGGTCCAGTAGCGTCCCGCAGATTCCGGCCGGGCCGTCCGGCCGGTTCGGCATGAGCGCCTCGCCGGTGACGACGGTGGCGCGGAAGGACACCCGGTGGCCGTTGGGTGGTACGTCGCCGGCTGCCGGCGTCTCCACCGGGTGCCAGCGGTTGCGGATGGCCATGGTGGCCAGGACGGCCCGCTCGGCGTCGTCGCCCCGGGCGCCGTCGGCGTCGAAGAGCCCGACGGTGACCGAGCCGATGGTGGTGGAGACCGATCCGCCGAACCGCTCCACCGTCTCCCGTATCCACTGGCTGGCGCCCTCCAGCAGCCTGTCGAGGGCGGCGGCGTCGAGCCTGGTGGTCCCGGTGTCGATGTGGCTGCGGATCAGCATGACGCTGACCTTCCGCCGCTCGCTGCGCAGCGGCTCTGGCGGCTCCTCGACGATGGCCGAGGCCCGGGCCGGTGACGCGAGTGCAGCCGGGCCGTCGAACGCGGCGGCCCTGCGTCGGACGCCCATCGGCTCGGGGTCGGCCCTGCGGTGGACCTCGATGACCTGACCGGGCGGCACGCTCAGTAGCCCGTGGGTCGCCAACTGGTTGGTGTCGTCCAGGTTGAGCTCGGGACTCTGGTTGAGGATCGCCTGTTGCAGCAGTTGCAGCTCCCGGCCGGGTTCCAGGCCGAGTTCCTCGGCCAGCATGGTGCGGGCCCGGGCATACACGTTCAGGGCGTCAGCCTGCCGGCCGCAGCGGTACAGCGCCAGCATCAGCAGCCGGCAGGACCGCTCGCGCAGCGCGATGCCGTCGAGGTCGTTGCCGAGTTCGTTGATCACCCCCTGGTATCGACCGCAGGAGATGTCGGCGTCGAAGTAGTCTTCGAGCGCGTCCATCCGGGCATTGTGGAGGTTGCCCAGTTCCGGCCAGACGATGCCGGCCTCCGCGAGGTCCGCCAGGGCCGGGCCCCGCCAGAGGCTCAGTGCGTTGCGCAGCGCGACCGCGGCGGCCTCCGGTGAGCCGGCTCTGAGCCGACGGTTCCCCGCCTCGGCGAGCCGCTGGAACCGGTGCAGGTCGACGCTCTCCGGGTCGACGACGAGCCGGTAGCCGGGTGACCTGGTCAGGAGGTTGGGTACGTCGCTGCCCGGGGCCGGTTGGAGCACCCGTCGGCGCAGGCTCCAGACAGCGTTCTGCAGAATCTTCCGCGCTGAGACCGGCGCGTCGTCATCGGGCCAGAGCGCGGAGATCAGTTGACTGGTGGCGACAGACCTATTGGCCTGCAACAACAGATAACCGAGCGTGGCCCGTTGTTTTGTTCCTCCCAGGACAAGCGAGTGTTCCTCATCTATCACTTCCAGCGGTCCGAGGACGCGGAACTGCACATTGCCCCCATGTAAAAGGCTCGCGGGTGTGGGTCGGATGACTGTTTCTGCGGTGAAGGCAGCCGTCCGACGTCAGTCGGAGCAGGCGCGGTCTCGGTCGAAGCTCCGACGGGGCGATGCTGTGTGGCCAGGTCTGGTGGAGAAGGCAGCAGTTGGCCAAAATCTGACGTGCTACAATCCCCGCCCTCATTACGGCTCGGCCGCAGTCGCACCCATAAAGATTAGGTCAGTGGCAACCTGGAGGTAAGTGCTTACTTCTAGGTAAGTAAACAGGTTGCCGGGTGCGGGGCTGAAACCCGCTCATCGCCACCGCGCCGTGTGCGTGGTTGCCGCTGGTGAGCGCCCGGATCCAGTTTCTCGATGACGTCCACTCTTAGGTAACCGGACATCCACCTGCACCTCATCGGCATCGAGAATGAACGATTGATTACCGACAGTACAGGACTGTCCTGCAATAATTCTACAGGCTTGCTGAGGCGGGCCTCCCGCTACCGCCATGCGGATTCCTGCTGCGGTTTAACCATCTCGTAACGATTCGAGGGATGTAAATGCAACAAGCCAAGGATGACGTGCTCGCCGCCGTACGCGACATCGTACCCAAGCTGCGGGAGAACGGCCTGGAGGCGGAGCAGCGGCGCTGGCTGCCCGAGGAGAACCTCGCCCTGCTGGAGAAGGCGGGTGTCTTCGCGATGGCCACTCCGCAACGGTACGGCGGGCTCGACCTGTCGCTGGCCGAACAGGCGGAGGTGCTCGCCGAGATCGCCCGTGGCTGCCCCTCGTCCAGCTGGGTTTCCATGGTCTGGGCGTCGAGTGCCTGGATGGTGACCCTGTTCCCCGAGGAACTGCAGGACGACATCTTCACCCGGCCCGGGGTCCGGATCTCCGGCGGATTCAGCCCGACCGGCACGCTCGTGCCCAGCGGCGACGGGTACGTGCTCAACGGGACGTGGGGCTTCAACTCCGGCTGCCGCGGCGCGGACTGGAACATGATGCTGGCGATCGTCCAGCGTCCGGACGGCACCACCGACGAGGCCATCGCGCTGGTGCCGATGGACCGGTTCGCCATCGCCGACGACTGGGTCGCGTCCTCCCTGACGGCGACAGGCAGCTCCACCACGACCGCCACCGACGTCTTCGTGCCGGCCCACCACGTCGTCATCCCGGCCGAGGCGGAGGCCGCGATGGCCGCCGGAATCGAACTGCCGCCGCCGCCACCCGGGCGCGGGTACGGGCTCTACAGCTTCCTGTTCGCCCAGTCGGTGGCCACGTTCATCGGCATCGCCCGGGGTGCGCTGGACATCTTCCTGGAGCGGCTGCCCGGGCGCGGCATCAGCCAGACCCAGTGGACCGACCAGAGCCAGCATCCGCTCACCCACATCCAGCTCGGTGCCGCCGCCAGCCGGATCGCGGCCGCCGAGGCGCTGTGCCAGCAGATGTACGGCCTCCTCCAGGACCGGGCCGACCGGTACGAGGAACTGACGCTTGCCGAGCGGGCCGCCATCCGTGGCCACAGCGCCTACGCGGCGCAGCAGGCCAAGGAGGCGGTGGAGATCCTCTACAACGCCAGCGGCGCGTCGGTGATCAAGCGGGCGGTGCCGTTGCAGCGGTTCCACCACGACATTCAGGGCCTCGCGCTGCACGGCTGGATTCTGCTCAGCACCAATCTGGAGGTACAGGGCCGGGTCATCCTCGGCCTTGACCCGCAAACCCCGCTGCTCTGACGCCCCGCGCAGCGGCCACCGACAAGCCCAGGAGGAAAACCGTGGACAACCTCGTCGACTCCACCATTCCCGACGACCCCGACCTGCAGAACGATCTGTTCGTCAAGGTGTTCAACTCCGGAAACGGCGCGCTCTATGACTCCATGTACACGGAGGATGCGGTCTCGAACATCTCCGGCGCACCGCTGTCGGGCAAGGCCCGAACGGATTTCTTCGTCGACTTCCTCGCCACCGGACCGAGGATTCGTTCGAAGGTCCTGCAGACCTACACCACCTCCGACACGTCCCTTCTGATCGTCGACTACAGCCTGGACATCCCCGGGCCGGACGGTGAGATGACGCACATCAACGGGACCTGCACGGATGTGCTCGTACGCAATGAGGAAGGCGACTGGCGACTGGCCGTGGACCGTCCGGTGCCGTCCGAAGATCATTCCTGAGAATTCACGGGTGGCCCGGCGCCGGAGGTGGTCCGTCCGGGGCCGGGCCGCTTCCGCAGGTGGCCTACGGAGAATTCTCGGTGACTTCGACGTTACCGCGGTCGCGGAAGGCATTCGCTCGTGTGGACAGCCCGTCGCCCGAAGCGATGGCGATTCCGTTTGATCCGTGGCCGTGGCAGTGCGTGACGGTCCCGGCGCGACAAGGAGACGCAGACGATGGCTAGCAGCCTGCTCCACCCCTCCGGTCCGGAGACCCGGACCCTGCCGGACGTGTTGCGACTCCGTGATGCCACGGAGCCGGACACGACCGCGTACGTGTTCCTGCGGGACGGCGAGGAACCCGAGGAGACCCTGACCTTCCGGCAGCTCCACGACGCGGCGACGGCCCGGGCGGCCCGGTTCGCGGCCCTCGGGCTGACCGGCCAGCGGGCGGTCCTGCTCTACCCCTCCGGCCTGGAGTTCATCCGCACCCTGCTCGGCTGCATGTCCGCGCGGGTGGCCAGCGCCCCGATGCAGGTGCCCCGCCGCCGTGACGGGCTGGCCCGGCTGCGCCGCATCGCCGACGACGCGCGTACCACCACGGTCCTGACCACGCTGGCGGTGAAGACCGACCTTGAGTCGCGCTTCGGCGACGCACCCGAACTGGCCGGACTCGCCCTCGTCGCCACGGACGACGCCCTGTCCGCGCCGCCGCCGCCCGACTGGGGCGCGGTCGCGCCCGGACCTGACGACATCGCGTTGCTCCAGTACACGTCGGGTTCGACGGGCGACCCCAAGGGCGTCGTGGTGACCCACCGGCACTTCATGCACAACGCCCGGGAGACCGACGAACTGTGGCCCTTCGCCCCCGACGGGAAGGTGGTCAACTGGCTGCCCCTGTTCCACGACATGGGGATGCTCTTCGGTGTGGTGCTGCCGCTGTGGGCCGGGGTGCCGTCGTTCCTGATGGCGCCCGAGTCCTTCATCCGCCGGCCCGCACGCTGGCTCGAAGCCATCGCCCGGTTCGGCGGCACCCACTCCGCGGCCCCCAGTTTCGCCTACGAGCTGTGCGTGCGCGCCGCCGCCGAGGGCGGCACGGGTGCGGTTGGCGACCTGTCCCGCTGGCGGGTCGCCGCGAACGGGGCGGAGCCGGTCCGCTGGGGGACGCTCACCTCGTTCGTCGAGGCGTTCACCCCGCACGGATTCTCCGCCGAGGCGATGTGTCCCGGCTACGGCCTGGCCGAGAACACCCTGAAGGTCACCGGCAGCAGCCAGCACCGCCCCCCGAAGGTCCTCTGGGTCGATCCGGGCGCGCTGGCCGACGGGGTGGTCACCCTCGCCGACGGACCGCGGGTCGACCCGGTCCCTGCGGTGAGCTGCGGGGCGACGGTGCCGTCCACCACGGTACGCATCGTGGACCCCACCTCGCGCGTGCAGTGCCCGCCCGGCCGGGTCGGCGAGATCTGGGTCAGTGGCCCCTGTGTGGCCGGCGGCTACTGGGGGCGTCAGGAACTGTCGGAGGAGTCCTTCCGGGCCCGCCTGCTCGACGATCCGGACACCCCGCACCTGCGTACCGGCGACCTCGGCTTCCTGCACGACGGCGAGTTGTACGTCACCGGCCGGCTCAAGGACGTCATCATCCGCAAGGGGCGCAACCACTACCCGCAGGACATCGAGGAGTCGGCGGAGCAGGCGGTCCCCGGGCTGCATCCGAACTGCGCCGCCGCGTTCTCCGTCGACGACGGCACCTCCGAGCGGCTGGTGGTGCTCATCGAGGTGGACGGGCGGGTGCTGCGCTCGCCCGGCCTCGCGGCGGCCCGGGAACTGGTGCGGGCGGCGATCTGGGAGAAGCACCGGTTGGAGGCCGACGAGATCCTGATGCTGCGCCGGGGCGCGTTGTCGAAGACCTCCAGCGGCAAGGTGCAGCGGCGCGCCTGCCGTCGGCGCTACGAGGAGGGCACACTGGTCGCGCTGCCGGTCAACGCCGTGCCGACGACGGGAGCCCACAGGTGAGCGGGCTCCGGGGGTCGGCGATCCTCGGTGTCGGTGCGTACCGGCCGAGCCGGGTGGTCGGCAACGACGAGATCTGCGCCCGGATCGACTCCTCGGACGAGTGGATCCGCAAGCGGTCCGGCATCGTCTCGCGGCGCTTCGCCGACGACGGGGAGACTATCGTCGGGATGGCGGCGGAGGCGACCCGCAAGGCGGTGGCGCAGTCCGGGACGCATCCCCGGGACGTGGACGCGGTCGTGCTGGCGTCCATGTCGATCCTCGAACAGTCACCACCGTCCGCCCCGAGGGTGGCCACCCTGATCGGGGCCCGTAACGCCGCCGGGCTGGATCTGAACGCCGCCTGTTCGGGCTTCTGCTACGGCCTGGCGGTCGCCGACTCGATGGTGCGCTCGGGTCAGGTCGACCGGGTCGTGGTGGTGGGTTCCGAGCGGATGAGCGACATCGTCGATCCCGACGACCGGGGCACCGCCTTCCTCTTCGGCGACGGGGCCGGCGCGGTGGTCGTGGGGCCGGCGGAGAACCGGGGGATCGGGCCGGTCGTCTGGGGGTCCGACGGGGAACGCCACGAGATGATCGCCCACGACGGGGCGTGGCGGCACGGCGGGGCCTGGCCCTACATGAGGATGGCCGGGCCGGAGGTCTTCCGTTGGGCCACCCGGCTGGTCCCCGAGACGGCGACCCGGGCGCTGGCCGCCGCCGGTGTACGGGCGGACGACCTCGGGGCGTTCATCCCGCACCAGGCCAACCTGCGGATCGTCGAGGCTGCCGCGCGCGCCCTGGGGCTCGGTCCGCGCACCGTGGTGGCCCGGGACGTGGTGCACGCCGGCAACACCTCGGCGGCGTCCATTCCGCTGGCCATGGACGACCTGCTGTCCCGGGGGGCGGTCGCGGCGGGGGAGTCGGCCCTGCTGGTCGGCTTCGGCGCCGGGCTCACCTACGCCGCCCAGGTGGTGACGCTGCCGTGAACGCGACACCACAGCCGGGCGCGGGACGCACCGCGCCGGACCCGACGTCGACCGGGCCGACCGCGACCGGGCGGTCCTCCGACGCCCTGGGCACGGACGACGGCTCGACCACCACCGCCGGGCGGCTCGCGGAGCTGGTCCGCCGCCGCGAGTCGGCCCACCACCCGGACGACGGACGGGCCGTGCGACGGCAGCACGACAAGGGCAAGCTGACGGCCCGGGAGCGGATCGAGGCGCTCCTCGATCCGGACTCCTTCGTGGAGCTGGACGCGTTGGCCCGACACCGCTGCCACAGCTTCGGGATGGAGCGGGAGCGCCCGTACGGCGACGGGGTGGTGACCGGTCACGGCACCATCGACGGTCGCCGGGTGTACCTGTTCGCCCAGGACTTCACGGTCTTCGGCGGCAGCCTCGGTGAGGTGTACGGCGAGAAGATCATCAAGGTGATGGACCTCGCGCTGCGGACCGGCACACCGATCATCGGCATCAACGACTCGGGTGGTGCCCGCATCCAGGAGGGGGTGGTGTCGCTGGCCTACTACGCCGAGCTGGTCAAGCGGCACGTCCAGGCATCCGGGGTGATTCCGCAGATCTCCCTGATGACCGGCCCGTGCGCGGGTGGTGCGGTGTACGCGCCGGCCATCACCGACTTCGTCGTGATGGTGGACGGCATCTCGCACATGTTCGTCACCGGCCCCGAGGTGCTGCGTACGGTCACCGGGCAGGAGGTGGACCGGGAACTGCTGGGCGGTGCGCACAGCCACAACACCATCTCGGGAAACGCCCACCACCTCGCCGCCGACGAGAAGGACGCGTTCGAGTACGTCCGGCTGCTGCTCGGGCACCTGCCGTCGAACAACATGACCGACCCGCCGGTGTTCGCCGTGTCGGAGCGCGCGGACGCCGCCGAAACCGACGCCGCCCTGGACACGCTCATCCCCGACGACCGCAACCGGCCGTACGACATGACGCAGGTGGTGCGGGCGGTCCTGGACGACGGTGAGCTGCTGGAGGTCCAGCCGCTGTTCGCCCGCAACATCGTCTGTGGGTTCGGCCGGGTCGACGGGCACAGCGTCGGCGTGGTGGCCAACCAGCCGATGCAACTCGCGGGGGTGCTCGACATCGACGCCAGCGAGAAGGCGGCCCGTTTCATCCGCACCTGCGACGCGTTCCACATCCCGGTGCTGACCTTCGTCGACGTCCCCGGCTTCATGCCCAGCCTGGAGCAGGAGCAGGGCGGCATCATCCGGCGGGGCGCGAAGCTGATCTACGCCTACGCGGAGGCCACCGTGCCGATGGTCACCGTGGTCACCCGCAAGGCCTACGGCGGGGGGTACGGGGTGATGGGCTCCAAGCATCTCGGCACCGACATCAACCTGGCCTGGCCCACCGCCGAGATCGCCGTGATGGGTGGGGAAGGGGCGGTCAGCGTCCTGCACCGGCGGACCCTGCGGGACGCCGCCGACCCCCGGGCCGAGCGGGAACGGCTGCGCGCGGAGTACGAGCGGACGTTGTGCAACCCCTACGTGGCCGCCGAGCGGGGCTACATCGACGCGGTGATCCTGCCCAGGGAGACCCGTACCCAGGTGGTCGAGGCCCTCCGCGCGCTGCGCGACAAGCGGGTCGACCGGCTGCCCCGCAAGCACGGGAACATCCCGCTGTGACCGGGCGGGACCTCCGTGGCGGGCGGTACCCGCAGGGGGCACGGCCCGGGCACGGTCCGGGGCGGCCGGACCGGCCCGCCGGGGACCGGGCGGACCTGACGGTAAGGGCCGACGCGACGCCTGAGGAGATCGTGGCGGTCCTCGTGGCGGTACAGACACTGGCCGCGCCGCCCGCCGACCGGCCCCCGCAGCGGGTACGGGCGGCCCGGGTCGCCGTGCTGCGCCGGTCCCTGCCGGTGGACCGCAGCGCGACCGCCTGGCGCCGGGGTGCCCGGTGAGGACATCGACGAGGGGAGCAGGCGTGCGCAAGGTACTGATCGCCAATCGGGGCGAGATCGCCGTACGGGTGGCCCGGGCGTGCCGTGACGAGGGGCTGGCGAGCGTGGCGGTCTACGCCGACCCGGACCGGGACGCCCTGCACGTCGCCCTGGCCGACGAGGCCTACGCGCTCGGCGGGGACACCCCGACGACCAGCTATCTCGACCCGGACCGCATCCTGCGGGCCGCCGCCCTGGCCGGCGCGGACGCGGTGCACCCGGGGTACGGCTTCCTGTCCGAGAACGCCGACTTCGCCGAGGCCGTGCTCGCGGCGGGCCTGACCTGGATCGGGCCGCCGCCCGCGGCCATCCGTGCGCTGGGCGACAAGGTCGCCGCGCGGGCGATCGCCCGCCGGGTGGGCGCCCCGCTGACGCCTGGTACGCCGGGGCCTGTCGACTCCGCCGACGAGGTGCTGGCGTTCGCCCGGAAACACGGGTTGCCGGTCGCGGTCAAGGCGGTGCACGGTGGGGGCGGTCGGGGGTTGAAGGTCGCCCGTACCCTCGATGAGATCCCCGCGCTGTTCGAGTCGGCCGTCCGCGAGTCCGTTGCCGCGTTCGGGCGGGGGGAGTGCTTCGTGGAGCGTTTCCTCGACCGTCCCCGGCATGTGGAGACCCAGTGTCTCGCCGACCGCTACGGCACGGTCGTGGTGGTCTCCACCCGCGACTGCACCCTGCAACGCCGGCACCAGAAGCTGGTCGAGGAGGCGCCCGCGCCGTTCCTGACCCCGCAGCAGGACGCCGAGCTGCGGCGGGCGTCGCGGGCGGTCCTCGCCGAGGTCGGCTACGTCGGTGCCGGGACCTGCGAGTTCCTGGTCGACAGCGACGGCAGCATCTCGTTCCTTGAGGTCAACACCCGGCTCCAGGTCGAGCACCCGGTCAGCGAGGAGGTGGCCGGCATCGATCTCGTCCGGGAGATGTTCCGGCTGGCCGACGGTGCGCCGATCGGGTACGACGACCCGCCGGCCCGGGGCCACTCGATCGAGTTCCGGATCAACTGCGAGGACCCGGGGCGCGGGTTCCTGCCGACCCCGGGCACGGTCACCGCCTACGTACCCCCCTCGGGGCCCGGCGTCCGGGTCGACACCGGGGTACGCAGCGGCAGCACCGTGGGACCGTCCTGGGACTCGCTGCTGGCCAAACTGGTGGTCACCGGCGCCACCCGGGACCAGGCCCTGCAACGGGCCCGCCGCGCCCTGGCCGAGTTCACGGTGGAGGGCCTGGCCACCACGTTGCCGTTCCACCGTGCGGTCGTCGAGGACCCGGCCTTCGCCGGACCCGCGCTGCTGGTCCACACCGAGTGGATCGAGCGGGACTTCGACAACCGGCTGGAGCCCCACGACCGGCCGACCGCCGCCGGGACGGAGGAGCCCGCCCGCCGGCAGGTGGTGGTGGAGGTCAACGGCCGGCGGATGGAGGTGTCGCTGCCGGCCGCCCTCGCGGCGACGCCCGCTGGGTCGGCCCCGCCGGCGCGGCCCCGTCGGCGCAGCGTCGCGCAGGCCCGTCCGGCGGTGTCGGGCAGCATGGTGACCGCGCCGATGCAGGGCACCGTGGTCAGGATCGCGGTGGTCGAGGACGAACCGGTGGAGGCCGGCCAGCTCCTGGTCGTGCTGGAGGCGATGAAGATGGAACAGCCGGTGCTGGCCCACCGGGCCGGTGTGGTCAAGAACATGCAGGTCGAGGTGGGCGCGGTGCTGCCGGCCGACGGCGTCATCTGCGAGGTCATCGACTGACCGGTGGTGTTCGGCGGGCGGTGGCTGCGCGACCGGTGCGGTGGGGGACCGGGCCTCCCTTACCATGGGTACCGCGCCGATGACGGTGCCCCTAAGCTGGGTTCCCGTTGCGGTGGTTCTTCTGTTCTGGTGGCTCTTGTTCGTGGGGTGGTGGTCGCGGTGGCGGTCGGTACGATTCTCAGCTTCGACGACGTGAAGGGGTACGGCTTCATCAGCCCGGAGGGCGGTGGTGAGGACGTCTTCGTGCACGCGAACGACTTCGGCGACCAGCGACCGTCGGTCGCGCCCGGGATGCGGGTGGAGTTCGAGTCGGTGGAGGGCAACCGCGGGATCAAGGCGCTCTACGCGCGCCTGCTCAACCCGGGGGCCCCGGTCGCGTCGCGCCCGTCGGCGTCCGCCGCGCCGACGGTGACCCGGCTACCGGTGACCGACCGGGGCGACGACGACGAGTGCGACGTCCTGACCGCCTTCACCTTCCGGTCCAACATCACGGAACTGCTGGTGGAGCAGGTGCCGACGCTCACCGGTGCCCAGATCAGCCAGATCCGGCAGCACCTCACCCAGTTCGCCCGTTCCCACGGTTGGATCGAGGACTGACCCCGTCCGGTGCGGGCCCACCCCCGGTGGGCCCGTGCCGGCGTCAGCCGGCGGCGTAGGCGTACCGCGAGGTGCGCTCGGCGAGCCAGAGCCACCGCCGCCGCACCTCGCCGCTGGTGGCCGCGACCATGCCCAGCGCGTCGGCGGACACGGCGGCCAGCGCCGTACCGCTCGCCGCCGGGTCGTCGAGCAGCGCCGCCCCGTCGCGGAACGCCTCCGCCTCGGCCGCACCGCCGAACCGGGGCGCGACCTCGTCGCTCCAGAAGTCCGCCCAGGCCAGCCCCGGGTTCCAGGAGAACCGGGCGTACGCCAGGTAGCTGATCTCGTTGGTCGGGTGGTAGGCGGACGGTTCGGCGAAGATGGTCAACCCGCGCATCCCGGCCGAACCGGACCGGGCTGCCATGTCGGCGTACATCTCGGGCACCCAGGAGTGGCGCTGCCGGTTCCACTGCGAACCGGCGTGGGTGCGCAGCACGTTCGTGGTGTGCGGGAGCCGCTCGACGTGCGCGGCGGTCAACCGGTCCCGCTGGTCGTACCAGAAGGCCCGGTTCACGCAGTACTGGTAGGCGACGTCGTCGGGCAGGTCGGCCAGGGGCTTCTGGGCGTCGAGGTCGAAGATGTTGTCCCAGTACACCTCGACGAGGTGGCGCAGCGGCACCCCGGCCGGGCCGGGCCGCCGGGCCGTCGCCAGCAGCGTCGGGTAGACCGACCGCATCGCCTCGTACGACCAGGAGGTGCGCTCGCCGCCGGTGCGGGCGGAGCACCGGGCACAGGCGCAACTGCCGTAGTCGCCGGTCTCGAAGTTGATCCCGCCCACCGGCAGGGTGTCGAGCAGCCAGTCGATGGCGTCGCGGTGCCAGGCCAGGTTGTCCGGCTGGGACGGGCAGGCCGCCATCATGTACTCGCTGGCCGGGAAGTGCAGGTCACCGAACTCGTCGATGTCGAAGCCGACCTTCTTCGGCAGTTCGGCGGCGAGGTCGGGGCGCTGCCGCAGCCAGGTGGCCAGGTTGTAGCGGTGCCGGCCGTCGAAGTAGATCCCGCCGTAGGCGTTGATCCCCACCCCGGCGATGATCCGCACGCCCCGGGCGTTGGCGTACTCGCACAGGTCACGGGCCGCGGTGACGCCGCCGTGGGCGTCGCGCAGCAGCCCGTACACGACGATGCCGCCGATGCGTTCCCGGGAGCAGAAGTCGACCAGGCGGCGGTAGTCCGCGCCGAACGCGTCGGCCGACTTCGCGTACGGGTTGAGCGCGCCGATCTCCTGCTGACCGAGCTGCCGGGTGTCCCAGTTGGTGGAGTGGTCCCAGGTCCACAGGGTGCGCAGCGGCAGTCCGGGGGCGCTCACCGTGCTGCCCACCGGCAGTCCGGCGGGGGTGGCGGCGGCGAGCAGGGCGCGGGCGGCGTACACCAGGCCGGCGAACGGGTCGCCGACGAGCCGGATCTCACCCTGTTCCGGCACGTCGACGCGGTGGCCGCCCTCGGGCAGCGCCGGGTCGGCGACGAGCCGGACCGGCACCGCGTCGACGCCGCCCTCGCCCCACGCCGCGCGGAGCAGGTCGGCGGCGAACGGGGCGTGTTCGGCCCCGAGCACCCGGACCCCGGAAAGCTTTCGGAACGACGACATCATGACCTCCCGATGGTCGGTGCGGTGGCGGCCAGGTAGTCGACCACGTCGATCGCGGTCCACACCCCGTGCCGCCAGTAGGGGTCCTGTTCGAGGTGGGCGCGGGCGGCGGGCGCGTCGGCGGACCGTAGCACCAGCACCGAGGCGCGCAGGTCGGCGCGGGCCCCCACGACGAGGGCGGTGCCGTCGGCGAGCAGGTCGCGCATGTGCGCCAGGTGCGCGGCCCGGTGCGGGTCCCGCCGGAGCGCGGCGTCGGCGGCGAAGGTGGCGGTGACCAGGTAGGTCGGTACGAAGCGCAGCTCCCCGGTGGCGGGGCGGCTCACCTGTCGGCTCCGATCGCGCCGAGCAGCCGCTGCATGGCGACCCGGTAGACGGTCTGCGGGCGGCCCGCGCCGGTGCTGACGTGCACCCCGACCTCCTCGGCGAAGCCGGCCGCGCGCAGCGCGTTGAGCAGCCGGCGGGCCGAGCGGGCCTCCACCCCGTACGCGTCGGCGAGGCCCCGGGCGGTGATCTGGTCGGGGTCCATCTGGTGCAGCGCCTCCAGCAGCCGTCGGGTGGACAGCGGTCCGATCCGCAGCTGCTCGGAGACGCGCAGCATGCCCGGGCCGGTCTCGCGCAGCCGGGGACGCACGGCGGTCTGCCGGCTGGAGTGGACCTCCCCGTCGGGGAAGACCACGTGGGTGTCGCCGCTGTGCCGGCCCAGCGCCAGGGCCTTGCGGGCGTTGTCCTCGGCGGCGGCGATGGTGGTGCCGGCGCCGAAGCCGACGGCGTGCTCGACGTCGATGCCGCGCAGGGTGAGCAGCGAGGCGTGCCCGTCGCGGTGCCGGGCCAGGGCGCTCTCCACGGTTCCCCGGGTGGTGGTGATGATCATCGTCCGGTCGTCGACGGTGGCGAGTCGGCCGCGCATCCGTTCGGCGTGCTCCAGCAGCGCCTCGCGGACCCGTAGCCGCTGCCGCTCGGCCTGGTACGGGTCCTGTGCCCGCTGGGTGGGGGCGCCCAGGTCGACCATCATCACCGCGATCTGGGTGGCCCGGGACTGGCGTACCTCGGCGGCGAGCCAGGCCCGGCGCAGCGCGTCACGGACCGACGCCCGGGTGTGCTCGACGCGCCACACCGGCACCCCGCTGTCGGCGAGGTCCCGGTGCACCGCGCCGAGGCAGGTCAGGCACGCCTCGACCGCGCCGGAGGCGTACCGTTCCCGGTGGTAGGCGGTGATCTCGTCGAGGCCGGAGAAGAGCAGCCCGGACGAGTCGGCGATGGGCAGGATCTCGGTGGGCGGCTCGACCTCGATGTCGTGGTACGTCTCCCGGACGGTCTCCGCCTCGATGGTGTCGACGCTGACCCGGGGCAGCCGCCCGCCGGTGGCCAGCAGCATCCGCGACAGCGTGCGGTAGAGGTCGATGCCGGCGTGCCGGACGTAGTCGATCTCGGCGCGCAGTTCCCCGGTGGCGGTGGCGAAGGTGTACGGGATGCGTCCGGTGAACAGCAGCACCTGGCACATCTCGTCGAGTTCGCGGGCCAGCTCGGGGGCCTGCTCCGGCCGGGTGTACGCGCGGGTGGTGATCGACTCCGCGCGGCCCTCCCCGGCCGCGACCTCCCGGACGAGCCGGATCGAGTCCTCCGGGCCGATGATGCCGATCACAATGCCTCCACGTGGTGTGCCGCTGCCCTGGTGGGTGGGGTGCTCAGCCGGTACAGACCGTGCCGGTGAGGCCGGCGCTCGCCGACGACGCCAGCAGGACCAGCGCCGAGGCGACGTCCTCGGGGCGGCCCAGCGTGGCCTCGACGGCGGCGATCCGTCCGCCGTCGGCGCCGTTGGCCCGTGCCTCGGACAGCGACCGCCGCATCAGTGGCGTGTCGATGTCGCCGGGGCAGAGCGTGTGCACCCGGATCCCCTGTGGACCGAGCTGGCGGGCCAGTGTGAGCGCCAGACCGTGCAACCCTCCCTTGCTCGCGCCGTAGGGTACCGAGCCGGAGCCGGTCTGCACGCCCGCCTTGGAGCCGACCAGCACGAGCACCCCGCCGTGGGGGAGCAGGTGCCGGGCGGCGTGCTTGGCGACCAGGAACGGACCGGTGAGGTTGACGGCGATGACCTGGGCCCAGAGCGCGACCGGCACGTCCCGGACGTCGAGGCCCTGCCCGCGCATCACCCCGGCGACGTGCAGCACGGCGTCGATCCCGCCGAGGTCGGCGGCGGCGGCGTCGAGCGCCTCGGCGACCTCGGTCTCGACGCTGACGTCCACCCGGTGCGCGCAGGCCCGGCCGCCGCCGTCGCGGACCTGCGCGGCGGCGGTGTCCGCGCCGGCCGCGTCGGCGTCGAGCACGGCGACGGCCGCGCCGGCCGCCGCGGCGGCGGCGACGGTGGCCCGGCCGATGCCGGACGCGCCGCCGACGACCACCACCCGCCGGCCGGCGAGCAGACCGGCGGGTGCGGTGCCGGGGGTGCCGACGCCGGCCGGCGGGGTGCCGTCGTGCGGGTCCGCGCCGGCCGGCCGGTGTGCGTCGGGTGCGCCCGCGGCAGCGGGCGGGACGGCGTCGTTCACGCCCGGACCGTCCGACGGACGGCGTCGGCGACGGTGGCCGCCTCGGGCACCACGACGGCCTGGAGGGCGGGCGCGGCGGGCATCGGCACGTCCGGTGCGGCGACCCGGGCGATCGGGGCGCGCAGGTCGGTGAAGCACTCGGTGGCGGCGCGGGCGGCGATCTCCGCGCCGAAGCCGCCGGTCAGGTTGGCCTCGTGGGCGACGACCAGCCGGCCGGTGCGGGCCACCGACGCGGCGACGGTGTCGAAGTCGAGCGGGTTGAGCCAGCGCAGGTCGACCACCTCGACGTCGATGCCCTCCTCGGCCAGGGCGCCGGCGGCGTCGAGGGCCGCCGAGACCATCCGGGACCAGGCCACGACGGTGACGTCGGTGCCGGGGCGGACCACCCGGGCCCCGCCGACGGGCTCGACCGGGGCGTCGGTGCGTACCGGGCCCCGGGTCGGGTAGAGCATCCGGGCCTCGGCGACCACCACCGGGTCGTCGCTGACCACGGCGGTGCGCAGCATCTGGTACGCGTCGTCGGGGGTGGCCGGCAGGGCGACCCGCAGGCCCGGGGTGTGCGCGAAGTACGCCTCCGGCGAGTGCGAGTGCTGGGCGCACGCCCCGGGGGAGTAGCCCTGCTGCATCCGGATCACCAGCGGGGCCTTCCATCGGCCGGCGCTGGAGTAGTGGATGGTGGCGATCTGGTTGACGATCTGGTCCATCGCGACGAACGAGAAGTCGGCGTACATGATCTCGGCGATGGGGCGCAGTCCGGTCATGGCCGCGCCGAGGGCCATGCCGAGGAAGCCGGTCTCGGAGATCGGGGTGTCGAAGATCCGTTCGGAGCCGAACCGCTTGTGCAGTCCCTTGGTCGCGCCGAAGGGGCCGCCGGGTAGCGCGACGTCCTCGCCGAAATAGATGGTGTCGGTCCGGCTGTCCAGGGCCCAGGTGAGGGCGGCGTTGACGGCCTGGATGTAGCGCAGCGACTCAGACATAGACGTGCTCCTCGGCGGTCGCCGGGTCCGGGTGGGGGACGGCGCGGGCGGCGGTGACGGCGGCTTCGATCTCGGCGGACACCTCGGCGTCGATGGCGTCGAGCCGGGCGGTCAGGTCGGCGTCGGCGGCCTGGCGGATGCGGGCCAGGGGTTCGCGTTGCCGGGCGGCGGCGATCTCGCCGGCCGGGCGGTAGTGCTGCACGTCGCCGCTGTAGTGGCCGACGAGGCGTTCGGTCATCGCCTCCACGATGGACGGGCCGGAGCCCTCCCGGGCCCGGTCGACGGCCTCGGTGACCGCCTCGGCGACGGCGTCGGGGTCGTTGCCGTCGACGACCCGGCCGGGCAGGCCGTAGCCGGCGGCCCGTTCGGCGAGCTGCTTCACCCGCACCATGTCGGAGATCCGGGACATCTCGGAGTAGACGTTGTTCTCCAGCACCAGCACCAGCGGCAGGTCGAGCACGGCGGCGAGGTTGAGCGCCTCGTGCACGTTGCCCTGGTTCATCGCGCCGTCGCCGATGCTGACCACGCTGACCGCCCCGCTGCCGGTGCGCTGGGCGGTGAGCGCCGCGCCGGTGGCGATCGGCACGCCCGCGCCGACGATGGAGTTCTCGCCGACGAACCAGCGTCCCGGGTCGGACAGGTACGGCGAGGCCGCCCGTCCGCCGCACAGGGCCGAGTCGCGTCCCATCATCTCGGCGAACAGGCCGGCGAGGTCGACGCCGCGGGCGATCGCCCAGCCGTGGCCGCGGTAGGTGGCGGTGACGTGGTCGCCGTCGCGCAGCGCCCGGCACGCGCCGACCGGGATGGCCTCCTGGCCGTTGCACAGGTGGATCGAGCCCGGGATCTCACCGGCGTCCTTGAGGGCGGTCAGCCGCTCCTCGAACCGGCGGATCCGGGCCATCAGCCGATAGTCGTCGAGCTGCCCCATCACACCCCCAGAGATAATTGAGCCCTATTCCGGCTCGTTGGTTGAGGAGCCTAGACCAGCAGTCCAGGGCTATGGAAGAGTGCACAAGCAAGTTTGTGGCCGTTATTGGTCTCTAATTGGGGGAGTCGGCATGGAGATCGTCGAGGTGGAGTCGGCGGTACGCGGAGACGCGCACTTCGTCCAGGTACGCACGTCCGACGGGCGGACCGGGGTGGGCCAGTCCGCGTGCTGGGGATACCCCGACGCGGTGCACGCCGTGGTGCAGACGTTCCGGCCGTACCTGCTCGGGGCCGACCCGGACCCGATCGAGCACCACTGGCACCACCTCTACCGGATGGGCCCGTTCCGCGGCTCGGTGCTCACCGCCGCCGTCTCCGCCGTCGACCTGGCGCTGTGGGACCTGCTGGGCAAGCGGCTCGGGGTGCCGGTGTGGCAGTTGCTCGGCGGCCGGGTCCGCGACCGCATCCGGCTGCACCTGCTGCTGCCCGGCACCGGCGCGCAGGCGCTGGCCGAACAGGCCGCCGCCGCGGTCGCCGACGGCTTCACCGCCGTGAAGTTCGACCCGCTGCCGGCCGCCTACGGCGACCTGTCGCAAGCCCGGCTGGTGGCCGAGACCGAGGCCACCACCGCCGCCGTCCGCGACACCGTCGGCCCGGACGTCGACCTGCTCATCGAGCTGCACCGCAAGCTCACCCCGTTGCAGGCGCAGGCGGTGGTGCCGGCGCTGGCCCGGCACCTGCCGCTGCTGGTCGAGGACCCGATCCAGATCGACAGCGTGAGCAGCCAGGCCGAGGTGGGCCGGCGGGCGTCGGGCGTGCCGATGGCCAACGGGGAACGGCTGCACACCATCTGGGAGTTCAAGGAGCTGCTGGCCCAGGCCGGTGCCCAGTACGTCCGGCCCGACGTCGGGCTGGCCGGTGGGCTCAGCCACGCCCGCAAGATCGCCGCGCTGGCCGAGGCGCACCACGCGGCAGTGGTCACCCACAACTGCCTGGGTCCGCTGCTCACCATGGCCTCGGTGCAGCTCGACACGGTCATCCCGAACTTCGTCACCCAGGAGTACTCGCCGCTGGACGACCAGCTCGCCGACGGCCCGGCGCGGGCCTGCGTCCGCCGTGAGGGCGGGTTCCTGCCGGTGCCGCAGGAACCCGGCCTGGGCGTGACCCTCGACCTGACCGACACCCGCCCGCTGGACCTGACCGGTCGGCCGCTGACCCGCATCCCGCTGCGCGCCGACGGTTCGGTGGCGTACGCGGTCTGACGGCGGGCACCGCGACGGCCCGGCCGGGATCTCCCCGCCGGGCCGTCGTGACGTGGTCGCGCCGCTCACGGCGGCGGCTGCCCCGGGTGGTGGAACACCGGGTACGCCCACAGCGGCTCGCCGTCGGCGTCGGCGATCTCGGCGAACAGCTCGGACAGCGACGCCGTCCAGCGGGCCTGCACCGGCGAGGCGGCGGTCACCGCGCGGGCGTGCGCGAACCCGTGACGGGTCCGCAGCACGCAGATCAGCAGCAGGTCGTGCCGGTAGATGTGGTAGTCGTAGACGCCCGCCTCGTCGAGCAGCGCGGACAGCTCCGGCCACAACCGGGCATGCCGCCGCTCGTACTCGGCCTGCGCGCCGGGGCGCAGCCGGTACAGGTGGCACACCTGCCCACCCGGCCCGGCCGTCGGCGTCACTTGCCGGAGCCGGCGAGCGCGCCGGAGACGAGTTGCCGCTGGAAGACCAGGTAGACGATCAGCACCGGCAGCAGCGCCACGATCAGGCCGGCGCTGACCAGCGGCACCGACACGTCGTACTGGCCGCTGAGCAGGGAGACTCCGACCATCAGCGTCTTGCTGTCCGAGCCGCCCATGATGACCAGCGGCAGCAGCAGGTCGTTCCACATCCAGACGAAGTTGAAGATGGCCAGCGCCGCGATGGCCGGGGTGGCGATCGGGGCGAGCAGCCGGAACAGGATGGTCAGGTGCCCCGCGCCGTCGACCCGGGCCGCCTCGATCAGCTCGTCGGGCACCTGCTGGAAGTAGCCGGCGAGCTGGTAGGTGCCCAGCGGCAGCCCGAACGCCGCGTACGCCAGGATCAGGCCCTGGTACTGGCCGGACATGCCCAGGTCGAGCACCGTCTGGTACAGCGGGTAGATGATCGCCTGGCTGGGGATGGTCAGCGTCACGATGATCAGCAGGAAGACCACCTTGCCGCCCCGGAACCGCAGCTTGGTCACCGCGTACGCGACCAGCAGGGCGGCGAGCACCGACAGCACCAACCCGCCGAGCGTGGTGACCAGCGAGTTGAGCAGCAGCCGGGGCATGTCCATCCGGCGGAACGCCTCCAGGTAGTTCTCGAAGGTGATCCCGGCCGGCAGGCCCAGCGGGTCGTCGGCGAAACCGGACTGCGTCTTCACCGAGCTGACCACGGTGAACAGCAGCGGGTAGATCGCCGCGACGGCGACGACGACCAGCGCGAAGGTCAACAGGTAGCGCCCGATCCGGGCGAAGTGTCGCGGGTTCATCGCGGCTTACGCGTCCCCTCGGTGAACATGTGCCGGACGCTGAAGATCGACAGCACGGCGACGAAGACGAACAGGGCGATGCCGATGGCCGAGCCGTAGCCGCGGTCCAGGAACTGGAAGGTGGTGAGGAAGACCAGGTACTCGGGGAGCATGGTGGCGTCGCCCGGCCCACCCTGGGTCAGCGCGTAGATCAGCGGGAACAGCCAGATCAGCACGCCCGAGGCGCACAGCACGCTCCAGTACGCCACGGTCGGGCGCAGCATCGGCACGACCACCGACCACAGCCGCCGGAAGAACCCGGCCCCGTCCAGGTAGGCCGCCTCCAGGGTCTCCTCGGGGATGGTGGCCAGGCCGGCGAGGTAGGTCATCACGCCGAGCCCGAAGAAGCTCCACAGGGCGACCGCCACCAGCGAGAACAGCGCGCTGTAGCGGCCGTTGAGCCACTCGATCGCCAGCGGTTGCAGGCCGACGAACCGCAGCAGGGCGTTCAGCGGTCCGTCGGGGGCGAGGATCTGCCGGAACATGATGCCGACCACGATCGGCGCGATGGTGTACGGCACGAAGTACACCGCCCGGAAGAACTTCCACCCGGGCGACCGTTGGTGGATCAGCAGCGCCAGGATCAACGGGAGGACGATCCACACCGGCAGGGTGGCCACCACCAGCAGCGCGTTGCGGAAGCTGGTGAGCACCATCGGGTCGTCGAACATCCGGGTGTAGTTGTCCGCCCCGGCGAACTCGCTGCTACCGAAGCCGCTTGACGACTCGAAGCTGGTGACCACCCCCCGGACCAGCGGCACCAGCTTGAACAGCACGGCCAGCACCACGGCGGGGAGCACCAGGGCGGCGCCCAGCCACCACTCCCGGGCGTGCCCGGGACGCCGTCGGCGGGTCGGCGCGGGTCGGCCGTCGGCGGCCACCGGGTCCGACACCGGCGCGGTGGAGATCGTCATCAGGGTTCCTCTCCCCGGGTCGGGCGGGCGGGGCGACACCACGTCGCCCCGCCCGCCGGTGGTCACTTGCCCTGCTTCTTCGTGGGACTGCGCTCCAGCGCCTGCTGCATCTGGTCGGCCCACTTGTCCACGGTGAGCTGGCCGAGGGTGACCTGCTGCCAGCCCCGGGCCAGGGCGTCGGCCTCCGGGCCGGAGAGCATCACGCCCGCGTGCAGGGTCGGCTGGGCGACCAGCTCCTGGATCTTGAGGAAGGCCGGCGACGACGGCAGCAGCGCCTTGTCGACGGTCCTGTTCAGCGGCTGGCCCTTGCCGTACTTCACCCAGAGCTCGCCGTTCTCCTTACCGGCGAGCCAGCTGATGAACTCCAGCCCGGCCTGCTTCTTCTCGCTCCACTGGGTGACCCCGTAGACCGCACCCTCGATGCCGGAGAACTTGCCGGCCAGCGGCGCGGCCGGGTCGATCGCCGGCCAGCGGGTGACGCCGAGCTTGTCGTCGCCCAACGCCTTGCCGAACGCCTCCCAGTTCACCGCGTCGGAGATGATGGTCCCGGCGAACGCGGCGTCACCGCGCTGGAAGATGTCCGCGCCGTCGGGCAGCATCGTGATCGACGGGGCGTTCTTGTTGGCCCAGCCCTTGGTGGTGATCTCGGCCAGCTTGCCGAGCACCGACACCAGCTTCGGGTCCTTCCAGGACAGCTTCCCGGCGAGCAGCGCCCGGATGTCGTCCTCGGTCAGGTAGTTGCGGGCGATCTCCGGGAAGTCCCAGTACGCGGGGAAGGTGCCGGACAGTCCCAGCGCCAGGCAGGTCTTGCCGGCCTTCTTCACCGCCTCGCAGGCGGCCCCGAACTCGTCCCAGGTGGCCGGCGGCTGCTCCGGGTTCAACCCGGCGGCGGTCAGGACGGCCTTGTTGTAGTACAGGACGTTGCCCTGGTAGGAGAACGGCACCCCGTAGCAGGTCTTGCTCGTGTCGAAGCCCTCGCAGGCCCCGCTGTAGGTGACCAGGTCCTTGGTGATCTCGGCGGCCTTGTCGCCCAGCGGCACGTACGCGCCACGCCTGTCGAACAGCTCCAGCCCGGCGTTGTTGGCCATCACGTCCGGCCCCGACTGCGAGGTGATGTACGGGCCCTGCACCTCGGGGTACTTGTCGAACGGGACGGACTGCATCTCCAGCCTGATGTCCGGGTGGCTGCCCTCGAAGCTGGTCTTGACCTGCTTCCAGTACTCGGCCCCACCCGGCTCCCAGGTCAGCACCTTGAGGGTGACCGGGCCGTCGGCGGCGTCGTCGCCACCGCATCCGGTCAGCAGGGCGGCGGCGGCCATGCCGGCGGCGAGGGCGCCGGCCAATCTCCGTCGAAACATCGGTTAGCTCCTGTCACAAGTGGGGGGCTCAGGGGAGTCGGCGGACCGCGCCGCCGCTGTCGGCGCTGCCGGCCACGGCCTCGGCGACCTGCACCACGTGCAGTCCGTCGGCGAGCGGGACGACCGCCGTCGGTGCGGTGCCGTCGATCCGGCTCAGGAAGTGCCGCAGCTCGGCGGCGAGCGCGCCGCCGCCGTCGACCGGGGACAACAGCCAGTCCGGCGCCTCGGTCGGCTCGCCCTGGACGAGCAGCGTGGGGTGGCCGAGGTCGACGTGGGCGACCCCGTCGGTGCCGTACACCTCGACCAGGTCCGAGGTGTGGTGGGGAGTGTTCTCGGGAAGCAGGTAGCTGTTGCGGATCGACGACACGACGTCGTTGGCGTGTCGCAGCTCCGCCCACACCAGGACCGGGGTGGCCGATCCGGGTCGGGTCCGGGCCGCCGCGCGGACCTCGACCACCGGCGCTCCGGCGTACCAGAGGGCCAGGTCGATGTCGTGGACGGCGGTGAGCAGCGCGGGGTGTTCGCGCGGGAAGAGCCGGCTCAGGGTGCGGGGCCGGTCGCGGCGGGACGACACGGCGAGCACGTCGCCCAGCCGGCCGGCGCGGATCGCGTCGTGCAGGGCCCGGTGCGGCGGGCTGTGCCGCAGAATGTGCCCCGGCTGGCAGAGCACGCCGGTGCGGCCGGCGGTGGCGACGATGGCGGCGGCGTCGGTGACGGTGGTGGCGAGCGGCTTCTCCACCAGCACCGGCACCCCGGCGTCGAGCAGCGCCACGGCCACCGTCCGGTGCGCCGGGCCGGGCACGCAGACCGAGGCGGCGTCCGGCGTCGCGTCGGCGAGCAGGGCGGCGACGTCGGCGTACGCCTGCGGCACCTGGTACTGGGCGGCCACCCGGGCGCGGGTCGTGGGGTCCGGCTCGACCAGGGCGGTCACCGGCACGCCGAGCGACCGGTACGCGGCCAGGTGCCGGACCCCGAACGCCCCGGCCCCGATCACGGCCACCGACGGGCGGCTCACGCCCGGACCGCCTCGACGGCGTCGGCCCGGTCACCCGGGCCGGGCCGGCCGGCCCCGGCGTCCCCGTGACCGTCGGGAGCGGCCAGCCGGCCGTCGAGCACCGCCCGGGTGAGCCGCTCCAGGGCGGTCACCCCGACGTGCAGGCAGCGTTCGTCGACGTCGAACGCGCCGGAGTGCAGCGGCGCGCCGCCCTGCTCGCCGGTGACGCCGAGCTTGACGTACAGGCTGGGGCCGAGCGCGGCGAGCAGCGCGAAGTCGTCGGTGGTCAGTGGGGGTTCGGTCAGGTCGGCGACCTCGACCACCCCGGGCAGCTCGGCGCGGGCGAGCGCCACCAGGGCCGCCGCGTTGCGGACCGGGGGCATCTCGTTGGCCCAGGTGAACCGCAGCCCGAGGTCGAGCGCCGCGGCCTGCTGCCTGGCGATCCGTTCGATGACCTCCTTGAGCCGGGCGCGGACGGCCTCGTCGTGGGTGCGCAGCGTGCCGGTGGCCTCGGCCCGTTCGGCGACCTGGCTCTGGCTGGCCCCGCCGGCGATCGTGCCGATGTTGAACGCCACCAGCTCATGCGGGTTGCGGGAGCGGGCCACCCCGGCGTGCAGCAGGTTGACGATGCCGGCGAGACCGAGGATCGCGTCGCGGCCCAGGGCCGGGGTGGCGGCGTGCGCGGCCCGGCCGGTCACCTCGAACCGGAACGCGTCCTTGGCCGCCATCGCGGTCACCCGGTCCACCCCGATCGTCCCCACCGGCAGGTCCGGCCAGCAGTGCAGGCCGAGGACGGCGTCGAAGCGCCGGTCGCGCAGGGCCTCGTCGGCGAGCACCGCGGCGGCGCCGGAGGTCGCGCCGAACGGGATCTCCTCGGCCGGCTGGAACAGCACGGTCACCGAACCCCGGGCGGGCGGGTCGGCGGCGAGCCGGGCGGCGACGCCGGCCATCACGGTCATGTGCACGTCGTGCCCGCAGGCGTGACAGACCCCCGGGTTGGTCGACGCCCATCCCACCTGCTTGGCGTCCTGCACCGGATAGGCGTCCATATCGGCCCGAAGTAACACCGACGGTCCTTCGGCATGTCCTTCGATCTCCGCGAGCAGGCCGGTGCCGGCGACGCCGGTGCGCACCCGGGCGATCGGCGCGAGCCGCCCGGCGAGCACGGTGGCGGTCTGCTGTTCAGTGAACCGCAGCTCGGGGTGCTGGTGAAGCTGCCGACGCAGCCGTACCAGATCGTCAACGTCCTCGTGCGCCTGCACCACGCGGTTCACTCCTCGCCTACGTCCGATAATCCGGACCTAATTGAGACAAGAACCTAAGCGAGGGGTCCTCCCGCGTCAATGGGCAGCTCAGAATCGGTTAGGGTCCGCCCCATGGAACGCGCCGACGCCCACCTGCACCTGTTCGCCGACGGTTATCCCGGCCGGTACGGAAGGTCACCGGCCGGGGGTGACGAACTCGCCGTCTACCGGACGTTGCGCCACGAACACGGCATCTCCCGGGCCCTCGTGGTCGGCTACGAGGGCGGCCCGGAGTTCACCGGCAACAACCGGCACCTCGCCCGGCTCGCCGCCGTGCACGCCTGGATCGCCCCGCTGGCGTACGTTCCGGTCACCGGCGTCGACCCGGCCGGACTGGACCGCCTCCGGTCGGCGGGGTTCGCCGGCCTCGCCGCGTACCTGCCGGACCCGGCCGCCGCCGACGCCTTCGCCGGGTGGCTGACGCAGGTCGCCGGGGCGCTCACCGACGCGGCAACGGTCCTCAGCTTCAACGCCCCACCCGAGGCCGCCGGACGCCTCGGCCGGGCGCTGGCCGCCCTCGACGGCTGCCCGGTGCTGTTCAGCCACCTCGGCCTGCCCGGCCGGCAGTCGGCCGTCCCGGACCTCCCGGCCGCCGCCGACCGGCTCGCCCCGCTGACCGACCTGGCCCGGCTGCCCCACGTCGGGGTCAAGGTCTCCGGCCTGTACGCCGTCAGCGACCCCGCCGAGGGCTACCCGCACCCCGCCGCCCGACCCTTCGTCGCGACGCTGCTGCACCACTTCGGCACGCGCCGGCTCTACTGGGGTTCCGACTTCGCCCCCAGCCTCGACCACGTGTCGTTCGCCCAGACCCTGCACCCGGTCGGCCTCGACGGGCTCTCCGCCGCCGAGACGGCCGACGTGTTCGGCGGCAACCTGTTGCGCGCCCTGGACGGCTGAGCGGGAGTCGACCGGCCCGGGGCGCGATGCGTCCGACCTGCGGGGCAGGGGGGACCGGGCCCACCGAGACACTTGACGTCATCGATGTCAGCGATACCGTACGGGGACCACCGCCACCCCGCCTCCACCACCCCGAGGTGACCCGTTGAAGCGTCGTACCCTGCTGTCCGCCACCGGTGCCGCCCTCGCCGGCGCGACCCTGCTGCGCCCCACCGCCGCGTCTGCCGCCCCCGGCGACGGCTATGTCATGGCCTACTTCACCGAGTCGCCGAACATGACCGCCGCCAACTACGGCCTGCACCTCGCCGTCAGCACCGACGGCCTGAACTGGACCCCGCTGAACCAGAACCGCCCCGTCGCCACCCCGACGCTGGGCAGCCGGGGCCTGCGCGACCCGTTCGTCCTGCGCAGGCAGAACGGCGGCTTCGTGGTGCTCGCCACCGACCTCAACGGCACCGACTGGAACTACCAGAGCCAGTACCTGCACGTCTGGGACTCGGTCGACCTGCGCACCTTCACCGGCTACCGGCTGCTCAAGGTGCACTCCCTGGCCACCCACGCCTGGGCGCCCGAGGCGTACTGGGACCCCGGGCGCGGGCAGTACGCGGTGGTCTACTCCGCCGTCACCGGCGGCCGTAACGTGCTGATGGTCAACTACACCGCCGACTTCGTGACCGCGTCCGCCCCGCAGACATTCTTCGACCCCGGCTACGACGCCATCGACGGCAGCTTCGTCAGCGTCAACGGGGTCAACTACATGTACTTCAAGAACAACACCAACAGCACCCTGCTCGGCACCCGTTCCACCACCCTCGACCCGGGCAGCTTCAGCGTCCACACCGCCGCCATCGGCCCCGGCCGGGGCGTCGAGGCCCCGCAGATCGTCAAGTCCCACACCGCGAACACCTGGTACCTGTGGGGCGACACGTGGAGCCCGAACGGGCGGTTCTTCTGCTGGCAGACCGGCAACGTGGCGGGTGGCACGTGGAGCCTGCTCAACGACCGGGCGTACACCCAGCCGTTGAACTCCAAGCATCCCGGGATCACCCCGGTCACCGCGGCCGAGCTCACCGCGCTCACCGCCGCCTGGGGGCTGCCCACCTGGAACCGGATCAAGTCGTACAACTTCCCGGACCGCTACCTGCGGCACGCCGACAACGTCGGACGCATCGACACGTACCCGTTCGAGCCGTACCAGGACCAACTGTGGACCCTGGTGCCCGGCCTGGCCGACCCGGCCGGGGTGTCGTTCCGCTCGGTGAACTACCCCGACCGCTACCTGCGCCACTACGACTACACAATCCGGCTGGCGGCCAACGACGGCACCAGCGCGTTCCGGGGCGACGCCACGTTCTACCGCACGGCCGGCCTCGCCGACTCCTCGTGGACGTCGTTCCGCTCGTACAACTTCCCCGACCGGTACCTGCGCCACTACGCCTACCTGCTGCGCATCGACCCGCTCACCGGCAGCTCACCGGCCACCGACCGGCAGGACGCCACCTTCCGGATCGGCTACTGACCACCCCGGGTGCTGCCAGCGGGTGAATGTCCGACAGCGCCCGGTCACCGGGGTTGCGTATCCTCAGTGGATCCGACCTCCCGCAGCGGAAGGGGCGGCATGCCGCGCCGTTCGAGCCTCAGCTATCGGGATGCGTTACGGCTCCTGGCTCCCGGCAACGCCCGTATCACCGACGCCGGCAAGATCGTCAACGTGGGGATCCTGGGAGCCGGAGCGCTCACCAACGGTGCGGCGTTGGCCCTGCTCGGTCCGACGAACACGCTTCTGCAACTCGTCCGCGACGCGACAGGCAACCAGGCCGGCCGGATCAGGTCCTCCGGGGGGAAGTCCTACTACGAGCTGCTGGAGGCCAGCCACACGGTCCTGGCCCTGGCGGCCTTCTTCGACGGCTTCCGGGACGAGGTGGGGCCGGGCTTCGACCGGCTGGAACTGACCGATGCCGAGAAGACGGCCATGGCGTCGGCCGGTCGTCGTCAGCGCACCCTGCCGCAGGAGATCGACGCAGGACACTTCCCGCTGCCGTCGTCGGTGTACGGCATGGGCGATACCCGCCGCGACATGAAGGTGGCGTACGTCCTCCTGCACGATGCCACCATCGCCTTCTGCGAGGGTCTCGCCGCGTGGAGCGAGGTGCGGCGCGGGCTGGACCTCACGTCGCTGCGGTCCCGGGTCGTCGAGCGCAGCATGCAGTACTACGAGGCCCGGTTCGACCGCCTCGCCGCCGACCTTCCGGAGTTCGGATTCCGGATGCTCCGGCAGGAGATCGAACACAACCGTAACGACAACCGGCAGCTGTCCCTGGACGTGACGCACCGGTTGGACGCGTTGGCCGAGCTGTCGACGAACCTGTCGGGGCTGGTCGGATCGGCACCGGCCGACCGGCCCGACATGCTCCGCGAATCCCTCGACCGGCTCACCGCGTCACTGACCGCGGTGTTCCGCCAACCGTTGCTGAGAATCAAGGACATCGTCTTCGACCTGCGCCTGCCGACTGTGGAACACGGCTTCATCAGCCCCGACTTCCGGATCGCCACCCAGGACAAGGACGCCGCGCCGGAGCGGGACCTGTGGTGGGCGGAGCAGCCGCGAAGCGGTGACCTCGTCGGCTTCCTCTCCGACTACCTGACCGATCCGGCGAGCCTGCACCGCCCCCTGCTGGTGCTGGGCCAGCCGGGGGCGGGAAAGACGCTGTTGACCCGGGTCATCGCGGCGCGGCTGCCGGCGACCCGGTTCACCGCGATCACCGTGCCACTGCGTCGGCTGTCGGGTGCCACGTCGCCGACGGAACAGATCGAGTCCGCGATCGAACAGGTGATGGACGAGCGTATCCGGTGGGCGGACCTGCGCCGGGCCACGAGCAACACGACCATCGTGGTGGTGTTCGACGGGTTCGACGAACTCGTCCAGGTCAGCGGCACGGCCCACGCCCAGTACATCGAACGGGTCGCCGAGTTCCAGGAGGCCCAGTGGGACCTGGGCTGTTCGGTCATCCCGATCATCACGTCCCGGATGCTGGTGATGGACCGGGTCAGCGTCCCCCAGGGCACCGTGCTGGTCCGCCTCGAAGACCTGACCGACGCACAGGTGCACACGTGGGTGGCCGCCGTCAACACCGCCAACGAGAAACAGCCGGGCTACCGCCAGCTGGCGGCCCAGGATCTGCTGTCGCACGGTGAACTCGCCCACCAACCGCTGCTGCTCACCCTGCTGGCCATCCATTACAACGAACACCGCGTCGACCGTCGCCCCGAAGCCGGGATCTCGCGGTCCGACCTCTTCACCGGTCTGCTCACGGCCTTCATCCGGCGGCAGGTCGCCGAGAAGTCACCTGACACCCTCGACCAGCACGAGCGGGACGCCCGCGAACACCGCCTGCGCCACGACCTGGCGGTCACCGCGTTCGCCATGTTCAACCGCAACCGCGAAGTGGTGAACCGGGCCACGCTCCGGGCCGACCTGGACTGCTTCGGCGGTGGCGTCGGTGACGGCTCCCGCTTCGAACTCGGTGACGTGCTCGGGCCGGAACAACTCGTCACCGCCGCCTTCTTCGTCGTGTACGGTCCGGACGACCTCCAGGGCGAGGACACCCGGCGGACGTACGAGTTCCTGCACGCGACCATCGGTGACTTCCTGATCGCCGAGTACGTGGTGGGATCACTGCGCGAACTCGCCGACCTGCACCGGCGCACCCGCACCCCCACCAGCTTCGGCCACCAGCTCGACACCGGCCAGTTCCGTGCCCTGCTGTCCCACCAACCCCTGGTCAAGCGGGAGGCGGTGGTCGCCTTCGTCGAGGAACTCAGTTCCCGGCACCCGGAGGAGCGCAGCGGCATGACCGCGGCCATCGTCGGACTGCTGGCCGGGGCCCGGCAACGGGGCAACCTCGCGGGGGTGGACGGCTACCGGCCCGCTCCCTTCGACCCGGTACGTCTGCTCGCCGCCTACACCGCGAACCTGGTGACGCTGGCCGTGCTGGTGTCGGCCGACGGCGTGCCGTACACCGACCTGATGGACGACGACACCTGGGTGTCCACCGTCCGGCTGTGGCGGGCAGGTCTGGCCGAGAAGGACCAGGTGACCATGCTCAGCTGGTTCGGGCGGGACGTCGACGGCCGGGTCGGACGACGGCGGGTCCGCCGGGCCGGCATGTCGGTGGCCGCCGAGGAGGCCCGGCTGCTCGGTGACGTCACCACCTACGGTCAGCTCCAGGCCGGAGCGCGGGCCTGGCGTGACCGACAGCCGGACAGCTTCGAGGCGGCCCGCTTCCACGCCGAACTGGTGGCGCTGGCCACCAGGCGGTGGCCGGTGCCGTCCCTGCGTCACCTCATCCTCTACGACGAGCTGAGCTACCGGCGGCTGTGGGAACGGGCCGTGGACCGTCCCGACGCGGTGTCCAGCACGAGCGCCACGCTGCTGCTGGAGTGCCTGGCGGAGGACGCCGCCCAACTGCCCCGGGAGGTGGTCTGCGGGCTGACCCGGGTGGCGCTGACCCGGGTGCCCAGCTCCGTGACCGCACTACCCGAGCTGATCATCGCCTGTCCCTACCTGATCGACGAGTTTCCCGCCCTGCTCGATCTCATCGGCGTTCCCGAGGACCATGCCGTGCTGCACGCGCTGATCCTTCGGCGCGGGCTCGACCGGCTCCCGGAGCGTCACGTCCCCCGGGTGCGGACCGTGCTTGCCGACATCGAGGCGCGGCTGGCCGAGCTTCCCCTGGAGGACGGCGTGGTCTCGGCCGAGATGGCCGAGCAGTTCGCCGCCGCGCAGGTCGACAACCGCACCGCGCTGTGGCTGCTGATGGCGTTGGGCGAGTACGCCGATCTCGCCTGGCACAAGATTCCGCCCACCACGATGGCCGAACTGCTCGCACACCGGCTGCCTGACGAGTTCCTCGACGAGGGGAGACTGCGTCGTCTGCTTCTCGACTATCTGCGGGCGCACGGCCGGACACCGGCGGAGCCCACCCTGCCCGCCGCCCGTGCGGCGCTGCGCCTGCTCGGGCAGACTCCGCCTGCGACCTAGCCGGGGACCGGGCGCGGGTCAGATCGGATGGGGGTCGATGATGCGGCGTTGCAGCCGACGCTGGCGTACGGTGTCCACGGCCGGGTGGTGCTCACCCATCCGGTAGGCGAGCTCACGGATGACCGCTTCGATCTCTCCCCGCCGGCCGGAACCGGTCCGGTCCTGCATCAGCAGCAGGTTCGCCCGTGACCGCAGCGTGTTGGGGTGATCCGGGCCGAGCCTGTCGACGAGGCCCTCACAGGCGTGCCGCAGCAGGTCGAGCGCCTGCCTGTCGGCGGCCTCCCGGCCTTCCGGGGGGTCCGGCTGGTCGGCGAGACAGATGCCCAGGTTCATCCACCCGGAGAGCGGATACGGATGGTCGGCACCCAGCACGGTCGCGAGCGCCGCTGCCGAATCGCCGGCGAGCTGCCGCGCCTGCGCGAAGTCACCGGCCCGGCGGGCGACCATGGCCAGGTTGACCAGACAGACCAGGGTCAACGGATGGTCGGAGCCGAGATTGCTCTGGTAGATGCGGTGCACCTCGGTGAGTTCCCGGCTGGCGCGTTGGAAGAGGTCGAGGGTGAGCAGATTGATGGACAGGCTCAGCCGACAGGTCAGGGTCTCGGGGTTGTCGGGTCCGAACCGCTGGGTGAGCAGTTCGTAGGCGGCTTCGAGGAGGGGGTCCGCCTCGACCGCGTTGCCGGCGGCGCGCAGCGAGACTGCCAGGTTCGTCTGCGTCCGCAGGGTGATCAGATGCTCGGGGCCCGCCGTGTGCAGCAGATCCTGGTGCACACTGCGCAGCCGGGTGACCGATTGCTCGTAGTCGCCCGCGTCGCGCATGTCGATGCCGACGTAGGCGGACGAGGCGAGCGCGTCCGGATGGTTCTCGCCCAGGATGGCACGGCGGCCGGCCACCACTGCCTCGTCGTTCCTGCGCGCCTCACGGAAGCGCCCCATCAACCGCTGGGTGCTGGCGAGGTTGTTGAGGGCGGCCAGGGTCCGGGGATGCTCCTCGGTGAAGTTGCGCTTCCAGGCGTTGAAGGTGCCCTCGTCCAGCCGCAGGGCCTCGCTGTACAGGCCGAGACCGCGCAGGTCGCGGGCCAGCCCGCCGGCCGTCATCAGGGTGTGCGGGTGGTCCTCACCGAGCAGCTCACGCTGCGCCGTGAGCACCTGCTCGTCGAGCGCCCGGGACTGCGTGAACTGCCCCAGGAAGGCGAGGATGTTGGCGAGGTTGAACTGTAGGTGCAGCAACTGTCGGCGCAGGTCGTTGCGCGCGGACTCGTCGGTCTCCGCCGCCAGTAACCGCTCCCACGCGTCGGCGACCTCCTGACCGAGCAGCCGGCCGCTCTCCAGGTCACCCCGCAGCATCAGGTAGCGGACCCGGTCGATCATCAGGGAGCGTACCTCGACCCGGCTGCTGAGCAGCGCCTTGGAGGCCTCCAGGTGCGGCCAGATCACCCGGAACCGGGGCCATCCCTCCGGATCGTCGACCTCGCCGTCCGGGCGGGCGGCGGCCAGCACGAGGTGCACCTGGCGATGCGCCTCGGCGAGTTCCTCCTCGGTCATCCGGGACCGCACGGCGTGCTGCAACAGGCGGTGCATGATCACCAGTCCGCCCCTGCCCCGCTCGCCCCCCGCCTGGGTGTCGGCGCGCAGGTCGACCCGGACCAGGGCGAGCCGGTTCGCCTGCTGCACCAGCTGTTGACGGACCAGCCGTTCCTTGGCCTGAGGATGGAAGGGCACCAACGCCTCGGCGAACTCGTCGCTGTAGACCAGGTCGGCGGAGATCTCCGGCGCGAGCACCGAACACAGTTGCAGCACCCGGTAGGCCGCCGGACTTCCGGTCCGCAGGTGGCTCAGCGACAGTTCCCAGGTGGCCTCCACCGAGACGTTGCTGTTCGGCTCCATCACCGCACCCGGACCGAAACGGGTGATCTCGGCGAGGTAGTCGTCGACCGAGTGGCCGGTGTCAGCCAGCCAGGCCGCAGCGGCGGTCACCGCGATCGGCAGGTCGCCGAGCAGGGAGGCGACCCGGTCGGCCTGCTCGGCCCGCATGTTGGGCACCCGCTCCATGAGGTGCTGGATGCTCTCCGGCCGTTTGAACACGTCGACCTGGACGGTGGCGGCCCGCTCGATCCACTGGAGGTTCCGTGACGTGATCAGGACGTGACCCCTGCCGTCCGGCACGTACGGCAGGACGCCCTCGACCTCGTCGGCATTGTCCATGATGAGCAGCCACCGCAGATCGGTGTGCCGTAACGCCTGGAGCACCAGCCGGGCGTTCTCCCGGTTCGACTCCGACAGCGGCACGCCCAGGTGGGGCGCCAGGTCACCGATGGCGGACTCGATGAACGGCACCTGGTCGGCGTCGATCCACCACACCATGTCGTAGGCGGCGCGGTAGCGGTGGGCGTACTCCAGCGCCAGCTGACTCTTGCCGATGCCACCCATGCCCTGCAACGTCACCGGACCGGTGCCGGCCAACACCACCTTCGGGCTGCTGCGCAGCAGCGTACGCAGTTCGCGCAGGTCCTCCTCGCGACCGGTGAACCGCTTGTTGCGGCCCGGCACCTCGAAGACGGTGTTGTCGCGTCCGGGGAAGCGGGGTCCGGTCGGCAGTTCGATGTCGGCGGCCAGCCCGTCCCGGCCGACGAGGCGCAGGATCCGTGCGGCTGCCGTCCGCGCCTCCAACCCGGCGACCGAGGCGGCATGCGCGGCCGGCACGTTGGCGAGCCGCCGGACGTCGGCGACGTAGACCACCAGCGGGACCTGGTCGGGTGACCGGTCCGCCGCCGCGAGCACCGCCTCCTCGTTGGCGTTGGCCTCGGAGACGATGATCAGCTCGCGGGCGGTGCCGGGCACCACGTCGTCGACGAACCACGGGTCGGTCACCCGTACGTCGGCCGAGGCGAGCAGGTGGCCGATCCACTCCGCCCAGACCCGGTCGTAGGGTGCGTGGCGCAGCAGGATCTCGTTCTCCACCGACGTGGCCGTACGGGTGAAACGGACGTTGATCCGGTCGCGTACCGTGCTGCTCATCGGGGGCAGCGAGTCGACCTCCCCCCGGGTGATCTCCCGGGCCAGGACCTCGTACGCCGACAACAGCGAGCCGTTGACGCCTGGCTGGTCGGCGAAGGTGGCCAGCAACTCCTCGTAGGCGTAGAAGGCCTGGTAGGGAACCTGCATCCGGGCCCAGTACCGGTCGCGCTCAGCCTCGTTCATCCCGCTCGGCAGACCGCTGAAGCGCTGCTGGGCCACGGCGCGACCGGTGTCCGCCTTGACCTTCTCCGCGGGATCGATCCGCATCGGCACGGGCAGCACCCGGATCTGTCGCGCCTCGGAGCGGTGCTCGACCAGGCGGGCCACCGTGGCTGCGCCGCTGATGCCCTGGTCGCTGAGCGTGAAACAGGCGACGAGGATGTCGGGCAGTTGCATGGTGCAGATGTCGGCGACGTCGGAGAAGCCGGTGCGGCTGTCGATGAGGACGTAGTCGTAGTTGCGCCGCATGTCGGCCCGCAGCGCGTCGAAGAAGTGCCCGCCGCCCTGCCGCTCGTAGAACTCGTCCCAGTTCATGCCGGCGAGCGCGCCGGCGTAGTCGTTGTTCTGCTGGCCGGCCGAGAGGAAGTCGAGGGTGCCGTCACCGGGGAAGTTGGACCAGTTCAACGAGAAGGAGTACTTGTGGACCCGCGCGTACTGCTCGTGCCAGCGCTCGTCGCCCTTGTCCTGCACGGTGGCGGTCGCCCACTCGTACTCGCGGATCAGGTCGATCACCCCGCCGGTGCTCTCCAGCGCGTTGCGGTCGATGAACGGTGTGAAGAAGCGCGCCAACCCGGGTGATTCGAGGTCCCAGTCGACGGCCAGCACCCGCTTGCCGTTGGCGGCGAGGATCCAGGCGACGTTGGCCAGGGCCATCGTCCGGCCGGTGCCGCCCTTGTAGGAGTAGAAGGTGACGACCTGTCCCTCGCGTCGGGTCATGTGTCCATTCCTTCGTCGGGCAGGGGGTGCTCCGAGAGCCGGGGTTTGCTGATCGGCGGCCCCGGTGGCGGGTAGGCCGGCCTCGCGTCGAGGTAGCGGCGTCGCATCCGGTCGACCAGGCCGAGAATGCCGGCCTGCCACTCGGCGTGCGTCGTCACCGCGAGGGGCCGGGCCGGTGCGGGGATCATCGCCACCGTCCGGTCGAGTAGCGCCGTCGCGTGTGTGCGGTGGTTCGGCACCGAGGCGTCGACGATCACCACGACGCCCACCCAGTTGCGGAGGCAGTCCACGGCTGCGCGGACGGCCTCCGCACCGTCGTCGGTCTCGACCACCAGTGGATCGATCATGATCACGCCGGGACAGTCCCGGAACAGATCGGTGTCGGGTACGAAGTCCCGGACATCGATCGGCAGCCGTAACCGTTGGGCGGCGTCGGTCACGTCGTCGACGACCGGTCGTTGGCCCGGGAACGGCCGCCACCGGTCGGCGTGGGTGTGGAACCGCCCGTTGAGCCGGCCTGGGCTCGACGGCTGGTCGGGGGCGATCACCACGGACCGGAAGGGCACCTCGCTGGTGGGGGACGAGGGCACGTCGGTGCGCCCGGAGGGCGGCTCCGCCGGCTGCAACGGTGTCCGCTCGGCGGTGTCGACGATGTGCCGGGCCAGCCGGCCCAGGAGTTCCTGGTAGGCCTTCTGGTGGGTCTGCAACCGGCAGAGCGCGCTCATGCCGTCGGCGACGTAGGCGTCCACGTCGGTGCCCATCGCCAGGGCGCGGGCCTGGTCGGGCGCGTGGACGGCTGCGGGCGACGGGGTCCACAGCACCGGGAGGATGTTGTCCCCGTCGGTCGGTCGACCGGCCCGTTGCAGCCGTTGCCGGAACCACTCCCGCTCCCGTCGCGTGTCGTCGCGGTTGAGATAGTCGGGTGAGTAGAGCGGAACGAACACCTCGGCCTCCGCGAGCGCCAGCCGCCGCTGTTCCGCCCGGTCCTCCGGTGGACGTACGGTGAAGGCGGCGAAGCCACGCCGGCGTAACCGAACTCCCGGCTGCCCGTCGATGGCCAGGTTGAGGTCGTGGTAGAAGCGACGCACCCAGTGGTCGCCGGGGGTGCGCTCGTTGTGCGTCGGTGGGGGGACGTAGCTGAGGAAGAAGTAACGGGTGCCGGCGGGGAGGGGTCGGTCATGGTTCACGTCGACACGACCCTGTGCGCGCGGACAGAGCGTCCCGACCGCCAACCGGCAATGATCACGCTCTGCTCTCCAGTCGACACGTTGTGGAGTGTATCGATCAGAGTAAAGACGTTGCCCTGCGGTGACCAGGTCTTCACCTGACGACATGACGGACCGTCCATCGGCCCTCAGGGGCGCGGTCGCCGCCCCTGAGTCGACGGGCGCGGACGCCCCGTTGCCCGGGTCGCCGCCGGGTCGCCGCCAGGTCGGTGCGTCGTGCGGGCGGCGACGGTCAGGAGGGCCAGCCCGTCACGCAGTGGGCGATGCGCCGCAGGAGCCGCGAACCCGCCGGAGTGAGCGCGTCCGTGCGGTCGAGGGCGGTGATCGCCTCGATGGTCCAGTCGCGGTAGCGACGGTAGGTGGCCAGTGCGCCGTCGACCCGGCGGTCGGCCCGGATCCGCCAGATGTCCGCCACCGCCGCATGCGCGTAGATGCCGTGCAGGACGGCCTCCGCGGGACGCGGGTCGGGCCGCCAACCGACCACGACGCTGGTCGGCCGCGCGCTGTCGACCAGGTCGACGATGTCGAGCAGGGCGTTCATCTTGCTGTGCTGGAACTCGTGCACCAGCAGGACCGCCAGGGACCCGGGGTCGGTCTCCGTGGCGGCCACGCCGCCGAAGGCCTGCCGCGCGGTCGAGGCTTCGCTCACCCCGCCGCCGCTGCGCCGCAGGGGCACCAGGGCGCGCAGACCCGCCCCCAGCTCCTCGGCGCGGCCGGGGACCTCGTCGGTGATGATCTCCCAGGCCGTCGCGAAGGTGACGCCCCACCTGGCGGCATCCGCGTCGGCCAGCCGTCCGGTGGCCGGCAACCGGTGGCATTCGCGGTGCGGGTCACCGTCCTCCAGCAGCACCGTCACGTCCGAGGTGACCAGCCTGCGCGTCGGTTGCCACCGGGCGGTGTCGCCGCCCGCACCGGCGCGGATCGCGACGGCCACGTCGTCACCTGTCACCCGCAGGCCGCCCTTCTCGACGTGGACCCGGGCCGTGCCGTCGCCGACCTCGGGCAGCAGCACCGTGCCGATGGTCGGCAGGTGCAGGCGGTCGTTGCGGACCGGCACGGTCAGGGTCAGTGGCACACCGGCGTCGATCGCCGCGGCGGCGGCGATCGACCCGAGGTAGTCGACCCCGTGTCGATGGCCGGCCGCCATCCCGGCCAGGCAGTCGACCGCCCACACGCGCACGTACGGGTGGGCGGTGACGCGGGCGACGGATCCCGGCGCGCGCCGGTCGAGCTCGGTCAGCGCCGCCCAGCCGTCCGCTGCGGCGCCACCGGGGGGCAGGTCGTCGGCCACCCCCCGCAGCAGCGCACGGACGATGGCCGTCTGCGCGTCGACGAGGTGCTCGATGGCGAGCCGGTCACCTGTCGGGGTGGTCACGCGATCGATGAGGTCGTCGGTCGACCCGGTGTCGAGCCGGACCGGGGCGGGCGGGTTCTCTCGTACGTGCACGATCAGTTCTTTCAGGTCGGTGCAGTAGACGCTCGGGTGGTCGAACCGTCCCGCACGGTAGCGGTGGGCGAAGAGGCCGCCGCCGCACTGTTCGACCACCGGGCACCGGCGGCACTCGTCGGCGAGCCCGGAGCGGCCCGCCCGGCGACGGGCCAGTTGCGGGCTGGCGGCGACCTCGTCGGCCGGGTGGGAGAAGACGGTCATGCCGGTCGCCGGTGCGCCGTGGTAGGCGGTCTTGAGCGAGTCCGCCTGCTCCCACTCGCCGTCGGTCTCGATGACGGCGAGGTCGACCGGGTCGAGCCCCAGCATCTCCGTGCCGCTGGGGCCGCCCGTGGCCGTGGACAGCAGCGAGTCGTAGAGCCGGACCGGGACCGGCCGTCCGTCGGCGCACCACCTGTCGTAGACGGCACGCAGCCAGCCGCCGTAGCTGATGGTGGCCTGACGGGGCCGTGGCGGTGGGACGTCCCAGTTGGCATGGGGGAGCAGGAAGTCGATCCGGGGCGGCTGCTGGGCGAGGAGCGCCTCGTAGACCCCGACCGGGTCGTTGCGGATGTCCACGGTGCACAACAGACCCGACCACAGCCGGCGGTACGCCGGGCGTCGCAGTAGAGCGAGGGCCCGCAGGGCCTGGTCGTAGCTGCTGTCGCCATTGCGGAACCGTCGGTGCAGGTCGTTCGCGGCACGCCCGCCGTCCAGCGAGACCCCGACCGAGACGTCGTATTCGGCCAGCAGGTCGCAGAACTGCTCGGACAGGAGCACCCCGTTGGTCTGCATGCCGATCCGGAGCCGGGTGACCGCGCCGATGACGCGCCGTAGTTCGGCGAGAACGTCGCGCATCCGTACGGGTCCGAGCAGTAACGGCTCACCGCCGTGCAAGATAACCGATATGTCCGTAAGCTGATGCGCGGCGGCGTGTTCGGCGATTCGGCCCGCCGCAGCGGCGAGCACTTCGGACGTCATTCGCGCCGGACGTCGCCGCCAGCTCTGGTCCGCGTGTTCGTAGATGTAGCAGTGGTCGCAGGCCAGATCGCACCTGGCATGGACCTTGAGGACGAACTCGGTCAACGCCGCACGGGCCGGTACGGGATGCATGACGGTCAGATGAACGACGAGAACTTCGCCACGGGGCTTCTGCTCTGGTCGAGGTGAGCCGCTATCACCCGGCGCACGATCGGAGAGATGTCCGCAGCGGAGAGGCGGTCCAATGGCTCCGCGCGAACCGTGCCCAGTGACACCGGGTGATCATCCTGGCGCATGGGTGCGGTCGTCATGAGTCTTCCTTCGGTATTCGTGAGCGCGCCGGGGAACAGAAGTGACGGCCTACCGTAGTGCGTCTGTGGAGTTAATTCACCACCGACCCGACGGCAGGAGCCGGCGTTCACAGGGTTGAATGCGTGACAGGGGTGGGTTGTTCGGCCCCTGTCCGCCGGAGCCTGCTCCATTATGCTCACCGGTAGTGGCATTTCTGGGCGAATAGTCAAGCTTCAGGGGAAAATGTGCGGACGGCCGCGGGCCGACTACCCGGGTTCGCCGATGTCGGACGGTGTCCTATCCTGGCCCGATGTCGTACGCCGAGCTCCGTGTCGACCAGTGGAACGACCGCTCGGAGCAGGCCGCCGATCGCCTGGCCCGGGAGATCGCGGCGCGGCACGACCTGACTCTGGTGGGCCTGCGGCACACCGTCTACGCGGGACGTCCGTACCGCACGGCGGTCTTCGACCGGGGCGGTCTGCGGTTCGCGCTGGTGCCGGGCGGCCGGCCGACGCTCGGCTACGACGCTTCCCGGTTCCACCCCTCAGCGGCCCAGCAGGCCAGCTACGCCGACAGCGCCGAGGAGTACGGCCTGCCCCCGCTGACCGAGTACGTCGACGCGATGACCTCGCCGGTGCGCGAGGTCGACCTGCCGGCGACGCTGGTCGCGGTGGAGGCGTTCGAACCCGGCGAGATGCCGGTGCCGTCGGACGATCCCCGGGTCGGTGAACTCGTCGGGTCGCTCGGCCACCGGGGCGGGCAGGCGGGCACGGTGAGCTCCGCCGACGGGCTGACCGTCGAGCTGGACGGGACCGGCCGGGTGACCCGGGCCGTGCTGGTCGAGGAGTTCGACCACGACGAGGCGATGGCCGCCCTCACCGCCCTGGGCCTGCGGACGACCAGCCCGGACGAGTGGGAGTGGGCCTGCGGCGCGGGCGCGACCACCCTGTTCCGCTGGGGCGACGACACCCCCGACCACGGCTATCCGGTCGAGCACCCGACCGGGGCGCACCGGACGCCGAACCTGTGGGGGCTGGCGATCGGCCAGGACCCCTACCGGTACGAGGTGACGACCGAGCCGACCGTGGTCTGCGGCGGCGACGGCGGGGTCGTCACCTGCGGCGGCAGCGGCTACTTCCTGGGCTGGCTGACCCTCGCCACCGCCTACCGCGACGGGGACTTCGGCCGGTGGCTCGCCTCCGCCGACGGGTACGCCGACGAGACCCTGACCCGACCGGTGATCAGCCTGACCTGATCCGCCGACAGACGGGCCGGTGCCGGCCACCCGACCGGAGAGCCCGGTCAGCGTGGTTCTGTCCGGCCCGGTCGGGCGTGCTCGCGGTCGTAGGCCTCCTGCGCGTCGAGCATCGCGCCGAGGTGGTCGTGCGCCCACGTCACGGCCAACGCGACGGCGGGCAGCAGGGTCCGGCCCAACCCGGTGAGGCCATAGTGGACACTCCGGGGTGGTCCGGGGTGCTCCGACCGGGCGACGAACCCGTCCCGTTCCAGGTTGCGCAACGCCGCCGTCAGCACCTTCGCCGTGACCGGGCCGATCCGCGCCCTGATGGCGGAGAACCGCAGCGGCTCCTCGGCCAGCAGGGAGATCACCATCGCCGTCCACCTGTCGCCGATGCGGATCGGCGCGATGCCGGACGGGCAGACCGGATCGAAGCGCGCGTCGGGGTCCGTCACCGACCCAGCCTAACGAGGTTTCCCGCAGGAAACCCCGGTGCCCGTTACGGTGGCGCACCGGCGTCGTCCGCCGCGAGACGCGGGGCGGAACCGGCACGTCGGCATCGTGGAAGGGGACTGAACGTGACCAGGATCGTGGTGTTCGGCGCGGGCGGCCGGGCGGGCAGGGCGATCGTGGCCGAGGCCGCCGGCCGTGGGCACGACGTCGTCGCGGTCGTCCGGGACACCGCCCGGCACGCCGACCTCGCGTGCCCCGGCGTCGCGGTGGTCGCGGGCGACGTCACCGACCGGCCGCAGGTCGCCGCCCTGGTCGAGGGCGCGGGCGCGGTGGTGAACGCGGCCGCCCCCGGCCTCGGGGACGACCCGGGAAGGTTCTTCACCGCCGCTGTGGGCGCGCTTGTCGACGCCGTCGCCGGGACCGGCGGGGGCCGCCTGGTCGGCATCGGCCTGTCGGCCTACCTCGACGTCGCGCCCGGCGTCCGGGTCATGGACACCCCCGGGTTCCCGGCGCAGTTCCGGGGCTTCGCCGGGGCGCACGCGGCGGCACTGGACGTGCTGCGGGCGGCCCCGGCGACGGTCGAGTGGTCGGTGGTGGTGCCGGCGACGGAGTTCGACCCGCAGGGCGAGCGGACCGGGACGTACCGTGCCGGCGACATCCGCCTGCTGACCGACGCCGACGGGGCCAGCCGCATCTCCTACCGCGACTTCGCCGTCGCCGTCGTGGACGAGGCCGAGCAGGGCGCCCACCCGCGCACGCACTTCGCCGTCGCCTACTGATCGCGGTGGTGCCGTCGCCCGTCCGGCCGGGCACGACGGGCGCGGTCGCCGCACCGGGTGACAGCCGTCGGTGCCGGTCCGCCGCCGTGGTCAGCCCTTCAACGGGTACGGGATGAAGGTGCTGCGGTTCTCGTCCAGGTCGAGCCGGCCGCTGATCGGCGCGGCGGCCCGCTGCGGGCAGGTCATCCGTTCGCAGGTCTTGCACCCCGGGCCGATCGCGGTGACGGCGTCGGCGTCGTACAGGTCGATGCCCCGGGAGTAGACCAGCCGGTCGGCGTGCCTGATCTCGCAGCCGAGCCCGATCGCGTAGACCTTGCCGGGCTGGTTGTAGCCGCCGTGGTGCCGGGTGATGGTGCGGGCGATCCACAGGTAGCGCTGCCCGTCGGGCATCGCGGCCACCTGCACCACCACCCGGCCGGGCGCGCCGAACGCCTCGTAGACGTTCCACAGCGGACAGGTGCCGCCGGTGAGCGAGAACGGGAAACCGGTGGCGGACTGGCGTTTGGACAGGTTGCCGGCCCGGTCGACCCGGACGAACGAGAACGGCACCCCGCGCGCCCGGGGCCGTTGCAGGGTGCTGAGCCGGTGACAGACGGTCTCCCAGCCCATCGTGAAGTGCTGGGTGAGCAGGTCGATGTCGTACCGGTGCTGTTCGGCCGCCGCGAGGAACGGCCCGTACGGCAGGATCAGCGCGGCGGCGAAGTAGTTGGCCAGCCCGACCCGGGTGAGGATCTGGGTCTGCGGGTCGTCGAACCGTTCCTCCTCCACGATCTCGTCGATCACGTCGGCGTACTCCAGCAGGGCGATCTGCGCGGCCATCCGCATCGCCTCCTGCCCGGCCCGCAGCGACGTCGACAGGTGCAGGGTGCGGGTCTGCGGCCGGTAGCGGTGCAGCTCGTCGCCGAGCAGGGTGGCGTCGTCGTGGCGGACCCGCACCCCGTGCCGCTGGGCGAGCCGGTCCTGCAACCCGGCCCGGACCTCGCCGCGACGCAGGTCGATAGTGCCGGCCAGCCGCTCCGCCGCCTCGTCCAGGTCGGGCACGTAGTTCTGCCGCCGGTAGAAGAACTCGGTCACCCGGTCGTGCGGGCTGCGTCCGACCGTCTCCCGGTCGCCCAGCAGTTCGGCGAGCTGCTCGTCGGCCTGCCGGTAGCGGCGGTGCAGGTCGAGGACGGCCTCGGCGACCTCGGGCAGCCGGGTGGCGAGTTCGGTGAGGTCGGCGACGCCCGGCCGGCCGGGCAGCGCCTCGCGCAGCCCGGCGACCAGCCGGGGGGTGTCCCGGGGGGCGAAGACCGTCGGGTCGACGCCGAACACCTCGGTGATACGCATCAGCACCGGCACGGTCAGCGGCCGGGTGTCGTGTTCGATCTGGTTGAGGTAGCTGGGCGAGATGTTGAGCAGCCGGGCCAGCCGGGACTGGCTCAACGCGCGGTCCTCGCGCATCCGGCGCAGCCGGGCACCCGCGAAGGTCTTGCTCACCACGCCCACCTCCCCGCTGCTCTTTCGGCAGCCCAGCGCCCCTTGGCAGAGTGCGAATATACCTGTTCGCAACTTCGCAGAACCGGGTGTGAACTTCTCAGAACTTGGCTTCTTCCGTCCCTCGACCCCGCCCCGGACCCCGTGTGACCGTGGGTGACACGCCGGCCGGGCGACGCGTCCGCACCGCCGGACGGCACGACGGCCGGTGCCGGCGTCACGACATCCGAGGAGACGAGATCATGCAGAACGCCGTGGAGCGGTTGCGTACCGAGTGGGAGACCGACCCCCGCTGGCAGGGGGTGCGCCGCAGCTACCGCGCCGAGGACGTGGTCCGCCTGCGCGGGGCCGTCCAGGAGGAGCACACCCTGGCCCGCCGTGGGGCGGAACGGCTGTGGGAGCTGCTGCACACCGAGGACTACGTCCACGCCCTGGGCGCGCTCACCGGCAACCAGGCCGTGCAGATGGTCCGGGCCGGACTCAAGGCCATCTACCTCTCCGGCTGGCAGGTGGCCGCCGACGCCAACCTCGCCGGGCACACCTACCCCGACCAGAGCCTCTACCCCGCCAACTCGGTGCCCGCCGTGGTGCGCCGGATCAACAACGCGCTGCTGCGCGCCGGCCAGATCACCACCGCCGAGGGCGACGACGACGGCGTCGACTGGCTCGCGCCGATCGTCGCCGACGCCGAGGCCGGCTTCGGCGGCCCGCTCAACGCCTACGAGCTGATGACCGCCATGATCGGGGCCGGTGCCGCCGGGGTGCACTGGGAGGACCAGCTCGCCGCCGAGAAGAAGTGCGGCCACCTGGGCGGCAAGGTGCTCGTTCCGACCGGCCAGCACGTGCGCACCCTGGAGGCGGCGCGGCTCGCCGCCGACGTGGCCGGGGTGCCGTCGGTGGTGATCGCCCGCACCGACGCGCAGGCCGCCACGCTGCTCACCACCGACGTCGACGAGCGGGACCGGCCGTTCGTCACCGGCGAACGCACCGCCGAGGGGTTCTACCGGGTGCGCAACGGCATCGAGCCGTGCATCGCCCGTGGCCTGGCCTACGCCCCGCACGCCGACCTGCTGTGGATGGAGACCTCCACCCCCGACCTGGACGTCGCCCGCCGGTTCGCCGAGGCGATCAAGGCCGAGTACCCGGACCAGCTCCTCGCCTACAACTGCTCGCCGTCGTTCAACTGGCGCAAGCACCTCGACGACTCGACCATCGCGAAGTTCCAACGCGAACTCGGCCACCTCGGCTACCGGTTCCAGTTCATCACCCTGGCCGGCTTCCACGCCCTCAACTACTCGATGTTCGACCTGGCCCGGGGCTACGCCACCGACGGCATGCCCGCCTACGTGGCGTTGCAGGAACGGGAGTTCGCCGCCGAGCCGGCCGGCTACACCGCCGTCAAGCACCAGCGCGAGGTCGGCACCGGCTACTTCGACCTGATCAGCACCGTGCTCAACCCGGCCGCCGAGACCACCGCCCTGCGTGGCTCCACCGAAGAGGAGCAGTTCGCATGAGGTACGAGATCATCGGAGCGCTGGCCGACCGGTTCGACGAGGTCCTCACCCCCGCGGCGCTGGAGTTCCTGGTCGCGCTGGACAGCGAGTTCGCCGCCCGCCGGGTGGCCCTGCTGGACACCCGGCGGGCCCGTCGGGACCGCTACGCCACCGGCCAGTTCCCCGACTTCCTGCCGGAGACCGCCGCGATCCGGGCCGACCCCGACTGGCGGGTGGCCCCGCCCGCACCGGGCCTTGAGGACCGGCGGGTCGAGATCACCGGGCCGACCGACCGGAAGATGACGGTCAACGCGCTCAACTCCGGGGCCCGGGTTTGGCTCGCCGACTTCGAGGACGCCACCGCGCCGACCTGGCACAACGTCATCTCCGGTCAGCTCAACCTGATCGACGCCCTGGACCGGCGGATCGACTTCACCGACCCGCGCGGCAAGCGGTACGCCCTCGGCGCGCAGCTCGCCACGATCGTCGTCCGGCCGCGCGGCTGGCACCTGGTGGAGAAGGGCATCGTGGTGGACGGCCGGCCCATCTCGGCCAGCCTGGTCGACTTCGGGCTCTACCTGTTCCACTGCGCCCAGCGGCAGCTCGACGCGGGCGCCGGACCGTACTTCTACCTGCCGAAACTGGAGGGGCACCGGGAGGCCCGGCTGTGGAACGACATCTTCGTCTTCGCCCAGCGACGCCTCGGCCTGCCCCGGGGCACGATCCGGGCGACCACGCTGATCGAGACGATCACCGCCGCCTTCGAGATGGAGGAGATCCTCTACGAGCTGCGGGAACACTCGGCGGGGCTGAACGCCGGACGGTGGGACTACATCTTCAGCGTGATCAAGAACTTCGGGCAGTGGTCCGACTTCGTCCTGCCCGACCGGTCCGAGGTCACCATGACGGTGCCGTTCATGCGGGCGTACACCGAACTGCTGGTGGCGACCTGCCACCGGCGCGGGGCGCACGCGATCGGCGGGATGGCCGCGTTCATCCCGAGCCGGGACCCGCAGGTCAACGAGGTGGCCCTCGACCGGGTCCGGGCGGACAAGCGGCGGGAGGCCGGCGACGGGTTCGACGGCTCCTGGGTGGCCCACCCGGGCCTGGTCGAGACCTGCCGTCGGGAGTTCGACGCGGTGCTGGGTGACCGCCCGCACCAGCTCGACCGGCTGCGCGACGACGTGGCCGTGACCGCCGCCGACCTGCTCGCCGTCGACAAGACCCCGGGCCGGGTCACCGCCGCCGGGGTGCGGGCCAACATCGCCGTCGCCGTGCGTTACGTCGACGCGTGGCTCGGCGGCACCGGCGCGGTGGCACTGGGCAACCTGATGGAGGACGCGGCCACCGCCGAGATCGCCCGCTGCCAGGTCTGGCAGTGGCTGCACCACGGCACCCCGCTGGCCGACGGCGGCTGCGTGACCGAGGACCTGGTCCGGTCGATCCTCGCGGAGGAGTTGGCCGCCCTGGTCGCCGGACGCGACGGCGTCGACCGGGAACGGGCCGGCTGGGCGGCGCGGATCGTCGAGGACACCGCCCTCGGCGAGGACCTGCCCGCGTTCTTCACCACCGGCGCGTACGCCCGGCACCTCGGCCCGACCCGGCGGCCCGTGCCGGTGGGCTGACCCGGCACCGCGCGGCCGGGAGGCGGCCCGACGGCTCCTCCCGGCCGGTGCCGGCCCGGCGGCCGGCGTCGGGTGGGGCAGCAGGCGGTGCCGCCCCCGTGGGATCGTGGGCGGGTATCCATCCCGATCACGATCCCAGGGGGGTTGGCGGATGAGTCCGGTCGGAGCCGACGCGGTGACCGGGGGTGTCGCCGGCTGGCCCGACGGCACCTTCGCCAATCCGGTGCTGGCCGGCTTCCACCCGGACCCGAGCGTCTGCCGGGTCGGCGACGACTACTACCTGGCCTGTTCCAGCTTCGAGTACTTTCCCGGGGTGCCGCTGTTCCACAGCCGGGACCTGGTGCACTGGGAGCAGATCGGCAACGTGCTCGACCGGCCCGGTCAGCTCACCCTGCCGGTCGACATGCCGTCGTCGGGCGGGGTGTACGCGCCGACCCTGCGCCACCACGACGGCCGGTTCTGGCTGATCGTCAGCAACTGCGCCGAGGGCGGCGGCACCCTGATCTGCACCGCCACCGACCCGTCCGGCCCCTGGTCGGACCCGGTCCGGGCCCCCGGGGTGGACGGCATCGACCCCGACCTCGCCTGGGACGACGACGGCACCTGCTGGTGCACCTACGCCGGGATCGCGCAGGTGCGCCTCGACCCGGAGACCGGACGCACCGTCGGCCCGGTCCGGCGGCTGTGGTCCGGGGCCCCTGGCGCGCAGGCCCCGGAGGCCCCGCACCTGTACCGGATCGGCGAGCACTGGTACCTGTTGATCGCCGAGGGCGGCACCGAACGCGGGCACGCCGTGTCAATCGCCCGCGCGGGCGCGCCCGACGGCCCGTTCGAGCCGGGCCCGGCCAACCCGATCCTCACCCACCGGGGCACCCACCGGCCGATCCAGAACACCGGCCACGCCGACCTGGTGCAGGGGCCCGACGGATCGTGGTGGCTGGTGCTGCTCGGGGTCCGCCCCGGCGGCGGCACCCCCGGCTGGCACGTGCTCGGGCGGGAGACGTTCCTCGCCTCGGTGACTTGGGTGGACGGCTGGCCGGTGGTCGGCGCGGTCACGCCGGAGATGCCCGCCCCGCCGTGGGCCGCGCACCCCGTGCCGCCGCCGCCCGTACGCGACGACTTCGACGCCGACCGGCTGCATCCCCGCTGGGTCTCGGTGCGGTCCCGGCCGGCGGAGGTCTGGTCGTTGGCCGAACGACCCGGTTGGCTCACGTTGCGGGCCCGGGGCGCGTCCCCGGACGCGCCGGACGTCACGTTCGTCGGCCGCCGCCAGCAGCACCCGTCGTGCCGGGTCCGGACCGTGGTCGACCCGGGTGACGGGCACGGCGGTCTGGTGGTCCGCCTCGACGAGCGGCACCACTACGACATCGAGGCGGGCGACGGTGAGGTGCGGGTGGTGGCCCGGATCGGGTCGGTGCGCTCGACGCTCGCCACCCGGCAGGTCGGGGCCGGCCCGGTCCACCTGCGGATCGAGATGCTCGCCCCGGCCCCCGGCGACTGGCACCCCGGCAAGGAACCCGACCTGCTCCGGCTCGGCGTCGAGCGCCCGGACGGGACCTTCGACGTGCTTGCCGAACTCGACGGCAGGTACCTGTCCACCGAGGTGGCCGGCGGCTTCACCGGCCGGGTCATCGGCATGTACGCAGCCCGGGGCACCGTCGCGTTCGACTGGTTCGACTACGAGGCGCGGTGACCCGCCCGCGCCTGGCGCGTGCCGACCCGTCGGTGCCGGTGCGTGCGGTGACCCGCCCGCGCCAGGCCGGGTTATCCTGGTCCGGTCGACCAGGACAGGGAGCAGATCGTGGCAGGTGACGACGACATCTCCGGGTGAACACCCGGCTGCGGTGACCGACGGCGGATGACCGCCCCGTCGCGTCGCCCCTGTCGTCTTGCCCTGTTCGCCCCGGGCAGCGCCTGCGCGCCCGGATCACCCGTCTCCGAGGTTCACCATGTCCGACAGTTTCGTCGTCTGCTCCCACCTGTCCTTCTCCTGGCCGGATGACACCCCGGTCGTCGAGGACCTGTCGTTCTCCCTTCCCGGCGGCCGTACCGGCCTGGTCGCGGCGAACGGGGCCGGCAAGTCCACCCTGCTGCGGCTCATCGCCGGCGAGCTGCGGCCCACCGGGGGCAGCGTCACCGTCGAGGGGGTGCCGGGCTATCTGCCACAGCACCTGCCGTTCGCGATGCGGCAGACCGTCGCCGAGGTGCTCGGGGTCGACCGCGTCGTTGCCGCGCTGCACGCCATCGAGTCCGGTGACGCCGCCGAGGAGCACTTCGCCACCGTCGGCGACGACTGGGACGTCGAGGAGCGCACCCGCGTCGCCCTCGACCGCCTCGGCCTGACCGGGGTGACGCTGGACCGCCGGCTCGGCACCCTCAGCGGCGGCGAGGTGGTCTCCCTCGGTCTCGCCGCCGAACTACTCAAACGGCCCGACGTGCTGCTGCTCGACGAGCCCACCAACAACCTCGACCGGTCGGCGCGGGAACGCCTGCTCGCCGTGCTGCGGTCCTGGCCGGGCGCGCTACTCGTGGTCAGCCACGACCGGGCGTTGCTGGACGAGATGGACCGCATCGCCGCCCTCGACCACGGTCAGATCCGTTTCTACGGCGGCAACTTCACCCACCACGAGCAGGTGGTACGGGCCGAGCGGGAGGTCGCCGAGCGGCAGCTGCGCCAGGCCGAGCAGGACGTCAAGCGGCAGAAGCGGGAACTCCAGCAGGCCCGCGAGCGGGCGGCCCGCCGGGCCTCGACCGCCGCCCGGAACCTGTCCGACGCGGGGCTGCCCCGGATCGTCGCCGGCAACCTCAAACGGGACGCGCAGGTGTCGGCGGGCCGGGCCGACGACGTGCACACCGCCCGGGTCGCCGACGCCCAGGCCCGGCTGGACCAGGCCGGCGAGGCGGCCCGCCGCGACGACCAGCTCGTCCTCGACCTGCCCGACACCACGGTGCCCGCCGGTCGCACCGTCTTCGCCGGCCACGGAATGCGGGCCGGCTACGCGGGCCGGCCGGTCTTCGCCGGTGACGGGATCGACCTGACCATCAGGGGTCCCGAACGGATCGCCCTGACCGGGCCCAACGGGGCCGGCAAGTCGACCCTGCTGCGGCTGGTCGGCGGCCGGCAGGAGCCGGACCTGGGCACCGTCGCGCGGGCGTCGGGGCGGGTGGCGTACCTGTCCCAGCGCCTCGACCTGCTCGACCCGGCCCGCACGGTGGCGGAGAACCTGGCCGGGGCCGCCCCGGCGCGGACCGAGGCGGAGCGGTTGAACCTGTTGGCCCGGTTCCTGTTCCGGGGCGCCCGTGCCCACCTGCCGGCGGGGGTGCTCTCCGGCGGTGAGCTGCTCCGCGCCACCCTGGCCTGCCTGCTGTTCGCCGAACCGGCACCGCACCTGCTGCTGCTCGACGAGCCCACCAACAACCTGGACCTGGTCAGCGTGGCGCAGTTGGAGAGCGCGCTGCTGGCGTACCGGGGGGCGTTCGTGGTGGTCAGTCACGACGACCGGTTCCTGGCGGGGATCGGGGTGGACCGCTGGCTCCGGCTGGCCGACGGCCGGCTCACCGAGGCCGGGCCACCGCAGTGACCCGGCCTCCGCAGTGACCCGGCCCGGCCGCGCCGGTCAGAAGTCGTCGTCGAAGGTGACGCTGCCGCTGACCCCCACCTGGTACGCCGACACCCGACGCTCGAAGAAGTTCGACAGCTCCTGCACGTCCTGCAGGTCCATGAACGCGAACGGGTTCTGCGCGCCGTAGCGGGGCGCGATGCCGAGCTGGGCGAGCCGCCGGTCGGCGACGTGCTCCAGGTAGGACCGCATGTCCGCAGGCGACAGCCCCGACACGCCCTGGTCGAGCAGGTCCTCGGCGAACTGCACCTCGCACTCGACGGCCTCGGCGAGCATCTCGGTGACCTGTCGTTCCAGCTCGGCGTCGAACAGGTCCGGCTCCTCCCGCCGGGCGGTCTCCACCACGTCGAAGGCGAACGCCATGTGCATCGACTCGTCGCGGAACACCCAGTTGGTGCCCGACGCCAACCCGTTGAGCAGGCCCCGCGAGCGCAGGAAGTAGACGTAGGCGAACGCGCCGTAGAAGAACAGCCCCTCGATGCAGGCGGCGAAGCAGATCAGGTTGAGCAGGAACGCCCGCCGGTCCGCCCGGGTCCGCAGCTCCCGCAGCTCGAACACCGAGTCGATCCAGCGGAAGCAGAACTCGGCCTTACGCCGGATCGACGGGATGTTCTCGATGGCGGCGAACGCGGCGAACCGTTCCTGCTCGTCGGGGACGTACGTGTCGAGCAGGTTCAGATAGAACTGCACGTGCACGGCTTCCTCGAACAGCTGCCGGGACAGGTAGAGCCGGCCTTCGGGAGAGTTGACGTGCTGGTAGAGGTTGAGCACCAGGTTGTTGGCGACGATCGTGTCACCGGTGGCGAAGAACGCCACCAGCCGGGACACCAGGTGCCGCTCGGCGGGCGACAGCCGTTCCAGGTCGGCCAGGTCGGAGTGCAGGTCGACCTCCTCCACCGTCCAGGTGTTGCGGATGGCGTCCTTGAACCGGTCGAAGAAGTGCGGGTAGCGCATCGGCCGCAGGGTGAGGTCCATGCCGGGGTCGAGCAGCAGGTGCCGCCCGCCGGTGCGGGTTTCGTCGACGGTGGTCACTGGCACGCCTCGCAGCTCTCGGGGTTCTCCAGGGAACAGGCCAGCGCCTCGGCGTCGGCCGCGACGACCGGGGCGACGGTGACGGTGGCCTGCTGGATCCGGGTCGCCGGACGCGACCGCAGGTAGTATGTGGTCTTCAGCCCGGACTTCCAGGCGTGCAGGTACATCGAGGACAACTTGCCGATGGTCGGCGCGCTGAGGAACAGATTCAGCGACTGCGACTGGTCGATGTAGGGTGCCCGCGCGGCGGCCAGGTCGATCAGCGCCCGCTGCGGCAGCTCCCACGCGGTACGGAACAGCTCCCGCACCTCGGCGGGCAGGTCGACGATCCCCTGCACCGACCCCTCGGCCCGCTTGATCTGGTCGCGGATCTCCGGCGTCCACAGGCCGCGTGCCTTCAGCTCGCGTACCAGATAGGTGTTGATCTGGAGGAACTCCCCGGACATGGTCTCCCGCTTGAACAGGTTGGACACCTGTGGCTCGATGCACTCGTAGCAGCCGGCGATCGACGCGATCGTGGCGGTCGGGGCGATCGCCACCAGCAGCGAGTTGCGCAGGCCGTGCGCCGCGATCCGGGTGCGCAACGCCGCCCAGCGCGCGGTCTGGGTGGGCTCCACCCCCCACAGGTCCGGGTGCAGGTCGCCCCGGGCCGCCCGGGTCTGCGGGTACGCCGGGTGCGCGCCGAACCGTTCGGCCAGACCGGTCGACGTCTCCAGGGCGGTCAGGAAGATCTCCTCCTGGACCCGGGTGGACAACTCCCGGGCCCCGGCCGAGTCGAACGGCAGGCGCAGCGCGAACAACGCGTCCTGCAAACCCATCAGCCCCAGCCCGACGGGCCGCCAGCGCGGGTTCGACGCCGCCGCCTGTTCGGCCGGGTAGTAGTTGATGTCGATCACCCGGTCCAGGAACACCACCGCCGTGCGGACCGTGGCGCGCAGCTTCTCCCAGTCGACACCGTCGCCGGTGAGGTGCGCGCCGAGGTTGACCGACCCCAGGTTGCACACCGCCGTCTCGGTGTCGCTGTTGACCTCCAGGATCTCGGTGCACAGGTTGGACAGGTGGATCGTGTTGCCCGGCACGCCGGTCTGGTTGGACAACCGGTTCGACCGGTCCTTGAACGTCATCCACCCGTTGCCGGTCTGCGCCAGGGTGCGCATCATCCGCCCGTACAGGTCCCGGGCCTTGACCGTGCGGACCGCCTTCTTCTCGGCGACCCGGTACGCGGCGTCGAACTCCTCGCCGTACAGGTCGGGCAGCTCCGGGGCATCCGACGGGTCGATCAGCGACCAGTCGCCGTCGGCCTCGACCCGGCGCATGAACTCGTCGGGGATCCAGTTGGCCAGGTTGAGGTTGTGGGTGCGCCGGGCCTCCTCACCGGTGTTGTCCCGCAGCTCCAGGAACTCCTCGACGTCCGGGTGCCACGGTTCCAGATAGACGCAGGCCGCCCCCTTGCGCCGGCCGCCCTGGTTGACCGCCGCGACCCCGGCGTCGAGGGTTTTGAGGAACGGCACGATCCCGTTGGACCGGCCGTTGGTGCCTCGGATCAGCGCCCCCCGGCCACGTACCCGCGTGAAGGAGATGCCGATGCCGCCGGAGAACTTCGACAGCTTCGCCACCTGGTGGTAGCGCTCGTAGATCGAGTCCAGTTCGTCGCGCGGCGAGTCGACCAGGAAACACGACGACATCTGGGTGTGCCGGGTGCCCGAGTTGAACAACGTCGGGGAACTCGGCAGGTAGGCCAGCGACGACATCAGCCGGTAGAACCCGACCGCCTCGTCGGGCGTGCCGGACAGCCCGCAGGCCACCCGCAGCAGCCAGTACTGCGGGGTCTCCACCACCAGCCGTGACCGCGGGTGCCGCAGCAGGTAGCGGTCGGCCACCGTACGCAGTCCGAAGTACTCGAACCGCAGGTCACCGGCCGGGTCGACGGCGTCGTCGAGTTGACTGGCGTGCCGGGCCACGAACGCGGCGGTGTCGTCGGCGATCAGGCCGAGGCCGTGGGCGTACCGGATGGACTCGCTGAAGGAGGTCACCTCCTGCCCGCGGACCTCCTCGTCCACGTAGGCGGCCAGCAGCCGGGCCGCCAGCCGGGAGTACTGCGGTTCCGTGCCGATCAGCTCGGCCGCCGTCTGGATCGACAGTTTGTCCAGCTCGGCCGTTGTCGCCCCGTCGTAGAGGCCACTGATCGTCCGGGTGGCCACCCGCAGCGGGTCGACCTCGTCCAGGTCGGTGGCCCACCTGGCGACGGCCGTGACGATCCGGTTGACGTCCACCGGTTCGGTGTCGCCGTCGCGCTTGCGGACCCGCATCGCGGGCCGGCGTGGCTGCGCGCCGTCGACGTCGGACGGTGGGCTCTGCGCTGTGCTCGTCATGACCTCTCCTCGCTGTCACCGATGGCCATCGGGACGCGGGAGAACGCCAACGGGCGCGGCGCGACGGCCGGCCCGGGTGCTGGCGTCGGTCGTCCCGCGCGACCTCCGACCGCCGCGCGCAGCAGCGCACGGCGCACTGGCAGGTCTTCGGACTCGCGGGCGTGACCGGGGTCGGTCGCCTACTGGCCGTCGCTTCCCAGACCTCGCGGTCCAGTGCTCGATGACGGCGGTCGTTCCCACTTACCGCTGCGGGGCAGTCCCGGATTCCCACCGGGTTCCCTGTTGCCTCGACCGGACCACCGGGCCCGGCCGAACCAGCTGCGTGGCACACCATATATGGCGTAGATGGGGGAGAGGCAACACTAGATGTCGCGTCGGCGTGTCAGATAACTCTCACCCGAGCGGCCGGTGGCCCGCAGTGACGCCAGCAGCCGCAGCGCGTCGGCGTCGGCGCTGCCCGGCTCGGCGGTGAAGACCAGCATGACCGGGCCGGGGTTGCCGGGCAGCGGGTAGGTGTCCCAGTCCAGGACGATGTCGCCGACCTCGGGGACCTGGAAGGTCTTGGTGCCGCTGACCGAACCGCGCACGTCGTGCCGGGACCACAGCCGCCGGAACTCGGCGCTGCGGATGCTCAGCTCACCGACGACGGCGGTGGCCCGGGGATGGGTGGGGTCCGTGGCGACGGCGGCGCGCATCATGCCGATGTAGTCCATGGCCTGCTGCTCCCAGGCCGCGCAGCGCCGCACCGGGGCCGCCGCCTCGTCGAACATCAGCAGCAGCATGTTGAGCCGGTCCGGCGGGTGGTCCGCCGGGTCACCGAGCAGCGCCACCGCCCACGCGTTCCAGGCGAGCAGGTCCAGGTGACGGCCGAGTACCACCGCCGGGGTGTCCATCACGCGCAGCAACCGCCTGGTGCTCTCCGGCACCCGCTCCGGGCCGTGGTCGACCCGGGCGGGCACCGGCCGGCGGGCGGCGCGGGCCAGGGTGAACAGGTGCCGGCGTTCGTCGTCGTCGAGGCCGAGCGCGGCGGCGAGCCCGTCCAGCACGTCGTCGGACGGGCGAACCTCCCGGCCCTGTTCCATCCGCTGGTAGTAGTCGGTGCTCAACCCGGCCAGCAGCGCCAGTTCCTCGCGGCGCAGCCCGGTGACCCGGCGTCGGCCGCCCGGCTCCAGGCCGACGTCCCGGGGGTGCAGCCGGCCGCGCCGGGCGCGCAGGAAGTCACCGAGTTCACGGGCGTACGGATGGGTCATGTCGCCAGTGTGACGCGGCCCGGACCGGCGCGGGTAGGTCTGCGGGACCTAGGCAACCGGCTACGACGGAGTCCGCCCGGCCGGTCCGTAGCGTCGGTGCTCCCACCCCCGACCGCTCAGGAGCAGCAGATGACCTGGACCGCCGACCACATTCCCGACCAGCGTGGCCGCACCGTCGTGGTGACCGGCGCGAACTCGGGCCTCGGTCTGGTCACCGCCACCGCGCTGGCCCACCGGGGCGCGCAGGTCGTGCTCGCCGTCCGCGACACCGCCGCCGGCCGGCGGGCCGCCCGCAGCATGGGCGGCGACGTCGAGGTACGCGAGCTGGACCTCGCCTCGCTGGCCTCGGTACGGGAGTTCGCGGCGGCCCTGGCCGCCGACCATCCGAGGATCGACCTGCTGGTCAACAACGCCGGTGCGGTGCTGCTCGGCCCGCGCCGCACCACCGTCGACGGCCACGAGCTGCATCTGGCCACCAACCTGCTGGGGCACTTCGCGCTGACCGGCCTGCTGCTGGGCAACCTGGCCGCCGCGCGGGCGGCCCGGGTGGTCAGCCTCAGCTCGATCACCCACCGCAACGCACACCTGGACTTCACCGATCTGATGGTCGAGCGTGGCTACCGGGGTTCCACCGCGTACGGCCGATCCAAGCTCGCCACCACCGTCTTCGGCATCGAACTGGACCGCCGGCTGCGCGACGCCGGATCACCGGTGCTCAGCGTGCTGGCGCATCCCGGCGTCACCCGCACCAACCTGACCCCCCGGGCCTGGTCCCACCAGGGCCGGTCCGGCCGGGTGTTGGCCCGGCTCAGCCTGCTGGCCACCCAGTCGGTCGAGCAGGGTGCGTTGCCCCAGCTGCGCGCCGCCACCGACCCGGCGGTGCGCGGTGGCCAGTTCTTCGGCCCGGCCCGCCTCTTCCAGACCTGGGGGCCGGCCACCGAGGTACGGGCCAGCCGGGAGGCCACCGACCCGGCCGTCGGCCGTCGGCTGTGGACGACGGCCGAGGAACTGACCGGCGTGAGCTATCCCTGACGCAGGGCGCACTAGCATGGCTGCGGTCGGTGACGGCGGCGGAGACGAGGCGACATGGGATGGCTCGGGCGGGTGCTCGGCGGCGGGGGCCGGCAGGTCCAGGACGATCCGGTCCGGCAGGCGGCGCTGTCGGCCGAGGTGCGGCAACGCTTCGGCGCGCACCTGGCCGTCCGACCGTCCGACCAGGTGGCGGGGATGGTCCGGCTGCTCGACGACGGCGACGGCCTGGCAGTGGCGGCGGCGATCGTCGGTGAGTTCGCCGACGCGGCCCACGCGGACCTGTCGGCCCAGACGGCGGAGCTGTACCGGCGTACCGGTCAGCGGTTCCCGGTGGACCGGCGCAACTACCGGCCGCTGTGGCGTGCGGCAGGCGGCCGGCTGCACTGGCCGCTGTTCGCGTTGCCCGGCGGCCTGCACCCGTACGTGCACGTCGCCGCCGCCACCACGGTGGTCGGCACCCGGGCGGCGCAGTTCGTCCGGGCGACCGACCCGCATCCGCTGCTCGCCCGCCTGTTCGAGGTCCTCGACCTCACCACCTGCGGTTGGGAGTACGGCCGGGTGCGGGTGGACCACGACGGGGCGTCGCTGGTGGGTCGACTGATCTCGACCACCCGGGACGTCCGGGCGGCGATGAAGGAACCCCCGTCGCTGCCGCCGTCGGTGCGGGAACTCATGCGCACCAACCGGACGGTCGACGTCTTCGACCTCACCGGTGACCGGGTGGTCGGCACGATCAACGTGGGCGGCGAGCTGCGCCCGGCCCTGCTCACCTGACGTCACCCGGGGTGGACGCCGTCGGCGTCCACCCCGCTCCCGACCGGCGTCGGGTCAGGCGAAGAGCAGGTCCAACTGGTGGTCGAGGACCGCGGTCGCCCGCGCCGGGGTGTACTGCCCGCCGAGCAGGTACACCCCCAGCCCCTCCACCAGCGCCAGCAGTCCCGCCGCGGCGTCCGACGCCGGTGGACGCGGCAGCAGCCCGGCGATGAACTCCACCAGTTGCGCGGTGTCCGACCGCAGGCCGGGGGTCGCCGCCGGGTGCAGGGCGGTCCAGGAGAGAAACGCCAACGCCACCCGCCCGTCCGCGCGTGCCGCCTCGTCCAGCGGCAGCAACGCCGCAAGCAGGGTGCGCAGCAGCAGCCGGGGCTGCGGGTCCGGCCCGAGCGCCGCGACCGCCGCCTCGACCCGGGCCCGACCCCGGTCACGGACGACGGACAGCGCGAAGGCCATCATCTCCTCCTTGGTGGTGAAGTAGTGCTGCACCATGCCGGCGGAGACCCCCGCCTCGGCGGCCACGTGCCGCAGACTCACCGCCTCCAGACCCCGGTCGGCGGCGACCCGCATGAGCGCGTCCGCGATCAGCGTGCGGCGTTGACGGGGATCGACCTTCCTGGGCACCGGGGGCCTACCGTGCCGTGGTCACGGTGCCGGCCGCGCCGTCCACGGTGACCAGCTGACCGGTGACGATCCGTGCGGTGGCGCCCGGCACGCTGATCACGGCCGGGATGCCGTACTCGCGGGCCACCGTGGGGCCGTGCGCCATGATCGCGCCGGTCTCGGTGACCAGCGCCCCGGCGGTCAGGAACAGCGGCGTCCAGCCCGGATCGGTGGTGGCCGTCACGAGGATCTCCCCGGGTTCGAGGTGCGCGGTGGCCGGGTCGGTGACCACCCGGGCCGGGCCGGTCACCCTACCCGTCGCCGCTCCCACCCCCCGCAGCACACCGGCCCCGTCGGCGGGGGCCGGCAGGGTGCTCTCCACGTCGGTCCCGTCGGACAGCAGCGCCACCGGCACCACCCGACGGCGCAGCTCACGCCGGTGTGTCGCCCGGCGTCGGGCGACCAGCCCGGTCAGGTCGGCACCGTCGAGGGCCGCCTCGACCTCGTCGAGGGTGAGGAACATGACGTCGTCCGCCGTCGGGAACAGCGTCGCCCCGATGAGCAGCAACTGCTCGCGTACGGTCCGGAGCCGGTACAGCCCGGCGAACTTCCCGGCCTCCCGCAGCCCTGCCAGCCGTCGTGCCCGCCGCAGCAGGAGGACCGCGATCCGGCCCCGGACCGGGCGACGTCGGTGGACCCGGGCGGCCAGTTCGTCGAGCGCGGCCCCGGCTGCTGCGGCGGCCTCGGCGAAGCGCCTGTCGGGTGCCTGCGCGGGGTCGGTGAGCCGTAGGTAGTTGGCGATCGCCGCGAAGACCGGGGTGGGGTCCTCGGCCCAGCGAGGCACCCCGACGTCGGCCTCGGCCGCCGCGCGGTGGCCGTAGCGGGACAGGAACCCGGACAGGCCGATCTCGGGGAGCGCACCCCGCAGGTAGCGGGCCGAAAGCTCGGCCGGTGGCGTGTCGAGGAGCAGTTCGCGGTGCTCGCGGGCGGCGCTGGCCAGCGCCCACAGCGCGAGGTCCATCTCGATGGTCACGTTGTGCGGGACGCCGCGCAGCACGGCGTGTATCTCGTCCTCGGTGGCGACGCCCTTGAGCAGGTGGGTGGGCAGGGCCGAGGCGAGCATCCCGGCCACGATCGGCCAGGTGATGTCGTCGGCGGCACCGCCGTCGCCGTGGTCGCGGACGAAGCGCAGCCGTTCGTGGGCCGTCCGCAGCTGTGGCGGGGCCGTCGCCTCGTCCCGTAGCCGGTCGACGGCCGCGACCAGCCGCCGCCGTGCCGCGTCCGGTCGCGCCAGCGCCCGCAGGATGCCCCGCAGGGCCCGCAGCGCCGTGCCCAGCGAGGCGTCGGCCGGGCGGCGGCGGGAGTTGTGCCCGGACGGCGCGAACCGGGGGTCGCGCAGGACGTGTTCCATCACCGCCTGGGCGCGCGGCCCGAAATCGACGGCCATCAGCCGGACGAGCCGCCGGCGGCTGGCCGGTCGGCGGACCAGCTCGGTCAGGTCGCCGTAGAGCCGCCCGCCGATGTCCACGATCTCCACCCGCATGCCGAGCGAGGCGACCATGGCGGCGATCAGCTGGCGGAGCGTGGCCATGCCCATCGGGGTGACCGGTCGCAACATCCCCTGCACGTTGCCGAACTCGACGTACACCCGCAGGTCGTCGGTCTGCGGCGGCAGCGGGAACAGGGTGCTGACCGGACGCGACTGGAGCACCCACAGGGTCCCGTCCCGGTCGAGGGCCCACTCGACGTCCTGGGGCGCGCCGAAGTGCGCCTGGAGCCGCCTGCCGACGGCCCACAGGTCGTCGTGCCAGCCGGGCTCCGGCCGCCCCTCGGCGTCGCCGGTCGGACGGTGGGCCGGATCGGTCAGGACGAGGCGGGTCACGTCGGTGCGGCCGTCGACGACCGTCGTACCCGGGCCCGGCGCGACCTCGACGAGCATCTCGGTGCGGTTGCCGGTGACCGGGTTCGCCGTGTGGAGCACGCCGGCCCGGACCGGGGCGACCATCCGTTGCACCACCACCGCCATCTGCACGTCGGCGGGGTCGGTCCCGTGTGCCTGGCGGTAGGCCGCCGCCCGGCTGCCGTGCAGCGATTTCCAGCACGTGCCGATCGCCGCCACCAGGTCCGCCTCGCCCTCGACGTCCAGCACCGTGTCGTGCTGGCCCGCGAAGCTGGCGTCCGGCAGGTCCTCGTCGGTCGCGCTCGACCGCACCGCCACCGGGCCGTCGCCCAGCCGCGCGTACGCCGCCCGGACCTCGTCGCGCGGCACCACCCCGGCCCGGTACGCCTCGGTGGTCACGCAGAACCCCTCGGGCACCCGTTCGCCGGCGCGGATCAGCTCGCCGAGACCGGCCGCCTTGCCGCCGACCAGCGGGACCAGGCCGGCATGTGCCTCCGCCAGGGGGATCACCGACACCTGCGCCTCCCGTTTGCAATACGACTGCATTGCCAAGAAGGTACGCGGGTTGCAGTGCAACTGCAACGTAAAAGTCGGCGGCACCTGCACCCGGCCTCAGTCGGAAGGGACGGACGGCGGCGTGGCCTCAGCCCCGGGCCGGCACGACGATCGGCAGCCGGACGGTGAACGTGCTGCCCCGACCGGGGACGCTCTCGACGCCGATCGTGCCGCCGTGCGCCTCGGCGAGCTTGCGGGCGATCGACAGCCCGAGCCCGCTGCCGCCGGTGCTGCGGGTACGCGAGTCGTCCGCCCGCCAGAACCGGTCGAAGATCTTCGCCTGGTCGGCGGGGGCGATGCCGGTGCCGGTGTCGGACACGGCGATGGCGAGCTGGTCGTCGCGCACCTCCAGGCGCACGACGACCGACCCACCCGCCGGGGTGTGCCGCACCGCGTTGGCGACGATGTTGCCGACGATCTGGCGCAGCCGGGCCCCGTCGACCGCCATCTCCAGATCGGTGCCCACCGAGGTGCCCAGCCGGACCCCGGCCGCCTCGGCCGCGCCCCGGTGCGCCTCAACGACCTGCTCCAGCAGATCGGCCACGAAGTACGGTTCGCGGTGGATCCGCAGGTCACCGGCGTCGGCGGCGGCCAGGTCCCGCAGGTCGTCGATGATGTGCTGCAGCAGCAGCGCCTCGTCGAGCAGCAGGGTGAGCAGCTGCGTGTCGAGCTGCGCCAGACCGTCCTGCGCCGCCTCCAGCCAGCTGCGCATGTTGGTCAGCGGCGTCCGCAACTCGTGTGCCACGTCGCTGACCATGCTCCGGCGCAACGCCTCGGTCTGCTCCCGCCGGGCGGCGAGATCGTTGAGCGCGGTGGCCAGCATGCCGATCTCGTCGCGGGTGGTCACCGGCACCCGGGCCGGTTCGTCCATCGGCTGGCGGGTCGCGTCGGTGAGCGCCCGCAGCGGCCGGACCAGCCGCCGCCCGACCAGCACGGTGATCAGCACGGTGGCCACCAGCACCGCGCCGGTCACCTGGGCGATGCGGACCACGTTGGCCCGGGACAGGTTGAACACCGGCTCGGCGCCGCCCTGTGTCTCGTCGGTGACGAACAGCAGCGCCGGGGGTGCCACGTACGCCCGGAGCTGGGCCGTCCGGGCCTGCCGCAGGCAGCCGTCGATCTGCCGGTCGAAGCTGGCGTCGCGGCTCGGTACCGCGGTCCGGTCGGCCCGGATCTCGACCCGGGTCGGTGCGCCCAGCTCCCGCAGGCAGGTCTTGGTCAGGGTCTCCAACTGGGCGATCCCGGCGACCTCGCTCGGCATCGGGCTCGTCAGCTCGTCGGGCAGACAGAACCCGACGATGCCCCGGTCCTTCGGGTCGCTCACCTGTACCGAGGCGCGGCCGGCCGGATCCACCACGACCCGCGCGTCCGCCCGGGACTCGGCGCGTACGCAGCCGAGCTGCCGCTCGGCCATCTCCCGGGTGGTGTTGCTCTCCCGCTTGGTCAGCCGGTACGGCCCGACCGCGCGCGGATCGACCCGCTCGGTCCCGCCGGTCAGCCCCAGGTCGACCTGCAACGGGTCGACGGTCGCCGACGGCCGGGCGGTCTGCAACGACGGGCCGTCCGGTGCGGAGTCGGCGATCACCTGCCGGTCCGGGGTCATCAGGGTGATCCGCCGTTCCAGCCGGTCGGCCCGCTCGGCGAGCACCGCGTCGACCCCGGCCCAGTCCCGGTGGGTCGCCGCGTGGTCCAGCAGCGTGTCGTAGATGCTCTTGTCGTCGGCGAGCGAGCGGCCCTGTTCCTGCCGGATCGCCCGCGTGGTCGACTGCACGGCCAGCCAGGTCGTCGCCAGGATCGCGCAGACCGCCACCAGCAGCGAGGTGGCCAGCAGCCGCACCACCAGGCTGCGGTGCAGGGGGACCCGTGGCTGCCGGGTCACGGCGTGCCGGCGCTGAGCTTGTAGCCGACGCCGTAGACGGTCAGCAGCTGCTGCGGCCGGCGCGGATTCGCCTCGATCTTGCGGCGCAGGTTCATCACGTGGACGTCGATGGTGCGTCCGGTCGACTCCCGGTCGACGCCCCGGGTGTGTTCGAGCAGTTGTACCCGGCTGAACACCCGGCCGGGCTGCCGGATCATCGCGGCGAGGATGGCGAACTCACCGGCGGTGCAGTCGACCGTGGTGTCCCCGGCGGTGACCAGGCGTCGGGACTCGTCGACGGTGAGCCGTCCGAGCCGGTGCACCGGTGACTCCTGGGGCGTCGTACGCACCCGCCGCAGCAGGGTGCGCACCCGGGCCACCAACTCACGCGGGCTGTACGGCTTGGTCATGTAGTCGTCGGCGCCCAGGTCCAGCCCGCGCAGCAGGTCGTCCTCGGCGGACCGCGCGGTCAGCATCAGCACCGGCACGTCCGACTCCTGCCGCAGGATCCGGCAGACCTGCATGCCGTCCAGTTTCGGCAGCATCACGTCGAGCAGGAGAAGGTCGAACGCCTGCTCCCGGGCCTGGCGCAGCGCGGTCTCGCCGTCGGCCACGACGGTCGCCCGGTGGCCCGCTGCGGTGAGGTAGCGGCGCAGCGCCTCGGCCTGCCGCGGATCGTCCTCCGCGAGCATCACGTGTGCGCACATGCTGGGGAATATAGAGCAGGTCAGGGGGGTCGAGGATCGGGCGGAAGGCGGTGACACCGGGCACCTCCCGGTCGGTGCGCAGCTCGGCGGGCGGGTGGCGGGGAGAACCGACGATCGTGAGAAAAAGGTCATGTCCGGTCCTGACCGGTTCCTGACAAACCGCTGGCACGATCGCCAGCGGACGACCGTCGGCGACGTCGCCCGGGGGAGGGCGACGCCGCCTGGTGGTACGGCTACTTGCGCTTCGCGGCGACCTCGCGTTCACACGCCGGGGAGTACTTCAACCCCTTGGAGATCGACTCGGAGTCGTTGTTCTTGCCGCCGAAGGCCCAGCCCGTGCCGTCGGCGCCCACCTCGACGTACCGGACGCCCTTGTCCTTGAGGCACTTCACCACGTCCCGGGCGAAGTCCTTCGCCTCCGGGTTGGCCGGGTCGAACTCCCACGGCGGCAGTGGCATCAGATGCTCACACGCCTTGCCCGCCTTGCTGGTCCCGTCCGCGCCGGTGCCGTCGCTGCGCCGTCTGGTGACGTCGACGCCGTGCTCGCTCAGGCACTTCATGTACGGTTTGAGGCGTTCCTTCTTGTCCTCCGGGGTGTCGTCGAGGCGTTCCCGTGGCCGCTCGGCCTGTGCCGGCGTCGCCGACACGGTGGGGGTGGGCGCGCCGGTCTGGAGGGTGGCCACCTCCGCCCCACCGGTGCTGCCGGCGGCGGGTGGAGCCTTCTCGGCGGTCGAGCACCCGCCGACCAGCAGTACGCCGCTGCACAGCGCAGCCATCAGTTGCTTCCTCATCGTCCCGCCTCCGGTCAGCTCTGCGGCGATCCCGCCGGGGCCCAGCATCACCGTCGACTGTCAGGAAGCTGTTTGCCGCGACGGGCCCGCCCTCGTGTCGTACCGGTGGGGGAGACTGCCGGGCATGACGGAACGGGACGATCCGAAGGCGGCACTGCGGCACTACCTCCAGGCCACCCGCGACGACCTGGTGTGGAAGCTGGAGGGGCTCGACGAACGCGAGGCCCGGCTGCCCCGCACCGCCACTGGCAACAACCTGCTGGGTCTGCTCAAGCACTGCCTGAACGTCGAGGCCGGCTACTTCGGCCCCACCTTCGGCCGGGAGTTCCCGTCGCCCGACGAACTGGTCCCCATGGCCGCGTACGACGAGGAACCGCAGGCGGACTGGTACGCGCGGGCGGACGAGACGAAGGACGGCCTGATCGACCTGTACCGCCGGGTGGCCGGGTTCGCCGACCAGACGATCGCCGAGTTGCCGCTCGACGCGCCGGGGCGGGTGCCGTGGTGGCGGCCGGGGCACCAGGACGTGACCCTGCACCAGATCATCATCCACGTGACCTGCGATCTCGCCCGGCATGCCGGCCACGCCGACATCATGCGCGAGCAGCACGACGCGACGGTCGGCTGGCGGCGGGAGAGCCCGCAGGTCATCGACGACCAGCAGTGGCCGGCGTACGTCGCCAAGCTGACCGCGCTCGCCGACCGGTTCGCCTGACCCGCCGACCGGCCAACCCCGGAGGGGACGGTCCCGTCCCGTCTGCGCTCAGCCGGTGGCGGCGAGCGTCGTCGGGCGGGTCGCCGGGACCGTGCCGGGCCGCCGCCTGCGGATCAGCCACTCGGCGACGAGCAGGTTGAGCGTCCAGGCCGCCCCCATGAGCAGCGCCCGGGACAGCTCGGTCGTCGGCCCCACCGCCAGCGCCCAGGTCGACAGCAGCACGCCCTGGGTGCCCGCGCCCTGCGCGACCGCGTAGCCCCGCATCATCCAGGCCCGGTGCTGGGGCAGCCGTCGCCGCCGGACGGCCACGAACCCGGCGGCGACGGCGACGAACATGCCGGCGGCGAACAGGTAGCGCAGCACCATGAGCAGCGGGCCGTCGCCGGCTGGCAGCGGATAGGTGGCGTTCATCCACCACCCGGTCGCGGCCACCACCAGTCCACAAACGACAAGCGCCCGGCCCGCCCGGCGGTGCCAGGCCCGGTGACGCTGCCGGAACCCTGGGGCGAACTGGAACGCCCCCAGCAGGCTGAACGTGACGGCGGCGGCGATGTGCAGCAGCACCGGGACCGGCGCGGCGAAGAAACGTTCGTTGGCGGCGGTCACCTCGGCCCCACCGGCGAGGGCGGCCACCCGCAGCGCGCTGCCGAGGGTGGGCAGCGCGCTGAGCGCGATGAGCCCGGTGAGGAGGGGCCAGTCCCGTCGTCGCGTCGTCATGATCCGAGCATGGCGACCTGACCCGGCCGGCTCATCGGTCCACGGGCCGCCGTCGTGCCGGCCGATGGTCGGGTTCGTCGACCGTACTTTCGGTGGCCATCCACCATGGAGGGAATCGGCGGAGGTCGGCCTCAGCCGCCGCGCAGCCGGTCGGTCTCGTACGCCCACATCGCGACCTCGACCCGGTTACGGGCACCCAGCTTCGCCATCAGGCTGGCGACGTGCGTCTTGACCGTGCTCAGCGTGATGTGCAGCTCGGCGGAGATCTCGGTGTTGGTGCGTCCCCGGGCCACCGCGCCCAACACCTGCTCCTCCCGGTCGGTCAGCCGCTCGACCGGCTGGCGGGGCGGGGTGGCCGGGCCGGCGTCGGCGAACGCCCGGAGCAGCCGGGTGGTGACCTGCGGCGCGATCAGCGCGTCCCCGGCGGCCGCCGCGTGGACGGCCTGGGCGAGCAGGGCCGGGCCGCAGTCCTTGAGCAGGAAGCCCCGGGCGCCGGCGCGCAGCGCGGCGTAGACGTACTCGTCCAGGTCGAAGGTCGTGATGACCACCACCGCCATCGGGTCCGCGACCCCCGGCCCGGCCAGCAGCCGGGTCGCCTCGATCCCGTCCACGCCGGGCATCCTGATGTCGAACAGGCACACGTCGGGGCGCAGCCGCCGGGCCAGCTCGACCGCCCGCTGCCCGGTGGCCGCCTCGCCGATCACCTCGACGTCGGGTTGGGCGGCGAGGATCATCGCCAGCCCGGTCCGCACGATCTCCTGGTCGTCGGCCACGAGCACCCGTACCCGGGTCCCGCCGTTCATGCCACGGCCCGGGGCAGTGCGGCGGTGACCGTCCACCCGTGGTCCTCCTCGGGGCCGGCGTCGAGCGAGCCGCCGAGCAGGTGGGCCCGTTCCCGCATCCCGACCAGCCCGTAGCCGTCGCGTCCGGGTGTCGGGGGGCCGACACCGTCGTCGTTGACCCGCAGCCGCACCGTCTCCCCGTCGGCCACCACCCGGACGGTGATCCGGGTCGCGTCCCGGGCGTGCCGGCGGGCGTTGGTGACCGACTCCTGGGCCAGCCGGCAGATCGTGGCCGCCACCGGGGCCGGCAGGCCGTCCAGGTCGCCGACCAGGTCCACCTCGACGGCCGGCCCGTCACCGGTCCGACCCGCCAACTGCCGCAGGTCGGCGATGCGGGGGCTCGGCAGCCGGTCGGCCGGCTCGTCGCGGCGCAGGGCCCGGACCAGGGCGCGCATCTCGGTCAGCGCCTGGCTCGCCTCCGTCTCGATCAGCCGCAACGCCTCAGCGGCGGCCGGGGGATGGGTCTGCATCAGGGCGAGCCCGGCCTGGGCCCGGACGGCTATCGCGGACACGTGGTGGGCGACCGTGTCGTGCAGGTCGCGGGCCAGCCGTTCCCGCTCGCGCAGCGTCACCTGCTCGACCTCCCGTCGCCGGGCCCGTTCCCGCCACCGCAGCGCGGCCCCGACCGCGAGGGCCGCCGCGACCACCCCGGCCCCCGCGAGGGCGTCGTCCGGGCCGAGGTGACCGACCACGGTCGACCAGGTGATCTTCGCGGCGACGAGGGCCACGCCGAATCCGGCCTCCCGCCCCGACCCCCAGCGGGTCAGCGCGAACACCGCCAGCAGCAGGTAGGCAAGCGTGTGCAGGCCGAGGTCGCCACCGACGAGGATCTCGCCCACGGCGCAGACCGGGAAGGCGACAAGCGTCACGAGCAGCGGCCGGCTCCGCCGCCACAGCAGGACCGGGGCGAGACCGACGCCGATCAGGACCGGCACGGCCGCCGGCTGCGGCAGGCTGCCCCACCGGATGAGCCCCTCCACCAGCGCCGCCGCCACCAGCAGGGCGACCAGTGTCCCGTCACGCCACCCGGGTGGTTCCGGACGCGCCGGGCGGGGCTCACGCCACCAGGACCGCAGCAGCTCGCGCACGGGGAAATCGTACGGGCGGCGGGCATCCGTCCGGTGCCCCGGCGGCGCGGGTGGGCAGCGTCGTCGGGGTGCCCTCCCGGGGTCAGCCGGCCGGCAGCAACCGGGCGAGCGCGTTGCGGACGGCGACACCCGGGCGACTCCTCGGGACCAGCACCGACGCCACGAGGCCGGTGGTCCGCCCGCGCCGGTCGGTGCGGCGTCGGTGCTCGGCCTCGTAGCGGCGCAGGGCGGCGGCGGGTTCGTTCCCGGCGAGGGCGGCGGCCAGGGTACGGGCCCCGGCGATGGCCAGGCTCGACCCGTCGCCGAACAACGACACCGAGGCCGCCGCGTCGCCGAGCAGCGTCACCCGCCCGCTGGACCAGCACGGCAGCACCACCCGGGTGACCGCGTCGAAGTAGAGGTCGTCCGCCTGTCGGGCCCGGGCCAGCAGCTCGGGGATCCGCCAGCCACGTTCCCGGGCGTACGCGTCGGTGAGGAGCTGCCGGTGCCGGGCCGTGTCGGTGTGGTCGAAGTCGGCGACGGCGGGGTGCCGGAAGATGAAGGCGACCCCCGCCTCGCCCCGGACCGGGTGGATCGCGACGAGCCGGCCCGGTGTGTTGTGCAGCAGGACGTCGTAGGGGTGCTCCGGTGCCTCGCCGAGCGGTGTGGTGGCCACGTAGAGGCCGAGGTGGCGGACGACGTCGCGCTCCGGGCCGAAGGCGAGCCGGCGGACCGTCGAGTGCAGCCCGTCCGCGCCGACGACCAGGTCGAACCGGCGGGGCGGGCCGGTGGCGAAGGTGACGTCCACCCCGTCGGGGTCCTGGTCGAGTCGGGTGACGGTGTCGTCGTACCGGAACTCGGCGTCGTCGCGGGCCGCGTCGTGCAGGATGCGGGCGAGGTCGGCGCGGGGCACCTCGATCTCCGTGGTGCCGGTCGGGCTGCGGGTGGCGGGCATCGCGATGCGGCGACCGGGCCGACCCGCCGGGTCGACGATCCGCAGGCCGGTGGCGTGGGTGGCCGCCGCCCGCAGAGCGTCCACCAGGCCCATCTGTTCGACCACCGGCAGGGCCGGTCCGCGGACGTCGACCGGGTTGCCGCTGGAGCGCTGCCCGGCCGCGCGTTCGACCACCGTGGGCCGCCATCCCGCGCGGGCCAGCCAGTAGGCGAGGGTCGGGCCGGCCACGCCGGCCCCGGAGATGAGTACGGTACGCATGCCCGAACTTTTCCGCACTCAGTGCAGAAATGCAATGAGTGCAGATTTGCGTTCGGTGCGGTACGGTGTGCCGATGTCCCTCCGCGACCGCAAGCGGGCCCGCACCCGCCAAGCGCTTGTCGACGCCGCCGTCGACCTGTTCGGACGCCAGGGCTACGAGGCGACCACCATCGCCGAGATCGCCGCCGCCGCCGACATCGGCACCCGTACCTTCTTCAGTTACTTCCCGAGCAAGGAGGATCTGCTCTTCCCGGAGGCCGATCGTCGGGTGCGCGTCGCGGTCGAGGCCATCGCCGGCCGGTCGCCGGACGAGGAACCGGCCGAGGTGCTGTTGCGTGCGCTGCGGCAGGCCAACGACGAGAGCGGGGACATGACCGGTCCGCTCGCCGCGCTGCGGATCCGGCTGACCATGGAGGTGCCCGCCGTCCGGGGTCGGGCCCTGCAGCTGCAGTGGGAGAGTCAACGCGAGATCGCCCGGCACCTCGCCGCCGCCTATCCCGACCGCCTCGACGAGGTCAGCGCCGCCGCCCTGGTCGGCGCGTTCGTCGGCGCGGCCACCGCCGCCCTGACCACGCTCCTGGAGGACCCGCGCCGCCGCGCCGACCCGGCCACGATCCGGGCGTCCCTCCAGCAGGCCACCGAGGTCGCCCTGCGCCCGTGGACGCCCCGGCCCTGAGTCGCATCCCGGCCAGGGCCTGAATCGCCTCCGTCTCGACCCTCCGTCGCCGGGCCCGTTCCCGCCGGCGCAGCCGGCCACGACCGCGAGCGGCGCCGCAGCAGGGCCGGGGTGGGACCGACGCCGATCAGCCGTGCGGTGCCGTCCCGGTGCCCCGACCTGCCGCCGACCGGTGTCGGATGGGTGAATTCCGCTGGGCCGGAACAGTGCGGGAATAACGTCCGTTTTACCCGGCTGGGGTCGCTGCCGGCGTTTGGGTGCGCCCATTACCGGCCATCCCTCCGAAATGTCGATTCCGGTGTGGACTGCGCCTGGTCCGGATGCCGGTCGCGTGTCGAGCCGATCTGCGGCCGGGCTGCGGCGGCACGCGGGTATCCGTCCTGGGCGCGGGAATTCCACGGAACGGAATTTGCTTCCACGCTGGTGGAAGGCGACTGTCAACGGCGGCATGACATCGGTGTCAAGGTTGATGAGCAGTGCAAACAAGGCTTCAATATCTATTATGCCGATAGGTTGAATAGATATTCCTGTGTTTCCGGCAGGTGAACTGTGACCCGTGACATGTGAATGCCGAAAGCTGTTCCGATCCGGTATTGCGTGGTGCATCTTGCGGCCGTAGTCGGCTCCGTCTACTGTGGCTCGGTATAGCTTGGCGTCGATGAAAACGGGGACCGTTGGGTGTCAGTCGTCAGTGGGGGCTCTTCGGTAAACATTGACGTCGAGCCCATTGTCTTCGTGCGGCGCGACGACGTGGCACTGCGGTTGTTCGCCTTCCCCCACGCCGGCGGCGGTCCGCAGAGCTTCGCCGAATGGCCGGCCGGCCTGCCCGCCGACGTCGAGGTCGTCAGCTTCGCGCTGCCGGACCGGGGTCAGCGACGCACCCCCGCCGACCAACGGCACCCGGCCGGCGTCACCGACCACCGTTCCTACACCGACCGCGCCCGGTTGGTCGACGACCTCGTCACCCTCGTCGACCGACTGGACGACGGCGCCCCGTTCGCGTTCTTCGGGCACAGCTTCGGGGCGCTCGTCGCGTTCGAGGTGTGCCGCAGGCTCGCGGAGCGCGGACTGCGCGTGCCCCGGCTGTTGATGCTGTCCGCGCACCGCGCACCGCACCTGCCGCCGGCGCGACCGACAGCCGACCTCCCTGACGACGACCTCGTCCACCTGGTACGACAGTGGGGGCTGGTCCCCGCCGACCTGCTGGCCGATCCGGACCTGCTCGCCCTGATGCTGCCCCCGCTCCGCGCCGACCTGGCCCTCGACGAGGCCGCCGTCGCCCCGGCAGGCGCGCTGCCGGAGGAGATCTCCTGCGTCGTCTACGCCGGCACCGACGACCCGACGGTCACCGCCGCCGAACTCGCCGGCTGGAGCACCGATCTCGGCAGGACACCCGACCTCCGGACGTTCGCCGGCGGGCACTTCTTCACCCTGGGTGAGCGCGCCGCCCTCCTCGCCGACATCACCGACCGCCTCGACGCGGTGCGGGCCGCGGTCGGCCCCAGCGTCGTACTCGCCGGGCCGCCGTACCCCCCGCCCGCCGAGAGCGTCTGGCAGCGTTTCGAGGCGCGCGTCGACGCGACCCCGGACGCTCTCGCGCTGCTGCAGACCCCGCGCCGGTGGACCTACCGGGAGCTGCGCGACCACGCCACCGCGGTCGCCGGCGCGCTGGCCGCACGCGGTGTCGGGGCGGGCGACGTCGTCGGCCTGCTGCTGCCCCACACCGCCGAGTACCCGGTGGCCCTGCTCGCCTGCTTCGGTCTCGGCTCGCCGGCCTGCCTGCTGGAGCAGAACTGGCCCGGCACCCTGCTCGCCCAGTTCCTGGCCAGCGCCCAGGTCCAGATGGTCGTCACCACGCCGCAGCTCGCCGCGACGGTGCCGACGGAATACCCCACCCTGGTGCTGGACGCGACGCCGGCCCCGGGCCCCGTACCCGTCCTCGGCCGGGCCGCTCCGGACGACATCGCCCTGATCTCGATGACCAGCGGCACGTCCGGCACACCGAAGGCCGTCCTCAACACCCATCTCGGTTGCCTGTACTGCTTCGACGCGCGGGAGGCCCGCTACCCGTACACCGCAGGGTCGCGCGACGGACTCCACGTCTTTCTCGCATGGGAATGCCTACGTCCCCTGCTCAGTGGCCGCCCGGCCGTCATCATCCCGGACGACCACATCGTCGACCCGGTACGCCTCCTGGCCACCCTGCACGAGCAGCGGATCACCCGGATCGTGGTGACGCCCTCCCTGTTCGAGGGTCTGCTCGACCACCCGCTCACCGGACCGGCCGTGGCCCGCGACCTGGCCCACATGGAGATCGTGTTCCTGATGGGCGAGGTGGTGCCCACCCGGATCGTCGACAAGGCGGTCGCGCTCATGCCGCCCGGGGTCCGGCTGGTCAACGCGTACAGCACCTGGGAGAGCCTCGACGTCTCGTACGCCGACCTGGTGCCCGCCCGCGACGGACCGGTCTCCCCCTTCGCGCCCGTCGGGCGGCTGCTCGACGGCAGCGCGGCGGTGCTGCTGGACGACACCGGTCGACCGGTGCCCCGCGGCGGCGTCGGTGAACTGCTCGTCGCCGGGCCCGGGGTGGCCACCGGCTACCTCGACGATCCCGCGAAGACGGCCGAGCGGTTCGTGGCCGCCCCCGACGTGTTCGCCGGCACCCCGTTCGCCACGTCCACGTTCTACCGCACCGGCGACCGCGCCCGGCTGCGCCCCGACGGCGAGTGGGAGGTGCTGGGTCGGACCGGTGACGTGGTGAAGGTGCGGGGCTTCAAGGTCTCGCTGCGCACGGTCGAACACGTGCTCGCCGAGGAGGACGGCGTCGCCCGCGTCGTGGTGCGGCCCGTGCCCGACCGGCGCACCGGTCAACCCGCCGAACTCGTCGCCTACGTGCAGGGGGCCACCGGTGAACCGACGCCGACCGTGCTCGCCCGACTGCGCCGCCGGGCCGCCCGCGAACTGCCCGAATACGCCCGGCCGCGACACCTCGTCGGCCTCGCCGCGATGCCGGTCAGCGGCGGCGACGCCCGCAAGCTGGACCTGACCGCGCTGCCGCCCCCGCCCGCCGCGCCGGTGCCCGAGGAGACGGCCGCCGACCCGCTCAACTCCGTCGAGCGGCGGATCGCCGCCGCCTGGCGGGAGGTGCTCGGCAGCACACCCGGCATCGACGACAGCTTCTTCGCCGTGGGCGGCGACTCCCTCAGCGCCGCCCGCCTCTCGGGGGTGCTCGCCAGCCGGTTCGGGATCGCGCTCCCGGTCGTCGACATCTTCCAGGCCCCGACGCTGCGGATGATGGCCGCCCGCTGCGCGGGCGGGACCGGCGTCGCCGAGCGGACCCGGCGGGCCCGGACCACGGGCAGTGGGGAAACCCGGATAGCCGTCGTCGGGATGGCCGGCCGGTTCCCCGGGGCGGACGACATCGACACGTTCTGGGCGAACCTGTGCGCCGCCACCGACTCGCTCACCGTGCTCACCCCACAACAGCTGCGGCACAAGGGCGTCGCGGAGGAGGTCCTGGGCCACCCCGGATGGGTGCCCGCCGCCCAGCTCGTCGACGGCGCGGACACCTTCGACGCCGCGTTCTGGGGCATCGGACAGCGGGAAGCGGTCCTGATGGACCCGCAGCACCGGGTCTTCATCGAGACCGCGTGGACCGCCCTCGAACAGGCCGGCTACGCCCGCCGGGACAACCCCTACCGGGAACGGACAGGTGTCTTCGCGGCCTGCGGCATCGACGGCTACCTGATCCACCACCTGCGTGGCGGTGGCCTGACCGAGCCGTTGGACCCGGTCGGGGTGTTCCTCACCGAGATCGGCAACGAGAAGGACTACATCGCCACCCGGGTGGCGTACCTGCTCGACCTCGGTGGCCCCGCGGTCACCGTGACGTCGGCGTGCAGCAGCGCGCTGGTCGCCGTGGCCCAGGCCGCGCAGTCCATCGCCACCGGCCAGTGCGACATGGCGGTGGCCGGTGCCTCGGCGCTCACCTTCCCGAACTTCGGCTACCGCTACGAGGAAGGTCTCGTCGGCAGCGTCGACGGCGTGGTCCGCCCGTTCGACGCGGCGGCGAGCGGCACCCTGTTCGGCGACGCGGTCGGTGCGGTGGTGCTGAAGCGGCTGGATGTCGCGCTGGCCGACGGCGACCCGGTGTGGGCGGTGCTCACCGGATACGGCGTCTCCAACGACGGGCGGATGAAGGCCGGCTACACCGCGCCGAGCGCGCAGGCGCAGGCACGGTGCATCTCCGACGCCATCGCCATGGCCGGCGTCACCTCCGACCAGATCTCGTACGTGGAGTGCCACGCCACCGCCACGCACGTCGGTGACGCGATCGAACTCGCCGGGCTGCGTGCCGCGTTCGAGGAACACCGCGACGGCGCGGAGCCGGTCACCGGGAGCTGCGCGATCGGCAGCGTGAAGGGCAACATCGGGCACGCCAACTGCGCCGCCGGCATCACCGGCCTGATCAAGACGGTGCTCAGCCTGCACCACCGCACCCTGGTACCCACCGTGCACCACGACACGCTCAATCCGAAGCTGGTCGACCTGGTCGACACGCACGGTTCGCCGTTCACCGTGCGGACCACACTGGGGCCCTGGACCGTGGTCGATCCGGAGCGGCAACTGCCCCGCCGGGCCGGGGTCTCCAGCTTCGGCATCGGCGGCACGAACGCCCACGTGATCCTGGAGGAGTTCGTCGGTGCCGACGCCGTGGGCCCCACCGCGGAGCGGGCGTCCGGCGACGACGTCCTCCGGTACGCACCGCAGCTGGCGACCGTGTCCGCGCGCGACGAGGAGTCGTTTCCGCGTCAGGCGGCGGCCGTCGCCGCCCACCTGGCCGAGGTGTCCGACGGTGACCTCGCCGCCGCGACCCGGGCGCTGCACCTCACCCGGGAGTCCCACCCGTGGCGCGCCGCGGTCGTCATCGACCGGCCCACCGCCGCCGCCGCGCTCGGCACCGCCGTGCCGCGCCACGGTGGACGGCCGGCCACCGTCGCGTTCTGCTTCTCCGGACAGGGATCCCAGCGGGCCGCCACCGCGCGCTCGCTGGGTCGGGGCCGGGTCGACGGCGGCCGGTTCCGCCGCCTGTTCGACGAGGCGTGTGCGCACCTCGCCGGGCACCTGGACGTCGACCCGGGCGAGCTGATCCTCGGTGCCGACGAGAGGTCCGTGCGCCGCCCGCTGACGACCCAGTGCGGGCTCTTCGCCGTCGGGTACGCCCTCGCGCGCACCCTCGTCGACGTCGGCGTCGTCCCGGTCGCGGTGGCCGGACACAGCATCGGCGAGTACGCCGCCGCGGCCGTGTCCGGGCTGCTCGACCTCGACGAGGCCGCCGAGTTGGTGGCGGTGCGGGCAACGGCGACCGAGCGGCTGGCCCCGGGGCCGCAGGGGGCCGGCGGCATGCTCGGTGTGCACGGCGACGAGCAGCGGCTCGCCCACTGGCTGTCCGGCCGTACCGACCTCTGGCTGGCCGCCGAGAACGCCCCCGGCCGGACGGTGCTCTCCGGCCCGTCCACCGTGTTGCGTGCCGCCGCGGCGGAACTGTCCGACATCGGGTTCTCCTGCCGGGCCCTGCCCGTCTCGCACGCCTTCCACAGCGGGCTGATGGCACCGGTCGCCGACCGCCTCGCCGAGGCCGCCGGCCGGTTCGCACCACGGGTTCCCGCCGTCCCCGTCGTCAGCAACGTGACCGGCGCCTGGTTCGACGCCGGCTACCGGCCCGGCGAGTACTGGGCGGAGCACGCCCTCGCGCCGGTGCGGTGGCGCGGGTCCGTCGACACGCTGCTGCGCTGGGAGCCCGACATCCTCGTCGAGATCGGGCCCGGCACGGTGCTGACCACGCTGTCGGCCAAGTGCCTGGCGGCCCACCCCGACAGCGCCGCCCGCACGCTGGCGACGCTCGCCGACCCCGCCGACGACGAGACGGGCCTGCTCAGCGCGCTCGGGCAGCTGTGGTGTCACGGCGTCGACCTCGACTTCGCCGCGCTCCACGACGGCGCTCCCGCCGTGCCGCCGGCGGTGCGCCGGGCGCTGCCGACGTACCGGTTCGCGCCCACGAGTCACTGGACACGGCCCGAGGCGTCGGTGTACGTCGACCCCCTGCCGACCCCGACCGGAGCCGGCGCGGGCCCGCTGACCCGGTTCGCCGACCGGCCGGCCGGCCGGGTGCGGCTGTACTGCTTCCCGTACGCCGGTGGCACCCCCGACATGTTCCGCTCCTGGGCCCACACGGCACCCGACTGGCTCGACGTCGTCGCCGTGGACCCCACCGCAGCCGACCTGGCGGCGCGGATCGAAGCCGACGCCGGGGACGCGCCTGTCGCGTTCTGCGGCCTGAGCTCCGGCGCCTCCCACGTCGTCGACCTGCTCACCGGTGACCTGGCCCACTGGGCGGCGGACGGCCGGGTCGACGCCGTGTGTGTGGTCGGCCGGGCTCCGCTCACCGCACCGCAGCCCGGTGACGAATTGCCGGTCGAGGGCTACCTCCTGGCGCCGGACGAGCTGCGTGCCGATCCACGCTGGCAGGCGGAGGTGCTGCCCCGGCTGCACGAGGACCTGGCCCGCGACGCCCGGCACGCCGCCCGGGTCGCCGTCCGGGGTCGACGCCTCGACTGCCCCGTGCAGGTGCACCACGGCAGCACCGACGTGTCGTTCCCGGCCGGGGCGGCCGACGGCTGGGCCGACATCACGACGAGCCCGATCGTCGAGACCAGGGGGCACGAGGGCGGTCACGACTTCATGGTGCGGCACCGCGCCGACGTCCTCGCCGGCCTGGTCGCGTTCCTCGACCGGCTCGTACCGTCGAGCAGCGGCGGCCGGCTGTACGACATCCGCTGGCTGCCGGTCGGGGCCGTCCGGCCGGCGACCGTCCCGGACCTGCCGCGGGCTGAACTCGGCAGGCCGGAGACCGCCGCACTGCTGACGGCGGCGCTGACCGGCCCGGAGGCTGTCGCCGTCCTGCACTGCCCGACGACGCACGACGGTGGTGCCGCCCTGCTGTCGGTGCTGCGTCACCTCGCCGGCGTCGAGGCCCGGGGTCGGCTGGTCCTGGTGCTGCCCGTCGACCGGTACGGCGGGTTGGCCGCGGCGATGAGCCGCTGTCTTCCGCACGAGGAGACGGGGCTCACCGTGCTGCGCTACCACACGGACGAGGCGACACCCGAGCTGCCGGCCGGCCTCACCGAGCCCGATCTGCGTGCCCACGACGGCGTTCTGCTCGCACCGCGCCGTATCCCGATCGACCAGCCCGACCTACCGGCCGGCACGTTGGGCGCCACGGGCGGCAACGTCCTGCTGGTCGGCGGCACCGGTGGCATCGGCCGGGCCGTCACCGACTGGCTGCTGCACCACCAGCGGGTCACCCCCGGCCGGGTGGTGGTCACCGGCCGGACGGACCCGGGCACACTGCGGCCCGGCGTACGGTTCGCGCGGGTGGACCTCACCACCGGTGACGGCCTGGCCGACCTCGGACGTCTCGGCGGCTTCGCCGGCGTGGTGCACCTCGCCGGGGCGCTCGACGACGGCCTGGTGCGCCATCTCGACCCCGGTCGACTCCCGGCGGTGCTCGCGCCCAAACTCGCCTGGGACCGCCTCGTCGAGTGGGCACGGGTGGCCGGCACCCGCTGGATGGTCGCCTTCTCGTCCACGAGCGCGCTGTTCGGCGCGGCCGGCCAGGCGAACTACGCGGCGGCGAACGGGTGGCTCGACGCGGCGGTGACGTGGGCGACGCCCGCCGCAGGACCGGCCGTGGCGTCCGTCGCCTGGGGCACCTGGGGTGAGGTGGGAATGGCGGCGGGCCACGCGCGGGCGCTCGCGGCGGCCCGGTCGGCGGGCGAGACACCGCTGCCCACCGGGGCCGCGCTGCGGCTGTTCGGTCAGGTGGTCGGCGGGTTGCTGGCCGGCACCGCCACCGGTCTGCACCTGGCCGCCTACGACCTGGGGGAGCAGGCACCGCAGGACCGCCCCCCGGACCGGGCCGGGCCAGGGGCCGCAGCGGCGGGTGGACTGCCGACCGCCGACCACATCCGCGACTTCCTCGGTGCGTACGTGCACCGCTGGGACGAGTCGCAGCGGCTCAGCGATCTCGGCCTCGACTCGCTCGACTTCGCCCGGCTGCGCGGCGACTTCGCCCGCCGGTTCGGCCGGGACGTTCCCCTCGCCGACATCGCACGCCAGGGGCAGCGCCTGGGCGAACTGTACGAACTCCTGACGGGCCGGTGACCATGCCCGGGTCAGCGACAGCCGAGCAGATCGTCAGGTGGAGCCGGAGCGCGCCGGACGCGGCGGCGGTGCGGTTCCTGCTGTCGGCCGAGGCGTCGGCGGTGGACGGCGGACCGGAGCCGCAGCTACTGCGGTCGACGGTGGACCGGCACCTCACCCCGGTGCTGGACCGGGTCATCGCGGGCGCGCACCTCGACGCCGCGGACCTCGACGCGTTGACCGCGCCCGACCCGCTCACCGAGCCGTTCACCGTCGACGCCCCGACCGGCGTCGTCCCCGGCACCGTGGCCGAGCGGATCGACGTGCTGCGCCGGGCGTACGGGCCGTTCGCCGACTGGTGGCGGGGGTACTTCGCCGGTCACGGCGACGATCCGGTGCCGCTTGCCGACCTGTGGCGGCTGTACCTGCCGCTCGCCTGCTGGATAGCGGCCGAGAAGCGGCGACGCCGGCCCGACGGGCTGTTCGTGATGGGGTTCAACGGCAGCCCGGGTTCGGGCAAGACGGTCCTGTCGACCGCGCTGGCCGTCCTGCTCGACGTGTTGCTGGACCCGGAGACCGAGGGGCGGGCGGTGGCCCGCAGCGGCGACGACTGGTATCTGTCGCGCGCCGAGCGTGAGCCGTTGCGGGCGCTGGGCTACGACCCCGGTATCCCCGGCGTCACCAACCGGTCCGGTCCCGGCACCCACGATCTGGCCTGGTTGCGCCGCAACCTGGCGGAGCTGGCGGACAGCAGCCGTGCGGGCAGCGTCATCCGGATGGGCAACTTCGACAAGAAGGCCGACGACCAGCCCACCGGCCCGGACCGGTACTTCGAGGTGCGGGGGCGGGTCGGGGTGTTCCTGTTCGACCTGTGGTTCGCCGGTGCCGAGACCGACGTCGATCCCGCGCTGGTGCCGGACGGCCTGCGCCGCCGGGTCGCCGAGCAACTCCGCCGGTGGCGTCCGGTCTTCGACCGGATGGACGCGTTGTGGAGCTTCGAATGGCCGTCGTTCGCGCAGATGGTCAGCGACCGGGAGGCACAGGAGGTGCTCGTCGCGCGTCGACGTGGCGCCCGGGGGATGAGTCCCGAGCAGATCCGCGCGTTCATGACGTACATGATCGAACGGACCTGGGACTGGCGGACGACGTCCCCGGTGCCTCCGGACCACGCCGTCACCTTCCACGCGAAACGCGCTGCGAACCACCGGATCATCGCTGTTCAACGAGGAGGTCGTGCATGGTGAAGTCGTCGTCCCTACGTCCGCCGGTCACCCGGACGTTCGCCATGACGGACGTGGTGCGGCAGTACCGCGAACTGGTCGAGGAAGACGCCGCCGACCCGGCGAGGGTGCACGACACGCTGATCGTCGGTGGCGGCGCGGCGGGCGCCGGGGTGCTGCGTGACCTGGCCTCCCGGGGGGACGTCAGCGCGTTGCTCGTCGACCGGGGGCCGTTCGGCGGCGAGACGTCGAGCAAGACCGGCAAGGCCATCCACCCCGGCATCCGCTACCTGCGGATGGCGTTCCACCGCATGTTGCTCGCCGCCCACCTGCGGCGCGACCCGAAGATCAGGCAGAGCAGCCTGCAACACCTGCGCAGCGCCTGGCTCGACCTGCAACTGGTCTGGTACGGCACCCGCGAGCGCAAGATCCTGTTGGAGACCACCGGCGGCACCGTCGAGGAGATCCCGAACATCGTGTTCGTCCTTCCCGACAGTCCGGAGAAGAAGTGGTCGGTCTTCTTCGGGATCTCCCTCTACGATCTCTTCACCACGCTGTGGGCCTGGTGCGGGCTGGTGCCGCGGTTCAGCCGGGTCAAGGTGTTCCGTGACCGGGCGGCGCTGCACCGTGAACTGCCCCACCTCGCGGCGTCCGACGTGGTGGGCGGCATCCGCTACTGGGACGGCAAGGCCAACAACGACAAGATCCTGGTGGTCAAGACCATTCGGGACGCGTACCTGCGCGGTGGCCCGGAGCACCCGATCCGCGCCCTGTGCCACGTCGAGGTCGACGGCTACGAGTGGGACCCGGCCGGCTACTTCCGGGTCACCCTCGCCCGCCGGTTCGCCGACGACAGCCTGCCCGAGACGGTGGTGGTGCGGGCGCGCACCATCACCAACGCGGCCGGCCCGTGGATCGACGAGGCCCGGCACCGTACCGCGGAGCCCGACGGCCGTAGGTCGGTGGCGTACTCCCGGGGCACCCATCTGGAGGCCACCAACCGGTTCATCCACGAGACGATCGCGGCCGACCCCCGGCTACAGGTCGGTCTGGTGCCGCTCAACGCCGAGCGGCAGCACTACCTGCGCCCGTTCTACCAGCACGGCCTGTGGTACGTGCAGTGCACCACCACCGACCGAGGCCAGCAGGATCCCTACCGCACGGTGCCCGAGGCCGACGAGTACGAGGAACTGCTGCACTCGTACAACGACCTGGTGGACGACCGCTGGAAGATCGACAGGCGGGACATCTTCAACGTCTTCTGCGGCATCCGGCCGCTCGCCTCCACCGACGGCGGCGAGATCTCGGTCAAGGACATCTCGCGGATGTTCCGGATCCACCGGCGCGTCGTCGGTGACGGCCTGCTACTCGACCTGGTCAACGTGAAGCTGACCGACATCCGCTGGGCCGGCCAGGTGGTCTCCGGGATACTGGCCCGGGAACTCCGCGACCGGCACGGCCGGCGGATCGGGCGCTCCACGACGAAGCGGCTGCCGTTCCTGCCCGTCGTCGACGAGCAACGGTACGCCCCCGACCACCCCGCCACCCGCGGCGACCGCGAGTTCATCCGGGCCAAGGCGGCCCATCACGTCACCTACCAGATGGTCGGCAGCTACTCGGACTACCTGCTCAACACGGGAGCGGTCCGCGACGCGGTGGTATTCGACGCGGACGGCAGGGCCGATCTCGACCTGTCCGTCCTGGACCTGGTGCTCGCCGAACTCGCCGAACGGCTGGGCTGGGACGAGGCACGCCGGCGTGCCGAGTGGACGGCGTTCCAGGAGATCTACACCCGCAACATGGCGTACGCCGACCTCGGCGCGCGCGTACGTGACCACGAACCCGTGAAGGTCGATCGACTGATGGCCGGCGGGGTCGACTGACCAGCTGGCCGGCATCCGGCGACCCCGGTACCGGCCGATGGCGAAGGGACCCACCATGTACTTCGACAAGGACGCGAGCGTCACCGACATCGCGGGCGAGACCGTCGCCGTCATCGGCTACGGCATCCAGGGCAGGGCGTTCGCGGCGAACCTGCGCGACAGCGGGGTGCCTGTCGTCATCGGCAACCGCGACGACGAGTACCGCCCGGACGCCGTCGCCGACGGATTCGACACCAGGTCGATCGCGGAGGCGGCCGCCGCCGCGTCGATCGTCATCCTGCTCATCCCCGACGAGGCGCACCCGGCGGTGTTCTCCGCCGACCTCGCGCCGAACCTGCGCGACGGGGACCTGTTCCTGCTCGCGCACGGCTTCTCGCTCCGGTTCGACCGGGTCGATCCCGCGCCGGGCCTCGACGTCGCGCTGCTCGCCCCGAAGATGTTCGGTCGGCCGATCCGGCGGCGCTATCTCGACGGCAGCGGCGTGCTCGCGTTCGTCGACGTGGTCCGTGACGCCACCGGCCGGGCGTTGGCCCGTACCCTCGGCGTCGCGGCGGCGGTCGGGTTCACCCGCTACGGGGTGCTACCCGTGTCGACCGCCACCGAGACCGAACTCGACCTGTTCCAGGAGCAGTTCCTCACCCCGTTGCTGCTCGACTCCGTCCGGGTCGCGTTCGAGGTCCTGGTCGAGCAGGGGTGCGACCCGGTCGCGGCGTTGCTGGACATGCACGCCTCGGGCGAGATGGCGGAGATGATGGTCGAGGCGGCCACGATCGGCCTCTACGAGGTCATCGAACAGCAGGGCTCGCCGACGTGCCGGTTCGGCGTCCAGCGTCAGCTCGGCACGCTGCTCGGTGAGGACGTCCGGGAGCGGGGGCGGGCGATTCTCGCCGGCATCCGCGACGGGAGCTTCCTGACGGCCCTCGAACGGGAGGCCGCAGCGGACTACCCCAGCCTGGAGCGGTACCGCGAGGACTACCGGTCCGCCCCGCTGACCAGGGCACACGAGGAGTACCGCGCCGTGCTGAGGTCGGCCTGAGATGGGGGAGAGCATGAACGACCTTGAGGCGTTGGACGCGCGGCACGTCGTGCACCCGTGGGCCGACCTGTCGGTGCTGGGCAAGCAGCAGCCGCTCGTCGTCAGCCGGGCGCATGGGGTGGAGATCGTCGACAGCCACGGCAGGTCCTATCTCGACGCGATCGGCGGCATGTGGTGCGTCACGGTCGGCTACGGCCGGCAGGAGATCATCGACGCGGTGCGTGACCAGGCGGCGCGGATGCCGTACTTCACCCCGTTCGGGGACGTGGCCAACGAGCCAGCCGTGCGACTGGCCGGGCTGCTGGCCGGACTCGCGCCGGGGGACCTGAACCGGGTGCACTTCACCACGGGTGGGTCGACCGCGGTCGAGTCGGCGGTGCGGACGGCGCAGTTCTACTGGGCCAGCGTCGGTCGTCCGGACAAGTTCCACGTGCTGTCCAGGGTGGACGCCTACCACGGCAGCACCTACCTGGCGGCGTCGTTGTCCGGGAAGGCCGCCGACCGTACCCGCTTCCACTACGAATCCGGCTGGGTGCACCATCTGGACAGCCCGGGTCACGACCCCGACACCTCGGACGTACCGGCGGACCGGCGGCTCGACGAACTCCTCGACGGGATGACGGCGGCGATCGACGAGATCGGCCCGGAGAACATCGCCTGCTTCGTCGCCGAGCCGATCCTCGCCTCCGGCGGGGTGCTCATCCCGCCACCGGGCTACCACGCCGCCACCCGTGAACTGTGCCGCCGTCACGACATCCTGTACGTCAGCGACGAGACCGTCACCGGTTTCGGTCGGCTCGGCCACTTCTTCGCCTCCGAGCCGCACTTCGGGATCGTGCCGGACCTGCTCGTCACCGCGAAGGGGTTGACCTCGGGCTACCAGCCGCTCGGCGCGGTGCTGATCGCCGACCCGATCGCCGAGACCCTGGCCGAGACGGCCGATCCGGCGAAGCCGGTGTTCTCCAACGGGTTCACCTACTCCGGGCACCCGGTGGCGTGTGCGGCTGCCATCGCCAACATCGAGGTGATGCGGCGGGAGGACATCTGCGGCCACGTCCGCGACGTCGGACCGTACTTCGTCGAGCGGTTACGGGCGTTGCGGTCCTCGCCGATCGTCTACGCCGTACGCGGCGACCACCTGATGGCGTGCGTGGAGTGCCAGGTACCCGGCGAGACGGGTCCGACCCCGCGCAACATGGCCCTCGCCGGGCGGGTCGACGCGTACTGCGAACGGGCCGGCCTGCTGGTCCGTCCGTACGAGAACCTCTGCATCATGTCGCCGCCGCTGGTCGTGACGCGCGCCGAGATCGACCGCATGGTGGACATCGTCGCCGGGGCGCTCGCGGCCGCGCAGGCCGATCTCGACGCGGGTCGGATCGGTTAGGTCCGGAACCGGTGGAGGTGGGAGTGAGCATGGAGGGACAGCCGACCGTCCTCGACTGCCGTGGACTGAGCCCGGTCCTGACGGTCATGCGGATCAAGCAGGCGGTCACCGCCGGGCACGGGGAGGCCGAGCCGCTGGAGGTGATCCTCGGCGACGGATGCAGCCGCGAACACATCACCGGTGCGTTGGCCGGGGCCGCCGAGCGGGTGCGGTACCTGACCACGGCGCCGTGGTGGCAGCGCGACGACCTCAGGTACCGTGCCGGTCGGCTGCACCTCGGCGGCACGGACCTGGTCGAGTTGGCAGCGCAGGTCGGCACGCCGAGCTACGTCCTGCGGGCCGACCGGGTACGGGACAACCTCGACCGGGTGAGCGCCGCACTGGACGGGGCGGGGATCGACCACCGGGTCCACTACGCGGTCAAGGCCAACCGGACGCCGGCCCTGTTGACGTACCTGCGCGCGGCCGGCCTGCCCGGGGTCGACGTGTGTTCCACGGGCGAGTTGGCACACGTCCTCGCCTGCGGCTTCCCGGCCGAGGCGGTCTCGTTCACCGGCACCTCGCTGTCGACGAGGGACATCGAGGTTCTCGCCAGGTCCCCACGGGTGCGGGTCAACCTCGACTCCGTCGCGTCGCTGGACGCGCTCGGCCGGGCCGGTCCGGGCCGTGACGTCGGACTGCGGGTGAACCCCGGGGTCGGCGTCGGCTACCAGGACGACGACCGGCTGCGGTACTCCGGCGCCGCGACCACCAAGTTCGGCATCTACGCCGAGCACGTCGCCGAGGCGTTGGCGGTGGCCGCCCGGCGGGACCTGCGGGTCACCCGGCTGCACCTGCACGTCGGCTGCGGCTACCTCGACGCACAGCTCGACCAGCTCGACCGGGCGCTCGCCACGGCGGCGGGGTTCCTGCCCTTGTTCCCCGACGTCACCGAGGTCAACCTCGGTGGTGGTCTGGGTGTGCCGCACACCGCCGAGGACCGGCTGCTCGACCTGGACCGCTGGGCGGGCGTCGTGGCCCGGCACTTCGGCGGCCGTGGGCTGACCGTCGCCGTGGAACCTGGTGACTACCTCGTCAAGGACGCCGGGGTGCTGCTCACCACGGTCACGTACGTGGAGCGTCGCCGTGACGTGCTCTTCGCGGGCCTCGACGCGGGCTTCAACCTCGCGATGGAACCCGCCTTCTACGGCCTGCCCTGCGAGCCGGCCGCGATCGCGCCGCGCTGGGACGAGGGGACCGAGACGTACACCGTGGTCGGCAACATCAACGAGGCGCTCGACGTGTGGGCGACCGGCCACCGGATGCCGAAACTGCGGGCCGGCGACCCCGTCGCGCTGCTCAACTCCGGCGGGTACGCCGCGTCGATGAGTTCCGACCACTGCCTGCGGGGTCAGGCCGGCTCGGTGCTGCTGATCGAGGAAACCGTTGGTGCATCCCGCCGGCCACCCGCCGTCACAGGAGGCTGAGACATGTCGGTTGACGCCGCGTCAGGGGTACGGCCAGCCGTGCCGAGCTACGCGTTCGATCCGTCCGATCCGTGGACGACGACGATGCAGAGCGGTCTGGCCCGCGCGGGTCTGCGCGGGTGCCGCGTCTACGAGGTCGGCGTCGGCAGCGGCACGAACGTGGTGTTCATGCTGCGGGACTGCGACGCCGAACTGGTGCTGGCGAGTGACCTGGATCCGCGTCTGGTACAGCTCGCGGAGCGCTGCGTCGGGGAGGCCGCGCCGGAACTGCGCGACCGGTTCCGCCCGATCCACGGGGCGGTCAACCTCATCGACCTGCCGGCCGCCGGGGCGGCCGGGGTCGACGTGGTCGTGGCCTGCCTGCCGCAGGTTCCCGATCCCCACGACGCGATGTGCGCGCGGTTCCACGTCGCGTCGTTGCGGGCCCCGGCCGGGCAGGCGCCCGAGGCGGCCGACCACCTCGCCCACTACTACCCGTGGACGGTCTTCCACGGGTACCCGTACAACGCGGTCGGGCTCGGCCTCATTGAGGCGCTGCTGCGGCAGGTCCGGGCCGGTGTGCCGAACGCCCAGGTGGTCCTCAACCTCAGCTGCCGCACCGGGCGGGAGGTGCTGCTGCGGTTGCTGCGCGCCAACGGCTACCGACCCGAGGAACTCGCCTCCCGGATCGTGCGTCAACACCCCGGCACCGACATCTCGTTCTTCGTCGCGCTGGAGGCCGCCATCGGTGGCACCGGCTTCGAGCGGGACTTCGTCTGCGAGTTCTACCGCGACCCGCTGGGCCGCGAACCGATCTCCGCGCACGAGGCGAGGGACCGGCTCGCCGCCGGCGAGCCGGTCCACCACGAAATCTGTGTCCTGCGCGGACACCCCGAGAGGTAGGCGGCGATGACCGAGACCTGTACACCGACGTTCCGGCGGGTACCGCCCGACGCCCCGTTCCGCGTGCCGGTGCGCGGGCGTGCCTATCTGGCCGGCTCGGCGCACGACAGTTTCCCCGAGAGCGTGCCGGACAGCGGTGACCTGATCCCGACCCTGGCCCTCGACGCCGACGTCGCGCCGGGACCGCAGCTCTACGCGGCGGTCCGGGACGCCGTCGACCGGCAACTGCCGACGCACGGCGGACTGCTCCTGCGGGGGATGCCGCTGACCGACCGTAGGGGTTTCGAGGCGCTCGTCGCGGGCCTCGGCTACGACCTCGTCGGCTACCGGGGTGGCATCGCCGTGCGTCGCAACGACTCGGACGTGGCGTTGCACGCGAGCGACGAGGATGCCCGGGTGACGCTGTCGCCACACCACGAGATGGCGTACCTGCCCGGGTATCCCCGCAAGATCCTCTTTTTCTGCGAGAAGCCGGCCGAGCGCGGCGGTGAGGTGCCCGTCAACGACATCCGGCAGACCGCCGCGCTGATCCCCGCCGCCGTCCTCGACGAGTTCCGCGCCCGGGGCGTGCGCTACCACCGCAACCTGCCGCGTGCCTCGACGGCGGGCGAGACCGGCTGGGTCGACACGTTCGGCACCGACGACCCGGGCACGGTCGAGGAACACCTGCGCGCCTGCGGTTACGAGTGCACCTGGGACGCCGACGGCCGGTTGCGCTACCACTATCGGCGGGACGCGTTCGTCACCGACCGGGTGACGGGTCACGAACTGTGGTTCAACCAGGTGACCGAGCTGCACTGCTCGTACTGGCGGGCGCATCCAGGTTTTCCCGCCGACCTGCCGGACGGTGACTATCCGGCGACCACCACGTACGGCGACGGCGGGCCGATCCCGCCGGAGCTGGTGTCGTACCTGCGCGGCATGCTCTGGCGGACGACCGTCGCGGTCCGGATGCGGGCGGGTGACGTGCTGGTCCTGAACAACCAGGTGGTGCAGCACGGGCGGTTCGCGTACGAGGGCACCCGCCGGCACTTCGTCAGCCTGACCTCGTGACCAGGTCCTCCGCCGCGCCGGGCCGGCCGCAGCCCGCACCCCTGCCGGTGCCGCCGCTCGGACGTCCGGCGCGGCGTCCGGCCCGGCCGTGGTTCTCGTCGGGGCCCTGCGCGAAGATCCCCGGCTGGACGCCCGGCGTGCTCGCGGAGGCGTTCGTCGGCAGGTCGCACCGGCACCCGGCCGGGCAGCAGCGGCTCCGCGAGGTCATCCGCACCTCGGCGCGGTTGCTCGGTGTTCCGGACGGCTACCGGGTGGCGATCGTTCCCGGCTCCGACACCGGCGCGATCGAGCTGGCGATGTGGAACCTGTTGGGTCCGCTCGGGGCGGAGGTGTGCTGTTGGGAGAACTTCGGCTACACCTGGCTGGCGGACGTGGTGTCCCAGCTGCGCGTGCCGGGGGTACGGGTGCACCGGGCGGACGCCTACGGTGAGCTGCCCGACCTCACCGCGGTGGACTTCCGCCGGGACGTGGTGTTCACCTGGAACGGCACCACGTCCGGGGTGTGTGTGCCGGGCTCGGACTGGATCCCGGCCGACCGGTCGGGGCTCACGATCTGCGACGCGACGTCCGCCGTGTTCGGCCTCGACGTCGACGTCGCCAAGCTCGACGTGGTGACCTGGTCGTGGCAGAAGTCGCTGGGCGGCGAGGGCGCGCACGGGATGATCGCGTTGTCACCGGCGGCCGTGCACCGGCTGCAGACGTACCAGCCGGACCGGCCGCTGCCGAAGGTGTTCCGGCTGACCCGCGACGGGCAGCTGCTCGACGAGGTGTTCGACGGCTTCACCATCAACTCGCCGTCGATGCTGGCCGTCGAGGACGCGCTTGTCGCTCTCGACTGGTGCGTCCGGGCGGGCGGGCTGCCCGAACTGCTCGCCCGCTCGCGGCGCAACCTCGCCGTGGTGTCCCGGTGGGTGGCCGGACGTTCCTGGGTGGAGTTCCTCGCCTCGGATCCGGCGACGGTCTCGTCGACGAGCATCTGCCTGCGGCTGCGACACCCCGCGTTCGACACGTTGAGCCCGCAGGCGCAGCGGGCGTTCGTGGACCGGATGTGTGCGTCGATCGAGGAGCACGGGGCCGGCTACGACCTCGCCGGGCACCGGGAGGCACCGCCGGGGCTGCGGATCTGGGGTGGCCCGACCGTCGAGGCCGACGACATCGAGGCGCTGCTGCCCTGGCTCGACTGGGCGTTCGCCGCGACCCTCGCGGAGGGCTCATGAGGGTCGGGACGGACACCCTGACGGCGTTCGCGGTGCGGTTGGCTGCGGAGAGCCGGCGGATGCTGGCCGCAGCGGCGCTGACGGTCACGGCGGTGGAGGCGAAGGCCGACCGCAGCCTCGTCACCGAGGTCGACCGGGCGATCGAGGTCCGGCTGCGGGAGCTGATAGCCGACGAGTTCCCGGGACACGGTGTCCTGGGCGAGGAGTACGGCCCCTGCGATCTGGACGCGGACCTGGTGTGGGTACTCGACCCGGTGGACGGCACCGCCGCCTTCATCGCCGGGATTCCCGTGTACGGCACCCTGGTCGCCCTCGCCCGGGGTGGCCGTCCCTGGATCGGCGTCCTCGACTATCCGGCCACCGACGACCGGTGGGTGGGCGTGGTCGACGGTTTCGCCTCACGCAACGGTTCCCCGGTCCGCACCCGCCGGTGCCCCGATCCCGGGGAGGCACTGCTGACGTGCTCGAACCCGGACTTCTTTCCCCCGGCCGAGCGGCAGGCCCTGGACCGGGTCCGCCGCCGGGTCCGTTACACCCTCTACGGTGCCAGCTCCTACGCCTTCGGCCTGCTGGCCGGTGGCCGTACCGATCTGTCGGTGGACTGTGGCCTCAAACCGTACGACGTCTTCGCCCCCGCCGCGGTGATCGGTGGCGCCGGCGGCCTCATGACCGACTGGGCCGGCGCCGACCTGGGCTTCGACAGCCGGGGTGTGGTACTGGCGGCCGGCGACCGCTCCCTGCACACGCTGACCCGGTCCCTGCTCACGCCTCCATGATCGACTCGATCCGGGGTTCGGCGATGGCCAGGTAGTCCTTGGTGGCCACGCCGATGGTGCGGTCCAGCCGACCCGCGTTGAAGAAGACCTCGTCGTACTGCAACAGCTCCGGGTCGAAGATCAGCTCCAGCCGCTCGTCGAAAGCGAACGGCGGGATGGTGCCCACCGGGGTCCCCGCGAGCTTCTCGGCGACGTCACGCTCGGCGAACCTCGCGAACGTGCCGCCGGTAAGTGCCTTGAGCTTGTCGAAGCTCACCCGCCTGTCGCCGGGCAGCACCGCGGCGACGAACCTGGTGACCTTCTTGCCGATTTTCACCATGACGATGATGCATTTGGCGGCCTGTGCCGGATCGTGTCCCCGCAACGCGCTCACCGCGGCCGTCTCACCCTCCGGGTCATGCTCGATCACCCGATAGGTCGCACCACGTTCGTCCAGCAGGTTGACAAGTTTCTGGTAAATGTCGTCTGCCATCGCTCCTCCATTCTTCCGGTCGGCGCGTTCAGCCGAAAATCATGTCACACCACGCCGTCCCGATGCGCCAGAGACTCACCCTGACGTCCAGCCGGACCCCGAATGATCGCGATGTCGACCGCGCGACGAACCGCACTCACGCACATTGTCCAGGTGGGAACTGTCGGGCCGGTGCCGTGGACACCCGACGTCCCACCCGCACCGGTCATCCGGGCGCGGCGACCGGTGCGGGCGTCGAGGAGACCACCGGGCGGGCCCGCTCGGCGAAGCGGACAGCCGGGCCGGTCAGCAACGTCAACAACAGCAGCGCCACACCCAGCCCGAGCCAGCCCACCAACCCGTGGGCCAGGCAGGTGGCGGCGAGGACCGCCGGTGACGCCGCGTTGGCGGCGCCCTGCCCCAGACCGAAGGCACCGGCGTACTGCCCCTGGGCGTACGGCTGGGCCAACCCGAACGCCAGCTCGAACGATGCCGCGGCGTGCCACAACTCGCCGAACGTGTAGACGACGGTGGCGGTGACGAGCAGGGCGAGCGCCGGCCACAGCGACACCTGCGGCATCGCCCCCATCATGGCCAACGACCCCAGCAGCGCCACACCCGCCCAGACCATTCGTTGTGCCGCGGCCCGCGGGTTCACCACGCCACGGCTGACCCGGACCTGTAGGGCGACCACGAGAATGCCGTTGAGCAGCATGAACCCGGTGATCGTCGCGCGCGGGAGGGTGGTGTGGTCGGCGATCCACAGCGGCAGGGCGAAGGCGGGGATGGCCAGGTGCAGCGACACCCCGCCGTTGATCAGGGTCACCGCCAGGTACGGGCGGTCGGCGAAGGCCACCCAGCGGCGCTTCGTGTCCGTCGGGGGCAGCGGTGCCACGTACGGCACCCGGGTCAACACGGCCGCCGCCACCAGGAACGTCGAGGCCCCCAGCAGAATGAGCCCCACGTACACCGGGCCCGAGTCGAGTTGGATGGCGATGCTGGCGATGAGGACGCCCGCCATCACGCCGACGTTGGTGATCGCCCGTTGGTACGACAGGAACCAGGTGAGCCGGTCTCCGGCGAGCGCCCTGACCATCGGGGCCCGGCTGGCGGCGGCGGCCGTGCCGACCAGCGTGACCAGCAGCGAGACCAGGACCAGTGACCAGAACGAGCGAACCAGCACGAACCCGGCGGTGGCCACGGCGCCGAGCAGCAACGTGGCGATGTGCACCGCCCGTGGCCCCAGCCGGTCGGCGGCATGCCCCGCCAGCGGGCCGGCGACGAGCCCGACCGCCGCACCGACCGTCAGACCCGCGCCCACCGTCCCGGCGGACATGCCGACGATCCGGGTCAGGTACAGCGAACTGCTGAACATCATGCCGCCACCGATGGTCACGGCGAAGACGGAACCGGCCAGCGCACGCTGCGGCCCGGTGGGCGGCAGCATGCGGCTGACCAGGACACGCATCGAACTGGCCGCCGTCGAGGCAGCCGTCATGCCAGCGCGAACAGGCTGTCGGAGTAGTTCCGGTCCGGCCACTGCCGACGGACCCACTCCCAGCGCTGCCCGCCGGTGAGCACCGGCTCGGCGACCGCCAGCCGGCTGTCGAACCACTCCCGCGTCTCGACCACCCGCTTGTCGAACCCGGCGACGGAGTCACTGATCAGCAGGACCGCGCCGAGCATGTCGGCGGAGGCGGAGAACTTGGTGTTCAGCGTCGCACCGGGCGGCACCCAGAACTGGACGAAGGCGACGTCGGGCCGGGCCATCAGCGCATCGACGTCGGGATAGCCGAGGATGGTGCCGGCCGGCCCGTACAGCCCTGCGCAGCCCACCACGCCGGGGTTGACCTTCACGTCGAGCTGGGGCTTACGCCCGACCGCGCAGAGCAGGGCGGCCTCGCCGAGGTCGACGTTGAACTTGGCCATGACCTGCTCCTGGGTGAGCGCCCCACCTCGCCGGGCCGCGCACTCGCTGAACACGATCCGGCCGGTCGCCCGCTCACGGAACAGCTCCATGTGGAACACGCTGTCGCGCAGACCCAGCGCGGCGATGGCGCTCCGCACGATCGGCTCGGCGGCGGCGTACGCGTCCGCCTCGTCGGTCGGGTCGATCCGGCGCAGCGACAACGGCTTCTGCCCGGTGATCGCCGTCAGGCACGGCTCGGTGTAGACACCCAGGCCGAAGAAGAGGATCTCGCCGTTGTAGACGACCCCCTCGGCCATCCACTCGTCCCCCTCGACGAACTCCTCCAACAGGAAGGTGCGGCTGGTCTCCTTGTTGTCGCGGCACTCGCGGCTGAGCTTCTCCAGCTCGGCGCGGCTGTGCACGACGCTGGTCGAGGTGGTGCCCCCGCCGGCGATCGGCTTGATCACCGCGCTGTCGAACTCGAACTTCACGGTGCTGACGTCGTACAGGTCGTGGACGACCTCCGTACGGGCCACCGGGACGCCGGCCTCGGCCAGCCGGGCCTTCTGCAGTGACTTGTCGCGGAAGTGCAGCGCGACCTCGGGCGCGATGCCCCGAACGCCGAGCGCCTGGGCCAGCACGGCGGCGTTGACGACCGAGAACTCCCAGGTGGTCTGGATCGCGTCGAAGGTGCGACCGCCCATGCCGGCCCGGTACAACCCGCCCAGCAGATCCTCCGGGCTGGTCACGTCGTCGACGCGAATCATCGTGCCCCCGGCCGGCATGCGAATCCGCCCCGAGTCGTATGCGCCGGAGTTGCACAACAGGACCGGTTCGATGTCGTGCACCTCGCACGCACGCAGTGCATACGGGTCGGCGCCGATCATGAGAACCGATGTCCTGCTCACATGTCCTCCAAGCACTTTCGGGCCTCAGTGGAATCGTTCAGGCCGTGGCGAGCTTAGCAATACGTGCTGCTTTCCGGACACCGGGCTGCCGGGCACGCGACAGCAGTGCGGCCCGCCTAAATCAACAAAGTGAAGCGGGCTTCGCCCACGGGCGCGGCGACTGCGCGGATGCACTCGGATGAATCTTCCACCGTTTCCTGTTTTCGCTGATCGTGGCGTTTTCCGTCGGCCGGGGAGCGGCACGGGGCAGGCCCGCCCGTCAGGTCCAGGTCGACCCTTGCGGTGCCGTCGCGATCCGTGCCGGGCGGCCCGCGACGGCAACCGCGAGTACGGTTCTGGTGCCCGACAGGTGAAGAAACAGGTCTCCTCGTCGGCTCGTCGCGGCGCACGCGGCCGGCCCGGCGGTGACGGCCCGTGGAGGGAGCGAGGATGACGATGCGTACGGCACTCGTGGTACGGGGCGGATGGGAGGGGCACCAGCCGGTCCGGGCGACCGAGCTGTTCCTGCCGTTCCTTGAGGACAACGGCTACACCGTACGGGTCGAGGAGTCCACGGCGGTCTACGCCGACGCCGACGCGATGGCCGGCACCGACCTCGTCGTGCAGTGCATGACGATGGCCGAGATCACCGCCGACGAGGTGGCCGGCCTGCGGGCGGCGGTCGTCGCCGGGACGGGCCTGACCGGCTGGCACGGCGGCATCGTGGACGCGTTCCGCGCCTCGTCGGACTACCTGCACCTGGTGGGCGGCCAGTTCGCGACCCACCCCGGCCGGGAACCCTGCGAGCGGCAGGGCGGGGAGCAGGACAATTTCCTGCCGCACACGGTGACGGTCACCGACCTCGGCCGCCAGCATCCGATCACCGCCGGGATCGCCGACTTCGACCTGCTCACCGAGCAGTACTGGGTGCTGCACGACGACCTGGTCGACGTCCTCGCCACCACCGTCCACCCCACCCGCGACTGGCACCCCTGGCACCGGCCGGTCACCTCGCCTGCGGTCTGGACCCGGCAGTGGGGGGCCGGGCGGGTCGTGGTGACCACCCCCGGGCACAGCCTCGACGTGCTGGAGCACCCGTCCGTGCGGACCGTCATCGAGAGGGGCATGCTGTGGGCGACCCGCACCGCGTCGGCATCGTAGGGCTCGGGGTCATCTCCCGCGCCTACCTGGACACCCTTGCCGACCACCCCGAGCTGCGTATCGTCGCGGTGGCCGACCTCGACGCCGACCGGTCGGCCGCCGCAGCCGCGACCCTCCCCGACGCCGAGGCGATGGGCGTCGCCCGCCTGCTCGACCACCCCGACGTGCAGACGGTGCTCAACCTCACCATCCCCGCCGCCCACGTGGAGGTCTCACTCGCCGCGATCGACGCCGGCAAGCACGTGTACGTCGAGAAGCCGCTCGCCGTGGAGCTGCCGCAGGGGCGCACGGTCCTCGACCGGGCCGCCTCGGCCGGGGTGCGGGTGGGTTGCGCGCCGGACACCGTCCTGGGCACCGGCACCCAGACGGCCCGCGCGGCGATCGACGGCGGGCTGATCGGGCGTCCGCTGGCCGCCTCGGCCGTCATGGTCACCCCCGGGCACGAGCGCTGGCATCCCCACCCCGACTTCTACTACGCCCCGGGCGGCGGCCCGTTGCTGGACATGGGCCCCTACTACCTGTCGGCGCTGATCCACCTGCTCGGTCCGGTACGCGCGGTGACCGGGGCGGCCAGCCGGCTGCGCCCGGAACGGACGATCGGCAACGGCCCGCGCCTCGGCCAGCGCGTCCCCGTCCTGGTGGACACCCACGTGTCGGGCGTGCTCGAACACGACAGTGGGGTGCTGTCCACCATCACCACCAGTTTCGACGGGGTGACCACGACGGCCGCGCCGATCGAGGTGCACGGCGAGACCGGCACCCTCGCCGTGCCCGACCCGAACTACTTCGCCGGCGAGGTCCGGCTGTGCCCGCTCGGCGGCGATGGCTGGCAGGTGCTCGCGCCGACGGCGGGCTACCGGGACGGCGCCCGGGGTCTCGGGCTGGTCGACGCGGTCCGGGCCGACGACACCCGGGCCCCCCGGGCGGGCGGTGACCTGGCGCTGCACGTGCTCGACACGATGACCGGGCTGCTGCGGTCGGCGGCCGAGGGCCGGCGGATCGCACTGGACACGACGGTGCGGCGACCCGCGCCGGTGCCGCTCACCCCGGCCGGGGACTGGCAGGGACGCTGAGCGGGCCGGAGCCGGTGCCCCCGCCGGTCGCGGGCGGCGGTGCCGGAGCGGGCGGCGCGGCGTCCCCCCGGGTGGGGATGCGCCGCGCCGCCCGTCAGGTGACAGATGGCAGACTCGGCGGAGTGAACGACGTGGCCGCATCGCCGATGGATGGTGAGCTGGAGAGTGTCAGCCTGGTGGAGTTGGCCGTCACCCGGCTCACCCAGGAGATCCTCAGCGGCCGGAGCGACCCGGGTGAACGCCTGGTGGAGGAGCAACTGACCAGGCGGTTGGGGATCAGCCGGGCGCCGCTGCGGGAGGCGCTGCGGTTGCTCGCCCAACAGGGGCTGGTCGAGCACGTGCCCCGGCGGGGCGTCCGGGTCGCCACCCTCTCCGACCGCGACGTGCGGGAACTCTACGAGCTGCGCGACGTGCTGGAGCGGTTCGCGGTGCGGGCCGGCATCCCGGTGGCCCGCGACGACGACCTGGCCGGCCTGCGGGCGGCGCTGGAGCAGATGCGCGAGGCGGTGCGGCGCGGCGACCGGATGCTGGTCGCGCAGGCGCACCGGGCGTTCCACGTCGCGCTGGTGGCGCTCGCCGGCAACCGGAAGCTGTCCGACGTGTACGACTCGATCCTGGTGAAGTTGCAGCTCTACATGGCGATCAACCTGCGCCGTGAGGCGGAGCTGGCTCAGCCGCTCGACGGCGTGCACCGGCACGAGCGGCTGTTCGAGGCGGTCGCCGGGGGAGACCCGGAGGAGGTGCGCGCCGTGCTCTCCGCGCACGGCGCGCGCTCGTACCTCGGCTAGGTTTCCGTCGTCCTGATTGGTCGGGTACGGCACGTGGCCGGTCCGGGGTGGTGGCGGCCCGGCCTGCGGGCCGTCATGGCGTCGTTACGAGGCGGACCGTCGCTCGTAACAAGACAGTCGACAATCGACAGTATGTCAGAGCGCATCGGCACCGTCGCGGAACTACGGTCGGCCTATCGAGACGGTGCGACCAGCCCCGTCGACCAGGTCGAACGCGTCCTGGCTGGGCTCGACGGGCGGGACGGCGGACCGGTCTGGATCAGCACCGTCCCGGCGGCCGAACTGCGCGCCCGCGCCGAGGAACTGACCCGCCACCACGACCCCGCCGCGCTGCCGCTGTACGGCATCCCCTTCGCGGTCAAGGACAACATCGACGTCGCCGGGATGGTCACCACGGCCGGCTGCCCCGACTTCGGTTACCGGGCCGCGCAGGACGCGCCCGTGGTGCGCCGGTTGCGCGACGCCGGCGCGCTGCTCGTCGGCAAGACCAACCTCGACCAGTTCGCCACCGGCCTGACCGGCTCCCGCTCGCCGTACGGCAGCGGTGAGAGCGTCTTCGGCGGCGGGCTCGTCTCCGGCGGCTCCAGCTCCGGATCGGCCGTCGCGGTCGCCGCCGGCCAGGTCAGCTTCGCCCTGGGTACGGACACCGCCGGCTCCGGCCGGGTCCCGGCGGCGCTGAACGGCATCGTCGGGCTCAAACCCACCCGGGGTCTGCTCAGCACCGCCGGGGTGGTGCCGGCCTGCCGCTCGCTGGACTGCGTGTCGGTGTTCACCACCGACGTCGCGGGCGCGGTCGACGTGCTGCACGCCGCCCGGGGCGTCTCGCCGGCCGACCCGTGGGGCCGTGCCCTGCCGGCGCGACGGGCGAGCGCGGACGTGCGGGCGACGCTGCGTCTCGGGGTGCCCCGGCCGGAGGACCTCGACTTCTTCGGCGACGACGGGCAGGCCGACCGGTTCGCGGTCGGCGTACGGCGGTTGAGCGCGCTGGTCGCCGACGCGCTGCCGGTGCCGCTGGACGACTACCTCGCGGCGGGGGACCTGCTCTACCAGGGGCCCTGGGTGGCCGAGCGGCTCGTCGCGCTGGGCGACTTCCTGCGGGCGCATCCCGGGTCGGTCCTCCCGGTCACCCAGGCCGTGCTGGAGACCGGTCGACGCTACGACGCGGTCGACGCCTTCCGGGGCCAACACCGGCTCCGCGAGCTGCGGGCCCGGGTGGACCGGCGGTGGCAGGAGATCGACGTGCTGGTGGTGCCCACCGTCGGCACCACGTTCACCCTCGACGAGATCGCCGAGGACCCCATCGGCCGCAACGCCGTGCTCGGCCGCTACACCCAGTTCGCCAACCTGCTCGACCTGGCCGCGGTGACCGTGCCCAACGGGTTCACCGAGGGCGGGCGGCCGGCCAGCCTGACCCTGCTCGGCCCGGCGTTCAGCGACCTCACCCTGGCCCGGCTCGCCGCCGCCCTCACCGAGCCCACCCCGGTGGACGCCCACCCGGCCGGGACGGGCACCGCTGCGGCGACGGTGCCGCACGATGGCGTGGCGGCGGCTCCCGCCCCGGCGGAACTGCTGATCGCCGTGGTGGGGCGGCACCTGGCCGGCGAGTCCCGCAACGGTGAGCTGACCGGGCACGGGGCCACCCTGGTCGGCGCGGACCGGACCGCGCCGCTCTACCGGCTCTACCGGATGGACACCCCCGACGACGAGGGACTGCCCGGCCTGGTCCGGGCCGCCCCGACCGGCCCGCCGGGCCTACCGATCGACGTCGAGCTGTGGCGGCTGCCCACGTCCGCGGTCGGCGCGTTGCTGGCCGGGGTGCCGGCACCGCTCTCCCTCGGCTGGGTCCGGCTGCACGACGGGCGGGACGTGCTCGGTTTCCTCTGCGAGGCGTACGCGGTGGGGCCGCAGGTCGAGGACATCAGCGCCACCGGTGGCTGGCGGGCCTGGCGGACCGCCGCCCGACGGTGATCCGGACACCACCTCCGACGACGACAGGGAGCGAGGATGGGCAGCATCGGGCCGGTACCGGCCAACCCCTACCCGTGGCCGTACGACGGCACGGTGGACACCACGCGGACCGCGTTGCTCTGCATCGACTGGCAGACCGACTTCTGCGGGCCGGGCGGCTACGTCGACGCGATGGGCTACGACATCGGACTGACCCGGGCCGGACTGCCGGCCACCGCCCGGCTGCTGGCGCACGCCCGGTCGCTGGGGATGCTGGTCGTGCATACCCGGGAGGGCCACCAACCGGACCTGTCCGACCTGCCGGCGAACAAGCGTTGGCGCTCGGCCCGCATCGGTGCCGAGATCGGCGCCGCCGGACCGGCCGGGCGGATCCTGGTCCGGGGCGAACCCGGCTGGGAGATCGTCCCGGAGGTCGCCCCGGTGGCCGGCGAGGTGATTGTCGACAAGCCGGGCAAGGGCGCGTTCTACGCCACCAACCTTGACCTGGTGCTGCGGACCCGGGGCATCACCCACCTGATCCTCACCGGCATCACCACCGACGTCTGCGTGCACACCACCATGCGGGAGGCCAACGACCGGGGCTTCGAGTGCCTGATCCTGTCCGACTGCACGGGCGCGACCGACAAGGGCAACCACGAGGCGGCCCTGCACATGGTGACCATGCAGGGCGGCGTCTTCGGCTGCGTCGCCACCGCCGACGACGTCATCGCCGCCACGGTGAGGTGAGGAATCCCCATGTCGACAGTCGCCGCGGCGCGGCCCACCCCGTACTCCTTCGAGCCGGCCAGCACGGCGCTGCTGGTCATCGACATGCAGCGCGACTTCCTGGAGCCCGGCGGCTTCGGGGAGAGCCTGGGCAACGACGTCGGTCAGCTCCGCCGGACCATCGCGCCGCTCGCGGCGCTGCTGGCCGACGTCCGCGCCGCCGGCCTCACCGTCGTGCACACCCGTGAGGGGCACCTGCCCGACCTGTCCGACTGCCCGCCGGCCAAGCTGCACCGGGGCGCGCCGAGCCGGCGCATCGGCGACCCCGGCCCCAACGGCCGCATCCTCGTCCGGGGCGAGTACGGCCACGACATCATCGACGAGCTGACGCCGCTGCCCGGCGAGCCGGTCGTCGACAAGCCCGGCAAGGGTGCCTTCCACGCCACCGACCTGGACGCCCTGCTGCACGCGCGGGGCATCCGCAGCCTCCTGGTCACCGGGGTCACCACCGAGGTGTGCGTGCACACCACCGTCCGGGAGGCCAACGACCGCGGGTACGAGTGCCTCGTGCTCGCCGACTGCGTCGGGTCGTACTTCCCCGAGTTCCACCGGGTCGGACTCGACATGATCGCCGCCCAGGGCGGGATCTTCGGGTGGGTCGCCGACTCCCCACAGGTACGCGCCGCGCTCGCCACCACCTCCGTGTCGCACCCCTCCTCCTGACCGGGAGCAGCCATGGTCCCCACCAAGCCCCCCGCCGTCGCCCTGCCGTTCTGGGTCCGCGGCGATACCAACGCGTTCTTCGGTTTCGGCGTCAACGTCCTGGTCAACGTGCTCACCCTGACCGGGCTCTGCGTCGCCGTGGTGAACCTCCCCGAGGGGGAGGTGTTCGGCACGATCCTGCCGGCGCTGGGCATCGCCCTGGTGGCCGGGAACGTCTACTACACCCTGCTGGCGCGGCGGCTGGCCCGCCGGGAACAGCGCACCGACGTGACCGCCCTGCCGTACGGGCCGAGCGTGCCGCACATGTTCATCGTCATCTTCGTCATCATGCTGCCGATCTACCTGCGTACCAGGGACCCGGTGCGGGCCTGGGAGGCCGGCCTGGCGTGGGCCTTCATCATCGGCGTGATCGTGCTGATCGGCGCGTTCGTCGGCCCGTACATCCGCCGGTACGCGCCCCGGGCCGCCCTGCTCGGCACCCTGGCCGGGATCTCCGTCACCTTCATCTCGATGAATCCGGCTGGGCAGATGTGGCGCACGGCGTGGGTGGCGTTGCCGGTGTTCGCGCTGCTGCTGATCGGTCTGCTCACCGACGTGAAGCTGCCCTTCCAGTTTCCGATCGGGCTCGCCGCGCTGCTGGTCGGCACGGCGATCGGCTGGGCCGGTGGGGCGATGTCGGTGCCGGACGTCACCGCCGCCGCCCGGGATGTCGCGGTCGCCGTACCCTCGTTCAAGCTGGACCTGCTGCTCACCGGTCTGGGCGACATGGCGCCGCTGCTGGCCACGGCGATCCCGCTCGGGGTCTACAACTTCACCGAGGGCATGTCCAACGTGGAGAGCGCGGCGACCGCCGGTGACCACTACAACCTGCGCAGCGTCCTGCTCGCCGACGGGGCGGGCGCGGTGATCGGCGCGGCTCTCGGTTCGCCGTTCCCGCCCGCCGTCTACGTCGGACACCCGGGCTGGAAGGCGGCCGGTGGCCGCACCGGCTACTCGATGGCGACCGGCGTGGTGATCGCGGTGCTGTGCTTCCTGGGCATGTTCGGCCTGCTCGCGACGATCTTCCCGACGGCGGCCATCGTGCCGATCCTGCTCTACATCGGGCTGCTGATCGGCGCGCAGGCGTTCCAGGCGACGCCGAGGGCGCACGCCGCCGCCGTGGTCGCCGCGCTCATCCCGAACATCGCGGCCTGGGCCACCAGCCAGATCGACAACACCCTGGCGGCGGCCGGCACCACCGCCGCCACGGTGGGCGACGAGGCGCTCAACGGCGCCGGGGTGGTCTACGACGGGTTGCTCGTGCTCGGCCAGGGGGCGATCCTCGCCGGCCTGGTGCTCGGCGCGGTGGTGGTCTTCATCATCGACAAACGGTTCGTCCGGGCGGCGGTCTTCGCCGGGGTCGGTGCGCTGCTGTCGTTCGTCGGGCTGATCCACGGTGAGAAGATCGAGTGGAACGCCAACGGCCCGGTGGCGCTCGGCTACCTCTTCGTCGCGGCGATCTGTGCGGTCTTCGCGTTGGGTCGGCCCGCGCCCCGCGTCCCCGACCCGGACGAGGCCGAACTGGACCGCCGGCACGAGCCGCCCGCCCCGGCCGTCTCCACCGCCCCGGCCACCGCCACCGCCCCGCCCGCCCCGGGCGGTCCGGCCGACGGCACCCGGCCGACGTCGGCGGTCAACGGCTGAACCGACCGGCCCGGTCGGTGGTCGGTGACCCCCCACCCCGACCACCGACCGGGTCAACAGGCCGCCCATCCGACGGTGGAAAGGGACGCACCACATGGAGATCGACCGGGCGGAGGTGGTCGCCGAGGTCACGGCGGCCTTCGCCGGCTACGAACAGGCGCTGGTCGACGGCGACGCGGACCGGATCTGCGGCTACTTCTGGCAGTCCGACCGGACCGTGCGGTTCGGCCTCGCCGACCACCAGTACGGCTGGGACGAACAGCGCACGTGGCGGGCCGCCCAACCGGCGTTGCCGCCCGGCCGCCGGCTGGTCGATCCGGTGGTCACCACGTTCGGCCCGGACCTCGCGGTGGTGACCACCCGGTTCGGCTACCCCGGCGCCGCCGCCACCGGTCGGCAGACCCAGACCTGGGTACGCCTGCCCGTCGGCTGGCGGATCGTCACCGCGCACGTCTCCGAGCCGGCCGGCACGCCGACCTGAGCCCGGCGTGGGTCGGCGGGCCGGTCAGCGTGCGGTGTCGGGCAGGTGCTTCGCCAGGTGGATGGTGCCATCCGGGCCGGCCGGTGACAACGGCCGGTAGCCGACGCTCCGGTAGAGCGCGATGTTGCGCAGGCTCCTGGCCCCGGTGAACAGTTCGATGCGGCGGCACCCCGGTCCGGCGGCGACCTCGGCGGCCCGCAACAGCCACCGGCCCACCCCCCGCCCGCGCAGGTCGGGTACGACGGCGAGCCGTCCCAGGTGGCATTCGGTGCCGTCGGTGCGGGTCCGCACCATGCCCAGCAGCCGTCCGTCGCGCCAGAGGCCGGTGGTGTGCCAGTCCGCCAGCCACTGGCCCACCTCCTGCACCGACTCGTGCAGCGGCGGGATGGCCAGTGTCTCGTTGACCAGCGCCTCCTCCGTCCAGCAGCACCGTTGCAGCATGGTCACCTCGGGCGCGTCGTCGCCGGTCAGCCGCCGGGCGTAGGACCCGGGCAGCGGGCCGGGGGTGGCCCGGTCGCGCTCGCGCATCGGCCGCAGGGCGTGGGCGAGCCGGACCACCTCGTCCAGCAGGGCGGCACCGGCCGCGTCGCGGTCGGCGTCGGGCCGCAGCCGGCCGTCGTGGACGGCGTCGCCGATGCGCACGGCGACCGTGCTGCCCGTCGGGACCATGCGCAGGGCGGTCACCACCTGCTTGGCGTGCTCGACGGCCCGGGTGCCGGCCGAGGTGTGGCCGTAGCTGACGAAACCGATCGGCTTCCACGCCCACTCGCCGCCGAGGTAGTCCAGCGCGTTCTTCAGCGTCGCCGGCATCCCGTGGTTGTACTCCGGGGTGACGGCGATGAAGCCGTCGGCCGCGTCGACTGTCGCGCTCCATCGGCGGGTGTGGTCGTGCCGGTGGACGCCCGACGACGGGGACTCCTCCTCGTCGAGGAACGGCAGGTCCAGGTCGCCGAGCGCCACCGGCACCACCTCGACGTCGAGTGCCGCCGCCCGGCCGGTGACCGCGTCGAGCAGCCACCGGCTCACGGCGGGACCGAGCGCGCCGGGACGGGTGGCGCAGGTCAGTGCCAGGACGCGGAGCGGTTTCGTTGACATGGAAACGAAGGCTAGGTGCTAGATTGATTACATGTCAACAAAGTCGGGGTCGGTGCGGTGGCTGACGCCCGCCGAGGAACGGGCCTGGCGGGCCCTGCGACGCGTGATGGTCGCCGTCCAGACCGGCACCGCGCACGACCTGGCGGCGATCGGCCTGTCCGAGGCCGACTACGAGGTGCTGAGCACCCTGTCGGAACAGCCCGCGCAGACCAGCACCCTCGGCGTGCAGGCCGACAAGATGGGCTGGTCCCGCAGCCGGCTGTCCCGGCACGCCAGCCGAATGGAGGCACGCGGACTGCTGCGCCGCTCCCCCGACCCGGCCGACGGGCGGGGCTGCCTGCTCGTGCTGACCGCGCCGGGGATGGCCGCCCTGCGCGACGCCGCGCCGGTGCACGTCGAGTCGGTACGGCGGCACCTCGTCGACCGGCTTGCCCCGCAGGACCTCGCCGCCCTGGAACGGATCGCCGGCCGGCTGGCGCGGCCCCGGCCCGACGACGAACCCGACGGGCCACCGCCGGCAGGGGCGAGCCGACCCTAGAGCGGGAACCGCCCGTGTCGCCAGTGCCAGTGACCGCCGGCCGCCAAGTGGTCGATGATCGCGCGTTGCAGCACGGTCCGCCGGGGCAGCCGGTCGAGCGGCGTGCTGAGTGTACGGAAGGCGAACCGGCGCACCTCGACGTCGGCGTCGGGCCCGTCGGCCGGCACGTACGGGAGCAGTTCGAACCGGCGCTGGAACCGGATGATGTTGGAATCCTCGGGGAGATATTCGCGCAGCTGGGGGTCGAGCAGCCAGGAGCCGCAGGAGAACGCGGTGTGGTGCTCGTCGGGGAAGTGCCGGGGGAAGAACTCGCGGGCCTCGTCGAGGGACGCGTCGACCGCCTCCGGGCTCAGCGGCCCGGCGTCGGGGACGTGCAGGCCGATGGCGGTGCCGGACCGCTCGTGCTGGAGCCGGCCCAGCTCGTAGAGGCCGCCCCGGACGTGCAGGGTCAGCCAGCTCTGCATGACCGGCCAGCCCTCGCCGCGCATCCGCCGGTCGATCGCCAGGTTACGACCCAGGTCGGCGAGGGTCGCCCAGGAGACGCCGGCGGCGATGCCGTGCTCGCGGTGGTATCCGCGGACCACGTCGACCAGGGCCAGGTAGGCGCACACGTAGAGGTGACGCCAGGCGGGACCCCGGTCGCGGGGCAGCTCCGGGCCGGGCGACAGCCACTCGTGCCCGCCGAGGTCGGCGCGGACCAGGGCGGTCGAGCGGTCGAGCAGCCAGCGCAGCTCCGACGTCCACAGGGGAGAGTCGCGGTCCGGCCAGCCGGCCATGATCTCGGCGGCGTCGTCCGGCGGTACCGCCAGCCGGTCGAGGAGGGCGGGTGCGTCGGCGCGGGTGGGTAACGGGGCCGACGGCCGGTCACCGGCGAGCCGGTGCACCCGCTCGACCTCCTCGACGGGCACCCCGAGCCGGGCGGCCACGGCATCCAGGTCCACCGGCCGATCCTACCGGCCACCGCCCCACCCCACGGCCCGGCGTGACCCCGGCCGCCGGTCAACGGTGCAGCGCCCCCACGGCGAGCACCACGAAGGCCACCAGGTTGACCAGCACGTGGGTGGACATCGCGACGACCAGGCCGCGCGGGCGTCGGGCGACGACCGCGAGCGGCAGCGCGAAGACCGCCACCGTCAGCCAGGCGTACGGCTGCCACAGGTGGTAGAGCGCGAACAGCACCGCACCGGCGAGCGCCGGCCGGCTGGTGGGCAGGCGGTGCAGGAGCACGCCCCGGAAGTACAGCTCCTCGACGACCGGACCGACCACGACGAAGCAGACCAGCCAGCCGGTGACCGTGACGGCGGTCTGCCAACCCGGGCGACCGGCACCGGCCACCACCGGGTCCAGTCGCCACCAGGACGGCAGGGGGACCAGGTCGTGCAGTTGCGGCTCCAGCCACTGCACCAGACCCGGTGCCAGCGCCGCGACGGCGAGCGTCGGGGCCAGCAGCCGGGCCAGCCGACCCGGCCGTGGCCAGCGGGTGTCGGGCTCGTCACGGTCACGTCGCAACCGGTGTACGAGATACAGCTCCAGCGGGGCGAGCACCAGCAGCACCGCCGCGTACATCGCCCAGACCGGCGGCAGGTCGGCCGCCGCCAGGACCGGGGCGACGGCGACGAAGACCGCCAGGCCGGCCAGTCCCGGCACCAGGTGCAGGGCGACGACGCGGGGCCAGGACAGGGAAGGGGTCATGGCCGTCACGCTCGCGTATACCCTCCTCGAGATGACAGGCCCTTTTTCGAGTAGCCCCGACACGGTCACGGTGGCTGACGTCCGGGCGGCGCGGATCGTGCTCCAGCCGGCGAAGCGGCGGTTCCTCGAACCGTTCCTGGGACGCAGCCGCAGCGTGGCCGAGGCCGCCCGGGAGATCGGGCTGCCGGTGGAACAGGCGGCGTACCGGGTGCAGGCGATGCTGCGGGCCGGGCTGCTGCGGGCCGTCGACACCCGGGCCCGCGCCGGCCGGGCGGTGACCGTCTACCGGGCGCCGGCAGAGATCCGGGCGCCGCTGATGGTGCTGCCGGACGGTGACGCGCGGGACTTCTTCCGCCTGGTCGACGAGCCGATGCGGGAGACGTTCCTGACGGCGCTGACCCGGCTGGCCGGGCGGGCCGGCATCGGCGACTGGGCGGTCCGGCTCTACCGCGACGACGAGGACCGGGTCCGGGTCGACCTTGCCGCGCAGGGCGGTGACTGGGACCCGTCGATGTTGCTGACGCCGGGCCACCCGGCGGTGATGTTCAACTGGGTCCCGCTGTCGCTGACCGCCGCCGACGCCAAGCGGTTGCAGGGTGAGCTGATGGCCGTGCTGGCGCGGTGGGTGGCCCGGGTGCCGACGGACGGGCAGCCGCCGTCGCACCAGCTGGGACTGTTCCTCACCCCGCTGGAGCGTGCCTGACGGGTGCGCCCGTCTGCACGGGTCGTCCCGGGCGGGCGGTCCCGGTCGCCGCGACGGTCAGCACCCGGGCGAGCAGCCCGTGCGGGTCGTGGATCTCGACGATTCGGGCAGCGGATGAGCGTGGGGGGAGCGCGCCGGCGAAGAGACCGAGGACGGCGGCGGTGGGCCCGGTGACGGTGGCGTCGACCCCGTCGTCGCGGCCCGGCGTCACGTGGACGCCGTCCGGCGTCAGCCGGACGGTGAGGTCCAGCCCGTCCGCGTGCACGCCGATGCCGCCCCCGGTGGGCAGCCCGGTTGCGGGGAGCAGCGCCTCGACGGCCAGGCCCAGCCACTGCGGCTGGACGACGTCGTCGGGCCGGGGGCCGGCCGCCATGAAGGTCGCCCCCCACCGCACCAGTTCGTGCACCGGCCCCCGGAGCCCCTGCCCGAGGTCGGTGAGCCGGTAGCGGACGGCCTTGCGGCCCGCCTCGTCGCAGCGCTGCACGATGCCGGCGGCGGCGAGGTGCTGGAGCCGGGTGCTGAGCAGGTTCGTGGCGATACCCGGCAGGGCCGCCCGGAGTTCGTAGTGATGTCGGTCGGCGATGAGTCGCCGGCCACCGCCTCCACCACGTCGACGAGGGCAGCGGCCCGACCCTGCTGTTCCTGCACGGAAACCCCACCTGGTCGTTCGTCTGGCGGGACGTCATCACCCGGCTCGCCGCCGACTTCCGCTGCGTCGCCCCCGACCTACCCGGATTCGGGCTCTCCGTGGCACCCGCCGGTTTCGACGGCCGTCCCGCATCCCTCGCGGCGGTGATCGAGCGGTTCGTCGTCGACCTCGACCTGACCGACGTCGTGCTCGTCGCTCAGGACTGGGGCGGCCCGATCGGGCTGCGGGTCGGCGAACTTCTGCCCGAACGCTTCGCCGGCACGGTGCTCGGCAACACCTGGGCCTGGCCGGTCACCGGCGACCGCCACTTCGAACGGTTCTCGACGCTGATGGGCGGACCGGTAGGTGGGTGGTTGATCCGACGCGCGAACCTCTTCGTCAACGTCCTGATCCCGGCCGGCCACCGGCGACGGTCCCTCGGCAGCGCCGAGATGCGGCACTACCGGGCGGCGCTGGCGACCCCCGAGCGTCGGCAGGCATCAGCGGTGCTGCCCCGGGAGATCGTCCACAGTGTTCCCTTCCTCGCCGACGTCGCGTCCTGCCTGCACCTGCTCCGGGACCGGCCCGCACTGCTGCTCTGGGCCGACCGCGACATCGCGTTCCGGCGGACGGAACTGGACCGCTGGCGGCAGGAACTGCCCGACGCGACGGTCGTCGAGATTCCCGGTGCCGGCCACTTCCTCCAGTCCGACGCGCCTGTCGAGTTCGCCGACGCGCTGCGGGCCTGGCACCGCACCGCCTTCGCCACCCGGCAGGCGTCCCCGGAGAGCACCGACTGATCCCCGCCCACCGTCAGCTCACCCGGGCCGGCGGGAGCCCCGACGGGTGAGCGTGGCGGCGGCGACGAGCAGGGTCACCACGAACGCGCCGAGGACGGTCAGGCCGGCCACCCGGACGGCCCGCGACGGGCCCGGCGCGACCGGCACGACGACCGGTCCGGCCGCGACCGGCACCGGCGGGTCGCCCTGCCGGGGCGCGAGCGCGGCGACCGCCGCGTACGCGTCGAGCATCCCGCCGCCGACCTCCCGGGTCGACCCGCCGCCCGGGACCGCGGTGCGCTCCAGCCGGGCGCGCACCTCGGCCTGGGACAACCCCGGGTGGTACGCGCGGACCAGCGCGGCGACCCCGGCGACGTACGCGGCGGCGACCGCCGCGCCACCCACCCGGTAGTGGCCGGACCCGCGCGGGGCGATCCCCAGCCCGGCCCCGGGGGCGGCCAGGTCGGTGCCCGCGTCGGCGGCCACCGGCCCGGCCGTACCGTCGGCACCCACCGCGTTGACCGCCAGCACGGTCGGAAACCCGGCCGGGTAGCCCACCGGCGGGTCCCCGCCACCGTCCCCGCCCCGGTCGGTGACGGCGGCGACCACCAGGACGTCCCGGTCGACCGCGGCCCGTACCGCGTCGGCCAGCTCGGGGGTCGCCGTGGTGACCCCGGTGGCGACCAGGATGACGTCCGCCCCGGCGGTGGTGGCGAGCCGGATGCCGGTGGCGAGCCGGGCCGGGCTGATCCGCCGATTCGCATCGGTGATCCGCACCGGCAGGATCTCGGCGTCCGGGGCGATCCCGCCGGGGCCCCCGCCGGCGGTAGGCCGGGCCGCGACGATGCCGGCCAGGGCGGTGCCCCGACCGACGCAGTCGCTGTCGGCCCGCCCGCCGGTGACGTCGGCACCCGCGCGTACCGCCCCGGCCAGGGCGGGCGCGGCGGCGCTCACCCCGCTGTCCACGACGGCGACCACCACCCCGGCCCCCCGGGTCAACGGCCAGCTGCTCTGCGGGGCGAGCAGGCGCAGCGCCCACGGCGTCTCCCGGACCGTCACCGGGGACGGCCCGACGCAGCTCCCCGCCGTCGCCGGCAGCGGTGGCGGTTCCCCGTCGGCGGCCCCGGCCGGCGACCCCACCAGCACCGCGACGGCGACCAGCGTCCCGACGACCCCGGCCCGCCGACGACCGGCCGCACCCGTCACGGCAGCACACCCCGGGCCACCGCCGGCTCCACCGGTTCCGGCAGGACGGCGGCGTCGGCCGCCCGGCGGGTGAGCCGGCGGGCCCGGCGGACGAACACCCCCACTGCGGTGAGCAGGAGGAGCCCCAGCCCGGCGGCCAGCAGCGCCGGCCAGGTGCCGGAGCCGGCGTGGTCCGGCTCCGCCGCCGCGTCCGGGCCGGTGCTGACCGCCGCCAGCGGGTCGACCATGCCCCAGCCGTGCTCCGGGCTCGGGCTCGACCGGACGCCCGGGTCGGCGGTGGCGGTGATCCGGCGGGCCACCTGGACGGCGTCCGCCCCGGGCAGCGCCGTGCGGACCAGCGCGGCGACCCCGGCGACGTAGGCGACGGCGTACTCGGTGCCGGTGCGGGACCGCGGCGTGGTCGCGCCGACGCCGAGGGTCGGCACGTCCAGGCCCGGCGCGGTCACGTCGACCCCGCCGGCCGGATACGCCAGGACGGGCCGACGGTCGGGGCCGACCCCGGCGACCCGGAGCAGCCCCTCCTGGGCCGCCGCCGGGGTGCCGTCGGCGGTGGTGGCGGGGGCGACCACCACCACGTCATGCGCCACGGCCGACCGGACCGCCTCGCTCACGGCCGGATCGGTGAGTTTCGCGTACCCGCCCAGGGCCACCACCGTCGCGCCCGCCGACACGGCGACCTCGATGCCGAGGGCCGTCCGCCGCGGATCGGCGTCGGTGGCGTCGGCGACGACCCGTACCGGCAGGACCGCCGCCTCGGGGGCGACGCCGACCACCGACGGCCCGGGTGAGCCGGTGCCGGCGGACGCCGCGATCACACTCGCCATCGCGGTGCCGGTGCCCAGGCAGTCGGTGTCGGCGCGGGCCTTGCCGGTGATGACGTCCGAACCCGGCGCGACCCGCCCGGAGAGGGCGGCCAGTTCCCCGTCGACGCCGGAGTCGACCACCGCCACCAGCGCGCCGGCACCGGTGCTGTGCGGCCAGGCGCGCGCCGGGGACAGCTCCGGGTCGACCCACGGGGACCCGGCGCTGTCCCCGGAGGCGACGTCGACACAGCCCGCAACGCGCGCACCGGCGGGGGACCGGCCGGGCTTCGCCGTCGGGGTGTCCGCCGGCAGCAGACCGTAGCGGACCTCGTCGCCGGACGCGTCCCAGGGCAGCACCAGCAGCCAACCGGGGGACAGCCGCTGCCCGACGGCGGTGAGGGCCCGGCCGTCGGGCTGCCGGCGTCCCTCGTTGAGCCGGTAGACCTCGTCGGCCCGGTCGGGGTCGGCCAGGAACCGGGCGGCCACCCCGGTCAGGTCCGTCACCGCCTCCTCGGACCCGCCGGAGACCGTGTAGTACTTCACGTACGTCGGGGGCGGTGCCGGGGCCGCCCGGGCCACACCGGGCGGGGCGAGCAGCAGCGCGCAGGTCGCCATGAGGCAACCCAGCGACCGGGTCCAGGACACCAGCAACCGGCTCATCCACCGTCTCCTCGTCACCTGCGGGCATCGGCCGGTGGGACGCCCCGGCCCGGCGGGGCCGTCCGACGTGGCACCCCGGGACCACAACGGCGCGCCGCCGGTCACGGTTCACCCCGGCCGTCGGGAAACCGGCCGCCGGTCACGGTGTCCCACTGTCCGCAGGGGACCCGTCGCCGTGGGCCACACCGCCCGGTGCGACGGCACCCGAGCCCATGCCGGTCGGGGCCACGGCGGCGACGGGGTCGGGTCGGGCGGGGACGCCCGGCCGGACCGTCACCGACCAGCGGGCCCGCAACGCCCGGCCGACGACGACAGGCACCAGCCGGTGCCCGGTGAGGGCGGTTATCCGGCGGGCGAAGGCCAGCTCGGGGCCGGTCAGGGCGGCGCTGCACAGCACCCCGGTGCCGTCGGGCAGGTCCGCCTCCCCGGTGGGGAAGGCCGCCCGGCGGACCCAGCCGTCGGGCAGGTCGGGGCCGAACAGGTCACCGATCACGGTGACCGAGTGCCCGGCGGTGTGCACCTGCTCGGCGATCGTCCGGGCCCGGTGCCGGGCGGCCTCGACCGGGCCGGTGACCGTGAACACGTCCGAGGTGCCGGCCAGGTCGACCCAGAGCGCCCAGCCCCGCCGGTGGCCGAGCCGGACCGGGAGCCGCATCGACGGTCGGGGTTGCGCCGGGATCTGCCAGGCGTGGTGCGGCGGCCCGTCGCCGGCCGCCGCCCCCGGCACCCGGACCACCAGGGTGCCGGCCGGCGAGGTCACCTCGGTGTCGAGGTCGCCGTCGACGCCCGGCGGCACCGGGCCGGCGTCGGGACCATTCACGGTACGGCCCGCAGCGGGCCGTACCGCCGCGTCGGCGCGTACCCCGGCTTCTGCCGCCGGGGCGGGACGGTCCACGGGGGACGGTCGGCGCGGTGGGTCGGGTCGTGCCGGGTCCGGGACGCCGGCCGGCACGGCGGCGCAGGCCCCGTCGGCTGTCGGGTCGGCCTCGGCCGTCGGGGGGATCTCGGCTGTCGGGTCGGCCCCGGCGGCCTGGTGCGGGGCGGGGGACACCGCGTCGTCTGCCGGGCGGGCGGGCCGGCCGCGCCGGGTGCGCCGGCGTCGGGGCGTCCGGCGCAGCAGGGTGGCGACGAGCAGGGCGACGGCGGCGAGTCCGGCCAGGACGACCAGTCGACCTGTGTGCCCCGGGTCGGCCGTGGCCGGTGGGGCGTCGTTCCCGCCGGTCGGGGGCAGCGGCCCGATGCGCACGCCCGGCCCCCGAGCGTCCGGGGGCAGCGCCAGCACCCAGCCGGGGCGTAGTTCGGCCGGGTCGGTCAACCGTCCGCCGTCGGGCTGGCGGCGGCCCCGGTTCAGCTCGAAGACCTCCCGGTACCGGTTGCCGTCGCCGAGGGTGGTGGCCGCGATCTGGTAGAGGTACTCCCGCTGCCCGCCCACCGGCGGCCCCACCACGTAGTACCGTCCGGCCGGCGTCGCCTCGGCGGAGTGCGTGGCGGGCGGCGTCGCGGTGGCGGACCCCGTCCCGACCGACCCCACGTGTGACGGTGCCGGGTGGACGGACCCCGGGCCGGTTGGCGTCGCCCCGGCGGGCACCGTACCCGCGGCGTGGGCGGCGGCGAGCAGAAGCGCGGCCAGGACCGCCGCCGTCGTGACGACGACGCCGCTCCGCCCGGACCGGAGGGCGACCCGTCGGATCACCTGTCGCCCGCCGGTGGTGGTCGGGAATCGCACGGTCAGCCTCCTTGATCCTCCACCGGGGCGTAGCCCTTCCCCGGCCGCTGCCTACAACGGCGGCGACCGGCGATCTGTTCAGTACGGCTTCGCCGTCCGCCCGGCCGCCCGTCCGGTTGGCCGAATCGCAATCGACCGGACCCGGGCCCGCCACGCAGGAGGCCGTAGCCTGGGCGGGCCACGACGACGCTGGGAGGTAGCGCTGTCCCGCCCGCTTCCGGTGACCGGACGCCACCGGACCCGCTGGTCCCGTCCACTGGTCGCCCTGCTGCTCGGTGGGCTCGCCGTCCCGGTGTCGGCGACGGCCGTGGCGACGTCGGCGACGGCCGCCCCCGCCCCCTCGCCCCCGACCGGCGCGCCGGCCCGGCCGGGCAGCGCGCCGAACGGCTTCGTGAAGTACCTGGTGGTCGGCGCGGAACAGGGCCGGGTCGACCACCTCTGGGAGGTCGCGTTACGGGTCCTCGGCGACGCGCAGCGGTACCCGGAGATCTTCGCCCTGAACAAGGGCCGGGTCCAACCGGACGGCACCGCGGTCACCGACCCCGCCGTGCTGCGCCGGGGCTGGGTCCTGGTGCTGCCCTGGGACGCCGTCGGCGTGGGCGTCAGCTACGGCCCGTTGCCGGCGTTCACCCCGGCCCGTCCGACGGCGACGCCCCGCCCCCGGCCGAGCACCCCGCCGGCCAGCGCCCTGGTCTGCACGGTGGCCCCGAACCGGCGGATCGGCGGGGTGCCGTGGGCGCAGCTGCGGCTGACCCCGGAGGTGGCCTGGACCCGGGGCCGGGGCGCGGGGGTCACGGTCGCGGTCATCGACTCCGGGGTGGACGCCACCGTGCCGGCCCTCGCCGGCCGGGTCCGTCCCGGTGCGGACGCCGGGGCCGGCGGCGACGCCCGGGGGGACCGGGACTGCACCGGCCACGGCACCGCGCTGGCCGGGATCGCCGCCGCCGCCCGGCAGCGGGGCACCGACTTCGTGGGTCTCGCCCCCGAGGCCACCGTCCTGCCGGTCCGCGTCGGCATGGCCGCCGGCACAGCGGAGTCGACCGAGCTGGTGACCGCGCTGCGGATGGCGAGCACGGCCGGGGCCGGGGTGGCCGTGGTCGGCGGTTCGGTGGACACCACCGACAAGCGGGTGGTCGCGGCGCTGCGCGCGGCGGTGACCCGGGGCACCACCGTGGTGGTGGCGGCCCGCCCGGCGACGGCCGCGCAGGGTGCCGCCCTGCCGCCGGGGGTGCTGCGGGTCGGCGCGGTGGGCCCGGACGACCGGTTGGCCGAGGTGCACCGCCCCGGCGAGGTCGACGTGGTGGCGCCGGGCGTGGACGTGGTGGGCCTCGGGGTCGGCTCGGGCGAGGTGCAGGGCACCGGCACGGACTACGCCGTGGCGTTCGTCGCCGGGCTGGTCGCCCTGGTCCGCTCCAGCACACCCCGGTTGGACGCGGTCGAGGCGGCGGCCCGGATCACGGCCACGGCCGACGGGGCGGCGTCACCGGCGGCCGGACCCGACCCGTGGCACGGCTGGGGCATGATCAATCCGGCGGCGGCGGTGAACGCCACCCCGGCCGGTGTCGCCACCACCGTGGAACAGCGGAGCCCGGCCGGCGCGATCGCCGCGCTGGCGGCGATCCTCACCCTGGTCACCCTCACCGTCGGCCTGCGGCGTCGGCGTCGGCGCTGACCCGTCCCGCCCGTCCCCGCCGCCGGGCGGACGCTCAGCCGACGGGCACGGGGTCGGGCTCGACGTACCCGGTCTGGATCATCCGGTGTCCGCGCCGGGTCAGCACCATCGCCCGGCCGGGCGGCAGGTGCCGTCCCTTCACCCCGCCCAGCAGCGGCCCCTCCGTCGGCGGGCAGGACAGGGCGAGATCCGGGCTGCTGGCCTCCTGAAGGCGACGCAGCAGCGGATCCATCGACATCCGCATCAGGTTCGCGGTGCCCCGTACGACCACCATGTGCAGCCCGATGTCGACGCCGTGCGGAACGTACGGGATGAGGGGTTGCAGGGGGTTGTCCTGCCCGGCGAGCATCTCGAAGTCGTCGACCAGGACGAACAACCGGGGCCCGGTCCACCAGTCGCGACGGCGCAACTGCTCGGGGCTGATCTCCTTGCCCGGCAGCCGCCCCTTGAGGCCGACCACCGCGTCGGCGACCGTCTCCCGGGTGGAGTCGGTCGAGACCGAGTAGCCGAGGCGGTACTCGGCCGGCACCGAGTCGAACAGCTGCCGCCGGTAGTCGACGATCAGGATGCGCGCCTCGGCCGGGGTGAACCTGCCGACGATCAGGCGGGCCAGGTGGCGCAGCAGGTTGGTCTTGCCGCTCTGGCTGTCGCCGAGCCCGGTCAGGTGCGGCAGCTCTGAGAAGTCGTGCCAGTACGGCTTCAGGTCGGTCTCGTCCAGACCGAGCGGCACCCACAGGTCGCCCTCGGCCGGCGGCAGGTCGGCGGCGGGCAGCACCGCCGGTAGGGTACGCACCGGCGTCGCCACCGGCCCGGCCCAGAACTCGGCGACCGTGCCGGCCAGCTCACGCGCCCCCTCGGCGGTGCTCGCCGGGTCGGGCACCCCGTCGATGCGCGGCAGCGCCCCCAGGAAGTGCAGCTTCTCCGGGGTGAGGCCGTGCCCCGGCGCACGTGGCACGGTCGCCGCCAACCGCAGGTCGATGGCGGAGTCGACGGCGTCGCCGAGGCGCAGCTCCAGTTTGATGCCGAGCTGGTCGCGCATGCTGTGGTGCACCTCCGACCAGCGGGCCGCGCTGACGATCAGGTGGACGCCGAAGTTGAGCCCCCGGGCGGCGATCTGCCGCAGCGCCACCTCCAGCGCCTCGAACTCCTGTCGCAGCGTGAACCAGCCGTCGACCACCAGGAACACGTCGCCGTACGGGTCGTCGGCGACCCGACCGTCGGCCCGCAACTGCCGGTAGGTCTGGATGCTGTCGATGCCCTGCTCGGTGAAGCGCCGCTCCCGCTGGTTGATCAGGCCGGTCACCTCGGCGACGGTCCGGCCGACCCGGTCGGTGTCGAGCCGGCCGGCGACGCTGCCCACGTGGGGCAGCCCGGCGACGGTGCCCAGGGTGCCGCCGCCGAAGTCCAGGCAGTAGAACTGCACCTCGGTGGGACGGTGGGTGAGCGCCAGCGCGCAGATCAGGGTGCGGATCAGGGTGCTTTTGCCGCTGCGGGTGCCGCCCGCGACCCCGATGTGCCCACCCACCCCGGACAGGTCCACGGTGAGCAGGTCGCGCAGCTGCTCGTAGGGCTTGTCGATGAACCCGAGCGGGACGACCAGCCGGCCGTTGCCGGGCCAGTCCGCGGCGACCAGCCCGAGGTCGGGGTCGGGGGTCAGCGCCGGCAGCAGACTGTCCAGGGTGGGGGATTCGGCCAGCGGCGGCAGCCAGACCTGGTGGGCCGGCGGGCCGGAGTCGACGAGCTGGTCGGCGACGATCGCGAACACGCTGCGCGCGGCCGGCTCCGCCCCGTCCACCGGCGGCGTGTCGGCCCCGGCCGCCGTGGTGTCCGCTGCGGCGCTCGGTGTACCGGCTCCGGCCGGGTCGGTCGCGGGTGGGCCGTCGGCGGGCCGTACCGCCGGGGTCGGCTGCTCCGCCGCCACCGGGTCCAGCCGGTAGGGCACCACCTGCCGCTGGACCACGTCCTGCCGGACCCGGGCCCGGCGGGGACGGTACTCCCCGGAGACGTACGCGGCCTTGAACCGCAGCAGCGTCGACACGTCCATCCGCAGGTAGCCGTTGCCCGGGGCGGCCGGCAACTCGTAGGCGTCGGGCACCCCGATCACCGAGCGGGACTCCATCGCCGAGAAGGTCCGCAACCCGATCCGGTACGACAGGTGCGACTCCAACTGCCCGATCCGGCCGTCGTCGACGCGTTGGCTGGCCAGCAGCAGGTGCACGGCCAGCGATCGGCCGAGCCGCCCGATCATGACGAACAGGTCGATGAAGTCCCGGTGTGCGGCGAGCAGCTCGGAGAACTCGTCGACGACCACGAAGAGGGTGGGCAGCGGGTCGAGCGGGGCGCCGCCGGCCCGGGCCTTCTCGTACTCCAGCACCGAGCTGTAGCCACCGGCGGCCCGCAGCAGCTCCTGCCGGCGGACCAGCTCGCCGTGCAGGGCGTCGCGCATCCGGCCGACCAGCGACGCCTCGTCGGCCAGGTTGGTGATCACCGCCGAGGTGTGCGGCAGCCGGTCCAGGCCGAGGAAGGTCGCCCCGCCCTTGAAGTCGACGAGCACCAGGTTGAGCGTCTCCGAGGAGTGCGTGACGGCCAACGCCAGCACCAGCGTCCGCAGCAGCTCGCTCTTGCCGGAGCCGGTCGCGCCGATCAGCATCCCGTGCGGGCCCATGCCGCCCAGCGCGGACTCCTTGATGTCCAGCTCGACCGGGGCGCCGGTGGCGTCCACCCCGATCGGCACCCGCAGCCGCTCGTCCGGCCCGCGCCGGTCACGCAACGCGGCCAGCTCCAACCGTTCCAGGTCGGGGATGCGCAGCAGGGTGCCGAGGTCGAAGTCGGCCTTCATCGGTTCGGGGGCCAGTTCGGTGCTGACCGCCAGCCGGTAGGGCGACAGCAGCCGGGCGACGGTGCGGGCCGCCGCCGGGCCGAGCAGGTCGGGGGTGGCGAGCACCTGTCGGGTCTCCTGGCCCACCCGGTCCCGCCCGAGCATGGTCAGCGTGCCGTCGGCGACCTCCAGGTTGAGGATGCCCTTGCCGGTGGCCACCGGCGGGTCGTCCAGGTCGACGAAGACCGCGTTGCGGTAGCCGCCGGCGGTGAGCCGGTGGCCGGCCGGCACCCGGCCGCCGTCGCGGACCACCACCACGTACGGCTCCTCCCGGTCGGGGGTGACGCCCGGCTCATAGCGGGGACGGCCGGTGAACTCCGCGCCGAGCAGCCGTTCGAGGCGTTCGATCCCGTCGGCGGCCAGCCGTGACGCGCCGGCGGCGTCCTGCTCGGTGGGGTGCTGGGCGTGCGGCAGCCACTTGACCCACTCCCAGGCCGCCGACCCGGCCGGGTCGACACAGAGCGCCACCCGCACCTCCTCCGGCGCGTGCAACGCGCCGAGCTGGGTGAGCAGGGCCCGCAGCAGCGCCCGCGCCGCCGTCCGGTCCCCGGTCACCCGGATCTCGGCGAAGCCCGGCAGGAACAGCGCCACCGGTTGGTCCGGCAGGGTGCTGTACGCCCGGATGAACCGGCGCAGTGCCTTCGCGGCGACCGGTTCGAGATCCTCCACCGGTTTGGTCTGCATCGGCGCGATCCGGACCGCCAACCGCTGCTCGCCGGTGCCGACCCGGATCTCCAGGAAGTCCGGGTGGGTGGGGCGGCGCTCCCAGCGACGGGTGGTCATCGCCAGCGACCACAGCGACGCCGGGTCGGGGTGCCGCCACAGGCTGGAGTCGCGCTGGTCCTGGGCGAACCGGCGGGCCCGACGGCGGTGCTGGGCGAGGTAGCGCAGGTAGTCGCGGCGGTCACCGCCGTGACGCTGCTTGCGTTCCCCGCTGCTGGCGATGACCGAGCCGATCATCACCCCGCCCATGGCCACCGCCATCATGCCGGCCATCACCCAGGTCAACGGGCCCCGCGACGGGCCCATGAACATCAGCATCATCACGCCGGTCATCAGCGCCATCGGCAGCACCATCATCGCCTGCCGGGCGCCGTTGTGCTGCGGCTCGCTCAGCTCCGGCGGCTCCTGGAGGGTCAGCTCCCCGGTGGGCATCTCCGGCCCGTTGCGCCGTGCCGGCCGCCGGAACAGCACCGTCCCCATGGTCGTCTCCCTCCACCCGGGCCGTCGGCCCCCCTCCAGGACCGTCGGCCCCCCTCCACAACGGAGCACGGGCCGATCCGGGTCGATCCCGGTTTCCGGCCGGGGTCCGTCGGCGGGCGGAGAAAATTCCCCCGGGCCGTTGAACGTTCTCGGCCGGTTGCCGTTGAAGGGGCCGTGACAGGCACCGAGACCGAGCAGATGTGCCGGCTGGTCGTACGCGGACCGAGCCGGCAGATCGAAGTCGCCGTGCCGGTCGGGGTGGTCGTGGCCGACCTGCTGCCGGCGCTGCTGCACCACCTCGGCGACGGGTTGGCCGACACCGGGCTGAGCCACGGCGGTTGGGTCCTGCAACGGGCCGGTTCGGCCCCGCTGGACGAGGAGAGCAGCGTCGCAGCGCTCGACCTGCACGACGGCGACCTGGTGTACCTGCGTCCGCGCGCCGACCAGTTGCCCGAGGTCGACTTCGACGACCTCGTCGACGGGATGGCGACCGGGGTGCGGGACCGCCCCGGCCGGTGGCGTCCCGAGCTGGTCCGCCCGGTGGTGCTGGGGCTGGCCGGGCTGCTGTTCGCCGTCGGGCTGGTGGCCCTGGCGCTGCCCGGCCCGGTGCCGCTGCGGGCGGTGGCGGCGCTGGCGGTGGCGGCGGTGGCGCTGGGCGGCGGGGCCGCCGTGGTCCGGGCCGCCGCCGAGCGGGCGTCCGGCGTGCTGCTGGCCGTCGCCGCGACCGGCTATGCCGGCCTGGCCGGGCTGGTGCTGCCCGGCGACGGCGGGGCGCTCGGCGCGGGGATGACCGGGCCGCAGGTGCTCGGTGGGACCGCCACCGGGGCGGCGGTGGCGGTGCTCGCCGCCGGCCTGCTCGGCGCGGCCACCCCGCTGTTCGTCGCCGGCTCCGTCGCGCTGCTGCTGGGGGTGCTCGGCGGGGCCGCCGCCACTCTCGGCGGGCTGACCGGGCCGCAGGCCGGGGCGGTGGTCGCGCTGGCCGCGACCGCCCTGGTGCTGACCGTGCCCCTGGTCGCGTTCCGGCTGGCCGGGATGTGCCTCGCCCCGCTGCCGACCCGACCCGAGCACCTCCAGGAGGACATCGACCCGGAACCCGCCGGCCCGCTGATGGACCGGGCGCGGGCCGTCGACCGGCTGATGACCGCCCTGTATGCCGGCCTGGCGGCGGCCACCGCCGTGGCGCTGCTGCCGGTGGCCCACCGGGCGGGGTGGGCGGAGGTGACCCTGGTGCTGCTGGCCGCACTGGTCTGGTCGCTCAACGCCCGACCGATGACCAGCGCCTGGCACCGGCTGACCCAGGCGGTGCCGGCGCTGGTCGGGCTCGTCGCGGTCGCCGTGGACGCCCTGGCCGGGGCGGGACCGCTGGCGCGGGTGCTGGCGTTGGCGGTGCTGCCGGTCGCCGTGCCGGCGTTGCTGCTGGCCGGGCGCAGCCTCGCCGGGCGACGGGTGACGCCGTACTGGGGGCGGGTCGGTGATCTCACGCTGACCGCGGCGGCGGTGGCGCTGCTGCCGATCGGGCTCGCCGTCCTGCACGTGTACGACTACTTCCGGGCGATCGGGGGCTGAGGTCGTGCAGTCCCGACGTGACCAGGTGCAGGCGCAGTCGCACCTGCTGGGCCGGTTGAGCGCCGCGCTGGTGGCCGGCGAGCCGGACGGCCTGGAGACACCGCACCGGCGTACCACGGTGGGGTTGCTCGCCGGGGTCCTGGTCGCCGCGCTGGTGGTCGGCGGTTTCACCCTGTACGGCTTCTTCGCCCCCGGTGGGGCGACCGCGTGGCGCAGGGCCGGGGCGCTGGTGGTGGAGAAGGAGACCGGCTCGCGCTACCTCTACCTGGACGGGCGGCTGCGTCCGGTGCTCAACTACGCCTCGGCCCGGCTGCTGCTCGGCGAGGAACTCGCCGTGGTCACCGTGTCGGCGAAGTCGCTGCGCGGGGTGGCGCACGGGCAGCCGCTGGGCATCGTCGGCGCCCCCGACGTGCTGCCTGCCGGTGGCCTGGCCGGTGTCGGGTGGACCGCGTGCGCGCCCGGCGTCACGGACCTGGCCGGCACCGAGACGACGGCTCTGACCCTGTCGGTCGCCCCGGCGGCCGACGGGACCCCGCTGGCCGCCGACCGGGCGGTGCTGGTCCGGCCCACCGGCGACCCGACCGCCGGCTATCTGATCTGGAACGGTCACCGGTTCCGGCTCACCGCGCCGTGGCTGCCGGCGGTGCTGGGCCACGACGGGCCACCGGTCACCGTACCGGCGGCCTGGTTGGACCTGGTCCCCGCCGGGGTGGACCTGGGGCCGGTGCCGGTGCCCGGGCGCGGTGAGGCCGGGCCGACGGTGGACGGGCAGCCGACCCGGATCGGTCAACTGTTCACCGCCCGACCGGCCGACGGCGAGCAACGTCACTACCTGCTGCGCCGCGACGGGCTGGCCCGGCTGACCCCGCTGGCGTACGCGCTGCTGGCCGCCGACCCGGCGACCGTCGCCGGCTACGGCGGCCGGGCGGTGGTGCCGACCGTGCTGAGCCCGGCGGCGCTGGCCCGGCTGCCCCTGGCGGCCCGGCCACCCGTGGCCGAGGAACTGCCGGCGGTGGCGCCGGCGGCGGCCATCCGGAGCCCCGGGCTCGCCTGGTGCCTGCGCTTCGGGGCCGACGGCCGGCCCCGGGTCGTCGCGGCCCGCCCGGCACCGGCGTCCGCCATCGTGCGCGGCGGTGTCGGGGTGACCCGCACGACGCACACCGCCGACGCGGTGACGGTCGCGCCCGGATACGGCGGGCTGGTGGTCGCCGGCCGCGCCGGGCAGCCCGGCACCACCTACCACCTGGTGACCGACGCCGGGGTGAAGTACCCGCTCGCCGGTGCGGCGGTGGCGGAGCGGCTGGGTTACGCCCCCGCGACCGCGACCGTGGTGTCACCGGACCTGATCGACCTGCTGCCGACCGGTCCCGCCCTCGACCCCGCCCGGGTCGTCGGATGACCGCCGGGCAGCGGAACCGGCGACGCGGAACCGCCGCGGCCGCCCCAACCGGAAGGAGCGCCGATGCCACTCGGCAACGAGGTAGACGAGCAGACGATCCGCAGCACCATCTCGGCGATGAACCAGACCGACGCCCAGTGCGACGCGGCGCAGCGCGCCGTCGACAACACGTCCAGCTTCCTGGACACCCAGTGGCGCGGGGAGGCCAAGACCGCCTTCACCACCTCCATCCAGCAGTGGCTGGAGGGGCTGAGCAAGGTCAAGCAGGGGCTGCTCGACCTGAACACCGCGATGACCTCGCACTACCAGACCAGCGCGCAGGTGGAGCAGGACAACGCCCTCTCCGCGAGCTGGACCTGACCACCGACCGACCCCTCACGAAGGACGACCCATGCCGTCGTACGGACTCAACCCCAACGGTCTGCTGGACAGCTCGGCCGAGTTGCAGGGCGTGACCACCAGCATCCAGAACGCGATCGACGAACTCAACACCGTCGTCCAGACGTACGTCAACGCCAACTCCGGTGACACCCGGGAGGCGTTCACGGCGGCGCAGGCCAAGTGGAACGCCGGGATCGAGGAGATGCGCCGGGCGATCGCCGACGCCTCGTCCCGGCTGGACCAGATCCACGACAACTACCGGCTGGGCGACGCGCGGGGTGCCGCGCTGTTCCAGGGCAACGTCTGACCCCCGGTGCGGCGGGCGGTCCCGGGCCGCCCGCCCCACCCTCACCCAACGGAGGAACCGATGCCGATCGTCATCGACGAGCCGTACATCAACCAGCTCATCGCGAAGCTCAACAGCCTGCGGGACGCGGTCGACACCGCCACCTCCGGGCAGGGCCAGTACGTCTCGCAGACGCTGCGCGACCTGGTCGTCTCGGCCGGGACGAGCAACTTCGAGCCGGGCAAGACCATCCGCGACCAGCTCAACAAGACCGGTGACACGCTGCTGGCCCGGATGACCAGCCACCGGACCACGATGAACAGCCTCGCCGTCGGGCTGACCGAACTGCTGGCGAACTCGGAGTACATCGAGTCGCTCAACGCGGTCACCGCCGAACGGTTCCTGGAGTTCCTGCCGGGCACCGGCACCGGCGGCACCCCCACCCCCACCCCCACCCCGACGGCGTGATCCGGTGACCGCTCCGTACCAGGACATGTCCCAGTGGACCTGGGAATCGATGCTCCAGAACGTGCTGGGGGAGGGCCGGGACGGTCCCGACGGCACCAGCGGCACCGTGCTGGACCGCAAACTGGTGGCCGGTCCGGACGTGCGGTGGCTGCGCCTGGTCGACCACACCGATGCGGTCACCGAGTCGTCGGACCCACCCAGCGACGGTGACGTGACCAACCGGATCGACTCGCTCGACGGCAACGAGTTCTTCCTCTACCGGATCAGCTCGGTCGGCTCGCTGCGCGACGGGAAACCCCACTACACCACCCGGACCCAGTTCATCCAGGTGAAGATCGTCTTCAGTGACTCGCAGACCGAGGGGGCGCCCTCGCCGCGCGGCGCGTTCGAGACCTTCTACAAGTCCAGCGAGGGGGCGTTGCAGCGGCTGACCAGCGGCGCCAACCCGGTGTTCAGCTGGAAGAGCTTCACCGACGCCGCCAAGATGCTGCACGACGTGGAGACCAGCCTGGTCAGCACGGAGCGGGAGCTGAAGACCATCCTGGACCGGGTCGGCGACGACGCCTCCGGGTTCCAGGGCAACGCCTCCGGGGTGTTCATCGGGACGATGGCGAACCTGCGGCGCGACGTCCACCGGCTCGCGGTCGACATGAACGCCAACAGCACCGACCGGGCCTGGTCCGACCAGGTCGACGACGTGGTCGACGACATGACCACCTTCCGCAACAAGATCGCCAGCTCGTTCCGGGAGTTCAGCGACCACACGTTCCAGTGGTTCAACGGCTACAACCCGACCACGCTGATCGACTCGTTGAAGAAGATCGTCACCGAGGTCAGGACGGGCAACTTCAGCCAGGTCACGATCACCCTGCCGGACGCGTACGGCAACGGCACGGTGAACAGCGGCACCTTCAACCTGATGACCGAGGCCGGCTGGCAGAGCGTCGACAACATGATCAAGGGGGCCTGGCTGGGTCAGCTGCGGGAGCTGGACGCCACGATGCGTACCGAGCTGGCGCGGCTGACCACCCGGCTGCGCTCCGTCACCCACCTGGTGAGCGTCATCTCACCCCCACCGACCACCACCGGCGCCACCCCGCCGCCGGGCGGCACCCCCGACCTCAACGGTCCGGACCTGAACGGCGGTGGTGGCCCCGGCATCGGCGGTGGCGGTGACCTGGGCATCGGTGGCGGCGGTGACCTGGGTATGGGCGGTGGCGGTGACCTGGGCGTAGGCGGTGGCGGCGATCTCGGTATGGGTGGCGGCGGTGACCTGGGTATGGGCGGTGGCGGCGACCTGGGCGTAGGCGGTGGCGGCGACCTCGGCATGGGTGGCGGTGGCGACCTCGGCGGTGGGTCCGGCCTGGGTCTCGGTGGCGATCTGGGCCTTGGCGGTGGGTCCGGCGTCGGGGGCGGGACGGGCGGACTGGGGCTCGGTGGCGGTGACCTCGGTGCCGGTGGGTCGACCGGCGGGCCCGGCACCGACTGGGACGACCTGCTCGGCGGTGGCACGGGCTCCGGCTCGGCAGGTGGCGGCAGCGGTGGTGGGCTCGGTGGTGGGATCGGCGGCCCCGGTCTGGGCGGCGGTGTCGTCGTACCCGGCCTGCCCCCCGTGCTGGGCGGGTCGGGCAGCCTGGGTGCGGGCGGCGTGGGCGGAGTTAGGGGCGGCGGGGCGGCTGGCCTCGGCGACGACACGACCAACCCGTCGGCGCAGTTCCCGACCGACGTGGACGGGGTCGACGTCGGCAACCTGGGCGGCGGCTCGCCTGGCCAGTCCTCGACCAGCGGGGTGGCGCTCGGCAGTGAACTGGCCGCGCTGCTCGGCGAACCGGCCGGTCTCGGCCCCGGCGGCACCGGGGCAGGCAGCACGGACTCCGCCTCCTCGGCGGCCGGCGGGTTCCCGATGATGCCGCCGATGGGTGGCATGGGCGGCATGGGCGGGGGCGGCCAGCAGGGGGAGAAGGACCGTGAACGCAAGACCTGGCTGGAAGAGGAAGAGGACGTCTGGGGCACCGACCCCGAGTGCGGGATGGCCGTCATCGGCCGGTCCGAGCACGCCGAGGAACCGGCCACCACGATGCCGGTCGCGCCGCGCCGACCCGGCCAGACGCCAGGCCCCACCCGCACCACGGGACGTCGCCGTGGCTGACCGTCGACCCGGGCGGGCCGCACGGTGACCGCCCCGAACCCGGAGTACCTCGGCTGGACCTGGGAACGAATGCTCCAGGACGTTCTCAACGAGGGCCGCGACGGCACCGACCAGGGCGGCGGCACACTGATCGACCGCAACCTGGTCGCCGGCCACGGGGTCACCTGGGTCCGGTTCGTCGAACGGCGCACCCAGGAACTGGACCGGGGCACCCGTCCCACCATCGACCCGGGTGACCGGGAGCTGATGGGCTACCGTCGGGTCGGTCCCGGGGTGGACGACCCGCAGCGGGACCTCTGGGAGATCGTGCGGGGCCACGTCACCTTCTGGGAGGGCAGCGGCGGCCCCCCACCGGCCACCGCGTTCGACAGCTTCTACCGGGCGAGCGTCAACGCCCTCACCCGCCTGTACGCCGGCACCAACGGCTGGTTCAGCGAACGTAGCTTCACCGACGCCGGCAACCTGCTGTGGCGGGTCGAGCAGACGTTGCTCACCACCGCCGCCGAGCTGCGGGTGCTGCGCGACGGGATCAGCGGGGCCGGATCCGGGTTCGAGGGCTCGGCGTCGGCGGTCTTCGTGGCGGCCCTGAACACCCTGCACGCCGACATCGACCGGCTCACCCGCGACATGAACGCCACCGACGAGGCCAACGCCTGGTCGGACCGGGTCTTCCGGCAGTCCAACGACCTGCTGATGTTCCGCGAGCGGATCAACGACGCGTGGCGGGAGTTCAGCGACCACACCCACCAGTGGTTCAACACGTACCACCCGAGCGCGCTGTTCGGCGCGGTCCGCAGCATCCTCGCGCAGGTTGACCAGGGCAGCCTGAACGCGGTCGGAGTCACCATCCCGGACACCTACGGCACCGGGCCGGTCAGCGGCACCTTCGACCTGACCACCGCGGCCGGCTGGACCGCCCTCGACGTGCTGCTGCGCACCGCCTGGCTGCGTCAGCTCGTCCGGCTCGACCTGGCGATGCGCGACGCGTTGGCGCAGCTCGTCACCGCGTTGCGGGAGACCAGCGGGATCGTCAACCGGTTCGCCGGCCCGCCCGGCGGCGGTGACCTTCCGCCGCCACCGCCTGGCACCTCGGACGGCCCCACCGGCGCTCCACCCCCCGAGGAGGTGCGGTCCACCATCCAGTCCGGCGGCGGTGGCTTCGACGGGACCGGCGGCGGGGGTGCCGGCTTCGACGGGGCCGGCGGCGGTGGGCCGGACCTGTCGTTCTCGTCGTCTTCCTCCTCGGGGGCCGGCGGGACGGGTGCCGCGCTCGGCGGCGGCCCGGCGGCCATCGGCGCGATCGGCGCCTCGGGCGGCGTCGGGTTCGGCGGGGCAGGTCTGTCGGCGCTCGGCGCGACGAGCCTGGCCGGCGGGTCCGCGGACCGCAGCGTCCTCGGCACCTCCGGGACGGCCGGCGACGGCGTCGCCGCGCTCGGTGTCCTGGGGCGTGGCGGCGTGGGCGGCTGGGGCGGCGGTGCGCTGGCCGGGGTGGGTGGTCTGGCCGGTGGCGTCGGCCCGGTGATCGGCGGACGGGCCGGCGGTGGCGTCCCGGACGGCGACCGCCGCTCCGGCGGCGCGCTGGGCGACTGGGCCGGCGGCGGCGTCGACATCGGTGACCTGGCGGACGGGCCGGTCGCCCCGCCGTCGCGGGGGGCCGTCGGCGGCTCCGCCGTCGGTCGGGAACTCGCCGCCCTGCTCGCCGGCCCGCTCGGCGGTGCCGGTGGCGGGGGGTTGCCCGCAGGCGCGGGGCTGCCCGGCGGTGCCGGGGCGTCAGGCGCGGCCGGCGGCCCGGGGTTGTCGGGCGCGGCGGGCAGCGGTGCCCCGGCACCCGGACAGCTCGGCGGCCGGCCGTTCGGGCCGCCGGTCCTGCCGTCGATCGGCGCACCGGGCCGGGCGGGCGACGACACCCGCCGCACCACCCGGTTGACCGAGGACGAGCAGGCCTGGGGAGCCGACCCGACGTGTACGGCGGCCGTGGTCGGCCGGACCGATCCGCCGAGGCGGCGGCCGGCGGCGACGCCGGTGCAGGTGGAGCAGACCCCCACCGCCGGCCCGGTGGTGCACGGCCGGGACCAGGCGCGCGGCCGGGGTTGACCGCCGTCGACGCCGCCCGACGGGTCGACCGTCGCGGTGCCCGGCAGCAGACGAACCGTAGCGACAACCGGAGGTGAGGACAGATGTCGAGTCCGTTGTCCAACCAGGTCGAGCAGGCGCTCGCCGAACTCGAACGGCAGAAGGCCGCGATCGACGAGATCCAGGGTGGCCTGCACACCGTCTACAGCACGGTGACCGCGAAGAACCGGGCGGTGGCGGTGACCGTCGACAGTCGGGGTGCGGTCACCGCGATCAAGTTTCCGACCTCGGCGTACCGGACGATGGCCGGCCCGGAGCTGGGGGAGCTGCTGGTCGACACGATCGAGGCGGCCCGGGGCGAGGCGATGGCCCGTACCGTCGCCGCGTTCGAGTCGCTGCTCCCCGCCGGCCTGCCCATGGTGGACCTGCTGACCGGCGGGGCCGACCCGGAACACGGCCCGCTGCCGATGGACAAGCTGCTCGCCGAGATGCTCCGGACGGCCGGGCCGGACGACGACCCGACGCCGGCACCCCCGGCCGGGGCCCACTGATGCCCCCGGCCGAGGGGCCGATCGGTGCCGACACCGGCCGGCTGACCAACCCGAACTTCGACCCGTTCACCGCGGAACTGGACCGGGTCCAACAGGCGCTGCGCCGCAGCGACACCGACCATCCCGGGCTCGTCGGGGAACCGTACGCGGACATCGACGAGATCGTGGCGAACCTGCCGAAGGCGTCGGTCGGCGCGGACCTCATCAAGGTGCTGGGCGCGGTGCCCCAGGGCTACCAGGAGGACCTGCGGGAGCTGGGCCGACTCCTGGCGGACATGGAGGCGACCAACGCCGACATCTCCGGCGGGGTCAACACCGGGCGGCACACCTAGCGGCCGGCGGTGGCTCCGCCGCAGGCGGGCGGCGGCCGGTACTGCTCCGCCGCCAGGCGGACGGCGGTGTGCGTGACATCTGACAACGACGTGACGACGAGGGGTGGTCTCCGGTGGCGATCGAGGTTTCGGCCGAACTGGCCAACTTCCTGCGGTTCCTGATCGGGGAGAAGTTCCCGAAGGCCGACGAGACCAACCTCTTCGCCACCGCCGAGGCGTTGCGGCGGGCCGCCGAGCAGGTGGTCGCGTCGAGCGAGACGTTCGGCGACGGGGTACGGGCGTACCGGGCCGGGGTGAACGGGCAGGCCGAGGACTCCTTCGTCGACACGATGGAGCGCTACGTCCTGCACAGCCCCGGCTACCTCGGCCTGGTGTCGAAGTACACCAACCGGATGGGGGACAGCTACCGGGGCACCGCCACCGAGGTGCAGTACGCCAAGCTGATGATCATCGCGTCGCTGCTGGCGTTGATGCTGGAACTGCTGGCCGCGCTGGCGATCGCCTGGATCAACCCGGGCGCCGCGCTGGCCCGGCTCGCGGTCGGCCGGGTGATCATGCGGATCATCTTCCAGAACGTCACCACCCGGGTCCTGTTCCAGGTGGCGATGGCACAGGCCGTCGGGATCGGCCTCCAGACGGTGATGGACCGGCTGGTGCAGCTCTACCAGATCCGCAACCACACCCGCGACGGCTGGAACAACGAGCTGACCCGGGCCGCCGCCGAGGTCGGCTCGCTCGGCGGCGCGGTCGGCCTCGGCCTCGGCGGGCTCATGCAGGGGCTGGAGCGGCTGGTCAGGTCGACGAACATCGGCCGGCGGGTCGGGCTGACTGCTGCGTCGAACACCCCCGAACCGCACGGGTTCCGGCCCGGCGAGGCGGTCCAGGAGATCGCCAACGAGGGCGTCAGCGAGTGGCTCACCGAGTTCCTCTACAACGGCATGACCACCGGCGAGTGGGACGCCGACGGGGCGGCCGTCATCGCGGGCGCGGCGTCGGGGATGGCGAGTGTCGCCGGCACCGCCATCGGCCAGCAGCTGAACAAGGCCACCGGCGGTGACCGGGACCGGAAGTCGACGTCGGTGAAGCTGCCCGAGCAGGATCCGTCGGGGTTGCCCGCTGCGCTGCCCGACGAGCCGCTGCCCGCGTACGATCCGGTCCGCCTGCCGGCGTACGACGGACCACCGTCGTACACCGAGGCGGTGGCCGCCGTGCCCGGCGCGGGTGCCGGCACCGGTGGTGCGACCCCGGGTGGTGCGGGCCGGGGTGGTGCGGGCTCCGGGGCCGGCGGGACCGGGCCGACGCCCCGTCCCGGTGCCGGTGGCGGTTCCGGCGTCGCCGGGTCCCGGCCGGCCGACGGTGAGTCGACGTCGCCGGGGGAGCTGGCCGGGCCGGGGCCGGTGGACCCGGACAGCCTCACCGCCACCGACCGCCCCGACCTGGCGGGCCTGTCGGACCTGCTGACCGGTCCGGATGCGTCCACCGGGCCGAACCTGTCCACCGGGCTGGATGCGTCCACCGGGCCGGACCCGTCCACCGCACCGGACGCGGCTGCCCCGGCGGGCCCGACCTCGACGGCCGGTCTGCCCGGGTCGACGGCCGGCCAGCCGGGTGGTGCGGCTGCGGGCGGTGCGCCCTCCGGCGTCCGGTCCGCCGGGTCCGGGCCGGTCCCGGCCGCCGTGGCACAACCCGAAGCCGCCGGGCCGGCGAACGGCGGGCGGGCGAACGGCCCCGCCCCCGGACGGCCGGTGTCCGGTTCCTGGGCGGGCGGACCGCAGCCGGTCGACGCGTCCCCGGCGGGTGGGCCGGGCACCGGAGGGCAACCGGTGACCACCGCCGTGCCCGGTGCGGCGTCGGTGGTCGACCCGGTGTCACCGGGTGAGGTCACCGGCACCTCCGTCGAAGGCCGGGCCGCGCTGGAACAGCGCCTGGCCGCCGTGCTGCCGCCGTACGACGGTACGGCGCTGGACTGTGTGATCCGGCTGACGGCGGTGGTCGGCGAGTTCTCGACCATGCCCCGGGTGACCCGGGACGAGGCTGCGGTCGACTCCACGCGTCCGGAGCGGGACCTCGCCACGCAACTCGGCACCGAGTGGCAACCGGTCTCGGACTGGACGCAGGTGCTCGGCCCGGTCAGTGCCGCCGGCCCGAACGCGTTCGCGGCGGTGCTGGTGGAGCCACCGAACGCCCCGCGGCACGCCTTCGCCCTGCTCAACGACGGCGGTGAGCTGTACTGGGTGGAGACGCAGGCGACCGAGGGCCGACGGGTCCGGCCGGCCGGCGATCCGCCGGAGCTGCCGGTGGGCGCGCGGGTCATCATGCGCGACGGGCAGGGCAACCCGGTGCCGGTGCCGCCGGGTGGCACGGCGACCGTCCGCGCCCTGGTGGACCCCGCCAGCACCAGCCGGTACGGCATGTACCGGCCGGACCGGACACTCCCGGCCCCCGTCACGACAAGCCGGCCCGTCGAGCCGGTGACCGTGCCGACGGCCGGGCGGTCCACCCTGCCGGCGCAGGGGCTGCCGGCGGACCTGGTGCGGGTGCCGGCCAACGGACGGTGCCTGCCCTACGCGGTCCTGACGTCCGCGCCGGGGCTGGTGTCGCGCCGGTTGGCCGACGCCGGTCCGCTGACGCCGGAGGTCGAGCGCTGGCTGGCGGAGCCCGACGACGTCCGCGCGGCGGTGACTTGGCATGCCGAGCAGCTCTCCATCGGCGCGGCGTCCGTGCCCGACGGCACGCCGATGGACCGTACCGCCGACGCCCTGATCGATCTCGTCGCCGGATATCTGACCATGCACCGCGACGCCCTGCCGTCGGTGATCCCCGAACTCCGTCAGGCGCTGGCCGACCGGGAACGGGTGGAACCCGACCTGGTCTCCCGCGCCGACCGGATCGCCCTGCTGGAGCGCAACGGGTTCACCGACCTGGCGGAGTCGACCGACGACGACCTGCGCACCACCTACCTCGACTGGTACACCTTCCAGGCCGGGCCGCTGACCGACCAGGAGTTCGACGTGCTCCTGGCCGCCGTGCGCGACTGGTCCCGATCCTGGTCGGAACCGGTGGGCGTGGCCCTGCTCCCGCTGCTGGCCTTCGCGCTCGACGTGTCGTTGAGTGTCCGCAGCCGCGCCGACGGCCAGGTGCGCGCGGTGTACGGGCCGGCGGACGCCGCAGCGGTGTCGGTCTACCACAACGACCGTGACCACTTCGACGCCTCGTCCGCCGGGTCGGACACCCCCGCCACCGCCACTACTGACCAACAGGCTGCCCGGGAGACGCCGGCCACTGACAACCCCCCGGCCGTCGCCGACGTCACTGACAACCCCCCGGCCGTCGCCGACGTCACTGACGACCCCCCGGCCGTCGCCGACGTCGCGGACGAGTCGCCGGTAGGCGCGGATCTCGACGAGACCTACGGGCCGGCGGTACGGGCCGCCCGGATCACGCCCGGGGAACGCGACGACACCGGGGACGTACGCCTCAATCCGCTCTGGTACCGGTTGGCCGACTTCCCCGCCCACCTGCTCGACCCGGCGCGGGCGCGGTCCTGGCGTTACGTGGTGGCCGAGGACGGCGAGATCTACCTCGGTGCGGCCGACGCCGCCACGGCGCTGCGGCCCCGGGACTTCCGCGCCCTGCTGGCGGGGATGCGGCAGCATGATCCGGAGCTGACCGCCGAGCGGTTGCGGGAACAGCTCGGCGGGCAGGGTCATGTGGGGCTGGCGGTGGGCTTCGACGCGCGGGGCCGGGCGATCGAGCGGCACGCCCGGGTGGGTGGCGAGCTGACCTGGAACGAGTCGGCCCGGCGCTGGCAGGTCGACGACCGGTCGGCCCAGTACATGGGGACGACCCGCCCGGCGGTGGGCCCCGACGAGGTGCAGGGCTGGTTGGGCACCGTCGCGACGGCGCTCGGCGACCGGTTCGACCGGGACGTCACGGCGGTCCGGCACACCCCCGACGACGCCGACCCGATGGCCACCGTCACCGTCGACTTCACCCCCGGCCAGCGGGCGGCCGAGGACGGGCAGTTGCCCGAGCTGGACCTGTTCGTCGATCAGGTCGTCGCCCAGGTCCGTCGGGCGTGGGAATCCGACCGGCCCCGGGTGGTGCGGGTCCGGATCGAGGGCGGCGGCAACGGCGCCCGGCTGCTGCGGCGGGGGGCCGCCCGCACCGGCCGGCGGCGGGCCGCCTCGCTGGCGGAGTTGGTCGGCACGATGGTGGCGGCGCGACTGCGGGCCGAGGGGATTCCGCCACGGATGGTGCGGGTCGACCAGAGCAGCCGCGGTGCCGGCCGGTCGAAGGCACCCGGCGGCCCGCAGCGTCCGGCGACACCGGGGCAACGCCGCCGGGCGGTGCTCTGGACCGAGCCGGGGGCCGCCCACGCCAACCGGATCCGCCGCCGGGGGCCCGCACCGGCCGACCGTGCCGGCCAGGACCGCACCGGCCAGGATGGGCGACGGTTGCGCAGATCCACCCCGGCCGGTCGGGTGGACCGGTCCGCTCCGGGACAACTGCGCAAGGACCCGGACGGGACCTGGTGGTTCGGTAGCGCCCAGGTCGTGACCCACGACCTCCCCGGCCGACCGGGGAGCATCGCTCTGCTGTCGGACCGGGAGTGGCGGCGGATGGCCCGCGACCCCCGGCTGCCCGCCGCGACCGACGGGGTGACGGTGCTGGTGCACGGGGCCGGCGACCGGTTCCGGGTGCCACTGCGGCACCCCGACGGCCGTACCGGCGAGGTGACCCTGACCGTCGACGAGCTGCACACGATGCTGGAGTCGCCCGAGCGGGACGGCCGGCGACTGGCGCTGCTGTCCTGCGCGGCGGGCCGGATCGGCGCGCGGTCCGTGCAGCGCCTGGCCGACCTGCGCGACACCGACGTGTACGCGCCCGAGGGCGACCTGGTGGTGACCGGGCCGACGGGGCACCTGCCGGTGTCGGTCGACGGTCGGCCGTGGGCACTGTTCGTGCCCGAGGGCACCGGGGCGTGGGACGTGGTCAACGACGAGATCGTCGACCCCGACCGGTCGGACACGCCGTTCGCCGTGCCGTTCGCCGGGTACGCCAGCCGGGCCGGTGACGCCGACCCGGACGGCGTACGGCTGACCAACACCCCGCCGCCGCCGACCGGGTGGGACAGGCTCCGCATCATCGGGGACGGGCTCTGCCTGCTCAGTGCGGTCGCCGTCGCGACGCCCGAGGCGATGGCCGACATCCCCGGCATGCCGTCGGACGCGGTGGACCGGCTGCTGCGGGTACGCCGCGCGGGCGTCCACGACACCGACCTGACCGACATCGACACGGCGCTGCGGGACGAGATCCGGCGACGGGTGGCCGACCCCTCCCCGGCGATGGCCGAGCTGTTCGACCAGGTGGCCGCGACCTGGCTGTTCCCGGTGGGGTACGACGTGCAGACCACCCTGCTCGACGCGATCGACACCTGGGACTGGCAGCGGCTGCTGCCCGGCCAGGACGATCCGGACGAGGGCGGCCGGGTCGGTGACGTGCTGCCCCTGGTGATTGGTGCGGCGCTCGGCCGGCCGGTGTGGCAGGGGCGGCTCGACCCGCCGTCGGTGACGGTGCTCTGGCCGGACGGCGACGGGACGCCGGTGCGGCTGCTCTACAACGGGCGCGACCACTACGACGCCTGGGTCCCCGACGCCCTGGTCACCCCGGCCGCCCCGGTCGGCATCCCCGACGACACCGGCCGGACCGTCGACACCGGCGACGGCGGCAAGGAGCCCGACTGGCGAGGGGTGGCCGGCAGCCCGAAGCGGCGGGGGGTGCTGTGGCCCTGGGACGGCGAGGACCTGGCCACGACGATGACCACGCTCATCCGGCAGGTCGACGCGGTGGACCTGCCCGGCCAGCACCTGCTCGTCCTGCTCGCCGACGCCGAACGCGCGTTGCTGCTCGGTGGGCGGGTGCTGCCCGAGGCGATGCTGGACGCCTTCTTCGCCGGCGGGCGGACCGGCGGGCCGTGGACGTCGCCCCTCGACGTCGACCCGCGGGCGCCGCTGGTGCTCACCGTGGTCAGCGACGACGACGTGAACGCAGTGTTGTTCGGTCGCTCCGTCGAGCGGGAACTACGCCGCCGCCTGGACGCGGGCCAGGCGGCACCGGCCCACCTGAGCGTGGTGGTCATGCAGGAGTCGCAGGTGCCCGTCGAGCCGGTACGGCTACCCCGGCTCCGCTTCCGGCTCCCCGTACCCCCCGCCGGGCAGCTGTCCCGTGCCCACCTCGCCGGCCTGCCCGAGCGGGTCCGGCAGGCGTACGTCGCGCCACCCGACTACACGGCCGGTGACCCGTCCCCGGCGTACGAGCCGCCGTCGCCGGATCGGCGGCACGAGGGTACGGCGGAGTCGGGGGCGGTGGCACAGCAGGCGACGCCGCTGCGCGTGGAGTCCACCCCGCCCGGCCCGGTGCGGCGGGTGACCGTCGCGGACACCGGTCTGGCCGACGGTCTCGGCGGGCACCGGGGCTGGTTGCTGCGCGGCGGATGGCCGTCGACGGTGACCGACACCACCGGGGCGGCTCCGGTGGAGCTGACCGTGGCGGCCCCGGCCGACACCACCCGGTTGGTCCGGCTGTCGCTGCCCGCGATCGAGGACCAACCGGCGCTGGAGGTGGACGCGCTGGTGGAACCGCCGGCCGGGGCGTCGCTCGACGTCGACCCACGCCTGATCACCGTAGTCCCGCTGTGGCGCAACGACTTCGTCGACGGCCCGGTGGCCCAGCCGGTCACGGACCCGCCCGAGATGATCCGCCGGGCCTGGCAGTACCTGATCGAGGACACGGAGCAGACCGAGGCCGCCGGGATCCTGGCCGAGCGGCCCGACCAGCACGACGACAGCCCGCTCGACGGGATCGAGCGCCGGATGCTGCAGGCCCGCGTCCTCGCCGTGGTCCGGGAATCCTTCTGGGAGACGTTCGGGGAGACCCCGGCGTACGCCGCCGGGCTGGCCGCGTTCCTCGCGATGCCCGAGGACACCCCCCTCGTCGACTACTGGCAGCACGAACCGGTCCGAGAGCTGATCATGCGGCGTCCATGGCAGCTACTCGCCGGGGTGCTGGTGACCTACGTGGACCGGTACGGCTGGCGGGGCGCACACCGGATCGTCGTACAGCCCGGCCGGCTGGACGCGGAGTCGACCGACGCGCTGGTCACCCCGGACGGCACCCGCTACACCGCGGCCGACTACCTGGCCCGGCTGCCGACCACCGGGGGCACCCGGGTGCTGTTCTTCCCGGACCTCGACCACGCCGCCGTGGTGGATTCCGGCTTCATCCAGGCGGTACGGGCCTCCGCCATCGTCGTCCTGCCGACGCTGCTGCCCGCCGACGTGAACTGGATCGTGCTCGGCACCAGTGCCGTCACCGGCGCCGAGGTGAGCCAGCTCGTCACCCAACTCGACGACGCGCTCGCCCGGGCCACCCTGCACGCCGCGGACCTGGTCGAGGGCCGTGAGCTGGCCCAGGCGCTGCTCGCCGACCCCGCCCTGCGGATCTATGAGGACGACGACTGGCTCGCCGAGATCTTCGACAGCGAGCTGCTGGCCACGCCCACCGAACCCGTGCGGCTGCTGCTCGCTCGGGCGGACAGCAGCGACACCGAGAGCATCCGGGGGGAACTGCGGGAGGCAGGAGTCCTGCTGGTCGACCCGGCCGCGCTGCCGAGGCACCGCGTGCTGATCGAGATCACCGATCCCCGTCCGGAGCTGGTGCAGTCCTTCCAGACCACCAGTGGTGGGACGCGCCGGGCGCAGTTCCTCCTCGACGGCAGGTACGCCGCTGATCATCCCGACACCTGGCGGGTGATGAACGAGCCCTGGGTGAGCATCCACTCCTGGCTGGCGGTGATCGACCCGGGCCGGACCTATCCCTGGGACCAGTTCCTGCTGGCCCTCGCGCACCGGGACCGGGTCGCCCGGCGCATCGGTGAGACCCCCGGTGCCTGGCCGGGAACCGGTCACCGCTTCGCCCGGGTGTCGCCCGCCGCACTGGCGCAGGTGCAGGAAATGTTCGCCGGTCGGTCCACCCGGGAGGGGGTGATCTGGACCGAGTCCGCCGAGTCGTCGAGCCCGACGTTGTTGCTGGTCGACGCGGCCGCCCGGAGAATCGTCGATCATCCGATGGTCTACTTCGTCCCGCAGCCGCCGGAGGCCCGGGCGGTGGTCACCATCCCGCAGCGCGAGGACCTGAGCGGCCGGGGGTTGGTCGTCGCCGCCGGGCAGCTCGACGGCGACCGGCTGATCGGCGACGGCTGGGAGGTGACCGCCGACGAGGTGATCGCGAGCGAGGCGTTACGGGCGCATCCCCGGGTCGTCCTGCTCGACCGGTCGCCTCCGGAGGGAAGCCCGTTCGTCGAGCGGCTGCTGGAGCGGGGCGTCGGCGTGCTCGCGCCCGACGCCGACCTGGCCGGCTGGACCGCCGTCTACCAGCTTCCCGGCTGGCAGTTGGAGTTGACCGGCCCGGACAGCGCGGACCTGCTGCGCGAACTCCGGCACGAGTTCGACGCGGTGGTGCTCAGCGCGGCCGAGGCCCGCCGCCGGACCCCGACCCAGACCGCGCTGGTCCGCGCGGTCTTCGACCTGCTCGGTCGGCCGTACGGGCAGGAGATCGTCGACGGTCACCTCCACCTCCACCTGGACCGGTGGGCCTCGGCCGAGGCGTTCGCGGCCGAGGCCGGCCACGACGGGCTGGTCCTCGTCGGCGGCTCCGACCAGCACCGGCACGACCTGACCCTGCGGGTCCCCGTCGATCAGGTCCGGGTGTTCCAACGCTGGTCCGGCGAAGAGCTTCACCTGGTCACGGTGGACCAGGCCACGATCGCGCCCGTCAGCGACTTCCTCCGCGACCGGACCGCGACCGGTCCCGTCGTCCGCTGGACGCCCGACCTGGGCCGGGCGGCGCGGGCGGCGGACGTGGGCCAGCCCTATGCGGACCACGTCACGCGGGGCGGGCTGCCGATCCCGGCCGCCCACGTCGACGACCTGATCCGGACGATCCGCGACAACCCGTCATGGCGCGGCCTGGGCTGGGCGGTGGACCCGGACGCGGACGACGATGCCCTGGTGTGGCTGGGCCCGGAGATGGCCGCCGTGGAGTTCCCGGTCGACGCCGGTGAATCCCTGCTCGCCGTGGGCATGCCGGCGTCGGCCGTGCCCGCCGCCGACCGGTACGGCAACGGCGTGGTGCTCTGGTCGGCCGGTCGCTCCGGCCTGCCGGACTCCCTGCGTGCCGCGTCCCGGGTGGCAGTGGTGCCACTGTCCGAGCTGGACGACATCGTCGACGGTGTACGGGCGGGTTTCCCCGCGGTCGACGCGGTCGCGGTCCTGAAGGAGCGGCTACCCGAGGGGACCCGGATCATCGTGGTGCCCGGCGAGGTCGAGTCGATCGCGGAGATCCCCGAGATCTTCGACGTGGTGTTCGCGGTGGTGACCCGCTCCACCATCGGCGACCCCGGAACGTGGACGGCGTATGCGTGGTCCGACGAGGAACGACGGATCGGTGTGCTGACCGGCGCGGACCTGTCCTACGTCATCGCCGGGTTGGCCGCCACGGACCCGATGCTCCGGGAGCAGATCGTGCCGGCCCCGACGATGCTGGCGCTGCCCCGGGCCGCCGTGCGGTTCCTGGCCGACACGGTGGCCGCCCGGGACGTCGAGCAGCCTGACGGCTCCGCCGTCACCGACGTAGCCTTCGTCGCCGTCGAGGAGATCAGCGCCGACGACCACGTGTACACCCTGCCGGAGGGTTCGGTGATGCGCGTCATGGCACCGGGTCCGGACGGGGAGCACGTCCTGCACGGCTGGTTCATCGACGGGGATCAACTGGCCGAAACAGGGCACGACATCCTGGGCGAGGAGGACGGAACGCTGGCGACGGCCCTGCCGACCCAACTCACCGGAGACCTGTCCTACGACCGACGGCTCGCGCTGCTCGAACTGGCCCGTCTCGTCGGGGTCGGCCAGCCCGTGACCGAGAATCCGCTGCGTCAGCACGGGATCCGCCTGGCCGACCGGACCTTCGTGCCCGATTGGACGGTGCCGGTCGGTCCGCCGGTCGGACCTGCCTGGTGGGTCGGCGCGGACGTGTCGGTCATCGAGATCACGTCGACCCCCACCGGCCGGCTCCCCGCCCGGCGGGTGCTGGCGTGGGAGGTGACACCCCCCGACAGCGGGCAACCGTCCGACGACGTGCCACCGCCGCAGCTGGTGGCGGTCCCCTACCGGGACGGACCGCTGCTGGGAGTCATGCCCGACCAGGTCTGGGCGTGGGGGCTGGGCCCGCTGCTGGGCGAACGGGGCGTCCTCGTCGAACCCGGCGTGGTGAGCGACGACGGGGTGACCACCGGACGTCCCGACAGGCGCGGCGCGCTGCCCGCCGATGTCTACCGGGCGATTCTGCCGGACACCGCCGCCGGCCTCCCCGTCGTCGTGCTGCTCGACACCGGTTCGGCGGCCCAGGAGTTCGCCGGGGCGCTCGCCGCGCGGTCGGCCGTGGTGCTGGTCCGCACCGGGGACGAACAGTGGCAGGCCCACCGTCCCCGGCCGGGCACCGGCGTTCCCGACGTCATGACGGGACCTCAGGCTTACCCGCTGTTCCACCGGGCGGTCGCGGCGGTCGCCGCCGACCTGGCCGAGCTGGCGGGTGCGGTCAACGACCTGGGCCAGGAGTGGGGCGGGACCGTCCCGCCCGACGGGGTCAACCTGTGGGGCCGGCTGTCCGGGCTGCCCACCGGCACCCTGGCGGACCGGGCCGCCCGGCTCGCCTCGGCCCTGTTCGGGATGGACCGGCTGCGGGCCGCTGTCGACGGCCCCTCCGGCGAACAGTCGGTGGGCCGCGTGCTCACCCACCTCGGTCTGCCCGGCGCGGCGGGGCAGCACCCGGCATTGCTGGCCCGACGGCTGCACGCGCTGCAGTTCGCCCCGGTGCCGGTCACCGCCCTGGGGCTGCTGCCGGACAACGCGGTCGCCCTGGTCTGGCTGGGTGACGCCGTGGTCCTCGTCCATCGCGCCCCCGACGGCACACTGACGCTCGTGCGGCCGCAGGCCGAGTCGGCCGACCGGCTGACCGCGCTCGACCCCGACGGGCTGACCGAACCGCCGTGGATGCTGCTGGCGCGGGGACGGCTGGTGGCGGTGCGTGTCGCGAGCGGCCATCGGGTGCTCGGCGGCGACGTCGTGTCCGATCCGCCCTCGTATCCCGCCCGGGAGCTGCCGGCGGACTCCGACCCGGACCTGCCCCCGGACTCCGACCAGGATCCGCCGTCGGACTCCGACCCGGACCCGTCGTCGGACTCCGACCAGGATCCGCCGTCGGATGCTGACCAGGATGCGTCGTCGGAGCCCGACCAGGACCGGTCGTCGGAGCCCGACCAGGACCCGCCGTCGGAGCCGGAGCAGGACGCCTCGTCGTCGGACCGGGACTCGGATTCCGCATCGACCGGCGCGGCGGGGACGGAGTCCGGCTCGGTCGACACCGCGTCGGTGTCGACCGGCTCGACGGAAGGGACCACATCTGCCGCGGCCGGCCCGTCCCCGGCGGCGCTGCACGCCGTGGGGGAGGCGCTGCGCCGGCTGCCGGCGGCCCGCCTCGCGGCCGGTCGGCAGGTCCGCCGGGGCAGACCGTCCCTGCCCCGGCTCGCCGGGTGGGTCGACGCGGTGCAGACCGACGAGGCCGGTGCCACCGAGGACAGCTCCCGGGTCCGGGCGGTCGGTGCCCACCTCGTCCTGCACGGGCGGATCGGCGACCTCCCGGTGACCGAACCGGCGGTGACCACGCTCAGCCTGGACGGGTTCCACCGGGCACTGGGTGGGCGGCCGGTGGCAACCGACGCCGGCCGTCCCGGTTCGCTCGTCCAGGCGTTGACCCGCCGGCCGGGGGCGATGCTCCTGGTCCACGAGCAGCCGCCGGGCGCGCCCGGCCGGGTGTTCTGGCTGGTCGCCGACGACCGGGACGGTGCCGTGGTGCCCCGGGTGGTCGACCCCGCCCGGCCGGGGGTGTTCGCCCGGTCCGCCACCGACGACCCGGTCACCGCCGCGGCGCTGACCCGCGCCGGCACCACCGTGCTGGCGGTGGACGCCAACGGCGACGCGATGGATCTGGCCGACTTCCTCACCCCGTCGCCGGCCGGCCTCACCCGGGCCACCGGTGACCCGGCGCTGGTCGTGGCCGACGCCACCGACCTGGTCCAGGCCATGGTGCGGCTGGTCGACGGGTACTTCGGGCGGACACCCCGCACTCTCGGCGGGCAACTCACGGTGACCCCGGAGGCCATCCCCGGCACCCTGGCCGCCGCGCTGGGCGGGCAGTTCGAACCGCTGCACGACGTCGAGGCCACCGTCACCGCGCTGCGTGCCGCCCCGGGCTCGGTGGCGCTGGCGTACCTGCCCCGGGCTGAGGCACCCGGACATCTGCTCATGTTCGTCGTCGAGCCCGGGTTGGCGACGGTGCCGGCCCAGCTCATGGTCGTCGGGGTCGACGCCGTCGGGCTCAGCGACGCCGACCTGACCCGGGCGCTGTCCACCGGGCGGGCCCAGGTGCTGCTGCTCGACGCGACCGGCGAGGCCCGCCAGGTGCCGGGTCGGGAACCCACGGCGGAGCAGGTCAGCGCGGTACGGACCGCGGTCACCGCCCAGCCGCTGCTGATCGGGGTGCCGCACACCGGCCACCCGGCCTGGAGCGACAGGCTCACCGCCCGGGTGACCCGGCGACTGGGCACACTGGGCGTGACCATGGCCAGCGCCCGGCCCCTGCTGCACGCGCTGGCCACCGACCCCACCGGGTTCCTGCACCACGGCACCGGCCACCCGGTCCGGGTGGGCCGGGACAAGCGGTTCGCCTGGGTGCGCCTCGTACCCCGGCCGAGCGACACCGACGAGGTGCGGCTCGCCCCCGGCCTGGGTGGTATCGAGGACCGGCGGACCGCAGGTGTGTCGGCGTCGACGTGGGCGCAGCCACAGGCCACCACCGCCCGGGTCGTGGTGCCGGTCCCCGCCGGAGGTGTCGGGGTGACCGTCCTGGGTGGCGTGCTGAGCAGCCGGGCCGTCCGTACGATCGGGCAGTCCCTGACCACAGGTGACAACGGCATGGTGATCGGGGTGCCCGACTCGTTCCTCACCCGCAGCGCGGTGTTCGTCCAGGTCGAGATCACCGAGCGGCCCGCCCCGCCGGCCTGGGCCGAGGTCCCGGCCACCTGGGTGCCCGGCGACGGCGACCGCCTCTGGTTCCGTACCCCCGAGGTGCTGGCCACGATGCGGCCGATCAGCGACGGCACCGCGCTGACGGTGACTCGCGCCGGGGCGGCGTTCCTGCGGGACGCGAGCTACCCGGTGGAGGTCGTCGACGACGGCGCCCTGCCGACCGCCGTGCAGTCCGGCATCCCCGACGTGGTCCGCCGGGGGAGCAACCTCAGGGTCTGGCGGCTCTGGGGCGGCCAGCGGGCACTCGACGCGGTACAGCCCGGCGCGACCGCCCTGACCGCGACCAGCTCGTCGTGGCTGCGCCGGCCCGCCTACGCCCAGGGGGTCCGGCCCGCCCTGCGGCTCACCCGGCTGACCCCGATCGGTGAGCTGCCCGAATCGGCGCTGCTGCGCGCGGCGGCGGCGGTCACCACCGGCCAGTCGGTGCAGTCCGCCTCGGACCGGGGCGGCTTCCTCGCGGTGCTGATCGGTCGAGCCTTCGGCCTGCTCCGGCTCTCCGCCGGACCGACCGTCTCGGTCGTCGACCGCCGGGCGCAAGCCGTCGCACCGCAGGTCGAGACCACCGCCGGGCAGGAGACCGGCGACCACGTCCTGAGGCTCTACCTGGCCGAGTACACCGGCACGGTGCAGTGGAGCATGCACCGGTCGGTCACCAGGTCGCTGGCGTACCGGGGGCTGCGGCGCGGGTCGCAGCAGGTGTCGGTGCGGACGCTGCTGGTCGTGCCGCAACAGCACGTGGCGGCGCTCGCCGGGGTGACCCCGTCGGCGCGGCCCGACCGCGACCTGGTGGCCCTGCTCGCCGGCACCGTCGAGAACGACCCGGACGACCCGCGTACGCTGCCCGACTACCTGTGGCAGGGCGACCGGCTGCGGATCGGACGCGGCTTCCTGCACGGCGGGGACCTGGTCGCCGGCCTGGTCGCCGACCGCTTGCGGCGACTGCTCGACGACGACCGCAACGCGGTGTACCGGCAGTACCTGCCCGACTGGGACAACCCGCGGGTGCAGACCGACCGGATCCGGCGGGCCCTGGACCGGCTCGGCAACGAGGAACGCCTCGCGGCGCAGAACGGCCCGAGCCGTTACTCGGCACGCCTGCTGGCCGCCGCCGACGGGGAACTGCTGATCGAACTGCGGGTACGGGACATCTTCTCCGGCCGTACGCTGGAGGTGCGGATCGGGGTCCGGCGTCGCCACCCGGACACCGCACCCCGGTACCTCGGCCGGCGGGGCACCCACCCGGACCCGGTCACCGCCGACCTCCCCGAATCCAGCGACAGCGACAGCGAGACGAGCGAGTCGGAGGACGACGAGCCGACGGTGAAACTGCGTACCAGCCAGGGTCGGGCGCAGGCGGCGACGAACCGGGCGGTCCGCAGCGTCGCGTCGGGCGTACAGGCAGGCGCGTCGGTGGGCAGCGACGCGATCGGCGGCGCCGCCGGGATCGGGTTGCGGCTCCAGGGCATCTGGCGGGACGTCATCGAGGTGACCCAGGGCAGCCAGGCCGGCGTCGTCGGCATCGGCGGCGGCGCGGTCGCCGTGTTCGCCGACGACGTCCGGTTGGAACTGTCGGCGTCGGTCATCGTCGAGTACCGCGGGTTCCTCGTCGACGCCTGGCGGTGGCTGGCCGACCACCCCGTGCAGGCGCAGCCACTACGCTTCGCCGGCGACGCCACCATCGACCTCGAACTCGGCTTCTCGGTGCCGTTCACTCAGACCATCGCGGTCGGGCAGCCGCAGCCGGTCGTGCTGCCCACGCCGGTCGGCGCACCGGGTGCGGGCATCGTGCTGCGTGAGGCGCTCGGTGAACTGCTGCCCGCGACCATGACCCCGCCGCGGCAGCGGCTACGCAGCTTCGGCGCGGCACTGGCCCAGCACACCGTCACCCACCACGTCCACGGCCTGCCCGAGCTGCGTGAGCAACTGCTGGACGCGTTGCGGGGCGCCACCGCGGACTACATGGACGCCGGGCACCTGCCGTCCGGCACCGGCGGTCGTCGGCGGGGCACGGCGTTCAGCGGCGACATCCCCGGCACCCCCCTGCACCAGTGGCTCAACGCCTTCGTCGACCAGGGCCAGCTGGCGGCGCTGCTGGCCCCGGCGACCCAGCAACCCCAGCCGGTGCACGCCCCCAGCGTGGTCGTCGGCGACGACGTGCCGGTCACGGTGTTCGTCTTCGCCGAGGTGACCGGGCACGACCAGACACCGTCCGGCGCGGTCACCGGCGACGGGTACGAGAGCGCGGTCGCCGGGTACGCGGTCCGCCGCTCGGCCACGGACCGGGGTGGACAGTTCCGGCTGGAGGTCGGCGGGGGCGGCGCGGCGTGGCGGGCGGACGAGCCCGGCGCCCCCGCCCAGCCCGGTGACGCGGGTGGGGGAACGCCTGGCGGTCAGGCACCCGCCCCGAACCCCACCCAGCCGGCCGCCCGCACCCCCACCCAGCCGCCCGCGACCCTGGCGCTGCGGCTGTTCGGCCGGCGGCAGATCGAGTGGACCAACGGCGAGACGGTTCTCGCCGTCGCCGAGGTCGAACGGACCATCAAGCACTCCGAGTCCCGGACCGTCCTGCTGGGTGTGCACGGTCGACTGCGGGTCCACCTCGCCGTGGTGCTCACCGAACCGAAGTGGGTGCTGCCCGACCGGTCATTCACCCGCTACCGGCAGGTGGGTGACGTGTCCCTGCTGGGTCAGATGTCGGCCGACGAGTACCGGCGGGCCCTCGGCCTGACCTCCGGTGGCTGGCGGCTGCCGCGCGAGGTCACCCCGCCGCCGGCACAGGTGATGCACCAGACCAGCCGGCTGGTGGACGTCCCGGCCATCGGTCAGGCGATGCTGGGCTGGCTGCGTTCGCTGCGCCTCGGCGGCGACGAGGGAATGGAACTGGTCGGCCACGACCGGAACACCGGCATGAACATCAGCACCGTCCTGCACCACACCGACCCGGTCACCGTGGCCGCGCACCTGGGCGACCTCTTCGACGGTGGCCTGAGCTTCGTGCTGCGCTACCCGGGGCTGCTCAGCCGTCCGGCCGTGCAGATCATCGTCCGGGCGGTACCTGCCACCGACCCGCCACAGGTGGGTGAGCTGCGGGCGGGCGCCAGCAACCTGGAGTTGAGCACCGTCAGCGAGGTCGGCGGCGGACGCCAGTCCGGCGAGGCCGTCACCGACGAGGTGGTCCCGGTGGCGCACGTCGGAGAGCGGGCGGCGCTCAACGCGCTCGGGGCGCTGGGGCGTACCGCCGCCGGCCGCTCCGGCGACGTCACCCTCGGCCGGGCGGTCACCGCCGTCGAGACCCCCGGCCCCTGGCTGTCTGTCGACTACGGGCCACAACGGCTGGTCTTCACCGCCCACCGTCGCCGGCAGGAGATCGGCCGGCACGAGATCACCGTGCCGCTGCGCACCGAGACCGCCGCTGAGCACCTCAACCTCACCTACCGACCGAACGGCCCGGCCACCGTGCTGCCCGACCCGGCCGCGGTGACTGCGGCCCCGTTGACCCTGGGGGGAACGGACGGGCCGCTGCGGTTGGTGCCGATTCCGGCCGACAACTGGCTGGCCTGGCGGGGCGACGCCGTGCCGGTGCCCGCCGGGTATGCGGCGCTCGGCTTCAACGGAGCCGCCGCCCTCCAGGCCACCGCGCTGCGGGCGCTGCGGATCGTCGGCACCGCAGCGACGATCGGGATGCCCGGAACGACACTCAACTACCAGCTGATGACCCTGCTGGGGCGGACCCACCTGTGGGCCGCCACCCCACACCGGATGGCCGGCCCCTACGAGATCACCCTCGCCGACGGGTACCGGCTCGTCCTGCACACCCGGGTCACCGCGGTACGGCTGGACACCGTGCTCGTGCCCGCCGAGGGAAGCTCCGGTGTCGGCGGGGCCGGCCGGCACGGCGACGCCCGCCTGGTGGCCCGCGCCGACGCCGCCCTGCCGGACACCCTCGGCACCTCGGTCGGGGTCGTGCCGGCGCTCGGGGTCTCCGTGCCGGGCAACTCCAGCCACCAGGAGGCCGCCGGGCACCGGACCGACGTGCTGCGGCTGGGGCTGGACGACGAGGGTGCGCGGGCGAAGGTGTGGTGGACCACCGAGACGATCGTCGTCGCCGAGCACACCGACCTCACCGGCACCCGCCGTACCGCCCTACAGGTGACCCTGCCCGACTCGCAACCGGTGCTGGTCGACCAGGCCGAAGCCCTGGACCACCTGCTGGCCGGTGACGCACCCGGGAGCGCGCCCGTCGACCGGGTGGTCGTGGCCGGGCTCCTGGAGCAGGCGGTCCACGCCGCGAAGCAGGCGCAGAAGGCGCTGAAGTCCTGGCGGGAGCTGGAACGGATCGCCCTGGTCGCCGAGTTCCCGGGTGCCGCCGGCACCGCCGCCGACACGGTCGCCAGGGCTGCCGCCGCGAACGCGGCGGAGCGGGCCGAGGCGGAGGCGTCCGCCCGTCGCCGCTGGTGGGAGGCCCGGGCCGAGGTCGAACGGCTGGTGGCGCTGGCCGCCGGCCACCTCGGCCGGGGTTCCGCAGCCGACCCGGTCCTGCTTCCCCCGACCGACGGCACCGATCCGACGCCGCCCGGTGGACGACCCGCCCCGTCGGCGGCCGAGCGGCGTGACCCGGTTGACCCGGTCGAGCCGGTTGACCCGGTCGAGCCGGCTGCCCCCGTCGACCCGGTCGTCGACGACCGTGCGTCGGCCACCTCGGTCGCAGCCGTCGCCCCGGCCGGGCCGTCACCGTCACCGTCACCGTCACCGTCGATGGTCCGTGAGGCCGTCGACAACCAGTTCACCGCCCTTCCTCCCCCCGCCGTCGGGGAGGTCGTCGACGTCAACCGCAACGGCCTCTGCCTGCTCGAATCCGTGGTCGTCAGCGCGTTGCCCGAGGTGCGCGGCCTGCTGCCCGACGGGTACCACGGGCAGCTCGACGAGATCCAGGCCTGGCGGGACGCCCGAGGGCCGCTCGACGTGACCCTGCCCTCCCGCCTGCGCCCCCTGGTCCTGCGGGTCGCCGACGGCCTGCGCGCCCAGATCCATACCCTGCTCGTCGACGGCCGGCTCGCCGAGGTGGAACAGGTGATCGCCGACGGCGGACTGCTGGGCCGGGGTGTCAGGGGACAGCGGCGGGTACGCGTCCAACTCGCGCGGACCGTCAACAGGTGGCAGGCGGACTGGGCGGCCGACACCGGCGACTACCTCGTCCTGTTGGTCGGAGCGGCGCTGCGCCGGCCGGTGGTGCTGGCCACCCCCGTTCCGTCGGCCCGTCCGGGCGACCCTACCGCCGGCTCCCGGTCCGCCGACGACGCACCGGCGGCGGTCGGTGATCAGACCGCCGACGACGCGCAGGCGAACGTCGGCAGCTGGTCGATCCGGACGGTCTACAACCCGCGCTTCGACGGTGCCGAGGCCCGGATCAGCGAGGGACCGGTGCTGCTCTACCTGGCGAACGGCCACTACCGGGCGTGGCTCCCGGAACCGGACGTGCTCGATCTGGCCCGCACCCGGGAGGAGGCGCTCGACCTGCCCCGCCCGACGGCCGGCCGCTGGCGCGAGAGCACCGATCCGGCGACCCTCCGACCCACGACGACCGGGAGCGATCCCGGGTACGACGCTGCGGACAGCGACGCCGTGCTGAGCGACGCCGTGCTCAGTGACACGGACAGTGACTCCGTGCTCAGTGACGCCGAGAGCGGTGCCGGGTCCGACGGTGCCGTCCTCGGCCATCCCGGCGTGCCCCGGCCGACCGGCCGGGGACGGCACCCGTTGACGCTGGCGGGGTTGGAGACGGCCGTGCAGGAGACCCAGGACGTGCAGGCTGCCGTCCGTCCGGCCGGCTCGGTGACGGATTGGCGTACACCCGAGGATCCGTTGTCGTGCCTGGCTCTGGCCCGTCGGTTCGCGGCCGTCCTGCATCCGGGCATCGACGGGTTCGTGCGGCCGGGCCTGCGGGTCGGTCGGACCCGGGACGACGCCGCGATCGGCACCCGGTGGGCCGGCGACTTCGCCGGTGACCGGTCCGACTGGGCGGTGGTGGATTCCTGGACGCAGGTCGAGCGGGCGCTCGTCGCCGCCGTGCCCGGGACCGCCGTCTTCGTCCTGCTGGAGCGTCCGGGCAGCGCCCCCGGACACGCCTTCGCGGGGTACCGGTTGGACCGGGAGACCGATCCGGTGCGGTGGGTGCAGTTCGGCGGTGACCGGGGCGCGGTGCTGCTGCCCGGGGCCGCGGCGGACAACCGGCTGCCCCGGCTCAACGCCCTCGGCCCCGAGGTCGCCGCCCGTGCGGTCCTGGTGGATCCCGAGGGCACCGTCGATCCGGCGGCGCTGGTCGACGCCGGGACGTCCGCGCCCGTCGCCTCGACCTCGGTGGCGCGGGCGATCGTGGACGCGCCGGTGAACCGGACCTTCCTGGGTCACGGCGCGGAGTTCGAGTTCTTCGAGACGCTCGACCTCAGCGCGGCCGCCGACATGTTCACGGGAGCCACCGCCGAGACGCTGCCCCGTCAGGCCCGGACGAGCGCGCTCGCCAAGGACCCCGCGGGCACGGTAGCCATCGAGGTGGAGACCAAGACCTACTTCCGCGACAGCGGCGACGGCCAGCTCTACCGGCAACCGGCTCCGCAGCGGACCAAGGAGGTCGTCGCCATCCTGGAGGTCATCGTCGGCGTCGTACCCGACACCGACGCCGAGATGGACGCCCACCACGGCGGCGAGTCGTTGTACCCGGCGATGACCGCGTTGGGCCAGGCCCTGTCGGCGCTCACCGGACCCGTCCCGTTCGCCCAGCTCCTGGGCACGGTGCAGGCCGCCGGCCACCTTTCCGAGGTGGTGCTGACACCGCTCGGGCGCAAGGCGACCGTTGGCCCGCGCCCGTCGGACAGTGAGCCCGGCGCCCGGGTGCACCACAGCATCGGGGTCCCGCTCGCCGGGGTCCACTCGTTCCTGACCTATGTCGCCCGGCACACCTGGCGCAGCCCGACGAGTGTGTCCCCCTCCTACGCCCGCCCCCACCTGGAGGACGCGTTGTCCTTCGCCGACACCGTGGCCGATCACTTCGCCGGCGAGGGCGGCAGCCCCCGGGACGTCGCGGAGCTACGCGGCTTCGCCACCGTGCTGTACGCCAACACCGCAGGCGTCGCCGGAGAGTGGCTCCACGGGGGTCTGATCAAGGAGAACGTCGCGGCGTTGTCCCGGCAGGACATGCGGATGCTGCTCGACGGGTTGTCCCCGGCGGCACAGGCCTATTTCCAGGACAACTTCACGGAGATCGCGGAGTTGTTCCGCGGCATGTTCACCGACCGGATCCCGGATATTGAGCAGCTCTTCGAGCTGAGGACCGGTTTCAAGCTGGTCGGTGACTTCTTCGCGAACATCTCCTTCATCGACAAGAGGAACGGGAACAAGCAGCAGTCGATCATCGACTACCTCCGTGGAGACGTGCGGCAGCATCTCGGGTACGGCGGGATGACCGTGATCGACGGTTTCGACACGTCCAACGGCGCGCTGCCGCTGATGGTGCTGGAGGTCAGGTACTTCGGCGCGCAGCACGTCGACGGTGCCACCGCCCAGGTGGAGGCAGCCGTCCTGCGCCGGGAGGCCGGGGCGGCCTTCGACGAGGCGCTGCTGGTCACCGGCGTGGCGGTGGAGCGGCCGGCGGGCCTTCAGCTGGCCCTGCCCGACCGGGACCTCTGGCCGATGTGGCGGCACGCCGGCCCGCCCGGCCTGCTCACCGTCGAGTTGCCGCTGTACGCGCCGAACTGGTCGCTACGCCCCCTGTTGCCGGTTTCCGACGCGGTGACGGCGATCCGGGTCGTCCAGCACGTGGGCCTTTCCGAGCACTTCGTCTTCCTGCAACGCCTCGCGGACCTCACCGGCCGGCCCGTGTACGCGTTGGCCGAGGAGGCGACGCCGAGGTGGGATCCGGATGCGGGGGAGCTTCGGGTCGACTGGCCCGACGGCGTGCGGCCCTGGCTGGAGTTCCTGCCGGCGTTGTACGACGCGGACAGCGACCGGGGAGTCCGGCGGGGAATCGACACCGACGGGGCGCTCGTCCCGCTGGACGACCGGGTCGACCTGCTGGAGCCGACGACGGTCCACCTGAACCTGTATCCGCCGGACGTGGCGCACGTCCTGCCCCCTCTCTACGGCACCGAGGACCTCGACGTGCTCGACCTCGTGCCACTGATCCAGGCGACCGACAGCCGACAGCTGATCTTCGCAGGGCCCGACGCGCCGACGTACCTGCCCGGCTGGGCGACGACCGTCGTCGAGACGGTCATCGCCCAGTCGACACCGGTCGAGGGTCTCGTCCTCGTCGGGCACCCGCTGCCGCACGCGGCGGCGCAGACCCTGGTCGACGTGCTCGGACAGGCGGTGGCTGAGCGGCCGGGACTGCTCGTCACACCGGTGGTCCTGACCCACGGGGCGGACATCGACATCACGACGCGCGCCGGTGCGGCCCGGATGGTGTCCACCGCCGACGGCCTCGACGGCTGGCGGGTGTTCCGGCCGGACCAGAAGGGCCGCACGAGTGCCGTCCCCGCCGACCTGCGCGCGGTGATCACCACCCCGACCGTGGCACCGGAACAGCCGCAGGACAATGCGGACCCGCTGGGGCCCGACGGGGCGGAGCCGGCCCCGCCCCGCCCCGAACCCGGCACGGTGCCGCGCGGGGAGGACGAGCCGTTGGAGTGGGTGATCCGGCGCGCGATGGCACAGGTCGCGGTCCGCGAGCACCACTGGGTCGACCCGGTCAGCCGGCCCGGACCCGCCCGGGACGACCGCTACGAGGTCGTGTCGCGGTTCGCGGCCCGCCGGTTCCACTACGGCGGGCAGCCGGTGACCGACCTGACCGTGCGGGTGTGGCTCGACGGGGACACTGGTCGGGCGATGTTCGCCGCCCTCGAACGGGGGGTGAACCGGGTGTTCAACAGCAGCGCCGACACACTGGCGTACCGGCTGCCCAACCGGGCCGGCGACCTGCTGCACGTGACCGTGGAGCGGGCCGCCTCCCCGCACGACGCCCACCTGCGGGTGCAGGTGATCGACGACGGGCCGACCGACCAGTTCCACTGGCGTCGCGACGCCTCGGAGGAGGACCTGGTACACGAGTTCGCCCACCAGCTCGGCCTGCGCGAGGAGTACCGCGACGACACCGCGCCGCACCGCCCGCACGTGCCGGGCAGCCTGCTCGGCGACCTCGCGGGTCGTCCCACCGACGCCCTGTCCGACGAGGAACGGGCGGCGCTGTCCGACGAGGAGAAGGCCCAGCTGCGCGGCATGCGGTGGGCCGGGCTGCGCTCGCGGCACCTCCACCTGCTGGCGGCGCTGGTCGGTGAACCGGACGCCGACGGGGAGTACCGTGCGGTGGACCCGGTGCTGCGACCGCTCGGTGTCGCGCCCTTCGCACCGCAGACCACGACGGACCAGCCGGGGCAGCAGCCTCCGGCAGCCGATCCGACGGTGCCGCCGGTCAGGGCGGCCCAGCTGGAACGCACCTGGCGCGCCCGGCCCGAGCGCCGCGACGTCGAGGCCCCGGTCCGGATCGCCGCGGACCTTGCCGTCCGGGCGGTTCTCGACCGGGTGGAGCTGCTCCGCCGGCCGTGGAACCTGGAACTGCTCGGCGACACCCCGCCGTCGGCGACCGCCGGGGGCCACCAGCGGCTCACCCCGGCTGAACCGGTAGTTGACTGGGCGGTGTTGACCGGACCGACCCGCGACGCGATCGCCAGGCGGGCCGCGCTGGTCACCTCCTGGTTGGCCGGCCTGCCGCAGCCGGCGACAGCCGGCACGGCGGTGGAGTTCGGTCTGGTGCTGGGTGTGCCCCCGGAGCTGCTGGCCGATTCCCGGGACAACGCCGTGGCCCGCGTCCTCGCCGACGCCGCTGCCGACTTCCTCCGGGGCCAGCTCGACGCCCAGCTCCCCGTCGGGATGCTCCCGGTGCGGGTTCTCGTCGAGGTCACCGCCTTCGAGGGGGTCGTCGACGGGGTCCGCGAGCAGATCCTGATGCAGATCGAACTGTCGCTGCGCCGGGTGCTGCCCGGCCCGGTCTACGCCGACACCCCGACGTCCGGCGGTGCGGTCGGCGGGGTCCACGACGGTCGGGACCTCCGCAACGACGTGCTGCTGCGCGTCACCGAGGCGCGGCAGGCCCTCGAAGGGCTGCCCGCCGGGGAACCGGAGACCGCGGCGGCGATCGTCGTCCACCAGCTCGGCGGCGTCCTGGTCCGGCTGCTGCCGGTGCTCGTCACGCCGGCCCTGGCCGCCCCGTTCGCGGTCCACGCCGCCCCGGTGCGTGGCGTGCTGGACGACTTCCGGTGGCTGGTGGGCCGGTGGGCGCAGCAGTGGCGTACCGGCGACGTCGAGGTCGCCGAGCTGGTCACCCGCGCTACCGGGACGCTCGATGCGATAGCCGGCCTGACGCCGCTGATCGAGCTGGCCCCGGCCGCCCATCGCGACCTCGACCTGACACCGCTGGTCGACGGCCACCAGCCGGACGACACGGACCACGTCGCGGCGCTGGCCCGGTTCCGTGCCGAGCTGACCCGGCTGCGCGACGCCACCGGGATCGCGCTGGACGGGCCGATCATGCAGGTGTACGGCTGGCAACTGCTGACCCAGGCACTCGGGGCGCTGTGGTTCGGCGTCACCGGGGGCCCCGAACCGGTCGCGGACTCACGCGCTCTCGGGGCTGCCGCTGCGGCGCTCGACGCGTACCACGAGGTGGTCGGCGGGCTCGGTGCCGGCACCGCCGATCTCGCGGCGTTCGACCGGGCCGCCGGGGCCGTCGGGGTGCTGGCCGGCTGGCTGCGTCCCCGCCCCGACCCGGCGGCGACAGATCGGGAGCTCGCCCGGCTCGACGACGCGCTGGCGGTGGTGGGTCTGCGCACCGACGCGCAGCTCGACCGGCTTGCCCTGGACACCCGGGAGGCGATGCTCGACGGGCTGCTCGACGCGGCGACCGCCGCCCTGGACACGTTCCGGATCAGCCGCGACCCCGGCCGTGGCGCGCTCGCCGGGATCCCCGGCGCGCCGGGCCCGCTCGCCGACTGGATGACGCTGCTGCGCACCGTCCAGCAGATGAGCGCCCTCTGGAACGGTGGGGAGCCGGACCTGCCCCGGCTGCGTGCCATGCACCGCCTCGCCGGACAGGTCCGCGACGGCATCGCGGCCGGTCGGGACGACTTCGTCCGGCTGGCCAACCGGGAGGCTTCCGGTGGCGACCCGCGTGCGGTGTCGGACCGGGTCCTCGACGCGCCGGCTGCCGGGGCCCGCCGTCCGGCCACCCCGGTCCGGTCTGCCGCAGGCCTGACCGGCCCCGGGACGGTGCGGCCCGGCCCCGGTCAGGTCCTGCTGCACCTGGTCGTCGAGGTGCCCCGGGGGCAGCAGAGCGAGTCCGCGGAGCCGGTGTCGACCGACCTGTACCAGGACCCGGCCACCGGACGGCTACAGGTCACGACCGGTGACCCGTACGCCCCCGTCGCCGTGTTCACCCGGCCGGAGACCGCGTACGGGGTGGCCCGGGGGATGGCCGACCACCTCGCGCGGGTGGGTCTGCCCTCCGGCGACGGCCCGGTGGTACGCCGGTTCGTGGTCGACGCCGACGCGTTCACCGCCCCGGCCGACGCGCAGGTGTACGTCTTCCCGGCCCGTGACTTCGCGGCCCTGGTCGGCCGGGCCGAACCCGGCTCGCTGGACAGCTACGCGACCGACCCGGAAGCGGTCGACGACACCACCCGTGCCCTGGACGCGCTCGCCGCCGCCGACACCCCGGTCGTCACCGTCGACGAGGCCAGCCGGATGCTGCCGACGCGGGAGCCGAACGCCCGACACCGACCGCGCCCCGAGCCGTCCCCGGTCGCCACCGACGACCGACCTGCCGGCACCGCCGTCCCCCCGGTCACCCGTCGGGACGCCGGTCCGGCTGCTGCCGTCCCGCCGGGCACGGTGCCTGTCGGTCCGGTCCCGCCGGGCTTGGTGCCGGCCGGTCCGGTCCTGCCGGGTACGGTGCCCCCGGGCGCGGTCCTGGCGGGGATGGTCCTGGCGGGGGTGGCCCTGCCGGGCACCGTCGTCGTGCCGGGACTCGGTGACATCCTGGTCACCGGACTCCCCGGACTGCCGGTGTACCCGCCCGGCGCGCGGTCGACCACACCCGCCCCGGTACCGGACCGCCCCGGCAGCCCGCCACGCCGGCGACGGCGCACCCCGCGACCGACGGCCGATCGGGGGTGAACCGGCCCGCCCCGCCGGCCGTTGTGGGGGCATGACCACGACGACCGGGCCGACCACCGACAGGCGTACCGCCGTGCACCGGCTGCTGCTGCGTCTCGCCGGGCAGGCCCCGGACGAGGTGGTCAGCGCGGCCCGGCAGTGGCTCGCGGCGGGTCAGTTGGCCGAGGTGGCCCAGGCGGTGGCGTTCACCTGCCTGACCGGGGGCGTCGGGCTCACCGCGTCCGAGCGTGTCCTGCTCACCGGGATCCTGCACGACACCGGCGCGGACGGCGACGTGCTCGCTCGACTGGTCACCGGCGAAGCCCCGCCGGTGGCGTACGGGATGGCCCCGGTGGGCCCGCAGGTGCTGGCCGGGGCCGACGGGCGGATGCCGTACAGCATGGACCTGACCGTCGGCGGGGACGGCCCCGGCGGGCCCGACGACCTCGACCGGGCCGCCGTCGCCGCCGTGACCGCCGCACCCGGGCCGGTGGGGCTCTGGCGGTCCTGGCGGTACCCGGCCGTCGCCGCGCGGTATCCGCAACCGAAGCGGCTCTACCTCGTGCAGGGCCCGGAACCGGTGGCCCTCGCCGCCCGGATCGCCACCACCCTGGAGGCGGCAGGTGAACGGCATCCGCTGGTGGAGGTCTTCGGCGAGCCGACGGACCTGCCGGAGTACCAGCGGCGGGCGTTGGCCTACTCGGCGCTGCTCTGGGCGGACCGCCCCGCCACCCCGCTGCGGCTGGCCACCCCGCCGGACCCCGCCGCCCCACCCGGCACCCTCACCGACGACGAGGCGGAACGGGTCGTCGCCTACCTCGGCGCGGGGGTGCCGCTGCTGGCCAGCCCGCACCGCTCGACCGACGGCTTCGACCCGGCGTCGGCCGCCGACCCGGTGCCCACGGGCGTCCGGGGCGACGGCCGGTGGCTGTGGTCGGAGGCGGTCACCTACTACGCCGACCAGTACGGGTTCGCCCCCGAACCGGACCTGCTCGCGGCGATCCGGGCCGCCGACTACACCGCACCGACCCTCGACGCGGTGGCGGTGCACCGGTCGCTGTCGTACCTCTTCGCGGCGATGTGCGACCCCGACCGGACCGGGGTGAACCAGCATGCCGAACCCGCCGTTGTGGAGGCATGAGCGTGCCGTCGGCGATGCACCGGCTCCTGCTGCGGATCGCCGGGCAGGCCCCCGCCGCGTTGCTCGGCACCGCCCGCGCCGGGCTGGCCGACGGTGCGGTGACCGAGGTGGCCCGGATGGTGGCCTTCGCCGCCCTCGCCCGGCAGATCCGGCTGACCGACCCCGACGTGCTGCTGCTCACCGGGGTGCTCACCGCCGCCGGTGTGCCCGACGACCTGCTCGCCGACCTGCCCCGCGCCGGGGACGACCACACCCCGCCGTACACCTGGACGCCGGACCCGCCCACCGGGCGTGCGCCGACCGGAGGCGGTCACGCCGCCGGCACGCCCGCCTCGGCCGCAGAGGTCCAGGGCACGTCCGGCGGGGAGGTCCAGGCCGTCTCCGGCGGCCTGGACGAGGTCGACCGGGCCGCCGTCGACGCCCTCGGCAACGGGGAGACGCAACCCGTCGGGCTGTGGCGGGTCTGGCGACGCCCCGCCCCGGCGACGCCGTACCCGCCGGCCACCCGGGTCTACCTGGCCCAGGCCCGCGCCGGGGCGGTCGCGCTCACCGCCCGGCTCCAGGCCGCCCTGGTGGCGGTGGGGGAGACCGACCCGCTGGTCGAGGTCTTCGGGCACCTGGCCGGGCTGCCCGCGTACCACAGGCGTGCGCTGGCGGGGGCCGTCCTGCTCTGGGCCGCCCGACCGGCCGAGCGGGTATGCGTCGCGGCGACCTTCGACACCCTCGACGCGACCGGGAACCCGACGTTCGGCCCCGACCGGGCACGACTGTCGATCGAGGAGGCGAACCGCGTCGCCGGCTACCTCGCCGCCGGAGTTCCCCTGCTCACCGGCGTGGCCCGGGTGCCCGACGTGGTGACCCCGGGCCGTACGGTGCCGGTCGACCTGCTCGGCGACGGCCGGTGGATCTGGTCCGCCGCCACCGGGCACTACCTCACCCGGTACCGGATCGCCCCGGACGAGGGCCTGCTGGCGGCGATCCGGGCGGCCGGCTACGCGCCCCCCGACGTGGACGCGGTGGCGGTGCACCGGTCCCGGGCGGCGCTGGTCGAGGCCACCGGTGTGGTCGGACGGTCGGCGGGCTGACCGGCGATGACCGACCCTCGTGAGCCCGTCCACGCCGGCACCGTCGGTGCGGTGCTCCTCGTCCATGCCGCCACGGAGCCCTACGCCGCCCTGGCCGGGGTGGCCGCCAGGTTGCCGGCCGATCCGGACCGTACCGTGGTGCTCTGCTCGACGACCGTGTCCGCCCGGCCGGACCTGTTCGACCTCCTGGCCGACCTGCTGCCCCGCCAGCTCGGCGGGTCGGCCGCCGGGTTCCGGCTGGTCCCGCTCGGCGGCTACGCCGACCCGGCGGCGGTGCCGGGCCGGGCGGCCGGGCTCGCCACGGATCTCGGGATCGACGGGGCGGTGCCGCTGGACGCCCCGGCCGTGTCCACCCGGGCGGTGCCGGCGGCCCGCCGGTGGATCGTCGCCGACGGCGGGCCGGCCCGACCGGAGCAGCCGCCCGCCGCCTGGTGCCCACCGCCCGCCGGACCGTCCCGACCCGACGGCGGCCCCGAGGGCTGGCTGGTCGCCCCGGTCGGGGACGGCTACACGTGGCTGCCCGCCGGGTGGCCACCGCCGGCAACCGGGCCGCATTACCCCGGACCCGCCGGGCCCGCCGGGTCCGCGCTGGCCGCCGAACCTGTTCCTCACGCTGTGCCTGCCCCGTCCGGCGTGCCTGCCCTGACCGACGGGCAGGTTCCGTCCGGTGTGCCTGCCCCGTCCGGCGGGCAGGTTCCGTCCGGCGGGGGCGCGGAGCGGACGGGTGACGGTGGCCCGGGAACCCCCGGCGGCGTGCCGGGACGGCCGGTCCCCGGCGGCTGGTCGTTCCTGCCCGCTCCTGCCGACACACCGACGGTCGGCACGCCGGCGGGGCGGGACGACCCCGCAGACCCGGGACGACAGCCTCCGGTGCCGCTCGACGTGTTCCTGGTCGAGGTGGCGCTCGGTGCTGGCGGCTTCCAGGTGGCCGGCCGACCGGTGCCGCCCGGGGTGCTCGCCGGTCACCTCGCGGCCCTCCGGCGCGACGGGCGACCCGTGGTGCTCTGTGGGGACGTGCCTTACCCCGCCGCCGCCGGGATGCTGTTCGGGGCCCTCGCCGACGCCCTCGGCGCTCCGGTCGTCGCCGGTGACGCCCGGGTAGAGGTCACCGCGTCGGGGCTGCTGACCACCACGGGCACGTTCCGCCGGTGGCGTCCCCGGTCGGCCGGCACCGCCCGGACGGTGACCGACCTCGGTCCGGTGCTCCCCACCCCGGCCGCCCTGCCCACGGGGCCTGCCACGCCACCTGTCGCACCCGGCACACCCGAACCGCCCGCTGCCGCGCCTGCCACGACAGGTGCCGCGCCTGCCGTGACCGCCGCCCGTCCGGCCGGGCCGGCCGCCGCGCCGTCGGACGGCTCCGGTGCGGCAGGCGACACCCCGGGCGTGCTCCTGGTCGGCGTGTCCGCGTCGGCCGTCGACCCGGCGGTCGTGCCGACGGACGGTGCGCACCGGTGGCAGCGGCTCGCCGTGCCCCGGCTCGACCTGCTGCGGGTGGCGTCGCCGGAGGTGACCGGGGACGGCGCTCCGCCGGCCCCGGAGCCGACGGCCGCGCCCCCGCCCGTCCCGCAGGACGCCCGGCCCGGCCCGACCGTGCCGCCCGCCGCAGCCGACGACCCGGTGACCGTGCCCCCCGGGCGGACGGACACCCCTGCCGGGTCGCCCGGGCCGCCGGCCGGCCGGCCGGAACCGGTTCCCGGCCCGGTGGCCGGCGACTTCGGCGTGCCGCCGGTCGTCGTTCCCGGGCCGCGTCCGGCCCCGCCGGGCCCGACGCGGGTTCCGGTGACGGTCCGGCTGGACGCAGGCACGCCCACCGGCGGGGACCGTACGGCCCTGCGGCGGATCCTCGCCGGGCGCTACGACTCGTACACGCAGGTGGTGACCCGGACCCTGGCGGAGGAACCCGGCCTGCGGGTGGCCGCGGTGAGCGCGCCGGACCTGCCGGCGGGCCTGGTCGCCGTCCGTGCCTACTGCACCGGCGAACGGGAGGCGGTGAACGCGGTCCTGCGTGGCGACGCCGCGCCGGCCGACGATCCGACGGCGCTGGCCCGCTGGGTGGGCTACGGACTGCGTCGCCTGCCCGTGGTCTTCGGCCCGGTCTTCCGCGCCGCGACCGGCCCGCCGCCGGGCGGCTACCCGCCCGGCACGCTGCTGGTGGAGCCGGCCTTCCTCGACGTCGACGCCACGCCCACGCCGGTGCCGGACGCCGGGGTGCAGTTCGTGATCTGGTCCGTCGGCGCCCGCCGGCTGGGCGGTCTCGGCGCGGCCGGCACCGGGGCCCGCACCGCGCCGGCCGGCGTCCACACCGGACCCCGGGCCGACGGTACGGCGGTCTTTCCCGCCGGGACCTGTTTCCAGGTGCTCGCGGACGAGCCGGTGGGCGACGGTGGGCCGCGGCAGGTCTTCCTGCGGGAGTTGCCGGGCGGCCGGCCGGCCCCGGGCGGGGAACAGACGCTGCGGCGGTTGCGGGCGGTCGCCGGGGTGGGCGATGCGGCAGACGGCGGCACCCCGCCGTTGCCGGTGGGGATCGGCGTCGACGGGGCGGGGCGGTTGTTCGCCCTGCCGTCGGGGTGACCGCGGTGGCGGTGGGCGGCACGACGCGACCCGCCCACCGCCGGCCGGACGGCGGCGGACGGTTCCGGTGGGCGGACGGGACGCGGGGCGCAGGATCAATCGGACGAAAGTGTGGTGAGGGGTGAGCAGCACCGTGATGGCGGTTTCCCAGACGGAGCCGGGCTGTCAACCGACGATTGCCGGCGCGTTGGCGGTCGCCCCGGTGGGCGCCACCGTCGTCGTACAGCCGGGGGTGTACCGGGAGCAGGTCCAGCTCGGTGGCGACGTCACGTTGATCGCCGAGGAGGGGCCGGGCACGGTCACCATCGACGGCGGTGAGGGGGTGGCGCTCTTCGTCGGTGCGGGCGAGGTGACGTTGCACGGGATCGAGCTGGTAGGTGGCGGTGGGCAGCTCCCGACGGTCCAGGTCGGCGGCGGTCGGCTGGAACTCACCAGGTGCGGCGTACGGGCCGCGGGCGTCGTCGCGGTGCACGTCCCCCGTGGGGAGCTGTCCATGCGGGACTGCCGGGTGGGCAACCCCGCCGGAGCGGGTCTGCTGTTCGAACGCGCCGGCACCGGCGAGGTCGTCCGCACCACGGTCGCCGGGATCGGCACCGTGGCGGTGGCCGTCGCCGGGGGCGACCCGGTGCTGCGCGGGTGCACGGTCACCGACGTACGCGGCACGGCGGTGCTGTGCACCCGGGGCGGCCGGGGGCTGGTGGAACAGTGCGTGGTCACCGCCGTCGACGGCCCCGGCCTGCTGGTCGAGGACGGCACGATCCGGCTGGTCGACACCCGGATCGTGGATACCGCCGGCCCCGCGGTGCTGGTGACCGGGGGCAGCCCCGAGCTGACCGGCTGCGAGCTGCGTACGGCGACCGGCCCGGCGGTGCTGGTCGACGGGACGGCCGACCCGACGCTGCGCGACTGCGTCGTCGGGGCCGGCAGCGGGCACGGGCTCAGCGTGCAGGCCGCCGCCACCGGCAGCTACCTGGGGTTACGGGTCGAGGTGGACACCGGTGCGGCGGTGGTGGCCAGTGGCACGGCGGCACCCCGGATCGAGGGCGGCACGCTGACCGCCACCGACGGGGTCGGCCTGCTCTTCGCCGACGCGGCGACCGGCAGCGCCCGGGAGGTGACGATCGTCCGGACCCGGTCCGGACTGCTGGCCCGGGGCACCTCCCGGCCCGAGGTCGACGACCTGACCGTCACCGCGCCGACCCAGGAGGGGCTGCGGGTCGCGGAGGCGGCCCGGCTCCGGGCGCGACGGGGGGCGGTGACCGACGCCGGCTCGGCCGGGGTGTCGGTGACCGACGGGGAACTGACGGTGGAGGGGATGACCCTGCGCGACTGCGCCACCGGTCTCGTCGTGTCGGCCGGGCGGCTGCGGGCCACCGGCGTGGACGTGCTCGGCAGCCGGGGTGCCGGGCTGACCGCGCAGCGCGGGGCGACGGTGCAGCTGCGGCGCAGCCGGGTGCGGGGTAGCGACGGCCCGGGGGTGTGGTTGGCCGGCGAGTCGCAGGGTGAGGTGACCGGGTGCGAGGTGTTCGGCAACACCGGGCCGGGGGTGCTGGTGCAGACCCGTCGGCCGGTCCGGCTGGTCGATACCGGGCTGCGCGGCAACGGGGGCGGTCGGCTGCGTACCACGGTGGACGACGCCGCGGTGGAACTCGTCGGCACCGACGCCGGTCCCGCGCCCACCGGCCGGGCCGGTGACCCGCTGCCCGCCGGCCCGGCGGACGGGGCGCACCGACCGCCCGAGCCGGCCGGGCGACCCGACCCGGCGGTCCCGGCGCGCGCCGCCGAGCCCGCCGTGCCGGCGACGCCGTCGGCCGGTGCTCCGCCCGCCGACGACCCGGCCGCGCCGCTGCTGGCCGAACTGGACACGCTGGTCGGCCTGGCCGGGGTGAAACGGGAGGTGGCGACCCTGGTCGGGTTGCACCGGATCAGCCGGCGACGGGCCGCCGCCGGGCTGCCCGCCCCACCCATGTCCCGGCACATGATCTTCGCGGGTGCGCCGGGCACCGGGAAGACCACGGTGGCCCGGCTCTACGGCCGCATCCTGGCCGCCCTCGGCGTGCTGCCCGGCGGGCAGCTGGTCGAGGTGGCCCGCGCCGACCTGGTCGCCGAACACATCGGCGGTACGGCGGTGAAGACCACCGAACGGTTCAGGGAAGCCATCGGCGGGGTGCTGTTCATCGACGAGGCGTACACCCTGGCGCCGGTCGACGGCGGCGGCTCGGGGCACGACTTCGGTCGGGAGGCGGTCGACACGCTGGTCAAGCTGATGGAGGACCACCGCGACGAGGTGGTGGTGATCGTCGCCGGCTACTCGGCGCAGATGCGTACGTTCCTGGCGGCGAACCCGGGGTTGGCCTCCCGGTTCTCCAAGACCGTCGAGTTCGAGAGCTACACCTCCCCGGAGCTGGTGCAGATCGTCGAGCGGCTGTGCAGCAGCCACCACTACGCCCTGGAGTACGACACCCGGATCGCCCTGGAGTCGTGGTTCGAGTCGATGCCGCGTACCGGGTCGTTCGGCAACGCCCGGGTGGCCCGGCAGACCTTCGAGGAGATGGTCAGCCGGCAGGCGTTCCGGCTGTCCGGCAGCGGCGCCGCCTCCGGGGTGGAGCTGGCCCAGCTGCTGCCGCAGGACCTCGACGAGTCGGCGGCCGGCCCGACCGACGACGAGCCGCCCGCCGGTGCGGTGGACGCGCTGCTGGCCCGGCTGCACGCCATGATCGGGTTGGACGCGGTGAAGCAGGAGGTGGCCGACCTGATCGACCTGTTGGCCGCTGCCCGGACTCGGGTACGGGCCGGCCTGCCCGCGCCGTCGGTCTCCCGGCACCTGGTCTTCTCCGGGCCACCGGGAACCGGCAAGACCACCGTCGCCCGGCTCTACGGGCAGCTGTTGACCGCGCTGGGGGTGCTGCGGGGCGGCCAACTGGTCGAGGTGGCCCGCGCCGACCTGGTGGGCGAGTACGTCGGACACACCGCGCACCGCACCCGGGAGGCGTTCGAACGGGCCCGGGGCGGGGTGCTGTTCATCGACGAGGCGTACACGCTGGCGCCGCCGGACGCCCGCAACGACTTCGGCCGGGAGGCGATCGACACGCTGGTGAAGCTGATGGAGGACCACCGCGACGAGGTGGTGGTGATCGTCGCCGGTTACGAGGCGGAGATCGCCCAGTTCCTCGCCGCGAACGCCGGGCTGGCCTCCCGGTTCTCCCGCCGGGTCCACTTCGCCCCGTACACCGCCGACGAGCTGGTCGCCATCTTCGAGGGGCTGGCCCGGGCCGGCGGGTACGACTGCCCCGGGGACACGCTGACCGCGCTGCGCCAGCACTTCGAGCAGGCCCCGCACGGTCCGGCCTTCGGCAACGGCCGGTACGCCCGCCAGGTGCTCGACGAGGCGGTGACCCGGCAGGCGGGTCGGCTGCGTGGGCTGACTGGGCCGACCGTCGCGGACCTGCGTACCCTGCGGGCCGAGGACGTCACCCCGGTGGCGGCGTCGCATGGCTGACCGGCCGGGTGGCACGGTGTGGCGGCTGCGGCCGGTGGACCGTCCGCATCGGAGCCGGCCGCGCCGCCGGGCCACGGGCGGCATCAGCGGCAGCGGGTCCGACGGTGCCCCGTATGCTCTCCTGGATCGACGTGGGACCGGAGCTGCGGGCGCGCCCGCGCGGCCGGTCACGCGGACGGTGAGCGTGCTGGGGAGGCACCGGTTGGCAGGTCTTTCTCGCGGGCCGGACGCGGACGCGCCGGGCGGGGCGGGCATCGGGGTGGCGGCAGCAGTCGACCCGGACGCGTCGGCCGTCGACGCCGGGCCCCCGCCACCCGCCCCCGACCTCGCCCCCGACGCGCGCCTGCGGGAGCTGCACGCGGTGCACGCCGAGCCGCTGTTCCGGTTCCTGCTCCGGCTGGCCTCCGGGGAGCGGCAGCTCGCCGAGGATCTGCTGCAGGAGACGATGATGCGGGCCTGGCGCAGCATCGACAGCCTCGCCGCCGACCTGGAGACCCAACGGCGCTGGCTGTTCACCGTGGCCCGCCGGGTCGCCATCGACGTGGCGCGGGCCCGGCAGGCCCGCCCGACCGAGGTCGGCGCGCTGGACCTCAACCGGATTCCGGCGACCGCCGACGTGGCGGAGCGGGTGGTGGCGGCGCGGACCATCCGCGACGCGCTGCCGAAGATCAGCGTCGAGCACCGTCGGGTGGTGGAGGCGGTCTACTTCCGGGGGCTCTCCACCGCCGAGATCGCCGCGGAGTTCGGCATCGCCGAGGGCACCGTCAAGTCCCGCGCCCACTACGCCCTGCGCGCGTTGCGCGCCGTCATCGGGGAGGTCGACGGTGCGTGAGGCGTCCACCACGACCGCGATGGCATACGATGACGGCGGCGGGGCCGCGAGGCGCTGCCTCCCCGAGCAGAGCTGACAGGCCATGACCGACCTCCGAAGCGACAGCGACGCCCCCGGTCCGGTGGCCCACGCCCCCCTGGAGCAGTGCGCTCCCTACCTGTGGGGTGACCTCGATCCGCAGGACGAGTGGGAGTTCGAACGCCACCTCGGCACCTGCACGATCTGCCTCGACGAGTGTGACCGGCTGGCCCCCCTGGTGGGGGCGTTCGCGGGGCTGACCCCGGGCGAGATCGCCGACCTGCGTACCGATCCGGTCGACGTCACCGCACCGGCCCTCCCGACCGCCACCCCGGCCCCTGACGCCGTCCCGACCTCCACCGCCGTCCCGGCCCTCGGTGAGGCTCCGGCCTCCGCGCCCGCCCCCGACCTGCCGACCCCCGAGCCCACGCCGGTCTCCGAGACGCTGCCGGCCCCCGAGCCCACGTCGGTCTCCGAAACGCTGCCGGCCCCCGGACTCCCGCCGGCCGCCGCGTCGCGCCCGGGACCGGCGGACCGGCCGCCCTCCCGGGACGCGGGCGGGCGGGGTCCGGCCGGCCGCGCGTCCGACCGGTCCCGGCGGGGTCGACGGCGGTGGCTCGTCGCCGGCACGCTCGCCATGGTCGCGGCGGTGTCCCTGGGGGTGACCCTCGGGCAGCGGCAGCAGGGCGGCGCGCCCGACGCCCGGCAGTCCACCGTCAACCCGGTCGCCGCCGGGGTGACGGTGGAGGGGGTCGGTGCGGCCACCCGGTTGTCCGTCACCGTCTCGGCCCGCCCCGACAGCCCCGGGTCGGCTTCCGACGTACGGGCCACCGTGCTCGGCCTGACGGCGGGGGTGGAGTACCGGCTCTATGCGGTCGCCGCCGACACCCGCACCTACCAGGTGGCACAGTGGACGGCGACCGCCGGGCCGCAGGAGGTGACCGGGGAGATCCCCGCCGCCGTCGACACGCTGGCGTTCTTCGCCGTCGCGGAGACCGACGGGACGGCGCTGGTGTCGGCCCGGATCGGCCGCCCCGCCGGCCCCCGCTAGACCTTCACCCGCGTCCACTTCTGGTTGGCCTCACCGGTGCACGTCCACAGTTGCAGGCCGGTGCCGTTGGCGGTGGACCAGTCCCGGATGTCGACGCACCTGCCGATCGCCGAGTTGACCAGGTCACCGGAGCCGTTGATCCAGAACTTCTGTGCCCAGCCGCCGTTGCAGGTCGCCAGCTGGATGCGGGTGCCGTCGGCGCTGGAGGCGTCCGCCAGGTCCATGCAGAGCGACCCCATCCGGATCGTGCCGTCGCCGCCGAACGTCCACTTCTGCCGGGCCGAGCCGTTGCAGTCCCAGATCACCAACTGCTGGCCGTCCACGGCCGACGGGGCGTACAGGCAGGTGCTGCCGTACCCGCGGATGCGGTAGCCGGTGGAGGCCGCCGCCGCCGGCGCGGGGGTGGTCGGACGGGCCGCCGCCTGCGTGGACGGGGCGCCTGCCGCCGGGGCGGGTCTGGTCGGGTTGACGCCGGCTCTGGTCGGGTTGCCGGCGGGGCCGGGGCCCGCGCCGGCGGGCGTGGGCGGCAGGGCCAGCACCGGGCCCCGGGTGCCGGCCGGCAGTGGCGGACGCGGGGACGGACGCCCACCGAGCCGGGGGTCCTGGGCGTAGAAGGCGGCGTAGGCGAGGACCCGGCCGGCGTTCTCGTCCACCGTGCCCAGGTCGGGTGCGCCGCCGGCCTGCACCCCCGGCCCCCACTGGAAGGCGGCCAGCGCGAGCGGGTACGGGTCGGCGGTGAGCCCACCCAGGTCGGTGGTGAGGGCGCACATCGTCTTGCCGAGCGTGGCGATCGCCGTCGCGGCGTCCCACGGTGACTGGCCGGCGGTCGCGTAGCGGCTCCACACGGTGGGCAGGAACTGGGCGATGCCCTGCGCGCCGTTGGGGCCGAGCAGGTTCGGGTTGAACCCGGACGCCGCCATGAGCTGACCGGCGATCTTCGCCGGGGTCACCGCCGGGCAGGTCCGGCCGGCGGCGAGGATCGCCGCCAGGTGCTCGTCGGGGATGGGGCGTGGCGCGCTGCCGGCGGGCGGCGCGGGTGGGGCGGGCGTCGGTGAGGCGTCCGCCGCGTCCGGGTCGAAGTCGGGCTGCCGGGAGTACCACTCGGCGTAGTCGACGACGGTCCGCACGTACCCGGCCGCCGCGTCGGGGACGCCCCGGTCGGCCTGGACGGCGGGCATCCCGGAACGGTGCGCGGCGAGCGCGAGCTGCCAGGTGTCGCCGTCGATGTCGCCGTGCGACACCTGCCCGACGAGGTCGCACATGTGGTGGGCCAGCGCGACGATGTTCGCGGCGACGTCCAGCCGGGGCGCGTCGGGCCAGGGCAGCCACCGCTGCCAGAGTTCGTCGGTGAGCCCGGCCACCCCGGAGCCGCCGTCGTCGGTGCGGGCGTCGGCCACGAACCCGGAGGCGGCCATGAGCTGACCGGCCAGCCGGGGCGCGGTGAGGGTCGGGCAGGAGAGCGCGGCCTGGGCGATCAGGGGCACCTGCTCGGCGGGGACCGGTTTGCCCTCCACGGTCTGGGCGGTGGCCGTGCCGAACCCGGTGCTGGCGGCGAAGCCGGCGAGGACGGCGAGCGCCAGCGCCATCAGCCCGGCGACGATCCGCGCCACGATCGGCGGGCCGGGCAGGCGGGACATTGCCCGTCGGACGACGCCGGTCAGTGGTGACAGCCGTTGCCGCACCCCACCGACGAGTCGTTCTAGCCGCCGGCGGTGGGACGTGGAGGTCAGTGGCACCGGTGCGCTCCTCGACAGGCTGTGGCTTCGACCTCTCAACGCACTGAGCCAGCCGAAGGTTCAGTCGGATCAGTGTGGAGTTTGCCGGGTGCCGGTGATCGTGGCGCTGCCGGGGTGGGTGGTCCGGGCCGCCGCGCTCTGCGGGCAGCGCCGACGCCGCCGGTCGCGCGGAAACGGTGGCCGCCGCTCAGGAACCGACTCCCACGCCCAGGGCGCGCTTGTCCGGTTTGCCGCTCGGCCCCACCGGCACCCCGGTGATCACCTCGACGGTCGTCGGGACGGCGGCCGCACCGAGGGCCGCCGCGACCCGGGCGCGCAACCGGCCGACGTCCAACGGGTGGCCGGCCGCCGGCACCACGTACGCGTGCACCGCCTCGCCGGTGACGTCGTCGGGACGGCTGACCACGTACGCCTCGGCGACGGCGGGGTCGGCGGCGAGCTCCCGTTCGATCGGACCGGCGTACACCAGGTTCGCGTTGACGATGATCACGTCCCGGGCCCGGCCGGACAGGTGCAGGTAGCCGTTGGCATCCAACCGGGCCAGGTCGCGGGTGCGTACCCAGCCGTCGGTGAACACCTCGGCGCTCTCGGCCGGGTCGCCCCAGTAGGCGTCGGCCTGTGCCGGGGTCCGGACGAAGAGTTCGCCCTCGGTGGCCGGCCGGCCGTCGGCGTCGCGGATGGACAGGTCGACCACCTCGGGCGCGCGTCCGACCGAGGCGAGCCGGCCCGGGTCGGCCAGCAGCTCGGCCGGGGTGACCATCGCGATCATGCCGGTCTCGGTCTGCCCGTAGCCGTGGAAGACGACCGGGCCGAGCACGTCGAGCGCCTCGGCGAGCCGGGACGCGGTGAGCGGTGATCCGGAGACCAGGAGCGCCCGCAGGCTGCCCAGGTCGACCGGGTCGGCGCGCTGGTCGCGGACGAGCTGGTGCAGCTTGCCGACGGTGATCACGCTCGCGGTGGCCCGGTGCCTGGTGATCATGCCGGGGAAGCCGGGCGGGCGGGCGGCGACCAGGGTTCCCCCGGCGGCCAGGGTGAGGATGCCGTACTCCAGCATCACCTGGCTGCTCAGCGAGCCGAAGACCAGGTAGCGCCCCAGCCGGGGGGCGAGCTCGGCGATTGCCGGCGGCCACCGGTCGGGGTGGGCCGCCCAGGCCGCGCTCATCGCCGCGTACGTCTGGGCGCAGCCCTTGGGGTGGCCGGTGCTGCCGCTGGTCCAGGTGATCCGGGCGACGTCACCGGGCCGGCCGGCGGCGACCAGGGGGCTGCCGTCGTCGCGGGTCCGGGCCAGGGTGGCGAGTCGGGCGTCGTCGACGAGCAGCGCGTCATCGCTGGCCAGCAGCCGGTCGAGTTGCGCCGGGGTCAGCTCGGGCCGGATGCCGGAGACCCGGGCGCCGACGGTGAACGCGGCGAGGACACCGGCGAGCGCCTCCGGGGTGACCCCGATCCGCAGCGCCACCGCGCGACCCGGCCCGATGCCGGCGGCGCGCAGGCCGCTGGCGGTCCGCCGGACCAGGTCCGCCAGTTCGGCCGCGCCGACGGTCCGGTCGCCGTCCTCGAAGACCGGCCGGTCACCGCCGGTGGTGAGCAGCCGCAGCACGGGCTGCGGCCACAGCTCACCACCGGCGGTGGCCCCGGCCCGGTCGCGGTCCGCCGACCCGCGACCGGTCCGGTCGTGCCCGCCGTGGTGGCCGGGCCCCGTCGCGCGGCGGTCGGCGTGCTGGTGCTCCGCCGCGCGACGGCCGTCGTTGTCGTGCTCAGCCGGCATCGGACAGGACGCCCTTGAGGAACAGCGCCAGGGGTTGCTGGTGCACGCCGGGCAGGTCCCAGTTGTTCTCCAGGTTCTCGGCGAGGTGGTGGGTGGCGACGAGCCGCCCGCCCCGGTGCACCCGGACGACGGGGTGCAGGTAGCTGGCGTCGTGGGCGCGTTCGGCGTCGTTCTCGGCGATCCGGGGCACGGTGATGTCGAACGGGTCGACCTGGTCGTGGTCCGGGCCGTACTCCAGGGTGGTCACCACCGCGAACGGCTCGGGTCCCAGGCCGCCGTCGTGCAGGTAGGCCACCGGCACCTCCTCGTGGTAGCGCGCGACACCGTCGGCGATCACGACGACGTCGCCGAGGACGGTGAACTGCTGCCACAGCGCGGAGGTGCGGTTGATCCGGGCGATGATCGCATCCGTGATCGCCTCGGGGGTGGCGTCCAGGGTGGTCGACGGCCACGGCGTGCCGTGGTGCCTGGCGTTCAGCATCCGGTGCAGGGCGCGTACGCCGTACCGGAAGCCGTGGATGAAGCCGTTGGTGGAGCGTTTGAAGTCGCGCTGCTGGGTGAGGGTGCCGGCGAAGTACAGGCCGGGCACGTTCACCGACTCGAAGCCGGAGGTCTGCTCGGGGAAGCGGTCGTTGATGACCAGCCGGGGCCGCGCCGACGGGTCGAAGATGTCCGCGTCGAACCGGAAACCGGTGCACAGGATGATCCGGTCGTAGTCGAGCTGCCGCAGCGACTCGCGGGTACGGGCGTACCGGAAGTCGATCCGGTAGCCGCCGTCGTCGCGGCGGGCGATCCGCTCGACGGTGCCGTCGAGGACGGCGTTCTGCGACTTGAGCTGGTAGGTGTCGAGGAAGTTGTTGTTCACCGCGCGCAGGTGCCCGACGTAGTGCGTCTGCCAGGCCAGCCGGATCGAGTGCGGGCCGGCGACGTGGATGACGGCGGCGGTCTCGACCAGGGCGTCGGCGGTCTCGAAGGCCGAGTTGCCCTTGCCGATGATCAGGACCCGCTGGTTGGTGAAGTCGTCCGGGTCGACGCTGACGGTGTCGTAGCGTTCGGCGAGGTCGACGCCCTCGATCGGCGGCACGTACAGCTGGGAGACGCCGGTGGCCACGACGACCCGGCGGGCGGTCAGCTTGTCGCCGCCGGCCTCGACGGTGAACAGGTCGCCGTCGTGGGCGATCCGGGTGACCCGGGTGTCGTAGCGGACCCGCAGCCCGTCGGCGAAGGCGGCGAGGTAGCGCACCATGTCGTCGGCGTCGGGGAAGTAGCGCCGGCTGAAGTTGCGGAACAGCAGCGCCGGATCGTCGGTGAGCAGCGAGTTCCAGTCGGAGCGCAGGTTGAACTCCGGATCGTCGGAACCGGTCCAGACCTTGTTGATGGAGATCAACTGGCGGTGCCGCGGGTAGCGGCCGAAGAACGTGCCCGGCGTCGGTCCGGCCTCCAGCACCAGATGGTCGCGGCCGTCGCGCTCCAGCAGGGCGGCGAGTTGGAGCCCGGCCGGCCCGGCTCCGATGATCAGGTAGTCGAGCGTCATGCGGCGCACCGTATCGGCCCGATTTCAGAGCGTTCTGAGAATCGCTCTCTAGGGTCCGGTCGCATGACGACAGAGGTTGATCTCGCGGCGCCGCTGCGGATCGCCGACCTGAGCGCCGCCCGCGACCCGGTCCGGGTCGTGGTCGGGCCGCAGGTCCGCGACCGGGTCACGCACACCCGCACGTTCCTGTCCGAGGTGCTCGGCGAGGACCGCGCGGTGTACGGCAGCACCACCGGTTTCGGTGCCCTCGTCGGGTACGCCGGCCGGGCCGACCTGCGCGACCAGGCCGACAACACCCTCGCCCACCTCGGCGCGGGCCACGGCCCGGATCTCGCCCCCGAGATCGTCCGGGCGACCGTGCTGGTCCGGGCCTGGTCGCTGGCGCGGGGCGCGTCCGGGGTGTCCCCGCACGTCGTCGACGCGCTGGCGGCGATGCTCGGCACCAGCTTCGTGCCCGCCGTGCCGCGGTGGGGTTCGGTCGGCGCGAGCGGTGACCTGATCCCGCTGGGCGCGGCGGCCCAGGCGCTGCGCGGTCGCGGCCACGCCTACCTCGACGGGGTACGCCTGCCGGCGGCGCAGGCGCTGGAGCAGGCCGGCCTGACCCCGTTGCCGCTGGACGGCCGCGACGCCCTGGCACTGGTCAACGGCACCTCGCTGACCACCGCGGCGACGGCGCTGGCGTTGTCCGCGGTCCGCGCCGCGCACCGGTCGGCGCAGGTGCTCACCTGCCTGCTGGCCGACCTGCTCGGCTGCGACCCGCAGTTCCTCGACGCCCGGCTGCTGCGCGCGTACGGGCACCCGGGGGCGATCGCCGTGGGCGCGCGGATGCGGCAGGTCAGCGAGGGGCTCGTCCCGTCGGGCAAGCGCGCGTTGCAGGAGCCGTACAGCATCCGGTGCGCCCCGCAGCTGCTCGGCGCGGCCGAGGACGCGCTGCGCCATGTCGATTCCGTGGTCACCGCCGACCTGGGCAGCGTCAGCGACAATCCGCTGTTCTTCCCCGACGACGACCTGGTGGTGCACGGCGGCAACTTCTTCGGCCAGCCCGCCGCGTTCGCCGCCGACCTGCTGTCGATGGTGGTGGCGCAGGTCGGCAACCTCGTCGAGCGGCAACTCGACCTGCTCGTCGACCCGCACCGCAACGGTGGCCTGCCGCCGATGCTGGCCGCCGGCCCGGGGCAGCAGCACGGGCTCCAGGGGGTGCAGTTGGCCTCCACCGCGCTGATCGCCGAGATCCGCCGCGACGCCATGCCGGCGAGCATGCAGAGCCTGCCGACCAACCTGCACAACCAGGACGTCATCCCGCTCGGCACCCAGGCCGCCCTGCGGGTCTTCGACCAGGCCGGGCTGCTGCGCCTGATCGTCGGCTCGCTGGCGCTGGGGTTGCGTCAGGCCGCGTACGTGGGTGCCCGTACGCCCACCGCGCCGGGCTGCGGCGCGGCGCTGGCGGCGCTGGTCGCGGCGATCCCCCCGGTCGACCCGGACCGACCGCTCGACGGTGACGTCCGGCGGGCCGCCGACGTGATGGACGCACTGGAACTTCCGTTGACCCCTCTCACCCTGGATGGCCGTCGTGACGCTTGACTGTCTGATCATCGGAGCCGGCCCCGCCGGCCTGCAACTGGCCGCCCTGCTGGAAGCCGACGGCCGGCGCGACTACCTGGTGCTGGAGGGCGCGGACGTCCCGGGCGCGTTCTTCGCCACCTACCCCCGGCACCGGCAACTGATCTCCATCAACAAGCCGCACACCGGCTCCGACGATCCGGAGCTCAACCTGCGGCTGGACTGGAACTCGCTGCTCACCGACGATCCGGCGCTGCGGTTCACCACGTACACGCAGCGGTACTTCCCGGACGCCGACGTGATGGTCCGCTACCTGGCCGACTTCGCCGCGAAGACCGGGGTGAAGGTGCGTTACGGCGCGCGGGTGACCTCGGTGTCCAAGGTGGACGGGATCTTCGAGGTGCACGCCGGGGAGACGTTCCGGGCCCGGCGGGTGGTCGTCGCCACCGGCGTGTCCCGGCCGTACCTGCCGGACATTCCCGGGCTGGAGCTGGCCGAGCAGTACGCGGACATGCCCGTCGACCCGCGCGACTACCTCGACCAGAAGGTGCTGATCATCGGCAAGGGCAACTCCGCGTTCGAGACGGCGGACAACCTGATGGAGACCACCACCCTGATCCACCTGGCCGGGCCCAGCTCGGTGCGGATGGCCTGGCGCACCCACTACGTGGGGCACCTGCGGGCGGTGAACAACAACTTCCTCGACACCTACCAGCTCAAGTCGGCCAACGCGATCCTGGACGGCACCGTCCGGCGGATCACCCGCGACGCCGACGGCTACACGGTGACGTTCGCGTTCTCCCGCGCCGACGAGGTGACCAAGGAGCTGCGCTACGACCGGGTGCTGGTCTGCACCGGGTTCGCCTTCGACGCGTCGATCTTCGACGGGTCGTGCCGGCCGGAATTGGCGATCCGGGACCGCTTCCCGGCCCAGACCGCACAGTGGGAGTCGGTGAACGTGCCCGACCTGTTCTTCGCCGGCACCATCACCCAGCAGCGGGACTTCAAGCGCTCGACCAACGGGTTCATCCACGGTTTCCGGTACGCCGTGCGGGCCCTGCACCGCATCCTCGAACGCCGGTACGGGGACACGCCGTGGCCGACGGAGAAGCTGGACGCGAACGGGGCGTCGATCGCCGACGCGATCATCGCCCGGGTCAACCGCACCTCCGCGCTGTGGCAGCAGTTCGACGTCCTCGCCGACGTGGTGACCGTCGCCGACGCCGACGCGCGCTACCACGAGGAGGTGCCGGTGGACTACTTCACCGAGACCGGCCTGCGCACCGCCGACCACGACTACTCCGACGCGTTCGTGGTCACCCTGGAGTACGGCCCGGAGCACGACCAGGTGGACCCGTTCGACGTCACGGTGAGACGGGTCGCCCAGGACGTCGTCGGCCAGGCCCACGACGCGGCGTACCTGCATCCGGTGGTGCGTCACCACCGGGCGGGGCAGGTCGTCGCGACCCACCACCTGGCGGAGAACCTGGAGAACCGGTGGGACCGGCCGCAGGTGCACGTGACACCGTTGGCCGCCTTCGTCGACAGGTGCCTGCGCGGGGCCGGGGACTGACGTGCCGGCCCTCGACGAGGTGGCGCTGAACCTGGCCGACGTGGCCACCGTCGCCCGGCGTCGCCTCGACCCGGTGCACTGGGACTTCTTCGCCGGCGGCGCGGGCGACGAGCGGACCCTGCGGGCCAACGAGGCGGCCTTCGCCCGGCGCTTCCTGGTGCCCCGGGTGCTGCGCGGCACCGGCGACCGGGACCTGCGGATCTCGTTGCTCGGCAGCGAGGTCTCGATGCCGGTGCTGGTCGCGCCGACCGCGTTCCACCGGCTGGCCCACCCCGACGGCGAGCTGGCCACCGCCCGGGCCGCCGCCGACGCCGGCACGGTCATGGTGGTGAGCATGGCGGCCACCCGGCCGGTCGAGCAGATCGCGGCGGCCGGCGGGCCGCTGTGGTTCCAGCTCTACCCGCACACCGACCTGGAGTTCACCACCACCGTGGTCCGGCGGGCGGTGGCCGCCGGCTGCCGGGCCCTGGTCGTGACGGTCGACTCGCCCGTGTTCGGTCGGCGCGAGCGCGACCTGCGGCACGGATTCGTCGACCTGCCACCCGGCCTGGTCTGCGAGAACATGCGTGACGCGGACGGCCGGGTCCGGGATATCGAGATGACCGCCCGGGTGGGTTGGGAGCTGGTCGCCCGGCTGCGCCGGCTCACCACCGTGCCGATCCTGCTCAAGGGGGTGCTGCATCCCGAGGACGCCCGGCTGGCCGTCGAGCACGGGGTGGACGGGGTGGTGGTCTCCAACCACGGCGGCCGGCAACTCGACGGGGTGACGGCCACCCTGGACGCGTTGCCGGCCGTCGTGGCGGCCGTCGGCGGGCGGCTGCCGGTGCTGGTCGACGGTGGCCTGCGGCGCGGCGTCGACGTGCTGGTCGCGTTGGCGCTCGGGGCGACGGCCGTGCTGGTCGGCCGTCCGGTGCTGTGGGGGCTGGCGGTGGGCGGCGCGGCCGGGGTGCGGCACGTGCTCGACCTGCTGCGCGCCGACCTCGACCGGGCGTTGGCGCTGGTGGGTGCCGCACGGCCGGGGGACCTGAGCGCCGATCTGGTCACCACGGGAGCCCCGGCGTGAGCGCGCCGGTGCTGTGCGGCGCGCTGGTCGTGCTCGGGGTGGCCTGGACCCTGCCCCGGTGGCTGCCGGCGGCGGTGGTGCGGCTGCGGCAGTGGGTGTTCGCCCGGGTCAACGGCGGGGAGGGCATCCCGGTGCCCGGCCCGCTCGTCGACGTCGAGGACTTCGAGCGGCTGTACGCCGATCCGGCGGCTGACGGGCGCAGCCGGGGCGCCGGCCTGTCCGACCTGTTCTGGTACTGGCTGTCGCCCGGCCCGCACATGCACCAGGAGCACCTGGAGCCGGGGGAGCGGTACCGGACGGTGGCCGGGGTGACCCGGCAGGTGCTCGCGGTGCGACCCCAGCGCGCCGACGCGCTGGCCACCGCCGCCACCCGGCGGGTGCTCGACGAGTTGCCGGCCGGGCGGGTCCACGTCCGGCTGCGGGACCTGATGATGCCGGTGTGGGCGGAGGTCTACCACGAGCTGATCTTCGGTGAGGTGTGCCCGCCGGAGGTCCGGGCGCTGTTCGTCGCCAACGCCGCCGACGTGGCCGCCGCGCTGAAGTGCACCGGGCTGCGGCACATGGACCGGCGGGACCCGTTGACCCGCTACCTGCGTGGGCGGGTCGAGGCGGGCACCTGCCCGGTGACGTTGCCGGCCCCGTTCACCACCGAGGAGACGGCCTGGTACCTGCACGGCGCGTTCGGCACCACGGCGGTGGTGCAGATGTCCGAGGCGATGGCGCACGTGCTGCTGGCCCTGGCCAACCGGCCGGACCTGCAACGGGGTCTGGACGACGACGACGCGTTGGACCGGGTGATCGACGAGACGCTGCGGCTGCACCCGCTGTTCGGCGTCGCGCACCGGATCACCTCCGCGCCGATCGGGTTGCCCTCCGGAGTGACCCTGCCGGCCGGGTCGGTGCTGCTCTTCAACTACCTGGCCTTCCAGCGCAGCGGACCCCCCGGCGACGAACGGTTCGACCCGGACCGGTGGCGCACGCTGCGCCGCCGCGACGCCCGGTTCATCCCGTACGGCGTCACCGCGAACCGGGCCTGCCCGGCGCGCGGGGTCGCGCCGGTGATGCTGCGCGCCGCGACCCGCGAGGTGTTGCGCCGGTACGCCCTGGCGTCCTCGGCCGCGCACAGCCGGTCCCTGCCCAGCCGGGGTCCGGCGTACCTGACCCCGGCCGGGGTGGCCGGTCCGGGGTGGCTGCGGTTGGCCGCGATGCGGGGGCGGGACCGCTGGGCCGACGTGGGGCGCAGTGTCCGGCAACTGGTGTTCGGCGCCTGGATGGTCGTCGACGCCCGGCGACAACGGTTGTGCACCAACTACTTCGAGGAGGCGGTCCGGTGACCCCCACCCAGTTGGCTCCACGGTTCTTCATCGCGGTCGCGGTGATCCTGATCTTTTGCAAGGCGGTGGCCTGGCTGCTCGGCCGGGTGGGGCAGCCCGCCGTGGTCAGCGAGATGCTCGCCGGTGTGCTGTTGGGCCCGTCGCTGCTCGGGTTCGTGCTGCCGGAGGTGAAGGACGCCCTGTTCCCGGCCGCGCTGCTGCCGGTCCTGTACGTGGTGGGCCAGGTCGGCCTGGTGCTGTTCATGTTCCAGGCCGGGTACGCCTTCAGCGCCCACCGGGTCACCGGCCTGGTCGGCACCGCCGGCCTGGTGTCGCTGGCCGGGGTGACCGCGCCGCTGGTCCTCGGGGTGGGGCTGGTCGTGGTCACCGCGGACGCCGTGCCGATGCGGGCCGACGGGACGTCGATCGGGGTGTCGGCCGCGTTCGTGGGGGTGGCGTTGGCCATCACCGCCTTCCCGATGCTGGCGCGGATCATCACCGAACGCGGACAGGCCGGCACCCGGCACGGCACGTTGTCGTTGGCCAGTGGCGCGCTCGACGACATGGTCGCCTGGATCATGCTGGCCGTGGTGCTGGCGTTCGCCTCCGGCCGGGCCGGGCCGGCGGTGGTCACCGCCGGTGGGGCGGTGCTGTTCGCGCTGGTGCTGTGGCTGTGCGGGCCGCGGGTGACCACGGCGTTGATGACCAGTTCCCGCCTCAACGACTCCGCCCGCGTGCTCGGCACGGTGGCCCTGCTCTTCCTGGTCGCCTGGTACACCGACGAGATCGGCCTGTACGCGGTGTTCGGCGCGTTCGCGGTCGGCGTGGTGATGCCGCACACCGCCAACACCGACCGGGTGGTGGACACCCTCACCCCGGTCGCCGCGACGGTCTTCCTGCCGCTGTTCTTCACCTATTCGGGGCTGCGTACGGAGTTCGGGTTGCTGGGCAGCGCGCCGGTGCTGCTGTTCGCGGTGGCCTGCGTGACGGCGGCGATCGTCGGCAAGTTCGGTGCCTGCTGGGCGGCGGCCCGGCTCCGGGGCGAGTCGCAGGGCGTCGCGTTGCGGGTGGGCGCGTTGATGAACGCCAGGGGTCTGATGCAGCTCATCGCGCTCAACGTCGGTCTGGAGGCGGGCATCGTGAACGCCTCGCTGTTCACCGTGCTGGTGCTGGTGGCGCTGATCACCACGATGATGACGACTCCGCTGCTGAGTTGGATCGAGCGCCGGGAGGCCCGTCGGGGCGACGCCGTCCGGACACCGGCACTCGCCACGGTGAAATGACAAAAAGATAGTTATCACTTTTTGGGCCTGCCCTGTGGGATTGTGGAGGCATGCACGGGGGAGGACCTAACCGGTTGCTGTTGGTCGAGGACGACGAGGAACTGGCCGACCTGCTCACCGAGACACTGAGCTGTGAGGGGTTCCTCGTCGACCGGGCCGCCGACGGCCAGCGTGGCCTGCACCTGGGGCTCACCCGCAGCTACGACGTGCTGGTCGTGGACCGGATGCTGCCGGTGTTGGACGGTCTCGACCTGGTCGCCCGGCTGCGGTCCCGGGCCGTCCCGACCCGGGCGCTGATGCTCACCGCGCTCGGTGGGGTAGGTGACCGGATCGCCGGGCTGGACGCCGGCGCCGACGACTACCTCGGCAAGCCGTTCGACCTGGACGAGCTGAGCGCCCGGGTCCGGGCGTTGTGCCGGCGCGGCGCGGAGTCCACCACCGTGCTGCGCATCGGCACCGGGCGGCTCGACCTGACCTCGCACGACGTGGTGCTGGCCGACGGCACCCGGGTGGCGCTGTCCGCCCGGGAGTTCGAGCTGCTGCGGGTGCTGGCGGCCCGGCCGAGCACCGTGCACTCCCGGGGTGAGTTGCGCCGCCGGGTCTTCGACGAGGCCGCCGCGACGTCGCTGGTCGACACCTACGTCTACTACCTGCGCCGCAAACTCGGCCGGTCGGTGATCCGTACCGTGCACGGGCTCGGCTACCGACTCGGAGCGCTGTGATGGAGCTGGTTGAGCAGTCGATGGTACGCCGGGCCCGACTGCGGATCGGGCTGCTGGTGGGGCTGGCCATCAGCGCCCTGCTGCTGCTGGCCGGCGGCATCTCGTACGCCGTCCTGGTCCGCAGCCAGGAGGCGCAGATCCACCGGGAGCTGGCCTGGGGCACCCGGCACGCGACCATCCCCGGTCCGCCGGCGTGCAGCTGGGTGTTCCGGTACAACGGGCTGACCACCGACACCGGTCTCAACCCGCCGCCTGCGGGTTTCCCGTTGACCGGGGCGCTGCGGTCGGTGGCCGCCACCGGGATCACCGAGGTCACCGCCGTGACCCGCAACGGCACCACCTACCACGTGCGCACCGAGTCACGCAGCGACGGGGTGGTCGTGCAGGCGGTGTTCGACGCGCGGTTCCAACTGTCCGACCGCCGGCACCTGCTGCTGGCGTTCAGCCTCGCCGCCACGGTCGGGCTGTTCGTCGCGGTGCTGACCGGCGCGTTGGTCGGGCGGCGGGCCGTCGCACCGCTGGCCGAGGCGCTGACCCGGCAGCGGCGGTTCATCGCCGACGCCAGCCACGAGCTGCGGACCCCGATCGCCCAGGTGCACATCCGCGCCCAGTTGATGGCGCGGCGGGCGCGGACCGGGGGCGGCGTCACCAGCCTGGAGGATCTCGACCGGCTGATCGGCGGCACCCGCCGGCTGGGCGAGATCGTCGACGACCTGTTGCTCTCCGCCCAGCTCGCCGCCGCTCCCGCCGACCGCCGCCCGTACCCTCCGGTCGACCTGACCGCGCTCGTCGGGGCGGCCGTCGCCGCCGAGACGGAACGGGCCGCCGAACGGCAGGTCACCCTCGCCGCCGACCTGCCCGACGGGTCGCTGCCGGTGCCGGGGGTCGCGTCGGCGCTGCGCCGGGTGGCCGGTGAGCTGCTGGCGAACGCGCTCGCCCACACCCCGCCCGGCGGCCGGATCGACGTGTCGTTGCGGGCCGGCGGCGACTACGTCGAGTTCGTGGTCGCCGACACCGGGGTCGGGTTCGACCAGGCCGACGCGCGGCGCATCTTCGACCGCTTCCACCGGGGCGGGGGTTCCGGTGAGCACCGGTTCGGGCTGGGGCTGGCCCTGCTCCAGGAGGTCGTGACGAGCCACCGGGGCACGATCGAAGCCGAGGGCCGGCCGCACCGGGGGGCGGTCTTCACCGTCCGGCTGCCCGCCACCCGGTCGCCCGAGGTGCCGGAGCGGGCCTCGGGTATCCGCCGCCTGCGGGTCCGGCAACTTGTCGACAGGTGAGCCGTGCCGGGTCCCGACACTCCGGCCGGAGAAAAAGTTCCGCCACCGATGTCGAGAACGACGGACCGGCGTCGTCCCCGGGGTGAACGCGGCCAGAATGGGGGTCGCGCCGGCACCGAGGAGAGACCTGATGGCAAAGTACCTGCTGCTCAAGCACTACCGGGGTGCCCCACCCGCGGTCAACGACGTCCCGATGGACAAGTGGACGCCCGAGGAGGTCACCGCCCATGTGCAATACATGAACGACTTCGCGGCCCGGCTGGAGGGCACCGGCGAGTTCGTCGACGGTCAGGCCCTCGCCCCCGAGGGGACGTTCGTCAGGTACGACGGGCCGGGCCGTCCGCCGGTCACCGACGGGCCGTTCGCCGAGACCAAGGATCTCGTCGCCGGGTGGATGGTGATCGACGTGGACAGCTACGACCGGGCCGTCGAGCTGGCCGGGGAGCTGTCCGCCGCGCCGGGGGCGGGTGGGAGGCCGATCCACGAGTGGCTGGAGCTGCGCCCGTTCCTGACCGCGCCGCCGACCGTCACCGAGTGACAGGTGGACGGTGACCTGCTGCGCCGGCTCATCCCGGAGGTGATCGGGGTGCTCGTGCGGCGCGGGGCGGACTTCGCGGCGGCCGAGGACGCCGTGCAGGACGCGCTGGTCCGGGCGCTGGACGTCTGGCCGGTCGACCCGCCCCGGGACCCGAAGGGCTGGCTGGTCACCGTGGCCTGGCACCGGTTCCTCGACGCGGGCCGGGCGGACGTCGCCCGCCGTCGGCGCGAGGACCTCGTCGTCGAGGAACCGGTGCCGGGGCCGACGTCGGAGGTGGACGACACGCTCCGGCTCTATTTCCTGTGCGCCCATCCGTCGCTGAGCCCGTCGTCGGCTGTCGCGTTGACCCTGCGTGCCGTCGGCGGGCTGACCACCCGCCAGATCGCCCGGGCCTACCTGGTGCCGGAGGCGACCATGGCGCAGCGGATCAGCCGGGCCAAGCGCACGGTGGCCGGGGTGCGCCTCGACCGGCCCGGCGACGTCACCACCGTGTTGCGGGTGCTCTACCTGGTCTTCAACGAGGGCTACTCCGGTGACGTCGACCTGGTGGCCGAGGCGGTCCGGCTCACCCGGCAGCTCGCCGTGCTGGTCGACCATCCGGAGGTGGCCGGGCTGCTCGCCCTGATGCTGCTGCACCACGCCCGGCGCGCGGCCCGGACCACGCCCGACGGCGGTCTGGTCCCGCTCGCGGAGCAGGACCGCAGCCGGTGGGACACCGGTGCGATCGCCGAGGGGGTCCGCATCCTGCAGGCGGCGCTGGCCCGGGACCGGTTGGGCGAGTTCCAGGCCCAGGCGGCCATCGCCGCGTTGCACGCCGACGCGCCCGTCGCCGCCGAGACCGACTGGGTGCAGATCGTCGAGTGGTACGACGAACTCGTGCGGTTGGCCGACAGCCCGGTGGTGCGGCTCAACCGGGCGGTGGCCGTCGGGGAGGCCGACGGGGCGCGGGCGGGGCTGGCGGCCCTCGCGGCGGTGGACCCGGCGGTGCCCCGGCACGCGGCGGTGACGGCGTACCTGCACGAGCGGGCCGGTGATCCGGTGACGGCGGCCCGGTGGTATGCCGAGGCTGCCCACCGGGCTGCCCACCTCGCCGAACGCGACCATCTGATCCGTCAGGCCGCCCGCCTCAACGCCCGCCTGCCCGGCTGAGTTCCGGTGCGCCCGCCCGGGACCCGGGGCTGACGGCGGCGTCGTGGGTGGTCACCGGGCTGCTGCTGGCCGAGCCGCTGGTGGCCCGGGACGGTCAGGCGCGACGGGCCGACCGGGGACGAGAATAGATCGTATTGCGAGATGGTGTCTCTGTTGACGTTGCGGCGGGGGTTGGTTAGCCTGGACCGATCATCGCCAGCCGCAGGAGAACGCCATGATCCGAGTTCCGCAAGGCTCTGGATTGCTGGTGCGCGGTTACGAGGAGCCGCTGCGGGTCCACCCGCCGCGGGAGGGCATGCGCCCCGGGACCGCCGCCGGGGACCCGCAGACCCCGTTCTGACGGATCGGCCCGCCGCCTCCCGCCCGGGACGCGGCGAGCGCCCACGTCGTTGATCAGCCCGGTGGCGGCACCGTCCGCCCGGGACACCGACCCGTTTCCGCAGAACCGAACCTCGGAGCGCATCATCATGACCACCGCAATCGATCTCGCCCCCATCTCCGGCCCGTCCGCCTGGCGCGGCGACGAGCTGCGTACCTCGACCGAGTGGGTCTACCAGCTCAGTGACGCCGAGCGCGCCGAACTGGAGACCGTCGGCCGCCAGTTCGTCGCCGACAACCCCGACCTGCGTACGGTGACCGCCGCCGACTACCCGCTGCCGGCCTGCGCCGGCCTCAACGAGGAATGCGCCCGCCAGCTCGACTCCGGACGCGGCTTCATCCTGGTCCGGGGCCTGCGTACGGAGGAGTACGGCGACACCCTCGCCGGGGCGATCTTCTTCCTGATGGGGCTGCACCTCGGTGTGCCGATGGGGCAGAACCAGATGGGTGACGTGCTCGACCACGTCATCGCCACCTCCAACAAGACCCTCGACGACCCGTCGGCGCTGCCGTCGCGGGTCCGTGACCGGCTGCCGTTCCACTCCGACAGCTCCGACGTGGTCGCGCTGATGTGCCTGCGGGCGGCCAAGGCCGGCGGGGCGAGCAGCCTGGTCAGCGGCACCACGATCTACAACGAGATCCTGCGCCGGCGGCCCGACCTCGCGCCGCTGCTGTTCGAGTCGTGGCACTGGGACTGGCACCGGCAGGACCCGGACGCCCCGGCCCGCACCTACACCTCGCCGATCTGCAGCTACGTCGACGGCGTGTTCAGCACCTACGCCGGCAGCTCGATGATCTTCTCGGCGCAGGACTACCCGGAGGTGCCCCGGCTCACCGAGGCGCAGATCGAGCTGCTGCACCTCTACGACGAGGTGTCCCAGGCCCCCGGCCTGGCCCTGGACATGGACTTCCAGCCCGGCGACGTGCAGTGGCTGCTGAACTACGCCGCCCTGCACTCGCGTACCGGTTACGTCGACTTCCCGGAGCCGGAGCGTCGCCGGCACCTGCTGCGGCTGTGGCTCAAGCGCGACGTCGGTCGGCCGCTGGTCGACGGGTTCGGCAAGCACGTGGTGACCGAGCGCGGCAGCGAGATCGCGCCGGGCGGCCGGTTCCGCATCGCCGAGGCGGTCGAGCCCAACTTCGAGTGGGGCAACTGACCCACCGGCCCCTCGTCAGGACGGCCCGCAGCGCCCCAGTGTCGTGGCGCGGCGGGCCGTCCGTGTGCGGTCACCCGTACGGCCGTGCGGTCACGTTCGACGCGCTGGCGAACGCGGCCTGACGACCACCGGGGACGGACGTCCGGACGGGCCGGCCCTGGGACCTGGGCCGACCCGTCCGGACAGGACCTACAGGTCCAGCACCAGCCGCTCCGAGCGGCACCGCCCGACGCAGATCATCATGCTGCGCCCGGCCGTACGCTCCTGCTCGGTCAGCAGCGAGTCGCGGTGCTCCGGCGTGCCGGCGAGCACCCGGGTCTCGCACGCGCCGCAGTAGCCCTTCTCGCAGTCGTAGGTCAGGCCCGGCACGACCTCGCGCAGCACGTCGATCATGCGACGGTCGCGGGGCACCCGCAGGGTCGCCCCGGTCCGCGCCAGGTGCACCTCGAACTCGGTGTTCGCCGCGGGGTCGAAGGCGACCTCCAGGTCGTCCCCGGCGGTGAACCGTTCGACGTGCAGCCGCTCCGACCGGCCGGTCGCGGCGCAGACCCGCTCCAACGCGTCGATCATGCCGGTCGGCCCGCAGCAGTAGACGGCCGTGTCCGGCCCGGTGGAGTCGAGCAGCGCCCCCAGGTCGGGCAGGCCGGTCTCGTCCTGCGGCAGCAGGGTCACCCGGTCACCGGCGAGCGCCGTCACCTCGTCGACGAAGGCCATCGAGGCCCGGCTGCGACCGCCGTACACCAGCCGGAACGGCACGCCCCGGCGGTCGGCCTCGCGAGCCATCGCCAGGATCGGGGTGATCCCGATGCCCCCGGCCAGGAAGAGGTAGTCGGGGGCGTCGACGAGCGGGAAGTGGTTACGCGGGCCGCGTACCGACAGGGTGACGCCGGCGCGGGCGAGCGCGTGCAGCTCCACCGAACCGCCCCGGCCGGCGGGCTCGCGCAGGGCCGCGATCCGGTAGTGCCGGGTGTCGTCCGGGTCGCCGCACAGCGAGTACTGCCGGACCCGCCCGGACGGCAGCCGCACCTCCAGGTGCGCGCCGGGCGTCCAGGGCGGCAGTTCCGCGCCGGTCGGGTCGGCCAGGCGGACCTCCAGCACGTCGTCGGTGGCGGTGGCGGTGCCCGCCATGACCAGTTCCCGGTCGCCGGTCAGGCTGGCGGTGGGCCGGGTCCCCGCCGCGTCGGCGTCGCGGCGGGGACCCGGGGTGAAGACGGCCGGGATCGCGTCCCAACCGCTCTGGTTGCCCCGGGTGGGGTAGGCGACGAGCCCCTCCTCCACCACCCGGAAGTCGGGCAGCCGGGTCAGCACCTGCGTGATCATCTCGCGGAACATCAGCCGGGCCAGGTGGGCACCGGCGCAGCGGTGGCTGCCGATGCCGAAGCTCAGGTGCCGGGCGGCGTCGCGGTCCAGCCGCAGCTGCTCCGGGTCGGGGAAGACCGCCGGGTCGTGGTTGGCCGCGACCCAGGGGATGAGCACCCGCTCACCGGCGCTGACCGGGCAGCCGCCGACCTCGGTGTCGGTGCGGACGGTACGGGCCATCGACTGGGACGGGGCGAACACCCGCAGGAACTCGTCGGTGGCGGTGAGCAGCAGGTCGGGGGAGTCGATCAGGCGTTGCCGGTCGTCGGGGTGCCGGCTCAGGTGCACCAGGGTGGAGCCGGTCAGCGAGGTGGTGGTGTCCACCCCGCCGGCGATCAGCAGCCCGATGACCGAGACCAGCTCGTCGGCGTCGAACAGTTCCCCGTCGGGGCGGCGCTGGGCGGCCAGGTAGCTCACCGCGTCGCCGGTCGGCACGGCCCGCCGCTCGACGATCAGCTCGCGGATGCGCTGGTCGAGGTAGGCCAGGCCGGCGGCCCCGCGTACGGCGCGTTCGCTGCCGGGCAGCGCGGCGAAGATGTCGTGGATCGGGCCGGCGAGCTTGGCCCAGTCGGATTCGGGGAAGCCCAGCCAGTCGAGGGTGACGGCGGCCGGCAGCGGGTTGGTCAGGTCGCGGACGAAGTCCACCGACCCCTCGGCGATGAAGGCGTCCACCACGCGGGTGGTGTGCCGGGCGACCATCGGGGCCAGCTCGGCCACCGCGTCCTGGGTGAGCAGCGGGTTGATCAGGTCGCGGTAGCCGGTCGCGGCGGGCGGGTCCAGCTCGATCGGGTACTGCTCCAGGCCGGGGCCCCGGGGGATGACGATGGCGGTGCCGTCACCCCCGGCGGTGGCGCGGGCGGAGGAGAAGGTGTCGTCGTCGCGGGCGATCCGGACCACGTCGGCGTACCGGGTGGTGTAGACGAAGCCGCCGTGCGCGTCGGTCCGGCCGACCGGGCAGGTCTGGCGGAACTCCCGGTAGTAGCCCACCGGGTCGGTGTTGCACTCGGCCGAGTGGTGGTCGAAGGGCGCGACGGGCCGGTCTTCGGTCGCGGTCTGCGTGCCGGCCGGGGCGGTGCGCTGCTGTTCGGTCATCGGGACGTGCTCCACAGGTGCGGGACGCTGCGCGGTGTTGCCCAGCCGCGCCACTGGGTGTGGGTCTGACACCAAGGGTAATGTCGCTCACATTGCGAGACAATGTTTCACGATGAGATGCAGAAGTGTCGATGGGGTGGTTGGCGTCCCCGCTCAGAGGGTCAGGACGGCCTTGCCGACCTCGCCGGAGCGCAGCGCCGCCACCGCCTCGTTGATCTGCGTGAAGGGGAACCGGGTGATCAGGCGGTCCACCGGGAAGTTGCCGGCGGCGTGCAGGTCCAGCAGCTTGGGCAGGAACACCTGCGGCAGGCTGCTGCCGCCGATGATGCCGGTGATGCTGCGGCCGTTGAGCACGCTGCGCCACTCGAAGCTCATCTGCTCGCTCGGGCCGATCCCCACCACGCCGCACCGGCCGAGCGGGCCGAGCGACTCGACGGCCAGCCGCAGCACGTCCTCCCGGCCCGTGGTGTCGATCGCGACGTCGAAGCCGTGCGGGGCGATGGCGGTCAGCAGCTCACGCGGGTCGCCCTCGGTGGAGTTCACCCCGTGGGTGGCGCCGAGCAGCCGGGCCGTGTCCAGCTTGCCGGTGTTGACGTCGACGGCGGCGACGACGGCGCAGCCGGCCGCCCGCGCGGCCAGGATCGCCGCCACGCCCACCGCGCCCGCGCCGAAGACCACCAGCGAGGAGCCGACCTCCGGGCGCAGCACGTTGAGCACCGCGCCGGCGCCGGTACCGAAACCGCAGCCGAACGGGCCGACCACGCCCAGGTCGATCTCCTTGTTGATCGGCACCACCGCACGGGCCGGGGCGACCACGTGACTGGCGAACGACGACTGGCCCAGGAAGTGGCCGTTGACCTGCTGCCCGTCGCGCGACAGCGCCGAGCTGCCGTCCGGCCGTCGGCCGCTGAAGTTGACCGCGTCGAACTGGCGGCAGTAGGCGGGGTTTCCGCCCCGGCACAGCGGGCAGTCGCCGCAGGAGGTGAAGCTCATCGCGACGTGGTCGCCCGGGGAGACGCCGGTGACCCGCTCGCCGACCTGCTCGACGACCCCGCTGCCCTCGTGGCCGAGCACCGCCGGGGTGGGGAAGAAGTTGGCGAACTCCAGGTCGGTGGCGCAGATCCCGACGCTGTGCACCCGGACCAGCACCTCGTCCGGCCCCGGGTCGGCGAGGTCGATCTGCTGGAGGGTGAACGGCCCTCCCGCGCTCTCCAGCACCGCCGCTGTGATCCGCACGCGCCCTCCTAGTGACTCATAAAGCGAGATTGCATCTTGACATGCGAAACGTGAAGGGTCAAGGATTCGCACATGGCTGACCTGGACATTCCCACCGCCCGCCAGCTCGTCGACGGCGACTGGACCCCCGCGGCCGACGGCGGTGAGCTGCCGGTGCTCGATCCCGCCACCCGGGAGCCCATCCAGTCGGTGGCCCGCGCCCGCGAGGTGGACGTCGACCACGCCGTCGCCGCCGCCCGCCGGGCCGCCCCCGGCTGGGCGGCCACCTCGCCCAGCGAGCGGGGCGCGATCCTGTCGCGCTGGGCCGCGCTGATCGGCGAGCACGTCGAGGAACTCGCCGCGTACGAGGCGCGTGACGTGGGCAAACCCCGCTCCGGCGGGCGGCTCAACATGTACATCACCCAGGGCATCGTCGACTACTTCGCCGGGGCCGCTGACAAGCTCACCGGGGTCACCCTGCCCACCCGTACGCCCGACTACTTCGGCTACACCCGGCCCGAGCCGTACGGCGTCTGCGCGGTGATCATCCCGTGGAACGTGCCGGCCGTGCTCACCGCCGCCAACGTCGCCCCGGCCCTGGCCGCCGGCAACACGGTGGTGCTGAAGCCGTCCGAGGTCGCGCCGTTGTCGCCGTTCGCGCTGGCCGAGCTGGGCCGCCGGGCCGGCCTGCCGCCGGGCGTGCTCAACGTGGTCACCGGCCTCGGTCCCGAGGCCGGGGTGGCGCTCACCGGGCACGCCGACATCGACCACATCAGCTTCGTCGGCTCGACGGTGACCGGCCGGTCCGTCATGCGCGCCGCCGCCCAGCACCTCGTCCCGGTCAAGCTGGAACTGGGCGGCAAGTCCCCGAACGTGGTCTTCGCCGATGCCGACCTGGACGCGGCGATCCCGGCGATCATCGCCTCGATCACCGAGAACGCCGGGCAGAACTGCTACGCCGGCTCCCGGCTGCTGGTCGAGGAGTCGATCCGGGCCGAGGTGGTCGAGCGGGTCGCCGCCGGCATGGCGGCCGTCCGGACTGGCCCCTGGGACCAGGACCTGGACATGGGCCCGCTGGTCAGCCAGGCCCAGTACGAGCGGGTCCGGGGGTTCCTGGCCGAGGGCCCGGCCGCCGGGGCCCGGCTGGTCACCGGTGGCGAGCCGGCCACCGCCGCGTTCGACGACGGCTGGTACGTCGCCCCCACCGTCTTCGACCAGGTCGACTCGGACATGCGGCTGGCCCGCGAGGAGATCTTCGGCCCGGTGCTGGCGGTGCAGGGCTTCCGGGGCGTCGACGAGGCGGTGGCGATGATGAACGACACCGACTTCGGTCTGCTGGCCTGCATCTGGACCACCGACGTGTCGCGCGCGCTGCGGGTGGCCGGGCAGGCCCGCGCCGGGCAGGTGGCGGTCAACCAGTTCCACGACGCCGGGGTGATCGGCTTCCCGTTCAACATGCAGAAGGAGAGCGGCTTCAGCCGGGGCGGCGGCTACGCGGCGCTGCGCGAGTACACCCAGGAGAAGGCCGTCGCGGTCCGGCTGCTCGACCGACCGTCGGCGTGAGCCGATCGGGTGAGCTGGCGGCGGCCCGCCCGCGGCTGGCCGTCGCCGCCGCGCCCCCACCTGCCGCGTTCGCCCAGTGGCTCGCCGAACTCGCGTTCGGCGGCGCCGGCTGGCCGGAACTGCTGGCTGCGGTGGCGCAGCGGACCGGCGCGGCCTGCCGGCTGGTGGCCGAGACGGGGGAACTGCTCGCCGACAGCGACGGCACGGGTGGTCCGGGGCGCGACGCCGCACCGGACGACGTCCGCCGCGCCCTGGCCGCCGGTCGGACCGGCGGGGCGGGGCCGCCGGGGGGCGTGCCGGCCACGGTCCGCTGCGCCGACGGGTGGACCGGCCGGGCGGTGGCGGTCGGCGCGGGACCCCGGCGGATCGGCGCGCTGCTGCTGGCCGAGCCGGTCTCGACCGGGCAGTGGGAGCTGGCGACGGCGGCGACCACCGCGCTGCTGATCGAGGCGGTCCGGCACGAGTCGCCGCCGGCTGCCGTACGGGACGCCGCGACGGTGCTGCGGGCCCTGCGCGACGGCCCCGGCGGGCCGGCCGGAGCGTCGACGACGCCCTGGATGGGCGAGGCGGATCTGTTGCGGGCCGGTGCGGTGCACGGCTGGCGGCTGGACCAGCCGCACGCCGTCGCCGGGATCGCGTACACCGGGGAACAGCAGCGCCGCTGGGCGTCCGCGCTGAGCTGGCTGGACCGGCCGGTGCTGGCCGAGGGGCGGCTGGCCTGGACCCTGCTGCACGGTGACGTGGAGCGCGAGGTGACCCGGCTGCGGGCCCGGCTGGACCAGATCGTCGGCCCCGGGCAGGTCCGGGTGGTCGCCGGGGCGTTGGTGACCGGGCCGGCCCGGACGGCGGCCTCGTTCCGCGACGCGGACCGGCTGCTGCGGCTGCTGCTGCGTTCGTCGGACGAGCGGCCCGAGCTGCCGTTCGGGCAGGCCGGGCTGGCGCAGGTCCTGCTGGCGGTGCCGGACGAGCGGCTGCGCTGGTTCGTGCACCGGCACCTGGGGCCGATCGCCCACCGCGACGACCTGCTGCGCACCCTGGACTGCTGGTTGGCCACCGGGGGCAGCCGGCAGGCGGTCAGTGAACGGCTGCACCTGCACCGCAACTCGGTGGGCTACCGGGTCGGCCTGATCAAGCGGCTGCTGGGTGTGGATCCGCTCGACCCGCAGACGGTCGCGGTGCTGCGTACGGCGCTTGTCGCCAGGGAGTTGCTGGCCGCGTCCGAGGCCGGTTGATCCCCTGGTGGGTGGCCTGTGAACAGCCTGGACGCCCGCCTTCGTTAACCGTTCCGCCTCTTTTGCGGCAAGCCGTTGACACGCCGCCGCCCCGCAGGCAGAGTACGACCCCAAGCAGCGAGAATCACAATGCAAGACGCCATATTGACTGGTAGACCGTGGGGAGGTTGCGATGCGGGCGATGGTCCAGACCGGTTTCGGCGGCGCCGAGGTGCTGAGCCTGCGGCACCTGCCCGATCCCGAGCCGGGCCCGGCCGACGTGGTCGTCCGGGTGCACACCGCCGCCGTCAACCGCCTCGACCTGCTCCAGCGGCGCACCGCCCTGCTGCCCGGCTTCCAGCTGCCCCACATCGGCGGCATGGACGTCGCCGGCCAGGTCGACGCCGTCGGACCGCAGGTCACCACGGTACGCCCCGGCGACCGGGTGCTGATCGACCCGACGATCGGCTGCGGAGGCTGCGCCACCTGCAAGGACGGCCAACCGGGCTACTGCGCCACGCTGGCCGTGGTCGGCGGGAACCGCCCCGGCGGCTTCGCCGAGTACGTCACCGTCCCGGCCACCGTGGTGCACCGGGTGCCCGCCCACGTCGACCTCGCCGAGGCCGCCGCGCTGCCCACCGCGTGGAGCCTCGGCTGGCACGCCGTGCACCGCGTCGGCGCGGTCCGCCCCGGGGAGTGGGTGCTGGTGCAGGCCGCCACGAGCGCGGTCAGCATCGCCGCCGTCCAACTCGCCCGCCGGGCCGGCGCCCGGGTGCTCGCGGTGGCGCGTACCGAAGCCAAGCGGGCCGTCGCCGCCGACCTCGGCGCGGACGTGCTCGACCTCGACGAGCACACCGTCGAGCGGGTACGCGAGCACACCGACGGCCACGGCGTCGACCTGGTCGTCGACCACGTCGGCACCGCCACCTGGGCCACCTCGCTGGCCAGCCTGCGCACCGGCGGCCGGATCGTGCTGCTCGGCAACACCACGGGCGACCAGGTCAGTTTCTCCCTCTCCGACGTCTACCGGCGCGGTCTGCGGCTGCTCGGGGCGGGGGCGTACCGCCCGGCCGACTTCGCCGACATGCTCGACGCCTACTTCGCCGGCGGCCTGCGGGTGCTCCGGGGCGCGGAGTACCCCCTGACCGACCTGGCGCAGGCGTACGCCCGGCAGGAGTCCGGCGACCTCGTCGGCAAGATCCTCGTCCGGCCATGACCACCACCCCGACGGCGACCCCCGCCGACCCCCGCCCGGCGGACCTGCTGGTCGTCGACGCCGAGATCGTCACCATGGCCCCCGACCGGGCGGTCGTCCCCGGCGGCACGATCGCCGTGGTCGACGGCCGGATCGCCGCGATCGGCCCGGTGGCGACCCTGCGCGCGGCGTACCCGGGCAGCCCCGAACTCGACGCCACCGGCTGCGTGGCCGTCCCCGGCCTGGTCAACGCCCACCAGCACACCACCGCCGACCCGCTGGTGCGCAGCAGCATCCCCGACGACGTCCCGGCCCAGCAGGCGATCTTCGACTGGATCGTGCCGCTGCACGCCGCGGTCACCGGCGACGACGACGAACTGTCGGCCACCCTCACCGCCGTCGAGTCGCTCAGCTACGGGGTCACCACCCTGCTGGAGCCCGGCACGGTGGCGCACCCGCTGCGGGTCGCCGCCGGGCTGCGTACCGCCGGCATCCGGGCCCGGGTCGGCGGCTGGGGTTGGGACGCCGACGACGCGCCGTACGCCATGCCGGCCGCCGACACCCTCGCCGTGCAGGCCGACACCGTCGCCGCCCTGGCCGGCGACCCGCTGGTCACCGGCTGGATCACCCTGGTCGGGCACGACCTGGTCAGCGACGCGCTGTTCACCGGCGCGGCGGCGCTCGCCGAGCGGCTCGACGTGCCGATGACCTGGCACCTGTCGCCCGGCCCCGAGGACGCCGCCGCCTACGCCGCCGCCGGCCGGGCCCGGCCCGTACGCCACCTGGCCGACCTCGGCGTGCTCGGCCCCCGGCTGCTGCTCGGCCACGCGGTGTGGCTCGACGACGCCGAGGTCGACGCGCTCGTCGGGACCGGCACCGCCGTCGCCTCCTGCCCGGGTGCCTACCTGCGGCTCGGGCAGGGCTTCACCCGGGCCGGCCGGCACACCGCCCTGCACCGGGCCGGCGGCCGGCTCGCGCTGGGCTGCGACTCGCACAACGCCGGGGACACCCCCGACCTGTGGCGGGCCGCCCGACTCTTCGCCGGCCTGGAGCGGGACCGGGGCGTCCCCGACCCGCTGCGCGCCGACGAGGTCTTCGCCCTGGCCACCGTCGACGGCGCCGCCGCCGTCGGGCTCGGGGCGCTGACCGGCTCGATCGAGGTCGGCAAGGCCGCCGACCTGGTGCTGCTCGACACCCGGACCATCCCCTGGATTCCGCGCGGTGACCTGCCCACCCAGCTCGTCTGGGGCGCGGCCGGGCACACCGTCCGGGACGTCCTGGTCGACGGCCGGCTGGTGGTCCGCGACCGGCGGATCACCACCGTCGACGTCGACGCCCTGCGCGAGGAGGCCGCCCAGCGTCGGGCCGCCCTGCTGCGCCGGGTCGGCATCGACATCCCCCCTCGCTGGCCCAGCGTGCCAGCGACCGAGTACTCCGCGCGCCGGTCCGTGCCGGGCGGCGCGCCGACCCCACGTGAAGGGAAAGCACCATGACAATGAGGATTGCTCGGGGTCCGGCGGCGCTGCTCGCCGGAGCGCTGGGATTCGCCCTGGTCGGTTGCGCGAGCAACGACGCGACCGCGCCGTCGGCGGGAGGGTCGGCCAGCAGCGGTACGGCCCCCGCCGGGCAGCCCGACGCCAACGGTGACGGCAAGGTCGTCATCGGCGTGCTCAGCCCCGGCGACATCAACGACAACGGCTACTACGAGAGCTTCGTCGTCGGTGCCGAGAAGTTCGCCACCGAGAAGGGCTGGCAGGTCATCAAGCGCGGCAACGTGCCGCCGACCGAGGCGCTCAGCGCCGCCCGCGCGCTGTGTCAGCAGGGCGTGGACATGGTGGCGCTCGGGGCCTCCGAGCTCAAGGACGCCATCCCGGCCTCCGAGGAGCCGGTCTGCGCCAAGACCTCCTGGTACGTGCCGTCGTCGGAGAACATCCCGCAGACGCCCCGGGTGACGCTGTCCAGCGACGACCCCAACCAGAGCATGCTCGCCGCCGGGTACGCCACCGGCCTGGTCATGCAGGAGAAGAACGCCACCAAGGCCGGCTTCGTCACCGGCATGGAGGCCGACTTCTCGGTCAACGCCGCCAAGGCGTACAAGGCGGGCATCCGGATGGTGGTGCCGAACGCGACCCTGGTGACCACCTACACCGGTGACTTCAACGACTCGGCGAAGGCCCGGGAGGCCGTCCAGGCGCAGATCAGCCAGGGCGTCAAGGTCGTCTACCCGTACCTGGGCGGGGCCACCGACGCGGCGGCCAAGCTGGCCAACACCGGCGGCGCGCTCACCCTGACCCCGGGCACCGACCGGTGCGACTCGACCGACCCGCGCTTCGACATCTCGGTCATCTTCGACCCGGGCGCGTACTTCGCCGCCGCGCTGGAGCTGTTCGCCAAGGGCGAGATGACCCTCGGCACCACCAAGAAGTGGGAGCTGGGCAAGGACCCGTACCCGGCCGTCAAGATCTGCAAGCCGACCCCGGAGCAGACCCAGAAGATGGACGCCTTCGTCGCCGACGTGGCCAGCGGCAAGACCGACACCGCCGCGACGGTCGCCAAGCTCGGCTCCTGACCCCCGCTGCCCGACGACCAACGAGGTGAAACGGACTGTGGACGTTGACGACCAGCTGACGCCGGCTCTCACCCTGCGCGGGGTCAGCAAGCGTTACGGTCCGGTCGTCGCCTGCGACGCCGTGGATCTCGCCGTACGACCCGGCGAGATCCACGGCCTGCTCGGCGAGAACGGGGCCGGAAAGTCGACCCTGATGAAGATCCTGCTCGGGTTGGTGCACCGCGACGCCGGCACCATCACGCGCGGCACCGAACCGGTCGAGATCGACAGTCCGCAGGTCGCCGCCGACCTCGGCCTGGGCATGGTGCACCAGCACTTCAGCCTGATCGAACCGCTCACCGTCTGGGAGAACGTCATCCTCGGCGACACCGGGCGGATCGACCGGGCGGCGGCCTGCGCCCAGGTCGAGGAGGTGTCCCGACGGTACGGGCTGCCCATCGACCCGCACGCCCGCATCGACCGGCTCTCCGCCGGGGAACGGCAGCGGGTCGAGCTGATCAAGTGCCTGCGCCGTGACCCGTCCATCCTGATCCTGGACGAGCCGACCTCGGTGCTCACCCAGGCCGAGTCGGCGGAGCTGTTCACCGTGCTGCGTCGGGTGGTGCAGGCGGAACGGCGGGCGGTCATCCTGATCAGCCACAAGCTCGCCGAGATCATGGCGGCCACCGACCGGGTGACCGTGCTGCGGCGCGGCGCGGTCGCGTTCCACGGCGCGACGAAGGACACCACCGCCCAGCAGCTCGCCCGGCAGATGGTCGGCCGGGAGGTGTCGTTGCAGTCCGAGAGCGCGGCGCTGGGCCTGCTGCCCGTCGAACGTCCCGAACCGGTCGACGGCGTCGCCACCGGTGCCGCCCCGGCGGCCGGCGCCCCCGCAGCGCCGGAGCGGCCGGCGGCGCTGCGGCTGCGCGAGGTGACCCTGCTCGTCGGCGGCCTGCCGGTGCTGGACAAGCTCAGCCTCGACGTCGCCCCCGGCGAGATCGTCGGCCTGTACGGGGTCGAGGGCAACGGCCAGGCCACCGTCGGTGAGCTGCTGTCCGGGCTGCTCGTCCCCGACTCCGGCACCGTCGAACTCGACGGCCGGCCGGTCGACCTGGTCCGCCCCGGCGCGCTGCACACCGCCGGACTCGGCATCGTGCCCGAGGACCGGCACCACTCCGGCGTGGTGCTCGACATGAGCGTCGCCGAGAACCTGGTGATGAAGTCCCTCGCCGGGGTCAGCTCACGCGGGGTGCTCAGCCGGCGGCGGATGCACCGGATCGCCCAGCGGCAGATGGTCGAGTTCAACATCGTGGCCCCCTCGCCGGACACCCCGCTGCGCAGCCTCTCCGGGGGCAACCAGCAGCGGGTGGTGCTGGCCCGGGAACTGTCCGCCGGGCCGAAGGCGCTGGTCGCCGCCCAACCGACCCACGGGCTGGACGTCGGCGCGATCGAAGACATGTACGTGCGGCTGCGGCAGGCCGCCGCGGAAGGGGTGGCGGTGTTGCTGATCTCCACGGAACTGGAGGAGGTGATGGCCCTGGCCAACCGGATCGCGGTGATCTCCTCCGGCCGGATCGTCGGGGTGCTCCCCACCGCCGAGGCCACCGCCGAGCGGCTCGGCATGCTGGTCGGCGGGGTGAGTCACTGATGGCCACCCTCGGTATCGACGGCACCGGCCAGCGGCTGCTGCGCCGGCTCAACCCCGGCCCCGGCGGCTGGCAGGTCGGCCTCGCCACCGTCGCCACGATCGGCGTCGCGCTCGGCCTGTCCGCCCTGCTGATCGCGGTCACCGGCGGCTCACCGACCGCCTCCACCAAGGCCCTCTACCAGGGCAGCATGGCGTCCCCGGCGGCCTGGTCCACCTCCCTGCTGTACGTCGCGCCGCTGCTGCTGGTCGCCGTCGGGGCGTGCGTCAGCGCCCGCTCCGGCTTCTTCAACATCGGCCAGGAGGGGCAGGTGCTGATCGGCGCGCTCGCCGGCGCGTGGGTCGGCCTGCGGCTGGCCGTACCCGGACCGCTGCTGCTGGTCCTGGTGCTGCTCGCCTCGGTGATCGGTGCCGGCGTCTGGGCCGGGCTCAGTGCCCTGATGTACCGGTTCCGGGGCGTCAACGTCGTGGTCAGCACGATGCTGATGACGTTCCTCGCCCAGCAGCTCATCTCGTTCGCGGTGAACACCCCGTGGCTGCTCCAGGAGTCCCGGCTGGGCCGGGGCACACTGTCCCCGCAGTCCAACCCGGTGCCGGAGAACGCCCGGCTCACCTCCCTCGGCGAGTACCCGAACCTCCAGCTCAACGGCGGTCTGGTGCTGGCCGTCGTGGTGGCGGTGGTGCTGGCGCTGGTGATGGCGCGTACCCGCTGGGGTTTCCGGTTGAAGATGGTCGGTCTCAACCCGGCGGCGGCCCGGCACGCCGGGGTGCGGGTCGGCGCCCTGGGCGGCATCGCCCTGGCGATCTCCGGCGCGTTGGCCGGCCTGGCCGGGGCGCTGCTGCTGACCAGCCCGGTCGGCACCAACCGGTTGCAGCCGGGGATGTCGCTCAACATCGGCTGGGACGGCCTGCTGGTCGCCCTGGTCGCCCGGAACAACCCGCTGCTGGCCATCCCGGTGGCGGTGCTGTTCGGCGTGCTGCGGGCCGGCGGCAGCTTCCTGGCCGCCACCGGCGTGCCGTCGTTCCTGGTCGACGTGGTCAAGGCGCTGCTGGTGCTGGCGTTCGTCGCACCGCCGGTGGTGATCGGCATGCTGCGTCGACGCCGCCTGGCCGACCAGCCGACGACCCCGGCCACTCCGGCCACTCCGGCCACCCCGACCGCCGCAGTGGCCTCGCCGGAGCCGACCGACCCGTCGGCCCCGGCCACCCCGACCGCGTCGGTGCCCGGCCCCCGCAGCACCGCGCCGGAACCGGCGGACCCCGGCGACGCCGGGACCGCCGGCACCAAGGACGCCATGGAAGGCAGGTTGGCATGAGCGCCGCCGACAACATCGCCACCATCCTCTCCAGCGGGGCCCGGCTCACCGTGCCCCTGGCCTTCGCCGCCTGCGGGGAGTACGTCGCCCAGCGCGCCGGCACCCTCAACATCTCCGTCGAGGCGATGATGCTCGGCGCTGCGTTCGGGTCGATCGCGGTCGCCAGCGCCACCGGCAGCGCCACCATCGGCCTGGTGGCCGGCGCGCTGGTCGGGGTCGCGGTGGCGTTCGTGCACGGCATCCTGTCGCACCGGGTGCAGATCAACACGTTCGTCGTCGGCCTGGTGCTCAACGCGCTGGTGCTCGGCCTGACCAGCTACCTGATCACGGTGAGCACGTTCACCGGCCACCAGGTCTGGCAGGTGGACATCCCGGTGCTGCGCGACATCCCGATCATCGGCCCGATGCTGTTCGTGCAACGCTGGCCGGTCTACCTGCTGCTGGCGGTGATCCCGCTGACCTGGTGGCTGGTCGAGCGCAGCCGGTGGGGGCTGGAGCTGCGGGCGGTGGGGGAGAACCCGCAGGCCGCCGACGTCAGCGGGATCGAGGTCAACAAGCGGCGGCGGCAGGCGCTGCTCTGGTGCGGGCTGCTCGCCGGGCTCGGCGGGGCGTACCTGGCCGTCGGCGAGGTCGGCTCGTTCAACCAGAACATGACCGCCGGCCGGGGCTACCTGGTCATCGCGGCGGTCATCTTCGGGGCCTGGCGGCTCGGCCGGACCCTGGTCGGCTGCGTCGTCTTCGGCCTCGCCGACGCGATGCGGCTGGCGCTGCCGGCGCTCGGGGTCACCATGAACTCGCAGCTGCTGATCGCCGCGCCCTACCTGCTGGCCCTGCTGGCGATGCTGGTGTTCGCCACCGCGCACCGCGAACCCCGGGCACTGGCCCAACCGTTCCAACGCGGCACCACCTGACGGGGGATTCCCCGACTCCGGTCCGCCCGCACGGCGCAGCGGCCACCCTCCTCCGGTGGCGGTCGCTGCGCCGTGTGGGTCCCGGGTCGGCAGCCGCCCGCCGTGGGGATCTCGTTTGCGCACGCGGACCCGGGGGCTCACGGGGCATACCATGACTTTTTGTCACGATCGGTCGTGACAGCGGGACACTTCCGCAGCGCCTCGCGCGCTTGATTGGCTGGTCAGGCATCACGGGAGTGATCCGGATGCGCCGCCGATCCGAAAGAAGAACCCATGCGAAAGCCCGTGCGGGTCGTGCTCACCACCCTCGGTGTCCTGATCGCCGTGCCGGTGCTCCTGCTCGCGACGACCGCCGTGGTCAACGTCGTGGCGACGCGCTCGGAAGCCTCCTCGATCACCCGGTACGGGCAACCCGTGCCCGTGGACGGTAAACGGATGAACGTGGTGGTCGCGGGCAGCGGTGCCGAGACAATCGTGCTGCTGCCCGGCCTCGGCACCGCCGCCCCCGCGCTCGACTTCCAGCCGCTGATCACGGAACTCCAGCGCACGTACCGGGTCGTCGCGGTCGAACCGTTCGGCACCGGCCTGAGCGACCCCACCGACACCGACCGCACCGCCGCGAACATCACCCGGGAGGTGCACGAGGCGCTGCGGCACCTCGGCATCGACCGGTACGTGCTGATGGGCCACTCGATCGCCGGCATCTACGCGCTGACCTACGCCGCCAGCTACCCCGACGAACTCGTCGCCTTCGTCGGCATCGACAGCAGCGTCCCCGACCAGCCCGGCTGGGACGACCCGATCCCCACCGGCGTGATCGTCGGCCTGAGCAGGCTCGGCGTCACCCGGGCGCTGGCGGCGATCGCCGACGACCCGTACGCGGGCCTGCCCTACGACGGGCGGACCCGGGAGCAGTTGCGGTTGCTCACCGCGAAGAACACGGCCGCCCCGACCATGGTGAACGAGATGGAGCACGCCCCGGCGAACTTTGCCAGCGTCAGCGGGAAGACCTTCCCGAAAGGGCTGCCCGTCCTGTTGTTCGTCCGGTCGAACGACACCGACGTGGCGGACTGGGTCGCCCTGCACGAGCAGCAGGCGGCGAGCGTCGACACCGGTCAGGTGGTCGTCCTGGAGGGCGACCACTACCTGCACCACACGCTGTCGCCGGAGATCGCCCAGCAGACCGGGGCTTTCCTGACGGCCCGGTCGCTACGCTGAGCCGGTGACGGACACCTGGCAGGGTGCGCCGCGAGTGGCCGCCGACCTGCGGGCGATGCGCCTGTTCACGGTGCTCTCGCTGGGGCTGGGCATGCTGATCGGTGGCGTCGTGCAGGTGCTGCTCGGCGTCGGCATGGCAAGCGGCCCCCGGACGGTCGTCCTGCTGGTCGCGACGACCGCCGCCGTCCTGGCCGGGCTCGCCGCGATTCCCCTGCTGCTGCGGGGCCCCGACGAGGTGCCGCCCGGCCATCCGCTCGTCCTGGTGCTGCTGGCGCTGTCCGGCGCGGTGTGGGTGCTGGCCGTCGTGCCGCCGTTCGCCGGCTGGGGGTGGGCGTTCACCCTGGCGATGGCGGGCGGGGTGCTCAGTTGTCTGGTCCGGGGCCGGTGGCGGGCGACGGTGATCCTCGGCTGCTGGGCCGTGATCGGTCTCGGCGGCCTGATCAGCGTGCTGGCCCCGTCGCGCGTCGGGCCGCCGCCCGATGCGGCCGCCGACGCCATCGTGCTCAGCACCCTCGCGGTGTTCACCCTGTTGCCGCTGAGCGCGGTCTGGGTGCAGCAGGTGGTGCTGCGGCTGGAACACGCCCGCCGGCTCGCGTCGGACCTGGCGGTGGCGCGGGAGCGGCTCCGGTTCGCCACCGACCTGCACGACATCCAGGGCCACAACCTCCAGGTGATCGCGTTGAAGAGTGAACTGGCGGAGCGCCTGCTGATCGGCCAGCCCGAGCGGGCCGGCCGGGAGATCGCCGAGATCCGCCGGATCGCGCGGGTGGCCCTCGACGACACCCGCGCCGTGGTGAACGACTACCGCACCGTCACCGTGGCGACGGAGGCGCGCAACGCGGCGGCGGTGCTGCGGTCCGCCGGCATCCGCTGCACGGCACGCATCGACACGCCGGACCTGCCGGTGGCCCTCGGCGCGCTGTTCGCCGTCGCGATCAGGGAGGCGGTGACCAACGTGCTGCGGCACAGCAGGGCGACCGAGGCCACCATCGAACTCGTCCGCGTCGGCACCCCCGAACCGGGGCACCCCGGGGCCGACGCGGCGGAGTACCGGCTGACCGTCACCAACGACGCCGCCGGGGTGCCGCGCCGCGACGGAACGGGCCTGGCCGGCCTCGCCGACCGGGTCGCGGCCCAGCGTGGAACGGTCGAGACCACCCGTGAGGGGGACACGTTCGTGCTGGTCGTCCGCATCCCCACGCCGGACGCCGCGGGGTCTGCCCCGCCGGAGCCCACCGCGTCGGGGAGACGACGGGGGACCGGCAAGTGATCCGGATTGTGATCGCCGACGACGAGGAGCTCATCCGGGGCGCGCTCGTGGCGCTGCTCTCCCTCGAGGCCGACATCGAGATCGTCGCGGACGTCGCCGACGGCGAGGCCGCAGTCGCCGCCGCCGTCGCCCACCGCCCCGACCTGACCCTGCTCGACCTCGAGATGCCCGGACTCGACGGGGTCGACGCCGCCCGCCGGCTGCTGCGGCTCGTCGCCACGCAGGTCGTCATCGTCACCCGGCACGCCCGACCGGGCACCCTCAAGCGGGCGCTGAACGCCGGGGTGCACGGCTTCGTGCCGAAGTCCACCCCGGCGTCGGAGCTGGCCAGGATCATCCGGTCGGTGGCCGCCGGCGAACGCTACGTCGACGCGCGCCTGGCCGCGTCGGCGCTCACCGAGCAGGAGACCCCGCTGACGCTGCGCGAGATCGACGTGCTGCGGCTGACCCGCGACGGCCTGCCCACCAAGCACATCGCGCGGCAGCTCGGCCTCGCCCACGGCACCGTCCGCAACCACATCTCGTCCGCGATGGCGAAACTGAACGTCGGTTCCCGCGCCGACGCCGCCGCGATCGCCTGGGAACAGGGCTGGATCTGAGGCACGCTGTCGTCGCCCGATCCGTGGTCGCCGTCGCGCCTACCGTCAACTGTGTGGGTGGCACAGGCGGTATGCGTCTAGCCGTGCCGGCATCTCGCACCTGGTCGTCCAGACCGCATTGTCGATACCTGCGTGTCCCGGCGATGGAGCTGGCGTGGTTGGCCGCCGACCGGGCGATGACCACTGCGACCGGTGACGCGGTGTTGGTGGCCACCGCCACCGTGCAACTCGGCCAGGTGCTTCGTACCTCGGGGCGGGCGCGGATGGCCCGGTCGACGGCGTTGGCTGCCGCGTACCGGATCGTCCCGCCCGACCTCGACGACGCGCCCGCTGCGGAGCTGTCGCTGTGCGGAACGCTGGTGATGCAGGCGGCATTGGCCGCCTGCCCGGGACGCGACGTCCACACCACGGCCGAGCTGCTCGACGAGGCCGCCGGCATGGCCGCCCGGGTCGGCGACGGCCACGACCACCCCCGGACCGGGTTCGGGCCGGTCGCGGTGGACCTGGCGCGGGTCGCCGCCGCCCGCGCCCTGCTCACCGCCGAGCGCACCGCCCCCCGCCGCCACTCCCGGCGACCCACTTCCCGCCTCCGACGCCCGCTGCCCGCTCTGCGGTGCCGTCGCCGGCCGGCAAGAGCGTGTTACTTCCTGGTTGTAGTGGCCTCCGGGCACAGCGAGGCCACTACAACCATGTCAAAACTGTTGCGTTAGGTGGAACGGCTGTTCGTCAATCAGCACTGCCTCGCCGATCATGGAGCTGCGGGGGTAACAAAACGCCCGTAAAGCAGCCAAAATCGGCACCCGACTCCATGATCGCCAAGGAGGCCGACCCCGCTTCTCGATCGGGCACTTCCTGCTCTGGGTTGACCAGCCGCCCACGGCGTCAACGCAACGGTGTTGACGACCATGTTCGAGCGTGACCTTGCGGCGTGGTGGTCCCGGGGTACGGCGTGGCGGCCCCGGCGTGCGGGCCGGCGACCGCCGCCTGGGTCCGGGGTGACCGCCGCTGACGACGGTCAGGGGCGGCGGCGCAGGGTCGGGTCGGTCAGGGCCGGTACCCGGTAGCCGGCGTCGGCCGGGTTGACGTCGTGGCCGGGCCGGACCAGTTCGTCGATCCGGTCCAGCACGTCGGCCGGCAGCCCGGCCGGCTCCCCGGCGGGCAGTTGGCTGCGCAGCTGGGCGAGGGTACGCGGGCCGATGATGGCGCTGGTGACCGCCGGGTGGCTCAGCACGAACCCGAGCGCCAGGTCGATCAGCGTCAGGCCGCTCTCGTCGGCGAGCGTGGCCAGCTCGTCGACCAGGGCGAGCTTGCGGTCCCGGGCGGCGGCGTCGCGGAAGTCGAAATGGTCGCCGTTGCGCCCGGCGCGGGAGTCCGCCGGTACGGCCGTCGACCGGTACTTGCCGGTCAGCCAGCCGCCGTTGAGCGGGCTGAACACCAGCACGCCGAGCCGGTACCGCTCGCTGGTGGGCAGAGCGGCGGCCTCGACACCCCGGGTGAGGACCGAGTAGCCGAGCTGTTCGGTGGTGAAGCGTTCCCGCTGCCGGCGTTCGGCCACCCACTGCGCCTCGACGAGCTGCTCGGCGGGGAACGCCGAGGTGCCGATCATCCGGACCTTGCCCTCCCGGACCAGGTCGGTCAGCGCGCCGAGGGTCTCGTCGACGTCGGTGAGCGGGTCGGGGCGGTGCACCTGGTAGAGGTCGATCCAGTCGGTGCCGAGCCGGCGCAGGCTGCCGTCGACCGCCTGCCGGATCCAGCGGCGGGAGTTGCCCCGGCGGTTGCGGTCGTCGCCCATCGGCTCGTGGAACTTGGTGGCCAGCACGACGTCGTCGCGCCGGCCGCGCAGCGCCCGGCCGAGGATCTCCTCGGACTCGCCGTGGGCGTACACGTCGGCGGTGTCGACCAGGTTGATCCCGGCGTCGAGCGCCTCGGCGACGATCCGGTGGCACTCCTGCTCGTCGGTGTTGCCCCAGGCGCCGAACATCATGGTGCCCAGGCAGAGGGTGCTCACCTCGACCCCGGTCCCACCCAGTCTGCGGTACTGCATGATCCGATCGTCCTCCCGTACGCGATGTGCCCCCACGCTGGCACGCGGGCCGGCCGACGGCACCGTCCCGGCGCGTCGAACCCGGCGTGCCGGCTTTGTGTCCCCGGCACATCGCCCCCGCCGGCAAAGAGTGAATAGGCTGGTGGACGCGATAGTGATGGACATTTCGGTACGGTGGAGGTAACAGTGGCGACCGGCCTGACCCAAGCCCGATGGACGCATGTGGCGTTGCCTACCGGCGACCTCGACAAGGCGATCTCGTTCTACACCACGCTCACCCCGCTGGTGGTGGTGGAGCGGTTCGCCGACGCCGACGGCGAGAGCGTCTGGCTCTCCAACGACAAGCAGGTCGAGACCCCGTTCGTGCTGGTGCTCGTCTCCTTCAACAAGGACAAGGGCGGCCAGCTCGGCCTGCTGCACCCGTTCGCGCACATCGGCATCGAGGTGCCGCAGCGTTCGGACGTCGACGAGATCGCCGGGCGGGCCCGCGAGCTGGGTTGCCTGCACTGGGAGCCGCGTCAGATGCCGCCGCCGGTCGGCTACATCTGCGCGCTGAAGGACCCCGACGGCAACGTCATCGAGATCTCCCACGACCAGCAGGTCTTCGACACCGTGCGGCGTCGGTGGGGGAGCTGACCGCAGCGTCCACCCGCGCCGCCGTGCAGCGGTACCTGGCGGCGCTGAACGCCCACGACGCCGATGCCGTGGCCGGCTGCGTGAGCGTCGACTTCGTCAACGAGCACACCGCCGCCCTCGGCCGGACGGTGGTCGGCCGGGCCCGCTACCGGGCCCGGCTCGACGGCTTCCTGGCCGAGTTCGTCGACCTGCGCTACGAGGTGGAGGAACTGCTCGCCGACGCCGACCGGGCGGCGGTGGCGTACCGGATGTCGTTCCGGCTGGCCTCGGCCGGCCGGGCGCCGGTGCGCATCCGTGGCGTGTTCCGGTTCCGGGTCGACGCCGACGGCCTGATCGCCCACCGGGTCGACTACTGGGACAGCGGCGAGGTGCACCGCCAGCTCGCGGGGGCACCCGAACCGCCGCCCGTCCCCGGTTCGGGGGCGGGCGGCCCGGCGTAGCCGGTTTCCGGATCCGGCGTGCGGTGGTGTCCGTGTCGCCGGATCCGGCCCGTGCTCGGTAGAGTTCGCCTTTCGGTGGACGGCGAGTGCGAGGTGGCGCGGTGACGGGCGGAGTCGACGAGTCGGCAGGTGACGCGCCGGCGATCCAGACCGTGCAGCGGGCCGCCACCATCCTCCAGGCGTTCTCCGTGGAGCGGCCCCGGCTCACCCTGGCCGAGCTGACCGCCGACCTGGCCGTCAGCCGGGCCACCGCGCACCGGTACGCCCGCGCGCTGCGGGCGGCCAACCTGCTGCGCTTCGACACGGCCACCGCCACCTACACGCTGGGTCCGCAGGTGCTGGCGATGGAGGCCGCCGCCCGCGCGGCGCTGCCCATCGTCACCGCCGCCGAACCGCACCTGGACCGGCTCACCCGGCTGACCAACCAGACCTCGGTGCTCAGCGTGTGGAACGGTGAGGCGCCCACGGTGGTCCGCTGCATGGACAACACCAGCGGCGACGTGCGGCTCAGTGTGCGCACCGGTTCGCCGTTGGATCTGTTGCGCTCGGCGCAGGGTCGGGTCTTCTGCGCCTACCTGTCGGCCGCCGAGGCGCCCGCGGTGGCCCGCCAGTTGCGGCTGTCGGCGGGCCTGCGGGCCGTCGTCGAGCAGGTCCGCCGGGACGGCTACGCGGCCAACTCGCCCGAGGATTTCGGGGTACGCGTGCTGGCCGCCCCGGTGTTCGAGCGGACCCAGGTGGTGGCCGCGCTGGCCGTGCTGGGCACCAGCACGGCGCTGTCCGGCGCGGTGGAGGCCGCGGCGGCGGACAGCCTGCGGCTGGTGGCCCGGGAGTTGTCCGAGGCGCTCGGCGCGGGCTGACCCCGACCGCCGGCCCGGTGACCCGACCGGCGTGCCGCGGTCGGGCTGCCGTGGCAGGTCAGCGGCTGCCGTTGCCGGCCGGGGGGTGCTGGCCGTTGCCGTTACCGGGCAGGTGGTGGCCGTTGCCGCCGCTGCCCAGTTCGGCGGTGACCAGGGCGGCGACGCGTTGCAGGGCGATGGCGAGTGTGCTGTCGGTGCCCTCGGGGACCGAGGTGGTGGTGCCGACGATGGCCATCGCGGCGATCAGGGTGCTGCCCCGGAAGATCGGCGCGGCGATGCTGCGGACCCCGTTGGCCGAGGGCGTGTTGGCCGAGATGCCGGTCCGTCGGATCTTCTCGACCTCCCGGCGCAGCTCGGCGGAGGCGGCGATCTCGTCGGCCAGCCCCGGCACGTCGGCCTCGGGGAGGAAGGCGCAGAACACCCGGCCCTGGGCGGATTCGGTGCGGGACAGCCGGGAGCCGGTCCGGACGCTGACTCGGATCACCCGGTCGGTGTTGTCGTCGGCGCGGACCACCACGGCGGTGTCGCCGTCCCAGACGCTGAGCACGACCGTCTCGTCGATCTCGCGGACCAGTTGCTGCATGCGCGGGCCGGCGATGCTGATCACCGGCATCGCCGCGCGGGCGGCGGCGGAGAGGGTCAGGATCTGCGGGCCGAGGGAGTAAAGTCCCTCCCGCTCGTCGTAGCGCAGCAGGTTGCTCTCCCGCAGCGCCTTGGTGTAGCGGTGCGCGGTGGCCTTGCTGGTGCCGAGGCTGGCGGTGAGTTCGTTGAGGCTCAGGCGCGGGCGGGCCGCGGTGAACGCATTGAGGATGACCGCCGCGCGCTGCACGGTCTGGATCGCCGGTGAGCTGGGGTCAGCGCTCTTGACCGGCGAAGGGGCATCGTCCGCCATCTGGATTCCTTTGTGCGCAGAGTGAGACAGTATCATGGCATATGACACGTCAGCCTGTCGATGCCTGCTGGTGGCGCACCGCGATGTCGGCGTACAACCGGGCGAAACGCACCAGTTCCGACAGGGCGTACCGGTCCCGTCGCGGGTCGGCCGGATCGGGCGGTAACGCCGGCGGACCCAGCCGTACGGTGGGCACCCCCCGGGCGCGCAGCACCACCCCGTCGGTCGACCCGGTCCACCCGCGCAGCGGCGCCGGTGGCCGGCCGTACGCGGCGAGCCAGGCGTCGCCGGCGTGCCGGCAGATCGGCGCGGTGGGCGGGGTGGCCGCGGACGGGTGGGCCGGATGTCCGGCCACGGCCAGCCCGCAGTCGGCCAGCGGGGTGTTGCGCAGCCGCCGGGTCAGGGTGGCCCGCAGCGCGTCGGTGATCTGCCGCGGATCGTCGCCGGGCACCGTGGTCAGGTAGAGGTGCAGGTCCAGCACCCCGGGCAGCAGGTCGGGCTTGCCCGGCTGACCGGCGCGGACCGCCCCCAGGCCCAGTTCCGCCCCGACCTGGGCGTCCGGGTCGGCCCGCTGGGCCAGGTGGGCCCGGCGGAACTCCTCCAGCGCCTCGACTACCACGCCGAGGTGGGCGAGCAGCCCGCCGGGGGGCGTGGCGGTGTCCCGGAACAGCGCCGGGTGGAACCCGCTGGACAGGCGTACCCGCAGGAACATCGCCCCCGGTTCGGCGGTGAGGATGCCCGGTGGGCTGGTCTTGGCCACGATCGCGGCGGCCGGCCGTGGCCGCCCGCGCAGGTGGTGCAGGACCCCGCCGGTGGTGGGGGCCGGCGCGACGCCGTCCTCCGGGCCGGCGGTGGGGTCGTCGCGGTGGGTGCCGGTGGCGGCGAGCAGCAGGGTCAGCCGGTGTGGCCGGCCGGCGGCCCGCAGGGTCTCGGCAGCGGCGGCGTAGCCGACCAGGGCGGCGGCGGCCGCCGCCCGGGCCACCCCGAGGCCGAAGCCGCTGACCACCTCGTTGGCCGGGCCGGACAACTCCAGCGCGGGGGCGGGGGTGCGCCGGCCGGTGATCGGGGCGTCGAAGTCGTTCCCGCCGGTCAGCGAGGTGTCCAGGTGCGAGTAGATCAACAGCTCGGGGTGGTCGCCCAGGTCGGTGCCGCCGACCAGGTTGGCGCTGTCGGGCGTGGTCGGGGTGCGCTCCAGCGGGTCGACCTGCCAGGACAGCTCCGGCCAGCGGGTGGCGGCCCAGTCGGCGACCCGCAGCGCGGTGGCCCGCTCCCGGCCGTACGGGCTGGGCTGGGCGGTGAGCGCGGCCAGGGCGTCGACCAGGGTGGCCTCGTCGACCGCCCGCGCGGCGGCGTGGCGCAGGGGCGCCGGTACCTCGTCGTCCATCCGCTCCCTCTCGCCAGCGTGACTTCATTCAAGATGACGTCTCGTATGTTGACATACTCTGGGCCGGGTCTCTAGCGTGGCCTGACACCAAACGACATCGCCCCGCATCCGGCGACGTCGCGGAACGGGCCCGGCACCCGGATCGGCTGCCCGTCCGGACCTGCCGCTGCGGCGCGGATGCGGCCGGCCGACCGAACCGCAGGAGGACCGATGACCTACGTGGTCACCGACGAATGTGTGGACGTACAGGATCGGTCCTGCGTCGAGGAATGCCCGGTGGACTGCATCTACGAGGGCGACCGGATGATGTACATCAACCCGGACGAGTGCGTCGACTGCGGGCGCTGCGAGCCGGTCTGCCCGGTCACCTCGATCTTCCACCTCGACGACCTGCCCGCCGACCGCGCCCGGTTCGGGCCGATCAACGCCGAGTTCTTCACCGAGATCGGCACCCCGGGCGGCGCCCGCAAGATCGGCCGGGTCGGCCACGACCACCCGGCCATCGCGGAAAGCGCCGGCTGATGACCGAGCGGCACGAGGTCGACCTCGCGATCATCGGCGCCGGCCCGGCCGGCCTCTACGCCACCTACTACGCCGGCTTCCGCGGGATGAGCGTGGCGGTGATCGACTCGCTGCCCGAGGCCGGCGGGCAGATCGCCGCCCTCTACCCCGAGAAGTCGATCTACGACATCGCCGGGCTGCCCGCCGTGCGGGGCCAGGAACTCGTCGACGCCCTGCTCACCCAGGCCGCCACCGCCAAGCCGACGTTCCTGCTCGGGCAGAGCGCCATCGAGCTGACCTGCGCCGAGGACCACGTGCTGATCGGCACCGACACCGGCACCCAGGTCCGGGCGGCGGCCGTGCTGCTGACCGCCGGCATCGGCACCTTCACCCCCCGGGAGCTGCCCGTCGGCAGCGACCACCTCGGCCGGGGACTGCGCTACTTCGTCCCCCGGCTGGAGGAACTCGCCGGGCAGGACGTCGTCGTGGTCGGCGGTGGCGACTCCGCCGTCGACTGGGCGCTGGCCCTGGAGCCGTACGCCAGCAGCGTCACCCTGGTGCACCGGCGACCGCAGTTCCGCGCCCACGAACGCAGCGTCACCCAGCTGCACGAGTCGACAGTGCGGGTGCTCACCCCGTACGAGGTCAGCGGGATCGACGGGGAACAGCACGTCGAGGCGGTGCGGATCGCCGAGGTACGCGGCGAGGGCCGGCAGACCCTGCCCGCCCAGGCGGTGGTCGCCGCGCTCGGCTTCATCGCCGACCTGAGCGCGATGGAGCGCTGGGGGCTGGAGATGCGTCGCCGCTACGTCGCCGTGGACCGGTCGATGCGGACCAACCTGCCCCGGGTCTTCGCCGCCGGCGACATCACCGACTACGACGGCAAGGTCCGGCTGATCTCGGTCGGCTTCGGTGAGGCCGCCGCCGCCGTCAACAACCTGGCCCCACTGGTCAACCCGGCGCTCGGCACCGTACCCGGCCACTCCTCGGACGCGGTATGACCGCCCCCGCGCCCACCGACGCGCACCTCGTCGTCACCCGGTACGGGCTGGGCCGGATCACCGGCGACGACGTCGAACTGCTCGACCTGCCCACCCCGGACGTGGCCGCCCTGCTGCGCGCCGGCCGGGGGTTCGCCCCCGCCGCCGAGGCCCGGGTCCGCCGCCGGCTACCGCTGGAGACCCTCGTCGGCGACCTGCGCCCGCCGCTGGCCGGGACCCGCGCGGTGTGGGGCGTCGGGCTGAACTACCACTGCAAGGCCCGCACCACCGGCCGGGCCCTGCCCACCCAGCCGGTGCTCTACCTGAAATCGCCGAGCGCCGGCTCCGGCCCCGGGGACACCGTGCCGCTGCCCGGCTCGGTGAGCAGCCAGCCCGACTACGAGGGTGAGGTCGCCCTGGTCGTCGGCACCCGGATGCACCACACCCCGGCCGGGCAGGTCTGGGCGCACCTCGCCGCGATCACCGCCGCCAACGACCTGACCGCCCGGGACGTGATGGCCGCCACGGGCAATCCCACCCTGGCCAAGAGCTTTCCCGGGTTCGGTGCCCTGGGCGCCTCGGTGCTCGGCCTGGGCGCGGTCGCCGACCGCGACGCCATCGGCGTCCGCACCACGGTCAACGGCGAGCTGCGCCAGCAGGCCAGCACCGCCGACCTGATCTTCCCGGTGCCCGACCTGCTCGCCTGGATCACCAGGTACGTGGTGCTGGAGCCCGGTGACGTGGTGCTCACCGGCACCCCGACCGGCACCGGCCAGGACCGGGGTTGCTTCCTGCGCCCCGGTGACCAGGTGGAGGTGACCGTCGCCGGGGTGCTGCCCCTGCGTACCCGGTTCGGTGCCGAGAGCCCGGACCACCCCGCGCCGGCCGCCGTCGACGCGTCGACCCACTCGCTTCGCACAGAGAGCCCGATGTCATGAGTGAGAATTCCGAGCGGTACGACCTGGTGCTGGCCGGTGGCCAGGTGTTCGACGGTCAGACCGGAGCCAGCCAGGTCGCCGACGTCGCGGTGACCGGCGACCGGGTGGCCCGGATCGCGCCCGGCCTCGCCGCCGCCGCCGACCGGGTGGTCGACTGCGCCGGGCAGTACGTGCTGCCCGGCCTGGTCGAGGCGCACACCCACATCTTCGCCGAGGTCTCCAAGGTCGGGGCCCCGCCGGACGAGGCGCACCTGCACCGGGGCGTCGTCGCCGCCTGCGACGCCGGCACCGTCGGCGCGTCCACCTTCGCCGCGTTCGAGAAGTACGTCGCCGAGCCGGCCCGGATGCGGCTGGTGAACTTCCTCAACGTCTCGGTCCTCGGCCTGATCGACTTCCGGTTCGGTGAGCTGATCAACCCGGGCACGCTGGTCCCCGAGGACGCCCTGGCGGTGGCCGAGGCGAACCCGCACCGGGTACGTGGGTTCAAGATCCGGCTCTCCGAGGACGTCGTCGGGCTGGACTGGCGTCCGCTGCTCAAGCGTTCCCTGGCGCTCGCCGCCGAGGCCGGCCTGCCGCTGATGATCCACATCGGAGAGACGCCGGAGCCGCTGCCGGTGATCCTGCCCCTGCTGCGCCCCGGCGACGTGGTGGCGCACTGCTACACCGGCAAGCCGTACGGCATCCTCAACGACGGCACCGTGCTGCCCGAGGTGTACGCCGCCCGCGAGCGCGGGGTGCTGTTCGAATCCGCCCACGGCAAGAGCAACCTCAGCTTCGCCGTCGCCCGCCCGGCGATCGAGCAGGGCTTCCTGCCCGACGTGGTCACCTCCGACACCAGCGCCCGCAACTGGCGCGGCCCGGTGTTCGACCTGGTCACCAGCATGGCCAAGCTGCGCGCGATGGGGATGACCCTGGAGCAGTTGGTGCCCCGGGTGACGACCGCACCGGCCCGGCTGACCGGCCTGGACGCCGAGGGCTACGGCACCCTGGTCGAGGGCGGCCCGGCCCACGTCACCGTGCTGGCCGAGGCCGAGGAGGCGGTGCTCCCCGACGCCGCCGGCAACACGATCACCGCACCCCGGCTGGAGCCGAGCGTGGTGCTGCTCGGCGGCGAGCAGGTGCCGACCGTGCCGTGGCGCGGGCTGCCCGCCACCCGGGCGTGAGGCCCTGATGTCCGCCGTCGGGCCGGTGTCCGGCGAGCCGGGGCCGGCCCAGCCGACCCCGTCCACGTCCGTCGGGCAGACGCCGCCGACCTCCGTCGAGCCGACCCCGCCGGCCGGGGTGCACGGCCACCGCGCCCGGCTGCGGGCGACCCTGCGCGCCGGGGGTCAGCTCGCCGGCACGTTCGTCAAGCTGCCCGGCGGTGACGTGATCGCCCTGGCCGCCCGCTCCGGACTCGACTTCGTCGTGATCGACCTGGAGCACTCCGGCCTGGACGAGCGGACCGCCACCGACCAGCTCCGGCTCGCCGCCCTGGCTGGCCTGCCGGCGCTGGTCCGGGTGCCGGCCGTCGACCCCGGCCAGGTCAACCGGCTGCTGGAGGCCGGGGCCGTCGGGATCCAGCTGTCGACGGTGCGCCGCCGGGCCGACGTCGAGGCGCTGCGCTCGGCCAGCCGGTACGCCCCGCAGGGCCGGCGCAGCATCAGCCTGGCGCACCCGTCGGCCGGGTACGGCGGCGACGGCCTGGACCGGTACCTCGCGGTGGAGGCCGAGCACCCGCCCGTACTGGTGGCCCAGATCGAGACGGCGACCACCGACGACCCGCTGCCCGCCCTGCTGGCCGGGGTGGACGTGGGTTTCGTCGGGACCACCGACCTGGCGGTGAGCCTGGGCCTGTCGACCACCGACGACCCGGGGCCGCTGCTGCGGCGTACCGGGGACATCGCCGCCGCGGCCCGCACGACCGGGACCCACCTCGGCGGCTGGGTGCCCGAGCGGTCCGCCGCGGCGCTGGACCGCTGTGGCCTGACCGACGCGCGCTACCTGGTCGTCGGTTCGGACCTGCACCTGCTCGGCACCGGCCTGCGTCGGCTCGCCGCACCCCTCTGACCCGCCCGAGAAGGGACGCGTTCACATGCTCAACCCGCAGCTCTACCGCACCTCGGTCAACTGGGACGACATCCCGGCCACCGACGTCCGGCCCGGGGTGCGCCGCAAGGTGTACGCCACCGACGAGGTTCTCTTCGCCTGGCACGAACTGGCCGTCGGGATGGACCTCAACCCGCACCACCACGACGACTTCGACCAGCTGGTGCTGATTCTCGGCGGCCGGTGCAACTACTACGTCGACGGTGTGCCGCACCCGATGGGGCCGGGTTCGATGCTGCTGGTGCCGCGCGGCGCGGAGCACTACATCGAACCGACCGAGGGCCCGTGCATCAACGTGGACGTCTTCGCCCCGCCCCGGGCGGACTTCCTGCCGCACGCCTGGCGTCCCGGGCAGGGCTGACCGGCGATGACCGACATCGTGGTGGTGGGCAGCCTCAACGTGGACGTGGTGGTGCCGCTGCACGAGCTGCCCGCCCCCGGGCAGACCGTGCTCGGCGCGGCCGACCACCGGCGGGCCGGCGGCGGCAAGGGCGCCAACCAGGCCGTCGCCGCCGCCCGGCTGGGTCGCCGGGTGGCGATGGTCGGCGCGGTCGGCATCGACGCCGACGGCGACTGGCTGCTCGGGCTGATCGCCGCCGAGGGGGTGGCCACCGAGGCGGTGCTGCGCGCCCCCCGCCCGACCGGGCAGGCGATCGTGCTGGTCACCGCCGACGGCGACAGCACCATCGCGGTCAGTTCGGGGGCGAACATGTGGCTCGCCGCCGAGCACCTCGGCCCGCTGCGTGACCTGCTCGGGTCGGCGCGGGCGGTGCTGCTGCAACAGGAGGTCGACGCGGCGGTGGTGGCCGAGGCGGTCCGGCTGGCCGAGGGCCTGGTGGTGCTCAACCCGGCACCGGCCCGCCCGGTCGACCCGGCGACCCTGGCCCGGGTCGACGTGCTGGTGCCCAACCGGGGTGAGTTGGCCGCCCTGGCCGGCGCGCCGCCGACGGACGCCGGGGCCGACGCGCTGGCCGCGATGGCCCGGTCGCTGGGCACCCGGGGGCCGGTGGTGGTGACCCTCGGCGGTGACGGCGCGCTGGTGGTGACCACCGACCGGCAGTGGCTGATCCCGGCTGAGCGGGTCGACGCGGTCGACGCCACCGGTGCCGGGGACACCTTCTGCGCCGCCCTGGCCGACGCGCTGCTCGACGGCGCGGCGATCGACGAGGCGGCCCGGTGGGCGAGCCGGGCGGCAGCGGTGACGGTCACCCGGCCCGGGGCGATGGAGGCCGCACCCCGTCGTGTCGAGGTGCCCACCAGCGCCTGAACCCCACCCCGTCGGCCCGGCCGGGCAGCGCCACCCGGCCCGGCCGTCGCCGCCGCGGTCCCCGGTCCTGCCGCCCGTCGCACGCCGCCTGTCGGTGACGGTGCGGCCCGGCTCCGGCCGGCTGCGTCCGCTGCCCCCGGCCCGTCCCGGTCGGGGGCAGCGGCGTGGCGGCGACCCCTGCGCGCGTCGGTGCGCCGCCCACCCCGGCCCGCGGCACACCGCCACGGGCCGGGACGCGTCGTCGGTCAGAAGTGGGCCGGGAAGTCGGCCTTGCGGATCAGGCAGTGGATGCCCTTCACCCCGTCGACGACCTGGCTCACCTCGAAGTCGGCGGCGGCGCTCAGGTAGGCCAGCGCGGTCTGCGGGGGCATGCCCTGGGTGCGGACGAGGAAGTCGACGGCGGCCCGGACGGCCCGCCGCATCGCCTCGTCGAGGTCGCCGTGCAGGCCGACCGGCAGCCAGTGGGTGGCGGTCTCGGCGAACGGCCCGTCGACGGCCCCGACCAGGCCACCGGCCTGTGCCCCGGGGATCACCGACAGTCGCAGGGTGGCCCGCAGTGGCGCCTCCAGGGCGGTCAGCGCCACCTCACCGTCGCCCTGGGCGTAGTGCGGGTCACCGGCGTAGAAGCCCGCCCCGGGCAGCTGCACCGGCAGGTAGAGGGTGGAGCCGACCTGGAGTTCGTTGATGTCGAGGTTGCCGCCGAACGCGCCGGGCGGCACCGAGTGCACCGGCTCGTCGGTGTCCACGGCGACGCCCATCAGGCCGAGGAAGGGGGCGAGCGGGAAGCGGGCCGCCCGGCCGTCGCCGTACGGCAGGGTGCCGAACAGCCGGCCGCCGTGGTGGATCACCTCGGTGAAGTGGCTGACGGTGCCGTACTCCCGGGGGCCGTCGCCGTCCGGGCCGGTGTCGGTGGGGGTGAGCGGGTACTCGCCGGGCAGCGCGCCGTAGCCGTGCCGGCTGCTGATGAAGCCGTACGGGGCGCGGACGAGCAGGTCGAGCACCTCGATCCGGAGCAGGTCGCCGGGTTCGGCTCCGGCCACCGTGATCGGGCCGGTGACCACGTGCGGGCCGTCGGCGTCGTAGTCGTGGGCGACGTCGGAGGCGGCCAGGTCGCGGGCGTCGGTGAGGACCCGGTCGGTGGGCACGTCGAACTGCTTGAGGAAGCCGACCGGGTCGCGGCCCTGGTCCTCCAGGATGCCCTCGTGGCTGAGCGTGTCGATGGTCACGGTCTCGCCGGAGCCGACCCGCAGCACGGGTTCGTGCCGCCGGTCGGGCAGCCGGCCCCACAGGCAGGTGTCCGGGGTGCTGGGCAGGTAGTGGGTTCCACCGATCGGGCCATCGTGCGGCTGGAGCATGACATCCTCCGGAAGGGGTGACACCGGCTGGCGGTGCGACGGGACGGCGCTGCCCGGTGCGGGTGGCCGGCGGCCGGCGACGGGATGCGCGGGCCGCGTCCAAGGGCCGGCGATCGGGGCGGGCGGATCGGCCGGGCCATGTCGGATGTAGGGGATCGTGACCGGCGAAGCAACAGTTGCGTGTTGCGTTCGTATTAACAGCGAGTAACCCGGTGTCGGAGTCTGCCCTGCTCTTGACAGTTGCCATGGCCGAGTAGCAGCATCGTGTAGCGAGATGCTGTCTCGCATGACGTAGAAGGCGGTGAGGTGATGGCGCAGCAGACGCCGGTACGTCCGCTCGGTGCAGCCGGCGCGATGATCGACGAGGACTGGGAGGCGCTGCGGTTCCGCGTGCACCGCTCGGCGTACCGCGACCCCGAGGTGTTCCGGACCGAGATCGACCGGATCTGGAATCACACCTGGCTCTATCTCGGCCACGAGACCGAGATCCCGAAGGCGGGTGACTTCAAGACCCGCACCCTCGGCGGTCGACCGCTGATCTTCTGCCGGGACGCCGGGGGCGAGGTGCGGGCCTTCTTCAACGCCTGTACCCACCGGGGCACCGTGCTGTGCCGGCACAGCGAGGGCAACACGAAGTTCTTCCAGTGCTTCTACCACGCCTGGGCGTTCAGCAACTCCGGCGAACTGGCTGCGCTGCCCGGCGACGACGCGTACCCCGACGACCCCGCCTTCCGGGCGTCGATGGCGCTGCGCCAGGTGCCCCGGCTCCAGATCCACGAGGGTTTCGTCTTCGTCGCCTTCGACGCGGACGTGCCCGACCTGCTGACCCACCTCGGGCCGGCCGCGCACTACATGTCGCTGACCGCGAAGATCGGCGAGCACGGCATGACCACCCTGCCGGGCGTGCAGCTCTACAGCGTGAAGGGCAACTGGAAGCTCGCCGTCGAGAACGCGATGGACGGCTACCACTTCGCCCCCACCCACAACACCTTCGTCGGCTACCTGCGGGAGACCGGGTTCGCCGTCACCGACGACGACCAGTACGCCTACGACCTCGGCGGCGGCCACGGGCTGCTCGTGCTCACCGGGCACAACGGCCGGATCGGGATGGTCTGGGAGCCCCGCTTCGGCGACGAGGAGAAGACCCGCACCGTCGCCAAGCGCCGCGAGCTGGAGGCCCGCCTCGGCCCCGAACTCGCCGCCGAGGTGGCCGACGCCAGCCGCATCCTGTTCGTCTTCCCCAACCTGCTGCTGTTCGACCTGGAGGCGCTGACCATCAGGCAGCTCGAACCGGTCGCCGCCGACCGCACCGACGTGCGGGCGTGGCAGTTCGTCGAGGTCGGCGAGCCGGAGTCGGTCCGCGCGCTGCGGATCAAGACGATGGTCAGCTTCGTCGGGCCGGGCGGCCTGGCCACCCCCGACGACATCGAGGCGTACGAGGCGGTGCAGCGCGGCATCACCGCGACCGCCGACGCGGTCGACCCCGCCCACGACTGGAGCGACATGTCGCGGGGCATGGCCAACGAGAAGCAGGGCAACCAGGGCCGCTCGATCGACGAGGGCGCGATGCGCAGCTTCTGGCGGCGCTGGGCCGAGAAGGTCGGGGCGGGCACCAGCGTGGCCGGCGACCCGCCGGCCGGTACGCCCGCCGCCGGACCCGCCGCGGGGGGTGCGGGCAAGTGAGCGTGTCGTCGACGACGGCCGGGAGCCGTGGGGGAGTGGTCAGTGTGGCATCGCGCGAGGTGACCCGGGCCGAGGTGGAGGAGTTCCTCTACCGGGAGGCCCAACTGCTCGACGAGTGGCGGCTCGACGAGTGGCTCACCCTGATCGAGCCGGGTGGCCGGCTGGAGGTGCCGACCACCGACTGGGCCGGCTGGGACGCCACCACCGCCGGGTACTTCGTGGCCGACGACTACGAGCTGATCCAGGCCCGGGTCAAGCGGCTCAAGAGCCGCAAGGCACACGCCGAGAACCCGCACTCGCGCACCCACCGGATGATCTCCAACGTGCTGCTGCTGGAGGCCGGCGCGGAGACCGTCTGGATCAGCGCCAACTTCATCATCCACCGCTACCGCGACAACGGCGCCTACACCTACGTCGGCCGCTACGAGCACGTGCTCAAGGTCGACCCGGACGGGCTGCGGTTCCGGCTGCGCCGGGCCGTCCCGGTGATGGAGTCGATGGACCCCGGCGCCCGACTCAGCTTCATCCTCTGAGCCGGCCGCCATGATCACCCACATGCTGGTCTTCCGGTTCCGCGACGACCTGCCGCCCGGCGCGGCCGAGTCCGTCCTGGCCGAGCTGGAGACCTTCCCGAGCCGGTATCCCGCGATGCGCAACTGGCGCAGCGGGGTCAACGTCAGCACCCGCGACACCAGCATGACCCACGGCTTCGTCGTGGAGTTCCCCACCGAGCAGGACCTGCTCGACTACCTGCACAGCGACTCGCACGAGCGGTTCGTCCGGGAACGCTGGCGGCCGGTCATCGAGCGTCAGGCCATCGTCAGTATCCCCACCGCCGGGGACGCCCAGCCCATCGAGAGGGGTCACAGATGACCACCGAGGCCACCGCCCGCCGCCGTGGGCCCTACGGCATGGAGTACGCCCGGATCGAGGTGCCCGACCTGGCCGCCTCCATCGAGTTCCTCCAGTACCACGTCGGGCTGCAACTGGAGCAGCACGACGACGAGTACGCGTTCCTGCGCGCCGACCTGGAACACCACAGCATCGAGCTGGTCGCCGCGCCGCAGCGTACCGAGTCGTGGACCACGGCGGTCGGGTTCAGCGTCGAGAACGACGCCGTCCTGGACGACCTGCGGGAGCGGGTCACCGCCGCCGGGCACGAGGTGTTCGAGCTGGCCGACCGGGTCAAGGGCCTGGTCCAGCGGGGCTTCGCCGTCCGCGACCCCAACGGGCTGATCGTCGAGCTGTTCACCGAGTTCCAGGAGTACGCCGAGCCGCCGCTGATCGAGCTGCGCCCGCTGGACCTGGTGCACCCGTTCCTCGCCACCGACAAGTACGACGAGACGCTGGCGTTCTACACCAAGGTGCTCGGCTTCCTGGAGTCCGACCACGTCGGCGACGTGACGGTCTTCCTGCGCAGCGAGGACCGCTACCACCACAGCCTGGCGATCCAGCGCAACAACGAGTTCTACGTCGCGCACCTGTGCTTCATGATGAAGAGCTTCGACCACGTGATGCGCGGCCGGGCACGGGCCCAGTACAAGCAGGTCCCGATCGCCTCCGACCTGGTCAACCACTCGGCGTCCACGTCGATCGCCTTCTACATGCACGACACCCGGCACGGGCCGCGCTACGAGCTGTGCGACAGGCACCGGGTGTTCACGCCGGAGGAGCACGAGACCCACCGGGCCCGCCGGATGGCGGTCGACCCGCGCAACATCGACGTGTGGCGGCCGGCCGCCGACGACTGGGCGCGTTTCTGACCCGCGCCCCCGTCAGGACCGGCCGGCGGACTGTCGTACCCGCCCGTCGGTGAGGGGCGCGAACGCGGGGTGGCCCGGTCAGGGGGCCACCCCGCCACCCCGTCCGGGGGAATCCCGGCGTCTCCCGTCGCAGCGACACCCGTCGCTGCCGCATCCGGTGGTGTGGCGTCGAGTTCCCACCAGCCCATCCTCGGCCCACGGGCGGTCCGCCTGTCCGGTGAGCGCGCCGTACTCCGGGGTGCGGCGCTCGCCTCACCAGGGTACGGGGCGGCCGTCCCGGTAGAAGCCACCGGTGGGGCCGTCGTCGGGCAGGTCGACGGCCCATCCGACGCCTTCGGCACCGTCGGCGACCGGGCGGCCGCCCGCGCCACCCATGTCGGTGGCGACCCAGCCGGGGCCGACGGCGTTGACCAGGATTCGGTCGGCGCGCAACTCCGCGGCGAGGATGCGGGTCAGGGCGTTCAGCGCGGCCTTGGAGATGCGGTACGCCGGTAGGCCACCCGCCATGTCGGCCAGTGACCCCGCGCCACTGGAGACGTTGACGACCCGGGCGTGACGGCCGGCGCGCAGCAAGGGCAGGAGCCGCATCGTGGTGCGCCACGCGCCGTACAGGTTGGTGTCGAGGGCCTGCTGAACGACGGACAGGTCGGCGTCGGTGGCGCTCTGCCAGGTGTCGTAGAGGATGCCCGCGTTGTTGACCAGGACGTCGAGCCTGCCATGCCGTTCGCGCAGAGTGTGCTCCAGGCGGGCGATACTCGCCGGATCGGTGACATCGAGTTGATGGGCCGTCAGACTCCCCTCCCCGGCGGGGGGACCCAGGTCCGTGACGGCACGCTCGGCAGCGGTGGCGTGCCGGGCGGTCAGATAGACGGTGTCGCCTGCCTCGGCCAACAGCCGGGCGACCGCGCGGCCGATGCCCCGGTTGGCTCCGGAGACCACGGTGACCCGGTTCACGGGCCCACCGGTGCGGCCCGGTCACCGTCGACGCGGTATGATGTTTGGCTGACCTCGTGGCGGTCAGTACCCGTGTGGTGCACCATCAACTCCCTCCGAGGGCGACGGTAGCCGGTGAGGAATTCCGGTAGGGTGGCCGCCCGGTGCCCGGTGCGTAACCGATAATCACGTCGCGAGCATTGTTGGATCGTCGGGGACCGCATCGCGGTAAAGGACGTTTCATCACCCAAGCAGGAAATCCGGTTCAGGTCAAGTGGTCGGCCTCATCCGTTGATTATCGAGGGCGGAAATGATTCCGGGATCCGGCCCCGGTCTACCGTTACGGCAGTCCGCCCAGCAGAGGTCGTCACTCCGCCGGCGGGTGACCACACGAAGTACGGGCGCTGTGCTAACGAAGTGCCGATACTTCGGTCCTGCCGCCTTGTCACCTGTGCGACCGGTTCGTAAACATCTTCCTTACGAAGGAGATGCCCGACTGATTCGACCGACGCGTTTCAAGGCTCACCGGCCGTGTCTGCCAGTCAACGCCGGAAAAGCGCGCCACCGTTCGGACGACGTCGGATTCGCCGGGCCCCCAGATCACAGGAGGAGTGCTGACTGTGCCAGCAGAACAGGGTGAATCAAGAACGATCCGAGAGGTGACCATCGATCTGCTGCGGGACCTGGGCATGACCACGGTCTTCAGTAACCCGAGTCACACCGAGATGAAGCTGTTCGAGTCGTGGCCGGACGACTTCCGTTTCGTCATGGGGCTCCAGGAGGCGTCGGTCGTCAGCATGGCCGACGGTCACGCCCAGGCCACGGGTGAGCCGTCCCTGGTCGTCATCAACGGTGGTCCCGGTCTGGGCAACGCGATGGGCGCCCTGTACACCGCCGCCAGTGCGCACACCCCAATGGTGATCATCGGTGGTCAGCAGGCGCGTAAGCTGTTGCTCGGCGAGGCGTTCCTGACCGCCAGCGAAGCGACGTCGTTGCCGAGGCCGTACATCAAGTGGGCTGGGGAGCCGGCCCGGCCGCAGGACGTGCCGGCGTTGCTGGAGAAGGCTTACCACATCGCCCGGCAGTCGCCACAGGGTCCGGTGTTCGTCGCGATTCCCGAGGACGACTGGGTCCGGCCGGCGAGCCCCTTGCCGCACCGGGTCCGGCAGGTCAGTTCTGCCGTGGTCACCGACCCGGCGGTCCTGGACCGGCTGGCGGACGTCCTGAACAGCGCCGAGCGGCCGGGCATCGTCGCCGGGCCGCGGGTCGACGTGGACGGGGCCCGCGATGACCTCGTCCGGCTGGCCGAGCGGCTCAACGCCCGGGTGTGGGGCAGCCCTGTCTGGCCCCGGGGGAGCTTCCCCGAGACCCACCCGCTATTCGGTGGCGTCCTGCCGCCGATCCCGGAGATGATCTCGGAACGGCTGTCCGAGCACGACGTGGTGGTGGTCTTCGGAAGCCCGCTGTTCACCCTCTTCACGTCCTTCGACCTCTTCTCGACCAACCCGGCGGCGACGGACACGAGCGCCCAGCCCCAACTCCCGGAGGGGGTCGACTTCTACCACGTCACCGACGATCCGGTCGCCGCCGCCTGGTCGATGGCCGGTACGGCGTTCGTCTGTCCGACCGGGTCGACCGTGCGTCAGCTCGTGCCCCGGGTGCGGGAACGGGAGCGGGTGCCGCTGGCCTCGACCAGACCGCAGATCGCCACGCCCACCGCCTCCGAGCCGCTGACCCAGGCCTACCTGTTCCACCTGTTGGCGCAGGAGCTGCCGGACGACGCGGTGCTGTTCGAGGAACTGCCGATCGGCAGGGCGGACTTCCACGAGCAGATCCCGCTGGGCCCGAACAACGGCTACTTCGCCACCGCCAGCGGCGCCCTGGGCTTCCCGTTCGCCGGGGCGGTCGGCTACACGCTGGCCCGACCCGACCGGCGCGCGGTGGTCGTGATGGGGGAGGGGTCCGCCCAGTACACCCTGCACTCGATGTGGACGGCGGCGCAGCACAACCTTCCTATCACCTACGTGATCCCGAACAACTCGGGTTACCTGTCGCTCAAGTACTACCTGGAGGACCAGAAGGCGTGGCAGGCCGGTTGGGACCTGAGCGGGGTCGACATGGCGGCGCTGGCGCGCGGGTTCGGGGTGCCCGGCGAGCGGATCGTCTCGCCGGAGGGGCTGCGGACCGCGCTTCGGGAGGCCCTCAGTGCGAACGGCCCCCGGATGCTCGACGTGGTCGTGGCCGACCCCGGTGGGTTCCGACTCTGAGTAACTGACGTTCTGACCGGAGAAAGGTCTGTGATGGGTACCGAACTCACACGGCGGGTCGTCGAGACGTACTTCGCCGATCTGGCCAGGGGGGATCTCGACGCGGCCCTCGCGGCGCTGTCCCCCGACATCGACTTCGAGCTTCCGAAGGACCGCTGGAACGAGGTGATCCCCTACCTGGGGCGCCACGTCGGCATCGACGCGGTCCGCGAGGCGTTCGTCGTGCGTGGTGAGACGACGGAGATCGTCGACTACGCGATGCGGGAACTACGGGCCGACGGCGACACCGCGTTCGCGGTCATCTACACCAAGGCGTTGCACGCGCGGACACGGGAACAGTTCGAGATCGAGGACTCCCACAAGCTGGTCGTCGACGACGATGGCCGGATCGTGGCGTGGAAGGTCTACTTCGACCCCAACGGAGAGGTGGCTGCCTTCACCGCCGACTCGGGGCCACGACTGGTCGAGGCGGTTCGTCGGCGGGCGCACGACGAGCTCGCCGAGCTGCTCCGGTCGGGGGCGGACGTCGACACCCGTGATCCGAGCGGCCTGACCCCGCTGATGATCGCGGCGGGGCAGGGTGACGCCGATTCGGTGCGGCTGCTGTTGGACAGCGGCGCCGACGTCCTGACCGCGGAGCCGCGTGCCGGCCTGACCGCGTTGCACAAGGCATGCCAGGGCGGCGATCTGGCGGTGGTGCGGGCGCTGGTCGACGCGGGCGCGTTCGTCGACAGCGTCGCTCCCACCACGGGTCACACGCCACTGATGGACGCGTTGTGGTACAAGTTCCCCGATGTGGCCCGGTTCCTGCTCGACATGGGTGCCGGCCTCAATCTGAGCACCCACTACGGGTTCTCGCTCAAGGAGCACTTCGAGTACGAACTGAACGTCAACACCATCGGTAAGGAGCGGCTCCTCGAAGCGGAGCAGCACCTCAAGGACCGGATGGCGGCCGACGAGCGGCGGGTGGCCGGGCAACGCCTGATGCTGGCCGTCACGACCGGTGACGTCGAGGCGGTCCGCCGTCTGCTCGCCGCGGGGGCGGAGGTCGATGAGCGGTTCCCGTTCGTGAACGGCTTCAACGACGCCCACACTCCGCTGCTGGTGGCGGCGCGTGACGGCCACACGGAGATCGCGCGGCTGCTGCTCGATGCCGGGGCCGACGTGAACGCGACCGAGCCCACCTTCGGTGCCGTGCCGCTCCACAAGGCCGTCTACAACGGGCACGTCGACCTCACCCGGCTCATCTCCGCTTGGCCCGGGGTGGATCTGGACTTCCAGGGCGCGACCAACGGCTACACGCCGCTGCACGATGCGCTGTGGCACGGGTACGAGGAGTGCAGCCAGATCGTGATCGAGGCGGGTGCGTCGCTGACGCTCGTCGGGCACGATGGCAAGACCCCGCTCGACCTGGCCGAGGAGGTCTTCGGCGCGGACCACCGGCTCCCCCGGGAGATCCGTTCGCGCCTGGGTTGAACACCGAGGCGAACTGACCGTGGGTGACGTGGCCCTGCGGCCGCGTCACCCACGGTCACGCCGGGGAATGGAGATGGGTGATGTCATTGGCGAACAGCCAGCGTGCCGAGGCGAACAAGGCGTCGGCACGGGCCTTCCTCCGGTTGCTGGAGGAGAAGCGAATAGACGCGTGGATGGAGTTGTGGGCCGAGGACGCCGAGCACTTCTACCCGTTCGGTCGGCGGATGTTCCCTGAGCACATCGTGGGCCGCGACGCGATCCACGCCCGGTGGCGCAACCTGCCCCAGACCTTCCGTCGGTTGAGCTTCCCGGTTCGGGGCATGTGGGCCGAGGGTGACACGGTGATCGTCCAGTTCGACGGCGAGTGCGTCATGCACAGTGGTGACATCTACCGGAACACCTATATATCCCTGCTCACCTTTGATGACAACGGCAAGATCCGACTGTACGCCGAGTACTTCGATCCGATCGAGGCGGGTCTCGGGTTCGGCCTGTTGGACGTCGATTACCACGGCGTCGGTTGACGAACATCATGGAGGTGGGTGACATGACCGACAGGGCGCTTGTGGTCGCCGGCTTCGCCTGCGCGAGGGTCGGCCGGATCGAGGAGCTCAAGGCCAGGATGGTGGAGTTGGCCCGGCTGACCATCGACGAGCCGGGCTGCCTGGACTACCGCGTGCACCAGGACCCCGAGCAGCCGCGAAACCTCTTTTTCTACGAGGCGTGGCGGTCGGCCGAGGACCTGGACAGGCACCTCGGGCAGGAGCACCTTTCGGGGTTCATGGCGGAGTTGCCCGGGCTCGTCGACGGGGACATCGACGTCCGGCAGTTCCGATTGGAGCAGCCGCAACCGCTGTGACCCCGACACCCACTCCGGTCGTCCGGTACCACGAACGGGCGACCGGAGTGGCGTCTGCGGCCAGGTTCACACGGCCCCGGACATCGGTGCAATGATTGACCTTGACGTTAGTGTCAATGTTCTAGCATCGCCATGTGCACGAGGGGATGATCGAGATGCGCATCGGAGAACTGGCTCACAAGTGCGGCGTCAGTGCCCGGTCAGTGCGGTACTACGAGCAGCAGGGCCTGATCGCACCACGTCGTGCCGCAAACGGCTATCGGGAGTACGACGAACTCTCGGTGGTCAGGGTCCGGAACATTCGTGAGCTGCTGGAGTCCGGGCTCACCGTCGAGGACATTCGGATCTCGATCGAAAAGGGGTGTCTCGATCAGCCGTTGAGCACCCTGCCCATGTGTCCCGACGCGATCAGGATCGCCGCCGACCGGCTCGGCGCCCTCGATCGGCGTATCGCCGCGTTGCAAGATCTGCGCCGGCGGCTCGCGCGGCAGGTCTCCGAGACCGAGACGGCGATGGCCTGTGACAGGGCGCCTGTCGACGAGCCGGTCTTCGCCACCGCCACCAGTAACTGAATTCCCGCATCCGGCGGGTGCGCCCGGTGACCCGGGTCGCTCGACGCTGTCCGGAACGCCCCTGTCAGGAGCTTGCCTTGACCATCGAACATGACGCTGAGACGAAGGACGACGCAATCCAGGTGTCCCGACACTGGCTTGCTCTCACGGTCCTCGCAGGTGCCCTCGCGCTCGACATTGGCAGCATGAACGTCATCAACGCCGCGCTGCCGGGCATGCAGCGACAGTTCGCGCTCGACAGCTCCGTCCTGCAATGGATCTTGACAGCGTACGCCGTCACGTTCGCCGGTTTCCTACTACTCGGCGGCCGTCTCGCCGACGTGTTCGGCAGACGCCTGGTCTTCGGCCTCGGGGTCGCGCTGTTCACGGCGGCGGCGCTGGCCGGTGCCGTGGCCTCCAGCGTCGAGGTGCTCATCGTCGGTCGAGCGTTGCAGGGGTTGGGCGCGGCGCTGTCCGGCCCGGCCGCCATCGCGCTGCTGTCCGACGTCTTCCCTGCCGGGCCGGCCCGCAACCGGGCCTTCAGCATGTACGCGGCGGTCGGTGCCGCCAGCGGCAGCGGCGGTTTCGTGCTCGGCGGTGTGCTCACCGACCTGTTCGGCTGGCGGGCGGTGTTCGCGTTCTCGGTGGTTCTCGGCCTGTTGGTGCTGTTGCCTCTGCGGGCGGCACTACCCGCCACCGCCCGGAACCCGCATCCCCTGGACGTGCCGGGTGCGGTCATGGTCACGGCGGGTCTGCTGCTGGCGGTCTTCGGGGTAAGCCGGGGCGGCTCCGCTGGCTGGGACGACACCGTAGTGGTCGGGTCGGTGGCGTGCGCCGTCCTGCTGCTGGTCGGCTTCGTCGCCTGGGAACGACGGGCTGCGGACCCGCTGCTGCCCCTGTCGGTGCTGCGCCCCGTTCCCGTACGACTGGCGACCCTCTCGGCGTTCCTGCTCTACACCGCCGCGCTGGGCCTGCAGTTCTTCGCTCCGCTCTACCTGCAGGAGATGCTGGACTACTCGCCGTTCCAGTCCGGCATCGCGGTGATGCCCTTCTCGCTCAGCGTCTTCCTGATGGCGAACTTCTTCACCGGCCGCCTGCTGTCCCGCTTCGGCCAGAAGATCATGCTCGCCCTCGGGTTGATGTTGATCGGCCTGGGCATACTGGCCTGGGCGTGGACCCCGCTCGACGGCAACTACTGGGTGCACATGTTGCCCGGTCTGATCGTCATCGGGATCGGCGTCGGCGCGGTGTTCCCCACCATGACCACCGCTGGGCTGACCGGAGTTCCGGCGGAGCGGCACGGCGTGGCCGGTGCCCTGAACGTCACCGCCCAGCAGGTCGGCGCCAGCGTCGGGGTTGCGGCCCTGGTGGTCGTCGCGGCCATGTCGACGGTCAGCGCCGACGGTCAGGCCGGTGTCCTGCACGGCTACCACGTCGCCTACGTGGTGGCGGCAGTCGCCGCCGTGGTCGGTGCGGTGGTGGTGAGTCTGGTCCCGTCCTGGGAGCGGGGGAGTAAGGCCGAGGCCAAGCCTGCCCCGGTCTGAGCTGCGACGACCGCTGAACCGTTGCTTCCCATGTCGCCATCATCGTCAGGAGACGGGTATGAAGTTCGGACTCTCCCTGGAGCCGCAGTCGTGGCCGCGTGACGCGGGCGACGCCATGCTCCGGGCGGCGCGTGACGCTGAGCAGATCGGGCTGGAGTACGTCCTCATGGCCAACCACGTGCTGGAGAATCCGAACGGCGTAGGCCTCGATCCGGTGGTCCTGCTGTCGGCGGTGGCCGGCGCGACGACCCACATCGGCATCGCCACGAGTGTGCTGGTCCTGCCCTACTACCGGCCCGTGGTGCTGGCCAACCAGCTCGCGACGCTCGACGTGATGTCGGCGGGTCGCCTGGTGGTCGCCGTCGGCACCGGCTGGAATCCCCAGGAGTTCAACGCACTGGGGGTACCGATCCGGCTCCGGGGTCAGCGGACCGACGAGAGCCTGGAAATCATGAAGGCACTCTGGTCCGGCACCACCGCAGACCTGGACGACAGGTTCGCCGTTCTCCGTGATGCGGTCATCGGCGTGCCCCCGCACCGGCCCGGCGGGCCACCGATCTGGGTGGGTGGGCACAGCGATGCGGCGATCCGACGGGCGCTGCGGTTCGGTGACGGCTGGCACGGCTCCGGCATCACCCACGAGGACGCACGCTTCTTCCGGCGTCGGATCGAGGAGTTGGCGGTCGGTACGGGACGCGACCCGGCCACGATCGAGATCAGCACGGTCGGGTTCCTGGTGCCGCAGGGAGTTCCGGCGGTCCGGCCCGTCCCGGGTCGGCTGCTCGGCGGCACTGACGCCAGCACCGAGGCCATTATCGAGGATCTTCGCCAGCTTGCCGACGCGGGCGTGACGATGTGCTCGTTGTGGATGCCCATCGACGGTCGCCTGGTGGGCGAAGCGCTGGAGTGGTTGGCCTGTGAGGTTCTACCGCACGTGGAGCACAGCTGCCGTTCAGGTCCACGCTAGCGGAAAGAATCCGGGCCGGCTCCTCCCTCCCCCCTCAGGGAGGAGCCGGCCCGGTCCGGGTCGTCCTGTTCGGCACCAGAAATGCGCACGCATCGCGTGCGCATTTCTGCGTGGAGGGGCAGGCGAAAAGTTAACGAAGTGGGTTCGGCTTCACCGGCGGAGCGCTATTCACCGGTGATTCGGTGATAGATTTTCTACTGTCGATATGCGACGACTCTGCCGACTTGTCGAATTGATTGCCGGCGGATGATCCCTTGCCTGTTCTGCCGCAGTGGGGCACCAGGGCAGGTCCGCACACACCCCCGAATGAATGGAAGGTGTGCCATGAATTCGACCATCGAAGGCAAGTCCGTGATCGTCACCGGAGCGAGCAGGGGCATCGGCCTCGCGGTCGCCCGGGCCTGCGTCGCGCAGGGGGCGTTGGTCTTCGCCGGTGCCCGGACCGTCGGCGACGACCTGCGGAGCGTGACGCCGTACACCCTCCAGGTGGACCTGGCCCACGCCGACGGGCCGGCAGCGCTCGTCGACCTCGCGACCAGGACGGCCGGGGGCGTGGACGTGCTGGTGAACAACGTCGGCGCTGCCGAGGCTCGACCGGGCGGCTTCCTGTCGATCGGGGACGCCGACTGGCAATGGGCCCTCGACGTCAACTTCTTCAGCGCCGTGCGGGCCACCCGGGCGGCGCTGCCCTCACTCATCGAACGGCAGGGCAGCATCGTCACCGTCGGATCGGTGAACTCCCGGCGGCCGGACGTCAACGTCGCTGACTACTCGGCCGCCAAAGCGGCGCTGACCAACCTGAGCAAGGCCCTCGCCGAGGAGTTCGGTCCGGTCGGCGTCCGGATCAACACCGTTTCGCCCGGCCCGGTCTCCACCGACGTGTGGACCGGCCCCGACGGCATCGGCGCCGCCGCTGCCCGGGCGGCGGGGATCACCCAGAGTGAGCTGATCGCCCGACTCCCGGCCCTCACGGGGATCTCCACTGGCGCGCTGACCACGCCGGCGGAGGTGGCGGATCTGGTGGTGTACCTCGCCGGGAGGTCGGCCAACATCAGCGGCGCCGACCTCGTCATCGACGGCGGGCTGCTGAAGACCGTCTGATCCGTCCTCCCGGCGAACCGCCAGGGGCGGTCCATTCGTGCACCTTCGAAGGAGGGAAATGACGTGACAACGATCAGCGTGCCGGCCCAGGAGCCGACCTCCGGCATCCGGCCCGCCCGATCCCGACCACGGTGGCTGCGGGAGTGGTGGGTCTTCGCGCTCGCCGTGTACTGCATCGGCTTCGGCATCTTCGGGGGCTACCCCTACGGCACCCTGGACGAGCGGATGTCCCGGGTGTCGATCCGCCCGGACGTGCCGTGGCACTACCCCCTGCTGGTGATCCACATTCTGTTCGGCGTGGTCGCGGTGCTGCTCGCCTGGCTCCAGGTCTGGCCGTGGCTGCGGGAACGGCACCCGGCGGTGCACCGCCGGGCCGGCTGGGTCTACTACCTCGGCGGCGTGATCCCGTCGGCGATCCTGTCCTTTCCGGTGGCGATCCTGACACCGGCGGGGCAGGGAGTTCGGTCGGCCCTGCTGATGATGGGTCTGCTCTGGTCCGTTTCGGTCGTCGCCGGTTTCCGGGCGATCCTGCAACGTCGGATCGACGACCATCGGAGATGGATGCTGCGCAATGTCGCGATCACCACCTCCACCATCACCGCCCGACCGCTGTCACTGCTGTTCATCAACGGCACGCTTTCGGCGCTGCCCGAGACCTACGGGGTTGAGCCGTTGTCGACGGCCCACCAGTTGGAGGCCGTGGCGCTGTGGACCGCGCTGGCCGTGCACGTCGTCTTCGTGGAGTGGTACGTGCTGCGGCCCCGTAACCGTCGCCGGCCGGTTCGCCCGACGCGAACTGCCCTGGTGGCCGACCATGCCGTGGCCACCACCGACTCCTGACCCAGGGGCCGACCTGCGGGCCTCGAAGCACAAGCAGAGGAGACAAGAGAGATGGACCTGCACCTGTCCGGAAAAGTCGCCATCGTGACCGGCGCCAGCCGGGGCGTCGGACTGGCAATCGTCCGAGCACTCGCCGACGAGGGTGCCCGAGTGATCGCCGGTGCCCGCAACGTCGCCGGCGACCTGACGGACCTGGCCACGGAGGGACTGGTACACCCGGTCGCAGTGGACCTGGCCACTCCCGAGGGTGGACCCCGGCTCGTCGCCGAGGCCCTGGCCCTGCACGGTGGGATCGATGTGGTCGTCAACAACGTCGGCGGCGTGGTCCGCCGCAGCGAGGGCTTCCTGTCGATCACCGACGACGACTGGACGTGGGGTCTGAACATCAACCTGATGGCGGCGGTGCGGACGATCCGCGCGGCCGTTCCCTACCTGATCGAGCGCGGTGGCGGGTCGATCGTCAACGTCAGCTCGATCATGTCGTACCTGCCCGATCCCGACGTGTACGACTACACCGCCGGGAAGGCCGCGCTCAGCAACTTCTCCAAGGCGCTGTCCAAGGAGTTCGGCCCCCGGGGCATCAGGGTCAACACGGTGAGCCCCGGGCCGACGCTGACGGACATGTGGCTGCGCGAGGACGGCATCGCGCCGGCCGTACGCAAGGCCACCGGCATCGACCCGGACACCTTCGTGAAGCAGATCTCCGCGCAGGCCGCGAGCGGGCGGTTCACCAATCCCCAGGAGGTGGCCGACCTCGTCCTTCTCCTGGCAAGTGACCGCGCGGCCAACGTCGTCGGTGCCAACTTTGCCATCGACGGCGGCTTTGTCGCCACCCTCTGACATCCGGTCCGGCGTGCCGGGCCTCCCGGCACGCCGATCGGTGTCCGTCCTGAAAGGAGGCGCCAGGATGCCTGGTGTGATCCACCGTCCGGCCGAGGCTGGACCCACGATCTGGTTCGGGGACGCCACCTACACCTTCAAGTGTTCGGCCGCCGAGTCCGGCGGCGCGCTCACCTTCGCCGAGGCGTCGGTACCACCGGGCGGCGGGCCGCCCCCACACCGGCACCACCACACCGACGAGGCCTTCTACGTGCTCGCCGGCGAGCTGGAGTTCCTCAACGGTGAGGACACCTTCCCGGCCGGCCGCGGGGACTTCGTCTTCGTCCCACGGGGTACACGGCACCGGTTTCGCAACATCGGTCAGCATACCGCCAGGTTGTTGTTCCTGTTCACGCCCGGCGGGATGGAGGGTTTCTTCATGTCGATAGGTGTCGACGCGCAGGCCGGCAAGGTCCCCTTGCCGATGACACCGAGCCAGCGTGACCTGATCGTCGAACTGGCCGGTCGGTACGACTTCGAGCCGGCAGCATGAGCGGGGGAGGGGACATGGCGGACGCCCGACGCATCCAGGTCTGCGCCGCCCGGGACGTTCCGGACGGATTCGCTGTCCGGGTCTCCCGGACCACGGTCGGAGCCTCCGACGACATCGCCGTCTTCAACGACGGCGGCCGGTTCTACGCCCTGAACGATACCTGCACCCACGCTCTCGCCTCCCTGGCCGAGGGGTGGGTGGAGGACGGTGAGGTCGAGTGTCCGCTGCACGGTGGACGGTTCGAGCTGAGCACCGGCACGGCCACCGCGCTGCCGGCGACCCGGGACGCGGTGACCCACCGCGTCGAGGTCGGCGACGACGGGATGATCGTTCTCGTCGCGGACGCCGACGTCCGCCAGTGACCGGAGACGCCGTCCCGCCCCGGGCCATCGTGGTCGTCGGCGCGGGACTGGCCGGGGTCAGCGCCGCCGAACAGTTACGGGCGCTCGGCTACGACGGCCGGCTCACCATCGTGGGGGCCGAGGAAAGCCTGCCGTACGACCGGCCGCCGTTGAGCAAGGACGTCCTGCGCGGGACCGCCGAGCCTGCCTCTGCCCTGCTGCACCCGCACCGGTGGTACGACGAGCGTGGAATCCGGCTGCGCCTCGGGGTCGGCGTCCGTGCCGTCCGGCCGAGGTCGGCCCGCGTGGAGTTGTCGACCGGTGCGGCGGAGACGGCCGACCTGGTACTCATCGCCACCGGGGGTCGTCCGAGACGGCTGGACCTGCCGGGCGCGAGGCATCCTGCGGTTTACTCGCTGCGTACCCTCGCCGATGCGCAGTCACTGCGGGAACAGCTCGGGCCGGGTGTCCGGCTCGGCGTGGTCGGTGGCGGGCTGATCGGCGCGGAGGTCGCGTCCTCCGCTGCGGCGCTCGGCGCGGCGGTCACCGTCATCGATCCGGTGCGCTGGCCGTTGGCCGCAGTGCTCGGTTCCGAAATCGCCGAGATGGTGCATCTGCGGCACCGTCGGCACGGGATCGCACTGGTCACGGGTGCCGTGCGCGAGGTGCAGGCACGGTCCGGTGCGGTCCGCATCCGGGTCGACGGCCAGCGGGATACGGTCGATTGCGACGTGGTCGTCGTCGGGATCGGTATCGAACGCGATCTTGCCCTGGCCGAGGCGGCCGGCCTCGCCGTCGACGTGGGAATCCTGGTCGACCACGCACAACGCACCTCCCATCCGCAGATCTTCGCCGCCGGTGACGTCGCCCAACAGGGCGGTCCAACCGGTCCCGCCCGCCCGGTCGAACACTGGGACGCCGCGCTACGGACCGGGCGGACGGCGGCAGCAGCCATGCTCGGGCAGCGACTTCCCGAGCCGTCCGTTCCGTGGTTCTGGTCCAGCCGCACGGACCTGCACCTGGAGGTCGTCGGCGATCCCCAGTCGGGTCGGCTGAGCGTGGTACGGGGCGGTCTGGACCAGGACGATCTGCTCGCCGTGGCGGTGCGGGACGGTCGGGCCGTCGGAGCGGTCAGCATCAACCGGCCCGCCGATCTGAAGATCCTGCGTCGGGCCATCGACCGCGGCATGCCGGTCGACGCCACCAGACTCCGGGACGACTCCGTCGACCTGCGGACCCTCGTCCGGGACAGGTCGGACGCGTAGGTCCGCCAGGGCCGCCCCGTCGGATCGTCAGTCGACACCCGCCGCCCGGGCTTCCGCTCCCGGCGAGCGATCCCGCGGTCGAGTGTCGCCGGCCCCGCGCCGATTGTATCGCCGCGGCCCGCAGGACACCCCGACCGCCCTGCCCCACCCGCCGTGACCTGGCGTCTGGACCGCTGACCGGGCTCCTTCGGCACGGCGGACCCGTCGACGCGGAGACCGTACCCACTCCGTGTGGTCGATATTGCCGGAGCTGTATCCGGAAAGCAGAATTGAAATAGTCCGCCGGAGCTGGTGCCGGCTGGTGAGCCGCCGAGTCGGCAAATCGCGCGAATAGCCCACGACGATTGGGCGTCATGGTTAGCTGAAGCGGCTATCTGGTGGCCGACCCGTTCAGTCAGAAATTGCAGACAGGAGGCATGAAGTGCTGTTCTACGTCCAGATGAAGTGGAATCACGAAGGCCGAATCAGTCTCGACGAGCTATGGGAAATCGAGGCCGAGGAGGCCGTGCACGCACAGGAGACGCTGGATTCCGGCTTCGCCGTGGGGCTGTGGAAGGTGGCCGGCCAGAAGAGGGTAATCGGCATCATCGACTCGCCTGACGCCGAGGAACTCGACCGGACCGCGCTCGGCCGCCTGCCCATGCGCGAGTACCTGGAGTTCGAGGTGGTGTGGCCACTGCGGGACTATCTCGGATTCGCCGAGGACGTCCTGAAGCGGTACAAGTTCTGACCCCAGAGGATCGTAGAGAAGGGAACCCCATGATCCACCAACTCATCTTCGCCCATCCGAAGCCGGGAATGACCGAGGAGGAGTTCCAGCGCTACTGGCTGGAGGTCCACGCGGTCCGGTACGCCAGCCAGATCCCGCAGATCCGCAAGTACAAGATCGATACCCGCATTCCCTTCGGACCCCGTCCGGACGAGTTCCTGTGGAGTGGTGTCGCCGAGATCTGGCTGGCCAACGAGGAAGAGCAGATCGCCTCGTTGCAGACCGATGAGTTCCTCAACGGGGCGCGGCTCGACGAGCCCCGGTGGGCGGCCTTCTGGCGCACCCTGGTTCTGGACACTGACGCGCACGAGGTGCTGGCCCCGCCGCAGGAGCCGGGCGTCAAGCTCATCCGCCTGGTGAAGCGCCGTGAGGGGCGGACGCTGGCCGACTTCCGCGAGCGCAGTCTGGGCAAGTACGCGGACCTCGTGCTGGACGTTCCGGGCCTGCGTGGCTACCTGCAGAATGTCACCCGCGACTCCTGGTACGGCCTCGGTGAGACCGTCAAGGACGCCGTCCACCAACTCTGGTTCGAGGACGTAAAGTCCGCCCGGGCGGCGCTCGACTCGCCCCAGTTCCGCCTCGCCGAGGACGAATTGGCCGAACTGGTCGAGCCCCGGTACACCAACGAGATGCTCACCCGGGAGCACTGGATCATCGGTCCCGAGGCCCGCTGATCGACGGTCCCGTCCGGGACCACCTGACCCATGGGACGCCGCGGGCTCGGTCACGGGTCCGCGGCGTGCGTCTTTCCTGACATGTAAAGGCGACGAACATGAAACGCATAGCGATCGACGACGTTTCCCCGGTCGTCTCCGACGGACGGTATCCCGCCAAGGCCGTGGTCGGTGAGCACCTCCCGATCCGCGCGACGGTCTGGCGGGAGGGCCACCTGGCGCTCGCCGCGACCGTGGTGTGGCAGGGACCCGCGGATGAGGAACCGCGGCTCACCCGGATGGTCCCCGACGGGGTCGATAGTGACACCTGGACCGCCACGATCATCCCTGACGCTCCCGGCACCTGGACGTTCCGGGTCGACGCCTGGGGAGATCCCTGGGCGACCTGGTGCCGGGCCGTCGCGGCGAAGGTGTCCGCCGGACAGGACGCCGTGACGCTCGCCGGTGACCTGGTAGCGGGGGCGGTCCTGCTCGACGAGGCGGCCCGCACCCGGGACGGCACGGCCGCCCGGACGCTGCGACAGGCGGCTGCGGTGCTGCGCGATCAGGGACTGCCACTCGACGAACGGCTCGGCCCGATCAGCAGCCCCGCCCTCCGGACGGTGCTGGAGGGGTTTCCGCTGCGCGAGTTTCCGACCGAGGGCGACGTTTACGAGGTCCACGTCGACCGGGAACGTGCCCTGTTCGGCTCGTGGTACGAGTTCTTTCCCCGGTCGACCGGCGGCTGGGACGGTGCGGGGCGGCCGGTGCACGGCACCTGGGCCACTGCCACCACCGAACTCGACCGGATCGCCCGGATGGGGTTCGACGTGGTGTACCTGCCACCGATCCACCCGATCGGGGAGGTCAACCGCAAGGGCCGCAACAATTCGGTGGTGGCCGCACCGGGTGACCCCGGTTCGCCGTGGGCCATCGGATCGGCGGCCGGCGGCCACGACGCGGTGCACCCTGAACTGGGCACCATCGACGAGTTCGACGCCTTCGTGGCCCGCGCCACCCAGTTGGGCCTGGAGGTCGCCCTCGACCTGGCACTGCAGTGCGCTCCGGACCACCCGTGGGTCACCGAGCACCCGGAGTGGTTCACCACCAACCCCGACGGCAGCATCGCCTATGCCGAGAACCCGCCAAAGAGGTACGAGGACATCTATCCGCTGAACTTCGACAACGACCCCGAGGGCATTCGGGCGGAGATGCTGCGCGTGGTGCTGTATTGGGTCGACCACGGCGTCCGGTTCTTCCGGGTGGATAACCCGCACACCAAGCCTGCGGACTTCTGGCACTGGCTGATCTGGACGGTGAAGCGGCAGCGACCGGACGTGCTGTTCCTGGCCGAGGCGTTCACCCGCCCGGCACGGCTGTACGGTCTGGCCCGGCTGGGCTTCAGCCAGTCGTACACCTACTTCACCTGGCGGACCAGCCGGGCCGAGCTGGTCGCGTTCGCCGTCGACCTGGTTGCGCACGCCGACGAGTGCCGCCCGAACCTGTTCGTCAACACCCCCGACATCCTGCACGCCAGCCTCCAGCACGGTGGTCCGGCGATGTTCGCGGTCCGCGCCGCGCTGGCCGCGACGCTCTCCCCGACCTGGGGGGTCTACTCGGGGTTCGAGTTGTTCGAGAACCAGGCCCTCGGCGAGACCAGCGAGGAGTACCTCGACTCCGAGAAGTACCAACTCCGTCCCCGGGACTGGGCGACGGCGGTGGCACAGGACCGCTCGCTCGAACTGTGGCTCACCCGACTCAACCAGATCCGTCGTGCCCACCCGGCGCTGCGCCGGCTGCGAAGCCTGCATGTCCATCCCACGGACAACGAGGCGTTGCTGGCTTACTCCAAGCAGGACCCCGCCACCGGGGACCTGGTGCTCGTCGTGGTGAACCTCGACCCACGGCACCCGCGGGAGGGCTTCGTGCACTGGGACATGCCGGTGCTCGGCCTACCCGCCGACGGTCGGTTCACCGTGCTCGACGAGGTCAGCGGCGAGCTGTTCGGTTGGGGCGCCGACACCTACGTCAAACTCGATCCGCAGCGGGCCGTGGCGCACATCGCCGGGCGGCAGCAGTGACTTCCCGAACGCAGGCTCCCGGCCTGTCCAGCGCCCGCCCGCCCCAGCCGGACGCCGAGTGGTACAAGCGGGCGGTCTTCTACGAGGTTCTGGTGCGCGCGTTCCAGGACTCCGACGGCAACGGCAGCGGTGACCTACGCGGCCTGACCAGCCGTCTGGACTACCTGGCATGGCTGGGAGTGGACTGTCTGTGGCTGCCGCCCTTCTACGACTCACCGTTGCGCGACGGAGGGTACGACATCCGCGACTTCCGTAACGTGCTGCCCGACTTCGGGGTGGTGGAGGACTTTGTGGAACTGCTCGACGAGGCCCACCGCCGGGACATCCGCGTCATCATCGACCTTGTCCTCAACCACACCTCGGACACCCATCCCTGGTTCCAGGAATCGCGGCGGGACCCGGACGGCCCGTTCGGCGACTTCTACGTCTGGTCGGACACCGACACCCGGTATCCCGACGCCCGGATCATCTTCATCGACACCGAGAAGTCGAACTGGGCGTACGATCCGGTGCGGCGGCAGTACTACTGGCATCGCTTCTTTTCCCACCAACCGGACCTCAACTACGAGAACCCTCGGGTCGTCGAGGCGATGACAGACGTCCTGCGGTTCTGGCTCGACCTGGGTATCGACGGGTTCCGGCTGGACGCGGTGCCGTACCTGTTCGAGGCCGAGGGGACCAACTGCGAGAACCTGCCGGCCACGCACGAGTTCCTCAAGCTGTGCCGCAAGGTCGTCGACGACGAGTACCACGGGCGCATCCTGCTCGCCGAGGCGAACCAGTGGCCGCAGGACGTGGTGGACTACTTCGGTGACCCCGGATCGGGCGGTGACGAGTGCCACATGGCATTCAACTTCCCGCTGATGCCGAGGATCTTCGGCGCGTTGCGCCGGGAGAGCCGCTATCCGGTGGCGGAGATCCTGGCGCGGACACCGCCGATCCCGTCCGGAGCGCAGTGGGGGATCTTCCTACGCAACCATGACGAGTTGTCGCTGGAGATGGTCACTGCCGAAGAGCGTGACTACATGTACGCCGAGTACGCCACCGATCCCCGGATGCGCGCCAACATCGGTATCCGTCGCCGGCTGGCTCCGCTGCTCGGCAACGACCGCAACCAGATCGAACTGGTCACCGCGATGCTGCTGAGCCTGCCCGGGTCACCGGTGCTCTACTACGGCGACGAGATCGGGATGGGTGACAACATCTGGCTCGCCGACCGTGACGCGGTCCGTACCCCCATGCAGTGGACGCCGGACCGTAACGCGGGCTTCTCCGACTGCGACCCCGGCCGCATCTACCTGCCGGTCATCCTCGACCCGGTGTACGGCTACCAGGCGGTGAACGTGGAGGCACAGACCGACAATCCGGCCAGTCTGCTGCGCTGGACCCGCAGAATGATCCAGCTTCGCAAGGAGCACCCCGCCTTCGGGCTGGGTGACTACACCGAGCTGCCCTCCTCGAACCCGGGCGTCCTGGCCTTCCTGCGTGACGCCGGCGACCAGGGGTCGGTGGTCTGCGTGTTCAACCTGTCTCAGCATCCGCAGCTGGTGCAGATCGACCTGTCGCCGTGCCTGCACGCCGAGTTGGTCGAGCTGACCGGCGGTACCTCGTTCGGTCCGGTGCTGACGCCGGAACGGACGTTGACCCTCGCCGCACACGGCTTCTTCTGGTTCGGAGTCACCCACCGCCCGGAGTCGGGGTGACCGCCGCGCCCGGCTGGTGGGCATCCGCGGTCGCCCTGTGGCTGCCCGGCCGCCGCTGGTTCGGTGGCGGCGGAAGCCGGGTGGAGGGCGTCGAGTTTGTGCGGCTCGTCGACCTGGGACCACGGCACCGGCCGACCGGTCCGCGCGGCATGCTCGGCATCGTCGCGGTCCGGGTCAGCGGTCCGGGCGGCACCGAACTGCGTCACCACCAACTGCCGCTGGCCCTGCGCGGTGACCGCCACGGCGGTCCCGGGCCCGACGACCTGATCGGCGAGCACGACGGCGACCTGCTGTACGACGCGACCGGCGATCCGGAGGTGATGGCCTCCCTGCTACGGGCGGTGGCTGAGGGGCATCGGATCGACGGTGTGCGGTTCGTCGTGGACAGACCGCAGGCACTCGCCTTCGCCAGTCGTGCGGGCCTGCCGGTGCGGCGGGGGACCGCCGAGCAGTCCAACACGTCACTGGTCTTCGGCGACCGGTTCATCCTCAAGCTGTTTCGCCGGTTGGATGTCGGGGTGAACCCGGACCTGGAGGTCCACCGTCGCCTGTCCGGGCCGAACCTCGCCCCGCTGATCGGTGCGATCGAGACCAGCCTGGATGCCGGGCCGGTCACCCTCGGCATCGTGCAGGAGTTCGTGCCGGACGCAGTCGACGGGTGGACCCTGGTGACGGGGGCACTCGGGGCCGGCAATGGGCTGCTGACGGAGGTCCGCGAGTTGGGTGCCGCCGTGGCGGTGGTGCACCGGATGCTCGCCGAGGAGTTCGGTGCCGCCGCACCGGACGGGGCGATGCTGGCAGCAGTCCGCGACCGCATGTCGGCCAGGCTGGAGACGGCCGTCCACGAGGTGGACGACGCTCAGCCCTACCTGTCCCGGCTCCGGACCGCCCTGGCGCCGGCCGGGCGGTCGGCGGGCGTCGGGCCCTTCCAGCGCATCCACGGCGACCTGCATTTGGGGCAGGCGCTGCGCACCGGCACCGGGTGGCTGCTCATCGACTTCGAGGGGGAGCCGGTGGTGCCTATCGCGGACCGTGCCGTCCCGCGGTCACCACTGCAGGACGTGGCCGGCGTGCTGCGCTCGTTGAGCTACGCGGCGGGCCACGTCGAACGCCTCGCGCCGGAGCGGGCACCGTGGCTGCGCCGGTGGTTGCCGGCCGCCCGGGAGGCGTTCCTGGCCGGCTACGGCCGGGCCGGCGGGACGGAACTGTCCGGGGCGTCGCCCGTGCTGCGGGCGTACGAGTTGGACAAGGCGCTCTACGAAGTGGTCTACGAGACCCGGAACCGACCGGACTGGGTGTCGGTGCCGTGGCGTGCGGTGCTCGAGTCCATTTCCGGTTCCTGAGGTGTGGCGGTATTTCGTCACGTTGGATTTTTGACCTGTACGAGTGTGGACGACGAACCCCTGACGCCTTGCCAGTGATTCCCCGGGATTGATTGAATTAATTCGGCGGTGCACTGCTGCCGCATCGATGACCGGCCCGAATTTGGGAGGAAAAGTGTCGAAGAAAATTCTCATCATCCTGTCGGAGTACGGATACTGGGGTGAGGAATTGTTGGGGCCGCTCGTGGCCTTCGACAACCAGGGCTACGAGAGCGTCTTCGCCACCCCGAACGGCAAGCGTCCGGTGGCGCTGCCGCCGAGCCTGGACCCCGGGTACGTCGACCCGCCGCTGGGACGGGCCGTGACCACCCCCGAGGTGGCGGTGGCCGCCCGGGAACTGGACGAGTCCGACCGGCTGGAGAACCCGGTCAGCCTCGCCGACTGGATTCCCGAGCGCCCCTACGAGAGCGTGCCGAATCCGCTGCGTGCGATGGAGGCGTACTACCGGGAACTGGCATCGTTGGATACCGACATCGAGCAGTATGACGCGCTCACCATCGTCGGTGGCAGCGGCCCGATCGTCGATCTGGCGAACAACGGCCGGGTGCACGAGCTGATCCTGGCTTTCAACCGGGCGCAGAAGCCGATCCTCGGCCTGTGCTACGGGGTGGCGCCGTTGGCCTTCGCCCGTGACTGGGACACCCGGGACAGCATCATCTGGGGCAAGCATGTCACCGGGCACTGCAAGGAGTACGACTACAAGGACGGCACGGGATTCGTCGGCGTCAATTTCAACATGGGGCCGCCGCCGTACCCGCTGGAGTACATCCTGCGGGACGCGACCGGGCCGGACGGGCGGTTCCACGGGAACGTCGGCAAGGAGACCTCGGTGCTCGTGGACTACCCGTTCATCACCGCCAGGTCCACCCCCGACTCCTTCCTCGGCGGAGAGAAGCTGGTCGAGGTGCTGGAGAACGGTCTCCGTCGCTACGGCTGGTGAGCTGGCGGGTCGACAACGAGGTGGGGAGGTGGACCAGTGACCGCCAGACCAGGCAAGGTCGCGATCTTCGAACAGTTCGCGGCGGACGGTATGACCACCATGTTCGGCAACCCCGGGACGGTGGAGCAGGGTTTTCTCGACGTCCTGGAGCAACTGCCGGCGTTCCGCTACATCCTGGGGCTCCAGGAGACCGTCGCGGTGGGGATCGCCGACGGTTACGCCCGGGCCACCGGGGGGCCGGCGTTGGTGCAGCTGCACACCGGGGTCGGCCTGGGCAACGGCATCGGCATGCTCTACCAGGCCAAGCGCGGCCACTCGCCGCTGGTGGTGATAGCCGGTGAGGCCGGGGTCCGGTACGACGCGATGGACTCCCAGATGGCCGCCGATCTGGTGGCGATGGCTCGGCCGGTGACCAAGTACGCTACCCGGGTGCTGCACCCGGACTCGGTGCTGCGGGTGCTGCGCCGGGCCGTGAAGGTAGCCATGACCCCACCACGGGGTCCGGTCTTCGTCGCGCTCCCGATGGACGTGCTCGACGAGCTGACCGACGAGCCGGTGGTGCCCAGCACCATTCCGACCCGATCGGTGGTGCCGGTGCCGGCGGAACTCGACCACGCCGTGGAGATTCTGCGTGGCGCACGCCGGCCCTTGGTGCTGATGGGCGACGGGGTCGCGGTCTCGGGCGCCCAGCCGGAACTGACCATGCTCGCCGAACGGTTGAACGCGCCGGTGTGGGGCCTGGACAACTCCGAGTTCAACATGGACGCCACCCACCCCCTGTACCGGGGCCAGCTCGGCCACATGTTCGGTGAGGTCAGTGCGGCGGCGGTGGCCGACGCCGATGCGGTGTTGATCGTGGGCACGTACGTCTTCCCGGAGGTCTTCCCGGCCCTGCACAGCCCGTTCCACCCCGACGCCCGGATCGTGCACGTCGATCTGGACGACTGGGAGGTGGCGAAGAACTTCCCGGTTGACGTTGCGCTGATCGCCGATCCGAAGCCGACCCTGGCCGCCCTGGCCGAGGGGCTCGACGCGGCCCCGGCCCCGGGCGACCGGGGGGAGCCGCCACGACCGCAGCTCACCGCGAACAGCTCCCTCATCGAGCTGTTCGCGGCGGAGTTGGCCGACCGGGCCGGCTCCGACCTGGTGGTCTTCGACGAGGCGCTGACCGCCTCGCCCGGGCTGGCGCGGCACCTGCCGCCCCGCACGGCCGGCAACTATTTCCTGACCCGGGGCGGGTCCCTGGGCATCGGCATCCCCGGCGCCATCGGCGCCAAACTCGCCCGGCCGGACGCCGAGGTGGTGGGCTTCACCGGGGACGGCGGAAGCATGTACACCATCCAGGCGCTGTGGACGGCGGCCAGGTACGACATCCCGGCCAGGTTTGTCATCTGCAACAACCACCGGTACGAGCTGCTCGACCTCAACATCGAGCAGTACTGGCGGGAGCGTGGGATCGACCCGCACGCCCACCCGGAAGGTTTCGACCTCTCCCGGCCGGACATCGGTTTCGCGGCGCTCGCCCGCAGCCTCGGCGTCGAGGCGGTACGGGTGGAGAAGGCTGACGATGTCGAGCCGGCGGTGCGCCGGATGCTCGCGCACCGTGGTCCCTTCCTGGTGGACCTCATCACGGGGTGAACCCCTCCCGCACCGCGCGTGCCGCCGGTCTGCCCGGCCGGCGGCACGCGCGGTCCCGACACTGACCTCACGGCTGGAGCCGGCACAGTGAACAACATCGTCCGTCGCGACGGAGGCCCTCTGGAGGGCCGGACTGTCGCGATCCTGATGGAGAGCGATCATGTCGAGTACGAGATCGACTACTACGCGCGTCGGTTCGCCGAGGAGGGCGCCGACGTCGTCTTCCTCACCCGGCTGTGGGGGCAGCCGGCACTGACCTTCACCGGCCACGAGCAGCAGGTGCCGTTTACCGTCGACGGAGACCTCGAACAGGTCGACGACGAACGGCTGCGCGACCTGGACGCGCTGATCGTCCCCGGTGGCATGGTGGCCGACCGGCTGCGCTACGCGGAGCATCCGTCCGGCACGGCGCCGGCGGTCGACCTGATCAGGCGGGCGTTCGCCGAACCGTCGGTGCTCAAAGGCGTCATCTGCCATGGGATGTGGCTGGTGGCCCCGGTCCCGGACGTGGTGCGCGGCCGGGCGGTCACCTGCCACAACAACCTGGTCAGCGATGTGCGCAACATGGGTGCCGTCTACACCGACCAGGATGTGGTCGTTTCCGGTGACCTGGTCACCGGGCGTAGCGCCGAGCACTGCCACCTGTTTGCCCGAACCATCATCGAACTGCTGGTGGCCCGCGGGGCGCGAGGCGGGCGCAGGTGGTGGCGTTCCTCGGTGCCGGCGAACGGGTCCGGCCGTGGCCGCTGACTACCGCCCCGACTTCGTCTTCTCCGATCTGGTCGCCGGCTACCTGGTCCGGCACGACCTGGAATCGCGCCGGTTCGAACTGCGTACCAGCGACGGGCGGCACGTCCCGGGCGTCTACTCCCCCGACATGTACGCCGAGATCATCCGCAATCTCGGTGAACCCGGGATCTGGGTCACCGGGGAGTTGGACCAGTTCCTGCTGCCGGACCGCTACGTGTTCGCGTACGGGATCTTCACCCCTGACGGGGACGGGTACGAGTTCGTCGCCCACCACCTCGTGCTGCCGGGGCGGGCTCCCGACGACTACGTCTTTGAGCGGCCCAACTGGTGGCCCGCCCAGCTCACCGAACTGGCCCGGTTCTACCGGCGGGCACAGTTCGGTGACGCGGCCCTGCCGGACTTCGCCGACTACCGGACCGTCCTGCGGCTCGGCGGCGACAAGAGCGACCACCACGTCCAGGAGACGGACACCCTGTCCCGCCTGATCTACGGCATGGCCAGCGCCTATCTACTCAGCGGCGACGAGGACCTGCTCACCGTCGCCGACGAGGGCACGCGGTACATGCGTGAGCACATGCGGTTCGTCGACCGGGACGAGGACGTCGTCTACTGGTACCACGGCATCGACGTCCGGGACGGAGTCGAGTCGAAGCTGTTCACCTCCGTGTTCGACGACGACCGGGCGGCGATCCCGGCGTACGAGCAGATCTACGCCCTGGTGGGTATGACCCAGACGTACCGGATAACCGGGGACCTGCAGATACTCGCCGACATCGAGGCGACGGTGCGGCTGTTCGAGAAGTACTTCCGCGATCCGCAGCACGGTGGCTACTACTCGCACATCGACCCGGTGCACCTCAGCCCGCACCACGCCTCACTCGGGCGTAACCGGTCGCGCAAGAACTGGAACTCGATCGGTGACCACGCGCCTGCCTACCTGATCAATTTGTACCTGGCCACCGGTGACAAGTCGTACGCCGACATGCTGGAGCACACCTTCGACCTGGTCGTCACGCACTTTCCGGAGCCCGGCAACCCGTTCGTGCAGGAGCGGTTCCACCAGGACTGGCGCACCGACCGGTCCTGGGGCTGGCAGCAGAACCGGGCGGTGGTGGGACACAACCTGAAGATCGCCTGGAACATGCTCCGGATGAACGCGATTCGGCCGAAGGACAGCTACCGGCAGCTCGCCGAACGGATCGGCCGCCTGATGCCCGCGCTGGCCGCCGACACCCAGCGCGGCGGCTGGTACGACGTGCTCGAACGGGACGCGACGTCCACCAGCCGCCACCGGCACACCTGGCACGACCGCAAGGCGTGGTGGCAGCAGGAACAGGCGGTGCTGGCCTACCTGATCCTGACCGGCAACGGCGGTGACGCCGAGTTCCACCGGTACGCCCGGGAGTCAGCCGCCTTCTACAACGCCTTCTTCCTGGACCACGATGAGGGTGGTATCTACTTCAACGTCCTGGCCGACGGCATGCCCTACCTGCTGGGCACGGAGCGGCTCAAGGGCAGCCACTCGATGAGCATGTACCACGCGGCCGAACTGTGCTACCTGGCCACCGTCTACCAGCGGCTGCTGATCCATCGCCAGCCCCTGGACCTCTACTTCCGTCCGGTTCCCGGTGGCTTCCCCGGGCGGGTGCTCCGGGTGGCGCCGGACGCCCTCCCGCCGGGCCGGGTCCGGCTAGAACGGGTGCGCATCGACGACCGCCCGTACCGGAACTTCGACCCGACCACGATGACGGTCAACCTGCCGGACGCGTCGACCCCCCTGTCGGTCCGTGTTCGGCTCACGGCGGTCGACTGACACGGAACACCCGACGACTTGGAGGACGACATGCGCGTCAACAAGACGCTGCACGGTGAAGTGACTGTGGTGTCGCTGACGGGAGACCTGGACAGCATGACCGCCGAGCAGGTACGCAACGAGCTGAGCGACCTCGTGGCACGGTCCGGCCGGGTCCTGCTCGACCTGGGCGGGGTCGCCTACCTGTCCAGCGCCGGCCTGCGGGTCCTGCTACTGGTCCATCAGCAGGCCCGGGAGCGCAACATGCGCCTCGCACTGGCAGACGTCCCGTCGGACATGCGTGCGGTCCTGGAGGCGACCGGGTTCATCGACGCGTTCCTCGTTACCGAGACGGTCGAGGCCGGCGTGCTGGCGCTGCGCCGATGACCACCGCGTGGTCCGCTGCGCCGGACCTCACCGAACTGCGCATCCGTGCCGGCGAGCCCCTCCCGTACGGGGCGACCCGGGTGGCGAACGGGATCAACTTCTCGGTCCACTCCCGGGACGCCACAGCCGTGACTCTGGTGCTGTTCCGGCGCGGCGCGGCGACACCCTTCGCGGAGCTGTCGATTCCGGACCGCTTCCGGGTCGGCGACGTCTACGCGATGACCGTCGGTGGCCTCGACCCGGCCAACCTCGAGTACGGGTACCGGGTCGACGGCCCGTACGACCCGGCGAGGGGACACCGCTTCGACCCCAATCGGATACTGACCGACCCGTACGCACGAGTGTTGGGCGGTTCGGAGGAATGGGGTCGCCCTCACGGGCCGGGTGACCCCTACCCGTACCGGGCGCGGGTGGCTGTCGACGACTTCGACTGGGGTGACGACCGTCCGCCGCGGTTACCGCTGCGGGACCTGGTCGTCTACGAGGTCCACGTGCGGGGCTTCACCCGCCACCCGTCCTCCGGGGTGCTTAGTCCCGGCACGTTCGCGGGGCTCGTCGAGAAGATCCCGTACCTGCGTGCGCTCGGCGTCAACTGCGTCGAGCTCATGCCGGCCTTCGAGTTCGACGAGTGCGCCAACGACCGTGCCAACCCGCTCACCGGCGGACGGCTCTACAACTACTGGGGTTACGACACCGTCGGTTTCTTCGCCCCCAAGGCCTCCTACGCCGCCTCCGCCCGGGCGGACGGGCAGGTGGCGGAGTTCAAAGCCCTGGTCAAGGCGATGCACCGGGCCGGTATCGAGGTGCTCCTGGACGTCGTTTTCAACCACACCGCCGAGGGCGACGAGCGTGGTCCGGCGATCTCCTTCCGGGGCCTGGACAACCGGCTCTGGTATCTGCTCGGTCCGGACGGTTCCTACCGCAACTTCAGCGGCACCGGCAACACCCTCAACAGCAACGATCCGGTCGTCCGTGGCTTCGTGCTGGACTGCCTGCGGTACTGGGTGACCACCTTCCACGTCGATGGCTTCCGGTTTGACCTGGCGTCCACCCTGACACGGGGCGTGGACGGCGCGCCGATGGGCAACCCGCCGCTGATCGAGGCGATCTCCGCCGACCCGGTTCTGCGCGACTGCAAACTCATCGCCGAGGCGTGGGACGCCGGCGGCCTCTACCAGGTGGGGAGTTTCCCACACCACCACCGGTGGGCGGAGTGGAACGGGCCGTACCGGGACGCGGTACGGCGGTTCCTGCGGGGCGATCCCGGTTCCGCCGGTGAGGTCGCGACCCGCCTGATCGGTTCACCGGACCTCTATCCCGGTCGCGGTCCGCTCGTCTCGGTCAACTTCGTCAGCTCGCACGACGGTCTGACGCTGCACGACCTGTTCGCCTACGACGGCAAGCACAACGCCGCCAACGGCGAGGACGGCCGCGACGGCGGGCACGAGGACTTCTCCTGGAACTGCGGTCACGAGGGACCGACCGACGATCCCGAGATCCGCGCGCTGCGGGGCCGGCAGGCACGCAACGCGCTGCTGCTTCTCTTTGCCAGCCATGGGATACCGATGATCACCGCCGGCGACGAACTGGGACGCACCCAACGTGGCAACAACAATGCCTACTGCCACGACGGCGAGCTGTCCTGGCTGGACTGGGACCTGGTCGAGGAGAACGCGGACCTGGTCGCGTTCACCCGCGAGGTGATCGCACTGCGGCGCGCACACCCGGCGCTGCGGTCCCCTCACCACCTCTCCGGGGCTGACGCCGGTAAACCCGGGAAGCCGCCGGGGCTGAGCTGGCACGGCGAGCAACCGTGGACACCCCAGTGGCACCTTCCACTGGTCGCCGTCATGATCCGGGCCGAGGACCCGGACGGAGGCCCCGACGACGTCGTCTACCTGGCTGCCAACGCGCACTGGGAACCGGCCCGGCTGCGGCTGCCCGAGCCGCCATCGCGGCACCGGTGGGCACTGGCCGCCGACACGGCCGTGTCGCGACCCGCCGCCGTCCGTGCCCCGGGGCACGAGACGCCGCTGACCGAAGCGGTCATTGACGTCGCACCCCGATCGGTCGTCCTGCTGACCGCCATACCTGAGGAGAGCGAGGAACAGTGAGCCTGCGGACCCAGGTCACCGTCGAGGACGGGACCGTGCGGATGCTCCTGAGTGGTGACGCCGACTCGGCTGCGGCACCGGTGCTCAACCGTGCCCTCGGTCGGCTCCTCGAAACGCCGGTGCGCCGGCTGGAGCTGGACCTCACCGGGCTGACGTTCCTGTCGTCGGCTGCCCTGCGCTGCCTGGTGAACGCCCACCAGGCGCTGGGCCGGGGGGTGCCGATCGTGGTGGTCGGCGCCGCCGGGGAGGTGGCCGAGACGATGCGGATCACCGGGTTCGCGGCCGGCGTCACCATGCTGCCGGTAGGGGAGGGCTGATGTCGCACGGCCGGCTGCGGTTGGTGCCGGTTCGCCCCCCGTCACCGGAGGTGGCGCGGTTCGTTTCCGACCTCGCCGCCCGAACCGGTCTGACCCCGCACACGGCCTACCGGCTGCGGCTCGCCACCGACGAGCTGACCACCAATGTCTTCAGACACGGCTACCGGGATCAGCCCGGACCGATAGAATTGCTGGCCGGCGTCAGTGGTGACCTGGCCTGGTTGACCATCTCCGACGAAGCCCCGCCTTTCGATCCCCGCATCGCCTGGGCACAGGCGGACCGGCATCGGGACGACGACCTGGTCACCCGGAGACCCGGGGGCTGCGGGCTGCTGCTGGTGCGCTGGAGCCTCTACCGGCTCGACCACGAATACACCGAGGGCTGTAACTACAATACGCTCTGGGTGTGGCGGAACGGCGAGGGCGTCGTGGATGCGACGGGGGAGTGACGTGGCACGACGTACGGCGATGGTGGTCAGCGCGACCACCATCGCCACGATGAACGCCACCGATCTGCGCCACGCCCTCACCGGGGGCGGTGTGGACGCCGTGCAGGTCACCCCGGACGAGCTGATCGAGCGCGTCGACGAACTGGCCGGCGTCGACGCGGTGTTCGTCTCGTCGTCCCTCGGCCTCCAGCACGTCGCACTGCTCAGCCACCGGCTGGGCAGTGGCCGGCGGTGCGCCGTGCTAGTCTTTCCCGAGGGCGACCTGTCCGCGCTGGAGGCGTGTGTCCGGGCCGGATTCGACTACGTCACCCCGCCCTTCCTGCCCGCCCTGCTGGACAATCGGCTGGCGTCGGCAGGGGAGCGGGGGCGGCTCGTGACCGTTGCGGAGGAGATGGCGGCGCAAGCGGTGCTGCGTCGGTATGAGCGGGATCTTCGGGGCGCGGCGGAGATCCAGGCCGGCTTCCTGCCCGACACGAGGGTGGCGCCGTCCGGCTGGGGGTCCGAAGTGTGGTTCCGGCCGGCGCGGGAGGTCAGCGGCGACTTCTACGACTACTTCGACCTGGCGGGTGGGCACCGGTGGGGGTTCCTGGTGGCCGACGTCTGCGACAAGGGTCTGAGCGCGGCCATGTTCATGGCACTGATCCGGGGGCTACTGCGCCACAGCGCCACCTGCGCCGGCGCCACCACCGCATTGGAGACGGCGGACGCCCCGACGCCACCGGCCGGAAGGGTCGGCGGATTGGCCGTCGGCGCGGGCCCGCTGGTCCATTCGGTCGAGGCGACCAACGCGTACCTGTTGCGGACCCACCGGCAGCAGGGCTACTTCGTGACGCTGTTCTTCGGCGTGCTCGACCCGGTATCCGGTGCGCTCCTGTTCGTCAACGCCGGGCACAACGCCCCGGTGCTCCTGCGGGCCAGCGGTGAACACACCCTGCTCGCGGCCACAGGCCCGGCGGTGGGCATGGTGACGGACCGGGGCTTCGCTCTCGGTACGGCGATGCTGGCACCCGGGGACACCCTGTTCGTCTATACCGACGGTGTCGTCGACGCCCGTTCACGCAAAGGTGAGCCGTTCGGCTTCTCCCGGCTGCTGGACGCGTTGCGTGACGGCGCGGGGTCGCCCCGCACCGCGCTCGGGGTCGTGCAGGACCGGCTGGACGTCCACGTCCAAGACTCCGAGCAGTTCGACGACATCACCATGCTCGCGCTGCGCCACGGGACATGACAGCCCGCAGCGCCGCGCGACCCGGGTCCGCCCACCCACCCGGTCCCGCGGCCGGGCCGCACTCATCCGATGAGTTCGCGCACCAGCTCGGTGAGGCTGACCGGTTGCAGGAGGCGGCCGACCGGCAGCTCCAGACCCAGCTCCCGCTGTAGTTGGGCGCGCAGCCGGGCGGCGAGCAGCGAGTCCATCCCGAGCAGGGGTAGGGGCGTGTGGCGGTCCAGCTCGCCCGGTGTGGTCTGGAGGAGGCCGGCGACCGCCTCCACCACCTGCTCCGTCCGGTCCGCCGACCTCGGGGCGGCCGCCGGGTAGCGCACGACAGGTTCGGCCGGCGGAAACGTCCCGGGCTCGCGGCCCAGGCGGACTCCGCGCAGCTCCACCACGGCCAGGCCGTCCCGGTCGAGCACGAGGACGTCCGCGATGGCGGAGTTGCCCGACTCCGACAGCCCCCGCAGGCACGCGTGGACCCAGACGGCGGCCTCCGGTTCGCCGCCGACACGCAGTTCCCGGACTGCCGTCCACGCGGCCGTGGAGAGACCGCTGCCGTCCGGGATGGTGGCCTGCACGGCCCGCGTCGTCGCGTGCAACAGCTGTGGCAGCGTCAGGCGGTCCACCTGCTCCAACACGCCGGCCACCTCGCCGTCGCGTCGCCACATGCCCGCGAAGCCCGCACCCCCCCGGTCGGGCACCGGTTCGGTGCACCATCGCCGGACCATGGCCAGCGCGGCACCCGTCTCCCGGCTCCGGGAGCTCCAACGGGCCCGCCCGTCGGCGGTGACGGCCCAGGTCGCCAGCCCACCCGACCGGTCGCGGCACAGCCGCACCGAGAACCGCCACTCCGGATTCCCCGGGTGGACGACGGTCCGGACGGCGTACGTGCCGGCTCCGGCCAGCGGGGTCAGGACAATGTCCTCCAGCACGGTGAGGCTGCCGTCGCGAGCGAGTCTGGCCAGGGCGGTGAGCGCAGCCGACAGGCTGACCCCCAGGTCGGGGACGACTCCGTCGGGCACCGTGCTGTCCAGGGTGTATACGTCGGCTTCGGGCACCGTCGGGTCGGTGACGGCCGGGGCAGGCCGGGCGGGAAGAGCGGCCGGGGCGTCGGGGGCGGCCGGCCGTGCCCAGTACCGTCGGTTCTGCCACGGGTAGGGCGGCAGCCGGACGAACCGCCCGGCGGGCTGCACCGACGCCCAGTCGGGATCGCAACCATGCACGTATGCGGCCGCCAGCGCTCGCCGTAGCGTCACGTCCTCCGACTCGTCGCGCACGAGGGAACCCACTGCCACGGCGTCCGCGTCAAGGTCGTGCACCAGGTCTTCGATCGACCCGGTCAGCAGCGGATGTGGGCTCACCTCGATGAAGACCACCGGGCCCGGGTCGGCCAACGCGGCGGTGACGGCCGAGGCGAACTGTACCTGCTCCCGCAGGTTCGCCATCCAGTACGACGCGTCGAGCAGGTCGTCGTCGAGTAGCCGGTCCCGGACGGTCGACCACATCCGGACCTGTGGTGGCCGGGGCCGCAGCTCGGCGAGAGCCTCACCCAGCGGACCGGCGACGGCGTCGACCTGGGGACAGTGCGAGGCGTAACGGACCTGGACGGGCCGGGTGAACACCCCCCGGTCCCGCAGCGGCTCGACGACCCGGGCGACCGCGTCGGTGTCACCGGCCAGGACCGTGGACCGGAAGCTGTTGACCACGCCCACGCTGACCCGGCCGGCCAGCTCGCCGATCGCCTCCCACGCCTCCTTTTCGCCCAACTGCACCGCGACCATGGCACCGGTGCCGGCCGTGCGGGCCGCGAGAGCGCTGCGCCGACAGATGACGGCCGCACCGTCGGCCAGGCTCAGCGCGCCGGACACGCACGCGGCGGCCACCTCGCCCATGCTGTGTCCGATGACCAGGTCAGGCTGGAGGCCCCAGTGTCGCCAGCGGGCTGCCAGCGACACCTGCATCCCCCATAGCGCGGGTTGTATCACGTCTTCGGTCTCCCAGGGCCCGCCGCTGTTCAGCCGGTCGATCAGCGACCAGCCGGTCTCCCGCCGGATCGCCTCGTCGCACTCGGTCATCCGGGCGTGGAACACCTCGTCGGTCCGGAGTAGACCGACCGCCATGCCGGCCCACTGGGACCCCTGACCGGAGAAGACGAACACGACCCGGGGTGGCACGTCGGCCCGCCTGAGGCCGGGGGCCGACGGCCCGGGGCGGTCTTCGGACGCGGCGTCCCGCAGGGCGGCGACGAGGTCGTCGGGACCGGTGCCGACCACGGCCAGGCGTCGGGCGTGGTGGCTGCGGCGTACCCCGGCGCTGTACAGCAGGTCGGCCAGTTCGCCGGGTGAGTTCTCGATCCGGGCGGCGACGGCGACGGCCAGTTGCCGCAGGGCGTGCGGGGCGCGAGCGGACAGCGGCAGCACGACGGCATCGTCCACCACGGCCTCGTGCGGGGCCGCCACGTCCGTTGGGGCCTCTCCAAGGACGAGGTGCACGTTGGTGGCGGAGAGACCGAACGAGCTGACTCCGGCCACCGCCGGGTGACCTGTCACCGGCCACCGCTGCTGGGTGAGCGCGAGGGCGAGGGGGGAGCCGGCAGAGGTGACGACCGGGTGGGGGTCGCGCACTCCCAGGGTCGCCGGTATGACCCGGTGCCTGATCGCCAGGGCGGCCTTGACCAGGCCGGCCAGCCCGGCAGCGACCTCGATGTGCCCAATGTTCGACTTCACCGAGCCGACCAGGCAGGGCCGTTCGGCCGGGCGACCGGGCCCGAGGACCTCGCGCAGCGCGGTCAGCTCGACCTGGTCGCCGCGCGGCGTGCCGGCACCGTGCGCCTCGACATAGTCCACCTGCGAGGGCGCGACACCCGCGTCGGCGTACGCGGCGCGCAGCATCTCGGCCTGACCCTCCGCACCGGGCGCGATGAGGGTTCCGCTGCTGCGCCCGTTGTTGTTGGCTGCGCCGCCGAGAATCGTGGCGTAGACCTGGTCACCGTCGGCCAGGGCCGTATCCGCCCGCTTGAGCACCACGGTCACCACGCCCTCGCTGCGGGTGTAGCCATTGGCACCGGCGTCGCCGAAACGCAGCTGCCCGTCGGGGGTGAGGATGCCGGCCTCGGACAACCCGAGGTAGAGATCGGGCGCGAGGAGCAGGTTCGCCCCCGAGACGATGGCGGTGTCGGTGGTTCCGCTCCACAGGTCGCGGCAGGCGAGGTGCACGGCCAGCAGGGCGCTCGAGCAGGTGGCCTCCAGGCCCATGCTCGGGCCCCGAAGGTCGAGCAGGTGGGAGATGCGGCCGGCGGGGAGCCCCCAGGAACCGGTCCCCACCGCGGCGTGCATGTCGAAGAACCCGGCCTCGCGGACGGTGTCCCAGTAGTCGGCGGCGATGCAGGCGGTGTAGACGCCGGTGTTGCTGCCGGCGAGACCGGACAGGGTGAGGCCGGCGTCCTCGACCGCCTCCCAGACCGTGTGCAGCATGAGGCGGTGCTGCGGGTCCAGCCGGGTCGCCTCGTACGCCGAGAGCCCGAAGAAGCCCGCGTCGAACTGGTCGACCCCGGGCAGGAAGCCGCCGATGCGGGTGGCGATCCGCCCCGGCCGTCCCGGTCGCGGGTCGAACCATTGCTCGATGTCGAACCTCTCGGGTGGGATGGGGCCGACGGCGTCCCCGCCAGTGCTCAACAGGTCCCACAACTGCTGGTGGTTGGCGGCACCGGGCAACCGCAGCGCGATGCCGACAATCGCCACCGGGGAGCGTCGTGCGTCCGTCGCGTCGTCCATCCGTCCTCCTGAGGGCGTGGCCGACTGCACGGCGGTGGGCAGTCAAGGGCGAAGGTGGCAGCGGCACCACCGAGAGCCACCCTGCTTTCCTCGAATCGAATGGTCAATCGCTACTTGACGTAATGCTCCGGGTTGTCGCACAGCACACGCCGCGCCACTTCGGTGGGTGCCGCCGTCGTGCCGGGATCGATGTGCATGATCAGGGAGAAGAACGAGTCGGCCATCCGTAGCACGACGAGTTCGGTGGTGAGTGATTCGCCGGTGGGCAGCCGGAGATGCCGGGGGCGGATCTGCTGGCCCCGCACGTCGTGCTCGGGCCACCAGGTGCAGAACTCCGGGCTGACCGCCTGCATCGCGGTGATCAGTTCACGGAAGCGCTGGTCCCAGGGGCGGGTCGCGGAGGCCGCCCGGAAGCGGCCGACGACGTCCCGGGTGTCCTCCTCCCACTTCACCAACCGCGACCGTGCCTCGGGGGCGGTGAGGAGCCACCACAACATGTTGCGGCGTCCGGGGGGAAGGGTTTCGAAATCGGTGTACCACCGCGTCGTCGCGGCGTTCCACGCCACCATGTCGCCGTACACGTCGGCGGCGTACACGGGCAGGTCCACCTGGCCGATCAGGGCGACGGCCTGGCGCATCATCTCCTTGTCCAGGTCCCGTGGCTGGGTGGGCGTGCTCTGCACCTGTTCGCCAACGGCGAGCAGGTGCAGGTAACGTCGTTCGTCCTCGCTCAGTTGCAGCACGCGGGCTAGGCTGTCCAGCACCTCCGGCGACGGTCGGATGTCGCGTCCCTGCTCCAGGTAGGTGTACCAGGTGGGACTCAGACCTGCGAGCATCGCGATCTCCTCGCGGCGCAGTCCCGGGGTACGCCGGCGGGGCCCCACGGGCAGACCCACGTGCGCAGGCATGATGCGCTCCCGCCGGCTGCGCAGGAACATCGCGAGGTCGGACCTGGTGTGATTGGTCATCAACAGAGATAGCCCCGCTCTCTTCTGTGGTCGACCGGAAGAGGGTCCACATTCTTACTAGTTCACCATGAGTGTTGGCTTGCTGTCAGTGAGTGTCCACAAAGGCCAGCTCAGCGACGGAGGCGGAGCGGATGAGCGCCGACAGCGACACGGCGGCGTCCCAACCGCTGCCGTTCTGGGCGGCGTGGAAGCTGGCCGCCGCGGCAGTAGCCTCGTTGACCCTGCCGGCCAGCAACAGGGCGTCGATCAGCGCGCTGGTCAGCAGTGGGGACAGCCATGGCAGCTCCTCGTGTAGCTGTCTGGCGCCAATGATCGCGCGGCGCAGGTGCGGCACCGCCTGCCGGGGCCGCCCGGCGTTCAGCTCCCGGGTCGCGGCAGCCGCCCGGGCGAACACCATCGCCTCCGGGTCGCCGGCTGGGTCGGCTGCCAGCGGCGTCGCACCGACCGGGTCGTCCCGGCCGGTCACGCTCAGGATCCAGGCACGTACCGCGGCGAGTCTGGACTCGGGCACCGACGCCCGGGCGGTCGGGCTGCCCAGCAGTTCCACCGCCGCATCGATCCGTCCGGTGCCGAAGGCCAACAGCAGGGCCCGGGTGAGGACGGTGCGGGCCTCGACGGTGCCGTCGCGCCGATGTGCCGGGGTGTCGAGGAGCTGCAGGCCCTGCTCGGCTCTGCCGGTCAGGAGCAGACTCATGGCGAGCACCGGCGCAACGTCCTCCGTGGGGCCGAGAGCCGTCATCAGCGTGCACAGGTCGTGCAGCGGTTCCAGGGACAGTTGCCGCCACGCCTGCTCCAGCGCCTCCCGGAGGCGACGCCGGCCAGCCTCGTCGACCCGGAGCGGACCCGGGAGCCCGGCTGGTAACCGCCGCCATCCATCCTGCTCCACGAGGCGCTCGGCCAGCCGGTTGGAGAGCACGAGGTCGGTCAGGTGGCGCGGGTTGCCGCTGGTCGCCGCGTGCAGCGCGGTCACCGTTCCGTCTCGGACCTGCCCGCCCACCAACTCGTTGAGCAGCACCCAGGTCTGAGCCTTGTCGAGCGGCGCGAGCGTCAGGAAGGTCGCACCGGACTCGTACCTCAGGCAGTCGAGCGGATCGGGCTTGACCACCAGGCCGGTCGGCCTGGTGAGCAGCAGCGCGGCACCGGTCCTTCGGTGCAGGTCATGCAGTGCCTGCACGACCGAATGGCCGATCCGGTGCGCGTCGTCGAGGACCACCAGAAGCCGTCGGCTGTCGGCCGGGTCCGGGAGCTCCGCCACTACGGTTGCCGTCGCGGGGAGATGTTCCACCGGGCCGGCGCCGGCCGACGTGCCGGCGGCATCGAGGAACACGATCCGGTGTACCCGTCCGTCGACGACGGCCAGCAACTGCGCCAACAGGTTCGTTCGGCCGACCCCGGGTTCGCCCGAAACGATCAGGGGTCCTGGTCGGGGTGTCGACAACCACGCGCCGACTGCGTCGAGGCATTCCGTGCGAGGGACCGATCGAGCGGACACGCTAACCCCCATAGTTGCTGCTGCAAGGCGCTGACGGCCCCATGCCGGAGCCGTTCGTTCCAATATTCTGTCGGCAGATTGCCCGTGCCCAACCTTTAGTTGACATAGTCAGCTTGAACTGAGTCCGGACTCGTGCAAATCACTACTGATCATGCACTGAGAGTGACGTCCGTGCCGCGCTTGCCGTGATCGCAGGTCGAGCTCGGTGACAATCCGTGCATGACTCGATGTGGTGAGAACTGGTACTGATAGTGCTGCCATCCCCGATTTCTGGATGCCGGCATAAGAATGTAATACCAATTCTATAGGCATTGGCGACAGTCGCGGGGGAAGCGTGTATCTCAGAACCGGAAATGACCGTGCGCCGTGCTGCCGACCAGGGGTGCGTAGGTGGATGTTGCAGGCGCGGCGGCCTCCGTCCCGTGGTCCGGAGTCGGACGCGGTAGTGCCTTCCCTGGCGGTGGAGCCTGACCGGCGGCGTCCGCGAAGGTGCACGGTGGGCGACCCGACGGTGCCGGCGTGGCCGGTCCGCCACCGGTGGCGCTGTGGACGCCGTCGGCCGGGCCGGTCGTGGCGGTCGGCCGTCTCCCGCCCCTCGTGGTCCATTCGGGGGGCGGGATGTCGGATTCGTGGACGGGGTGGCGGTCTGTCGTCGTCGCCCACCGTTCCGGGTGTCCTGGCGCGGCCACCAGGCGGGCGTGGGTCGGGGTCGGGACCGGTGCGCGAACCCCCTGCGGCTGGGGATCGGAGGTTGCTCTCCGTAGTTTACCTACCGGTTACTTTTCTGATCGCCTTGTTTACCTAGAGTGTGTGTCCGATGCCTGTCGGTCAGCTCGTGTGGTGTTGGAGTGGCGTGCTACCCGCCGCGACCCCGGAATTCATCTGTTCCGCTCCGTCGATGGCAGAGAAATGCCTCACCGCGTTTGATGTCCCCCGGCAGTGCCCGATGCCCTCCGAATCAGCCCCGAAGCCGGTGGTGCGGGCTGCCACGAATCGTTGTCCCACCAGACACCGAGGGGTGGTGAGAACCACGTTCGTCAGAAAGAAGAAATGCTTCTGAACTGGTGGAACGCGTTCAACGAGACTGAAATGACGGGAGCTCAGCAATGGCGTACGGCCTACCGAATCCGACCGTTCGACTCGAAGACACGAGCCGGCTCTCCCGGTTCTGTCAGAACATGCTGACCAGCCTCTCGCGCTCGGACCAGCGGCGATGGGGCGAGGTCTACGTCCGGGGGCTGCTGACGGTCCCGGGCCGCAAGTCCGTCCGTGGGATATCCGAGGTCATCGTCGGTGGCGGCGCCGACCAGGGCATCCAACAGTTCGTCAACCAGAGTCCGTGGGAGTGGGCGCCGGTGCGGCGCGAACTTTCGACCTTCGTCCACAGCAGATACCGCCCGACCGCCTGGGTGTTCGAGGAGGTGGTGCTCCCGAAGAACGGTGCGAACTCGGTCGGGGTGGCCCGCCAGTACGCGCCGACCGTCGGCAGGGTGATGAACTGCCAACTCGGGCTGAGCGCGTTCCTGGTCGGTGAGGGTCCGAGCGACATCGTGCCGGTCAACTGGCGGCTGCACCTGCCACCGGAATGGGACGCGGACGCCGGGCGGCGGACGCGGGCGCACATCCCGTCTACCGAGCGGCACCGGTCACGGTGGCAGTCGTTGCTCGACATGGTCTGCGAGATGACGATGAACTGGGAGTTAGCCCCGGTGCCGATCGTGCTCGACGCGCACCACGACACCCAGGTCGAGCCGCTGCTCAAAGCGTTCGACGAGCGCGGACTGCGATACGTCGTCCGGGTGGCGGCCGGTACTCCGGTCGGCACGGAGGCCGGTGGCGCGCTGACCGCCGGGGAGTTCGCCGCGTCCCTGGCCCGTAACGGCAACGGCAGCACCTCGCTGAACTGGCGTGACGACAACAGCGGACTGCTCGCCACCTCCCGCCTCGTGATGCAGGTGCTCCCCCGGCCCGTGGGGGGTGACCTCGGATTCTGGTGGAACCGGCCACGGCATCTGCTCGCCGAGTGGTCAGCCGGTCGGCACCGGCCGACCGGTATCTGGTTGACGAACCTCAGATCGCCGCGCATTCCGCAACTGGTCGACCTGATCCGTACCCAGCCGAGGGCCCGCGCCGAGATGGCCCGGCTGCGCGACGAGTTCGGACTGGCCCACTTCGAGGGACGGTCGTTTCGGGGCTGGCACCACCACACCACCCTGGTGTCGCTGGCCCACGCGTACGCCAAGACGAACCGGCCGGACGAGGTGTTCACCATCGGTCGGTTGCCGCAGTGCGTGTCCAAGGCGTCCGGCGGTGCCACGCACCGGTGCCGGGTCTGACCAGACCCGGACCACGGTGTCGCCACGGACGGGGTTGAAGCCCGTGTCCCCGGGACGTCCACCGCGAACTGACACGACCAGAGGAGCCACACCATGAGCACCCGTGTCGGCACGGCGTCTGAAGGGCCCACGCTCGCGGGCGTGGCCTCTCCTCCTCCCGTCGGGTCGTCAGGGCCGGCCGGCCCGCCCGACCACGCGGCTGGCCCGGGCCCGCCCGCCGGGAGGTTGATCGGCCCCACCCCGCAGGCCCGCACCGGAGCGACGCCCCGGTGACCGCGGAGCAGCCACTACGGCCGTGGGGACGCGGGGTGGCGCGACCGCCGGCCGGGGGCACCGGAATTCCTCCTGGGTGGGGTCGGCGTCACAGGTGCCGTGACCGCCGACCCCACGCGCGGCACCGGTCTGGTCGTGGACCGACGACCGGTCGACCGCCGCAGCGGACGGGCGAGCAGCAGCCCCACCGTGAGGACGGCCGCCGCCACCGGCAGCCCCCAGGGCCGCCGGGCCGCCGCCACGGTGAACGCGAGCGGCCGGCCGGGCACCGCGATCCGACCGTCCACCTCGTACCGGCCGAACGGGGCCGCGTCGGTGGGTACCGCGAGGTGGTAGTCCCGGGTCTGCCCGGCGGCGATGGTGCCCAGCGTCGGGGTGGCCACGATGGTCCGGGCCCGGCCGGGCGGCCCGACGGTGAGCTGCACCGGCGGATCGGTGACGTCCTGCGGGCCGGGGTTGTGCAGGGTGATCCGTACCGCGAGTTCACCCGGCAGACCGAACCAGCCGCGCGGCCCGGAGCGGTCGTCGGCGTGCACCTCCACCAGGGTCAACCCGGCCGGGACGGCCGGCGCGACGGCCGGCGCGGTCACCCCGGCCAACGTCAGGTCGGCGACGGCGGTGGCCGTGCCCGTCGGTGTCCGGACCCGCAGCACGCACGGGCAGGCCACCGGCGGGGCGGCCACCAGCACCGGCAGGGTGGCCCGGCCGGACGGCGGCACCTGGCCGTGGGTGGCGGCCCCGGTCGCGCAGTCGAGCACGCCGCGCCGGGCGGCGTTGCCGCACACCTCGATCTGGACGGTGCCGGCGGGCCAGCCGTCGAGGCCGACCAGCACCCGCTGGCCGACCCGCAGCGTCCCTGCCGGCACGGTGACGCCGGGACCACCACCCGCCGGGGCACCGGCCGCGACGCTCGCCCCCGGGGCCGGAGCCAGCGCGGCGGCTACCGCCAGCAGGGCGACGGCACGCAGCGGCCCGGTCACCGGGCGGGCGGGGCGTCGGGACGCGGGTCGACACCCGGAGCCGCCCCGGTGGCGGTAACCGGAGCCGGCCCGTCGGCGGCAGCGCCGGTCGCGGAGGTTGCGGCCGGTCGCGGGGTGTCGGCAGGGTCCGGGGTGGACGGTCGACCGGCGGCGGCAGCGGCCCGGCGTCGCCACCACCGTAGCCCGGCCCAGCCGGCCGCCCCGGCGAGCAGGGCCAGCAGCAGCCACGGCGGGGCCCACACCCCGGCGGTCCGGACCACCGGCGGCAGCGCGGTGTCCGTGGTGGTCGCCGCGATGTCGACCTCGGCGTTCAGCCGCAGCAGCGGAGGTACGCCGGTGATCCGCTCGGTGACCGTGAAGGTGGCCCCGGGCAGCAGTTCCGGCAGGTCGGTGGGGGAGGTGCGGGCCTGTTCCCGGCCGAAGGGCGCGCGCACGGTCACCGTGCCGCTGCCGCCGACCCGCACGTTGCCGTCGTTGCGCAGCCGGTAGCGGACCACCAGGTCGCCGCCGCCGAACGGGTTGACCGGGTTGTCGTAGGAGACGTCGACCGCCTCCACCGTGACGGCGGGCCGGACCGGGCCGGTGACCCGCAGGTAGACCCGGGCGGCGAGCCGCTGGTCGACCAGGACGCGCTGCCCGTCGGCGGTGGTCCGGATCCGGGCGACCGCACCGATCACCCCGCCGGTGTGGTCGCCCGGGGTGGCGTTGGCCGGCACGGTGAGCCGGAACGGGATGTCGACCCGCTTGCCCGCCGGAATCGTCCATTCGCGCCGTTCGACCCTGATCCAGGAGCCCACGTCGGTGGCCGGCCGGTCCGCCGGCAGCAGGGCGAACGCGCCGTCGGTGGAGGTGTAGGCGTCGGTGCCGTACACGTCGAAGGTGACCGGGCGGTCGCCGAGGTTGGTGATGCCGACGTGGTCGGTCAGGGTGCTGCCCGGGGCCAGGTCGTAGATGAAGTAGTTGCGCCCGGTCGGGCCCTTAGCACTGGACGGTTGGACGGCCCAGCGCGCCGCTCCGGTCTGGCCGGCGGCGGCCGTCGGGCCGGGCGACGGGGCGGGCGCGGCGGGGGCCGGTGCTGGCGGGGCCATGGCCACGAGCAGCGTGACGGCGAGCACGGCGCTCGCCCGGGACAGGATGGTACGCAGGGACATGCCGGGCTCCGGGAACGTGATCGGGCCCGGTGGGGCGGGTGGCGAGCCCGCCCCACCGGGGTGGTGCCGAATCAGGAGAGGGTGAGGGTGAGCACCGCGCTGTAGTCGCCCGCCAGGGCGGACGCCGGAACCCCGAGTTGGAGCTCGGCGCCACAGGTGAAGGTGCCGTTGCTCGCGCCGGTCGCCGAGGTGCACAGCGCCCGAGCGGTGCCGAGACCGGCGCCGGGCGTGGCGGGCGCGCCCGGGGTGACCACGCCGGGGGTGCCGGCGAGGCCGTCGGTGCCGACGGTGGCGCTCGGCGTCCACCCGAGGTTGTCCGCGGCGATGGTGCCGCCGGTGGTCGAGGCGAAGTCGGAGACCTGCCCGACCAGGCTCCAGCCGGCGTTGGTGCCGCGCAGGTCGGCCACCGTGGCGGCGTTGAGCGCCCCGGTGGTGACCTGCCCGTTGCTGACCGCCGGCAGGGCGACCGTGGCGCCGGCCACGCCGAGGGTCAGCGCGCCACCGGTGACGGTGGCGGTGATCTGCTGGTCGGCGTCGCCGCCGCCGGCCGGCGTACGGGTGAAGGTCACCGGGGTGAAGGTGTCCTGGCTGCGGTCGGCCGAGCCCCGGGCGGCAAAGGTGATCACGTAGCACTGCACGGCCGTGCAGTCGACCCGGGTGCCGGTGCGGTCGGTGTAGACCGCGCTGATCGGCAGCGTGGTACGGAACGTGCCGTCGGCGTTGAGCCGGTCGCGGGCCTCCGTCGGCTCGTTCGTCTTGTTGACCCACTTGGTGACCTGCAGGACACCGGCATTGGTCCAGTGCTCGTCGACCTTCGGGCCGAACGAGACGTAGATCCCCGCCGCCCCGTTGGCCTCCGGGTCGAAGCCGCTGCCGGTGACCGTGATCGTCGCCCCGGCCGGGTCGAGCCCGGTGGCGGGGGTGACGCCGACGGCCGGTCCGGCCGGTTCGCCGCCGCCACCGGTGGAGAAGCTGAACGACAGCGGGTCGAGCGCGGTGCCGGCGGTGTAGAAGCCGTTGAACGCCGAGGCGCCCTCGGCGGTCAGCGTCGCCGCCAGGTCGGTCGCGGTCACCGTGCCGCCGCTGCCACCGGGGTTGTCGTCGCTTGCGGTGATGGTGGCGATGGTGGCCTGGCGGACCGAGACCGGCTCGGCTGCCGTGGTGGTGAGGTCGACGTCCGCCTTGACCGCGGCGGTGCCGCCGGTCACGACGATCGTCGGGTTGGCCAACGCGATGGTGAAGAAGTGCGCCGGGTACGAGAAGACGATCTTCCCGCCGTATGCGGCGTCGATGGCGTCGGTGTCGGCGTCGTACGTGCCGCCCTTGGCGGGGAAGGTGAAGGTGCCGTCGCTGTTGATGCGGGCACCGTCGCTGGCGGCGATCGGCGGGTTGCCGTTGCCGGTGTTCACGTAGGCGCGGAAGGACGCCTTGAAACCCCAGGTCAGGCTGCCGGAGCTGAGCTCCGTCCCGGCGGCCTGGGCGGGGCTGACCCCGACGAGGACGGTCGACGCGCCGAGCAGGGCGACCGCCGCCCAGCGCAACGACCGCCACCGACCGGCATTGGTTCTGGATCTGACCATGGTGCTCCCTCTGTGATGCCCAATACGGACAGTGGTTGAGGTTAGGCAAACCTAACCAACGAGGCACCCGGCGAGCAGCCGAAGATCTTGGGCCGAAGAACCCCTTGTGAACAGCGGATCAGTCGCTTAGGTTAGGCAAACCTTAACTACGGTCGGTGTGGCAGCCGGCCCGATCCGTCATGGGAGGAGCCTGATGCGGGCACTGCCTCGCGCCATCCTGGCCGCCGTAGCGGTCACTGTCAGTATCGGTGCGGCGTCGACACCGGCCCACGCCGGCACCGGCCGGGGCCCCGCCGGGCAGACCCTCACCGCCACCCCCAGCAGCGGGGTGTCTCGCACCGGGGCGACGGTGACCGTCAGCGGCAGCGGATACGACGTCACCAAGGGCATCTACGTCGCCTTCTGCGTGGACAACGGCGTCGGCGTCGCCCCCACCCCGTGCGGCGGCGGTGTCGACACCACCGGCAGCAGCGGCGCGTCGCACTGGATCTCGTCCAACCCACCCTCCTACGGGGAGGGACTGGCCGTCCCGTACGGCCCGGGCGGGTCGTTCCGGGTGACCCTCACCGTGAGCCCCCGCATCGGTGACGTCGACTGCACCGTCAGTCGCTGTGTGGTCGCCTCCCGCGCCGACCACACCCGCACCGCCGACCGCTCCCAGGACGTCCGGGTGCCCGTCACCTTCGCCGCCGCCGCAGCGCCCGCACCGACCCGTACCCCGGCCGCCGCCCCGGCGACCACCGGCGGTGCCGCCCGGACCACCCCACCGGCGGCGACCCCGGCCGGCGCGTCCACCGGTGGCGCACCGGCGTCGGCCGCCACCGCGGTCGCCCCCGCCGGCACCGGTGGAACGGTCGGTCCGGCGGGCCCGGCCGATGCCGGTGACCAGGCGCAGGTGACCCGGGTCAGCGCCGCCTCCGACACCGGCCGCTGGTGGCTCGTGGCGCTGGTCGTACCCCTGCTCGTCATGGCCCTGCTCGCCGGCCTGCGCCGGCGTCGCCGACGCCGGGCCGCATCGTGACCCGGCGCGCGCTGCCGCTCGTCCTGGTGCTGCTCGCCGGGGCGCTGGTCGGCTGCACCGACCCGGCCGCCGAGGCCCGACCGGGCACACCGACCTCCTGTGGCCCGGTCACCGCCGCCGTGGGCGACACCGACGTCACCCCGCTGACCCCGCCGCCGGCCCCGGCCCTGCCGGCCACCGTCACCTCCACCGACGGCGTCGTCACCACGGTCACCGACGCCACCCGCATCCTGCCGGTCAACCTCTACGGGTCGATCGCCGAGATCGTGTTCAGCCTCGGCCTGGGCGGCAACGTCGTCGGCCGGGACACCTCCACCACCTTCCCGGCCGCCGCGCACCTGCCGGTGGTCACCCCGGCCGGGCACGACCTGTCCGCCGAGGCGGTGCTCGCGCTGGCCCCCACGGTGATCCTCGCCGACGACAGCATCGGTCCACCCGAGACGCTGCGGCAACTGCGCGCCGCCGGCATCCCGGTGGTCCTCGTCGCCGCCGAACAGCGCCTCGACGCCGTCCCCGGGCACGTACGGGCCATCGCGGCGGCGCTCGGTGTCGGCGCGGCCGGCGACCGGCTGGTCACCCGGATCGAGGCCGACATCGCCGCCGCCCGCGCCGGCGCGGGCGGCGGCACCGCCCCCCGGGTCGCCTTCCTCTACCTGCGCGGCACCGCCGGGGTCTACCTGATCGGCGGGCGGGGCGCCGGCAGCGACGCGATGATCGAGGCCGCCGGGGGAGTGGACGCCGGCAGCGCGATCGGCCTGGCGAAGTTCCGCCCGCTGACCAGCGAGGGCCTGATCAACGCCGCCCCGGACGTGATCCTGGTGATGAGCGGTGGGTTGGAGTCCGTCGGCGGTGTCGAGGGCCTGCTCAGGCTCCCCGGGGTGGGGCAGACCCCGGCCGGCGTCGCCCGCCGCGTCGTCGACATGGACGACGGCGTCCTGCTCAGCTTCGGCACCCGATCCGGGCAGGTGGTCCGGGCGCTCGCCGACGCGCTGCACTGCCGGGGCCCACGATGACCGTCACCGGCACCCGACCGGCCACCGGGGACACCGGAACCGGCCGCCCTCGCCGCACGCTCCGACGGGGGCCGGTCCTGCTCACCGGGCTCAGCGTCGGGCTGCTGCTGGTCGCCCTGGTCGCCGCCGGCCGGGGACAGGTCGCCGTCGCCCCGACGGAGGTGCTCGGCTCGGTGCTGCACCGCCTCGGCCTGGACCTCGGCCCCCGGCCCGCCGCCGTACACGGCGAGAGCGCACTGTGGCTGGTCCGCTTCCCCCGGGTCGCGCTCGCCGCCGTCGTCGGCGCGGCGCTCGGCTGCGCCGGTGCGGTCATGCAGGGGGTGTTCGGCAACCCGCTGGCCGAACCGGGCGTCATCGGCGTCTCGGCCGGCGCGGCGGTCGGTGCGGCGCTGGCCATCGTCACCGGCGTCACCGTCCTCGGTGGCTGGACGGTGCCCGCCGCCGCATTCGCCGGTGGCCTCGCCACGACCTGGCTGGTCTACCTGCTGGCCCGCTCCGGCGGCCGGACCGAGGTGGTGACCCTGGTCCTCACCGGGGTCGCGGTCAACGCCGTCGCCGGGGCCGCCATCGGGCTGCTGATGTTCGTCGCCGACGAGTCGGGCGTGCAGGCCATCGCCTTCTGGAACCTGGGCAGCCTGGCCCAGGCCAACTGGTCGGCGGTCGTGCTGGCCGCGCCCTGCCTCGCGGTGGGGCTGCTCGCCACCCTCGCCGACGCCCGCCGGCTCGACCTGCTCGCCTTGGGCGAGCGGTCCGCCCGGCACCTCGGGGTCGACGTGGAACGGCTGCGGGTCCGGATGATCGTGGTCACCGCGCTGCTCGGCGCGGCGGCGGTGGCCTTCACCGGCATCATCAGCTTCGTCGGCCTGGTCGTGCCGCACCTGGTCCGGATGGTCGCCGGCCCCGGACACCGGCTGCTGCTGCCGGCCAGCGCGCTCGGCGGGGCGATCGTCGTCGTCGCCGCCGACCTCGCCGCCCGAACCCTCGTCGACTACCAGGAACTGCCGCTGGGAGTGCTCTCCGCGCTGGTCGGCGGCCCCGCCTTCTTCTGGCTGCTGCGCCGCACCCGGGACCGCGCCGGCGGTTGGGCGTGAGCGGCTCCGGCAACCCGACCCGCCCACCCGAGGGGAGACCGTGGTGAACGAACGTCGGCGACGGGGGCCGCTGCGGCTGCTCGGAGCCCGGCCGGCCCCCCGGGTGCCGACCGCTCCCGAGCCGGGCGGCACCCGGATCCGGGCCACCGGGGTCCGGGTCGAGCGCGCCGGCCGACCGGTCCTCGACCGGGTCGACCTCGCGGTCCGCGCCGGCGAACTGCACGCCCTGGTGGGGCCGAACGGCGCCGGCAAGTCCACCCTGCTGGCCGCCGTCAGCGGTGACCTGCCGCTCGCCGCCGGAACCGTCGAGGTCGACGGCCGGCCGCTGGCCGAGTGGTCGGCGGTGGAGCTGGCGATGCGCCGGGCGGTGCTGACCCAGCACAGTGTCCTGAGCTTCCCGTTCGGGGTGGTCGAGGTGGTCCGGATGGGTCGTTCTCCCTGGGCCGGTCGCCCGGAGGAGGCCCACGACGATGCGGTGGTCGCCGAGACCATGCGACGCTGTGACGTGATCCGGTTCGCCGCCCGTCCCTTCCCGTCGCTCTCCGGCGGCGAGCAGGCCCGGGTGGCGCTGGCCCGGGTGCTGGCCCAGCAGACCGGGGTACTGCTGCTCGACGAACCGACCGCCGCCCTCGACCTGCACCACCAGGAGTTGGTCATGCGTATCGCCCGGGAGCGGGCCGAGGCCGGCGACGCCGTCGTGGTGGTGCTGCACGACCTCGCCCTGGCCGGGGCGTACGCCGACCGGGTCACCCTGCTCGCCGACGGGCGGGTCCGGGCCGCCGGCCCTCCCGACACGGTGCTGACCGCGCCCCTGCTCAGCGAGGTCTACCGGCACGACATCGAGGTCGTGCCGCACCCCGACACCCGCCTGCCGCTGGTCGTGCCCCGCCGTCGGGGCCCGGCCCGCACCACCTGCGTCACGGAGGAATAGATGGACACCCCACCCCTGCCGTTCTCGGCCCGGCTGCGGGCCGCCACCGCGGGCGCGCACGCCGCCGCCGAGGGCCAGCGCTACGTCACCGCGCTGGTCGCCGGTGAGCTGGACCTCGCCGGTTACCTCGACCTGGTGGTCCAGCACCACGCCCTCTACCAGGCGTTGGAGTCGGCCGCGGAGGCGATGCGGGCAGACCCGGTCGCCGGGGGTTTCGTCGACGACGCGTTGACCCGGCTGCCCGCCCTGGAGGCGGACCTTACCGAGCTGGCCGGGCCGGACTGGGCGCTGCGCACCGCACCGCACCCGGCCACGGTGGCCTACGCCGAGCGCATCCGGGCGGTGGCCGGCACCTCCCCGGTCCACTTCGTCGCCCACCACTACACCCGCTATCTGGGCGACCTCTCCGGTGGCCTGTACATCGGCCGGGCGGTGGCCCGACGCTACGGGCTGACCGGGCAGGCGGGGACGGCCTTCTACACCTTCGCCCGGATCGACCGGCCGAAGGCGTACAAGGAGGCGTACCGGGCGCGGTTGGACGCACTGCGGCTGAGCCCGGCCGACGAGGCGGCGCTGCTCGACGAGGTGCTGCTGGCGTACCGGCACAACACGGCGGTGTTCGCGGCCCTGGCCCGGCACGTGCCGGACGGCCCGGAGATCACGGAGGCGGTGGCGTGACCGGGCAGCCGTTCGACGCGGACACGGTGGCGGCGGTCAGCCGGCACATGAACGACGATCACGCCGCCGACTCGCTGCTGATCTGCCGGACCCTCGGCGGCTGCCCGGACGCCACCCGGGCGCGGGTGACCGGGCTGGACGGCGACGGGATGGACTTCGCCGTCACCCTCGACGACATCGAGGTGCCGGTGCGGCTGCCGTTCGCCCACCGGCTCACCGAGCGGGCCGAGATCCGCCGCGAGGTGGTCCGGATGTACGAGCAGGCGTGCGCCGCGCTCGGCGTGCCACCGCGTCGCGCCGGCTGAACACCCGTCGCGGGGGCCGGCCCCCGACGGGTCGGCCCCACGGGCGGGCCGATCCGGTCAGGTCGCGCCCGGGCGGGGCGGCCCCCTCGCGACGGGCGCGCAGGATGGGGATCGGCGCGGGTGCCTGACGGCTCAGGGGCGGGTCAACTGCTCCGGCAGCGGCTTGCGGTGCAGGATCACCAGCTCCCCGACGGCCCGGGTGAGGGCGACGTAGAGCCGGTTCATGCCCCGGGGTTCGGCGGCGACGATGTCGGCGGGTTCGACGAGCACCACCCGGTCGTACTCCAGGCCCTTGACCTGGCTGACCGGGACCGCGTGCAGGGCCTCGGCCAGGTGGTCGGGGGCGATGACGGTCCCGGTCTCCCCGGCCACGGCCCCGGCCAGGTCGTCGACCCGACGGATCTCCAACCTGCCGCCGGGCCGGAACGACCGGGTCGGTGCGATGCCGGGCGGCAGGGCCCGGGCCGCGAAGTCGGCGATGACCTCGGGCACCCGGTAACCGGTGGGCAGGTCCAGCGTCCGGGCGGTCCGTTTGCCGAGCCGCCGCACCAGCTCCGGCCACGAGCCGGCAGCCAGCGGATGGGTCGCCTGGCCGAGGTCGCCCACGATGGTCATCGAGGCGTACTCGGCCCGGCGGGCGATCATCCGGCACTCCATCGGCGACAGGTCCTGCGCCTCGTCGAGGATGACGTGCTGGTAGGCGTCCTCGACGGGCTCCTCGGCCTCGGCCACCGGCAGCGGCTCGGCCAGCACCGGAACGTAGCCCTCCTCGCCGTACGGGTCGACGCCGTCGATCCAGCCGACCACCTGGTGACCCTCGCGGAGGATGATCGCGGCGGCCCAGCGCTGGGCACCCCAGTGGCCGCTGTCCAGCGACTGCCCGGACTGCGCCATGGGGGTGGCCAGGCCGGGGGCGAAGAGCTGCCACCCGTCGGTGAGGCTCGGGCTCAGCACGAAGGTCTCCGCCAGCCGGACGCCGTTGCCCAGTTCCCGGCGCTGCCACCCGGGTCGGACCTCGGCGACCTGTGGCGGCCGGCCCAGGATCGCGGCCAGCTCGTCGAGCAGCGGAACGTCGTCCACCGACCACTCGCCCCGCTGGGCGGGCAGGACGTCCTGCGGGGTCAGCGTCGGCCACCAGGCGGTCAGGAAGGCGTCGGGGACCTCCCGGCCGGGCAGCAGTTCCGCGAGCACCGTCGCGGCCTGCGGCCGGGCGGCGTTGGGGGTGATCCCGGCGGCCTCGCACCGGCGGCGGACCTCCCGGCGGGCCCGCGTCAGGTCGTCGGCGTCGAGACCCCACAGCCGGTCCGGCACGTTCGGCGGGGTGTCCCAGGCCAGGTCGGTCAGCACCCGCACCATCCGCAGGTCACCCTTCCTGCGGGCCACCTCGGCGCGGTCGCGTCGGGTGGCCACGACACCGTCGAACAGTTCACCGATGGCGCGCAGGTGCACGCTGTCCTCGCCGAGGCCGGGCAGCACCCGGCCGATGTACTCGGTGAACACGGCCGACGGGCCGACCACCAGCACCCGGCCGCCGGCGAACCGGCCCCGGTCACGGTAGAGCAGGTAGGCCGCCCGGTGCAGGGCCACCTGCGTCTTGCCGGTCCCCGGCCCACCGGTGATCAGGGTGACCCCGTGGGTCGGCGCGCGGATCGCCTCGTCCTGCTCGCGTTGGATCGTCGAGACGATGTCGCGCATGTGTGCGCCGCGTTCCCGGGTCAGCGACGCGAGCAGGGCGCCCTCGCCGACCACCCCGTCGACGGGCGCGGCCGACAGCACCTCGTCGTCGAGGCCGACCACGGTACGTCCGGCGCAGGTGATGACGCGGCGACGGGTAACCCCGAGCGGTTCGCCGGGGGTGGCCCGGTAGAACGGTGCTGCGGCGGGGGCCCGCCAGTCCACCACCAGCGGCTCCCGGTCGGCGTCGCGGACCCCCAACCGACCGATGCGGTACGTTTCGTCGTCGTAGTCGAGGCGGCCGAAGACGATGCCCTCCTCCTGGCCGTCGAGGTCGGACATCCGGGCGGCGGCGCCCAGCACCATGGCGTCCCGCTCGACCAGCCCGGTGACCGGCCCGCCGCCGGCCCGCCGACGCCCCTCCTCGCCGAGTTGTTGGGCCTGCGCCCGCATGACCTCCAGCCGGGCGTACACGTGGTCGACCACCTGCTGTTCGATGGCGATCTGCCGGGTCGTCTCGGACACGGGCCCCCCGTTCTTCCCGCCGGGCCCCGCGGCCCGGACCGGTCGAGACTAGGCGCGGTACGGGGTGGCGAAAATCGTCATCCGGGACGATCCGGACGGCTTGCCCGGCCCATATGATGAAGGTGACGCACCCGGGAGGACGACGTCATCCAGTGCCGGTCGGGTCGGCACTCCGGCCGGACGGTCCTCCTCCCGGCCGGATTCCGTCCCCTACGCTCGCTCTCGCGCCGGACCTGGTGGCCGGGGAGCACACCTTGACCCGACGCGGGACGGCGTGCCGCCGCCCACCGTGGTCGCCGGCGGTCACGGGTACCGGGCGGGAGGCTGGGCATGGTGGTCACGGGTGGTCCGCAGGGCGGCGTGGCGGTGCCGGCGGGCACCCGCCGCAGCGGGGTAGCGGCCACCGTCGGCGCGGTGGTGGCGGTGCTGCTCCTGGTCGTGCTCGCCCTGGCGGTGGCGTTGGTCGGGATGTTCCTGCCGATGGCGGCCGACGGCTGCGGCACCGAGGGCACCGAGGGTCTGCTGATCTGCGGGCCCGCCGGTCAACTCGTGGTGCTGGTCGCTCCCACCGGGGGCGCCCTGCTCGGGGTGCTGCTCGCCCTGGTCGGTTTCCTGCCGATGCCGTTGCGGCACCGGCGGGCCCTGTTCATCGGCGTCGGCTACCTGGTGGTGCTCGGCGGGCTGGGGGTGGCCTTCCTGGTGGCGTTCAGCGGGTGGTGACGGGTCACCGGGTCTTCTTCGTGGCCCGTTTGCGGGGCGGGGTCAGCAGGTCGGCGATCGCGGCGATGGTGGACGGCACCGTGCGGTAGTACGCCCAGACTCCCCGCTTCTCGCGTTCGATCAGCCCGGCCTCGGTGAGGATCCGCAGGTGGTGGCTCACCGTCGGCTGGGACAGCCCGAGCGGCGCGGTGAGGTCGGTGACGGACGCCTCGCCCTGCGGGGCGGACTGGATGAGACTGAGCAGTCGTAGGCGGGCAGGGTCGGCGAATGCCTTCAGCACTCCCGCGAGCCGTTCCGCATCGGCACGTTTGATCGGCTCACCGGTCAACGGTGAGACGGCAGGTGTATTCGTTTTCGCAGCTCCCACGTCCGCCATCATGGCAGCCGGAGTCAGGTCGGACCGGGGGATCGCCGATCGGCCGTGACGAATTTGGCGGATCGGGTGACAGCGGGCGGCGCGTCGGCCGACCCGCCGTGGCGGTGGGACGGCCGTCGGCGGGGCCGGTGGGCAGGATGCGCTCCCGCCCACCGGCCCCGCCGTTCGCCGTCGGGCCGGTGACCGGTCCGGGTCAGCGGGCGGTGCAGCTGGGGGTGAGCCCGGACCCGCTGCCGTTGCCCTGGAAACCGAACTCGGTGACCTGGCCGGGGGCGAGCTGACCGTTGTAGCTGACGTTGGTGAAGCGGACCGTCCCGGTGCTGCCGCTGGCGGTGGCGTTCCAGGTGTTGGTGACGCTCGCGCCGCCGGCCAGGGTGGTGCTGACCGTCCAGCCGGTGGTCCCGGCGGACCCGGCGGTCACCCGCAGGGAGGCGGTGAAGCCGCCGTTCCACTGGTTGACCGTCACGGTCGCGGTGCAGCCGCCACCGCCGGGCGGCGGCGTGGTCGGGGTCGCCGGGGGCGTGGTGGGCGTCGCCGGCGGGGTGGTGACCGGTGGCGGGGTGGTGGGGGGCGTGGTCCCGTCGAACTGGGTGAAGAAGCTCCACACCACCGGCCGGGTCCAGGACTTCTCGCCGGGCGCGTAGGGGTCGGCGGTGCCGTCCACGGCGTTGGGGGCGTGCCCGCCGTCGAACGGGGCCCAGGCGACCGGGTAGCCCGCCCGGCAGCCGGAGTAGTAGGTGACGGTGTGCGTCAGGCTGCCCTGCGCCGGCTCCGGGGGGTTCTGCGGGGTGCAGCCGTTGTTGCGGACGAACCGGTCGCGCAGCGACCGCCCGGTCGAGATGGGCAGCACGGTGTCCCGCAGGCCGTGGATGCCGATGTAGGCGATCGGCTGGGTGCCGCCGTTGCAGCCGCTGAGCTGCCCGCCGGAGTAGACGGCGACCGCGCGGAAGGCCGAGGCGCGGGCGCAGGCGATGGCGTAGCTCATCCCGCCGCCGTAGCTGAACCCCATGGCGAAGCGCTGGGTGGTCTCGACGCACAGGTCCGACTCGATCTGCCGCATCATGTCGTCGACGAAGGTCAGGTCCCGGTCGCCGGTGTTGGCCCAGCCGTTGCCGATGCCCTGTGGGGCGACGAAGATCGCGCTGTTGTTCGCCAGGGCGCGGATGCCGTAGTAGGACCAGGGATAGCCGCTCGTGCCGCCCGAGTCGACGTCGTTGGCGGTGCCGCCGTTCCAGTGGAACGCGAAGATCAACTTGTAGGGGCGGTTGCGGTCGTAGTTGTCGGGGATCCGCAGGATGAAGGTGCGGTTCTGGCCTCCGCTGGAGATCGTCCGGGTGCCGCTGGTCAGCGTCGGCGTCTTGCCGCACCCGGCGGTCGCCGCGAGCGGTCCGGCGTCCTTCGCCCAGGCGGCCGGCCCGGCCCCGGTGGTGATCGCGGCGCCGCCCAGCGCGAGGGCGAGCATCGCCGTCGCCGCGACGACGCCGGCCACGAGTCGGTGTCTCGACATCAGGGGAACTCCTTCGACAGCAGCGTGGTGGTGGGGTGTGACCGGACGCCCGACTCCGGCCGCGACCCGGTGATCCCGGCCGTGCCGGCGGTTGCCACCGGCCGGGGCAGTTGATCACATTCATCGATGATTACGAACGTAATCCGTATGACGTATGATGTCAACACATGGGCGGTCGCGGTGCGTCCCGGAGGGGGTCCGGGCGTGCCGGCCCGACCAGGGGAAACGCCGGGGTGCTCCACCGCAGGGGCCGGCGACGCGGAGCTGTCCGCGTCGCCGGCCCCTGCGCCGTTCGGTCCGCCAGGCGTCAGCCGTTCACCAGGTCAGCGGCAGGGTGTTGACGAACCGGGTGAGCGCGCCGGCGAGGAGCTGGTCGTCGCGGCGGGAGGGGTGCCAGTCGCAGCCGAGCTTGTCGAGCCCCAGCGCGTTGTCGTCGTAGTAGAGCGACCGGATCCGGGTGTCGCCCCGGCTGGCGCGGGTCTGCACGATCTGCTGCACGGAGCTGGCCAGCGCGGTGGTGGGGGAGAGGTCGGGGTAGGTCAGCACGATGAACGTGTCGGGGCCGTACCGGCTGCGCAGCTTGTCGAGGAAGGCCAGGTAGGCGCTGCGGAAGTCGGCCGCGAGCTGGTCGACGGTGGCCCAGCGTTCGCCGGGGTTGAGCGCGGTGGAGAAGTCGTTGATGCCCAACCCGACCACCACCAGTTGCGGCTTCCAGGTGGCCGGTTTCTGCCACACCGTGCTGTTCCACAGGGCCTGCAGGTCGGTCTCGTAGTAGGTGCGGAAGTTGTCGGTGCCGCCACCGTTGTAGTTGCGCACCATGCCGAGGCCGGACCAGGCGGTGAGCTGGTAGTCGGCATTCAGGCTCTGTGCGGTGAGCGCGCCGAAGGTGACGTCGGCGTTGGAGTTGCGGGTGACCCCACCGTTGCCGGAACAGTCGCGGGTGGTCGACATGTTGCCGTAGCCGGCGGTCCACGAGTCGCCGATGAACTCGATCTGCCGGCTGCGCGGGGCGGGCCGGGTCAGGATCGCCCCGCCGGCGGCGGGGACGAGCCCACCGAACTCGCCGACGGCCCACGGGCTCTCGGTGCGCTTGACCAGTCGTACGGTGTGCTCGCGGTCGGTCAGGTTGCGCACCCAGTAGGTGGTCCGGCCCGGGGTGACCAGGGTGGCGACGGTCGTCCCGTCGACCTGCACGAGGTAGTCGTTCTGGGAGTCGTCGAGGACGATCCCGACCCCGGTGCCCCGGAACCGGCCCTCGAAGTAGATGCCGGGCCAGGTGTACTGCGCGCTGCTGCCGACCGCTCTGACCCGCCCCACCGTCGTCGTCTGGTCCAGCGCCCCGGTCCCCGGCGGCGGTGTGGTGGGCGGTGGGGTGGTGGGCGGCGGCGTGGTGGGCGGTGGCGTGGTGGGCGGTGGCGTGGTCGGGGGTGCGGTGGTCGGCGGCGGCGTGGTGGTCGGTGGTGCGGTGGGCCCGGAGGTACGGCCGGTGCACGGCACCCCGTTGAGGGCGAAGTCGACGGGCGTCGGGTTCGCCACGTTGTTCCAGGACGCGCCGAAGCCGAACTGGGCGCTCGCCCCGGTGCCGAGGTTGCCGTTCCAGTCGACGTTGCCGACGGTGACCCGCCCGGCGGACTGGGTCGCCGTGCCGTTCCACCACTGGCTGATCACCTGCCCGGCGGTGAAGGTCCAGGTGAACCGCCAGCCGGTGAGCGGGTCGCCGAGGTTGGTGACGTCGACGTTCGCGCCGAATCCGCCAGGCCACTGGCTCGTCACCGTGTAGGTGACCCGGCAGCCGGCCGCCGCCTGGGCGGGGACGGTGCCGGCGAGCGCGGCGGTGACGACGACGGTGGTGGCAGCGCACAGTGACACCGCCAGTCTGAACCGGGAACGCGTGGGTCCCATGGATGATCCTCCCGCAGGGGGTGGGGCGGCGACGACTGTCGGCCGCGTCGACGGGGCGGCTCCGCCGGCGGGAGGGATGGTCCCGCTCCGGGCGCTGATGGCCGCGCGGTGCTGAGGTGGGGTGCGGTGGACGGCGACACGCCGTCGGCCGACCCACCCCGGTCGTGTCGTACGGTGTCCCTCGGCCCGCAGCCAGCCCGGCTCCGCTGCGGATTATCCCGTCCGAATTTGACCTTCGTCAATTGGTCGGGTCGGACCCGGGGCGCATGCCGGGGGAATTCAATGACAATGTTCTATATTGACGTCCGGCGTCCAAGGGCGCAGGATCGCGGCACCACCACCGTGATCCGCCCTGGGAGGCGTCATGCCCCGTTCCCGCCGGCCGCTGTTGCGGACCGCCACCCGGATGCTCGCACTCGCCGCCGCCACCGCCGGTGTGCTCAGCGTCGCCGCGCCCGCCAGCGCCGCCGTCCCCACCGGACGCTACGTCGCACTCGGTGACTCGTACACGTCCGGCCCGCTGATCCCCACCCAGGTCGACCTGAACTGCCTGCGCTCCAACCGCAACTACCCGTCCCTGGTCGCCGCGTCCGCCGGCTCGTCCCCGTTGGTCGACGTGAGCTGCTCCGGGGCCACCACCGACGACATCCGCTACGGCGGCAACGGCTCGCTGGGCCGCCCGCTGCCCCCGCAACTCGACGCGGTCACCGCGGACACCGCCCTGGTGACGGTGCAGATCGGCGGCAACGACATCGGCTTCTCCAGCATCATCAGCGACTGCGCGCAGGCGAGCTTCAGCAGCCCGTTCGGCTCGCCGTGCAAGGACCTCTACACCGCCGGCGGCACCGACCAGTTGCAGGCCCGGATCACCGCCACCGCACCGAAGGTCGCCGCCGTGCTCCAGGGGGTCCGCCAGGCCGCGCCCGGCGCGCGGATCGTGGTGCTCGGCTATCCGGCGATCGTGCCGGACAGCGGATACGGCTGCTGGCCGCTGGTCCCGATCGCCTACCAGGACGTGCCCTACCTGCGGGGGGTCGCCAAGTCGCTCAACGCGATGCTGGCCGACGCCGCCGCGACGAACGACGCGGTCTACGCGGACGTCTACACCCCGTCGATCGGGCGGGACACCTGCAAGAGCAGCGGCACCCGGTGGGTGGAGGGCCTGGTGCCGGAGAACGCGGCGGCACCCTTCCACCCCAACGCCCGGGGCGAGCAGGGCATGGCCACCGCCGTGCTGGCCACGCTGGACAACTGACCCGACCTGCCGTGGCGGGGGACCCCCGGTCATGTCGCGTCCCGGTGCCGGGCCGATGTCATGACCGGGGGTCCCGTCGTTTCCGTGGGCCCGCTCAGGCCACCGTGCAGGTCTGGCCGTTGAGGGTGAACGCGGTCGGCTTGGCGTTGCTGCCGGACCAGCTGGAGAGGAACCCGAAGCCCACGCTTGCGCCGGGGCTGAGCAGGCCGTTCCAGCCGGCGCTGCTGGCGGTGACCTGCGCCCCGCTCTGGGTGTAGGTGACGCCCCACGACTGGCTGAGCTGCTGGCCGTTGGCGAACGACCAGCGCAGGCTCCAGCCGTTGACCGCCGTGGTGCCGGTGTTGCGGATCGTCACCTCGGCCTGGAACCCGTCCGGCCACTGGCTGGTGATCGCGTAGCTGACCTGGCAGGAGATGGTCGCCGGGGGCGGGGTGGTCGGAGCCGGCGTGGTGGGGGCCGGCGTGGTGGGGGCCGGCGTGGTGGGGGCCGGGGTGGTGGGGGTGATGGTCGGGGTGGGGGTGCTGGTCGTGCCGCTGACCCGGTAGACGACCGTCCCGTGACCCGGCACGCTGGCCGAGATGGCCCCGGTGGTGGTGCTGGTCGTGTTGGTCCACGCGTCCCGCAGGGTGAACGAGCTGCCCGACAACCCGATGGCGGCGGCGGTGGTGGTGATGGTGGTGGTTGAGGTGCCTTGGTTGAACAGGGCGACGGCGACGTCGCCGTTGGTGAGTCGTTTGGCGAGGATGCGGCGGGTGCCGTCGAAGGAGACCTGGCTGGCTTGGAGGGCGAGGGGGTCTTGGCTGATGGTGATGAGGTTGGTGTTTTTGAGGATGGTTTGGGTGGCGGTGTTCATGTTTCGGAGGTCGTTGCCGGCGATGAGGGGTGAGGCGAGGATGGTCCAGAGGGCGAAGTGGGAGCGCATTTCGGTGTCGGTCATGCCGCCGCGGCCGACTTCCATCATGTCCATGTCGTTGAAGGCGCCGGGTTTGGCGCGGGCGGCGAGGGGGATGGTGACGTCGAGGATGTTTTGGATGCCCATGGGGTAGCCGTTGGTTTGGCCGCTGTTCCAGGTGTTGGTGATGTCTTCGGTGGTGCGCCACATGTTGGAGACGTCGCCCCAGTCGCGTTGGGGTCCGGTTTTGGAGTGGATGCTGTTGCTGTTGATGCTGAGCACGATGGGTCGGCCGGTGGCGGCGAGGCCGTCGCGCATTTTGGCGAAGGCGCGGGTTTGGTCGTCGATGGTGCCGGTGGGTGAGCACCAGTCGTATTTGAGGTAGTCGACGCCCCATGCGGCGAATTGGCGGGCGTCTTGGGCTTCGCGTCCTTGGCTGCCGGTGGCGCCGGGGTAGGAGTTGAAGTATTGGGCGCAGGTTTTGTCGAGGGGTGCTTGGTAGAGGCCGAATTTGAGGCCGCGGGCGTGGATGTAGTCGCCGAGGGCTTTCATGCCGGAGGGGAAGCGGGTGGGGTCGCCTTGGAGGTTGCCGGCGGAGTCGCGGTTGGGGTTCATCCAGCAGTCGTCGACGACGACGTATTGGTAGCCGGCGTCTTTCATGCCGGTGTTGACCATGGCGTCGGTCATCTGCCGGATCAGGGTTTCGTTGATGTTGCAGCCGAACGTGTTCCAGCTGTTCCAGCCCATCGGCGGCGTCCGCGCCACCCCATTGTCGAGGGCCAGTGCCGGGGAGGTCCGCAGCGCCACCGCCGGGCCCGCCACCAGCAGCAGCCCCGCCGCCACGGCGGTCAGGAGCCGACGGCTACGGGTAGATGGTCTTCTCATGGTCTTCCGTCCGTTTCACTCGGGGATCGTGGGTGCCGGTCAGCTCGTGGTGCAGGTGAGGTTCGTCGGCGCGTTGTTGGTGCCGTTCACCGTGCCGATGAAGCCGAACGTGGTGGAGGCACCGGCGGCCAACGTCCCGTTGTAGTCGACGTTGCGGACCGTCACGTTCGCGCCGCTCTGGGTGTGTGACCCGCCCCAGATCTGGCTGATGGTCTGCCCGTTGGGGAACGTCCAGGACACCGTCCAACCCCGGATCGCGGTCGCGCCGGCGGTCACCGTGACCTCCGCCTGGAAGCCACCCGACCACGAGCCCGTCACCGCGTACGTCGCCCGCGCCCCCGAGGGTGCGGGGGAGCTGGTGGTCGGCACCGGCGTCGTCGGGACCGGGGTCGTCGGCGTCGGGGTGGTCGGGGTCGGCGTGGGGGTGGCGGTGGGCGTGGCGGTCGGCGTCGGGGTCGGTGTCACGCCCGGCCGGGCCGCCCGGTAGGTGTGCCCGGCCTGGACGGCGAACTGGACGACGTCGGTCTCCGGACGGGTGGTGGCCGGCACGCTGCCGTCGGCGACATCGGTGATGGTGAAGCTGCCGGTGAACAATCGGGACCGCACCCGCAGCGTGCCGTCGCGGTCGGCGCGGATGCCGATCTCGTCGGGCTGCCCGCTGCTCCACGCCACCCCGACGGTGTAGCCGCCGCGCCCGCGCAGGCCCGCGACCTGCCCGGTGGGCCACGCGCTGGGCAGCGCGGGCAACACGTTCAGCTCACCGGTGTGGCTGTGCAGCAGCATCTCGGCGATGCCGGAGGTGGCACCGAAGTTGCCGTCGATCTGGAACGGCGGGTGCAGATCGAACATGTTCGGCGCGAGCCGGTCGGTGCGCACCAGGTCCTTGAACAGCTTGTGGGCGCGGGCCCCGTCCTCCAGCCGGGCCCAGAAATTGATCTTCCAGGCGAGCGACCAGCCGGTCCCGTCGTCGCCCCGCAGCTCCAGGGTCTTGCGGGCGGCCTCGTACAGCGCCGGGGTGCCCCGCTTGGTGATCTGGTTGCTGGGGTGCAGGCCGTACAGGTGGGAGACGTGCCGGTGGTTCCGCTCGGTCTCCACCCAGTCGGCGAGCCACTCCTGCACGTTGCCCCGCGAGCCGACCCGGGTCGGGGGGAGCCGGTCCTTGGCGGTACGCACCTGCGACCGGAACGTGCTGTCCACATTCAGGATCTCGCTGGCACGGGCGGCGGCGTCGAACAGGTCCCGCAGGATCTGGTTGTCCATCGTGGGGCCGGCGCAGACGCTGGCGTTCGAGTGGTGCGGCAGCTCCGGGGAGTTCGACGGGTTCGTCACCAGGTAGCCCAGTGACGGATGGGCGACGAGCGTGTCGAGGAAGAACTGGGCGGCACCCTTGAGCGCCGGGTAGTTCGCCTGGAGGAAGCCCAGGTCGCCGGTGAACAGGTAGTGATCCCAGATCAACGTGCCCAGCCACGCTCCGCCGGTCTGCCACATGCCCCACAGCGCCCCGTCCACCACCGACGCGCCACGCCAGGCGTCGGTGTTGTGGTGGGTGACCCAGCCACCCGCGCCGTACTGCGCCTGGGCGACCCGGGCACCGGTCACCGTCAGGTCCTTGACCATGTCGAACACCGGCAGGAAACACTCGGACAGGTTGGTGGTGTCGGCCGGCCAGTAGTTCATCGGCAGGTTGGCGTTGATGGTGTATTTCGAGTCCCAGGACGGCGTCAGCGAGTCGTTCCAGATGCCCTGAAGGTTCGCCGGCTGGGTGCCGGGCCGCGAGGACGAGATCAGCAGGTACCTGCCGAACTGGAACAGCAGCGCGGCGAACTGCGGGTCGTTGCTGCTCGCGTGCTGCGCGATCCGCACGTCGGTGGGCTGGTCGGCCGCGGCCGTACGACCCAGGTTGATGTTCACCCGGTTGAACAGCGCCTGGTAGTCGGCCAGGTGCCGGCTGCGCAACTGCTCGATGGCCACACCCTTGGCGGCGTTGAGCCGGGTGCGGGCGATGCCCTGGTAGTCGCCGTTGACGGTGCGGTAGTTGACGTAGCTCGAGCCGATCGAGATCAGGATGGTGACGCTGGTGGCCCCGGAGACCCGCAGGGTGCCGCCGGAGCTGCTGACCGTGCCCCCGGTCGCGGCGGCGTTGGCCAGGGCCAGGAACCGCACCGAGCCGGTGACCCCCTCCTGGCTGCCGGAGATGCCGTCCAGCCCGATGGTGGCGGAGTCCGGGCTGGACACGGTGGTGCGCTGCGGACTGTCGAACGTGGCGGAGAACGTGATCGCGTTGGCCCGGTCGGCGGTCAACCGCACCACGATCACCTGGTCGGGTGCGCTGGCGAAGACCTCCCGCTGGTGCCGTACGCCATTGAGCACGTAGGTCGTGGTCACCGTGGCGGTGGTGAGGTCGAGGGTCCGGACGTACTGGCTGACCCCGCTGGCCGAGCCGAAGGCCAGCCGCAGGTTGCCCACCGTCTGGTACGCGAGCTGACCGCCCGGGTTGCCCATCATCGTCTGGTTGATCAGGTCCTGCGCCGAGGTCCACTGGTCGGCGAAGACCCGTCGTCGGATCTCGGCCAGGTTGGCCGCGCCCCGGGTGTTGGCCGAGTCGTACGGGCCGCCGGCCCAGACGGTGTCCTCGTTGAGCTGGAGGCGTTCGGTGTCGACGTTGCCGAACACCATCGCGCCGAGCCGGCCGTTACCGATCGGCAGCGCGCGCAACCAGTCGGTGCCGGCCCCTTCGTCGTACCACAGGGCCAGGTCGTTCGCGGCCAGCACCTGCGGTGGTGCGGCCGAACCGGCGCGGGCGGTGGCGGACCAGGCGACCGGGACCAGCGCGGCGCCGGCCCCCACCGCTCCGGCCTTGAGGACGTTCCTTCGGGTCACTTCAGACATGTTTTCTCCCAGGGGTGCGGATCAGAGCCGGGTACGGATGGGGGAGGGCGGCACTGGCGGCCGCCGCCGTGGACCCGGTGCCGGGGACACGGTCGACCGCCACCCGGCCCGGACCGGTGTTCCGGTCGGCCGCAGCGGAAACCCTGCTGTTATCGCTAACAGGCGCGGCCCGTCGCGCCCTGACGTCGGCATCCATGATTACCGTGACGGCGCGTCGAGCTCCCGGCGGCGCACCATCTCGCCACATATGGACTCTCGTGGATTCCTTGGGCTCCGTCAAGATATGACGGCCATGTTGCGCGAATGTTCCTGGCCCGGTCCGGAGGTCCGCGTCGTCGTCCGTCGGCTGCCCCGGGTGGTTGCCGGCCGGCGTCCGGAATGGTCCGACGGGCCGCCGTCCTAGTTCGGGCGTGCGGGCGGGATGCCAGCTCAGGACCGGTTCTCCGGCGGTGCCTGGCCACGGGGCGCAACGTCCGCGCGACCCTGGGCGGCGGTGCCGCCCTTGAATCGGCGGACGGCTTTCCGTAGCATCCGGGTTTGCGAAATGTTATCGCAAACATTTCTGGGCGCGGCAACCCGCCCCGGCGTCGTCCATCGTGCCTGTGCCTGTGCCGTCGAGGAGGTGCCGCGCGGTGTCCACCGGAGCGTCCTACCGCAACCCGGTCGTCCCCGGATTCCACCCCGACCCGAGCGTCTGCCGGGTCGGCGCGGACTACTACCTGGTCTGCTCCAGCTTCGAGTACTTCCCGGGCGTACCCCTGCTGCACAGCCGCGACCTGGTCAGCTGGCGGCAGATCGGCAACATCCTGGACCGGCCCGGCCAGCTGGCGCTGCCCGCCGACACCGAGGCGTCCCGGGGCATCTTCGCGCCCACCCTGCGCCACCACGACGGCCGGTTCTGGCTGGTCACCACCAACGTCAGCCTGGGCCGGCACCTCATCGTCACCGCGCCGGAACCCACCGGCCCCTGGTCCGACCCGGTCTACCTCGACCTGCCGCACGTCGACCCCTCGCTGGCCTGGGACGACGACGGCACCTGCTGGCTGACCACCTCCGGCGTGGACGCCTACCGGATCGACCCGGACGGCGGCCGGGTGCTGGAGGGGCCGATCCCGCTGTGGTCGGGCACCGGAGGCCAGTACCCGGAGGCCCCGCACCTCTACCGGATCGACGGCTGGTGGTACCTGCTGCTCTCCGAGGGCGGCACACACACCGGCCACGCCGTCTCGGTCGCCCGCTCCCGCAGCCCGCGTGGCCCGTTCACCCCCGCGCCGGCCAACCCGATCCTCACCCACCGGAGCACCGATCTTCCGGTGCAGGCCACCGGGCACGGCGACCTGGTCCAGGCGCTCGACGGCAGCTGGTGGCTGGTCCTGCTCGGCATCCGGGCCCGGGGCCAGTGGCCGCCCTACCACGTCCTCGGCCGGGAGACCTTCCTCGCGCCGGTGCGCTGGGTCGACGGCTGGCCGGTCGTCGACCCGGTCCGGGAGGTCACCCCCGCGCCTCCCGGCAGCCCCCCGGCCGGTGCCGACCCGGCCGGGCCGGACGCCTTCCACGACGACTTCGACGCGGCCGTCCTCGCGCCCGAGTGGATCTCGCCCCGCAGCCGCCCGGACGACTGCTGGTCGCTGACCGCCAGGCCGGGCTGGCTCACCCTGCACGCCGTGGGCGCGACCCTCGACCTCGCCGGTGCGACGATCGTGGCGCTGCGCCAGCGGTACCACGACAGCCGGACCAGCGTCCGGGTCGACCCGGGCACCAGTGTCGCCGGGCTCACCATCCGCATCGACGAGGCGCACCACTACGACCTGGAGGTTCGGGCCGGCACCGTCCGGGTGATCGGCCGGGCCGGGCCGTTCCGGCAGGTCTTCGCCACCCATGCCGTCCCGGACGGCCCGCTGGTGCTGACGGTCGCCACCCGTACCCACGACCTCTACCCGCCGACCGTGACCTCCGCCGCCGACCTGGCGGCCCGGACCGCGCCCCGGGGGGTACGCGCGGCGGGCTGCGACATGGTCACCTTCGAGGTGGCCGGCCCGGCCGGCCCCGTCGTACTGGCCGAACTCGACGGGCGCTACCTGTCCACCGAGGTCGCCGCCGGGTTCACCGGCCGGGTTATCGGCATGTACGTCACCGGGGGCAGCGCGGCGTTCGACTGGTTCAGCCACCGCCCGGCGGCACCGCCGCACTGAGCGGGAGCCGGTCCGGTCGGGGCCCTCGCCGGTGCGCCGGGCCGGGACGCCGGGACACGTAGACTTCCCTGCGTGATCGAGGAAGGTCGACGTCGCCGCTCCCGCAAGCCCCGGCGCGGCGACCTGCCCCTCGCCACGATCGCCGAACTCGCCGGGGTGTCCCCGCCGACGGTCTCCAAGGTGCTCAACGGCCGCCGGGGGGTGGGTGAGCAGACCCGGCAGCGGGTGGAGGCGTTGCTACGTGACCACGGCTACCGTCGCCGGCCGGCCGGAAGCTTCACGCCCTGCATCGAGGTGGTCTTCCACCAGATGCTCTCCTCGATCGCCATGCCGATCCTGCGCGGCGTCCAGGAGGTCGCCGGCCCCCGGGACCACACGGTCGGCTTCACCGACGTACGGCACTGGCTGCGGGCCGGGCAGCCCTGGGCGCAGGCGGTGCAGCTGCGCCAACCGGCCGCCGTGATCACGGTCTTCTCCCTGGTGACCGCCGAAGACGGGACGAGCTTCGCCGCCGCCGGCATACCGCTGGTGGCCGTCGACCCGGCCGACAACCTGTTCCCCGTCCCCGTCGTCGGGTCGGGCAACTGGAGCGGGGCGCTGTCGGCCACCCGCCATCTCGTCGACCTCGGCCACCGGCGGATCGGCGTGCTCACCGGCCCGGTCCGGGACCTGTCGGCGCGGGCCCGCCGCGACGGCTTCCGGGCCGCGCTTGACTATGCGGGCGTACCGTTCGACGAGCGCCTCGAACGCAGCGGCGTGTTCGCCTTCGAGGACGGCCTGCGGCTCGGTGGCGAGCTGCTCGCCGGGCCCGCGCCGCCCACCGCCGTGGTCTGCGGCAACGACCTTCAGGCGCTGGGTGTCTACGCGGCGGCCCGGGAGGCCGGCCTGCGGATTCCCGACGACCTCAGCGTCGTCGGCTTCGACGACGTCGACGAGGCGGCCTGGCTGGCGCCGCCGCTGACCACGGTGCGGCAGCCGTTCGGGGAGATCGGGGCCACCGCCGCCCGGCTGGCGCTGGCCCTGGCCGACGGCCAGCCGCTGGCGCAGGACCGGTACGAGCTCGGCACGTCGCTGGTGGTGCGGGGCAGCACCGCGCCACCCCGCCGCCGCTGAGCCCACCCGCCCACTCCCGTCACCATCCGGTCGCGCTGGGTGAGTCATGCGTCACCCAGGGGAGGGATGTCCGCCGCCACACCGGCCGTAAACTTGATTTGCTCCAGAACAGCGGGCTAGGGTCGACCCATGACGGCCGAGCTCGAGGCACAGTTACGGGCGGCCTCGCTGCGCGTGACCCGGCCCCGACTCGCCGTGCTCGCCGCGCTGCGGGACCATCCGCACGTCGACACCGACACGGTGATCGCGCTGGTCCGGGCCGACCTGCCCACGGTTTCCCACCAGGCGGTCTACGACGTGCTGCGGGCGCTCACCGAGGCCGGCCTGGTGCGCCGCATCCAGCCGGGCCGGTCCACCGCGCGTTACGAGGCGCGGGTGGGGGACAACCACCACCACGTCGTCTGCCGTTCCTGCGGCGTGATCGCCGACGTCGACTGCGCCGTCGGTCACGTTCCGTGCCTCACCGCCTCCGACGACCACGGGTTCGTGGTCGACGAGGCGGAGGTCGTCTACTGGGGCACCTGCCCCGACTGCGCGGCCGACCGCATCTCCCAGTGATCCACCAGTTCGGAAGGAAGTACATGAGCGACACCCAGGACAACGCCCCCGCCAGCGCGCAGGGCGTGGACCAGAAGGCGGCGGCCGGCTGCCCGGTCGCGCACGACTCGGCGACCGCGCAGGGCAGCGAGAGCGAGAACCCGGCGATCGACTCCCCGAAGCCGAAGACCGGCGGGCGTCCGCGTACCAACCGGGACTGGTGGCCCAACCAGCTCGACCTCTCGGTCCTGCACGCCCACTCGGCCAAGGGCAACCCGCTGGGGGAGGACTTCAGCTACGCCCGCGAGTTCGCCAAGCTCGACGTCGAGGCGCTCAAGCGGGACATCACCGAGGTGCTCACCACCTCGCAGGACTGGTGGCCGGCCGACTTCGGCCACTACGGCGGCCTGATGATCCGGATGAGCTGGCACGCCGCCGGCACGTACCGGATCGAGGACGGCCGCGGTGGCGCCGGGGACGGCGGGCAGCGGTTCGCGCCGCTGAACAGCTGGCCGGACAACGCCAACCTGGACAAGGCCCGCCGGCTGCTCTGGCCGGTCAAGCAGAAGTACGGCCAGCAGATCTCCTGGGCCGACCTGCTCGTGCTCGCCGGCAACGTGGCCCTGGAGTCGATGGGCTTCACGACCTTCGGCTTCGGCTTCGGCCGGCAGGACGTCTGGGAGCCGGAGGAGATCTTCTGGGGCCCGGAGGACACCTGGCTCGGTGACGAGCGGTACTCCTCCGAGACCGAGATGTCGGCCGGCGTCGGGGCGACCGAGATGGGTCTCATCTACGTCAACCCGGAGGGCCCCCGGGGCAACGCCGACCCGCTCGCGGCGGCGCACTTCATCCGGGAGACCTTCCGCCGGATGGCGATGAACGACGAGGAGACCGTTGCCCTCATCGCCGGCGGCCACACCTTCGGCAAGACCCACGGCGCGGGCGTCGCCGACGACCACGTCGGCCCCGAGCCCGAGGGCGCCCCGCTGGAGGCGCAGGGCCTGGGCTGGCTGAGCACCCACGGCAGCGGCAAGGGCGGCGACACCATCACCAGCGGTCTGGAGGTCACCTGGACCGACCGGCCGACGCAGTGGAGCAACCGCTTCTTCGAGATCCTCTTCGGCTACGAGTGGGAGCTGACCACCAGCCCCGGCGGGGCGAAGCAGTGGGTCGCCAAGGACGCCGAGGCGATCATCCCGGACGCCCACGACCCGGCGAAGAAGCACAAGCCGACGATGCTCACCACCGACCTGTCGCTGCGCGTCGACCCGGCGTACGAGAAGATCTCGCGGCGCTTCCTGGAGCACCCCGACGAGTTCGCGCTGGCGTTCGCCAAGGCCTGGTACAAGCTGCTGCACCGCGACATGGGTCCGGTCAGCCGCTTCCTCGGCCCCTGGGTCGCCGAGCCGCAGCTGTGGCAGGACCCGCTGCCGGCCGTCGACCACGAGCTGGTGTCCGACGCCGACGTCGCCGCCCTCAAGGCGAAGGTGCTCGACTCCGGCCTGACCACCGCGCAGCTGGTCAGCACCGCCTGGGCCTCCGCCGCGAGCTTCCGGCACACCGACAAGCGCGGTGGCGCCAACGGCGCGCGGATCCGGCTCGAACCGCAGCGCAGCTGGGAGGTCAACCAGCCCGAGCAGCTCGCGACGGTGCTGGCCACTCTGGAGGGGATCCAGCGCGAGTTCAACGACGCCGGTGGGGCGAAGATCTCACTGGCCGACCTGATCGTGCTGGCCGGCTCGGCCGCCGTCGAGCAGGCGGCCCGGGCCGCGGGTGTCGAGGTGACCGTGCCGTTCCGGCCGGGCCGCACCGACGCCAGCCAGGAGCAGACCGACGTCGAGTCGTTCGCCGTGCTGGAGCCGCGCGCCGACGGGTTCCGCAACTACCTGCGTGCGGGTGAGAAGACCCAGCCGGAGGTGCTGCTCGTCGACCGGGCATACATGCTCAACCTGACCGCGCCGGAGATGACCGTCCTCGTCGGCGGCCTGCGGGCGCTCGGCAACAACGTGGGCGGCGCCGCGCACGGCGTGCTGACCGACCGGCCGGGCGTGCTCAGCAACGACTTCTTCGCCAACCTGCTCTCCCCGGGCACCCGGTGGAGGGCGTCGGAGTCCGACGAGCACGTCTACGAGATCCGGGACCTGGCCACCGACGAGGTGAAGTGGACCGCCACCGCGGTCGACCTCGTCTTCGGGTCCAACTCCCAGCTGCGCGCCCTCGCCGAGGTCTACGCCAGCCAGGACGCGGGCGTCAAGTTCGTGACCGACTTCGTGGCGGCCTGGACGAAGGTCATGGAGCTGGACCGGTTCGACCTGTCCTGATCCGACCCGGCTGTACGGGCCCCGGCCGATGGCCGGGGCCCGTCCTGGTTCGGGGGAGGGGTGAACCCCACTTCGTATTGGACAAAACGCCCATAACACTCTTATAGTGTCGTCCGTGCACTTCCTGGCAGCCCTGGTCAGCCCGCTGTTGCTCGTGGGTGGTGTCGCACCGCCCGGCGCGGCACCCGTTCCCCGTGTGCGGGCGATGGCGCTGGTGGTCGGGCTCGACATCACCGTGCCACCCACGGCCAGCCTCGGTGCGGGCGTGCCCGGGGCCACCCTCAGTCGCTCGCTGGGCACCGTCACCGTGAACGACACCCGGACGACCAACCCGAACACCTGGCTGGCCACCGTGTCCACCACGGTGTTCATCACCGCCGGCGGTGGTGCGGGCAAGACCATCGCCGCCACCCAGGTCTCCTACTGGTCGGGGCCGGTGACCAAGCAGAACGGTGGGGGCACCAAGGTGCCGGGTCAGGCCACCGCCGCGCAGGCGGTGACGCTGACCGTGCCGCGGGTCGCGTTCAGCAAGACCTCGGGCAACCAGCGCAACAGCGTGAGCTGGGCACCCACCCTCCGGGTGGCGATCCCCGCGGCTGCGGTGGCAGGCGTGTACACCGGCACCATCACGCACTCTGTCGCCTAATGAGTGATTCGCGCTGAATGACAGATATGAGCGCTTTCGGTGCTTAGCGTGGGGGCATGAAGAAGCCATTGCTCGCCCTGGCCGCCGGGGCAGCGGTGCTCGCCGTAGCATCGCCCGCCGCCGCCGCCCCGTCGGGCGACACCATCGTCACCTTCACCGTGTCGACCGCCAACCTGGACATCACCGTGCCGGCCTCGGTGAACCTGGGCGCGGCCTTCGCCGGCTCCACCATCACCGGCGCGCTCGGCAACGTCACGGTCACCGACAGCCGGGCGGCGCTAGCGGCGACCTGGACCGCGTCGGTGACGAGCACCGCGTTCACCACCGGCGGGGGCACCGGTCCGGAGACGATCCTGCCCAACCTGGTGGAGTACTGGTCCGGGCCGGCGATCTCCACCACCGGCACCGGCACCTTCGTGCCCGGACAGCCCACCTCGGCCGACGCGGTGACGCTGAACCTGCCCCGGACGGCCTTCTCCAAGACCTCCGGCAGCGGCAACAACTCGGCCACCTGGAATCCCAGCCTCCGGATCACCCTCCCGCCCGCAGCCGTCGGCGGCCTCTACACGGGGACGGTGACCCATTCGGTGGCCTGACCGACTCCGCGCTGCTGTCCTGGCCGTCACCGTCCTGGTGACCGCTGGGACACCGGCGTCTGCCGCGTCGCCGTCACCCCCGCCGAGCCCGAGTTTCAGCGGCCCGGCCGCAGCGGTCGGCATCCGCCTGCTCGACGCCCCGGTGAACCGGCGCGACGACAGCCGCGCGCACAAGTACATCGTCGACCACGTCCACCCCGGGACCACCATTAAGCGGCGGATCGTGGTGCAGAACGTCTCGGAGATCGAGCGGAAGATCGCCGTCTACGCCGCCGCCGCCGAGGTCGACCGCACCGGCTTCGTCTTCGCGCCCGACCGGACGCCCAACGAGCTGAGCAGCTGGATCACCGTCGACCAGGGCGAGGTGGAGCTGGAGCCCGACGACGAGGCGGTGCTCACGGTGACCATCGTGGTGCCGGCGAAGGCGTCCGCCGGGGAGCGGTACGCGGTCATCTGGGCCGAGGCGTCCACCGTCGACGGCGCGAACGTGCGCAACATCGGCCGGGTCGGCATCCGGGTCTACCTGTCGGTCGGGCCGGGCGGCGAACCCCCGTCGGGCTTCGAGGTGTCGGGGCTCACCGGTCACCGGGACGGCGACGGCGCACCGGTGGTCACCGCCGAGGTGCGCAACACCGGGCAGCGGGCGCTGGACCTCGCCGGCCAGCTACGTCTCACCGACGGCCCGGGTGGGCTGTCGGTCGGGCCGGTCCGCGCCGAGGCCGACACGCTCGCTCTCGGCGGTACCACCACCGTCCGGGTGCTGCTGGACCCGAGGCTGCCCGACGGGCCGTGGAACGCCCGGCTCGACCTCGCCAGCGGCTGGACCAAGCGCACCGCGACCGGAACCGTCTCCTTCGGCGGGTCGACGGCCGCCGCCGCGACCAGCACGGACCGTTCCGGGTTGGTGCTCACCGGCGGGATCGTCGCGTCGGCGGTGGTCCTGCTTCTGTTCACCGGGTTCGCCTTCCGCCGTCGCGGTCGTCCCCAGCATGCGCTGCCCGCCTGACCGGGCACTGTGGCGAACAGGAAAGTGCGTGGCACGTAATATTGCGTGCCACGCACTTTCGGCTATGCTGAATGGGTGAGCGGGCTACGGGAGCGCAAGAAGGCCGAGACGCGGGCGGCGCTGAGCTGGGCGGCCATCCGGCTGACCGTCGCCCGGGGCTTCGACAACGTCCTGGTGGAGGACATCGCCCAGGCCGTGGGCGTGTCCCCGCGTACGTTCAACAACTACTTCTCCAGCAAGGCCGAGGCGATCGCCTTCCGGCACCTCGACCGCAGCCGGCGGGTGGCCGAGGAACTGCGCCGACGGCCGGCCGACGAACCCCTCTGGCCGGCGCTGATCGTGGCGACGCTGACCCGCTTCGTCCCCGGCCCCGAGGTCACCGAGTCGCCGCCTCACCCACACGCCGAGTGGGTCGAGGGGCTCGCGGTGATGCTGGCCGAGCCGGCGTTGCAGGGCGAGATGCTGCGCGCGGGCGCGATCGCCGAGGCCGACCTGGCCGCGGCCGTCGCCGAACGCACCGGCACCGACCCCGACCGCGACCTCTATCCGCACCTCGTGGCGGCCAGCGTGAACGCCGCCGTGAACGCCGCGATCCGGCACTACCTGCGCGCCGATCCACCCGTTCCGATGCAGCGGTTGCTTCCCGACGCGCTGGCCCAGCTCGCCGCCGGCCTGCCGGTGCCCACGCCGCGATGACCACGTCCCCTGCGTCGCCCCGGCCGTGTCCCTGCCCTGTTCCCGTCCCCGCCCGCTTCCCGTGCCGCCGCTGACCGTGCATCCCTGACCCTGCGCGGCCGGCCGGCCCGACCGCGCCGCCTGCCTCATCCGCGCACCGCGACGACCGCCCGCGCTGAATCGCCCACGCCCGGCCCACCACGTCCACCCTCGCCCCTGTCGGGGGATGCCCACGGTCCGCCGCCGCCGCTGGCGAGCGGATCCACCCCACCCTGGAAAGGATCTTGCGATGATCGATGTCGTGATCGTCGGCGCCGGCCCGAACGGCCTCCTGCTCGCCACCGAACTGGCCCTGGCCGGCGTCCGACCCGTCGTGTGCGAGCGGCTGCCGGCACCCACCACCGAGCAGCGTGCCAACGGGCTGGTCGGGCAGGTGGTCCGGATGATCGACCGGCGGGGCCTGCACCACCGCCTCGTCGACGACCCGGCACCGCCGCAGCCCGCGCCCGGGTTCGTCTTCGGCGCGCTGCCGCTGGACCTGCGGGCGGTGCCGGACAACCCGCTGTACCTGCTCCAGACCCCGCAGCGGCACCTGGAACGGGTGCTCGCCGAACGGGCCGCCGAACTGGGCGTACAGGTCCGCCGGGGGCACGAGGTGACCGGGCTGACCCAGGAGGTCGACGACGTACGCGTGACGTTCTCCGACGGCACGACCCTGCGCTGCCGTTACCTGGTCGGCGCGGACGGCGGACACAGCATCGTCCGCCGGCTGGCCGGGATCGGCTTCCCCGGCGTGTCGACGGACCGCACCGTCTCCCGTACCGCCCAGGTCAGCCTGCCCGCGGAGCTGATCGACGCGGCGACCGGTGGCCTCGTGATCCCCGGGTACGGCACCGTCGCACCGTTCCAGCACACCCGTACCGAGCGGGGACTGATCGCGTGGGCCCCCTTCACCGGGCGTCCGGCGGGCCTCAGCACGATCGAGTGGCCCGAGTCGACGCGGTTCGACGGGCCGCCGACCCTCGCCGAGTTGCGGGCCAGTGTCGCCCGGGTGCTCGGGGTCGACGTGCCGATCGACCCGCCGGCCGGCCCCGGGCCGCACCTGCTGCGCCGCCTGGTGGGTGGCAACACCCGGCTCGCCGAGCGGTACCGCGCCGGCCGGGTGCTGCTGCTCGGCGACGCCGCCCACGTGCACTCGGCGATCGGCGGGCCCGGACTCAACCTCGGCCTCCAGGACGCGGTGAACCTGGGCTGGAAGCTGGCCGCCCAGGTGCACGGCCGGGCCCCGGACGGGCTGCTGGACTCCTACGAGGCGGAACGCCGGCCGGCCGCGCAGCGGGTCACCATGTCGACCCAGGCCCAGTCGGCGCTGATCGCCCCCGGCAGCGAGGTCACCGCGCTGCGGGTGCTCCTCGGTGAACTGCTCGACCGGCCGGAGAACGCGGCCCACGTCGCCGCCCTGCTGGCCGGGGCGGACGTCCGCTACCCGATGGGTGCCGCGGACGGGCCGCTGGTCGGCCGTTTCGCCCCCGACCTGGTGTGGCACACCGACGCCGGCCCGGTCCGGCTGGCCGAGCTCACCCGGACCGCCCGCCCATTGCTGCTCGACCCCACCGGCGTGCACGCCGGGCTGGCCGGGCCGTGGCGGGACCGGGTCGACGTGCTCACCGGACGGTTCACGTCGGACGGCGCGACGGCCGACGCGCCCGGCGACGCCATGCCGACCGCGCTGCTGCTGCGCCCGGACTGCTACGTAGCCTGGCAGTCCCCGCCGGACGGGCCGGACGCCGACGGGTTGACCGCCGCGCTCGCCCGCTGGTTCGGCCCGCCGGGCACCGACCGGTCCTGACGGGGTTCGGCCGGCCCGGCGGGGGAGGGTGCCGGGCCGGCCGATGCGGAGCGTCGGGTCAGTCCCGCTGGATGACCATCCCGGCGCCCACGGTGCGGTTGGTGGTCTCGTCGATGATGACGAAACCGCCAGTGGTGCGGTTGCGGTGGTAGTCGTCCACCAGCAACGGCACGGTGGTGCGCAGTCTGATCCGGCCGATCTCGTTGAGCGCGAGCGCGGTGCTGGTCTCGTCCCGGTGCAGGGTGTTGACGTCGAGCCGGTAGTGCAGCTCGCGGACGATGGCGCGTGCCGAACGGGTGGTGTGCTTGACGACGTACCGGCCGCCGATCTCCAGCGGGCGGGTCTCGTCCATCCAGCAGACCATCGCCTCGATGTCCTGTGAGACGGTCGGTGCGTTGTTCGGCCGGCAGATCATGTCGCCCCGGGAGACGTCGATCTCGTCGTCGAGGCGGACGGTGACCGACATCGGGGGGAACGCCTCGTCGACGGGGCCGTCGGCGGTGTCGATGGCGGCGATCCGGCTGGTGAACCCGGACGGCAGGACCATCACCTCGTCGCCGGGCTTGAGCACCCCGGAGGCGACCTGCCCGGCGTAGCCCCGGTAGTCGGTGACGGTGGTCGACTGGGGGCGGATCACGTACTGCACCGGGAACCGGACGTCGACCAGGTTGCGGTCCGAGGCGATGTGCACGTGCTCCAGGTGGTGTAGCAGCGACGGCCCCTCGTACCACGGCATGTTCTCCGACCGGGCGGCGATGTTGTCACCCTGCAGCGCCGACACCGGGATCACCGCGAGGTCGGGCACGTCGAGCTTGGCGGCGAAGGCGGTGAACTCGTCGGCGATGCGTTCGAAGACCTCCTGGGAGAAGTCGACCAGGTCCATCTTGTTGACGCACAGCACCAGGTGCGGCACCCGCAGCAGCGAGCACAGGAACGCGTGCCGCCGCGACTGCTCCACCAGCCCCTTGCGGGCGTCCACCAGGACCAGGGTGAGGTCGGCGGTGGACGCGCCGGTGACCATGTTGCGGGTGTACTGGGTGTGCCCGGGGGTGTCGGCGATGATGAACTTCCGCCGGGGGGTGGCGAAGTAGCGGTACGCCACGTCGATGGTGATGCCCTGCTCCCGCTCGGCCCGCAGGCCGTCGGTGAGCAACGCCAGGTTGGTGTACTCGTCGCCCCGGGCCGCGCTGACCGCCTCCACCGCGGCCAACTGGTCGGTGAACAACGACTTCGTGTCGTACAGCAGCCGCCCGATCAGGGTCGACTTCCCGTCGTCCACACTGCCTGCCGTGGCGAACCGCAACAGGTCCATCGGTCGGGCCTCGGCCGGGGAATCGGCCGGCGCCAGCATCTCGGTGCTCATCAGAAGTAGCCCTCCCGCTTGCGGTCCTCCATGGCGGCCTCGCTGACCCGGTCATCGCCCCGGGTGGCACCCCGCTCGGTGATCCGGGTCGACGCGACCTCGTCGATCACCTTCTCCACCGTGTCCGCGTCGGAGCGGACGGCGGCGGTGCACGAGGCGTCGCCGACGGTGCGGTAGCGCACCCTGGCGGTGAAGGGTTCCTCGCCCGCGCGGGGGGTGAAGAACTCGTTGACGGCGTAGAGCATGCCGTCGCGTTCGATCACCTCGCGGTCGTGCGCGTAGTAGATCGACGGCAACGGCACCCGCTCCCGGGCGATGTAGTGCCAGATGTCCAACTCGGTCCAGTTCGACAACGGGAACACCCGGATCGACTCACCCGGATGATGCCGACCGTTGTACAACGACCACAACTCCGGCCGCTGGTTCTTCGGATCCCACTGCCCGAACTCGTCCCGGAACGAGAACACCCGCTCCTTCGCCCGCGCCTTCTCCTCGTCCCGCCGCGCCCCACCGAACAACGCGTCGAACCGGTGCTTCTCCACCGCGTCCAACAACACCGGCGTCTGGATCCGGTTGCGCATCCCGTCACCCGACTCACGGACCAGGCCCCGGGTCAGCGCCTCCGGCACGCTCGCCACGATCAGGTGCAGGTTCAGCTCGGTCACCCGCTGGTCGCGGTAGTCGAGCACCTCGGGGAAGTTGTGCCCGGTGTCGACGTGCATCACCGGGAACGGGATGCCGGCCGGGGCGAACGCCTTCTGCGCCAGCCGCAACATCACGATCGAGTCCTTGCCACCGGAGAAGAGCAGCACCGGCCGCTCCATCTCGGCGACCACCTCACGCATCACGAAGATGCTCTCCGCCTCCAACTCGTCGAGCTGGGAGACCTGGTACGCAGCCGATCCGCTGCTCATCGCGGGTCCTTTCCGGGGTGGGGGACGGGGGAACCGGAGGTGGCCGCCGTGCCGGCCAGTTGCCGCCGCAGCGCGGCGAGCAGCGGCGCGGCCAGCTCACCGCGACAGACCAGCAGGTCCGGCAGCCGGGGGTCGGCCTCGTTGTAGGTCAGCGCGGAGCCGTCGATGCGCGAGGCGTGGAAGCCGGCGGCGGTGGCCACCGCCACCGGTGCGGCGGAGTCCCACTCGTACTGGCCGCCCGCGTGGATGTAGGCGTCCACGTCACCGGTCACCACCGCCGCGATCTTCGCCCCCGCCGAACCCATCGGCACCAGTTCCGCGCCGACCTCGTCGGCCAGCGCGGCCAGGAAGGCGGGGGGACGGCTGCGGCTGGCCGCCAGCCGGATCACCCCGTCGGGCGGGGACGGCGCGACCGGTGGGGCGGTGGGGTCGTCGGTGCTCAGCACCCGGCTCTGCGCCGGCAACCCGACCGCACCGGCGACCAGGCCGTGCGGGGTCGCCGCGTCGCGGGCCCAGAGCGCCACGTGCACCGCCCAGTCGGCGCGCCCCTGCTCGGAGAACTCCCGGGTGCCGTCCAACGGGTCCACGATCCACACCCGGTCGGCGGTCCGCCGGGACACGCCCTCGTCGGTGTCCACCAACCGGGAACCGTCGTCCTCCTCGGAGAGCACCGCGTCGGCCGGCCGGCACCGGGCCAGCTCGGCCCGCAGGAAGTCGTGGGCGGCCCGGTCGCCGGCGGCCTTCAGCGCGGCGGGATCGGCGTGACCGTGGTCGGCGCGTACCCGTAGCAGCAGTTCACCGGCGTGGGCGGCGAGCCGGCGGGCCAGCGCCACGTCGGATTCGGCGATGGTGGGGTCAACCATGGCAACTCCTCGACCTCTCGGATACGCGGGCGGTGCGGGTGCGGGTGGTCACTGGACGGCCCGGCGCGTGAAGCAGCGGACGCTGACCCAGGTCAGGACGACGGCCACCCCGGTCAGCACGGTCAGGCACACCCACGCCGACAGGTGCGGCACGTCGGGCAGCAACGCCCCGCGTACCCCCTCGGAGACGTAGGTCATCGGGTTGAGCGCGGTGATCACCTGGTACCAGGGCACCGACGACAGCCGGGGCCACGGGTAGTGGATGCAGCCGGTCCAGATGATCGGGGTGAGGATCACCGAGAAGGTCACGTTGATCCGCTGCACCGGCAGGGTGGTGGCCAGGCTCATCCCGATCGCCCCGCCGATCCACGCCCCGAGCAGCGCCACCACGAACGCCAGCGGCAGCCCCGCCGGCCGCCACGGCGCAGAACCGACCATCAGCGCGCCGAGCGGATAGATCAGCACGGCCGCGAGCAGCCCCCGGATGGTGGCGATCACCAGCTTGCCGATCGCCACGTACCCGGTCGGCAGGGGCGCCATCAGCCGGTCCTCGATCTCCATGGTGAAGCCGAACTCCTTCACCAGCGGCAGGGCCACGCTCTGCAACGCGGTGGTGAGGGCGGCCAGCGCGATGATGCCGGGCAGGAACACGTCGGCGAAGCCCCGCCCGACGAGGCCCTGGCTGCCCAGCACGGTGTCGAACACGAACAGCATGAACAGCGGTGTCAGCCCGACCTGGACCAGGATGACCCAGAGTTCCCGGCCGGTGACCATCAGGTCGCGGCGCAGCACCGCGGCGAACACCCGCCCGGTCCCGGGACGGGGGCGTGGCGCGGCCGTCGGGCGCAGCGGGGTCGGGGTGTCGAGAGCGGTCACCTCGGTTGCCTTCCGGTGAGTTCGATGAAGACGTCCTCCAGGCTGGGTTCGCCGACGTCGACGGCGTTGACCGCCGCCGAGCGGGCGGCGAGCACGGTCACCGCCGGGCCGAGCAGCGTCGCGGGATCGCCGGCCAGGTGCAGGCGGATGCGCAGCCGACCGCGACCACCGTTGCCGGCCGCCCCGCCGCCGCGCCCGAGCAGGCCCGCCCCGGCCAGGGCGGCCAGCCGGCCGGCACCGGGCGGCCCCCCGCCGGCGGCGAGCGCGGCGAGCATCCCGGCGCCGCCCGCCCCGACCCCGGCCAGCCCGGCCCCACCGAGGCCCGGCCGCCCACCGGCCGGCACGGTGGGCGTCGCCACCCGCTCCGCCTTGCGTACGCCGGGCAGCTCGCCCAGCGCGGCGCAGAGCGCGTCCGGGTCGTCCCCGCCGGCCGGGGTGACCGTGAGGTCGAGCAGCGCGTCCCCGGCGAGACCCCGGACCAGGGCGGTCGGGGTGTCCAGGGTGAGCAGCCGGCCGTGGTCGACGATGCCGACCCGGTCGACCACCCGGGCCGCCTCGTTCATCGCGTGGGTGGTCAGCACGATCGCCACCCCCCGCTGGCGCAGCTCGCGGAGCTGCCCCCAGATCAGCAGCCGGGTCTGCGGGTCGAGGGCGTTGGTCGGCTCGTCGAGGAAGAGCACCGCCGGCTCGTGGGTCAACGCGCGGGCGATCATCAACCGCTGCGCCATGCCCCCCGAGTACGCCTCGATCCGCCGGTCGGCCCGCTCGGTGAGGCCGAAGCGCTCCAGCAGCTCCGCCGCGCGGGCCTGCGCCTCCCGTCGCCGTACCCCGTGGTAGGTGGCGTGGTAGACGAGGTTCTGCCGGGGGGTCAGCGCCCGGTCCAGGTTGTTGTGCTGGGGCACCACGGCCAGGTGGGCGCGGGCGGCGGCCGGGTCCCGGCCCACGTCGACCCCGCAGACCACGGCCCGGCCCCCGGTGGCCCGCAGCCGGGTGGTCAGGATGCCGACGGTGGTGGACTTGCCGGCCCCGTTCGGCCCGAACAGCCCGAAGATCTCGCCCGGCGCGACGGTGAACGACAGTCCGTCGACCGCGTTGGTGTCGGCGCGGGGGTAGCGCTTGACGAGGTCGTCGACCTCGACCACGGCCGGCCCGTCTCTGCTGGGCATCTCAACTCCTGTCCTGAGGGGGTGCGCGGGTGCCGCCGGGGCCGGCGGCGGTGCCGTCAGCCGCCGGAAGGCTGGGGGTGCGCGGCGAAGAACCGCCAGATGGTGTCGGTGGCGTTCAGTGCGGTGGAGGGGGGATCGAGGTCGAGCAGCTTCTCCGCCCGGGGCGGGTTGGGTCGGCCGCCGGGCCACTGGTGTCCCGCGCCGGCGACGGTGATCAGCTCGACGGCGCGGCCCTGGGGGCAGCTCGCGGTGGACCTGGTGACCGGCCCGTCGGTGGTCACCTTCGGCGCGCCGCAGGAGTCGATGCTGCGCCACCGGGCGGCGAGCTCGGGGGTGGGCGGGCCGTCGATCTTCACCGGGTTACGTCCGGTGCCGCCGTTGTCGCGCCGGCCGGGCCCGCCGCCGTACGGCATGGTCTGGTCCTGCTGGCCGTGGATGTGCAGCACCGACACCGGTTTCGGGTCGGTGCACTGCCCGGTCAGCGTGCTCGCCACCGCCCCGATCGCGGCGAAGGTGGTGGTGTCGCAGACCAGCTTGTACGCCAGCAGCCCACCGTTGGAGATCCCGGTGACGTACCGGCGGGCCGGGTCGACCGGCAGCTCCCGACCGACGGTGGCGACCAGTTCGGTGATGAACCCGACGTCGTCGACACCGTCGCGGGCGGGGGCCCCGCAGCACTGTGGACCGATCGCCCAGGCCCGGTTCAGCCCGTCCGGGAAGAGCACCAGGAACCCGTCCCGGTCGGCCTGGCCGGTCCAGCCGTACGCCTGCTCGGCCTGCTCGCCGGTGCCGGCCGCGCCGTGCAGCATCACCACCAGCGGGACCCGCTTGCTCAGGTCGGCCGAGGCCGGCCGGTAGAGCCGGTAGCTGCGTTCCCGCCCGTCCACGGTGAGGGTGTGCGTGGAGCTGCCGACGGGCACGTCCGACGCCGGTCCCGCCGCGCCGGACGGTGCGCTGGCCGCCGGGCCGGTGGGGGAGCCGCTCTGGTCACGGCGGGGACTGCACCCGGCCGGGGCGGTCAGGGCGAGCAGCAGGGCGAGCGTTCCCGCGAGCCGGGCGGTGGACCGGCCGGTGCGGTGCCGCCCGACTTCAGGGCGAAAAACAGTAAAATGCATCATATCAATACTTTCGCCCGGGAATGTTCGAGCAACGTCAGGGACGCGCGAGGATTCGGCAAGGGGCACCCGGAACCGTCAGTGCCGGGGCGGGGCGGGGCAGGGCAGGCCGGGTCCGTCGGCCCGGCGACGACGCTGTCGCCGGGCCGACGTCCCCGCGCGCTCAGTAGCCCCGCAGCCGGATCAGCTCCCAACCACCCTCGGGCACGTCGTCCGTCGGGTCGGTCCGCAGGTTCATCGGGTTCGCCATGCCCAGGTACAGGGTCGGACCGTCGGCGACCATGTTGCGGATGCCGTAGTTCAGGTAGTTGCCCAACCCGGTGTTGTCCACCGTCGTCGCCGGCTTCGTCGGCGACGAGAAGGCGTACAGGTCACCGCCGTAGACCGCCTCCGGCAGGGCGCCCGCGCGCATCCCGGCCGCGTCCATCGGCGCGCGGGCCAGGTCGTCGGCCAGATCCGGCGACAGACCCAGCTCGGCGGCGGTCTCGTCGCCCAGCTCCTTGGCCAGGTAACTCCAGTCCATCGTGCCGACGTACAGCTTCCCGCCGGCCACCACCATCTTCCAGGTGTAGTTGTTGTACGGGTTGCCGAACCCGGGCGGCCCGAACTTCGGCGTCTGGTGCGTCGACTGCAACGCCCACGCCCCGGCCCCGCCGTTGGCCGCCGGGTCGTACGCCGGCAGCTCGGTCGCGCCGTACAGCAGCTCGACCTTCTCGAAGTGGGAACCGAAGTTACGGCCCCGGTAGATGCTGATCGACCGCTGGGTGTTCTGGATGGTGGCCTGGGCCGCCGCGTCGTCCGCCGGCGGGTACGTGGTCATGTGCAGGGTGGTCGCCTTCATCGGCACGTGCATCGTGCCCCAGTAGAGGAACCCGCCGTAGGAGGCCAGACCACCCAGGGCGTAGGCGCGGGCGACCACCGGGTCCGGCTCGTAGGACGACGCGCTCCACACCTGCTGCCAGCCGTCGGCGTCCTCCGGGTTCAGCCCCGGGGCCCCTGACGCCAGCAGCGGGCTCATCCACACCGCGGCGATGCTCGTGGTCGGCGCGGCGGCACCGGCGGTCGGTCCGGCCAGCTCGGCGTCCGAGCCCGGCCAGGTGGTCACGAACAAGCGCCCCTGGTGGACGGTGAGGTCGGCGGCCTGCGCCGGCAGGTTCGCCACCACCGTGAACGCGAACGGGTCGGACTTGCTCCCCGTCCAGCGCAGCACGTTGCCGCGCTCACCGCCGTTGGCCCCGACGCCCACCCCGGCGTACAGCGCCTCACCGGCCACCGTGAAGTGCCTGATGTTGCCGTACATCGGGAAGTTGCGGGAACCCAGGAACGCGCCGGTGTCGGTGTCGAAGGCGAACAGGTTGACGCTGGTGCCCAGCGCCGGGCCGCCCAGCAGGGCCACCCCGTTGAAGTTGCCCGCCGCCCGGATGCCCGCCGTGGTCTGCAACCGGTTCGCGTCGTCGGTGGAGGCCGCCTTCACCAGGTCGGTCTTCTCGGTCAGCCGGTTGGCGCGGGTGTCGTAGGTGTACAGCCGCGGCTGCCGGTGGTCGCCGAGGATGGGGGGCAGCTGCGGATTGCGCTTGGCCACCTGGCTCTCGCCGTACTCGCAGGCCCAGTCGTCGTTGACCGTCGGCGTGGTGTTGCGCAGGGCCCGTCCGCTGGTCAGGCAGTTGACGTTCGCTCCGGTGCCGAACCACAGCGTCTTGCCGGCCCGGGTCATCCCCCACAGGTACGCCTGGTTGACCTTGGCCTGGCCGGTGGCGCACGGCGGGCCGGCCGGATACGGCAGGCCGATCCCGGCGAAGCACTCGTCCGGCTGGGCCTTGGCGAGCAGTTGCGGGCTGGCCTGCTGCGCGCCGGCCACGCTGGCCGCGCTGCCGGGGTCGGCGGCGTCGAGTGGCGCGCCGAGCGCCGCCGAGGGTACCGCCAACACCGACCCGAGTCCGAGTACGGCGACGGCGGTCGACAACCGCCGTGCGGAGAACCGGAGTGGATTCACCAACAGTCTCTCTTTCGAAGGAAGGCGGACACCCGCCCCCGGGCCCGACGGAGGCGGACCCGGGGCGGGCAGGGACACACAGGGGCCGCTCAGACGGCGGCCGGCAACTTCCGGGAGGCCGGGGCGACGACCCGCGACGCCGTCCGCTCGGCCCACCCGGACGGGTCGGGGAAGTCCAGGAACCGGCCGAGGCCGGTCAGCTCGGCCACCGGGTCGGCGACCAGGTCCTCGTAGGACATCCGCAGCAGGTGATCCGGGGGCACGTCACGCAGCGCCTGGTCGGCCTGGCTGCTCATGAACGCGCACAACCCGAGGTAGCGGCGCAGGTCCGCACCCCGCTCGCGCAGCGCGTCGGGGGTCAGCCGGTCCGGCAGGTACGGCTTGAGGTCCTCCGGCACCGCCTGGTCGTCCTCGATCCGGAACGGGTCCAGGCCGCACTTGCCGAGGAACTCCACCCGCAGTTGCAGCAGCTGGAACGACGAGTGCCGGCTCATCGACCGGGCGGTGTCCTCCCAGCTGCGGGTCAGGTAGACGAACTTGCAGTCCGGAAAGCCCCGCAGCAGGTAGGGCGCCACGTGGCTGGAGCCGCCCGACCGCTCCACCCACCGGGTCTTGCCGGTCAGCACGGCGAGCAGGTCCAGGAAGTCGCGGTGGTGCTGGGTCACGGCCTGGTCGGGGAACTGCGGCACCCGCGCGGCGAGCTGGTCGAACAGCGCGTCCGGATCGGTGGTGAGCTTCGACAGGGTGATCGCCAGGATCCGGGGCAGCTCGGTCAGCCGGTCGCTCCAGCGGCCCGTCGCCGGGTAGCGGACCTCCTTCGGCGGCAGGCCGATCCGGAACAGGGTGGCCAGCTCCGCCTTGGGACTGGACAACACCTCCCAGTACTCGGCACCACTGATCACCTCGGCGCTGCGGGCCCACGGCGCCACCGACATGAAGAACTCCTGGGCCGACAGCGTGCCCGGCTCCTCGTGGATCAGGTCGGACAACAGCGTGGAACCGCACCGGCCGTTGCTGATGATGATCGACCGGCCGGTGATCGGGGTGTCCATCGGAAGACCTCCTGGATGTCGCGTCGTCATGCGGTGGTGGATTGGGTCACGTCGAGCGAGCAGGACTCGGCGAGCCAGGCGAAGACCAGCCGGCGGACCTCCTGCGGTTGGTCGATCAGCACCGTGTGCCGCTGGTCGGGCAGCACCTCGACCCGGGTCTGCGGCAGCAGGGCGCGGACCTCCGGGGCCAGCTCCACCACCGCCGAGTCACCGCCGTAGAGGCAGAGCACCGGGCAGCCGATCGCGGCCAACGCCTCGGCGGGCGGCAGCGGACTCGCCGGCAGTTCCTGCTCCAGCGTGGTGTCGGAGAGCATCCGGTGCGTCTCGGCGGCGCGTTGCGCGGCGACCCGACCCCGCCGCACCCCGATCTCGGTCACCGCCCCCTCGCGGGGCAGCCGGGCGGCGACACGGGCGAGCCGCTCGCGGACCCGACGCATCCACTGCGGGATCGGCGGCGCCGACTCGACAGTCACGATGCCGGCCACCCGCTCCGGGTGCCGGGCGGCGTACCCGAAGGCGATGGTGCCGCCGAACGAGTTGCCCAGCAACAGCAGCGGGCCGGTGACGTCCAGGGCGGCCAGCAGAGCCGTCAGGTCGTCGACGAAGTCGTCCAGGGCGTACCCGGTGGCGGGACGGTCGCTGCGCCCGTGACCGCGCAGGTCGTACAGCACGGTCGGGAAACCGGCCCGGGACAGCGGCTCGGCCAGGGTGAAGTACCAGCTCGCCATGGTGTCCGACGCCATCCCGTGGATCAGCACGGCGGTCGGCGTCGGCCCGGTCCGGCCGTCGACGGCCGGACCGGGGGGATCGAGCCGCTGCGTGTGCAGCGTGATCCCGTTCGCCCGGACCATGGTCACCGGCTGCCCGCCCCGACCTCGTCGGCCTGCGCCAGCGACTCGGCGATGTGGTTCACGAGCTGCCCGACCTTGAGTTCCCGGACGGTGTCCAGATCCAGCTTGGCGACGAAGTGGGCGAAGTTGACCGTGTCGCCGTAGCGGGTCTGGAGCCGGCCGGCGAGCGCGATGACGTCGATGCTCTCCATGCCCAGGTCCTCGGAGAACGTGGTGTCCATGGTGACCACCTGGTCGTCCGCGAAGTCGCCCAGCACGGCGTCGATCATCTCGGTGAGGTCGGCGAGGATGGTGTCCTGGGCCGAGGCCATGGGCGTTGCTCCTTCTGCTGATCGGATGGGTTGGGCGGTGCTGCGTGCCGGGTGCCGGCTCACGGCCGGGACACTCCGGGCGGGGTGGCGGGCGCGGGCTCCGGCCCCCAGGTCCAGGCGACGACGTACCGGCGCGGCGGCAGGTCCTCGGGGTTGGCGACGTCGCGGTGGCCGACCCGGTACGCCCGACCGCCGATCTCCACGGTCAGCCCCGAGTCGGTGGCCGAGTAGACCCGGAACCGGCGCGGCGAGCCGTCCAGTCCGGTGCCCTCGGCCTTGGCGACCGCCTCCTTGGCGGCCCAGAACCGGGTGAACCACAACCGTCGGGCCTCGACGTCCCCGCCGGCCAGCGAGGCCAGCAGGGTCAACTCGGCCGGGGTGAGGGCGAAGGTGAGGGTGCTCTCCGGGTGGTCGGTGACCTCCGCGACGTCGATGCCCACCCCGGGTCCCCCGGGCACCGCGTCGGGTGCCCGGCGCCTGGCGATCGCCACCCCGATCTCGGCGCAGTGCGCCAGGGAGACGTCGCAGTCGCCGAGCCCCCGGCCGGGCCGTCCGCGTACCCACGGCCGGCCGTTCGGGTCGTTGCCGACGGTCAGTTCGATCGGGTAGATGTCGGTGTGGCCGTCCTCCCACAGCCGGGCCCGCACCGCGTCCTTGGCGGCGATCCGGCCCAGCATCCACTGCTTGCGGGTCTTGGCCGGCTGCCGCTCGTAGTCGGCGTAGGCGGCCCCGCCGAGGATGCCCCGGGCGGCCATGCCCCGGGTGACCAGGTCGGTCCAGCAGTCGAACGCCATCGTCCAGCCCTCGGGCTGCAACAGCGACATCGGGTGCCGCTCGGGGAACCGCTCCGCCACCCGGGCCTGCGGGTGGCTGTCGAACCGGCGGTCCGTCGCGCCCTCGATCTCCGACCACACCCGCCCCTGGTAGCTGAGCTGGGTGTCGGCGACGAGTTTCCCGTCGTCGATGGCGCGGACCCGGGCGACGCACTCGAACGCCCGGCCGGCCGGCGGCGGCGGACCGTAGAACCGCACCTGGCCGAGCCCCACGGGCAACGCGACGGTGCGGAACGGCTGGGTGGTGATCAGCCAGTTGCCGATGAGCTGCAGGGCGTTGTCCAGCAGTGCCCCCGGTGGCACCGGCGCGGTGACGATGCCCCGTACGTGCATGTCGCCGAGCGCGTGCACCTCGGTCACGCCCTGGAACTGCGGGCCGTGGAACATCAGCCGCTCCGCGTACATCTCGGCGGCGCCGAGGGTCGGCGGGCGTTCGGTGGCCGGGTCGTGGGTCCAGACCGGCGGCGGCGGCGGGTACGCCGGGCCGACCTCGATCGTCGCCCGGGCGTACCCGGCGAAGGCGACCGCGTACCGGTTCTCCCCGGCGGTGCGGACCACGATCTCCACGTCGGTGGCCGGTTCGGCGATCAGCCATTTGTTGAACTTCGCGTCGTGCACCGCCACCACCGGGACGCCGGGCACGAGCTGCTCCACCGCCTCCATCATGTGCGCGACCAGGGCGGTCGCCGGCACCACCGGCCACCGGTCCTCCGGGTCCGGCCAGTCGTCGGGCTGCACGAAGAAGCAGTGGTCCAGCAGGTACGGCATGGTGTCCAGGGAGATCCGCCTGGTGATCCGGCCGACCTCCGTACCGGCCGCGCCGGTCGGGCGGGCCGCCGTGGGCGGCGTCGCCGCCGGGGTGACGGTCGGCTTCGCCAACGGAGCGGTGGGGGCTGCCGCCCTGACGGGGGCGGCCGGCGTGGCGGGCCGGGCCGGGGTCGTGGTGCCGGCGGTGGCCGTGCCCCGGGTGTTCTCCTTCAGCAGGGCGGCGAGTTCGGCCGCCGCGCTGGAGCCGCCGGCGAGCCGGTGCAGCGCGTCCAGCGCGGCCGCCGGGTCGCCGGACGGCGCGGCGGCGGGCTTCGCCACGCCGGGCTGCCCGGCCGCCCGTGCGGCCGGCACCGACGCAGCGGCCGGTGGCGTGGCAGCCGATGGCGCTGCGGCCGGTGGCGTCGTGGCCGGCACGCCGGTCGGCCCGGCGGCGGGCGTCGGCACGGTCGCCGCCCGGGTCACCGGGGGCGCTGCCGCGACCGGCGTCGACCCGGGCCGGCCGGGCCCGGCGACGACCGGCCGGGTGACGCCGTCGCCGGCACCCGGCGTGGCCACCGAGCCGTCGGACACGGTGACCCCGAGCAGGCCGGCGGCGTCCGCGCCGAGGCGGACCAGCGGTCCACCGAGGTCGAGCTTCAACCGGGGGCCCTTGCGGACGCCGGCCTTCGCCGCGCCGTCGACACCACCCGTGGCCGGGGTACGGCCGGTCGGGGCCGCCGGTGCGGCGGTGGCCGGCGTGGACAGCGCGCCCAGGTCCGGTGCCGCCCCCTCCACCCACAGGGCGGTGGCGACCCGGCGCAACTGGTTCAACCCGCTGCGGTGCGCGGTGTTCACCGGCATCGCCAGGTGCTCGCGTCCGCGCAGGTTGTCCCCGATCAGCGAGGCGAGCTGCCCCGCGCCGACCTGGAGGAACACCCGGAACCCGGCGGCGTACATGGCCTCGACGGTCTGCCGGAACCAGACCGGCTCCATCATGTGCCGCACGAAGATCCGGTTGACCTGCTCCTCGTCGGCGGGGAACGGCGCGTGCAGGGTCGCCGACCACACCGGCATCCGGGTCGGGTGCACCTCCCAGCGGCCCAGGGCGGCACCGATCGAGGTGAGCCCTTCGGCGAAGGCGGGGGTGTGGAACGCCGACCGGAACGGCAGCTTCTGGCACAGGATGTTGCGGGTACGCAGCGCCTCGACGAGCCGGTCGACCTGCGGCTCCGGGCCATTGACCACCGACTGCGCCGGGGCGTTGTCGTGTGACAGGACCACCCCCGGAAAGTCGCCGAGCAGCGGGGCGACCCGGTCCGCGCCGGCCCCGACGGCCGCGAAGACGTACCCGGAGACCTCCACCGAGTCGGCGTTGAACAGGTCGAGGAACTCGTCCATCGCGGCGGTGCTGATCTGGCCGCTGACCGCGGCGGCGGTCCACTCGCCGATGCTGTGCCCGGCGACCGCGTCGGGTCGTACCTTGATCCGGGCCAGCGCCGTGTCGAGCAGCTTGCCCACCTCGATCAGGCCGGCACCGTGCCGGCCCAGGTCGGCGGCGGACCACTCGCGGTCCGGCAGCCCGAAGTGGGCGGCCAGGTCGGCGGTGCGGGGGGCGAACTCCGCCTCCAGCCCGGGGAAGACGAAGGCGAGCTTGCCGGCCCCCGCGCCGAGCAGCGGCTGCGGGCTGAACCAGATGTCCCGCCCGCCCCGCCACGCCTGCCCCCGGGCCACCGTCTTGCGGGCCACCGCGAGCAGCTTGTCCGTCGGGTTGACGATGCCCAGCCGGGTCTGCGGCGGAGCCTCCCCGCCGGAGCGGGCGGCCAGCTCGACGCCGATGCGGCGTACCTCCTGGTCGTCGCGGTCCAGCAGCTCGGCGAGCCCGGCCGGGTCCGACGCGGCCAGCCAGAGCACCTGGTCCGGCTCGTCGACCACGGCCCGGCCGGCGGCCGGGGCGGTCAACCCCACCACCGGCTCACCCACCGACACCGGGGCCTGCTCGATGATCAGGTGGGCGTTGATCCCGCCGAACCCGAACGCGTTGACCCCGGCCCGGCGCGGGCCGTCGCTCTCCCACGGGCGGGCGGTGTCGATCGGCGCGAACCGGGTCGCGGCCATCTCCTTGCGCGGCGTCTCACAGTGCAGGGTGGGCGGGAGCACCCCCCGGTGCACCGCGAGCGCCGCCTTGATCAGACCGGCCACCCCGGCGGCCGGCATGGTGTGCCCGATCATCGACTTCACCGAGCCGATCACCGGGCGCGGCCCGCCGGTGTACGGGCCGAACACCTGCGCCACCGTGGTCAGCTCGGCGGCGTCCCCGGTCGGGGTGCCGGTGCCGTGCGCCTCCAGCAGCCCCAGCGCGTCCGGGGCGGTCGGGTCGAGCCCGGCGGACTCCCAGGCCCGCCGGATCGCCAGCACCTGGCCGGAGACGGCCGGGTTGAACATGCTCGCCGACTTGCCGTCGCTGGACACCCCGCTGCCGCGGATCACCGCGTACACCCGGTCGCCGTCGCGCACCGCGTCGGCGTACCGCTTGAGCACCACCACGCCGGTGCCCTCGCCGATCAGCAGCCCGTCGGCGGCGGCGTCGAACGGCCGGATCTCGCCCCGCCGCGACAGCGCCCGGAGCTGGTTGAACACCGACCAGAAGCTGATGTCGTGCACGTGGTGCACGCCACCGGCGAGCACCGCGTCCAACCGGCCGTTGAGCAGCTCGGTGATGCCCTGGTCCACGGCGATCAGCGACGAGGCGCAGGCGGCGTCGATGGTGTACGCCGGGCCGCGCAGGTCGAGCCGGTTGGCCACCCGGGAGGCGGCCAGGTTGGGCACCAGGCCGATCGTCCCCTCCGGCTGGTACGGCCCGAGCCGCTCGTCGAACTTCTTGCGCAGCAGCTCCAACCGGGCCGGGTCGACGTCGGGGATCAGCTCCCGCAGGATGCTGACCACCTGGCTGGACATCCGCACCCGCTGGGCGTAGCGGGCCTGGGCGGGGCTGAGGATGCCGCCCCGGCCGAGGATGACGCCGATCCGGTCGCGGGCCGGGAGCCGGTCCCCGCCGCCCGCATCGTCGATCGCCGCGGCGGCCACCTCCAGCGTGATCAGCTGGTCCGGCTCGATGTCGCCCACCGAGGCGGGCATCACCCCGAACCGCAGCGGCTCGAAGGTGGCGAACTCGTCGACGAACCCGCCACGCCGGCAGTACATCCGGTCGGCCCGGTGGGACTGCTCCGGGTCGTAGAACTCCTCGTCCCAGCGGTGCGCGGGGACGTCGGTGATCGCGTCGACCCCGCCGATCAGGTTGCGCCAGTAGCTCTCCAGGTCACCGGCGGAGGGCATCAGGGCGGCCATCCCCACGATCGCGATCTGGCCGGGCGCAGCGGCGCCGTTGTTCATCGGTTCCTCCGACGGGTGGGGCGGGTGGGGGCGGGACGGCTCATCGACGCCCTCACCACCCGGAGGCGGTGTAGACGACCGAGGTGACCGACGCGTCGGCCCAGGCCAGCTCGCGCAGCAGGGCCAGCGCGCCCTCCTCCGGGTCGATCAGGCCGATGCCGCGCCGGGCGTACTCGCGGCTCAGTTCGGCGGTGACCATGCCGCCGTGGCCGGCACCGGGCGCCCACGGCCCCCAGTGGACGGTCACGGTGCGCACCCCGGTCCGGGCCGCGTAGCGGGTGCCGATGGCGTCCAGGGCGTCGTTGGCCGCCGCGTAGTCGGCCTGTCCCCGGTTGCCGTAGGCGGCGGCGATGCTGCCGAAGAAGACCAGGAACCGCGGCGCGCCGGGCAGCGCGTCGAGACCCGCCAGCAGCCCCCGGGCCCCGTCGACCTTGGTGTCGAAGACCCTGGTGAACGACGCCGGGTCCTTCTCGGCGATCAGCTTGTCCTCGATGATCCCGGCGGCGTAGACCACCCCGTCGAGGCGGCCGTACTCGGCGTGGATCGCGGCCAGCAGCGCGCGGGTCGCCGCCGCGTCCCGGACGTCCAGGGCGTGGTAGCGGACCTCGCCACCCAGCTCGGTCAGCTCGGCGATCGTGGCGGTCACCTCCCGGGCCGCCAGGACGGCCTGCGCGGTGCGGGAGATCTCGGCCGGCGAGGACAGCCCCCGCCGGGCCAGCACCCCGACCAGCGCGGCACGGTCGGTGGCGGCGGCCAGCTCCGGGTCCTCCGGGCCGGACGGCAGCGGGGTACGGCCGACCAGTTCGATGCGGCAGCCGCTGGCCGAGGCGAGCGCCCGGGCGAACCACGGGGTGATGCCCCGTGCCCCACCGATCAGCACCACCACCGAGTCGCGTTCCAACCCGATCGCGGCGGCCTCGGACACCCCGTCGCCGGCCGGTCCGGCACCCCCGGCGGCCAGCGCGCCCAGCTCGACCGGGACCAGGTCGGCGACGTAGCGCCCGTCGCCACGCCTGGCGACCACCGGGGCGTCGGCGGCGGTGAGCAGTTCGTCGAGCAGTTGCCGGGCCAGCACCTCCGGCGTCGCCGCCGGGTCCACCGCCACGAACCGGGCGGTCAGCCCCGGGTACTCGCGGGCGATCGTGCGGAACAGGCCGGGCATGCCGTCGGCCGCGCCGGCGACGTCCTGCGCCCCGGCGGCGAGCAGCCAGCGCGGTCCGGCGGCCAGGGCCCGCTGCAACAGCGGGAACACGGCGGGCAGCAGCGGCTCGTCGAGGTTGGTCAACCCGTCGAGCACCAGCACCCCGTCGAAGCCCTGGTCGGCCTGCTCGCTGTCGAGCACGCCCAGCTGGCCGCCGGCGCCGTGCGCGCCGAGCAGCTCCGCCAGGTACGCCCCGACCGGTCCGCCTCCGGTGATCAGGAACCGCATCCCGGCGAGCGTGCCCGGGTCGACGCGCTGTCCGGGCTGGACGCTCTCCCGGGCGACCAGCCGCTTCGGCGCGATCCCCACCCCGACCTCGGTCGGTGCGGGCGACGCGGCGGGTGCGACGGCCGGCGCGGCGACGCTCGCCGGCGGGGCGGCGGGCACGGCGGCCGGCGCGGCGACGGTCACCGTCGCGGTGACTGTCGTGTTCATCTTCTGGTCGAGCCAGGTGACCATGGCGCGGACGGTGCGGGCCTTGACGAGGTCTTCGAGTTCGCTTTCGTCGCCTTCGACGCTGAGGGAGAGGCGTTGGGCGACCTCGCCGGCGACTTCGGCGCGCTTGATGGAGTCGATGGAGAGGTCGGCTTCGAGGTCGAGGTCGAGTTCGATGAGGTCGACCGGGTAGCCGGTGCGCTCGCTGATCACGGTGAGGATGGCCTGCTGGAACTCCGCGAGGCTGGCCCCGGCGGGCGCGGCGGCCACGGCGGCGGGCACGGCGGCCACGGCCGGCGCGGCGGCCGGTGCCACCGTCGGGGCCGGGGCGAGCGCCAGCGGACCGGTCGTGCTGGCCGAGACGTGGACGGTGCCGCTCATCTTCTGGTCGAGCCAGGTGACCATGGCGCGGACGGTGCGGGCCTTGACGAGGTCTTCGAGTTCGCTTTCGTCGCCTTCGACGCTGAGGGAGAGGCGTTGGGCGACCTCGCCGGCGACTTCGGCGCGCTTGATGGAGTCGATGGAGAGGTCGGCTTCGAGGTCGAGGTCGGGCTCGATGAGGTCGACCGGGTAGCCGGTGCGCTCGCTGATCACCGCCAGGATCGCCTGCTGGAAGTCCGCTGCGGTGACGCCGATCTGGTCGCCCGACGGCAGCGCGGCGGTCAGCGTGGCGGTGGTGGTGACGGTGCCGCTCATCTTCTCGTCGAGCCAGGTGACCATGGCGCGGACGGTGCGGGCCTTGACGAGGTCTTCGAGTTCGCTTTCGTCGCCTTCGACGCTGAGGGAGAGGCGTTGGGCGACCTCGCCGGCGACTTCGGCGCGCTTGATGGAGTCGATGGAGAGGTCGGCTTCGAGGTCGAGGTCGAGTTCGATGAGGTCGACCGGGTAGCCGGTGCGCTCGCTGATCACCGCCAGGATCGCCTGCTGGAATTCGGCCATGCCCGGTCCGGCCGGTGCGGCGACCGGGGCGACGGGCGCGGCGACGGGAGCGGCGACCGGCGCGGGGATCGCGACGGGACCGCCGACCGCGGGGGAGACCGGCATGACGTCCGGGGTGACCGGTCGGGGCCGGGCGACCGTCGGCGCGGGGGCGATGGCCAGCGCGGTGCCGCCGTTGGACCCGGCCACGGTGGGGGCCGGGGCGGGGCGCGGGGTGGCGGCGGGGGTCGGGGCCGGCGCGGGGGCGGCGGCGGGCAGCGACCGGGGGGCCGGGGCGGGCGTCGGCGTGGGTGCCGGCCCGGCGTACCCCTCGACCCGGTACGTCCCGGTGGGTTCCCCGGCGGGCCGGCTGCCCCCGTCCCCGGGGTCTCCGAGGAAGGCGAGCATCACGTCCCGCTGGGTGGCGATCATCTCCCGCGTGGTGCGCAGGTACTCGCTGAGCAGCTCGCCCCGGATGTCCCGGACGGTGGCCGGCGCGGGCTCGTCGACGGTCCGGACGTCCCGGACGGTCGACGGTGCGGGGCCGCTGACGGTGCCGGTGGCGGCGCCGGGGGTGGTGGCGGTGCCATTGGCAGGGGTCATCGACAACTCCTTGATCCGTCGGGGAGGGGTCATGCCACCGGGAAGACAGTTGCCGTGCTGGTCCCGGACGAGTTGGCCGTCGACCGTCCAGAGCGGACGACGGGTCGGTGCGGTGGTGGCGGTGCCGTCCGCGATCCGGCCGTGGAACAGCCAGTCGGTGCGGACCGGGGTGCCGGCGCAGGCCAGCTCGGCGACCGAGATCAGGAACCCGCGCAGGCCGTCGGCCGGGCCGCGTTCGCAGGCGACCGTCTGGTGCGGCCGGTCGCCGAGCACCGCCTGCACCAGCCGGCTGAGCACCTGGCCGGGGCCCACCTCGACGAACAGCCGGGCGCCCGCGGCGTACATCGCCTCGATCTGCTCGACGAAGCGCACCGGCGCGCCGATCTGCTCGGCGAGGTGGTGGCGGACCTGGCCGGCGTCGCCGGAGTACGGGGCGGCGGTCAGGTTCGACCAGACCGGGATGCGCGGCTCGCTGATCGACCTTTCGGCGAGCACCTCGGCGAAGGTCTCCACCGCGCCGGCCACCACCGGGCTGTGGAAGGCGCAGGCCACCGGGATGGCGCGGGCCGACAGGCCGGCCTCCTTGAGCGCGACCACCGCCGACTGCACCTTCGCCGTCGGGCCGGAGACCACCACCTGCTGCGGGGCGTTCCGGTTGGCCAGCACCACCTCGCTGGTCAGGCCGGCCCCGGCGAGCACCTGGGCGACCTGCTCGGCGCTGGCGGCGACCGCCGCCATGGTGCCCGGGTCCTCGCCGCAGGCGTCGAGGATGGCCGCCGCCCGCTGCCGGCTCAGGTCGAGCAGGGTGGCCGCGTCGAACGCCCCGGCGACGCAGAGCCCGACGAGTTCGCCGTAGCTGTGGCCGGCGGTCATGTCGGGTCGGACGCCGAGGCGGCGCAGCAGGTGGTCCACGGCGAGCCCGCCGATGCCGAGCACGGGCTGGGCGGTCCGGGTGTCGCGTACCGCGTCCTCCTGGGCGCGGCGGGAGTCCGGGTCGAACGCGGCCGGCGGGAAGAGCAGCTCCGCGGCGGCCTTGTCGAGTTCGAGGTAGTGCCGCAGCTCGGGGAAGGTGACGAAGAGTTCCCCGAGGGCGCCGGGGCGTTGGCTGCCCTGGCCGGGGAAGAGGAACGCCACCTGGCCGGGCCCGACCGGGTCGACCCCGCTCGGCTGGACCAGGCCCCGGGCCGGGTCGTGCTCGCCGGCCAGCGCCCGGTGCAGCAGGGTCTCCAGTTCGGTCAGGTCACGGGCGACCACCGCGACCTGGGTCGTCCCGGGCCGGTTGGCGGCCTTGGCGGCGACCGAAGCGGCCAGCTCGGCCAGCCGTCCCGCCCGGTTGCCGGGCCCGTCGGCGGCCAGGCGCTCCAACAGCTGCCGGACGCCCTGGTGGGCGGCGGCCCGGTCGGTGCCCCGGAAGCAGAACAGTTCGGCCGGCCAGATCCGTTGCGCGTGCCGGGGTTCCGGCGCGTTGGCGTGGGCGCTGAGCACGACGTGGAAGTTGGTGCCGCCGAAGCCGAACGCGCTGACCCCGGCGATGCGCTCGGCGGCCGGCACCGGCCACGGGCGGGCCTCGGTGAAGAACGCGAACGGGCTCTGCTGCGGGTGCCAGGCCGGGTTGGGTCGTTCCAGGTGGATGGTGGGCGGCCGGATGCCGTGGTAGAGGGCGAGCGTCGCCTTGATCAGGCCGGCCAGCCCGGCGGCGCACTTGGTGTGCCCGATCTGGGACTTCACCGAGCCGAGCGCGCAGCTGCCCGGTTCGGCACCGGCCTCGACGAACATCTTGGTGAGCGTCTCCAGTTCGGTGCGGTCGCCGACCACCGTGCCGGTGCCGTGCGCCTCCACCAGCCCGACCTCCCGGGGGGAGATGCCGGTGCGGTGGTAGGCCCGGTCCAGGGCCCGCCGCTGCCCGTCGGGGCGCGGCGCGGTCAGGCCCAGGGCCCGCCCGTCGCTGGCCCCGCCGAGCCCCTTGATCACGCCGTAGATCCGGTCACCGTCGCGTTCGGCGTCGGCCAGCCGCTTGAGTACGACGCACGCGACGCCCTCACCGAGGGCGATCCCGTCACCGGTGCTGTCGAACGGGCGGGACCGTCCGGTGGGGGACAGCGCGTGCGCCGAGGTGAACATCAGGTAGTCGTTGACCCCGTTGTGCAGGTCGGCCCCGCCGCAGATCATCAGGTCGCTGTCACCGGCGACCAGTTCCTTGCAGGCGGCGTCCATCGCGGCCAGCGACGAGGCGCAGGCGGCGTCGATGGTGTAGTTCGGCCCGCCCAGGTCGAGCCGGTTGGCGACCCGGCCGGCGATCACGTTGGCCAGCACGCCGGGGAAGCTGTCCTCGGTGACCGTGGGCAGCAGCTCCTCCATCTGCTCGGGCACCTCGCCGAGGTACGCCGGCAGCATGGTGCGCAGGGTCTGCGCGTGGCCCATGTCGCTGCCGGCCTCCGCGCCGAACACGACGCCGGTGCGGGCGTGGTCCGCGCCGGGTGCGTCGTACGGGTAGCCGGCGTCGACCAGCGCCCGGTGGGAGACCTCCAGGGCGAGCAGCTGGGTCGGGTCGATGCTGCTCAACGCGGCCGGGGGGATGCCGTAGCCGATGGCGTCGAACGGGACCGGGTCGATGAACCCGCCCCACTTGGAGACGCTGATCCGGCCGGTCTGCCCCGGCCCGACCTCGGGGGCGTAGTAGTGCTCGGTGTCCCAACGTTGCGCCGGGACCTCGGTGACGGTGTCGACGCCGCTGAGCACCGTACGCCAGAAGCTGTCCAGGTCGGGGGAGCCGGGCAGCATGCAGGCCATCCCGACGATGGCGATGTCCAGCGGCGCGGGCGGCTCCGCGATCTCGACGGCCGGCGGCGTGAGCCGGGCCCGCAGCGCGTCGAGCCGGTCGGCGTGGAAGCCGCGGACCCGGGTGGTGACGTCGTCGTGCAGCTCGGCGACGGTGGTGGCGCGGTCGCGCAGCACGGCTACCTGGCCGGCCATGAACAGTCCCTCGCTGGCCTGGACGCTCTCGTCGACGGACTCGACGACGTCGCCCGAGCGGCGTAGGCCCTTGCTGGCGATCCGCAGCCGGCCGACGTTGAGCAGTTCCAGCTGCTCCCACACCTCGCGGTTCTCGGCCCCGGCACCTTCGAGCTGGGTGCGCAGCTGGTGGAAGTCGTCGACGAACGGGGTGTGCAGGCAGCGGGTGGCGTGCCCGGGGGCGGTCTCCAGCAGCGCGGTGTGCTCTGCGGTGAGCGCCTCACGCTGGAACAACGGCTGGACCGCGCCGTGGGTCACGGCCTCGGCGGTGAACAGGTAGGCGGTGCCCATCAGCACGCCGATCCGGGCGCCCCGGCGGGCCAGCGGGGCGGCCATCGTGGCCACCATCGCCGCCGACCGGGCGTCGTGCACCCCACCGGCGAAGAAGATCTGCAGCTGGGCGCCGGCGGCGGGATCGGTGTCGAGGTACTCGTCGAGCACCGCCAGCTGGGCCTCCCACAGCGGGAAGCTCGCCCGGGGTCCGACGTGCCCGCCGCACTCGGCGCCCTCGAAGATGAACTTGCGGGCGCCGGAGCGCAGGAACTGGCGCAGCAGGCCGGGGGAGGGCACGTGCAGGAAGGTGCTGATCCCCTGCTCCTCCAGGGCGCGGGCCTGTGGCGGCCGGCCACCGGCGATGATCGCGCAGGCGGGCCGGATCTCCCGGATGACCTCCAGTTGGGCGGCGCGCAGCTCCTCGGGGGCGAAGCCGAGCACCCCGACGCCCCACGGGCGGTCGCCGAGCTGGGCGGCGGTCTCGGTGAGCATCCGGCGGCACTGGTCGGCCGAGTTGAGGGCGAGCGCGATGAACGGCAACGCGCCGCCGTCGGCGACGGCGGCGGCGAAGGACGCCTCGTCGCTGACCCGGGTCATCGGGCCCTGGGCGACGGGCACCCGTACCCCGAGGGCCTCGGCCAGGGGGGCGTGCGGCTGGAGCAGGTCGGCGGCGTCGGGGCCGTCGACGGCGTCGAGCATCGCCGCGCGCATGCCGCGTACGGCGGTGGCGGTGTCGGCCCAGCGGTCGGCGAAGGCCGCCGCCAGCCAGCCGTCCTGGCCGACCGGGAGCAGTTCGCTGTCGCCCTGGTGCGGGCCGCCCCGGCGGATGCCGCGTACGCCGTCGCGCAGCACGGTCTCCGAGCCGTCCATCCGCCTGATGACTGCCTGTACGTCGGCCGGCAGCTCCGATTCGGGCATCAGGGCGAGCTGGGTGTCCAGCACCACGCCGGCCGCGCCGCCGACCAGGCAGGCCCCGGCGGTCCGTGGGCCGATCCCGCCGGCCACCCAGACCGGCAGGTCCAGGGTGTCGTCGGCGACGAGCTGCTGGAGCAGGACGAAGGAGCTGAGTTCGCCGACCCGGCCGCCGCCCTCCATGCCGCGGGCGATCAGCCCGTGCGCGCCGGCCTGCGCCGCGGCGTGGGCCTCAGCCCGGCTGGTCACCTCGACCAGCACCCGGTGGTGGGCGGTGATGTCGGCCAGCGGCCACGGGCTCGTCGGCTCGACCACGATCAGGTCCACCCGGCCGTCGGCGGCGCGCTGCACCTCGGCGGGGGTGGCCCGGCAGCCGGCCGGGACCCGGACGCCGATCGGGGCGGACGACCAGCTGGCGGCGCGGGCGAGCGCCCGCAGCGACCAGTCGTCGCCGGTGGCCAGGTCGATGATGCCGCGCCCACCACCGGCTGCGGTGGCGGCCGTGATCCGTGGGCCGGGTTCCAGGACGCCGACGGGGTTGACGACCAGGATCAGGTCACGTGTGTACGGTGCGCTACTCATCGGGCTCCCACTTCGGTCGCGAAGGATCGCGTGCTGACTAGGGGATCTGCCGGCAGAGGACCGGCGAGCGCGGTGCTGATTTGCCGCAGTCAATGTCGCGCTGCGTCACAATCTAGCGGCGACCAGTTACAGCCCGGTTAAATCCAACGATCATCGGGCTCTGGATGAAGATTTCCTACCAAGGCTACCGGATATGACGTCGGGTTAACCAGGGACGATGTTCTTCGATGTGACGCCGCTGCCACCAGATCGTGGCACCGATGCTTGTCCAGTCATTTGCGGTTTTATTTCCAAACTGTTTTCCGGCAACGATGAAGTCCCTGGTAGTGGAAACCGATCCTTCCCATATCCCACTATGTGGAACGACCCTTGCCATCGATTGCGGTGTACATCAAAGATCCGTATTGGTATTCATGCCGTCATTGCCCATCGATTAGCTGTGGCATTCGTGAGGCGAGGTGGGATTGGTTTCCGATCTTTAGACTCCCTGGTGGGGCGCGGATAGGTCGCCGACCGTGCATCCGTCCCACCCGCCGCCACTGACCTCGGCGGTGACCGCCGACCGGGCGACGAAGCCCCGCAGGCGTCACCGATAGCGGCTCTGGGCTGGCAAAACGCCACCCCATGACGACGGTTGACGTACTCCCTTAACGAACGTTTCACGCGCAGTCCGCCGGGTGGTCATACCTGCCCGCGGCGCGCGATCTGCGGGGGCGATTCCTCCGGCAGTACCGACCTCACACAGGCCGCGACCAGCCGGGACGGCCATCACCGCGACGATGGTCAGGCCCGGCGGGGCAGGCCTTCCCAATTCTCCTTCCGGATCGGCGGTAATTGTGCGTAGCCTGCTTCTTCTTGCCCTCGTCGGCCTCGGTGCGCAACTGGTCGACGGCAGTCTCGGGATGGCGTACGGCGTGACATCCACCACATTATTGCTGGCTCTCAACACAGGGGCGGCGAGCGCTTCGGCGACCGTCCACCTGGCTGAGATCGGCACCACCCTCGTCTCCGGCGCCGCCCACTGGCGGTTCGGCAACGTCGACTGGACGGTGGTCCGCCGGGTCGGCGTGCCGGGTGCGGTCGGGGCGTTCGCCGGGGCGACCTTCCTGTCCAGCCTCTCGACCGCGACCGCAGCCCCGATCATGTCGCTGATCCTGCTGGCCCTCGGCCTCTACGTGCTGATCCGGTTCACCGTCGCCGGCCTGCCCCGCGACCGGGTCGGCCTGCCCCTGCGCAAGCGCTTCCTCGGCCCGCTGGGGCTCGTCGCCGGTTTCGTCGACGCCACCGGCGGCGGTGGTTGGGGGCCGGTCGGCACCCCGGCGATCCTGGCCAGCGGCCGACTGGAACCCCGCCGGGTGATCGGCTCGATCGACACCAGCGAGTTCCTGGTGGCGGTCGCCGCCAGCCTGGGCTTCCTGGTCGGCATCGGCTCGGAGAACATCAACTTCGGCTGGGTGGGCGCGCTGCTGCTCGGCGGCATGATCGCCGCGCCGATCGCCGCCTGGCTGGTGCGACTGGTCCCGCCCCGGGTGCTCGGCTCCGCCGTCGGCGGGGTCATCGTGCTGACCAACATCCGGACCCTGCTGCGCAGCGAGTGGATCGACGCTCCGGACGCCGTCCGGTACGCCTGCTATCTGGTCGTCGCGGTGCTCTGGGCGGCGTCGGTGACCTGGTCGCTGCGCCGGCACCTGGCCGACCGGCAGGCCACGCCGGTCGCCGTCGGGCCGGAGAACGGCACCGGGGAGCCCGCCACCGCGTCGAGTTGACAGCTCGGCCGACGGCTCCTCGACCTCCCGGCCCCCGGGCAGGTCGAGGAGCCGTCGGCGACCCGCCCCGGGGGCAGCCGTGGCCTCAGGGCGCGGCGTGCTCCGCCGTCGGCAGGCCCGCGAGCGCCGGCGCACCCGTGGGTGGTGAGCGTCGTCGCCGTGCCGTCGGGCAGGATGGCGTGCACTGTCGTCAGTGGAGGGGGCGCCTGATGAAGCTGATGCGGGTCGGCCCGGCCGGCGCGGAACGGCCGGTGCTGTACGCCGACGGCCGGTACTTCGACCTGTCCGCACTCACCCCCGACATCGACGGCGCGTTCCTCGCCTCCGGTGGCCCGGACCGGATCCGGGCGGCCCGCGACCTGCCGGAGCTGGACGTCACCGGGCTACGGGTCGGTCCACCGGTGGCCCGCCCCGGCGTGGTGCTCTGCGTGGGGCAGAACTACGCCGCGCACGCCGCCGAGTCGGGCGTCGCTCCGCCCGGGACCCCGATCGTCTTCTACAAGGCGCCCAACACGGTGGTCGGCCCGTACGACGACGTGCTGGTGCCCCGGGGCGCCACCGCCACCGACTGGGAGGTGGAGCTGGCCGTGGTCATCGGCCGGCGAGCCCGCTACCTGGAGTCGCCCGCGCAGAGCCTGGCCCACGTCGCCGGCTACCTGGTCGCCAACGACGTGTCCGAACGCGACTTCCAACTGCGTGACTCCGGTGGCCAGTGGTCCAAGGGGAAGTCGTGCGAGACGTTCCAGCCGCTCGGCCCGTGGCTGGTCACCCCGGACGAGATCCCCGACGCGCAGGACCTCCGCCTGCGGTCCTGGGTCAACGGCGAGCCCCGGCAGGACTCGCGCACGGCAGACATGATCTTCGACGTGGCGTACCTGATCTGGCACCTGTCGCAGTACACGGTCCTCGACCCGGGCGACGTGGTCAACACCGGTACGCCGGAGGGGGTGGCCCTGTCCGGCCGGTTCCCCTACCTGCGCCCCGGTGACGTGGTGGAGGTCGAGGTGGAGGGCCTGGGCCGGCAGCGGGTCACCATGGCGGCGGCCTGACCGGCGACGGGTGAGCCGGCGGTCGGGAGCCGGGGCCGCGGCCCCGGGTCAGCGGACCAGCCGCAGGCCGGACATGCCCCCGTCGACGGCCAGCGCGGTGCCGGTGGTCGCCCCGGAGACCGGGGAGGCCAGGAACGCCACCGCCTGGGCGACCTCGTCGGCGGTGACCAGCCGGCCGGTGGGCTGCCGGGCGGCCAGCCGTCGCTTCTCCGCCGCCGGGTCCTGCGCGTTGGCGAGCAGCCGGGCCACCCACGGGGTGTCCACCGTGCCCGGCGCCACCGTGCAGACCCGGATGCCGTCGCCCACCAGGTCGGCGGCCATCGCCAGGCTGAGCGCGTGCACCGCGCCCTTGGTGGCCGAGTAGACGGCCCGGTCGACCAGGCCCGCCGTCGCGGCGATCGAGGTGATGCTGACGATGGCGGCGCTGGTCGAGCGGCGCAGGTGCGGCAGGGCCGCCCGGCAGGCGCGGGCCACCCCGACGACGTTGACGTCCAGGCACCGGTGCCACTCGGCGTCGTCGGCGGCCTCCACCGCACCGACCGCGCTGACCGCCGCGCAGTTCACCAGCACGTCGAGACCGCCCAGGGTCGCCGCGACCCGGTCCATGGTCTGCTCCAGCGGGGCGGTGACGTCGGCGGTGAGCCGCAGGTGCGTCCCGCCGGTCCCGGGATCGCGGTCGAGCACAGCGACGCGGGCCCCGCGCGCGGCCAGCAGGTCGGCGACGGCCGCGCCGATGCCCGAACCACCCCCGGTCACGGCGGCCACCAGGCCGCGGAAATCCGTCATCTCGGCACCTCGTCGACGGGCGGTGGCGGCCGGGGGACGCCCACCCGCGCCCGACGCCCACCGGGCCGGCACGCCGCGACGGCCGCCGGGCCGCCCCCGCCGGTGCGCCAGGATGCCGCACCCCGCGCCGACTGCATAGATCATATAGAATCCGTCAATCACGTCCCGGGCTGGCGAGGGGGCGTGACGAGGGGGCACGGCGAGGAGGCAGGGCGAGGGGGCACGGTGCGCATCGCGTTGTTCGTCACCTGCCTCAACGATGCGTTCTTCCCCCGGGTCGGCATCGCCACCGTGACCCTGCTGGAGCGGCTCGGCCACACCGTCACCTTCCCCGTCGGGCAGAGCTGCTGCGGCCAGCTGCACGCCAACACCGGCCACCGCGCCCCGGCCCGTGACCTGGAACGGCACACCGAGGCGGCGTTCGCCGGACACGACGTCGTCGTCTCGCCGTCCGGCTCCTGCGTGGCCCACCTGCGGGCGCACACCCGGCTGCCGGTGCACGAGCTGTCCGAACTGCTGGTGGACGTGCTCGCGGTGACCGACGTGGGGGCCCGCTTCCCGCACCGGGTCACCTACCACCCGACCTGCCACGGGCTGCGGATGCTGCGGCTGGGGGACCGGCCGCTGCGGCTGCTCGCCGCCGTACGTGACCTGGAACTGCTGGCGCTGCCCGAACCGGAGCAGTGCTGCGGCTTCGGCGGCACCTTCGCGCTGAAGAACGCCGCCGTCTCCGCGGCGATGCTCGCCGACAAGTGCGCCCACGCGGTCGCCACCGGCGCCGACTACCTGGCCGCCGCCGACAGCTCCTGCCTGGCCCACATCGGCGGTGGCCTGGCCCGACGCCCCGACGCCCCGCGACCCATCCACTACGCCGAGATCCTCGCCGCCACCGGGCCGGGGGTGACCGGATGACGCCCCCGGCCCGGCGGCGACTGCCCATCGTGGCGGCCACCCCGTTCCCCCGGGCGGCGGCCGGCGCGCTGCGCGACGCCCAGCTGCGGGCCACCCTGGGCCGGGCCACCCGCACCATCCGGGACAAGCGGGCCGCCGTGGTGGCCGAGGTGCCCGACTGGGAACGGCTGCGCGAGCGGGCCGCCCGGGTCAAGGACGACGTCATCGACCGGCTGCCCGAGCTGGTGGACCAGTTCGCGCGGGCGGCCACCGCCGCCGGGGCGACCGTGCACCACGCCGTGGACGCCGCCGCCGCCAACGCGCTGGTCACCGAGCTGGTACGGGCGCAGGGCGTCGACCGGGTGGTGAAGGTCAAGTCGATGGCGACCCAGGAGATCGGCCTCAACGAGGCGCTCGCGGCGGTGGGTGTCACGGCGGTCGAGACCGACCTGGCCGAGCTGATCGTGCAACTCGCCGACGACACCCCGTCACACATCCTGGTTCCGGCGATCCACTACCACCGGGGGCAGATCCGCGAGCTGTTCACCCGCCGGATGCCCGGCTTCACCGCCGACTCGGACGACCCCGCGGTGCTGGCCGGCGCCGCCCGGGAGTACCTGCGGCGTACCTTCCTGTCCGCCCGGGTCGCCATCTGCGGGGCCAACTTCGCGGTGGCGGAGACCGGCTCCCTGGTGGTCGTCGAGTCCGAGGGCAACGGGCGGATGTGCCTGACCCTGCCGGACACCCTGATCGCCGTGGTCGGGGTCGAGAAGCTGCTGCCCCGGTTCACCGACCTCGGCGACTTCCTGCGGCTGCTGCCACGCTCGTCGACAGGCGAGCGGATGAACCCGTACACCTCGATTTTCACCGGGGTGACGCCCGGCGACGGGCCGCGCCGGCTGCACGTCGTGCTGCTCGACAACGGTCGTCGCCGGATGGCGGCGGACCCGGTGGGTCGGGCGGCGTTGCGCTGCATCCGCTGCTCGGCCTGCCTGAACGTGTGCCCGGTGTACGAGCGGGTCGGCGGCCACGCCTACGGCTCGGTCTATCCCGGCCCGATCGGCGCGATCCTGTCGCCCCAGCTCACCGGGCAGGACGCCGGCCACAACGCGACCCTGCCCTACGCCTCGACGCTCTGCGGGGCCTGCTACGACGTCTGCCCGGTCAAGATCGACATCCCGGCGATCCTGGTGCACCTGCGCCAGACGGGGCCGAAGCCGGCAGCCGAACGCGCGGCGATGGCGTGGCTCGCCTGGACGATGCGCGACCGCCGACGGTGGCGGGCGGCGCTGCGCACGGCCCGCGCCGGTGGCCGGCCACTGCGGGTGCTCAGCCGGCGGCACGGCGGGCGGCTGCGCCGGGCACCCTGGCCGCTGTCGGCCTGGACGGCGCACCGCGACGCCCCGCTGCCGGCCCCGGAGTCCTTCCGCGACTGGTGGCGTCGGACCCATGACTCCTGAGCTGGGTGCGCTCTTCGCCGCCCGCGCGGGTGACTACCGGGCCGGGGTGCACCGCTGCACCCCGACCGACTTGCCCGACCTGCTCGCCACCCTGCTGGCCGGGGCCACCGCCGTGGTGCTGCCGCCCGCGACGCCAGCGCAGTGGACCGCCCGGCTCGGCCCGCCCACCCTCCCCGGTGACCTGCTCACCGCCACCGAACTGGACGCGCCCGGCCTGGCCGTGCTCACCGGCTGCGCGCTCGCCGTCGCCGAGACCGGCACCCTGGTCCTCGACGGCGGCCCGGCGCAGGGCCGCCGGCTGCTCACCCTGGTCCCCGACCACCACGTCTGCGTGGTCCGGGCCGCGCAGATCGTGGCCGACGTGCCCGATCTGGTCGGCGCGCTGCCCGACCCCACCCGCCCGATCACGATGATCTCCGGCCCGTCCGCGACCAGCGACATCGAGCTGAGCCGGGTGGAGGGCGTGCACGGCCCGCGCCGCCTCGACATCGTCTGCCTGCCACCGGAGTAACCCACCCACCCACCCGCCGGTCGGCCCGCCGTCGCGGCCGGGGTGCGCGCCCCGGCTACCCTCGCCGCCGTGGACGCTGTGGAGATCGAAGCACCCGTGGTCGCCGTCACCGTGTACCCGGACCGGGCCCGGGTCACCCGCCGGGCGAGCCTGCGGCTGGCCGCCGGTGAGCACCGGCTCCGGATCGCCCCGCTGCCGATGCGACTGCGCCGGGACTCGCTGCGCACCGGCGGCGCCGGCGCGGTCACCGTCCTCGGCGTGGAGGTGAGCACCTGGCGGCAGGCCCGCAGCACCGACGCCCAGGTCGACGCGTTCACCCGGAGGGCCCGGGAACTGGCCGACGAACTCGCCGAGACCGACGACGCCGCTGAGGTCGAGACGCAGCGGCAACAGTTCCTCACCCGGCTGGCCGAGCGGGCCGGCGGCACGTACGCCCGCACGCTGGCCGCCGGTGACACCGCCCCGACCGACGTGACGGCCTTCGCCGACACGGTCGCCGCCCAGCTCACCGAATCCCACCGCCGCCGACGCGCGCTGGTCCGGCGGCACACCGACCTGACCGAGGAACTGTCGGCCGTGCAACGGCAGCTGGCCGACGCGGGCGGCAAGCAGCAGCCGGACCGGCTGGCCGCCGACGTGACGGTGGCGGTGGACGCCGACGACACCACCGTGGACCTGGAGCTGACCTACCTGGTCGACGGGGCACGCTGGCAGTCCTCCTACGACCTGCGGCTGGTCGGGGACGCCATGACCGTCACCTGGTCGGCCCTGGTCACCCAGGACACCGGCGAGGACTGGCCGGAGTGCGCGCTGCAGCTCTCCACCGCCCGCCCGGCGGCGGCTGCCGGCGTACCGGAGTTGTCGCCCTGGTACCTCGACCGGGTCCGGCCGGTGCCGGTGCCGGTGGCGCGGGCGGCGGCGAGCTTCGGCGCGCCGCCGCCGCCCGCGCCGGGCGTGGCCCCGGCCGGCGGCGGCGGGGCGGCCCGCGCGGGCGAGCCGCGCCCGATGGTCCGGGAGAGCGTCGCCGAGATCGAGCAGGGCGTCACCGCCGCGACCTACCGGCCGGCCCGCCCGGTGGCGGTGCCCGCCGACGGCAGTGCCTACCGGGCCGTCATCGCCGTGCTGGACCTGCCGGTCCGTCTCGACCACGTGACCGTGCCGCTGCGGGCCGCCGAGGCGCACCTGCGGGCGACGGTCCGCAACACCTCCACGCACACCCTGCTGCCCGGCCCGGCGGCGGTGTTCCACGACGCCGACTTCGTCGCCACCACCCGGCTGCCGACCTGGGCGCCGGGCGAGGAGACCGAGGTGGCGCTCGGGGTGGACGACCGGGTCCGGGTGGAACGCGAGCTGACCCGGCGCTCGGACACCCGGGCCGCGCTCGGCTCCACCCGGCGGCGGGACGTGGAATACCGGATCAGCGTCGCCAACCACACCCCGCGACCGGCGACGGTGGAGGTCCACGACCAGCTGCCGGTCTCCCGCGACGAAGCGGTGACCGTCCGCGAGGCCACCGTCGTCCCGCCGCCGGACGAGCGCACCGACCTGGGCGAGCTGACCTGGCGGCTGCGGCTCGGGCCGGGGGAGGGCGGCGACATCACCCTCGGGTTCCGGGTCGAACTCGGCAAGGGCGTCGAGCTGGCCGGCTGGCGGGAGTGACCGTCGCTCACCCCGCGGCGGTCACCGCCAGGGTGGCGACCGACGGGTGGACGGGGCCCTCGGCGTCGTCGATCGCCACCGCCAACCCGCCGGTGGCCCCCGGCCCGGTGGGGGTGGGCACCCGCAGGGCCGGGCCGCCGTCGACCCGGGCCGCCGTCACGCCGTCGCGCACGGTGACCGTGACCCGGTGGGTGGCGGCCGGGTCCAGCGTGGCCTCGGCGACCACCCGGCCGGCACGCAGCACCGCCACCCGGCCATGGGTCACCCGGACCGACACCGTGGCGTCACCGTCCACCCCGACCAGCACTGTCACCGTGCCGCCGTCGGCGCGCAGGCCGCGCACCGTGGCGTCGGCCGTGTAGCCGGTCCAGTCCGCGCTGGCGTACGCGAGCAGGGTGCCGTAGGCACGGCGTGGGCTGTCGGCGGGGAACCGGCCGGCGGTCAGCGGGGACAGCTCGGTCATCGGCTCACCGTGCTGGTCACGCCAGTCCCAGGCGCGGGCGAACGGGTCGGTCACCACGGCGGGCACGGCCGTGCGTTCGACGACGGCGCTGACCAGTTCGGCGGCCGTGGTCCGGGCGTACACCTCGGCCCGCTCGACCTGCCCGTCGGCGGCCGACCGGCGGCTGCTCGGCTGCGGGGCGAGCGACTTGTTGGTCAGCGCGGCGACGAACCGCGTGGCGATCAGGTCGCGGCTGAACGCGGCGGCCTCCGGGTCGGTCGTCGCGTCGCCGATCTCGGAGAACGGGTACGCGAACAACTGCGGGCGGGGCAGCCGGTGGTCGGTGAACGCGGCGAACATCGCGTCGAAGTCGGCGGTCAACCGCTGCCGGTAGTCGGCCAGGCTCTCCTGCGCCCCGGTGGCCGGTTCCCACCGTCGGTGGGTCAGCGGGGAGCCGAGCCGCCCCGGCGCGGTCTGCACCCGGGTGTGCAGGTCGTGCGTGTGCGCCTGGAAGTCCCACCGGCCGGAGCGCCGCATCCGGTCGATCTCCGCCCAGCTCAGGTAGTACGGCCGGTGGGTGCCCACCTGCCCGGTGATCAGGTAGGAGGCGGCCACCATCCGGTGTCGTTTCAGGATCGGGTCGGCGTACGACCACAGCCCCCGGGTGCCGTCGTCGAAGGTGAGGTAGACCGAGCGGGCCGGCACCTCGCCGCCGCGCAGGTAGTCGACGTACTGGGCCGAGGAGATCGTCCGGTAGCCGGCGGTGCGCAGGGCGGTGAGCTGGGCGTCGAACGCCTCCGGGGTGACCACGTAGTGCTCCCGGCCGGTCGGCCCGGTCGCCTCGGGGTCGTCGCCGTGCGGCCGGATGTCGTGGTAAGCGACCACCACCGGCGCGGCCCGGTCCGGCAGCCGCCCGGCCGTCTCGGTGAAGCGGCGCAGGTCGGCGGGGTCGACCCGGGTGACCGGGGTGTCGTGCTGCCCGCTGACGTGGCGGCGCAGGTCGTCGAGGTACCAGGACACCCCGAAGGGCGCCGCCACCACCAGCAGGGTGACCAGCGACAGCAGCCCGCCGAGCGCGCGGGGCCACAGCCGGCTCACCGGAGCACCTCGCCCCGGGTGAACACCACCGCGTAGAGCAGCACCAGCGTCCCCGCTCCGGCGAGGGTGAGCGCGACCCGGGCCAGCCGGGTCAGCACCCGCCGCCCGGCGTTCACACCGTGCTCCGCGACCACACGCCACGCCGGATCGTCCCCACCGACCAGGGCAGCAGCCAGGACAACATGGTGGCGGACAGCACGCTCATCAACGGCCGGTACGCCCAGCGCGGGTCACCCGGGTTGTCCAGCCGGTAGGCCAGCCCCCACGCGGTGCCCTTGAGCAGCACCCCGCACAGGTAGAGCAACGGCACCGCCCACCAGCCGCGCAGCGGCGCCCAGACCAGGTGGGAGAAGGCCATCGCCGGGGCCAGCGCCACCCACAGCGCGTGCCCGTAGTAGAGCGCGGCCGGGCCGGCGCCCCGCCGCCACATGAACGTGCCGGTGAAGAAGAGGTTCCGCACGTAGCTCTTCTTCCAGCGGGTCTGCTGGCGCAGGAACGGCCGCAGCCGGGCCGGCACGGTGGTCCACACCTTCGCCGAGCGGACGTAGCCGACCCGCCAGGCGCGCGGCGGATGGTCCTCGTCGCGGACGAACGGGGAGTCGGCGAACCGCGCCTTGAGCCGGTCGCCGATCCAGCGTTGCCCCAGCACGTAGCCGGTGAGCTGCCGGTCGGTGGCGAACCGGAACTCGCCGCCGAGGAACCGGTCGGCCGCCCAGGCGGGCAGGTAGTTGAGCACCGCCTCCCGCCGGAACACCGCCAGCGGGCCGGAGACGCAGGTGACCGCGCCGAACGACGCCTCGGCCGCCTTGGAAATCCGGAACTGGCCCTCGTACCAGACATCCTGCACCCGGCTGAGCAGCGACTCGTCGGGGTTGAGCGCGCGGGCGTGGCCGCTGACCGCGCCGAGGTCCGGTCGCCGCAGCAGCGCCTCGACGCAGCGCCCCACCGCGTCCGGGGCGAGCACGCAGTCGGAGTCGGTGAAGGCGAGCACGTCGCCGGTGGCGTACCGGGCGGCGTGCACCAGGGCCCGCTTCTTGCCGACGTTGCGGGGCAGGTGCAGCACGGTGACCGGGAGTTCGGCGGCGAGCCGGTCGAGTACCTCGGCGGTGCCGTCGGTGGAGCCGTCGTCGACGACGATCACCTGCAACGGGCGGTGGTCGCTGCCGGTCATCGACCTGACGCACGCCTCGATGCCGTCGGCCTCGTCCTTGACGGCCACCAGCAGGCTGACCGTCGGGGCCGGCGGCAGCGGCGGGAACGCGGCGCCGTGCCGGGGCTGCGCCGGGGCCTCGGCGGGGTCGACGTAGCGGGCGTAGGCCAGGTAGAACACGGCGACGGTGGCGGTGAGCACGGCGAAGCCGTAGAACGCCAGCAGCGGGGCGTACGGCAACTGGGGCAGTTGCCGGGCCAGTAGCACGATCAGCGGCAGCAGCGCGAGCACGGTGAGCAGCCGACGCAGGCCGCGCCGGACGGGGGCGGTCGCCGGCATCTCAGACGACCTCCCGCCGGGGCAGCCCGGCCAGCCGGTAGGTGGCGTCGAGCACCATCGGTTGCCCACGCAGCCACGCCTCGTCCAGGCCGGACTGGCGGGTGTGCACGACCACCAGGTCCCACTCCCGGTCGGCCGGGTCGGCCACCCGGTGCAGGGTGTGGCCGTCGGGGGTGCGGACCGTGTCGACGAGGTCGTCGACGAAGCCGACCTGCGCGCCGGCCCGGATCAGCTCACCGATGATCTCCAGCGCGGGGGACTCCCGGACGTCGGCGACCCCGGGCTTGTAGGTCACCCCGGCGAGCAGCACCCGGGCCCCGAGCAGGGGGCGGCCGGCCCCGGCGAGCAGTTCCCGGATCCGGTCGACGACCCGGCGGGGGCGGGCGGCGATCCCGCGCATCGCGGTCTCGATCAGGGGTGCCTCGCGGCGCTGGCCACGGACCTGCCAGAGCAGGTAGTGCGGGTCGCACGGGATGCAGTGCCCGCCCACGCCGGGGCCGGGCTGGAAGGCCATGAAGCCGTACGGCTTGGTGCCCGCCCCGTCGATCACCTCGGTGACGTCCAGGTGCAGGTCCCGGCAGAGGTCGGCGAACTCGTTGGCCAGGGCGATGTTCACCGCCCGGAAGGTGTTCTCCAGCAGTTTGGTCATCTCGGCGGCCTCGGGTGAGCCGAGCCGGTGCACCAGCGGGGTGATCCGGGCCAGCGCGGCGGCGGCCCGCGCGGTGCACTCCGGCGTGGTGCCGCCGACCACCCGGGGGGTGAGTTCCTGCCGGTGCCGGTCGTTGCCGGGGTCGACCCGTTCCGGGGCGAACGCCACGAAGACCTCCTGCCCGACCCGCAGGCCCCGGGCGGCCAGCGGCTCGACCAGCAGTTCCCGGGTGGTGCCGACGTAGCTGGTGGAGGTGAGCACGATGGTCTGGCCGGGGCGGGCGTGGGCGACCACCGCCGCACAGGCCGTCCGCAACGCGGTGAGGTCGGGGGCGAGGTGCCGGTCCACCGGGGTGGGCACGCAGATCAGCACCGTGTCGGCGTCGGCGATCTCGGCGACCGCGGTGGTGAGGCGCAGCGCCGGGTCGGATGCCCGCAGCGTGTCGCGCAGCCGGTCCCGGTCGTCGTCGAGCAGGTCGGCCCGCCCGGCCCGGATGTCGTCGAGCCGGGCCGGGGAGATGTCCACCCCGGTGACCCGGGCGCCGCCGGCGACCAGGGCCAGGCTGGTCGGCAGGCCCACGTAGCCGAGGCCCACCACGGCGGTACGCGCACCGGGTCCGGCGGCGACGGCGGCCGGCTCCGGCGGGGCGACGGGGGAGGCGGGCGCGCTGGTCGGGAGGTCGGCCCGGGCGGCGGGCAGGAGCTGCGACATGGTCGGTGGCCCTCACGGAAGGTGAACAGTGGTGACCCCAGAGTGCCGACCCGGCCGCCCCGTCGACTGTCCGTCGAACAGCCGTCCGGCCGCGGAAAGGCTACGGTGGGTCACCGTCCGTTCGGTCAGTTTTCGGCGTCGCGGCAGCCCGGACGCGTGGTTGCCGCCCGGGTGTCCTGACTCGCGGTGGTCCCAGTCGTCCCACCAACCCCATAGGTCACGGTGCTGTCGGCGGTCGACGTCGAGTAAGAATCATCACTGGCGGTGAACCGCCGGCCGTGTTCCGCCGCCCTGCCCCGCCGGCGCGGCGGGCCGCTGTGGTGCCCCGGGGTGGTGCCGCACCCCCCGGGGCGGTCCGTCGGTCGCGGTCCGCAAAGCCTTGCCGGTCGCGGGTGCGGACCGGTGCCGGGCGGGCGGGGTGGCGCGGTCCGCCGGACACGTGCTGGCATGCCCATCGATGGTCACCGACGGTGAGGTCGTCGTGCCGTTGTCGGGGCCCCGCCGGGTGGCGGGACGACGCCCGGACTTTGTCGCCCGGGTGGGCTAGCCTCCGGTGTCTTCTTCCGTCGAGACGTGGGGAGTCCACATGGGATGGTCAGAGGTGTCGGGTGGCTACCAGGTCACTCTCCGCGACGGTGACGTCGTCGCCCGGAACGCCAAGGGGCGGGAACTACGTTCCGTGCCGGCGTCCCTGCGCGACGATCCGACGGTGGTGGGGCTGCGGCAGCTCACCGAGTGGCTGACCCGGCACGAGACCCAGTGCCGCACCGACATCGAACGCTGGATGGTGCGTTCGCTGCCGGTGCCGGTCGCGGTCCTGACCGAGGTGTGGCCGGACGAGACGTGGCGCTCCGCGCTCACCGACCTGGTCGTCGCGGTGCTCGACGACGACGGCCGGCGCGACCCGGACGGCGTGGGGCTGCTCCGCGAGGTGGTCGACGGCCAGGTCGGTCTGGTCGACCTCGACGGCGACAGCGTCCGCCGCAGCGCGGACCGGGTGGTCATCCCCCACCCGGTCACCCTCGACGACCTCGACGACCTGCGGGAGTTCGCCGCCGAACTCCAGGTGCGACAGTCAGTCGACCAGCTCTTCCGGCAGACCTGGGTCCGGGGCGCGGACGTCGACGCGACGGCGACCCGCTACGGCGGCTACGCCGGCGGCCGGTACGACCAGCTCCGGCACCTGACCGCCCGCGCGACGTCGCTCGGCTACCCGGTACGCGGTGGCAACGCGGTGTGCCGGATCGTCGAGAACGGCGTCACCGTCGAGGCCCGGTCGTGGGTCGGTGCGGACGACCCCTACTACGAGACCGAGACCGGTGATCTCGTCTTCACCGACCGGCACGGCACCGCCCTGCCGCTGGGCGCGGTCGGCCCGGTGGCCTGGTCGGAGGGAACCCGGATGGCCGCCGCGTTGTACGCCGGCCGGGTCGTGGCAGCAGAGCAGGAGGAGGACCAGTGAGCGTCGACGCGACGGACCTGTTGGAGGCGGGCGCCGTGCTGCCCGTCGGCACGGTGGTGGCCAAGGACGACACCACCGACACCCTGACCGCCCGCCGGTACACCCATCCCGTCCTCGCCGGACGGACCGTGGTCCGGCTGGTCAGCGACGCGCTGGGCGAGGCCGAGGACCTGTCCATGGAGTTCCTGGGCTTCGACCGGCCGCAGCGGGTGACCCCGGTCGGCGTGGTCCGCCAGCAGGCGCTCGGCTTCCCGGCCTGGGCCCTGGTCCACGACCCCGCCAACGGCCACCACGCGCTCGCCCTGGTCAAGGAGATCGAGCGGCTGGCCCGCATGGCGCGTTCCCGGGTCGGCCCGGCCAAGGACGGCTTCAACGCCCTCGGCGAGCGGCTGGCCCGGTCGGTGCCGCACTTCCTGCCGACGTTCTACGAGGAGGCAGGCCGGGCGTTCCTCGCCGCCGACAGCGTCACCCACGCGGCGACCATGTTCGGCAAGGCCCGCGACGCCGAACGCGCCTACGCCCTGACCATCGACGAGGACCGCCAGCACGCCGTGTTCCTGGAGTTCGCGCTGGCCGGGGCGTTGACCGCGAAGGCGCTCTCCGGCCATGCCCGGGACCTCGCGGCCCGGCGTACGCCCGCCGACGCGTACGCGATGTTCCTGCGGCTGTGCGTGGAGCGCACCCTGGGCGGCCTGCCGCCGTACGCGGCGATGCACACCGACCTGCGTCGACTGGCCCGCGCCGCCGGCCTCGACCCGGCCACCGAGGACGAGCGGGTGCTCGGCGAACTGCTGGCCGCGCCGGCCCTGCACCGGGCCCCGGAGGCGTTCTGGACGGCCTACCGGCAGCCACTGGCCCGGCTCGCCACGACCGACCCCGCGCTGCGCGGCCGGCTGCTCGGGCTCACCCCCCGCAACTGCGGCGACGACGTGTGGCTGGCGGTGCTGGAGGAGGCCGACGCCACCAGCGCGCTGACCGGGCCGGCTGGTGCCGTACCCGCCGAGGCCGAGTCGCCCGACGGGCCCGCCGGCTGGCTGCGCCGCTTCGACGAGCACCGGGAACGCCGCTCGTGGCGGGTCCGCAAGCGGCACCCCGGGCTGCTCGCCCTGGTGGAGCGGATGGCGGGACGGCTCAAGGCCGACGGGGTGCCGGTCGAGCTCTGCCGCGCCCACGACGCCGTGGACCTCGACCTGCTCGACACCTGCCTGGCGCTGGGGGTGCCCGTCGCGGACCCGGCCGGCGACGTCCGGCACCGGCTGGACAACTGGTTCTCCGACGACACCGACGGCCGACGTGACCTGGTCGCCGTCGCCGCCGACCCCCGGTTCCTGCCGGTGCTGGTCGAGGGCGTCGAACGGCGACTGCGCACCGGTGGGCGCGACCAGCACGACCCGACGCCCCGGGTACGCGAGATCGTCGCGGTGCCCGGCCTGCGGACCGCCCTGCGCAGCTGGCTGGACACCCTCGCCGACGCCGTCGGGCGACAGGGGCTGCCGACGCTCGACCAGCACCTCGACCGGGTCGGCACGGTCGCCTGCCCGACCGGCTTCGCCGTCAACCCCGACGCGGTACGCCGGCTCGTCGACCACGACCTCGGCCCGGTCCTCGGCCGTACGCTGCGCTCCGGCCTGCTCGACGAGTACGGCTGGCCCGCCCTGGACACCGCCGCCGAACGGCTCACCGAGTCGACGTCGGACATGCAGCTCACCGGGCAGTGGCCGAACCTGCTGCTGCTCACCGGCGACCTGGTGACGGTCATCGGGCCGGACGGGGTGGAGCAGGAACACCTGATGCGGATCCCGGCCGGGGAGAACCGGTACCGCTGGCGGCTGGTGCTGCGCCACGTCGACGGGCAACTGCTGGTCTGCTGGGACCGGGGCCGGGACCGGGCCGCCTACTGGAGCGGCACCCCGGACGACGTCTTCACCCTCGCCGACGACGCCTTCACCACCTACCCCCAGCTGTCGCTGCCGCTGCCCGGCGGCGGGCGCACCATGGGGCGGCGTCCGTTGCGGGTCGGCGACCGGGCCGAGCGGACCGGTGGCCGGATCATCAGCGACGGCACCACCTACTGGGTCCGCGCCGCCGACAACCCGCTGGGCTGGCAGGAGTACGACCCGACGACGGGCGAGCGTGGCCGGTTCTCCCGGCCGACGTTCTTCGAGGACGGCACCGTCGACGGTCGACCCCTCGACGCCGGCACGTCCTGGCTGCGCCCCACCGAGTCGTCCGACAGCCCGCTGGGCCGCGCCGACGGGCTGGCCGGCTGGCGGGTGCGACGCGCGGCGGACGGCGGCTGGTCCGGCGAGGCCGTGAACGGGCGGTCCTTCGCCCTGCCGGCGGGCACCGCCGACGGCAGGCTCGCGGCGGCGGTGCGGTTCCCCGGCGCGGACACCACCTTCGGGCTGCTGCACGGCGGCCGGGGCGCCAACGGCGACCTGCTGCTCTGCGCCGAGGACGGCTTCCTGCTCGGCCGCTACCCGTCCGGCGGTGAGCGGTCCGCCTTCGCCGCCGGCAGCCGGTTGGTGCCGCCGGCGGAGTACTGGCACTTCCTGCGGCCCCGCGACGAGGCCGGCTCGGCGGCGCTGCGCGGCGTCACCGACGCGCAGGCCGGCGCGCTGCTGGCCGAGGCGGCCGGGCTGGACGCCGACCAGGTGCGTGCCCTGGTCGCCCGGCACCTGCCGCAGCTCACCGCGCCCGCCCTCGTCGCCGGGGTCGCCGGGCTCGTCACCCGGGCCGCCGAGCAGGTGGCGCGGCTGCGGACGCTGGCCGCCGTGCTCGACGGCGAGCAGGACAACGCCCTGCCGGCGCAGGAGGCCCCGGTCGGATCGCCGGCCGTCGACCGGCTGCTCTCCGAGGGGCTCGCCGGGCTGATCCAGTACTGCTACGCCGCGGAGGACAGCTCCCTGCGGCTGATCTCCCGCGCGGGTGCCGCGCTCACCGGCACCGACCCGACGCCTGCGCGGGTGCAGCTGGACGGTGACCTCGACTGGTTCGACCTGCTGGGGGTGCTGCCGGCCGCGATGTACCGGGCGGTGGCCCCGATCTGCCTGTCCGAGGTACGCGAGGCGCTGCTGACGCTGCTGGAGGTGTGCGCCCGCTCCGGGCTCCTCGCCCCCGGCAGCCGGCTGCGGCGGGCCACCCTGGTCGCCGACGCCCACCAACCGCTCGACCAGGTCCGGGGGCAGGTGCTGACCGTGGGCGGCCGGCGGTTGCTGGTGCTCGCCGTCGACACCGACGACCGTGAACTCGACGTGCTCGACTGGACGCCGACCGGACGGTTCTCGGCGGTGCCCGGCTTCCGGATCACCAAGGAGGAGATCCTGCCGACCGGTGACGTCACGCCGCAGCGGATCGACGGGTTCCTCCGGCTCGCCCGGGCCAACGAGCCGATGGAGTGGCAGCCCGAGTGGGCCCGCACCCTGTCCGAGGCGGCGGGCATGAGCCACGCCGAGGCGGTGCTGCTGCTGGCGGGCCTGCCCCGGCTCGTGTGGGGGCAGGCCCCCGCCGAACTGCTGACCATCCTGGAACTGCCCGACCCGGCGGCACCCGCCGCGGCGGCCCGGTTCTGGGGCACCGGCGGTCGCGGCCGGCAGGCCTTCGCCAGCCTGCTCGGGCGGCTGATCCCCGAGGACCCGGCGCGGCTGTGGGTCGACGGGCCCCGACAGGATCTGATCGTGCAGGAGTGGGTGCGGCGGCACGGGCCACGGCGACCCGTGTCCGACGAGTTGATCGTTCAGGTGGACCGGGCCGAGGTGACCAGCCCGCTGCCGGCCTCGACGGTGCTCCACTGGGTCGCCAACGCGGCCACCGGCCGGTGGCTGGCCGGAGCCGACACCGGAATCGACGACGACGACGCGCTGATCGCGCTGACCAGGACGCTGCCGTGGCTGGCGTACCACCTGGCCGTCGACGACCCGATGCGGGCGGCGCTGCCGGTCGCCGCCGACCTGGCCCGGCAGCGGCTGGCCGACCCCGGCTTCACCCTCTTCGTCGGGCACGTCGACGAGGCCAAGCTGTCGGCGTTCACCGCCGCGTTCGGCCTGCCGGTGACGACCGGCCCGGCCGGCACCGAGGTCGGCCCGGTGCTGATCCCGCCGACCAACCGCTGGCACCGGGTCCGGTTGTACCCGTCGCGGCTGTCCGGAACGGACGATCCCGCGCTGGCCGTGCTGCGGGCCCGCCTCGACCACGTCAACGAGCAACTGCTCGCGGCGCTGCGGGCGCTGCTCGGCGGCCAGCTCACCGAGGTGGTGTCGCACGTCGTCCCGGCGATGGACGACGGCTTCGCGCAGGACCCGACCCGCTCCGACCCGGACCTGGTCGCCACGGTCGCCTCGACGCTCGGGCTGGGTGCCGACGCGGCGGCGCTCTACCTGCAACTGCTCGCCCTGCCCGACCCGACCGACCGCAACGTGGCCCGGTGGACCGGCTGGAAGCCGGCCCGGCTCAAGGCGGCCCGCGCCGAGTTGGCCGCCACCGGGCACGTCGTGGCGGCGAAACGGCCCCGGGCCGGACGGTCGCTGTTCCTGCCCGGCGGCTGGTTGGCGCTCAAGGCGCCGCTGCTGCCGCTGGAACGGTGGAAGCTCCCGCTGCTGATCGGGGGCGAGGGCGGCGTGACCGCGCTGGGCATCGTCTCCCCGGTGGCCCCCCCGCCCCGGCTGTTCGCGCTCGCCTGGGCCCGGGTGTGCGCGGGCGACGCACCCCGCTTCGACGATCTCGTTACGGAAAGGCGCCGATGAGCACCACGACCACCCCGGCGGCCCGGCAGGTCCAGCCCGCCGAGCATGCCCACGCCGCCGAACTGGCGTTCCTCGCCGCGTACGACGACGGGCCCCGGCCGCCGGGCTGGCGGTTGACGCCGCGCGCGGTCGTCACGTTCATCGTCGGCAGCGGCGGCGTCGCCCTGGAGCTGCCCCGGTCGGCCCGCCGCGACGAGCTGCCCCGCACACTGACCGTGACCGCCAAGTTCGTCGGGGAACGGGCGCTGGTCGAACGCTGCGTCGTCACCCTCGCCGGGGAACGGGGCCTGCTGCTCGTCGGCGAACCGGGCACCGCGAAGTCGATGCTGTCGGAGCTGCTGTCCGCCGCGATCTGCGGCAGCAGCGAACTGGTCGTGCAGGGCACCGCCGGCACCACCGAGGACCAGCTCCGCTACGGCTGGAACTACGCGTTGCTGCTCGCGCACGGGCCGAGCGCCGCCGCGCTGGTGCCCTCGCCGATCCTGTCCGCGATGCGCACCGGTGCGGTGGCCCGGGTGGAGGAGATCACCCGCTGCCTGCCGGAGGTCCAGGACGCCCTGGTGTCCATCCTGTCCGACCGGCGGATCGCGGTGCCGGAGCTGTCCGGCACCGCCGACGCCACCGTCCCCGCCGCGCCCGGGTTCACCCTGATCGCGACCGCCAACCTGCGCGACCGGGGGGTGTCGGAGATGTCGGCGGCGCTCAAGCGCCGGTTCAACTTCGAGACCGTCGGCCCGATCAGCGACCTGGCCCAGGAGATCGCCCTGGTGCAGCGGCAGGCCCGCGCCACCCTGGAGCGGGTGCACGCCCCGTTCGCCGTCGACGACGCCGTGCTGGAGGCGCTGGTCACCGCGTTCCGCGACCTGCGGGCCGGGCAGTCGGTCGAGGGTTGGGAGGTGGAACGGCCGTCCACCGTGATGAGCACCGCCGAGGCGGTGGCGGTCGCGTCGTCGTTGGCGCTGGCGGCGGCCTACTTCCCCGGCGACCGGGACGTGGTGTCGCTGCTGCCCGGCCACCTGCTCGGCGTGGTCCGCAAGGACGACCCGGCCGACGGGGCCAAGCTGCTCGGCTACTGGGACGGCGCGGTGCGGCGACGGGCCGAGGACGGCGCACGCCTGTGGCGGCGGCTGTGGGAACTGCGCGATGTCCTCACCGACTGACCCGCCCGCGCCCGCCGCCGGGGAGCCGACGGCGGTCGACCCCACGGTCGCGGTCGCCGCGCTGGCCGGGCACCGCCGGCCGTACCTGATCGGGGTACGGCACCACTCGCCCGCGCTGGCGGTGGCCCTGCCCCGGCTGCTGGCCGGATACCGCCCCGAGGTGCTGCTCCTGGAGCTCCCGCCGGAGCTGGGGCGGTGGCTGCCGTGGCTCGCCGACCCGGCCACCGCCGCCCCGGTGGCGCTGGCCGGGGTCCTCGGCGACGGCGGCGGGCCGGCGTTCTACCCGTTCGCCGACTTCTCCCCGGAGCTGGTCGCGGTGCGCTGGGCCGCCCGTAACGGGGTCCCGGTCGTACCGTGTGACCTGCCGCTGGCCGACCCGGCCTGGCGGCAGCGGGAGCCGGGTGCCGCCCCGACGCCGGGCCTGTCGTTCGCCGGCGCGCTGCGCGCCGCCGGCAGCGGGCGGGCCGACGAGGACCTGTGGGATCGGACGGTCGAGGCCCGCGCCCCGGGCGCCGACCCGGAGGCGGTACGCCGGGCGGCGCTCGCGGTCGGTTGGGCGCTGCGCGCCGACGCCGAGCGGGGGTCCGGGGTGTCCCCGCTCGATCTGCGCCGCGAGGCCCGGATGCGGCAGTGCCTGGCCGAGGCGGGACAGCGTCGGGTCGCCGCCCTGGTCGGCGCGTTCCACGCCCCGGCGCTGCTGGCCGGGGAGGAGGCCCCGGCACCGGCCGACCCGACCGGGGCGTCAGCGGTGGTGACCTCGCTGGTGCCGTACACGTTCGGGCTGCTGGACGCCCGGTCGGGCTATCCGGCAGGCATCCGTGACCCGCAGTGGCAGCAGTCGGTCCTCACCGCCGACGGCGACCCGGCCGCCGTCGAGTCGGCTACGACGGACGCCGTGGTGGCGGTCTGCGCGGCGATCCGCCGGGCCGGTCACCCGGCCGGCCCGGGGGAGGCCCGGGAGGCCGTCCGGCTCGCGCTCGACCTGGCCCGGCTGCGCGGCCTGCCCGCGCCCGGCCGGGGCGAACTGGTCGAGGCGATCCAGAGCGTGCTGGCCCACGGCGAGGTGCTCGGCCGGGGCCGGGCGGTGGCCCACGCGATGGAACAGGTGCTCGTCGGGGACCGGCGCGGCGTGCTGGCCCCCGGCACCCCCCGCTCCGGGCTGGCCCCGGCGGTCCGTGAGCTGCTGGCCGGGCTGCGGCTGCCCGGTGCCGGCGACCCGGCCCGGGAGCTGCGGCTGGACCCGCTGCGCTCCGCCCTGGACCGGCGGCGGGAGGTCACCCTGCACCGGCTCCAGGTCTGCGACGTCGCGTACGCCGAACAGGTCGGCGGCACGGGCGTCGGCGGGGTCGACGCGGTCACCACCCGGTGGCGGGTGCAGTGGTCGCCCCGCACCGAGGCGACGATCGAGGTGGCCGGGCTGCGTGGGGTGACCCTCGGCCAGGCCGCCGAGGGCGCGCTGGTGCAGCGGCGACGGCGGGAACGCGCCGAGGACGGCCCGACCGTCGCCGCCGTGATCACCGGCCTGGCGGACGCCGCCCGGTGCGACCTGAGCGGGCTGGCGGCCCGCCGGCTCGCCGAGGTGGCGGTCACCGTGCCGGCCGAGGGCACCCTCGGTGAGCTGGTCACCGCGTTGGCGCTGCTCGACCGGCTGCGTCTCGGTCAGCTGCCGGGCGGTGCCGACTTGCCGCCGGACGAGCTGGGCCGGGTCGCCGAGGCGCTGGAGAGCGCGGCGGTCCGGCAGGTCGACGGGCTGACCGGCGCCCAGGACGTCGCTGACGCCGAGGCGTTGGCCACGCTCGCCCAGCGGGCCGACGCGGCCGGGGCGGGGCTGCGACTGGCCGACTGCCTGGCCCGGCTCGCCGCCCGGGGCACCCCGCTGATGGCGGCCGCCGCCGGGGCGGTCCGGGTGCTGCTGGGCCTGCGGGAACCCGCCGCCTTCGGGCGACTCGTCGCGTCCTGGGTGGACACCGCGTCCACGCCCGCCGGGCGGCAGCAGCTCCAGGGCCACCTGACCGGGCTGCTGGTCGTCGCCGAACCGCTGCTGCGGGCCAGCGGCGAGGTGTTCGACGGGCTCCTGGAGCGGGTCGAGACGCTACCCGACGAGGAGTTCCTCAGCCGGTTGCCGGCGTTGCGCGCCGGCTTCCACGTGGTCAGCCCGGCCGGCCGGGACCGGCTGCTGGAGGTGGTCCGGGGGCGGCTCGACGACACCGGCCCGGACGCCGACATCGCGGTGCTCGACGATCCGGACGCCCTGCTGATCCGGTTGCGTGCCGACGCGGCGGGCCGCCTGGCGCTCCAGGCGCAGGGCCTGCTCGCCGCCGAGCCGCCGGACCCGTCGCCGGAGCCGCCGACGGCCGCCGACGCGACGCGACCGGCCACCCGGTCCACCCCGGCCGGCGGGTTGTCGACGGTGGACCGGTGGCGACTGGTGCTCGGCCGGGAGTCGACCCGGGTCGGGCCGCGCGCCCGCCGGTACGCCACCGCCCTCGACGAGCTGTACGGGGCGGGCCGGGGCGAGGGGGCGGCGGCCGAGGCGGCCGGTCGCGCCGGTCGGGAGGCCTCCTTTCCCGGCGTACGGGAGTGGGCCGGGGAACTGTCCGCCCTGTTCGGCCCCGGGGTACGCGAGGAGGTGCTGGCCCGGGCGGTGGAGGCGGGCCGGCTGGACGCGGCCACCGAGCTGGACCCGGCGGCGGTCCGCCCGTCCGTCGAACTGCTCCGCGACCTGCTCACCCTCGCCGGTGGGCTGCCGGAGTCCACGGTGGCGCGGCTGCGTCCGCTGGTGGCCCGGATCGTGGCGGAGCTGACCCGGCAGTTGGCTGCCCGGCTGCGTCCGGCGCTGACCGGGTTGACCACCCCGCGTCCCACCTACCGGCCGGGCGGGCCGCTGGACCTGTCCCGGACGCTGCGGGCCAACCTGGCCACCGCCCGTCGTGACAGGCGGGGCCGGCTGACGCTGGTGCCGGAGCGGCCGGTGTTCCGCACCCGGGCCCGCCGGGGGGTGGACTGGCGGCTGGTGCTCGTCGTCGACGTCTCCGGGTCGATGGAGGAGTCGGTGATCTGGTCGGCGCTCACCGCCGCCGTGCTGGCCGGCGTTCCGGCGCTCAGCACCCACTTCGTCGCGTTCTCCACCGAGGTGGTGGACCTGACCGAGCGGGTGGACGACCCGTTGGCCCTGCTGCTGGAGGTCAGCGTCGGCGGGGGCACGCACATCGCGGCCGGGCTGCGTTACGCCCGGTCGCTGGTCACCGTTCCGCAGCGGACGATGGTGGTGGTGATCAGCGACTTCGAGGAGGGGTACCCGATGGGTGGTCTGCTGGCCGAGACCCGGGCACTGGTCGAGGCGGGCTGTCAGGTGCTGGGCTGCGCCAGCCTGGACGACACCGGCCGACCCCGGTACTCGGTGGCGGCGGCGGGTCAGCTGGTCGCGGCGGGGATGCCGGTGGCCGCGTTGAGCCCGCTGGAGCTGGCCCGGTGGGTCGGGGAGCAGGTGCGGCAGTGACCGGCCTGCCGCCGGTGACCGCCCCGGTGCTGGCCGAGGCGTTGGACGCGCTGCCCGCCCGGCTACGCCGCAAGGTCGACGACGCGGTCGTCCGGGCCGGCGGCTGGCCGGTGACCGGCATGGACGGCGGGGTGACGGTCCAGGTCGACGAGGCGACCACGGTGACCCTGGTGACGGTCGACGGGGTGGTGCGCCACGCCGCCGACGCCCGGTGCAGTTGTCTGCTCGCGCCGAACTGCCTGCACCGGATGGCGGTGCTCGCCCTGGCCCCGGTGGACGAGGCGGCTCCGGTGCACGACGCGACCCCGGTGGATGAGGCGGCTCCGGCCGCCGACGCGGCTCCGGGGGACGAGGCGGCTCCGGGGGACGGGGCGGCCCTGCCGCGGGCCGTCGACCCGGGCGCTGTCGACCCACCAACCGGGTCGACAGGTGCCGCGGTGCCGGCCGGTGCCGGGTCGCCGCCCGCACCCACCGGGCGGCAGCGGGCCGCCGCCGACGGGTTGTGGCAGGTGGGCGTGGCGGTGCTCGCAGCGGGGACCGTCGGCTGCGGGGTGGTGCTGCGGACGGCCCTGCTGCGGGCGGTGCACGAGGCGCGGGCCAATGGCCTGCACCGGGCGGCGGCCTCCGGCACCCGGGTCGCGGCGGGGCTGCGGGCCGCCCGGGAGGGTGAACCCCAGCACCGGCTGGCCGATCTGACCGACGACCTGCGGGAGCTGCTGGCGGTGTCCCACCGGCTGCGTGGGGACGCGCCGGCCGGTGAGCTCGGCGCGTTGCTGGGCACCGCCCGGCGGGCCTACGACCCACAGGCCGGCCTGCGCCTGTACGGGCTCTGCACGGTCCCGGTGGTGGCCGATTCCGGGTACGCCGGGGTGGTCACCTACCTGGCCGACCGCGACTGTCGACTTTGGATGGTCGCCGACCTCGCCCCGGGGGACGTGGGCCGGGCCGCCGGTGCGGGTGACGCGACGGTGGCGGTGGGCGAGTCGGGGCTCAGCCACCGGCAGCTCACCCGGGCCGGGCTGGTGGTCTCCGGCGGCACCGCTTCGGAGTCGGGGCAGTTGGGTGCCGGCCGGGCGGTCCGCGCGGCCCGGGCCGCCGGGGTCGGCTGGGCCGACGAACCCCTCGCCGGGCTCTGGACGCAGCCCCTGCCCGACCAGGTCCGGCGGGCCTTCGGCGCGGTGGCCGTGCCGCTGCCGGAGCGGCCCGCCGGTGCCGACCTGCTCTTCCTGACCGTACGGGTGCTGGGCGGGCACGAGCACACCGTCCTGGTCGACACCGCCGACGGGGTGGTCCTCACGCTGACCGTCGCCGACGAGCACGCCGCCCTGCCGCACCGGGCCAACCTGCGCCTGCTGGGGCAGGCGGTGGGGGCGCGGCTGCGCCTGGTGGGTCGTCTCGATCCGACCCGCCGGGCGACCGTCCAGGCGCTCGCCGTGGGACCTGTCGACGGCGACGGGCCGGGGCTGGCCCTGCCGGAGAGCTGGGCGGGTCACGCCGACCTCGGCTACGACCGGCTGCACACGAGCCAGCTCAGGACGGCTGATGGCGCGTCGGCGGTGCCACCGCCCGACCGGCTTCCGGACGCTGCCGCTCCCCGTCCCCGGCTCGGCGATCCCGCCCTGGGGCTGCTGCGTCGGCAGGTGGAGCGGGTCGTCTCGGGTGGTCGGGCGATCCAGGCGTTGGCCGACCCGACGGAGCGGAGGCTGCGTTCGGCCCGCCTGGACCTGGGCGCGCACCTGCTCGCCGCGATGGGATCGGCGGCCCGGTCCCGGCCCCGGGACGCCTTCGGGCGGCTCACCGACGACGACGGGCAGGCGTTCGCCGAGTCCTGGCTGGCGTTGGCGGTCTACGAGGAGGCGGCGTCCCGGGCGTCGGCGGAGGCGTGCTGGCTGCCCTGACCGTCCGCGCCCGGGTGGCACACCGTCAGCGGGTGTCGACGCCCCGGCGCGGTGGAGCTGGCGGTCACCGGGTGCCCTGGCCGTGGTCCCCGGTGGGGTGAGGGCGTCCCTGAGGCCCGGCGGGACACCCTCACCCCGTTGGCCGGGGCGTCGCGCTCCATCGTCCGCGACGCCCCGGCCGGCTCAGGCCGGGCTGCCGGTGACCGTGCTCCCGGACTTCGTGATCCGGTACGTCTTCTGCGTGCCGCTCCAGAAGTGGAAGGTCAGCGTGACCGGGCCGTCGTTGACCTCGGCGAAGAACTCCGGCTTCAGCAGGATGGTGTTGGCGGTGTAGTCCGGCTGGAAGTGCGTCCAGAACTCCTTGTAGGAGGTCCAGTTGGCCGGTCCGGCGCCGCTGCCGTCGGCGTACTTGGCTTCCATGGTGGCGAGCTGGTCGCCCCGGAACTGGGTGGGGATGGCGAACGAGGCGGTCGTCCCGCTGGCCGCCGACTGGGTCGGCGGGTCGTAGGAGATGATGCTGATCTGCCAGGGCACGCCCTGGGAGAAGCGGGCCTCGATGGTGGCGTTGACCCCGGCGGCGCGGTTGCCGGCGAGCCGGGTCAGTGCCGACGCGGTCAGCGTCAGCGTGCTGCCGGAGACGGTGTAGTCGGTGCCGGCGACCAGGTTGGTGCTGCCCTGCCGCAGGCCCTGCAACGACGTGCCGTTGAGGTTGAGGGTGAGCGACTTGGCGGTGATGGTGCCGCTGCGCGGCAGGTAGACCTGGTCGGAGGAGGCGGTGGCCGAGCGGGTGGTCAGGTTCGCCTTCATCAGGTCGTAGATGCCCTGGTCCCGCCACTGCAACGTGGTGCGGTTGAGGAACGAGCCGGCGTCCCAGAGCATGGTGGTGAGGTTGCGGGTGCGGGCGTGGTAGCCGACCGCCTCGAAGAACTTCAGCAGTTCGCCGCGTTCGATGATGCCGGGCCGGGTGTAGTCGTAGCTGAGCAGCGCCCACTCCCCGATGATCACCGGGATGCCCCGGGCGACGAACGAGGCGCGGGCCCGCTCGAAGGTGCCGACCAGGTCCTGCTCGACGTTGCTGTCGTAGCGGGTGCCCCCGGCGATGTTCACGCTGAACGGCCAGTACCCGTAGAAGTGGATGGTCGCGGCGATGTTGGGGTCGCGCAGCTGGCTGATCGTGGTGTTCAGCGCGTCCATCCGGGCCTGCTCGCCGCTGGTGTGCAGGGTGGGCAGCACCAGCAACCGGGTGGCGTTGCCGCCGCCGGACTGGCGGATCAGGCGGACGAACGCCAGGTGCAGCTCCCGCAGCACCTCGTCGCCCTGGGCGTCGTCGGCGGTGCCGTTGAACTGCGGCTCGTTGATGTTCTCGAACACCAGCTTGGCCGAGTGGTCGCGGAACGTGGTGGCGAGCTGGGTCCACAGCGCGGTGTACCTGTTCATGACCGTGGTGCGGTCGCCCGGGTAGCCGTTGAGCCACTGCCAGGAGTCGTGATGCAGGTTGATCATCACGTAGAAGCCCTCGGCCAGCGACCAGTCGACCACCTGGCGGACCCGGGCCAGCCAGACCGGGTCGATGGTGTACGTCGGGGCCGGCCCGGTGTGGTCGCTCCAGGTCACCGGCAGGCGGATGCTGCGGTAGCCCTGTGAGCGCACCTGCCGCAGCAGGGCCTGGGTGGTCAGCGGGTTGCCCCACGCGGTCTCGTCGGGGATCGCGTCGAGGGTGTTGCCCAGGTTCCAGCCGGGCTGCATCGCGGCCACCGCCGCCATCGGGTCGCCACCGGGTGACGGTGACGGCGAGGTCGTCGGCGAGACCGTCGGGGAGGGGGAGACCGTCGGGGACGGCGGCGCGGTGGTGCCGGTCGGCGTCGGCGTGCTCACGCTCCCGGTGCAGGCGACCCCGTTGAGGGTGAACGAGGTCGGTACCGGGTTGCTGCCCGTCCACGAACCGTTGAAGCCGAAGGAGACGGTGCCGTTGGTGGCGATCGTCGCGTTGTAGCTGAGGTTCTTGGCGGTGACCTGGTCGCCGGCGGCGGTGGTCGTCACGTTCCACGCCTGGGTGACGCGCTGGCCGGCCGGGAAGGTCCAGGCCAGGCTCCAACCGTTGACCGCGTCACCGAGGTTGGTGACCTGGACGTCGGCGGTGAAACCGCCCTGCCACTGGGCCGGCACGGTGTACGCCACCCGGCAGCCGGCGGCGGCCTGGGCGTTGCCGGCGACCATCAGGCCCGCCAGGAGCAGGGCGGCGAGGGTGCCGGCGAGCAGGCCGGCCCGCTGTCGCATTCGTCGGAGGTGCTGGGTACTCATCAGGGGAACTCCTCGCCGGGATGGCACCTGTGGAGGGGGGTCGTCGAACGTCCCGTCGGCCGGGCGGCCCGGCCGGAACGGAGCGGGTGCGGACGCTGCCCAGGACGTCCGCGATGAGTGGCGAGGCTCCCGCCTGGAAACGATCGGATGCTGATCCCGGAAAGTTTCCGCCGCAGACCTTACAAGTATCGGTCGACGTGCGTCAATGACCGGGGCGGACCGTCCGCCGGGCCCGCCCGCCGGTCGTGACCTGCCGCTCTGTTCCGAGTGGACATCGAATGCTTTCCGTGGCTGATGGAAATTTTCCGCTCCGGTCCCGCCGCGCACCCGGAGGGCTGACGTCGGCGGTCGGTTATCCTGGGCCCCCTGAACGATGCCGGCGGTCGGCGCGACGGTGCCGGCGGCCCGGTCGCGCGCAGCTGCCGGGCGTGACCGGCAGCCACCGCCGGGGAGGAGGCCGGGTTGAGTCACGTCGAGTCGGGCGGTCCGGGCGGCGAACGGGCGTCGCTGGCCGTTCCCACCAGACCGGTGACGATCGCGGCGATCGCCGCGTCGGCCGGGGTGTCGGTGCCGACGGTGTCGAAAGTGATCAACGGCCGGTCCGGCGTCGCGGCGGACACCCGGGCCCGCGTCGAGGCGGCGATCAGCCGGCACGGCTACCGCAGGGCCACCCCGGTCACCCGCAGCAACATGCTGGAACTGGTCTTCGACGAGATCGAGGACATGTGGGGCCTGGAGATCATCCGGGGGGTCGAGCGGGTGGCCCGGCTACACCGCGTCGGAGTCGTCCTCACCGAGTTCGGGCCGCAGCGCAACGCGATCCGGTACTGGATCGACGACACTCTCGCCCGACGGCCGGACTGCCTGGTCATGGTGGCCCAACTCGACGCGGAACAGCACCGGCTGCTGCGTGCCCGGGGCATCCCGTTCGTGGTCTTCGACCCCACCACCGAGCTGCCCGAGGACGTCCCGTTCGTCGGCGCGACGAACTGGGCCGGCGGCCGGTCGGCCACCCGCCACCTGATCGGGCTCGGGCACCGGCGGATCGCGATGATCGCCGGGCCGGAACACGTCCTGTGCTGCCGGGCCCGGTTGGACGGCTACCGCTCCGCCCTGGAGGCCGCCGGGCTGCCGGTGGCGTCCGACCTGGTCCGGTACGCCGGCCTGACCGACGCCGACGGCCGGGCCGCCGCCCTCGACCTGCTCCGTCGCCCCGACCGCCCGACGGCGGTGTGCACCGGCAACGACCTGCAGGCCGTCGGGGTCTACCAGGCCGCCCGCACGCTCGGGCTGCGGATCCCCGCCGACCTCAGCGTCGTCGGCTTCGACGACCTGCCGGTGGCCACCCTGGTCGACCCGGCGCTGACCACCGTGCACCAACCGCTGCGCGAGATGGCGGTCACCGCCACCGAACTGGCCCTCGCCCTCGGTCGGGGGGAACCGACCGGCCAGGTCCGTCTGGAACTGGCGACCACCCTGACCGTACGCCACAGCACCGCACCACCGCCCGCCTGACCGGAGCCGGGTCGCCGCCGCCCGGGTCCACGACGGACCCCGGCCGGCGCGGGGCGTCACAGCCCGGCGCAGGGGCGCTCGTCGACCGTGCAGCCCTGCGGCGCCTTGGTGACCGGGTCGGCGGTGCGGACCTCGAAGCGGACGGCCTGCGTCCCGCCCGCCGCGACGGCCGGGCCGCTGAAGGTGACCGACTGCCCGTCCTGCCGCCAGTCGGCACCTGTCACCTCCGCCGCCGAACTGCCCGGGGGCAGCGTGACGACGACCGTCCAGCCGGTGGCCCGCGTCCCGCCCGGGTTGGCGACCACCACCTCCCCGGTGTACCCGAAGACCCGGGTCGACACCGTCGCGTACCGGGCCTGCAGCGGCTCCGCGACCGCCGGGGTCGGGGTGGGGGTGCGCGACGGGGTCGGTGACGGCGACCGGCTCGGCGTGGCGCTGCGCGACGGCGGGGCCGACGTCGGGCGTGCCGACGCGGCGGAGCGCGACGGTCCCGGCGTGGCGCTCGGACGTACCGACGGCGGCACCGGGGCCGCCACTGTGGGTTCCTCCCGATCCTGCGGCAGCAGGGCCCACCCGGCCAACCCGAGCGCCAGCACCGCCGCGCCCGACCCGACCACCACCCAGCCGGTGCGGCCCCGGGTCGACGGGCGGGCCACCTCGGCCATCAGCGCCACCGGCAGCACGGCCGTCGGCGCGGCGTTGTCCCGCCGCAGGTCGACCTCCCGGAAGGCCAGCCAGTCGAGCAGCGCGGGCAGGCGTCCGGCCAGCGACTGCCGGTAACACTCCTCGCGGCGCGCGCCCTGCCCGACGGACCACCCGCCCTGCTGCACGGTCTCCCGGACGGTCACCCGGCAGCCCTCGCCGGTGGCGGTGACGACGCAGGTCAGCTCGGTGTGTCGGACCCCCTCGACACACCGTACGACGAGCAGTTCCGGCTCCCGCCGGCGGACGGCGGCGATCTCGACGTCGCCGTCGAAGCCGGGCAGCCCGGCGGTGCCCACCCGCCACCGGCCCGGCCGGTCGGGCACCGCCTCGGCCTCGGCGAACCAACGGGCCAGCAGCGCCGGATCGGTCACCGCGTGCCAGACCCGGTCAGCGGGGTGCAGCAGGTCGACCTGCGTGCCGATCTCGATCACGGCGAGAGACTCTACGGCCCGCCCGCTCCGCCGGTGAACCTGGTCGCCACGATCGACCCAGCTCACTGCGGTACGACTTGACGAAACACATGTTATCGCTCACAGTCGATGTCGAGGACCACCGCACCTGATGGCTCACCGGGCGAGCCGTGCTGGTCGAGCCTCGGATCGCGACGTCCCCCCCAGGGCATGTGGGACGTCGGGTCAGGACTTTCCATCAGCAGCTGCCGGCGACGGCGTGACCGGCCCCGACCAGGGGTGGGGCGACTCCGTCGACGGCCGGCCCGGTCTCCTCGAAGGAGGATCATGGCGCCCTTTTCGGGAGGCGCTGCGCCGTTGCCCGCAGCCGGTGATCCTCGCGCCGACCCGGGCTGCGGCCCCGGCGTCGAGGTCACCGAGTTCGTCGGCTGGCACGGACCGCGACGGGGGCGTCACCGACGGTCCCTCGTCCGTGCCGGGTACGGCGGCCACGATGGTGCGTCCTGGCCGGCCGGACGGCGGACCCCGCAGGCCGGCACGGCCCACCGCACCGGGAACCGGGCACCTCAGCACCACCACCGCTGCACCCACCTCGAAAAGGATGCGACATGAGACCCAAGAGAGCCCTACTGGCCACGGCGACCCTCGCCGTGGCCGGCGCACTCACCGTCGGGATGACGTTGGCGATGGCCCCCGTGGCCAGCGCCGGGACGACCCTGCGGGCGGCGGCGGCCGAGAAGGGCCGCTACTTCGGCGCGGCTGTCGCGACGGGCAAGCTGTCCACCAGCACCTACACCACCGTGCTCAACCGTGAGTTCAACTCCGTCACGGCCGAGAACGAGATGAAGTGGGACGCCACCGAGCCGTCCCAGGGCCGGTTCGTCTACACCGGCGGCGACCGGCTGGTCAGTCACGCCCAGGCCAACGGCATGGGCGTGCGTGGCCACGCGCTGCTCTGGCACCAGCAGGAGCCGGGCTGGGCGCAGAGCATGTCGGGCAGCGCCCTGCGCAGCGCGATGATCAACCACGTCACCCAGGTCGCCACCCACTACCGGGGCAAGGTCTACGCCTGGGACGTGGTGAACGAGGCGTTCGCCGACGGTGGCAGCGGTGGGCGTCGTGACTCCAACCTGCAGCGCACCGGCAACGACTGGATCGAGGCGGCGTTCCGGGCCGCCCGCGCCGCCGACCCGGGCGCGAAGCTCTGCTACAACGACTACAACACCGACGGGATCAACGCGAAGTCGACCGGCATCTACAACATGGTGCGGGACTTCAAGTCCCGGGGCGTGCCGATCGACTGCGTCGGCTTCCAGTCCCACCTGGGCACCACGATCGCGGGCGACTACCAGGCCAACCTCCAGCGCTTCGCCGACCTGGGCGTGGACGTCCAGATCACCGAGCTGGACGTGATGACCGGCGGCAACCAGGCCAACATCTTCGGCACGGTCACCCGGGCCTGCATGGCCATCTCGCGGTGCACCAGCATCACCGTGTGGGGGGTGCGGGACTGCGACTCGTGGCGCGGCTCCGACAACGCCCTGCTGTTCGACTGCAACGGCAACAAGAAGCCGGCGTACGACTCGGTGCTGAACGCGCTCAACGCCGGTACGGGCATCCCGAACCCGACGACCACGCCGCCGAACCCGACCACGACGCCGCCGAACCCGACGACCACCCCCCCGAACCCGACGACGCCGCCTCCGGGTGGGTCGGGGTGTTCGGCGTCGGTGTCGTTGAATTCGTGGACCGGTGGTTTCGTGGCCACGGTGAAGGTGACGGCGGGTTCGTCGGGTACGCGTGGGTGGACGGTGAGCATGACCCTGCCGGGTGGGTCGAGTGTGACCGGGACGTGGTCGGCGACGGCCAGTGGTAGTTCCGGGACGGTGCGGTTCACGAACGTGGACTACAACGGTGTGCTCGGTGCGGGTCAGTCGACCGAGTTCGGTTTCCAGGGCAACGGTAGCGGGGCGGGGATGACCCCCACCTGCACCGCCAGCTGAGCACCACCGCCAACTGAGTACCACCGCCGCCGGCCCGACCCGGGCGTACCGGGTCGGGCCGGCGGTGCATCACCACCACCCGCCGGCCGGCGCGTCGCGCCGCCGGACCATCGTCGGCCAGCCCCGGACCGGGCCAGTCCGGACCGCCGTCCCGCGCGTCGGAACAGCCCGCCGTCCGCCGCTGACCACCGATTCCGACAGAGGAACCGTCGATGAAACCCAGACTCGCACTGCTGGCCGCCGCGCTCGCCACCGCCCTGGCGACCGTCACGGCCGTGGTCACGGCCCCCAACCCGGCCTCGGCCGCGACGCTGACCCAGGTGACCAACTTCGGCACCAACCCGACCAACCTGCAGATGCACCTCTACGTGCCCGACCGGGTGGCCGCCCGGCCGGCGCTGCTGCTGGCCCTGCACTACTGCACCGGCAGCGGCCCGGCGCTGCACACCGGCTACGGGCTCAGCTCGCTGGCCGACCGCTACGGCTTCATCGTGATCTACCCGTCGGTGACCCGCAGCAGCAAGTGCTGGGACGTCTCCTCCCCGCAGGCGCTGCGGCGTAACGGCGGCAGCGACCCCGTCGGCCTCAAGTCGATGATCGACTACGTGCAGAGCCGCTACCCGGTCGACGCGAACCGGATCGGCGTCGCCGGGTTCTCCTCCGGCGCGATGATGACCAACGTGATGGCGGGGGTCTACCCGGACGTCTTCAACGCCGGCGTCAGCTCCTCCGGCGTCCCGTTCGGCTGCTTCGCCACCACCAACGGCTCGGAGTGGAACAGCGACTGCTCCGGCGGGCGGATCGTGAAGACTCCGCAGCAGTGGGGTGACCTGGTCCGCAACGCCTACCCCGGCTACACCGGCAAGCGGCCCCGGATGCAGATCTGGCACGGCACCACCGACACCACGCTGAGCTACGTCAACTTCGGCGAGCAGGTCAAGCAGTGGACCAACGTGCTCGGTGTCTCGCAGACCCCCAGCTCCACCGACTACCCGCAGACCAGCGCCACCCGCACCCGCTACGGCGGCACCGGTGGCACGCCGCCGGTGGAGGCGATCAGCTTCCAGGGCTACGGGCACTCCATCCCGTTCGACGCCGCCCAGGCCGTCCGCTTCCTCGGCTTCGACAGCGCGAGCCCCACCACGCCGCCGCCGAACCCGACCACGACGCCGCCGAACCCGACGACGCCACCGCCGAACCCGACCACGCCACCGCCGACGACTCCGCCGGCCACCGGCGGATGTTCGGCGTCGGTGTCGTTGAATTCGTGGACCGGTGGTTTCGTGGCCACGGTGAAGGTGACGGCGGGTTCGTCGGGTACGCGTGGGTGGACGGTGAGCATGACCCTGCCGGGTGGGTCGAGTGTGACCGGGACGTGGTCGGCGACGGCCAGTGGTAGTTCCGGGACGGTGCGGTTCACGAACGTGGACTACAACGGTGTGCTCGGTGCGGGTCAGTCGACCGAGTTCGGTTTCCAGGGCAACGGTAGCGGGGCGGGGATGACCCCCACCTGCACCGCCAGCTGACCGACGCGACCGACGGCTCCGGGCGGCGCACCCCCCGCAGAGGTGCCCGCCCGGAGCCCGTCGCACCCGGAACACTCCGGGCGACCAGCGACAAGGCGCAGGGCCGGGGAGCGAACCCGACCCTGCGCCTCTGCTCACCGGCGCAGGCGTCCCCGCCGCGTCACACCGGCGTCCGTCGCCACTGCTGGTTGGTGCCGGTGCCGCAGGTCCACTGCACGACCTGCACCCCGTCGGTCAGCCCGGCGTTGAGCACGTCGAGACACTTGTTGCTGTGCCGGGCCACCAGCTGCACCCAGCCGTCACCGACGTCCTGGAGCCGCCACTGCTGGTTGGTGCCCCCGTTGCAGGTCCACTGCACCACCCGGGCGCCGTCGGCGGTCGTGCCGGCGCCGCCGTAGACGTCGAGGCACTTTCCGCTGTTGACGCTGACCACCGTGGACCAGCCGCCGCCGACGTCGGAGAGCCGCCACCGCTGGTTGGCCTGACCGTTCGCGGCCCACTGCACGACGTTCGCGCCGTCGGTCGTGGCGGCGTTGCTGACGTCCAGCAGCTTCGCGCTGTGCCGGGCAGTCAACGTGGCGGTCGTCGGGGTCGGGGTGGTGGTCTGCGGGGTCAGCCGGTAGAGCCCGGCGCCGTGGGCGGGCAGCGCGCGGCTGAACGTCCCCGTCGAGGTGCCCAGGGCCGCACCGGACCACAGATCGGTCGCGGTGGCCGAACCGATGCCCAGCTCGGCGAGGTTCAGCGACACGGTGGCCGTGGCACCCTCCCGGTTGAACAGTGCCACGTACCGGTCCGTGCTGTCCGGCACGTCGGCCACCCACACCTGCCGGGTGCCGCCGGTGAGCTGCCGGTTGTTGGCGCTGCGCTGGTCGACCGCCAGCACCGCGCTGTTGGTCATCAACGCCAGCTCCGCCGGCCGGTTCTCCACCAGGTTGCCGCCCCACATCAGCGGGGCCCGGTTGATCACCCACAGCGACATGAGGGTGCGCTGCTCGTCCGCGCTGAGGTTCGAGTAGCGCGGCGAGCCGACCGGGCCGTACTTCGACAGCCGGCCGATCGGGATCATGTCCGGATCGGGCCAGGCCCCCGTCCTGCGGTACGGCGTCCAGTTGCGCAACTGGTCGAACAGCGCGTCCACCGACGACCAGTTGTCCCACAGGTCGTTGACGATCCGCCACATGTGCGCGTTGCTCTGCACGTGCGGGCCGGCGGACAGTGGCGTCGCCCCCGGCGACAGGCTCAGCACCATCGGCCGGCCGCTGCGCCCGATCGCCGTCCGGTAGCCCTCGACCTCCGCCTGCCGGTACGTCGGCGCGGCGATGTCGTCGATCTTCACGAAGTCGACGCCCCACGCGGCCAGCAACTGGAACACCGAGTCGAGGTACGCCTGGGCGCAGGGGTTGGCCATGTCCAGCCCCCACATCAGGTTGAGCCAGGCCGCGCTGTTGCCGGCGTCGATCTGGTTGGCCCGGCACGAGGTGCCCAGGATCGGCACGTTGTCCGCGACCGCCTGCCGGGGGATGCCCCGCATCAGGTGGACGCCGAACTTCAGCCCCTGGGCGTGCACGTGGTCGGCCAGCGGTTTGAACCCGTTGTCGCCGGCCGCCGACGGGAACCGGGTGGTGTCGGGCAGCAGCCGCCCGTTGGCGTCCATCCGCAGCCGGGGTTGCAGGTTGGCGTCCTGGTTGGGGCTGCCGTTGTGCTGCCCGGGGAAGTACCAGGCCCAGTCGACGACGATGTACTGCCAGCCGTACTGGCGCAGGTTCGCGCCCATGTAGTCGGCGTTGGCCCGGACGTCGGCCTCGGTGACGCTCCAGTTGAACGAGTCGTAGCTGTTCCACCCCATCGGCGGGGTGTCGGCGACCCCGTTGTCCCACGCCTGCGCCGGCTGCGGGGCGGGGGTGCCGACCAGGCCCGTCATGAGCAGGAGGACGACGGCGAGCAGGACGGCCGCCCGTCGGGTCGCCGGGTGGATGACACGCTGGTGCATCGGACCTCCTCGACCATCGGGTCAGCGGTAGCCGGCGGCGGTGATGTTGGCCTGTACCGCGTTCTCGGTGGCGTCGGACGGATAGCCGGCGACCATCGCCCCCTCGTAGAAGGTGCCGACGCTCTGGTTGGTGTTGTCGATGCAGCAGTCCCCGCCGCTGCCCAGGATGATCGCGCCCTGCTTGCGCATCGGGCTGTACCCGCGCGGCAGCGACCCGTCGTAGAGGGTGTAGAGGCTGCCGGACTGGGCGTTGCTGCCCTTGATGGCGAACCGGGAGGTGCCGTTGTTCTTCAGGGTGGCGGTGACGAACTTGCTGGTGAAGGCCCGCTGGTTGGAGTTCCACGAGCTGCTGCCGCCGGGGTAGAGGCCGTACTCCAGGTCGGCCTGCACCCACGGGCCGGAGCCGGAGCAGCCACCGAACCAGCAACTGGTGCCGAAGTAGATCGCGTCCATCGCACCCGCGCCGTCGGCCCGCCTGGTGGTCTCGCTGTTGCCGTAGTCGAAACAGCAGCCGCTGTTGACGTGGGTGCCACTGGTGACCATGTACATGCCCTCGGGCGCGGCACCGGTCGGCACCCCGGTCAGGTGCCCGTCACGCCAGTAGCTGCTCTTGCCGGGGATGTAGAGCGAGTAGACCTTGTCCCCGCCGACCGTCACCGACTCCTTGTTCGCGACCGCCGGCTGCACGGCGCCACCGACGCCGCCGGCACCCTGGTAACCGAGGTTGTTGCCGCGTCCGGACTGGTCGAAGATGATCGTGATGACGCAGGTGGTGTTCGCGCAGAAGCTGTCCTGGCTGGCGGCGTTGGCCCGCCCGCCCGGCGACAGCACCCCGATGTTGCGGGTGGTGTTGTCCGAGGACCGGCGCACCTGGTAGAGCGAGCCGTTGTAGGCGGCGTAGAGCGCCCGGGTGGTGCTGTGCGCCGCGATGCAGGCGGTGCCGCCGGCGGCGTAGATGTCACACGGCTGGCTGGTGGCGGGCGGCGGGGTGGTCGGTGGCGGGGTGGTGGGCGGCGGCGTGGTCGGCGGGGGCGTGGTCGGCGGGGGTCCGGTGGTCGGGTTCACCCCGCCGGTGCAGGTGGTGCCGTTGAGACTGAACGCGGTGGGGGCGGGGTTGCTGCCGGTCCACGCCCCGTTGAAGCCGAAGCTGGCGCTGCCGTTGGTGGGGATCGCGCCGTTGTAGCTGGCGTTGGTGACGGTGACCTGGGCGCCGGCCTGGGTGTAACTGCCGTTCCAGAGCTGCGTGATCGTCTGCCCGGCGGCGTAGCTCCAGGTCAGCCGCCACCCGTCCACCGGGTCGCCGAGGTTGGTGATGGTGACGTTCGCGCCGAAGCCACCCTGCCACGACGAGCTGACGGTGTAGTTCACCTGGCAGCCGGCGGCGGCGGCCGAGGCCGAGGTCTGGGTGGCGGCGGCGGTGACGAGCAGGAGCGCGGTGGCGGTGGCGGCGACCAGCGCCGGCCGTCGGCGGAGGAATCGGTTTTCTCGCACGGGATCTCCTGGTGGTGGACGGATGGTGCGGTACGCCCCGGCGGCCGGGTCACCCTCCGCTGCCGCGCGGGGACGACGACGGGGTGACCCGGCCGTGGCGGGTCAGCCGGTCGCGCAGGTCGCGCCGTTGAGGGTGAACGTCGCCGGGGCGGTGGCGTTGCCGGTGTGGGTGGCCTGGAAGCCGATCGTCGTCGACGCCCCCGGGGCCAACGTGCCGTTGTAGCTGACGTTGGTGGCGGTGACCTGGCCGCTGCTCGGTGCGTAGCTGGCGTTCCAGCCGCCGGTGATGACCTGCCCGGCGGGCAGGGTGAACCCCAGGGACCAGCCGTTGAGCGTGGTGCTCCCGGTGTTGGTGATGGTGATGCTCGCGGTCAGCCCGTTGTTCCACGCGCTGATCGTGTCGCTGACCCGGCAGGCCCCCGACTGCGGCGACGACGTCGGCGTGGGCGTCGGCGTGGTGGTCGGGGTGACCGTCGGGGTCGGCGTGGGTGTGGCCGTCGGCGTCGGGGTCGGGGTGGGCGTCGGGGTGGCCGTCGGCGTGGGGGTCACGGTGGGGGTGGGCGTCGGTGCGGTGCCGTCCAGGCCGAGGAAGGTGATGGCGTACCCGAGCTGGCCGGCCATCGGCAGTTGGTGGCCCACCCCGGCGATGCTGATCCCCTCGACCGGGGACTGCGGGCCCGTCCCGCCGTACCGGGTGCGGGTCCAGGACGACTGCGGGCGGTCGGTGGCGGTGGGCGTGGTGCTCAACCCGTGCAGGTTGGTCCACTGCTTGATCTCTTCACCGAAGTTGGGGTACGCCAGGGTGGTGTCCGTGACGCCGTGCCACAGCTGCATCCGGGGATAGCGGCCGGTGTACCCGGGGTACATCGCGCGGGCCTGGTCGCCCCACTGCTGCGCCGTCTTGATCACGGTGCCACCGGAGCACCTGCTGTTCCACAGTGACCCGTCGGTGGTGGCGAAGCAGCCGGCCGGCACCCCGGAGAACGCCGACGCGGCGGAGAAGACGTCGGGGTACTGCGCGGCGAGCACGTTGGTCATCATCGCGCCGGAGGAGAAACCGGAGACCACGATCCGCGCCGGGTCGACGGCGTAGCGCTGGCGGGCGTACGCGACCATGGACATGATCCCGGTCGAGTCGCCGCCGCCGTTGCGGGTGAGTGCGGCGGGGGTGGAGACGTCGAAGCAGTTTCCGCTGCGGGTCGCCTCGGGCACCACGATGAGGTAGCCGTAGCGGTCGGCGGCGGTCACGTAGTCGTGCCCGTTGCCGTTGAAGATCCCGCTGGCCGAGCCGCCGCAGTAGTGCACCAGGAGCAGCAGCGCCGGTCGGGCCGCCAGGGTGTTCGGGGCGTACATGTACATGTTGAGGTTGGTGGGATTGTTGCCGAATCCCGTCACTCTGGTCAGGGTCGCCGCGCTCGCGGGCTGTGCGGTCACCAGGACGGTGGCTGCCGCGAGACCGAGGACGACGGCTGCCAGCGCTGCGCGCAGACTGCCCTTCATCGATGGCCTTTCTTCCAGGGTGGGAGCGCCGCGCCGGAGGTGTGCGGTACGGGCGTCACGCCGCCGTCGGCCGGACCCGGGATCGGAAGGAAGGTCACCGGGCGGTCCGAGGTCGTTCCCGAGAATTGACGATTGTCGTTACGTTAACGTTAACAGTGACCGCTGTCCATAGCTGGTGGGCGCGGTGCGGCGTCGGCCTGGTCGGGGCCGGAGGTGGCGGCGGTGACGACGGCGGCGCGGCCGACCGGTCACCCGGGTGGTGCGACGCTGTCCCGGGTGATCAGGGTGGGGGAGACGGTGCGCCGCAACCGATGGTCGACGCCCGCGTCGATCTGCGCGAGCAGCAGGTCGAGGCTGGCCTCAGCCACGGTGTCGAAGTCCGGCCGGACGGTGGTCAACGGCGGGATGAAGTATGCAGCGTCCGGCACGTCGTCGAAGCCGACCACGCTGACCTGCTCCGGCACCCGCCGACCATGTTCGTGCAGCGCGTGCAGCACGCCCAGCGCAAGGTCGTCGTTGGCCGTGAAGATCGCGGTCACCTCCGGGGTCCGGGCCAGCATCTGCCCGCAGCGGTATCCCGAGGCGGCGGACCAGTCGGCCTGGAGCACCGGCGGGATCTCCGCGCCCGCCGCCTGCAGGGTCTCCCGCCACCCCACGATCCGCCCGGCACTGTCGAACCAGTCCGCCGGGCCCGACACGTGCCAGACCGTGCGGTGGCCCGCATCGAGCAGGTGCCTGGTGGCCAGCCGGCCCCCCTCCACCTGGTCGATGGTGACCAGCGGCACCGGTCGCCGGGGATCACCGTCCACGGTGACCAGCGGAATGTCGGTGGGCAGGCACTCCAGCGCCTCACCGGCCGACTCGACCGGCGCGATCACCACGATCCCGGCGACCCGGTGGGCGAGGTGCCGCTCGACGACGGCGGTGATGGAGGTGCGGTCCAGGTTGCGCACGCTGCCCACACTGACCGCGAATCCCGCCTCGGCCGCGGCGAGTTCGAACGCGGACAGCAGGGAGGCCGGGCCGTAGAGTGTGGTGTTGAGCGCCACCACACCGAGCACCTGGGACCGCCCGGTGACCAGGGTGCGGGCCGCCCGGTTCGGCCGGTAGCCGAGTTCGCTGATCGCGGCCTGGACCCGCAGGCGGGTCTGTTCCCGTACGTGTGGATGGCCGTTGAGGACCCGCGACACGGTCTGGTGGGACACTCCGGCGAGGCGGGCCACGTCTCTCATCGCTGGAGCGCGCACAGTCATCCCACACCTCTCGGTCCGCCCCGCAGCCCGTTGCCGGCGCAGCGGCCCGGCCCGGCGTCCGGGCAGGGACGACGGACACGAGGCATGGGCGCACACGCCGTGGACAACGCTGGATCAGCGAGAGTCTACGCGGCGTGTCGCCCAGGAGGGGTCGGTGACGCGGCCGAGTGTCGTCCGCGTGCCGTGATATTCGTCATCACGGAACGCGGGCGGCGGGCGAACTGGCGGTGACGGCTGGCCTGGTCCCTCCCTGGGTCCTCGCGGGTGCCCGGCCCGCGTCGCGCCGGGCCGGCCGACCTGTGGTGCTGCGTGTCCTCGACAGGCGTGCCGGGGGCGCGTCGACGGTGCGCCACAGGTGGGGAAACCGCGCCCCGCCGACCCGCCGTATCGATCGGATCGGATGCTACTCGAAACCGTTCGGTAACGACAAGGACAGGTTTCTGCGATCCGCCCACGTCACCGGGCCGGCTCAGTTGCCGTACGCGACGGCGGTGCTGTCCCGCACCACGAGCGTGGTCGCCAACTCCACCCGGGTCTGGGCGAGGCGCTCGTTGGCGGCCATGGTCAGCACCATCCGGGCCGCGGCGGCGCCCATCTCGGTCAACGGCTGCCGCACCGAGGTCATCGGCGGCCCGCAGAACATGGTGTACGGGATGTCGTCGAAGCCCACCACGCTGAGGTCCCGGGGAATCCGTCGGCCGGCCAGCCGGGCCGCCTCGTAGACCCCGAGCGCCTGCAGATCGTTGCCGCACACGATCGCGGTCGGCGTCGGGTCCTGCCGGAGCAGTTCCTGGCCGTGGTTGAGGCCGTCCTCGAAGGAGAACCAGTGGCCGTGGCGCAGCCAACGCGCGGGTAGTCCGACGCCGGCCGCCTCCAGGGCCGCCCGCGCGCCGTCCAGCCGGGCCTTGGCGCAGAGCCGTTCGGTCGGTCCGGAGATCACCCCGATCCGGCGGTGGCCGAGGTCGAGCAGGTGCCGGGCGGCCTCGAAGCCACCGCTCCAGTTGGTCGAGGTCACCGACGGGACGGCGTGCAGCGGCGGCTCTCCGGTGGGGTCGAGGACCACCAGCGGGATCGCGCTCGCCGCGAGCAGGGCGTGTTGTTCGGAGGTGAAGCCGAGGTGGACCGCGATCACCCCGGTCGGGCGGCGGGACAGCAGGTCGCGGGCCCAGAACCGGCCCTCCGAGACCTGCCGGCGGGCGTCGGTGAAGCCGACGGCGAACCGGTGCGCCCCGGCCACCTGCTGCACGCCCTGCATGATGGTCACCGCCAGGTTGCTCTGCATGCCGTAGAAGACCACCTCGATGCTGGCGTGCGGGGTGCCCAGTTCCGGGCGGCGGTAGCCGTGCTCGCGCAACAGCGCCTCCACCCGGGCGCGGGTCTCCGCCGCGACCCCCGAGCGGCCGTTGAGGACCTTCGACACGGTGGGTGCCGACACGTCCGCCAGCTGGGCGATGGTGGTCAGCGTGGGTTCGCGCCGTCGGCGGCTGCGCCGCTGCGGCCCGGTCGCCCGACCTGTCACCGTGGTGGGGACGGGTACCGGGGCGTCGCGGGTGGGGTCGACGGGGACGGGCCGGGCGTCGCCGGCCGGGGTGGGCGGTGCCGGCGGACGCTCGTGTTGCCGCCGTACGGTGTCGAGCAGTCGACTGCGGACGGATTCGGCCTGCCGCGCGGCGGTCGGTCCGGCGGGCACCGTTTCGGTGAGGTGGCGTCGCCGCCCGGACACCGGATCGATGCCGGCGTACACCCGCACCCGCAGGGAGCCGCTGGGTAGCTCCTCGATCTCACCGCGGGCCCGTCGACCAGGTCTGGAGCCAAATGGCATGGAGCTATCGTATTCGATGTCAGGCGCGTCGATGGCTCCATGATGGCTCCATGACCACGGATGCCGCCGCGGTCTCCGTCCCGGCGGCGGAGCCGTGGACCATGGATCGATCCATGGAAGCAGTTGAATACCTCGAAACGCTTCCGTAACATGAGGGGCCATTGTTAGCGCTCACACCGGGTGGTCGAGCGGACGGATTCTCGCGTCCCGCGCAGGCTCCGGCCGGGGCGGCGCCACTGATTGGAGACCTCGTGAAGCGATTCGTGCGGGCCCGGAACTGGGGGCGGGCGGCAGCGGCCGGCCTGCTCCTGGCGGGCGTCCTGGTGGGCGTACGCGCCCCGATGGCGCAGGCGTTGGACAATGGGGTGGCGCGGACGCCGCCGATGGGCTGGAACAGCTGGAACACGTTCGGCTGCAACATCAACGAAACCCTGATCCGGCAGATGACCGACGCCATGGTCAACACCGGCATGAAAGACGCCGGCTACCAATACGTCGTCGTCGACGACTGCTGGATGAACCCCAACCGCGACTCCGCCGGCAACCTCCAAGGCGACCCCACCCGCTTCCCCTCCGGCATGAAAGCCCTCGGCGACTACATCCACGCCCGCGGCCTCAAATTCGGCCTCTACCAAGCACCCCTCGACAAAACCTGCGCCCAATACTTCAACTCCTACCCCGGCGCCACCGGCAGCCAAGGACGCGAAGCCCAAGACGCCCGCCAATTCGCCGCATGGGGCGTCGACTACCTCAAATACGACTGGTGCTCACCCACCGGCACCATCGACGACCAAACCCGCGCCTTCGCCAAAATGCGCGACGGCCTCGCCGCCACCGGCCGACCCATCGTCCTGAGCATCAACAGCAACAGCATCCACTCCAAAACCGGACCCCAACGCGACTGGGGCGACGTCTCCAACATGTGGCGCACCACCGAAGACATCACCAACACCTGGAACAGCGGCCAAACCAACGGCTACCCCATGGGCATCCAAAACATCCTCGACGTCACCATCCCCCTCGCCGCCCGCGCCAAACCCGGCGCCTTCAACGACATGGACATGATGGAAGTCGGCCGCGGCGGCATGACCGACACCGAAATGCGCTCCCACTTCGCCCTCTGGACCATCCTCGCCTCACCCCTCATCGCCGGCAACGACCTCCGAAACATGAACACCGCCACCCAAACCATCCTCAAAAACACCAACCTCATCACCATCAGCCAAGACCCCCTCGCCCTCCAAGCCACCCAAATCTCCTTCGACGGCACCCGCCGCGTGCTGGCCAAACGACTCGCCAACGGCGACGTCGCCGTCGCCCTGTTCAACCAAGGCACCTCAACCACCACCATCACCACCACCGCCGCCGCCATCGGCAAGTCCGGGTCCTCCTTCACCCTGGTCGACGCCTGGACCAATGCCAGCACCACCAGCACCGGCACCATCTCGGCCAGCGTGCCGTCGCACGGCACGGTGGTCTACCGGGTCAGCGGCGGTGGGACCGCCCCGCCGACGACGCCGCCGCCGTCCACGGCGAACGCGCTGTCCAGCGTCTCCTCGGGTCGCTGCCTGGACGTGCCGCAGAGCAACACCGCCAACGGCACCCAGCCGGTGATCTGGGACTGCAACGGGGCGGCCAACCAGCGCTGGACGGCCAACGGCCAGACCCTCCAGGCCCTCGGCAAGTGCCTGGACGCGCCGCTCAACGCGACCGCCGGCGCCAAGGCCCAGATCTGGGACTGCAACGGCGGCACCAACCAGCAGTGGACGTTCAACGCCAACGGCACGATCAGCAACGTGCAGTCCGGCCTGTGCCTCGACGTGAACAACAACGGCACGGCCAACGGCACCACCGTGCTCCTGTGGACCTGCACCGGAGCGTCCAACCAGCGGTGGAACCGGATCTGACCGGACGTCGTCGGCCACCCGGCACCCCGGGTGGCCGACGACCGGTGGTTGCCGGGCCCGGACGGTGTGGTGCGGGCACCGTCCGGGCCCGGTCCTTCGACGTCCCCCCGTCGAGGTGGCGGTGGGCGTCGGGTCCGCCCGGAAGGGACGACCGGGCGGTGGTCGGGAACCCTCAGCCGGTGGCGACGGGCGTGCCGACCGGGGTCAGCCCGGTGGCGGCCCGGTAGCGGACCGGGATCGGGTCGGTCAGCGCGCCGACGAACTCCCCGTCGACGTGGTCGAGGAACCCGATCAGGGACCAGTCGCCGGTGGGGCCGGCGACCAGCCGGGGCGCGTACAGGTGCGGGTGCGGGAACGGGCGGGCCGCGGCGACGTCCCACGGGCCGCGTACGTCGTGCCCCTCGACCGCCCAGATCCGGTGGCCGTCGCGGCGGGTGCCGGCGGCGTCGGTGGAGAACAGCAGCAGCGGTTGCCCGTCCACGACGGCGACCTGCGGCACCTCCAGGTGCCCGAATCCGGCGGGCACCGACAGCGGCGGTTGCACGGTCCAGTGCAGCAGGTCCGGTGAGGTGGCGTGCCCGACGACGCCCCGGGCCTCGGTCGGGCCGGTGTTCACCCGGGCGGTGATCAGCATGTGCCAGCCGTCGCCGTCCGGGTCGGGGAACACCCACGGGTCACGCCAGGCCTGCTCGTACCACAGCGTCCGGTCGAGCAGCTCGTACCAGGTGGGGTCGGCCTCGACCAGCGGTCCGGTGCCGTGCCGGTGCCAGGTGGTCAGGTCGTCGGAGACGGCCAGGCCGATCCGCTGCACCAGCCCGTCCTCGGCCCGACCGACCCCGGTGTAGAACAGGTACCACCGCCCGTCCGGGCCGCGCACCGTGCACCCCGTCCAGGTCGCGAGGTCGTCCCAGCTCGGCGCGTCGGCCGGCACGATCGCGTCGGCGACGAGCTGCCAGGTGCGCAGGTCCGTGGAGACGGCGTGGCCGATCGTGGCGCGGCGGTGCCGGCGGTGCGGGTCGTGCAGGGCGCGGGAGGCGCGCAGGAAGAACGCGTGCCACCGGTCGGTGTCGTCCCGGGCGTACCAGCTGTCCCACACCCAGTGGTCGGGTAGACGTAGCATGCCGGGGAAGCTAGCACTAAATCGTTTTAGCGGCCAGGTCGGCCCTGCTACGACGACCTGCGCTGGCGTGGTCGACGGGCGGTGGGGGAGGGCTATCCGGCCGGGGCGGCCAGCGAGCGGCGGCGGCGCAGCGGCATGGGCACGAGTGACGGCGTGGCCCCGCCGCCGTCGAGCAGGACCTCGACCGCCCGCCGCCCCATCTGCTCGTGCGGCAGCGCGGTGGTGGACAGGCCGGGCCGCAGCCAGGCGGCGATCGGGTCGTCATCGAACGAGACCACCGAGATGTCGTCCGGGACGGTCAGCCCCGCCTCGGCGAGCGCCTGGTAGGCGCCGAAGGCCAGCCGGTCGTTCATACAGATGATCGCGGTGGGCCGGGTCGGCCGGCCCAGCAGCGTCCGCATGGCGGCGTAACCGTGCTCGGGCAGCCACTCGGCGCAGAAGCACTCGGTCAGCAGGTCGGCCCCGGCGTCCTCCAGCGCCCGGTGGACGCCGCGCAGCCGGGCCCGCGCGGCGAGGGAGACCTCGGCGTCGTCCTCCTTGAGCCGGTTGCGGCCGATCAGTGCGATCCGGTCCCGGTGGCCGTGGTCGAGCAGGGCGGTGGCGACCGTACGGCCGGCCCGCTCGTCGTCGGGGAGCACACAGGGCAGGTCGTCGGGGCTGGTGGCGTTGAGCAGCACCACCGGGCCGCCGAGGATGGCCGGGGGCACGGTCAGCCGGCGGGTGGCCATCGCGGCGTAGATCACGCCGTCGACCTGCCGGTCGAGCATCGCCTCGATGGCGTACTGCTCGAAGGTGGCGTCGCCCTGCGTCTCGGTGATGAGCAGCACGTGGTCCCGCTCCCGGGCCGCGTCGAGCGCGCCCCGGATGAGGCCGCCGGCGAACCGGGTGGTGGCGACGATGTCGGAGACGAACGCGATGGTGGCGGTCTTGCGGGTACGCAGGCTGCGGGCCGCCAGGTTGGGCCGGTAGCCGAGTTCCTCGGCGGCGGCGAAGACGCGCTGGTGCGCCTCGGCCGACAGCCGGGTGCCCTCCCGGCCGTTGAGGACCATCGACGCGGCGGTCTTGGACAGCCCGGCCCGCCGCGCGACGTCGGCCAGGGTTGCTCTGTTGCGGCCCATCAGTCCTCCGAATCGCCGGCGGCGTCGCGGCCGCGCTCCCGCCCATCATGATGCGTGGTCCGACCCCGGCCCGGTGGCGGTGGTCACCCGGGGTGTGTGTCGGTCACCACCCGCGACGGCCGGTGGGGCGGGCGGGCGAGCGTGAACCGGATGTTTCCTGACCGTTGCCGTTTGCTTCTTGACAGCTCAGGTCGCCGCGCGCATGCTCTGCTAAATCAGTTTAGCGGCTACTTTTGGCAGGTCGGGTGGCACCCTCGGTGACCCTCGGCATGGTCATCGGTAACGACATCGCGTGCTGCGGCGGCACGCCGACGGCGACGTACTGTTGCGGCTGGTCACCCACCGTGATGGTCTGCCGGCCCGGCCCGCACTGCCGCCGGGGCACGCACGGAAGAGTCGAGGAGTCCTCAATTGGCTACACCACTGGCAAGGTTCTCCCGCCGGACGGCGCTCCTGGCCCCCGTCCTGGCGTTGGGGCTGGCCGCGACGGCGTGCAGCGCCCCCGGGGCCGACGACGCGCCGAGCACCGGCGGCGACGCCACCGTCAGCACCGAGCTGGGCAGCGACCCGATCACCCTGGAGATGTACGCCGAGACCGGCTTCCCGCTGGCCAAGGCGCTGGCCGACGAGTTCACCAAGCAGCACCCGAACGTGAAGTTCAACATCCGTGAGGACCAGTTCACGGTCATCGTGGAGAACGCGCCCCGGGTGATGGCCTCGGACAACTCGCCCGACATCATCCGGCTCCCCACGATGGTCGACCTGGTCAAGGACGACCTGCTGAAGAACCTCGACCCGTACTTCGACGCGTACGGCTGGGACAAGTTCCCCGCCTCCCAGCTGGTGCAGCTGCGGGTCGGCGACGGCGGCACCACCCGGGGCACCGGGTCGCTGTGGGGGATGGGCCTCGGCTACAGCGTCACCGGGGTGTTCTACAACAAGAAGCTGGCCGAGCAGGTCGGGATGACCCAGCCGCCGGCCACCATCGCCGAGTTCGAGGAGCTGCTGGCCAAGGCCAAGTCGGCCGGGGTGCAGCCGATCATGCAGTTCAACAAGAACACCGCCGGCATCAACTTCCCGCACCAGGCGTTGCAGAACCAGTTCGGCGACCCGGCCCAGGTGGCCGACTGGATCTTCCAGAAGCCGGGCGCGACGTTCGACACCCCGGCCGCGCTCAAGGCCACCCAGACCATCCAGAAGTGGGCCCAGGCCGGCTACTTCCCGAAGGACGCCAACGCGCTGGACTACGCGAGCATGGTGGGCGAGTTCCAGAAGAACAACGGCCTGTTCATGTTCAACGGTGACTGGGAGTCGGCCAACCTCGACAAGACGATGCCGGGCAACGTCGGCTTCTTCCTGTTCCCGACCGAGTCGGCCGGCGGCAAGCACGTGGCGATGTCCGCCCCGAACACCTTCGGCATCGGCGCCAAGGCCAAGAACCCCGACGCCGCCGCGTACTTCCTGAACTGGGCGCACACCAACGCCACCGCCCGCGAGATCGCGGTCAAGATCGGCGGCTCCAGCCCGGGTGGCCCGAGCGACCTGCCCGTGCCCGCCGCCGCCCCCGGCACCGTGCTGGCCGAGACGCTCAAGGCCTCCCAGCAGCTCGGCGAGGAGAACGGCGCGGTGGACTTCACCGCCAACGCCACCGGTGGCATCTTCGCCGCGGCGATCACCCCCGAGATGCAGAAGCTGATCGCCGGTCAGCAGACCCCCGAGGGGTACGTGAAGGCGGTCCAGGCCGAGTACGCGAAGGAACTGTCCCGATGACGTCTGCCCTCGGCAGCGCACCGGCCGGGCGGGGCGGGCCGGTGTCCACACCGACCCGTCCCACCCGTCCCTCCGCCGCGCGGGCCCCCCGGAAACGGTGGGCCCGCGCGGGCGGGACGGGCTGGCTCTTCGTCCTGCCCGCCGTGCTGATGTACGCGGTGTTCGTGCTGCGTCCGCTCGCGCTCACCATCCAGTACTCGTTCTACAACTGGAACGGCATCGGGGTGGCCCGCTGGGCCGGGCTGGACAACTACCTCACCGTGTTCACCGACAGCGACCTGTTGAAGATCATCGGAAACGCGCTGGTCCTGATCGTCTTCTTCAGCTTCGTCCCGGTCGCGCTCGGCCTGCTGGTGGCCAGCCTGGTCCGCCGGATCACCACCGGCGCGTTCGGCACCGTCGTCCGCACGGTGCTGTTCCTGCCCCAGGTCATCCCGCTGGTCGCGGCGGGCATCGCGTGGAGCTGGCTGCTCTCGACGAACGGGCTGATCAACCAGGTGCTGCGTGCGGTCGGCCTGGGCGGGGTGGCCCGCGCCTGGCTCGGTGACTTCGACACCGCGCTGCCCGCCGTCGGTGTCATCGGCGCCTGGGTGCTGCTCGGCCTCTGCACGATCCTGCTGGTCACCGGTATGAGCAAGATCGACCCCGCGCTGTACGAGGCGGCCCGCCTCGACGGCGCCGGCCCGGTCCGCGAGTTCTTCGCCGTCACCCTGCCCAGCCTGCGTCAGGAGATCGGCGTCTGCCTCACGGTGACCATCATCGCCGCCCTGGCCAGCTTCGACATCGTCTACATCTCGACCAGCGGCGGCCCCGGCCTGCAGACCACGGTGCCCGGCCTGGAGATCTACCGGCTGGCCTTCTCGCAGCGGCAGGTCGGCCTCGCCTCGGCGCTGGCCGTCGTGCTGATGCTGCTGGTGCTGCTCTGCGTGCTGCCGATCCAGCGACTGACCCGGGGGGACAAGTCATGAACCTGAGCCGGCGCGAGAACCTGACCGGCCGGGTCTTCCTGCTCGTCCTGGTCGTGGTCACCCTGCTGCCGTTCGTCAGCATGCTCTCCGCGGCGTTGCAGCCCCGGGGCACCGTGCCCAGCGGCCTGGCCTGGCCGTCGGACCCGCAGTGGGGCAACTTCGCCGACGCGTTCACGGTGGCGAACATGGGCGCGCTGCTGCGCTCCAGCCTGCTCATCGTGGCCGGCGTGGTGCCGGTCTCGGTGCTGATCGCCACGATGGCCGGTTTCGGGCTGGGTCAGCTGCGGGTCCCCGGTGGCCGGATCGTGTTCGGTCTGCTGCTGCTCGGGCTGACCCTGCCGTTCGAGGCGGTGGTCACCCCGCTCTACTACCAGATGCAGGATCTCGGCCTGCTCAACACCAGGTGGGCGATCATCCTGCCGTTGATCGGGCTCTACATGCCGTTCGCGGTCTTCTGGATGCGGGCCCACTTCAGCAACGTGCCGGTCGAGTTGTCCGAGGCGGCCCGGGTCGACGGCAGCACCACCTGGCAGCTGTTCTGGCGGGTCCAGGTGCCGCTGGCCCGCCCGGCCATCGCGTCGCTGACCATCCTGATGTTCCTCTGGACGTGGAACCAGTTCCTGCTGGCCATCGTCCTGGTCGACGACCCGGCCAAGCGGACGATGGCGGGTGCGCTCGGGGCGTTCCAGGGACAGTGGGGCACCGACCTGGTGCTGCTGTGCGCCGGCTCGCTGCTGATCCTCACCCCGACCCTGATCGTCTTCCTGATCTTCCAGCGTCAGTTCATCAAGGCCCTGATCCAGGGCTCTCTGAAGGGATAGCAGTGGCCCCGCAGATCCACGGCGACGCCGACGAACGGTACGGGCGGGTGGCCGACGTCTTCCGCGAGAACTTCACCGACCGGGGGGAGGTCGGCGCGGCGGTCACCGTCTACGTCGGCGGTCGCCGGGTCGTCGACCTGTACGGCGGGACCGCCGACCCGCGCACCGGCCGGCCCTGGACGGCCGACACCCCGGTCGTCGTGTTCTCCTGCACGAAGGGCATCCTGGCGGTCTGCGCCTACCTGCTGGTGCAGCAGGGCCGGCTCGACCTGGACGCGCCGGTCACCCGCTACTGGCCGGAGTTCGGCCAGCAGGGCAAGGCCGACATCCCGGTGCGCTGGCTGCTCACCCACCAGTCCGGCCTGCCCGCGCTCGACCGCCCGTTGACCCTCGACGAGGTGCTCGCCTGGGACCCGGTGATCACGGCGATCGAGGCCCAGGCCCCGCTGTGGGAGCCGGGCACCGCACACAGCTACCACCCGATGACCTACGGCTGGCTGATCGGCGAGGTGATCCACCGGATCACCGGCCAGCTGCCCGGCGCGTTCATCAGTGACGCCCTGGCGACGCCGCTGGGCCTGCGCACCTGGCTGGGGCTGCCGGCCGCCGAACGGGACACGGTCGCCTGGAACGTCGCCCCGCCGCCCGAGGCGGAGCCGTTCGTCGACCCGGTGGCCGACCGGGGGATCACCATGGGCGGCGCATTCGCGTTCCCCGCCGACGACGCCGGCCTGGTCAGCTTCAACGACCCCGCCATCCGGGCCGCCGGAATCCCGGGCGCGGGCGCGGTGAGCACGGCCGACGGGTTGGCCCGGCTCTACGCCGCCTGCGTGTCGCCGGTGGTGGGACCGCCCCTGCTCGAGCCGGCGTCGATCGACGACGCGACCGTCGTACGGTCCCGGGGCCAGCAGCGGCACGGGCCGCCGGACACCGGCCAGCGCTGGGGCACCGGTTTCCTGCTGCACTCCCCGCCGGCCCGGCCGCTGCTGTCCGAGCGCAGCTTCGGCCACGACGGCGCGGGCGGCAACCTCGGCTTCGGCGACGACGCCCACCAGGTCGGCTTCGGCTACGTGGTGAACCAGATGCAGGGCATGGGTGACGAACGCGCCAACCTGCTGACCGCCGCCCTGCGGGCCTGCCTGGACGACTGACCGGCCGGACCCGACGCGTCGCGCCCCGGGCGTCCCGACGAGGGACACCCGGGGCGCGCTGCCGTCGGCCGCCGCGCCGGCTCAGCGGCCGGTGGGCGCCGGCTTGCGCTGGGCCAGCAGCCAGCGCAGGATGCGGCCGTCCTCGTAGGTGGGCCCGAACGCGGCGTGGTAGTCCGGGAGGGTGAACGCCGAGTCGGCGTACTCGGTGTAGCGGACCAGGTCGGCGATCTGCGCCGGGGTCCTGCCCCGGGACTCGTACGCCTGCCGCAGCGCGGTCGCGGAGTTGCGGGCGCCCGCGACGGGGAGCAGGTGGTCGTGCTCGCCGTGGGTGATCCAGACCGGTACCCCGGCGGCGGCGATCGCGGTGGCCTGGCCGGCGTCGACGGGGAAACCCCCGGTGACCAGCCCGCCGGCGAACAGGTCCGGCCGCTTGGCGAACGCCTCCCACAGCAGCTGCGAGCCGTACGACACGGTGGTCGCGTAGACCCGGCGGCGGTCTACGGCGTACTCGTCGACGAAGCTGTCGAGCAGCTTGACCAGCAGGTCGGCCTCGGCCACGCCGCCGACCCGCTGGTGCTGCGGGGCCAGCACGATCACGTCCTCGCGGCTGCCGGTCCAGCCCGGCTGCGACCAGGCGGTCGCCGGGATGTCGGCGGCGAGTTGGACGCCGAGGTTGTCGCCGTCCCAGCCCATCCCGTGACCGGGCAGGACGACCATCAGCGGGTAGCTGCGGCCCGGCCGGTAGTCGCGCGGCAGCCGGTAGTGGTAGGGCAGCACGGTGCCGGCGCTGACGAACGAGCCGGAGCGGAACGCGTCGACCTCGCGGTCGACAGGCGGCTCGGTGACCGGTCGGGACTCACCCGGGGTCGCCCTGGCCAGCACCGGGCCCCTGCCGAGGCCCCGGCCGGGCTGGGCGTGCACGTCCTTGCGCTGCACCACCCGGGTGGGCAGCTCGGGGTTGACCTTCACCGAGCAGAGGAACGTCGGGCACTTGGAGACGATGACCGTCCAGCCGCCGGGGTCGGCCGGGTCCAGCTCGACGATGACGTACCGGCCGGGGGCCGAGCGGTGGTCGGGGCGCAGGGCCGGCGCACTGTTGGTGTAGGTGCGGGTGACCGTGCGGTCGGCGAGCTTCGGCAGGTCCTCGATGGGGTTGAAGCGGAAGTTGTAGATCGTGTCGGCCACGGTGAAGGTGCCGTTGTCCAGGGTGCGGGGGTTGACCGTCGCGCCGTACTCGACGGCCACCGCGGAGACCTTCTGGCCGTAGGTGTAGACGGTGGTGATCGGGGTGATGCTGCGGATCGCGCCCCGGCCGCCGCGGTCGGCGTCGGGCGCGGCGTACGCGACGCCGGCGGGGGCGAGCAGCGCGAGTGTGGTGACGAGCGGGATCAGTCCGGTGCGCAGTCTCATCCGGGTCCTTTCCTGGGGACACGGCCGCCCGACGCCGGTTGGTCCGGCTCGCCGGTCGCCGGGTCGGGTTCCGGTCCGGCGTCGACCGACTATGCAGAAAGGACGGTCGCTAAACTGATTTAGCAGAGCATGGTCGTCGGCCCGCGTCGTGTCAATGGCGAGCCCGTAACAAGCCGGAAACCTGGCGTGACGATCGCGTCGGCGTGCTCCGGCCCGGTGGCCGGCCTCCGGTGCGGGGTGCCGCGAACCGGTTCGCTGGCCAGGGCCCCGGCGGTCGGTCGGGCCCGGCGGACGGGTGATCCACGCGGTGTGCCCCGTTACGAGACCGTGACGTCCGGATTTCCGGGGGACTGTTGACGGCGGCGATGTGAGCGCTAACACTACCCCGAAAGGTGACAGGTGGTCCCCGCAGTCGGCGGGAGTTCCGGAGAGGAGAAACCTGTGCGCAGGAAATTCCTGGTCGCGCTCGGCGGCGCGGCACTGGCGTTCAGCCTGGCCGCGTGCAGCGGCGGGGGTGCCGGCAGCGGCGGTGACACCAGCGACAAGAAGCCCGCCGACCTGACCATCGGCGTCTCCATGCCGACCCAGACCTCGGAGCGGTGGATCGCCGACGGCAAGGCGGTCAAGGAGAAGCTGGAGGCCAAGGGCTACAAGGTCGACCTCCAGTACGCCGGCGACGACATCCCCACCCAGTCCCAGCAGGTCGACCAGATGATCACCCAGGGCGCGGACGTCCTGATCATCGCGGCGATCGACGGCACCGCGCTCAGCGGCCAGTTGGACGCCGCCGCCGCCGCGAAGATCCCGGTCATCTCCTACGACCGGCTGCTGCTGGGCAACAAGAACGTCGACTTCTACGTCAGCTTCGACAACTACAAGGTTGGCGTCGCCCAGGCGACCGCCCTGCTGGTGGGCCTCGGCCTGCAGACCAAGGACGGCGGCAAGGGCACCGCGACCGGCCCGTTCAACGTCGAGCTGTTCGCCGGCTCGCTGGACGACAACAACACCCAGTACTTCTGGGGCGGGGCGATGGACACCCTCAAGCCGTTCATGGACAACGGCACGCTGAAGGTCAAGTCCGGCCAGACCCGCATCGAGCAGGCGGCGATCCTGCGCTGGCAGCAGGAGACCGCGCAGAAGCGGATGGAGGACCTGCTCACCTCCGGCTACAACGACGGCACCGTGGTCAACGGGGTGCTGTCGCCGTACGACGGCATCTCCCGGGGCATCATCACCGCCCTGCAGAACGCCGGCTACGGCAAGGGCGCCAAGAAGCTGCCCGTGGTGACCGGTCAGGACGCCGAGATCGCGTCGGTCAAGCTGATCAACGACGGGGTGCAGAGCTCGACCGTCTTCAAGGACACCCGACTGCTCGCCGAGCAGGCCGTCATCGCGGCCGAGGCGTTCCTGCAGGACAAGGAGCCGCAGGCCAACGACACCACGACCTACAACAACAAGGTCAAGGTCGTCCCGTCGTACCTGCTGCCGATCGAGACCGTCTACAAGGACGACATCACCAAGGTGCTCGTCGACTCCGGTTACTGGTCGGCCGACGAGGTCGCCGCCGGTCAGGCCAAGAAGTAAGTCGGTCGTCGGGCGCGGCGGTCACGGCCGCCGCGCCCGACGCATCGTGAGCCCGCCTCAGGCTTCGACGATCAGGACGCTGACCATGGACGACACCATCCTCGAGATGCGACGCATCACGAAGACCTTCCCCGGGGTGACCGCGCTGGCCGACGTCTCCCTCGCGGTGCGCCGGGGAGAGATCCACGCCATCTGCGGCGAGAACGGCGCCGGCAAGTCCACCCTGATGAAGGTGCTCTCCGGGGTGCACCCGACCGGGTCGTACGACGGCGAGATCGTGCTGGACGGCAAGCCGGTGCACTTCCGGGGCATCCGCGACAGCGAGTCCCAGGGCGTCGTCATCATCCACCAGGAACTCGCCCTGGTGCCGCACCTGTCGATCGCCGAGAACATCTTCCTCGGCAACGAGCGGCGCGGCCCGGGTGGCCTCATCGACTGGAACCGCGCCAACGCCGAGGCCGCCGAGCTGCTGGCCTCGGTGGGCCTGCACGAGAACCCGGTCACCCCGGTCATCCAGCTCGGCGTCGGCAAGCAGCAGTTGGTCGAGATCGCCAAGGCGCTGTCCAAGAAGGTCCGGCTGCTCATCCTGGACGAGCCGACCGCCGCGCTCAACGACATCGACTCCGCCCACCTGCTCGACCTGCTGCGCCGGCTGAAGGGTCAGGGCATCACCTGCATCCTGATCTCGCACAAGCTCAACGAGGTCACCGCGATCGCCGACGCGACCACGGTCATCCGGGACGGGCGCACCGTGGAGACCCTCTCGCTGGCCTCCGGGGAGGTCACCCAGGAGCGGATCATCCGGGGCATGGTCGGCCGGGACCTGGACAGCTTCTATCCCGACCGGGTCTCGTCACCGGGGGAGGAGGTGCTGCGCATCGAGAACTGGAGCGTGCGCCACCCCACCCAGGACCGGCTCGTCGTCGACGACGCCAGCCTGGACGTCCGCGCCGGTGAGGTGGTCGGCATCGCCGGGCTGATGGGTGCCGGGCGTACCGAGCTGGCGATGAGCGTGTTCGGCCGCTCGTACGGTCGGGACGTGCGCGGCCGGCTGTTCGTGCGGGGCCGGGAGGTCCGGGCGAACAGCGTCGCGGAGGCCATCGAGCACGGCATCGCCTACGTCACCGAGGACCGCAAACGGTTCGGTCTCAACCTCATCGACGACGTACGGCGCAACGTCTCCGCCGCCGCGCTGGGCCGGCTGGCCCGCCTCGGCTGGGTCAACGGCAACGAGGAGATCAAGGTCGCCGAGCAGAGCCGGCGCGACATGAACATCAAGACGACCAGCGTGATGGCCGTGGTGGGCAAGCTCTCCGGCGGCAACCAGCAGAAGGTCGTCCTGTCGAAGTGGCTGTTCACCAACCCCGACGTGCTGATCCTGGACGAGCCGACCCGGGGCATCGACGTCGGGGCGAAGTTCGAGATCTACACGATCGTCAACCGGCTCGTCGCCGAGGGCAAGGCGGTGATCCTGATCTCCTCGGAGCTGCCGGAGCTGCTCGGCATGTGCGACCGCATCTACACCCTCGCCGCCGGCCGGATCACCGGCCAGGTGCCGGTGGCCGAGGCGACCCAGGAGAACCTCATGGATCTGATGACGAAGGACAAGGAGCGCGTGGGATGACCAGCGTCAAGACCTCATCGCCGCCGTCCCCGCCGCCCACCGGGAAGAGCCCGGGCGTCGCCCTGCACGCCGGCACCAGCGACCTGCGCGCGCTGGTCATGAACAACCTGCGGCAGAGCGGCATCTACGTCGCCCTGGTCGTCATCGTCGGGCTCTTCGCCGTGCTCACCGACGGGGTGTCGCTGAGCCCCGGCAACATCACCAACATCGTGCTCCAGTACTCCTACATCCTGGTGCTGGCGATCGGCATGGTCATCATCATCATCGGCGGGCACATCGACCTGTCGGTGGGTTCGGTGGTGGCGCTGACCGGGGCGGTCTCCGCCGTACTGGTGATCCGGGAGGGCTTCCCCTGGTGGGTGGGCATCCTGGCCGCGGTGGCCGTCGGGGTCGCGGTCGGCGCGTGGCACGGCTTCTGGGTGGCGTACGCCGGCATCCCGGCCTTCATCGTGACGCTCGCCGGCATGCTGCTGTTCCGGGGCCTGACCCTGCGGGTGCTGGACAACATCTCGCTGTCCCCGTTCCCCGCCGACTACCAGCAGGTCGCGGCCGGGTTCCTCAACGGCCTGCTCGGCGGGGAGGGCTTCGACGCGTTCACCCTGCTGATCGGCGTGATCGCGGTGGCCGGTTACGCGGTGAGCGGCTTCCGGACCCGGGTGGCCCGGGTCCGCTACCAGCAGCCGGTGGAGTCGTTCCCGCTGTTCGTGGCCCGGGTGGTGCTGGTGGGCGCGGTCATCATGTACTTCGCCTGGCAGTTGGCGCACGCCCGGGGCCTGCCGATCGTCCTGATCATCCTGGCCGCGCTGGTGCTGGTCTACGGCCTGCTCACCCGGCGTACGGTCTTCGGCCGGCAGGTCTACGCGATCGGCGGCAACCTCTCGGCGGCGATGCTGTCCGGGGTCAAGGTGCGCACGGTCAACTTCTGGATGTTCGTCAACATGGGCTTCCTGGCGGCGGTGGCCGGGGTGATCTACTCCTCGCGCTCCAACGGCGCGCAGCCCGCCGCCGGCAACATGTTCGAGCTCGACGCGATCGCCGCCGCGTTCATCGGCGGCGCGGCGGTCACCGGCGGGGTCGGCACCGTGGTCGGCGCGATGGTCGGCGGTCTGATCATGGCGGTGATGAGCAACGGGATGCAGCTCATGGGCATCGACCAGTCCATCCAGTCGGTGGTCAAGGGCCTCGTGCTGCTCGTCGCCGTGGCCTTCGACGTCTACAACAAGCGTCGCGCCGGCGCCTCCCGCTGACCGATGCCGCGGCACCCGCCGCGTCGTACCCCCTCGCCCGGACACCCCGGGTCGGGTCGGACAGTTCCGACCCGACCCGGGGTGTCGGCATTTGCGCTAGTCGATCGTGTCCGCGCTGTTTCAGCTTGACGAGCATCATGTTATCGCTCACAGTCTATGGATAGCTGAAGCCGTTCCCGCAGCGGCTGGTCGGCAGCCCCGACCCATCGCTGCGCCGCGTCGGGCGCCATCGCGGACGCGCCGCCGAGTGAACGTTGACATCGGCAGGCTTCGAACAATGCGACGACGGTGGCCCCGGGCCGGAACCGGGGCCACCGTCGATCGACCGTTGGTGAGGGAGGGTCATGGTAGCCATGGGACAGGTGCCGGTCACGGTCCGGCGACGGCGCGGCTGGTGGTCACGGGTCGTCGCCGCGCTGATGACGCTGCTGGTCGGCGGTGGGCTCGTCGTGGTCCAGTCGACCGGGGCGGCGGCGGCCACGGTGGACACCACCGCCTGGTACGTGCTGGTCAACCGCAACAGCGGCAAGGCGCTGGACGTGTACAACTTCGCCACCAACGACGGCGCGCGGATCACCCAGTGGACCCGTGGCGACGGCACCAACCAGCAGTGGCAGTTCGTCGACTCCGGCGGCGGCTACTACCGGTTGAAGTCGCGCCTGTCGGGCAAGGTCCTCGACGTCTACAACCTCTCCACCGCCGACGGCGCGTCGATCGTGCAGTGGACCGACGGCAACGGCACCAACCAGCAGTTCCGGCTGGCCGACTCGGCCGACGGCTACGTCCGGCTGCTCAACCGCAACAGCGGCAAGGCGGTCGAGGTGCAGAACGCCTCCACCGCCGACGGCGGCAACATCGTCCAGTACACCGACTGGGGCGGCACCAACCAACAGTGGCAGCTCGTCCGGGTCGACGGCGGCACCACCCCGACCACGCCGCCGCCCACCACGCCCCCGGCGAGCGGCTCGTTCACCAACCCGGTGGTGTGGCAGGACTTCGCCGACGTCGACATCATCCGGGTCGGCGACGCGTTCTACCTGTCCGCCTCGACCATGCACTACTCGCCCGGCGCCCCGATCCTGCGCTCGTACGACCTGGTCAACTGGGAGTTCGCCGGTCACTCGGTGCCCAAGCTGGACTTCGGTGCCAAATATGACATGTCCGGCGCTCGGGCGTACGTCAACGGGATCTGGGCGTCGACGCTGAACTACCGCCCGAGCAACCGCACCTACTACTGGGCCGGCTGCATCGACTTCGCCAAGACCTACATCTACACCGCCACCGCCGTCGACGGGGCCTGGAACCAGCACTCCACCATCAACAAGTGCTACTACGACGCCGGCATGCTGGTCGACGACAACGACACCATGTACGTCGCCTACGGCAACACCCAGATCAGCGTGGCGCAGCTGTCGGCGGACGGCAAGAGCGAGGTCCGCAGCCAGCAGGTGTTCTCCACCCCGTCGAGCGTGGGCACCCTGGAGGGGGCCCGGTTCTACAAGCGCAACGGCAGCTACTACATCTGGCTCACCCGGCCGGCCAACGGGCAGTACGTGCTGAAGTCGTCGAGCCCGTTCGGCCCGTACGAGATGCGTCAGGTGCTGCTCAACATGCCGGGCCCGATCTCCGGCGGCGGCGTGCCGCACCAGGGCGGCCTGGTGCAGACCCCGGCCGGCCAGTGGTACTACATGTCGTTCGTCGACGCCTACCCCGGTGGGCGGGTACCGGCGCTGGCCCCGATCACCTGGACCGCCGACGGCTGGCCGCAGATCCAGACGGTCAACGGCGGCTGGGGCGCCTCGTACCCGAACCCGCTGCCGACCCGACCGGTCAAGCCGCTGACCGGCACCGACACCTTCAGCGGCAGCACCCTCGGCCCGCAGTGGGAGTGGAACCACAACCCGGACAACACCAAGTGGTCGGTCAACAACGGCCTGCGCCTGCAGACCGCCACCGTCACCAACGACCTGTACAGCGCCCGGAACACGGTCACCCACCGGATCCAGGGGCCGACCTCCACCGCCACCGTCGAACTCGACTACTCGGCGCTGCGCGACGGCGACCGGACCGGGCTGGCGGTGCTCCGCAACTCGTCGGCCTGGATCGGCGTCCGGCGCGACAACGGGGCCACCCGGGTGTCGATGACCAACAACCTCACCATGGACGGCAGTTGGCGGACCACCAACACCGGCACCGAGATAGCGTCCGCCCCGGTCAGCGGGGGCCGGATCTGGCTGCGGGCCACCGCCGACATCCGTCCCGGCTCCGGTCGGCAGGCCCGGTTCTCCTACAGCACCGACGGGGTCACCTTCACCGCGCTGGGCAACGCGCTGACCCTCGACAGCACCTGGCAGTTCTTCATGGGCTACCGGTTCGCCCTGTTCAACCACGCCACCCAGGCCCTCGGCGGCACCAGCACGATCCGTCAGTTCCAGCTCAGCACCCCCTGACCCGACCCGGGGCGCGGCAGCGGAGCAACCGGGCCGCCCGTACCGTCGGCACCGCCACGCGGGCGGCCCGCCGCGTCGGGCCGTCGGCCGGCACGCACACGACGGGGCCGCCCCCTCGCAGGGGCGGCCCCGTCCGCTGCACCGCCGGTCCCGCACCGTCTCGCCAGCGGTGCGGGACCGGCGGTGGTCCCTACGGGTTGGCGACGAACCGCCAGCGGTTGTCCGCGCTGCCGTTGTCGGAGTCCTGCACGGCCTGCGCCCCCTGGGCGGTCGAGCCGTTGAGGATGCCGAGCAGCTTCCCGCTGTTGACGTTACGGATCTTGTAGGTGCCGTCACCCTGGCTCAGCAGGGTCCACCGGTGGTCGGCGGTGCCGTTGTCCGCCCACTGCAGCACGCGGGCGTTGTCGGCGGTGGACATGTTCTCCACGCCGAGGACCTTGCCGCTGTTGACGTTGCGGAACCGGACCGCGTCGCCGTCGGTCACCACCACCCAGTTGTGGTCGGCGGTGCCGGTGTCACCCCACTGCAGGGCCAGCCCGCCGTCGGCGGTGGACATGTTCTGGATGCCGAGAACCAGGCCACTGCCCACGTTGACGATCCGGGTGCTGCCGCCGGTGCTGCCGCCACTGGTGCTCCAGTAGACGGTGTAGTTGAAGCCGTGCGCGTCGTAGAACGGCCCGAGGTTGACCGTGGAGCCGTTCGCGGTGGCGGTGAACGCCAGGGTGCTGGTGCTCGTCCGGGTCACCGACGAGGTGTTCAACGACGGCAGGGCGCTCAGGCCGGTGTTGCCGTAGTTGCCGGCGAGCACCGCCGGGCCGTACGTGAGGGCCGCGACGTTGGCGTTGTCGTTGCTCGGCTGCACGACGACCTTCATCGGCAGCCGTACGGTGACGGTGTCCCCGGCCGCCCAGGTGCGGGTGACCGTGGCGTAGCTGCCGGGGGTGGTGGCGACGCCCTGCGTCTCGCCGTTGACGGCGATCGTCGCGCCGGTGGCCCAGGCCGGGATCCGGACCCGGATGCTCCACGAGCCGCTCATCGACCCGGAGAGGGTGAGCGTGCTGGTGTCGCTGGCCGGGTAGCTGGTGCTCTGGGTGACCGTGATCCCGCGCTGCGACCAGGTCAGCACCGACGGCACGAACAGGTTCACCGTCAACGTGGTGTCGTTGTAGAAGTAGATCGAGTCCATCAGCTTGGTGTTCGCCTCGATACCGGTGCCCTGACAGCACCAGAACGAGTTGTAGTCGGTGCTCCAGGTGCCGCCGCCCCAGGCCGGGCCGACGCCCCGGCGGCCACCCGGCTTGAGCGGGGTGAAGTAGGTGACGTGGCCGTGGCCGTCGGCCGGGTTCTGCGCGCCGACGACGTGGTTGAGCAGGGCACGCTCGTAGAAGTCGAAGTACGCGACCCGGTTCGGGTCGAGCAGCCACAGCTCCCGGGTCAGCTTGAGCATGTTGTGGGTGTTGCAGTGCTCGCAGGTGTCGTTGGTCAGGTAACCGGCGATCGCGTTCGGCGGCCGGAAGTGCTCGGCCTGGCTGTTGCCGCCGATGACGTAGCTGTGCGCGTTGACGGTCATGTTCCACGCGTTGCCGGCGATGTCCCGGTACCGGGTCGTGCCGGTCGCCTTGAACTCCCGCGCCGCGCCGATCCACTTGGGCACCTGGGTGTTGGCGTGCTTGCCGTTGAGCTGGTCGGAGTTGCTGGCGAGCGGGTTGAACACGCCCGCGTGGTCGAACCGCTGGGCGACGGTGAGCCAGCGCCCGTCGCCGGTGTGCTGGTAGATGTCGGTCAGCGCCTCGTTCATGCCGCCGAACTCGGTCTCCAGCATCGCCTGCATCTGGTTGTAGCTCAGCCGCGACGTGCGGGTGTCGACCCAGCCGGCCAGCGCCAGCAGCACCGTGCGGGCCTGCGTGTTGCCGATGTAGCGCCACACGTCGAGCAACCCCATGAGGGTCTTGTGGATGCAGTAGTAGGGCACGTTGCCGTTGGACAGCGTCCGGGCCTCCAGCGCCGCGAAGTCCGACTCGGGGAAGCCGGACAGGTAACCCGCGGTGAACCCGGCCGCGCCGTTGTTGGCCTGACACTTCGCCAGCTCGGCCACCATGTAGTTGGCCTTGTCCCGGCAGGTGGTGTCGCCCAGCACCGCGTACGCCTGCGCCCAGGCGGTGAGGAAGTGCCCCTGCATGTGGGTGCGGAACGGGAAGGACGGCGCGTCCCAGCCCCCGTTGGTCGCGGCCCCGTTGGTGCCCAGCCGGTGGTTGGCCCGGAAGTTGTAGAGCATCCGGTCGACGTCGACGAACCGCAGGTAGCTCAGCGTCCGGTTCTGGTTGTCCAGCAGCCGGCCGGCGGTCAACCGGACCTGACCCAGCTCGAACGGGTACGCCGAGACGCCCAGGTCGGCGCGGACCGGGGGGACCACCAGTGCCGCACCGGCCGGCCCGGACCCGAGCAGGGTGCCACCTGCGGCGGAGGCGAGCGCGGTGGCGCCGGCGGCCTGGAGAAGCTGGCGTCGGTTGAGAGACGGGACGGACATGGGAACCTCCAGCGGACCGGATCACGGGCGAGCGCCCGTCCGGATGGTCGTACGGACGGTGGTGTCGGGTGGTGGGTGCCGGCCCGCCCCGGTGGGGCGGGGCGGGCCGGCGGAACGGTCAGCCGCGCGGCGGGGTCACGCGGGGGTACAGGTCAGGTCGGTCGGTGGCTGGTTGCTGCCGGTGGTCGAGCTGATGTAGCCGACGGTGGTGGAGCCACCCGCCCCGAGCTGCCCGTTGTAGGCGGCGTTGGTGACGGTCACCTGGTTGCCCTGCTGGGTCAGGGTGCCGTTCCACGCCTGGGCCACCGTCTGCCCGCTGGGCAGGGTGAACGACACCCGCCAGCCGGTGATCGGGGTGGACCCGTTGGTGATGGTCAGCTTGCCCTCGAAGCCGCCCTGCCAGGTGTTGACCACGGTGTTGGTGGCCGTGCAGGCCGTCCCGGAGGGGGTCGTCGGAGCCGGCGTCGTCGGGGCCGGGGTCGTCGGGGTGGGGGTGGGGGTCGCGGTGGGCGTCGTGGTGGGCGTCGTGGTCGGGGTGGGCGTCGGCGTGGTGCCGCCGCCGCTGAACTGCCACCAGTTGACGTTGAACAGGGTGCCGCTGCCGCCGGTGAACCGCAGGTACATGTCGTGGGTGCCGGTCGCGCCGGACACCGGACAGGAGACGGTCTGCCAGTTCTGCCAGCCACCGGTGACCGGCACGGAGCAACTGGCCACCCGGGTGCCGGTGGCGCTGTCCAGCCGGACCTCGATGGTGCCGCCGCTGCCGGCCGAGGCCACCCGGGCGTTGAAGGACGTCGCGCCGGAGCCGAAGCCGACCCCCTTGACCTTGATGTAGTCGCCGTTCTCGATGAAGCCGACGTTCATCCCGCCCTCGCTGGACGCCTCCGTCTCGATCCCGGAGCCCCAGGCGATGGTCTCGGCCTCCTGCCGCACGTACGGGTTGAGGGTGCCGATCTGCGGCGCGCCGGTGCTGGTCATGTTGATCGTCGGGATGGTGCCGTTGGCGCCGTAGCTGAACTTCTCCACCGCGACCGACCGGGTGTAGCCGCCACCGCCGGGCAGCGCGCCGTTGTGGTAGAAGAAGTACGACCCGCCGTTGAAGTCGACGATCCCGGCGTGGTTGGTGAAGCTGCCGCCCTGCCGGGGCATGACCGTGCCCCGGTAGGTCCACGGCCCGGTGGGTCCGGGCGCCGTGGAGTAGCCGATGAACTCCGAGCAGCACTCGGCGGCGAACACGTTGTAGTAGGTCCCGTTGCGCTTGAAGACCCAGGGGCCCTCCTCGTAGAGGGTGGGGCGGGTGGCGTTGCCGTTACGGGTGCCGTATCCGGCGGTGGTCAGCGGGATCTTGGTGACACTGCCGGAGTACGAGATCATGTCGGCGTTCAGCTTGACGTACCACAGGTTGGGGTTGCCCCAGTAGAGGTACGCCTGCCCGTCGTCGTCGATGAAGACGGTGGGGTCGATCTCGCCGTTGGCCGCCAGCGGCCGGCCGATGGCGTCCCGGAACGGGCCGGTGGGACTGTCGCTGACCGCCACCCCGATGGCCATCGAGTTGGTCGACTTCGCGGTCACCGGCACGTACCAGTAGAACTTGCCGTTGCGGGCGATGACCTGGCCGGCCCAGGCGTCGGCCTTGGCCCAGCTGAAGGTGGCGACGTTGAGCGGCGAGCCGTGGTCGGTCCAGTTGACCATGTCGGCGGAGGACCAGACCCGCCACTCCTTCATGGTGAACCAGGTCGAGCCGTCCTCGTCGTGGCCGGTGTAGAGGTACACCCGTCCGTTGTGCACCAGCGGGGCCGGGTCGGCGGTGTAGATGTGCTGGACGATGGGGTTGTCGGCCTTGGCGGTGCCGGCCGGGAGCAGGGTCGAGACCAGGAGCAGGGCCGCCAGCCAGGCGAGGGTACGCCGAAGTCGGGTCAGCGGTGGCAGTGCGGGTTTCACCAGTACCTCCCAGTGTGGGCGATGCGTGTCGTGGGGCGTCACGCCTCGGTGGCCTCCCCGGACTCCGCCGACGCTCCGGCCCTGCGCCGGTGCTGTCGGAACTCGTCCGGGTTGCCCGCCGTGCGGGTACGCAGGTGTGGCGTCACGGTCGGCGATCGCGCTCCCGGCCGGCCGGCTACGGCACTGCGGTCGGCGCGCGGTCGCGTCAGGACCCCACCGTGGCGGTGGACGACGTGCGCCGGGGGATCCGGGTACGTCGAGGTGTCGATGCGACCCGGCGGCGTGCAGCGTCCACGGAGGTGCCCGGAGGTGTCCCACCGACGTCGCCCGTGCCCGCACTCCGCTCCGCCGCCCGGATCCCGGGGGTGGAGCGGGGGAGACGTGCCCTTCGCTCCCGCGGCCGACGGTATCTTGTTATCGTTAACACCCGCAAGCCATTGACGTTCGTTGGTTACCTCGGCGTCATCGCGGACGCCCCGGCGGGGCCGGTCCGCCGCAACGACGGGTTGGTCCACCCGCCGCCGGGGTCAGCGCACCAGCCGCCCGGTGTCCGGCCCGCCGCGCCGGACCAGCCAGGCCTCGGTGATGTGGGTGACCATGGCCTCGGCCGCGCCGTCCGGGTCGTGGGCCGCGATGCGCTCGTAGATCCGCCGGTGCCCCCGGTTGGACGCCACGCACAGCGCCCGCTCGGACCGGCCCATGTAGCGGGCGGTGTTGACCACCTGGCTCTCCAGCGACCGCACCACGCCCCGGGCGATCCGGTTGCCGGACGCCTGCATGATCACGTCGTGGAACGCCCGGTCGTGCTCGTGGTAGGCGACCTGGTCGTCGACGAGTTCGTCCATCCGGTCGACCAGGGCGCGCAGCCGGTCGACGGTGTCCTGGTCGGCCAGCCGGGCGGCGACGTTGGCCATGTCGGACTCCAGCACCCGCCGGGTGGCCACCAGGTCGTCGAGGATGGTCAGGCTGTCGTCCTCGGCGATGGTCGCGGCGAGCACGAGCTCGTCGAGCATGTCCCACATCGACGGTGGGGTGACGATGGTGCCGCTGCCCTGGCGGACCTGCACCAGGCCCTTCTCCTGGAGGATCTTGACCGCCTCCCGGACGACCGTGCGGCTGACCGAGAACGCCTCGCACAGCGCCGGCTCGGGCGGCAGCGGGGCGCCGGGCGGGTGAACTCCGCGTACGATGCGTTCCACCAGTTCCGCGGTGACCGCCGTGGCGAGGTTGGCCGGTCGTCGGGCCCAGCTCGGTGGCGTCGACGCGTTCAGGGTTGCCTCCCGTGCCGTCATGTCCCCTCCAGTGACTCCCGCGGACCGCGCCACGACCTGACTGCCGCGAATTCTACGTCCCGCTGTTGACGTCATACGTCATACGAGTTACTTTCTCGTCAATTCATGCGTCTCGATCAGCGCAATCGACCGAGTTCGAAGGTGAGCAGCGATGAAGCAGCGAGCAGTGTGGTCGGCCGTCCTCGTCGCGGCGCTGGCGCTGGCCGGCTGCGGCAGCGCCGGCGGAACCCGATCCCCGTCCGGCGGGGCGGACGGGAAACTGGTGGTCTGGGACTGGAAGTCCGGCGAGGCGTCCTCAGCCGCGTACCTGCAGAAGGCGAAGGCCGACTTCGCCCGCAAGCACCCCGGCGTCACCGTCGAGTTCGTCGCCCAGCCCTTCGAGCAGTACTACACGCTGCTCGGCACGGCGATCCAGGCCGGCAAGGGCCCGGACGTGATCCTGTTCAACGGCGGCGGCCAGCTCCGGGACCGGGCCGACGCCCTGCTGCCCCTCGACGAATACCTGGCCGAGGACCGGCAGCGGCTCGCCGGCTGGGAGGCGTTCAGCAAGGACGGCAAGACCTACGCCGGCCCGGTCACGTTGCAGGGCCACCCGATCTACTACAACCGGACCCTCTACGCCAAGGCCGGCCTCGACCCCGCCAAGCCGGCCACCACTTGGCCGGAGTTCGTCGCCAACTGCGCCACCCTCACCCAGCGGACCGGCGCGAAGTGCCTGGCCCTCGGCAACAAGGAGGGCTTCGGCATCCAGTTCTTCCTCTCCGCCTTCGGCACCGGCGTGCTCACCCCGCAGGAGCAGGACGCCTGGATCGCCGGCAAGCGGGACTGGACCTCCCCCCACGTCAAGCGGATCTTCGCGCTCTGGAAGGAGACCCAGGACGCGAAGCTGAACAGCGACGGGGCGAACTCGACGGCCATGTTCAACGACGCTTTCGCGATCTTCCAGTCCGCGAAGGCGGCCCACGTCATCGGCCTGATGTCGGACGTGGGGCACTGGAAGGACTTCAGCGAGTTCGTCCCGGCCGAGAAGCTGGGCGTGATGCGCGCCCCGGTCGTCGAGCCCGGTGCCACCCCGAACCTGCCCTTCGACGGCGGCATCGGGTACGGCGTCGCCAAGTGGACGAAGGACCCGAAGGTCGCCGCCGACCTGGTGCGCTCGCTGACCTCCACCGACGCGCTGAAGTCGTTCTACGCCGACGCGGGGGCGATCGCCGCCGACACCACCATCGACGTGTCCCAGGGCGGCCCGGCGGTGGCCACCATCGTCGCCGACCTCAAGGCCGGCAAACCCGCCCTGCACGTGGCGCTGTCCTCGAAGACCCTGGACCTGATGGGCCGGCTCTCCCAGCAGCTGCTGAGCGGCTCGGTCACCGTCGACGAGGCGGTGAAGCAGCTGGCCGCCTCCGACCAGGCCGGCTGAACCGTGCCGGTCGACGAGGTGACACCGGCGCTCCGCCCGGCCCCCACCGGCCCGCCGCGACGGGCCGCGCCCGGGTCGCGGGCCACCCCGCCGAACGGTCGCGGCGGCCGACGTTCCGAGCGTCTCGCCCCCTACGTGCTGCTCGCCCCGGCCCTGCTGATCCTGCTGCTGCTGCGGTTCTGGCCGCTGCTGCTCGGGGTCAACTTCTCCTTCACCGGCGACGGCGACCGCGACGGGCTGGCGGTGGGGCTGGACAACTACCGGGAGCTGTTCGGGGATCCCCTGTTCCGGGGCGCGCTGCGCAACGTCGGGCTGCTCGTGCTGCTGCTGCCGGTGGCGGTGGCGATTCCCGGCCTGCTGGCCACCTTCATCTACCTGCGGGTCCCCGGGCACCGGCTGTACCGCAGCGTCTACTTCTTCCCGGCCGTGCTGTCGCCGGTCATCGTCGGGGCCATCTTCAACCTGCTGCTCGCCTTCGACGGACCGCTCAACGCCGTGCTCGGCGGGGCCGGCCTCGGGCCGGTGGACTGGCTGGGCGACCCGGACGTGGCGATGTTCGTGGTGGTCGGGGTGCACGTCTGGGCGACCTTCGGGATGGCGCTGGTGGTGTTCCTCGCCGGCTTCGCCACCCTGGACGCCTCCCTGCTGGACGCCGCCCGGGTGGACGGTGCGTCACTGCCGCAGACCATCAGGCACGTGATCGTGCCCAGCCTCTCCCGCACCATCCAGTTCGTCGTCGTCACCACGATGATCGGGATGCTGACCTCCATGTTCGGCCTGCTCTACGTGATGACCAGCGGCGGCCCGGAGGGCTCCACCTACCTGCCGGAGTACTACATCTGGATCCAGCAGGGGCAGCTGAACCGGCCGGCGCTCGCCTCGGCCGCCTCGACGGTGCTCTTCCTCATCATGCTCGTGGTGGGGCTGTTGCAGATCAGCCTGCTCCGGCGGGCGGTGAGGGAGGCGTGATGTCCCACAGGCGGTGGGGGCGGTGGCTGCTCGCCCTCCCGATGGCCGTGCTGGCCCTGGCGACCGTCTACCCGCTGGCGTTCACCCTCAACGTGGCCATGAAGACCCGCCGCGAGTACGTCCTCGACCGGTTCTCCCTGGCCGACGCCCTGCGCTTCGAGAACATCGGCGCGGCGTGGAACAGCGTGGGGATGGCCCGCTACCTGGCCAACTCGGTGGGCGTGGTGACGGCCTCGGTGCTCCTGCTGCTGCTGTTCGGCTCGATGGCCGGTTTCGCGTTGAGCCAGCTACGGTTCCGGGGCTCGTCGGTGCTCTTCCTGTGCTGCCTCGCGGCGCTGTTCGTGCCGTTCCAGGTGATCATGGTGCCGCTGGCCCGGGTGATGGCCGACGCCGGCCTGGTCGACACCTACCCGGGGCTCGTGCTGGCCTACGTGGCGCAGTTCCTGCCGTTCACGATCTTTCTGATGACCAGCTACTACAAGACCATCCCGACCGAGATCATCGATGCGGCCCGGATCGACGGCAACAGCGTCTACGGGGTCTACCGGCGGATCATGCTGCCGCTGGGCACCCCGGCGCTGCTGTCGGTCGGCATCCTCGACGCCCTGTTCTGCTGGAACGACGTGCTGATCGCGTTGCTGCTGATGCCCTCGGCCGAACACCGCACGCTGATGGTCGGGGTCACCTCGCTGCGCGGCCAGTACTCCGACGACATCCCCACCTTCGCCTCCGGGGTGCTGATCGCCGCGGTGCCCGTCCTGGTGATCTACCTCTTCCTCCAGCGCCAGATCGCCGACGGTGTGGCCGCCGGCGCCACGAAGGGCTGACATGCGGATCACCGGATACCGGACCCTGACCACCGTGCAGGACTGGGGGCGGCCCGTCGGCGACGCCAACGGCGTGTTCGCCGACGGGGTGACCGCCGTGCCGATCGTCCTGGTCGAGACCGACGAGGGCATCACCGGCGTCGGCCTCGGACCGCACACCGACCTCGAACGGATCTTCGCCGCGATCGACGGGGAGGACCCCCGCGCGGTGACCACCCTCTACGACCGGATGCTGCGGCAGACCTTCAAGGCGGGCCACGCCGGCTCGGTGTTCGGCACCATCGGGGCGCTGGACACCGCGTTGTGGGACATCAAGGCCCAGGCGGCGGGGCAACCACTGTGGCGGCTGCTCGGCGGACGCGACAGGCGGGTGCCCGCGTACGCCTCCGGCCTGGACATCGGCCTCGACGACGACGCGCTCGCCGCCACCTACGAGCTGTACGCCCGGCACGGGCTGCGGGCCGCCAAGCTCAAGGGCGGCCTCGACATCGAGCGGGACCGGCACCGGTTGCACGTGGTCCGGGAGGTGCTGACCGAGGCCGGCCGGGGGCAGCGGCCGGGCCTGATGCTCGACGTGAACGAGGCGTGGACCCGCAAGCAGGCCGTCCGGCACGTCGGCGAACTCGAACGCACCCTGGACCTCGTCTGGATCGAGGAGCCCGTCCGCCGGTGGGACGCCGAGGGCCTGGCCGTCGTCGGGCGCGGGATCCGGGCGTCGGTGGCCACCGGGGAGAACCTCACCGGCCTGGAGCAGTACCGGCCGCTGATCGCCGCGGCGGCGGTCGACGTCGTACAGATGGCCGCGGTGTGGGGGGTCACCCACTTCCTGCGGGTGTCCGCCCTGGCGCACGCCTACGACCTGCCGGTCAGTCCGATCGGCAACCACCCCGTCGGCCTGCTGCACGCCGCCACGTCGGTGCCCAACCACATGGTCAGCGAGTTGCAGGACCTCCACCCGCCGGTCGGGATCACCCGCGACCTGCACGTCGAGGACGGCGCGTTCGTCCTCGGCGACACGCCGGGGCTGGGCGTCACGGTCTGCGAGGAGGAGATCGGCAGCTACCCGCGCCGCTCCGACGTACCGACGCCGGACGGTCCCAACGTACGGCCGGAACGGGCCGGCCGTCGGCTGCTGGCCGGGCCCGACCCGGCCGCCATCCCGGCCGGGCGGTACGGCACACCGCTGCCCGACGCCCCGACGCACCACCACGACGGCCTGCCGTCCGCCGTCCCGCACTGACCCGACCGCGAGGGAGCACGTATGAAGGCAGTGGTCTACCGCAGCGCCAGGCACCTGGAGGTGCAGCGGCGCGCGCCGGAGCCGCCGGGGCCCGGCCAGCTGCGGATCGCGGTGGCCTACACCGGGATCTGCGGCACCGACCTGCACGTCTACCACGGGGACATGGACGCCCGGGTGGGCCCGCCGGCGGTGCTCGGGCACGAGATGTCCGGCCGGGTGGCCGAGGTGGGTGAGGGCGTCACCGGCTACGCCGTGGGCCAACCGGTCACCGTGATGCCGACCCGGTTCTGCGGCCGGTGCGTCGCCTGCCGGCGGGGCACCGCGCACGTCTGCCACGCGATGGACTTCCTCGGGGTCGACTCGCCGGGCGCGATGCAGTCCTCCTGGACGGTCCCGGCCGACCTGGTGGTGCCGCTCCCCGACGACCTGCCGCTGGACCGGGCCGCCCTGGTCGAGCCGGTCGCGGTGGCCGTGCACGACGTGCGGCGGGGCCGGGTGACCGACGCCGACCAGGTGGTGGTCGTCGGCGGCGGGCCGATCGGTGTGCTCGTCGCCACCGTCGCCCGGCACCGGGGCGCGCGGGTCCTGCTCGTCGAACCGGACCCGTTCCGTAGGTCGGTGGCCGCCGGGATCGGGATCGACGCGGTCGACCCGGCCGGCACCGACGTGGTGGCGCTGGTCGACGAACGTACCGACGGCGCGGGCGCGGACGTGGCCTTCGAGGTGTCCGGGTCCGCCGCCGGGGTCGACACCGCCGTCGACGTGCTGACCACCCGGGGCCGGCTGGTCATGGTGGCGATCCACCCGCAGCCCCGGCCGGTGAACCTGCACCGGGTCTTCTGGCGCGAGCTGGAACTGCTCGGCGCACGGCTCTACCAGCGCGAGGACATGGTGGAGGCGGTCCGGCTGGTCGCCTCCGCAGTGGTGCCGGCCGGGCAGCTCATCTCCCGGGTGGTGCCCGTCGAGGCGGCGGCCTCGGCGTTCACCGCCCTGGAAGAGGGCGGCGGCGTGCTGAAGGTGCTGCTCGACTGGCAGGAGGCCGACCGGTGAACGCCCTGTTCGACCTGTCCGGCCGCACGGCCGTGGTGACCGGCGCGCGCCGGGGCATCGGGCTGGCCATGGCCGAGGCGCTGGCCGTCGCCGGCGCCGACATCGTCGGCGTCTCGGCGAACATGGAGGCCACCGGCAGCGAGGTGGAGCAGCGGGTACGCGCGGCGGGCCGCTCGTTCACCGCGCTGCGTGCCGACCTGGCCGACCGGGACGCGGTCCGCCGGCTCGTCGCCGACCTGCACGACCTCGGCCCGGTCGACATCCTGGTCAACAACGGCGGCACGATCGCCCGTGCCCCGGCGGCCGAGCACTCCGACGAGATCTGGGACCACGTCATCGAGGTGAACCTGACCAGCCAGTTCGTGCTGAGCCGGGAGATCGGCCGGGAGATGGTGGCGCGCGGCCACGGGAAGATCATCTTCACCGCGTCGCTGCTCAGTTTCCAGGGCGGCATCACCGTCCCCGGCTACGCCGCCGCGAAGTCCGGCCTCGCCGGGCTGACCAGGGCGCTGGCCAACGAATGGGCGGCGCACGGGGTCAACGTCAACGCCATCGCCCCCGGCTACATCGCCACCGACAACACCCGGGCGCTACGCGAGGACCCGGAACGCGACCGGGCCATCCTGGCCCGCATCCCGACCGGCCGGTGGGGGGACGCCGACGACCTGGCCGGCGCGACGGTGTTCCTGGCCGCCCCGGCCTCGGACTACGTCAACGGCATCGTGCTGCCCGTCGACGGCGGATGGCTGGGCCGGTGAGCGCGCCACCCGGGACCGTCGACGCCCACCACCACCTCTGGGTGCGGGCCCGGCACCCGCAGCCCTGGATCGACCCGGCCACCATGGCCGCCATCGACGCCGACTTCACCCCGGACGACCTGGCCCGGGTCACCCGTGCCGCCGGGGTCACCGGGACCGTGCTGGTGCAGGCCAACTCCACCGAGGCCGAGACGGTGGACCTGCTGGGCGTCGCCGCCGACCACCCGCTCGTCCGGGGGGTCGTCGGCTGGCTGGACGTCACCACACCCGACGCCGCCGACCGGCTGGCCCGGCTGCGCGCGACCCGCGGCGGCCACCTGCTGGTCGGCGTCCGCTACAGCGTGCAGGACGAGCCCGACCCGGCGTTCCTGGACCGGGCCGACGTACGGCGGGGGATCACCGCGGTGGGCGCCGCCGGTCTCGCCTTCGACCTGCTGGTCCGGCAGCACCAACTGGGCGCGGCCGGCCGGCTGGCCCAGGACCTGCCCGGGGTGCGGTTCGTCCTGGACCATCTCGGCAAACCCGCCCTCGGCGGGACGGACCTCGACGACTGGGCCCGCGACCTGCGCACCCTGGCCGCTGCGGCCAACACCACGGCGAAGCTCTCCGGCCTGGTCACCGAGGTGCACCGGTCAGCCTGGACACCGCAGGACCTGCGTCCGGCCGTCGAGCACGCCCTCGACGCGTTCGGCCCGGACCGGCTGATGTTCGGCTCCGACTGGCCGGTCTGCCTGCTCGCCAGCACGTACGACAGGTGGGTCGACACGCTGGCCGAGCTGCTCGACCCGCTCGGCGACGACGATCTGGCGGCGATCTGGCGGCACACCGCCCGGCGGGCCTACCGACTGGAGGAGCCGTCGTGAGGGCCCGCCCCCTGCCGCGCCGACCGGCGGTACGCCTCACCGGGCTGGGCTTCGGCGCGGCGCAGGCCGGCAACCTCTACCGGGCCACCACCGACGAGGAGTTCGCCGCCGCCGTCGACACCGCCTGGGCGGGCGGCCTGCGCTACTTCGACACCGCGCCGCACTACGGGCTCGGGCTGTCCGAACGGCGCATCGGCGCGGCGCTGCGGACCCGGCCGCGCGACGAGTACGTGGTGTCGACGAAGGTCGGGCGGTTGCTCGTACCGTCGCCGCAGGACGCGCACCGGCGCGACCCGGAAGGCTTCGACGTGCCCGCCGACCACCGGCGGGTCTGGGACTTCAGCCGCGACGGCGTGCTGCGCTCGCTGGAGTCCAGCCTGGAGCGCACCGGCCTGGACCGGATCGACGTCGTCTACCTGCACGACCCCGACGACCACTGGGAACAGGCCGCCACGGAGGCGGTGCCCGCCCTGGTGGAGCTGCGCGACCAGGGCGTGGTGGGGGCCATCGGGGCCGGCATGAACCAGTCCCACCTGCTCACCCGGTTCGTCGAGGAGACCGACGTCGACGTGGTGATGTGCGCCGGCCGGTACACCCTGCTGGAACAGGGGGCGCTGGCCGACCTGCTGCCCGCCGCCCAACGCCGGGGCGTCGGCGTGGTGGTCGCCGGGGTCTACAACTCCGGGCTGCTGTCGCAGGACCGGCCCCCGGCCGACGCGACCTACAACTACCAACAGGCCCCACCCGAGCTGATCGACCGGGCCCGCCGGATCGCCGACGTCTGCCAGACGTACGGCGTCACCCTGCCGCAGACGGCGCTCGCCTTCGTCCGCTCCCATCCCGCGGTCGTCTCGACGGTCGTCGGCCTGCGCAACCGCGCGCAGGTCACCCAGACGCTGACCCGCGCGGACGCCGACGTCCCGACGGTGCTGTGGCCGGCGCTGCGGGCCGCCGGACTGCTCGCCCCGGTCGCGGCATGATTCCACCGCGACGCCGGGCACCCCACCACCCCACCACGATTGGAGTCCCACCCGTGTCCGTCCCGACACCACCCGCCCGGCGCGGGCCGCTGCTGGCCGGCCTGGCCGCCACGGCGCTCGCCGCCACGGTCGCCGCGCTCGCCCCGGCCGGTCCCGCCCTCGCCGCCACCACCACCCTCTACGCGTCCCCCGCCGGCAGCGGCACCGCCTGCTCCACCAGCCAGCCCTGCTCGCTGACCGAGGCGCAGAACGCGGTCCGGTCCCGCACCGCCGGGATGTCCGGCGACATCGTCGTCGAGCTGGCCGACGGCGTCTACCGGCTGGCCGCGCCGCTGCGGTTCACCGCCGCCGACTCCGGCACCAACGGCTACACCGTCACCTGGCGGGCCGCCGCGTCGGCCCGCCCGCAGATCAGCGGAGCGCGTGCGGTCACCGGCTGGTCGCAGGTCGACGCCGGCCGCAACATCTGGCGGGCGAGCGTGCCCGCCGGGCTGGACAGCCGGCAGCTCTACGTCAACGGGGCGGTCGCCACCCGGGCCCGCACCGCCGTGAACCGGGCCGACTTCACCTTCACCACCAGCGGCATGCGGTTCAGCAACGGCGCGCTGAGCTACCTGAACAACCTGGGCAACCAGAACCGGGTCGAGGTGGAGAGCGTCGGCTCGTTCACCGACCGGTACTCCCCGGTGCAGAGCATCAGCGGCAACTTCCTGACGATGCAGCAGCCGGCCTGGAACAACAACACCTTCGGCTTCGACACCCTGTCCAAGCCGCACCGGGCCGGGCCGTTCTACCTGGCCAACGCGTACGAGTTCCTGGACAGCCCGGGGGAGTGGTACCTGAACCCGGGCAGTGGGCAGCTCAACTACATCCCGCTGGCCGGGCAGAACATGAACAGCGTCAGCGTGGAGCTGCCCCAGCTGCAGTCGCTGGTGAACGTCGGCGGCAGCTACGACGCCCCGGCGCACCACATCGCGTTCAGCGGGATCACCTTCACCGGCACCAGCTGGCTCGGCCCGAGCAGCAGCAACGGCTTCGCCGACCAGCAGACCGGCGCGCACATCACCGGCACCTGGGCCCGCCCGGCCGACGCGCTGACCTCCTGCCAGGAGGGCTGCCCGCTGTTCGAGGCGACCCGGCCGAGCTGGAACCAGATGCCGGCCGCCGTGCAGGTCTCCGCCGCCAACACGATCACCTTCAGCGACTCCCAGTTCGTCAACCTCGGGCAGACCGCCATCGGCATCGGCAACGACGCCAACGCGCACGCCAGCGGGGTCGGCCTGGGGGCCAGCAACATCACCGTCACCCGCTCGGAGATCGCCCGCAGCTCGGCCGGCGGCGTGGTGGTCGGTGGGGTGCGCGCCGACGCCCACCACCCGGGCGACCAGCGGATGACCAACCGGAACATCACCATCAGCAACAACCGGGTGCACGACCTGGGGCTGGAGTACCGGGGCGTGGTGTCGATCCTGACCACGTACGTCAACACCTCGCTGGTGTCGCACAACGAGGTCTACAACATGCCGTACACCGGGCTGTCGGTCGGGTACGGCTGGGGCGCCAACGACGCGGGCGGCAGCAACCACTACGCCGACCGGGGGCTGTACAACTACCAGCCGCGCTACTCCACCGCCACCACCGCCGCCAACAACCAGGTCGTCGGCAACTACGTGCACGACGTGATGCAGCAGATGACCGACGGCGGCTGCATCTACACCCTGTCGGCCAACCCGGGCGGCAGCATCACCGAGAACCACTGCCTGCGCACCAACGGCTGGTTCGGGCTCTACTTCGACGAGGGCTCCCGCTACTACACCGCCCGCAGCAACGTGTTCGCCAGCACCGGCACCTGGGCCACCGCCAACTACTGGTACGCCGAGAACATGGGCAACTTCACCGTCACCAACAACTGGTCGACCAACAACAGCACCAACGTGACCAACGGTGACCGGGGCAACGTGGTCAACAACAACACGGTGGTCAGCAACAACAACTGGCCGTCGGGCGCGCAGACCGTCATCGCCAACGCGGGCGTGCAGGGCACGGGCAACCCGCCGGCGCAGGGTGTGCAGATCGTCGGCGGGCAGTCCGGCAGGTGCGCCGAGATCGGCGGTTCCAGCACGACCAACGGCACCCAGGCCCAACTCTGGGACTGCACCGGCGCGGCCAACCAGCGGTTCACCCAGACCACCGGCCGGCAGCTCATGGTCTACGGCTCCAAGTGCCTGGACGCCTCCGGGCAGGGCACCGGCAACGGCACCCAGGTGGTGATCTGGGACTGCAACGGGCAGACCAACCAGCAGTGGGCGGTCAACGCCAACGGCACGATCACCGGCGTGCAGTCCGGCCTGTGCCTGGACGCCAACGGCGCCGGCACGGCCAACGGCACCAAGTTGATCCTCTGGGCCTGCAACGGCGGCACCAACCAGCAGTGGAGCCTGCGCGGTTGAGCGTCGGCGGGGGTGCCGGGCCGCCCCGGCACCCCCGCCCCGGCGGGTCGGCCCGCCGGAGGGTAGCGGGGTCAGCCGGTACGGCGGCGGCAGCGGGCCAGTTCCGCGCGCAGTTCCCGGCGCAGCGACCGGTCCACGCCCGGCCGGGTGAGCGCGTCGGCGAAGTCCCGGGCGGCCTCGTCGAAGCGGCCGAGCCGGGCGAGCGCGGTGCCCCGGTTGTAGCGGGGCACCGGTGCCGTGGACAGCGCCACCGCCCGGTCCAGGTCGGTCACGGCGGCAGCGACCTCCCCCCGGTCGAACCGTACGGTGGCCCGGTTGGTCCACGCCTCGACCAGTTCCGGATCGCCGGCCAACGCGCGGCTGAACAGCTCCTCGGCCCCGGCCGGGTCACCGCGCTCGGAGCGGATCAGCCCGAGCGTGCACAGCAGGGCCGGCTCGTCCGGGGCCAGTGCCAGCCCGGCCCGCGCACCCGCCTCGGCGGCATCGGGCGCACCCTGCTCCAGATGCAGGTTGACCAGGGCGATCCGGGCGTCGAGGTGCCCGGGGTCGATGGCGAGCACCCGGCCCAGGTCGTCCCGGGCCCGTCCGGTGCGGCCCCGTTCCTGGTACAGCACCGCCCGGTTGTAGTACGCCTCCGGCAGGTGCGGGCCGAGCCGGATCGCGCTGCCGTGGTCCCTGATCGCGGCCCGGTGCCGTCCGGCCGCCCGGTGCAGGGCGGCCCGATCCACGTAGTACTCGCAGTTGTCGGGATCGTGGCCGATCACCGTGTCGAGTTCGGCCAGGGCCCGTTGCGGGTCGCCCAGCGCCAGGTGGACCTGGGCCCGGTTGTGCCGTAGCCGGGCCACGTCCTGCGGGCGTTCCCCGGGGGCGAGCACCGCCGTCAGCCGGGACAGCCCGTCGTCGATCAGGCGCAGCGCGCGTTCCGGTTCGCCCTCCCGGCTGTCCAGCAGGGCCACGCCCTGCTCGTAGAAGACGGTGGACAGCACCCGCTGCCGGGGGTCGGGCAGCGTCCTGGCGAGCCGGAGCGCCTGCGCCAGCCAGTGTCGGGCCCGCGCCGGGTCCTGCGCGTCGGCGGGCAGGTGCCTGGCGTACAACATGGCGGTGGCGTACGCGGCGGACATGGTGATCTTCGGATCGTCGGTGACGGTCCGGGTCTCGTGGTAGAGGTCGAGCGCCTCGGTCGCCCGGTCCAGCGCCGCCAGGGCGGTGGCCAGGCCGGTGGTGAACGCCCACCAGTGCCGCCGGTCGTCGTGCGGGGTGACCAGGGTGCGTCCGTGCCGGGCGGTGCGGGCCGCGTGGTGGTAGAAGCCCGCGGCCAGGCTCTCGCCCAGCACGGTGCGTACGGCCTCCGGTCCGGGCTCGGCCGGTGCTCGGGCCGGGCCGTCGTCGCGCAGGTCCAGCCGTACCCGGTCGGTGTCGAGTCGTCCGGCCAGCGTGTCCAGGAGTTCCCTGGTGGTCTCGTCGGCCGCGCCGACGTGGCCGAACCGGAGGGTGACCGGCCGGCGCAGGGTGTCGGCCCAGGCCGCCACGAACTCGGTCGCGCCGTAGGCCAGGGCGGCGGTGCGCCGGGCGGGGTGGAACCGGATCGGTGCCTCGTCGGCGGCGGTGCGCCGGCCGGGGGCGCGTTGCGGCGCGATGGCCGCCAACTCGACCCGGTGCCGGGCGGCCAGCCGGGGGCGGTCGGCGGCGATCCGGCGGAGCAGGTCGGCGACCCCGGCGTACGGCCCGAGGTCGCGGTGGCAGTCGTAGCGTGGGGACCCGTCGCTCACGGGTGGCCCGTTCCCGGCGAGGGCGGGCGCCCGGGGGCGCCCGCCGGGCCGGCAGTTACCAGCACCACTCGATCCAGAGCCGGCGGGCGCCGGACACCAGGCGCAGGGCGCTCGTACGACGGACGGTCATCTTCTTCATGGGCACCTCCGTGGTCATCCACTCCGGACGGGGCAGAGCCTAGTGCCGATCTTCAAAAATGCGAAGGGTGCTCGTGAACGCGGGTCCGCGCCCAGCCGGCGGTGGGTCGGCGTCGCCACTAGGATCGGTACCGAGGTGAACGAGGCATGAGATTAGGACTGCACTACTGGAACTACTCGACCCCGACCGATCCGGCAGCGATCGCGCCGACCCTGATCGAGACGGCCACCGTCGCCGAGCAGGCCGGTGTCGCATCGTTCACGGTGATGGACCACTACTTCCAGATGGAGGCCATGGCCCCGGCGCAGGAGCCGATGCTGGAGGCGTACACGACGTTGGGTTTCGTCGCGGCGCGGACCTCGCGGATGACGCTCGGCGTGCTGGTCACCGGCGTGATGTACCGCTACCCGGGGCTGCTCGCCAAGATCGTGACCACCCTGGACGTGCTCTCCGGCGGCCGGGCCCGGCTCGGCATCGGCGCGTCCTGGTACGAGCGTGAACAGCGCGGCCTCGGGGTGCCGGTGGTGCCGGTGGCCGAGCGGTTCGAACGGCTTGAGGAGACGCTGCTGATCTGCCGGCAGATGTGGAGCGACGACAACGGGCCGTTCGAGGGCCGGCACTACCGGTTGGCCGAGACGCTCAACGCGCCGCAGCCGCTGCAACGGCCCCACCCGCCGGTGATGATCGGCGGCGGCGGCGAGAAGAAGACCCTGCTGCTGGTGGCCCGCTACGCCGATGCCTGCAACCTGTTCGGCAGCAGCCCGGCCGAGGTGGCACACAAGCTGGACGTGCTGCGTGGGCACTGCGCCGCCGAGGGCCGCGACTACGACACCATCGACAAGACGGTCGTCGTGATGCGACCGCCGCTGGACGACCCGGACGCGTTCCTCGCCGAGGTGGCCGAGTACGCCGCGCTCGGGGTGACCGAGGTCCAGGTCACCCCGGACCGGCACCCGGTGGAGTTCACCCAGCGGGTCGCCGCCGAGGTGCTGCCGGAACTGGCCGCCATCGGCTGACCGGCCGACCCGCACGTCGCCCGTCCGCCCCGCCACCGGTCGGCGGCGGGGCGGACGGGCGACGGTCACTGGGCGAGCCGGGCCACCTCGTCGGCGGTGAGCCGCAGGCCGGCGGGGGCGGCGCTGCGGGCCGCCGGGGCCGCCGGTGGGTCGGCCGGCCGGCGCAGGTGCCAGTCGGTGACCGCCTGGTAGGCGGCGACCACCGACAACAACCGGTCCTCGCCGTACGGCAGGCCGCCGAGGATGGTGCCGACCGGCAGGCCCGCGCCGGTGAACCCGATCGGGAAGCCGATCTCCGGCAGGCCGAGGATGTCGAACGGCACCGGCCCGGTCTGCACCACCACGTCGCAGTGCGCGAAGAGCTGGTCCAGCACCCGTTCCATCAGCAGCAGCTTGGCCCGCTGGCCGGTGATGAACTCGCCACCGCCCAGCAGCGCCCCCTGCAACCAGCCGGTCACCGACACCCCGAAGCCCCGCAGGTCGGTACGCAGATAGGGCAGGAACGGCTCGGTGCGCTCCGGCAGCCGTACGTTGTTGAACGCGCTGCCGGTGAGCAGTTCCCACTCGTCGGGCAGTGGCACGTCGACCACTGTCGCGCCGGGGATCGCGGCGAGTTTCGCCAGGTACGCCTGCCGGGCCACGGCGGTCTCCGAGGTGCCGGCGGTGAAGCCGGGCAGCACCCCGATCCGGGTCTTCCACCGCAGCTTGAGCGTGCCGCCCTGGTAGGTCGGGGTGGCCGCGTCGATCAGCTTCGGCACCGCGGGCAGGCCCTGGCTGCGCGGGTCGGCCGGGTCCTCGCCGGCCATCGCGGTGAGCATGATGGCCGCGTCCTTGGCGTCGCGGGCCAGTGGACCGGGGTGGTCGCGGGTGTAGCTGAGCGGGATGATCCCGTGCAGCGACACCCGTCCCATGGTCGGCTTGAGCCCGGTGAGGTTCTGCGCGTTGGACGGCGCGGTGATCGAGCCGCCGGTCTGGGTGCCGGTGCCGCAGGTGGCGAGCCGTCCCGCCACGGCGGTGGCGGTTCCGGTGGACGACCCGCCGGGGTCGGTGGCGGGGTTGGTGGGGGTCCAGGCGTTGACCGTGGTGACCACTCCGGCGGGGGTGGTGGCCCGGGTGGTGGCCAGCGGGCCCATCTGGGTCTTGCCCAGCACGATCGCCCCGCCGCCGGTGACCAGCCGGGTCACCGCAGTGGCGTCGTACGGGGGCCGGAAGTCGGCGAACAGGTAGGAACTGGCGGTGGTCGGCACCCCGGCGGTGAAGTAGTTGTCCTTGATGGCCAGCGGGATGCCGTGCAGCGCGCCCCGGCTCGGCTTGCGGGCCATCGCGCGGGCCGCCTTGACCGCCTGCTCGGCGAGCACCAGGTTGAACGCCTGGTAGGTCGCCTCGTAGCGGGAGATCCGGGCCAGGTACGCCTCGACCAGCTTCTCCGGGGTGAGCTTGCCGGCCCGGATCAGCCAGGCCGCCTCGGCGATGGTCAGTTCGGTCGGGTCGGCCACCGCCTCCGGGCGCGGCTTGACGTAGGCGTTGGGTACGGCCAGCGCCGGGTTGTAGCGGCCGGGCGGCGCGACCGCCACGCGGGTGACGCCGGCCGCCGAGGCGACGGCGGGCAGCGCGACGACGCCACCGAACGCCGAGGCGGTGGCCAGCGCGGCGGTCCGGGCGAGGAAGGCGCGACGGTCGACGCCGCGGTCGGCAGGTGCTGTGCTCATCACTTCCGCCATTCCGTGCTGATCGAGGGGTAGAGCATCGGCGCGGGCTGCTGGGACAGCGCCCGGGCCACGGCCGGGTCGGTGCCGGCCGGGGCGGGCGGCTGGTAGGCGGCGAGGGTGCCGACGGTGCCGCGGACGAAGGAACGCAGCGAGGCCAGCACGGTGTCCCGGCCGGGGGAGCCGGTCTGCGGGTCGGCGGTGGTGCCGGGGGGAAGCTGGTCGAGGTCGATGCCGAGCGACGCGAGCCGGGCGCGGATGAGGACGTCCAGTTCCGCGTCGGTCGGTGGGGTGGGGGCCATGACGCTCCTTGTGGGGTGGGCGACGATGACCCACTGTCGAGCCGGATCGTGTCGCGGGCGTGACAAGTTGATCTCGCTGTCGTGAAGCCATGCAGGTCAATGCCCCTGTACGGGCCGCGACAGTGGACGGCCGGGCCGGCGCAGCGGGGCCACGCCACCGGTCGACGTTGGCTAGGGTTCTCGGGTCGCGCGACCGCGTCCCGGAGGAGAACATGCTCGCCCCACTGCGGTACGCCGCCTTCCGCCGCCTGGCCGTCGGCCGGTTGGTCAACATGGTGGGCAACGCGGTCGCCCCGGTCGCGCTGGCCTTCGCCGTGCTCGACCTGACCGGTTCGGTCCGCGACCTGGGGCTGGTCGTCGGTGCCCGCTCGCTGATGAACGTGCTGTTCGTGCTCTTCGGCGGCGTGCTCGCCGACCGGGTGCCCCGCCGGCTGGTGCTGGTCGGCTCCAACCTGCTCGGTGCGGTGACCCAGGCGGCGGTGGCCGCCCTGGTGCTCACCGGCACGGCGACGATCCCGCTGCTGCTGGCGCTCGGCGCGGCCAACGGGGTGGTGAGCGCCCTGGCCCAGCCCGCCTCGGCCGCCGTGACCCCGCAGACCGTCCCGGCGGAGCTGATCCAGCCGGCCAACGCGATCATCCGGCTCGGGATGAACGCCGGCATGATCGGCGGTACGGCGCTCGGCGGCCTGCTGGTCGCCATGGTCGGCCCCGGCTGGGGGCTCGCCGTCGACGCGGTCACCTTCGCCGTCGCGGCCGTCGCCTTCGCCGGGGTCCGGGTGCCCGCCGCGCGCGGTGCCGCCGCCCGCACCGGGGTCGTCGCCGACCTGCGGGAGGGGTGGACCGAGTTCGTCGCCCGGACCTGGGTGTGGGTGGTGGTGCTCGGGTTCATGGTGCTCAACGCGGCCCTCGCCGGGGGGATGAGCGTGCTCGGCCCGGCCGTCGCCGACGTGACGATCGGCCGCAGCGCCTGGGGCCTGGTGCTGGCGGCGCAGACCGTCGGGATGGTCGTCGGCGGCGTCGTCGCACTGCGGCTTCGGGTACGCCGGCTGCTGCTGCTCGGGGTGGTGTGCATGGTCGCCGAGTCGTTGCTGCTGCTGGCGCTGGCACTGACCCCGACGCTGGTGGCGCTGCTGGCCGCCGCGCTGGTGGTCGGGATCGCCGTGGAACAGTTCGCGGTGGCCTGGGACACGTCGATCGCCCGGCACGTCCCGGCCGACCGGTTGGCCCGGGTCTACTCGTACGACATGTTGGGCTCGTTCGTGGCCATCCCGCTGGGACAGGTGGCGGTCGGGCCGGCCGCCGCGCTGGTCGGCACCCGCGACACCCTGCTGATCCTCGCGGCGCTGGTGGTGCTCTCGGTGCTCGGGATGGTGTCCAGCCGGGCGGTCCGCCGGCTGGAGGCGTCGACGCCCGGGGCCTGACCGTGCGGCGGCGCGGCCGGCGATGACGTCAGGCCCGCACGGGAGCTGGCCGGTGGACCGGCGCGTGGTCGGACGTTTCCCGCAGCCGGTGCCCGGCTGGACCGCTCCCCGGTGGCGTGCCACCTGCCCCGGCCGGGCGGCGGCGGCCGGGCGGGTGTCGGCGGCGGCCGGGCCAGTGCGGTCGGGGGTACGCCGGACCGGGCACCACCGCGTGGCGGACCGGATCGTGCCGGCCCGACAGTTACCGCAGCGCATTCCCGTTCGACGATGCGGAAAGGGCGGAACGTCAGATCAATTGCCCGCCGGAGTCGCGACGCCCGCCACAATCGAACCGGCTGGCAACCGTCGGGTGGCGAGCCGTGCACGCCGGTCGCCGCCCGCGTCGTGGCGCTGTGCGAGGACCACCGGGCGCGCGGGATCGGTGCGGACCCGGATACGGCTGGCGTGCTTGACCCCTCTGAAAGGGGTAACTAAACTCCGGCCGTTAACGTTCACAATTATCGAAGTCGATATGTTCTGTCGAAACGCCGACGGTGACGTCCAGGTCATCCCCGTGCCGGCGTAGCAGATCGGTGCCGACCGGCTTCGATGGAACCGGCAGGGCGCGTACCACCACCACCAGGAGGACGAAAGAAATGACGCAGGATCAGAATGGACCGGCGGCCGGCGAGCGGAAAACACTGAGCCGTCGCGTAGTCCTGACCACGCTGGGCGCGCTGCCCGTCGCGGCGGCCACGGCGGCCCTGGGGGCCACGGAGGCCTCGGCCGCCCCGGCCAGCATCAACCTGTCGGCGTCCCGGCAGACGATCAAGGGCTACGGCGCGATGACCCACGCCGGCTGGATCGGCGACCTGACCGCCGCCCAGCGGGAGACGGCGTTCGGCACCGGCGAGGGCCGGCTCGGCTTCTCCGTGCTGCGCATCCCGGTCGGCGAGAGCCAGGCGGACTGGAGTCGTGACCTGGCCACGGCCAAGCGCGCGGCCGAACTCGGGGTGACCGTCTTCGCCTCGCCGTGGAACCCGCCGGCCAGCATGATCGAGACGTTCACCCGGGGCAGCCAGACCAACGCCAAGCGCCTGCGGGCCAGCTCCTACGCCGCGTACGCGCAGTACCTGAACGACTTCACCGTGTACATGCGCAACAACGGCGTCAACCTCTACGCCATCTCCGTGCAGAACGAGCCCGACTACGCCCACGACTGGACGTGGTGGACCTCCGCCGAGATCGTCAAGTTCCTCAAGGAGAACTCCGGGGTGATCAGCACCCGGGTGATGGCACCGGAGTCCTTCCAGTACGTCAAGTCGATGTCGGACCCGATCCTCAACGACGCCACCGCGCTGGCCAACGTCGACATCATCGGGGCCCACCTCTACGGCACCTCGTACTCGAACTTCCCGTACCCGCTGTTCAAGCAGAAGGGTGCGGGCAAGGAACTGTGGATGACCGAGGTCTACTACCCGAACAGCAACGCGAACTCGGGTGACGCCTGGCCGGAGGCGCTCGACGTCGGCGAGCACATCCACCGGTCCATGGTCGACGCCGAGTTCCAGACGTACGTCTGGTGGTACCTGCGGCGCAGCTACGGCCCCATGCGCGAGGACGGCCAGATCAGCAAGCGGGGCGCGATCATGGCCCAGTACGCCCGGTTCGTGCGGCCCGGATACGTCCGGGTCGACGCCACGGCCAACCCGGCGTCGAACGTCTACGTCTCGGCCTACCGCAGCGGCAACACCGTGGTCATCGTCGCGGTCAACAAGAACACCTCGGCGGTGAGCCAGCAGTTCACCCTCTCCGGCACCACCGCGTCGGGCAGCGTGCAGAACTGGCTGACCGACGGCAGCCGCAACGTGGCCCCGCAGAGCGCGCTGACCATGTCCAACGGCTCGCTGACCGTCAACCTGCCGGCGCGCAGCGTGATGACGTTCGTGACCAGCATCAACGGCACCACGCCGACCCCCACCCCGACCGTGACGCCGACGGCCACCCCGACGCCGACGCCGACCCCGACCCCGACGCCCACCCCGACCCCCACGGCGGGCGGCAGCGGACCCCGGGTCGGCTACACGATGAACAGCTGGGACTCCGGCTTCACCGCCAGCATCAGCATCACCAACACCGGCACCTCGACGATCGACGGCTGGACGTTGGTGTTCACCCTGCCGTCGGGCCAGTCCATCACCTCGGCCTGGAGCGCCACCATCTCGCCCACCACCGGTCAGGTGAGCGCCCGCAACGTCAGCTACAACGGCACGATCGCCCCCGGCGCCACCGTCGAGATCGGCTTCCAGGCCAACCACACCGGCAACACCGCCAAACCGACCGCGTTCACCCTCAACGGCATCCCCTGCACGGTCGTCTGACCGGTCGACCGGAGCAATCCCCGTACGGCCGCCGCGGACACCGTGGCGGCCGTACCCGTTGCGGATGCTTGCTCCTCACGCGGCGTGAGGGCCGATAGTCGGTGCCGTGGACGAACATCTGACCGTGGGGCGGGTGGCGGAACTGGCCGGGGTCACCGTCCGGACGCTGCACCACTACGACGAGATCGGCCTGCTCACGCCGTCCGGGCGCACGGCGGCGGGACACCGCGCGTACTCGCCTGCCGACGTCCGGCGGCTGCGCGAGGTGCTCGGCTACCGGCGGCTCGGGTTCGGGCTCCGGCAGATCGCCGACCTGGTGGACGACCCGGCGACCGACCCCGTGGCGCACCTGTGCCGACTGCGCGGTCTGCTGACCGACCAGCGCGACCGGGCCGCCGCCCTGGTCGCGGCGATCGACCGGGAGTTGCAGGCGCGGGCACTGGGGATCGCCACCACGCCGGAGGAGCAGCTACGGGTCTTCGGCGGCCGGTTGTACGACACCATCGGCAGCGCCTACCCGGCGACCCGGCGCACCGACCCCCGGATCGCGGCCCGCATCCGGGCGGCGTTGGGTGACGCCCGGACCGTGCTCAACGTCGGGGCCGGCACCGGTTCCTACGAACCCGGCGACCGCGTGGTGACGGCGGTGGAACCCTCGGCGGTGATGCGGGCGCTGCGTCCGGCCGACGCCGCGCCGTGCGTGGCCGCCACCGCGGGGGACCTGCCGTTCGCCGACGGCTCCTTCGACGCGGCGATGGCGGTCAGCACCGTCCACCACTGGCCGGACCCGGTCGCCGGGCTGCGGGAGATGCGCCGGGTGGCCCGGCGGGTGGTGGTGTTCACCTACGACGCCGACGGCGTCGGCTGGCGGGAGCGGTTCTGGCTGACCCGCGACTACCTGCCGGAGTTCGCCGGCCTGCTGGTCGACTGGCCCCCGCTGGGTGAGCTGACCGCCGCGATCGGTGGTCGCGCCGAGCCGGTGGACGTCCCGTGGGACTGCGCCGACGGCCTGTTCGAGGCGTACTGGCGACGACCGGAGGCGTACCTGGACGAGCGGGTGCGGCGCGCGGTGTCGGTGTGGACCCGGGTCGGGCCGCAGGCGGAACGGCGGGCCGTCGGGATGCTGCGGGAGGATCTGGCCTCGGGCCGGTGGGCGCGACGCAACGGGGACCTGCTGCGCCGCGACACCGCGGAGCTGGGCCTGCGCCTGCTCGTGGCCTGAGCGGCCCGGCTGCTCGCCGTCGACCTGCGGCCCCGCCACGGTCAGTCCTGGCGGGTCGGTCGGATGGTCAGGTCGCCGATCTCGACGTCGTCGGGCTGGTCGATGGCGAAGGCGATCGCGCGGGCGACCGCGCCGGGGTCGAGGCCGATCTCGGCCATGGTCTGCTGCACCTGCTCGCGGACCGTGGGGTCGTCGATGGCCTGGTCGACGAGCTCGGTGCGGACGTAGCCGGGGGAGATCGAGGTCGTCCGCAGCGCTCCGCCGGTGCTCTCCTGCCGCAGACCCTCCAGCAGGGTGCGCACCGCGTTCTTCGTCCCGGCGTACACCGCCTGGGTGGGAGTGATCTTCAGGCCGGAGGTCGACACGACCGTGACGAGGTGACCGCTGCCCTGGTGGGTGAAGACGGGCAGGGCGGCGGCGATCCCGTGCAGGATGCCCTTGACGTTCACGTCGACCATCGCCGACCAGCCCTCGACGTCCAGCTCGGCCAGGGTGCTGAGCCGGCTGATCCCGGCGTTGCCCACCAGGACGTCCAGTCGACCGAACCGCTCGACGGCGAGGTCGACCAGGGTCCGCAGGTCGTCCGGGGCGGTGACGTCCACCCGGGCGGCGACGGCCCTGCCGCCTGCGGTTTCGATCTCGGCGACCAGGTGGTCGAGCCGGTCGGTGCGGCGGGCGCCCAGGACGACCGACGCGCCGAGCGCGGCGAGGTGGCGGGCGGTCGCCGCGCCGATGCCACTGCTGGCGCCGGTGATGGCGACGACCTTTCCGGGGATGGTCATGACGCTCCTCAGGGTAGAGTGGACACATGTCCGGTTACTCCGACGAGCTTAGCGGACACGTGTCCGCTTCTGTCAAGGGCGCGGCGGCGTCTGCTGCCCAGGGCACGGCGGCGGCCCGTGCCGACGCGCGGCGCAACCGCGAACGCATCCTGCGCGCGGCCCGCGACCTGGTGCGCGAGCCGGGCGAGCTGAAACTCAACGCGGTGGCGAAGGCCTGCGGCATCGGGCAGGGCACCCTGTACCGGCACTTCCCCACCCGGGAGGACCTGCTCGTCGAGGTGTACCGGCACGAGGTCGACGACCTGGTCGCCGCGGCCCCGCGCCTGCTGGCCAGCCACCCGCCGGTGGCGGCGTTGGCGGCCTGGTTCGACCGGGTGGCCGGCTACGCCCGGGTCAAACGGGACGTGTTCGCCGCCGTCGAGGCGGCGACCTGGCGTGACCTCGCCGCGCACAGTCTCGGCCCGATCGGCGAAGCGGTGGAACTGCTGCTCGCCGCCGGCCGCTCGGCCGGCAGCATCCGCGCCGACGCCGAGGCCCGGGACGTCATCGTCCTGATCAGTTGGCTGTCCCGACTGGACGACACCGAGCTGGACAGCCGGGGGCCGCGCCTGCTGGCCATCCTCGTCGACGGCCTCCGCGCCCCCGGTGGGATTGTCACCGGCAGCGGCTAGCCTGCCGGCATGGCGAGCGCTGAACTGGACGAGTTGATCGTCGCCGACGCGGACGCACTGCGCGCCTGGCTGTCGGCCCACCACGACACCTCACCCGGGGTGTGGCTCGCCCTGACCCGCAAGGGCGGCACGGTCACCACCCTGACCTGGCAGCAGGCGGTCGACGAGGGGCTGTGCTTCGGCTGGATCGACGGGCAGGCCCGCAAGCGGGACGAGGCGAGCTCCTGGGTCAGGTTCACCCCCCGCCGGGCCCGCAGCATCTGGTCGCAACGCAACGTCGCCAATGTGGCCCGGCTGGAGCAGCAGGGCCGGATGCAGCCCCCGGGCCGGGCCGCGGTGGAGGCCGCCAAGGCGGACGGGCGGTGGGCTGCGGCCTACGCCCCGCCGTCGGAGGTCGAGGTGCCCGCCGACCTGCTCGCCGCGGTCGCCGCCGATCCCGCCGCGCAGGCCATGTTCGACGTGCTCACCCGGACCAACCTGTTCGCGCTCGTGCACCGGCTCAACGCGGTGAAGCGGGCACAGACCCGGGAGCGGAAGATCGCCGAGTTCGTCGCCATGCTGGCCCGTCACGAGACGCCCCACCCGCAGCGGGCCCGGCCACCACAGTCCCCGTGACCCGGGTGCCGCCCGACGGGCCTACCGGGACGGCGCGGGCCAGGCGTCGGCGCGCAGGGCGTAGGTGTAGCCGTCCACCCAGCCCCGTTCGGCGTGCCACGAGTCACCGACGCCGTGCTGTTCGCGGCGCATGCCGACCTTCTCCAGCACCCGGACCGAGGCGAGGTTGTCGGCGAAGCACCCGGCGGTGATCCGGCGGACGCCCAACCGGGTGAACGCGTGCGCCACCATCGCGGTGACCGCCTCGGTGGCGTAGCCCCGGCCACCGTGGGCCGGGTCGAAGATGTAGCCGAGGCGGGCCTCGGTGCGGGTCGGCATGCCCGGCTGCCCCATCCCGTCCAGCACGTCGAGCGAGACCGTGCCGATCACCAGACCGTCCAGGACGACCGCCCGGCTGTGGTCGTCGGGGTCGTCGGCCGCGCGCCGCCAGGCCGCCCGGAACGCCGCCGGCTCCACCTCGGTCCGCAACAGCCAGTACGTCACCTCGGGCAGGTTGCGGTATTCGAGGATGCGGTCGACGTCGCCGTCCTGCACCGGGCGCAGACTCAGGCGGGACGTTCGCAGCGTGGTGCCGTCCATGCGGCCGGACTTTAACCCATCGGGTGCGCCGCGGTTCCTCGCCGTCGGCAGCCCCCGGGTGCCCGTCGGCTGGGCGACCCCTGAGCTGCGCGCCCGGCCGGGTCGGTGGCGGCCGGGCGTGTTTGGATGGTCCGGTGGAGCTGACTGTGACAGACGCGCCGGACCGGGAGCGGTTCGAGGCGCGCGACGAGACCGGGGCGCTGGCCGGGCTGGTCACCTACCAGTTGACCGGTGCCATCATCGCCTACACGCACACCGAGGTCGACCCGGCGTTCGAGGGGCGGGGCGTCGGCTCGACGCTGGCCCGCGCGGTCATGGACGACGCCCGCGCCCGGGGCCGTACGGTGGTGCCGATCTGCCCGTTCCTCGCCGACTGGCTGAGCCGGCACCCGGAGTACGCGGACATCGTGGCCCGCTCCACCCGCCGGATCAGGTAGCCCGGCGGCCCGGGGCGGCGGGCTCCCGGGAGGTGAGCGGGCGTGCGCGCAGCGCATCGGCGGACGACACATCCTTGACGGCGTCTGATTGTTGCGTTGACAATTCCAGCCTGTTAACGCTCACAACGCCGAGGAATCCCCCATGCCCTCCGCAGTTCCCCGGAACCCCCACCCCACCCCCCACCGCACCCGTACGGTCGTCGCCGCCACCGTGCTCACCCTCCTCGCCGCGCTGGCCCCCGCCACCGCGGCCCCGGCCGCCGCCGCCGACGTCACCGACGGGCTGCTGCTGCGCTACGACCTCGACCAGCGCACCGGCACCACCGTCGTCGACACCTCCGGCCACGGCAACGACGGCACCCTGGTCGGCGGCGGCACCTGGACCGGCACCGACGGGCTGCTGCTCGACGGCGTCGACGACCACGTCAAACTGCCTGACAACCTGCTGGCCGGCCGCTCCTCGCTCACCGTGGCGGTGGACGTCCTGGTCGACCCGGCCCAGCAGACCCCGTACTTCCTGTGGGGCCTGGGCAACCCGGCCACCTCCGCCACCGGCACCGGCTACCTGTTCGCCAGCGGCGACGCGTTCCGCGCCGGCATCACCACCACCAACTGGGCCGGCGAGAAGGTCACCGGCACCGGCGGCAACCTGGCCCGGGGGGTGTGGAAGTCGGTCGTCTACACCCAGACCGGCACCACCGGCACCCTCTACGCCGACGGCGTGCAGGTGGCCCGCAACACCGCCGTCACCGTGCCGCCCAGCGCCGTCGGCAACGGCGTCACCACCGCCAACAACCTGGGCCGGTCGAACTACGCCACCGACCGGTTCCTCAAGGGACGGGTGGCGAACTTCCGGATCTACGACCGCGCCCTCACCGCCGCCGAGGTCGCGGTGGTCGCGCAACCCGGGGATTCCGACCAGACCCGGGCCGAGGCGGCCGCCGCCGCGCTGACCCTGGTGCACGCCGACGACGTGCGTGGCAACCTGACCATGCCCACCACCGGCCGCTACGACGCGACGGTCCGCTGGCGTTCGGCCCGACCGGAGGTGGTCACCGCCGACGGCGTGGTGCGTCGTCCCGCGCACGGCGCGGGCGACACGACGGTGCCGGTGACCGCCACGGTCACCGTCGGCGCCGCCACCGTCGAGCGGACCATCACGCTGACCGTCCGTGAGCTGCCGGCCCCCGCGCCGTACGCCGGCTACGCGTTCAGCTACTTCACCGGCAACTCGATCGCCGGTGAGAAGATCTACTTCGCCGCCAGCCGGGGCAACAACGCCCTGCAGTGGACGGAGGTCAACGGCGGCCAGCCGAAACTGGAGTCCACCCACGGCACGCTGGGGCTGCGCGACCCGTTCCTGATCCGCAGCCCGGAGGGGGACCGGTTCTTCCTGATCGCCACCGACCTGTCGATCGGCCGTAACGGCGACTGGGACGCCGCCCAGCGCCGGGGCAGCCGCTACCTGGAGGTGTGGGAGTCCACCGACCTGGTCAACTGGTCGGCGCAGCGGCACGTCGAGGTCTCCCCGCCGACCGCCGGCAACACCTGGGCGCCGGAGGCGTACTGGGACGCCGAGCGCGGCGAGTACCTGGTCTTCTGGGCCTCGAAGCTGTTCGCGGAGAACGACCCGGACCACACCGGCAACACGTACAACCGGATGCTGGCCGCCACCACCCGCGACTTCGTCACGTTCAGCCCGGCGACCATCTGGCAGGACCGGGGCGAGTCGCGGATCGACTCCACGATGATCCGCGAGGGCGACACCTACTACCGGTTTACCAAGGACGAGGGCGGCGGCGGCACCGGCTGCTCCGACATCATCCAGGAGAAGTCCCCCTCGCTGACCGCCGTGGACCTGCCCGGAAAGCCTTCGTGGACGATGCTCGACTCGTGCATCGGCCGTGACGCCGGCACCTCCGCGGTGGAGGGACCCACCGTGTTCAAGGCCAACCCCGGCGACACCTCCGGCTCGCGGTACTACCTGTTCGTCGACGAGTACGGCGGCCGGGGCTACATCCCGCTGGGCACCGACGATTTGGCCAGGCCGAACTGGAAGGTGCCGGCGTCCTACCGGCTGCCGGCCAGCCCCCGGCACGGCACCGTCATCCCGGTCACCCGCGCCGAACTCGACGCGCTGACCGACGCCCCGCCCCCGGTGGCGGCCAACGCCGACGGGGTGGTGGCCCACTACCGGCTCGACCAGACCGGCGGCGGCACGGTCACCGACGACTCCGGCAACGGCCACCACGCCACCCTGGCCGGTGACGTCCGCTGGGACGCCGGCAGCCTCACCCTCGGCGGCACCAACGGCCACGTCGACCTGCCCGACAACATCATGTCCGGACTGGACGAGATCACCGTGTCGATGGACGTGAACATCGCCGCCGACCAGGCCACCCCGTACTTCGTGTGGGGGCTCGGCAACACCGACGCAGGCGGCGTCGGCAACGGCTACCTGTTCACCACCGGCAACGACTACCGCACCTCGATCAGCCTGGGCAACTGGACCGGCGAACAGACCGTCACCGGCGGCCGGGCGCTGCCCCGGGGGGTGTGGAAGACCCTGACGTACACCCTGAACCGGGCCGGCACCGCCCGGATCTACCTGGACGGGGTGCGGGTGGCCGAGAAGACCGGGCTGACCGTCGCGCCCGGCGACATCGGCGGCGGCCGGACCACCGCGAACTACCTGGGCCGCTCCCAGTACGCCAGCGACCGCTACCTCAAGGGCCGCATCCGCGACTTCTCCCTCTACAACCGGGCGCTCAGCGACGCCGAGGTGGCCGCGTTGGGCAGCAACGGCACCAGCGTCGTCGCCGTCGAACTCGACAGCCTCAAGGTGCCGGCCATCGTGGACGCCGCCAGCGGCACAATCACCCTGCCGGTCCGGCCGGGCACCGACCTGACCAGCCTCGCCCCGCGCTACCTGGTCGCGCCCACCTCGACGGTCAGGCCCGCCGGGCCGCGTAACTACACCCGACCGGTGACGGTCACCGTCACCAGCGCCGCCGGGGCCAGCCGGGCCTGGACGGTGCGGGCGGTGCCGATGAACACCCCGGTGCTGCCCGGCTTCACCGCCGACCCGAACATCGTCCGGTTCGGCGACACCTACTACATCTACGGCACCACCGACGGCTTCCCCGGCTGGGGCAGCTCGACGTTCACCGTGTGGTCCAGCCGCAACCTGGTCGACTGGACCGGCCACGACACCATCCTCGACCTCGGGCCGGACGTCAGCTGGGCGGACACCAACGCCTGGGCGCCGGCCGCGATCGAGAAGAACGGGAAGTACTACCTGTACTTCTCGGCCCAGCAGAACATCGGCGTCGCGGTGGCCGACTCGCCACTCGGGCCGTTCGTCGACCCGCTCGGCCGGCCCCTGGTGAGCAAGGCCGACTACGGCAACGCCCAGCAGATCGACCCGGCCGTCTTCACCGACGACGACGGGAAGAGGTACCTGTACTGGGGCAACGGCACCCCGTACGTGGTCCCGCTCAACGACGACATGATCTCCTACGACGTCGCCCGGCGGGTCCGGCTGACCGGCCTCACCGACTTCCGCGAGGGCCTGTTCCTGCACAAGCGCAACGGGGTGTACTACCTCTCCTGGTCGATCGACGACACCGGCAGCGAGAACTACCGGGTCGGCTACGGCACCGGCGTCAGCCCGCTCGGGCCGTTCACCAGCCGGGGGGAGATCCTCGGCAAGGACCCGGCCCAGGGCATCCTGGGCACCGGGCACCACTCGATCGTCCAGGTGCCCGGCACCGACGACTGGTACGTGGCGTACCACCGGTTCGCCATCCCGGGTGGCGACGGCACCCACCGGGAGACCACCATCGACCGGTTGTACTTCGCCGCCGACGGCACCATCACGCCGGTGGTGCCCACGCTCAGCGGCGTCGAGCCGCTGCGCTACCGGGGCGGGCAGCCCCGGCTGCGGATCACCGACCCGGGCACCGACGGCTGGTACGGCGCGAACGCCGCCCTCACCCTGGCCCACGGCGAACTGATCAGGCTGGTGGAGTACCAGATCGACGGGGGCGGCTGGTTCCCGTACCGGGAGCCGGTGGCCCTGCCGGCCGGCCGGCACACGATCGAGTACCGGGCCCAGGGGGGCAACCTGCTCTGGAGCACACCCTGGGCGACGTCGGTGCAGGTGGACGGGGTCGCCCCGACCGCCGGGGCGACGCTTGTCGACCGGACGCTCGTGATCACCGGCCGGGACGCCGACTCCGGGGTGGCCCGGGTGGAGTACCGGCTCGACGGTGGGGAGTGGACCACCTGGACCGGGCCGGTGCCGCTGGACGACCTGGCGCACGGGGTCCGTTACCGCGCGGTCGACGTGGCCGGCAACGTCGGCGAGGTGGCCGTGCTGCGGGTGCCGGCGGTCCGGTAGCCGCGGCCGGACGCGCCGCCCGACCATGTGTCGGGCGGCGCGTCCGCGTCCCGGGATCGCCGGTCCGCGGTCACCGCGAACCGCCGACCGGGGTCACTTGCGCTCTGCCGACCAGGTCCCGGTCTGGCCGGTGGGGGTGGACATGGTGCCCTTCATCGCGGTGCCGTCGACCGTGGCGAGGTAGGTGGCGGTGCCGATGAGCCAACTCGCGGTCGGCGGCGTGCTGGTGTACGGCCCGGAGATCACGTTCCCGTTGGAGTCGGTGAGATAGACCCGCCCGTCGGTCTTGAACGTCCAGGGTTCACTGACCTCGCAGGTGAAGTTCTTCCAGCAGTAGGTGACCTTCCAGACGCCCAGCGGGCTGGAGATGACCACGGGCAGGGACCAGGCCGGGTCGTCGGTGATCTTGTCGAACCATACCCGGGGCGCCCAGTTCCAGGACGGCTGGGCGGGGAAGCGCACCCCGTACGCGGTCAGGATGCGGTAGGTGTGGTCCATGCAGTTGTTGGTGGCCGCCGCGTAGCCGCCGCCGCTGACCACGAGGGCCTCCGCCGCCGCGGCGGCCGGCTGCCGGCTGGCCACGGTGGTGCAGGTGTACTCGTCGTACCCGCGTGTCTTCATCGCGTTGACCATCGAGGTGAACGAGCCCGACTCCTTCCAGTAGCCGATGTCGCCGCCGGCCGGCACGTACGGGCTGCTGCTCGGGTTCTCGGTCGCCCCGTAGGTGTACGTCGTGGTCGACGACTGGTAGCCCCAGCCGGTGTGGCCCAACCCGTGGGCCCCGCTGACCCGGACGAACACGCACGCCTTGCCGGCCACCGCCGGAACGGGTGTCGCGGCGGCCGGCGTCACCGCCACCAGGGCCGCGCCCAGGGCCAGTACGAGGGCCGCCAGCAGGGCCGCGCCCCGGGCCGGCCAGCCGCCGGGCCGGGCAGTCGATGGTCGCATCATCAGGTCTCCGTCCACAGGGGTGGGAATCGATGCGCCTGACCGTAGGCACGGGCGGCGGCGGGCACATCGGACCACGGGCCGCCCACCGGGTCCGCCCACGGTACGAGGGGCCGCCCTACCGGGGTGGCGGCCGGCCGGCGACCAGCCCGTGTTCGTAGGCGAAGATGACCGCCTGGACCCGGTCGCGCAGCCCGAGCTTGGCGAAGATCGCGCCGATGTGGGTCTTGACGGTCCGCTCGCCGACCCGCAACTCCCGCGCGAGCTCCGCGTTGGTCAGCCCGGCCGCCACCAGACCCAGTACCTGCCGTTCGCGGGGGGTCAACCGCGACAGCGCCGGCGGCGCCGGTCGGGCCCGGCCGAGCAGGTGGCCGAAACTGTCGATCAGACGACGGGTGACCTGTGGTGAGAGCACCGCCTCCCCGGCGGCGACGCTGCGGATCGCCCGGACGAGGTCCTCCGACGGGCCGTCCTTGAGCAGGAAGCCACTGGCCCCGGCGTGCAATGCGGCGGCGACGTACTCGTCGAGCCCGAAGGTGCTCAGGATCAGCACCCGGGTCGTCGCCAGTTCCGGGAGCGCGGTGATCAGCCGGGTGGCCTCGATCCCGTCGACCCGGGGCATCCGGATGTCCATCACCAGCACGTCGGGGCGCAGCCGACGGGCCAGCAGCAGCGCGCCCGCACCGTCGTCCCCGGTGCCGACGACAGTGATGCCGGGCTCGGCGTCGAGCATCGCCGCGAACGCGTCACGCAGCAGCGGCTGGTCGTCGACGACCACGACCCGTACCGCCGCCGGCCCGCCGGCCTCCGGGTGGCCGTCAGCCATGGCCGGCGCTCCCGTCCGACGGGTTCGGCAGCGGCAGGTGGGCGACGACCTCGAAGCCCCCCGGCGGGGTCGGCCCGGCCCGCACCGTGCCGCCCAGCTGGGTCACCCGGTCCCGCATCCCGGCCAGTCCCCGTCCGGTGCCGGGGTCGGGCGGGCGCGGCCCGGGGACCGCCGGCTCGTCGACGACCCGGATGGTGAGCCTGCCCGGCTCGTACGCGAGGGTGAGCCCCACCCGGGCCTGCGGCCCGGCGTGCCGCAGCGTGTTGGTCAGCGCCTCCTGCACGACGCGGTAGGCCGGCGCGGCGACCGCGGGCGGCAGCGGAACCGGTACGCCGCGGGTGCGCAGGTCCACGCAGAGCCCGGCGGCCCGGCTCCGGTCGAGCAGGCCGGCGAGATCGGCGTCGAGCACCGGCTGCGGGGCCGGTTCCACGTCGATCACCGCGAGCATCCGCCGCATCTCCGTCATCGCCTGCCGGCCGGTGGCGCAGATCGACTCCAGGGTTCCCGCCGTCCGGGGCGACAGGGTCGACGCCTCCCCGCGCCGGGTGGTGTCCGCCTGCACCACCATCAGGGTGACGTGGTGCGAGACGACGTCGTGCAGGTCCCGGGCCAGCCGCAGGCGCTCCGCGGCGGCGGCCTCCCGGACCAGGCTCTCCCGCTGCTGGGTCAGCCGCGCCTCGCGCTCGCGGACGGTCGCGACGCGGGCCTCGGCACCCCGCCGGTGCTGGTTGCCCAGCGCCCAGACGATGGCGAACAGCACGTAGTTGCGGAGCACCTCCTCGGGGTGGGCCACGTCGAGGCCGGGCAGCAGGGCGGTGGGCACCACCAGCAGGGCGACGCCGTTGGCGGTCCGGGCGACGGGTGCGGGAGACAGCGCGCCGACCGTCCACACGGCGATGAGGACCGCGAGGAAGTCGGGGACCGCGGTGCCGGTCAGCGGCCGGTGCAGCACCGTCACCAGCGAGACGACCGCCAGCACGGTCGCCGGCCGACGCCGCCGCAGGGCCAGGGGTACGGTGCCGGCGACGACCAGCAGCACGGCCACCGGGTCGGGTGGCCAGCGGGCGCCGACGCCGATGAAACCCAACCGGGGCACGGCCAGCGCCAACAGGAACAGGGCCAGGACCGTGTCGGTCACGTCGGGATGCCGGCCGAGCCACGCCCACCACCGTGCCGTCGACCTCGACAGCCGGGCCACGGTGACGGGCCGGCCCAGCGGTGTACGTCGCACCCGACCATGATGCGTCAGGAGCATGGGGGTGTCGCCGCCCCGGGCGCGGTGCCCGCACCCGTCGTTGCGGGCCGGGGCACGATGCGACTTTGTCATCTCACATGCCGGTTGGCAGGGTGGACAGGCGTCCGGACACCTCGCGTTCGACAGATGTCGATGCGCCGGAAGTCCGTTCATGATGTCGGGCCCGCGCCCGGCGGATCTCCTCCGCGCCGGCCACCCAGCGTGCCGCAGTCGTCAGGCCGGTGGCGTCCCCGGCGGCGTGGGGCCCGGGACCGTCGGCGCCGTGGGCAACCGGCTCCCCGGGGTGGCCCGGGGTCGGCCCGGCGGCGGCCGGATCGCGGCCGGCGAGCAGCCGCGACCACCTGTGGACCTGGCCGGCCCAGGAGTCACCAGCCGGCAGCAGGTGCAGGTGGAAGCGGGGGTGGCGGGTCAACCAGCCCCGGACCGCCGGGGCGTCGTGCACCGCCGGGTCGTCGGCGACCAGGTGCACCTCCAGGTCGACGGGCACCGCCCGGTCCACCGTCACCAGGAACCGCCGGTACGCCCCGGCGTGCCGGGGCCGGTCCGGGTCGGCCCCGGCGGTGGCCACGACCTGCTCCGGCCGGGGCGCTGCGGGCACCGGCCGGTACCCCGGTGGCGGGCCGGCGGCCGGCGGCCCACCACCCCGATCGACCGGGTGGCCGGTCGCCGGCCGGTCGTCGCGGGGGGTGGCGCACAGCGCCAGGGTCCGCCCCGGATGCTGGCGGTAGAGCCCGACCAGGGCCACCACCCGGGCGACGAACCCCGGGTCGGTGGCCAGGGTCAGGCCGTCCTGGAGGTGGGGGCGCAGGTCGAACCGACGCCAGATCCGACCGACCGTGGACGCCGACAGCCCGCTGTACGTGGCCATCGATGCCCGGGACCAGCGTCGCGCCGGGGCGGGGGTGGCGTCGAGGGTGGCCGCGACCACCCCGTCCACCTGCTCCGGCCGGACCGAGCGGGGCCGGCCGGCACGCGGGTCGTCGGCGAGCCCCGGCAGCCGCGCGGCGGCGAACCGGGAACGCCATTTTCCGACCGTCGCTGGTGAAACGTTCAACCGGGTCGCGACCTCGATATTCGTGGCCCCCTCGGCGCAGGCCAAAACGATTCGGCAGCGAATGGCGAACGACTGTGTCGAGTGTGCCGCGCGGGCCCCCTTCGTGAGCTGTTCCCGTTCCTCGTCGGTGAGCACCAGCCTGGCCTTCGGTCGCCCCTTCCCCATGCCACGATCCTATCCGGATATGACATGGACTATTGGCGTGTGACGATGGTGGGAGCGCTTGCCGCCGATTGCCCGGACGCTTGCCCTGGACGGTTCACGACGCGACTGAGTATGGTCCCGACGAGTCCCGGACTTGGGGGAAGGGACCGCTACCGCAACGTTGCCGTGGCCCGTGTGGTGATCTGACATGGGGGGACCGCTTCAGTGACCACGACCGATCTGCACGAGAATATGACGTCGATCTGCGCCGAAGTCCTCCACCGGGCCACCGTCGGCCCTGACGACGACCTCGTCGAGCTCGGCATGGACTCGGTGGGCGCGGTGGAGATCGTGACCCGGGTCGAGGCGGCGTACGGGGTGGACGTGGTCGACGTCATCTTCGACACGCCCACGGTCAACCGGCTCTGCGCGGTCGTGGAATCCGCCGCCGTCCGTGACGAGTCGCATGCCTAGTCCGCTGGCCGAGCCGAACCTCACCGACACGGCGAACCTGCTGGACCTCGTCACCCAGGCCGCGGCGGCCTACGGCGACGACCCGTACCTGCTCCCGGCGGAACCCGGGGGCCGGGAGATCAGCTTCACCGACGTGCTGACCTTCACCCGGGGCTGCGCGGCGCTGCTCGACGAGCACCGGGTGCCGCCGGGCGGCCGGGTGGCCGTGGTGCTGCACAACTCGTCACTGGCCGCGCTGCTGTTCCTCGGCGTCATCGCCGCCGGGCGGATGCTGGTGCCGCTGAACCCGAAGTCCGGCCCGGCCGAACTGGACACCCTGCTCGCCCACGCCGACGTCGCGTTGGTGCTCGGCCCGTCGGCGACGGCCGCGAAGGCGTCGCCGGGCCGGCGCTGGCTGACCGTGGACGACGCGGAGGGGTTCCTCGCCACGGTCCTCGACCGGGGTGTCGCCTACCGGGGGGAACTGGTCGCGCCGCCGGACGGCGGGGCAGCCGACGCCGAGATCGTCTACACCTCGGGTTCCACCGGCGCGGCCAAGGGCGTCGTGCTGTCGCACCGCGCCCTGCTGGCCAACTCGCTGGCGATGGTGAAGTGGGCCGACGCGGGCCGCGACGACGTCTACCTCAACGTCATCCCGATGCTGCACGTCGGCGGGCAGGGCCTGCCCACGCTGACCCCGCTGTGGTCCGGCGGGCGCACGGTCTGCGTCCGCTCGGAGGTGGCGCTGGCCCGGTTCTGGAACTACGTGGACCGGCACCGCCCGACCTGGACCCTGGTGGTCAACGCCTACCTCGCACACCTGGTCGAGCGACCGCAGCGGCCGGCCGACAGCCGGCTCAAGGGCGTCCTCGCCGGGGGCTCGGCGCTCAGCCCCGACCTGATCCACCGGTTCGAGAGCACCTTCGGCATCCCGGTGTTCCAGGTGTACGGGATGACCGAGATGACCTCGCTGACCGTGGTGGAGCCCCGGGACCGCCGGCCGGGGGACCGGCGCACCGCCGGCCTGCCGGTGCCGTTCGCCCAGGTCCGGGTCGTCGACGGGGACGGCCTGGACGTCGCGCCGGGGGAGAGCGGGGAGGTCCTGCTGCGCGGCCCGAGCATCTTCACCCGGTACGAGGCCGCGCCCGAGTTGACCGCCGGCCGGCTGGTCGACGGCTGGGTACGCAGCGGCGACCTCGGCCACCTCGACGACCGTGGCGAACTGACCATCGTGGACCGGATGGACAGCATGGTCATCGTCAGCGGCGAGAACGTCTACCCGGCCGAGATCGAGAACGTCGTGCCGCAGCTCGCCGGGATCGCCGACGCGGTGGTCGCCGCGCTGCCGCACCCGGTGACCGGGGTGGAACTGGTGCTGGTCTACACCCTGCTGCCCGGCGCGGTCGCCCGGGAGGACCAGTGGCGTGCGCTGCTGCTCAAGCAGCTCAGCGCGTTCAAGGTGCCGCGCCGGTTCGTCCCGCTGGCGCAGCTCGGGGTCGACAGTTTTCCGCGTACCCCGCTCGGCAAGATCCAGCGGTCGGACGTGCGGGGGCTGGCGGTCAAGAACCTGACCTGAGTCACCGTCGGTGACGGACGAGGAGGAACGGGGGGATTTGCCAGGAGATCGGTCCACCGGGGGCACCTCCGGGTCCGTCGTCGTACCGGGTAAGTGTCGGTGCCCCCTTTTCCCTAATTTGCGGGTGTCAATGCCAACAGGAGGCGAGCTGCGTTATGCCGGTGGAGATCTTTGACGACGAAGAAGTGGTGGTACGTACCCCCGACGAGCTGAAGCGCATGCCCCGGGCCTACCAGAAGGCGCTGATCAGCCAGATCATGATCAACACGGAGGGTGAACTCTCCGGCGGAGACGACTACACCATGATGTTCCTGCCGCTGGCGCCCAACGCCGAGGAGCGTCAGGTGTGCGCGGAACGGGCCGCCGAGGAGTACGACCACTACAAGATCGGTAAGCGGGTGCTGGCCGAGATCGGCATCGACACCTCGCACATGGAGTCCCAGTCGATCGAGGAGCGTCGGCTCTTCGCCGACAAGCGGCTGCACCAGTGCACCACCTGGGCCGAGCGCGGGATCTACTCGTACATCGGCGAGGAGAGCGCGCTGATCATGATCAAGGAGTTCGCCCAGGGCAGCTACAAGCCGTGGGCGGACGCGGTCCGGACGATCATCCTGGACGAGAAGATCCACATCGCGCACGGGGCCCGGGTCTGCCGCAACCTCGCCGCCACCGAGGAGGGCCGCGAGCAGTTGCAGGCCGCGCTGGACCGGCTCTGGCCGGTCTTCCGTGACCTGTTCGGCACCCCGGAGTCCGAACGGTCCAAGCGGGCGGTCCGCTACGGCCTGCGGCGCACCACCAACGGTGAGGCGTTGCAGCAGTGGGAGAACACCGTCATCCCCCGGATCCACGCGCTGGGGCTCGTCGTCCCCGCCGTGACCACCTGAGAGGACGCCCCGCCCATGCCCACCCCCATCGCGATCAATCCCCGTCCGCTGTCCCGGCGGGAGGCCAAGGTCCGCCTGGCGTCCCTGCTGGCCGACCGGCCCGACCTGGCCGCGCGGTTGCAGGTCGTACGGGACATGGGCCGCCGGGTCAGCGCGACCGAGGTGCACCTCACCACCACCTGCAACATCCGGTGCAAGGGGTGCTGGTACTTCGAGGGCGGCTTCGACGCGGCCGTCCCGGAGACCTCCGACCCGGCGCTGATCTCCCGGTTCGTGGACTCGCTCGTGGCCCGGGGCGTCACCCAGGCGACCCTGATCGGCGGCGAGCCGACCCTGGTCCTGCCCCGGGTCGTGCCGTTCGTCGAGCGGCTGCCGTACGTGACCATCTCCACCAACGGCATCCGGCCGCTGCCCATGGTCGGCTTCGAACAGGTCGCGGTCGCCATCAGCCTGTTCGGTGGCGGCCCGCTCGACGACGCGCTGCGCGGCTACCGGGTCAACGGCTCGTCGTTCTCCGGCCTCTTCGAGACCGCCCTCGGGCACTACCGCAACGACCCCCGGGTGATCTTCGTGTACGCCCTGTCGGAGGAGGGCCTGCAGTACGTCGAGCCGACCGTGCGGGCCATCCAGGACAACGGCAACCAGGTCACCTTCAACTTCTACTCCGCCCACGGCAGCGACCACGCCCTGCGGATCGAGAACGAGCAGCGCACCCTCGCCGAGGCGCTACGGGTCAAACAGGCGTACCCGGAGACGGTGGTCTGCCACCCGTACTTCATCGAGTCGCTGATCACCGGCCGCACCCACTGGGACGGCCAGTTCGGCTACGACGTCTGCCCCAGCATCAGCGTGGACCACCCGGACCACGCCGAGCGGATCCGCAACGGCAACCCGGTCCTGGACGGCTTCGCCGTCTACGGCGCCGACTACCAGACCCTCCAGTTCTGCTGCACCTCCGGCAACTGCGCGGACTGCCGGGACAGCCAGGGCGTCTACAGCTGGCTGCTGGTCAGCATGAACCGGTTCCTGGACGACACCGGCCGGCTGGAGACCTGGCTGGAGCTGGCCGAGAGCTACTGGCGTCAGTGGTACTGGGCGCAACGGCACCACACCAACTTCGCCCGCCGCGCCCCGTTGACGGCCTGACCGATTCCCCTGCGAGACAAGGAGCACCCGGATGTCCTCACCATCGACCGAGATCACCGCCCCCGCCGTCGAGGAGCGCCTACGCGCCGAACTGATCGACCTCGGCGTCGAGGACGACGCGATCAGCACCGACGCCAAGTTCGACGCCCTGGACATCGACTCGCTCGACGTCGCCGACCTGATGGCCATGGTCGTCAAGGAGTACGGGGTGGAGATCCCGCGCAGCGAACTCGCGGACGTCACCATCGGTCAACTCGTCGAGCGGATCGTGGCGGGCGCGTCGAGTTGAGCTCGTTGCTGAGCCTGGACAAGCGCACCTACCTGGTCACCGGGGTCCTCAACAACGAGTCCATCGCCTGGCACGTGGCGGCGGCCCTGCAACGCGAGGGTTGCGAGGTCATCCTCACCTCGTACGGGCGGGTCGGCCGGATCACCCGCCGGGTGGCCGAGCTGCTGCCGTCCCGCCCCGAGGTGCTCGACCTGGACGTGATGTCCGACGCGAGCGTCGAGGAGCTGGCGGAGCGGATCGGCAGCCGGTGGGGCCAGCTCGACGGGGTGCTGCACAGCATCGCCGCCGCCCCGCCGGACGCGTTGGGGGCCGGGTTCGTCACCGCTGCGGCCGGCGGGGTGCTCGACGGGTTCCGCGCCTCGGCGTACTCGTTCCAGCAGCTCACCACCGCGCTGTCGCCGCTGCTGAGCCAGGCCCCCGGCGGTGGCGCGGTGGTCGGGCTGACCGTCGACTCGACCCGGGCGCTGCCCGGATACGGGTGGATGGGGGTCTACAAGTCGGCGCTGGAGGCGGTCTGCCGCTACCTGGCGATGCACCTCGGCCCGACCGGGATCCGGGTCAACCTGGTCGCCGCCGGGCCGGTCGAGACCGTGTCGGCGCGCGGGGTACGCACCTTCTCCGCTCTGGCCGACCAGTACGAGCAGTGGGCACCGCTGGGCTGGGACCGGGCCGACCCGGCCCGGGTGGTCGGTGCGGTGCTGTTCCTGCTGTCGGACCTGTCCCGGTACACCACCGGGCAGGTGGTGCACGCCGACGGCGGCATGCACGCCGTCTTCGGCGGCGTCCCGGCCCCCGGCCCGGCTGCCACCCCCGGCCCCGCTGCGGAGCCGGGGCCGGGGCCGGACCCGGCTCCGGCGACACCGCCGCCACCAGACACCGCCGGCTGACACACACTGCGGGGAGGGACTGTGCGTCTCGTCATCAAGGGCACGGCCGAGCCACTCGTGGGCGAGTTCGACGTCCCGGCGTCGAAGTACCACGCGCACCGGGCGCTGATGCTCGCGTCGCTGGCCGACGGGACCAGTCGCATCCACGGGGCCTGCCACGCCGGCCACGTGCAGCACACCATCCGGGCGTTGCGGGACCTCGGCACGGCCGTCACCGTCGAGGACGACGCGTTCGTGGTCCGTGGCGGCCGGTACCGCCCGGTGCGTCCGGAGGTCTCCGTCGGCAGCTCGGGCACCACGCTCTACTTCCTGACCGGGCTCGCCGCCCTGGCCGAGACCCCGGTCGGCATCACCGGGCAGAAGTACTTCCGGCGGCGGCCGATCCGGCCGCTGCTCGACGCCCTCGCGGGCATCGGCGTGCAGATCACCTCCACCGGCGGGCTGCTGCCGATCCGGGTCGCCGCCCACCCGCCGACCGGTGGCCGGGTGCGGATCCCCGGCACGCTCTCCCAGTGGATCTCCAGCCTGCTGCTGGTCAGCCCGTTCGCCACCGGCCCCACCGTGGTCGAGGTGACGGGCGAGTTCAACGAACGGTCCTACGTCGACCTGACGGTGGCGATGATGCGCCAGTTCGGGCTGCACGTGCAGGTCAGCGCGGACGGCCGCCGGTACGACATCGAACCCGGTCAGCGGCCCACCCCGGCGGTGGTCCGGCTGCCGCCGGACGTCGGTGCCGCCGCGTTCGGCCTGGCCGCGACCGCCCTGCACCCGTCCGACGTGCTGTTCCGGGGGTTGCCGGCGGTCCCCGCCGACCAGCTGGACCACCCGGAGGCGCACCTGCTGGACAGCCTCACCACCATGGGCGTGCCGCTGACCCGCGACCCGGCGACCGGCTGGATCAGGGTGCGCCACGACGGGCTGCGGCTGGCCCCGGTGCGGGTGGACTGCCGAGCGGTGCCCGACATGCTGCCGGTGCTCAGCGTCCTCGGCTCCCACGCGCACGGCACCACGGTGCTCGACCACGTGGCCCACGTACGACTCAAGGAGTCCGACCGGGTCACCGCGATGTTGCAACTCAACCGGATGGGCGGCCGGCTGCGGCTCGACGGCGACCGGCTCGTCTGCGAGGGCGTCGGCCAGTTGCGCGAGGCCGACCTGTCCTCGTTCAACGACCACCGGGTGCTGATGGCGCTGGCGGTGGCCGCCTCCCGGGCCACCGGTGAGAGCCGGCTGACCTACCCGAACGCCCACCGGATCTCGTTCCCGCAGTTCCTCGACCAGATGAACGGCGTCGGCCTCAACATGTCGGTCGACCGGGCCCGCGCCCGCCGGCTGCCCCGGCCCACCGACCCGCGCCCCGCCGGTCGACGGGCGGCCGGCACGACCGGCACCCGTCCGTCGCCGGGCCGCTCCGCCGGCCCGGCCGTGCCGACGGCCGCCCCGCCGACGTCTGCCGAACTGCCCACGCCTGCCGAACTGGCCGCCATCCCGGTGGCCGAGCTGGTCCGTCGGCACGCGCAGGCACGCGGCGACGACGCGGCCGTGGTCGAGGCGGCCTCTCCCGGCCGGGCCGGGGTCACCACGAGCTGGCGCGACCTGGACCGGGCCGCCGACCGGGCCGCGTCGCTGCTGCGGGAGCTGGGCGTGGGCCCCGGCGACGTGGTCGCCTGGCAGCTGCCCAACTGGTCGGAGTTCGTGGTGCTCACGCTGGCCGCCACCCGGATCGGGGCGGTCTGCTGCCCGCTGATGCCGTTCTTCCGGGAACGGGAGGTGAGCCGGCTGCTACGCCGTTCCCGGGCCCGGGTGCTGGTGGTCCCCGACCGGTTCCGGGGTCGCGCGTACCTCGCCGAGACCGCGGCGATGCTGGCCGGCCCGGACGCCCCGGGCGTGGCCCACGTCCTCGTCGTCGCCGGCCACCCCACCCCGGACGGCCACCCCACCCCGGACGGCCACCCCACCTCGGACGGCCGAGCCCCGGTGGACGGCGCACCCACGCCGGCGGGCACCGCCGGCCTGCCGGCGGACACCACACGCCTACGGTGGCAGTGGTTCGGCCCGGCGCTGGCCCGGCAGCGGCCCGACGACGCGGCGGCCGCCCGCCGGCCCGACCCGGCGGCCCTGGCCCAGCTGATGTTCACCTCCGGCACGTCGGGCGAGCCGAAGGGCGTGCTGCACCGCGTCGACACGCTCACCCGGGCCGCCGCCATGCAGGCCCGGCACCTCGGCCTGACCGCCGCCGACCGGCTGTTCGTCCCGTCACCGCTGGCCCACCAGACCGGTTTCCTGTACGGCATGTGGCTGGGGTTCACCATCGGCGCACCCGTGGTGCTGCAACCGATCTGGGACGGCCGGACCGCGCTGGAGACGTTGCACCACACCCGGGCCACCTTCGTCCAGGCGGCCACCCCCTTCCTCGCCGACCTCGTCGAGGCGGTGGAGACGGGCGGGCAGCCGCCGCCGGCGCTGCGGGTCTTCGTCGCCACCGGCGCGGCGGTGCCCCGTAACCTCGCCGAGCACGCCACCCGGACCCTCGGCGCGGCGGTCTGCGGGGCCTGGGGCTCGACCGAATCGTGCCTCGGCACGCTCAGCGCGCCGACCGACGCGCCCGCACACGCCTGGGGCACCGACGGGCGGGCGCTGCAGGGGGTCCGGGTCAGGGTGACCGACGACGCCGGCACCGTGCTCAGCCCCGGCACGGAGGGCAACTTCGAGGTCGCCGGGGACTGCCTGTTCGCCGGGTACCTCGACCGCCCGGACCTGACCGCGGCGGCGCTCACCCCGGATGGCTGGTACCGCAGCGGCGACCTGGCCACCATCGACGACGCCGGCTACCTGCGGATCACCGGCCGGGTGACCGACGTGATCAACCGGGGCGGCGAGAAGATCCCGGTGGCCGAGGTGGAGCAGCTGCTGCACACCCACCCCGCCGTGCGTGAGGTGGCGATCGTGGCGATGCCCGACCCCCGCCTCGGCGAACGGGCCTGCGCGTTCGTGGTGACCCGCGCGGAACTCACCTTCGCGGGGATGCAGCGGTTCCTCGACGACCACAAGGTCGCCAAGCAGTACTGGCCCGAGCGGCTGGAGACGGTGGCCGCGCTGCCCCGCAACGTGGTCGGCAAGGTGCAGAAGTTCGTGTTGCGTGACCAGATCAGCGCAACGATCGGCGAGGAGGCAGAGTGACCCAGGCCGATGACACGTCGTTCGCGACGTTGGCCCGCGAGGTCGAGGCGTTCGTCCGGGGCCCCGGCGAGGAGTACGCGGCGGCGATCGAACGCGACCGCAACGTCCCCGCGCAGCTCTGGACGGACCTGCGCGACCGGGGCTACCTGCGGCTCGCCGCGCCTGTCGACTACGGCGGGGCCGGCCTGTCCTTCACCCAGTACCTGCACCTGCTCGAACTGTTCTCGATGTCGCACGCCTCGCTGCGGATGATCGTGCACGTCTGCAACGGGGTGTGGCGCTCCATCGACCAGTTCGCCTCCGACGAGCAGCGCAAGAAGTTCGTGCTGCCGCAGGTCGCCGGGGACCTGCGGGTCGCGTTCACGCTCACCGAACCCACCGCCGGCACCGGGGCCGACCTGCGCGCCAGCGTCGTACGCGACGGCGACACCTACCTGCTCAGCGGCGAGAAGCACCTGATCACCTTCGGGGTGAGCTGCGACTACTGGCTGCTGTTCGCCAGGCTGGACGGCAGCACCGGCAAGGACGGCACGGTGGCGCTGATGGTCGACCGGCACGTCGAGGGCGTCCGGGTCGAACCGATGCCCGACACCATGGGCGTACGCGGCACCGACCACGCGCACCTGATCTTCGACCGGGCGCCGGTGCCGGTGGCCAACCGGCTCGGCGGGGAGGGTGACGGATTGGCCGTCGCGCTCGGCGGCTTCCTCACCCCGAGCCGGATCGGCGTCGCGATGACCTGTGTGGGGCTGGCCCGCCGGGCGCAGGAGCTGGCGGTCGAGCACGCCCGCGACCGGGTCACCTTCGGCAAGCCGCTGACCGCCCGGCAGGCGGTGGCGTTCGCGCTCGCCGAGAACGCCGCCGACATCGAGGCCGCCCGGCAGCTCACCCTGCACGCCGCCCGCCGCTGGGAGGCCGGGGAGAGCGACGCCGGGGCGCTGTCCTCGATGGCCAAGCTGGTCGCGGTGGACATGCTGACCCGGGTCACCGACAAGGCGTTGCAGGCGCACGGCGGCATCGGCTACTGGGAGGGCAGCACCATCGAACGGGTCTACCGCGACGCCCGTGCGCAGCGCTTCGAAGAGGGCACCAACGAGATCCAGAAGACCGTGATCGCCCGGGAGATCCTGGCGGCCGGCCGGTGACCACCTTCCAGGGCCGTACCGCGCTGATCACCGGCAGCTCCCGGGGCATCGGGCGGGCGCTGGCGCTCACCCTGGCCCGGGGCGGCGGCTCGGTGGTGGTCAACTACAAGAAGAACGCCGAACTGGCCGAGCAGGTCCGCAAGGAGATCACCCAGCTCGGCGGGCGGGCCGTCACCGTGGCCGCCGACATGGAGCAACCCGAGGAGATCGAACGGCTCTTCGCGGTGGCCGCGCAGGAGTTCGGCACCCTCGACTACTTCGTGTGCAACGCGGCGGCCAGCTCGTTCAAGAACATCATGGACCTCAAGCCGCACCACCTCGACCGGTCGTACGCGATGAACATGCGCTCGTTCGTGCTCGGCGCGCAGCAGGCGGTGCGGCTGATGCCCGACGGCGGCCGGATCGTCGCGCTGTCCAGCTACGGCAGTATCCGCGCCTACCCGACGTACGCGAACCTGGGCGCGGCCAAGGCGGCGATCGAGTCATGGGTGCGGTACATGGCCGTGGAGTTCGCCGGACGCGGCATCAACGTCAACGCGGTCAACGGCGGCATCATCGAGACCGAGTCGTCAGGCTACTTCTACGACGTGCCCGGGATGGCCCCGCTGTCCGGGGTGCTGCCGCTGATCCCCAAGCAGCGGATGGGCACCGCCCAGGAGGTCGCCGACGTGATCGCCTTCCTGCTCTCCCCGGCCGCCGAGTACGTCACCGGGCAGACCCTGGTGGTCGACGGTGGACTGTCGATCGTCTCACCGCCGTTCAGCCGGGACCTGAGTGGTCCGCTGACATGACGGCCGGACTGGAGCGGGTGCTGCGGCCCGGCCGGATCGGCCGGCTGGTGCTGCCGCACCGGATCGTGATGGGGGCGATGCACCTGGGCTGGGACCACCGCGACGACGGCGGCCGGGCGCTGGCCGCGTTCTACCTGGCCCGGGTGCGCGGCGGCGCCGGGCTGATGGTCACCGGCGGCGCGGCGGTCGACCCGGCCGGCGTCGACGTGCCGAGCTCCGGGGTGCTCGACGACACCGCCTTCCGGGCCCGGCTGGGCCGGGTCGCGGGGGAGGTCGGCGCGGCCGGCGGTCTGCTCGCCCTCCAGCTCTTCCACGCCGGCCGGTACGCCCGGCCGGCCGCCGGCGGCCCGCACCCGGTCGCCCCGTCGGCGGTGCCCAGCCGGATCTCACCGCTCACCCCGGCCGCGCTGTCCACCGACGCGGTCGCCCGCATCGTCGAAGACTTCGCCCGGGGCGCGTCGCACGCGCGTGACCTCGGGTTCAGCGCCGTGGAGATCATGGGTTCCGAGGGGTACCTGATCGACCAGTTCCTCTCCCCGCTGACCAACCGGCGCGACGACGAGTGGGGCGGCGACCCGCAGCGCCGGATGCGGTTCGGGGTGGCCGTGGTGGCGGCGGTGCGGGCCGCCGTGGGCCCCGACTTCCCGGTCGTGATGCGGATGACCGGCGACGACCTGCTGCCCGGCGGCACCGACCCGGACACCGTGACGGCGTACGCCCGCGCGCTCGCCGCCGCCGGCGCCGACGCGCTCAACGTCGGGGTCGGCTGGCACGAGTCGCCGGTGCCGACGGTGCAGGCGCTGGTGCCGCCGGGGCACTGGGTGCCGGTCGCGGCTGCGGTCAAGGCGGCGGTGGGCGTGTTGCCCGTGCTGGCCAGTAACCGGATCAACCGGCTGGCCCAGGCCGAGGCGGTGCTCGCTGCCACCCCGCTGGACCTGATCTCGATGGCCCGGCCGTTCCTGGCCGACCCGGCCCTGGTCGAGCGCAGCCGCCACGGCCGGCCGGTGAACGTCTGCGTGGCCTGCAACCAGGCGTGCATCGACAGGTCGCTGGTGGGTGCGGCGGTGTCCTGCATGGTCAACCCGATCGTCGGCCGGGAGGCCGACCCGGTGCCGCCGGACGGGCCCCCACCGCGCGTCGACCCGGCGGTGCGGGCCGGGTCGACGCCGGTGGGCGGGCCCCGCACGGTGGCCGTGGTCGGTGCCGGCCCGGCCGGGCTGCGCGCCGCCCACGACCTGGCCCTGGCCGGGCACCGGGTCACGGTCTACGAGGCCGACGGGGAGCCCGGTGGCCAGTTCCGGTTGGCCTGCCGGGTGCCGGGCAAGGCCGACTACGCCGAGGCGATCCGGTTTCTCACCGCCGAGCTGACCCGGCTCGGCGGGCGGCTGCACACCGGCCGGCGGATCACCGACGCCGACGAGGACCTGCTGCGTCGTCACGACGGGGTGATCGTCGCCACCGGGGTGTTGCCGCGCCGCATCGACCTGCCCGGTGACGGGCTGCCGCACGTCCGCGACTACGGCTCGGCCTTCGCCGACGACGCGCTCGGGCGGCGGGTCGTCGTGATCGGCGGCGGCGGCATCGCCGTGGACCTCGCTCACCTGGCCAGCCAGCATCCGGACCGGCAGGTCACCGTCCTGCTGCGCGGCGGGCGGCTCGGCCCCCGGATGGGGCGTTCCACCCGCTGGGCGGTGCTGGCCGAGTTGCGCCACCGGGGGGTCCAGGTGGTGACGGGCGTGCGGGACCTGCGGATCGACCCCGACGCCGTACGCCTGGTCGACGGCACCGCAGCGGCCCGGTCCGTACCCGCCGACACGGTGGTGGTCGCCGCCGGCCAACTGCCCGCCGACGCCCTGGTGCACACCGTACGCCGGGCCGGCGTGTGGCACCGGGTGGTCGGCGGGGCCCGGGACACCACCGGGCTGGACGCGGTCCGGGCGTTCGCCGAGGGACACGACGCCGCGTTGGCGTTCCAGCGGGCCGTGCGGACCCGGCGGGTGGGGGAGCCGGCATGACCGAGGACGCGACGACGGCCGGCGTCGTGGCCGGGGTGGTCCGCCGGACCGCGGTGGACCGGTGGCGCATCGTCACCCTGCTGCCCCGGGCGGGCGTCCCGGCGGTGGCCGCCGCCGTACTGGTGAACCTGCTGCTCGCCGCCGCGCCTGTGCTGTTCGTCGTCGCGACGAGCCGGATGATCGGCTGGCTGCCGCAGGCGGTCCGCGACGGCGTCGAGTCACCGGCCTTCGGGCACCTGGTGACCGCCTTCGTGGTGGCTGCCGGGGCGCTCAGCGCCCAGCAGTTGCTGGCCCAGCTCCAGGTCACCACCGGCCTGCTGGTGCAGCGTCGGATCGACGGCGCGGTGGCCGACGAGCTGATGGCGGCCGCGCTGGGCAGCACCGGCACCGCCCCGCTGGAGGACCAGACGCTGCTCGAACAGCTCACCGAGGCGTCCCGCGAGGTCGAGCACGGCATCCAGAGCCCGGGGGCGGCGGGCGCCGGGATGCTGGCCCTGCTCGCCCGCTACGGGCAACTCCTCGGGTACGCGGTGGTCGTCGGGGCCGCCTTCGCCTGGCCGGCGGGGGTCGGTCTGCTCGTCGCCGTGCTCGCGTTCCGGCACGGCCAACGCGGCGGCCTGCGCCGCTACGCGGCGATCTACGGGTCGGTCGTGGCCCGGGTCCGCCGGTTGACCTACTTCCGGGGCGTGGCGATGGGCGGGCCGGCCGCCAAGGAGATCCGCATCTTCGGGTTGCTGCCGTGGCTGCGTGAGCAGTACCGGCAGGCGTACCTGGACTGGATGCGTCCGGTGTGGGCGCAACGGCGGCGGGTCTACCTGCGGCCGTACTTCCTCTACACGGCCGTCGGGTTGACGGTCCTCGTCGCGGTGCTCGCCGCGCTGGGGCTGGCCGGCGGGCAGGGCCAGGTGGGGCTGACCCGGCTGGCGCTGGTGATCCAGGCGGTGCTGGCGGCGGTGCAGCTCGGCGAGTTCTATCCCGAGGCCGACGTGCAGACCCAGTTCGGCATGAACGCCTACCGGGCCGTCGGCGAGTTCCGGGCCGGGATGCGCGACCGGACGTCCCCCGACGACGGCCCGACCGACGACGATCCGGCCGACGCCGACCCGGAACCGGCGGCGGGTGCGGAGCGCGCCCCGGCGGCGGACATCCGGTTCGAGGGGGTGTCGTTCCGCTACCCGCACGGCGCGACGCCGGTCTTCACCGACCTGGATCTCACCCTGCCGGCGGGGGCCTGCACCGCCATCGTCGGGCTCAACGGAGCGGGCAAGACCACGCTGGTCAAGCTGCTGTCCCGGCTGGCGCTGCCGGACGCGGGCCGGATCACCGTGGGCGGCCGGCCGATCGACGCGCTCCCGGCGGCCCGCTGGCGACGCGACCTCGCCGTCATCTTCCAGGACTACCTGCGGTATGCCACGAGCGCGGCGGACAACATCGCGCTGGGGGCGGTCCGGCACGCCGACGACCGGGACGGCATCCGGGCCGCCGCCGAGGCCGCCGGCATTCTCGCCACCCTCGACGCGCTGCCGCGTGGGTTGGACACCCCGCTGAGCGGGCAGCTGCGCGACGGGGTGGACCTGTCCGGCGGGCAGTGGCAGCGGGTGGCCATCGCACGGGCGTTGTTCGCCCTCCGGCACGGCGCGTCGGTGCTGGTCCTCGACGAGCCGACAGCCAGTCTGGACGTCCGGGCCGAGGCCCGGTTCTTCGACGAGATCATCGCCGCCACCCCGGGGGTCACCACGATCCTGATCTCGCACCGGTTCGCCACCGTCCGCCGGGCGGACCACATCGTCGTGCTGGCCGAGGGGCGGGTGGCCGAGCAGGGCTCGCACGCGGAACTGCTCGACCGGGGCGGCCGGTACGCCAGGCTGTTCACCCTCCAGGCGGAACGCTTCGCCACCCCCGCCGCCGACACCCCGCCGCCGGACCGTTCCGACGCCGGCCCTGCGCCGGACGATCCCGGCACCGGTGCGCCGGCCGACGGACCGGACGGCGGCGCGGTGGACATCGGGTCGACGCGGAGCGTCAGGTGAACCGGGGCCTGCTCTCCGCCGGCTGGGCGCTGTGGCGCACGTCGCTGCGCCAGGACCGGCGCAAGGCGCTCACCGCGCTGGTCCTGGTCGTCGCGGGTGCGGTGGCGTGGCCGCTGGTGGCGGTGCTGCTGCGGGTGCTCTTCGACGCGGTCACCGCCGGCCGGCCGGTCGCCGCGAGTCTCGCCGGGGTGGGCGTGGCGGTCGGCCTGATCGCCGGGTTGACCCTCGGTCACTTCGCCCACATCGCCTACTTCGAACTCGCCGAACTCGACGTCCTGCACGTGCACCAGGAGTTGATGGACGCCACCAACGGCACGCCGGGGATGGCGCATTTCGAGCGGTCCGCGTTCGCCGACAAGATCACTGTGTTGGAGCAGGACGTCGAGCAGCTCCGGGTCGGCCTACAGGCCGTGCTGACCGGCGTCGGCCTGGCCGTGGCGATGGCGTTGACGACGGTGGTGCTGGCCGTGCTCCATCCACTGTTGTTGCTGTTGCCGCTGGCCGCCGTGCCGCCGTTGCTGGCCGGGCGGTGGGCGGAGCGGACGGTGGACCGGGCCCGGGAGGCGGGAGCCGAGTCCACCCGCCGGGCGGCCGGGCTGTTCCGGCTGGCCACCGACGCCGCCGCCGGCAAGGAGCTGCGCATCTTCGGGCTCACCGGGGAGGTGCGGCGGCGGCACCGCGGGCACTGGCAGGACGCCACCCGACGGCTGTGGCGGGCCCAGCTGGTGGCGAGCCTGGTCCGGATGACCGGGCAGTTGGCGTTCGCCGCCGGTTACGTGCTGGCGGTGCTGCTGATCCTGCGCGACGCCGTCGCCGGCCGGCGCGGGGTGGGTGACGTGATCCTGGTCGTGACCATCGCCGCCCAGGTCAACCAGCAGGTCGCCGCAGCGGTGGGGGTGTTGCAGGATCTCCAGCGGCTGCGCAGCGTCTACCACCGGCTCGACGAGGTGCACGACCTGGTCCGCACCGCCGACCGGCACCCGACGCCCGGCGACCCGACGCCCGGTCACACCGCCGCCGGGCCGACCGTCGGTGCCGGGTCGACAGCCGCTCTCGGGTCGGTCGCCGCCGGTGCGCCGCCGGCCCGGCTGCGGGAGGGTATCCGGCTGGCCGGGGTCACGCTGTGCTACCCCGGCGGCGCGGAACCGGTGGTCGACGGTCTCGACCTGCATCTGCCGGCCGGTGCCACGGTCGCCGTGGTCGGCGAGAACGGCGCCGGCAAGACCACAGTGGTCAAGCTGCTCTGCGGCCTGCTGACGCCGACGTCCGGCCGGATCCTCGTCGACGGCGTCGAGCTGGCCACGTTGTCCCTGCCGGCCTGGCGTGCGCGGATCGCCGCCGGCTTCCAGGACTTCGTCCGCTTCGAGCTGCCGGCCCGGCAGGCCGTGGGCGTCGGCGACCTGCCCCGCCGCGACGACGACCAGGCGGTCCGTACGGCGCTGGGCCGGGCCGGCGCCGACGACCTGGTCGGGCAGCTCGACGAGGGACTCGACACCCCACTGGGCCGCAGCCACACCGACGGGGCGGAACTGTCCGGCGGCCAGTGGCAGAAGCTCGCCCTCGGCCGGGCGTTCATGCGCGACGACCCGCTGCTGGTGGTGCTGGACGAGCCGACCGCCGCGCTCGACGCGGAGGCCGAGTACGCCCTGTTCGCCCGCTACCGCGAGCAGGCGCGGGAGGTGGCCGCCCGGACCGGTGCGATCAGTGTGTTCGTGTCCCACCGGTTCTCCACCGTGCAACTGGCCGACCTGATCGTGGTGCTCGCCGACGGCGCTGTCGCCGAGGCCGGCAGCCACGCCGACCTGCTCGCCGCCGGGGGTCAGTATGCCGAGATGTTCGAGCTCCAGGCCAGGGCGTACCGGTGACCGGCCCCCAACGATTGCGGAGGACATGGCAGTGACCAGCGCGACACGGACCGACGAGTTCGACCCCTTCTCGCCCGAGTCCATGGATGACCCGTACCCCGCCTACGCCGAGCTGCTGCGCGCCGAGGAGCCGCTGTACCTGGCCCAGCGCGACATGTGGCTGGTGATCCGCTACGAGCACGTCCGGTTGGCGGCGAAGAACCACGCAGGCCTGTCCTCGGCCGACGGGATCGCCTACCACCGCTCCACGTTGCCCGTGCTGTTCGGGCTCGACCAGCCGGACCATACCCGGCTACGCGCCCTGATCCGGCACGACTTCTCCCCGCGCGGGGTGCAGTTCTGGCGGCCGTTCATCGAGCGGGTCTGCGGCGACCTGCTCGACGAGGCCGTGGCCACCGGCGACATCGACCTGGTCCAGCAGGCGATCATCCTGCAACCGGTGAAGGTCATCACCACCATCGTCGGGGTGCCCGACGACAACCTGGCCAAGCTCAAGCTCACCGCCGGTGTGCTGGAGAGCTTCATCGCCAACGCGAAGGTCGGCGAGGACGCCCCGCAGGACCCGGACGAGAACGCGTTGCGGTTGCAGGCCGCGAAGGCGGCGCTGTCGTCGGTCGCCGGACTCTCCGGCTACCTGGGCAACCTGCTCACCCGGCGGCGCGACGAGCCGGCCCGCGACGACGTGGTGTCGAAGCTGTTCGCCGCCGCGGCCACCGGCGGGGTGACCGAGAACGAGATCCTCTGGCTGTGCCTCACCCTGCTGGTCGGCGGGCAGGAGACGATGACCCACTTCCTGGGCAACATGCTCGACGCGCTGCTCAACCACCCCGACCAGTTGCGCCTGGTCCGCGAGCGGCCGGAGCTGATCGGGCCGACGATCGAGGAGACCGCCCGGTTCTATCCGCCGGTGCAGAACGTCTTCCGCACCGCCACGACCGACGTGGTGGTCGGCAACACGACCATCCCGCAGGGCGCCCGGGTGGAGCTGTCGTTCGCCGCCGGCAACCGGGACCCGCGCAAGTTCCCCGACCCGAACGACTACCGGATCGACCGGGTGACCGACGGTCACCTCGGCTTCGGGGCGGGCATCCACACCTGCGTCGGCGCGCACCTGGCCCGCCTGCAGGCCACCACGTTCCTGCGGATGCTGCTCGACCGCACCGACGACATCGAACTCATCGGTGAGCTGGTCAAGGTCAAGAGCCCGGCGTTCCGCGGGCTCGACCACCTGCCGCTGCGGTTGACGCCGAGGTCGTCCGGCCCGTTCGCGCCGGCGGCGCGGGCGTAGTGGGCACCGGGGAGGGGGACGGGGTGACCGACAGCAGCACCGACACCAGCACCGACGCCGGCGCGTTCAGTCTGGCGTTCACCGGGGAAGGGGCCGGTGCCGGGCCGCTGACCTGGGCACAGAGCGTCATGTGGGGGCCGATGCAGTGGTTCGGCAAGGAGGCGAACCAGTTCAACATCGGCCGGGCCCTGGTGTTGCCCGCACCGGTCGCGCCGGACCGGTTGACCGTCGTCCTGCGGGACCTCGTCGAGACGCACCAGACCCTGCGGACCCGGTACGTCCAGCGGACCGACGGGCCGCGCCAGGAGGTCGCCGCGAGTGGGGCGTACGACGTGGTGGTGGTCGACGACCAGGGCGACCCGGCCCGGGTCGGTGACGAGTTGGTCGCCACGCTGAGTGAGGCGGCGTTCGACCACGAGGCGCAGTGGCCGCTGCGGGTCGGCTGCGCCCGCGACCGGGCCGGGCGGATCAGCGCGGTCGCCCTCGTCGGATCCCACCTGGCGTTCGACGGCTGGGCTTTCACCACCCTCACCGGCCTGCTGCTCGACCGGCTCACCGGGCCGCCGTCGACCCCCGCCGCGCCGCCGTCGGGTCAGGCCGCGCCATCGCCGGCCCCCGCCGCGCCGCCGGCTGCCCGGCCGGCCGGTGGGGTGCCACAGCCGTTGACGCAGGCCGCCTTCCAGCAGTCGCCGGCCGGGCAGCAGACCAGCCGGCTGGGGCTGCGGCACTGGGAGCAGGGGCTGTCGGTCGCGCCGGCCTCGATGTTCGACCTGCCGACCACGCCGACGGGCGGCCAGCCCGTCGAACGGCACCTGCTGGACTCGGCGGCGGTCACCGCGGCGGCGACCGCGCTGGCCACCCGGACCCGCACGTCGTTCTCGACCGTGCTGCTCGCCCTGACCACCCTGATCCTGACCGCCTACAACGGGCACCACACCGCCGTGTTCAAGCTGATCGCCGGCAACCGGCTGGACCGCGACAGCCGCGACCTGATCGCCCTGAACACCCTGGACGCACTGCTGGTCCACCGGGTCGACGACGACGTCGACCTGCTCACCGCGATCCGGAACCTGCACCGGCCGGCGTTCGACGCGTACCGGCGGGCCCAGTGCGACCCGGCCGAGGTGCGCCGGGTGGTCGAGCGGGTCGGCCGGCGACGCGGGGTGGCGTTCGACCTGTCCGCCTACTTCAACAACGGGCACCGGGGCAGCGACTGGGCCACGACCGACCCGGACCCGGGGCCGGACCGGCTCGCCGTGCTGCGCCGCGACTCCCGCTACTCCCGACTGGAGCCGCTGTCCAAGAGCGACATGAGGTTCTACGTCGCCGCCAGCAACCTGGGCGACGGCCGGTGCCGGCTCGGGCTGCTGGTCGACACGGCGTACCTGCCGGGGGCGCTCGGCGAGACCGTCATCCGGGGGATCGAGACGCTGCTGTGCGACGCGGTCGCCGAGGAGGTGCGGGTCGCCGAGATCGCCGGGCGGATCGGCCTGACCCCGGCCCGCCGGGGCAGCGACTGGGTGTCCACCCCGGCCGGTTGGGTCCGCCCGCAGGCGGTGGCGGACCTGGTCGGCGAGGTGGCCGGGGGCGTCCCCGCGGCGGCCCTCGTCGACCCGGCGGGCGACGGCGGGGTGACGGTGTACGTGGCCGCCTCCGAACGCTCGCCGCGGGAACTGCACCGGCGGGTCCTCGACGCGCTGCCCGGCCGACCCGGGGTGGCCGCGCCGGCCGGGTACGTGGTCTGCCGGTCCGTGCCGCCCGCCGGGGCCGGGCCGGACGCGTGGCGGGACGTGCCGGTGCTGGCCCGGGGATCGGGGCGCGATGCGTAGCGCGGCGGGCGGGTCACCGGATGCCGTGGACGGATGCCGGGCGTCGATGGTGACTGATAGTGTTCTATCGGTCGTTCGGTGGCGGGAGAACGGAGCCGGGGCGCGATGCTGGGGGGCGACGGCGAGATGATGACCGACGACGTCGTCATCACCGGGATCGGTGCCGTCACGCCGCTCGGCCTCGACCGCGACAGCACCTGGCAGGGTCTGCTCGCCGGCAAGTCCGGCGTCGGTCCGGTCACCGCCTTCGACGCGAGCGCGCTGCCCACCCGGATCGCCGCCGAGGTGCGCGGCTTCGAGCCGGCCGAACACTTCACCGGCAAGCAGCTGCGGCGGATGGCCCGGTTCAGCCAGTTCGCGGTGGTAGCCACCCGCGAGGCGGTCGCCGACGCCGGGCTCACCGTCGACGCCGGCAACGCCGCCCGGGTCGGCGTGGTGGTCAACGCCGCGGTCGCCGGCTTCGACACCGTCGAGGCCACCGTACGCGGACTACTCGCCCCCGACCCGACCGCGCCCCTGTCGCACTTCGTGCCGTCCTCGCTGACCAACATGCCGGCCTGCGAGGTCGCCATCGAGGTGGGCGCGCACGGGCCGGTCAACGCCAGCGCGCTGGCCTGCGCCAGTGGCGCGTACGCGCTGCTCGACGCCCGCCGGTTGATCCTGTCCGGGGAGGCCGACGTGGTCATCTGCGGCGGCACCGACGCGGCGGTCACCCCGGCCATGTTCGCCGGCCTGGTGAGCATGGGGGCGATGTCCCAGCGCAACGACGACCCGACCGGTGCGAGCCGGCCCTTCGCCGCCGACCGGGACGGCTTCGTCTTCGGCGAGGGCGCGGTGATCCTGGTGCTGGAGTCCGCCGCGCACGCCCGCCGCCGGGGCGTCACCCCGTACGCGACCGTCGCCGGTGGCGCGCTGACCAGCGACGCCTTCCACGTCAGCGCCCCCCGCCCCGGCGGGGTGTTCGCCGCCGAGGCGATCCGGCAGGCCCTCGACCGGGCCGGGGTCCGCCCCGACGAGGTCGACTACATCTGCGCCCACGGCACCTCGACGAAGGCCAACGACCTGACCGAGACGGTCGCCATCCGGGCGGCCCTCGGGGCGGCGGCCGACCGGGTCGCGGTCAGCGCACCCAAGTCGATGCTCGGGCACCTGATCGGCGCGGCGGGCGCCCTCGGCGCGATGGTGTGCGCCCTGGCGATCCGTGAGGGCGTCGTCCCGCCGACGGTCAACCTGCACCAGCCCGATCCGGAGTGCGATCTGGACTACGTGCCCCACCAGGCCCGGGAGATGCCGGTACGGGCGGCGCTCACCAACGCCTTCGGCTTCGGCGGGCAGAACTGCGTCGTCGTGTTCACCGATACCCCGTCGCGAGGAGAGTCCGGATGACCGCGCAGTTCCCGCTGATCCCCACCGACCACCCCACCCCGCCGCAGACCCGGGAGGAGATCCTCGCCGACCCGGGTTTCGGCCGCTACTTCACCGATCACATGGCCACCGCGGTGTGGTCGCCCGACGCCGGCTGGCACGACCACCGGGTGGGCGCGCTGGAGCCGTTCACCATGCACCCCGGCGCGGCGGTCCTGCACTACGCGCAGGAGATCCTCGAGGGGCTCAAGGCGTTCCGGCACGCCGACGGCAGCGTCTGGCTGTTCCGCCCGGAGCTCAACGCCCGCCGGTTCGCCGCGTCGGCCCGCCGGATGGTCCTGCCGGAGCTGGACGAGGAGACCTTCGTCGAGAGCGTGGCCGCGCTGGTCCGCGCCGACGAGGCGTGGGTCCCGCCGTACGGCGGTGAGCAGAGCCTCTACCTGCGCCCGTTCATGTTCGCCTCGGAGGCGTTCCTCGGGGTGCGTCCCGCCCAGCACGTCACCTACTGCGTGCTGGCCTGCCCGGCCGGGTCGTACTTCCCCAACGGGGTCACCGGCGTCACGCTCTGGGTCAGCACCACCTACAGCCGGGCCTCGATCGGTGGCACCGGCGCGGCCAAGTGCGGCGGCAACTACGCGGCCAGCCTCGCCCCGCAGCGGGAGGCCCTGGGCCACGGCTGCGAGCAGGTGCTCTACCTGGGCGGCGAGGGGCGACGCAGCATCGACGAGTCGGGCACCATGAACGTCTTCTTCGTCACCCGCGACCACCAGCTGCTCACCCCCGGCCTGGGCACCATCCTCGACGGGGTGACCCGCGACAGTGTGCTGACCCTCGCCGCCGAGCACGGCCTGGAGCCGGTGCAGCGCACCATCGACCTGGACGAGATGCGTGCCGGGTTCGCGGACGGGTCGATGACCGAGGCGTTCGCGGCCGGCACGGCGGCGGTGATCACGCCGATCGTCGGGCTCAAGAGCGACGACTTCGCCCTCACCATCGGCGACGGGGCACCGGGCAAGTACACCCAGCAGTTCCGGGATCGGCTGCTCGACATCCAGACCGGCCGGGCTGACGACCCCCACGGCTGGATGCGCCGGGTGCTGTAGTGCCCACCCCGATCGCGGTCGTCGGGATGGCGGTCCGCGCGCCCGGCGGGGTGTCGAGCCCCGACGCGTACTGGTCGGCGCTCGTCGCCGGCCGGGACCTCACCGGCGAGCTGCCCGACGACCGTCGGGCCGGGTTCGGCACACAGTGGGACGGCATGGTCACCCGGGGCGGCTACCTCGACGCCGTGTTCGACTTCGACGCGAAGTTCTTCGGCATCTCGCCCCGGGAGGCCCGGGTCCTCGACCCGCAGCACCGGCTGCTGCTGGAGGTGGTCTGGGAGGCGTTCGAGGACGCCGCGATCCCGGTCGCCACCGTGGCCGGGGGCACCGGGGTCTTCGTCGGGGTGACCGGCCGGGACTACCGGCAGTGGCTGACCGGGGACCCGAACTCGTACTGGACGATCGGCAACGGGCACAGCTTCACCGCCGGGCGGGTCGCGTACACCCTGGGCTTGCAGGGGCCGGTGTTCGCGCTGGACACGGCCTGCTCGTCGTCGCTGGTGGCGGTGCACACGGCGGCGCGGGCGCTGGCGGCGGGTGACTGTGACGCGGCGGTCGCCGGCGGGGTCAACCTGATCCTCGCCCCGAGCACCACCCGGTCGGTGGCGCAGACCGGCGCGTTGTCGCCGGACGGCCGGTCGCGTCCGTTCGACGCCGGGGCCAACGGGTTCGTCAGGGGTGAGGGCTGCGCGATGCTGCTGCTCAAGCGGCTGGCCGACGCGCAGCGCGACGGTGACCGGGTGCTCGCGGTGCTGCGCGGCACCGGGATCAACCACGACGGCCGGACGGCGACGTTCACCACCCCGAACGTGGCGGCCCAGGCGGGGCTGATCGACACGGTGCTGGCCGCCGCCGGGATCGCCCCCGGTGAGGTCGGCTACCACGAGGCGCACGGCACCGGGACCCCGCTGGGTGACCCGGCCGAGATGTCGGCGGTCGCGTCGGCGCTCGGTCGCGCCGACGGCCCGCCGCTGCACGTGGGTTCGGTGAAGGGCAACATCGGCCACACCGAGTCCGCCGCCGGGGTGCTCGGGCTGGTGAAGGCGGTGCTCTGCCTGCATCGGCGCACGATCGTCCCGCAGGCCAACTTCCGTACCCTCAACCCGCGCATCGACCTCACCGGCACCGGCATCGAGATCCCGGTCGCCCCGCTCGCCTGGGACGACCGGTTCGGGGCCTGCGCGTCGACCAGCTCGTACGGGATGAGCGGCACGAACGCGTTCGCGGTGCTGTCGCCCGCGCCGCCGGTGCCGCCGGCCGTGCCGGCACCGGTGGACGGGTTCCCGGTGTCGGCGGCCACCGGGCCGGCGCTGGCCGAGCTGGCCCGCCGCTACGCCGACCGGCTGGCCGGGTTGCCGGCGGCGGACTTCCCGGCGTTCGCCGGCACCGCCGCCGGGGGACGGACCCGGCTGGCGCACGCGGTGTGGGTGCGGGCGTCCGGCCCGGTGCGGGCGGCCGAGGCGCTGACGGCGGTGGCCGCCGGCACCGCCCACCCGGACGTGCGGGTGCTCGGTGCGGACGATCCGTTGCCGACACCGAAGCACCGGGTGGTGGCAGCGCTGCCGACCTACCCGTGGCAGCGGCGCACCCACGTGGTGGACCGCCCGGACTGAGCCGGGCCGGTGCCCCGGTCGCCTGGTGAACCGGCCGGCTTACGGTGGGTCAGCCGCCGGCCCGGACGGCGTGGTCGGCGCGCAGGGCTGCCCGGGTGGCCCGCGACGGCAGCGCGAAGTGCAGGGTGGACGCGGCCACCAGCGCGCCCCGGCGGTCGCTGGCGCGGGCGTCCACCACCGCCGACCGACTGGCCAGCTTGATCACCTCGGCGGTGACCCGCAGTTCGCCGGGCTCGGCGGGTTCGAGGAAGCTGATGCTGCTGTGCGCCAGCACCATCGCCGGTGTCGGGCCGATCAGCACGGTGACCGCGACGAAGCCGGTCAGGTCCATCGCCCAGAACATGGCCGGCCCGGAGATCGTGCCGTCGAGGCGCAGTTCGAGGCAGTCGGGGCCGGTCACCGCGACGACCCGGTCGTCGTCGACCGACTCCAGGCGTAGGCGTTCGGCGCCGGAGATGACCTCGGCGAGCCAGGCCCGCGCCTCATCGACCGACATCACAGCGCGGCTAGGCATGGACGCCACTATAGGCGATGACCGGGTAGCGCTCCGTCCTACGTGATCACCCTGGCGTACCGGATCCACCACCCGGACGCCCCGCCGGGCCACCCCGGGTGGGGTGGCCCGGCGGGCGGTGGTCACTCCAGCACGAACGTGGCCTCGGCGTTGCCGGTGGCGTCGGTGACGGTCCGCAGGTAAAGCAGCCCGTTGCTGTGCCGCAGGTACTGGCCGGGGTAGTTGACCGCCTCGAACGACACCCCGGCGGCGTTGGACAGGCCGGGCCGCTGCACGAAGCTGGCGTCGGCGCGGTACGTCGACGACGCGTCGTCCCGCTCGACCCACACCTCCCAGTTGCGGTGCCGCAGGTGGTAGCCGGGGAAGTTGGTGGACTCCAGGGACACCGTGTTGCCGCCGGCCAGGCCGGGCACCAGGCGGAACTGCGAGTCGGCGAGGTTGGTCACGTTCGCCTCCAGCCGGGCCCGGTACTCCCAGTGCCGGACGAACCGGTCGGGCAGGTTGTCCGACCGCAGCCGGACCGGGGTGGCCCCGTCGGGCACCGGGATGCCGAAGTTCGGGGTGCCGTCGGCGTTCCAGTAGACCTTCTGGATGCGGGTGCGCCGATTGGGGTCGCGCAGCGGGTCACCGCTGATGTCCCGGTAGTTGCGGTCGTGGTAGACGAGGATGTCGCTCTGCCCGTCCTCGGAGACGGTGAACGAGTTGTGCCCCGGCCCCCACTGGCCGGTCGCGGCGTTGCTGGTGAAGACCGGCTGCGGCGACTTCACCCAGGACGACGCCCGGAGCAGGTCGCTGCCCGCCGAGGCGGTCAACAGGCCGAGGCAGTAGTTGGCGTCGGTCGCGCTCGCCGAGTAGGTGAGGAAGATCCGGCCGTTGCGTTGCAGCACGGTCGGTCCCTCGTTGACCTTCACCCCGCCGCGCATCTCCCAGTCCAGGGTGGGCACGGCGATGCGGGTGGGGGAGCCGCTGAGCGTCCACGGGTTGGCCATCCGGGCGATGTAGAGGTTGGAGTTGGTGGCGATCCCCGGCTCGGCCTGCGCCCAGATCAGGTAGCGCACCCCGTTGCTGACGAACGTCGACGCGTCCAGCGCGAAGGTCTCCCAGGGGGTACGGATCTGCCCCTTCTCGGCCCAGCTCGCGGTCAGCGGGTTCGCCCCGGTGCCCTCCAGGACGTACATCCGGATCGCCCAGACGTTGTCGGTGGCACCGGCGGCGAAGTAGACGTACCAGCGGCCGTCGATGAAGTGGATCTCCGGGGCCCAGATGTGCGCGCCCATGATGCCGCTGGTGTGCCGCCACCAGATGACGGCTTCGGGGGCGGTGGACAGGCCCTGGAGGGTGGTGGCCCGGCGCAGCACGATCCGGTCGTACTCGGGGGCGGTGGCGGTCATGTAGTAGTAGCCGTCGGTGTGCCTAACGATGTGCGGGTCGGCGCGCTGCGCGACCAGCGGGTTGGTGGCCCGCACGGCGGGGGCGGCCCCGGCCGGGGCGGCGGCGCTCAGCAGGCCGGCCAGCAGGGCCAGCACGAGCAGCGCCGCCGTCCGGGTCCGGCCGGGACGGCGGCCGGGCGGCGGGGCGGTGCGGGGTGCGGTGGTGGGCGGGACCGCCGACCGGGGGTCGGGTGAGGCGGACATGCGGTGCTCCTGTCGGGGTGGGGGATATGCCTCGCCGGCCGACCACGGGGGTGGTCGGCCGGCGAGGGGGACGGGTGTTACGACTTGGCCAGGTCGAACTTCCGGACGGTCACCGCGCCACCGAGGGAACTGGTGGCGTAGTTGAACATGGCGAACCGGTAGCCCATGAAGAACTGCCAGGCGTTGTTGAGGGTGAACGCCGGGCCGAGCGAGGTGAAGTTGACCCCGTCGGTGCTGTAGGAGAAGCGGGCCTGCCGGCCGGAGCCGGGGGAGATGTCCGCGCTGACCCGCAGCCAGATCCTGCCGCCGGAGATGCCGGCCCCGGCGACCTCGGTGCCGGTGCTGGTGGTGTTCCAGTTGCTGTCCATGGTCAGGTTGTTGACCATGGCGACCCGGGTCGCGCCGTTGTCACGGCGGACGCCGATCCAGGCCGACTGGTCGCGCAGCATCGCCAGGCCGCTGCGGTCACCGTCGCGCATGGTGGAGTAGTCGAGTTCGATGGTGGCGGTGGACCGGGGACCCTGGATCCGGTGGGTCAACGTGTTGCGCGCGTTGTACAGGTCGTTGGTCACCGTCGCGGTCTGCAACCGTAGCCCGTCGTTGACCGACCACTTGGTGTTGTCCGGGTTGTGGTTCCACTCGTACTGCGGGCCGAGTGTGGTGCCGGCGAAGGTGTCGGTACCGATCATGGGTTTGACCTGGCGTGGTGGCCGGGGCACGTTCGGGTACGGGTACGACGCACCCCAGGTGTTGTTGACCAACTGGAGGACGGGCCAGCCGCTGGAGTTCCAGGTGACCGGGGCGAGCACCGGCACCCGGCCACCGGGGTAGGCGTCCACGAACCCCATGTAGTACCAGTCCCCGTTCTGGGTCTGCACCATGCCGCCCTGGTGCGGCACGCCGCCGCCGGCGATCGGTCCGGGCAGGTTCAGCAGCACCTGCTGCATGGTGTACGGCCCCCACGGGCTGGACGCCTTGAGGATGTACTGACCGTTGGCCGGCCGGGTGAGGAAGATGTAGTAGCTGCCGTTGCGCTTGTAGAACCGGGCCCCCTCCAGGGTGCCCACGCTCGACGGGGTGGTGAACACCTGCTGCGAGCGGACCTGGGTCTTCCCGTCGGCGGAGAGCTGGGCGACGCTGATGTTCGTGTTGCCGTACGCCACGTACATGGTGTCGTTGTCGTCGACCAGCAGACCGGCGTCGTAGTAGCACTGGTCGAGCGTGGTGTGCCTGGTCCACGGTCCCTCGGCCGACGGCGCGGTGTAGATGTAGGTCTTGCTGAAGTCGATGCAGCCGCCCCAGTAGAACGTCTTGTTGCTCTTGCGGTAGCCCAGGAACGACGCCCAGATGCCCCGGACGTAGCCGCGCCCGGCGGTCATGTCGTACTTCTGGCCGAAGTCCAGCTTGGGCACCGAGTGCCCGGCGAACTCCCAGTTGACCATGTCGTAGGAGCGCAGCACGGGTGCGCCCGGGGAGTAGTGCATGGTCGACGCCGAGTAGTAGTAGGTGTCGTCGACCCGCAGGATGTCGATGTCGGCGAAGTCCTGCCAGAGCACCGGGTTGCTGAAGGTCGACGACGGCGGCCACTGGCCCGGCGGGGTGGTCGGCGGCGGCGTGGTGGGGGGCGGGGTGGTCGGCGGTGGGGTGGTGGGCGGCGGTGTGGTGGGGGGCGGCGTGGTCGGCGGTGGGGTGGTCGGTGGCGGCGTGGTGGGCGGCGGGGTGGTCGTGCCACCGGTGCAGGCGACGCCGTTGAGGGTGAAGCTCGTCGGCTTCGGGTTGCTGCCGTTCCACGAGCCGTTGAACCCGAACGACACGTTGGCGCCGGTGGCGATGGTGCCGTTGTAGCTGACGTTGCGGGCGGTCACCTGCGCCCCCGACTGGGTGACGGTGGCGTTCCACGCCTGGGTGACCTGTTGCCCGGCCGCGTACGACCAGGTCAGGGTCCAGCCGTCGATGGGGTCACCGAGATTGGTGATGGCCACGTTCGCACCGAAGCCACCACCCCACTCGGACGAGACGGTGTAGTCGACCGTGCAGCCGGCCGCTGCGGCCTCGGCCGGCAGGGCGACGGCTGTGCCGGCGGCGATCAGAGCGGCGGCCATGGCCAGCCGGGCCGGCAACTTTCTGTTCAATGGCATGCGGTACTCCTACTGGGGGTGGTGGGAGCCGGAGGTCGGAAGGCGTCCGGTGCCGGGGTGCGGGCACCCCGGCACCGGACGGCGGTCAGGCGACCGTGCAGGCGGTGCCGTTGAGCGTGAACGAGGACGGTCGGGCCGTGTCGCCGGTGTGGGTGGCCTGGAAGCCGATGTCGACCGAGGTGTTCGGCGCGATCGTGCCGTTGTAGGACACGTTGCGGGCGGTCACCGCCCCGCTGGTCGGGGTGTAGGTGGCGTTCCAGCCGCTGGTGATGGTCTGCCCACCGGGCAGGGTGAACGCCAGCGCCCAGCCGTTGACCGCCGTGCCGCTGGTGTTGGTGACGCTGATCGAGGCGGTGAGACCGGAGTTCCAGGAGTTCACCGTGTACGCGACCCGGCAACCCGCCGACGGCGGGGGCGTGGTCGGCGGGGGCGTGGTGGGTGGCGGGGTGGTCGGCGGGGGCGTGGTGGGTGGCGGGGTGGTCGGCGGGGCGGTGGTCGGCGGGGTGGTCGGCGTGTTGCCGCCGAGGCTGCCGGGCACCGCCCGCAGGGCGTTGTACCAGGTGGTGGCCATCTTGCGGTAGCCGGTGGCGTTCGGGTGGATGCCGTCGGCCAGGTCGGCCGTGCCCACCGCGCTGAACATGTCCACCAGGTGCACCCGCTTGCCGGCGTTGACCTTGCTCTGCACGATCCCGGGGATCGCGGCGTTGAACGTGCGGACCGCCGACTCGGTGCCGTTGCGTGGGATGATCGTGGCGACGAAGACGTCCGCGTTCGGCGCGGTGCTGGTGATCTTGTCGATCAGGGTGGAGAGCCGGGTCGGCGCACCGGAGGCGTTGTACATGTCGTTGGTGCCGATGTGCAGCAGCACCGTGCGCGGAGTGGTGTTGCGCAGCCAGTTCACCACGTTGGCGTCGATCTGGGCGATGGTCCAGCCGGAGTGGCCCTCGTGGTCGTGGTCGCCCAGGTTGGACGGCCCGTTGAACATCGAGCCGACGAAGTCGACCCGGTAGCCGTCGGCGACCATCCGCTGCCACAGCTCGATGCGGTAGCCGCCGGGAACGTTGAAGCCGTCGGTGATCGAGTCGCCGAGGGGCATCACCCGTACCCCGCCGTTGGATTCGGCGCTGGCGGGTGCGGTCACCACCGACCCGGTGGCGACCGCGGCCACCAGGGCGGCGGTGGCCAGGCCCAGCAGGCGCAGGCCGCGGCGCATGGTGGGCAGCCGTCGGCCGGTGGGTGCGGTACGGACAGGGTGGGGGTGGTCGGATCGGGGTGGCCCGGCGTTCGGGCAGCTCGTGCCGCTCATGGAAACTCCCTGGGGTGGCGCGCGGAGCGCGGTGCGGACGTGCAGCACGGCGACCGTCCCGGGATGTCGCCGTCTCGTCCGGCTCGTGGACAAGGGGTGTGCCGGCACGGGTGGCGGACGTCGCCGCGCGAACGGACCGACCGCCGTGTCCCCGGCGGATTCCCTGGAGCTGACGGGCGGAGGTGCTGCCACGCGCATCGACCGGGAACCCGGACCGCGTCACCGGCGGTGGACGCCGTGTGTGCCGGTGGCCACCGACCCCCGCAGGTGGACGAACCCCAGCGGGTGGACGAACCGGTGACCACGGCCGAAGCGTGCCCTGCGCTCCCGCCGCGATGCACCATATCGTGTTATCGCTAACATCGGCAACAGATCGGTGCGCGACGATGCCCGGGTGAACTACCGGCCGGTCACCGCCCGGCGGTCACCGCGTCGCGTCGTCGGTGGCTGGGCGCAGCAGTGGGTCGAGCCAGCGCAGTTGCCGTTCGACCTGCCACGCCTCACCGCCCTCGTGGCCGTTGAACGGGTAGGTGTGCAGCTCCCGTGGCGGTGTCCCCTCCCGGCCGTTCGCCGTGCCGTACTGGTTGTAGGCGGCGAAGCCGGTGCTCGGCGGGCAGACGTTGTCGCGCAGGCCGATGCCGAAGTGCGCGGGTGCGGTGGCGCGCCGGGCGAAGGTCACCCCGTCGACATAGGACAGCGTGTGCCGCACGGCCTCCTCGACCTGCCGGTGCACCGCCAGGTACCTGGCGATCTCGCCGTACGGGGCGGCGTCGGTCAGCTCGATCCCGCGTTGGACGTCACACAGGAACGGCGCGGTGCTCAGCAGCGCGGCGAGGTCGTCGCACAGGCCGGCCACGGCCAGGGCGAGCCCGCCACCCTGGCTGTTGCCGAGGGCGGCCACCCGGGCCGGGTCCACCCCGGGCAGTGCGCGGACGGCGTCGACCGCGCGGACCGCATCGGTGATCAGCCGGCGGTAGTGGTAGTCGTGCGGGGCGAGGATGCCCCAGGTGGCGGGCCACGGGCCGCCGGGTGCGCCGTGCGGGTCAGGAGTGTCGCCCGCGCCGTGCAGCCCGGACTGACCCCGGTTGTCCATCAGCAGGTGCGCGTACCCGGCTGCCGGCCAGGTCAGCCGCTCGTGCGGCAGGCCCCGGCCGCGTCCGTAGCCGGCGTACTCGACCACGGCGGGCAGCACGGCGTCGACCCCGGCCGGGCGGGTGTACCAGGCCCGTACCGGGTCGCCGGCGAAACCGGCGAAGGTGACGTCCCAGGTGTCGACCAGACGCAGGTCGGTCCGGTGGGGGCGGACGTCGACCAGCACCGGCCGGCCGCGCGCCGCGTCGAGCGTGTCCCGCCAGAACCGGTCGAAGTCGGCCGGTTCGACGACGGTCGGCGCGTAGCGCCGCAGGTCCTCGCTGGATGCCATGGGTTCCTCGGGTGCTCAGGGACGGGTGGTGGCGGGTGGGGCGGTGCTCTCCCGGACGACCAGCTCGGTCACCAGGTCGATCCGGCTGGTCGCCACCGTCGCGCCCCGGGCCAGCTCCAGCAGCATCTGGGTGGCGGTGCCGGCCATGTCCCGCAGGGGCTGGTGCACCGTGGTCAGCGGCGGGTCGGTCCAGCCGGCGACCGGCAGGTCGTCGTACCCGATCACCGAGAGGTCGTCGGGGACCCGCAGGCCGAGCCGGCGGGCGGCCCGGAGCACGCCGATGGCCTGCAGGTCCGAGCCGGCGAAGATCGCGGTCGGCCGGTCGGGCCCGGCGAGCAGCTCCAGGCCGTGGGCGTGCCCGCCGTCGACGTAGAAGCTGCCGTAGCGCACCAGGTCGACGTCCACGGGCAGGCCGATCTCGTCGTGGGCGGAGCGGAAGCCGGCGGCGCGGGCCTGGCTGCACAGCACGTCGCGGGGCCCGGAGATGACGGCGATCCGTCGGTGGCCCAGCTCCAGCAGGTGCCGGGTGGCCAGCAGGCCGCCGTTCCAGTTGTTGGAGCCGACCGTCGGCACCGACGCCGAGGTGGCGCTGTCGGTGTCGACGACCACGAACGGGATGCGGTGTTCGGTCAGCATGAGCTGCTGCGGCGGGGTCGGGTGGCAGAGCACGAAGAGCAGGCCCAGCGGACGCCTGGCGACCAGGGCGTCCAGCCGACGGGGCGCGGGCCGGTGTGCCCCGTCGAGCTGGGAGATGGCGATGCCCAGCCCGGCGGCGGACGCCACCGCCTCGACCCCGCTCATGATCTCCATCGCCCAACCGGAGTTGAACTCGTGGAAGACCAGGTCGATCTGGTCGATCCCGGGCGACTGCCGGCGGATGCGGCGGCGGTAGCGGTGGCGCTCCAGGCTCTCCTCGACCCGCGCCCGGGTCTCGGCGGCGACGTCCGCCCGCCCGTTGAGCACCTTCGAGACGGTCGCCACGGAGACGCCGACCTCCTCGGCGATGGTGGCGATCGTGGCCGAGGCCTGTGGGGTGAGCGGGCGGGACGCGGTCATCGAAGCCTCACCAGGCACGTCCGAAAGTTTCGGAGAACTCTAGCACGTCCGGTTCGAAACCGGGATTCGACAGTGCCCGAAGATTTTGACGGGGGTGAATGTCCTTTCCGGGACCAGTGCGGTCAGATATCCCAATTGAGGACCTTGACATGCGCCAGCAATGCCTCCTAAGTTGCCCGAAAAAGGTAACGCGCTGTTTACGAAATTTTCGAACCCCCCGCCGTTGCGTGGTGCCTGTTCCGGCGGGCGCGGGCGGGGAGTGTCGAAGGTGAGGGGTGTGGCATGAGAAGTCAGGTGCCCGTCGACGACGGTCCGGCATCCCGCGGAACCCAACCGTGGCGGGACCCCCGACGCTCACCCGCGCAACGGGCCGACGCACTGGTTCCGCTCATGTCGCTGGAGGAGAAGATCGCCCAACTCGTCGGCGTCTGGGTCGGCGCGGAAGCCTCCGGCGAGGGGGTCGCCCCGCACCAGGCCGACATGATCGACGGCGCACCACCGTGGAGTGAGATCATCCGGCACGGGCTCGGCCAGCTGACCCGCCCGTTCGGCACCGCACCCGTCGACCCCGTGGCCGGGGCCCGCTCGCTGGCCGCCTCCCAGGCGCAGATCGCCGCCGCGAGCCGGTTCGGCATTCCGGCCCAGGTGCACGAGGAGTGCCTCACCGGCTTCGCCGCCTGGCGGGCCACGGTCTATCCCACCCCGCTGGGCTGGGGCGCCTCCTTCGACCCGGAACTGGTCGAGGAGATGGCCGGCCGGATCGGCCGTTCGATGCGGGCCGCCGGCGTCCACCAGGGACTCGCCCCGGTGCTCGACGTCACCCGCGACTACCGCTGGGGGCGTACCGAGGAGACCATCGGGGAGGACCCCTACCTGGTCGGGACCACCGGGGCGGCGTACGTGCGAGGGCTGGAACGCGCCGGTATCGTCGCCACCCTCAAACACTTCGCCGGCTACTCCGCCTCCCGGGGCGGCCGCAACCTCGCCCCGGTGTCGATGGGCCCCCGGGAACTGGCCGACGTCATCCTCCCGCCGTTCGAGATGGCCCTGCGCCTCGGCGGGGCCCGCTCGGTGATGAACTCGTACGCCGAGATCGACGGCCTGCCCGCCGCCGCCGACGAGGGACTGCTGACCGGGCTGCTGCGCGAGGAGTGGGGCTTCACCGGCACCGTCGTCGCCGACTACTTCGCGGTGCGCTTCCTGGAGACCCTGCACGGGGTGGCCGGCGACGCCGCCGACGCCGCCCGGCTCGCCCTGCGCGCCGGCATCGACGTGGAACTGCCCACCGTGGACGCGTTCGGCGAACCGCTGGTGGCCGCCGTGCGCTCCGGCGCGGTCGACGAGGCGCTGATCGACCGGGCGCTGCGCCGGGTGCTGATCCAGAAGATCGAACTCGGGCTGCTCGACGAGGACTGGCAGGAACTGCCCGAGGACGCGGCGAACCTGCGGCTCGACGACGAAACCAGCCGGGACGTCGCCCTGCGGCTGGCCCGTGAGTCGGTGGTGCTGCTGCGCAACGACGGCGTGCTGCCGCTGGCCCCCGGCCGGCGGGTCGCCCTGGTCGGCCCGGTCGCCGACGACCCGATGGCGCTGCTCGGCTGCTACTCCTTCCCCAACCACGTCGGGGTCCGCCACCCGGAGCACGGGCTGGGCCTGGAGATCCCCTCGCTGCGCGACGAACTCACCCGGCTGGTGCCCGGCCTCGTGCACGAGCCGGGTTGCGCGATCACCGGTGACGACACCTCGGGCATCGCGGCGGCGGTCACCGCCGCGGCGCAGGCCGACGTCTGCGTGCTCGCCGTCGGTGACCGCGCCGGTATGTTCGGCCGGGGCACCTCCGGCGAGGGCTGCGACGCGCCCGACCTGCGGCTGCCCGGCGTCCAGGCCGACCTGGTCCGGGCCGTGCTCGACACCGGCACCCCGGTGGTGCTGGTGCTGATGACCGGCCGGCCCTACGCCCTCGGCCCCGACCACGAGCGCGCCGCGGCCGTCGTGCAGGCGTTCTTCCTCGGCCAGCGCGGCGGGCAGGCGCTCGCCGAGGTGCTCACCGGCGCGGTGAACCCGTCCGGCCGGCTGCCGGTCAGCGTCCCGCGCGACGCCGGTGGTCTGCCCGGCACCTACCTGACCCCGCCGCTGGGCCGCCGCTCCGAGGTGTCCTCGATCGACCCCTCCCCGGCGTACCCGTTCGGCCACGGGCTGGGCTACACCACCTTCGCGTGGTCCGACCCGGTGGTGTCGGACGCCGGGGAGACCGGCGGGCCGCCGGCCTGGCCGGTCGACGGCGAGACGACGGTACGGATCACCGTGCGCAACACCGGCGACCGGCCCGGCACCGAGGTGGTGCAGCTCTACCTGCACGACCCGGTGGCGCAGACCACCCGACCCGTGGTCCGGCTGGTCGGCTACGCCCGGGTGCCGCTGGACCCCGGCACGGCGGCGCGGGTCAGCTTCACCGTGCCCGCCGACGTCGCCTCGTTCACCGGGCGCGACGGCCGGCGCATCGTCGAACCCGGCGACGTCGAACTGCGCTTCGGCCGCTCCAGCGGCGACCCGGCGGCCACCCTGCCGCTGCGCCTGACCGGTGCCGAGCGGCAGGTCGGCGCGCGACGACACCTGCTCACCGCGGTACGGGTCGAGCCCGCCGGCACCGACCCGCAGGCCGGATAGGAGGCCGAGGATGACATCCCCGACGCTACGGCCGCCGCCACCGGCCACGGCGACACCCACCCCGGTCCGGCGTCGCCGGCATCCCTGGCGGCGGGCCCTGCGCCGGGACTGGCAGCTCTACTCGCTGGCCGTCCTGCCGCTGCTGTTCTTCCTGGTCTTCCGCTATCTGCCGATGATCGGCAACGTGATCGCGTTCCGCCGGTTCAGCCCCGGCGGCAGCGTCTTCGGCGAGTACTGGGTGGGCCTGCGGTACTTCCGGCTGTTCCTGGCCGACCCGACCTTCTGGCAGGTGTTCACCAACACCCTGGTGCTGGGAATGCTGACCCTGCTGTTCTGCTTCCCGCTGCCGATCGTACTGGCGCTGCTGCTCAACGAGGTCCGGGCGCGTCGGCTCAAGCGGTTCGTCCAGTCGGTGTCCTACCTGCCGCACTTCCTGTCCATCGTGATCGTCGCGGCGATGGTGATGCAGCTGCTGTCGATGGACGGCTCGGTCAACCAGCTGGTCCGGGTGCTCGGCGGGGAGGGCGTGCCGTTCCTGCAGCAGCCGGGATGGTTCCGCGCCGTCTACGTCTCCTCGGAGGTCTGGCAGACCGTCGGCTGGGGGACGATCCTCTATCTGGCGGCGCTCACCACCATCGACGAGAACCTGTACGAGGCGGCCCGCATCGACGGGGCCAACCGCTGGCGGCAGACCTGGCACGTCACGCTGCCCGGGATCCGACCGACGATGGTGACGCTGCTGATCCTCAACATCGGCACCTTCATGGCCGTCGGGTTCGAGAAGATCCTGCTGCTGTACAACCCGCTGACGTACCCGACCGCCGACGTGATCTCCACGTACCTGTTCCGGTTGGGCTTCGAGTCCAGCAACTTCAGCTACGCCGCCGCGATCGGCCTGTTCGAGGCGGTGATCGGGTTGATCCTGGTGCTGGGTGCCAACACCATCTCCCGCCGTACGGTGGGGACGAGCCTGTGGTGACCGTGGCCCCCGGCACGGCCGGCCCGAAGACCCCGGCGGCCCGCCCCGCGTCGCGCCGCCGCCGGGGCATCCGCCCGACCCGGGGCTACCGGGTCTTCCAGGCGGTCAACGCCGTGGTGCTGACCCTCGTGGTGGTCGTGACGCTGTACCCGTTCGTCAACATCGTGGCCCGGTCGCTCAGCGACGAGGCGCCGATCATCGCGGGGAAGGTCAACCTCGTCCCGCAGGGCTTCAACCTCACCGCCTACCGGCTGGTGATGTCCGACCCGATGTTCTGGACGAACTACCGCAACACCGTGGTCTACACCGTCGTCGCCACCGCGATCTCGATCGTGCTGACCACCTGCTACGCGTATGTGCTGTCCAAGCACCAGCTCAAGGGGCGGGGGGTGCTCGTCGGGATCGCCGTGTTCACCATGTTCTTCTCCGGCGGGCTGATCCCCAACTACGTGCTGGTCACCAGCCTGGGCATGAAGAACAGCATCTGGGCGGTGGTGCTGCCCAACGCGATCAACGTGTTCAACCTGCTGGTGATGAAGGCGTTCTTCGAGAGCCTGCCGGTGGAGTTGGAGGAGGCCGCCGCCGTTGACGGGCTCAGCACGTACGGCACCCTGCTGCGGATCGTGCTGCCGCTGTCCAAGGCGATCATCGCCACGATGGTGCTGTTCTATGCGGTGTCCTTCTGGAACTCCTGGTTCACCGCGTTCCTCTACCTCGACCAGCAGGAGCTGTTCCCGGTCACGGTCTATCTGCGCAACCTCATCGCCGGGGCGACCGGGGCGCAGTCCGCCGGCGGGGTCGCCGAGTCCGACGCGGTGCAGGCGGCGGCGACCATCCAGGCCGTGACCATCGTGCTCACCACCCTGCCGATCCTTGCGGTCTACCCCTTCATCCAGCGGTTCTTCGTGTCCGGCGTGATGCTCGGCGCGGTCAAGGGGTAGCCCGGCCGACCGCTCCACCCCGCCCACCCCACCATCCGACCGAAAGGACGAGCCATGTTCCACAGGACGCGGCGCCGCGTGGCGATAGCCGCTGCCGGGCTGCTCACCCTCACCCTCGTCGGGGCCTGCTCCGACGACGCCCCGGACGCCAAGGACCTCGACGGCAACCGGGCCGGCGCGATGGCCGACTACGGGATCGACAAGCAGTTCACGGCCACCGAGCCGCTCTCCTTCCCCATCCTCTACAACAACCACCCGAACTATCCGCTCAAGGACGACTGGCTGTTCTGGTCGGAGCTGACCAAGCGGACGAACGTCAAGCTCGAACCGGTGGCCGTGCCGCTGAGCGACTACGAGCAGAAGCGCAGCCTGCTGATCGGTGCCGGCGACGCCCCGCTGATCATCCCGAAGACGTACCACCCGGCGGAGAACGCCTTCGTCTCCTCCGGCGCGATCCTGCCGGTGAGCGACTACCTGGACCTGATGCCCAACCTCAAGGACAAGATCGCCAAGTGGAACCTCCAACCGGAGTTCGACACGCTGCGACAGTCCGACGGCAAGTTCTACCTCCTGCCCGGCCTGCACGAGAAGCCGTGGGCGGAGTACTCGATCGCGATGCGCACCGACATCCTGGAGCAGCTCAACCTCCAGGTCCCCAAGACCTGGGATGAGCTGTACACGGTGCTCAAGGCGATGAAGGCGCGATACCCCGACACCTACCCGTACTCGGACCGGTGGAGCAAGCCGAACCCGGGCGGGGAACTGCTGAGCATCGTCGGCGCCGCGCACGGCATCCGGACCGGCTGGAGCTGGAACCCCGCCACCTGGGACCCGGCGGCCAAGAAGTTCGTCTACACCGGTGCCACCGAGCAGTACAAGCAGGTGATCGTCTACCTCAACAAGCTGGTGGCCGAGAAGCTGCTCGACCCGGAGAGCTTCACCCAGACCGATGACCAGGCCCGGCAGAAGCTCGCCAACGGCAAGTCCTTCGTGATCGGCAGCAACGCCCAGACCCTGGTCAACGACTACCGCCCCGACCTGGCCAAGACCCTGCCGAACGCCAAGCTGACGAAGATCCCGCTGCCGGTCGGCCCGGCCGGCGAGATCAACCCGGCCAGCCGGTTGGAGAACGGCGTCATGATCTCCAAGAAGGCCCGGGACAGCAAGAACTTCGTGGCGATGATGCAGTTCATCGACTGGCTGTACTACTCCGACGCCGGTCAGGAGTTCGCCAAGTGGGGCGTCGAGGGCACCACCTTCAGCAAGGACGCCGCCGGCAAGTACACCCTCAACCCCGACGTCGACATGATCGGGCTCAACCCCAAGGGCAGCAAGCACCTGCAGAAGGACTTCGGCTTCGGCAACGGGGTGTTCGCCTACGGCGGCAAGCTCGACCTGGTGCAGTCGTTCTTCTCCCCGGAGGAGATGGAGTTCCAGAAGGTGATGAACGCCCGCACGCCGCTGCCGGTGGACCCGCCAGCCCCGCTCACCGACGAGGAGCGGGAGCAGGCGTCGCTGTGGGAGACCCCGCTGAAGGACCACGTCGTGCAGAACACGCTCAAGTTCATCCTCGGCCAGCGCCCCCTCACCGAGTGGGACGCCTACCTCGGCGAGCTGAAGGCCAAGAACGCCGACCAGTACATCGGCCTGGTCAACAAGGCACACGAGCGGTTCGAGAAGGACAACGGCTGACCGACCCGGCCCGCCGGGACCCGTCTCGGGTTCCGGCGGGCCGGGCACCGGACCGGCGAGCACCGGAGGACACCACGATGCGGATCACCGTTCCCGCCCGACCCGTGGGGCGGCTCACCGACGCCTGGCGGCGGTGTGTCGGCACCGGGCGATTCGAGTTGGCCCTGCGCCGCGACTACCAGGACTCGCTGGCCCTGATCCAGCAGGACATCGGGTTCCGGCACATCCGGGGGCACGGCCTGCTCAGTGACGGCGTCGGCGTCCACCGCCCCTACCGGTACGGCGGCGAACGCCTGGTGCACCACTCCTTCACCTACGTCGACCAGGTCGTCGACGCCTACCTCGGGTTGGGCATCCGACCCTTCGTGGAGCTGGGCTTCATGCCCGAGGCGTTGGCCTCCGGCGAGCAGACGGTGTTCTGGTGGCAGGGCAACGTCACCCCGCCCCGCTGCTGGTCGGAGTGGGCCGACCTGGTCCGCGCCACGGTGGCCCACCTGGTCGACAGGTACGGCCTCGACGAGGTGCGCGGCTGGCCGATCGAGGTGTGGAACGAGCCGAACCTGCCCGACTTCTGGCAGGGCGCCGACCGCGACGCCTACCACCGCCTCTACGAGGTCACCGCGCACGCGGTCAAGGAGGTCGACGCCGGGTTGCAGGTCGGCGGCCCGGCCATCTCACCCGGCGCGGACGACTGGTGGGCACCCTTCGCCGACTTCGTCACCACGCACGACGTGCCTGTCGACTTCGTCAGCCGGCACGCCTACACCTCCGGCCCCGCCCAGCACGTGCCGTTCGGCACCCACCAGACGCTGTCCCCGGCGTCGTCGCTGCTGGAACAGTTCGCCGCCCCGCGCCGGCACCTGTACGGCACCGCGCTGGCCGACCTGCCGGTGCACATCACCGAGTTCAACTCCTCCTACCGGCCGGACAACCCGATCCACGACACGGCCTTCCACGCGGCCTACCTCGCCCCGGTGCTGGCGGCCGGCGGCGACCTGGTCGACTCCTTCTCGTACTGGACGTTCAGCGACGTGTTCGAGGAGGTGGGGGTGCCGACCGCGCTGTTCCACGGCGGGTTCGGCCTGCTCACCCACCGCCAGATCAAGAAACCCACCTACCACCTGTACGCGTTCCTGGCCCGGCTCGGCGGCGACGTGCTCGCCCGGGGCGCGGACCACCTGGTCACCCGGCACCCCGACGGACGGGTCGCCATCCTGGCCTGGGCGCCGGTGGACGTGACCGGCCTGCACCCGGTGCCCGACAGACATCCGCTGGCGCTGTCGGTGCCGGTGGCGTCGGCCACGACGACGGGCGGGGAGGCCACCTCGGCCTTCCTGCTCCGCTCCTCGGTCAGCGAGGACGCCGGCAACGCCTGGACGGCCTGGAGCGAGATGGGCCGCCCCCGGTCGCCCCGCCCCGGGCAGCTCGACACCCTGCGGGAGGCCGCCGAGCCGGCCCGCTCACACCGCGCCCTGCCGGTCACCGCCGGCCGGGTCGACCTCGACCTCGACCTGGCCCGGCACGAGGTCACCCTCGTCGAGTTGGCCGCGGTACGCGACGAGACCCCGCCGTGGTGGGACGGCACCCGGCTGCTCGGCGGCCCGCCGTCGACCGACCGGGACGAGCGGCCGTGAGCGCGCAGACCTGGCGGGAGGTCGGCGACGGCCCGTTGTCGCGGGCCGCCGCCACGGTGTACACCGTGCTCGTCGTCGGGTCGCTGCTGATCCTCACCACTCTGCCCGGACTGGTCCCGGTGCTCCTGCTCAGCCGTGACGCGAGCAACCTGCCGCTGGTGGCGCTCTGCCTGCTCCCGGTCGGTCCGGCCGTCTCCGCCGCCCTGTACGCCCTGCACCACCAGCGCCCCGACCTGACCGACCTGCGGCCCGCCGCCCGGTTCCGGCAGGGCTACCGGGCCAACCTCGCGCAGGTGCTGCGGATCTGGGCGCCGCTGCTGCTCTGGCTGACCGTCATCGCGGTCAACCTCACCCACCTGCCGGTCGCCGCTGTCCCCACCGGATGGGCGGTGCCGCTGCTCGCGGTCGGGGTGGCGGTCACCCTGGTCGGCGGCAACGCGCTGGTGATCGCCTCGCTGTTCACCTTCCGCACCCGGGACGTGCTCCGGCTGGCGCTGTACTTCCTGGTCCGTACGCCCACCGTCACCGTCGGCACCGCCCTGCTGCTGGCCGCCGCCGGGGCGCTGACCGTGCTCGTCTCCGAGGCGCTGCCGGTGCTGCTGGCCGGCCCGTTCGTCCTGGCGTACCTGCGGGTCGCCACCCCGATGACCGACCTCGTGCGGAAGGAATTCACCCGATGACCAGCCCCGCCACCGCCCCTGTCACCGCGACCGACCCGGCGTCCCCGCCGCCGCACCCGGCGTGGCTGCCGCCGGAGGCGTTCCGGGCGATCGGCGCGCGTCGGGTGCTGGTGCACGGCGACGGTCCGCCCGTCGACACGGTCCACGACGAGGTGGCCCGCGCCTGCGCCCGGTACGGCGGCCGGGTGGAGCGCACCGCCGCCGGGCCGGTCGACCTGGTGCTCGCCCTGCGCGACTCGGGACCACTGCCCGAGGTGGTGCCGCCCGCCGCGAGGACGGCCCCGGACCCCGACGGCGGGTCGCCGGGCGACGAGGGCTTCCTGCTGACCCGCTCCGACGGCGTCACGATCGTGCTGGCCGACGCCCCGGTCGGACTGCTCTACGGGCTGTTCCACCTGGTCCGCCTCGGCGAGGCCGCGTTCACCGGGGAGCAGCCGGCGCGCACCCACCGGCCCGCGCTGCGCCGCCGGATGCTCGACCACTGGGACAACGTGGCGGTGCATCCGGTGATGGGGCAGGTGGAGCGGGGCTACGCCGGCGGGTCGATCTTCTGGCGGGACGGCCGGCCGCGCGGCGACCGGGACCGGCTGCGGGCGTACGGGCGGCTGCTCGCCTCCACCGGGGTCAACGCGATCTCGGTGAACAACGTCAACGTCGGCCCCACCGAGGCGCTGCTGCTCACCGAGCGGCTCGACGACGTGGCCGAGATCGCCGACCTGCTGCGCCCGTACGGCGTGCGGGTGCACCTGTCGGTGACCTTCGCCGCCCCCGTGGTCCTCGGTGGCCTGCCCACCGCCGACCCGCTCGACGAGCAGGTGCGCGACTGGTGGGAGAGCACCACCCGCCGGGTCTACGCGCGCGTCCCCGACTTCGGCGGGTACGTCGTGAAGGCCGACTCGGAGGGGCAGCCCGGCCCGTTCAGCTACGGCCGCGACCACGCCGACGGGGCCAACCTGCTGGCCGCCGCGCTCGCCCCGCACGGGGGAGTGGTGCACTGGCGGGCGTTCGTCTACGACCACCGGCAGGACTGGCGGGACCGCACGACCGATCGGGCCCGCGCCGCGTACGACCACTTCGCCCCGCTGGACGGGCGGTTCGCCGACAACGTCGTGCTCCAGGTGAAGTTCGGCCCGGTCGACTTCCAGCCCCGCGAGCCGGTCTCACCGGTGATCGCGGCGATGCCGGCCACCCGGGTGGCGGTGGAGTTGCAGGTGACCCAGGAGTACACCGGCCAGCAGTGGCACGCCTGTTACCTCGCCCCCTGGTGGCACGAGGTGCTGGCGTTCCGGCCGTGGGGCGCGGCGGAGCGTAGCGTCGCCGACGTGCTGGCCGACGTGCCCGGTCCGGGACCCCGCCGGGGCGGCGACCTGGTCGCCGTGGCCAACGTGGGCGACGACCCGTTCTGGTGCGGGCACCCGCTGGCCCAGGCCAATCTGTACGCCTTCGGCCGGCTGGCCTGGGACCCGCGGCTCGACCCGACGGCGCTCCTCGACGAGTGGATCGACCTGACCTTCCCGGCGTCGACGGTCGGTGACCCGACCCTGGTCCGCGAGACGCTGCACGCGGTGCTGGACGACTCGTGGCGCACCTACGAGCGGTACACCGCCCCGCTGGGTGTCGGCTTCATGGTGAACCCTGCCGGGCACTACGGGCCGGGGGTCGACGGCTACGAGTACAGCCGGTGGGGCACCTACCACTTCGCCGACCGCGACGGCGTCGGGGTGGACCGGACCCGGGCGACCGGCACCGGCATGACCGGCCAGTACCCGCCGCCCTGGTCGCAGGTGTACGAGTCGCTGGAGCAGTGCCCGGACGAGCTGCTGCTCTTCTTCCACCACGTGCCGTACTCCCACGTGCTGCACAGCGGCAGCACGGTCATCCAGCACATCTACGACACCCACTTCGCCGGGGTGGCGGAGGTGGAGGCGATGCGGGACCGGTGGGCCCGGCTGGCCGGGGTGATCGACCCGGCGGTGCACGAGCGGGTCACCGAGCGTCTCGCCGAGCAGTTGCGCTGCGCGACCGAGTGGCGGGACCAGGTCAACACGTACTTCTTCCGCAAGTCCGGGGTGCCCGACGCCCGGGGCCGCCGCATCCACTGACCGCCCGCCGCGTCTCGTTCCGGCGTGGACCGACCCGCCGGGACGTGGCACGATCACGAGGGTGACCGGCAGATCCGCCTCCGACCAGCACCTGCGCGACCTGGCCCGGCTGCGTCGGGTGCGGGACCGGATCGACCGCGAGTACGCCAGGCCGTTGGACGTCGAGGCGCTCGCCCGGGGGGTGCACCTGTCGGCGGGTCACCTGAGCCGGCAGTTCCGCCGCGCCTACGGCGAAGCACCCTACTCGTATCTGATGACCAGGCGGATCGAGCGGGCGATGGCGCTGCTGCGCCGGGGCGACCTGAGCGTGACCGAGGTCTGCTTCGCGGTCGGCTGCGCCTCCCTGGGCACCTTCAGCACCAGGTTCACCGAGCTGGTCGGCATGCCGCCGAGCAGCTACCGGGCGCTGGCGGCGCAGGGGTCGGCCCAGTTGCCGCCGTGCCTGACCAGACAGGTGGCCCGGCCGGTCAGGAATCGAGAAGCACCCGCCCCGGTCATCACCTAGCGTGAGCGGCATGGATCTCACCATCGACACCTGCGTCCTGCCGCACGACGACCCGGACGCCTCGCTGGCCTTCTACCGCGACATCCTCGGCTTCGAGGTCCGCAACGACGTCGGCGGGGGGAAGATGCGCTGGATCACCGTCGGGCCACCCGGCCAGCCCGGCACGTCGATCCTGCTGGCCCCGCCGGCGGTCGACCCCGGAATCACCGACGAGGAACGTCGGACCATTGCCGAGATGATGGCCAAGGGCACCTACGGCTGGCTCATGCTGGCCACCCCCGACCTCGACGCCACCTTCGACAAGGTACAGGCCGGTGCCGCCGAGGTCGTGCAGGAGCCGATCGACCAGCCGTACGGGGTGCGCGACTGCGCCTTCCGCGACCCGGCCGGCAACCTGATCCGGGTCAAGGAGCTGCGCTGACCCCCGCCCGGCCGGTGGGGTGGCCGGTCAGCAGTAGGTCCAGTCGCCCCACTGGTCGGTCGGCACGTTGCAGGTGCTGCCGCGGGCCCAGGTCCCGTTCGAGTAGTAGAAGTTGACGGTCACGAACCCGCGCCACCACCACCCGTAGAGCTGACCGTAGCCGGACGAGTCGAGCGGGATCGAAGGGGAGTAGACCCAGTCGCCCGACTGGTTGTATCCCTCCAGGTAGACGAATCCGTAGGCCGGGCCGCTGTAATTGAAGGCGATCTGCTGGCCGTTCGAGCCGGCCACCGCCGCCGGGGCGGCGGCCGTGACGGCGACCACCGTGACGGCCGTACCGACAGCGATCCTGCCGATTCTCGTCGGTATCCGCATGTTCACCTCTTCTGACCGGGGCGTCGACGTGGCTGGTGGCGACTGGAGGGACACGGGTCGGTCTCCTGCTGCCGGAGGGAGCGGCGGTCGCCGTCAGAAGCAGGAGGTCCAGTCCGAACCGCTCTGCTCGGTCGGTACCCAGCAGGTACGGCTGTCCCGGCTGGTCCCGTCGGCGTAGTAGAAGTGCACCGTGACCCACCCCTTCCACCACCAGTCGCTCAACGCCCCGTAGCCGGTGGCACCGAGGTAGATCGACGGGGAGGTCACGTACTGCCCGTTGTTGTTGGTGCCCTCAAGGGTGGCGCGGCCCCAGGCGGGACCCCAGTCGAAGTAGACCTGTTGCCCGTTCGAGCCGGCCCGGGCCGGCGTCGCGGCGGACAGGCCACCGGCCACACCGACCGCCATCGCGACGGTCGTGGCGAGGAGCCGTCCCGTCCGCGCCCGGCCCGCGGCGGTCCGTGCTGTCGTCATGGCATCAACCTCACTCCACCGTGTCCATCCGTGTACGTACGGTAGACCTTGGCGGGCCGGATGCCCAGACGTCCCGGCCCTTCCCGTGCTCACCAGGGGTGGACGGTGCCGTCCTCCAGCCGGTTGACCGGCAGGTACGCCGGGGCGTACGGGTAGCGGGCCGCCGCCTGTTCGTCGATGTCCACGCCGAGGCCGGGGGTCTCCGCCGGGTGCAGGTAGCCGTCGGCGTAGTGGTAGCCGTGCGGGAAGACCTCGTCGGTGGCGTCGGTGTGCCGCATGTACTCCTGGAGGCCGAAGTTGGGGATGGCCAGGTCGAGGTGGAGGGCGGCGGCCATGCAGACCGGGGAGAGGTCGGTGGCCCCGTGCGAGCCGCTGCGCACGTGGTGCAGCGCCGCCAGGTCGAAGATGCGCCGCAGGTGGGTGATGCCGCCGGCGTGCACCACCGTGGTGCGGATGTAGTCGATGAGCTGCTCCCGGATGAGCTGGGCGGCGTCCCAGACGGTGTTGAACACCTCGCCGACGGCGACCGGGGTGGTGGTGTGTTGGCGGATCAGCCGGAACCCCTCCGGCAGTTCGGCGGGGACCGGGTCCTCCATCCAGGTCAGCGCGTACGGTTCCAGGCTCTTGCCGAGCCGGGCGGCCTCGATCGGGCTGAGCCGGTGGTGCACGTCGTGCAGCAGCCGCAGGGTGGGGCCGAACTCGTCGCGTACCCGGGCGAAGACCGTCGGGACGTGCGCCAGGTAGCGTGCGGTCGACCAGGTGGCCTCGCTGGGCAGGGCCGCGTCGGCCGGCTCGTAGAACATCTTGTCGGCGCTGACCCCGTAGGTCTTCGGCAGGCCGGGCACGCCGCACTGCACCCGGACCGCCCGGTAGCCGAGGTCGACGTAGCGGGCGACCTCGGCCAGCACGTCCTCGACGGTCTCGCCGTTGGCGTGCCCGTAGACGGTGACCCCGTCGCGGGACCGGCCGCCGAGCAGCTGGTAGACCGGCAGGCCGGCGACCTTGCCCTTGATGTCCCACAGCGCGGTGTCCACGGCGGCGATCGCGCTCATCGTCACCGGTCCGCGCCGCCAGTAGGCGCCCTGGTAGAGGTACTGCCAGGTGTCCTCGATCCGGGCCGGGTCGCGCCCGATCAGCAGGGGCACGACGTGGTCGCGCAGGTAGGACGCGACGGCCAGTTCCCGGCCGTTGAGGGTGGCGTCCCCGACGCCGGTGACGCCCTCGTCGGTGACGATCTTCAGGGTGACGAAGTTGCGGCCCGGACAGGTGACGATGACCCGGGCGTCGACGATCCTCATGCGGCCTCCTCCGGATGGCGACGAAGGCCGTCTGGTCCGTCTCGGGCGGACGAGGGCCGTGGTCCGTCGCGCGGGCACGGCAGGTGGGCGCGACGACGCCGGGGGACCGGTCGTCGCCGGTCCGGCCCGGCTCCGGGCCCGCCGCGCGGTCGCCCCGAAGTCTGGAACCGCCCGCGCAGGCGTGTCAAGGGTCGGCCCGACCGAACGGATGTGACCGCTCACCTGTTCGGCGTATGTCGGCTGTTCGATGGCTGGTCGGAGCGGTGATCGTGGATGCCGTGCCGGGGCCGCTCAGGATGGTTACGGCAGTGTTACATGGATGCGCCTTGACGGATTCCATGTGAGCGCTAACACTTGCCCCCAACGATTGAACGGAGAACGGCATGGATGCAGGCGCGAAGCCGCAGGACCGGTACGTCGTCGGCGTCGACTACGGCACGCTGTCGGGTCGGGCGCTGGTGGTGCGGGTCGGCGACGGCGCCGAGCTGGGCACGGCGGTGCACGAGTACCGCCACGCGGTGATGGAGACGACGCTCGCCGTCGACGGCCAGCCCCTGCCGGCCGACTGGGCGTTGCAGGACCCGGACGACTACCGCGACGTGCTGCGTGAGGCGGTGCCCGCCGCGCTCGCCGCGAGTGGCGTCGACCCGGCCCAGGTGGTCGCCATCGGCATCGACTTCACCGCCTGCACCGTGCTGCCCACCCTGGCCGACGGCACGCCGCTGTGCGAGCTGCCCGACCTGCGCACCCGCCCGCACGCCTGGGTGAAGCTGTGGAAGCACCACGCCGCCCAGCCGCAGGCCGACCGGATCAACGAGCTGGCCCACTCCCGGGGCGAGTCCTGGATCGGCCGTTACGGCGGCAAGATCTCCGCCGAGTGGCAGTACGCCAAGGGGCTGCAACTGCTGGAGGAGGACCCGGAGGTCTACGCCCGCGCCGAGCGCTGGATCGAGGCCGCCGACTGGATCGTCTGGCAGCTCTGCGGCGTCGAGACCCGCAACGTCTGCACCGCCGGCTACAAGGGGCTGCTCCAGGACGGCCACTACCCGTCCCCGGCTTACCTGTCCGCGTTGAACCCCGGCTTCGCCGACTTCGTCGCCAAGATCGACGGACCGTTGGCGCAGCTCGGCGCGCGGGCCGGTGGGCTCACCGCGCAGGCCGCCGCCTGGACCGGGCTGCCGGAGGGGATCGCGGTCGCCGTCGGCAACGTCGACGCCCACGTCACCGCCGCCGCCGCGCAGGCGCTGACCCCCGGCCGGCTGGTCGCCATCATGGGCACCTCCACCTGCCACGTGGTCAACGGTACCGAGCGGGCCGAGGTGGCCGGCATGTGCGGCGTGGTCGACGGCGGGATCAGCGCCGGTTCCTGGGGCTACGAGGCCGGCCAGAGCGGCGTCGGCGACATCTTCGGCTGGTACGTCAAGCACGCCGCCCCCGCCGGCTTCGCCTCCCACGAGGAGCTGACCGCCGCCGCCGCGGCCCAGCCCGTCGGCGCACACGGCCTGGTCGCCCTGGACTGGTGGAACGGCAACCGCTCGCTGCTGGTCAACCACGACCTCAGCGGGGTGCTCGTCGGGCTCACCCTGGCCACCCGCCCGCCGGACGTCTACCGCGCGCTGCTGGAGTCCACCGCGTACGGCACCCGCATGATCATCGAGGCGTTCGCCGAGGCGGGCGTCCCGGTCGACGAGCTGATCGTGGCCGGCGGGCTCACCAACAACAGCCTGCTGATGCAGATCTACGCCGACGTGACCCGGCGTCCGCTGGGCATCATCGGCTCGGCGCAGGGCCCGGCCCTCGGCTCGGCGATTCACGCGGCGGTCGCGGCCGGGGCGTACCCCGACGTGCCGACCGCCTCGGCGGCGATGGGCCGGGTCGACCGCGAGGTCTACCGGCCCGACCCGGAGCGCGCCGACGCCTACGACGCGCTCTACGCCGAGTACCGCCGGTTGCACGACCACTTCGGCCGGGGTGGCGACGACGTGCTGCTGCGGCTGCGGGCGATCCGCAACGCCGCCCGCCGTCCGGCCGTCGCGCCTGCCGCCGAACCGACCACCGACCCCCTGGAGGTGCCGGCATGACCCTCGACCTCGACGCCGAGGTGGCCCGGCTGCGCGAGCAGGTGGCCACCCTGCACGGCGAGCTGGTGCGCTACAACCTGGTGGCCTGGACGGCCGGCAACGTCTCGGCCCGGGTGCCCGGCCGGGAGCTGATGGTGATCAAGCCGAGCGGGGTGTCCTACGACGACCTGCGGCCCGACAACATGATCGTCTGCGACCTCGACGGCGTCGTGGTCGACGGCGACCTCTCGCCGTCCAGCGACACCGCCGCCCACGCCTACGTCTACCGGGCGATGCCCGAGGTCGGCGGCGTGGTGCACACCCACAGCGGGTACGCCACCGCCTGGGCCGCCTGCGGCGAGGCGATCCCGTGCAACCTCACCGCCCAGGCCGACGAGTTCGGCGGCGAGATCCCGGTCGGTCCGTTCGCGCTCATCGGCGGGGACGACATCGGCAAGGGCATCGTGGCGACCCTGTCCGGGCACCGCTCCCCGGCGGTGCTGATGCGCAACCACGGCGTGTTCACCATCGGCAAGGACGCCCGCGCGGCGGTGAAGGCCGCCGTGATGTGCGAGGACGTGGCCCGCACCGCCCACCTGGCCCGGACGCTCGGCACCCCGGTGCCGATGGCCCAGGCCGACATCGACTCCCTCTACGACCGCTACCAGAACGTCTACGGGCAGTCGGGGCCGTAACGCCCGACCGCCCGTCCTCGCCACCGGCCCGCCCCGGCGGACCGGTCGATCCACCGCAACCCGATGCACCACCCCTGGAAGGTCCGGTCCGTCCGGCGTGCCGTGCCGGCCGGTCCTTCCGCGCACGCACCATCCCCCACCTCATCCCCGTACAAGGAGTCTTCACATGGCGAAGACCGGTATTACCCTCACTCGACGCGGCCTCGGCGCGATGCTCGCCGTCGGCCTGCTGGCCGGCGGACTCGCCGGCTGTGGCAACAGCGACACCGGCGGCGACGGCGACAGCGGCAGCAGCGGCGGCAGCAAGAAGCTCGTCATGGGCTTCTCGCAGGTCGGCGCGGAGAGCGGCTGGCGCACGGCGAACACCAACTCGATCAAGGAGTCCGCCAACGAGGCCGGCATCGAGCTGAAGTTCGACGACGCGCAGGGCAAGCAGGAGAACCAGATCAAGGCGATCCGCAACTACATCCAGCAGAAGGTCGACGTGATCGCCTTCTCGCCGGTGGTGGAGTCGGGTTGGGACACCGTGCTCAAGGAGGCCAAGGACGCCAAGATCCCGGTGATCCTGACCGACCGGGCTGTCGACTCGGCCGACAAGAGCCTCTACAAGACCTTCATCGGCTCGGACTTCGTCAAGGAGGGCCGGCTCGCCGGCGAGTGGCTGGTCAAGGAGAAGTCGGCCGCGACCGGCCCGGTGAACATCGTCGAGCTGCAGGGCACCACCGGTGCGGCCCCGGCCAACGACCGCAAGAAGGGCTTCGCCGAGGCGATCGCCGCCAACCCCAACCTGAAGATCGTCGCCTCGCAGAGCGGTGACTTCACCCGGGCCGGCGGCAAGCAGGTCATGGAGCAGTTCCTCAAGGCCAACCCCAAGATCGACGTGCTCTTCGCGCACAACGACGACATGGGCCTGGGCGCGCTGGAGGCGATCACCGCGGCGGGCAAGACGCCCGGCAAGGACATCACCATCATCACCGTCGACGCGGTCAAGGACGGCATGCAGGCGCTGGCCGACGGGAAGTTCAACTTCATCGCGGAGTGCAGCCCGCTGCTCGGCCCGCAGCTGATGGACCTGGCCAAGAAGGTCAAGGCCGGCGAGGAGGTCCCCGCCCGGGTCGAGACCGAGGAGACCACCTTCACCCAGGAGCAGGCCAAGGCGGCCCTGCCCAACCGGAAGTACTGATCCGACCGGAGGCCGCCGCGTTCGGCGCGGCGGCCTCCGCTTCCGACGAAAGGTTCGGTGGGATGTCGGAGAGGCATCCGGTCCTGACGATGACCGCGATCAGCAAGATCTTCCCCGGGGTCCGCGCCCTCGACGGCGTCGACCTGCGGCTCTTTCCCGGTGAGGTGCACGCCCTGATGGGCGAGAACGGCGCCGGGAAGTCAACCCTCATCAAAGTGCTGACCGGCGTCTACGGCACCGATTCCGGCACCATCACCCTCGACGGCGCGGAGGTTTCCTTCTCCGGCCCGATGCAGGCCACCGCCGCCGGGGTGAGCACCGTCTACCAGGAGGTCAACCTCCTGCCCAACCTGTCGGTGGCGGAGAACATCTACATCGGCCGGGAGCCGCGCCGCCTCGGCGCGGTCAACTGGCGCGAGATGCGCCGCCGGGCCAGGGACCTGCTCGCCCGCATCGACCTGCACATCGACGTCACCGAACTGCTCGGCAACTACTCGCTGGCCGTGCAGCAGATGGTCGCCATCGCCCGCGCGGTCGACATCCGGGCCCGGGTGCTGATCCTCGACGAGCCCACCTCCAGCCTGGACGCCGACGAGGTGGCCCAGCTGATGCGGATCATGCGCCAGTTGCGCGACGACGGCATCGCGATCATCTTCGTCACCCACTTCCTCGACCAGGTCTACGCCATCGCCGACCGGATCACCGTGCTGCGCAACGGCCGGCTCGTCGGCGAGTACCTGACCAGCGAACTGCCGCAGATCGCGCTGGTGGAGAAGATGATCGGCAAGGAACTGGACGCCCTGGAACGCCTCGACGAGGCGACCAGCGGCGAGGACCGGGCGGCCCTGGAGTCGGGCACCCCGCTGGTGGCGGCCGACGGGCTCGGCCGGTCCGGTTCCGTCGCCCCGTTCAGCCTCACCATCCACCAGGGCGAGGTGGTCGGCCTGGCCGGTCTGCTCGGCTCGGGGCGTACCGAGGTGGCCCGGCTGTTCTTCGGCGCGGACCGCGCCGACGCCGGCCGGCTCGCCGTGGACGGCACCCCGGTGACGATCCGTAACCCGGTGGCCGCCATCGACCGGGACATCGCGTTCTGCTCCGAGAACCGCCGCACCGAGGGTCTGGTCGGCGAGTTGTCGGTGCGGGAGAACATCATCCTGGCGATGCAGGCGGCCCGGGGCTGGCTGCGGCCGGTGCCCCGCCGCCGGCAGGACGAACTGGTCCAGCACTGGATCACGGCGTTGAGCATCCGGCCGGCCGATCCGGAGATGCCGGTGCGCAACCTGTCCGGCGGCAACCAGCAGAAGGTGCTGCTGGCCCGCTGGCTGATCACCGAACCCCGGCTGCTGATCCTCGACGAACCGACCCGGGGTATCGACATCGGCGCCAAGACCGAGATCCAGCGCCTGGTGGCGCAGCTGTCCGACGGCGGGATGGCGGTGTTGTTCATCTCCGCCGAGCTGGAGGAGGTGCTGCGGCTCAGCCACAAGGTCGCCGTCATGCGGGACCGGCAGCTGGTCACCGAACTCACCAACGACGACACCCTCGATGCCGCCCGCGTCATGCAGGTCATCGCCAGCGGCAGCTCCCAGGAAGGGTCGGTGCCGGCATGAGCACCGTACGGGCCCGCGCTGCGGGCGTCACCGGCCACCGGCTGTTCTGGCCGCTCGTGGTGCTGGTGCTGCTGCTGGTGGCGAACGCGATCTACCGGCCGAGCTTCCTGTCGGTCGAGCTGAAGAACGGCCACCTCTACGGCAGCCTGATCGACATCGTCCGGCTCAGCGCGCCGCTGATCCTGGTCGCCCTGGGCATGTCCCTGGTGATCGCCACCGGCGGCATCGACCTGTCGGTGGGCGCGGTGGCGGCGGTCGCCGGCGCGGTCGCCTGCCTCTACATCAGCGAGCAGCCCGACCAGAACAGCCTGGGCGTGGTGCTCACCGCGGTGGCCCTCGGCTTCGGGGTGGCCCTGCTGCTCGGGGCCTGGAACGGCATCCTGGTCGCCGGCATCGGCATCCAACCGATCATCGCCACGCTGATCCTGATGGTGGCCGGCCGGGGGCTGGCCCAGCTGATCGCCGAGGGGCAGATCATCACCATCAACAGCGGGCCGTACAAGGTGATCGGGGTCGGGCACCTGCTGACCCTGCCGTTCGCCATCGTCATCGCCCTCGCGGTGACCGTGCTGGTGGCGGTGCTGACCCGGCGTACCGCGCTCGGCATGATCATCGAGTCGGTCGGCGGGAACGCCGAGGCCAGCCGGCTGGCCGGCATCCGCTCCCGCCGGATCACCTTCCTGGTGTACGTGGTGAGCGCCGCCTGCGCCGCCATCGCCGGGTTCATGATGACGGCCAACGTCTCCAGCGCCGACGGCAACGCGGTGGGCCTCTGGGTCGAGCTGGACGCCATCCTGGCCGTGGTCATCGGCGGCACCGCGCTGGCCGGCGGCCGGTTCTACCTTGGCGGCACCGTGGTCGGCGCGCTGCTCATCCAGACCCTGACCACCTCGGTCTACGCCATGAACATCGACCCGCAGACGTCCCTGCTGTTCAAGGCGGTCGTGGTGATCGTGGTCTGTCTCATCCAGGCCCCGGCCTTCCGGGCGCGGTTCCGCCGTCGGCGCAGCGTCCCGGTCACGCCGGTGGAGCCGGTCGGCACAGAGAAGGAGCAGGTTCCGGCATGACCACGACCCCGTTGGCCGCTTCTCCGGGCCGTGCCTGGTGGCGGGTGCCACCCCGGCACGTGCCGGTGCTCGCCACCGCAGCCCTGCTGCTGGTGATGTATTCCATCGGTGTTTCGCAGTACCAGGCGTTCTCCAACATCCAGGTCGTCTTCAACGTCTTCATCGACAACGGCTTCCTGCTGGTCGTCGCGGTCGGGATGACCTTCGTGATCCTCACCGGCGGCATCGACCTGTCGGTCGGGTCGGTGGTGGCGATGACCGCGATGGTGTCGGCCTCGTTGCTGGGCAACGGCCTGCACCCCGCCCTGGTGCTGGTGATCGCGCTGCTGATCGGCCCGGTCCTCGGGTTCGCGATGGGCTGCGTGATCCATTTCTTCGACATCCAACCCTTCATCGTCACGCTCGCCGGGATGTTCTTCGCCCGGGGCGTGTGCACCTGGATCAGCACCACCTCGATCCCGATCACCGACGGCTTCTGGACCAGCACCGCCCAGCACCGCATCCACCTCGGCGAGAACTTCGTCTCGGTCGGCGCGTTGATCGCCGTCGCGGTGGTGGCCGTGGCGGCGGCCGTGCTGGCGTACACCCGGCTGGGCCGCAACGTGTACGCCGTCGGCGGCAACCAGCAGTCCGCGCTGCTGATGGGCCTGCCGGTGGGCCGTACGAAGATCGCGGTCTACACGATCAGCGGGCTCTGCTCGGCGATCGGCGGCATCCTGCTCTCCTTCTACACCCTCTCCGGCGCGCCGCTGATCGCGGTGGGCATGGAGCTGGACGTGATCGCGGCGGTCGTCATCGGCGGCACCCTGCTCACCGGCGGGTCCGGCTACATCTTCGGCACCCTGCTCGGGGTGCTGGTGCTCAGCATCATCCAGACGTTGATCACCTTCGACGGCACCCTCAACTCGTGGTGGACCAAGATCGTCATTGGTGGCCTGCTGTTCGTGTTCATCCTGCTCCAACGCCTCGTCGGCATCCGCACCAAGTAACCCTCGCCAGCCCCACCGGAAGGCAACGCCCATGACCAACCCATCCCCGGTCGCCGAGGTCTGGTTCCTCACCGGCAGCCAGGGCCTGTACGGCCCGGAGACCCTGCGCCAGGTGGCCGAGCAGTCCCGGCGGATCGCCGAACGACTCGACGCCGACCCGGCCGTCCCGGCCCGGGTGGTCTGGAAGCCGGTGCTGACCTCCAGCACCGAGATCCTCGCCGTCTGCCGCGACGCCGCCGTGCAGGGCGCGGTCGGGGTGATCGCCTGGATGCACACGTTCTCCCCGGCCAAGATGTGGATCTCCGGGCTGGACGCGCTGCGCACCCCGCTGCTGCACCTGCACACCCAGGCCAACGTGGAACTGCCCTGGTCCGAGATCGACATGGACTTCATGAACCTCAACCAGGCCGCCCACGGCGACCGGGAGTTCGGGTACGTCCAGACCCGGCTCGGCGTCGCCCGCAAGACCGTGGCCGGGCACGTCAGCGACCCCAAGGTGGCCGCCCGGATCGGCGCGTGGACCCGGGCCGCGATCGGGCACGCCGAGATGCGGTCGCTGCGGCTGGCCCGCTTCGGCGACAACATGCGCGACGTGGCGGTCACCGAGGGCGACAAGGTCGAGGCCGAGCTGCGCTTCGGTGTCTCGGTGAACACCTACGGGGTCAACGACCTGGTCGACGCCGTCGACGCGGTCGCCGACGCCCGCATCGACGACCTGGTCAAGGAGTACGACGACAGCTACCGGCTGGTCGACACGCTGCGCCCCGGCGGGGACCGGCACGACTCGCTGCGCTACGCCGCCCGGATCGAGGCGGGGCTGCGCGACTTCCTCGATGCCGGTGGGTTCCGCGCCTTCACCACCAACTTCGAGGACCTCGGCGGGCTGCGGCAGCTGCCCGGCCTCGCGGTGCAGCGGCTGATGGCCGACGGGTACGGCTTCGGCGGCGAGGGCGACTGGAAGACCTCGGTGCTGGTGCGCACGCTCAAGTCGATGGCCGTCGGCACCACCGGTGGCACCTCGTTCATGGAGGACTACACCTACGACCTGACCCCGGGCCGGGAACTGGTGCTCGGCGCACACATGCTGGAGGTCTGCCCGACCATCGCGGCGGCCACCCCGAACGTCGAGATCCACCCGCTGGGCATCGGCGGCCGGGAGGACCCCGTCCGGATGGTCTTCGACGCCCAACCCGGCCCGGCGGTGGTGCTCGGCCTGGCCGACATGGGGGAGCGGTTCCGGCTGGTCGCCAACGAGATCGACGTGGTCGCCCCGCCGTACCCGCTGCCGAAGCTGCCGGTGGCGCGGGCGGTGTGGCGGCCCCGGCCGGACCTGGCCGCGTCGGCGGAGGCCTGGCTCACCGCCGGCGCCCCGCACCACACGGTGCTGTCCCAGGCCGTCGGGGTCGAGGAACTGCACGACCTCGCCGAGATGGTCAGCACCGAGTTGGTCGTCATCGACGCCGACACCACCCCCCGCCGGTTCGCCGACGAGCTGCGCTGGAACCAGGCCTACTACCGCCTGGCCCGGGGTTTCTGAGCCGCCATGGGCCAGCAACGGCCCGAACGCGCCGCGGTGATGAGCGACGTCGCGCAACTCGCCGGGGTGTCGCACCAGACCGTGTCCCGGGTGCTCAACAACCACCCGAGCGTTCGGCCGGAGACCCGGGAGCGGGTGCTGCGTGCCGTGCACCAGCTCAACTACCGGCCCAACGCCCTGGCCCGGGGGTTGGCCGGCAGGCGCTCCCGGGTCATCGGTGTGGTCAGCTTCGACACCATCCTGTTCGGCCCGGCGGCCACCCTGCTGGGCATCGAACGGGCGGCCCGCGCCGCCGGGTACGGCATCAGCATCGTCACCCTGGAACGGCTGGACCGGAGCGGGATGCGCTCGGCCATCGACGCGCTGACCGAGCAGTCGGTGGCCGGCGTCGTCGTCATCACCCCGATGATGACGGCGTCGGTCGCCGTGCACGGGCTGCCCACCGGGGTGCCCGCCGTGGTGGTCGAAGCCAGCGGGGAGCGCGGTGAACTGCCGAGCATCTCCGTCGACCAGGTGGCCGGGGCCCGGCTGGCGGTGCGGCACCTGCTCGACCTCGGCCACGAGACGGTCTGGCACATCGCCGGCCCCCGGGACTGGCTGGAGGCCCGGGACCGGGTCGACGGGTGGCGGCAGACCCTGGAGCAGGCGGGCCGCCGCGTGCCCCCGGTCATCGTCGGCGACTGGAGCCCCCGGGCCGGCTACGAGCTGGGGCAGTCCCTGGTCGAGCGCCCCGACGTGACGGCGGTGTTCTGCGCCAACGACCACCAGGCACTCGGCCTGCTGCGTGCTCTGCACCAGCGGGGCGCGCGGATTCCCGAGGACGTCAGCGTCGTCGGCTTCGACGACATCCCCGAGGCCGAGTACCTCTCCCCGCCGCTGACCACCGTGCGGCAGGACTTCGACGAGGTCGGCCGCCGGTGCGTCGCGGCGCTGCTGGAACTCTTCGACGGCACCGGCGTGGGCACCCCCCGCCCCCAGGTCGAGCCGGAGCTCGTGGTCCGCGCGAGCAGCGGCAACCGCCGGCCCTGACCCGCCCGCCCGCGTGGGCGGGCCCCTTCGGCTGCGCGGTGCCGCCCCGCGACCCGTACCCGGTGGTGGCGGTGCGCCCCTGAGCCGGACCGGTGGGTCGTCCCGGTGGCGTCAACGGGCGGCGGCCCGGGTCTGCCCGCCGGTGACGGCGGGGTGACGTGCGCTGCGACAGGGTCGGACGGCGACGGCCGGTGCGGGTGCCGGCGGTCGGGACCCTCGTCTCGGGCAGGCCGTCAAGGGAGACCCCATGATCAGGACAATGCTCCGGGTCCGCGCGCGCCCCGGCGCCGAACAGCGCGTCCGGTCGGCATGGCGGACGGCCGCGGCGCAGATCGGCGCGCTGCCCGGCAACCTGCGCCGGGAGCTGTTCCTCGACGCCAACGACCCGCACACGTTCGTGCTCGCCACCGAGTGGGTCGACGACGACGCCCTACACGACTACGAGAGCGGCCCGGTGGCCGCCCGGCTCGCCGACGCGCTGCGCGACGGGTGTGAACCGGCCACCGCCGACGACCACCTGATGATGCGCGACGAGCCGGACGGGCACCCCACGATCCTGGTGGACGTCGAGGTCACCGTGCCCGCCGACCGGCTCGCCGAGTTCCACCGGGGCCACGCCGAGGTGACCGCCCGGATGGCCGCCGTCCCCGGCTACCTGCGTGAGGACCTGCTGCGCGAGCCCGACTCGGGCGTCCACCACATCTTCGCCGAGTGGCGTACCGAGGCGGAGTTCCACCGCTGGGTCGCCAACCCGGCCCACGCGCGGGAGGAGGCCGGGCCGATCGCGTCGTTCCTGCTCGACTTCCGCCGCCGACTGTTCCACCTCGCGACCCGTCCCGGCGACGACCGGGCAGCCAGCACCGGTAGGGAGACCGACGTGCACACGACAACTGACGTACTCATCGTCGGGGCGGGGCCGACCGGGCTGACCGCCGCCGTCGAGCTGGCCCGGCGCGGCATCGACTGCCGGGTGGTGGAGAAGTCGGTGGCCCCGCCCGGCCAGGCCGACAAGGCGATCGGGGTGCACTGCCGCACCATGGAGATCTGGGCGGAGCAGGGCATCGTGCGGGAGGCGATGGACGCCGGGATCTGGCTCACCGGCAACGTGGTGTTCGTCAACGGCACCCAGACCCACCGGATGAGCTGGGAACTGCCCGGCCTGCCGTACGCGCACCTGGGCCTGCCCCAGTACGAGACCGAGCGCATCCTCACCGAACGGCTGGCCACCCTCGGCGTCCGGCCGCAACGCGGCGCGGAGCTGACCGGGTTCACCCAGGGCTCGGACGGCGTGCTGGCCAGCCTCACCCTCGCCGACGGCAGCATCCGCACCGTCCGGGCGAAGTACCTGATCGGTGCCGACGGCGCGCACAGCCGGGTCCGTCACCTGCTCGGGTTGACGTTCTCCGGCGGGTTGGGCCGGTTCCCGCAGCTGTTCATGCTCGCCGACGTCGACGTGAACTGGGACATGCCGCCGGGGCACCTGCTGCGGTTCCTGCACGAGACCGACGGCCGGATGGACGGCATGCTGGTCTGCGTACCGCTGCGCGGAGCGGGCCGGTACCGGATCGCGACCCTCGCGCCGCCCCGGTTCTTCGCCCAGACCGGCGGCCGGGACGCCCCGCCCGGGTTCAGCGAGGAGTTGGCCGAGCCGACCCTCGACGACGTGCAGGCGGCGCTGGACCGGCTGGCCCCGCACGGTACCCGGGCGACGAACCTGCGCTGGTCGTCGGTGTTCCGGATCAGTCACGGCATCGTCGACAGGTACGGCCACGGCCGGGTCTTCGTCGCCGGGGACGCGGCCCACCTGCACCCCCCGGCCGGCGGACAGGGGATGAACACCGGCATCCAGGACGCCTGGAACCTGGCCTGGAAGGTGGCGCTGGCGGTACGCGGGGTCGCCGCCCCCGGCCTGCTCGACAGCTACGAGGCCGAACGCCGCCCGGAGGGCGAGGAGATCGTCGGCCGCGCGGTACGGATGGCGTTCACCGACGAACTGGACCGCGCCGACCTGGAGCGGCAGTTCCTCCAGGAGATGTCGCTGCTCCTCAGCTATGCCGACAGTCCACTGGTCGGCGAGTGCGTCACCGATCCGGACGGGCTGCGCGCCGGCCCGCGCCCCGGCGACCGCGCACCCGACCTGGGCGGGTTGCGGCGGCAGGGGGTGGGGCACCCGTTGCGCCTGCGCGACCTGACCGCCGGCACCCGGCACACCCTGCTGCTCTACGCCGACGCCTCGGCCGATCCGGCGGCGGTGGCCGCCGTGCCGGGGCTCTGCGCCGACGTGCGCGCCCTGAGCCGGGGCGAGGTCGACGCCTACCTGCTGCTCAGCCCGGACGCCGACGATCCGGGGCTGCTCGCGCCGCCGGTGGTGCGCGACGCCGGGGACGAGTTCCGCATCCGGTACGGGGTGACCGGCACCGCCCTGTACCTGATCCGCCCGGACGGGCACGTCGGCTTCCGCAGCCAGCCGTTCGACGCCGACGCGCTGCGCAAGAACCTGCACCTGGTCTTCGGTGGTACGCGATGAGGCCCGTGCGTACGGTGCTCGCCATGCGTACCCGGGAGGGCTGCGCGGAGCGGTTCGAGGCGGAGTGGCTCTCGGCGGCGGAGCAGATCCGGCAACTCGACGGGTGCCTGCGCCAGGACCTCGTCCGGGATGCCGACGACCCGCGCAGCTACCTGGTCATCAGCGACTGGGCGGACCGGGAACGGCTCGACGCCTTCGGCCGCAGCGAGCACCGCGACCGGCTGCTGCGGGTGGTCCGCGACCTGCGGGAATCCGCCGAACGACACACCTACCAGGTGCTGCACAGCATGCCCAGCGCGCCCGAGGAGACCAGATGACCGAGCCGGTGCCCGCCGCACAGCTCTACACCGAGCAGTTCGCCGTCGACCCGTACCCGTCCTTCGCCCGGCTGCGCGCGGACGCGCCGGTCTGCCCGGTCAGCTCACCCCGGTTCGACTCGTACCTGCTGACCCGGTTCGACGACGCGCGCACGGCGTTGACCGACCCCCGGCTGTCCAAGGACCTCTACGGCCCCGGGCAGCACTACCTGCAACTCTTCGGGCCGAACTCCGAGGCGCTGAACCGCAACATGCTCAACTCGGACCCGCCGGAGCACACCCGGCTGCGCCGGTTGGTGTCGCAGGCGTTCGCGCCCCGCCGGATCGAGGCGCTGCGCCCACGGGTACGGCAGATCGTCGACGACCTGATCGACGGGTTCGTCGCCCAGGGGCGGGCCGAGCTGATGCACGACTTCGCGATCCCGCTGCCGATGGTGGTGATCTGCGAACTGCTCGGGGTGCCCCGGACCGACCAGGAGCGGGTGCTGGACTGGACGCAGGTGATCCGTACCTCCGGGTCGTCGCGGCGACCGCCGGAGCAGGAGCGGGCGGCGGTCGGCGAGGCACAGGTGCGGCTGCACCACTACCTGGCGGAGCTGGTGGCCGCCAAGCGGACCACCCCGGCCGACGACATGATCAGCGCGTTGATCGACGCCTGCGACCAGGACGGCAGGCTGTCCGAGGCGGAGCTGGTCACCACCACCTTCCTGCTGTTGTTCGCCGGGCACCAGACCACCGCCGACTTCCTGGGCAACGCGACGGTGGCCCTGCTGACCCATCCCGACCAGCTCGACCTGCTGCGGAACACCCCGGAGCTGCTGCCCTCGGCGATCGAGGAGTTGCTGCGTTTCGACGGCCCGCTACCGGTGGCCAGTCCCCGGGTCGCCACCGAGGATGTCGAGTACGGCGGGGTGCGCATCCCGGCCGGGTCGATCGTCGGTGTCGTGCTCAACGCGGCCAACCACGATCCGGCGCACTTCGTCGACCCGGACCGGCTGGACCTGCGCCGGGTCCGGGGGCCGCACCTGGGTTTCGGCCACGGCGTGCACTACTGCCTCGGTGTCTCGCTGGCCCGGATGGAGGCCCAGCTCGGCCTGGCGGCGCTGCTGCGCCGGCTGCCCGGGTTGCGCCTGGCCGTGCCGCCGGCAGAGTTGCGCCGGTTGCCGGCGGCGTCGCCGTTCCGGGGTCTGCTGGAGCTGCCGGTCCGGTTCGCCGCGTCCGCCCCGCCGGTGTCACCTCCGCCGGCCAGTCGTCCCCGCCCCACCGAGCCGACCCGTACCGTCTGATCCCCGAGGAGTTCCGATGACCTTCCGCAACGTGATCGTCTGTCGCATGGTGCCGGGCAGCGAGCAGACCGTCGCCGACGTGTTCGGGTACTACGACCGGACCACCCGCCCGCAGGACCTGGGCGTGGTCGGGCGGACCCTGCTGTCCTTCCACGGCCTCTACCTCCACCTGATCGAGCGGAACGCGGACCCGAAGGTGACCGGGCAGACCCGGGGCCTGCCCGCCTTCCAGCAGATCGCCGAGCAGATCGCCCCGTACGTGACGCCCTACCCGAGGGACTGGAGGAACCCGTCGGACTCGGTGGCGAAGGAGTTCTACTCCTGGACGCCGGACGAGCCGCCGGCCGTCGGGGGCGAGCCGAGCCGGACGGTGATCGTGGCCCGGATCAAGCCCGGCGCGGAACCCACCGTGGCGCAGATCTTCGCCGAGTCCGACGCCGGTGAGCTGCCCACCCTGATGGGGGTCACCGGTCGGTGGCTGTACTCCATCGACGACGTCTACCTGCACGTGCTGGAGCGCACCGGCGAGACGTTCGCCGGTGCCGTCCGGCAGGAGCACGACCAGCCGGCCTTCGCCAAGATCATGGACGATCTCAGCCCGTACATCAGCGCGTACGACCCGGACTCCTGGGAAAGCCCGCTGGACGCGGTGGCGACGGAGTTCTACCGGTGGCGGGCCGAGGACTGAGCAGGTCGACCGGCGGGGGCCCGGTGGCGCGGGCCCCCGCCGGTGCGCCCGTCAGCCGGTGGGCAGGGTCGCCCAGCCCCGGTTGAAGGTCAAGCTGTCGTCGTCCGGCCGGTAGTTGCGTTCGATGTTGCCGGCGGCGTCCACCGAGAACCAGTGGATCTTGGTGCCGACCGGGACGGTCAATGTCTCGGCCCCCTCCCGGATACCCGCCGAGGCGTACAGGGTGGATGCGAAGGTCGGCTTGCTGCCGTCGAGGGTGTAGAACACCGCCGCCGGCTCGCTGACGTCGAACCGGACGCTGACCGAGCCCTCGGTGGCGCTCGGCGTGACCGACAGGGTGCTGGTCGGCCGCTTCTTGTCCTTGTCGTAGTCCCGGGCCACCCGCAGCAGCTCGACCAGGCCGTTGCTGAACTCCATGGTCTCCTGGTGCGCCTCGTCCCAGGTGGGCTGGAAGCTGGTGCCGACCTCGAAGTTCCAGGCGTAGATGCCGTACTTGTACCAGAGCATGTCGCCGGAGTTACCCGCCGCCGAGTACAGCACGTCGGAGATCGGGCCGGTGCGGGCCGGGGTGACCGCCATGTTGCGGTGCCGCTTGATCGCGGTGAGGATGCGCGACGACGCGCCCCAGAAGAACGACTCCTCGGCCAGCGTCGGCCGGGGCGCGGAGATCCGGCCCGGGGTGGCGTACGCGCCCGGCGACCACATGAAGTAGTTGCCGGAGGAGTGCAGGTTCATCGAGAACTTCATGTTGGGCCGCTGGGCCAGCCAGTCGACGTTGCGGTTCTCCGGCTCGGACAGCTCGCTCGGCCCGGCGTAGGTGTCGCCGGTGCAGCTCGCCGACGCCCCCGAGTAGCCGTCGAAGAGGCTGTACTCGGTGTAGTTGCGGTTGTTGTCCACCCCCCACGAGTTGCGGGCCAGCGCGTCGGTGGCACCGCCCGGCGCGCAGTGGTTGGTCATGTTGCGCCGCTGCGAGGCGTAGTCGTAGAACGAGTAGTGCCCGCCGTCCGGGTTGATCGACGGCACGATCCAGATGTCCAGGGTGCGCAGCAGCTGCTTGGTGTTCTCGTCGGTGGCGTGGTTGCGCAGCAGCCGCTCGGCGGTCTCGACGGCCACCAGCGGCGGGACCCACTCTCGAGCGTGCTCTTGAGCGTAGGCGAGCACACCGGTGCGGGAGCCGTCGCGGTACTTGCCGATCCGGATGGCGTACACCGGGTGCGGGTCGCGGGAGACCCCGGCCGGCGCCTTGAGGTTGTCCGACAGCGGCGTCGCCGCGACCGGCGCGACCACCCCGGCACCCGCGTCCCCCCGATAGGTGTACGCGGTGACCAGCGCGCCCGCCTCGGCGGTCAGCGCCGCGGCGACCTGGGCGGCGGTGCTGGTCACCGCCCCGGCGGCGTCGGTGGCCAGGCTGACCCGGATCGCCCTGCCGGTCACCGTGACCGTGAGCGGCCGGTCGGCCGCGCCCGGGTCGGCCAGCTCGACGGTGATGTCGTTGCCGCCCTCGTGTCCCCAGGCGAGCGAGTCGACGGCGACCCGGGTGGCGGTGGTCCCACCGAGCACCACCTGCGCCTTACGCCGGTACCCGTTGGTCTGGTACGGCAGCTTCACCACCTCGGCGAGCTGCGGGTAGGCGTCGGCCAGCTGCTTGATCCGGGCGTACAGCTCGGTCGGGGTGAGGTAGCTGGTGACGAAGTCCTTCTGGTAGCCGGGGCCCTCCGGGCTGTCGGCCGGGATCGGCAGCCACTCGGCGACCTCGGCGACCGCCACGTCGCCGGTGGGGCTGGTGATCTGGATGCGCTGCGGCCGGGCGGTGACGGCGGCGGCGCCCCGGTGGTAGAGGTAGACCCCGGCGTCGACGAACCGGGAGATGGTCTGGGTGCCGCCGGAGCCGATCTCGGTGCCGGGGCCGCTGTCGCGGGCCACGGTCAACGTGCTGGTGGAGGTCTGCCCCTGGGCCCACTTCGCCTCCACCGAGAGCACCTGGTTGGTGCCGGAGGTGTAGTAGTCGGCCCGGATGATCTTCACGTCGGAGGCGGCGGCGCTGCGCTGCAGGGTCGCCGTGTATGCCCGGTTGTCGGCCCGGTGCGCGGCGATCGTCGCCTCGCGCTCGCTGATCCGCTGCGCGGAGTCGGCGGCGGCGTGCAGCACGGCACCGACCCGGTAGCCCATCCGCTTCAGCGCGGCGACCTCGGTCGGGGTGACCACGGCGTGCACCACGATGCCCGCCTCGGTCGGGGTGACGTGGTGGTCGAGGTCGACGCCGGTGGCGACCAGCGCGTCGAGCTGGGCGGTGCCGGCGACGGTCACCTCCACCACGTCGGCCTGCTCGTCGGCGGAGCGTTCGAGCACGACCGGGGCGTCGGCCTCCCGGTCGGGCGGGGCTGCGGTGCCGGCCGTGGCCGGGCCGGCGAGCAGCAGCAACGCCACGCCGGCGGCCGTCGCGGCGGGTAACCGCCGCCAACGGTGGGGGAGCGCGGAACGGGACATCTCGGGCCACCTTTCCTGGGGGTACGAGCCGGGCCGACGGCGCGCGGCAGCGCCCGCCGTCGGGCGGGGTCGGGAACGGGGGAGGTCGGACGCCGACAGTCGGGCGACGGCGGGCGGCCGAGTCGCGACGTCGACCCGGCGACGTCGGGGGACACGTGGCGTCTCCCGGACGCGCGGGGCGACGGACCGGCGCCGATCCGGTCTGCGTGACGGGCGTGGGGCGTACCTGGTTACGGTCGGTCGTGGGGGCGTTGCCGATCGGTGCGCCCATCCTGGCCGTACCCGCTCGGATCTGTCAATGATCTGTCCCGACGGACACGGACTGTCACAACGGGTGTCCTCTCCCGACGGTCGACGCGGTGCCCCCGCGCCGCCTCAGGACGCCGACCGGTAGTGGCCGGTGAGCCGGCCCAGCTTCATCGCCAGGTGCAGGCACAGCCGCTCGTTGCCGTCCTTGAGGTCGGTGCCGGCGAGCTGCTCGACCCGTTGCAGCCGGTAGTAGAGGGTGGTCCGGTGCAGCCGCAGCTTCTCGGCGGTGGCGTGGGCGTTGCCGGCCAGGTCGAGGTACGCCTCCAGGGTCTCCAACAGCACCTGGTGGGCGTCGTCGCGCAGCAGCCGCTCCAGCCCGGGATGCACCCCGGCGACGTCGAGGTGCCGGGCGTCGAGCTGGGACAACACCCGGTAGATGCCCAGGCCGGCCCAGGAGATCACCGGACCCAGCGCCGGCAGCTGCACCCCCACCCGGGCCGCCTGTACCGCCTCCCGGTAGGACTGCACCGCGTCGACCAGCCCCGGGCGTGCCTGACCGATCCCGGTCACCGTGCGCTCCACCGAGGACAACCCCCGGGTCGCCTGCCGTAGCGCCTCGTCGAGGTGCCCGGCGACGGCCTCCGGGCTGGGCCGGCCGGCGATCCGGCCGCCGCAGATCAGCAGCACCCCGTGGTCGGGCCAGACCATGTGCAGCGACTCCCGGACGCCGAGCCAGCGGCGGGTCGCCACCAGCGCCTGCTCCAGCGCGATCCGGGCCACCTCGTCGGGGTGCCGCCCATCGGCGGGGGCGAGCTGGGCCACCACCGCCGTGGTGGGGCCGTCACCGGCGACGGTGCCCTCCTCCAGCAGCGCCCGGACGGCGTGCGCGCGGGCCTGCGGGCTCTGGACCAGCAGCGTCCGGGTGGCCTCGGACTCCCGCTGCGAGGCCAGCTCGCCGAGCAGGTTCTCCCGGTAGAGGGCCAGCGACAGGTCGGTGAAGGCACCGGTCGCGGTGGCGATGTCGGCGTCGGTCATCGACCCGTCGTCGTCGATGAACCAGACGAAGCCGAGCAGCAGGTCGTCGTGCCAGATCGGCACACAGACCCGGGGGAGCAGGTCGAGGTCGACGTCGGCCGGGGTACGCACCGGCTCACGGGCGGTGAGCACGCCCATCCGACGGAACCAGGCGATCACCTCAGGGGTGGTCTGCCGGCGCAGGATCGACATCCGGCGTACCTCGTCCATCGGACCGTCGTGTTCGCTGTAGACGACCACCCGCTGCCGCCGGTCCTCGATGAGGGCGGGACGACCCACCCGCGCGGCGACGGCGTCGACTATGCGTTGAAGCTCACCGTGCATGGATCTCCCCTGGTTGGCTGCGCGGCAGGGGTGCGACAGCCGGTGCCCTACCCTGTGCGGCCGGTGGGCCTGTGCGCAAGGTCCACCGGGGATCTACCGACAAAAGGACGGCCCCCACGGCGACTGTTCCGGCAATTGTCCGAAGCACCGTGATGATCGACGATCGTAAGGTTCCGGTGCGGTGGGCAGCGGGCCGCCGGCGCGCAGGAGGGAACGCCCGAGTGACAGCTGGTAGGCCCTGGCGGGGGGTGCTGGTCGCCATCACGACGCCGTTCCGCGACGACCTCGGCGTCGACTTCGACCGCCTCCAGGAACACGTGCGCTGGTTGGCCGGGACGGGCTGCCACGGGGTGACCCCGTGCGCGTCGGTGGGGGAGTACCGGGCCCTGTCCGACGACGAGCGGGCCGACGTGGTGCGGGCGACGGTGCAGGCCGCGCCGCCCGGCTGCGCGGTGCTGCCCGGGGTCGGCGGGTACGGCAGCCGGCAGTCCCGCCGCTGGGCGGAGCAGGCCGCCGCCGCCGGGGCGCACGGGGTGCTCGCACCACCCCCGGACGGCTATCCCGCGGGCGACGCCGACGTGGTCGCCCACTACCGGGAGGTCACCGCCGTCGGTCTGCCGGTGGTGGCGCACAACGACCCGTACGACACCCGGGTGGACCTGACGCCGGAGCTGCTCGCCCGGGTGGCCGAGACCGACGGGATCGTCGCGGTCGAGGAGTTCTCCGGCGACGTGCGCCGGGTGCACCGGATCAGGGACCTCTGCCCGCACGTGGACGTGTTGGCCGGCGCGGACGACGTGCTGCTGGAACTGGTGCTGTGCGGGGCCCGGGGCTGGGTGTCCGGCCTGTCCAACGCACTTCCCGGGCCGGCCCTGCGGCTGTACGACCTGTGCGCCGCCGGTGACCTGGCCCGCGCGTTGCCGCTCTACGCCGAGCTGCACCCGGCCTTCGGCTGGGGCTCCCGGCCGGAGGCGGTGCAGGCGATCAAACTGGCGATGGACTGCGCCGGGCGGTTCGGTGGCGGGTGCCGCCCGCCGCGCGGCCCGCTGCCACCACCGGCCGCCGCCCGGCTGCGCCGGGACCTGGTCCGGGCCCTGTCGGTCGCCGTCGATCCGGTCACCGACGGTCGGCACCGCTGAACCCGGCGGCCGGACGTGACCCGTCGCGGGTCCTTCAGGTGTCGGAAGCCACCGGGCCACCTGCCGACATCTGCACGGTGACCGGCCCCGGCCCGTCCTCCTAGATTCGCTGCGCGGCCCAGTGACAGGTGTCCCGGCAGCCACCCCCCGCCGACACCGGACCGGACGCCGTGTCCCTCCCGACGAGAGGTGAACCTGTGCACCGTGCTACCCGCAACAAACCCCGACTGAGGCGTTCCGTGTTGGCCGCGGTCCTGACCGGCACGCTCGTGGTGACCGGCGCGGCGCAGGCCGCCGCGGCCCCGGCCAACCCGGCCGGCGGCACCGCCCCGTTCCAGGTCCTCGACCCGCAGGCCTGGCAGAACCCCGACACCATGACCTGGGACGACTATCAGGCCGTGCCCGGCAAGAACTGGGCCGACCCGAGCGTGCGGGGCTCCATCCGCAACTTCAAGATCGCCCTGGTCGCGCTCGACTATCCGGACCAGACGTTCGCGGTCTCCCAGCGGGCCCGCTCGACGGTCTTCGGCAACCCCCAGTCGGTCGCGGCCAACATCCCCCGCGCCGACGTGCCGAAGTTCTACCAGGACTTCCTCAACACCCCGAACACCCTGAACAAGGGGCACACCCTGCACGAGTACTGGATGCAGGACTCCAACGGGCGCTACGGCGTGGACCTGGCCGGCTTCGGGCCTTACCAGATGCCGGCGAAGTCGTACCAGTACGGGCTGGACAACAGCTTCAACCCCGGCGCCTGCCCGAGCGGGGACGCCTGCAACAAGAACATCCGCACCGACGGCCTGGGCGCCTGGCGGGCGGCGGTCGGTGACGAGGTCGCCAACCAGTACGAGCTGGTCTTCATCCTCAGCGCCGGGCAGGACGAGTCGTCCACCTGGCAGGAGTTCGGGCAGATGATCTTCCAGAACAAGGAGGACGTGCCGGACTCCTGGGGCCCGCCGGACCCCAACCTGCCGAACTGGGCCAAGACCCGCTACGTCGAGTGGACCTCGTGGAAGGCGGCGGCGACCCTGTGGCCCAACGCCGGCTCCGGCTCCTCCACCCAGGGGGAGAGCTCCGGCATGGGGGTCTACGCCCACGAGCTGACCCACCTGCTCGGCATCGGCGACAACTACAACAACCCGTACGGCGAGCCGTTACGCCGGGCGTACACCGGCATCTGGAGCATGATGTCGCGCGGGTCGTTCAACGGACCCGGTGGCCCGCACACCCGCTGGCAGATCCCGCCGACCAACGGCGGCTCGATGGGCTCGCTGCACACGGTGCGGGACAAGCTCAAGATCGGCCTGCTCGGTGAGGAGCACGTGCTGCGGCTGTCCCGGGAGGCGCTGGCCTCGTCCGGAATGGTCACCGCCCAGGTGACCGCCCGCGCGGTCGACGCCGGCCCGAAGGGGCTGACCGGCGTGAACATCGCCCTGAACAAGGACCTCTCGCCGGCCTGCACGGTGGCCACGAACCCGCTGTGTGACGGCGGGAGCTTCAACAACTACACCGTCGAGGTCGTCGACCGGATGGGGGCGGACTCGTTCACCCCGGACCGGGGCGTGCTGCTGAGCAAGACCAAGAACGCCGACAGCGCGCCGTTCCAGTGGGTGGTGGACGCCAACCCGCAGGACATCGACATGATCGACTTCTACCGGCCGGACGGCACCCCGCAGAAGATCACCATGGGTGACTACCGGCAGCTCTCCGACGCGCTGTTCCACGCCGGGGCGGACACCGGCAGCCAGTACGAGTACGTCGACGAGGCCAACCGGCTGCACTTCTACGTCATCGACCTCAAACGGGACGCGGCCGGCTCGCTGTCGTACACGGTGGCGGTGCGGTCGCTGGACGGCACCGGGGGGCCGAGCACCCACGGCGTGTCCCTGGGCAAGGGTGAGGTGACCAGCACCGGTAAGCCCACCAACCGGGGCGTGACCTGCTCGTTCGAGCTGACCAACAGCGGCACGTACTCGGCCGGCGGCCAGCAGCACCCGGAGGACGCCACCGCGTACCTGAAGTCGGACGTCTACCGGCTCTCGGCGGAGGTGGCCGGCAAGGGCTGGCGGACCTGGCTGCCCAACGCCCTGGCCACCGCCCAGTTCGGCAAGTCCACCACCGTCCGGGTGTCGGTGGGGGCCACCGCCGCCGCGGCGGACACCGGCTTCGTCAAGCTCACCGCGACCTCGGAGAGCGACCCGTCGAAGACGGTGACCAAGCAGTGCCGGGTGGAGAAGTCCTGACCGGAATCGACCGACGCCGTGGGTCCGTGGTGGCGCAGGCCGCCACGGACCCACGGCACGGGTGGGGAGGAGACCACGTGCGGCTGACCACGAGCGCCCGCCACGGCGTCGGCGCGCTGGCGATCCTGCTGCTGGCCGGGGCTGCCGGCTGCGGTGGTCCCGACACCGGCCCGGAGGCGGTCACCCCGACCACCGTCCGGGTGCTGGTGCGCGACATCAACATCCGGGCCGAGGGCGTGGACTGCGCCGGCACCGGACCGTACCTCTACTTCCACCACCGGGCGCCGTTCCGGGTGCTCGACCCCGACGGGGCGGCCCTGGTGACCGGGACGCTGCCGGCGGGCACGGCGGTCGCCGCGTTCGACGAGGACCTCGAGGTGGAACGGGTGCCGACGTACTGCGAGTTCGCGGTGCCGGTGCGGGTGCCGCAGCGGGCCGGCTACCGGCTGGAGGTGGCCGGCCGGCCCGCGCTCGACCTGACCCCGGACACCAGTGAGGGTCCGGCGCTGGTCGCGGTGGTGCCGGCATGAGGCGGCTGCTCGCGTCGCTGCTGGCGGTGCTGGCGCTGGCCGGCTGCACCGCCCGCCCGGTTGACGGGCCCGCCCCGGCGGCGCTCGCCGGGGGCGCCGCGACGCTGCCCGGACCGGTCCCCGCCGACCTGGCGCTGCGCCCGCCGCCCGGCGACGCGCCGGCCGCCCCGGCGTTCACCGGTGGGCTGACCGACGGCACCCCGCTCACCGCCGCCCGGCTCTGGGCCGACCGCCCGGTGGTGTTCACCTTCTTCAGCTCCTGGTGCACCACCTGCGCCGACCGGCAGGACGCGCTGAGCGAGCTGGCCCGGCGGTACCGGGACCGGGTGGTCTTCGTCGGCGTGGCCGGCGTCGACCAGGCCGACGAGTTGCAGGACTACCTGCGGACGCACCGGGTGGAGTATCCCGTCGTGGTGGACGAACAGCAGACCATCTGGCGGTCGTACGCGGTGCGGGAGCCACCGGCCGTCGTGCTGGTCGCCAAGGGTGGCGCGGTGCTGCGTGGCTGGCCGGGCGGGCTGGACGCGGCGGCGCTGGAGCAGTGGCTCGGGGAACTGGTGCTGGCCGGTTCCGGGTAGCGCGGCGACGGACGGGTGTGCCGACCGGTGCCGTGCCCGGTACGGGACGGCCGGTGGGCGCGTGTCGGGCGTGCTGTCGATTCGATCGCGGGTCGACGGCGCGCCCCGCGTCGTGTCCGCCTGCCGGCGTCCGGGGCGTCGTCGGTGTTCGTGCTGGTGAGGGCTGGGGGGATCGACCGGAGAGCCGGGTCGGGGCGACCGTTCGGGCATCGGCTCCGACCGACAGGAACTTTTGTTCGCACGAACAAAAGTTTCTCCGTTGGAGGTCTATCTTTAGCCGTCAGCCACCGTTAGTGTCCGGTTCACAGACGTAACACGGTTGACATCCCCCCTTGACCGAGCAGTCATCCACCGGGCCACGCGTATTCGGCGGCGCAGGTCCTTCGACCCTCCCAGCAGGACTCGCACGTCTCAGTGGCCCGTCAGGGCCACCCTCGAAAGGTGGAATTTGTGAACGAGGATCAGCGCCGTATGGCCAACGACCCCCAGTACCGCACCCAGGTCACCCGCCGTCGGCTGCTGGCCGCGTCGGCCGGCGCCGCCGCCGTGCTCGGCGCGGCCGGCCTGCCGGTGCTCCAGACCAAGGGCCCGGCCCGCGCGGACGGCAAGTGGCAGGTCGACCCGCTCATCCCGGCGCAGAACCGGGGCATCATCCTCTACAGCGTCCGGGACCGGATCTCCGCCGCCCCCGACGACAGCGGCGTGCCCTACGGCTTCGAGCGGGTGCTGGCCAGCCTGGCCGAGATGGGCTACAAGGAGATCGAGTTCGCCGGCTACAACCAGCACACCTCGATCCTGGGCCGGCAGATCACCCCGACCGAGATCCGCAAGATCCTGGACGACAACGGCCTGGTCGCCAACGGCACCCACACGTCGATCAACGCGGCCACGTTCCAGCAGCAGCTGGACATCGCCGAGGAACTCGGCATGAAGAACATCGGCACCGGCAGCGACCCGACCAACAGCGCCTACCAGTCCGACTGGGACGCCGCGGCCGACCTGTGGAACGAGCTCGGCCGGCAGGCCAAGGAGCGCAAGATGCGCCTCTACACCCACAACCACGACGTGGCCTACTCGTTCCTGCTCGACAGCGGCCCGCTGGACGCCAACGGCAAGCCGACCCGCTCCTCCGGCGTGCGTCGCCTGGAGTACTTCTTCGCCAAGACCGACCCGAAGTACGTCTACTTCGAGTGCGACATCTACTGGGCGTACGTGGCCCGGTTCAAGCACACCAAGTACACCAACTCGGCCGGCCAGCAGAAGACCTCGCTGTTCGACCCGATCCTGAACGTGGCCCGGCGCACCAAGCGGTTCCCGCTCTTCCACGCCAAGGACGGCAACCGCAACTCCGCGCTGGCCAACGGCTACGAGATGATCCCGCTCGGTGAGGGCGACATCAACTTCCAGCAGTTCTTCGAGACCATCGGCGAGTCCGACTTCCACCACGCCAACTGGGAGATGGACACCGCCCCCGGCGGCGCCGCCAACCCGGGCCAGTCGCTGGACTTCGCCCGGCTCAGCTACGCCAACATGGCCGACCTGACCATCTACCACCAGAGCTGACCCGACCCGGCGGCCGGTAGCCGGCCGCACCCGGGCACCGACCGGCGGTCGCACCACCGCCGGCGGCACCGGTGGTGGCGGTCGCGTCCCCCGACGCGACCGCCGCCACCCGGGCCCGCCCCGAGGAGTCCGGGCCGCCAGGCGGCCCCGGACACCACCGGGCGTACCGCCCCGGCGGGCCCCCCACCACGTGATCTCTTCCGACCCGTGACCCCGGGCCGCGCTGCCGCGCGCCCCCGGCACGGGCCCTGGCCGTACGCAGCTCTCCGATCGGCGAACCGCACGGGGTCGGGACGGCGTCGTCCCGTCCCCACCGGAGAGCGAGACGCAGCACCGCACCACCCGGGTGGCCCCGGCACCCGCCCGGAGCAGGCAGCACATCGTCCCCCACCGGAGGAACCAGATGGCAAGATCGGTACACCGATGGCTCGCCGCGATCGCAGGGGTCGGGATCGTCGTCCCGCTCGCCGCGACCGCTCCCGCGTTGGCCCAGCCGGCCCAGGACACGCCAAGCGTCCTGGTGTTCACCAAGACCGACGGTGAGCGTCACCCGTCGATCGACAAGGGCGTCAACGCGATCCGCACCCTGGGCAACGGCAACGGCTTCACCGTAGACGTCACCCAGAACTCGACCGCCTTCTCCGACGACAACCTGGCCAGCTACGGCGCGGTCGTCTTCCTCAACACCACCGGCGACGTGCTCAACAGCGGCCAGGAGGCGGCCTTCGAGCGCTACATCCGCAACGGCGGCGGCTACCTCGGCGTGCACGCCGCGGTGGAGGCCGAGCCGTCGTGGACGTTCTACCGCGACATCGTCGGCACCACCGCCGCCGGTACGGCGTCGAGCGGGCCGGGCCTCATCGACGTGGCCGACCGGGCGCACCCGGCGAGCAAGCCGCTCGCCCGGCAGCTCACCCTCAACGACCAGTGGTACAACTTCACCACCAACGTCCGGGGCACCGCGCACGTGCTGGCCACGGTGGACGAGAAGAGCTTCACCGGCGGCACCATGGGCTACGACCACCCGATCTCCTGGTGCAAGGACTTCCAGGGCGGCCGGTCGTTCTACACCGGACTCGGCGACTCCGCCGACACGTACGCCAACGGTGCGTTCCGCAAGCACCTGCTCGGCGCGATCCAGTGGTCGGCCGGCATGGTCCAGGGTGACTGCGGCGCGACCGTCAAGGCCAACTACGAGAAGGTCATCCTCAACGACGAGCCGGGCGAGCCGATGACCCTGTCGGTGCTGCCCGACGGTCGGGTGCTGCACAACACCCGGGCCGGCGAGATCCGGCTCTACGACCCGAAGACCGGTGCCAGCCCGGTCATCACCACCATCCCGGTGTACCAGCACGACGAGGACGGCCTCCAGTCGGTCACCGTCGGCCCGGACTTCGCCACCGACAAGTGGGTGTACGTCTACTACGCGCCCAAGCTCGACACCCCGATCACCGACGCGCCGGTGACCAGCACCGACCCGAGCGCCTGGGACGCCTACAAGGGGCACAACCAGCTCTCCCGGTTCAAGTGGGTCGAGGAGCCGACGCCGCACCTGGACCTGGCGAGCGAGCAGAAGATCATGAAGGTCGACACCGACCGGGGCGTCTGCTGCCACGTCGCCGGTGAGATCAAGTTCGACGGCAAGGGCCTGCTCTACCTGGTCACCGGGGACGACACCAACGCCGGTGGCTCGGACGGCTTCACCCCGATCAACGAGTCGCCGACCCAGGGGCCGGGCTACGACGCCCAGCGTTCCGCCGGCAACACCAACGACCTGCGGGGCAAGGTGCTGCGGATCAAGGTGAAGGCCGACGGGTCGTACAGCATCCCGGCCGGCAACCTGTTCCCCGAGGCCGAGGACCGGGATAACAAGACCCGCCCGGAGATCTTCCTGATGGGTCTGCGCAACCCGTTCCGCTTCGACGTGGACTCCCGGGGCTTCGTCTACATCGGTGACTACTCGCCGGACTCGCAGGTGCCGAACGCGGCCCGGGGGCCGGAGGGCACCGGCCGGTGGATCTCCACCAACAAGGCCGGCAACTACGGCTGGCCGTACTGCTACTCGCCGACCCTGCCGTACATCGACTACGACTTCGTCACCAAGCAGTCCAAGGGCGCGTTCAACTGCGCCGCACCGGTGAACGACTCGCCGCGCAACACCGGCCGGCAGGTTCTCCCGCCGGTGCAGGACCCGCAGCTCAACTACACCTTCCGGGCCACCACCACCTGCGCCGAGGCGTACCTGAGCACCCCGCCCGGCACCTGTGAGTTCCAGTGGCCGGTGCTCGGCACCGGTGGCGTCGGCCCGATGGGCGGCCCGGTCTACAAGTACGACGCCGCGCTGGACTCGGACACCAAGTTCCCGGAGTACTACAACGACGCGGTGGTCTTCGGGGAGTTCACCCGGGACAAGATCTTCATGATGCGCACCAACGGCAGCGGCAAGCTGGTCGGGGTGGAGCAGTTCCTGCCGGGCTTCGTCTTCGACAACCCGATGGACATGGAGTTCGGCCCGGACGGCAACCTCTACCTGCTGGAGTACGGCGACGGCTTCTTCCGGGCCAACCCGGACGCCGCGCTGTCGGTGATCCGCTACGCCAAGGGCACCCGGGCACCTGTGGCCGAGCTGAAGGCCAGCCCGACCTCCGGCCAGGCGCCGCTGACCGTGCAGTTCTCCGCCGAGGGCTCCTACGACGCGGACCCGGGCGAGACCATCACCTACGCCTGGGACTTCGACGGCAACGGCACCACCGACTCGACCGACCGGGACGCGTCGCACACCTACACCACCAACGGGGTCTTCACCGCCAAGCTGACGGTCACCGACACCAGCGGCAAGACGGCGGTGCTCACCCGCGAGATCACCGTGGGCAACACCGCGCCCACCGTGAAGGTCACCTCGCCGCTGTCCGGCACCTTCTTCAACTGGGGTGACACCGTGCCGTGGACGGTCACCGTGACCGACCCCGAGGACGGCCCGATCGACTGCAGCCGGGTCACGGTCTCGTTCGTGCTCGGCCACGACACCCACGGTCACGGCATGAGCGACGCCAACGGCTGCTCGGGCTCGTTCGAGACCCCGGCCGACGGGGCCGACCACGCCGGTGGCTACCTGTACGGCGCGATCAGCGCCACCTACACCGACAAGGGTGCCAACGGCCAGCCGGCGCTGTCCGCGCTGGACCAGATCGTCCTGCAGACCTTCCGGCAGCAGGCCGAGTTCGCCCAGGTCCAGCAGGGCGTCACCCTGGCCAACACGACCGACGCCGGTGGCGGCCAGCACGTGGCCGGCATCGACAACGGTGACCACATCGCGCTCGACCCGATCAACCTGGGCGGGATCGACAAGATCACCTTCCGGTACGCCGGTGGCTCCACGGCCACCGTCGGAACCCCGCGCGGCATCGTCGAGCTGCGGCTCGACTCGCCGACCGGTGAGCTGGTGACCAGCGCGACGCTCAACGCGACCGCCGGCACCAGCGCCTGGGCCAGCCAGACCTTCCCGGTCAGCCAGGCGGCCGGCACGCACGCGCTCTACCTGGTCTTCAAGCCCGTCTCCGGCGGACCCACGACCAGTTTGTTCAACCTCAACTGGGTGGAGTTCGGCGGCCCGACCTCCTGACGTCACCCTCCGGTCGCCGGGAGGACGGAGACTCCGTCCTCCCGGCGTCGTATCGGCACCGGGTGGCCACCGTCGGTCGACCGGTCGACACCGTCGGTGTCCGGCCCGGCCGACGCCGTCGATGTCCGGCCAGGTCTGACTGACCGGCCAGTGGCCGGCCGATCAACGATGATCTAGCGTCCCGTGCGCCGGGGGTCGCGCCACCGCCCCGGTGGTCAGCGAAAACGAGGGGGGACAGTGCCGTTCCGTAACGACGCCGCCGACCGGGGAGAGCAACTGCGCCCCGACCGCTCGGGGCCGAGCCTGACCCGCCCGCCGGCCTGGCGTCCCCTGCGCGTGGCGATGATCGGCCAGAAGGGCGTGCCGGCCACCTACGGGGGGATCGAACGGCACGTCGAGGAGGTGGCCAGCCGGCTGGCCGGACTCGGCCACGAGGTGACCGTCTACTGCCGGGACAGCTACGGCGCGGTGGAGGCGACCCGGCACCGGGGCATCCGGCTGCGGCGGGCCCGCACCGTGCCCAGCAAGCACCTCGACGCCATCGTGCACTCGGCCACCTCCACCCTGGCGGCGCTGACCGAACGCCCCGACATCGTGCACTACCACGGTCTCGGCCCGGTGCTGACCGCGCCGCTGGCCCGCTACGCCTCCCGCGCCCGGGTGGTGCTCACCGTGCACGGGCTGGACAACCAGCGCGACAAGTGGGGCCGGGCGGCGCGGGCCGTGCTCGGCACCGCGTACCGGCTCAGCGGGCACCTGCCCGACGCCCGGGTGACCGTGTCCCGGGGCCTCGCGGAGCACTACACCACCCGGTTCGGCCGGCCCGCCCGCTACATCCCCAACGGCGTGGCCGCCCCCACCCACCGGCCGCCGGGCGAACTGTCCCGCTTCGGCCTGCGCCCCGGCGGCTACCTGCTGCTGGTCGGCCGGCTCGTCCCCGAGAAGGCCGCCGACCTGCTGGTGCGGGCCTTCCGACGACTCCCCACCGACCTGCGGCTGGCCATCGTCGGCGGCTCCGCGTTCACCGACGGCTACGTCGCCCGGCTCCGCGCGGCCGCCGGTGACGACCCGCGCATCGTGTTCACCGACTTCGTCTACGGCGACGTGCTGGCCGAGTTGTACTCGCACGCGGCGGCCTTCGTGCAGCCGTCCCGCCTGGAGGGGCTGCCGCTGACCCTGCTGGAGGCCGCCTCGTACGGGCTGCCGGTGGTGGCCAGCGACATCGAACCGCACCGCGAGGTGCTCGACCGCGACGGGCCGGGGCAGCGGCTGTTCCGCGACGGTGACGTCGACGACCTGCTGCGGGCGCTGGGCACGGTGACCGTCGACCTACCTGCCGAACGGGCCGGCGCAGCCCTGCTGCGCGACCGGGTGCTCGCCGAGTACAGCTGGGACGCCGCCGCCCGGGAGCTGGAAAAACTCTACTTCTCGCTGGCCCTGCGCGCCCCCCGCCCCGGGGAACCGGACGTTGGGTCGCCCACGGTCGGCGTAACGGCCCATGTCCCCCGACCTCGGCGACCGTTAGATTAGGCCGTTCTCCCGGCCGTCGGCGGCGACCGGCAACAGTTCCCTGGAAACGAGTGGTCGGCGAGCGGTGGACGGACAGCGACACGGCACGGAGGGTGACCTCGCCCTGCCCGGGGGCGGGCGACGACGGTGGGCCGCCGGTGATCCGACCGCCCGCCTGTTGACCGTCGGCGCGGCCCTGCTGTGCGCCGTGGTGGCGCTCGGTGTCGGCCTGACCGCCTCCGGTGGTGGCCGGGTCGGCGCGGTGCTGCCCCTGGTGGTCCTCGCCGGACTGGCCGTCGGGGTGCTCGCGCTCACCCGGTTCGCGGCGTACGTGCTGCTGATGCTGGCGGTCCGCTCCTGCGTCGACCTGTTCAAGCTCAGCGGCCCGACCGCCGGCCGGGCCGACGGTGCCGGGGCGACCCGGGCGATGGACCCGTCGACGATCCTCGCGGTGCTGTTCCTGCTCGCCGCCGGTCTCTGGCTCGCCGCCCAACTCCGCCAGCGGGGCCGGCTGCGCGGCTCGCCGCTCGGCGTGGCGATGCTGCTGGTCGGGGCCACCTGCCTGGTCAGTGCGGCCGGGGCCGCCCAGCCGGTGCCCAGCGCCCTGGAGGCGCTGCGGATCGGCACCGTGGTGGTGATGTTCGTGGTCCTGGAGCAGTTGATGCCGGACCTGCCGGCCGTGCGCCGGGTGCTGCTCGCCGCGTACGTCTCGCTGGCGCTGGCGGTCGGCTACACCGTCGTGCTGTCCCTGCTCGGCCACCCGCCGGCCGAGGTCAAGGGGGACTTCACCCGGATCAGCGGCCCGTTCAGCCAGTCCACCACGTTCGGCCGGTACCTGATGTTCATGGTGATCTTCGGGTTCGGCATCCACCGCTACCTGAGCCGCCGGCTGCGCCTCGGCCTCGGCGTCCTGCTCGCCGCCTCGCTGCTGTTCCTGCTGCTCACCAACACCCGCAGCGCCATCCTCGGGGCGGGGCTGGGCCTGCTGGTGGTCGCGGTGCTGCACCGTAGCCGGCGGCTGCTGGTGGCGCTCTGCCTGGTCGCGGTGGCCGGGGTGGCGCTGCTGCCGAGCGTGGCGCACCGCTTCGGGCAGCTCGCCGACAGCAGCGCCGTCGGCGGCGGCCCGACCGGCAACACCCTCGCCTGGCGGGTCGGCTACTGGTCGGAGATCGTGTCGCTGGCCAACCGCAACCCGGTCACCGGCATCGGCCCCAACATGACCAAGTTCGAGGCCGACGAGGCGAAGAAGCCGCACAACGACTTCCTGCGCGCGTACGTGGAGACCGGGCTGGCCGGGCTGCTGGCGTACCTGGCGATGATGGCGCTGTGCCTGCACACCGGGCTCAACGCGCTGCGCCGCGCCCCACCGGGGAGCCTCGGCCGGGGGATCGCGGTCGGGTTCCTGGGCTGCGCGGTCGCCTTCGTCGCGGTCAGCGCGGCGTCCAACGTGATCTCGAACGTCGTCACCCTGTGGTATTTCGCGGCGTTCGCCGCGGCAGCCGGCGCGGTCGCCCGGGGGCTACCGGCCGAGCCGTCCCGGGCGGCGACGCCCCGACCGGTGACGACCGGGTGGCACAACAGATGAAGGATCAAGCAGTGGGGAGCAGCAGGGTGGAGATCGTCGACTATCTGCGGGTCGCGCGGCGTCGACTCTGGCTGCTGGTGGGCATTCCGCTGGTGGCCGGGGCGGCAGCCGCGCTGGTCGTCCTGCTCGGCCCGCAGCAGTACGCGGCCACCTCGTACGTCGCCGCGCCCGCCCTGGTCGGCGGCAGCGCGGCCCAGCAGTACACCGGCACGCAGGCGGCCAACCAGTTCGCGGCGGCCTTCGCCGCGGCGGTGACCTCCCCACAGGTGGTCGACCAGGTGGCCGCCGACACGGGGGTCTCCGCCGACGCGCTACGCGACGGCCTGGCGGTCAAACAGGTCGGGGCGAGCAGTCAGCTCACCGTCACCTACACCGCCACCGACCGGTCCACCGTCGCCTCGGTGCTCGCCGCGACCGGCAAGCGGGCCCTGGCCTTCCTGTTCGCCAGCCAGGTCGGCATCGCCACCGACGAGGTGAAGACGGCCACCGACGAGCTGACCACCGCCACCCGGGCGATCAACGACTGGGAGAAGGCCAACAAGGTCAGCCAGCCCGACAAGCTCTACCAGTCGACCCTGCAGGAGATCGCCAGCCTGCGGCAGCAGCAGTTGCAGATGAAGGCGGTCGGCAACAGCCGGGGTGCCGAGGCCGCCGCGGACTCGATCAGCGCCGGGCAGAAGCGGCTCGACGAACTCGGCCCGAAGCTGCCCGACTACCAGGCGTTGCTCGCCCAACGCGACAGCGCCACCAGCGCGTTGGCCTCGGCTCGGCAGGGGCTGCAACAGGCCCGCGCCCAGTCCCAGGCCGCCGACCCGGAGAAGGTGACGAGCGTCGGCGAGGTGCAGCCGGTCTCCCGGGTCAAGGCGCTCGTCGCCCTGGTGCTCCCGGTGTCCGGTGCCGGCCTGCTGCTGGCCGTGCTGCTGGTGGCGGTGCTGGAGTGGCTGCCGCGCAGCCGTCGGGCCGGTCAGCAGCCGGCGGTCGGCCGGGCCGCCCCGGCGCTGACCGGCGGGCGGCGCGGCGGCGACGACACGGTGGTGCTTCCGGTCGTCACCTCGACCGTGCCCGAGCAGCACCGACGCCGGTAGGTGGCGGTGGCGCACGCGTCCGCGCAGGGCGACAGGCACGTCCGGGGAATGGCCCGCGGCGGCGGGCTCAACCTGCTCGGCGCCCTGCTCAGCCAGGCGGCGGTCTTCCTGATCATGCTGTTGCTGGCCCGGCTGCTGGGCATCCGGGAGGTCGGCCGGTACGCCCAGTGCTACGCGGTGCTGTCGCTGGCCGGGCTGCTGTCGCTGTCCGGGTTCCGGGCCGGCCTCACCCGGTTCGTGGCGGTGCACCTGGCCGACGACGACGCCCCGGCGCTGCGTGGCACCGTCCGGTTGGGACTGGCCGTCTCGGCCGGCTCGTCGGTCGTCCTGGCCGGGGCGCTGGCGGCCGGCGCACCCTGGCTGGCCGACCGGCTGCACGACCCGGGGCTGGTCACCGGGCTACGGCTGGTCGCGCTGACCCTGCCCGCCTCGACGGTCTGCGAGGCGGCCCTCGCGGCGACCCGGGGCTGGCGGACGCAGCGGCCGTACACCTTCATCGGCCAGCTCTACGAGCCGGGCACCCGGCTGCTGCTCACCGCGCTCGCCCTGGTCACCGGGGCCGGGCTGACCGGGGCGTTCTGGGCGCTGGTGGTGGCCGGCTGGTCGGCCGCCCTGCTCGCCCTGCTGGCCCTGGCCCGGCTGGTCCGCCGGGTGCCGCCGGCCCGCCCGGTGCACCGGCCGGGGGAGCTGTTCCGCTTCTCCACGGTCAGCTGGGTGTCGTCGCTGTCGTCGACCGGGCTGATCTGGGTCGACACCCTGCTGCTGGGTTTCTTCGCCAACCCGGACATCGGCGTCTACAACGTCGCCACCCGGCTGGTCACCGTGGCCATCTTCGTGCTCGCCCCGGTCAACGCGGCGTTCGGCCCGTACCTGGCGCACCTGCACCACCGGGGTGACCTCGACGACGTCCGCCGGGTCTACGCGGTGGCCACCGGCTGGGTGGTGCGGCTGTCGCTGCCGGCGTTCGTGGCGCTGCTGGTCCTCCCCGGCGACCTGCTGCGGGTCTTCGGCGGCGAGGTCGCCACCGGCGCGGCGGTCACCGTGATCCTCGCCCTCGGCCAGCTCGTCAACGCGGCCACCGGCCCGTGCGGCACGGTGCTGAACATGTCCGGCCGGGTGGCCCTCAACATGGCCGACAACCTGGTCGCCCTGGTGCTCAACGTGCTGCTCAACCTGTGGCTCATCCCCGCGTACGGGATCGTCGGCGCGGCGGCGGCGTGGAGCGCCTCGCTGATCGTGGTCAACATCGCCCGGGTGGTGCAGGTCCGCCACCTGACCGGCGCGTTGCCGTTCACCGTCGGGATGGCCAAGGGGCTGGCCGCCGGGGTGGCCGCGCTGGCCGCCGGGCTGCTGGTGCGCTGGCTGGTGCCGGGCTGGCCGTGGCGGCCGGCCGCCGGACTGACCGCGATCGTCGCCGTCTACCTGGGAACCGTGCTGGCGCTGGGGCTCAGTCGGGAGGATCTGATGGTGCTGCGTACCCTGGCCCGCCGTCGCCGTCGCGGCGACCCGTCCGACGACGGTCCGCCCCCCTCCGGGGTGGGCGGGGGCGGCCGGGACACCTCCCGCCGGGCGGTGGCGCGGTGAGCGCGGGGCCGCGCCGGGCCACCGTGGACCGGCTGCGCCGGCTGGTACGCGGCACCCGCGCCTGGTCCCGGGCGGCGCTGCCCGGCCGGGTCGGCGCGCTGCCCGACTTCCTGATCATCGGCGGGCAGCGGTGCGGCACCACCTCGCTGCACCACTACCTCGCCGCGCACCCCGACGTGCGGGCCGCCACCGGCAAGGAACTCCAGTTCTTCAGCCTGCACTTCGGGCGGGGGACCCGCTGGTACCGGGCGCACTTCCCACCGGCCGCCCCCGACCGGCGCAGCTTCGAGGCCAGCCCCTACTACCTGTTCCACCCCAGCGTGCCGGCCCGGGTGGCGGCGACGCTGCCCGACGCCCGGTTCGTGGCGCTGCTGCGCGACCCGGTCGAGCGGGCCTACTCGCACTACCTGCACACCCGCTCGTACGGGCTGGAGCCGTTGGGCTTCGCCGAGGCGCTCGCCGCCGAACCGGGGCGGCTGGCCGGGGCGCTGGCCGACGGGCCGGACACCCCGGCGGCGCACCACGCGCTGCGCAACTTCTCCTACGCCGCCCGGGGCCGCTACGCCGAGCAGCTCGACCGCTGGTACGCCCACCTGCCCGCCGAGCGGCTGCACGTGATCCGCAGCGAGGACCTGTACGCCGACCCGGCCGGCACGTACGCCGGGGTGCTGCGGTTCCTCGGGCTGGCCCCGTTCACCCCGGCGGAATTCGCCCGGCACACCCGGCGGGCTGATGCCGGCCCGTCCCAGCTCACCGCCGAGCTGCGGGCCGAACTGGCCGCCGGGTTCGCCCCGCACAACGCCCGCCTCGCAGACCTGCTCGGCTGGCCCCGCACCTGGTGAGCGCGCGGGCCACGCCGCGTCGGACGAGGGTGGCCCTGACGCCGATCCACCGGGTGGAAGGGGTTGTTGCTGCTGGCGTGGCGTGCATCTTTGGCGCTCTTGAGACAGCTATGGTGAGGGTGTGAACCTCAAGGAGTGGGCGGCGTTGACCGGCATCGCGTACATCACTGCTCGGCGGCAGTACGCGGCCGGGGCGCTGCCTGTTCCCACCTACCGGATCGGTCGCCTGATCATGGTCGGGGAGCCGGTCACCGGCACGACGGCCGACGTCGGGCAGACCGTGGTGTACGCGCGGGTGTCGTCGGCGGGTCAGAAGGCGGATCTGGATCGGCAGGTCGCCCGGGTTACCGTGTGGGCCACCGGTCAGAAGCTTGGTGTGGACCGGGTGGTCACGGAGGTCGGGTCCGCGTTGAGCGGGCGCTGTGAGAAGTTCCTCGCTCTGCTCCGGGATCCGGCGGTGTCGACCATCGTGGTCGAGCACAGGGACCGGTTCGTCCGCTTCGGCGCTGAGTACGTTGAAGCGGCCCTGACCGCGCAGGGCCGGCGTCTGTTGGTGGTGGACCCGGCTGAGGTCGATGATGACCTGGTCGGAGACGTCACCGAGATCCTGACCTCGCTGTGTGCCCGTCTGTACGGTCGTCGTGCCGCCGGGAGGCGTGTCCGCCGCGCAGTCGAAGCCGTCACCGGGGCTCCGGGGTGAAGACGGTCCAGGCGTACCGGTTCGCTCTCGACCTCACCCCGGGGCAGGAGCGCGACGTCCTCGCGCATGCCGGGGCGGTCCGGGTGGCGCACAACTGGGCACTTGCGAAGGTCAAGGCGGTCATGGGCCAACGGGCGGCCGAGCGATCCTACGGCGTGCCGGAAGAGGCGTTGACTCCGTCGCTGTCGTGGTCGCTGGCCGGTTTGCGTAAGGCGTGGAACGCCGCGAAGCCAGAGGTTGCGCCGTGGTGGGGTGAGGTGTCCAAGGAGGCGTTCAACACCGGCCTGGATGCGCTCGCTCGCGGCGTGAAGAACTGGGCGGACTCCCGATCCGGGAAGCGTGCCGGTCGGCCGGTCGGGTTTCCCCGGTTCAAGTCCCGCCGCCGCACCACACCGTCTGTGAGGTTCACTACCGGGGCGATCCGGGTCGAGGCGGATCGGATGCATGTGGTGTTGCTGCGGCTGGGCCGGCTGAAGCTCCATGAGTCGGCCCGCAAGCTGGCCCGCCGCCTCGAAAGCGGCACCGCCCGGATCATGTCCGCGACCGTGCGTCGTGACGGCGGACGCTGGCATGTCGCGTTCACTGTCGAGGTCGAGCGGGCCGAACGCCGCCCTGCACGATGGCAGTCGGTCGTCGGGGTGGACGTCGGGATCAAGCACCTCGCGGTGTTGTCCACAGGCGAACTGGTCGACAACCCGCGTCACCTGGTCGCCGCGCAGCAACGGATGCGGTCATTGGGCCGGGAGGTGGCCCGTAAGACCGGCCCGGACCGGCGGACCGGCCGGCGTCCGTCGAAGCGGTGGGAGCGGGCTTCGGCTCGGCTCGGCCGCGCGCATGCCCGGGTGGCGAACCTACGCCGTGACGGGCTGCACAAGCTCACTACCCGGCTCGCGCGCGAGCACGGCACCATCATGGTCGAAGACCTCAACGTCACAGGCATGCTGGCCAACCGCAAGCTGGCACGGCACATCGCCGACGCCGGGTTCGCGGCGATCCGCCGCCAACTGGCGTACAAAACCGGGTGGAACGGCGGCAGGCTGCTGGTGGCCGACCGCTGGTATCCATCCTCGAAAACCTGTTCGGGCTGCGGCGCAGTGAAAATCAAACTCGCCCTGCACGATCGCGAATACACCTGCGAGACGTGCGGCCTGGTCATCGACCGTGACCGTAACGCCTCGCTCAACCTGGCCGCACTCGCGGCCGAGTTCGACACCGCCGGGAGTGGCCCGGTGGCAGCACGTGGAGCCGACCATAAGACCCGCGTACGCGGGCAGGTGGCCGTGAAGCGTGAACCCGGCACCACAACCGAGGGTCAGACCGGGACCGTCCTACCGCAAGGCAGGACTACCAACCGTGTGCCCGCTAGAGCGCACTGAGAGGTAACGGCACCGTGATGCGCGTCTGCGCCGCCTCGGAGGCAGGCGATCCGACGGTGCCCAACGAGGACTGGGCTCTCGCCGGAGAGAGTCTGATCGTCGTGCTCGACGGGGCGACCGTCCGGACCGGCACCGGCTGCGAGCACAGCGTCACCTGGTACGCCGCGAAACTCGGCTCGGCGCTCGCCGGCCTCGCGGTGGATCGGGACACCCACCTGGTCGACGCCCTGGCCCAGGGCATCCGCGCCGTCGCCGACCAGCATCGGCATCGGTGCGACCTCGACCACCCGGGCACACCATCCGCCGCGACCGCGGTGCTGCGGCCCCGCGACGGCTCACTGGAGTTCCTGGTGCTCGGTGACGTGACCGTCGTCGTCGACACCGCCGACGGGATCCGGGTCGTCACGGACGACCGGGTGGACAGGACCGCGCGTGCCGAACGGGAGGAGGCGGACCGTCACCCGTTCGGCTCGGCGGCGAAGCGGGCCGCGCTGCTGCGGATGAAGCATGCTGAACTGGCTGCCCGAAACCGACCTGGGGGCTACTGGGTGGCGGCCGCCGACCCGGACGCCGCCAGCCATGCGATCACCGGCGAGGTGCCGCTCGACAGCGTACGGCGGTTGGCGGTGTTGACCGACGGTGCCGCCCGGTCGGTGGCGCTGTTCGGCCTGTCGACCTGGGTCGACGTTCTGGACGCCCTGGATCGGGACGGCCCGGTGGCGCTGATTCGTCGGGTGCGTGCCGTCGAGGCGGCGGATCCGTCGTGCCTGCGCTGGGCACGCAACAAGTGCAGCGACGACGCCACCGCCGTCTATGCCACCCGGACCGGTGACCCGCTCGGCTGGCCCGCACCTGATGAACGGCCGCCGGGCCACTGCCCAGCACCATGATCGGATGGCGTTCTGGTAGACGACACGCGAGGATACTGCGCAAAACTGCAATCTGATCATGGTGCCCCCACGGTCACCACCCGCAGCCCGGCGAGCGACCGGCCCGGCGAGCGACTGGCCCGGCCCGCGCGGCGGGTGGGGGCAGGTCAGCGGATCGGGGCGAGGACCGCGGCCGGGTCGCCCTTGGCCCGTAGCAGCACCGGGCTGGGGCCGATCGGCAGCGCGCCGGTGCGGGCGGTCGGTTCGGCACCGACCGGCCCCCCGGTCACCCCGCCCGTGGCCGGCAACGACACCGTGCCGGTGGAGGTCGACCAGACCACCAGGGTGCTCTCCGCACCCCGCCGGAACGCCACCCCGGTCAGCCCCTTGGCGTTCACCGGCTCGACCGTCGCGTCCCGGGCCGCCGCCGCCAGGGCGGCCATCATCGCGCCGGCCTGCCGCTGGGTGCCGTCCGGGTCGAGCAGCCCGTAGCGGACCTCCGCGCCGGCCCGGTTGTTCGGGTTGTACGCCAGCGGCAGCCAGAGCACCTCGCGGACGCCCCCGGCGACCAGCATGCTGACCACCTTGACCATCTCGTCGCCCCGGCCCGCCGCGTCGTCGCCGCCGTCCTTCCAGAACTGGCCGACCTCCCACGCCTGCACCGGCACCCCGGACGGGGTCTCCGCCCGCAGGTAGTCCAGCAGCGCCGGCACCCCGGAGAAGTGCTCGTAGAAGTGCAGCTGCCGGACGTCGACCACCCGGTCGTCGAGCAGCTTCTCGGTGACCGCGAGGTAGGCCAGGTTGCGGGAGTTCTGCGCGTTGTCCAACGCGGCACGCAGTGCCGTCGGGTCGTTCACCGCCGGGATCAGCCGCCCCCGGGTGCCGATCCGCCGCTGGAAGTACGCCTGGTAGGCGGCGACGGCCTGGTCGGGCTGACCGGCGCGCAGCAGCCGGTCGGCGACCCCCATCCCGTACGCCACACTGCTCATGCCGGAGTCGACCACCTTGGCCTTCGGGTCGGCCGACCGGATCGCCTCGGCGGCGGCGGTGACCAGCCGGCGGTAGTCCTCGGGGCTGCCCGCCCAGTACTGCTGGGCGTTGACCTCGTTCTCGATGGCGTACTCACCGACGCCGTACGGGGCGTACCGCTGCACCAGCGTACGGACGAAGTTCTGGTAGGCGGCCAGGTCCTGCGGCATCGCCGACTCGGTCTTGTTGGCCTGGCCCCTGGTGAACTTCGCCGTCCCGCCGGTCGCCCAGCACACCCCGGTACGGATCTTCAGGTGCAGGGTGATGCCGAGGGCGCGGCTGCGTTCGGCGATCTGGTCCACCGCCGCGAAGTCCGGGCTGCCCTGGGTCTTCTCGATGTCGCACCAGCTCAGCTCGTGGTACGTCGTCGAGCCGGTGAGCTTCTCCAGGTAGGGCACGAACTGGTCGTGCCGGGAGAAGTCCCAGTGCGCGCCGAACGGGTTGCGGACCGCCTCGCCCGCCGGCGGCGTACCGCTGGCACCGGCGGACGGGGCGGCCGACGGCGCGGTCGCCGACGGGGCCGGCCCGGGGGCGGGATCGTCCGAACAGGCCGCCGAAGCGACCAGGGCGAACAGCACCGCCCCGGCGACCAGCACCCGTCGCCCGGCCCGGCGGTCCACCGGCGACCCGGCCCGGCGGTTCACCGATAGCCCAGTTCGCGCAGGGTGGCACCGGAGAAGACCCGGACCAGCACCCGCAGGAAGGGGTCCAGCTCCCGGCGGTAGGTGCCGACCCGGGAGCCGTAGATCGGCGCGTCGGTGCCGGCGGCGGCCCGCCGTCGCTCCGCCTCGGCGGTGTACTTGCCCGCCACGTCGTGCTGCTTGCCGTCGTAGTCGAGCACGCCAGCCTCCCAGGGTTCGCCGAGGAACTCGAACAGGCCCCGCATGGCCTTCTCCGGGTCGGTGACCGTCTCCTCGTAGCGCAGTTCGTGGTAGCGGTCGGCCGGCAGCCGGGCCCCGGCGGCGCGGGCGATCCTGATGTAGCGCGGCCACTTCACCACGCACTTGACCGCCGACCAGTAGCCGAACCGTTTGCGGTGCGACACCACCACGTCCCGGCCGTCCCGCACGACGTGCACGAACTGCGCGTCGGGGAAGACCTCGGCCAGGAAGTCGATGGAGAGCGCGTACAGCGGCGTCTTGTCGGCCCAGCGGGTCTTGCCCCGGGATCGGGCGTAGTCGGCCTGGATGCCGCCGAAGAAGTCGGCGATGCGGCCCAGCCAGTATTCCCGGGGGAACCCGAAGCGGGACAGCCGCTCCCAGTCCCGCCCGACGATGCGTTGCATGTCGGCCAGGAACCGGGTCTCCGGGCCGCAGCTGACCCGGGAGTGCGAGTCGAGCACCAGCCGCAGCATGGTGGTACCGGAACGCTGGCAGCCGACCAGGAAGATCGGCCCCTGCGGGCGGCCCGGCCCGGGGGCGGGCGGCGTGGTCTGCGGGTCAGCCATGCTCCACCACCCCCTGCCGGCCGGCCAGCGCGTCCAACCGGCCGGTCAGCTCGGTGCACAACGCCCGCACCCGGGGGTCGATCTCCAGCCGGGGCCGCGCCGGGCTGCGTGCGCCGACGTGCGCGTGCAGCACCGGGTCGTACGGCAGGTCGAGGAAGGCGCACAGCCGCCGGGTGTACCCCGCCGGGTCGGCGACCAGCGCGTCGTACGAGCAGAGCAGGGTGTCCGGGCGGTCGGCCAGCCCGAGGGAGAAGAACAACGAGTTGCGCACGTACCAGAACAGGGCGGCGGCGGTGTGCGGGGTCATCCGGTCGTAGTCGAAGCCGGCGACCAGGTCCCGCGTCGGCGCGTCCAGACGCTGCCCCTGCCAGCGGTCGGAGATGGTGCCGTCGGCGACCGCCCGCAACGCCCGCAGGTTGGCGTCGCCGAACTTCGCCACCTCGGAGCGGGCCCGGTCGTCGACGTCCCGGTACGCCCACACCGCCCGCCCCGGCGTGACCCCGGGCAGGTCGAGCAGCTCGTCCACGCGGTGCGTGTCGCACAGCGGCTTGACCAGCACGTACCGGTGCCGGCTGCGGCGGATGACGGCGGTCAGCACCGGATCGGGGCGTAACCGGAAGCGGTGGAACACGGCCCGGTCGTTCTCGTTGCGGACCTCCACCGACGGGTCGGCGTCCAGCCCCCGGGTGAGCATGTTGGTGCCGGAGCGTTGCAGGCCCACCAGGTAGACCGGGACGGCCCGGCCGGGCGGCCCGGGATGCGTCCGCCGCCACCGCCACTTGGCCAACGCGGTGCGGGTCCGTTCGACCGGGTCGAGCCGGTCCTCCTCGATCAGCCGCCGGATGCCCTCGGTGCGTGCCCAGCGCAGGTGCCGGCGGACCCGACGGGCGGTGTACGCCAGCGCCGAGGGCTCGTCGGGGTGGGGCACCGGGTCCTCCTCGGGCACGTCGGGCGGGGTGGGGCACACGGTACCGGCAGATCATCACGGCTGGCCACGTGGCCGTGTGGTCAGCCGGCGATGGGCCGTGTGGCTACTTGGGGATCATGAACTGGACTCACGACACCGGTGGCGCATACGGTGGGGCCCCTGGTCACCGCTGCTGTCCGGGGCGACCACCCCACCCCGCGACCCCCGACGGACCCCAGCAGCCACCTCCGGAGCAGGCCGATGCGTGTCCTCCACGTCAACAAGTTCCTCTACCGGCGCGGCGGCGCCGAGGGCTACCTGCTCGACGTCGCCGAGCTGCAACGGGGCGACGGCGACGAGGTGGCGTTCTTCGGCATGACCCACCCGGACAACGACGCCCCCACCCCGTACGCCAGGCACTTCCCGTCGCACGTGGAGCTGGACCCGACGCCGCGCGGCGCGGGGGCCCGGGCGGCGGTGGCGGCCCGGATGATCTGGTCGCCGGCCAGCCGGCGGGGCCTGGCCCGGGTGCTCGACGAGTTCCGGCCCGACGTGGTCCACCTGCACAACATCTACCACCAGCTCTCCCCGTCGGTGCTGGCCGCGGTGCGGGCCGCCCGGGTGCCGGCGGTGATGACCCTGCACGACTACAAGCTGGCCTGCCCCAGCTACCAGATGCTCGACCGGGGCGCGGTCTGCGACGCCTGCGTGACCGGCGGCCCGCTGCGCGCGGCCCGCCGCCGCTGCAAGGACGGGTCGCTGGGGGCCAGCTCGCTGCTCGCCGTCGAGTCCTGGCTGCACCGCACCACCCGGGCGTACGGGCCGGTGCAGGCGTTCGTCAGCCCCAGCCGGTTCCTGGCCGACGTGATGCGCCGGGCCGGGGTCTTCCCCGACCGGATGCACGTGGTGTCGCACTTCGTCGACGTCGCCGCGACGGCGGTCAAGGCGGCACCCGGCGGGCCGGTGGTCTTCGCCGGTCGGCTGGCCGCCGAGAAGGGCGTCGACGTGCTGATCGAGGCGCTCACCCGGCTGCCCGACGACGTCGTGCTGGAGGTGGCCGGGGACGGTCCGGCCCGCGCCGGGCTGACCGAGCTGGCCCGGCGACGGGCCCCCGGCCGGGTCCGCTTCCACGGCCGGCTGGACAAGGCCCGGCTGCACGAGCTGGTCCGCTCGGCCACGGTGGTGGCGGTGCCGTCACGCTGGAACGAGAACCAGCCGATGGCGGTGCTGGAGGCGTACGGCTGCGGGGTGCCGGTGGTCGCCTCCGACCTGGGTGGCCTGCCGGAGCTGGTCACCGCCGGGGTGGACGGCGAGGTGGTGCCCGCCGACGATCCGGTGGCGCTGGCCGACGGGCTGCACCGGGTGCTGGCCGACCCGGCTCGGGCGTACCGGATGGGGCGGGCCGGGCGGGCGCGGGTGGAGCGGGACTTCTCCCCGCAGGCGCACCTGACCCGGTTGCGGCAGGTCTACGCGAGCGCCGCGCGGGCCGTGCGGGAGCCGGTGTGAACCCCCCGGTGCGGGTGCTCTACCTGGCCGGCAGCGGACGCAGCGGCAGCACCCTGGTCACCACGGTCCTCGGCCAGTACGCCGGGGTCTTCGCCGCCGGGGAGCTGCGCTACCTGTGGCAGCGCGGCGAGGTGGAGAACCGGCCCTGCGGCTGCGGCCGGCCGCTGCGGGACTGCCCGCTGTGGGGCGAGGTGCGCCGGGAGTTGCCGACCGACCGGGCCGCCGCGATCGCCGCCGGGCTGCGCGGCCGGCTGCGGATGCGCGGCCTGCCGGCGCTGCTGCGCCGGCACCGGCGCGGCGTCCGGCCGGTGCCCGCACACCCCGACGACGCGGCGCTGGCCGACCTGTACGCCGCCGTGGCCCGGCACACCGGGGCCCGGGTGGTGGTCGACTCGTCGAAGCTCCCCCCGTACGGCGCGTTGCTCGGCGCGCTGCCCGGCGTCGAGCTGCGGGTGCTGCACCTGGTCCGTGACCCCCGGGCCACCGCCTTCTCCTGGCGTCGCCGCCGGGGCCTGGACGGCGACACCGACCCCGAACTGATGAGCCGACCGCCGGTGTGGAAGGCCGCCCTGCTCTGGCTGGTCTGGAACACGGTGACCGTCCGGCTGTGGGCCGACCGCGCCCCGGCGGGCTACCTGCGGGTGCGCTACGAGGACCTGACCGCCGACCCGGAGCCGACGCTGCGCCGGATCCTCGGGTTCGCCGGGGTCGACGCCGACGGTGGCCCGTTCACCGGCCCGGCGACGGTCCGGCTGACGCCGACGCACTCGGTGGCCGGCAACCCGTCGCGGCACCGGACCGGCCCGGTGCCGGTCACCGCCGACGTGCAGTGGCGGCGCGACCTGTCCCGCTGGTCGTACGCGCTGGTCACCGTACTGACCGCGCCGGGGCTGCGCCGGTTCGGCTACCCGTGGCGGCGGGACGTCCCGGCGTCGACGGCGCCCGCCCGGACGACGGCGGCCGGAGCGCGGGCGGGGGCCGAGGGTTCTGTGGGCGTCGGGCGGGCGGGGTCGACCGGGCACGAGGAGGGCTGAGCGATGTTGGCGGTAGTGGTGGGCACCGGGCGGTGCGGGTCGACGCTGGTGCAGGAGCTGCTGTCCCGGCACCCCGGGGTCGGGTTCGTCTCCGGGGTCGACGACAAGCTGTCCCGGCTCAACCTGGCCGGCCGGTTCAACGGCCCGCTGTACCGGCGTTCCGCGCCCCGTCCGGCGGGCATGACGTCGCTGCGGCACAGCCGCCGGCTGCTGGAGAAGGGCCGGCTGCGGGTCGCCCCGTCGGAGGCGTACCACCTGCTGGACCGGCACGTGGTGGCCGGTTTCTCCCGGCCGTGCCGGGACCTGACCGCCGACGACCTCACCCCCTACCTGCGGGGGCGGCTGCGGGCCTTCTTCGACGCCCGGATCGCCAGGCAGGGCTGCCGGCTGCTGCTGCACCACGTGACCGGCTGGCCGCGCACGGGTTTCCTCCGGGCCGGCTACCCGCAGCTGCGGGTGGTCAACGTGGTCCGCGACGGTCGGGCGGTGACCAACTCCTGGCTCCAGATGGGCTGGTGGGACGGCTGGCGTGGGCCGGAGAACTGGTTCCTCGGGCCACTGCCGACCGACCTGCGTCGGGAGTGGGAGGAGTACGACAGATCGTTCCCGGTGCTCGCCGCGCTGGGCTGGAAGCTGCTGATGGACTCCTTCGCCGAGGCCCGCGCCGCGCACCCCGAGGGCCAGTGGCTCGACGTGCGCTACGAGGACCTGCTCGCCGACCCGCGCGCCGAGGTGGCCCGGATGCTCGACTTCCTCGGCCTGGACTGGTCACCGGCGTTCGAGAAGGGTTTCGGGCGCTACCGCTTCCACGCCGGGCGGCAGGCCGCCTACCACGAGGAGTTGGGCGACGCGCAGCTCGCCGCCGTGGAGCGGGTGCTGGACAAGCCGCTGCGGCAGTGGGGTTACCGGGACTGACCGGCCCGTCGGCCGCCCCGCCCGCCCGGCCGGTGTCGTCGGGGCGGCCGGGGCAAAGTTCCTACAGGTGCAGGTGGTGGTGCCGGTCGGTCGGCCCATAACGTGCGCGGTCTCGGGAGATTCAAGGAGACCGCATGGCTGGATTGGGAACACCCCTTCGCGTCGGGGTGGCCGCACTGTCCGCGATGGTGCTCGCCGCCCTGGGCGCGGCACCACAGGCGCAGGCGGCGCAGGACGTACCGACGATCGTGGTCCAGGACGGGGTCACCCAGCCGGTTTTCGGCTACGGCGACGCCATCCGGGAGCGCCTGTTCATCGACTCCACCTTCGACAGCGACAACGACGGCCTGCGCGACATCATCGCGTTCGACCTGATGCGACCGGCGGCCACCGCGAACGGGCTCAAGGTGCCGGTGATCATGGACGCCAGCCCGTACTACTCGACGGTCTGCCGGGGCAACGAGTCCGAGTGCAAGGCCGACCTGGACGGTGACGGCCTGCTCGACAAGTGGCCGCTGTTCTACGACAACTACTTCGTGCCGCGCGGCTACGCGGTGATCCTGCTGGACATGGTGGGCACCAACAACTCCACCGGCTGCCCCACCACCAACGCCAACCAGGACAATCTCAGCGCCAAGCAGGCGATCAACTGGCTCAACGGCCGGGCCACCGCGCGCAACGCCGCCGGTCAGGTGGTCACCGCCGACTGGCACAACGGCAAGTCGGGCATGATCGGCAAGTCGTACGACGGCTCGCTGGCCATGGCGACGGCGGTGACCGGCGTCAAGGGCCTGACCACGGTGGTGCCGATCAGCGGCCCCACCGAGTACTACGACTACGTGCGCAGCAACGGGGTGGTCACCCGGGGCAACAGCTACGTGGCGTCGCTGGCCAACACGGTCACCAACCCGGAGCGGCGGGACTACTGCAAGCCGGTGCGCGATGCGATGGCCGCCGCCGACGGCGACGAGACCGGTGACTACACCGCCTTCTGGAACGAGCGCAGCTACGTCAAGAAGGTCCCCAACATGACCGCCAGCGTGCTGCTCTACCACGGTCTCAACGACGACAACGTCCGCGCGGACCACTTCAGCAAGTTCTGGTACGCCCTGGCGGAGAACAACATCCAGCGCAAGCTGTGGCTCTCCCAGGAGGGGCACGTCGACCCGTTCGACTCGCGGCGGGCGGTCTGGGTGTCCACCCTGCACCGGTGGTTCGACTTCTGGCTGCACGGGATCGCCAACGGCATCATGGACGAGCCCCGGGTGGACCTGGAGCGGGCCGCCGACGTGTGGGAGACCCACGCCGACTGGCCGATCCCCGGCAAGGCCGACACCGAGGTGTTCCTGCAGCCCGGCACCACCGGGGCGGGTGGCCTGAAGCTGGTGCCGACGGCCAAGCCGGCGACCGGCGCGTTCCAGGACAGCCGTACCCAGAGCCAGAACACCATGATCCTCAACCCGGACACGGTGCAGCCGAACCGGCTGGCGTTCCTGTCCGCGCCGCTGACCGCGCCCCTGCACATCTCGGGCACGCCGACGGTGCAGCTGCGGGCCTCGGCCGACCAGACCGACACCAACTTCGGGGCGATCCTGGTCGACTACGGCACCGACGAGCGGGTGGCGCACCGGGCGTCCGGTGAGGGCATCATCACCCTGACCACCGAGGACTGCTGGGGGCTGAACAGCCCGACCGACGACGGCTGCTACAAGCAGACCGCCAAGCGGGTCGCCACCGCCGACTACGAGCTGGTCACCAAGGGCATCATGGACGCCCAGAACCGGCAGTCGATCCGGACCGCCGTGCCGCTGGTGGTGGGGGAGTCGTACAACTTCACCTTCCCGCTGCTGCCGGAGGACTACGTCTTCAAGCCGGGTCACCGGATCGGCGTGATCATCGTGGCCAGCTACCCGCAGTACTCCAGCCAGGCGGACACCACCGCCGCGAACATCCAGGTCGCCCTGAAGAGCAGCAAGATCGTTCTTCCGGTGGTCGGCGGCACCCCCGCCGCCCACGCGGCCGGTCTCTGACCGCTCCCCGGGGTGGCCGCCGCAGCACCGCCGCGGCGGCCACCCCGGCCCGGTCACCCGACGGTGCAGGGGGTGCCGTTGAGCACGAAGCCGGTCGGCGGGACGTTCGGGCCGCTGTAGGCCCCGACGAACCCGGCGGTGGTGCTGCCCCCGGCGGCGATCCGCCGGTTGTCGTCGGTGCTGGCGACCGTCACCGTACGCCCGGTCTGCGTCCAGGTGGCGTTCCAGCCGCTGCTCACCTGCTGCCAACTCGTCGGCCAGCTCCAGGTCAACGTCCAGCCGTCGACGGGGTTCGCCCCGTTGTTGACGATCTCGACGTTGCCGACCCAGCCGTTGCCCCAGTCGCTGGCGGTGGTGAGCCGGATAGTGCAGCTGCTCTCGGCCGGGCCGGCGGTGGTGAAGGTGACCGGCGACGACGACCAGGACACCTTCCCGGCGGTGTCCCGGGTCAGCACGTTGAGCGTGTACCGGGTGCCGGGCACGAGGTTGTCCACGGTGAACGAGGTGCCGGCCGTCTCGCCGAGCTGCTCGCTGACCGTGCCGTTCTGCCGGTACACCTCGTACTTGGCGATCGGGGCGCCCTTCGGCGGGGCCGGCGACCAGGAGATCGTCGCCGACCGGTCGGTGACCCCGCTCGCCGTGGGCGGCCCCGGCGGGGCCGGGTGCGCGGTGACCGGGGACGAGGGCCGCAGCACCAGCGTGGTCAGCGAGTACGCCGGCAGCGTCGCGCTGCCCGCGCTGCCGGACTGCCCGGTGACCACGCCGGCTGCCCCGTTGGTCAGCGAGTACGTGGTCGGCGCGGCAGCCGACGGGGTGAAGCCGGCGTAGTCGAGGGTGACCGGGCGGGCGTTGGCCGGGTCCTTGTTGACCAGCAGCACCGCGAGATCCCCGTCGGCCCGCCGCACGGCGTGCGCGGTGACCAGCGGCTCGTCGGTGGCCGCGCGGACGAACTGGTCACCCGGCCGGGCGAACAGATTCATCATCGACAGCCCGTGGTACGGCGCGAACGGGGTGTTCAGCGGCGGCTCACACACCGAGTTGTCGGCGGTGCACCCGCCGCTGGACAGCAGCCCGAAGTCGCCGTAGTCGGTCTGCCCGGCCACCTCGGTGACGGTGCCGATGCCGTTGTGCACGTTCCACCACTGGACCGTGAAGACGCCGTTCTCCAGCAGGTCGCTGTAGGCGTCGGCGAGGAACAGCGCGCCGGGCTGGGTGTTCTGGCCGGTGCCGACGTTCAGCTCGGTGAAGCTGATGCCGATCCGGGCGGCGTTCGGGCCGGCGTACCGGGCGAGCTGGTCGCGCAGCAGGTGGGCCGCCTCGTCGATGTGGGCGGTACGGGCCAGCGACTCGGCGGCGGTGCCACCCGGGTACCAGTGCACGTCCACGAAGTCGATCTTCGGGCCGGCGATGGAGAGCACGGTCCGGTTCCACGGGCCCGGGTCACTGCCGGCGGTGATCCCGTCCGGCCAGTTCCCCGGCATGGTCAGCACCGCGCCGACCTTGATCGTGGGATCGACCGCCTTCATCGCGTCGGCGTAGTCGACCACCAGCCGGGCGTACTGGCTGGCGCTCTTGTCGGGGTGGTCGTCGGCCTCCCAGGCGGAGCCGTAGTGGCCGTTGCCGTAGTTCTCGTTGCCGACCGTCCACCACTTCGCGCCGTACCCCTTGGTGACGTTGGCGTAGCGCACCCAGTCGGCGGCCTCGGCGGGGGTGCCGGTGCCGTAGTTCGCGATGATCATCGGTTGTGCGCCGACCCGGCGGGCGGCGGCCATGAAGGTGTCGAAGTCGGTGTTCGGCGCGACGTACCCGCCGGGCGCGGTGTGGTCACGCCAGTGGTAGATGTCGGCGTACGAGCCGCCCGGGTAGCGCATCATCCGCACCCCGGCGGCCTTGAGCAGGTCCGACGTCTCGTTCGTGCCGAGCTGGGAGTCCCAGATGGCGTGGTTGACGCCCAACGCGGTGTCCGGCACGGTGGCCAGCCCGGCGTTGGCGTTGACGGTCACCGCCACCGGGTCCGCCGCCGCGTCGGCGGGCGACGGGCCGGTCACGGCGAGCCCACCGGTGGCGAGCAGCAGGCTCGCGGCGAGCGCCGTCACGCGCCCCGGGCCGCGACGCGACGGGCGCGACGGTGGGGCGGAAGCTGTGTTCATACGGGATTCCTTCGTGGGTCACCACAGCACACCGCCCGGCCGGTCGGGGTTGCGTTGCCCACGAGGGCGTCGAGACGGCGGGCGGGACTGGTGGACGGGAGTACTGGCGTCGTTCCGTCGTGCTCGTCGCCGTCCCCCGGAAACCCAGCGGCTCCCGGTTGCCCTGGACGACTGTCAGCCCCACGCGCGGCACGTCATCGACGCATCAGAATCCCACGACGATCGTGGCGAATTCAAGCGCTCCCCGCCCCGCCGGGTGCCGGTACGGCTCACCGCCGGGCGGCCACCCTCGCCGCGACCCCGGCAGCCCGCACCACCGCGGCCATCCGGCGGGGCCGGGAGACGACCGCCGGCCGGGTACGCAGGCAGTCGTGCACCACGTCGGCGGCCCGCTCCACGCTCAGCAGCATCGGCTTGACCGGCGACTTCGCCATCTTGGTGTCGACGAACCCGAACCGCACGACGGTCACCCGCACCCCGTGCGGGCGCAGCGCGCCCCGCAACCCCACCAGGTACGACGTCAACCCCGCCTTGGCGGCGGCATACCCGGGGGCCTGGGCCGACGGGGCGACGTCGGCGAGGCTGGACAGGCCGACGAGGTGACCGCCGCCCCCGGCCACCATCGCCGGCACGACCACCTCCACGGTGCGCGCCGCACCGATCAGGTTGACCTCCAGCGCCCTGGTCTGCGCCGCCAGGTCACCGAGGTCGAAGAACTCACCGACCCCCGCCGCGTAGACGCACACGTCCACCCCGCCGAGCCGGTCGACCGCCCCGGCCAGCACCGTGCGGTAGGTGTCGTCGGTGACGTCGGCGACGTGGTGGGTGTAGCCGGTGTCGGTCAGGTCGCTGGCGCTGCGGGAGAGCCCGGCGACGGTCCAGCCGGCCGCCACCAGTTGCCGGGTGAGGGCCAGCCCGACTCCGTCGCTGTTGCCCACCACGATCGCCCGTCGCCCCTGCGTGTCCATGCCCCGGACCCTAGCCGCCACCGTCCGGCCCGGGGCTCCGCACCTCACCGTCCGCCCGGACCCGCACCTCACCGTCCGGCCCGGGACGCGACGCCGCCCCGCCCACCGGGTCGGTGGACGGGGCGGCGTCGCAGCGGCAGCCGTCAGGGCTGGCCCTGGTAGACCTCGTCGTCGGCGCCCCGGACGAACAGCCGGACCAGACCGCCGTAGACGCTTCCCGCCGGGGCGGAGATCGTCGCGCCGGGGCCGTCGATCGTGCTCCAGGCCGTCCACGCGCCGGAGTCCTGGAGGTACCAGGCGGTACGCAGGTCGTCGCCGCCGGTACGGACGAAGACGTGCAGCCCGCCACCGTAGACCAGGGCGGCCGGCGCGGACGCCGCACGTGCGGTGCCCGGCACGTCGCTCCACCCCGACCAGGCTCCGGTGGTCAGCGAGTACCGGTTGGTGCGCACGTTGCCGTTCGTGCCCCGGACGAAGACGTGCAGGTCACCGCCGTAGATGGCGGCGGACGGGGCCGAGTTGGCGCCGGTCGGGCCGGCGAGGGTGGCCCAGCCGGACCAGGTGGCGGTGCCCAACGTGTACCGGTTGGTACGGACCTTGCCGTTCGCGCCCCGGACGAACAGGTGCAGGTCACCGCCGTAGACGGCGGCGGACGGGGCCGACGACGCGGACGTGGTGCCACCGACCGTGCTCCAGCCGGACCAGGCGCCGGTGTCCAGGGCGTACCGGTTGGTGCGGACCTTCTGGTCGGACTGCACGAACACGTGCAGCTCCCCGCCGTAGACGGCGGTCGCCGGTGCCGAGGTCGCCATGGCGTCACCGGGGACGGTGGACCAGCCGGACCAGGCGTCGGTGTTCGTGTCGTACCTGTCGACCCGCACCTGCCCGTCCGGGCCCTGCACGAAGACGTGCAGGTCACCGCCGTAGGTGGCGGTGGCGGGCGCGGATTGGGCCTGCGCCGTGCCCGGCACCGGCGTCCAGCCCGCCGCGCGGGCGGCCGAGGGACGGGCGGCCGCTGCGGCGGGGGCCGCCGGGTGGCTGGCCGCCGGCACGGCGACGGCCGGGGTGGCGACGAGCGTGACCGCGCCCAGGCCGAGAGCGAACGCGGGCAACCGGCGGCGTACCAGTTTCATCGATGGAGTCAGACGCATAAACGCTCCCTTGTGGACGACCGGTGGTGACGACGGCACGGTCGGCTTGCGGCTGGTCCACCGGGCTGCACACCCCGCCCGTTGCGGCGCGGCCGGCGACCCCGGCCCGCGACCCCAGGCGACCCCCCGTCGCGGTCACCCTATCGATCCGCCCGTACCCCCACATCCACCGAACCACCCCACCCCCACCCGTCCGCGCGGCAACCGGACCGGCCGGTCGGACGGGGCGGGGGAGCGGCGGTGATCAAGAGGTTTGCGTCACCGGAGCCGCGGCGGGTTCGACCGATCTGTGCAAGTGATCGTTGATCACGGTATGGATCGGTCGAAGAAGTGGGGATGGCGCGGGCGCATGTGTTGACAGCGGGTCATCGGCAGGTGATTGAGCATCTATGGGGTCAGGGGTCGACGTTGACGCAGATCGCGGCGGTTGTCGGTGTGGGGTTGTCGTCGGTGTGGCGGGAGGTGGAGCGGGGGGACTCCTCGCGGCATGTGGTGGAGAATCCTCTTGGCCGGGTGCGGGGTGGGTTGTCTCGGCGGGGGTGTCAGGCGGACTGGGCGCAGCGTAGGGCTGATGCGCGTCGGCGGAGGCCCAACTGGGAACCGGACCAAGTGGTGCACGGTGTCCACGGACAGTACAGGTCCGAGTCATGTCCGCCATCCCACCGTTTCCGGCTCGCGCTGGTCCAGTTGTGCCCGCGTCACCACCGCCAACCGGGGTGTGGGGGCACGCGCACCTGGGCCGCGTCCCCCTCTCGTCTCTAACGTGACTGCGGGCCAGACAAACTCGGGTGGTTCATCGATGGGGGATCTTCGTGGCTGATAGTCCTGCACTCGTTCGCCCGCACGATGAGGTGGTCGAGGAGTTGTGCACCCGACTCTTCAGATGCCTGGCGCGCAGCGATCAGCGGTTGCGCGGGCTGCAATATGTGCGCGGCCTGGTGGGTGCCCGAGGCCGTAAGTCGGTCCGCAACATCGCCGCTGCGGTGGGCGGTGGCACGGCCGAGCAGAGCCTGCACCACTTTGTCGCGTCGTCCACTTGGGACTGGCGCCCGGTGCGGCGTGCCTTGGCCCATCTGCTGGTGCCGGCGCTCTGCCCGCAGGCGTGGGTGATCCGGCCCATGGTCATCCCGAAGGTGGGGGCGCACACCATCGGGGTCGGGCGCCGCTTCGTGCCAGACCTCGGCCACGTGATCAACGCACAGCAGGCGGTGGGCGTGTGGGTGGCCACCGAGACCGTCAGCGCGCCGGTGGACTGGCGCCTGCACCTGCCGACGGGCCGCGGCCGTGATGGTCTCGGAGAGATGCTCACCCCGATGCTGTCGGCCTGGGACCTTCCGGTACTGCCGATCGTGCTGGATGCGCGCCAGTGTGATCCCACCACCCTGGTTCCGGCGCTGCGCGCCACCGGCAGTCCGTTCCTCGTGCGGGTCTTCGGCAAGCAGCGGTTCCGTCCGGTGGACCCTGCGCTCGCCAGGCGCGGCGACCTGTCCGGGCACGATCTGATGGCGGCCGTACGCGACCAGCGTCGCCCCGTCCATCGCCGGTCCGCGCCAGGTGGTCATGCGCAGACCCTGTTGGTGAGCATTACCCGGGTCGCCTCCCCGGGGGATGGGCCGGTCCGGCCGTTGACCCTGCTGGGAATCGACCGGCCCGGCGTGCCTGACCTGGGCGAATGGTGGCTGACCGATCTCACCGGCACCGCACCGGCCGAACTCGTGGCCCTCGCAAACCTGCTGCTGCGGGTGGATCACGACCTCACCACGATCGCCGACTGGGTGGGTATCCGCGACTTCGCCGGACGGTCGTACGACGGCTGGCACCGGCACGCGACGCTGGCCTCGGTGGCGCACGCGACAGTGGTGCTCAGCCGGGCCGCAGCCGTGCCCGTCGGTGCGGCGTTGAGTCCGTGCGGCGCGGCGTGAGCCGCTCAGGCCACGGGACTCAGCAGGCCGCGCAGCCGGTGCAGGCGTAGCGCGAGCTGCAGTTCGAGAGCCCGCTCCGGGTCCTGCCAGCGATCGCCCAGCAGGTCCGCGATGCGTTCCAGGCGGCGGGTGACAGTGTTCGCGTGTACGTGCAGGCGCTGCGCCGCATGGGTGGGGCTCTGCCCTGCGGCGAAGTAGCCCTCCAGCGTGCCCACGAGGTTGGTGAATCGAGCCTGGTCGTACGCCACCAGCGCACCGATGGTCGACTCCACGAAGCCGGCCACGTCGTGCTGCTCGGAGAGCAGGAGGCCGAAGAAGCCGAGTTCGCCAGCGGAGGCTCCGCGTCCGCTCACGCCGAGCGCGGCCATCGCCTCGAGACAGCGCACCGCATCCCGGTAGACCTGGGGGATGCCCGCAGGCTGCTCGACCGGACCCGCGGCACCGACCGTGACCGGTGTGCCCAGCAGTGCCGACAGCTCGTCCGACACGGTCTGGGCCACCGCACCGGGATCAGTGCCGGGCAGCAGCAGGACGCCGTAGCCATCGCGGACCCCTGCCAGCCCACCACGGCGGCGCGCGTACATCGGCGCCCACGTGGTGGCGCTGCGGGTGGGCGGCCCGGCCAGCCGCGCGACCAGCATGGTGTGCGGGCCGTCGAGGCCGATACCGAATCGCTTGGCCCGCCGCGCCAGTGCCTCGGCGGCCGGCGGTGGCGAGGTCACCAACTCGTCGAGAAACTTGTCGAGGGTGCTCGTGCTGACCGTCACGGCGCCGCTGCGGGTCAGCGCCAGAGCCAGCGCTCGGGTGACGTGGCCGAGCCGGTATCGGTACGCCGGACAGATTGGGCCGTGCCGGTTCAGCAACACCGTCCCGAGGTTCTCGTCGCCGCATCGAATCGGTGCGGCGCAGATCTCGTCGGACACGACCACCGGCTCCCCACTGTGGTGGGCGGCGACCGCCGCCGTGAGGTCGGCGTCTGAGTGGGAGGCCGAGTACTCGCCGGCCGCGGTGATGACTGCGCCGTCGGGGGCGAGCACGCGCAGCGGCGCGTCCAGGATCGCGTGCGCGAGTGAGGTCAGCGCGACCGGATCGCCGCCGGCCAGTACCAGGTCGCTGAGGCGGCGGTGGTCCTCCTCGATCCGGCGCAGCTCGTCGGCCTCGGCCTCGGCCCGGTCTGCGCGCTGCCGCCATCGCTGTGCGTCCGCTGCCGCGGCCTGAAGCAGTCGGGTCTTCTCGATCGCTGCGCTCGCCAGCTCGCTCAGCGAGCTGGCGAGCGCGATTTCCCGGTGGGTGAACGTGCGCGGGGTGCGGTCGCCGAGGTAGAGCGCGCCGAACGGATCGGAGCCGTGGCTCAGCGGCACCGCCAGAATGGCGCGCAGACCTTCGGCCCGGACCACCTTGTCGACGCCGTCGCTGTGCGGGAACCGGTCGTCGGCGAGGTAGTCCGGCGACCAGATGGGCGCGGCCTTGGCGACGACGACGCCACCGAGCCCGGCGTCGTGCGGCACCCGCAGGCCCACGTTGAGGGCCGACACGTGGCCGTCCGAGGCCCGCACCACCATGTCCGACCCGGGTCCTTCTCGCAGGCTCACGTACGCCATGTCGGCCCCGAGTAGCAGTCGGGTGCGCCGGGAGAGAACCCGCAGCACGGTGTCCAGATCATTCGGTGCTGCCAGTTCCCGGGCGGTGTCCACGAGCGCCGTCAGCCCGGGAATGCGGTCGCGGTGCTGGACGTACTCCGGGTCTGCGGCCCTGTCCGGGGTGCGGTCGGGCGTCCCGGCGTCCATTGCCTCCATCGCTCCCCTGCGGCCCATCAGCTGCCGTTACGCACGGACATGAGCACACTACACAGTGGAACATCGATCAGCAACGCTGCGGGGCATGTCAAGTTCGCAACATTGTTAATAATGATGGCCGGGTCACCATGCGGATGCGGCGCGGTGTTGGTCACCCACCTTCCCGTGCATGCGGCGCGCTGCCGACAATAAGGGGCCGATGTCGGCGGCCGAACGGGGAGCGATGTCCTATCTGCAGGATTATCGGGCGTCACTGAAACGCAGTAGGGAGGCGGCCGCCCGGTACGCCACGGCGAGCGAGTTCAGCCTCGACGGACGGCGTTGGGATTTGCTGCCTGGCGTGTTCGCACCGAGCTCCTCGCCGACGACCGGATTCTCGCTACAGCTGCTCGGCCTGGCAGGACCCCGGCGGACCCGGTTCCCCGGGTCGCTGCTCGAGATCGGGTGCGGCACCGGGGTCATCGCGGTGAGTGCGGCGCTGGCCGGCAGCGATCGGGTCGTGGCGACCGACATCAACCCGGCTGCGGTCGCCAACACCAGGCTCAACGCCGAGCGGCACGGCGTCGCCGACCGGTGCACGGTGGTACACAGCGATCTTTTCGATGCCCTCGATCCGCAGCTGCGTTTTGACACGGTCTTCTGGCACTCCAATTATGTTCTCGCGCCGGAAACATATCGTTGGGAAACAATGCACCAACGCGCATATGTCGACCCCGGATACGTGACCCACCGTCGATTTCTAGAATCGGCGTGGCGCTGGGCGCGGCCGGGTGGCTCGGTGCTGCTGCACGTCAGCGCGCGCGGCCGTCTCGACCGGCTGCGCGAGATCGCCACCGAGTACGGGCAGACCCTCCACCCGCTGCGGACCGAGGCGTTCGACGAGCGAGGACTACCGGTCGAGCACCTCCTACTCGAAGTCGCCCACCGTCCCTGACCGCCCCGCCAGGCAGCGAGGATCCACCCCGTGCGCACGTTGCTCATCGACAATTATGACTCTTTCACCTACAACCTTTTCCACTACCTGACCGAGACCCAGGGCCACGAACCTGAGGTCGTGGTCAACGACGACCCGCGCTGGCGTGCGACCTACCTCGCGGAGTTCGACAATGTCGTCCTTTCTCCGGGCCCGGGGCACCCCAACCGGCCCGGAGACTTCGGCATCTGCCGCGACGTCATCACCGTCGGCGGTCTCCCGATCCTCGGCGTCTGTCTCGGCCACCAGGGCCTCGCGGCGCTGCATGGCGCACCGGTGCGCCGCGCCCCGTACCCGTGCCATGGCCGGGTCAACGCTGTCCACCACGACGGCAGCGAGCTGTTCGCGGGCATACCGGCACCGTTCGACGCCGTCCGCTACCACTCGCTTGTCGCGGAAGAACTGCCGGCCACCCTCGCGGCGACCGCATGGACCGGCGACGGGCTGATCATGGGCCTGCGCCACCTCCACCTACCACAGTGGGGCGTGCAGTTTCACCCCGAGTCCGCCGCGAGCACGTACGGCCATCGGCTGCTGGCCAACTTCCGTGAGCTGACGAAGCGGCACGGGCGGCCCCGGCAGCGTGTGCGCCGAGTGTCATCACCCCGGCCGGAGGCCCCCCGCCCCGAGCCCGCGCCCCGGTTACGTGTGCTGGTGCGCGATGTGCCGCTGCACTGGACCGCGGAGGCGGCGTACGAGGCGCTGTTCCTCGATGGCGACCACGCGTACTGGCTGGACAGTGGCTGCCCGGGTGCGGACAGCGGCCGGTTCTCGATCATGGGTGACGGCGGTGGTCCGCTCGCCCGCGTGGCCACGGCCGACGTTCCCGCCCGCACGGTCACCGTGCGATCCCGGACGGGCACCACCACCGTCGACGGTGACTTCCTGGACTGGTTGGAACGCGACCTCGCAACCATGCGTACCACCGCACCCGGAATCGACTGCTCGTTCACGCTCGGCTGGGCCGGCTACCTCGGCTACGAGCTCAAGGCGGAGTGCGGTGGCCGCCGGACCGCCACCGCGACCGAACCCGGCGCGGTCCTGGTATTCAGCGACCGGGCGCTGGTGGTCGACCACGAGACTGGCACCGCCTGCCTGCTCGCGCTCGCCCGCGACGGCGACGACGACACCACCCGGGCGGCCACCGGGTGGCTGGACGAGGCGGCCGGCCGCCTGGCGGGTCTGGTCGGCCGCACCCACCCCGAGCCGGAACCGGTCCCCGGCGGCATCGGCGAGCCCTGGATGCGGCACGACCGGGACACGTATCTCAAGCTGATCGCCGAGTGTCTGCGTGAGATCACTGCGGGGGAGGGCTACGAGATCTGTCTGACCACGGCGTTCGAGGCCGACGGTGATCCCGACCCGTGGCAAGGTTATCGGCTGCTGCGGCGGCTCAGCCCGGCGCCGTACGCGGCGTTCCTGCAGTTCGGCGACATCGCGGTGCTGAGCAGCTCACCAGAGCGGTTCCTACAGGTGGGCCCGGACCGGGTGGTGCGCTCAAGTCCGATCAAGGGGACCCGCCCGCGCGGCGAGACCGCGCAGCAGGATCGGGCGCTCGCCGACGAACTGCGGCGCAGCGACAAGGACCGCGCCGAGAACCTCATGATCGTGGACCTGGTGCGCAACGACCTCGGCCGGGGCGCGCGTGCGGGATCGGTGACAGTGCCCGGCCTTTTCGAGGTCCAGACGTACGCCATGGCCCACCAGTTGGTCAGCACGGTCTCCGCGCAGCTGCGTCCCGACGTCTCCACGGTCGCGTGCGTGCGCGCGGCCTTTCCGCCCGGTTCCATGACCGGCGCACCCAAACGGCGAGTCATGGACATCCTTGACGGTCTGGAAGGCGGTCCGCGCGGCGTCTACTCCGGTGCCATCGGCTACTTCTCGCTTACCGGGGCGGCGGACCTCAATGTGGTCATCCGTACGGCCGTGCTGACCCCGGGGCGTGTGGGCTACGGCGTCGGCGGCGCCGTCATCGCATTGTCCGATCCTGGTGCCGAGTTCGACGAGATCCTGGTCAAGAGCCGTCCACTGTGGGCGCTGGCGGGTGCTGGGCCGCGACGCGGACCTGATGGAGTTCCCGCCACCTGACGGACTGTCGAGATTCTCGTTGCCCACAGCGACGGCAGCCCGCAGGATCGGAACTGGTCGCGGCGCGCCCCGCAACGACGCGGGCCTTGCCTTCGATCCGACGCCGGACGCGACACCTCTCGCACACCTCTCGCCCACCAGGCGCCCGGGCACATCCGCCCGTAGGGGAATCCGGCACCTCATACCGGGAGACGCCCTTGAACGTCGTGCTGCAACGCAGACCCGATACCAGCATCGCATCCCAACAACCGGACTGGGCCGACTCACCGCGGCTGCGGGGCATCCGCGAGGAACTCGCGTCCCGGCCCGCGCTCGTCAGCCCCGTCGACGTCCGGCGACTCCGGTCGCTGCTCGTGCGCGTCGCCGACGGCGATGCGCACGTGGTCCAGGCCGGTGACTGCGCCGAGGACCCGGCCGAGTGCACCGCACCGCACGTCGCCCGCAAGAGCGGTCAGTTGGACACGCTCGCCGGGGCGCTGAAGATGCGCACCCACAAGCCAGTGGTGCGGGTGGGCCGGATGGCCGGCCAGTTCGCCAAGCCACGGTCGCGGCCCACCGAGATCGTCGGGGAGCTCGAACTGCCGGCCTACCGGGGCCACTTCGTCAACCGGCCCGGCCCGTACCCCGAGATGCGCCGGCCCGACCCGCGTCACCTGCTCACCGGCTACGACGCGGCGAGTGCCGTGATGAGCCACCTCGGCTGGCTCGACCCTCGGCACCGCTCGGAGCTATGCCCGCCGGTCTGGACCAGCCACGAGGCCCTACTGCTCGACTACGAGATCCCCGCGCTGCGTCGCGACGAGGACGGGCGTACGTTCCTGAGCTCCACCCACTGGCCCTGGATCGGCGACCGGACCCGTCAGCTCGACGGGGCGCACGTCGCCCTGCTCGCCAAGGTCCAGAACCCGGTTGCCTGCAAGGTTGGGCCCGGACTGACGGCCGACGAACTTGTCCGGATCTGCGAGCGGCTCGACCCGTGGCGTGATCCCGGCCGGCTGACCCTGGTCGCACGGATGGGGGCCACCGCCACCGCCACCCGGCTGCCGGCACTGGTCACCGCGGTCCGCGCGGCCGGGCACCCGGTCATCTGGCTCACCGACCCGATGCACGGCAACACGGTACGGACCCCGCAGGGGCACAAGACCCGGTACCTGGAGACGGTGATCAGCGAGGTCCGCGCGTTCCAGGAGGCGATACGCGACGCCGGTGGCGTGGCCGGGGGCCTGCACCTGGAGACGACCCCGGACGACGTCACCGAGTGCGTGGGCGATGATTGCCCGCCCGAGCGCGTTGGCGAGCGCTACACCAGCCTGTGCGACCCGCGGCTGAACCCGGCGCAGGCCCTCTCCGTTATCGCAGCGTGGCAGCGATGACCGGCTCGGTGGCCGGAATCGACGGTCGCGTTGCGCTGGTCACCGGCGCGGCCGGCGGGATCGGCGCGGCCATCACCCGCAGCCTCGCCGAGGCCGGTGCCCGCGTTGCCGCCCTCGACGTTACCGACGGCCTGCCCGGCGTCGTCGCCGGGCTGACCGACAAGGGGCTGCTGGTCGACGCGGTTCATGCGGATGTCACCGACGCCGTAGCCGTGCACGCCGCAGTGTCCGGCGTCGAGGAGCGACTCGGCCCGATCGACCTGCTGGTCACCGCCGCCGGGGTGTTGCGGCTCGGATCCGTGGTCGGCTACCGCGACCAGGACTGGCGGGACACGTTCGCGGTCAACGTCGACGGCGTCTTCCACGTCACCCGCTCGGTAGCCGGCCGGATGCTCCCCCGCGGTCGTGGCGCCATCGTCTGCGTGGCCTCGAACGCCGCCGTCACCCCACGTAGCGAGATGGCGGCGTACGCCGCTTCCAAGGCTGCGGCGACGATGCTGATCAAGAGCCTCGGACTCGAGGTCGCCCGGCGCGGCATCCGCTGCAACGTGGTGGCCCCCGGCTCCACCAACACCTCGATGCTCACATCGATGTGGCGGGACGAGACGGGGCCGCGCGGCACGATTGAGGGCCGTCCCGAGGTTTTCCGCGTCGGCATCCCCCTCGGACGCATCGCCCGACCCGAGGACGTCGCGGAGGCCGTGCTCTTCCTGCTGTCCGACCGGGCCGCACAGATCACCCTGCACGAATTGACTGTCGATGGCGGGGCGTCCCTCGGCTCCTGACCGCGTCCACGTCCAGCGAAGGAGAAATCCATGGCCGGCCTGCCCACCATCGAGCCATACCCCCTGCCCGCCGTCGGCGACCTGCCCGGCAACACTGCCGGCTGGAAGTTCGACCCGGCGCGCGCGGCGTTGCTGATTCACGACATGCAGCGTTACTTCCTGGGCCCGTTGCCCGCACCGCAGCCTCGTGACCAGCTCATCGGCAACATCGCCGCGTTGCGCGAGTTCAGTGTGCAGAACGGCCTCCCGGTCTTCTACACCGCGCAGCCGGGAGGCATGAGCGACCAGGAACGCGGGCTGCTGCACGACTTCTGGGGCCCCGGAATGCGGGTCGACCCTGCCGACCGGCATATCACCGCCCGGCTCGCGCCCGGCCCGCACGACCGGGTGCTCACGAAACGGCGGTACAGCGCGTTCTTCCGCACCGACCTGCTCGATCAGCTGCGGGGCGCCGGTCGCGACCAACTGATCATCAGCGGCGTCTACGCCCACGTCGGCGTGCTCGTGACGGCGATCGACGCGTTCACCCACGACATCCAACCGTTCCTCGTCGGCGACGCGGTCGCCGACTTCTCTGCCGAACATCACCGGCAGGCGCTGCGGTACGCCGCCGACCGGTGCGCCGTCGTGCTCACCACGGAGGGGGTCACGAACGCATGAGCGACGACTTGCTGAGCCCGATTCTCGCCGGCACGGCACCCGCCTTCGCACTTTTGCACCGCCCGGAGACCACCGGGTCCGGGGTCCTCGAGGTACTCACCGGAACGCCTGAACAACCTGCGACGCTCGCCGAGCTGCCTCTGCCAGACGGCCCAGGACACCAGGTGCTGGCCTTGGTCCCGTACCGGCAGATCGCCGAGCGGGGCTTCGCCGCGCCCGACGACGGTGCGCCGCTGATCGCGCTGCGCATCATCGGCCGGGCGGTCCTGCCCGTCGCCGACGTGCTGAACCGGCTGCCGGCCGACCAGGTCCGGCTCGACGGCGGCGGGTTCGACGTGGAAGACGAGGAGTACGCGCGGCTGGTGCGCCGGCTCATCGACGACGAGATCGGCACTGGTCGCGGCGCAAACTTCGTGCTGCGGCGCACCTTCGTGACCGACATCACCGACTACCGCCTCGCGCACGCCCTGGCCCTGTTCCGCCGGCTGATGCGGGGCGAGACCGGCGCCTACTGGACCTTCCTCGTGCACACCGGGGAGCGCACGTTCGTGGGCGCTAGCCCGGAACGACACGTCAGCCTGCGTAACGGCACTGCGGTCATGAATCCGATCAGCGGCACCTACCGCTATCCCGCCTCGGGTCCGACCCTGCCCGGCGTCATGGACTTCCTCGCCGACCGCAAGGAGATCGACGAGCTGTACATGGTCGTGGACGAGGAACTCAAGATGATGGCCCGCATCTGCGCCGAGGGCGGGAGGGTACGGGGCCCGTACCTCAAGCAGATGGCCCGGCTGGCGCACACCGAGTACCTGATCGAGGGCAGCACCGACCGCGACCCGCGGGACATCCTGCGCGAGACGCTGTTCGCGCCGACCGTCACTGGCAGCCCGCTGGAGAGCGCCGCCGCCGTCATCGCCCGATACGAGCTTGGCGGCCGCGGCTACTACAGTGGCGTGCTGGCAGTCATCGGCCGCGACGACACCAGCCGCGTCTGGATGGACTCGGCGATCATGATCCGCACGGCCGACATCGACGCGCGCGGGCATCTGCGCATCGGCGTCGGTGCCACCTTGGTCCGCCACTCGGACCCGTACTCGGAGGTAGCCGAGACCCGGGCCAAGGCGGCCGGTCTGCTCGCCGCGCTGCAGGCCGGTCCGGTGGGCGACCTCGCCGAGCATCCCGACGTACGCGCCGCGCTGCGCGACCGCAACACCGGCCTCGCGGACTTCTGGCTCGCCGCGCACCACGAGCGCAGCCACCACAACCCCCGCCTGGCCGGGCGGCGCGTGCTCGTGGTCGACGCGGAGGACACGTTCACCTCCATGATCGACCACCAGCTCCGCTCGCTCGGGATGGACGTCGCCGTGGTCAACTACGACGACCCGTACGCGTTCGGCCGCTACGACCTCGTGGTCATGGGCCCCGGTCCCGGCGACCCACGCGATGCCGCCGACCCGAAGATCGCCCAGCTGCGCGCCGCCATCGGCCGGTTGCTCGCCGAGGACCGGCCATTCCTGGCCGTCTGCCTCAGCCACCAGGTGCTCAGCACGCTGCTGGGCCTGCCGCTGCGGCGCCGCGACGTCCCCAACCAGGGTGTGCAGCGGCGCATTGACTTCTTCGGGCGGGACGAGGTGGTCGGCTTCTACAACACGTTCGCCGCCCACAGCAGCACCGACGTCCTCGAGTCGGCCGAGGCCGGCACCGTGCGGATCAGCCGGGACGCGCACAGCGAGGAGGTGCACGGGCTGAGCGGACCGCGGTTCCGGTCGATGCAGTTCCACGCCGAGTCGGTCCTCACCCGCGACGGCGTACGGCTGATCGCCGGCCTGATCATCGACCTCATCGCCACGCCGGTCCCGGCGCCGCGCTGACACCTGCGAGGAGACACCGCAGATGGGCAGATTCATCATCGCCGGGGGCGGGATCAGCGGGCTCGCCGCCGCGCTCAGCATCACCGCCGCCGGGCACGACGTCGTCGTGCTGGAGGCCCGCGACAGCTTCACCGAGTTGGGCGCGGGCATCCAGCTCGCCCCGAACGCGTTCCACGCCCTCGACCTCCTCGGCGTCGGCGACGATGTGCGCGAGCGGGCCGTGTTCATCGAGGAGCTGCGGCTGCTCGACGGTGTCACCGGCCGGCAGATTGTTCAGATGCCACTGGACGAGGACTATCGGCGGCGCTTCGGCAACCCGTACGCCGTCGTGCACCGCACCGACCTCTACGAACCGCTGCTGCGCCGGGCGCGCGCCGACGCCGCGATCGAGCTGCGTACCGGTGCCGCCGTGCGTGGCTACCGGCACGGCCCGGGCAACGTCACCGCCGAGTTGGCCTCCGGGCGTACAGTCACGGGCGACGCCCTCGTCGGCGCCGACGGCATCCGCTCGGCCGTTCGGCGGGGCGTGGTGGGGGACGGGGAGCCCCGGGTCTCCGGCCACACGATCTACCGGTCGGTGATCCCGATGCATCACGTGCCGCCGGCGCTGCGCTTCGACGCCGTCACCATGTGGGCAGGCCCGGCCTGGCACTTCATCCACTACCCGATTAGCAACGGGCGGTTCCTGAACCTGGCTGCGATCCGCGAGGACGGCGCGACTGTGGCGGTCAGCGGCCGACCCGCTGCCCGCGGTCACGTGCTCGGGCAGTTCCCCGCCCTCGGGCCGACCGCTGCGGCACTACTGCAGCTGGGCGATGACTGGCGGCGCTGGGTGCTGTGTGACCGCGACCCCGTACCGGTCTGGAACGACGGCCCGGTGGTACTCATCGGCGATGCCGCGCACCCGATGCTGCAGTACGCCGCGCAGGGTGCCTGCCAGTCCCTGGAGGACGCGGTCGTGCTCGGCGAACTCCTGGGCCAGGCGGACGGTCCACCCGGACCGGTGTTCGAGCGCTTCGCCGCCGTCCGCCGCGACCGCACCCGCGCCACCCAGTTGCTGGCCCGGCGCATCGGCCGCCAGTTGTACCACGCATCCGGCCGGCTGGCCCGCGCCCGTGACACCCGCCTGGCCGCGCTGAGCACCGGCCAGTTGTACGACTCCGTCGCCTGGCTGCACGGCGAGCGCCTCGACCGAGAGCGGGTACGCCCCGGCTGACCGTGGACTTGCCTGGGTCTTCGCTGACCGTGGTGCTCGACGACGTACCAGCCGGCATCCGGGTCTCCACGCGGCATCGTCGCCGAGCCGTCCGGCGGCGGCTGGGTCACGGCCGGGGCACCCGGATGTCGTTCAAGCGCGAGGAGGTCGCGCGTCCGGGCGCTTACCGGCGCGCTGGTCCCTGCGCTGTTCACGGGCCGGAGCGAGGCGGGCTTCCGGGCGGTCGGGCATGCCGGAGTCGCCGAGGCGACAGCGCTGCAGCGCCGGGCGTCGGACGGCCGAGCTGCCCCGTACCTAGGCCACCCTGTCCCAGCATCCGATCGTGCACGTACGCGTCGGTGGCCCGTCGTGTCCACCGACGGGCGCGACCCGGCCGAGTTGGCCGTGTCCGTGGCGGTCCTCTGACTACGGCAGTGCGATCGACTGCGAGTGCCGGAACACGTCGAGCGGATCGTACGCCGCCTTGACGCGCTGCAGCCGAGGATAGTTGGCACCATAGTAGAGCGTGTGCCACGGCACGCCCGAGCGGTTCACCGCCGGGTCGACGATGTCGGTGTCCGGGTAGTTGATGTAGCAGCCCTCGGTGTCCGGCCCGGGCACGGGGTAGCCGCCGGTGGCCGCGAACGTGCTGCCGTAGGCCGACCGGGCCCAGCCGATGTGCCGGGCATCCTCGCCGGGATCGTTCCAGAACGACTGGAACAGCGCCTTGAACACGGAACCGCGCTGGGATGCCGCGGTCGCCGTGGGGTCCACCTCGTTGATCCGGCCTCCGAACGACAACAGCACCACCATTGAGCGCGGGTTGGCATACCCGGACTGGGTGAGATGGGTGAAGATTTCGCCGATCTGACCGTCGGTGAAACCGCGGCGCAGGTACGCGGACTTGTGCGCGCCGCGGGCGGTGGGATCGGTGAGGGTCGGGTTGTTGGTGCCGAGAAACTTCACCGACTGCAGCCAGGGCAACCGGCGGGGCTGGAAGTAGTCGCTCATCGCGCCGATCTCGCCGACGGGTGCGGACACGGGCCGGGCGGATGCCGACAGCCCGCCGAGGACCGTACGCACGTAGTCCGCCAGTACCGCCTCCGCCTGCGGCGCATCGGCGTCGATGACGGTAAGCATCCCGATCGAGCCGTTCGACACGTGGTTCATCATCAGGAAGCTGCAGAGATCCGCGGTCGAGTCGCCGGTGCCCCTGTGCGCGGTGTGCCACTCGCTGTAGCGCCGAACCATCGTGGCGAAAGCGTCCCGGTCCAGGGCGCTCCATGGCACGGCGACCGCGTTCACCAGCACCTGCCGGGGCGGCCGGACCAACTGGTCGCCGGGTACGGTGCCGGTGGTGCCCGGCGAGCGGAACAGGTAGCGGGTGACCACGCCGAAGTTGCCGCCGCCGCCCCCGGTGTGCGCCCACCACAGATCCCGGTGGGGGTCGTCGCTCTCCCGGGTCGCCAGGACCACACGGGCTTTGCCATCGGCTGCGACGGTGACGACTTCGACGCCGAACAGGTGGTCGACGGTCAGCCCGTGCCGACGCGACAACAGGCCGTACCCGCCGCCGGCGATGTGGCCGCCCACTCCCACGGAGTAGCACGTGCCACCCGGGATGGTGACGCCCCAGCCGTTGTACAGGGCGGCGTAGGCGTTCAGCAGCGTAGCCCCGCCGCCGACCGAGAAGGCCCGGTGCTGCTTGTCGTACCCCACCTCGTCGAGGCCCGAGAGGGCGAGGACCAGGCGCACGTCAGAGTGGTACACGAAGTCGCAGTAGCAGTGACCGCCACCGCGGACCGACAATCGGCGCCCCGAGCTGACGGCGTCCTGGACGGCGTCGCGGACCTGGGCAGCGGAGTGCACGATCCGGACCTCGTCGGGTCGGGCCGTCCATCGGACGTTGTTGCCTACGGTCAGGTCGGCGTAGCGCCGGTCGTCCGGGCCAACCGAGACCGCCGGTTCCGCGGCGGGTGGTTGCGACCGGGTCCTGGCGAGGGCGGTGCCGCCCGCGGTGAGTGCCCCGGCGAGCATCGTGCGTCGTCTCATCCCCGTCATTTTCTGTCCCTCCGGCGTCGGTGCGGTAACCGAGACTCTGCGAGCGGTGACCGGGACCGGTCAACGCGTTCGCGCACAGTTCGTCACCTCGATCGGTCCAGATACCGGATAACCAGGTAGGATGAAGCGGGATCGGTCGTTCCAGAAAGCGCACTATGCTGACGGCATGTCAAGGACCAAGGAATTCGATCCCGAGCGGGCGCTCGGCGCCGCGCTGGAACTTTTCTGGCAGCGTGGGTACGAAGCAACCTCCATGACCCATCTCGTCGAGCACCTCGGCATCGGGCGAGCCAGCATCTATGGCACGTTCGGCAGCAAGCACGAGTTGTACCTGCGGGCGCTGGACCGTTACATCGGCGCGACGGACGCGCAGGTGATCGAGCGGCTGTCGCGTCCCGGTCCGGCGCTGCCCGCCGTCTTCGAGTTGATCGACTGGTACGCCGCCGAGGCTGGCACGGGAGACTCGGCCGAGCGCGGTTGCATGGTGGTCAACGCGGCCGTCGAGCTGCTGCCCGGCGACGAGGTCGTGGCTCGCCGGGTGGAGGCGAGCTGGCGCACGCTCGAGGTGGCCCTCGCCACCTCGCTCACCCGGGCCCGGGCCGAGGGAGACCTGCGCGCCGACGTCGATCCGGTGAGCCTCGCGCGCTTCCTGGTGGTCGTGCTCCAGGGTCTGCGCGTCGTGGGCAAGGGGACTGACCCGGCGCGCGTTCGTGACGCCGCACGCCAAGCGGTCGCCGCCATCAGCAAGTAGAATCTGGACCCATCGTTCTGATAGATTTTCTCACGGCGCGGGCCGGTCGGGCCAACATCCTTGCCCAGCAAGACGCCGCCGGTGATGTCCGAAAAACGGGGGGACAGCCTTGATGCTTACCGTTGTGTTGACAAACCCGGATCTGAATCAGCTGTACTCCGGGCTCACCCCGCAGGCACGCCACCTAGCCGGCGTGGCGTCGGCTGTCGCGGGCCCGATCGCAGTCCGACCACTTGCCGCGGTGCTGGCGCGGACGGTGGCCGAGCTGCTGCCCGCCCTGCAGGAGTTGCTTCACGCCAGGGTGCTGGAGGCCCAGGGTGATTTCCTCGAATTTCGGCAGGAGTCGATGCGCCGAGCCGTCGCCGCGTCCATCCCGCCGCCGGTGCTCGCAGAGGTGCGCCGCGAACTGCTCGCGGCCGGTGCGCGCGCCGAGGCTTCGGCCCGACCCGGGGCGAGCACCGAGACTTCGGCCCAACCCCGGGGCCCGGTGGTCGAGCGGGCCGCGCTGCAGTTGGTGACGTCCGCCCCGGCCAGCGACTGCTGGACGGTGCTGAACGCGCGTGAGCGTGACGTGGCGCACCTGGCCAACCAGGGGCTCACCAACCGGCAGATCGCGATTCACCTGCACCTGTCCCCGCACACAGTCAACTACTACCTGCGCCGTATCTACCGGCGGTTGAACATCAACTCCCGGATCCAGCTCGCGGCGTACGCGAACGCCCGAGCTAGCTGACTTTTACCGACCGAACGTTCTCGAATGAGGAGTGCATCCCGTGCGTGAGACCGTGGCAGTCCCACCGGACTCCCGTCGGGCGGCCCGGTCGTTGCCGGCTTTCGTACTGCTCGCGGGCGTGCAGTTCGTGCTCATCGCCGCGATCACCGTGCTGTCGGTGGCGCTGCCGGCGATCCAGCGCGAATTCGGACTCTCGCTGGGCGCGCTCACGCTCGTCAGCGCCGCCTACGGGCTGTCGTTCAGCGGCCTGCTGATGCTCGGCGGGCGCCTCACCGACCTGCTTGGTCGCCGCCGGCTGCTGCGCATCGGGGCTGCGGCTTTCGCTCTCGCGTCCCTGGCGGTCATGCTGGCCCCTGGCTATCCCGCGCTGCTCGCCGCTCGGTTCGCGCAGGGCGTCGGGGCGGCGCTCGCCGCGCCCGCCGCGATGGCCCTGCTCGGTGACCTCTACCCGGATCCCACGGTCCGCAGCCGGATGACCGCGATCTGGGGGACCGTCGCGAGCATCGGGGCGACTAGCGGCACGCTCCTCTCCGGTGTAGTACTCGCGGTCGGCTCATGGCGCTGGAGCATGGCGCTGCCCGCCGCCATCGGCCTGCTGGCCTGGCTGGCCGGTCCCCGGCTGCTGCCCCCCGGCCCGGAGCCGGTGCGCAGCCGCATCGACTACCCCGGGGCGGCGCTGGTCACGACCGGTCTCACCGCCCTGTCGTACGGCTTGGTCCTGGCTGTCGACCATGGGCTGGGCACACCGGAGGTGCTGATCCCGCTGGTTGCCGGGGCGGTGCTGCTGGTCGCGTTCCTCCTCGTCGAGGCCCGTGCCACGCAGCCGCTGCTGCCGCCGTCGTTCCTGGTGTCGGCCCGCCGCAGCGCCGCGCTGCTCGCGGTCCTGGTGGCCGCCGCCGCCATGTCCGGCGTCTTCTTCTTCCTGTCGCTCTACCTGCAGCAGGTGCGTGGCCTCAGCCCGCTCGCCGCCAGCGGTGTCTTCCTGCCGTTCAGCCTGGTGCTGCTCGCGACCGGCGCGGCGTCCGGGCGGTTGGTCGGCCGGTGGGGCGCCCGGACGGTCACCGGCACTGGCCTGCTGCTGGCCGCGGCCGGCCTGCTGCTGCTCAGCCGCCTGGCCCCGGATTCGGTGACCTGGACCGTGGCGGCCGGGTTGCTGCTGTTCCCGGCCGGTACTGCGCTGACGTTCTCCGGCGCCACCGTGGCCGCCGTCGAGGACACCCCGCCCGGTCAGATGGGTCTGGCCGCAGGCGCGGCCAACACGGCGATGGAGGTCGGTCCCACCGTGGGACTCGCCGTACTGGTCTACGTCTCCGGTGCGACCTCGTCCGGATCCACACCGACCCAGGGCTACGCCGCCGCGTTCCTCGCCGCCGCCCTCGTTCTCGCCGTCACCGGTGGGTGCGCGATCCGGGCCCTGCGGCACCGTCGTTGACCACTCCGCGCAGCACGCGCGGCCAGGATTCTGAAGGAGACCCATGAGCAAGCGGTTCACCGATAAGGTTGTCCTCGTCACCGGGGGTGGCTCCGGTATCGGCCGCGCCACGGCGCAGGCGTTCGCCCGCGAGGATGCCACGGTCGTGGTGGCCGGGCGCGACGCCGACAAACTCGAGCAGACGGTCAAGCTGATCACTGTGGACGGGGGCGCCGCGAGCGCCGTCGTCGCCGACATCACCCGCAGCGACGACGTCGCCGCCCTTGTTCACGCCACCGTCGAGCGGCACGGCGGTCTACACATCGCGTTCAACAACGCCGGCACCGCGGGCCGCCCCGGCCCGCTCGCCGACCTGGACGAAGAGGTGTGGGACACCGTGGTCGCGACCAACCTCACCGGCCTGTTCCTGTGTATGAAGTACGAGATCGCGCACATGCGCGAGCACGGCGGCGGCGTGATCGTCAACATGGCCTCCAACATCGGGGCGCACGGACGCCGTCCCGGGATGGGCGCGTACGCCGCGGCCAAGGCTGGAGCCAGCGTGCTGACCCGCAACGCAGCCCGCGAGTACATCGCGGACAACATCCGCATCAATGCGGTCAGCCCTGGTGCCACGGACACTGCGATGTCCCGCCGCCCCGGCGAGACCGACGCCGACCGTGATCAGCGGATCGCCTCGCTGGTTCCGCTCGGCCGGGTCGGCGCCACGGAGGAGGTCGCCGCGGCCGTGCTGTGGCTGGCCGGCTCCGAGTCAGCGTTCGTGGTCGGTCACGACCTCGTCTCCGACGGTGGCGCGACCGCCTGACCGAACCACCCTCGGCCGGAACACCACGGAGCCCTGGCGCAACGGATCGCCAGGGCTCCGTGGCCCGTCGGGTTTTGGTAGTTCAGTGGGGAGCGGCCGCCGCCATGGTCCGCAGGACGCCGACGATCGCATCGATCGTCGCTGTGAAGTACTCCGCAGTGGAACGTAGGAACTCGCCGTCGCGGGCCGCGCGCTCGGAACCGGCCGCAGTGAACGCCGTCTCGATCGTGAACGTGGTCCGCCCCGCGTTGTCCGTGCCCACGATGTTGGTGATGCTCGCGACGTCCGGGTCGCCCATGTGTTCGAACACGATGCGCCGCTCGGGCTCCGGTCGTACCCGCTGAACCAGCTTCTCGCCGTTGCGAACGATCTCCCGCAGAAAGCCGTCGTCGTAGCGCTCCACGATGCGGCACTGTGTGATCGCCGGAACGTAGCCCGTCGGCGCCTCTGCCTTTGCCAGCAGCGACGACCACAGGCGTCCCCGGTCGATCGGGGACGCCGCAGGATCGAGGGCGTCCTCGATCGGCACGGTCCACGACATGGTCATCATGACGATTCGGTCCTCTCGTTTGCCGGCGGGACCTCACCGTAGGCATCGAGCCGGACGTCCCGGAACTGCACGGGCGAGTAGTCCTCGATGATGGCCGTCACTGCCTCGACTGGTAGTTGCCCACCCACGCGCGGCCCGCGAGGCTCGCTGACATGCCCAACCTGTCCCGACGCTCCCTGATCGCCGGTGCCGCCGCCGTTACCGGATCCCTAGCCGTACCCGACCGCTCGGCCGCCGCACCACTCGCCCCGGTGCCCGGACCGGTGGACGTGACCCCGAGCGATCCCCGGTACGCGGACCTGACGTGGGGCACGAACCGCCGCTGGGTCGGCACCCCCGACCACATCGTCCTCGCGGGGTCCGCGAACCACGTGTTGCATGCTGTGCAGAGCGCAGTCACCGCTGGCCGCCGGATCGCCATCCGCAGCGGCGGGCACTGCTACGAGAACTTCGTCACCGCGTCCGACATCCGTGTGGTGATCGACCTGTCCCTGCTTGACGACGTCTCGTACGACAGTGCGCGGCGGGCCTTCGCGGTCGAGCCCGGCGCTCTGCTCGGTGACGTCTACAAGAGGCTTTACAAGACCTGGGGTGTGACCATCCCCGGTGGATCCTGCCCGACGGTTGGTATCGGCGGGCACATCGCGGGCGGCGGCTACGGTCCCCTGTCGCGGCGGCACGGCCTGACCGTCGACCACCTGTACGCCGTTGAGGTCGTCGTCGTGGATGCCAACGGCACCGCCCGCAAGGTGGTAGCCAGCCGAGAGCCGAACGACCCGAACCGCGACCTGTGGTGGGCGCACACCGGCGGTGGCGGCGGCAACTTCGGCGTCGTCACGAAGTACTGGTTTCGCAGCCCCGGTGCAACCGGATCTGACCCGGCCATGCTGCTGCCCTGCCCCCCATCCGAGGTTCTGGTCAGCACGGTCGGCTGGTCCTGGGCGGACCTCGACCAAGCCGCGTTCAGCCGGCTGCTGCGCAACTTCGGCCGGTTCTACGAGGAGAACAGCACGCCGGACTCGCCTTACGCGACGCTGTTCAGCCAGCTCAAGCCACAGCACAAGTCGGCCGGCTCGTTCGCCATGACCAGCCAGATCGATGCCGCGGTGCCGGGCGCACAGCAACTGCTCGCCGACTACGTGGCCGCAGTCGGCGAGGGCGTGGGCGTTGCACCGACTGTGCTCGAGGCCCGCCGGATCAGCTGGTTGCACGCCGCGACCCAGTGGCCCGGCTTCACCGCGACCGACGTCTCGACCCGGTTCAAGGCGAAGTCCGCCTACCTGCGTCGGGGCTTCACCGAGCCGCAGATCGCCGCGTTCCACCGCCACCTGACCCGCGGCGACTACCATCACCCGGTCTCCCTCGTCATGATCACTTCCTACGGCGGCGCGCTGAACAGTGTGGCGCCAGACGCAACGGCGGTGGCGCAGCGCGATTCCGTGATCAAGCTGCACTACGTCAGCTTCTGGACGGAGGAGGACCAAGACGCGGCGAACATCAGCTGGATCCGGGAGTTCTACCGCGACGTGTACGCCGACACGGGCGGGGTGCCGGTGCCGAACGGGGTCACCGACGGTGCGTTTATCAACTACGCGGACGTCGACGTCGCCGACCCCGCCTGGAACAATTCCGGAGTCAGCTGGGCCCGGTTGTACTACAAGGACAACTATCCGCGGTTGCAAGCGGTGAAGGCCCGCTTCGACCCGCGTGACGTCTTCCGGCACGCCCTGTCCGTCCGCTTGCCGTAAGGAGGCGACGAACCCCGCGACCGTCGGGCCGGTGGCCGGAACGACGTCGCGGGGTTCGTGCCGCTGCTTCACCTACCGTGCCATCCGCAGATGCGGTCCGGGTGACGCGCAGCTCTTGATCACCGCCCGGGGTGCGGTGCGGTCAGACGACCGCGCAGGGGGAGCCGTTGAGGGTGAAGAAGGCCGGCTTCGCGGTGTCGCCGGTGTGGTTGGCCTGGAAACCGATGGTGACCGAGCCGCCCGGCGGGATCGAGCCGTTGTAGGAGACGTTGGTGGCGGTGACCGCCCCACTGGTCGGCGAGTAGGTCGCGTTCCAGCCGCCGGTGATGGTCTGCCCGGCGGGCAGGGTGAACGCCAGGTTCCAGCCGGTGACCCCGGTGTCCCTGAGGGTGGTGATCGTGATCGAGGTGGTCAGGCCGGTGTTCCAGGCGTTCACGGTGTAGGCGATCCGGCACTCGGCCCCCGGGCCCGGCGTGGTGGGCGTGGGCGGGAACGGCGTCGGCGGCGTGGTCGTCGGCACCGGCGGCGTCGTCGTGGGCGGCGGCGTGGTCGGCGGCGGGGTGGTGGGCGGCGGGGTCGTGGTGGGGGGCGGGGTGGTGGTGGGGGGCGGGGTGGTGGTCGGCGGGGCGTCCAGGCCGAAGAAGCGGATCGCCTGGGCGGCGTCGACCGGCAGGTTGTGGGTGACGCCCTGCATGCTGATCGCCTCGACCGGCGCGGTGCCGCCGCTACCGCCGTACCGGGTGCGGGTGTAGCCGGCCTGCGGGGAGTCGGTGTACGTCGGCGTCTGGCCCAGCCCCTGGACGTTCGTCCACTGCTTGACCTCCTCGCCGAAGTTCGGGTAGCGCAGCGTCTCGTCGTTGGTGCCGTGCCACAACTGCATCCGGGGCCGCTTGCCGGTGTACCCCGGGTAGGCGTTGCGGACCAGGTCGCCCCACTGCTGTGCGGTCTTGGTGACCTGCCCGTTGGCGCACTGGCTGTTCCACTCCGAGCCGTCGGTGGTGGCGAAGCAGCCGAACGGCACCCCGGCGAAGGCCGCGCCCGCCGCGAACACGTCCGGGTAGTCACCGAGCAGCACGTTGGTCATCATCGCCCCGGACGAGGTGCCGGTGGCGAAGATCCGGTTCGGGTCGACGGGGTACCGGGCCCGGACGTAGTCGACCATCGACTTGATGCCCACCGGGTCGCTGCCCCCGTCGCGGCGCAGCGCCTGCGGGGAGGAGACGTCGAAGCACTTGCTGCTGCGGGTCACCGAGGGGTAGATGACGATGTAGCCGTACCGGTCGGCCAGCGCCGCGTACTGGGTGCCGGAGTAGAACGCCGGGCCGCTGCCGGTGCAGTAGTGCACCGCCACCAGCAGGCCCGGCCGGGCCGCCACCGTGTTCGGCACGTACAGGTACATCTGCAGGTTGCTCGGGTTGGCCCCGAAGTTGGTCACCTGGGTCAGCGTCGCCGCCGACGCGGGGGTGGGGGCGGCGATCGCGGCCAGCGCGGTGAGCGCGGCGGCGACCAGGGCGGTGCCGAACAGTTTGATCCTGGGTCTCATGGGGCGGGTTCCTCCGGAAGATCGCGGACACGCAGCTCTGCCGATCGAGGCTGCCCGGCGCTCGATCATGTCCGGCTCAGGAACATCCATGAGTATCGTTAGCCCGCCGCCGGCTTGGCAAGGCGGCCCGTCCCACCGGAACTTCCGGTCCCCGGGCGGCGTGGACACCGGCGTCCGGCGGGGTCGCTCCGGTGGATAATGGCCCCCATGCGTGGTCCTGCGATGACGGACGTCGCCCGCCTCGCGGGAGTCTCCCACCAGACGGTCTCCCGGGTGCTCAACGACCACCCGAACGTGCGGGAACAGACCCGGGTCCGGGTCCGTGCGGCGATCGCCGAGCTGGGCTACCGGCCGAACCGGGCGGCGCGGGCACTGGTCACCGGCCGCTCCCAGCTGATCGGGGTGGTCGCCCAGAACAGCACCCTCTACGGGCCGGCGTCGCTGCTGGCCGCCCTGGAGCAGGCCGCCGCGTCGGCCGGGTTCGCGGTCAGCGTGGGCAGCGTCAGCACCCTCGACCGGCGGTCCATCTCCGCCGCCGTGGAGCGGCACCTCGACCACCGGGTCGCCGGCATCGTGGTGATCGCCCCGGTGGCGTCCGCCGACGAGGCGCTCGACCACCTGCCGCACGGCGTGCCGCTGGTCACCGTCGACGGCGATCCGGCCCGGGAGGCGGCGCTGGTCACCGTCGACCAGGCGGCCGGGGCCGGGCTGGCCACCCGGCACCTGCTGGACGCCGGGCACCGCACGGTGTGGCACGTCTCCGGCCCGGCGGACTGGTTCGACAGCGCCGGGCGGGTCGAGGGCTGGCGGGCGGCGCTGCGGGCGGCCGGCGCGGAGGTGCCGCCGGTGCTGTCCGCCGACTGGAGCGCGGCGTCCGGCTACCGCTGTGGGCAGATGCTGGCCCGGATGCCGGAGGTGACGGCGATCTTCGCGGCCAACGACCACCTTGCGCTCGGGGTGCTGCGGGCGTTGAGTGAGCGCGGGCGTCGGGTGCCGGACGAGATCAGCGTGGTCGGCTTCGACGACGTGCCGGAGGCGGCGTACTTCATCCCGCCGTTGACCACCGTGCGGCCGGACTTCGACGCGGTGGCCCGCGCCGGCCTGGCGATGCTGCTACGCCAGATCGAGGCCGGCCCGGGTGTGGTGGAGCGCCACACCATCGCCCCCACCCTGGTCCACCGAGCCAGCGTCGCCCCCCCACCCCCCACCTAACCCGCCCACCCCCCACCCCACCCTCGCTTCCGTGGGTTGATCAAGAGGTTTGCGTCAGCCGGAAGATCATCGGTGACGCAAACCTCTTGATCGACAGGGTCGGCGCGGCGGACGCCGGGCGGGCACGGGCCAGGGCAGGGGTGGGGTGGGTCAGTTGTAGGGCATGGTGGGGAACCAGCCGACGCCGAAGATCGACGGCACCCGCAGGTCCCAGTAGACGACGGTGAACACGCCGAGCGCGACCAGCAGGGTCCCGGTCACCAGCGCCGAGCGGGCCGGGTCGGTCATCCAGCGCAGGAAACCACCCCGGGTGACCAGCACGATGACGACGAAGAGCAGCGTGACCACGACGATGTTGCCCAGCGACTGGAGGGTGAACGCCGCCGCCCCGTACACCGGGTTGCCGGTCTCCACCGCCCAGTGGAACAGCTTGTTGAACAGCGGATACGGCCGCCCGATCAGGAAACCGCCGATCAGCGCCCCGATCAGCACCACCCGGGCCACCGGCCGGCGGGCGAACACGTCGGGCACCAACCCGAGGGCGCTGAGCCCGAGCAGGGCCAGCACCAGGCCGATCACCCCGAACACCACCGACGACTGGATCAGCCGTACCGGCATGCCGCCGACCGTGTCGGTGGACAGTTGCGGCAGACCGTCGCCGATCAGCACCCCCACCGCGCCGTACGTGGCGGAGACCGCGACCATCCCCAGCGCCAACCAGCCCACCGGCCGCAGCAGCGACCGCAGGTGGTGACGCAGCTGGTTCGACGTACCCGCCTGGCTCAACGGCCCGACCGAGGCGACCATCGCGATGTTGCAGGCGGTGAAGGTGCCGGCGAACCCGGAGACGAAGGCGAACAGCAGGCCCGCTCCGGTGCCGCCGATCGCCGTCGCCTTCGCGTCGTGGCCGAGCAGGTTGTTGGCCACCGTGTCACCGATGACCGAGTCGACGAACTCGAACGACCAGAGCACCGCCAGCAGTACGCCGGCGACGGCACTGACCAGCGCGGCGGTGCCGTGCCGGGTGGGTGCCGGTGATGCCAGTCGCACCGGCGTCGGCGACCCCGGCAGGCTGGGGGACTCGGGACTTTCTCGTAGGGCCATCGTGCCTCGTCTCTGCCGATCCGGGCGGGTCCACGGTCAACCGCAGGCCACCCGACCGGGCCGATGACCCGACCCGGCAGGGCACCCGACCCGTGGGGTCCGCGGGCTCTGACGGGTGACGCCGTACCCGCCGGGCAGCGACCGCCGCCCGCTCACAGCATGCCGAGGTGTACCCCTGCGGTCTTATCCGTGCGTGCTGATTTCGGCGGGCCGGGGCAGCGCCCGGGAGCCGGTCAGCACCCGCGCCACCACCGACGGGACGAGCAGCCGGTGCGGCGGGTCGATCAGGTTGAGCACCCGCAGGAACGCCGCGCCCAGCACCGGGTCGGCGGTGGCGGCGGCGTGCAGCCGGTGCACGTAGGCGTTGGTCAGCCGGACCTGCGGCGACCGTGGGCCGGGGACCCCGGGGAACCGCAGGTCGGTGCCGACCGCGATGGACCACGGCATGTCGATCACCCGGGCGGCGCGCCGGAAGAACCGCCGGGCCGGGGCGGACGGCCCGGCGGGCAGCAGCCGGGCCAGCTCGACCGCCTGCAACGCGGCGACCGTGATGCCCTGCCCGTAGATCGGGTTGAAGCTGCACAACGCGTCGCCGAAGACCAGGTATCCGGCGGGGAAGTCGCGCAGCCGCTCGTAGCGGCGGCGGACGCTGGCCGGGAAGCGCATCCGGGCCGGCGTGCCGAGCGGGCGGGCCTGCCGCAGCAGCGCGCCGATCTCCGGTGCCGGCAGGCTGTCGGCGTAGGCGAGCAGACCGGCGTCGTCGAGCGGCGGTTCCTCGCCGAACATCCCGCTGAGCGCCACCGCGAACCGGTCCTGTTCCTGCACCGCCACGATCCCGCCCCGGGAGCGGCCGGGCACCGCGTTGGTGAGGACCCCGAGCAGCCCGTCGAGCTGCTGCGGTTGACGTTGGTAGAGCCTGGTGACGTAGGTCAGCCCGACCGGCACCTGTTCCTCCGGTGCGGGGCGGTAACCGAGTTCCGCCAGCCACACCGGGCTCCGGGTGCCCCGCCCCCCGGCGTCGACCACCAGTTCGGCGGAGAGCTCCCGGGTGGTGGAGGGGCCGTCGGCCCGGCGGTGCACGCGTACGCCGGTGACGCGTCGCCGGTCCGGCGTGGTGGTCAGGCCGGTGACCTCGTGGCCGGGCAGGACGGTCACCCCGGGCAACGCGGTCACCCGGTTGCGGATGACCTGCTCCAGCAGGGGGCGGCCCACCCCGACCGCCAGCAGCCCGGACGTCGCCTGCCGCATCCGGTAGCCGTCGTTGTACCAGCGCACCTGGCCGTGCAGGTCGACCAGAGGAGCGCCGAGCGCGGTCAGCTCCCCGGTGACCCCGGGCAGCAGCTCCTCCAGCACCTGTCGGCCCCGGTCCAGCAGCACGTGCAGCTGCCGGCCCTGCGGCACCCCGCGGCGGCTGGCGGCCTGCTCGGGCAGGGGGTCCCGGTCGACCAGGGTGACCCGGCCGTAGGTCGCGCTGAGCACGCGGGCGGCCAGCAACCCGCCGATGCTCGCGCCGACCACCACCGCACCGTCGGTCGCCATGTTCTGACTCTAGGTGTACGGGTGCCGCCCTGTCGTCTCGTAACGTGCGCAACATCGACCATTGACGTGGTCTGGCTGCCGGGACCGCCCGGTCTACTACCGGGCCTACCGTGACCCGGCCGACCGGACGGCCGGCTACGAGTACTACCGCGCCTTCGACACCGACATCGCCGACAACCGGGCCCAGGCCCCGGCCAAACCGGTGACCCTGCCGGTGCTGGCGAGGGGTGCGGCGTTCTCCTTCGGCTCCGGGGTGGCCGCCTCCTACCGACAGGTCGGCACGACGTGCGGCAGGTCGTCGTACCGGACTCGGGCCACTGGGTTCCGGAGGAGAATCCGCAGTTCCTCGTCGCCTGGTCCGTCGTCGGATGCCCCGTACCCCCCGCGCGGGGCACCCGGCGACGGGCCGCCCGGGTCAGGCCAGCGCGTCGAGCGCGGCCAGGTCCGCCGGGGTCAGCCGTAGCCGGGCGGCGGCCATGTTCTCCTCCAGGTGCCGTACCGAGCTGGTGCCGGGAATGACCAGCATCGTCGGCGAGTGGGCCAGCAGCCAGGCGATGGCGATCTGCGCGCGGGTGACGCCGTGCCGGTCGGCGACCCCGTCGACGGTACGCCGTTGCGCGGCGCTGAAGTCGGGCCCGAGCGGCAGCGGCGGCCGCCCGTGCCGGGCACCGAGCATCCCCGCCCCCAGCGGGAAGTACGGCACGAAGGCGATGTCCTCCTCGACGCACCGCCGCAGCACGTCGTGGCACTCCCGGTCGAGCAGGTGGAACCGGTTCTGCACGGCTGCGATCGGGATCGTCGCCCGCGCCTGGTCGAGCTGCCTGACGGTGACGCCGCTGAGCCCGACGGCGCCGATCAGGCCCTCGTCGCGCAGCCGCACCATCATCGCGAACGACTCGGAGAACCGGACGTCGCCCGGGCGCAGCAGCCCGTCCCCGCCGACGCGCAGGTAGACCAGTTCCAACCGGTCCCGGCCCAGCCGGCGCAGGTTCTCCTGCACCTGCCGGCGCAGCTGGTCGGGCGCCCCGGCGGGCACGAAGTCACCCCACCTGTCGCGCACTACCCCGATCTTGGTGCCGATCACCAGGTCGTCGGGGTACGGGTGCAGGGCCTCGCGGATCAGGTCGTTGGCCACGTGCGGGCCGTAGAAGTCGCTGGTGTCGAGGTAGTTGACCCCCAGCTCGACCGCCCGGCGCAGCACGGCCAGCGCGCCCGCGTGGTCGTCCGAGGGGCCGAAGGAGCCGGGACCGGGCAGTTGCATGGTGCCGAAGCCCAACCGGTTGACGCTCAGCTCGTCGCCGAGCCGGAGCCGGCCGGCCTCCGGCGCGAGCCTGTCCGACAGTGTCACCCTTGCTCCCCTCGGGGGACGCCGCACCCCGCGACGCCCGTGTGTGCGGGCTGCCCGCCCGGCGGGGGACACCCGCCGTCCGTCGGCCATCCTCGCGGACAACGGGGACGGCATCGCGCAGGTCGACGCAGCGTGTCGCCGCTCGGGTCACCCTGGGTGAGTGCGGGTGCGGTACGGGTGGCTCAGGTCAGCGCAGCGGGCGCGGTCCGAAGTCGAGTGCCCGGTCCACGCCGATGTGGAAGAACCAGCAGGCGGCCACGAGCGCCAGCGGCGTCCACCCGGCCGCGTCGAGGGCGTGCGCGAGGCCGTACCCGGCGAGCAGGACGAACGGGGCGACGTAGGTGTGCCCCAGGTTGTAGACGACCGCGCCGACGTGGTGGTCGACGGCGTAGCCGAGCATCGACAGGTCGAAGACGAGGAACAGGGCGAACAGCCACCACCAGGCGAAGCCGGTCAGCACGACGAGGACGACGGCCGCCACGGCGACGGCCGCACCCTCGACGCGGTAGAGGACGGGCACCGGGGTGGCCGGTGGTGGGGTGCGGGCGGGCCCGGCCCTCATCGGCCCTTCCAGTTCTCCAGGGCGGACACGACGCTGTCGACGGCCCGTTCGTAGCTGCGTTCCAGGTCGGCGGAGAGCGCGAACGCACCGGCGGTCTCCAGGCTGACGAAGCCGTGGATGACCGTGCGCAGCAGCCTGGTGGCGTCGACCGCGTCGTCGCCGAGCAGCCGGTAGCCGGCGAGCACCCGGTAGACCACCTGGACGGCGGCGTCGCTGACCTGCTGGTCCTCGGCGTCGGCGGGGTCCGGGGCCCGTACGGTCATCGGGTACTGCACCGGGTTCTGCCGCGCCCAGCTGCGGTAGGCGGTGGCGAGGCTGCGGACCGCGTCGTCGCGGGCCCGGCCGACGCACGCCTCGGCGAGCGTCGCGGACAGGTCCGCCTTGGCGCGGAGCATGATGCCCCGGCGGAGTCCCGGGAGGCCGTCGATGTGCTTGTAGAGCGACGGGACGCGGACGCCGAGGCTCTCGGCGAGCGCGGCGAGGGTCAGCTCGTCGTGCGGGCGCGCTTCGAGCAGGTACGCGCCGCGTGCGACGACCGCGTCGGTGGTGAGGCCGGCCCTAGGCACGGGTGCTGATCCGGGTGAGGAAGTCGAGCACCGCGCCGGTGGTCCGTTCGGGCTGCTGAGACTGCGGGTAGTGGCCGGCGTCGGGCACCATGACCACCTCGCCGTGCAGGGTCTCGCCGATCCATGCCGCCTCGGCCGCCGGGTCGGTGAAGTCGGGGTCGCGTTCACCCATGACGACCAGCACCGGGGTGTCCACCTCGGTGAGTCGTGCCTCGGCGGGCCGGTGGTCGGTCTGCCGCGCGGTGCGGGAGAACGCCGCGCCGTGGCCGGGCTGGCGGAGCTTGGCGACGACGGCCGCCCGGTACTCGGCGAAGTCGGCCGGTTTGGCACCGGCGTAGAGGGTGGGCAGGTAGGCCTTCCAGACGGCTGCCACCCAGAGCGGGGACGTCAACAGGTGGAACAGGGCCCGCATGCCGGGGGCCTGTCGGGGGTTTCGGACGAACGGCCCGATGAGCACGAGCCCGCGGACCTGCCCGGGGTGCTCGGCGGCGACGATGACCCCGGCGCCGGCGGCCAGCGAGTTGCCCACGATGACGGCCGGCCGGCCGAGCTCGTCGATCAGGGCGCTGACGTCGGAGGCGGTCTCGGGGTCGCCGTAGGAGGTGAAGGTGGTGTCGCTGTCGCCGTGGCCGCGCAGGTCGGTGGTGGCCACCGTGTAGCCGGCGGCGGCCAGGGCCGGGGCGAGGAACCGGTACGACGAGCGCAGCTCCGCCATGCCGGGGACGAGCACCACGAGGGGGCCGTCGCCCTGGAGGTCGTAGGCGATTCGGCCCTCGGGGCGGTGCAGGTAGCGGGTCGGTGGGCGGGCGCTGCTCCGGGCGACGGTCATGAAGCTAGCCTAGCTAGCTCAAAAGCTAATCGCAATAGCTTTCCCGGGTGGGGTGACCTCCGACGCCCGCTCCCACCAGGGGATCACGTCGCACCGGGCCGGCGTGCGGGAATCGGCGACCCCCGCACGCCCGCAGGCTCTCGAACCGGACCGACGGCACGACGACCACCGGACCCCCCGGACGGTCGGCGACGGGTCACAACCGGACCAGACCACCATCGGCCATGATCGTCTGCCCGGTGACGAAGGCGGCGTCGTCGCTGGCCAGGAAGGCCACCGTGCCCACCACGTCCTGCGCCTCACCGGGCCGCTTGATCGCCTGCATCGCCGCCACATGCTCCTGCGCCGCGCCGGCCATCGGACTCTCCGCCAGCCCGGGGGTACGCGACAGCGTCGGCCCGACCGCGTTGACCGTGATGCCGTACGAGGCGACGTCGCTGGCGAGCGCCCGGGTGAACCCGATCACCCCCATCTTGCTGGCCATGTAGTGGGTGAACCCGGGAAGCGCCAGGCCGACCGAGTTGGAGGTGAGGTTGACGATCCGCCCCCACCGCACCCGGCACATGTGGTCCAGCACCGCCTTGGTCATCAGGAACTGTGAGTCGAGGTTGACCGCCAGCACCCGCCGCCACGCCTCGTACTCCAGCTTGAAGATGTTCTTGGCCGGATAGATGCCGGCATTGTTGACCAGGACGTGGCAGCCGCCCATCCCGGCGGTGATCTCCGCGCCGATCCGGGCCACGTCGTCGGGGTCCGAGACGTCCCCGGTGATGCCGAGGGCCTTGCGCCCCTCACCCTCCACCAGCGCCACCGTCTCGACCGGGTCGGCCAGATCCACCGCCACCACGTCCATGCCCCGGCGGGCCAGGCCCTGACAGATCGCCTGCCCGATGCCCCGCCCCCCGCCGGTCACCACGGCGATCCGGGTATCCGTGTCGGCCATCAGCCCCACCCCTTCGCCGTGGCGTCCTGCTCGTCGACGACCGCCCGGGACCGCCCGGTGGCCAGCCGCAGCGCACCCGACGGGCAGAGGTCGACCGCGACCCGCGCCTGCCCGGCGTCGTCCGGTTGCCGGCGCAGCAGCACCCGGCCGTCCTCGCTCTGGTCGAACAGTTCCGGGGTGGACAGCACGCACTGCCCGGCGCCGATGCACAGGCCCCGGCTCACCACCAGCGTCGTCGGTTCCTCGGTGCCCACCTGGTCGCCCCCACTCACCGCAGCCTCCCTCACCAGGTCACCGGCAGCCGGTCCAGGCCGTAGATGTTCGACTCCTTGCGGAACGGCAGGCCGTCGAGCTCCTCGGCCAGCCGCAGCCCGGGGATCCGGGCGAACAGGGTACGGAACACGATCTCCAGCTCGGCGCGGGCCAGGTTCTGCCCGATGCACTGGTGGATGCCGTAGCCGAAGGCCATGTGGTGCCGGGCCCCCCGGCGGACGTCCAGCACCTCGGCGTCGGGGAACACGTCGCTGTCCCAGTTCGCCGAGGCGAACGACAACAGCAACCCGTCACCGGCCCGGACGGTCACCCCGCCGACCTCGATGTCGGCGGTCGCCACCCGGGGCAGCGCGTCCACGACCGTGAAGTAGCGCAGCAACTCCTCCACCGCCAGGCCCATCGCCGCCGGGTCACCGGTGACCTCGGCGAGCTGGTCGGGGTTCTCCAACAGTCCGGCCACCCCGAGGGAGATCATGCTGGCGGTGGTCTCGAAACCGGCCACCAGCAGCAGCATCGCCAACCCGACGAGCATGTCGTGGTCGAACAGCGGGGTCTGCCGGTTCTGCACCACCAACCGACCCAGCAGGTCGTCGGTCGGCTCGGCCTCCTTCGCGCTGACCAGCCGGTCCACGTAGGCCCGCAACTCGCTGCTGGTCTGCTGCCGCTGCTCGGCGGAGACCGTCCGGCGCAACTGGGCGTCGGCGCTGCGGACGATCAGGTCGCGGTCCTCGTACGGCATGCCGAGCAGCTTGGTGATCATCGAGGCGGGGACCGGCAGCGCCAACGCGGCGACCAGGTCCACCGGTTTCGGCCCGGCCAGGATCGCGTCGATGCACTCGTCGACGGTGCGCTGGATGTGCGGACGCATCTCCTGCGCCCGGCGCAGCGTGAAGTCACCGATCAGCATCCGCCGCTGCGGGCCGTGCTCCGGCTGGTCGAGCCCGATCAGTGAGCGGCCGACCGCGGCGATGTTGCGTCGGGTCTGCGGGGTCACCGGCTCGGTCAACGGCAGGTTCGGGTGGAACCGGTTGGCGCTCACCCGCGGATCGGTCAACAACCGACGGACGTCGGCGTAGCGGGTGACCAGCCAGGCGAGCTGCCCGTCCGGCACCCGGACCCGGCTGACCGGCGCCTCGGCGCGCAATCCGACGTACTCGGGGGCGGGGGCGAACGGGCAGGTCCGGGGCATCGGGAAGTCGGGTGTCTCCCCGGTGGACGCCGCATCGGCGGCGTATGTGCTGTTGACGGTCATCACGGTCCTCTCGGTGTGTGGGTCGGTGGCCCCGGACGGCGGCCCGGCCCCCGGAACCGACCCGGAATCCGGCGTCGACCGGGGACGCGTCGGGGTGGCACGGGCCGGCTCATCCCGGGTGCCGGGCGAGGTGGGCGAGCAGCGCCGCGGAGAGCCGGTCCGGCACCTCCTCGGGCACCCAGTGCGACACCCCGTCGAAGGTGAGGAACTCGTACGGGCCCTTCACCCAGGCGCCGGTGCCGTGCGCGGCGACCGGGCCGACGCCGATGTCGTCGCTGCCCCAGACGTACAGCGTCGGCACCTCGACCGGCCCGGCCTCGACGTCCTCCGGCCGGGTCGCCCGGTACCAGTTCAGCGCGGCGGTCAACGCGCCGGGCGCGGTCAACCGGTCCAGGTACGTGGCCAGCTTCACCGGCCCCGCCGCGCCCAGCATCCGGCGCAGGAACGCGGCGTCGTCGGCCAGCAGCATCCCCTCGGCCTGCCCCGGCTGCCGGAACATCGCCAGGTACGCCGAGCGGCGCTGCTGGTCGACGTCGGTGGCCAGCGCGTCGGCGAACGGCCGGGGATGCGGCACCGACACGGCGGTGAAGGTGCGCAGCAGCTCCGGGTGCCGGTCGGCCACCGCCCAGCCGATCGCCGCCCCCCAGTCGTGCCCGACCAGGTCGAACCGGTCCCAGCCGAGCTGCCCGGCGAGCGCGACGACGTCGGCGACCAGGGTGTCCATCCGGTACGCGTCGACCTCGTCGGGGCGCACCCCGGGGGAGTAGCCGCGCTGGTCGGGCGCGACGGCGTGGTAACCGGCCGCACCCAGCGCCGCGAGCTGGTGCTCCCACTCGACGGCACCCTGCGGGAAACCGTGCAGCAGCAGCACCCCCCGGCCGTCGGCGGGACCGGCGCTCAACGCGTCGAAGGTGCCGGCGTCGGTGGTCAACCGCAGCGACCCGGTCATACCGGCCGCCCGGCCCGCGCGGCGGCCACGTCCCGGTACTGGTCGACCAACCGGTGCAGCGCCGGGACCAGGTCGTTCGGGGTGGGCAGGCCGGCCACCTGGGTCCGCAGCCGTTCGGCGTTCGCCTTGAACGACGGGTCCTTGAGTACCCGGGCCAGATCCTCGGCGAGGGCCTCGGAGGTGAGGTGGTCGGCGTCGGCGACGAACCGGCCGGCGCCCTGCTGTTGCAGGCCGTTGGCGTGGGCCAGCGGCCCCCACCACTGGAACCCCCAGTGCGTCCCCGGAATGATCAACTGCGGAACGGCCTGCTCGATGGCGGTGGCGAAGGTGCCCGCCCCGCCGTGGTGCACGATCGCCGCGCAGCTCGGCAGCAGCATCGCCAGCGGCACGAAGTCGACCACCCGGACGTTGTCCGGCAGCTTCGGGATCGTGGCGAGCTGCTTGGCGTTGAACGTGGCGATCACCTCGGCGTCCAGCCCGCTCACCGCGTCCAGCAGGTCGGCGGCCGGAGCCTCCGTGCCGCGCCCGTTGCGGTGCGACTCGCCGAGGGTGAGGCAGATCCGGGGCCGCTGCTGCGGCTCGCGCAACCAGTCGGGGATCCGGGCCGGCGGGTTCACCGCGATGTGCCGCACCGGCACCAGGTGCAACCCGTCGGGCTGGTACTGCCACGGCGGCATCGGGTCGATGGTGAAGTGCCCGACGGCGACGTCCTCGTCGAACCGGGTGCCGTAGCCGCCCAGCACCCGGTCCAGCCAGTCGCGCAACGGGTCACCCTGGTCCCGGGCGGCGCGGCGCAACTGGGTGATCCCGTCCGGGCCCATCATCATCCGGGCGTGCGGCACCCCGCAGACGGTGGCGGCGGCCGGCGCGGCGTACACCATGGAGTCCCAGACCACCAGGTCGGGCCGCCACGAGGCGATCAGCGCGACCAGGTCGGCGATCATCTCGTCGGTGGAGAACAACGCGAAACCCCAGGACGCCCGGGACAGCTTCTCCAGCGGATTGTCCCGGGGGAAGTCCTGCTGCAACGGCATCTCCTGGCGTTCACCGGGCGCCATCACCACCGGGGGCGCCTCGCCGGGGCGTACCCCGGGGTAGAAGGCCGGCATCTCCGTGCGCGTCCGACCCACCTCGACCGGGACGAACCCGGCCGCGATGATGGCGTCGGCGATCTCGGGCTGGCTGGCGACGCGGACGTCGTGTCCGGCCGTGCGCAGCGCCCACGCCAACGGCGTCATGATGTGCAGGTGCGCCTTGTTGGCGTGCGGCACGAAGAGCACTCTCATCCGGTCTCCTCAGCTCGGTGTGGCTCGGCAGGGCGGAGGGTGACCGGCACCCGGGCACGGTGCTGCGCCCCCCGTCGACCTCCTCCCCACCATGATCTCGGCCCCGGCGGGCCCGGACATCTCCATACATGCCCTTTCGTCGGCGGCGACCGGGCATCGTCGAAGTAGGCAACCCCCACTGAGCTGTCCATACTCGACGCACAGGCGGCCCCGTCCGACGCACCGGCCGCCCGCCGGTCGGATGCCCGACCCGCCGGTGTCGCCACCGTCGCGGTCACGCCGCACCCCGCCGCCCGGCCACCGCCCCGCCCGGCCCCTCCCTGCCCGTACGACGAAAGGGACACCCATGTTCGCCGACGCCGACCCCGCCCTGATGGAACCCCGCGACTTCGCCCGACTGGTCACCGCCACCCCGGTCGACGAACTGCGCCGGGTGATGGGCGGCCCGCACCGCCGCACCATCCTCGACGGCATCTTCGTCCGGATGCCGACCCTGTTCCGCGCCGACCGGGCCGGCAGCACCGAGGCCGTCCTGCACTGGAGCGTCGGCGACCGGCGCGAGGGCACGGTGGACACCTACGAGATGGTCATCGCCGGAGGTGAGTGCGTGCTGTCGGAGCGGCCGGACCGCGAACCCCGGCTCACCCTGACCCTCAGCGACATCGACTTCCTGAAACTGGTCAGCAGCAACGCCAACCCGGTCACCATGTTCGTGCTGGGCCGGATGAAGGCCAAGGGCGACCGGGGGCTGGCCATGCGCATCCCCACCCTGTTCGACATTCCGAAGCCCTGACCGGACACGGGGGCGGGGGCGCACCCGGTGCGCCCCCGCCCCCGTGTCACCCCCCACCCGCCCCCGTCGACGGGCGGCGGGTGGCCGGGCCGCCCCACCGGCCCGGCCGGTGGGTCAGCCGGCGAGCCGGCGGCCGACGTCCTCGCGGAGCTGCTTCTTGTTCACCTTGCCGACCGCCGTGAACGGCAGCTCGTCGACGGTCACCAGCAGCTCCGGCAGCTTGAACGCGGCCACCCCGGCCCGCTGCATCACCGCCCGTACGTCCTGCAGGGCCACCGTCCGGCCGGGCTGCGGCACCACGTAGAGGCAGACCCGCTCACCCAGCTCGGCGTCCGGCATGGCGACCGCGGCGGCCAGGCTCACCGTGTCGAGCTGGTAGGCGAAGTTCTCCACCTCCTCGGCGGAGATCTTCTCGCCACCCCGGTTGATCAGGTCCTTGTCCCGACCCTCGATGACCAGGTTCCCGTCGGGCCGCAGCCGGACGATGTCCCCGGTGTTGTACCAGCCGTCGACGAACGCGCGCGCGGTCAGCTCCGGCGACCGGTAGTAGCCGCGCGGCGTGTACGGCCCCCGGGTCAGCAGCACCCCCGGCTCGCCGGGCGGCACCGGCCGGCCCTCCTCGTCGACCAGCCGCAGCTCGTCGTCGGGGCAGATCGGCCGGCCCTGGCTGTGGCACACCACGTCCTGCGGGTCGTCCGGGCGGGTCAGGCAGAGCAGCCCCTCCGCCATGCCGTAGACCTGCTGGAGATCGCAGCCGAGCACCGGCGTCACCCGCTGGGCCACCTGGTCGGCCAACCGGGAGCCGGCGACCTGGACCCGGCGCAGCGAGCTGAGGTCCCGGTCCGGGTCCTTCTCCCGGTACTCCAGCCAGCGCTGCACCGCGGCGGGCACCAGCGAGGTGAAGGTGGCCCGTTCCCGCTGCACCGCCTCGAACGCCCGCTCCGGCGCGGGCGACGGCAGGATCACCACCCGGCCGCCGGCCAGCAGCGTGCCCAGGATGCCCGGTCCGGCCATCGGATAACCGTGCGCCAGCGGCAGCACCGCCAGGTAGACAGTCGTCGCGTCCACCTCGGACAGTTCGGCGGCACGACGCATCATGTAGCCGTAGTCGTCGTGGGTCCGGGCGATCAGCTTCGGCACCCCGGTGGTGCCGCCGGAGAGCAGGAACAGGGCGACCGCCGAACCGGCGGGCGCGGCGGCGTCGAGCGCCGACCGGGCCGCCGCCGGATCGTCCGCCGGCCGGCACAGCCGCCGCAGGTCGACACTGTCCGCGCGGACGTCCGCCCCGGCGACCAGCACGTGCCGCAGGGTCGGCGCGTCGGCGGCCACCCCGTGGGCCAGCGCCTGGTGGTCGAACTCCTTCAACACATCCGGTACGACCAGCGCCCGCGCCCCGGTCAACGCCACGATCGCGGCGATCTCCTGCCGCCGGTGCGCCGGCAGCGCCATCACCGGGACCGCGCCCAGCCGGAAACAGGCCACCGTCAGCACGACGAACTCCCAGCAGTTGGGCAGCTGCACCACCACCCGGTCGTCGGGACGTATCCCCAGGTCCCGCAGGCGCTCGGCGGCACCGTCGGCGCGGGCGGTCAGCTCGGCGAAGGTGAGGCGTACCGGGCCGTCGACCAGGCACGTGACGGTGGGGTCGGCGTCGGCGGCGGCGTACAGGTACGCCCCGAGCGGCCGGCCCGCCCAGTAGCCCTGGTCGGTGTACCGCGCCACCAGCTCCGGCGGCCACGGCACGGTCCCGTCGAGGGTAGGTCGGGTCGCTTCTGCGGACATGTCGGGCCCTCCCGATCCGATCGGTCGACACGGCGCACCGGCGTCGGAGCCCGGGCGGCGCGACGCGAAATCGTGTGTCGAACTCGCGGGGAAACCGTACGGAGGCGTGCCGCCGAGTTCCTTCTCCCGCATTGCGCTATTGCCCGCCCCGGCATTAGCGGAGGTCACCGCCGGTCCTGCGGGCCGTCCGCCGGCCGGGACGATCGCACTCAGGAAGGTGCCCCCCCGATCGGCCAAGGAACAGGATGTTTCGCAGTTGAGGTCAGCGTCCGGACCTGACCGTCACCGCGACATTTCCGAAGGACAGCGACCACCGCATCCGGCTGTGTTCCGGATGCGGTCGGCGATGTGGAGAGGAGCCTGGACGTGAGCCAGGATGGGGAATTTTCTGACGCCGTGGCCATTGTCGGAATGAGCTGCCGGTTCGCCCCTGACCTTGACTCGTTGGAGAAGTTCTGGGCATTTCTCATCGGTGGTCGACATGCCGTGAGCGCCATGCCCGACAAGCGGTGGGAACCGTACGCCTCGACCAGCCCCCAGGCCACCGCGATCCTGCGGAAGACGACCCGGCTGGGCTCATTCCTCGACGACATCGAGGGATTCGACGCGGACTTCTTCGGCATCTCTCCCCGGGAGGCGGACTTCCTCGACCCGCAGCAGCGGATCGTGTTGGAGTTGGCCTGGGAGGCGCTGGGCAACGCGGGTGTGCCGCCGTTGTCGCTGCGCGGTTCGGACGCCGGTGTCTTCGTGGCGGCCAATTCCAACGACTACGGCCGTCGGCTGCTGGAGGACATCCCGCGCACCGGCGCCTGGGCGGTCAACGGCACCACCTACTACGGCATCGCCAACCGCATCTCGTACTTCCTGGACCTGCGCGGGCCCAGCATGGCGGTGGACACCGCCTGCGCCGGTTCGCTCACCGCGCTGCACCTGGCCTGCCAGAGCCTGCGCGAGGGCGAGATCCCGCTGGCCGTCGTCGGTGGGGTCAACATCATGGCCAGCCCGACCCTGTTCGTCGCCCTGGACGCGGCCGGGGCGACCGCCCCGGACGGGCGCAGCAAGGCGTTCGCCGCCGACGCCGACGGCTACGGCCGGGGTGAGGGTGCCGGCGTGGTGGTGCTCAAGCGGCTGGCCGACGCCCGCCGCGACGGCGACGAGGTGCTCGCGCTGATCCCCGGCAGCGGGGTGTTCCAGGACGGCCGTTCCGACGGCATGATGGCGCCCAACGGCTCGGCCCAGGAGCACATGCTCCGGGTGGCCTACGAGCGGGCCGGCATCGACCCGGGGTCGGTGCACTACGTCGAGGCGCACGGCACCGGCACCCCGGTCGGCGACCGGGAGGAGGCCAAGGCGCTGGCCGCCGTCTTCGGTGCCGGGCGGCCCGCCGACGAGCCGTGCCTGGTCGGCTCGGTGAAACCCAACATCGGTCACGTCGAGGCGGGCTCGGGCATCGCCGGTGTGATCAAGGCGGTGCTGGCGCTGCGGCACGCGGAGATCCCGCCGAGCCTGCACCGCGAGCCGAACCCGGACTTCGACTGGGCCGGTTCCGGGCTGCGCCTGATCGGTGAGCGGTCGCCCTGGCCGGCCGGTGACGGTCCGCGTCGGGCCGGCGTGTCCAGCTACGGCGTCGGCGGCTCCATCTCGCACGTCATCCTCCAGGAGGCGCCGCCCGCCCCGACCGCCGCCGCCGGGGCCACGGCCACCGACGCGGCGGCCGGCACGGTGTCGGTCGAGACCACCGCCGGCACCCGGGCGTCGGTGTACCCGCTCTCGGCGATGTCCGAGGCCGGGGTGGCGGCGCTGGCGGCGCGGACCGCCGACTGGCTGACGGAGCACCCGGGGGCGTCCCTGCCGTCGGTGGGGCACACCCTGGCGCACCGCCGCTCGCACCTGCCGCAGCGGACCGCCGTGCTGGCCGCCTCGCCCGGGGAACTCGTCGAGCGGCTGCGGGAGGTGGCCGACGGCCGTACCACCCCGCAGGTCGCCCGGGGCCGGACGGTGGCCGACCCGGCCCCGGTGGTCTGGGTCTTCTCCGGGCACGGCGCGCAGTGGACGGGCATGGGCCGGCAGTTGCTGCGCGACGAGCCGGTCTTCGCCGCCGCCGTGGACGCGCTGGCCGAGGTGTTCCGCGAGGAACTCGGCTGGACCCCGCGCGAGGCGCTCACCGCCGGTGGGCCGTGGACCGGCGTCGAGGTGCAGGCATTGACCTTCGCCACCCAGGTCGCCCTGGCGCAGACCTGGCGGTCCCGGGGGCTCACCCCGGCCGCCGTGATCGGGCACTCGGTGGGGGAGATCGCCGCCGCGGCCGTCGCCGGCAGCCTGGACGTGCTGGCCGCCGCCCGGTTCGCCTGCCGGCGGGCGCGCGCCCTGGAGCGCCTCCAGGGCCAGGGCGGGATGGCCATGGTCGGGCTCGGCTTCGACGAGGCCCGGCAGCGGCTCGCCGGTCAGGTCGGCGTGGTCGCCGCCATCTCGGCCAGCCCCACCTCCACCGTGCTCTCCGGGGACCGGGAGGCCGTCGAGCAGATCGTGACGCACTGGCGCGAGGAGGGGGTGGCGGTGTGGCGGGTCGACACCGACATCGCATTCCACAGCCCGCACGTGGACGCGGCGGTGGCCGAGGTCGCCGCGGCGGCCGGCGCGCTGCACCCCGAGACGCCCCGCACCCCCCTCTACAGCACCGCGCTGACCGACCCCCGGTCGACCGCGGCGCGCGACGGCGCGTACTGGGTGGCGAACCTGCGCGAGCCGGTGCGCTTCACCGCCGCGGTGACGGCGGCGGTCACCGACGGGTACCGGGTCTTCCTGGAGGTCTCCACCCACCCGGTGGTCACCCACTCCATCGGGGAGACCCTCGCCCACCTCGGTGTCGAGGACGCCACCGTCGTGCACAGCCTGCGCCGTGACACCGACGAGGACAACGCCCTGCTGGCCGGCCTGGCCCGGCTGTACTGCGCGGGCGCGGCGGTGGACTGGGCGCGGCTGCACCCGACCGGCTCGCTGCTGCCGATGCCCTCGGTGGCCTGGCAGCACCGGCCGTACTGGATCTTCCCGGAGGCCCGGGTCGAGTCCGGTCCCGGCGGTGGGCACGACCCGGAACGGCACAGCCTGCTCGGCGGCCGGATGACGGTCTCCGGCGCACCGCCCCGGCAGGTCTGGCAGACCTACCTGGACATGTCCTCGCGGCCCTACCCGCTCGACCACGAGGTGGTCGACGTCGAGATCACCCCGGCCGCCGTGCTGATCAACAGCTTCGCCCTGGCCGCCGGGGAGGACGGCCGACTGCCCGCGCTGGCCGACATCGTGCTGCGGACGCCGCTGGCCGTCGCGCCGCCCCGGGTGGTGCAGATCGTGCTGTCGGAGAACACCGCCCGGCTGGCCACCCGGGTCGCCCCGCAGGACGGCGCCCCCGTCGTCGACGACGAGGAGTACGAGTGGATCACCCACTCGACGGCGACCATCGACTGGAGCACCGAACTGGTCGACGGCCGGGTGGACGCCGACGAGGTGCGGGCCCGGTGCCCGCAGGAGTGGTCCTGGCAGCGGGTCGACGAGATGTTCCGCCGGATGGGCGTCGGTGGCTACGCGTTCCCCTGGGACGTGGTGGAGTTGCGCCGCAACGACGAGGAGCAACTCGCCGACATCGTCATCGTGCCGCCGCCGGCGCAGACCGCCACCAGTTGGGCGCACGTCATCGACGGCGCGCTGACCATCAGCGCGGTGCTGGTCACCCCGGAGTACGCCAGGCACCAGTGGATGTCCTCGCACATCGAGTCGGTGGTCTTCAAGGGGGAACCACCGGCCCACATCACCGTCCACTCGGTGCGCTCCCCGCGCTCGCCGCAGGACACCGTCGACGTGCAGGTGGCCAACGAGCACGGCGAGGTCGTCTGCCAGGTGCGCGGCCTGCGGTTCTCCGCCATCTCGGACACCGACAGCGCGGTGGCCGCCCCCCGCGAGCTGGTGCACGAGGCGGTCTGGCGGCCGCTGGACCTCGACGTCGACGGCACCGCCACCGACCTGTCCCGGGTGGTCGTCGTCGGTGACGACGCCGCCGGAGACCTGGCCGGGGCGCTGGCCGACGCCGGGCTGCCGACGGTGCGGGTGGACGGTCCGGACGAGCTGGCCACGGTCGGTCTCACCCCGCGCGACGCGGTCCTGGTCGCGCCGGGCGTCGGTACCGCCGACGAGTCGGCCGAGCAGGCCGCCGAGCGGTGCGGCTGGACGTTGATCCGCAGCGCCCAGGTGTTGATCGAGGTGCAGGCGGCCGGGGGTGACCCGGCGGCGCCGCAGCCCCGGCTGTGGTGCCTGACCCGGGGTGTCCGGCAGGCGGTGGGGGAGCGGTCGCTGGCCCACGCCCCGCTGTGGGGCATCGCCCGGATCTTCGCCGGGGAGCACCCGGACCTGTGGGGCGGGGTCGTCGACCTCGCCGACGACGCCGACGTCCCCGCCGCCGTGGTCGCGACGGTGCTGCGCCGGCTCACCGGCGACGAGGACATCGTCTCCGTCGACGGTGGCGGGGCGGTGGCGGTGCAGCGGCTCGCCCAGGTCGAGCGGCCCGCCGACGGCACCGCGTTGCAGTGCCGGCCGACCGACACCTACCTGATCACCGGTGGGCTCGGCGCGCTCGGGCTGATGGTGGCCCGGTGGCTGGCCGACCGGGGGGCGAGGCGCATCCTGCTCGCCGGCCGCCGGGGTCTGCCGCCGCGCGCCGACTGGGACGGCGACCACGACGTGCGGACCCGCCGGCAGATCGACGGGGTGCTGGAACTGGAGGCGCTCGGGGTGACCGTGCGGACCCTGGCGTTGGACATCACCGACCCGGTGGAGGTCGCGGCGGCGCTCGACCCGGCCTCGCACGGCATGCCGGCGGTACGCGGCATCGTGCACGCCGCCGGCGTGGTGCGCGACGCGATGGTGGACAAGGTGGACCGCGAGGGGCTGCACGACGTCCTCGGGCCCAAGGTGAACGGGGCGATGGTGCTGCACCGCCTCTTCCCCCCGGGCACGCTGGACTTCTTCGTGATGTTCTCGTCCTGCGGGCAGTTCACCAGGCTGACCGGGCAGACCACCTACGCGGCGGCCAACTCGTTCCTGGACGCCCTCGCGGCGCACCGGCACGCCGACGGCCACACCGAGACGACCAGCCTCGGCTGGACGTCCTGGCGCGGGGTGGGCATGTCCGAGTCGATCTCGTCGACCATGCTGGAGGCCAACTCGCGCGGCCTGGACGCGATCTCGGTGACCGAGGCGTTCCGGGCCTGGGCCTTCGCCGACCGGTTCCACAGCCCGTACCACGCGGTCCTGCGGGTGCTGGCGCCGACGACCAACGCCCCCCGGCTGCCGATGCTGCGGGAGCTGACCGCGACCCGTTCGACCACCGAGGCCGGCACCGGCCAGACGTTCAGCGTCGACTGGGCCGACACCCCGGAGCAGGAGCTGCGCGAACTGGTCACCGCCGACGTGCGGGAGCAGGCCGCCGCCGAGCTGAGCCTGGCCGCCGAGGACCTGGAGCTGCGTCGGCCGCTGGTCGAGCTGGGGGTGGACTCGGTGATGACGGTGGCGCTGCGGGTGCGTCTGCAGGGCCGCTACGGCCTGGAACTGCCGCCGAACATCCTGTGGAACAAGCCGACCATCGCCGCCCTGGCCGACCACATCGTCGACAGTCTGCGCCCCGCGGAGCCGGCCGACGACGACCCGGCCGACGACCCGGCCGCGCTGCGGGTGGGCTGACCCCCACCTGCGGCGATCCCGCCGTACCCCGGCCGGTGCACCCACCGGCCGGGGTACGGCATTCCCCTGTCCGGCCGACGGAAACGGATTCTCGGAAACGGTCTTCGACATCGCAATCGGGGAGATGTCAGCGCTGTCGCACCGCCGGAGGATAGGGGACGGACGGACCGTTCGGGGGTGAATGTGTCCACTGTCCGCAGTAGTCACAGGAGAGGAAGCGACCACGATGTCCACTGGTACCCAGGTGGCTCCGGCCATTGACGGAGAAAAGGCGCTCGACGCGTATTACGGGTCGTTCACCAGCGCTCAGGAAAAGGAGGTCCTCACCGTTCCGTTGCGGCTGGTGGAGGCCTGGTCCCGCAACGACGCCGCCGGGGTGGCGAATGCGTTCACCGAGGACGGCGTGATGATCCTGCCCGGGGACGTGTTCAAGAAGGGCCGCGACGAGATCCGCGCGTTCATGGCCGCCGCGTACGCCGGGCCGTTCAAGGGCACCGGCGTCACCGGCCGGCCGGTCGACGTGCGGATCATCGCCGACGACGCCGCCCTGATCCGTACCCACGGTGGCATCCTCGCCGCCGGCCAGACGGAGATCGCGGAGGAGTTGGCCGTGCGCTCCACCTGGGTCGTCGTCAAGCGGGACGGCCAGTGGCAGCTCGCCGGCTACCAGAACAGCCCGCGCGGCGCCGGCGCGACGCTGCGCTGGTGACCGGGCATCCACTCGGACAGGAGGAGGCAGCATGAGCACCGAGGGCGCGTCGCTCGTGGCCGGCGCCAAGCAGTGGGCCTCGTACTACGGTGACTTCCCCAACGGGGTGGAAGGGGCGGTGCTGACCGCGCCGCTGCGCTGCCGGGCGGCGTGGGACGCCAACGACGCCGAGGGGTTCGCCTCCCTCTTCATCGACAACGGCAGCATGCTCGTCGGCGACAACCAGCTGATGAGCCGCGACGAGATCCGGACGTACCTCGGCGAGCTGTTCGCCGGACCGTACAAGGGCTCCCGGCTGACCCTGGAGTTCAGCGAGATCCAGGTCGTCTCGGAGTCGATGGCGCTGGCCGTCAGCGTCGGCGGGGTCGTCTACGCCGACGCCGACGCCCTCGCTCCGGCCGACAACCTCCGGATCATGTGGGTCGTCGTCAAGCGGGACGGCGACTGGCGGATCGCCTCCTACCAGAGCAGCCCGATCACCGGCTGAACCCGGCTCCGGCCAGAGCCGGAGCGGGCAGCGGGCCGGCCAGGGTCGGAACGACGAAGGGGTCGTTCCGGCCCTGGACGACGAGAGGAGAAGAGGGACCGATGACCACGACCATGGCACCCTGGGGGGACGCCTCGGCGCTGCTGGCCGCCGCCGGCGTCCCCGAGGACCCGTCCTACTACCGGGGGTACACCGACGCCGACGAGCGGGCGGTGTTGACGGTGGCCATGCGCATCCAGGCGGCCTGGGCGGCCAACGACGCCGACATGTTCGCCGACGTGTTCACCGACAACGGCAGCCTGTTGATGCGCGACGAGCAGCTCACCAGCCGGGAGGAGATCCGGGCGTACATGTCCCGGGGCTTCGCCGGGCCGCTGCGGGGCGCCCGGGTGAAGGGTTGGCCGGTCGAGGTCACCTTCCTCACCGACGACGTCGCCCTGGTGGTGACCGAGGGCGGCATCATCATGGCCGGCCAGGACGACATCGCGCCGGAGAACTTCATCCGGGCCACCTGGGTGATGCTGCGCCAACCCGACGGCCAGCTCCGGCTGGTCTCGCACCAGAGCAGCCCGATCAGGGGCTGACGCCGGCGCGGTCGACGACGACCGCCCGACCGCCGGGGTCGTGGTGACGACGGGATGCCGATCACGGTCACCACGGCCTCGGGGCACGCCCGGTGGGGACCGCCCGGTCCCCGCCGGTGGCGCGGTGACCCGCGACGACAACCGAGAACCTGACCTTGGAGGGTGCAGTGGTGTACGACTACGTCATCGTCGGCGCGGGATCAGCGGGGTGTGTCCTGGCCGCCCGGCTCACCGAGGACCCCGACGTCACGGTGTGCCTGATCGAGGCGGGTCCCCGGGACACCGCCGACAACATCCACGTCCCGGTGGCCTTCGGCACCCTGTTCCGCACCGCCCTGGACTGGGACTACGACACCCACGAGGAGCCGGCGCTGGGCCGGCGGCGGGTCTACCTGCCCCGGGGCCGGGTGCTGGGCGGCACCAGTTCGATCAACACGATGGTCTACATCCGGGGCGCGCGTGGCGACTTCGACGGCTGGGCGCAGCCCGGCTGGGACTTCGACGACCTGCTGCCGTACTTCAAGCGGTCCGAGGACAACGAGCGTGGGGCGTCGGTCTACCACGGGGTCGACGGGCCGTTGGCGGTCTCCGAGGGGCGGGCCAACAACCCGATGTCGTCGGCGTTCGTCCAGGCGGCCACCGAGGCCGGCTACGCGGTCAACGACGACTTCAACGGCGCCACCCAGGAGGGCTTCGGCTTCTTCCAGCTCACCCAGCGCGACGGCCGTCGGGAGAGCACCGCGACCGCGTTCCTGCACCCCGTCCTGGACCGGCCCAACCTGACCGTGGAGACCAACGTCCACGTGCACCGGGTGCTGATCGAGAACGGCCGGGCGGTCGGGGTGACCGGCACCCGGCTGGACGACACGCTGACCGTCAGTGCGTCGCGGGAGGTCATCCTCGCTGCCGGGGCGTACAACTCGCCGCAGCTGCTGATGCTCTCCGGGGTCGGCCCGGCCCCGCTGCTCGGCGCGCTCGGCGTGCCGGTGCTGCTGGACCAACCGCAGGTGGGGCAGAACCTCCAGGACCACGCGCTGATCCCGCTGGTCTACACCCACTCGCAGCCGATCAGCCTGCTCGCCGCCAACCAGCCCGAGCACCTGCAGCGCTTCATGGCCGAGGGCCGTGGCCCGATGACGGCCAACGGGCCGGAGGCCGGCGGCTTCGTGCGGACCCGCGACGACCTGACCGCCCCGGACGCGGAGTTCCTGGCCGCGCCGGTGATGTTCGCCGACAGCGGGCTGGGCACCCCCACCCACCACTCGATCTCGTACGGCCCGTCGATGATCGCCCCGCGCAGCCGGGGGTACGTGCTGCTCGCCTCGGCCGACCCGACCGCCAAGCCGAAGATCGTGCACAACTACTTCCAGGACGAGCGCGACCTCGACGACGCGGTGGCGGCGACCCGGATCGGCATCCGGATCGCGCAGCAGAAGGCGCTGGCCCCGTACACCGAGGGGCAGTTCGCCCCGCCGGCCTCGGACTCCGACGAGGACCTGCGGCACTACGTCAGGCAGTACGCGCACTCGATCTTCCACCCGGCGGGCACCTGCGCGATGGGCACCGTGGTCGACGAGCAGTTGCGGGTCAACGGGCTGGAGGGGCTGCGGGTGGTCGACGCCAGCGTCATGCCCACCCTGGTCCGGGGCAACCCGAACGCCGCCGTGATCGCCATCGCGGAGAAGGCGGCGGACCTGATCGCCGGGGTCGCGCCGCTGCCCCGGCAGGCCGAGGCGGTCGCCCGGTGACCGCCTGCCCCGTTGTTCGTCCCGGTGGACGGCGTCCCGTCCGTCGACCGTACCCGTGCACAGGAGGAGTGAGATGACCAGCGCGACCGAGGCCCCCCCGAGGGACGAACTGGTACGCCGCGCCAGCGGGCTGGTGCCGCTGCTGCGCCAGCACGCGAGCTGGCAGGAGGAGAACCGGCGGCTGCACGACGAGACGGTCGAGGCGTTGGCCGACGCCGGCCTGTTCCGGATGCGGGTGCCGCGCCGCTACGGCGGGTACGAGTCGGACACCCGCACCCTGCACGAGGTGATGGTGGAGTTGGGCCGGGGCGACGGGTCGGTGGCCTGGACGGCGTCGGTGTGGGCGATCCCCGGCTGGATGGTCGGGATGTTCCCCGACGCGGTGCAGGACGAGGTCTACGCCACCCCCGACGTGCGGATCTGCGGGACGTTGAGCCCGTCGGCCAGCGGCACCCCGAAGCCCGGCGGCGGGATGGTGCTCAACGGCAGCTGGAGTTTCATCAGCGGCGCCCTGCACAGCCACTGGCAGGAGGTCATCGCGATGGCCCCCGCCCCGGACGGGGTGAACCAGTGGCCGGTGATGGCCCTGGTGCCGCTGTCCGACCTGGAGATCGTCGACGACTGGTACACCGCCGGCCTGCAGGGCTCGGGCAGCATCACCACGGTGGCCCGGGACGTGTTCGTGCCGCAGGAGCGGATCGTGCCGATGCCCGCGGTGCTCCAGGGGCAGAGCGCCTCGGCGCTCAACCGGGACCTGCCGATGTACCGTAACCCGCTGCTCGGGGTGGCGAACGCCTCCTCGGCCGGCACGGTGATCGGGCTGGCCCGGGCGGCCCGGGAGTTCTTCCTGGAGCGGCTGGACCGCAAGATCACCTACACCGACTACGCGACGCAGCGGGAGGCTCCGGTCACCCACCTCCAGCTCGCCGAGGCGACCATGAAGATCGACGAGGCCGAGTTCCACGCCCAGCGGATCACCGACCTGGTCGACACCAAGGGCGTCAGCGGTGAGCCGTGGACGCTGGAGGAGCGGGCCCGCACCCGGGCCGACATCGGGGCGATCTGCCAGCTCGGCCGGGCCGCGGTGGACCTGCTCGGGATGGCCAGCGGTGGCTCGTCGATCCTGCGCCAGGCCCCGATGCAGCGGGTGGTCCGGGACATGTACGCGGTCAACCTGCACGCGCTGATGGTCCCGTCGACGAACCTCGAACTCTACGGGCGGGTGCTCTGCGGGCTGGAGCCCAACTCGCCGTACATCTGAGTGTTGTCCGCCGGACGCGGCGGACGGTGGGAAGAAACGGACCCGCGGCACCGACCGGTGCCGCGGGTCCGCCCGCATGTGCGGTTCGTCACATGTCGGGGCCACCGGCGCCGAGCACCGGACGGACCTCGACCAGGCCGAAGTTGGCCTCCGGGATCCGGGCGGCGTGCCCGACCGCCTGCTCGATGGTGTCGCACTCGATCAGGTAGATCCCGGCGACGTACTCCTTGACCTCGGGGAACGGGCCGTCGGTGGTGCTGATCTTGCCGTCGCGGACCAGGACCTTCTTGGCCTGACCCTGGTCGGCCAGGGCCTCGGAGACGATCAGCTCGCCCGACTCGGCCAGATCCTCCACCAGCGACATGTGCGCCTTGAAGCCCATCTCCCGCTCGGTGTCGGACATGTTCTGCCAGGCGTCCCGGGTCTGCTGGTTGTGGCTGATCATGATCAGGTACTTCATGGGTGCCTCCTGAAGGCTCGAACTATTTGCTTACCCGTATGTCGAAACCAACGAGCCAGCTTCGACATCCAGGCAGAAGCGCACGTGACGTGCGCCGATGTCGAGGAGGGCACCATGAGCACCGGTACCACACCGAGTTCGGACGAGGCGCTGGACGCGTCCGCGGACCGGCCGGACCCCCGTCGGTGGAAGGCGCTGGCGCTGCTCGGCTTCGTCCAGTTCATGTTCGTCATCGACATGACCGTGGTCAGCGTCGCGCTGCCGCGCATCCAGGGCGAGCTCGACATGTCCCGGACCGGGTTGGCCTGGGTCGTCAACGGCTACGTGCTGATGGCCGGCGGGCTGCTGCTGTTCGGCGGCCGGCTCGCCGACCTGTTCGGCCGGCGGCGGATCTTCGTCACCGGCGTGGTCATCTTCGCCATCGCCTCGGTCATCTCCGGGGCCGCGATGACCCCCGAGATGCTCATCTACAGCCGTTTCCTCCAAGGCATCGGTGAGGCGCTGGCCGCCCCGGCCGCGCTCGGCATCGTCTTCCTGCTCTTCTCGGCACCGGCCGACCGGGTCAAGGCGGTCGGCATCTGGGGTGGCCTGTCCGGCCTGGCCGGCACCCTCGGCCCGGTCGTCGGCGGGCTCATCGTCGCCGACGCCAGCTGGCGCTGGATCTTCTACGTCAACGTCCCGGTCGCGGTGATCGCGCTGGCCCTGGTGGGTCGGCTGGTCGGCGAGAGCCGGATGGAGCGCACCGGGCAGAAGTTCAACTTCGCCGGCGTGCTGACCGCCACGGCGGGTCTGGTGGCCATCGTCTACGGCCTGCTCCAGGCCGCCGAGCGGTCCTGGCTCTCGCCGCAGGTGCTGCTGCCGCTCCTCGGCGGGCTGGTGCTGATCGGGCTGATGCTGCTGATCGAGTCGCGGGCCGCCGCGCCGCTGATCCCGCTGCGCTTCTTCACCAACCGCACCCGCGCGGTGGGCTACCTGGTCGGCCTGACCCTCTCCTGCGCCTTCTTCGGCTTCACCTTCCTGACCACCCTCTTCGAGCAGCAGGTGCTCGGCTACTCGCCGCTCAAGGGCGGCCTCTCCTTCATCCCGGTGGGCCTGGGCATCGCCTTCGGCGTCGGGCTGTCCACCGGCATGATCCCGAAGTTCGGTGTCAAGCCGGTGATCATCGTGGGTCTGCTCGGCGTGACCGCCGGTCTGCTGCTGCTCAGCGGGATCTCCGTGGACACCCACTACGCCAGCGGCATCCTGCCCGGCATGGTGGTGCTGGGCCTGTTCTTCGGCCTGGCGATGCCCGGCACCGCCAACACCGCCCTCTACAAGGTGGGCACCCAGGACACCGGGCTCGCCTCCGCCATGCAGAACGTGATGCAGCAGGTCGGTGGCGCGCTCGGCCTGTCGGTCCTGGTGGCGTTGGCCCTGCGGCTCGGTGGGGACCGGCTCGCCGAGGGGGTGGAGGCGAGGGCCGCCGCCACCGAGGGCTACGTGCTGTCGTACCGGGTGTCGGCGGTGCTGCTCGTGGTCGTCGCCGTCACCGTGCTCCTGCTGCTGGACAAGATCGGTCTGCAGGGCGACTGGGCGGAGCCGGCCGCCCAGACCGACGCCGGGTCGGCCACCGCTGACACCCCGTCGGATGACCCCGGTGCCGTCGGCACCTCCGTCGACGACCGGTCCAGCGCCCCGCACAAACGCTGACCGGTCGGCGTCCGGGCCGTTGCCGCAGCCCGGACGTCGTATCCGTCCCGACCTGACCCACCCCCCAGGGTCTGTGCGGGACGTGCCGGCCGGCCCTCCCTCGGGCCGGCCGGCACCCGGGGCGGTCGGCCCGCCCCGGCGCGCCACCCGGACCGTCCCCCCGGTCCGGGCCGGAGAAGCCTGCCGTCCCCCCGGCAGGCGTCAGCCCCGCCGGATCCCCCTTCCGGCGGGGCTGACTCGGCCCGCGCGACCAGCACGTCGCGCGGCCCGGCGAGCGTGGGGCGCAGGTCAGCGGGCGGCAGCCTGCGGCACGGCCGCCTCGGTGGCCGGCTTCTCGTCCCGGCGGCGTCGTCGGCCGTTGAGCAGGGCACCGATGAACGTGTACCGGACCAGGTAGCGGTAACTGAGCAGGGTGACCGGGTAGGTGACCAACAGGATGGCCGGGAACTTGACGAACCACGGCACCGCCACCTGCGACACCGCCGCCTGCAGCGCCATCACCAGCGGGAGGTGGACGACATAGACCCAGTACGACGCGTCGGCCACGTACCGGATCGACGGGTTCGGCCGGGACAGGTGCCGCATCGCCGCCCCGATCAGGCCCATCGTCCAGGCCCAGACGGCGAGCGTGTAGACCACCGCGTAGCCGACCTTGTGCCAGCCCAGCGCCTCGGGCTCGGTGTCCGGGGTGAGCCCGACCATCGCCAGCGCCACGCCGGTCAGCACGACCGCCGCCACCAGGTTGCGGGGGTACCGCCGTTCCCACACCCGGATCACGTCCACCTGGCGGTTGAGCAGCCAGCCGAAACCGAACGCGCATCCGTAGGCGACCAGACCCACCGGGTTGGGGATCAGCCCGTTCTCGGCCGGCGGCACGCCGTACCAGAGCAGCCAGTCCTGCTTGAGCAGGAAGGCGACGCAGAGCGGGGCACCGACGACCAGCGGGGTGAGGTCACGGGCGACGACGCCCCGGACGATCGGGTCGACCAGCCCGCTGCGCCGGCTGCCGTCCGGGTCGACCAGGTTGACCACCGCGCGGACGGCCAGCGCCAGTACGTAGAGGACCAGCAGCCAGTAGAGGAACCACAGATGGGTCAGCGGGAACGTGCTCGGGGTCATCGGGGTGGCCCCCGGGACCTCCTCACCGGCCAGGTTCGCCGCGATGATGATCGCCACCACGGTGGAGAACATCACCACCGGCCAGAAGATCGCCAGCGGGGCGAGGATGCGCACGGCCCGGTTGCGGACGAACCCGCCGGTGCCACGCCGGTGCAGCAGCAACCGGGCGAAGAAGCCGGCGATCAGGAAGAACAGCGTCATCCGGAACACGTGGATGACGAAGTAGGTGCCGTTCATCACCGGGCTCGTCGACACGTCCCCCACCACCCAGGTGCGGGGCTCCAGGAAGGACAGTGTCGTGTGCAGGACGACGCCGAGGAGCAGGGCTCCGGCGCGTACCGCGTCGAGGGCGTGCAGTCGTTCGGAGGCGCTCGTGGCGGCGCCGGGGACAGGGGTCGAGGGGATGGCCATCTTCTGCTCTCCACTACCCGCGGTCTCGGGTCCGTCCCGATTCCGCGCGTTCGTCGGGCGTCGGGAATGGGCGGCGCCGGCCGGTCCGGACATGGTGGTGCGCGTACCGGCCCGACCGGCCGGACGGCACTGAGGGAGTTGCCGTCGACCGCTACCTGGAGGCTATAAAAAATAGACGAGCATGGTCATCCGCACTTGCGGCGAAATTGTTTCATCCTTTGGTTGCCGGCATCGGCCTTTCGGCCTTCCCGGCTGATTTGTCGTTGTCGCAAGTCGATTCCGACGGGCTGTGCGGGCATTGCGCCCCACCATTTGTCGGCGGATCAGGAGCGCTGGGTGGCGCGCAGCCGCAGGAACCGTTGCTCGGGGACGCTGAGGGTGGACCGGGCGGCCAGCAGGTAGTACCGCCGGGCCTCGTCCCGGTCGCCGAGCAGGTCGAGCAGGTGCGCCCGGACCACGTGCACCCGGTGGTTGCCGGCCAGCACCGGGTCGGCCTCGGCGGCGGCCAGCTCGGCGAGCGCGGCCCGCGGTCCGTCCACCATGGCGACCGCCACGATCCGGTTGAGCGCGACCATCGGACCGGGCGCGATGCGGCGCAGGAGGTTGTAGAGGCCGAGGATCTGCGGCCAGTCGGTCTCCTCGGCCCGGGCCGCCTCGTCGTGCACCGCGGCGATCGCCGCCTGCACCTGGTACGGGCCGACCGGTGCGCTGGCCAGGGTCCGGGTGATCAGCGCGACCCCCTCGGCGATCGCCCGCCCGTCCCATCGGGACCTGTCCTGCTCGGCCAGCGGGATCAGCGCTCCGTCCGACGCCGTCCGGGCCGGCCGGCGGGCGTCGGTGAGCAGCATCAACGCCAGTAGCCCGGTGACCTCCGGGTCGTCGGGCAGGTGTTCGTGCAACTGGCGGGTCAGCCGGATCGCCTCGGCGGTCAGCTCGATCCGGTTGAGTGCCGGCCCCGAGCTGGCCGTGTAGCCCTCGTTGAAGATCAGGTAGAGGACCTCCATCACGGCGGCCACCCGCGCCGGGCGTTCCTGCGGGGCGGGCATCCGGAACTCGATGCCGCTGGCCCGGATGCGCTGCTTGGCCCGACTGATCCGCTGCGCGACGGTGGACTCCGGCACCAGGAAGGCGCGGGCGATCTCGGCGGTGCTCAGCCCGCCGACCGCCCGCAGGGTGAGCGCCACCTGGGAGGCCCGGGTCAGCGCCGGATGGCAGCAGAGCATCAGCAGGGTCAGCGTGTCGTCGACAGCGGAGACCGGGCCGGGCTCCGGGCCGGTCAGCGCCGCCACCGCCCGCTCCCGGCGACGGCGGGCGGCGTCGTTGCGCCACAGTTCCGTCCAGCGGCGGGACGCCACAGTGGTCAGCCAGCCCCGGGGGTTGGCCGGCAGCCCTTCCTCGGGCCACTGCACGGCCGCCGCGAGCAGCGCCTCCTGCACGGCGTCCTCGCAGGTGTCGAAGCCGCCGTGCAGACGTACCAGGGTGGAGAGCACCTGCGGCGCGTGTTCGCGCAGCAGGTCCTCGACCTCCGTGGTAACTGTCACGCGTCCGCCCGGGGGGCGTCGAGGACCGGGCGCACCTCGACCAGGCCGAGCTGCGCCTCGGGAATCCGGGCCGCGTGCGCCACCGCCTGCTCGATGCTTGCGCACTCCACCAGGTAGAAGCCGGCCAGGTACTCCTTCACCTCGGGGAAGGGGCCGTCGGTGGCCGTCGTGCGGCCGCGCTCGACCCGGACCCGCCGGGCGGTGGACGGGTCGGCCAACGCCTCGGAGACGATGAGCTCACCGGTCGCGGCCAGTTCGTCGACGAGGGCGGTGTGCGCCTTGACACCCAACTCCCGTTCGGCGTCGGACATGCCCTGCCACGCGTCACGAGCCTGTTCGTTGTGGCTGATCAGGATCAGATACTTCACCGCACCTCCAAGGTCGGAGATGATTGTCCCACCAGTGGGTCGAAACGGCACCGCCGCTTCGACACAATACAGAACCGCAGCTCAGGGTGGGTAGTTCGGCGCGGCGGCCGGGTGCCGCGTCGCTTTTGTCGGTGGGCTCGTGGCATCGGGTCGGGCGGGTCGGTGGCCGACGAAATGGAATTCGTCTTTGCGACATCGGGTGTTTCCCGACGCTCACCCCCGGTCGGCGACGAACTCCACGATCGACGTTCCGACATAGTCGATCATCTCATCGGTGAGCGCCGGGTAGACGCCGACCCACAGCGTCTGCTCGGTGACGATGTCGCTGTTGGTCAGGTCGCCCACCACCCGGTAGTGCTGGTTCAGGTAGGCCGGGTGCCGGGTCAGGTTGCCGGCGAACAGCTGCCGGGTGCCGATCCGCCGGTCCTCCAGGAACGCCACCAGCTCGGACCGGCTGAACGGCGCGCCCGGCTCGACGGTGATGACGAACCCGAACCAGCTCGGCTCGCTGTTCTCGGTGGCCTCGGGCAGCAGCAGGTGCGGCACCCCGTCGAGCCGCTCGCGCAGCCGACGCCAGTTGCGCCGGCGCAGCGCGGTGAACTCGTCCAGCTTGGCCAGCTGGGTCAGCCCCAGCGCGGCCTGCAGGTCGGTGGCCTTCAGGTTGTATCCGACGTGCGAGTAGATGTACTTGTGGTCGTAGCCCTGGGGGAGCGTGCCGAGCTGGTACTTGAACCGCTTCAGGCAGGTGTTCGACTCGCCGGGCGGGCACCAGCAGTCCCGACCCCAGTCGCGCAGCGACTCGACGATCCGGGCCAGCGCCAGGTTCGAGGTGAGCACGCAGCCGCCCTCGCCCATGGTCAGGTGGTGGGCGGGATAGAAGCTGACCGTGGACAGGTCGCCGAACGTGCCGGTCAGCGCACCGTCGTAGGTGGAGCCCACCGCGTCACAGTTGTCCTCCACGAAGAACAGGTCGTGCGCGTCGGCCAGCTCGGCCATCTCCCGCGCCGGATACGGGTTGCCCAGCGTGTGGGCCAGGATGATCGCGCGGGTCTTCGGGCCGATCGCCGCGGCGACCCGCTCCACCGTGGTGTTGTAGGTGCCCAGGTCGATGTCGACGAAGACCGGCACCAGCCCGTTCTGCAGGATCGGGTTGACCGTGGTGGGGAACCCGGCGGCCACCGTGACCACCTCGTCGCCGGGGCGCAGCTGCCGGTCCTCCAACAGGTCCGAGGTGAGCGCGCTGACCGCCAGCAGGTTCGCCGACGAGCCGGAGTTGGTCAGGTGGGCCTTGCGGCGGTGCAGCTTGCGGGCGAACTCCGACTCGAACCTGCGGGCCAGCGGGCCGGCCGCGATCCGCATGTCCAGCGCGGCCTCCACCAGCGCCACCCGGTCCTCGGCGTCGAGCAGCGCCCCGGAGGGCCAGATCTCGGTCACCCCCGGGATGAACGGCTGATTGGGCTGCCCGTCCTGGTGGAACTTGCGGACCTCGTCGAGCAGCAGCGCTCTACGGTCACTCATGCCCCGATTCCTCCTCATGATCGCGACAGGTGTGCGTACCGGTGGCGGGGCCGGACCGTCCGTGGCCCGCGCCGGTGACCACCGGGGACGCGTGCTGGCGGGCGGTGCTCACGGCCGCCACCGGACGGACGACCCGCCGACCGCCGCCGGCGTCGGCGGTGTTCCGCCGGCCAGCCGCTCCAACGCTTCGACGGTCTCGGCCGGCGACGGCTGTGCCGCGACCTCCCGGGCCACCGCCGCGGCCGCGGCCGCGAACCGGGCCTGGCCCAGTACCAGGTCCGCCGCGTCGGCCACCGCTCGCGGGGTCGCCACGTCCAGCCGGACGGCCACCCCCACGCCCGCGGCGGCGATCGCCTCCGCGTTCTCCAGCGCGTCGTCGAACTTGGGCAGCACGATCTGTGGGCAGCCCGCGGCCAGCGCGGTCAGGGCCGAACCCTGCCCGCCGTGGTGGATCAGCAGTCGGCACGTCGCCACCAGCTCCGACAACGGAATCCGGCCGGCGTGGCGGACCGCCGCCGGCAGCGGCGGCAGCTCCCGGGCGGCCTCGTCGTCGATGGCGAGGACCAGCTCGGCGTCGAGGGTGGCCAGCTCCTCGACCAGGCCGGTGAGCAGGCCACCCATCCCGCCGCCGGTCAGCTGCGGCAGGACGGTGCCCATGGTCAGCCCGATCCGGGGCCGCGACGACGGGTCGAGCAGCCACGTCGGCACCCGGGCGGCGCCGTTGTAGGGCACCGGCCGCAGCCCGAGGTGCGCCCGCGCGTGCGGCAGTCGCAGGCTGGGCGGCCACGGATCGAGCACCAGGTCGGCCCGGGGCAGCCGGGTCAACCCGAGCCGGTGCAGGTCACCCCGGAGCACCGTCTCGGCGGCGGCCCGGTACTCGACGAGTTCCGCGACCCCCCAGTGCAGCTCGACGTACGGGACGCCCTCGGCACGGGCGGCCACCGGACCGGCGTACTCGGAGCGCTCGGCGAGCACCAGGTCCGGTCGCCAGGACCGGACGGTGGCCAGGGTGCCGGCGAGGTTCCGCGACGCCATTGTCGCGAAGACCTCGCCGTGTCCGTAGGGGTCGTCCTCGATGCCGTGCGGCGAATCCGGCCGCATCAGGTCACGGACGTCCATCCCCGGCCCGCTGGAGACCGCCGGCAGGCCCGCCTGGGTCACTGTCGGCACGAAGTGCTCGGTGCACGCGACCAGCACCTCGTGCCCCGCCGCCCGCAACGCCCAGGCGAGCGGCACGAGCGGGAAGAGATGACCGTGCATCGGTGCGCTGGTGATCAGCACGCGCATCTGCGGCTCCGACGGCTATGGCGCCGCCGGAATGCGCGGCGACGGATACCGGCACTGACTGTTACCAATAGCGGTACTGCCTATGACCAATTGATCGTTGCAGAGGCGGGGGAGGCGGACACCTCCGAGCGTGCCGTCTGGCCGCTCAGCCGGCCGGCCGGACCGTCACCACGCTCGGCAGGCCGTTGTCCGCCGCCGCCTCCAACGGGGCGACCCGGGAGCCGGTCACCGCGATGCCGTCCATCCGGACCACCGGGGCGAACCAGGCCAGTTCGGTCAGCCGGGCCACCGCCTGCTGGAACAGCCCCGCCTGGGTGGCCGGGTCCGGCTCGGCGATCGCCCGGTCCAACGCCTGCCGCAGCTGGGCGTCGTCGGTGGCGTACGGGTTGAACGGGTTGGCGACCGGGCGCATGAAGTCCAGCGAGGACAGATAGGTCGGCAGGTTGCCGTAGCCGAACGCGGTGACCGGGAACTTGCGCGACATCACGTGCTCCAGCCACTGCGGCACCTGGGTGTCGGTGGTCAGCTCCACGGTCACCCCGATCTTCTTCCACTGCCCGGCCACCACCTGCGCCACGGCGGCGATGCCCGGGGTGTGCGCCTCCGCCTTGACGGTGAAGCCGTTCGGGTAACCCGCCTCGGCGAGCAGCGCCTTGGCCCGGTCCGGGTCGTACGGGTAGCGGTCGTCCAGGGCCGCCTGGTAGCCGTCGAAGCCGGGGGCGGCGATCTGGCTGGTCGGGTGGGCGAACTCGCCGAAGATCGTCGTGGCGATCGTGGCCCGGTCGATGGCGTGGTTCAACGCCTGACGCACCCGCACGTCGCGCAGCGGCGCGGCGACCGTGCCGTCGCGGTCGGCGAGCACCATGCCGAGCACCGCCACGCTGGCCGTGATGTGCTTGAGCCCGGCGGCGGCGACCGCCGGTCCGGCGTCGGCGTTCAGCGCGGCGTAGTCGATCTGGCCCGCCTGGATGGCCTGCACGGTGGCGTTCGCGTCCGGCAGCACCCGGACCACGACCTTCTTCCAGTGCTGCCCCTCCTTGTTCCAGTACCGGGGGTTGGGCAGGTAGGTGTAGTGGTCGCCGGCCACGGTGCCGGCCGGGTCGAGCTGGTAGGGGCCGGCGCCGAAGGTGCGCTGGGCGAGCTGCCCCGGGTCGGTCAGCCCGGCGGGGGAGACCACCGAACCGGAGAGGATCGCCTGGCTGAACAGCTGCCGCATCACCGGGTTCGGACTGCTGTTGGTGACCACCACGGTGGCCGCGTCGGGCGCGGTGATGCTGGCGATGGTGGCCGCCCAGGTCTTCGCCTTCGGGCTGACCGTCCGCATGTACTCCAACGACCTGACCACCGCCGGGGCGTCCAGCGGGGTGCCGTCGGCGAAGGTCAGCCCCGGGCGCAGCTTGAGCTGGAAGACCTTGTTCTGCCGGTCGACGTAGCCGAACGACTCGGCCAGCTCGCCGGTGAACGTCCGGTCGGCGTTCATCCGGATCAGCGGGGCGTACGCCAGCGCCACCGTCGGAATGTTGTTCAGGTCGATGTTGGCCTTGTACGGGTCGAGCGTCGGCGGGGCCGCCACCGCCATGGTCAGGACGGCGTCGTCACCGTCGCCCCCCTCCTCGGCGGTGCCGGAACAGGCGGTCAGCGAGCCGACCGTGAGCAGCGCGGCGGCGACCAGGAGACGTACCTGGTGGACGCTCCGGCGCGGACGATGCGCGAACATGGCCATCCTTTCCCGGCGGGTGCCGGTGTCGAGGGGTGCGGGTGTGGACGGTGCGAGATGCGGTCAGGGTGGCGGTGAGACGCCCGCCGGGGCCGCCGGCGCGGGGTGTGCCGCCGACGCCAGGTCGGCGTGCCGCAGGCAGGCGCTCAGCGCGCCGGTGGCCGTCGGTGCCAGCGGCGGGCGCTGCCGGGTGCAGGCGTCGATCCGGTACGGGCAGCGGGCCGCGAACCGGCACCCGCCGTCCCCGCCCACCCCGGCGTCGGACGTCGGGCCGGCCGGCTGTTGCCGGCCGGCGGCGGCGAGCGCGGCGCGGGCCGGACCCGGGTCCGGCACCGGCGCGGCGGCCAGCAGGGCCCGGGTGTACGGGTGCGCGGGCCGCCGGTACACCGCGTCGGCGGGGCCGGACTCGACGACCTGACCCCGGTAGAGCACCACGATCCGGTGCGACAGGTGCCGCACCACCGCCAGGTCGTGGGCGATGAACAGGTGCCCGAACCCGAGGTCGGCCTGCAGGTCGGCGAGCAGGTTGATGATCTGCGCCCGGACGGACAGGTCCAACGCGGACACCGGCTCGTCGGTGACCAGCAGGCGGGGGGTGCCGACCAGCGCCCGCGCCAGGGCGATGCGCTGCCGCTGCCCGCCGGAGAACTGGCCGGGGTAGCGGTGCGCCGCCTCCGCCGGCAGGCCCACCCGCAGCAGCGCCTCGACGACCAGCGCCCGACGCCGGGCCGGGTCGAGACCCCGCCGGTTGAGCAGCGGCTCGACCAGGCAGTCGCCGATCCGGCGGGCCGGGTTGAGCGAGCTGAACGGGTCCTGGAACACCAGCTGCACGTCGTGGCTGAGCGCCCGCCGCTGCCGCCGCCCGGCGTGCGTGACGTCCACCCCGTCGACGCCGATGCGGCCGTCGGTCACCGGGGTCAGGCCCAGGATCGCGCGGGCGATCGTCGACTTGCCCGAGCCGGACTCGCCGACCAGGCCGACCGTCTCACCGGCGGCCACCGTCAGGCTCACCCCGTCCACCACCCGCGTCGCCGACCGGCGGCGTCCGAGGTCGACCACCAGGTCGTCCACCGTCAGCAACGGCCGCCCGGTCACGCCGCCACCCGGCTCTCGTCGGGCCGTACGCAGCGCACGGCGTGCGCCGGTGCGGTCCGGTCCAGCGGCACCGGGGCCCGTCGGCAGGGCTCGACGGCCAGCGGGCAGCGCGGCGCGAACCGGCACCCCGTCGGCCAGTTCCCGGGGGCCGGGACCGTGCCGGCGATGGTGGGCAGCCGACCCGCCCCGGACGCCCGGTGCGGATCGGCCGCCAGCAGCCCCCTGGTGTACGGGTGCCGGGGACGGGCGAACAGCTCGGTCACCGGGCAGGACTCGACGACCTGACCGGCGTACATCACCACCGCCCGGTCGCACAGCGCCGCCACCACCCCCAGGTCGTGGGTCACCAGCAGCACGGCGAGCCGCCGTTCCCGGCTGGTCCGGGCCAGCAGGGCCAGGATCTCGGCCTGCCGGGTGACGTCCAGCGCGGTGGTCGGCTCGTCGGCGATCAGCAGTTCCGGGTCGCCGGCCAGGGCGAAGGCGATCGCCACCCGCTGGGCCATCCCCCCGGACAACTGGTGCGGATACCGACGCGCGGTGCTATCCGGCTCGGGCAGGCCGACGTCGCGCAGCAGCGCCACCACCCGTTCGCGGGCGGCCCGTCGGCCCGCGCCGGTGTGCCGCCGGACCGCCTCGGCGAGTTGGACCCCGACGCGCAGGGTCGGGTCCAGGCTGACCATCGGGTCCTGGGCGACGTAACCGATCCGCCGGCCCCGCACGGTGCGCCACTGCCGGTCGGTGGCCCGCACCAGGTCGAGGCCGGCGAAGTGGCAGCTGCCGGTGACCCGGCCGTCGCCCGGCGGCAGCCCGAGGACGCTCAGCGCGGTGACCGTCTTGCCGCAGCCCGACTCGCCGACCAGACCGACGATCTCCCCGGGGGCGATGTCGAGGTCGACGTCGCTGACCACGGTGGTGCCGTCCGGGGTGGCCGCGTCGGGACGGCCGGGGAGCCGGACCGACAACCCGCGTACCGACAGCAGGGCGTCGGGGGCGGGTGACGCCGGGACGGCCGTAGGCGCGGCCGGGGTGACGCCCACCCGGTGCCGGCCGGTCCGACCGGGGCGCCGCCGTCGGCGGGCCAGCTTCGTCGTCGACCAGGCGGCGGTCGTGCCGTCGCGGGCGGCATCGCCGAGTAGCACGAAGGAGAGTACGGTCAACGCGACCGCCAGCCCCGGCGGGACCAGGGCCCACGGATGCCGGACGATCACCATCCGCGCCTCGTCGATCATGCCGCCCCAGCTCGGCTCCGGCGGCGGTGGGCCGAAGCCGAGGAACGCCAGGCTCGCCTGCATCACCAGGGCGACCGCCGCGACCAGGGACGCCTGGACGATGACCAGGCCGCGCAGCCGGGGCAGCACGTGCCGGCGCAGGATCTGCGGGGCGGAGAGCCCGGCCAGCCGGGCCGCCGCGATGAACAGTTCCTCCCGGGTGGACCGGGTGGCGGCCCGGACCACCCGGATCAGGCCGGAGGAGAGCAACAGCCCGAAGGTCAGCATGGCGATCGTGACGTCACCCGGGAAGACGGCCACCACCACCAGCAGGATCACGATGGCCGGCAACGAGAACAGCAGGTCGGCCAGCCGGCCGACCAGGGCGTCGACCAGCCCGCCGAGGTAGCCGGCGAGCAGGCCCAGGCCCACCCCGACCACGGTGGCCGTCAGCACCGCCACCAGCACCCCCCACAGGGTGCCCGCCGCGCCGTACGCGAGCCGGCTGAGCAGGTCCTGGCCGAGCCGGTCGGTGCCCAGCGGGTGCGCGGCCGACGGCCCACCCAGGGCGGCCGGCAGGTCCTGCTCGACCGGGTCGCGGCCGGTGACCAGCTCGGGGTGCAGCGCGCAGGCCAGCACCAGCAGCAGCCACAGCACGGCGAGCAGCACCAGCGGCCGCCGCAGCAACCGCGTCGCCAGCGCCGCCGGCCGGCTCACCGGGCCCCCACCCGGGGGTCCAGCCACGCCTGCGCCAGATCGGCGAGCAGCCCGATGACCACGACGATCAGGGTGTAGCAGACCACCGCCCCCTGGAGCACCGGAATGTCGTGCTGGGCGGCGGCGAGCGCGGCTCCGGAGCCCAGGCCGGGCAGGCCGAAGATGTTCTCGATCAGCACGGTCGCGCCGAGCAGACTGGCGGAGATCACCCCGAGCAGCGCGACCACCGGCACCGCCGCGGTGCGCAACGCGTGCCGGTAGACGATCGACCGGGTGGACAACCCGTTGGCCTGCATCACCCGGACGAAGTCGCGGCTCAGCACGTCCAGCATGGAGTCGCGGGTCTGTTTGGCCACCGCGGTGACCGCCGCCAGCGACGTCGCGGCCACCGGCAACGCCAGCGACCGCAGCCACTGCACCGGGGACTCCCCGAACGGCACGTAGCCGGTGGCCGGGAAGAGCCGCCACCGCACCGCCAGCCAGGTGATCAGCACCAGGGCCAGCCAGAATCCGGGTACGGCGAGCCCCACCACCGAGGCCACGTCGACCAGCCGCCCGAGCGGTCCACCCCGGACGGCGCTGAGCACGCCGAGGGCGGTGCCGAGCACGCCGACGGTCAGCGTGGCCAGCAGGATCAGTGACAGCGTCGGGGCCAACCGGCTGGCGATCAGCGGGCCGACCGCCGTGCCGGTGCCCACCGACCGGCCCAGGTCGCCGTGCACGGCGTCGGTCAGCCAGCTGAGGTACTGCACGGTCAGCGGGCGGTCCAGCCCCATCTGCCGGTGCAGGGCCTCGACCTGCTCGGGCGGGGCCAGCGGGCCGAGCACCGTACGGGCCGGGTCACCGGGCACCAACGAGATCAGCAGGAAGCACAGGACCGACACGACGAACAGCAGTGGCCCGGTCCAGGCCAGGCGGCGCAGGACTAGCCGGACCATGGCCGCCGGTGGCCGTCCGCACCGACGCCTCGACGGACGCCGATCCCCCCTGTGGTCGTACGGCCGGCCGGGTCGCCGGCGTCGTCGAGTCTGATGGCGTCACGCTCCAGCCGTCGGTGGTCAGGGACGACCCGCCGACGTCCGTGATCAGCGGCGCGTCAGGGGCCGTGTCCACGCTGGCAGAGCGGAGGTACCGTTGTCTTCCGCAGACGTGCTCACCCGGTGGGCTTCCCGGCACCGCCACCGGTGTGCGATAGAACTTCCATCACGAGCATGTCCCACGTGGCGCGGGGCGGCATCTGGTGGCCCACCCCCTGCAACGGCAACAGCCGGGCGACGGGCAGTTCGGCGGCCAACGCCTCCCCGTGCCCGTACGGGAAGAGCGGGTCCTCGGTGCCGTGCACCACCAGGGCCGGCACGGTGATGCCGGGCAGCGCGTCACGGTACTCCGCCCCGCCGTCGATCGACCAGTGGTTGGCCAGGCTGGCCCGGATGTCGACGGTACGCGCCACCGCCCGTGCCACGAGTTCCCGCAGCTCCGCTCCGGCCAGTGGGACGCTGCCCGTCAACGGTCGCTGGCCGGCGGCGATGTGCTCCACGACGGAGTCCGGGTCGGCCCAGTCCGGGTCGGGCCGGGACTTCCCGAAGCTCGCCATCAGCGCCTGCGTCATCGGCGGCAGGTCGGGGTAGGGGCGCTTGCCGATCCGTAGGGCGGGGCTGGTCGAACTCAACGTCAGCGAGGCGACCCGATCCTGGTGCTCCACGGCGAGCCGCTGGGCGATCGCGCCGCCCATCGAGATGCCCCAGACGTGGGCCGCCCCGAGGTCGAGCCGGTCGATCAGGGCGGCGGCGTCGGCGACCAGGTCGTCGAAGTGGTAGTCGGGGGCGCCGGCCGGCCAGCCGGTGGACCGGCCGGTGTCGCGGTGGTCGTAGCGCACCACGTACCGGCCGCCGTCGGCGAGTCGCCGGCACAGCCCGTCGGCCCACCAGTCCATCGAGTTCGACGCCCCGCTGACCAGCAGCAACGCCGGATGTCCCGGCGAGCCGAAGGTGTCGACGCAGATCCGCACGCCGTTGGCGGGGACGTGTCGTTCCGTCCCCGCCAACAGGTCCTCGTCGCCAACGGTCCGATGTGTACTCAAGACGGTCTCCTCATGCCCTCGGACCACGCGCGGGAATTCCGCGACCACCGCCGGTCACCATGCGGGATGATTATCCGCCCCACCGCCTGAGCAAACCGCGTAAAACGCCGGCTATGCCACGAGATGTTCCACCGAGTGGAGAAGCTCGTCGAGGTCGTCGGTGACCACCCTCCCGTCCCGCCAGCGGGCCAACGGGTCCGTCCGTACCGCCGCCCGCAGCCGCTCGGCCCGCTGCACCGTCGGCTCCGGGTCCGCCCCGTCCCCGGCCCGGTGGGCCAGCGCCGCGTCGATCCGGTCCAACCGCGCCCCAGCGGTCTCCCACACCGCCTCCGCCGCCGTGACCACCTCGGCGACCCCCCGGAACAGCTCGTCCATCCGGGCCACCGCCGCCGCCACGGTCAACTCCACCCGGCCGTCGTCAGTGATCCGCCGCCGCGCCAGCGGCGGCGGCGGGCCGGTGACCACCACCGACGCCTGGTCGAGCAGGGCACTGACCCGGGCCAGCTCCGCCCCGGACGGCTGCCCGGGGCCGGCGAACGGCCGGACCACCTCGTCGACCACCGCCGAGTAGGCGTGGTAGACCGTCCACAACTGCGCCAGATCCGCCCGCGCGGCGGCCCACCGACGGGCCGACTCCCCGGTCAGCTCGGCGGCGGCCAACAGATGCCGGTCCAGGTGCCGTTCCAGGTCCACCAGGTTGGCCTGGATGGCGTCCCGGTCGGTGACCGCCGCCGCCACCGCCGCCCCGGCCTGCGGCGGGGACAGCACGTCGACGGTGGCGGTGGCCAGCAGCGGAGCCCGCAGCAGCGCCGGTGGTCGCGGCGTCGGCCGCCGTCGCCGGGCCAGCGCGGCGTCCACCCGGGCGGCGAGCGGCTGCTCGACCAGCCGGTGGCTGAGCGTGGCCAGCAGCACCGCGCCGAGCAGGGTCACCGTCTCGAGCTCCCAGAACCCGGCCGTGCCGTACAACTCGCGGATCGGGCGGACGGCACCGCTGAACACGGCCCCCGGCTGGAGGTAGAAGTGCATCACCGCGAAGTGCCACAGGTAGACGCCGTAGGAGACCTTGCCGAGGTGGACCACCGGGCGGGCGGTCAGCACCGCGTCCACCATCCGGGTCCGGGCCGCGCCCGGCGACACCAGCGGCAGCGACGCGAACAACCCGAACAGGGCCACCATCAGGTACGTCATGAACAGGCCACTGGTCGAGTAGATCGCGTCCATTCCGATCACACTGAACGGACGGGCGCAGTTGACCAGGTAGACCGCGACCGCGGCGACCCAGAACAGCCCCGGGCGCAGCGCGGCGAGCCGCAGCAGCCGGGGCGTGTCCCCGGGCGACACCTGCGACAACGCCAGCAGCACGGCCAGCCCGAGGCCGATGCCGATGGTCGGCGCGAACCCCTGCGGCCACCAGAACACCATCCGGTTGTCCCAGCCGTTGCCCTTGACGAAGAACAGCCAGCCGATCCCGATGGCGATCAGCACCGGCACCGGGAGCAGCAGCCGCCGGGCCCGCGCCACCGGGGTCGCGCCCCGGGCGGCGAAGCGGTGGCTCGCCCAGGCGATCAGCGGCAGCGCCAGGTACCACTGCACCATGCTCGGCACCGTCCAGCTGACCTCCATCCCGTTGATGAAGTGCGGCGCGAACGGGCTCGGCGAGTAGATCTGCAACAGCAGCAGCGGACGCAGCACGTACCAGGGGCCGTCGATGGCGTCCCGGTTCAACGCCACCAGCACCACCAGGTACATCAGGTAGTACGCCGGCAGCAGCCGCATCAGCCGACGGACCATCGTCGCGCCCTGCGGCGGGCGCGGCCGGCCCGCGATGATCGCCCGGGCCAGCGGCAGGTACAGGTAGAGCGCGGGCAGGACGAAGAACACCCCGATGAACGAGGGCAGCCCGCTGACGAAGAACCCGCCGAGGAAGTTGCTCGGCGGTCGGGGCGCACCCAGCGCCTTGGTGCCCAGCAGCCCGGAGAACATCGCCACGTGCACGGTCAGCAGCGCCAACGCCGCCAACCCGCGGATGCCGAAGATCGCCGGGTCCCGGTCACCGCCCGTACGGCCCGTGGCGGCCGTGGCCCCGCCGCTGTCCCTGGTCGTCACGCTCACGTACTCGTCCTTTCGGTCCGGCCGGCGGTGCGCCGACCGGGATCCGGCCGGGACCCACGGCACGCGGGATGGTCGTCGCCGGCGTCCTGCGGGCCGGGAGGTCAGCGGATGACGGACCGCACGAACCGCAGCGTCGTACGCACCTCGGGGCTCTCCGCCAACTCCACCGCCCGCTTCAGCTCAGGCACCCGGTCGAGGACCAGGTCCCGCAGCCGGCGCAGCTCGGCGGAGTTGATGCTGAAGGTCGTGGTCCCGTCCTCGTTCTCGGTCACCTGCGGCACGTGTCCGCCTCCTCGTCTCGGCCGTCCGCGCGGCGCCGGGTGCCGGCACCGCGCCGTCGGGGCCGCGGCTGTCGGCGGCACCCGTCGTACCCGGTTCGAGGATGGAACCGCCGAGGTGGGGGGTCATCTCCGAGCGTGCTCAGCCCGCTCGGGCCGACCCCGCCGGCCGGCCGACCCGCGCCGCGTCGACCGGCCGCGCCGCCCGTGGGCCGGTGACCGTCCGCATTGGGCACGTTCGAGGACGTGCCGCCCCCTCGTCCTCTGCTTCCATGGGCAGCACACCTGGCGAGCCGCACGCCCGGCGGTGTGCGTGGCGGGGCGCTACCCATCCCCGCCCCGCGTGGGCCGCCGACCGAGTTCAGGGAGGCACCGCAGATGGGCGACCACGTCGCAGCGAGCAGTACCGCGCGAAGCGGTGGGGTGATCGACCGGCTACGCGCCGCCTTCGGCGGCGGGCCACAGGCTCCGGTGACGCCCCGCATCCTGGGCGACCGGGCGGTGGTGGCCGGCGGCAGCATCGCCGGCACGCTGGCCGCCCGGGTGCTGTCCGACTGGTACCGGGAGGTCGTCGTGGTGGACCGCGACGAGGTGCTCGGGGTCACCGGGATGCGCAAGGGCGCGTCGCACGCCGTGCACGCGCACGGGCTGCACGCCCGGGGTTACCTGATCCTGTCCGATCTCTTCCCCGGCCTGCTCGACGACGCCAAGGAGCTGGGCCTGCCGGTCCGCGACTTCGGGCTGATGCGGTGGTACTTCAACGCCCGCCCGATCGCCCGTACCGAGACCGGGCTGCTCTCCGTGGCCGGCAACCGGCCGGTGCTGGAGAATTACCTGCGTTCCCGGGTGGCCGGGCTGCCCAACGTGACCTACCGGCAGCACACCGACGTGCTGGGGCTGGTGGCCACCGCGGACCGGGGCCGGGTCACCGGGGTCCGCATCCAGCAGCGCACCCCGGGCAGCCCCGAGGAGCGAATCGACGCCGACCTGGTGGTCGACGCCACCGGCCGGGGCTCCCGGCTGCCTGTCTGGCTGGCCGAGCTGGGCTACGAACGGCCGGTCGAGGAGCGGATGACGATCGGGCTGGCGTACACCACCCGCACCTACCGGCGGCGGCCCGGCACCTTCGACGGGCCGGTCGCGATCAACCCGGTGGCCTCGCCCGAGCACCCCCGGGGGGCGTTCTTCGGGCAGACCGCCACCGGTGACTTCCGGCTCAGCCTCACCGGCATCCTCGGCGACCACCCGCCGACCGACCCGGCGGGCTTCGAGGAGTACGTCCGGACCCTGCCGGTGGCCGACATCCACCAGGCGGTCCGCGACGCCGACCCGACCGGCGACGCGGTGTCGTTCACCTTCCCGGCCAGCGTCTGGCGGCACTACGAGCGGCTGTCCCGGTTCCCCGCCGGGCTGGCCGTGCTCGGCGACGCGGTGTGCAGCTTCAACCCGGTCTACGGCCAGGGGATGACCGCCGCGGCGATGCAGGTGACCGCGCTGCGCCGGTTCCTCGACCGGCAGCCCGGCGTCGACGGCCGCTCCTACCTGCGGGACGTGGCCCGGCTGATGCGCCACCCGTGGCAGCTGTCCACCCGTACCGACCTGGACTTCCCCGGGGTGGGGCCGCGGTCGCTGCCGATCCGGCTGCACAACGCCTACCTGGTCCGCCTCCAGTACGCGATGACCAAGGACCCCGAGGTGACCCGGGCCTACATGCGGGTCGCCGGCCTGGTCGACCCGCCGCGCATGCTGTGGCGGCTACCGCTGGTGCTCAGGGTGCTCCGGCTGGCCCGGGACATGCCGGCCACCTCGCCGGTCCCCGAGCCCGCCCCCACCCCCGCCGCCGGGCCGGTCCCGACGCCCGCGCCGGCCGCCGCGCCGGCCTCCGGGGTGGGGGACGAGCCGGCGGGCCCGGTGGACGCCGGGCAGCGCTCCGGGTCCTGACCGGACTCGGACTGACCGGCGGCGGGGCGTAACGACCTGCCGGGGTCCACCCGGGCGTCGGCGTCGCCGTGGCACGCCGGGACGGTCACCGCGCCGACCGGCACGGGGGCGCGGTTTGACCCGGCCCGTTCTGCCCGGGCGGCAGCCGCCGGGCCGGCTGCCGGCCCGGCCGATGAGGGCGGAGCCCGGGGACACCGCGCGGACCGGAGCCCGGGACGGCAGCCGGAGCCGGCGCGGGAACCGGCTCCGGCTGCGCCCCGCCGATGCTCCGGGCCTCGTCGCCCGGCGGGGTCTGCCGCTGCGCCGGGTGGACCGCGTGGTCGCGTGCCGTGGTGCTGGCGCTGATGCGAGGGAGAATGCCGGCGCGGTGGCCGCGAGCAGCGGCGTGCCGGGCGTCGGCACCCGGAACCGCACCCCGGCGGGGCGGCGGGAAGCCCGCAGCGGGAGCGTCCTGCACGGAGGGTGTCGTGCCCCGCGGGCACAGCGGTGACTGCTGGGCATGCGGCTGCCGGAGAAACCGTCACCCGGCCGGCTTCCGCACCGGTCCGCGTGGGACCACCCGCATCCTGCGCGGGGTCGGGCCCGCATCCTGCGCGGGGTCGGGGCCGGGGGGAAGGCCGGCGGGCGACGAGGCGACGGGACCGGGCCCCGGTCAGCCGGTCGGCTCCATCGCGTCCGGGACGCCGGCCAGCGCGGGGCCGTAGCGGCGGGCCGCCGTCAGGGCCGCCCAGGCGGTGACCGCGACCAGGGCGTCGTCACCGGGATGGTGCGCCCGGAAGTCCGCCACCACGGCGTCGGTCACCTGGTAGGAGGCGAACGCCGTGAGCAGGGCGAGCCGTCCCGCCGGGCGGTGCGCCGGGGACAGCGCGGTGACCGCGTCGTCCACCCAGGGGTGGGCGCTGACGCCGGTCGGGCCCTCCTGCGGGTCGGCACAACGGGCGACGACCAGCTCCCGTACCCCGGCGGGCACCACCTGCCGGCCGGCGTCCCCGATCGCGGCGTAGCTGCGCGCCATCGCCTCGGCGAGCACCGTCGGGCCCGCCCAGGCCAGGTCGGCCGGCGGCGCGACCTCGGGCAGCAGCGCCAACGCCGCCCCCGGCGGGCGGGGACGGCGGGCCAGCGCGCCCATCACCCGGGCCGCCGTGCGGTGCACCATGCCCCGGGCCACCGACGGGGTGTCGGGCAGCGGTGAGTCCCGCAGGAAGACGTTGACCATCCGGTTGAGGTAGTGGAAGACCACCGCCACCCCGACCAGCTCCGGCAGTTGCTCAGGCGGCGCCGGTGGCGGCCCGGCCGGCCCGTGCGGGGAGGGCCGCCGCGCCCACCGCGACAGCGGACCCCACTCGCCGTCGTCGAGCCGGTCCACCGCCGGGCCGGCCCCGTCGGGTGTCGGCAGCAGGCCGATCAGGGTCGCCCCGTGCACGTCGACGCAGTACGGGCAGCGGTTCGCCATGGACACCGCCGCCGCCACCGCCTCCTTCGCCGGCCGCCCCGCCGCACCGGTGGCCACCAGGGTCTCCCGCAGCATCGCCCAGCTCGCCGCCAGCACCTGCGGGGCGGGGGAGTGCAGCGCCACCGGTGGCGCGAGCATGCCGAAATCCTGCTCCACCTGGGCGTACACCCGGGCGACGAGGCCCTCCGCGCGGTACGGGTCGACCGGGCGAACGTGCCGTACGTGGGCGAGGACGGTGCGCCGGGTGGCGCGGGCCAACAGGGTCCCCACGGTCATCCCCTTCCAGGTCAGGGCGGTCCCCCGGCCGGATGCCGGGGGACCGTGGTCGGGGTCAGCGAGCCTGGAGCACGGCGCGTCGGCCGGCGGTCGCGCCGTCCGGCGCGGGTGCGCCGTAGGTGACGGCGATCCCGCGTTCCCGGGCGGCCCGGACGATGCCCGGCACGGCCCGTTCGGCCAGCGCGCTGATCGTCAGGGCCGGGTTGACGGTGAGCGCGCCGGGCACCGCCGACCCGTCGGTGACGAAGATGCCCGGGTGCCCGCGCAGCTCGTGCCGGTCGTCCAGGGCGGAGGTCGCCGGGTCGTCACCGATGCGGCACGACGCCAGCGGGTGCACGGTGTACGCGCCCACCAGGTCGTTGGTCCACGGCATCACCTTCGCCAGGCCGTCACGTTCGACGATGTCCTTGACGTCGGCGTCGGAGAGGTTCCAGCCCCGCCAGGTGTTGGCGGTGGGCTGGTAGCGCAGCGGGCCGTGCCCCAGCATCTGCTGGGAGAACCGGTGCGCGTTGCCGGTCTCCGGCGGCGGCCCGAACACGCCCTCGTTGTCGTCCTCGGACATGGTGAAGACGGTCAGCCAGGACTTGAAGTGCCGCATCAGCTCCTTCTTCTCCACCCCGAACCAGCTCGGCCCGGTCGCGTCGGGCACCTGGGCGAGGATGGTGCCCAGGCCGGGCGGGAAGTAGAGCTGCTCCAGCGAGTACCGCTCGTACTCGGGCAGGCTGGCGTCGAGCTTGTCCCAGCTGGCGACCGTCGGGCCCCGGCCGATCTGGTACGCCTCGTAGGCGACGCCGTCACCCCGGTCCAGGCCCAGCACCTCACGGACCCGGTCCTCGTCGAACACGGCGGTGTTGAGCCGTTCCCCGTTGCCGGAGAAGTAGCGGCCGACGGCCCTCGGCATCGGGCCCAGCGTCGGCTCGGACCGTTGCAGGATGACCGGGGTGGCCCCGGCGCCGGCCGCGACGATGACGATCTTGGCATCGATGGTTCCGATGTCGTGCAGGACCCGGTAGTCCTCGTCGTCGACGATCCGGTAGTGCACCCGGTAGCCGCCGTCGTCGGTGCGGGACAGGTGCTGCACCTCGTGCAGCGGCCGGATCGTCGCCCCGTGGGCCAGCGCCGCCGGCAGGTAGTTCAACAGCAGCGACCGTTTGGCGTCGAAGCGGCAGCCGGCCATCATCCAGTTGCAGTTGGTGCACTTGTCCAGGTCGATGGCCGACGGCACCGGGTTGGCCGTGCGGCCGGCGTGGGCGCACGCCGCCGCCCACAACCCACCGGGGTACGGCACCTGGTCCCAGCTCTGGCTGGTCACCGGCAACGCCTCGACCACCCGGTCGTACCACGGGTCGAGGGTGTCCCGGTTGATCGCGGCCGGCCACATGCGCCGGCCGATCGAGCCGTGCCGTTCGAAGACGAACCGGGGCGCCCGGGGCATGGTGGCGAAGTAGACGACGCTGCCGCCGCCCACGCAGTTGCCGCTGAGCACGCTCATCCCGTCCCCGACGACGAAGTCGAACGCCCGGGTGTACGACGAGCCCAGCTCGAAGTCGTGGTCGAACTCCTGGCTGGACAGCCACGGCCCGCGTTCCAGGATCACCACCTTCGCGCCTCCGGCGGCCAGGTGGTAGGCGGTGATCGCGCCACCGAAACCACTGCCGATGATCAGGACGTCGGTGCTCTCGGTGCTGCTCATGCCGGGCTCCCGGTGGGGGTCGTGTCGGGGTGCAGGGGGGCCAGGGGACGGCCGTAGGAGTAGTTCGGGTAGCGCCACAACCCGTCGACGTCGGGCCGGTGGTAGCCGAGGTGCAGCAGGCCGGGGTGCCCGTCGGCGAGCGCCGCCACGGTGGGCAGGTGCGCCGCGCTGTCGAAGGCCATGTTGCTGAACAGCGCCAGGCCGACCCACATCTGCTTCTCCGGGTGCTCCGGGTCGGTCAGCCGGCGGACCAGTTCGGTGCGGTGCTCGAACGGCAGGGCCACGAACGCCGGCAGCGTCGGGTCCAGCGCGACGCCCTGCTCGGCGGCGTACTCACCGGCGTGCATGTCGAGGGTGACGGCCAGCCCGTCGAGCGAGTCGGCCAGGCCGCCGGCCGGCAGTTCCAGCAGCTCCAGCGCCCCGGCGGCGACCGCGCCGCCACCGGGGGCGGCACCCGCCACGACCCGGTCGTCCGGGCTTCTCTTCTCGCCCGGGACAATGGTGTCGGCGAAGGCCTCGATGGTCATTGTCCGCGCTACGTCTGCGTCGGTGGTATCGGACTGCACGACGCCTCCTGTCCGGTGCGAAATTGTTCCGGGAGAAACTGCGGTGATGCGTTCACCGTGGGTCGCGCGAATGTCGGTGCCACCCGGTGGCGGTGGCATCCGGGCACCGTTGCTGCACGATTCCGTTGCCGCACATCGTGCACGCACCGGGCCCACCGAAACACCTTCCGAAGTGCGCTGGCCACCCCGTCGTGACCCCGGCCGCCGCCGGGCGGCCGGTGGAGGCGGCCCGGCGGCGGCCGGTGGCGGTCAACCCGGTGGACACACCTGCGCACGCCCGGAGAAGCGGGAGCGCCACCGTGGCCCGGACGATGGGTGGACCCGTGACCGGCGTGCGCCCGCAGGTGCCCCGGCGGGTCCCCGCCCGTTGCCCGACGGCACCGACCGTCAGGCGTCCCCCCAGGGAGATGGCCATGCCGACCACCCTCGGTTCGCTCCGCAGGCTGCTGCTCACCCCGTCCCTGGCCGAGGTGACCTTCGCCCGGCGCGGCTTCCCCGTCGTCGATTCGGCGGCCACCCGGCGTCTGGAGGCCATCCCGCAGACGGTGATCTGCGGTTTCGAGTGGGCGATCGACGCCCGCGACCAGTGGGAGGTGGAACGACGCCTGGAACTGGTCGACGTCGAGCTGCGCGGGTTCGCCTACGAGGGGGCCACGATGGCCTTCACGGTCCGTGACGCGATGGCCGGTGGGCGCGGCCACCGGACCCGGGACCTGCTGCGCGGGCGGGCCGAACGGCACACCTTCCTCACCTACATCGGGATCGGCTTCGCGATGGCCAGGCTGCCCCGTCCCCTGTGGCGGCGGGTCCTGCCCGACCTGACCGGCATGCGGTACTACCCGACGATGAGCTGGCTGGCCGTCGACGGGTACGGCTTCGACCGGGCCTACTTCGACACCGACCAGTGGGTACGGCAGCAGTACCGCCCCGCGGCGTACCCCTGGCAGGGGCATCCCGACTACTTCGCGCGCGCATGCGACCAGGGCGTCGGCCGGGCGCTGTGGTTCATCCACGGCGCCCAGCCGGACCAGGTGGCGACCGCCGTGGAGCGGTTCGACAGGTCCCGGCGTCCCGACCTGTGGAGCGGCGTCGGACTGGCGGCCACGTTCGCCGGGGGCTGCGACGCGGCCGGCCTGGCCACGTTGGCTCGGCTCAGCGGCGTCGACCGTCCGCACCTCGGCCAGGGGGCGGTGTTCGCCGCGAAGGCCCGCGACTACTCGGGTCACATCCCCGGGCACACCGGGGTGGCCCTGCACGCCCTCGCCGGAATGTCGGTGGAGCACGCCTCCGTACTGGCCGACGACGTCGCGGTGGACACCGCCGCCGGGCCGGACCTGCCGGCGTACGAGCTGTGGCGGGCCCGGGTGCGCGACCGGGTGCCGGTCGCCGACCCGGCGACCCCGGCCTGAACCGGTCGGCGGACAGCCGGCGGCCCCCGTCCCGCTCCGGGACGGGGGCCGCCGGCCGTCACGCCGCGATGGTGTCGAACTGGCCGGGTGCACGGCCGGGGCCGGCCGGACCCCGGTAGGCCTGCGCCAGGTCCAGCCAGCGGTCGGCCTCCGTGCCGACGGCGGTCAGCGCCAGGTCGGCGCGGTGCCGGCGGCGGGTGACCAGCAGGCACAGGTCGGCCGCCGGGCCGGTGATCCGCTCGGTCGCGTCCGCCGGGCCGAACTCCCAGACCTCCCCGCCGGAGGGCGCGGTGATCTCGAACCGCAGCGCGACGTCCGGGGTGTCCAACCCCCGGGCCTGGTAGCCGAAGTCCCAGGTGCGGACGGCGAAGTCGACCAGGTGCCGCAGCCGGTCGGTACGTTCGGGGCGGATCCCGAGCGCGTCGGCGATGTCCTGGCCGTGGCCGAACAGCTCCATCATGCCGGCGGCGGCCAGCACCGGCGCGGGCAGCGGCCGGACCAGCCAGGGCACCGTCTGCCCGGCCGGCACCGCGGCCAGGGCCTGCTCGGCGGTGGCCCGTTCCTCGCGCCACTTGGCCAGCAGCGCCGGTGGCGCAGCGGACAGGTACGGCGAGAGCGCGGTACGGACGTTGCGGTTGAAGTCGGGCCCGAACTGCTGGGCGAGTGCGAGGAACCCCGCCGGGTCCGCCGCGGCCAGGCCGGCGAGCCGGAAGGTGGCCGCCAGATGGGCGATCTGGTGGGCGATGGTCCACTCCGGCGCGGGGGTGTCCAGCGCCCACTGTGCGTCGTCGAGGCCGGCCACCATCCGGTCGACGGCGTCACCCTCCAGGGTCAGGTCGACGAAGACGTCGTTTCGTGCGCTCACGCGTCTGTCCTCTCGCTCGTCAGCAGGGGCGAGCGTGGCCCGGCGCGTCCGAGGGCACCGGTTGCCACGCACGACGCCGATCCCGTCGCCGCCTGACGCGCGGGGCGGCAGGTGGCCGGGCCCACGTCGACGGCGTCACGTCAGCACCAGCAGCATGCGGGCCCGGCGCGGGCGCTGTCTTCTCTCGTCATGCGCTGGCGGCCCACCACCGTCGCGGGTTGCGCACCGTGGAAGAACCGTCGACCGGGCCGGCCGGCGCATGCTGACCACGATGGGCCCGGCCGTCGACGTCCGGCGAACCCCGGCAGGTACGCGGGCCCGCCAGGGGGAGAACTCATGGTCGCCGCACGGGTCGCGTCCTCGGTGGTACGCCGGCAGGTCAGGTACGTCACGCCGGTGCCGGCCGGGACCGCCCGGGGACTGGTGGCCGACGTCTACGCCCAGGCGGAGCGGGAACAGAAACTGGTGGTGCCGCCCGTGCTGCTGCACTCCCCGGCGCCACCGGTGCTCGCCGCGTACTGGATGTTGATGCGGGAGCCGCTCGTGGCGGGACGGACGGTGGACCGCCGCACCAAGGAGGCGGTGGCCGCCGGGGTCTCGGTGGCGAACACCTGCCCGTACTGCGTGGACATGCACAGCATCAGCCTGTACGACCTGGCCACCGAGGACGACGCGGAGGCCGTCGCCGACGACCGGATCGTGGACCTGCGGGACCCGGCGGTCCGGGCGGTGGCCGGCTGGGCCCGGCACGCCCACGCCACCGCCACCGCGCCCCCGTTCCCGGCGGCGCATGCCCCGGAGCTGGTCGGCGTGGTGGTCGCCTTCCACTACCTGGCCCGGGTGGTCAACGTGTTCCTGCCCGACCACCTGCTGCCGGCCGGGCTGACCGGTGCGGCCCGACGCCGGTTCAAGCGGGCCGTCGGCCGGCTGCTGCGGCCCACCCTGCGGGGCGCGCCCCGGCCGGGACGGTCACTGGCGCTGCTGCCGGCGGCGACGCTGCCGGACGACGCCGGATGGGCCGCCGCCGACCCGGTGATCGCCGGTGCGGTGGCCCGCGCCTACCGGGCGTTCGACCGGGCCGGCGAGGAGGCGGTGCCGGCGGCGGTCCGGGCCCTGCTGCGCGAGCGGCTCGACCGGTGGGACGGGTCGTCACCGGGCCCCGGCCGGGACTGGTACGACGACGCCTGCGCCGGGCTGCCCGGGCCGGACCGGGCGGCGGGCCGGCTGGCGTTGCTGACCGCGTTCGCCTCCTACCGGGTCGACGACGAGGTGGTCGGCGCGTTCCGGGGCACCGCGCCGACCGACCGTGCGCTGGTGCAGGCGGTCGCCTGGGCGGCGTACGTGGCGGCCCGGGAGGTCGGCCGGCGCTGCCTGCGCCCGGCTGCCCGGTGAACCAGCCGGTCAATTACCGGGCCCGGTGGGTAATGCGCCGGTGGCGCACCTTAGAAGTAGACGATCTGTTTCGCCGCTGAAAACATAACTTCGGGAGGCATCCCTCCTGACGTGCGAGAAGATAGGGGGACGCCCGGTGTCGAATCCATTCCTGAGACTGCGGCGACGCATTATCACGCCATCGTCGTCGGAGACCAAAGTCGACGTTCGCGGTTTCCACCGAAAGAATCCGGCGGCCGTCGAACTGTTGGAAACCGTCGGCGAGTCATTTCTGACCGGGTACGCTGCGGCCGCCGAGGCGCGGACCCCCGCCGACGCGGAGCCGGCGCTGGAGACGGTGCGTCCGCAGTTCCGGGGCTTCGCCTACGAGGGGGCCGCGATGGCCCTCGCCGTGCTGGACGCCCTGCCCGGCGGCCGGTCGGACCGGGTGCAGACGTTCCTGGCCGGCCGGGGCGCCGACCACGTCTACATGGCCTACGTGGGGGTCGGCTGGGCGATGGCCCGGTTGCCCCGGTTCCGCTGGTCGAAGCTGTACGCCCCGGACCCGTTGCTGCGCTGGCTGGTGCTCGACGGCTACGGTTTCCACCAGGCGTACTTCCACACCCGCCGGTACGTGCACGAGCAGTACCAGGAGCAGGACTTCCCGTGGCCGGCCGACGGCCCCCGCTGGTACGCCCGCCGCGCCATCGACCAGGGCATCGGCCGGGCGATGTGGTTCGTCGGCGGCACCGACGCCGGGGTGGTCGCCGACCTGATCGACCGGTTCCCGGCCGAGCGTCGCAGCGACCTGTACGGCGGCGCTGGCCTCGCGGCCACGTACGCCGGGGGCGCCGACGCCGACGAACTGCGCCTCTTCCTCGACCGGGCCGGCAAGCACCGCGCCGAGGTCGCCCAGGGCAGCGCGTTCGCCGCGACCGCCCGGCTCACCGCCGGCCTGGAGACCCCGCACACCGGCCTGGCCACCTCGGTGCTGGCCGGTGCCACCCCGGTGGAAGCGAACCGGATCTGCGACGAGCAGCGGCCGACCGGCGACAGCCCGTTGGAGCCCGGCTACGAGATCTGGCGTCGGGCCATCGCCGACGAACTGCGGATACGCGGAAGGCGCTGACGGGACGTCCTGTCCCCATCCCTCCCGTCCCGCCGATCGCCGGGTGGTCCCGGCGCAGCCTCCCTCCCCACACCTGCCCACGCCTCGGCAGGCGCCTCGCCACGCCCGTGGCGACCCGAACGGTAAGGAGATCGTGCCCGCATGACCAGGATCGCCATCGTTGGCATGGCGTGCCGATACCCGGACGCCACCTCGCCCCGAGAACTGTGGGAGAACGCCCTCGCCGGTCGCCGGGCCTTCCGCGCGCTGCCCGACGTCCGCATGCGGTTGGCGGACTACTGGGACGCGGACCCGAGCGCCCCGGACCGGTTCTACGCCCGCACCGCCGCCGTCATCGAGGGGTACGAGTTCGACCGGCTCGCCTACAAGATCGCCGGCAGCACGTACCGCTCCACCGACCTGACCCACTGGCTCGCCCTGGACATGGCCGCCAAGGCGTTGGGCGACGCCGGCTTCCCGGCGGGGGAGGGGCTGCCGCGTGACCGCACCGGTGTGGTCGTGGGCAACACCCTCACCGGGGAGTTCGCCCGCGCCAACGTGCTGCGGCTGCGCTGGCCGTTCGTCCGTCGTACGGTCGCCACCGCGCTGCACCAGCAGGGCTGGGAGGACGACCGGTTGGCGACCTTCCTCGACGAGCTGGAGGACCGCTACAAGGCGCCCTTCCCGGAGATCGACGAGGACACCCTCGCCGGCGGCCTGTCCAACACCATCGCCGGGCGGATCTGCAACTACTTCGACCTCAACGGCGGCGGGTACACCGTCGACGGCGCCTGCTCGTCGTCGTTGCTGTCGGTCGCCACCGCCTGCCGGGCCCTGCTCGACAACGACCTCGACGTCGCGGTGGCCGGCGGGGTGGACCTGTCGATCGACCCGTTCGAGATCGTCGGCTTCGCCAAGACCGGCGCGTTGGCCCGCGACGAGATGCGGGTCTACGACAGGCACTCCAACGGCTTCTGGCCGGGGGAGGGGTGCGGGATGGTGGTGCTGATGCGGGAGGCCGACGCGCTCGCCGCCGGCCACCGCAGCTACGCCACCATCGCCGGCTGGGGCATCTCCTCCGACGGCAAGGGCGGCATCACCCGTCCCGAGGTCAACGGCTACCAGCTCGCCCTGCGCCGGGCGTACGAGCGGGCCGGGTTCGGCATCGAGTCGGTGCCGCTGTTCGAGGGGCACGGCACCGGCACGGCGGTCGGGGACGCCACCGAGCTGACCGCCCTGTCGCAGGCCCGCCGGGAGGCCGACCCGACCGCACCGCCCGCCGTGATCAGCTCCATCAAGGGCATGATCGGGCACACCAAGGCAGCGGCCGGGGTGGCCGGCCTGATCAAGGCGGCGCTGGCCGTGCACCACCAGGTGCTGCCGCCCGCGCTCGGCTGTGTCGACCCGCACGAACTGCTCACCCGCGACGACGCGACGCTGCGGGTGCTGCGGACGGCCGAACCGTGGCCGGACGGCCAGCCGGTACGCGCCGGCATCACCGCGATGGGGTTCGGCGGCATCAACACCCACGTGGTGCTGGACCAGGCCGGCACCGCCCGCCGGGTCGCCTTCGACACCCGGACCGCCCGGCTCGCCACCTCCGTGCAGGACGCTGAGCTGTTCCTGGTCGACGGTGCGTCCCGCGACGAGGTGCGCCAGCGGCTCCAGGAACTGCTCGACTACGTGCCGACCCTGGCCCAGGGGCAGCTCGCCGACGTGGCGGCCACCCTGCACGACCAGCTCGCCGACCGGCCGTACCGGGCGGCGGTGGTGGTGTCCTCGCCGACCGACGCGCAGCAGCGGCTGCGGCGGCTGTGCGAGCTGATCGACTCCGGTGAGACCCGGCTGGTCGACGGCGACGGGCGCAGCTTCCTCGGTCACGTCGGCGGCGTCGGCCGGATCGGCTACCTCTTCCCCGGCCAGGGTGCCGGCCGGGGCACCAGCGGCGGGGCGCTGCGTCGCCGGCTCGCCGAGGTGGACCAGGTGTTCCGCCGGGCCGACCTGCCCGTGGCCGGGGACATGGTGGCCACCGCGCTGGCCCAGCCGCGCATCGTCACCGGCTCCCGGGCCGGCCTGGCCGCCCTGGATCTGCTGGGGTTGGACGCGACCGTCGCGGTCGGGCACAGCCTCGGTGAGCTGTCCGCCCTGCACTGGGCCGGCGCGATCGACGACGAGACGCTGCTGCGGGTGACCCGGGCGCGAGGCGCGACGATGACCGAGCACAGCTCCTCCGGGGTGATGGCCAGCGTCAACGCCGGACCGGAACGGGTCTCCGCGCTGGTGGCCGGCGTACCCGTGGTGATCGCCGGCTACAACGGCCCGGAACAGACGGTGGTGGCCGGCACCGAGGAGGCGGTCCGGGCGGCGCTCGACCTGGCTGCCGGGGCGGGCCTCGGCGCGTCCCTGCTGCGGGTCTCGCACGCCTTCCACTCGCCGCTGGTGGCGCCGGCGGCGGACGCGTTCGCCGGGCACCTGGCCCGGGAGTCCTTCGGCCCGGTCCGCCGGCGGGTGGTCTCCACGGTGACCGGCGAGACCCTGCCCGCCGAGACGGACCTGCGGGCGCTGCTGCACCGCCAGATCACCGACCCGGTGCTGTTCGCCCAGGCGGTGGCACTGGCCGCCAAGGACATCGACCTCTTCGTGGAGGTCGGTCCGGGTCGCATCCTCAGTGGCCTGGCCGGGGCGATCACCGACGTGCCGGCGGTGGCCCTGGACACCGACGACGAGTCGCTGCGCGGGCTGCTGCGGGTGGCCGCCGCTGCGTTCGTGGTGGGTGCCGCGCACGACTATCCGGCGCTGTTCGACGACCGGCTGCGCCGACCGCTGCACCTCGGGGCCGAGCAGCACTTCTTCGCCAGCCCCTGCGAGCAGGCCCCGCTGGTGGACCTGCCGGAGGCGACCCGGGCGGAACGCCCCGCCCCGACCGACGCCGACGGGCCGGTCGACGGCGAGTCCACGGTGCAGATGCTGCGCCGGCTGGCCGCCGAGCGGGCCGAACTGCCGCTGACCATGGTGCACGGCGAGAGCCGGCTCCTCGACGACCTGCACCTCAGCTCGATCACCGTCGGGCAGATCATCAACGAGGCGTCCCGGCTGGTGAACGTGCCACCGGCGCAGGCCCCGACGAACTTCGCCACCGCCACCGTCGCGGAACTCGCGGTGGCGCTCGACGAGCTGTCCGCGACCGGCCAGGCCGGTGACCACGACCGGACGCCCGCCGTCACCGGCGCGGCGGCCTGGACCCGCGCCTTCGCCGTCGACGGTGAGCCGGCCGGGCCGCCGGTTCCGACCGGCGGTGGCGTCCCCGGCCGGTGGCAGGTCTTCGCCCCCGACGGGCACCCGTTGGCCGCGCCGCTGCGGCACGCCCTGGAACGGGCCGCCGTCGACTCCGGCGTGCTGGTGTGCCTGCCGGCCGAGTGCGCCGAGGAGCACCTCGAACTGGCCCTGGCCGGCGCGAAGGAGGCCCTGGCCGGGCCGGCCGGCACCCGCTTCGTGCTGGTCCAGCGGGGGCGGGGCGCGACCGGGGTGGCCAAGACCCTGCGCCTGGAGGCCCCGCAGCTGCGGGTGACCGTGGTGGACACCCCGGCCGGGCCGGAGGCCGTCGACCGGGTCGTCGCCGAGGTCGGCGCGACCACCGGATACCAGGAGAGCCACTACGACGACGCCGGGGCCCGGCGACTGCCGGTGCTGCGGGCGCTGCCGGTACGCGCGGCACAGCCCCACCCGCCCCTGGACGACACCGACGTGCTGCTGGTCACCGGGGGTGGCAAGGGCATCACCGCCGAGTGCGCCCTGGCCGTGGCGCAGCGGACCGGTGCCGCGTTGGGGCTGCTCGGGCGTTCCGACCCGGCGCAGGACACCGAACTGGCGGACAACCTGCGCCGGATGACCGCCCACGGGGTACGCGTGCACTACGCCCGCGCCGACGTCACCGACGCCGCCCAGGTCGCCGACGCGGTCGCCGGGGTGCGGGCGGCGCTGGGCCCGGTGACCGCGGTGCTGCACGGCGCGGGCCGCAACGAGCCGGCCGCGCTGACCGCCCTGGACGCGGCGGCGCTGCGGCGGACCTTCGCCCCGAAGCTGGACGGCCTGCACGCGGTGCTCGCCGCGGTCGACCCGGGGCAGCTGCGTCTGCTGGTCACCTTCGGCAGCATCATCGGCCGGGCCGGCCTGCGCGGCGAGGCGCACTACGCCACCGCCAACGACTGGCTGGCCGGGCTCACCGAGGAGACCGGCCGCCGGTTCCCGAACTGCCGGGCGCTGTGCCTGGAGTGGTCGGTCTGGTCCGGGGTGGGGATGGGCGAACGACTGTCGGTGGTGGAGTCACTGAGCCGCGAGGGGGTCGTCCCGATCAGCCCCGACCAGGGCGTCGAGGTGCTGCTGCGGCTGCTCGACGACCCGGACGTGCCGCCCGTGGTGGTGGTCAGCGGCCGGGCCGAGGGGATGGACACCCTGCGCTACGACCGGCCGCCGCTGCCGCTGCTGCGCTTCGTGGACAAGCCGCTGGCGTACTACCCGGGGGTGGAACTGGTCTGCGAGGTCGAGCTGACCGCCGGCGCCGACCGGTACCTCGCCGACCACCTGCTCGACGGGAACCTGCTCTTCCCGGCGGTGTTCGGGATGGAGGCGATGACGCAGGTCGCGGTGGCGGTCACCGGCCGCTCCACGGTGCCGGTGGTCGAGCAGGTGGAGTTCCCCCGGCCGATCGTGGTGCCGCCCGACGGCAGCACCGTCATCCGGGTGGCGGCCACGGTCACCGACGACGCCGTCGTCCAGGTGGCGATCCGCAGCGCCGAGACCGGGTACGCCACCGACCACTTCCGGGCCCGGCTGCGGTTCACCGACACCGTCGTCCCCGACGGCCCGCCCGGACGCACCGACCCGGGTCTGCCGCAGGTGCCGCTGGCACCCGAGCGGGACCTGTACGGCGAGTGGCTGTTCCAGGGCGGCCGGTTCCAGCGGCTGCGCCGGTTCCACCGGGCCGCCGCCCGCGACGTCGACGCCGAGGTGGCCGTCGGTGGCGGCGACGCCTGGTTCGCCGGCTTCCTCCCCGCCGACCTGCTGCTCGGCGACCCGGGCACCCGGGACGCGTTCATGCACGGCAACCAGGTCTGCGTACCCGACGCCACCCTGCTGCCGGTGGGCGTGGAGCGGATCTGGCCGGCCGGGGCGCGGATGTCCGGCACCGGCACGGTGCGCTGCTGCGCCACCGAACGCAGCCGCGACGGCGACACCTACGTCTACGACATCGCGGTCCGCGACGAGTCCGGGGCGGTCGTCGAACGCTGGGAGGGCCTGCGGTTGCAGGCGGTCCGGCACCGGGGGGGCCGCGGGCCGTGGCTGCCGGTGCTACTCGGCTCGCACCTGGAGCGGGGGCTCGGCGACGTGCTCGGCGCCCGGGTCGCGGTCACCGTGGAACCCGACGGGCCGGGGGAGACCCCCCGCCGGGAGCGGACCGCCGTCGCCGTCGGCCGGGCCCTCGGCGCCCCCCACGAGGTGCGGTACCGCCCGGACGGCCGGCCGGAGGTCGACGGCGACCGGGCCGTCTCGGCGGCGCACGGCGCGGGGGTGACCCTGGCCGTCGCGGCCACCGGGACGGTCGGCTGCGACGTCGAGCCGGTGGCCGAGCGGTCGACGGCGGACTGGGCGGGCCTGCTGGGCGTCCACGCCGGACTGGCCGCGCTGATCGCCGGGGACCGGGACGAGAGCGCGCACACCGCGGCGACCCGGGTGTGGGGCGCGGTGGAGTGCCTGCGCAAGGTGGGCCTGCCGGCGGACTCGCCGCTGACCCTGACGCCCGGCGGTCCCGACGGCTGGGTGGTCCTGGCCTCGGGTCCGCTGCGCGTCGCCACGTTCGCCACGAGCCTGGTGGACATCCCGCAACCGGTGGTGTTCACCGTGCTCACCGACGGGTGGAGTTGAGCATGGACAAGTACTTCGAGTACCCGCACACGGTGGGTTTCGAGGAGACCAACATCGTCGGCAACGTCTACTACGTCAACTACCTGCGCTGGCAGGGACGGTGCCGGGAGATGTTCCTCAAGCAGCACGCCCCGGACGTGCTGGCCGACCTCCAGGACGACCTGAAGCTGTTCACCCTGAAGGTCGACTGCGAGTTCTTCGCCGAGATCACCGCCTTCGACGAGTTGTCGATCCGGATGCGCCTGGTCGACCTGGTGCAGACCCAGCTGGAGTTCAGCTTCGACTACGTACGCCTCGACCCGGGCGGCGGCGAGACGCTGGTCGCCCGGGGGCGGCAGCGGGTGGCCTGTATGCGCGGGCCGAACAACCGGACCGCGCCGACCCGGGTGCCGGAGGCGCTGACCCGGGCGTTGGCGCCCTACACGGCCACCGTCCGGGCCCAGTGACGGCGAGGAGACCACCATGGACAAGCCCCTTGGCGACGACGAGCCGGCGGTCGACCCGGCGGCGCTGCGGCGGGCCTTCGCCGCCTTCGCCACCGGCGTCACCGTGGTCACCGTCGGGGGTCGATCCCCGCACGGGATGACCGCGAACGCCTTCACCTCGGTGTCGCTGGACCCGCCGTTGCTGCTGGTCTGCGTGGACCGGGAGGCGGTCATGCACCGGCACCTGGTGGCCGCCGGCAGCTTCGCCGTGTCGGTGCTCGCCGCCGACCAGGAGCACGTGGCGCGGCACTTCGCCGACCGCCGCCGGCCGCTCGGTGCCGCCCAGTTCGACGTCGTCGACTGGCAGCCCGGCCGGTTGACCGGAGCGCCGCTGATCACCGGGGCGCTGGCCTCCTTCGAGTGCGCCCTGTGGCGCGACTACGAGGGCGGCGACCACACCATCTTCGTCGGCCGGCTGCTGTCGGCCGAGAAACGTCACGAGGAGGACGCGGTGCTGTTCCTGCACGGTCGGTTCCGGCAGATCACCCCGATGCCCAGCGGAGTGGTCCGATGACCACCGTCGCGCCCCGGGTCGTCCCCCGGGGGCCGACCGGGGTGGCGATGCTGGGCACCCTGTGGAAGCTCGGCCGGGACCGGCTCGGGCTGATGCGCTCCGCCGCCGAGACCTACGGCGACGCGGTGCGCCTCGGCCCGGGGCGGGGGCTGCACTTCTTCAACCACCCCGACCACGCCAAGCACGTGCTGGCCGACAACAGCCAGAACTACCACAAGGGCATCGGGCTGATGCACGCCCGCCGGGCACTCGGCGACGGGCTGCTGACCAGCGAGGGTGAGCTGTGGCGGGAGCAGCGCCGGGTGATCCAGCCGGTGTTCCAGGCCCGCCGCATCGCCCAGCAGGCCGGGATCGTCGCCGAGGAGGCCGCGCGGCTGGTCGACCGGCTGGAGACGTACGACGGCGGCGAGCCGGTCGACATCCTGCGGGAGATGACCGGGCTCACCCTGGGGGTGCTCGGGCGGACCCTGCTCGACGCCGACCTGAGCGGCTTCCGGTCCCTCGGGGCGGCCTTCGAGTCCATGCAGGACCAGGCGATGTTCGAGATGGCGTCGATGAACCTGGTGCCGATGTGGGTGCCGCTGCCGCAGCAGATGCGGTTCCGGCGGGCCCGTCGGGAACTGGCGGGGATCGTCGACGAGTTGGCCGTGCGGCGGCGGTCCCGGCCGGGCCACGAGGACCAGGACGACGCGTTGTCGCGGTTGCTGGCCTCGACCCGGCGGGAGACCGACCCGGCGGTGGGCCGGCGGCGGCTGCGCGACGAGCTGACCACCCTGCTGCTGGCCGGGCACGAGACCACCGCCAGCACCCTCGGCTGGACCTTCCACCTGCTCGACCGGCACCCGCAGGTCTGGGACCGGGTGCGGGCCGAGGCGCTGGAGGTGCTGGGTGACCGGTCGCCGACCTACGAGGACCTGCCCCGGTTGACGTACACCTCGATGGTGCTCAGTGAGGCGATGCGCCTCTACCCTCCGGTGTGGATGCTGTCCCGCCGGGCGCAGGAGGCCGACGAGGTCGGCGGCTACGCGGTGCCCGCCGGCACCGACGTGCTGATCTGCCCGTACACCCTGCACCGGCACCGGGCCTACTGGGACGACCCGGACCGGTTCGACCCGGAGCGGTTCTCGCCCTCGGCGTCGGCCGACCGGCCGCGCTACGCGTACGTGCCGTTCGGCGCGGGGCCGCGGTTCTGCGTCGGCAACCACCTCGGGTTGATGGAGGCGGTCTTCGTGGTGGCGATGGTGAGCCGCCGGCTGCGGCTGCACACCCCGGCCGGGCACCGGGTGGTGCCCGAGCCCATGCTGTCGCTGCGGATCCGCGGCGGCCTGCCGATGACGGTACGGGCCCTGACGTGACCCCCGGACCCCAGGCACGAAGCGGGGTTCAGCAACATCGAATAACCTGCGAGCAGGCCGCACTGGTTACTATTGCGCTGAGCAACTCTCAGGTTGCTCATCGTGCTGGGGGAGGTGCGATGAGTCCCGGATGCGCGGCGACCACCCCGGCCGGTACGGCCCGAGGTGCCCGCCCTGCCCATGGAGCCGCCGTCGTGCCGACGGGTGGTTCCGCAGCCGTCATCGCGGATGCGCCGACGGCCTTCACCCGCCGTGCTGCCCGGCGTCCGCTGTCCACGGCGGTGCCACCGCCGTTACGTTCGGGCCGACCGCAGCCGGGCGGCGGAGCCCCGCCGCAGACGGCGTCCGGCGGTGGCCACCGGGACCCTGGGGGGACGGATGCGCATCTCAGATCTGGCCAGGATCAGTGGTGTTCCACTTCCGACGATCAAGTTCTACATCCGGGAGCGCCTGCTGCCACCGGGTCGGCCCACCGCACGTAACCAGGCGGAGTACGGCGAGGAGCACCTCGCCCGGCTCCAGCTGATCCGGGTGCTGGCCGGCATCGGGCGACTGAGCCTGTCCTCGGTACGCCGGGTGCTGGCCGCCCTCGACGACAAGGGACTGGCGTTGGGCGCGCAGTGCCGGGCCACCATCTGGGCGCTCTTTCCCGACCAGCCCGAGGAGGACGACGCGCCCGACGTCGGCCCGGCCCGGGTCCAGGTCGATGCGTTCATCGACCGGCTCGGCTGGGAGGTCGACGTCGCCTCGCCGGGCCGCGACACCCTGGCCCACGTGCTGACCGCGTTGCAGCGGTTGGACGCCGACTGCGACATCGACGTGTTCAGCGAGCACGCCGAGAGCGCGCAGCGGATCGTGACGCACGAGTTCCAGCACGAGTCGGCGCACTCCGCCACCGCGATGGCGGTCTGGAACGTGCTGTCCGAGGTGGCCTTCGAGGCGATGCGCCGGATGGCCCAGGAGAGTCACCTGGCGCGCTGCTGCGCCACGTCGGCGGAGCGGCCGGCCGGCGCCTGAGCACCCGCCCGGGGCAGATCCGGCACGTTCGAAGACGACAACCACCGCTGCGGGTTCCAGCCTGGAGGGACGGCGTGCTGCCGTCCCCCGGCCCGCTGCGGTGCCGGTGTCCGTCGACCGATGGGGGAGACCACCCGACATGTCGAACCAAGCCGTATCCCACCAGCCCCGATCGGGCCCGCTCGGCCTGCTCAACGGCCCCTATCACCGGATGGCGCTGAACCTGTACATGCTCGTGGTGCTGGCACACTGGGCCGAGCACCTCGCCCAGGCGTTCCAGATCTGGGTGCTGGGCTGGCCGGTCCCGCAGTCGCGCGGGGTGCTGGGGATGGCCGTGCCGTGGCTGGTCACCTCCGAGTGGCTGCACTACGGGTACGCCATCGTGATGCTGATCGGGCTGGCCCTGCTGCGTCCCGGCTTCGTCGGCCGGGCCCGCACCTGGTGGACGGTCGCCCTGGTGATCCAGTTCTGGCACCACATCGAGCACCTGCTGCTGCTGCTCCAGGCGCAGACGGGCAACTTCCTGTTCGACCGTCCGGCACCGACCAGCATTCTCCAGCTGGTCGTGCCCCGGGTCGAGCTGCACCTGTTCTACAACACGGTCGTCTTCCTGCCGATGGTGGTCGCGATGTACCTGCACCTGCGACCGAACGCCGCCGAGCGGGCCACGATGGCCTGCACCTGCGCTCCCCGTTCGGTCAGGGCGCTCACGCCGGCATGACCACCGCCGGACAGGACGGCCGCCGTCGTGGCTTCTTCGGGCCGCGTACGGCGGCCGTCGCCGTGGTGCTGGTGACCGTGGCCACCGCGCTGTGGCTGCGTTCGCCGTCCACCCCCGGGCCGGCCGAGACGGTCGACGCCGTGGTGGTGCCGGCGGACGGCAGCCGACTGGCCACCGGGCCGACCGAGGTACGGCTGCGGCTGCCCGGTCCTCCGAACCCGGACGAGGCACACGTGTCGTTGACCCCGGCGCAGGGCCCGCAGGTGGCCACCGGCGCGTCCCGGCGCGACGGGACCGAGCTGGTGGTGTCGGTGCCCGCCCTGCCGCAGGGCAGCTACACGGTCGCCTACCACGTGTGGCTCGCCGACGGGCGGCAGAGCACCGGGCGTAGCGTGTTCGCCGTCGGCGCCGCGCCGTTGCTGCCGCCGGCGGACGTCGCGCCCGCCACCGGACACCAGCATGTCGGCACCGACCCCCTGGACGGTCTGCTGCTGGTGCTGGACCTGGGGCTGCTGGTCGCCCTGTCGGTGATCCTACTTCGTCGGCCGAAGGTCGCCTCCGATCCGGAGGACCCGCCGGAGCACTGACCCGTCCGGACGCGTTGCGGGGCACGGACCCGTCCCGCCGCCGGCCCCGCCCGATCCCCGGGCGGGGCCGGCCCGTCCGAAGGGCATCCTTTCCGTGGCCTGTGGCCCGTGGCCCGTGGCCCGTGGCCCGTGGCCCGTGGCCCGTGGCCTGCCGGCTGCCCGTCGCCGCCGCCTGTCGCCCGGTGGTTCGGGCCGGCGGGACCTGGCGGTCGCCCGGGGGACACCGGCCGACCCGGCCGGACGGCGGACACGACGGGGCGGCGCACCCCACCCGCTGGTGGGGTACGCCGCCGTCCGTGTGGTGTGGGCCGGGTCAGGCTGTGGGCCGGGTCAGGCCGCCTCGACCCGGTAGCCGACCTGGTCGAGCGCCATCCGGCGGATGTCGAGCAGGGCGAGCAGCACCGGCGGGTCGATGGAGCGGGCCGGCTTGAGGTGCATGTCGATCGGGGGGACCACCTGGTCGCGGCGGACGACGATCGGCCCGTGCGAGCCGACGAAGATGTGGTCGGGGTCCAGGTCGTGGGCGTCGGTCAGGGAGCCGTCGGGGCGTACCGACTGCACGAGCAGGTACCAGTGGCCCTCCGGGACCGTCTCCAACTCGAACGCGCCGGCGCCGTTGAGCACCGCGCACCGGACGGGCCGCCCCTCGGGCAGCGGGTCGGGGAAGAGCCCGACGAAGACGAAACCGAGATCCTCCTGGTCGGGGCCGGCCACGGTGCCCCGGATGGTCGAGGTGCGTCCCCCCGAGGCACCCCTGGTCTCGTCCTGCGGAATGCGCGTGCTGAAGCCCCGGTAGCGCCGGTAGGCGGTGGGGGACATGCCGACGCTGCGGGTGAACCGTGAGCTGAACGTGCCGACGCTGTTGTAGCCGACGCGCAGGCTGATGTCGGCGACGTTCAGGGTGGTGGAGACCAGCAGGTGCTTGGCCTCCTGGAGGCGGATGGCGGAGAGGAAGCGACCGGGCGAGACGCCGGTGACCCGGCGGAAGATCCTTGAGAAGTGGAACTTGCTGAACATCGCGGCACGGGCCATGTCGTCGATGGTGATCGGCTCGGCGATGTTGTCCCGCATCGTGACGATGGCTCGCTCCACCGCCCGTTCAATGACGTCTTCCACGGTCTCCCCCAGGGTGCTCGATTCGTCGGCCGCTGGCATCCTCCGGGCACGGCTGTGGCGACTGCGTGCGTACGGTGTCTATGCCGGCTGATTGATGGAGCCTTTAGTCTCGATCAATGCATAAACGCGGATGCGGCCGTCGAAATTGCCTCTGGCCGTTGTGGCCGAGTTGATGCTAGCGCGACCAAAGATAGGCGGCAATGAGCGGCGGGGCCGGCAACATGGATAGTCGTGCTATCGATCCCTCCCCTATTTGCCAGTGGAGATCCTCGCTATCCGTCGGGTGGTCCTCGGCCTCATCGGCGCAGCGTGCGGCCTTTTTTCGGGGGAGGTGACGGTTGGTAACCGGGGTGTTGCGCGGTGATTCGTCCGATCTGGCAGGTGGGCCGGGCGTGCCCGGCTCTGCGGGGAAGAAAGACGGCAAAGACCATTAAGCGGTAGCTATCACCACGGCTGAGGCCAGGTCAGGTGAGGGTTCAGGAGAGCAAAGTCAGAGAACTTTGACGCATCGCGACCGCTGCCCGACGCGCTGTGACGGTGTGATCGATGTGCCGACGGCTGCCCCGCAGTGGGTGGAGAGCAAGCCATGAGAAGACTCCATTCGGCTTCTGGCTGACGATGTTCGTGGCCCCTGAAAGGGCGAGAGTCATCTGATCGGTGGCTTAAGAGTTGGTTATTCACCCCGCCGCGGAGGGTGGTAATCATCAGTATCTCCAGCCGTTCGGTGGCGCTTCCGAGTGACCAGTCAACGGGCGAACGACGCGCCCACGAAATCGTAGGGGGACTGTTGCCGTCTCAATCTGCCGGCTTCCTTCGCCGCGCAACTCCCGCAGCCTTTGTGCTCGTTCTGCTGAGCATTCTCTTCGTCGTGGCACAGCGCCCGGAGGCGTCCGCAGCCGAGCGGTCGGAGCTGGCCGCACGGTTCCAGTTCGCCGAACTGCCCATCGCGCTGCCACCCGCACCCACCGCCCGCGCGGTCCGCGAGGTGAACCCGGAGTACGAGCACATCAAGTCCTGGGTCTCCTCGGTCGGGGCGGCGATCGCCCTCAACGACCTGGACGGCAACGGCGTGGCCGACGACCTGTGCCTGGTCGACACCCGCAGCGACACCGCCGTGGTGACCCCGGCGCCTGACAGCGGGGACCGTTACCAGCCCTTCGTCCTCGACCCCCGCCCGCTGCCCACCGACACCACGATGGCGCCGATGGGGTGCGTGCCCGGCGACTACAACCTCGACGGCCGCACCGACCTGCTGGTCTACTACTGGGGCCGGACCCCGGTGCTGTTCCTGCACCGGGCCAGTGCCACCGACCTGCGGCTGGGCAGCTACGCGCCGACCGAGCTCATCCCCACCCAGCCCGGTCCGGGCAACCGTTACCAGGGCGCGCTGTGGAACACCAACGCGGTGGCGGTCGCCGACTTCGACGGCGACGGCCGCCCGGACATCGGCGTGTTCAACTACTTCCCCGACACCCAGGTGCTCGACCCGGACGGGCAGCCGAACGTCCAGATGAACGCCTCCATGTCGCACGCGCGCAACGCCGGCGGGGCGCACATGCTGCGGTGGGACGCGGCCACCGGCGGTGACCAGCCGTCGATCCGGTACGTCGAGCAGAAGGCGGTCCCCGGGCCGGCCTCCACCGGCTGGACCCTCGGGGCGGGCTCCGCCGACATCGACGGCGACCTGCTGCCCGAGCTGTACCTGGCCAACGATTTCGGCCACGACCACCTGCTGCACAACGTCTCGACCCCGGGCCGGATCAGGTTCGCCGAGGTCCACGGCCGCCGGGGCGCGTTCACCCCGAAGTCGATGGTGCTCGGTCAGGACTCCTTCAAGGGCATGTCGATCGACTTCGGTGACCTCGACAACCGGGGCAGGTTCGACATGTTCGTCAGCAACATCACCAGCTCCTGGGGCCTGGAGGAGAGCAACTTCGTCTGGATGAACAACGCCGGCAGCCCGCAGGACGCACGGGACAAGCTCACCCGCGGGGTGGCCCCGTACGACAACAAGGCGTCCAAGCTGAACATGGCCTGGACCGGCTGGGGCTGGGACGCCAAGATGGCCGACTTCGACAACAACGGCTCCCTGGAGGTGGTGCAGGCCGACGGGTTCGTCAAGGGCACCACCAGCCGGTGGGCCTGGCTCCAGGAGTTGGCGATGTCCAACGACCTGATGCTGCGCAACCCGGCGATGTGGCCGAAGGCGGAGCCGGGCGACGACATCGCCGGCAACGACAAGCTGGCGTTCTGGGTGCGGCAGGGCAAGACGTTCGTCAACCTCAACGCCGAACTCGGCCTCGACGTGCCCATCCCGACCCGGGGCGTCGCGGTGGCCGACACCAACGCCGACGGTGTGCAGGACTTCGCGGTCGCCCGCCAGTGGGGACCGCCGGCCTTCTACCGCAACACCGCCTCGTCCCCCGGCGGCTTCCTCGGGCTGCGCCTGCACCGGCCGACGGTCGGCGGCGCGGCCGACGCCCGGACGCCCGCCTACGGCGCCCAGGTCAAGATCCGTACCGCCGACGGGCTCACCCAGATCGCCCAGCTCGACGGCGGCGGTGGTCACTCGGGCAAGCGCAGCTTCGACGTCTTCTTCGGGCTGGGCTCCGCCGGGGACCGTCCGGTGTCGGCCGAGGTGTGCTGGCGTGACCTGACCGGTGCGACCCACAAGCAGACCCTCTCGCTCACCTCCGGTTGGCACGACCTGATGCTGACCGCCGACGCCCAGGAGATCACCCGATGACTGACGTCAGACAGGAAGACGTGACCGACGCCGCGGTGCGTACGGTCCCGGGCGGGGTCCGGTCCGTCGACCCGGCGGCCCCGCCCACGGCCCGACCGGCGGTGCCCCGGGTGGACGCGAAGGACCCGCGTTACCTGGCGCTGCGCAACTTCGCTATGTCGATGTCGATCTTCAACATCATCGGCTACACCCTGCTCGGTTTCGAACAGCCGTGGACCTGGCCGTTCTTCGCCCTGCTGGTCGGCTACACCGCCGAGATCGCGATCGAGATGGTGTCGGCGTGGGCCGGCAAGCGGCGGCCCGCGTTCAGTGGCAACGGGGTCTGGGGGATGTACACCTTCCTGCTGCCCACCCACATCACCGCGCTGGCGGCGAACATGCTGCTCTACGCCAACGACCGGTTCTGGCCGGTGGCGTTCGCCGTGGTCGTCGCGATCGGGGCCAAGACCGCCCTGCGGGCACCGGTCAACGGCCGGATGCGGCACTTCATGAACCCGTCGAACTTCGGGATCACGGTGACGCTGCTGGCCTTCTCCTGGGTCAACATCGCGCCGCCCTACCAGTTCACCGAGAACGTGCCGGACGCGATCAGCATCATGGTCCCGCTGGTCATCATCACCGCCGGCACGGTGCTCAACGCCATGCTGACCCGCAAGGTGCTGCTGATCGTCGGCTGGCTCGGCGGGTTCGTCATCCAGGCGGTGGTCCGCGCGCTGGTGCTGGACGTGGCGATCTGGGCGGCGCTGGTGCCGATGACCGGGGTGGCCTTCGTCCTGTTCACCAACTACATGATCACCGACCCGGGCACGACGCCGTCGCGGGGCCGCAACCAGTTCATGTTCGGTTCGGCGGTGGCCGGGGTCTACGGGGTGCTGGTCGCGTTCAACGTGGTCTACACGCTGTTCTTCGCCGTGACCATCGTCTGTGCCGTCCGGGGCCTGATGTGGTGGGGCATCTGGTGGCGCGACCGCGGTCGCGAGCGTCGTCGGGAGTCGGTGCCGGTCAGCCCGGCGGCACCGGCGCTTGCCCGCTGACCTGGTCCACGACCACGTGGGGCCGTCCCGTCGGGGCGGCCCCACGCCCGTGTCCGGTGTCGCGGGTGCGCCGCGCCGGTCTCCGGGACGCCGTCGGTCGGTGCGCCGGTCAGCCGGTGCGCAGCAGTGCCGGCAGCCCGGCGGCGTGCACCACGGGCGGATCGAAGGTGCGCATGGGGCGCAGGGTGAGGTCGGCCCGGACCGACCGGGAGTGCCCGCCGACCGTCACCGGGCCGTGGTGCCCGACCAGCAGCGGGCGGGTGCCGGTGGCCAACCGGCGGCGGTACACCGCGTGGGCCAGGACGAACCAGGTGCCCGGCGGCACCGGCCCCAGCAGGTACGGTCCGGGGCCGGGCAGCACCGTGGAGCTGACCGGCCTGCCCTGCTGGATGCGTTCCGGGAACAGCCCCACGAAGATCCAGTCGGGCGCCTCCCCGGGCAGCGCCCGGACCTGCCCACGTACCGTCGGCCCGGTGGTGTCGGCCGGGTCGGGGCGGATCGGGCACAGCGCCCGGTACGGGTCCTCCCGTCCCGGGCTGCGGCCGAGGCGGCGGTAGGTGGAGGGGGAGAGGCCGACGCTGGAGCTGAACCGGGCGCTGAACGTGCCGACACTGGTATAGCCGACGTGGTGACTGATGTCGGTGACGCTCCACGAGGTGGCCAGCAACAGGTGCTTGGCGCGCTGGAATCGGATCGCCGAGAGAAAGCGTCCCGGTGACACTCCGGTCACCCTGTGGAACACCCGGCAGAAGTGGTACTTGCTCAGCAGGGCGGTCCGCGCCATCTCGTCCACGCTGAATTGCTTACCTAGATTCTGGTGCATTTCGGCGATGACCCGCCGGACCGCCCTGCTGCTGTGGTCTTCCATCGTGCCCCCGGCGAGCGTAATGGTGGGTGCTGGTCTCCTACGACGTGAATCGCCTGTCTGGGCTGCGACGATGCAGCGTCGTTTCGGCTCCGCGACGTCCCCCGGGGCGGCACCGGCAACTGGTGGATTGATGGCAGGAAAAGTGCTTTGTCGGTTTTGTCGAATCAGCTGACCTCAATGCTAGGGCACCCTCAATGCATGGTCAACGGCGCGCAATCCGAATGGCGCTAACAGCTGCCTTTTCCGGATGCGTACCCCTCGTCTAGCCGGTGATGATTGCGGCCATGGCCCGATGCGCCCGGGTCGGGGAATGATGTCGGAAAAGCGATACCCACGGTTCACCCGTCGCCGGACGTCGATTCGACCGTTGACCTGGGCAACGACGAAGATGCGCCCGGCCCGTCGCCGGGGTCACGATGGGAGGCGTCCCGGAATGGGGAACACGATGACCGACAACGCCGACGACGACGAGGCCCGCCCCGGGCCCGGACGCCCCCGTACCACCCGGCCGGCCGGCGTGGCCGCGACGCCCTCCGCCCTGGATGCCTGGGGACGGGCGAACCGGCGTGGGCAGTGCGACTGGTCGGAGCCGGACACCGAGCCGCACCTCATCCGCGGACTCGACTGAACCGGCCCGACCGCCGCGGCGGCGTCGACGGCCGGAGGAGGGAAGGACCCGTGAAGGGGATCGTCCTGGCGGGAGGGTCGGGCACCCGGCTGTACCCGATGACCGTGCCGGTGTCCAAACAGCTCCTGCCCGTCGGCGACAAGCCCATGATCTACTACCCGTTGTCGGTACTGATGCTGGCCGGCATCCGGGACATCCTGGTCATCGCCAAGCCGGCCGACCTGCCGCAGTTCCGGCTGCTGCTCGGCGACGGCTCCCGGCTCGGCCTGGCCATCTCCTACGCCGCGCAACCCGAGCCACGCGGCATCGCCGAGGCGTTCCTGATCGGCGCGGACCACGTCGCCGGCCACCCCAGCGCGCTGATCCTGGGCGACAACATCTTCCACGGCACCGCGTTCTCCCGGCTGCTGCGCGAGGAGACCGCCGCGGTCAGCGGCTGCACCCTGTTCGGCTACCCGGTCCACGACCCGCAGCGCTACGGCGTCGGCGTCACCGGCCCCGACGGCACCCTGCGCGACATCCAGGAGAAACCGTCCCAACCGCACTCCAACCGCGCCATCACCGGCCTGTACCTCTACGACCACGAGGTCGTCGACATCGCCAAGAACATCAGGCCGTCCCGCCGGGGAGAACTGGAGATCACCGACGTCAACCGGGTCTACGTCGACCGGGGCCGGGCCCGCCTGGTCGACCTCGGGCGCGGCTTCGCCTGGCTGGACACCGGCACCCCGGAGTCACTGCTACAGGCCAGCGTCTACGTGCAGACCATGCAGGAACGCCAGGGCGTCCGGATCGCCTGCCTGGAGGAGACGGCGCTGCGGATGGGCTACATCGACGCGGCGGCCTGCCACCGGCTCGGCGCTGCCATGGCCGGCTCCGACTACGGCCGCTACGTGATGGACATCGCCGAGGAGTTCGGCGCCTGACCCGTGCGGTCCGCCGTCGCGCCGCAGGCCCGCCGCGCCGCCGTCAGCCGGTGGCCAACGGCAGCCGGACGACGAACCGGCAGCCCTCGGCGACGTTGTGCACGTCCACCCGGCCGCCGTGCGCCTCGACCAGCCCGCGCACGATGGCCAGCCCCAACCCGCCGGACCCGGCCAGCGGCCCGCTGCCCGCGTGCGGGGTGCGCGCCGGCTCGCCCCGGAACGCCACGTCGAACAGCCGGGGCAGGTCGGCCTCCGGGATGCCGCCGCAGGTGTCGGCGACGGCCAGCCAGGCGACGTCACCGTCGCGCCCGGCGTTGACCCGTACCGTGCCGTCGGCCGGCGTGTACCGCACCGCGTTGAGCAGCAGGTTGCCCACCACCCGGCTCAACTCGCGCTCACTGGCGGCCACCGTCGGCCAGCCCGAGGCGGCGGACACCAGCCGGATGCGGCGGGCGGCGGCCAGCGGCGCGGTGCCGGCCAGCGCGTCGGAGACCACGTCACCCAGCGGCACCGCCGACAGCGACAGCCGCAGCGCCCCGGCGTTGATCCGGGACAGTTCGAACAGGTCGTCGACCAGCCGGGTCATCCGGTCGGTCTCCACCCGGATGCGGCGGTGGTACTCGTCGACCGTGTCCGGGTCGGCGACCACCCGGTCCTCCAGCGCCTCCGCCATCGCCCGCAGCCCGGCCAGCGGGGTCCGCAGGTCGTGCGAGACCCAGGCGACCAGGTCCCGCCGCCCCTTCTCGATCCGCCGTTCCCGGGCCCGCGCCTGGTCGGCCCAGACCGCCGCCGAGGCGAGTCGCCTGGCGAACAGCCAGCCGACCGCGAGGCTGACCAGGGCCGCCGCCGAGACGGTGATCAACACCACCTCCAGGTCGTGCGGGGAGAGGAACATCGCCTCGGCGATCACCGCCACCCCGGCCACCACCGCGCCCACCGTCATCGCCAGCAGCACCGTGACGTGCACGGTGATGGACCGGCCGCGCAGCAGCCGCAGCACCCCGGCACCGAGCAGCCCCACCCCGCCCGCCGCGGCCAGCGCCGCCCCGAAGATCAGCGCCAGGTCAGTCATCGATCGGCTCGTACCGGTAGCCGACACCCCAGACCGTGACGATGCGGCGCGGGTTGGCCGGGTCGTCCTCGATCTTCTCCCGCAGCCGGCGCACGTGCACGGTCACCGTGGACTGGTCGCCGAACCGCCACCCCCAGACCCGTTCCAGCAGCTCGGCCCGGGACAACGCCCGGGTGGGATGCTGCATGAGGTGGGCGAGCAGGTCGAACTCGCGCAGGGTCAGGGCCAGCTCCCGCCCGTGCAGCCGGGCCACCCGGGGGCCGGTCGCCACGGTCAATCCGCCGTCGTCGAGCACCCGCGCCGCCGCCGTGACCGGTTCACCGCCGGCCCGGCGCAGCACCGATCGGACCCGCAGCACCAGCTCCCGGGGGGAGAACGGCTTGCTCAGGTAGTCGTCCGCGCCCAGTTGCAGGCCGAGGATCCGGTCCGCCTCGTCGCCCCGGGCGGTCAACATCACGATGGGTACGCCGTCCGGCCGCTGCCGCAGCCGCCGGCACACCTCCAACCCGTCGAGCACCGGCAGCATCACGTCCAGGACCACCAGCTGCGGCGGCGCGGCGGCCACGGCGGCCAGCGCGGCGGCCCCGTCCCCGACGTGGTCCACCTGGTAGCCGGCGTGCTCCAGATAGCGGCACACCACGTCGCTGACCGTCCGGTCGTCGTCGACCACCAGCACCCGCTGCGCCACCGGCACCTCCCTGTCGTGCCGGTCAGCGTAGCCCCGCGCACCCCGGCCCGGCCCGCCGCAAACCTTGCCAGAGGCTTACGGTCGGCGCGGCTCAGGCCGCCCGGCGGTCCCGGGCCTGCGCACCGTACGGCTGCGCCGCGACCGGGCGGGCCTCGTCGAGGTCGTCGAGCCGCAACCGCCACCGGGACCGCCCGGTGCGCCGCCCCTGCGGCGGGCCGGCCGGACGCGGACCCAGCCGGTACAACAGCACCGTGATCAGGTAGCCACCGACCAGGAACCCGTGACTGACCAGCCGGGGCACCGCCACCTGCGCGGTGACCAGATCGTTGACCGACAGCAGGACCAGGGTGGCGACAAAGGCGCTGAGCATCGGCAACAACCCGGCCGGCGGGGTACGCCGCAGCGCGACGAACAGGAAACCGGCGCCCACCGCCACGTTCCACGCCGCCGACTCGTGCCACAGGTGCTGCCCCGCCGGGTGCAGGTGCTCGGCGTTGACACCCTGACCCACCTGGGCCAACCCGAGGGCGAGCTGGACCGCGCCGAGCAGGCCCAGCGCCGTCCGCAACCCGGTGACCAGCCCACCGCGCCACCGCACGACGCGCCGGGGCGTCGGTGGCGGCACGGCGGCGAGGATCGCCCCGGTCAGGTCCGGTGCCGTCGTCACCACCCGGGTCCGGGCCCGCCGGGTCACCATCGCGGCGACCCCGTGCCAGGCACGGCAGTCCGCGCAGCCGTCGAGGTGCGCCTGCACCGCCACCCGCTCCTCGGCGGTCTCCTCCCCGTCGAGCTGGGCCGACAGGATCTCCCGCCACGATGCGCACCCCATCGGGCGATTGTCGCTCATCCCGGCACCCCGCCGGCGCAGCGCTCCGACAGGGCGTACCGCGTCAGCACCACGTCGCCGATCTGGCGTACCTCGGCGACCCGGGCCCGCCGGCCCGGATGCCACGGGAACGCGCCGTCACCGACGAACCGGGGGGCCCGTCGGTCGCCGACGAAGAACGGGGCGACCACGAGGTGCAGCTCGTCGGCGAGGCCGGCGGTCAGGAACTGGGCGTGCACCGCCGCGCCGCCCTCCACCATCAACCGCCCCACCCCCCGGCCGGCCAGGTCGGCCAGCACCCGGGCCGGGTCCAACGGGTCACCGGCGTCGACCACCGTGGCCAGCCCGGCCAGCAGCTCGGTGGTCGTGTCCACCGCCGGTGAGGCGCAGTAGACGACCTTCTCGGCGTCCCCGACGGTGAAGAAGCGGGCCTGCGGGTCCAGCAGCCCCCGGGCGGTCATCGTCACCTTCACCGGCGACGGCGGCAACCCGGCGGCCTGCCGGGCGGCCCGCAGCCGCGCCGAGCGGACCACCAGCCGGGGATCGTCGGCCCGGATCGTGCCCGCCCCGACCAGGATCGCGTCACAACCGGCCCGGACGGCGTCGATGCGCTCCATGTCCTCGGCATTGGACAGCAGCAGCCGCTCCTGCGTGGCGTCGTCGATGTAGCCGTCGATCGACGTGGCGCAGCTCAACAGCACGTACGGCCGCCCGGTCGACGCCGGCACGGCGGTGGCTGTTGTCGCCGGCACGGCGGTGGCTGTTGTCGCCGGCACGGCGGTGGCCGCCGTCCCGGCCGGTACGACACCCATCTCAGTTCAACGACGGCAGGTCGACGGCCCGGGCGGCGGCCCGGCTGGCCTTCGCCGCCAGGTAGTCGGCGTTGGCGGGGGAGAGGAACACCCCGGTCGGCACCACCTCGGCGACCGTCACCCCCAGCCGGGTCAACTGCTCGGCCTTGTCCGGGTTGCTGCTCAGCAGCACCAGCTCCGGCACCTCCAGCACCGCCAGCATCTGCGCGGCGGCCCGGTAGTCCCGTTCGTCCTCGTCGTGCCCGAGCGCCACGTTCGCCTCGTAGGTGTCCAACCCGGCGTCCTGCAGGGCGTAGGCGTCCAGCTTCGGGTAGAGGCCGATGCCGCGCCCCTCCTGCCGCAGGTAGAGCAGGAAACCCCCGGCGTCGGAGATCCGCTGGACCGCCTCGCGCAGTTGCGGGCCGCAGTCGCAGCGCTGGCTGCCGAAGACGTCCCCGGTCAGGCACTCGCTGTGCGGGCGGACCAGCGGCGCCGCCCCGCCCGCCGCGTGCCGGCGCAGCGCGCCCGCCCAGTCGCCCAGCCCGAACGCCAGGTGCTCCCGCCCGTCCACCAGCCCGTCGAAGGAGAAGACCCGGGCCGTGGTGGCGTACCCGTCGGGGAACCGCAGCGGGACGGTGACCTGTGTCCGGACCGTCGCGGCCGGCAGTGCGTCGTACATGTGTCTCCTCTGTCAGGCGCTGCCGGCGAGCCCGGCAGCGGGTACCGGTGAGGAACCACCCTGGCTTCCCACCGTACGGTCACCCGGTCGTCCACGCAGCGCGGACGGGCGACCCCGCAGCACCAGCACGGCGGCGCCCGGCAGGGCCGCCACCAGCACCAGTGCTCCGTACACCAGGGCGGTCGCCACCCCCTCGGCGGCACCGAGGCCGGCGGCCCCGAACGCCCAGGCGGCGACGCCCTCGCGCGGGCCGAAACCCGCCATGTTGGCGGGCAGGCCCATCGCCAACAATGCCAGCAGGGTCAGCGGCACCAGCACCGACAACGGCGCGGTGACCCCCGCCACCCGGGCCGCGAGCACGAACGTGCCCAGGTGGCAGCCCACCACCACGGTCGAGGTCAGCAGCACCCCCGGCCCGGTCCGCCGGCCCAGCAGCCCGGCCCGCACGTCAGCGACGGCGGCGCGCACCGCGCGGGCCCGCCGCGACGGCCCCGACCGGGGCAGCGCCCGCACCAGCACCACCAGCACCAGGCCCACCGCCACCGCCACCGCCGTCACCGTCGGCAGGTACGGCCGCACCGGCGACGGCAACGCCAGCAGCAGCGCCACCGCCAGCACCACCTGGACCAGCTGCCCGGCGGTCCGTTCCCAGACCACCGCCCGCACCGCCCGGCCCAGGTCACCGGCCTCCCGGCCGTGCCGTACCGCCCGGTGCACGTCGCCGAGCACCCCGCCGGGCAGCGTCGCGTTGAGGAAGACCGCCCGGTAGCAGTCGGCCACCGCCGTGCCCAGCGGCAGCCGGACGCCGAGCGCCTCGGCGACCAGCCGCCACCGCCACGCGCAACCGACCGCGGCCAGCGCGCCCAGGGCCAGCGCGGCCAGCACCGCCGGGGCGTCGATCCGGCGCAACCCGGCCAGGGCCGGGCCGGTGCCCAGCCACCACAGCAGCGCGCCGACCAGGGCCACCCCGCCCAGATTGCTCACCCAGGCCCAGGCCGTACGGGCACGGGCGGGTGACGTGCCGGTGGCATCGGATGACACGCGGTTCCTCCTCCGGAGATCCTGTCCCTTCTCACGTACCGGCCGGCGAACCGGTTCATTCCACCCCGGCGAGCAGGTCCTCGTGGCCGACGGTGACGGTGAGCCGACCGGCCGCCGCCTCGGCCCGCCGCCACCTGGCGTACCCGGCGGTCCGGTCGGCCAGGTCGGGGCGCTGCTCGACGGCCGCCTCCAGCCAGCCGTCGAACCACTCCACGATCAGCTCCGCCTGCTGCGGCCCGAGCCGCCACGGGGTCTCCCGCACGGTCACCGGCATCCCGTGCCCGGCGAACTCGGCGACGGTCGCCCCGGCGGCGTCCGGGCCGAGCAGCACCCGGCCGTCGACCGTACGCCGCTGGTGGGCGTCGAAGGCGGCGGCGATCTCGGCGTCCAGCGGGTCGGCGGGGTCGAACCGGACCCGACCGACCACCGAGAGCACGAACAGGCTCGGGCAGCCGACCCCGACGCAGGCGGCCACGATCCGGGCGATCTCGTCGGCGGTGAGCATGTCCAGCAGCGCCGACGCGGTGACCAGGTCCGCGTCGGCCAGGTCGGCGGCGGTCAGCCGGGTGATGTCGCCCCGCCGGGTGGTCACCTCCACCGGGCTGCCGTCGGCGGCCACCGGCACCACCGCGCCGGCCCGCTCCAGCAGCCCCGGGTCCCGGTCGTGCAGCACCCAACGCTGCGGGCCGGGCAGCAGCGGGGCCAGCCAGCGCAGCATCGACCCGGTGCCGCTGCCCAGGTCGTGCACCACCCACGGCCGGTCCCCACGCAGCGACGTGACGGACCCGACGCCGGCCACCAGCATCCCGGGCCCGCCCTCACCGGCCGGCGACAGGTCCGACGCCCCGGCACCGGCGGCCGGTCCGGTGCCGGTGAGCCGGGCGCGGAGCAGGTCGACCAGCTCCCCGCTGCGGGCGTCGGCGTCGGCGGGTTCCCGCAGCCGCAGCCAGTCGGCGAACGGTTCGGTGGCGTACGCGGTCATGTCCTCACTCCGTCCAGCACCTGGCAGATCGTCGTCACGGTGCCCGGCCACCCGGGCAGGTCGGCCCGCCGGCCCCGGGCCGCGTGGCGCAGCCGGTCCCGCAGGTCGGCCGAGTGCAGCCAGCGGCGCAGGGCGCCGGCCAGGGCCACCGGGTCGCCCGGCGGCACCAGCACGCCGGGCGCGGCGCCGTCACCGGCCCGGCCCAGCGCCTCCGGCACCCCGCCGACCGTGCTGCCCAGCACCGGGATCCCCCGGGCCACGGCCTCGACCACCACCATCCCGTAGGTCTCGGCCCGCGACGGCAGGACCAGCAGATCCGCCCCGGCGTACGCCGCGTTCAACGCCGGCCCGGTCAGCGGGCCGTGCCAGCGCACCCGCCCGGTGAGCCCCTCCCGGTCCACCCGCTGCCGCAACCCGGCCACGAAGGCCGGGTCACGGTCCAGCGCGCCGACGCAGTCCAGCGTCCACGGCCGGTCGACCAGCCCGGTCAGCGCGTCGAGCAGCACGTCGTGCCCCTTGACCGGGGTGACCGCCGCGACGCAGAGCAGCGCCGTGCCGGCGGCCGTGCCGGGGGCGACGTCGGCCGGGTCGACCCCGGGGACCGCCACCGTCACCCGGTCCGGCGAAACCGGATGCCTGGCCAGCAGCAACTCCCGGGTCCAGCCGCTGGTGGTGACGAGCGCATCGGCCAGCGGCAGGGCGCGGGCCTCGGCGTCGTCGCCGAGCGGCATGTGCACCAGCACCACCTGACGCAGCCGGCCCGCCTGCGCCGCCAGCAGCTCCGGCACGGTCGAGGCGACCAGCCCGTCGTAGAGCACCGCAGCCCCGTCGGGCAGGGCCGCGAGCAGCCCGGCCAGCCGCGCCCGCGCCGCCTCGTCGGGGTGCGGCCAGTTCCCGGGTACGCCGTGCTCGCGCACCGTCCAGCCGGCCGCCGCCAGCCCGGCGCAGACCCGCCTGTCGTACGCGTTGCCGCCGCTGGGGGTGGCTGGGTCGTCGATGTCGCCGGGCAGGACGACGTGCACCGCCCGCACGGGCTACAACGACCGCTCGTAGCTGGCCCAGGCGATGTGCGACTCGTGCAGGGTGACCGTGAGCCCGGCCAGCTCCCGGGCACCCGCGCCGAGCCCACCGGCGTGTACCCGGTCGGCGAGCCGGTCGGCGATGGCCCGGCACAGCACCTCGGTGGTGGTGTTCTGCCCGGCGAACGCCGGCTCGTCGTCGAGGTTGCGGTACGTCAGGTCGGCCAGCACCGCCTTCAGCTCGTCGGTCGCCCGGCCGATGTCCACCACGATGCCGTCGTCGTCGAGTTCGGTGCGGCGGAAGGTGGCGTCGACGACGAAGGTCGCCCCGTGCAGCTTCTGCGCCGGCCCGAACACCTCCCCCCGGAAGCTGTGGGCGATCATGATGTGGTCCCGTACGGTCACGCTGAACACGGCGTCTCCTCGTCGTAGGTGATCAGATGGCACAGCGCGGGGAGGTCCCCCGAGGCCAGCCGGGGAAGCACCGCCGGCAGCTCCGCGAAGCGGGACCGCCCGGTCAGCAGCGCGTCGAACACCGGGTCGGCGAGCAGCTCCAGGGCCAGGGTCAGCCGGTCGGCGAAGCTCCGCCGGGACGCCCGCGCGGGGGAGACCGTGCCGACCTGGCTGCTGCGCACCGTCAACCGGCCGGCGTGGAACGCCCCGCCCAGCGACAGCTCCACCGGCCGGTCGCCGTACCAGCTCAGCTCGACCACGGTGCCCTCCGGGGCGAGCAGGTCCAGGCTGCGTTGCAACCCGGCGGCGGTGGCGCTGGCGTGCACCACCAGGTCCCGGCCCCCGGTCGCCGCCGCAGGCAGGGCGAAGTCGACGCCCAGCGCCGCGGCGACCGCCGCCCGCGCCGGATCGGCGTCGACCAGTTCCACCCGTACCCCGGGGAACCGGGCCAGCAGGGCCGCCACGCTGCACCCCACCATCCCGCCGCCGACCACGCTGACCCGGTCGCCGACCAGCGGGGCGGCGTCCCACAGCGCGTTGACCGCCGTCTCCACCGTGCCGGCGAGCACCGCGCGGGCCGCCGGCACGTCGTCCGGCACCGGGATCACCGCCGAGGCCGGCACCACGTACGCGCTCTGGTGCGGATGCAGGCAGAACACCGTCCGCCCGCGCAGTGCCGCCGGGCCGGCCTCGACCACCCCGACGCTGAGGTAGCCGTACTTGACTGGGGCGGGGAAGTCGCCCTCCTGGAACGGGGCGCGCATCGCCGTGTACTGGCCCGGTGGCACACTGCCGGTGAACACCAGCGTCTCGGTGCCGCGGCTCACCCCGGAGTAGCGGCTGCGGACCAGCACCTCGTCGGGGCCGGGCGTGGGCAGGGTCACCGGCCGCAGCTCACCGACGCCTGGGGAGCGGAGCCAGAAGGCCCGGGCATCGTGGATCACGCGGGTTTTCTCCTCTTCTGCCGGCGGAACCGAACGAAACGGCCGCGTCCTGCGTACCCACTGCCGAGGTCGTCGATCATAAACACGGAGGCAGGGTGTCCAGGGTTCGAACCGGTCCGGTGCTCGGCCTGACCGCACAGACCGTCCTGCTGGCCGGGCTGGCCGCGACCGTCGGGCTCGACGTCGCCGGCTGGCTGGCCGGCCTCGGGTACGGCGTGGTCACCTGCGTCGCGTTGCAGCGCGGCCTGCGCCACCGGGGCGTCGACCGGCTCGGGCCGGCCGACCGGGTGACGCTCACCCGGGGGGTGCTGGTCGGCGGGGTGACCGCCCTGGTCGTCACCGGGTTCTCCGGTCCGACCTCGCTGTCGGTGCTGGTGCCGATGACGGCGGTGGCGCTGGCCCTGGACGCGGTGGACGGCTGGGTGGCCCGGCGCACCGGCACGGCCAGCGCGCTCGGCGCGCGCTTCGACATGGAGGTCGACGCGTTCCTGATCCTGGTGCTCAGCGTCCAGGTGACGCCGGTGGTGGGGCCGTGGGTGCTCGCCATCGGCGGGTTGCGCTACGCCTTCGTCGTCGCCGGCTGGCTGCTGCCCTGGATGCGGGGGACGCTGCCGCCCCGTTTCTGGCGCAAGGTGGTCGCCGCCACCCAGGGGGTGCTGCTGCTCGTCGTCGCCGCCGACGTGCTGGCCCGGCCGGTGACCGCCGTGCTGGCGGCGGTGGCGTTGGCGCTGCTGGTCGAGTCGTTCGGCCACGACGTCGGCTGGCTGTGGTGGCACCGGTCGACCCGGCCCGCCCGGGTCGCCGCGCCGACGCCGGTCGCGGCACTTCCGGGCGTGGCGCCGCTGCCGGCTGTCGCGGCGCTGCCGTCCGTACCATCGGTGCGGCCCCGGGTCGATTCGATCACCGACCGGTCGTTCGTCGCCCACCAGCCGGTCTGAGCCGGCCCGCCGACCCGGCCGCGCGCCGGGACCCTCCCCAGGAAGGACCATCCGGAGTGTCGTTGTTGTCACGCCTGCGTCGCCCGAGCACGGCAGCCGAGCCCACCGGCCCTTCCGGGTCCGACGCGCCTGCCGGGCCCGCCGACGGGGCCGACGCCGCCGGTCCGCCGCCGCCGGCCGGGGCGGGCCGGGGACGGTGGCGTACGGTCGCCGGGCGGGTGACCACCGTGCTGGCCGGGCTGCTGGTCCTGGCGGTGCTGACCGCGCCGGGCCGGTTCGACCAGCTCACCCCGATGGCGTTCCTGCGGGTGCCGGTCGAGGCGCTGGTCGCCGCCGCCCTGCTGCTGGCGCTGCCCGGCCGGGCCCGGCGACCGGTCGCGGTGGCGGTCGGGGTGGCGCTGGGGCTGGTGGCCGTCGTCAAGGTGCTCGACCTGGGCATGTCGGCCAGCTTCGCCCGCCCGTTCGACCTGGTCCTCGACTGGGTGCTGCTCGACGACGGCTACGCCTTCGTCACCGACTCGGTGGGCTCCGGCGGCGCGGTCGCCGCCGCCGTCGGTCTGGTCGCCCTGGTGGTGGCCCTGCTGGTGCTCACCACCCGGTCGGTGCTGCGGCTGACCCGGCTGACGACCGGGCACCGCCGGACCGCCGTACGGGTGGTGGCCGGGCTGACCGCCGTCTGGGTGGCCGCCGCGACGCTCGGGGTGCCGGTCGCCGACTCGGGCACGGCGACCCTGGTCGGGCAGCACGTCGGCCAGGCCGGTGCGGGCCTGCGGGACCGGCGGGAGTTCGCCGACCAGGTGGCCCGGGACGCCTACCGGGACACCCCGGGCGACCAGCTGCTCACCGCGCTGCGCGGCAAGGACGTGCTGCTGGCCTTCGTGGAGAGCTACGGCCGGGACGCCGTCGAGGACCCGGAGTTCGCCGGTGGGGTCGGCGCGGTGCTCGACGGGGGCACGAAGCGGCTGGCCAAAGCCGGGTTCACCGCCCGCAGCGGCTTCCTCACCTCGCCCACCTTCGGCGGGGGGAGCTGGCTGGCCCACGACACGCTGCTGTCCGGGCTGTGGATCGACAACCAGCAGCGCCACGACAGCCTGCTGGCCAGCGACCGGCTGACCCTCAACAAGGCGTTCCGGCGGGCCGGCTGGCAGACCGTCGGGGTGATGCCGGCGGCCACCTCACCCTGGCCGGAGGGGGCGTTCTTCGGCTACGACCGCTACCACGACGCGGCGGGGCTGGACTACCGGGGCCCGCAGTTCAGCTACGCCCCGATGCCCGACCAGTACACCCTGGCGACGTTCCAGCGCCGGGAGCGGACCCCGGGTCACGCCCCGATCATGGCGCAGATCCCGCTGGTCTCCAGCCACTCCCCGTGGGGGGCGATCCCCCGGATGCTCGACTGGGAGCACGTCGGTGACGGCTCGATCTACCGCCGGCCGACGTCGGTGGCGTTCAACCCGAAGGACGTGGTGGGGCGCAGCACCACCGAGGTGCGCACCGGCTACCGGCGGGCCGTCGAGTACTCGCTGAACAGCCTGATCTCCTACGTCGAGACGTACGGCGACGACGACACGGTGCTGGTCTTCCTCGGTGACCACCAGCCGTCCCCGCTGGTCACCGGCCCGAACGCGAGCCGGGACGTGCCGATCACCGTGCTCGCCCGCGACCCGGCGGTGCTGGCCCGGGTGTCCGGCTGGGGTTGGCAGGAGGGACTGCGTCCCGGCCCGGACGCCCCGGTGTGGCCGATGGACACCTTCCGCGACCGGTTCCTCGCCGCCTTCGGCCCGCAGCCGCCCGCCCACGTCGCCGCGCCGCGCTGAGGTCCCGCGCTGACCGTCCGGTGCCGCCGGACGGTCAGCGCTGCGCGGTCAACCTGACCGCGTTGCACACGTCGACCACGCCGGGCACCTCCCAGGCGACCCGGCCGGCGAGCTGCCGGGCGTCGACGTCGGGGACGACCCCGCCGAGGATCGCCACCCGGTTCTGCACGGTGACGGTGATCCGCCGGGCCCGCAGGCCGACCCCGCTGACGATCCGGTACGCCACCTCGGCGGCCAGCCGGACGTCCTCCCCGGGCGGGCCGGGCGGGTCGGGCTGCGGACGGAACCAGCTCTCGTCGGGCAGCGGCCACGGCATCACCACGCCGTGCTCCTCTCCCGGGGCCGTTCGGTCGCGTCGGACCGGGACCAGTCCACCGCCGCCCGGCGGGTGTCGAAGACCGGGAACACCCGGTCCAGCCGCATGGTGTGCAGCACGGTGCGGACGAACCGGGACGGCCCGGCGAGGCTGAGTTGCCGGTCCCGCTGCCGGGCGTCCTGCCGGGCCCGGACCAGTTCCCCGAGCGCGGTGGAGTCGATCAGGTGCACCCGGGCCAGGTCCACCACCACGTGCCGGTCGGCCCCGACGGCCTCGGTCAGCGCACCGTGCAGGGCGTCGCCGGTGGCGAGGTCCAGGTCACCGGCGGCGGTGACGACCGCGACCTCGTCGAGGTGCTCGACGCCCAGCACGCCGAGCGGGTCGCCGCGGCGCGGGGCACGCGTGGGTGCCGGGCCCGGTTCGGGGGCCAGGTCGCAGCGGGGGCAGCGGTGCGGCCCGGTGGCGAACGGCGAACCCGTCCAGCCCTGCTCGGCCACGAACGTCCAGACCACCTCGGCGTCGGGCAGGACGCAGGCCGGGCCGCTCGCCACCGCCCCGCAGCTGTCACAGATCAGCGTCATCAGCGGTTCGTCAGGTACGACGGTCATCGGATCTCCTCCTCGAGGATGGCCGTGGCTCTCCGGTGGTCGTGGCCCGGTGCGCGGTGGTCGACCGGAGACCCCGCGCGCCGGACCACGACCGGTTTCCGGTGGGTCAGGGCTCGGTCCGGCCGCCGGCGGTGCCGACGACCAGCGCCACGGCGACCCCGGCCAGGCCGACCTGCACGATCAGCTGTCGGAGCGTGAAACCGTCGCTGTCGATGCCCACCAGCCGGCTGACGATGGTGCCGAGCAGCGCGGCGACCAGGCCGACGGCGAGGGTGAGCCAGAGCGGGACCTGCGTACGGCCACCGGCGACGAGCCGGCCCAGCGCGCCGATGACAAGCCCGACGACGACGGCGGCGACGATCCCGGGCACGCTCACCTGCTGTGCTCCCGGACCCGGCGTGGGGCGGGCTGCCGGTGGGCGGCGGACGGGACCGGCCCGCCGTCCACCCGCGGGGCCCGTGGGGTGGTGACCATCGGCAGCACCCGGGACACCCGGGCGGCGCTGAGCACGCGCAACGCCCGGGCGCTCGGGTCGCGCAGGGTCAGCACGCCGCCGTGGCGGGCCAGTTCCCGGTGCACGTCGAGCAGCAGCCCGATCGCGGCGGCGTCGAGATGCCGGCACTCGGACAGGTCCACCACCACGTGGGCCGGGCGCAACGCGACGAGCCGGTCGAAGACCTGCCGGGACCGGGCCAGCGCGGCCAGGTCCAGGTCGTCGGTGACGCACACCTCCACCAGCGGTACGGTGCATTCCGGGCGGGACGCTCCCACGACTCGTCCTCCTTCCACGCTCGCTGTCCGGCCCCAGCCTCCGGGGTGAGGTTGGCGACCGCCGCGCGGACGTATGTCAGTTGCGTGACAAATCCCGCGTTGGCCGTGCCCGGTTCGTCATCGTCGCCGCCCACCGGGCACGATTTCCCGATGGCGGGCGTACTGGTGATCGAGGATGACGACCGGATCCGTCTGGCGCTGCTGCTGGCCCTGGAGGACGAGGGCTACCTGGCGCGCGGGGCGGCCACGGCCGAGGAGGGGTTGCGGGCGCAGCGGCAGGACACCGCCGACTACGTGCTGGTCGACCTGATGTTGCCCGGCCTGGACGGGTTCGAGTGCATCAGGCAGTTGCGCCGTGACGACGACGTGCCGATCGTGGTGGTCAGCGCCCGCGACGACACCCACGACATCGTCGCCGCGTTGGAGGCGGGCGCGGACGACTACCTGGTCAAGCCGGTGGCCATCAAGGAACTCTCGGCCCGGTTGCGGGCGTTGCGCCGCCGGGGCCGGACCGCCGTCGCGCCGTCGGCGGCGGCGGTGCCGGTGCTGGTCTTCGGCGCGTTGGAGATCAGCCCGGAGGCCGGTGAGGTGCGCCGGTCGGGACGGCCGGTGCCGGTGACCCGCACCGAGTTCCGGTTGCTCTGCGAGCTGGCCGAGCACGCCGGCCGGGTGCTGTCCCGCCAGCAGCTGCTCAGCCGGGTGTGGGGCTACGAGACCGGCGACGAGCGGCTGGTCGACGTGCACGTGGGCCGGCTGCGGCAGAAGATCGAGGCCGATCCGGCGAACCCCCGGCACCTGGTCACCCTGCGGGGCCTCGGCTACAAGCTGCAACGATGAGGCGGCTCGGCCTGCGGGCCCGGGTCACCGCCGCGTTCGCGATCGGGGCGTTGCTGCTGTCGGCGCTGATGGCGCTGATCTCGTACGAGCTGGTGCGCCGCTCGCTGCTCGACGAGCGGGAGCGTACGGCGCTGCGGGCGGCGTACTTCGACGCGGCGGTGGTCCGCGCCGGCCTGGACACCGACACCCCGGACGTCTACGAGGTGCTGCGCACCCTGGATACCGGGGGCAGCCGCCGGGCCCTGGTGCACCGCGACGGCCGCTGGTACGCCCGCACCGCCGACGAGGGGCCCTCCGGTGCGGTGCCGGCCGGGCTGATGGCGATGGTCGCCGACGGTGAACCGGCGGTGCAGCGGGTCCGCGTCGACGGGCAGCCGGCGCTGCTGGTCGGGGTGCCGCTGGCCGACGCGACGGGCTACTACGAGATCACCTCGCTGCGGGAGCTGGAGCAGACCTTCCGGGTGCTGGCGTTGGCGTTGACCGTGGTGGCGGTCACCGTGGCCGGCTCCGGCGCGGCGCTGGGCTGGTACGCCACCCGGCACGGGCTGCGGCCGTTGACGGCGGTGGCCGACGCCGCCGAGAAGATCGCGGCGGGGGACGTGACGGCCCGGCTCGCCCCCGGCACCGACCCGGACCTGGCCCGGCTGTCCACCTCGTTCAACCGGATGGTCGACCAGGTGGCGGTCCGCATCGAGCGGGACCGGCGGTTCGCCGCCGACGTCGCCCACGAGCTGCGCTCGCCGTTGCAGACGCTGGCGGCGGCGGCGAGCGTGCTGTCCCGGCGGCGCGAGGGCCTGGACGACCGGACGGCCACCGCCGCCGGTCTGGTCAGCGAGGAGATCACCCGGTTCCAGCAGTTGGTCAACGACCTGATCGAGCTGGCCCGCAGTGACCGGCCGGCGCAGCGCGAGGAGGTCGACGTGGTGGCGCTGGCCCGGGACGTGTGCCGGGGGCGGGGCCTGCCCGGTTCCCTGGTGGAGGCCGGGCCGCCCGCCCCGGGACACTGGTCGGTCGACCCCCGCCGGCTGGAGCAGTTGCTGGTCAACCTGCTGGACAACGCGGTCCGTTACGGCGGCGGCCCGGTCGCGGTGCGGCTGTGGCTCTCCGACGGCACCGGGGTGGTCGAGGTCGACGACGCCGGCCCGGGGGTGCCGGTGGCCGACCGGGAGGTGGTCTTCGACCGGTTCGTCAGGGGGCGGGCCGCGCACGACCGGGCCGGCGGCGACGGGACCGGCCTGGGCCTGGCGCTGGTCGCCCAGCACGCCGCCGCCCACGGTGGACGGGCCAGCGTGTCCGACCGGCCGGGCGGCGGCGCCCGGTTCCGGGTGGAGCTGCCGGGGAGCCGACCGTGACCCGCCGGCCGGTGGCGGTGCTGGTGGCGGCGCTGCTGCTCGCCGGCTGCGGGGTGCCGGCCGACAAACAGCCCCGGTCAGTCGAACCGCCGCTCGGTCCGCCCGCCGCCCCGGCCGCGAGCAGCGCCCCCGGCCGGGTGGAGCAGGCGTTCTGCCTGGTCCGTGGTGGTCAGCTGGTGCGTACGGTCCGGCAGGTCGACGCGGCCGGCGGGGTGGACGGGCACCTGCGCCGCCTGCTGGAAGGGCCCACCCGGGCCGAACGGGCGGTCGGCCTGGGCACCGCCCTGCCCGGCGCGGTGCACGTGCTCGGCGTCCGGGTGGTCGACGGGCGGGCCCAGGTGGAGGTGGAGCCACCGGGGGAGGAATCCGGTCGCAGCGACGAGGTGCTCGCCTACGGGCAGATCGTCTGCACCCTGGACAGCCGTTCCGACGTCGCCGGGGTGTCGTTCCTACTGCGCGGCCGGCCGCTGGAGGTGCCCCGCGCCGACGGCTCGCTGTCGGCCGGGCCGCTGACCGCCGCCGACTACCCGGCGCTCACCGGCCCGGACTGACGCCCACGCCGGGCCCGGGGCACGACCAGCGGGGTGCCCGTCTCCGGGTCCTCGACGATCCGGCAGGGCAGCCCGAACACCTCCTCGACGAGGGCGGCGGTGACCACCTCACGCGGGTCGCCCTGGGCCACCACCCGGCCGTCGCGCATGGCGATCAGGTGGGTGGCCCAGCGGGCGGCGTGGTGCAGGTCGTGCAGCACCGCGACCAGGGTCCGGCCCTGTTCCTCGTGTAGCCGGGCGCACAGGTCGAGCACCTCGATCTGGTGCGCGACGTCCAGGTAGGTGGTGGGTTCGTCGAGCAGCAGCAGGGAGGTCTGCTGGGCCAGCGCCATCGCGATCCAGACCCGCTGCCGCTGCCCGCCGGAGAGTTCGTCGACGGGCCGCGCGGCCAGCTCGGTGACGCCGGTGGCGGCCATCGACTCGGCCACCACCCGCTCGTCCTCGGTCGACCACTGCCGCAGCAGCCCCTGGTGCGGGTAGCGGCCCCGGGCGACCAGGTCGGCCACGGTGATGCCCTCCGGCGCGACCGACGTCTGCGGCAGCAGGCCGAGGGTGCGGGCCACCTCCCGGGACCGCATCGTGTGGATGTCCCGGCCGTCGAGCAGCACCGTGCCGGCGGTCGGCCGCAGCGTCCGTGCCAGGGCCCGCAGCAGGGTGGACTTGCCGCAGGCGTTGGGGCCGATCACCACCGTGAACGACCGGTCCGGCACGGCCACCGTCAGGTCCCGGGCCACCACCCGCCGCTCGTAGGCCAGGGTCATCCCGACCCCGCCGAGTCGACTCGTCACCGCGTCCTCCTCAGATCCGTGCCGCGCGACGGCGCGCGGCGAGCAGCCACACCAGGTAGGCCCCGCCGATCAACCCGGTGACCACCCCGACGGGCAGTTGGTGGCCCTCGATGGTCCGCTGGGCGGCCAGGTCGGCGGCGAGCAGCAGCACCGCCCCGGTGCCGGCGGCGGCTGCCAGGTTCGGTCCGGGCGTCCGGGTGAGCCGGCGGGCCAGGTGCGGCGCGACCAGGGCCACGAAGGACACCGGTCCGGCGGCGGCCGCCGCCCCGGCGGCGAGCAGCACCGCCGCGCCGAGCAGCAGTTGCCGTACCAGCGACACCGGCACGCCGAGCGCGGTGGCGGTGTCGTCGCCCAGCTCGATCAGGTTCAGCGCCCGGGCGGTGCCGGCCACCACCGGCGTGAGTAGCGCCAGCAGGCCGAGCAGCGGGACGGCCTGCGCCCAGTCCCGCCCGTCGAGGCTGCCGGTGAGCCAGAGCACGGCGCGGGCCGCGTCCATCAGCGGGGCCCGGGTGAGCAGCCACCCGTTGACGCCGGTGAGGATCGCCGTGGTGCCGATGCCGACCAGCACCAGCCGGTAGCCGTGCACGCCGTGCCGGCCGGCCACCGTCCACAGCAGCAGGCCGGTGGCGAGGCCGCCGAGCAGCGCCGCGCCGGACAGCAGCAGGGTGCCGCCCCCGGTCACCACCACGATCAGCGCGCCGGTCGACGCGCCCTGGGTGACACCGAGCACGTCGGGGCTGCCCAGCGGGTTGCGGACCAGCGACTGGAGGATCGCGCCGGACAGCGCCAGCGCCGCGCCGACGCCGAGCGCGGTCACCAGCCGGGGCAGCCGCAGCTCGCCGACGATGAAGTTCTCGGCGACGGTGCCGCCGCCGGTCAGGGTACGCAGCACGTCGGCGGTGCCCATCGGATAGTCGCCGCCGCCGATGGCGAGCACCCCGAGGACGACGGTCAGGGCGGCGGTGACCAGCCCGACGGCCACGCTGCGGCCGCGCCAGCGTACCGAGCGGGTGCCGATCCGCACCGCCCGGGCCAGTGGCCGAGCGGGTTCGGCGGCGGGGCGGGTGTGGCTCACCTGCGGGCCACCAGACGCAGGAACAGCGGCCCGCCGAGCACGGCGGTGACCAGGCCGACCTGGAGTTCCCCGGGTCGGCCGAGGACCCGGCCGAGCACGTCGGCGCCGAGTAGCAGCACCGGGGCGAGCACCGCCGCGTAGGGCAGCAGCCAGCGCAGGTCGGGGCCGGTCAGCGCGCGGACCAGGTGGGGGACGAGCAGCCCGACGAAGACGATCGGTCCGCAGGCGGCGGTGGCCGCGCCGCAGAGCAGGGTGACCGCGGTGACCGTGCCGGCCCTGATCAGTGCGGGGCTGGCACCCAGCGCGCGGGCCGCGTCGTCGCCGAGGGCCAGGGCGTTGAGCGGGCGGGCCCCGGCCAACCCGACCAGCAGGCCGGCCAGGATGAACGGGGCCACCGTGGCGACGGTGGTGAAGTCGGCGGTGGCCAGCGAGCCGACCGTCCAGAACCGCAGCCGGTCCAGCGAGGCCGCGTCGAGCAGCATGACGGCGCTGACGAACGAGTAGAGCACCGCGTTGAGGGCGGCCCCGGCCAGCGCGAGCCGTTCCGGGGTGGCCTGTCGGCCGCCGCCGACGGCGTGCACCGCCACCGTGACGATCACCGCGCCGAGCAGGGCGAACCAGATCCAGCCGCGGACGGTGGCGATGCCGAGCAGGGCGGTGGCGGTGGCCACGGCGGCGGACGCGCCGGCGTTGATGCCGAGCAGGCCGGGGTCGGCGAGCGGGTTGCGGGTGAGCGCCTGCATCAGCGCGCCGGCCACCCCGAGGGCGGCCCCGGCGAGCAGCCCGAGCAGGGTACGCGGCAACCGCATCTGCTGCACCACCGCGTGTTCGGGGGCGTCGGGGGAGAACAGGCCGTGCCACACCTCGACGAGGGTGAGCTGTTTCGCGCCGACGGCGATGCTGAGCACCGTCACGGCGACGAGCAGCAGCAGGCCGGTGCCGAGTCCGGCGGCCCTGATGCCGATGCGCCGGCGGGTCGGCGTCCGGGCCGCCGCGGCGGTGGGTGAGGATAGGGTGGCGGACAGTGTCGGCTCCAGGGGCGAAGAGCGGCGTGCACCGGGTTGACAGTGATTTAGGTTAGGTTACCCTAACTGGGCTGTCGCGGGTCGTCACGGTCCGCACCGGATCGAAAGACATCGCATGTTGCCTTCCTCGTCCTCACCCCGTCTCTCCCGCCGGGGGCTGCTCGCCGCCGGTGGGGGTGCAGCCCTGACCGCGCTCCTCGCCGCCTGCGGCGGGGGCGACGACCCGGCGGAGCCCGCCGGCAACGGCCCGGCCGGCCCGTGGAGTTTCACCGACGACCGCCAGCGCAAGGTCGAGACGGCCAGCACGCCGACCCGGGTGGTCGCCTTCACCGGGGTGGCCGCCGCGCTGGTCGACTTCGGACTCGACTCCGCGCTCGTCGGGGTGTTCGGCGAGACCACCCGCACCGACGGCTCCCGCGAGCCGCAGGCCGGTGACCTCGACGTCGACAAGGTCACCGTGCTGGGCAACGTCTGGGGCGAGTTCAACGTGGAGAAGTACGCCGCGCTGCGCCCCGAACTGCTGGTCACCCACATGTACGACCCGGACGCCCTGTGGTACGTCCCCGACGAGAGCCGCGACAAGATCCTCCAGCTCGCGCCCAGCGTGGCGATCGCCACCGCGCGTACCCCGATGACCCGCCCGATCGAGCGGTACGCCGAACTGGCCCGCTCGCTCGGCGCGGACCTGTCCGCTGCGAAGGTCACCACGGCCAAGGCCCGCTTCGAGGCCGCCGCCGAGCAGGTGCGGGCGGCGGTCAAGGCCAACCCGGGCATCCGGGTGATGGCCTCCTCGGGCAGCCCCGACCTGTTCTACGTCTCCAACCCGAAGGTCAGCACCGACCTGATGTACTTCGCCGAGCTGGGGGTGGACATCGTGGTGCCCACCAAGCTGGAGGCCGGCGACTACTTCGAGGCGCTGAGCTGGGAGAACGCCGGCAAGTTCCCGGCCGACCTGATCCTGCTGGACAACCGTTCCACCGCGTTGCAGCCCAAGGACCTCGCGGCCAAGCCCACCTGGGCGCAGCTGCCGGCGGTCCGGGCCAACCAGGTGACCCCGTGGGACGCGGTGCCCCGGTTCTCGTACGCGGGGGCGGCCCCGCTGCTGGAGAACCTGGCCGCCGCGATCCGTTCGGCCAAGCGCCTCGGCTGACTGCCGGCCGGCGGCCGTCCAGGTCGGACGGGAGTCCGGCGGGCCGCAGCCGGCAGGACACGCCGCGTCCCCCTCACCGGTCCGGTGCGCCAGCCGCCGGGGGCGAGGGGGACGGCGATCGACGGTTCAGGCCGCCTCGACGGTACGCGTGCGGCGCGTGGGTCGGCCGGGCTGCTCCCGTACGGTGCGCCTGTCGTCGACGACGCCTGTCGTCACGTCGCCGGCCATGGTCAGCGCCCGGTGGGCGTTGCGGGCGGCGTCGCAGGGCCACTCCTGGTGTTCGCAGAGCAGGTTGTCGCACCGCCCGGACTGGTCGGGGTGGTGCGCGTCGATCACGTCGAGGGCCATCCGCCACAGGAGCGGATCGGTGACCCCGGCGGGAACGGCGGCTCGGGTATGTCGCTGCGGGCGGTCGGTGTCGGGCACGGTCTCCCCCTTTGTCGGTACCGAAGAAGAGTCTCCACCCCGCGCGCAAGCGAAACCAACCGCCCCGGGTGGGGATGACCACCGCCACGCTGCGGATCTGTCCGACAGCGTGACCGTTCGTGCCCCCATTCCGGGTAAGTCCGTGCGTTGCGTTCGCGGGAAAAAGACGGTGGTTGCGGGCGGGCCGGCCGGGGGAGGATGCCGGCATGCTGTTGATCGTCCCGGCCGACCCGCTGCGTCCCCGTCGACCGGACCCGCACTTCGCGGCGGAGGCGCAGGCGGCCCGGGAGGCCGGGCATCCGGTCGCCGTCGTCGACCACGACGCCCTCGCGGCGGGGCGGGACGTCACCCGGGCGGTCGCCGGGGTGCCCGCCGCCGACGACGCGGTCTACCGGGGCTGGATGCTCTCCGCCACCCGGTACGCCGGCTTCGCCGAGGCGCTGCGCGCCCGGCAGGTCACTCTGCGCACCGACCCCGACCGCTACCGCCGCGCCCACGAGCTGCCCGGGTGGTACGCCACGGCGGCGGCGCTCACCCCGGAGTCCCGCTGGACGGTCGGCGTCGACCGGGCCGACTTCGACCGGGTCCGCACGGCGCTGGGCAGCGGCCCGGCGGTGCTGCGGGACTGGACCAAATCCGCCAAGCACCACTGGCACGAGGCGTGTTTCGTGCCGGAGCTGACCGACGGTGACGCCGCCTGGCGGGTCGCGACCCGGCTGCGCGAACTGCGCGACGACGACGTCGCCGGTGGTTTCGTGCTGCGCCGCTTCGAACCCCTGGCCGGCGTCGAGATCCGCACCTGGTGGGTCGACGGCCGCTGCGTGCTCACCGGGCCGCACCCGGACACCCCGACGGAGCTGCCCGACGTGCCGGCGGACCTCGGGCCGCTGGCCGCCGTGGTGGCGGCGCTCGACCTGCCCTTCGTCACCGCCGACCTGGCATGGCGGGCCGACGGCCGGTGGCGGCTGGTGGAGATCGGCGACGGTCAGGTCAGCGACCGCCCGTCCACGATGGCCCCGCAGGCACTGATCGCCGCCCTCGGCTGAGCCGGGGCGGCCCGACCCGGCGGCCCGCCCAGCCGGTGGTGATCAACAGCAGGGCGGCGAGGTAGGTGGTCATCACCCACAGCCCGTGGCCGGGCAGCCGGACGCCCGTCGCCTCGACCCCGATCAGCAGGTCGGACAGGAGGAACAGCGCGCCCCCGGCGGCCACCCGCCGGGACACCCCCCAGCCGGCGGCGGCCATCAGGGTCAACGCCAGGCTGTAGCCGAGCACCGGTAGCCGCAGGTCGCCCAGCCGGCCCCAGAGCAGCGCGTTCGCCGCCGCCCACAGGGCCAGGTAGCCGGCGACGGCCGGCGCGGGTGGCCGCCGGTGCCGCAGGAACGCGGTCAGGAACGCCAGCTGGGTGCCGAGGAAGCACCCCATCCCGAGCAGGAACGCGGTGCTGCCGGGCACCAGCAGCGTCACGTCACCGGCGGTCGCGCAGACCAGCCCGGTCGCCACCGGGTCCCACCGCCGGCTGACGGCGAGCAGCCAGCCGAGCAGCAGCGGGGCGAGCAGCGGCTTGGCCGCCCACTGCACGGCCGGCGCGTCGAGGGCGACCCCCATCAGCTCGACGGCGGCGGCCAGCCCGAACGACCCGAGCCACCACCGGCCGACCACGCCGGACGCCGGCCGGCCCAGGCCGGCTCGGGTGCTGTTCATCGGGTGGGCTGCCAGCCGGGACGGCCGAGAACGTGCCCGAGCCGGTGCCGCCACGAACCGGCCCGCCGGACGTCGGCCCAGATCGCGGCGTACTCGTGGGTGGCCACCCGCAGCGGGTTGTAGGTGCCGATGTTCGTCGTCAGCCCGTACCGGACGGCGGTGTCCTCCGGGGCGAAGCTGCCGAAGAGCCGGTCCCAGACGATCAGGATGCCGCCGTAGTTGCGGTCCAGGTACTCGCGGTTCGCGCCGTGGTGCACCCGGTGGTGCGACGGGGTGTTGAAGAACCACTCCACCGGCCGGGGCAGCCGGTCGATCCGCTCGGTGTGCAGGAAGAACTGGTAGAGCAGGCTGACCGACTGCTGGAGGAAGATCATCCAGGGTGGGATGCCGAGCAGCGCCAGCGGCAGCCAGAACGGCAGCGAGGTCATCGGCGTCCAGCTCTGCCGCAGCGCGGTGGAGAGGTTGAAGTGGGTGCTGGAGTGGTGCACCACGTGACTGGCCCAGAACAGGCGTACCTCGTGGTGGGTGCGGTGGAACCAGTAGTAGGCCAGGTCGTCGGCGACGAACAGCAGCACCCAGGTCCCGACGCTGGTGGGGGAGAGCTGCACCGGCGCGACCGTCCACAGCGCGACGTAGAGGCCGACGGTGAGCAGTTTCCACGGGAAGCCGATCAGTTGGCTGCCGGCGCCCATGGTGAGGCTGGTGGTGGTGTCCCGCCGCTCGTAGCCGCGTTCGTCGTCGTCCGGCGCGAACCGGTACGACCACGCCTCGACGGCGATGAGCAGCAGGAACGCCGGTACGGCGTAGAGCACGGCGGGGATCATGCGCGACGTTCCCTTCCGGGGGACGGGCGACGGGGGTGGACGCCCGGGACGGGTCGGCGGGTGGGGTGGTGCGGGTCGACCGGTGGGGGATGCCCGCCGGTCAGCCGGTCGGGCTGGTGAGGGACGCGGTGAGCAGGGTGTGCGCCTCGGTGGCGGCGTCGTCGCCCCGGCCCTCGGCGATCGCGGCGGCCAGCCGACGGTGCCCGGCGACGTCCAGCAGCTCGGCCGCGCGTCGGGCCGGCGGCACCTCGCCGACGGCCAGCGCCCCGGCCACCAGGCTGTTGAACGAGAGCAGGTAGGCGGTGTTGCCGCTGCCGGTGACGATGTGCCGCCACAGCGCGATGTTCGCCTCGGCCATCGCGGACAGGTCGGGGGCGAGCGCGGCGAACCCCTCGACGGTGTCGACCACGACCCGGCGTACCGCTGCGGGGGCCCGCACCGCGCAGCGTCGGGCCGCGTCGACCCCGACGCAGGCGCGCATCTCCAGCATGTCCCGGACCAGGTGCTCCACCGGCAGCACGTCGCCGGACTGGGCGAGGGACAGGGCCAGGTCGAGGCCGGCGTGCACCCGCCAGTCCAGCACCCGGGTGACGCCGCCCTGGCTGACCCGCAGCAGCCCGAGCTGCTGGAGCCGACGCAACGCCTCCCGGACGGCGTGCCGGTTGACCGCGAACGCGGCGGCGAGTTCGCGTTCCCCCGGCAGCGGGTCACCCGGGGCGTGCCGCCCGCTGACGATGGCGTCACGGAGCTGGCCGAAGACGTGGTCGGAGACGGAGCTGCGGGGTGCCGGGACGAAGGTCACGGCAGCAGTCTGGCGGCGTACCGGTCAACCCGTCAACTGGTTGGACCAGTTGCGTCGAAAAATGACGGCGGCCGGGTCGGGTGACCCGGCCGCCGTCCGACGGACCCACCGGTGACCCCCGCCGGAGTGCGCCCGGCGGCGGCCGTCCGGACCTCAGCCCCGGCCGCGCTCCCGGCGGTAGCGGCGGATCAGCGCGGCGGTGGAGGAGTCCACGTCGGCCAGGTCCGGCGCGTCACCGGTTAGCTTCGGGGCGAGCTGGTTGGCCATCACCTTGCCCAGCTCCACCCCCCACTGGTCGAACGGGTTGATGTTCCAGACCGCGCCGCAGGTGAACACGATGTGCTCGTAGAGCGCGATGAGCTGGCCCAGCGTCGACGGGGTGAGCTTCGGCGCGATGATCGAGGTGGTCGGATGGTTGCCCGGCATCACCCGGTGCGGCACCACGTCGGCGGCCGTCCCCTCCGCCTCGACCTGCTCCTTGGTCCGGCCGAAGGCCAGCGCGGCGGTCTGCGCGAAGAAGTTCGACATGAACAGGTCGTGCATCTCGCCCAGGTCGTGGTTGGGCTGGCTGAACGCGATGAAGTCGGCCGGGATCAGCACGGTGCCCTGGTGGATGAGCTGGTAGAAGGCGTGCTGGCCGTTGGTGCCCGGCTCGCCCCAGAAGATCTCCCCGGTCGGGTGGTCCACCGGCGTGCCGTCCAGGGTCACCGACTTGCCGTTGCTCTCCATGGTGAGCTGTTGCAGGTACGCCGGGAACCGGTGCAGGTACTGCGAGTAGGGCAGCACGGCGTGGGTCTGCGCGCCGAGGAAGTCGACGTACCAGACGTTGAGCAGGCCCAGCAGCGCCGGTAGGTTCCGCTCCACCGGCGTGGTGCGGAAGTGCTCGTCGACGGCGTGGTAGCCGGCCAGCAGCTCGCGGAACCGGTCCGGCCCGACCGACAGCATCACCGACAGCCCGACCGCCGACGGCAGTGAGTACCGGCCACCCACCCAGTCCCAGAAGCCGAACATGTTCTCCGGGTCGATGCCGAAGTCGGCCACCCGGCCCGCGTTGGTGCTCACTGCCACGAAGTGCTTCGCGATCGCCGCGTCGTCGTCGGCGTCCAGGCCCGACAGCAGCCACGTCTTGGCCTGCTCGGCGTTGGCCAGCGTCTCCTGCGTGGAGAAGGTCTTCGACACCACCACGAACAGGGTGCTCGCCGGGTCCAGGTCGTGGGTCTTGTCGTGGATGTCGGTCGGGTCGATGTTGGAGACGAACCGGCAGGCGATCCCGCCGTCCCGGTACGCCTTGAGCGCCTCGTACGCCATCACCGGCCCGAGGTCGGAACCGCCGATGCCGATGTTGACCACCGTGCTGATCCGCTCACCGGTGTGCCCGCGCCACTGCCCGGAGCGGACCCGGTCGCTGAACGCGGCCATCCGGTCCAGCACCCGGTGCACGTCGGCGACCACGTCCTGACCGTCGACGGTCAACGCGGCGTCGCGCGGCAGCCGCAGCGCGGTGTGCAGCACGGCCCGGTCCTCGGTGGAGTTGATGTGCTCCCCGGCGAACATGGCGGCGATCCGGTCGGTCAGCCCGACCCGCCCGGCCAGCGCGGTGAGCAGCCCGAACGTCTCGTCGGTGACGAGGTTCTTGCTGTAGTCGACGTGCAGGTCGGCGACCTCGCCGGTGAGCCGCTCACCCCGTTGCCGGTCGGCCGCGAACAGCTCCCGCAGGTGGGTGCCGCGCATCGTCTCGGCGTGCTTGCGCAGCGCCTGCCATTCGTCGGTGGTGGTCACACTCGCAGCCATCGGGTCGATCTTCTCCTTCACGACGGTCGTCGGCGCGTGGTGCCGCCGACGGTTCGCGTCCCAGCCTGCCACCCGGGGCGCGGTCACGCGACGCGACCCGGCGCGGCGGGCGGCGCGGCGTGCCCCGCGACACGCCAATGCGACAGGTGTACGACACGCCGCCACGGCGAGACAGCCCGCCGTCGCTGACAGTAGGCTCGCCCCTGCCCCGCCCCCTTCGGCCCGGGAGGAACCATGGCGACGGTGACCGGTCCCCGCCGGGCGGCCGGCGCGGACGAGCCCGCCGAGCACGACGCCGCCGACGCCGGGCTCGACCTGCCGGAGCTGGCCGACGGCGCCTGGATGCACCACGCCACCACGTTCGCGCACACCAGCTTCCGCGCGGTGGCCCGTCGGCTGCCCCGGCTGGTGCGCGAGGCCGTCGCCCTGGGCTGGGCCACCAGCCGGCGCGACACCCTCGCCGCGATCGGGCTGAACCTGGCCGCCGGGGTGATGACCACCCTCGGCCTGCTCGCCACCACCGGCGTCCTGCGGGAGTTGTTCGCCGCCGGCCCGACGCCGGACCGGGTCCGGGCCGCGCTGCCCGCGCTGGCGCTGGCCGCGGCGGCGGTGGCCGCCAAGGGCACCCTGACCGTCACCGCCGGCTGGGCGCAGGCCCGGCTGATCCCGCAGATCACCTACGCGGTGGAGCTGCGGCTGTTCGAGACCACCACGGCGGTCGAGTTGGCCGCCTTCGACGACGCCGGCTTCGCCGAGGAGATGGACCGGGTCCGCGACCGGGGCACGGCCGAGGCGGCGTCCATCGTCGACCATACGGTCAACCTGCTCACCGGGGTGGTGGGCGTGCTGGCCACCGCCGCCGCGGTGACCGTGATCCAGCCGTTGCTGCTGCCGTGCCTGCTGCTCGCCGCGGTGCCCGAGGCGGTCACCGCGGTCCGGATGGCCCGCCGGCAGTACCTGGACATGCTGGCCCGGATCAACCGGCGTCGCCGGATGTGGATGCTGGCCAACCTGATGGCCAACCGGCACACCGCCGCCGAGGTGCGGGCCTACCAGATGCGCGACTTCCTGCTCACCGAGTTCCGCCGGATGATGAGCGCCGAGACGGCCGCGCTGCTGCGGTTGGCCCGCGCGCAGAGCCGGACCCGGGCCGTCGGGATGTCCGTCGGCGGGGTCGCCGCCTTCGCGGTCTACGCCGTGCTCGGTGGGTTGCTGCTCGCCGGCCTGGTCGCGTTGGCCGCGGCGGCGACCGCGCTGCTCGCCCTCCAGTCGGCCCGCAGCAGCCTCGCCCTCGCCGTCTTCGCCACCAACAACCTCTACGAGGACGCCCTCTACTACCAGGACTACCGGGACTTCCTCGACCGGGCCGAGGGCCGGACCGCCACCGGGCCGCAGCGACCCGCCACCGGCTTCGACACCATCGAGCTGGACCGGGTGAGCCTGCGCTACCCGGACACCGACTCCCCGGCCGTCGACGAGGTCAGCCTCACCGTCCGGCGGGGCGAGGTGGTCGCGCTGGTCGGGGAGAACGGCTCCGGCAAGACCACCCTGGCCAAGTTGATCGCCGGCCTCTACCGGCCCACCGGCGGGGCGATCCGCTGGGACGGCGTCGACGTGGCCGAGCTGGACCCGGCGTCGACCGCCGCCCAGGTGGCGGTGATGACCCAGGAGTGGTGGAAGTTCCCGTTCACCGCCGCGCAGAACATCCGCATCGGCCGGTACGACCGGGCCCCGGACGCGGCCGGGCCCACCGTCGAGGACGCCGCCCGGTCGGCCGCCGCGCACGACATGATCGCCGGCCTGCCGTTCGGCTACGACACCCTGCTGGCGCGGGAGTTCAAGAACGGCCACGACCTCTCCGGCGGGCAGTGGCAGCGGCTGGTGGCCGCGCGTGGCCTCTACCGGAACGCCCGCCTGCTGATCTGCGACGAACCGTCGGCCGCCCTCGACGCCCGCGCCGAACACGCGCTCTTCGAGCAGCTGCGGCGGCGGCCCGACCGCACGGTCGTGCTGATCACCCACCGGCTGGCCAACGTCCGGCACGCCGACCAGATCTTCGTGATGGACCGTGGCCGGCTGGTGCAGCAGGGCAACCACGACACGTTGATGGCCGCCGACGGGCCCTACCGGGAGCTGTTCGCGTTGCAGGCCAGCGGCTACCTCGCCGCCACCGACTAGCGGCGGCTCCGGCGAGGACGCGACCAAGGCATCGACGTTCGTTGAACTCTTGGAGATGTTTCGATAGCGTCACCCGGGTAACCGCTCGACCTCGGCGGTGGCGGCTGGGCGACGACGCGGGCGGGTGTGGCCTCCGGGCGACCACACCGCCTCCCCGGGCCGGCCACCGCACTCGGGCGAAAGGTCGGACGGTGCACCCCCACCGTCGTGAAAGGCTTCTGCCATGACACGTGTGTCCGCCCGCGGCAGCGGGCGTCGGACGACACCACCGCGGCTGCGTGCCGCACTGCTCTCGATCGCCACCGGCGTGGTCGCCGTCGGCACCACCGTCGCCCTCGCCGCCAGTGCCAGCGCCGGCACCACCCTCGGTGCCGCCGCCGCCGAGACGGGCCGCTACTTCGGCGCCGCGGTGGCGGTGAACAGGCTCTCCGACGCCGTCTACGTCGGCATCCTGAACCGTGAGTTCACCTCGGTGACCGCCGAGAACGAGATGAAGTGGGACGCCACCGAGCCCAGCCCGAACCAGTTCACCTACGCCGGCGGCGACAAGCTGGTCAGCCACGCCGAGGCCAACGGGATGCGGGTCCGTGGCCACACGCTGGCCTGGCACCAGCAGCAACCACGCTGGACGGCGGTCCTGTCCGGCACCGCGCTGCGCAACGCCATGCTCAACCACGTCACCCAGGTCGCCACCCACTACCGGGGCAGGATCGACGCGTGGAACGTGGTGAACGAGGCGTTCGCCGACGGTGGCAGCGGTGGGCGTCGTGACTCCAACCTGCAGCGCACCGGCAACGACTGGATCGAGGCGGCGTTCCGGGCCGCCCGCGCCGCCGACCCGGGCGCGAAGCTCTGCTACAACGACTACAACACCGACGGGCAGAACCCGAAGAGCAACGCCGTGTACGCCATGGTCCGGGACTTCAGGGCCCGGGGCGTGCCGACCGACTGCGTCGGCTTCCAGTCCCACGTCACCGCCCAGTCGCCGGTGCCGTCGGACTACCAGGCCAACCTCCAGCGTTTCGTCGACCTCGGCGTCGAGGTGCAGATCACCGAGCTGGACGTCGAGGGCTCCGGCAGTGCCCAGGCCGACAGCTACTCCCGCGTGGTCAGGGCCTGCCTGGCGATCTCCCGCTGCACCGGCATCACCGTCTCCGGCATCCGGGACACCGACTCGTGGCGGGCCAGCGTCACCCCGCTGCTCTTCGACGGCAACGGCACCAAGAAGGCCGCGTACACCTCCACGCTGGACGCGCTCAACGCGGGCGGCACCACCGTCCCGCCGACCACGCCGCCGCCGACCACCACCCCACCGCCCACCACGCCCCCGCCGCCTCCTACCACGAGCCCGCCGCCCGGTGGTGACTGCGCCGCGTCGGTGTCGGTGAACGCCTGGTCCGGCGGCTTCGTGGCCACCGTCACGGTCACCGCCGGCCCGGCCGGGCTCGACGGGTGGGTGGTCGACCTGACCCTGCCGTCGGGCGTCACCGTCACCAACGTGTGGAGCGCGCAGAACACCGGCACCTCCGGTGACGTCAGCTTCCGCAATCTCGGCTACAACAGCGCCGTCGGTGCGGGAACCGGCACCGAATTCGGTTTCCAGGGCACCGGCAACGGTCCCACCGGCGCGGCGACCTGCGCCCGCCCCTGACCGGCCACCCGGGCGGCGGGTGCCGGGCAGTCCTGCGGTCGGCGGGCCGGACGGGTGGCGGGCGGGTCAGACCGCGGTCACCGGATGCCGGACTACCCCGTCGAAGAGGTACCCGAGGTCGTCGACCCCGGCCCGGTCGGCCTGACCACGGCCGGTCACGCGACCAGGGCGGCGCGGGACACCCCGTCGGCGCGGGCCTGGCCGGCCAGCCACTGCCGGGCCCGGCGGGCGTCGTGGTCGGCCTCGTCGTACGACAGAACGGTGGACACCGGGGCTCCTTCGGCTCGGCGGCGACAACTCCTATTGAATCAGTAGGAGTTGCGACCGGGGGAGAACCACTGGCCCACCCGGGCCGGGGCCATTCGGTCAGATCGCGGCGGCCAGCGTCACCACCCCCGCCGCGACCAGCACCCCGGCCCAGAGCCGGTCCACGTTGAACCAGGCCCGGCGCAGCACCCCGACCCCCAGCACCTCGTACACCAGCAGCGCGACGGCCGACGCGACGGCCAGCATCGCCACGGTGTGCGCCCCGGCGGCGGCCAGTCCGGTCAGCGCGCCGGCCGGTGCCGCCCCCAGGTGCCCGGCGTGACCGCCGGCCGGTGGGTCGGCCAGCAGCACCGGCAGCAGCATCAACCCGGCGCCGTGCGCCGACGACATCAGGAACGACCAGCCGGCGACCTGCGCCGTCGACATCCGTATCCCGGCCCAGCGGAAGTGCCGCCGCGACAACAGCCGCCACAGCCCGAACCCGACCAGCACCGCCCCGCCGGTCACCGTCAGCGCGGTGCTGGCGGTGACCGAGCGGGTGGCGCAGACCAGCGCGGCGACCACCGCCACCGAGGCCAGGTGACCGGCCGCGACCGGAGGCAGCGCGGCCAGCAGTGCCGCCCGGCGACGCTCCTGCAACCCCCGGGCGACCGCGAGGAGCCACCCCATCGCCGGGTTCAGCCCGTGGAACGCGCCGAGCGCCGCCACCGCCAGCAGGGTCCGCCCGGTCACGGGAAGCAGTACGAGTCGGAGCTGGCGTCGCCGCCCTGCAACCGGGTCTGGTGCACCCGCAGCCCCCGGAACTGCTCGCCGTGCGGGAAGAACCGCACGTCCGGGGTGAGCCCGCCGCGTTCCGGGTCGACGTCCAGCTTGGCGAGCCACGCGCCCACCCCGTCGGGATAGAACTGGTCGTCCCAGGAGCCGTAGAGCGAGTTGCTGACGTAGACCCGGCGGCCGTCCCGGCTGACCTCCACCATCTGCGGACCACCGGCCAGGGGCTCGTCCGGAGCGGCCGGGTGGGCCGTGCGGGCCACGATGCCGCCGAGGCGCACCGAGCCGACCAGCACCGGGTGGAACGGGTCGGTTACGTCGTATTGGCGCAGCTCCCCGGTGCCCCAGCAGGAGACGTAGAGGAACCTGTCGGCCACCGACAGGTCGATGTCGGTGACCAGCGGGGGGACCGCGCCGAACGGCTTGAGCAGGTCGGGCAGACTGGCCGGGTCGGCGGGCTCGGCGGGAATGTCGATCACCCGGGTCACCGCCCACGGCGCGCCCGCGCCGTCGCCGTCGCGGTGCCACAACCAGACCGACGCCGACAGGTCCTCGACGCTGATCACCACCCCGACGAAGCCGTACGACCGGGTCGGGTCGTGCGCGGGACGCAGTTCGAGCGCCATCTGGTACTGGTCGCCGAGGTCGACCCGCTGCACGTGCCGGCGCTTGGCGAGGTCCCAGAAGTGGATCGCGTGCCCGTATTTCCGTCCCAGCAGCAGCTCGCCGACGATGCCGTCCTCGATCATCGATGGGGTTCCCCACTCGCTGGTGACCAGGACGTCCTGGGTGAGGTGCCACCACACGTCGTACGCCAGGAACTGCGGGCCCCGGTCGGCTTCCCACGCCCGACGGACGGCGAAGGTGGTGTGGTCGAGCACGGCGATCCCGCCCGGACCCTCGGCACCGTCGACGCCGCCGAGCGCCGACAGGTAGATGCCGTCCGGGCCACAGTGCACGGTGTGCGGGCGGGAGTAGCCGGCCTTCTCGGCCAGTTCCTGCGCGCCGATCACCTTCACCAGCTGCGGGGCGCGCGGGTCCGGCCGGGTGTCGAACACGTGGATGCGTGACGACCGCAGCCCCGGCACGATCAGGTAACGCCGCTCGACGTGCGGGTGCGGGGCGGTCGGGCAGAGCGAGCTGCTGCACGCGTTCCAGCCGAAGTGGTGCAGCTCGTCGCCGGTGTATGGCAGGTCCGTCCAGCCCACCACCCGGCCGTAGTCGGCGGACTCCGGATCGGTGTCGAGCACGACGATCGCGTCGGGCCGCTGCGCCGTACGGTCGAACGCCGCGACGTAGGCTAGCTTCTCGACGGGCGCGGTGGCCGCCTCGCGGGGGGAGGGGTAGAAGCTCGGGTCGGGTGTCCAGCGGGTCATCGTCATCTCCGGGATCAGGCGGCGGGTACGCCGAGGCGGTCGAGCAGCCGGCGACGCAACGCGCCGAAGGCGGGCTGTTCGGGGGAGCGGGCGGGGCGGTCGGCGGCGTGCCCGGCGGGGCCGAGGTCGACGACGATCTCCTCGGCGATGACGCCCCCGTCGAGCAGCAGGATGCGGTCGGCGAGCAGCAGCGCCTCCTCGACGTCGTGGGTGACCAGCAGTGCGGCGAAGCCGTGCTCGGCGCGCAGCCGCCGCAGCAGGGACTGCATCCGCAGCCGGGTCAGCGCGTCGAGCGCCCCGAACGGCTCGTCGAGCAGCAGCAGGTCCGGCTCGCGGACGAGCGCGCGGGCCACCGCGACCCGCTGCGCCTGACCGCCGGACAGTTCCGCCGGCCAGGCCCGGCGGCGGTCGGCCAGCCCCACCTCGGTCAGCGCCCGGTCCACCCGGGCGCGCACGTCGGGGCCGGTCAGCCCCAGCGCGACGTTGTCGCCGACCCGCTTCCAGGGCAGCAGCCGGTGTTCCTGAAAGACCACGGCGGCGGTGCCCCGCACCCGGGTCTCGCCGGTGGCGTCGGCGTCCAGGCCGGCGAGGATCCGCAGCAGGGTGCTCTTGCCGGAGCCGCTGCCGCCGAGCAGCGCCACCACCTCACCGGCGGCGATGGCCAGGTCGACCCCGGCGAGCACCGGCCGGCCGTCGAAGGCCCGCCGCACCGTGCGGGCGGTGAGCACCGCCGCCGCGCCGGCCGGGCCGGTCGTCCCGCCGGTCACCGCGTCGTGCGGGCCGGTCACCGCGCGTGCGGCGTCGTCCGCCCCGCCGGTCAGGTCGCGCGCAGGCCGCGTCGCCATGTCAGGGTCTTCCTCTCCAGGATCCGCAGGGCGAGGTCGGACAGCAGCCCGAGCAGCGCATAGATGACCAGACCGAGCACCACCACGTCGGTCTGGCTGAACTCCCGGGCCTCCATCATCAGGAAGCCGACGCCGGTCTGGGCGTTGACCTGTTCGCCGACGACGAGGCTGAGCCAGGCCGCCCCGATCGCCAGCCGCAGCCCGAGGAACAGCGACGGCAGCGCCCCGGGCAGCACCACGTGCCGCAGCCGCGCGGCCGGCCCCAGGCCGCAGGTGCGGGCCGCCTCGACGAGCCGCTCGTCGATGTCCCGGATGCCGGCGTAGGTGTTGAAGTAGATCGGGAAGAACACCCCGAGCGCGACCAGGGTGATCTTCAACGACTCGCCGATCCCCACCCAGATGATCAGCAGTGGGACGAGCCCCAGGTGGGGCAGCATCCGGGCCATCTGCACCGGCGGGTCGACCAGGTCGTCACCGAGGCGGAGCAGGCCGGCGGCGGCACCGAGCACCAGCGCCAGCACCCCGCCGAGCAGCAGCCCGATGCCGGCCCGGGTGAGCGAGTCGAGCAGGTGGACGCCGAGGGTCCCGTCGCCGGCCAGCCGTACGCCGGTGGTGAGCACCCGGCTCGGTGCGGGCAGCTTGTCCTCGGCGAGCAGCCCGGCGCGGGCGGCGGCCTCCCACCCGGCGACGAGCAGGACCGGGCTGACCAGTCGCCACCGGCGCCGCCCGGCCCGACGGCGCGGGCCGGCGTCGGGTGGGGCCGGGACGGCGGCCGGTGGCGCGGTGACCACCACGGTGGTGCTCACTGGAACACCGCGCTGAACCGGTCGTCCACCCGACCGGCGATGTCGACCGGGCCGGGGACGAGGTCGAGGGTGGTGAAGCCGTCCGCGATGGCCTGGAGTTCGACGCCGACGGCGGGGGTGACCGGGGCCAGCGGGCGGGCGCTGCGGGCCAGCGCCCGGGTGGTGACGTCCAGCGGGATCTTCAGCTCGGGGGCGAGCACGGTGGCGCGTTCGGCCGGGTTGGCGATGCCCCAGTCGGTGACCTTCCGGTACGCGGTGAGGAAGGCGCGGACGTCGTCGGTGCGGTCCCGGACCACCTCGGGGGAGGCCAGCACGTACTCCCGGTTGCTGGCCAGGCCGGTGGCGTCGGCGAGGACCTTCACCCCGGGCTGTTCGGCGAGGGCGAAGTACGGGTCCCAGATGATCCAGGCGTCGACCTGGCCGTTGTCGAAAGCGGGTCGTCCCTCAGCCGGCTTGAGGTACTTGACGTTGATGTCCTTCAGCGTCATGTTGTTCGCCGCCAGTAGCCGGACCAGCAGCCAGTGCACGTTGCTGCCCTTGTTCAGCGCCACGGTCCGGCCGCGCAGGTCGGCGAAGGTCCTCAGGCCGCTGTTCTGCTTGACCAGCACCGCCTCGCCCTGCGGGATCGGGGCCGAGGTGCCGATCACCGAGAAGGGGATCTTCGCGGCGGCGGCGAAGACCGGGGGTGCCTCGCCGACCTGTCCGATGTCGATCGCGCCGGCCTTGAGCGCCTCGGTCAGGGCCGGGCCGCTCTCGAACAGCGACCACTGCGCGTCGGGTGCGGCGTTGCGGGCCTTGACCAGGCTCAGGCCGCCGAAGCGTTGGTAGCCGATGCGCAGCGGGCCCTTGCCGGCCTGCGCGTCGGCGGCGTCGTCGGCGCAGCCGGTGACCCCGCCGACGGCGACCAGGGACAGGGCGGTGAACAGGGCGGTGGCCAGCCGGCGCAGGCTCCTCGGCGGGGTGGGCATGTCGGCTCCTCGGGAGTGGACGGTGTGCTCGCGACGCCGCAGGTCGGCGGCGCGCAGTAACCTACCAAGCCGATAGGTTTTATGGGTAGCCTGTCGTGGTCGTCGTCCCATCCCTCAGGAGGACCCCCGATGTCGCTGACCTTCCACTGGTTCCTGCCCACCTACGGCGACAGCCGCGACATCGTCGGCGGCGGCCACGGCGTCGCGGTCGGCACCGCCGGTGGGGCCCGCCCCGCCACCGTCGCCTACCTCGGGCAGATCGCCCGCAGCGCCGAGCAGCTCGGCTTCGTCGGCGCGCTCACCCCGACCGGGGCGTGGTGCGAGGACGCCTGGCTGGCCACCGCCATGCTGGCCGAGGTCACCGAACGGCTGAAGTTCCTGGTCGCGTTCCGCCCCGGGCTGCTCTCACCCACCCTCGCCGCCCAGATGGCCGCCACCTTCCAGCGCCTGTCCGGCGGCCGGCTGCTGCTCAACGTGGTCACCGGTGGGGAATCCACCGAGCAGCGCGCCTACGGTGACTTCCTCGACAAGGACGCCCGATACGCCCGCACCGACGAGTTCCTGCACGTCGTGCGGTCACTGTGGCGGGGCGAGACCGTCGACCACGCCGGGGAACACCTGCGGGTCGAGGGCGCCCGGCTGGCCCGGCTGCCCGACCCGGTGCCCCCGGTCTACTTCGGTGGCTCGTCCACCGCCGCCGGCCCGGTGGCTGTCCGGCACAGCGACGTCTACCTGACCTGGGGCGAGCCGCCCGCCCAGGTGGCCGGCAAACTCGACCGGATCCGCGCCCTCGCCGCCGACGCCGGCCGGTCACCGCGCTTCGGTATCCGCCTGCACGTCATCGCGAGGGACACCGCCGAGGCGGCGTGGGCGCAGGCCGGGCGGCTGCTCGACGGTATCGACGAGGCTGACATCCGGGCCGCCCAGGAGGGGCTGCGGCGCAGCGAGTCCGAGGGGCAGCGCCGGATGCTCGCCCTGCACGGCGGCAGCCGCGACGGGCTGCAGGTCGCCCCGAACCTCTGGGCCGGGGTGGGGCTGGTCCGGGGCGGGGCCGGCACCGCCCTGGTGGGCAGCCACACCGAGGTCGCCGACCGGATCGCCGAGTACCACGCGCTCGGCATCGACGAGTTCATCCTCTCCGGCCACCCGCACCTGGAGGAGGCGTACTGGTTCGGCGAGGGGGTGCTGCCGATCCTGCGGGCCCGGGGCCTGTGGCGGCATCCGGCGGGCGACCCGGTGACCGAGGCGACGGCGAGCATCCCGTTCGCCCCCCCAGCCGGCCCGCGTCTGACCCGACCCGCCGGCTGACCCGACCCGCCGGCTGACCCGACCCGCCGGCTGACCCGACGCCGCCGGCTGACCCGACCCGCCGGCCGGCCGGGCGCGTCGGGTCGGTGCCGGCCGGCGAGGAGGGGGGCGTTCCGCCCGCGTGGCGGTCAGGACCCGGTCGTCGCGGCGCGCTCGCGGTTGGCGCGGATCTCGTCGTGGTGGTCGGCGGCCCAGCCGATCAGCGAGGTGACGATCTCGTGCAGACCGCGGCCCAGCGGGGCGAGGGCGTACTCGACGCGCGGCGGGACCTCGGCGTAGGCGGTGCGGGTGATCAGGCCGTCCTGCCCGAGCTGGCGAAGGGTGAGGCTGAGCATGCGCTGTGAAATGCCGGGGACCTGCCGTTGCAGGTCGGTGTAGCGCAGCGGTCCGGACTCCAGGACCGCGATGATCAGCAGGCTCCACTTGTCGCCGACGCGGTCGAGGGTCTGGCGGATGAAGTCCATGTGTTCGGCAGGGATGGCCGCGCAGGGCCCGATCGCCGCCGCCCCCGCCGTCGCCTCTGTTCCGTCGGCCAACTCCATGACGCACATTCCTCTCCGGCACGCACACCGGTGTGCCTTTTGTATCGCCTCCCATGCTGGCCTACCGTTGCGCTACGCACAACTCGTAGGAAAAGGAGGTACGCGATGAAAGTGGATATTTGGTCCGAGGTGACCTGCCCCTGGTGCGGCCTCGGGAACCACCGGGTGACCAAGGCCATCGAGCGGTTTGAGCATGCGGACGAGGTGGAACTGGTCCACCACTCGTTCCCGCTCAGCAGCAGCTTCCCCGAGGGGGACACCTTCCCCGTCCGCGAGGCCCTGCTCCGCCGGCACGGTGTCGGCGGCAGCCAGGCCGAGACCTCGACCCGGCGGATCGAGAAGCTCGCCGCGAGCGAGGGGCTGACCCCGTACCAGGTGCTGGACAACACGGTGGGCAACACCGACCTGGCGCACGAGTTCCTCGCCCACGCCAGCGCCCAGGGCAGGAACCGCGAGGCCTGGGACGCGGTCTTCACCGCCTACTTCGGCCGGGCCGAGCCGGTCTTCTCCTCCGACGACCTACTGGGGCTGGCCGACGAACTCGGCCTGGACCGCGAGCAGACCCGCCAGGCCCTCACCGACCGCCGCTACCGCCGGCAGGTCCGCGACGACGCAGCCCGCGCCCGACGCCTGGGGGCGACCGGCGCGCCGTTCATCGTCGTCGACGACCGCTACGGCGTGTCTGGTGCCCAGGACAGCGACAGCCTCCTTGAACTGCTGCGCACGGTCTGGAACGACAGTCACCCCCGCACCGGTCGCGCCGGTGACGACCCGGTCTGCGGATCGGACGGCTGCGCCGTCCCCCAGCGCGCCTGATCCCGGCTGCCCCACCGCGCGGGCTCTGCCCTGACCGGTCGACCGACCGCCTGACCCACCCGGAACCGAGCGAAAGGCATCTGATCACCATGAGCACGAACCTCCTGGTCCTCGGCGGCAGCGGCCGCACCGGCGCTCACGTGCTGGCGTACGCGGCTGGGCGCGGCCACCGCGTCCGCGCGCTCGTCCGCGACCCCGACCGGGTGCAGGCACCGGCCGGCGTCGAGCTGATCCGGGGCACCCCGGCGGCCATCGACGACATCCGCCGGGCCGCCGAGGGCGTCGAGGGGGTGATCAGCGTGCTGAACAACGCCCGCGCCTCCGACAACCCGTGGGCCAGGCCGGTCAGCCCGCCGATGTTCATGACCACCGCCGCCCGCCACACCCTCACCGTCATGGGCGAGCAGGGCATCCGCCGGATCGTGTTGACGTCCACGCAGGGCGCGGGCGACGACTGGGCCCGGCTCAACCCGCTGGTCAGGGCGTTCATCAAGCGGTCGAACATCAGGACGGGCTTCGAGGACCACGCTGGCGTCGAGCGGGTCGTCCGCGCCGCGTCCGGCATCGACTGGACCCTGGCCCGCGCCGTGACCCTGACCGACAAGCCCGCCGGTGGTCCCGTACGGGCCGCCGAGGCCGGCACCGAGAAGCCCGGCGCGCGGATCAACCGCGCCGACCTCGCCCGGTTCCTCGTCCGGACGATCGAGGACGACGCGTGGATCCGCGCAGCGCCTCTGGTCTGGAACACCCGCGGCTGACCCGTCCCGTCGGGATGCGGGTGGTCCCGCCATCAGCCGGGGCGCTCCGCCTCAGGTGCTGGCCAGGAAGTCGGCCAGCACCCGGGTGTGGGTCGAGAAGGCCAGCTCGACCGGCTCGGTGAGGACCAGCCACTCGGTGGCCTCCTCGGTCGGCGTCGACGGGGGGAGCTGCGCGGCCGGCCGCTCCGGCAGCGCCCCGAAGATCATCATGGTGCCGCCGTGCGGGGCGCCGTGCACCGCGAACAGCCGGGCCCGCTGCGCCTCGTCGACCAGCCCCGTCTCCTCACGCAGCTCCCGGACCAGCGCCTCGGACCACTCCTCGCCGTACTCGACGAAGCCGCCGGGTAGGGCGAGTTGCCCCCGGGCCGGTTCGATGTCCCGGCGTACCACCACCAGGCCGAGCCCGGCGTCGGTGCGGACCGGCAGCAGCGCCACCGCGACCGGGGTGGGGTTGCGCCACACCGTCTGCCCGCAGGCCACGCAGAGCCGGGGCCAGCCGGCGTCCGGCGGGTAGGCCGCCCCGCAGTAGTGACAGTGCGTGTACGGCAGGACGGTCATGCCGCCGCACGTTACCGCCCCCGGGCCGCCCGGCTCAGGGCAGGTCCGCTGTCGACCGGGCGGGCCGCCCGGGGCCGGACGGCCGCTCGTCGCGCAGCATCTCCCGGGCCTCCATCAGGGCGAACCCGAGCAGGTTGAGCCCACGCCAGCGGGCCGGGTCCTCGGCGCGCGGGTCGTCGGGAGCCAGCCCGACCCCCCACACCCGGTCGACCGGGCTGGCCTCCACCAGCACCCGGTCCCCGGTGCCCAGCAGGTACGCCCGCAGGTCGGCATGCTGGCCGAACTTGGCCAGGCTGCCGGCCAGCACGACGGCGTACCGCTCGGCCTCCCACACCGCCTGGTCGAACCGGCGGACCTGGCGGCCGACCGCCTTGGCCTGCTGCGGGTGGCCGGCGGCGAGCACCCGCTCGCCGGCCTCGGCGTCGTCGAACAGCAGCGCCTTGCGCCACATCATCCAGTGCTCGGCGGTGGCGAAGCGCCGCCCGTCGACGGTGAACGACGCCGGCCACCACTGGCTCAGGCAGCTGCGGCCCACGCTGCCGTCCCGCTGCGGCCGGTGCCCCCAGAAGCAGAGGTAGCGCACCCGCTGCCCGGCGCGGTGCAGGGCGAGGACGTCTTCGGCGCGGCGCATCGACATACCGCCCAGTCTGACCGCCGGCACCGGCAGCACGCACCTGGGTTACGCCGGGCCGGGCGACCCGGCGCGACCCGTACCGTCAGGCCGGCGGCGCGCCGGTGTACGCGGCGATGGTGCGGGCGGCGGCGGCCCGGGCGGCCTGCGGGTCGGTGCCGCCGGCGATGTCGGCCTCGGCCCACGCCCCGCCGCTGAGCGTCATGAAGCGTCGCCCGTCCTCGGAGCCGATCCACTCGGCGGCCTGGTCGGGGGTGACGCCGCCACCGTCGGCGTCGAGGTGGCTGGCCAGACCGAGCAGGCCGGAGTCCCAGCCGACGCCGACCGCGCCGGGGCCGTACTCGGTCCACCGGACGTCGTCGACGTGGGCGACGTGTTCCAGGGTGAACCGGGTCCGCTCGTCGGCCTCCGGGGTGAGGTGGACCTCGATCCAGCTGATCTCGTCGCCCATCTCCCAGGTGGCGGCGAAGCTCTTCGGCGGGTCGCAGCGCTGCACCACGCCACCGGCGTTGCCCTCGAACTGGTAACGGCCGTGCAGCCGCAGGTCGCCCGAGATCGGTAGGAACCAGCGCGGGATGCGGTCGGCGTTGGTGCAGGCGTCCCAGAGGTCGTCCAGCGTCGTCGGGTACGTCTGGCTGATGGTCAGCACCCGCGCCTCACCCGCTTCGAGGCTGCGGCTGCCCACGGTGCGTCGTACGGCGCTGATCTGGTGGCTGGTCTCGATCATGAAGTGCTCCGGTGCTCGGTCGGGTCGTCGGTCGTGGTGTGCGCCCGCCGTTCGCGCCGACCCCGGGCGATCTCGGTGGCCAGGGCGTCCAGGGCCGGCGTCCAGAACCGGCGGAACCCCTCCAGCCACCTGTCGACCTCCCGCAGCGGGGCGGGATCGACCGCGTAGAGCCGACGGGCGCCCTGCGGGCGGACCGTGGCGAACCCGTTGTCCCGCAGCACCTTGAGGTGCTGCGAGACGGCGGGCTGGGTGATCCCGAACTCCTCCTGGATGACCGCGCAGACCCCGCCGGCGCTCCGCTCGCCCTGCGCGAGCAGTTCGAGGATGCGCCGGCGCACCGGGTCGCCGAGGACGTCGAAGGCGTGCACGGTCCCCTTTGTATCAGGCATCACTTATATAAGCAATCAGCCAAGTCGAGCGGCGACTGCGGAGCGTAGCTCGGGCAGCCGGTCGTGCAGCAGCCCCGGGCACTGGGTGCTGGCGAAGTCCTTGTGGCCGTAGATCTGGTTGGCCGGGATGCCGTACTGCTGGCAGGTGAACGCGCAGAACACCACCAGGCTGTCCCACAGCGCCTGCGGCGGCTGCACGTCGACGTAGATCCCGTCGTTCTCGATCCCGATGGCCTGGCTGTTCTGCCCCACGCAGTGCGCGCCCTGCACCATGGTCTGCCCGTGCAGCAGCGCGTACAGGCTGCCGTGCCGGCCCTCGGTGAGGTGGCCGCCCCGGCTGTTGGTGAAGTGCTGCCCGGAGTCCAACCAGCCGTTGCCGTCCATGTGCAGGTCCTGGATCTCCCGCGAGTTGGCGTACGCGTGGGCCAGGCTGTAGTCGGTCGAGTTCGGGAACGCGGTGTGGTGCACGATGATCTTGTTGGGTCGGCTGCCGACCACGCTCACCGGCGACGACGGCGGCCGGGCCCCCCAGGTCGCGCAGTTGGCGATCACCGGCTGGTCCACCCGACCGAGGGTGACCCGGCCGCCGGCCGACGTGCCGCCGGTGGTCAGGGTCGGGTCGACGGGGGAGTGGCCCACCGTGGCGGCGCTTGCGGCGGATCCGCCGAACGGGGTCGGCGCGAACGCCCCGGCGGTGCCGAGCAGGACCGCGCCGCGCAGCACGCTGCGCCGGGACACGGGTACGGACATGGCAGGCTCCTCGGGTGCTCCGGGGGTGGGCGGGGTCAGCAGGGGCCGTTGCAGGCCAGCACCCGGAGCCGGTCGAGGGTGCCGTTCCAGACGTTCTGGTCGCCCGGGAAGACGCCCGACGACGCCCACTGCCAGAAGGAGTACGTGGCCCAGCCGGCCGGCAGCGTGCCCACCGTGCCGGCGTACCGGGCGAGCCAGAGCGGGTTGGTGGCGGCGAACCCGCTGTAGTTGCCGGTGCAGGTGGTCCACCAGTCGGTGGTGGTGTAGATCGTCGCCCAGCGCCCGGTGCGGGCGTAGTACTGGTTGACGAAGGAGGCGATCCAGCTGCGCATCGCGCTTTGGCTCAGCCCGTAGCAGGTCGCGCCGTAGGGGTTGTACTCGATGTCGAGCGCGCCGGGCAGTGTCCGGCCGTCCTTCGACCAGCCGCCGCCGTGGTCGACGAAGTAGTTGGCCTGGGCGGCGCCGGTCGAGGTGTCCGGCCGGGCGAAGTGGTACGAACCCCGGATCATCCCGACGGTGTACGACCCGTTGTACTGCTGGGCAAAGTACGGGTTGGTGTAGTAGGTGCCCTCGGTGGCCTTCACGTAGGCGAACCGGGCACCGTTGTTCCAGGCGGCGGACCAGTTGACGTTGCCCTGATAGCTGGAGACGTCCATGCCGGGCAGGCCGGCCGGGGCGGCGGCGGCCGGGGTGGCGACGCCGAGGGTGGCGGCGGCGACCATGGTGGCGGTCGCCAGCAGCGTGCCCGTGACCGTACGGAGACGGTTCATCCTTCCTCCCTGGGGGATGCCGCATGGTTACGGCGGGAGCGACGAAAGGAACTGTCAGGTATTAGGTCACGACCGGAGATAGTTTTCAATAGATTGAATCAAGATTATCTATTCCTGTACGTGCCGTTGCCGGCTGTGCTCCCGACAATCCGGTTCGGGCGGGCCGACCGGTCCCCGGGTCAGGCGGCATGGTGGGCGAGGACCTCGGCCGCCGCCCGTTCGCCGGCCAGCACCGCGCCCTCCAGGTAACCGGCCCAGCGGGTCGCCGTCTCGGTGCCCGCCCAGTACACCCGCCCCACCGGCCGGCGCAGCTCGGGACCGTAGTCCCGCCACGAGCCGGGGGTCAACGCCCCGCAGAAGCAGCCCCGGGTCCACTCGTCGGCCGACCAGTCGTACTCGACGAGGTCGTCAGCCTCCGCGGCGGCCGGGCCGACCAGCTCCACCAGCGCGGCCAGCACCGCAGCCCGTCGCCGGCCCGGCGACAGCCGGCGCAGCTCCCGGGCCTGCCGGCCGTAGCTGAACGCGGTCAGCACCCCACGCCTCGAACCCGGCGTCGAGTTGTCCACCGTCTCGGTCAGCGGCCCGTCGGTCGACGTGGTCACCCCGGAACACCCGTCGGCCCGCCAGAACGGCGTCGGGTAGACCGCGTGCAGCTTCAGCGCCGACCCCATCGGCATCCGCTGGGTCAACGCGTCGCGCAGGGCCGGCAGCGCCGGTGAGTACGCGATCCGGCCCGCCAGCGCCGGGGCCACCGCCACCACCGCGGCCTGCGCCCGGTACGCCCCCTCGTCGGTGTACGCCACCACCCCGTGACCGTCCTGGTGGACCGTCCGCACCGGCGCTGCGGACCGTACCGTCCCCGCCGGCAGCGCCGCCGCCATCCGCTCCGCCAGCAGGGCCGGCCCGCCCACCAGCCGATCCTGCTGTGCGCCCCCGGCCATCCCCAGCAGCAACCCGCTCCCGCCGCCGCTGCGCAGATAGAACAGCACCTGCAACAGCGACACCTCGTCCGGGTCCACCGCCAGCAACCCGCCGGCGATCAGCCGCCCCACGTACCGGGCAGTCACCGGATCGGGCGCGGCGGCGCCCAACCAGCCGCCGAGGGTGAGCCGGTCCCACTCGTCCGCCCGCGCCGCCCGCCACGGGGCCGCCGGGTCCACCTCGGCGGAGAGGTCGTCCAGCAGGCTGACCGTCTGCCGGACCGACGCCGGCGGCGTCTCCCGCGACCGGCCGTCCCAGCGCACCACCGGCCGGCCCTGCGCGGCCGACGGGAACGTGGTCAGCCCGTGCTCGGCCACCAGGGCGGCCATCCGTTCCTGGGTCGGGCCGATCCACTGCGCGCCCAGGTCCAGCGCCGTGCCGTCGTCCAGCCGTCGGGTCGCCACCCGCCCCCCGACCCGGTCCCGCGCCTCCAGCACCACCACCCGCGCCCCACCCCGGCACAACGCCGCCGCCGCGGCGAGCCCCGAGAACCCCGCACCGACCACCACCACCCGCACGACCGGGCATACCCCGCCGCCGACCCGCTATGCCCAGCCCAGCCCAGCCCAGCCCAGCCCAGCCCAGCCCAGCCCAGCCCAGCCCAGCCCAGCCCAGCCCAGCCCAGCCCAGCCCAGCCCAGCCCAGCCCAGCCCAGCCCAGCCCAGCCCAGCCCAGCCCAGCCCAGCCCAGCCCAGCCCAGCCCAGCCCAGCCCAGCCCAGCCCATGATCAAATTGCCGAAATACAGACGACACGCCGGGGAGAGTGCAACAAATCGCAATACGATCTTGAGGCTCCATAGCAGGGTTCCGGTGGACCTGGGGGTTGTCCACAAGGGGGGTCCGCGTCCACAGGGAGAGGGTGGAAGGTGGAGGTGGTGCGGGTCGGGAGGGCAGCCTCGGGACATGAACCCGGTCCTGCGATCCCTCGTCGAGCAGGGCGGTGGCGTGCTGACCCGACGAGCGGCGGTGCAGGTGGTTCCACCCTGGGTGCTCGCCCACGCTGATCGCGTCGGCCAACTCCGACAGGTCCTGCCCGGCGTCTACGTCGACGCCGCCGTCGTTCCCGCCGCTGCCCACCCGGCTGGTGGTTCGACCTTTCCACTGCTCGACGTGGCCCATCGCATCCGTGCGGCGCTCGCCTGGGCGCAGGGGCGCGCGGCGCTGGGTAGCCTCACCGCGCTGGCCGCGTGGGGTGTGCGCGGCCAGCCGGCCGGGGAACCGGTGTGCCTGAACGTGGTCGCCGGCTCCGGGCTCCGTACCCGGGCGCACCTGAAGATCCACCATCGAGAGGGTTTCGCCCTGGTCCCACCCCAGGTGCTGATTCGGGGTGGTCGTCCGGTGGTGCGGTTGGAGCGGGCGTTGGTCGACGCCTGGCCGCTGCTGCCCGTGCCGGATCGCCCCGCCCCGGTGATCAGGGCCGTCAACGACCGGCTCACCACCCCGGCACGGATCGCGTCGGCGCTCGCCGCCGTGCCGAGGCTGACCGGCCGTGCGCAGCTGCGTACCCTGCTCGACCGACTCGCCGCCGGATGCCGCAGTCCGCTGGAGATCTGGGGACACGACCACGTCTTCACCGGCCCCGGGATGCCCGCGTTCCGCAGGCAGGCCCGGATCGTCGTCGGCCGCCGCACCATGTACCTCGACGTGTACGCCGAGCGGGAGCGGGTGGACATCGAACTCGACGGCGCGACGACCCACGGCGATCCCCGCCAACGCGAGATCGACCTGCGCCGGGACGCCCTGCTGGCCACCGTCGGCATCCTGGTGGTGCGCTTCGCCCGCCACCGCCTGATCCACGAGCCCGACGCGGTCCGCCACGAGGTACGCGCCATCCTCGCCACCCGCCGCGATGCGGCTGCTAGGTGACCGGCGCGCCGGCCGATGACTCACGCGTCGCCGGGCCAGCCCGCGCCGCCGCTGGTCGGCGCACCGGCCCCGACTCCCTGGCCTGCGGGCTCCCGGATCGCGGGCCCTCCTCCAGGATCCGACATGCGCGGAACCCGGTCGAGCTGCCGGCCGAGTAGCGGCCGAAGCGCGAGTCGGGCAGGGCTGGGCCAGGCAGGGCGGGGTCGGCCGCTACTCGGGCTGGGCTGGGTCGGCCGGGCTGGGTCGGCAGGGCTGGGCCGGGTGGGGCTGGGTCGGCCGCCACTTGGTCGGGCAGGGTCGGTGGGCCGGGTCGAGCTGGGCAGGGCGGGTCGGGGTCGGGTGGAGCGGGTGACGCGGGGCGCAGTCAGTCGCGCAGGGTGCGCAGGATGCGGGTGAGGTCGGCGTGGTCGGTGGGGGGAAGGTGACCGAAGAAGCGTTCCGCTTCGGCGCTGCGGGCCGTCCGGATGGCCGCGCCGACCCGGGTTCCCTCGTCGGTCGGCGCGACCAGGGTCGCCCGCCGGTCGGCCGGGTCGGGACGGCGCGCGACGAGCCCGCGTTCCTCCAGGCCGTCGACGACCTCGGTGGTGGAGCGGGGCGCGATGTGCAGGTGCTCGGCGAGGGCGCTGAGCCGCATCGCGCCGTGCCGGGTCAGCACCGCGAGGGCGCGGGCGTGGCCGGGGTTGACGTCCCAGGGTTCGAGGGTACGTCGGGACTGGTGACGCAGCCGACGGGCCACCGCCCAGAACAGCTCGGCCAGGCTCTCCTCGGCCGGGTCGGTCGGTGGCCCGGCGCAGCGTGCGGCCGGATCGGTTGGCGGGTCGAATGTCGCGCCGGTCACCGGAATACGGTAGCAGGAGTCGCTGTTGTTCCCTCATGATGAGGTAACCTCAGTAAACATCCCCGGACGGAAGAAGGACCCCCTTGGACACCACGCCAACCCACCGGGAGGGCCGCGGCGGCGCCCCCCGGACCGTCAGTGCCGCCGAGAAGTCCCAGGCCCGCAACGTCTCGCTGCGCCGCATCGGCCGGCTGTTCACCGCGTACCGTGGTCAGTTGGCCGTGGTCACCGCGATCATCGTGGTGTCGTCGGTGGTCGCGATGGCCTCGCCGTTCCTGCTGCGGGCGGTGATCGACCGGGCCCTGCCGGAGCGTGACCTGACCCTGCTGGTCTGGCTGGTCGCCGGCATGATCGCCGTGGCCGCGGTGACGGCCGTGCTCGGCGTGGCGCAGACCTGGATCTCCACCCGGGTCGGGCAGTTGGTGATGCACCGGCTGCGCACCGACGTCTTCGCCCACCTGCACCGGCAGTCGATCGCGTTCTTCACCCGCACCCGCACCGGTGAGGTGCAGTCGCGGATCACCAACGACATCGGCGGCATGCAGACCGTGGTCACCTCCACCGCCACCTCGATCGCGTCCAACCTGACCACGGTGGTCGCCACGCTGGTCGCCATGGTGGCGCTGTCCTGGCGGCTCACCCTCGTCTCGCTGGTGGTGCTGCCGCCGGCCATCTGGCTCACCCGCCGGGTCGCCGCGATGCGCCGCGAGATCACCGCCCAGCGCCAGCGGGAGTTGGCCGACCTCAACGTCACCATCGAGGAGGGGCTGTCGATCAGCGGCGTGCAGCTCAGCAAGACCCTCGGCGCGGGCGGCGCGCTGATCGACCGGTTCACCGCCAGCTCGGCCCGGCTGGTCGACCTGGAGCTGCGCTCGGAGCTGGCCGGCCGGTGGCGGATGGCCACCATGACGATCATCTTCGCCGCCATCCCGGCGGTCATCTATCTCGGCGCGGGGCTGCCCGGCACCGCCGGCACGCTCAGCATAGGCACCCTGGTCGCCTTCACCGCCCTGCAGGGCGGGCTGTTCCGGCCGCTGATGGGGCTGCTCAACGTGGGCGTCACGCTGACCGCCTCGCTGGCGCTGTTCGCCCGGATCTTCGAGTACCTCGACCTGCCGGTGGAGGTGGACGATCCGGCCCGGCCGGTGACCATCGACCCGGCCCGGGTGCGCGGTCACCTGCGCGTCGAGGACGTCACCTTCAGCTACCCGGGCAGCGACACCGCCGCCGTCGCCGGCATCAGCCTCGACGTCCCGGCCGGCACCAGCCTCGCCCTGGTCGGCGAGACCGGCTCCGGCAAGAGCACCCTCGCCGCCCTGGTCAGCCGGCTGCACGACCCCGACGCCGGCCGGATCACCATCGACGGCGTCGACCTGCGCGACCTGCGGCTGACCGACCTGGCCGCCGTCGTGGGCGTGGTCAGCCAGGAGACCTACCTGCTGCACACCACGATCCGGGAAAACCTGCGGTACGCGCGCCCCGACGCCACCGACGCCCAGCTGGAAGAGGCCGCCCGCGCCGCGCAGATCCACGACCTGATCGCCGCCCTGCCCGACGGGTACGACACGGTCGTCGGCTCCCGGGGCCACCGCTTCTCCGGCGGCGAGAAACAGCGCCTGGCGATCGCTCGTACGCTGCTGCGCGACCCCCGGGTGCTGGTGCTCGACGAGGCGACCAGCGCGCTGGACACCGAGACCGAACGGGCCGTGCAACGGGCCTTCGACACCCTCGCCGAGGGTCGTACGGTGATCACCATCGCGCACCGGCTCTCCACGGTGCGCCACGCCGACCAGATCGCGGTGCTCGACCACGGCCGGATCGTCGAGTCCGGCACCCACGAGACGCTGCTGGCCCGCGCCGGCCGGTACGCCACCCTGGCCGGCTGACCCGGGCGGGCAGGGCCGTGACCAGGAGCGGCCCGGTGGGGTAGAGAAACCCGATCTGCAAGACGCGAGTCGCCGATCATCGGTGACTAGAGTGACGCCGTGCAAAATGGTGTGCGGGCCCAGGTGCCGGTGCTGTACGTGGCGGACGCCGACGCGGCCCGACAGTTCTACGAGAACTTCGGCTACACCGAGATCCGGGCCGGCGGCGACGGTGGATCGCGCTGGTCGTACCTGCGGTGCGGGGAGTTGACGCTGCTCCTGGCGGCGGTCACCCCGCGCCTGGTCACCGTGGAGTTGCCGCTGCTGGTCTACCTGTACGTCGACGACCTGACGGCGACCGCCGAACGGCTCACCGCCGCCGGGCACCATGTCGAGAAGGCCGGCTACCCGCAGCACGCGCCGGGCGGCGAGTGCCGGGTCACCGACCCCGACGGCAACGTGGTCGCCTTCGGGCAGCGGCAGGCCGTACCGCAGCAGGAGCGTGACCCGCAGGCGGGCGGCGAGGCGCGGTTCTCGCTGATCCGGGAGGCCGCCGAGGCGGTCGGCCGACGGGGTGGCGCACCGGCCCGCTGCCAGATCGGCGGCCCGCGCGGTGAGCCCTGTACCGAGCCGGCCGAGGTCAAGCTCGCCGACTCGTGGGGCGACACGGCGTGGAGCTGCATGGCGCACGCCGACGAGACGCTGCTGACCGCGCGCGGCGCGTTCCTGGCCACCGAGGACGGCACGGGCCTGGGCCCGTTCCTGCGGGCCCGTCAACCTCAGCCCGACCGTCAACCTCAGCCCGACCGTCAACCTCAGCCGGATCGGCAGGTTCCCGCACCCGCGCCGGGAGCCTGACCCAGCCCGCCGCCGTGCCGAGCCCGACCCGACCGGAGGCGCGGCGGGAGCGACCCCCGGGGTGCCGAGCCGCCTGTGCCGGGGCGGAGGCGGACGCAGGCCGGCGAGTCGGACGAGGACCTCCCCGATGACATCCGCATCGCCGACGATCCCATGTCCGGGGTCCGGGGCGAGAGGCTCAAGCCAGACGACACGCTGCCCTCCAGCGCGAAGATGGCTGCCGATGACAAGGTCGGCACGTCCACCATCCAGCTGGTCCACGTGCGGCTGGAGGCGTTGCGTGTCATTCGCCGGCACCGGGGCAAGGGCATCGTCATCGCCGACCCGAAGCTCTGCAGACGCGAACCCTGACCAGGCACCCCACCCCCACCCGCCCCTGCACGCCCTGCCCTCGTCGCCGATCCCTCGCCCCCCGGGCCCTGCCCGGTGATCAAGAGCTTTGCGTCAAGTGATCAAGAGGTTTACGTCAACTTCGATCTTTGACGTGACGCGAACCTCTTGATCACCAACAGCAGGGGCGTTCTGGGGGGCTGTTGCGGTCCGGCTCTGCCTGCAGGGGGCGTTCGCGTCGATTGGCTCCGTTGATCAAGAGGTTTACGTCACGTTGAAGATCGAAGTTGACGTAAACCTCTTGATCAACGGGGCGTGGCGGGTCGGGCGGGGCGGGTGGGGGTGGGGTGTGGGGGGTTGGGGGAAAGTGGGGGGAGCCGTGGGGGGTCGGGGGGCGTCCAAGGGGTATGACGAGATTTCGAGGTGTGTGGGTGGCGGTCGTGCCGGTGGTTCTGCTCACGGCTGCCTGCGCGGGACAGGACGGGGCGGGCGTGGCACCCGATGCGGCCCCTCTCACTCTTCCCGCCGACGTGGCGGTCCTGCAGATCGACCAGACGGGCGGCTTCGTGCGACCCGAGACGAACGTGACCCGGCTGCCGTCCGTCAGCGTCTACAGCGACGGACGGGTGATCACGCAGGGGCCGACCATCCTGAGCTATCCCGGCCCGGCGCTGCCCAACCTCCAGGTCCGCATGGTCAGCGCGGCCGAGGTGACCAGGCTGGTCGAGCAGGCCCGCGCGGCCGGGGTGGGCAGCTCCGTCGACGTGGGTACCCCGACGATCACCGACGTGACCACCACCCGCTTCACCATCCGGGAAACGGTCGGCAGCGAGCAGTTGGAGGTCTACGCCCTGGGCGAGGCCACCGGTCCCGAGGCCGGCCTGACCCCCGCCCAGCAGGCAGCCCGGGAGAAACTGCGGACCTTCGCCGACCGGCTGGCCGACCCGGGGAACGCGGCGACGCAGTCGTACCAGCCGACGGCGATCGCGGCGGTGGCCGCGCCCTGGGTGGCCACGCCGGAGACCGCGAAGCAGCCCAGGGTGGCCTGGCCCGGTCCGGCGCTGCCCGGTGCCAGCCTCGGCGCGGGGCTCGACCTGGGGTGTGTGACGGTCACCGGTGACGCCGTGAAGCAGCTGATCGACGCGGCCGGCAGGGCCAACGCGGCGACGGCGTGGACCTCCGGCGGGAAGCCCTGGGCGGTCACCCTGCGCCCGCTGCTGCCCGACGAGACCGACTGCGCCAGCCTCTCCGCCGGCCGCTGACGCCGGTGGGGAACCCCGGGCCGCCGATGCGCCGGCGCTGGCCGCCGCCGGGCCGGCCAGCGCGGTCGACGCCGTGGGCAACGCCCGGCCGCCATGGTGTCTGCGGTCTCGCGGCACGGCCGCAGGCACCTTCCTCGTCGGCTGCTCAGGGCATCGGCCCGGCAGACGGGTAGGGGCGGCTCAGGAGCCGAGCCGGTCGCTGAATGCTTTGCACCGTGCCTTCCAGTCCGACTCGTCGGTGCCGCCGAGGCACCGGATGAGCAGGGCACGGACCTCCGCGGTGAGCCGGAGCCGACGAATGTCGGCCTCGTGCTGTTCCAGCGCCGTGGCCAGCCGCCGTCGCGAGCCGACCTCGGACAGGTCCAGCTCAGCCAACGCCTGGACCGCCCCCGCCAGGTCCAACGACAGGAGCGACGGGATGAGCCGACGGGCGAGGCCGACATCATCGGAGCTGTTGGCGACCCGGACGCACTGTTCGAGGAAGTCCGGCTCGGCCGGACGCGGCGTGTAGAGGTCGGGCAGCAGTTGCAGAGTCAACCGCTGGACGCCCTGTTCGGTACTTCCCAACAGGCTCAACACCGTCTCCTCGTCGGCTGCCCGACGTTCGGCGAGTGCGCGTACCGCCTGCTTGCGCAGGCCCTTCTCCTCGACCTCGTCGATCGCGATCGTCGCCGCCACGGCCAGGTCGGCAGAGGTGAGGCGAGCCGGATCGCCGAACATCCGCGCGGCGAGGCTGCGCAGGTTCCGCTCTTCGAGACGGTTCAGCGAGAGTCCGAACAACGTGGCCAGTTGTCGTCGCAACTCCTCGCCGAACAGGTCGTAGGAGAATGGGATCACCGTGAACTGCCTGTCGCCCTCCAACTCTCGGATGATCTCCACGAGGCGCTTCTCGTTGGGGTTCGTCAGGGTCGAGAGGTCGGCGACGCTCTTCCTGAGCGTCAGATACGCCTTGTAGGTGTCCTCCAGACAGAAGACCAGGAACGGCTTGCCGGCCAGCAGCGCGGTGCGCAGTTCCGTCTCCCAGGTGATGGAGCCGTACTTCTCGACGATGACGAAGACGCACAGGTCCGCGTTCTGCACGGTGGAACGGGAGTTGCCCGCCCAGCTCGCCCCGGCCATGTTCAGATGGAGGACGCGGCCGGACTGGTAGTGCCAGGGCTCTGCGCCGTAGTCGCTGACGATCCTGACGAACTGGCCTTTGATCCGGTCGGTGTCGGATGCACCGCAGAGCATTATTTGCAGCACGGCAGTCCTCTTGTCGGATCTCTCGGGAACCGGCGGGTTCCTACGCTCGGGGGGCCGGCTCGGGCACCGCCGGACCGCCGAGGCACCGCAAATCTTCAAAAAATCTATACGGGTGTGTCAATGACAGGAACTCGACAGTGTGCTGGCGGAGTGGCGGCGGTTTCCCGCGCCGGGCTGCGACCGGTGGCCTGCGGCTGATCACCGGGACTTGTTTCCATAGGCAACCATCACTACATTGGGTTCGGGTGCCGCTGGGTTGCCGGGCGGCTGTTTGGCCTGAGCCGGGCTGTTGTCCACGCGTCGACACGGCGCGTCGACGCGCGAGCGACGTCACTGCTCCCGCGCCGTCGGTCCACACCGACGGCCAGCCGGAAGGACCCCTGTGAGGATCTCCCGTACCCGTATCACCGCCGTCGTGGCCGCCACCGCCACGGTGGCCGCGGCCGTCACCACCGTGCTCGCCGGCACCGCCTCGGCGGCCCAGGGCTGCCGGATCGACTACCAGCCCAACGAGTGGAGCGGCGGCTTCACCGCCAACGTCCGGGTCTCCCCGGGCGACACCGCCCTGAGCGGTTGGACCGTCACCTGGTCCTACCCGGGCGGGCAGCGGATCACCGGTGGCTGGAACGCCACGGTCAGCCAGGCCGGCACGACGGTCACCGCCCGCAACGCCGCCTGGAACGGCAGCGTCCCGGCCGGTGGTTCCACCGAGTTCGGCGTCCAGGGCACCAGCACCTCGGGTTCCGCCGCGCCGACCGGGTTCACGCTCAACGGCGTACCGTGCAACGGCGCTCCGCCGCCGACCACTACGCCTCCGCCCACCACGCCTCCGCCCACCACGCCGCCGCCCACGACCCCGCCGCCCACGACGCCTCCGCCGACTACGCCTCCGCCCACCACCCCGCCCCCCACGACCCCGCCGCCGACCACGCCGCCGCCGGCCGGGTGTGCCGGTGCGGTGCTCTGTGACGGCTTCGAGAACCAGAGCGGCTCGACGCCGTCCGGCGACTGGAGCGTGGTCAACCCGGACTGCTCCGGGACGGGCCGGGCCTCGGTGGACACGGCGACCACGCACAGCGGCAGCCGCTCGCTGCGCATCGACGGCGCGCAGGGCTACTGCAACCACGTCTTCGTGCGCTCCACCAAGGATCTCAGCGCGGTCGGCACCGTCCGGTACGGCCGGATCTGGCTGCGCCACACCACCGCCCTGCCGACCCAGCACGTCACCATGATGGCGATGACCGACGCCGCCGACGGCAACAAGGACCTGCGGATGGGCGGCCAGAACGCCGCGTTGCAGTGGAACCGGGCCTCCGACGACGCGACCCTGCCCGAGCAGAGCCCGTCCGGGGTGGCGCTGAGCGTGCCGCTGCCCACCGGCCGGTGGACGTGCCTGGAATTCATGGTCGACGGCAACCAGGGGCAGTTGCGCACCTGGCTGGACGGGGTCGCCGTCACCGGGCTGACCGCCGACGGGACGCCCACCCACGACATCGACAGCCAGTGGTACAACCGCACCTGGCGTCCCCGGCTGACCGACCTGAAGCTGGGTTGGGAAAGCTACGGCGAGGGCGCGGACACCCTCTGGTACGACGATGTCGCCCTGGGGGCCAGCCGGATCGGCTGCTGACCCGACCGGGACCGGGTGGCCGACCGGGCCGCCCGGTCCCGCGTGCACCGGGCATTTCAGCCGGCGGTGGCATGCCGATCATGGCGCGTTCATCCACGGTTGCCAGGCTGACCTCTGGTCGGCGGGGCTCGCCTCCCGCCAGAATGTGGCTGATCGGGACAACCATTCCGATCGATGCATTCCTGTCGGCCCCCGCGACCCGGAGGACCCGTTGAGCACTCCCGCGAACCCCGTCACCCCCGCCACCGCCCCGACCCCGCGCCCCCGCGCCCGCCGTCTGCCGGGCATCCTCGCGCTGCTGACCGCCCTGGTCGCCACGCTGCTCGTCGGACCGTCCGTGGTGACCCCGAGGCTGACCGACTCCGCGTCGGCGGCGGTCTACGGCTCCTGCACGATGTCCCGCTGCGCGGACGCCCGTACCGCCCGCTCCGGCTGGTCGGCCAAGGGATTCCCGACCAGCCGGGGCTGGTACAGCTGGAGCGGCGGCCTGTCGAACTTCGCCGGCGGCCAGTTCTACAACTACGAGGGGCAGCTGCCCGCCGGTGCCACCTACTACGAGTACGACGTCTACCCGCGGGTCTCCGGCGCGGCGCGCGACGCGTACCGCATCGTGGTGAACAAGAGCAGCGGAGCGACCTGGTTCTCTCCCGACCACTACGCGAACTTCTACCGGATCTGACCGAGGACCACCCGGGGCGGGCCGGTCCGCCGGCCCGCCCCGTCGAGCAGGAGGATGCACCATGACCGGACAGCGCCAGCCGGGCTGGCTACGGGTGACCGACGAGGCCCGGCCGTCGGGGCATCCGACGCCGTCGGTCACCGTGGCCGGGGCGGCGGCCCGTACCCGCCCCGCGCTGTTCGACGCGCTCGCCGACGTGCTCGACCTGCCCGGCTACTTCGGTCGTACCTGGGATGCGCTCGCCGACGTGCTGGCCGACCGGCTCGACGCCGGCCCGCTCACCCTGGAGGTGACCGACGCCGGCCTGCTGCTGGCCGACGAGCCGCCCGGTCAGCTCGGGACGCTGCTCGACGTGGTCGGCGGGGTGTCGGCCGGCGCCCGGGAGCCGATCTGCCTGCTGCTGCGCGACACCCCGCAGCGACTGCCCGAGCTGCGGCACCGGCTGCACGCCGTCCTCGGTGGCGGCGGGGTGGCCGTCCCACCCGGCGGCGCGGTGCGCTGAGCGCCCCGTCGCCACCGGCCCACCGTCGCCGTCCCGCCCGGCGGGGCGGTGGTGGGGTCAGTTGGGCTGGTCGAGGATTGCGCTGAACCGCTCCTCGGCCAGGTCGAGCTGGGCGAAGATGTGCCGTTTCACCGGTGCCGACAGCGGGGTGTCCGGCCTGGCGATCAGCTCCCGGTAGACCGGCACCAGCGGCCGGTACTTCGCCGCCGAGCGGGCCACCTTCGGTCCGACGGCGTAGACCACGCCCACCCCGTTGTCGGTGAAGTCGGAGATCTTGATGACCCGGGCCCAGGGTTCCCGGTCCAGGCTGGCCGCCACGTGCTCGCGGTACTGCACGTGCGGGTCCCGCTCCGGGTCGTACACCGGGTTGGTGACCGCGGCGACCAGCCGGGCCACCCGGTCGCCGAACCGGCCGGCCAGCGCGGCCAGCGCCGCCGCCGTCGGGTCGGCCGCGCCCGCGCCGGCCAGTTCGCCCGGGTGGTCCTCCACCGCGTCGTGCAGCAGTCCGGCGACGATCACGTCGGGGTCGCGCACCTGGTAGTGGTGCATCATCCGGATCGCCACCCGCAGCAGGTGGTTGAGGTACGGCTCGCGGGACCGCCGGTCGTCGCGGTGCAGCTCGGCGGCCAGGTCGAGGGCTTCGACCAGCCGCTCCCGGTCGGCCGTGGCGAAGGCCGGCAACTCCAGCCGGAACCGGGCCAGCAGGCCCGGTTCGCCGTGCAGCTCGGTGATCGCGTGCATCGGCATGGTGGCGAGGTACGGCGGGAACTCCATCGCCTACTTATAGCCGATCTTCACTGTCGGTCCGACCCCGTCATCGGGCATGTGACGGCCTCATTGCCGGCCGGAAAGGTGCTTGACCAGGCGAACTGTCGTCCCGTCAGGGCCGCCGTCGAGCTGTGCCTCGTCCATCAAGCGGGTCATGATCAGTCGTCCCCGGCCCCGGTCGCGTCCCTGCGACGGGCCCGCGCGCCAGCCGCCGGCGTCGTGGATCTCGACCTCCAGCCGCCCGGCGCGCAGCCGGGCCGACACCGTGACGCTCGTCCCGGGCGCGAACCGGCAGCCGTGCTCGATGGCGTTGGCGCACGCCTCCCCGACGGCGATCAGCACCACCTCCACGTCGGCCTCGTCGACCCCGGCCCCGGTGAGCCACGCCCGCAGCGCCTCGCGGGCGGGGGAGAGCTGGGCCGGATCGGCGGCCAGTGTCGTCCGGAACGCCGACGGCGCGCCGTCGGCGGTGATACCGGCCGACGCTGCCGGGTCGACGTGCGGTGCCGGGCCGGCCGCCGGATCGGGCCGGTCCGCCCCGACGTCGCGTCCACCGGCCACCCGGGTCCACCTCCCGCTGATCATCGTCGCCCGGGGTCGGCAGCCCGACCGTACCCGGGCCATTCTCCCTGTCCCGGCCCGCCGCCGGGCACCGCCCCTGGGCGCAATGCCCGGCGGCGGGGCTAGGAGGCCAGCCGCTCGCCGGGGCCGGGCACGACGAGCCCGGTGTCGGACTGGTTGATCTCCGACCAGACGGCGTCGAGGGAGAGGCCGAGGACGTCGGCGAGCACCGCGATGGTCGGGAACGCGGGGGTGGCCACCCGGCCGGACTCGATCTTCCGCAGGGTCTCCGGTGACAGCCCGGCGGCCAGCGCGGTGCCGAGCATCGACCGTTGTCCCCGGGCGCGACGCAGCAGGGCGCCGAGGCGTCGCCCGCGGGCGACCTCTGCGGGGGTGAGCGGCAGCCTGACCATGGCTGCGATTCTAGTACCGGGATAACATGGCCGGGATAATTATTGGTGGTCCACGGAAGGCGCCGCATGATCGAGATCCTGAGCCCCACCGACGTGCGGCGCGCACGGGACACCGGCGCGCTGGTCGCCGAGATCCTCCAGACACTCAGGAGCCGCAGCGTGGTCGGCACCAACCTGCTGGAGATCGACGCCTGGGCGCAGCGCATGATCGTCGACGCCGGGGCGACGTCCTGCTACGTCGACTATGCGCCGTCCTTCGGCCGCGGACCCTTCGGCCACTACATCTGCACCTCGGTCAACGACGCGGTGTTGCACGGGCTGCCGTACGACTACCACCTCGCCGACGGCGACCTGCTCTCCCTCGACCTCGCCGTCTCCCTCGGCGGGGTGGTCGCCGACTCGGCGATCAGCTTCCTGGTGGGCGACATCCGCCCCCCGGAGAGCGTCGCGCTGATCGACGCCACCGAGCGGGCGCTGCGCGCCGGGATCGCCGCCGCCGGCCCCGGCGCACGCGTCGGTGACCTCTCGCACGCCATCGGCACGGTCCTGCACGCGGCGGGATACCCGGTCAACACCGAGTTCGGCGGACACGGCGTCGGGTCGACCATGCACCAGGACCCGCACGTGTCGAACTCCGGCCGGCCCGGTCGCGGCTACCGGCTGCGTCCCGGGCTGCTGCTGGCCCTGGAACCCTGGATCATGGCCGACACCGCCACCCTCGTCACCGACGCCGACGGCTGGACGCTGCGCAGCGCCACCGGCTGCCGCACGGCACACAGCGAACACACCATCGCCATCACCCCCGAGGGCGCGGAGGTGCTCACCCTGCCGAGGTGACCCCGGTCGGGCCGCGCCGACGGACGGCGCGGCCCGACGCAGGCTGCTCACAACGGCAGTCGGCCGGCCCCGACGAACGGCCCCACCACCAGCGGCACCAGCGGCGCGGGCACCGGCTGCGCCGCGCGCAGGGTCGGCGTCCACCCGGCGTCGCCGCCCAGGTCCGGGTCGTGGGTCACGTTGTACGCGGCCACCAGGTCGACCGGACGGGGCAGCGCGCCGTGCGCGTCCACCCAGTTGCCCCGGGTGGTGACGGCGGTGCCACCCCAGTCGTAGAGCAGGTTGCCGGGGGCGATGCCGGCACCGAGGGTGAAGAAGTTGTTCTCCACGTACGCGGCGGACTGCACGCCCACCCCGATCGCGTACACGAAGTCGTCGCCGGCCAGCCGGTACCAGTTGTTGTAGACGTCGACCTGACCGAACCGGACCCGGGGCAGCCGCTGGAGCACCCGGTCGAACAGGTTGTGGTGCAGCGTCACCTTCAACCTGCCGACGTCCGGCCCGACGGTGTTGGACGAGCCGATCAGCATCAGCTTGTCCCGCCCGGAGAACCGGTTGTACGAGGCGGTCACCAGGCTGGCCGTGTGGGTGACGTCCAACGACCCGTCGTGCACCTGGTAGGGCCGGCCGAAGTACACCGGCTGGGCGCTGTCCGGGTTGTCGCCGTCGGTGAAGGTGTTGTGGTCGACCCAGACGTGCTCGCTGCGGCGTACCGAGATCTGGTCGTACTGGGAGTTCCAGTTGCCGGTCGCGCCGTCGGTGGGGGACCAGGCCGGGAAGCAGTCCCGGGCGTCGTCGAAGGTCAGGTTGCGGACGATCACGTTGCTCGCCCCGTCGATCATCAGGGTCAGCCCGGTGAGGACCGCCCCGCGCCGCCCCACGATGGTGGTGTTGGGGCCGACGTTGATCTGCGTCTGCCGGGTCTGGTTGGCCACCGACCGCACCCGGGCCGCCTCCAACGCCCCGGTCGGCGGCACCATCCCCCACACCGCCGGGTCGTACGCGGCCAGGTAGGCGGGCAGGCTGTACTCCGGGTCGGCCAGGTCGGCGCAGCCGAGCAGGTGGCCGTCGTCGGCGGCGAACCCGTCGACGGTGCCGTCGACGACGATCACCTTCGGGGTGGCGTTGCTCTTGTTGGTGGCGTTGTCGCCGCCCAGCGCCCGGACCAGGTCGGCCCGGCTGCGCACCAGGTGGACCTGATCCGGGGCGGCCGTCGCGCCGCCGGTGGTGCCGGGGCCCTCGGCCGCCCAGCCGTCGCCGGCCGGCAGGGTCTGCCTGGCGATCCGTTCGACCGCCCGGGGTGGCCCGTCGGGTGGCGCGGCGGATGCGGCGGTCCCCGAACTCAGCAGGAGGGTGAGGGCGACCAGGGCCGCCCCGGTGGTGCGTGGACGCATGGGACTCTCCCGAAGGGTGGTGGTGGGTGGCGGGTCAGTCGTCCTGGGCCGCCAGGGGGATACGCGCCGGCGGCACCGCCCACGGCACCGCCAGTTCCGACAGCAGCGCCCCCTGCCCGGCGGCCCGGCGCAGCGCCGCGTTGATCCCGGGCACCGTCACCACCCGTTCCGGCCCGCTGCCGGTGACTGTGACCAGGTCACCGTCGAGCAGGGTCGGCTCGGGGGCGCGTTGCACCTGTTCCAGCACGGCGGTGAACGGCGCGGTGCGGGCCAGCGGGGCGATCAGCGGGGTGCCGGCCGGGTCGGCGCGGTGGGCGAGCAGGTTCTCCAGCAGCCCCCGCCGCCCCGGCACCTGCCGGGGGTGCGGGTCACCGGGCAGCAGTAGCCGGTCGGTGGGGTACTCCAGCACCGCCCGCCCGGCGGTGCCGGTCACGATCACCTCACCGGCGACGAAGTCCTCCCCGGCCAGGGTCACCGCCGCCACGATCGGCGGCCCGTCCGGGGTGACGATGCGCAGGGTGGCCGTGTCGTCCACCTCGATCGGCCGGACCCGGTAGCGCTCCAGCTCGATGCGGGACGGCCGGACCGGCCCGCCGGTCACCGTCTGGGCGACCGCCAGGCACTGCATCACCGCGTGCGCCAGCGGATTGGCCAGCGCCCCGTCGAGCACCGGCCGGCCGTGCAGGCTGCGCCGGCCGGCCCACGGCGAGCGGGCGTAGTAGCCGTCGGGGCGTTGCCAGCAGGCGACCGTGCCGATGCCGGTGACGGTGCCCAGCCGGCCCTGCCCGAGGGCGGCCGACAGCTGCGCCAGCGCCATCGAGCCGAGCGCCTGGAAGCCGACCTGGCAGGCCCGGCCGGTCGCGGCCAGCTCCCCGGCCAGCGTGCGGTGTTCGGCGGTGGACAGCACCGGCGGCTTCTCCAGCAGCAGGTCCGCGTCGGCGGCGAGCACGTCCAGGGCGATCGGCAGGTGGGTGTGCGGCGGGGTGCAGACGATCACCACGTCGGGGCGGGCGGCGGTGAGCATCTCCCGGTGGTCGGTGTGCACCGTGGTTCCGGGCGGCACCGGCGCGGCCGGCTCGTCCTCGATCGGCCGCACGTCCACCAGCGCCACCAGCCGCAGCCGTCCCGCCGCGTGCAGCGGGGCGACACTGCGCCGGTGCCAGCGGCCGTGGCCGTTCGCGCCGACGATCGCCACCCGGGGCACGGCCGTGGCGTCGGGCCCGGCCGGGCTGGCCGACGGGGCCCCGGTCGGGGTGGCCGGCATGCCCCGGGCGGCGGCGGGCCCGTCGACGGCGGCCGGCGGCACCGGGGCGGTCACGCCGCACCGGCCAGGACCGCCGCCACCGGGTGGGTACGCAACGCGCCCAACCAACCGGCGACGTCGGCGCGGAACCCGTCGTCGTCGGCGAGCACGGCCGGGAAGACCTCGGACAGGGCGAACACCGCCCCGACCGTGCCGGCGGGGGTGCCGTCGGCGGCGGCGAGCGCGGCGGTGATCCGCCCGGCCAGCGGGTCGTCCAGCGGCAGCACCGTGCCGTCGTCGGCCCGCCCGTCGAGGAACCGCAGCCAGGCTGCCACGACCAGCGCCGACCAGTACGCCGGCCGGCCCTGCGCGCGCAGGTCGGCGGCGGTGTGCAGGACCCGCTGCGGCAGCTTCTGCGAGCCGTCCATGGCCACCTGGAGGGTGCGGTGCCGGATCGCCGGGTTGGCGAACCGGGCCAGCACCTCGTCGCCGTAGTCGGTGACCCGTACCCCCTCGGGTGGGGTGAAGCTTTCGGCCACGTCGTCGGCGACGAACCGGCGCAGCACGTCGGTCAGGCCGGGCAGCGCCAGCGCGTCCGCGATCGTCTCGTGGCCGGCCACCGCCCCCAGGTAGGCCACCGCCGAGTGGACGCCGTTGAGGCCGCGCAGCTTCAGCCGCTCCCACGGGCCGGCGTCGGTGGTGAGCACCGCGCCGGCCTGCTCCCACCGGGGCCGGCCGCCGGGGAAGTCGTCCTCGACGACCCACTTCAGGTACGGCTCGGCGGCCACCGCCGCCAGGTCGGTGACGCCCAGCGCGGCGCGGGCCACCGCCAGCGTCGCGTCGGTGCTGGCCGGAACGATCCGGTCCACCATCGTGCCGGGGAAGCTGACCTGCCCGGCGAGGGCGTCCTGGACGGCGTCCGGGACCCCGGCCAGGGCGAGTGACTGCTGCACCAGGCCGCGCAGCCGACGCCCGTTGGACGGCAGGTTGTCGCAGCTGACCAGCGCGATCGGCCCCGCCTGGGCGGCGGCGCGGGCGAGCAGACCACGGACCAGCAGACCGGGCACGGTGACCGGGGGCCGGTCGGTGGTCAGGTCGAGGGTCAGCTCGTCGTCGGCGCGCAACGCGCCGGAGACCGGGTCGAGCCGGTACGCCTTCTCGGTCACCGTCAGCGTCACCACCCGGATCGCCGGGTCGGCGAGCAACGCGACCACCGCCGCCGGGTCGCTGGCGGCGTGCCGGACCCCGGCCAGCGCGCCGACCACCCGGGTGGCCGACCGGTCGGCGGCCAGCGTGGTGACGCTGAACAGGGCGTCCTGCGCGGCGAGCGCCTCGACCAGCGTGGTGCTGCGCGGGGCGACGCCGACGATGCCCCAGTCACCGCCGGCCGCGTCGATCGCCGCCTCGGTGCAGACCGCCTGGTGGGCCCGGTGGAACGCGCCGAGTCCCAGGTGGACGATGCCGGCCGGCACGGTGCCCGGCCGGACCAGCGGTCGGCTCTGCTCGGGCAGCCGGTGCAGGGTGGCCAGGCCCAGCCGGTCGGTGTCCACGGTCACCGCCACACCGGGCCGTCCGGGAAGCGGAACCGCGCGACCGACTCGGGGCGCATGGTGGCGCTGTAGCCGGGGGCGGTGGGCAGCAGGTACCGGCCGCCCCGGGTGCGGACCGGGTCGACGAAGTGCTCGTGCAGGTGGTCGACGTACTCGACCATCCGTCCGTCCAGGCTGGTGCCGACCCGCAGGTAGTCGAAGATCGCCAGGTGCTGCACGTACTCGCAGAGGCCGACACCGCCGGCGTGCGGGCAGACCGGCACCCCGAACTTCGCCGCCAGCAGGATCTCGGCCAGCACCTCGTTGACCCCGGCGACCCGGCAGGCGTCGATCTGCATCACGCCGATCGCCTCGGCCTGGAGCAGCTGCTTGAAGATCACCCGGTTGGCGGCCACCTCGCCGGTGGCGACCCGGCACCGGCCGTCGGTCAGCCCGGTCACCGCGCGGGCGATCCGGGCGTGGCCGAGGATGTCGTCGGCGTGCGTCGGCTCCTCGATCCAGTACGGGTCGACCTCGGCCAGCGCGGTCATGTTGGTGATCGCCTCGTCGACGTCCCAGACCTGGTTGGCGTCCATCATCAGCAGCGCGTCCGGGCCGATCTCGGCCCGGATGATCCTTGCCCGGCGCAGGTCGTCGGCGGGCGGGCCGCCGACCTTCATCTTCATCGCCCGCCACCCCTGGGCGTACGCCTCGCGGGTCAGCGCCCGCACCTTGTCGTCCGGATACCCCAGCCACCCCACCGAGGTGGTGTACGACGGGAAACCGTCCTGCTCCAGCACGGCGAGCCGGTCCGCCGCCCCGACCAGCCCCTTGTCGAGCAGGGTGGCCGCCTCGTCGGGGGTGAGCGCGTCGGTGATGTGGTGGAAGTCGATGTTGGCGACCAGCTCGTCGGTGGACAGCTCGGCGAGGTAGCGCCACATCGGCTTGCCGGCGAGCTTGGCCCGTAGGTCCCAGACCGCGTTGACCAGCGCGCCGGCGGCCATGTGGATGACCCCCTTCTCCGGCCCCAGCCAGCGCAGCTGCACGTCGGCGGTGAGCGACCGCCAGAACGCCACCGGTTCGGCGGCGATCTCGGCGACGGTGCGTCCCCGGACGTGGTGGGCGAGGGCCTCGATCGCCGCGCAGGTGATCTCGTTGCCCCGGCCGTTGGTGAAGGTGAACCCGGCGCCCGTCGGCCCGTCGTCGGTGCGCAGCTCGACGTAGCTGGCCGAGTAGTCACCCCGGTTGATCGCGTCGGAGCCGTCGCCGGCCGCCGCCGTCGGGAACCGGACGTCGTGCACGTCGACGTCGGTGATCCTGGTGCTCATGCGGACTCCCCGAACTTGAAGACCTTCTTGGGCAACCGGTACGCCAGGTCGACGACCGTCTCGGCGGCCTCGTCCTCGCTCAGCCGGTGCTCGGCGACGAGGCGGGCCAGGAAACCGGCGTCGATCCGGCGGGCCACGTCGTGGCGGACCGGGATGGAGCAGAACGCGCGGGTGTCGTCGACGAACCCGGCGGTGTTGTAGAACCCGGCGGACTCGGTGACCGCCTCCCGGAACCGGCGCAGCACCTCCGGGGAGTCCAGGAACCACCAGGGTGCGCCGAGGTAGAGGGCGGCGTAGCCGCCGGCCAGCGGGGCCAGTTCCCGGGTGAACGTGTACTCGTCGAGGGTGTAGAGCACCACCCGCAGGCGGGGGTCGTTGCCGTACGCGTCGAGCAGCGGGGCCAGCGCGTGCACGTACTCGGTGGCGTGCGGGACGTCCCCGCCGACGTCGCGGCCGTGGGTGGCGTACAGCTTGCGGTTGTGGTTGCGCACCGCCCCGGGGTGCAGTTGCAGCACCAGCCCGTCGTCGAGCGACATCCGGGCGAACTCCACCAGCATGTGCGCCCGGAACGCCTCGGCGTCGGCGGCGTCGGCCAGTCCGCGCCGGCCCCGGTCGTAGAGCCGCGCGGCCTCGTCGGCGTCGAGCATGAGCGTCCGGGCGGTGGGGTGGCCGTGGTCGGAGGAGGTCGCGCCGGCCGCGACGAACGCCGCCCGGCGGGCCCGCAGCGCGTCCAGGTAGCCGGCGTAGGTGCCGGTGTCGACGCCGGCCACCTCGCCGAGCCGGGCCACGTTGTCGGCCCAGCCGTCGAACTCCATGTCCACGACGTTGTCGGGGCGGAACGTGGTGACCACCCGGCCGCCCGGACCGCCCCAGCCGTCGGCGGCGAGCTTGGCGTGCGCGGCGAGGTCGTCCAGCGGGGACTCGGTGGTGGCGAGCACCTCGATGCGGAACCGGGTGAACAGCGCCCGGGGCCGGAACTGCGGCTCGGCGAGCCGGGCGGCCAGCGCGTCGTAGACGGTGTCGGCGGTGGCCGGGCTGAGCGCGGTGTCCACCCCGAACACGTCGGTGAAGGTGCGTTCCAGCCACAGCCGCGACGGGGTGCCCCGGAACAGGTGCCAGTGGTCGGCGAAGCGCCGCCAGATGGTCCGGCCGTCGGTCTCCACCGGGCTGCCGTCGACGCTGGGCACCCCCAGCTCGGCCGGCGGCACCCCCTGGCTGAGCAGCATCCGGGTGAGGTAGTGGTCGGGCACGATCAGCAGCCGGGCCGGGTCCGGGAAGGGGCGGTCCTCGGCCAGCAGCGCCGGGTCGACGTGCCCGTGCGGCGAGATGATCGGCTGCGGGCCGGCGAGGGCGTACAGCTCGCGGGCGATGGCCCGGACGCCCGGGTCGGTCGGCAGGAGCAGGTCGGGAGAGGTCGGCACGTCGGGGGACTCCTCGGGTGCGGGCGGAGGGTCGGCGGTTCGGGGGGCGGGGCCGGCCCGGTCAGGGCAGGGTGAGCAGGTCGGCGACGCGGACCGGTGCGCCGGTGTCGAAGGAGCGGTTGGCGGCCAGCCCGGTGAGCAGGGCCAGTGCGCCGTCGCGGGCGGTGGCGGCCCGGCCCAGCGGGTCCGCCTCGCCGCCGAAGATCACCCGGGTCATCCGGACGTCCGCGCCGCCGTGGCCCTGCCGGGTGTAGCCCTCGACCGGGATCCGGCGGGGCGGGGCCCAGAACGGGCGCAGGGTGAGGGTGGCCGCGCCGTTCTCGGCGGCGGCCTCGTCGCCGTGCAGGGCGGCGCCCTTGAGCGCCCCGGCGGCGGCCGGGCTGACGAAGTCGCTCTCGGTGACCTCCAGTTCGAGCCGGCCCCGGCTGCCGTTGACCATCACCCGGTAGCCCTCCCAGGGGGCGTACGCGGTGAGGTGGTAGGTCATCGTCGCGCCGGTGGAGTAGCGGGCCAGCACCGCCATGTCGTCCTCGATGCTCACCCCGGGGGCGAAGACGTTCTGGTCGCGGTGGTAGCCGTCCTCGGCCTCGGCGTCGAGGTACAGCTCCCGCAGCCGGGGGTGTTCGGCCATCCGTAGGGCGAACGGGTCGTCGGCGGCGGCGGGGGAGTCGTGCGCTCGGTCGTAGTCGCGGGCGTAGCCGTGCCGGCGGCCCGCGTCGCCGTAGAAGAACAGCCGGCCGGCGGCGTACACCTCGACGGGGGTGGCGTCGAGCCACCAGTTGACCAGGTCGAAGTGGTGGCTGGCCTTGTGCACCATCAGCCCGCCGGAGCTGGCCTTGTCCCGGTGCCAGCGGCGGAAGTAGTCCGCGCCGTGCCGCACGTCGAGCAGCCACTCGAAGTGCACCGAGCCGATCTCGCCGACCGCACCGTCGGCGAGCAGCCTTCTGACCTGCTCGTGCAACGGGTTGTAGCGGTAGTTGAAAGCGACGGTGACCTGCCGGCCGGTCTCGGCGACCGCGTCGAGGATGCGCCGGCAGCGGGCCGCGTCGACGGTCATCGGTTTCTCGGTGACCACGTCGCAACCGGCGCGCAGGGCCGCCACGATGTACTCGTCGTGGGTGACGTCCACGCTGGTCACCAGCACCACGTCGACGCGTTCCTTGGCGAGCATGGCGGTGAAGTCGGCGGCCGGGTACGTCGGCACGGCCGGCTGGCCCAGCTCGGTCAGCCACCGGTTGTGGGCGTCCATCCGGGTCTGGTTGACGTCGGCGAAGGCGACCAGCTCGGCGGTGTCGGCGTGCGCGGTGACCAGGGCCCGGACGAACATCTCCGCCCGCGCCCCGGTGCCGACGAGGGCGTGCCGTCGACGCGGCGTGGCTGGTGGTGACATCCGTGGACCTCCCGTGGCTGCAAAGGTTTGCAGTGAAGAAACCACGCGGATGAAGAGCACGTCAACGATCGATGCCAATCCCGTGGCATAGATACCGTTTCATGCGCTTAAGGGGGCATGGCAGGAGCCCTCCTGCAATCGACCTGTAACAAACTCCCGTTGACAGTGGAGCAACCGTTTGCATTAATTGGCGACACCCACGTGACCCCGACCACACCATCGACGAGAGGGCCGCCCGTGCCAGCCACCATCCGCGACGTCGCGCGGGCCTCGGGCGTGCACATCTCCACGGTGTCCCGCACCTTCTCGGCGCCGCACCTGGTCAACCCGGAGACCCGGGGCCGGGTGCTGGCCTGCGCCGAGGACCTCGGCTACCGGCCCAACCGGGCCGCCCGCGCCCTGATCACCGGCCGCACCCACAACATCGGTCTGATCATCGCGGACATCGCCAACCCGTTCTTCCCGCCGCTGATCAAGGCGGCCGAGGGGCAGGCCCGGCACCGCGACTACCACGTCTTCGTGGCCGACACCAACGAGGACCCGGCCGCCGAGGAGGAGTTGGTCCACGCGCTGGCCAAGCAGGTCGACGGGGTGCTGCTGTGCAGCCCCCGGATGAGCAACGGCCTGATCGAGCAGGTCAGCCGGGAGGTGCCGGTGGTGGTGATAAACCGGCAGGTCACCGGCCTGCCCTGCGTGATGATGGACGTCGGCCAGGGGGCGCGCACGGCGATCGAGCACCTGCTCGGCCTCGGCCACCGGCGGCTCGCCCTGCTCGGCGGGCCGCGCGGCTCCTGGACCAACCAGCAGATGCGCCGGGCGGCCGGTGCCGCCGCCCGCTCCGGCGGGGCCGAGCTGACCGTGCTCGGGCCCAACCCGCCCACCGAGACCGGCGGCGGCGCACTGGCCGCCCAGGTACGCGACAGCGGCGTCACCGCCGTGCTCGCCTACAACGACCTGATGGCGATCGGGTTGATCGAGGGGCTCGACCACCTCGGCATCCGGGTGCCGCAGGACGTCAGCGTGGTCGGCGTCGACGACATCACGCTGAGCCGACTCACCCGCCCCAAGTTGACGACGGTGGCCACGCCAACCGCGGCCGCCGGCCGGACGGCCGTCGACATGCTGCTGCAACACGACTCCGACCCGCGCCCGCGCGGCGCGGGTCGGGCAGCGGCCGTCGGCGACCGTCGTACCACCGCACAGGTAATGCTCCAGACCGAACTGGTCATTCGCGACTCGACCGGACCCGTACCCGGTCGATCCCGTCCCGGATCCGTTCCGGATGGCCCGGGCCCGCATCGCCTTGCGGACCCGGGCGGCCCGACCGTGACCACCGGTGGCGTCGTCGCCTCCTAGCCCGAGGAGTGAGCGCATGCACCCCGCAACGTCCCCCACCGCCGGCACGCCGGCCGAACCGCACCACCGTACCCCCGTGCCCCGTCGTCGATTCCTGCGCGGCCTGGTCGCCACCGCCGTCGCCGTACCGCTGATGTTCGGCGCGGCGGCCTGCGGCGACGACGACGCCGGCGCCGACGGCCAGGTCAAGCTCTCCGTCTTCTGGTGGGGCGGTGAGGCGCGGGCCAAGCTCACCGAGGACGCCCTCGCCCTCTACACCAAGAAGCACCCGAACGTGACGTTCGAGAAGACCTGGCAGGCCAACCAGGGCTACTTCGACAAGCTGGCCACCCTCACCGCCGGCGGCAACCCGCCCGACCTGTTCCAGATCGACGACAACTACCTGGCCGAGTACGCCGGCCGCAGCACCGTGCTCGACCTCAAGAGCTACCAGGACTCCGGCAAGCTCGACGTGTCGAAGTTCCCCAAGAGCCTGCTGGAGTACGGCGTCGTCGACGGCAAGCTGGCCGGGGTGGCCGCCGGCGAGAACACCCAGGGCCTGGTCTACAACAAGACCCTGCTGGCCAAGAACGCCCTGCCCGAGCCGACCACCGGCCAGAGCTGGGAGGAGCACATCGCCTGGGCCGAGCAGGTGGCCAAGAAGGCCAAGGTCCCCGGCACCCAGGACCCGAGCGCCGACTACAAGGCGTTCTGGGTGTGGCTGCGCCAGCAGGGCAAGGACCTCTACAACGGCAACGACCTCGGCTTCACCGCCGAGGACGTGACGACGTGGTTCGAGCTGTGGAAGGGTGCCCGGGACCGGGGTGCCACCCCCACCCCCGACGTGATCCATGAGGGCAACGCCAGCGACGTGACCAAGCAGCTGGTGGTCACCGGCAAGGCCGCGACCTCCTGGGTCTGGGTCAACCAGATGCCTGACCTGAAGAAGAACACCAAGGACGAACTGGGTGTGGTGGCGTACCCGGGTGACCCGAGCGCCCAGTGGGCCCGCGCCTCGATGTACTGGTCGGTGTTCAAGGGCAGCAAGCACCGGGACACCGCCGTCGACGTGATCAACTTCCTGGCCAACGATCCGGAGGCGGCGGCGCTGCTCGGCACCGACCGGGGGCTGCCGTCGAACATGGACCTGCGGGCCACGGTCAGCGAGACGGTGACCGACCCGGCGATGAAGCAGTCCATCCAGGTCGAGACCGAGCTGGCGCAGAAGTTCGGCCAGTCGCCGCAGGTGCCCATCAAGGGACACAGCAAGGTCAAGTCCGAGCTGGTCAAGGCCGCCGAGAACGTCCAGTACCAGCGGGCCAGCCCGGCGCAGGCGGCGGAGCAGTTCATCGCCGCCTGCAAGTCCGCGATCGCCTGACCGACCCGTCGCGGACGACGAAAGGAGCCGGCCCGTGGCCCTCACCACGGCGCCCGGCCGGACCGGACGCACCGGTTCCGCCCGCCCCCGCGCCAACCGGCGTCGGGGCGGGCGGGACCGGCACGCCGAAGGACTGGCGGGCTACGTATTCCTCTCGCCCTGGCTCATCGGCCTGATGGGCGTCACGGCGATCCCCATGCTGCTCTCGCTCTGGCTGAGCTTCACCAACTACGACATCCTCACCCCGCTGTCCGAGGTGCAGTGGGTGGGGCTGGCCAACTACGAGCGGATGTTCACCGCCGACCCGTCGTACTGGCACGCGGTCCGGGTCACGGTGACCTTCGCCCTGGTGGCCGTCCCGCTGAAGCTGGCCACAGCCCTCGGGGTGGCGCTGCTGCTCAACAAGGCGTGGCGCGGGGTGGGCCTGTTCCGGGCGCTGTTCTACCTGCCGTCGCTGCTCGGTGGCAGCGTCGCGCTGGCCATCGTCTGGGTCAACATGTTCAACCGGGACGGCGCGTTCAACTCGTTCCTCGCGCTGTTCGGCATCGAGGGACTGCCCTGGGTCAGTGACCCGGACTGGGCGTTGCAGACCCTGATGGTGCTGGCCATCTGGCAGTTCGGCGCGCCCATGGTGATCTTCCTGGCCGGGCTCAAGCAGGTGCCCACCGAACTGTACGAGGCCGCCTCCGTCGACGGCGCCGGCCGGTGGTCGCAGTTCTGGCACGTCACCCTGCCGATGCTCTCCCCGGTCATCTTCTTCAACCTGGTGCTGGAGACCATCAACGGGTTCCAGGGTTTCACCGCCGCCTTCGTGCTCAGCAACGGCACCGGCGGGCCGGTCGACTCCACCCTGATGTACACCCTGAAGCTCTACATATCGGGCTTCACCGACCTGGAGATGGGCTACGCCTCCGCGATGGCCTGGGTGTTCCTGCTCGCGATCGGCCTGATCACCGTGGTCTTCTTCAGCACCGGGCGGTTCTGGGTGCACTACTCCGACGGGGAGAAGTGATGGCGGCGGTGACCTCGACGGCGCGGCGGCCCGGCCGTCGCCGGCAGGGCGGCCGGCAGGCCGTACGGCTGCTGGTGCTGATCGTGATCGTGGCGGTGGTGCTCTACCCGCTGCTGTGGATGCTGGGCACCTCGGTCAAGTCGCAGGAAGAGATCGTCAACAACATCGGCCTGCTGCCCGAGCGGTTCACCCCCGGCAACTACACCACCGGCTGGGGCAACTTCGACCTCAGCTTCGGCACGTTCTTCCTCAACAGCGCGATGGTCAGCCTGTTGACCGTGGTCGGCAACGCGGTCTCCTGCCTGCTCGCGGCGTACGCCCTGGCCCGCTTGCGGTTCCGGCTGCGGGGGGTCTGGTTCGCGGTCATGATCGGCACCCTGTTGCTCCCCGGCCACGTGCTGATCGTGCCGCAGTACATCCTGTTCCGCAGCCTCGGCCTGGTCGGCGGGGAATGGCCCTACCTGCCGCTGCTCATCCCGCAGTTCCTGGCCACCGAGGCGTTCTTCGTGTTCCTCATGGTGCAGTTCATGCGGGGCATCCCGCGCGAACTCGACGAGGCCGCCAAGATCGACGGGGCCAGCCCGTACGGCATCTTCCGGCACGTCATCCTGCCGCTGAGCCGCCCCGCGCTGGTCACCACCGCGATCTTCTCGTTCATCTGGACCTGGAACGACTTCTTCCGGCAACTGGTCTTCCTGTCCAGCCTGGACGACTACACCGTGCCCGTCGCGCTGACCCTGTTCATCGACTCCACCAGCCAGAGCGCGGTCGGCCCGATGTTCGCCATGTCGGTGCTGTCGCTGCTGCCGGTCTTCCTGTTCTTCCTGGCCTTCCAGCGGATGCTGGTCGAGGGCATCAACACCAGCGGGCTGAAGGGATGACCGCCGCCCCGCTGGCGTCCGAGGACGCCGTACCGGCCCGCCGGGACTGGCGCGACACCCTGCGCGACGCCACCGACCTGGCGCTGCTCGGGTTCGCCGTGACGCTGGCCGCGCTGCCGGTGCTCACCCTCGCGCCGGCCCTGGCCACCGCCAGCGCCGCCGTGCACGACCGGTTGACCCTCGGCGGCTGGCCGGACCTGCGTACCACGCTGTCCCGGTTCGGTCGGGCCCTGCCCGCCGGGCTGGTCGCCAGCGCCGTCGGGCTGGCCGTCGCCGTCGCGCTCGGCGTCGACCTGGTCGCGCTGGCCACCGGCCGGGTGCCCGGCGGCGGCGTCGCGCTGGCCGGCACCGCCGTGGTCACCGCCGCCCTGGCCGGGTACGCCGGGCTGACCGTGGTGGCGGTCGGTCGTGCCGGCGGGCGGGGCTGGCGGGGCGCCGCCCGGGTCGCCGCCCGGACCGGCCTGGCCCGGCCGGGGACCTGGGCGGCGGCCGGTGGGGTCTGCGCGGTGGCCGCTCTGTTGGGGATACTGGTCACCCCGGTGGCGGTGCCGATCCTGGCCGGCTACGCGCTGGCCGCCCTGCACGCGGTCGCCGCCCGCCGGCCCACCGCCCGGATGGAGGCACCGTGACCGGTCACCCCCACCCCGCCCCGGCCGGTCCCGGCCCGGCCCCGACCCGCGCCGCCCCGGACCCGGCCGGCGACGATCCCCGGTCGCACGTCGACGGCGATCCCCGGCTGCACGTCGGCGACGTCGAGGTGGCCCGGTACGTGCTGCGTCCCGACCTGGACCCCCGGCACGGCCCCCGGCCCTACCTGCACCCGGTACGGACACTGGCCGGCACCCCGGTCACCGACGCCCTGCCCGCCGACCACGTCTGGCACCTCGGGGCGTCGCTCGCCGTGCAGGACGTCGACGGCACCAACCTGTGGGGCGGCCGGACGTACGTCCGGGACGCCGGCTACACCTGGCGCGACGACCATGGCGTCATCGCGCACACGCACTGGCGGGAGCGCGCACCGGACCGGCTGGCACACGCGTTGCAGTGGCGCGACCGCGACGGCGGGGTGCTGCTCACCGAGCACCGCCGGCTCGCCGCGACCCCGGTTACCGCGGACGCCTGGGCGCTCGACGTCGACTACACCCTCACCGCCCCGGCCGGGCGTGACGTCCACCTGGGCAGCCCCGCCACCAACGGTCGGCCCGGCGGGGCCGGCTACGGCGGCTTCTTCTGGCGGGCCGTCGCCGACGGCGAGCCGGTCACGTTCACCGCCGACGCCGACGGCGAGCAGGCCGCCAACGGCAGCGCCGCCCGCTGGGTCGCGCTCACCGGCGTCGCGCCGGGCGGTGGGGCGTACACCCTGGTCTTCACCGGGCTGGGGCTCGGCGACAGGTGGTTCGTGCGGACGGCGATGTACCCGGGTGTCTGCGTGGCCTTCGCCTTCGACCGCCCGGCGGTGGTGCCCGGCGACGGCCGGCGGACCGGCCGGCACCGGGTGCTGGTCGCCGACGGGGTACGCGACCGGGCCGGCGTCACCGCCCTGCTCGCCGCCGCGGAGCCGGGGTGACCGGCGCGACGCCGCCCGGCCCGGAGGTGGCCACCGTCGGCGAGTCGATGGTGGTGCTCGGCCCCGACCCGACGGGGCCGCTGGACCGGGCCGACCGGCTGGGTGTCTCGGTCGGCGGCGCGGAGTCCAACGTGGCCTGCGCGCTCGCCGCGCTCGGCCACCGGACGGCCTGGGTCAGCCGGGTCGGCGACGACCCGTTCGGCCGGCGGGTCCGGCGGCACGTCGCCGCCACCGGGGTGGACACCAGCCTGGTCACCGTCGACCCGGCCGCCCCGACCGGCGTCTACCTCAAGGACCCGACGCCCGACGGCACCGCCGTGCACTACTACCGCTCCGGGTCGGCGGCCTCCCGCCTGCACCCGGGGGTGCTGGACGAGCCGGCGCTGGCCGGGGTCCGGCTGCTGCACCTGTCCGGGGTGACCGCCGCCCTCTCGCCGTCCTGCGCGGCCCTGGTCCGCCGGGCGGTCACCGACCGGCCGCTGCCTGCCGCCCGGGTCACCTTCGACGTCAACCACCGGGCCCGGCTCTGGTCGGCGGCGACCGCCGCACCGGTGCTGCGCGGGCTCGCCGACGCCGCCGACGTGGTCCTGGTCGGCCTCGACGAGGCGCACACCCTGTGGTGTGTCACCGAGCCGGCCGCCGTGCGCGACCTGCTGCCCGGCCCGGAGTTGGTGGTGGTCAAGGACGCCGCCGTCGGGGCCACCGCGTTGCCCCGCGGCGCGGCGGCCGTCTTCGTACCGGCACTGCGGGTGCCGGTGCACGAGCCGGTCGGGGCCGGCGACGCCTTCGCCGCCGGCCTGCTGTCGGGACTGCTGCGTGGCCTCGACCTGGACCGCTGCCTGCGGCTCGGGCATCTCTGCGCGGCCCCCGCCCTGACCGTCGCCGGGGACACCGCCCCGCCGCCGCGGTGGGCGGTGGCCGATCGGCTCCTCGCGCTGCCGGCGTCGGACTGGGCGAGCCTGGACCTGGTCGCCGCCGGCCTGCTCCCCACCCCCGCCACCGGAAGGAACGGTCGATGACCGCGCACGACTTCGCACCCCTGTTCGGCACCGCACGGGTGATGGTGATCCTGCGGGACCTGCCGCCGACGGAGACCGTCCGGCTCGCCGAACGGGCCTGGAACCTCGGCATCGACGTGGTCGAGGTGCCGATCCGCACCCCGGACGCCATCCTGTCCCTGCGGGCTGCGGTGGAGGCCGGCAAGGACCGGGGCCGCCGGGTCGGGGCCGGCACGGTGCGCACCCCGGCCCAGGTACGGCAGGCCGCCAGCGCCGGCGCGGCGTTCACCGTCGCCCCCGGGCTGGACCTGGCGGTGGCCGACGCGGCGGTCAGCTACGGCATCCCGCACCTGCCCGGGGTGGCCACCCCCACCGAGGCGCAGCTCGCGCTCGACCACGGGCTGATCTGGCTCAAGGCGTTCCCGGCGGTCAGTCTCGGTCCCCGGTGGTTCACGGCGATGGCCGGCCCGCTGCCGGAACTACGGTTCGTGGCGACCGGGGGGATCGACGCGGGCAACGCCGCCGACTTCCTCGCCGCCGGGGTGCGGGTGGTGGCGGTGGGGTCGGCGCTGTCCGACCCCCGGCAGATCGACCGGCTCGCCGAGCTGGCCGCCACGCCGGCCTGAGCTGCGGCGTGCCGGCCCTCGACCCGCGACGGGCCGCAGGGGCGACGAGGGCGCGACGTCGTGCCGGGGGGCCGCCGGTCAGGCCGGGGCGGGGCCGAGGCTGTCCCGGACGACCAGGGTGGCCGGCAGCACCTCGACCCGGGACCGGTCGGCGGGCGGCCCCAGGGCCAGGGTCATCGCCCGCGCGCCCAGCTCCACCAGCGGCAGCCGGACGGTGGTCAGCGCGGGGGTGACGTCGGCGGCGACCGGCATGTCGTCGAAGCCCACCACCGAGACCTGGCCGGGGACCGACACGTCGCGGGCGCGCAGCAGGGTCAGCGCGCCGACGGCCATCGAGTCGTTCAACGCCACCAGGGCGGTCAGTCCGGGGACGGCGTCGAGCAGTTCACCGGCCGCGCGGGCACCCCCGTCACGGTCGAAGTCGGCGTAGCGGATCCGATCCTCGGGCAGCGGGTGGCCGCCCTCGGCGAGCGCGGCACGCAGCCCGTCGAGCCGGTCGGTGATCGTGGTCAGCACCTGCGGGCCGGCGACCACGCCGATCCGGGTGTGCCCCCGGCGCAGCAGTTCCGCGCCGAGCAGCCGGCCGCCCTCGGTGTTGGCCGGCATCACCGCGTCGCCGGGGTGCTCGTGCCGGCCGACGACCGCCACCCGGCCGCCGGTGGCCTCGTAGGCGGCCAGCTTCTCGGCGAGCCGGGCGGTGAAGGTGGCGTCGTGGTAGCCGGAGCCGGCCAGCACGATCGCGGCGACCTGCTGGGCGCGCAGCATCTCCACGTACTCCAGCTCGCGTTCCGGGTCGCGGTAGCTGTTGCAGATGATGACCAGCCGGCCGTGGTCGGTGGCGACCCGTTGCAGCCCCCGGGTCAGCTCGGCGAAGTACGGGTCGGACACGTCGTGTACCACCACGCCGACGACGCTGCGTTGCGGCCGGGCCAGCAGTTGGGCGTGTGCGTTGGGCACGTAGCGCAGGTCGGCGACGGCCCGCAGCACCCGTTCGCGCAGCTCGTCGGCGACCGGCTTGCTGCTGCCGTTGATCACCCGGGAGGCGGTGGCGGGGGAGACCCCGGCGCGGCGGGCGACATCGGCCAGCGTCGCCATGGGCACCCCCGAAAGTGTCCGGGCCCGGTCGGGGCCGCGCGGTAGCGGACAGGTTACCGCAACGGGCGACGGCGGCCTCTTGCCCGTGGTGGAGCGGCCACCTAGGCTGCTAGGAAAGCGCTTACCTATGTGATGTGCAAAGGGGAAGGACGACCATGACCCGAAGGTCGATCGGCATCATCGTCAACGGCGTCACCGGTCGGATGGGCTACCGCCAGCACCTGGTCCGCTCCCTGCTCGCCCTGCGCGAACAGGGCGGCCTGGCGCTGGGCGACGGCACCCGGATCTGGCCCGAGCCGATCCTGGTCGGCCGGGACGAGACCCGGCTCCGGGCGGTCGCGCAACGGCACGGCCTCACCGACTGGACCACCGACCTCGCCGCCGCCCTCGCCCGCGAGGACGTGGAGATCTACTTCGACGCCCAGGTGACCCAGCAGCGGGAGAAGGCCATCCGCCAGGCCATCGACGCCGGCAAGCACATCTACACCGAGAAGCCGCTCGCCGAGTCCAGCGCCGCCGCGTGGGAACTGGTCCGCGCCGCCGACGCCGCAGGCATCCGCACCGGCGTCGTCCAGGACAAACTCTTCCTCCCCGGGCTGCGCAAACTCAAGCGGCTGATCGACGGCGGGTTCTTCGGCCGCATCCTGTCCGTGCGCGGCGAGTTCGGCTACTGGGTCTTCGAGGGGGACTGGCAGCCCGCCCAACGCCCCTCCTGGAACTACCGCGCCGAGGACGGCGGCGGCATCGTGATGGACATGTTCCCGCACTGGCAGTACGTGCTGGAGGAACTGTTCGCCCCGGTCCGGGCGGTCACCTGCGTGGCCGCCACGCACGTGCCGCAGCGCGTCGACGAGGCCGGCCGGCCCTACCCCGCCACCGCCGACGACGCCGCGTACGGGATCTTCGAACTCGACGGCGGGATCATCGCCGCGCTCAACTCGTCGTGGACCACCCGGGTGCACCGCGACGAACTGGTCGAGTTCCACGTCGACGGCACCGAGGGCAGCGCCGTCGCCGGGCTGCGCCGCTGCCGGGTCCAACACCGGGCGGTCACCCCCAAACCGGTGTGGAACCCCGACCTGCCCGCCACCGAGGACTTCCGGGCCCAGTGGACCGAGGTGCCCGACAACGAGGAATTCGACAACGGCTTCAAGGTGCAGTGGGAGGCGTTCCTGCGGCACGTCGTCACCGGCTCCCCGTTCACCTGGGACTTCCTGGCCGGCGCACGCGGCGTGCAACTGGCCGAGCTGGGACTGCGCTCGGCCCGGGAGGGCCGCCGGGTCGAGGTGCCGGAGCTGTCCCGGTGACCGCCGTCGTCCGGCTGCCCGACGGCGGCACCCACCGGCTGCGCGGGGGCGCGGGCCACGAGCGCCCCGCCGGCCCGTCGACCACCCGGATGGCGTACGCGGCGGCGCACGTCGTCGCCGACCCGCGTGCGGAGAACGTCCCGGGCGCCCCGGCCGCCGTCGACTGGGACACCACCCTCGCCTTCCGCCGGCACCTCTGGTCGTACGGGCTGGGGGTGGCCGAGGCGATGGACACCGCCCAGCGCGGCGCGGGCCTGGACTACCCGGCCACCCGGGAGCTGATCCGGCGCAGCGCCGCCGAGGCCGGTGCGGTCGGCGGCCGGATCGTCGCCGGGGTCGCCACCGACCAGCTCCCACCCGGCCCGGCCACGGTGGACCAGGTGACCCGGGCGTACGCCGAACAGCTCGCCGACGTCACCGCCGCCGACGCCCGCCCGGTGCTGATGTGCAGCCGGCACCTGGCCGCCGCCGCCACCGGCCCCGACGACTACCTGCGGGTGTACGACGACCTGCTCACCGCCGCCGACCAGCCGGTGGTGCTGCACTGGCTCGGTGACATGTTCGACCCGGCGCTGGCCGGCTACTGGGGTTCGACCGACCTCGACGAGGCCACCGAGACGGTGCTGCACCTGATCAAACAGCACCAGCGCAGGGTCGACGGGATCAAGGTGTCCCTGCTCGACGCCGACCGGGAGGTCGCGCTGCGCCGCCGCCTGCCCGCCGGGGTACGCCTCTACACCGGCGACGACTTCCACTACCCGGAGCTGATCCGGGGCGACGGGCAGGGCCACTCCGACGCCCTGCTCGGGGTCTTCGCCGCCATCGCGCCGGCCGCCGCCGCCGCGCTCGCCGCCCTCGACGCCGGTGACCTGGACCGCTACGACGCGGTGTTCGCCCCGACCCTGCCGCTGGCCCGGCACCTGTTCGCCGCGCCGACCTGGTTCTACAAGACCGGCATTGTGTTCCTGGCCTGGCTGGCCGGGCACCAGGAGCACTTCACCATGCTGGCCGGGCAGCAGTCCGGCCGGTCCCCGGCCCACCTGGCCCGGCTGCTCGTCCTCGCCGACGCCGCCGGGCTGCTGCCCGACGCCGACCTGGCCGCCGCGCGGGCCCGGGCCTATTTCACCGTGGCCGGGGTGGCCCAGTGACCGCCGCCCGCACGCCGTCCGACGACCCGGCCCGGGTGGTGGTGACGCCGGGGTTGGAACGGTTCTCGTTCAACCAGGCCACCGCCCAGCACTGGCCGCTGCGGGAGGCCGTCGCCGGCTGCGTGGCGGCCGGGGTGCCCGGCATCGGCCTGTGGCGGGAACCCGTCCAGGAGTACGGGGTCGACCGGGCCGCCCGGCTGGTCCGCGCCGCCGGGCTGACCGTCACCTCACTGTGCCGGGGCGGGTTCTTCACCGCACCCGACTGGTGGGACGAGAACCGGCGGGCGATCGAGGAGGCGGCCACCCTCGGCACCCGCGAGCTGGTGCTGGTCTCCGGTGGGCTGCCGTCGGGCAGTCGTGACGTCGACGGGGCCCGCCGGCAGGTCGCCGACGCCGTCGCCGCGCTCGCCGACGAGGCCGCGGCGGCCGGGGTACGGCTCGCCATCGAGCCGCTGCACCCGATGTTCAGCGCTGACCGGTGCGTCATCGCCACCCTCGGCCAGGCGCTCGACATCGCCGAACGGTTCGACCCCGCCGTGGTCGGCGTGGTGGTGGACACCTACCACGTCTGGTGGGACGACACGGTCTACGCACAGATCGCCCGCGCCGGCGGGAGGATCGCCGCGTTCCAGGCGGCGGACTGGGTGACCCCGCTGCCGGAGGGGGTGCTGCTCGGCCGGGCGCTGCCCGGCGAGGGCTGTGTGGAGCTGCGCCGGCTGCGCGAGGCGGTCGACGCCGCCGGGTACGCCGGGCCGGTCGAGGTCGAGGTGTTCCAGGCGGCGCTCTGGTCCCGCCCCGGCCCGGACATCCTCGCCGCCACCATCGACGCCTACCGGGGGCACGTGTCCTGACCGGGCCCCCGGTGGACCCTGAGCGGGCCCGCCGTGGGGTCCCGTCGGCCTGCCGGACGGAGGGAAGGCGATACCGCGGTGGACTGATATGCCTGTCCGTCATGAATATGACGGACAGGCATATCAGTCGGTGGCACCTCATGTCCCACCCCGCCGCACCCCAGCGGGGCGACCAGCCGGCGGCCGGGCCGAGTCACCGGGCGGTGGCGGTGGCGCGGACGGCCTTGACGACGGCGGGGATGGAGCCGACCAGCAGGACCAGGCCCCAGACGAGGGCCACGACGGCGAAGACCAGCGCGCCGACGTCGTCGAGGATGCTGACCAGGATCACCGGGACCAGCCGGTGCAGGAACTCCAGCAGCACCGTGCAGACCAGGGTGGTCAGCGCCAGCAGGACGAGCCCCTTGTTCTGCAGGAACCGGGGCTGGGCGAGCAGCAGCAGCCCGGCCCAGACCAGCTTCAACGCCAGCACCAGGCCGAGCAGCAGGCTGGCCTCGCCGACCGGGAAGAATCCCCACAGCGCCAGGTAGGCCAGCGTGCCGAAGGGCACTGCCAGCAACAGCGACACCATCACCGTCAGCTCGACGAAGACGGTCACCAGCAGCACCAGCGACGCCAGGATCAGCAGGACGGCGAAGACCAGGGTGGCCACCCCCTGCACCCGGCCCTGCACCCGGTCGGAGAGCAGCAGGCTCAGGCAGAACAGGCCGGTCGTCCAGAGCGCCACCACGTCGACCAGCGCCAGATAGCCGGTGCCCCGGCCGGAGGGCTCACTGATCCGCCCCACCTCGCCGACGTCCACACCCAGGTCCCGGGCACCGCTGAGCAGCGCCCCGCCCGCGTCGCCGCCGCCGGTCAGCAGCGACGAACCCCACTCCAGTCCCACCACCAGCGTTATCGCCAGCAGCGCCAACAGCAGGAACGGTTTACGCAGCTCACCCATGCCGGGTCACCTCCCGGCCCGGCGTCACCGCGACCCGGGGCACCGACCGGCGTCGGGTCACGAGGTGGCGATGGTGACGGTGCACGAGACACCTCCAGGGCAGCCCAGGCCGACCTCGGTGGCCCGGTCGACGGCGATCGTCGCGACGGCGTCACCCCCGTCGGCCGGCGTGACGTCGTCGCGGACGGTCAGGTCGGCGTCGCCCGGTGCGGGGGCGGTGACCGCGAAGGCCGCCCCGCTGCGCAGCACCAGGGTGCGCAGCCCGCCGGGGTCGTCCACCCGCAGCGCGCAGCCGCCGACGAAGGAGAGCACGTCGCCGGTACGGTCGCAGTCGGCCCGTACCGTCGCCGGGTCCACGGTGGCGCCGTTCCCACCGAGCCGGCCCAGCCAGCCCGGCGCACCGGGGTCGGCCGGATCACCGCGACCGGCGTGACCCAGCCCGAGCGCGCCGACGAACCCGGCGACCAGCAGTACGGCGACCACCACCAGCAGCAGTTTCTGCCGGCCGGTCACGGCCGGCCCGTCGGCTCGGGCAGCTCGGTGAACCGGACCCGGTCCACCCCGGCGAAGTACCGCTCAGTGCCCTGGGTCCGGCCGACCGCGATCAGGGTCAGGGTGTGCGTGCCCCGGCCGAGCCGTACCGTGCCGACCTCCTCGACGTCGCGCAGCGCGGGCTGCTTCGAGAAGCCGAGGAAGGTACCGCCCACCTGTATGCCGTCGATCTGCCAGATGGTGTTGGCGTAGTCCGCCGAGGTGGTCCGGGACGCGGCGAACGACCAGGTGGCGTCCACCGGCAGGTGACGGTGAGACTGACCCGGTCACCCGCCGCCAGCCCCTGGAGGAACAGTTGTCGGCCGCCGGAGAAGGCCAGCCCGCAGCAGTCGGGCTGCTCCACCACCTTCACCGCGGCGCCCGCCGGTGACTCCGTCTTCGCCCCGGCCAACAGGGTCTCCGCCTCCACCGTCACCACCCGGGCGGCGGCCGGTGGTGGGGCGGCGTCCGGCCGGCTGAGCAGGTAACCGACCACCGCGCCGACCAGCACCACCAGCGCCACCGCCGCCGCGATCCACGGCCACGGGGCCCGCCGGGGCGGGGCGACCGCCCTGACCTCGTACGTCACCCGGCCGCTGGCGCGGGAGCTCTCCTCCGGCGCGGTGTTCGCCGAGTAGGCGAAGCCGGTCATGTCGTACCGGCGGGGTGCGGTGCCGGCCGGGACCGCCAGGCGGACCAGGAACGACACCGAGTTCTGCCCCGGCACCACCCGTTGCGGTTCGGCCACCGTGAACCAGCCCCGTTGGCTGCCCTCGCCCGGCGCGACGTCGAAGACCACGGTGTCCGGCGCGCCGCCGGGATTGGAGACGGTGAAGGTCAGCTCGCCCCGGTTGGCCGGGTCGAGGGTGAACTGCTCGGCGGCGGCGACGACGGCCCATTCGGTGGTCATGACGGCTCCTCAGACGACGGTCCGGGCGGGGGAGGGGAACCCGGGGCGGAGCCGTCGGCGAGGACGACCTCGGCGGTCACCGCCGCCGGTTTCTCCGCCGCGACGATCCGGGTCACCACGGTCAGCAGCCCGGCCGCCGCCTGCGGCACCCGGACGACCAGGTGGAACGGCCGGTCGGCCGGCTCGTCCAGGACGAACCCGGTGACCCCGGTGGCCAGTTCCAGCGCGGTCCGCATCCCGTACGGGGTGCCCCGCCAGCGGGCCAGCAGCGCGCCGTGCGCGACCAGGTCGCGTAGCCGGCCCACGGGCAGCGGCGGCGGGGCGTCCGGCCGGGGCGGGCCGAGCACGTGGTCCATCGCCACCCAGCGGGTCAGGTAGCCGGCGAACCCGGCCGGCGTGCGGTACGGGTCGAACAGCACGTCCACGTCGGCGAGCAGCGCCTCGTCCGGGGCGTGCAGCGTCTCCATCACGTCCAGCAGGGCGGCCAGGACGCTGCCCGGCCCGGCGGCCCGCTGGTAGGCCGCCGGCAGCAGCCGTTCAATCGCGGCCCGGCGCATCGTGCCCCACCACCTCGATGTCGTGCCCGCCGGAGCAGAGCAGCCAGGTGTCGGGGACGGTCACCACGTCGGCGGTGGCCTGGTTGGCGCTGGGTGTCCAGTCGACGGCGTCGCCGCTGCGGTACACCCCGCGTTCGCCGCCGGCCAGGATCAACCGGGCGCCGCCGGTACCGGTGGCGCTGCCGGCGATCGCGTCCACCGGCACGAACCGGGTCCGGTCGCGCAGCGGCAGGCCGCAGTTGACCACCACCGGCTGCCACTGCGGCTGCGCGGCCAGGGTGTCGAGGCGGACCACCCCGCCGCTCTGCGTGGCCGCCACCGCCAGGGTGCCGACGAAGGCGAGGTCCCGGCAGGTGCCGCCGATCCAGCCGGCCTGCACCTGCTGCCACTTCACGTCGGACTCGAACAGCCGGGTACGGTGGCAGCCCTGCCCCGGTTTCTTCGGGTCCGGTTCGCCCGCGCCCGCCCACAGCAGGGTGGCCGGGCCGTCGTACTGCACGGCGAGCACCCGGTTGTCCACGTTGGCCAGGCCGACGTGGGTGAAGCTGCCGGGGCGGCCACCGGCGGTGGACAGGTAGACGCCGAAACCCGCCTGCGCCGCGACCGCCACCCCCGGCGCGCCCCGCTCCGAGACGAACGCGCGGACGGCGTAGAAGCCCCGGTCGGCGTCGGCCGGGTCGACCAGGATCTGCAACGGCACCGCCCCGGGCAGCAGCGACACCTCGTACAGGCCGGTGTCGGTGGCCAGCAGCAGCGCGCCCGCACCGTCCCGGTCGATCCAGGCCAGGTCGGTGATCCGGGAGTCCAGGCCGGTCAACGCCGACCAGGTCTCGCCGAGGTCGGTGCTCAGGTGCACCCGGGAGCCGCCTGCGGCCCGGGTGGTCACCACCGCCACCGCGCCGGGTCGGGCCAGCACCCCGGGACGCACCGGAGCCGGGGCGGGGGCGACCCGCAGCACCGTCTCGTCGTCGTCGAACCGGCCCGCCGGCTCCCAGCCCACCCCCGCGTTGGACGAGCGGAACAGCACCGGGCCCCGGCCGGCGTACCAGGTGCCGGGCTGGTACTGGTCGACGGCGACGGCGCGGACCTGCGCGTCGGGTGCCTCGTCCACCACGAACCGGACCGACTCGACGTAGCGCACCCCCGGCTCGGCGTGCTCCAGCATCCGGTACACGTTGGACGCGCGGAGCGGCTCACCGAACGCCCAGCCGGTCGGGTTCAGCGCGGTGGGCAGCGGGCTGAGCGTCTGGTGCAGCCGGTCGTGGATGCGCCGGCGGACCGCCTCGACGTCCTCCTCCGGCCGGACCACCACCCGGGCCCGGATCGACACCGCCTTGTAGCGGGCCCACCCGGCCCGGCAGCTGGTGCCCAACGCCCGCCGTCGGTCCAGGTCCGCCTCCACCCGGCGGCGGGACTCCTCCACCTCGTGCGCGCGCAGCACCGTCACCGGCAGCCGGCCACCCGGCCGGGCCTCGTCCGGCACGTACGGCACCAGCACCACCTCGACCTCGCCGGGGCGGGCGAAGCTGTACACCGCCGACCGGGTGAACGCCCGCGCCCGGGACACCCCGCCGGAGCCGGCGGCGAGGATCTCGAAGTCCCGGGCGGTGACCGCGCGTTGCTGGGCGAAGAACTCGTACGGGCCCCGGACCAGCGCCGATTCGAGGCTCTCCAGCTCCCGTCCGCCACCTGCCGGTGCCGGGTTCTCCGCCCGTACCCCGGGCAGCGGGTCCCGCAGGGTGGTCAGGGTGCCGGCGGCGACGTTGCCGGTCCGGCCACCGCCGGCCCGGTACCACAGCCGTATCCGCGCGCCGGCCGGCGGCACCGCCGCGACGGTGACCGGCCCACCGCCCGCCCGTGTGCCGGCGGGCCCCGGGACGCCCGGTCCCACGTCGGCCGGTGCCGGGCCGGGCGGGTGGGCGCAGGTCCAGCGCCGGGGCGAAGGTGACCAGCCCCGAGCAGCGGTCCACCAGGTAGACCTTGGCCTGCGGGCCGACCCCGGCGAAGCTGTCCACCGGCCGCCACACCTCGTACGTGGCCCCCTCGTGTTCCCGGGCCACCGCGCCCAGCTCCACCGAGCCGGCCGGCACCTCCACCCCGAGCAGCAGGTCCCGCGGCTCGGCGGTACGCGCCAGCGGCGACCGGGCGGCCCGCAGCGCCTGCCCCGGCTGGCCGGTGCCGACGCCCAGCAGTTCCGCCTCGACCGGTTCACAGTGGTGCATCCGGACGGTCACCTCGTCGGCGTCCGCCGGCAGCAGCGCCGGCTCGGTGGTGACGAAGACGACGGGCCTGGGGTCGACGCCCCGGGCCGCGGCGACCCGGGTGCCCGCCGGGATCCGCACCGCCGCCCGGTCACCGCCGGTCCGGACGAACCGGACGTCGGCCCAGGCCGCCGTCGGGGCGTGCCGGGTGACCCCGAGCAGGTTCAGGAACTGCACGTACGCCTTCTCCGGCAACTGGTTCAGCCGGAAGATCATCACCTCGGTGAGGTGCGCGAACGCCTCCACCAGGGCGATGCCCGGATCGTGTGCGGACAGGTCGGTCCAACCGGGGCAGGACTGCCGGATGCGGTCCCGGGCCTCGGTGACCAGATCGAGGAAGGTGCGGTCGTCGAGGTGCGGCACGGGCAGCGTCATGACCCGTCCCCCTCGGTCCGGCCCCCGGTCGGCCGACCGGCGGCCCGGTGCGCGGGCGGGTCGGCGTCGGCGGGGAGCAGGTCGACGGAGAGGACCAGCTGACCGGGGGAGAGGCTGGCCCGCACCCGGTAGTCCAACCTGATCACCAGCCGCCACGGGTCGTCCGGGTCGGGGCCGGCGTCGACGTCGATCACCTCGATCCGGGGCTCCCACCGGCGGATCGCCTGCCGTACGTAGTGGATGGCCAGCCCGGCGGTGGTCTCGTCGTTCGGCGCGAACACCAGCCGGTGCAGCCGGGAGCCGTACCCGGGGCGCATCAGCCGCTCGCCCGGCGTGGTGGACAGCAGCAGGTACAACGCCTGGCGTACCGTCTCGTCGCCGTCGGTCACGGCGAGCCCGCCGGTCGCGGTCAGTGCCAGGCCCCCGGCGCGGCCGGCGTCGAAGCCGGCCCCGACGAACCGCAACGCCCTCATCGGTCGGCCTCCACCAGGCGCTGCCGGGCGTCGTGCACGGTGTGCCGGACCAGGTTCGGCGGGGTGCCGTCGGTGAACCCGGCCAGGTGCGACAGCACGATCCGCCGCCCGTCGACCCGCAGCCAGCCGCTGTAGCCGACCCGCACCGCGAGGGTCTTCGCGCACGGTTTGACCGTCGGCCCGTAGTTGGGGCAGGCCACGATGTCCCGCCCCACCGGGTCGTCGTCGACCAGCACCGGCGTCCCGGCGACGGTCAGCCAGCCCTGCGACGCCCGGTTGGTGACCCGGCCGTCGTGGTCGCAGGCGATCAGCGAGTCGAGGGTGATCCAGCGCATCAGGCACCTCCGGAGTGGGCGCGGGCGAGCGTGCCGGCCTGTTGCCTGGCGGTCGTCGCGTCCTCGGTCGCGTCGGCGTGCAGGAAGTCGACGCTGCGGGCCCGCACCACCAGCGCCCGGCCCGGCGCGGAGAGCACCAGGTCGGTCGCGGCGTGCAGGGTGGTCAACTCGGGGGTCAGCTCCAGGAAACTGCCGACGTCGGTGGCCAGCCGCAGCGTGCGCGCCGCGTCGTCGACCACGATGGTCTGACCGCTGCCGGTCCGCACCGACCAGCGGCCCGCCCGTCCGTCGGCCACCCCCGCGTCGTACGGGGTGACGGTGCCGAACAGCGAGCCCAGCACCACCCCGGCGACCGGGTCACCACCCGGCAGGGCCAGCAGCACCGTGTCGTCCGGGTCGGGCAACGCCACGATGCCCTTGTCCCGTCCGGCCCCCGGGCAGAGCACGGCCAGCCAGCCGGCGTCCAGGTCGCCGTACCCGGGCAGCCGCACCCGGACCCGGCCGAGCCGCTGCGGGTCGTCGACGGCGGTGACCACCCCGAGGGTGACCACCGCCCCGCCGGCCGTGACGTGCGGCGGGGAGGGCGGCGGGGCGGTGGCGAACCGGGTGAGGTGGCCGCTGCCGTCGACGGTGTGCACCACCTCGGTGAGGACGTACACCCCGGCCAGGTCGTCGGCCACCCCGCCCAGCGTGACCCGCCGGCCGGGACGCAACGCCGGGTCACCCGCGGCGACGCCCTCGGCGGTGACCAGCGCGGCCACCCGGTCGTCCAGGCCGGCCTGGGCGAGCGCGGCCAACTCGTCGTCGCTGCGGCCGGGCTGGTCCAGCAGGGTCCGTACGCCGTCCGCGCCGACCGCCGCCGGATCCGGGCGCAACGGCACCCGCCGGCCGCTGCGCGCGGCGTCGACCCGGTGGCCGAGCGGCTCGGCCCGCTGCGGATGCCAGCCCAGCGCGGCGCTGCCCCCGGCGGCCCGGTCCAGGTTGGCGGCCAACCGCACCGAGTGCAGCGTCCGGCCCAGGGTCAGCGGCACCGGCTGGCCGTGCCCGTCCAGGGTGACCAGGCGTACCCGGTCACCGTCGGCGGCCAGGTGCAGGCCGGCCCGGCCGGCGACCTCCCGCAGCAGCTCCAGGTCGCTGTGCCGGTGCTGGAGCAGCCGGTCCAGCACCGGCCCGTCGGCCTCGGCGTCGACGGCGAGGCCCACCGCGCCGCACAGCTCCCGGGCCAGGTCGGCGGCGGTGACCGCCTCGAAGACCCGCAACTGTTGCCGCTTGCGCAGCCGGTGCAGCAGGTCGTAGCCGCGCCAGCGGAACAGGGCCGTGCCGTCGGCGGCGTACTCCACCTCGACGCAGGTGACCTCCCCGGTGAACAGCAGGTCGTCGCCGAGCCGGACGGTGAGCGTCGCGCCGGTCGGCACCGCCGGCCCGGGCCCGGGACCCCGCGCCCCCGGGCCGGGGTCGGCGGCGTACACCACCTCGCACTGGGTGGGCTGGTCGAGGCGGGCGGCCACCCGCACCGACCGGATCCGGCGGTCCGCCGCCCCGCCCAGCGGCACGCCATCGAGGGACACCGACGGGCGGGCACTCACCGCAGACCCCCGTCGGCCGGCGTCGGCCCGGTCCCGCCCGCGCCTGCCACCGCCGGTGCCGGGGCGGGCTGCGGCGCGGTGGGCGGGGGCACCGCGAGGGCGGTCCCGGCCGGCACGGCGAACGGGTCGGTGATCCGGTTGTGCTCGGCGAGCAGCCGCCAGCGCAGCGGCGAGCCGAGCGCGTCGTGGGCGAGCAGGTCGAAGCGCACCCCGGAGTAGCCGGGCGTGGCCGTACCGTCCCCGGCCGCCACCACCGCCTGCCCGGGGGGCGTCCCGGGCGGGGTCGCGGCGGCCAACTCCTCGGCGAAGCCCTGCTGCGCCTCGTCGGCCGACTCGGCCACCCGCAGCAGCTTCATCCGCAGCCACGAGCGGCGGGGTGAACCGGTACGGGTGAACACGTCGAACCGTTCGGCGACGGCCACCACCACCCCGGGCACGTTCCATGTCTTGCCCCAGACCAGCCGGACCAGCGGCGGGCGCTGCCAGCCGTGTGCCACGGCGGAGTTCTCGGCCAGCATCCACAGTGGCCGGGTGAGGATCCGCACGTCCCCGGGCCGGGTCGGCCCCTCCACCAGGTCGGTGTCGAAGAGCAGGTCCAGCACCAGTTCGGTACGACCGCCGCCGGTGAAGGCCAGTGGGTCGTCGGCCAGCCCGATCCCGGTGAGCCGCCCCTCGGCGCTGCCCTGCGGCCGTACCCCGGCGATCCGGGTGACCTGAACGGTCTGCGGGTTGAGCAGGCAGTCGATCCGTACACCTGAGTCGTCGATCAGGAAGGCGACCCGTTCCATCAGTACCCCCGCTGTTCGGCGTCGAGCCTGGCGTCCCGGGCGTCGTCCCGGGCGGTCCCCGTCGGCCGTCGCCACGCCCCGTCGTCGGGCAGGGCCGGCCACGGGTCACCGGCCGGGACCGGCACGTCCTGCGGCCACCGGGTCGTGGTGGTCCGCCGGGTCACGGTGCCGCGCCCGGTTGCGCCGCCGGCGGGGCCCGGGTGGGTCCCGCCACCGCGCCAGCCGCCGGTGACCGGGTTACCCGTCCGGCCGGGGTCCGGGCGGCCCCAGCCGGCCGGGCCGCCGGGTGCCGCGTCGCCGGCCGCCGCCACCGCGTCGGCCGCCGTCGCGCCGGTCCGTCGACCGTCGACCGGCCGTCGCCCGGTGCTGGTTGCGGCCTCCACCGTACGACCGGGCTCGGGGCGGTCCGGCCACCCCCGACCGGGGGCCGGCGACGGTACGTCCGGGGTCCGGTACCGCCCGCCGCCCGGTAGGGGCGCACCCCGGTCGACGTCGGAAGGCGGACGGTGCCCCGCCCACCCGCGTGGATCAGGCGCCTGAGCCCCGGGTGCGGCGGCCCACCCCGGGTCGCGTCCCGTCCCCGACCTCGGGCCGATCTCCGTCACCGGCTGCGGACCGGCCCCCGTCCTCGGGTCCGCACCGGCCCCCGTCGTCGGCTCCGGGCGGGGTCGTGTCGTCGGGGGGCGGGGCGGGGTGGTCCGTCGCCGGCTGGGTCGGCGCAGCCACCCGAGCCCGGCACGTGCCGTCCACTCCGGACCGGGCGGCGTCGCCACCCCGCTGGGCCGCGCTTGCGGGCTTGGCCGGGCCGTCGCCGCCGGGTCCGGACCGTGCGCCGTCGCCGGGTCCGGGTCGTGCCCCGGAGGCTGATGCGCAGGGTGCGCCGTCGTCGGATGCGCCGTCGCCGGATCCGGGTCGTGCACCATCGGCGGGTGCACGCGGTGGCCCGCCGATCCGGTGGTCGGGGTGGCCGCCGTCGGGCCGCCGGATCGGGGGAGGTGGGTGCCGGTCACCGGGCTCGGCACCGGCGACGACCCCCACGGCGCGGTGGGCGGGGCGGGAGCTGGCGGCGGCACCGCGACGGGCGGGTGTGCGGGGTGCCGGTCGGCGGTGGGGGCACCGGGGTCGGGCGGGGGCTCGGCGGACGCCGGGGTGGACTGTCCGCGTACTCCCGGATGGGGTGCGGGCCACGGGCCGGCGGCCGACGGCGGGCCCGGCGGGTCGTCGGCGGCCGGCCCGACCAGGTCGTGCAGCAGGCCGGGGGCGTGCGCGGCGACCGTCCGCAGCCAGTGGTCCGGTGGCTGCCCCGGCCCGCGCGGCAGCCAGTGGTCCGGTGGCCGGGCCGGCCCGCCCGGCACCGGGGCCGGCCCGGCCCACCGGGCGGTGGGGTCGGTGCCGGTGAACGGCGTGGCCGGGGCGGTCGGCTGGGCGGCCGGTGCGGGGGCCACCGCGTCGGCGGCGGCCCGCAGCCGGGTGGCCAGCCAGTCACGCGGTCGTGGACGCCGCGGCACTGCCGTCCTCCAACTCCAACCCCTCGTACGCCAGGGTCAGCGCCACGATCGCGATCTCCTGGGACAGGGTGTGCAGGTGGGCACCCCGCCACCGCATCGGCCACGCGTTGATCAGGTTCCAGCGCAGCACCTCGGCGGTGCCGGCGGCGTCCAACAGCACCACGGACACGTTGCGGCGGCTCACCGTCCCGGTCGCCGCGCCGTGCACCCAGTCCCACAGCTCACGCGACGGGGTGAGGCCGAAGTGCAGGGTCACCGGCGCGTAGTCGACCTGCCCCGGGACCGACCGGACCCGGTCGTTGCCGGCCTCCCGGTAGGACAGCCGGCCGATCGTCATCTCCAGGCCGCTGACCTCGGTGAAGTGCCCGTTAGTGATGCCGTTGATGAGCAGTTTGAAGTGGTACGCCCGGTACGGGTCGACCGGGGCGCCGGGTTGCGGGGTGGCCGGGGTCGGCATGTCAGCCTCCGATCGTCTCGGTGTCGGTGCCGCCGGCCCACTGGCTCAGCTTGAACACCACGAACTCCGCCGGCTTGACCACCGCGATGCCGATGTGCGCGACCACCATCCCGGCGTCGCGGACGTCGACCGGGTTGGTCTCCTCGTCGCACTTGACGAAGAACGCCTCCTCGGGGGTACGCCCGAGCAGCGCCCCGTCGCGCCACACCCGGGTCAGGAACGCGCCGATGTCGCGGCGGATGGACCGCCACAGCGAGTAGTCGTTGGGCTCGAACACCATCCACCTGGTGCCGTTGGCGATCGCCTGCTCGATGGAGATCGACAACCTGCGGACGTTGAGGTAACGCCACTCGCTGGCCTCGGCGGCCAGGGTCCGGGCCCCCCACACCCGGATGCCCTCCCCGGCGAAGTACCTGATCACGTTGACCCCCCTGGGATTGAGCACGTCGTGCTCCGCACGGGTGACCAGGTACTCCAGGTCGACCGCGCCGCGGACCGGCTCGTTGGCGGGGGCCTTGTGCACGCCGCGCAGCGCGTCGGTACGGGCCCAGATGCCGGCCATGTGACCGCTCGGCGGGGTGAGCACCAGCTCGCCGGTGAGCGGGTCACGCACCCGCAGCCAGGGGAAGTAGTAGGTGCCGTAGTCGGACTGCCGGGCCCGGTGGGCGGTGCCGGTGTCGGCGTCGGCCGGCTCGCCGGCCTTGCCGTCGGCCGGTTTTCCGTCGCCGGGCTTGCCGGCGCGCGCGGGGGTGGCCACCCGGGTCAGCGTCGAGATGTCCTCGATGCCGGGCGGCGGGTCGCAGATCGCCACCATGGTGCGCAACCGCTCGGCCATGCTCAGCAGCGCCTCGTGCGACACCGGGTCGTGGAAGCCGGGCGCGGCGAGGATGGCCACCTCGTCGATCGCCTCCACCAGTTGCAGCCCGGTGCGCCGCTGCCCGGTGCCGGTGAGTCGGCCGTCGACGCCGACGTTGACCACCCAGCAGCGGCTGCCGCCGTTGTCGAGGAAACCGAAGACCGCCCGGGCCAGCGGGGTGCTCTCCAGGTCGTCACCGGCGGCGTACAGCCGCAGGAACTCCGACCAGCTGGTGACGGCCAGTGCCCGGTCGACGTGCGCGCCCCGGTCGGGAGCGACCCCGACGAACGCGGCGACGGCCATCCCGACCGGCCCGATCGGCCGGGCGGCGCTGGGCACCTCCTCGACGTAGATGCCGGGGGAGAAGTAGTGGGGCATCGGTCCTCCTGTACGCCGGGCCGGCTCAGCGGGCCGGGGGTTCGCAGACGATGACGATGTCCGCGTCGGCCGGGTCGACCTCGGCGGTGAGGGTGCGGCCCCGGCCGACCAGGCGCAGCCGGACCGGCTGGTCGGGCTGCTCCGGGTCGTGCGGGACCCCGGCGAGCCGGAACCGTCCGCCGGAGTCGGTGTGGGTGGCGTACGGGGTGCCGGCCAGTTCCACCCGCAGCGCCGCCAGGGGCTGCCGCTGCGGGCCGACCACCCGGCCGACGAGGTCACGCAGGGCCAGCCGGTGCAGCCGCAGCGGGTGCAGCACCGGTGGCGCGACCGGCGGCGTGGCGGTCACCTGGGCCGGCACGTCGACCAGCAGCGCCGGCCGGGGGGCGACGCCCAGCGTCACCCACAGCGCCGGGTCGCCGGCCTCCAGCACCAGTTCCGGTTCGCCGGCCGTGGCGGCGGCGGTCAGCACCCGGTCCAGCCCGGCCAGCGCGGCCGGGCCGGCGGCGGCGACCAGGTAGCGGATCGTGAACCGGTACGGCGCGGGCGTGCCGGTGCCCCGGGTCTGCCGGGCCGGCCGCAGGGCCAGCGGCCACAGGGTCAGCCCGACGCCCCCGTCGGCGGGCGGGCCGACCGGGACGTCCTGCCCGGCGGCCCCGGCCAGCCAGGCGGCCAGCTCGGCGGTGGCCGTCTCGACCGGCCCCGGCCCGTCGCCGGTCATCGCGGCGGCGTCCCCTGGATGCGGTACGCGATGGCCTCGTTCCACACGTGCGGGTAGACGCCGATCTCGAAGTACCTGGTGAACCGGTTGATCGGGGCGTTGGCGTGGTCGTGCCAGAGCAGCCACACCGGGGCGATGGTGAACAGCACGTAGTTGAGCGCGACCAGCGGCAGGTAGAGCGGGCCGAGCAGCCGGGCCTGCAGGATGTGCACGTCCTCGTGGCGCTGGATGCCGGGGCCGGAACCGGCGCAGACCGTGCCGATGGTGGTGGCGTACCGGGGGGACACTCCCTCGACCAGGTTGACCCGGCAGCTGTGCTGCGAGGTGGGCCGGTCCAACGAGTGGCCGACGACCAGGTGCAGGGCGAGGTAGAGCGCCCCGGCGGCGGTGTTCGGCAGGCTCCAGGTGTGGTCGACGACGAACAGCGCCACCCCCCGGGCGTCCGGGCCGTACACCCGGGCGGCGGCGACCGACCAGCCGAACGGGACGCCGACGAGCAGGCCGGCGACCGCGCCGACCAGCAGTCCCACCGGGCCACCGACGGCCAGCCCGAGCGTCGCCCCGCCCAGGACGTGGACGGCGGCGCTGACGATTCCGTAGACCATGACGTGCCTCCTCAGACCCAGGAACGGACGAAGCGGGGCTGCCGGCCCTGGGCGAGCTGGCCGGGGGTGGCCTGGGTGGGCTGCCGGTTGCGGGCCTTGTCGCTGTTCGGGCCGAGCAGGCGGCCGATGACGTTGGCGGTGAGCAGGGTGGCGGCGCTGGCACCGGCCACGGTGCCGAGGGCGGCCCAGCTGAAGAGATCGTTCACGGCGATCCCCCTTCGGGTGGTGCGGGACGGGTGGGGGCGGGCGGGGTGGCGGCGGTGCCGCCCCGACGGCGCAGCAGGACGGCGGTGACCCCGCCGGCCAGCAGGAGCAGGACCAGGACCCCCACGGACACCGGCAGCCACGGGAAGCCACCCGGGTCGTCCGTGCCGCCCGCGGCGGCCGGGCCGGTCGACGGGGTGGGGCGCGGCGGCGCTTCGGCGATCGCCCGCAGTTCGGCCGGTTTGGGCTCGTTGGCGACGACCTTCCAGGTGACCGAGCGCCCGGTGAGCGTGCCGTTGGAATCGATCACCCGACCGGGAAAGGTCACCGAGATCTCGAACGACATGAGATCCAGGAACCGCTGCTGGTTCTGGGGATCCTGTTCGGCCACCTTCCCGCCGTATTTCTTGGGGTCGAGTGGCAGGCTGAACCGGTAGAGATCGCTGTCGCGGACGAGCTTCACGCTCTCGCTCGTGAAGCTTTTCAGCGGGGTGCGCCGATAAGTGATCTGGGCGCCGTAGAAACGATCGTCCTCGTAGACGGTCTCCTCGCCGGCGGGCAGGGCGGGGATGTTCTCCCGCAGTTCGGCGTAGGCGACCGCGAGGTTCTTGTTGCGGCTGCTGAGCACCGACTTTTCGGCGGTGAGCAGCAGCTGCCCGTCGACGGTGTCGTCGGCGTTGACGGTCAGCCCCAGGTTGAGCTGCATACATCCGGCGAGCAGGGTCAGCAGGGCCAGGCACACCGTGAGCCGTACCGCCCTGCCGTGTCCGCGTCCGGTTCTCATGGGCACATTGTGTGTGATCCACTTCACACCGGGCAGTCGGCGATCGGTCAGATGGCTGTCTCCGATCTTACCGATCCGCTTATCGGTCCGGCCGGTACGGAATGCGTCGACACTCGATATTCTGGACGGTCGACGTCCATTGTCGACCATTGTTGACGTCTGTCACGTCCCATTTCTGGGCCCGCTAGATCTGCGTTAAATCTCGGCGGCGACGGAAAACGAACACGCCGGCGGCAGCCTGGGGACATGCATGCCGACGCCGAACAGGCAAGCCCGACCGAACGCAGCCGCCATGACCCACGATGGCCCGCTGCCACTCCCGCCCGACCCCGAGCCGCCGCCGACCGCACCCCCACCCCGGGTGCGACGCCGGGCATCCTCGCCACCGGTGCCTGCCTGCCCGAGCAGGTGGTGACCAACGCGTCGCTGGCCGCGGCGCTCGGCGTCACGGCCGACTGGATCGTCGACCGGACCGGGGTCCACGAACGGCGGGCCGCCGCGCCCGGGGAGGCCACCTCCGACCTGGCCACCCACGCCGCCCGGCAGGCCCTCGACCGGGCCGGCGTCGACGCCGCCGAGGTCGGCCTGATCATCCTGGGCACCTCCACCCCGGACCTGCCGCTGCCCGCCACCGCCTGCCGGGTGCAGGCCAACCTCGGTGCGTGGGGCGCGTACGCGATGGACCTGGACGCCGTCTGCACCGGCTTCGTCTACGCCCTGGACGTCGCCCACAAGATCATGCGGTGCGACCCGACCATCAGGTACGCCGTGGTGATCGGCGCGGACACCTACTCGCGCATCCTCGACTACACCGACCGGCGCACCTCGGTGCTCTTCGGCGACGGCGCGGGCGCGGTGGTGCTGGGCCGCTCGGCCGACGCCGCCGGCATCGCGTACACCCGGCTGGGCAGCGACGGCCGGCAGCACGACCTGGTCCGGATCCCCGCCGGTGGCAGCCGCGCCCCGGCCAGCACCGCCACCGTCGCCCACGGCGGGCACTACTTCACGATGGACGGCCGGGCGGTGCGCGCGTTCGCCGAACGCAAGCTGCCGGAACTCGTCGCCGACGCCACCGCCGCCTGCGGGCTGACCGTCGCCGACCTCGACCTGCTCGTCCCGCACCAGGCCAACGTGCGGCTGCTGCGCGAGGTGACCAAGGAACTCGGCTTCGTCGCCGACCAGGTGGCGATCAGCGGCACCCACTACGGCAACACCGGTGCCGCGTCCGTGCCGGTCACCCTCGACGCGGCGATCGACGCCGGCCGGGTCCGCCCCGGGGCCCGGGTCCTGCTCGCCGCCTTCGGCGGGGGGATGACCTGGGGCAGCGCCCTGATCACCTGGCCCGGCGGTACGGCCGGCCAGCCGACCCACGAGGAGCCACCGGCATGAGCATCCTGTCCGACTACGCCAAGCGCACCCCCGGCTCGAAGGAACACTTCGCCCGGGCCGGCGCGATGATCCCGGCCGGGGCGACCCGCAGCCTCAACTCCTGGCCGCCGTACCCGGTCTACCTGGACCGGGGGGTCGGCGGCACGGTCTGGGACGTCGACGGCAACGTCTACCGCGACTTCCTGGCCAACTACACCGGCCTGCCGCTGGGCTACGCCGACCCGGACGTCACCGCCGCCATCCGGGAGCAGCTGCCGCACGGCACCTCGCACTCGTTCTCCCGCACCCTGGAGGCCGAGCTGGCGGCGCTGCTGGTGGCGCGGGTGCCGAGCCTGGAGCGGGTCCGGTTCACCGGCTCCGGCACCGAGGCGGTGATGTTCGCACTGCGCCTGGCGCGGGCGTTCACCGGCCGCCCGCTGGTCGCCAAGGCCGAGGGCGGCTACCACGGCACCACCGACGACGTGATGATCAGCGTACGGCCACCGGCCGACCTCGCCGGTGACGTCAGGTCGCCCGCCTCCGTGCCGGAGATGCGCGGCATCCCCGCCTCCCGCACCCGGGAGACCCTGGTGGTGCCGTTCAACGACGTCACCGCGTCGCAGCAGGTCCTGCGCGCCCACGCCGACCGGGTGGCGGCGCTGGTGCTGGAACCGGTGCTCGGCGTCGGCGGGATGATCCCGGCCACCGCCGAGTACCTGACCGCGATGCGGGCCACCTGCGACGAGCTGGGCATCCTGCTGGTCTTCGACGAGGTGATCACGCTGCGGCTGGCGTACGGCGGCGCGCAGCAGGCGTACGGCGTCACCCCCGACCTGACCACCATGGGCAAGATCATCGGCGGTGGTCTGCCGATCGGCGCGTACGGCGGCCGGGCCGACATCATGGGGCTGCTCGAACCCCAGGGCGGCACCGACGTGTACGACTCCCGCTCCGGCGGCCCGGCGCTCTACCAGGGCGGCACGTTCACCGGCAACGCGCTCAGCGTCGCCGCCGGCATCGTCACCCTCGGCAAGCTCGACGCGGCCACCATCGACGCGCTCAACCGCACCGGCGACCTGCTGCGCCGCGAACTGACCGGGGTGTTCGCCGATGCGTCGGTCGACGCCGTCGTCACCGGCGTCGGGTCCCTGTTCAACATCCACGTCGGCCCGCGCCGGGTCGAGGTGTTCCGGGACGTCCGCGCCGTCGACGCCGCCCGCCAGCAGGCCTTCTTCCTGGGCCTGCTCAACCACGGCGTGATCATCGCCCCCCGGGGCATGGGCTGCGTCACCACCTGCACCACCGGAGACGACGTCGCGGCCTTCACCGCCGCCGTCCGGCTCACCCTGCACGACATCACCGAGGCCGGCTGAGAGGGCACGACGATGCAGATCACCTGGACGCAGGAGCAACACGCCCGCCGGGAACGGTTCCGCCGCTTCGCCGCGACGACCGTCGCCCCCGGCACCGCCGAGCGCGACCGCGCCGGGGTCTTCGACACCAAGTCCTGGCAGGCGCTGGCCGACGAGGGATTCTGGACCGCCCACCTGCCCCGCGAGCACGGCGGCGACGGGGGCACCCTGTGGGACTTCCTGGCCGGCCTGGAAGGGCTCGCCCAGGGCGCCGACGACTCCGGTTTCGTACTGTCCGCCGTCGCCCACGCCGGCCTGCTGCACGTACTGTGCGAACACGGCACCCCCGAACAGCGCCGCCGGCTGCTCCCGGCGCTGGCCGGCGGCGCGGTGGGCGCCACCGCCGCCACCGAACCGGCCGGCGGCTCCCACGTCGCCGCCGTCGGCACCCGGGCCAGCGTGCACGGCGTCGACGACTGGCGGCTCACCGGGCACAAGGCACACATCACCAACGCGCCCGTCGCCGACCACCTGCTGATCGTCGGCCGGCTCGACGGCATCGGCAGCCGGGACATCACCCTGTTCGTGCTGGACCGCGACCGGCCCGGTGTCGACACCGGAGCAGCCGAGGACCTGCTCGGCCAGCGGACGAGCCCCACCGGGCCGATCATCCTGGACGGGGTGCCGGTCGGCCCGGCCGACGTCGTCGGGCCACCCGGCGACGGGCTCGCCACCCTCTACTCGTTCCTGGCCTTCGACCGTCTCATGTACGGCGTCGTGGTCGCCGCCCAACTGGAGGCGCTGCTCCCCGTGGTACTGCGCCGCTGTGCCGAACGCCGGGCGTTCGGCGTCCCCATCGGCGAGCACGAGTTCATCCAGGACAAGGTCGTCGGCATCCGGACCACCATCGAGTCGGCCCGGCACCTCGCCTACGCCGCCGCCGACGCGCTGGTCCGCGGCGACGACTCCTACAGCGCGCTCGCCTCCTGCGCCAAGCTGGCCGCCTCCGAGGGCGCGGTCCGGTCCACCGTCGAACTGGTGCAGATCTTCGGGCACGCCGGCTACGACCGTACCGGCGGCATCGAGCGGCACCTGCGCGACGCCGTGGCCATCCGGATCGCCGGCGGCACCACCGAGATGCAGAAGAAGAACATCTACAAGGACGTCGTACGCCGCTACGCCGCCCCGCTCGACGTACCGGTGGTGCCGGCGTGACCGCTCCGACGGGCCCCGGCCGGGTGACCGGGCCCGACGCCGCTGGCGCGACGGGCGCTGCCGGTGCGGGGGAGGGGCGTCGGGTCGAGGGGGAGCGGACCCGGGTGGTCCGCGAGGAGGACTGCGCCACCCGGTGGGGCAACGAGGGCCTGCTGGTCCTGTCCACCCCGGCCATGCTGGGCCTGATGGAACAGACCTGCGTGGAGGTGCTCGCACCGGTGCTGGCGGCCGGCGAGATGACCGTGGGCGTCGGCGTGACCCTGACCCACGCGGCGGCGGCCGGCTGTGGCGAGCCGGTCACCTACCGGGTCGCCCTCACCGTCGCGGGCCGTGACGTCGACGTCGACTTCACCGTGGTCGGCCCGACCGGGACGGTCCTCGGTCACGGCTCCCACCGACGTCGGGTCGTCGACCGGGACGCCTTCCTCCGCCGACTGGCACCCCCCAACAGCTAGCCCCCGAGACCCAGGCGCGTCCCCACCGACCCCGCGCCCGTCCCCGCCCCTTGCTCGCGTGATCAAGAGGTTTGCGTCACCGCCCCGGCATTTCCTGACGTAAACCTCTTGATCACGCGGGCGGGTCGATCATGCGGGCGCGGGGGGGATGGTGGGGTGCCGGAGGTGGTGGTGGTGACTACTGTTCGTCTCTGGTGGGCGGCGCTGTGGAAGGGCGGGTCGGTGGCGACGTCGCAGGTGGACCTCTCGGGTCGGGCCGGCACACCCCTGCGGGCGATCCTGCGTTCGCCGGGTTGGGTGGGCTGGGCGGTCGCCACCTTCGGGGCCCGGCTGCCGGTGGCGATGGCCCCGCTGGCGCTGGTCTTCGCCGGCCGGGCGCTCAGCGACGGCTACCTGCTCAGCGGCCTGCTGGTCGGCGCGCACACCATCGGTGAGGCGGTCGCGGCACCGGCTGCCGGGGCATTGATCGACAGGTGGAACCCGCGTCGCGTCCTGGCCGGGTGCCTGGCCGCCGAGGCGCTGCTCTTCCTGGCCGCCGCCGTGGTGGTCGGCACCGGTGGCGGCACGGCGCTGCTGGTCGTCCTCGTCGCGTTGGCCGGTGCGGTGCCGGCCGGCGCCCCGGGCGGCCTGCGGTCGATGCTCACCCACCTGGTCGACGTGGCCGTGCTGCCCCGGGCGCTGTCCCTGGACACGGTGCTCAACCAGGTCTGCTGGGGACTCGGGCCGGTGCTGGTCGGGGTGACCGTCGCCGCCGTCTCGCCCGCCGCCGGTGTGGGCCTGACCGCGTTGCCCGCCGCGATCGCCGCCGGGGCGGCCCTGCGCCTGCCCGACCCGACGTCGGCCCGGACCGCCATTGGGCGCAGCCGGGTCCTGCCGGTGCTGCGCCTGCTGGCCCGCACCCTGGCGTTGACCGCCGCGCTGCGGGTCCTGCTCGGGGTGCTGACGGTCGCGGCGGTACCGCTGTTCAGCGGCAGCGGGCAGGCGTCGCTCGCCGGGCTGGCCCTCGCCGCGTACGCGATCGGGACCGGCCTCGGCAGCGTCCTCTACAGCCTGCGCGGCTGGCCGGGCGGGCACCAGCGGCAGGCCGACGTCGCCCTGCTGGTGCTGGGCCTGGTGGTCGCGCTCGCGGTGGTCGCGCGACCGCACGCCGTCGCGCTGCTGGCCCTGTACGCCGTCGCCGGGTTCTTCGAGGGGCCGACCGTGCTGGCCCGGTCGCTGCACCTGGAACGGGTCCTGCCGGCGGACCGCCGGGCCACCGGTTTCTCCCTCCAGTACGCGGCGATCGGTTGGGGTTTCGCCGTGGGCAGCATGCTGCTGGCGCCCCTGTTGACCCGCTGGGGTGCGGCGACGGTGGTCACCGGGGCGGGGTTGGCGGTGGCGGCGCTCGCCCTCGCGGCGACGCTGCTGCCGTCGCGCCCCGACCGGGGCCGGTGACCCCTTCACCGGTACGTCGACCCTTCACCGGTACGCCGACCCGGACCATCCGGCCACGGCGGACCGGCGGACCGGCGGCTCGCTGAGCGCCGGGTCGCCGTCGAGCACCTGCCGGTGCAGCCGCTGCAACTCCGGCCCCGGCTCGATGCCCACGCCGTCGGCCAGGGTCTGGCGCAGGTCGCGGTACACCGCGAGGGCGTCGGCCCGGCGGCCGACCTGGCACAGCGCCCGCATCTGCATGTCGCGCAGGCGTTCCCGCTCGGGGTGGAGGGTGACCAGCGCGGCCAACTCCTCGACGGCCTCGTCGTACCAGCCGAGACGCAGGTAGGCGTCGGCCCGCATCTCGATGGCGAGCAGCCGCCGCTCACCCAGCCGCCGGGTCTCGGCCAGGATCGAGGGGGACGGGTCGACGTCGGCGAGCGGGTCCCCCCGCCAGGCGGCCAACGCCTCCGACAGGGCCCGTACCGCCTCGTCGAGCCGGCCCGCCGCGAAGGCGGCACGACCCCGTACCACGTTGGCGTCGAAGAGATGACTGTCGACGTCGCCGCGCGCCAACCGTAGTTTGTAGCCACCCGGGCCGGTGACGATGGCCCGCCCCACCGACGGGGGCAGACTGCGCCGGAGGCGGAAGACGTACTGCCGGATCAGATTGCTGGCCGAGGCGGGTGGTTCGTCGGGCCACACCTCCCGGGCCAGGCGTTCCACCGGGATGAGCACATTTCCGTTGACTGTCAGAACCGCCATCAGATTGCGTTGCTTGGGAGCATTTATGCAGTAGTTCTGCCCGGGAAGTATCACATATGTTCCGAGTATGCCGAACTTCACGAATCCCCCACGATGCACATGCCCCCGTACCGTCATTCCCCGTTGGTAATTGAAGCTAGTCGATCAATAATGACGGTGCCGCGCCATCTCCGTTCGGCTGCGCCGCCGGGGTAAGGAGCACATCGCGCTTGTGGCCGTGACGAAAGCGGTGTGAGATCAGCGGTGGGACGTCCGGCCCGGACGGGACACACCGGGCCCGGGAAAACGGCCACACCAGGAAAGCCACCCCAGGGGAAGAGGACCACGCGCCGTGAACGCCGCCACCGAGAACCGAACCGTCCCACCCCGGGTGGTACGGGCCGCCCGTACCGGGGTCGCGGTGGTCTTCGCCCTCAACGGCCTCGCCGTGGCGACCTGGTTCTCCCGGGTCCCGGCGGTCCGCGACGCGCTCGGCCTCAGCGCCGGCCGGCTCGGCCTGCTGCTGCTGGCCATGTCCGGCGGCGCGGTGCTGGCGCTGACCAGCGCCGGCCTGGTGACCCAGCGGCTCGGCCCGGCCCGCACCGTCGTCGCCTCGACCGTGCTGGTGGCGGTGGGGCTGGCCGGGGTGGGGGTCGCCGCCCCGCTCGGCTCGCTGCCCGGCGTCGCGGTCGGCCTGTTCGCCCTCGGCTACGGCTCCGGCACCTGCGACGTGGGGATGAACGTCGAGGGCGCGGCGGTGGAGAAACGGCTCGGCCGCACCATCCTGCCCCGCTTCCACGCCGCCTGGAGCCTCGGTTCGGTGGCCGGTGCCGGGCTGGGCGCGGGCGCGGCCCGGCTCGGTGTGCCGATCACCGTACATCTGACGGTGCTGGCGGTGGTGGTGTTCGGCGGCACCGTGCTCGGTGCGCGCAACTTCCTGCCCACCCCGGCCGCCTCGACCGCCGACGGTGCCGCGTCGACCCGCCGGAGTGGCCTGCTCGCGGCCTGGCGGGAGCCGCGCACCCTGCTCATCGGCGCGCTGGTGCTGGTGATGGCGTTCACCGAGGGCAGTGCCAACGACTGGCTGGCGGTCGCCTTCGTCGACGGTTACGGGGTCAGCGAGGCCGCCGGGGCCGCCGTCTTCGGGGTCTTCGTCGCCGGCATGACCATCGGCCGGACCGTCGGCACCGTGGCCATCGACCGCTGGGGCCGGGTGCCGGTGCTGATCGGCACGATCCTGCTGGCCGCCGCCGGCTCCCTGCTGGCGGTGCTGGCCGGCTCCGGTCCGCTCGCCGTCGTCGGGGTGGTCCTCTGGGGACTCGGCGCGTCGCTCGGCTTCCCGGTCGGGATGAGCGCCGCCGCCGACGACGAGGAACACGCCCCCGCCCGGGTCAGCGTCGTCGCGGTGCTCGGCTACACGTCGTTCCTGGCCAGCCCGCCGCTGCTCGGCCTGCTCGGCGACCACGTCGGCATCCTGCACGCGCTGCTGGTGGTGCCGCTGCTGCTGATCCCGACGCTGGGCCTGGTGCCGGCGACCCGTCCACCGGCCGGTGTCGGACCGTCGGCACCCACCGGTCCAGTACAGAAAAACTAACAGTCCCCGACCCGTTCCGGTATCGGGTGCGCGGCCGTTACCCCAGGCTGCCGGCGCTGGCTAGGGTCGCCGGATGCCAACCGAGATCACCGCCGCAGCGGCGGGCCGCTGGACCCTGGGCGACCGCACCGTGCACCGGATGGGCTTCGGCTCGATGCGGATCACCGCCCACCCCGACCGGGAGCGGGCGCTGCGCGTGCTGCGCCGGGCCGTCGAGCTGGGGATCGACCACATCGACACCGCCGCCTTCTACGTCTCGCCGGGCGGCACCCTGAAGGTCGGCACCGGCCCCGCCCGGTACGCCACCGAGCTGATCCGCGCCGCGCTCGCCCCGTACCCGCAGGGGTTGGTCATCGCCACCAAGGTCGGCTTCCGGGACGACCCGACGACCGGGATACACGAGGAGGCCGGCCCGGCGCAGTTGCGCGCCCAGGTGGAGGAGAACCTGCGCCGGCTGGGTCGCGACCACCTCGACCTGGTCAACCTGCGGATCGTCAAACGACCCGCGCCGGACTCCGTGGCCGAACGCTTCGGCGCGCTGGCCGAGTTGCGCGACGCCGGCCTGATCCGGCACCTGGGTCTGTCCAACGTCCGCCTCGACCACCTCGACGAGGCGCAGACCATCGCCCCGGTGGTCTGCGTGCAGAACAACTACGCCCTGGACAACCGCGGCGACCAGGACGCCATGGTCCGCGAGTGCGCTGACCGGGGGATCGCCTACGTGCCGTTCTTCTCCCTGACCGGTGGCAACCGCGAGGGCGGGGCGCGCACCGACCACGGTGCGGCGGTACGCGCGGTCGCCCGTGCCCACGACGCCACCCCGCAACAGGTACGCCTCGCCTGGACGCTGCACCAGGGCCCGCACGTGCTGGCCATCCCCGGCACCGGCGACCCGGCCCACCTGGCCGAGAACGTCGCCGCCGGGGCGCTGCGGCTCACCCCCGACGAGCTGGCCGCCCTCGACCGGGCGTGAACGGGCCGCTCAGCCGGCTGTCACCGGGTTCGCAGCGCCCTTCCAGGTGGGGGTGCTCCACTGGAGGGACGCCGAGGAGAGGAACGGGCAGATGGGCTGGTTCAGCCGACGGACCCGGGCTGACGAGGGCATCCCGACCAAGCTCGACCGGGAGGCCACCCGGGACGACCTGACCGCGTTGGCGGACTTCGTGGCCGCCCACCGGGGGGTGGAGTTCTATCTCGAACCCGAGACGACCGCCACCGACACCACCGTGGTGGCGATCGCGCACGACGGGGAGTGGATCCGCCGCCGCACCGGCTCCCCACGGACGGCGGCGAAGCTGGCCCACCGGCACGCGGTGCCCCTGTACGAGGCGGCGAAGACCGGGTACCCGGAGCGGATGCGGGCCTGGAACCGGGCCCACCCCGAGCGCCGCCTGCGCTGACTGTCCACCAGCCGTGCGTGGGGTGCGGCGGGGTCGTGGGGTGCGGCCAGGGTGGCGAAGGCGTGCGCTGGCCGCGTGCGCCGGCCTGCGGTCCGCCGGCCACTCGGTGTGGGTATGTCGATGCGGGTCCTTTCGAGCTGATGACGATGACGGATCGTTGCCTGCCGGGTGTGCCGACCCGCACCGCCGTGACGGGATGGCCGGCGGTGTCGGGGCAGGGTGACCGGTGGCGTCGGAGCGGCGCGGCCCGAGGCGTCGGGCCGGGGCCGCGCTGCGGCGGCGGTGGGGTGGCCGGGGCTATCCGCCCGACCACCGTCCGGTCGGACCCGACCATGCCGGTCCGAGTCGTTGACGTCATCAGCTCGACAGCGTGTGAAAGAGGTATCCCGACCGCCAGGGGCCGGCCAGCCACCGGGGACGATCCACCGGGGACGGGCCGTCTGGGTGCGGGCCGTCTGGGTGTGGGCCGCGCCCCGTTGGACGAGCGCGAACCATCGCCGTCGGCCTCACCACGGGGGCCGACCGGTGCCGTCGTGGGGCCGGTGGCTGCCGTTGACCTCGGGGTGAGGAGTGTGGCAGCATTCGCGGCCTGACGGCAGTGAAGGAAGTCGGTGCGATTCCGACGCGGTCCCGCCACTGTCACCGGGGAGCGATCCCCCCTCGTGGGTCACGACCGTGCGTGCACGGTTGGAAGGCCGGGGGTGAGCGTCGATCCGGGAGCCAGGATACTTCGGCCGTCGGAGAACCCCAGGGCGTGGACACCCGAGGAGGACCCGATGACGCGCAGCGTCACTGCCGACCCGATCACGGTCGGTGATTCCCGCATCACTGTCGAGCCCGCGCCGCCGCGTGCTCCCACCACTCCCACCGTCGCCGGCCGTCGCCGGGGCGGTCGGCCTGCCACGTACCGCTGACGGCCGGTCCGGGTGCCCCGCCGTCGGCGGGGTCGTCGACCTCCGCCGCCGCTGACCGGCGTCCCTCCCGCCCCGCTCGGCCCGGCCCCGTGGTCGAGCCGGACGTCACTCTCCGGAGCTGCACGTGCGCATCCTGCTGCTGTCCACCGCCGACACCGATCTGCTCGCCGCCCGCGCCAGTGCCGCCGACTACCGCCTCGCCAACCCCACCCGGGTCGACGTGGCCGCCGTACCGGCCCTGCTCGACGGGGTCGACCTGGCCGTCGTACGGCTGCTCGGCGGGCGGCAGGCCTGGCCGGACGGCCTCGCGGCGGTGCTCGGCTCAGGGGTCCCCACGATCGTGCTCGGCGGCGAGGCGGTGCCTGACGCGGAGCTGATGGCGGCGTCCACGGTGGCCTCCGGGGTGGCCACCGAAGCGCTGTCCTACCTGGTGGAGGGGGGCGCGGAGAACCTCGCCCAGCTGGCGCGGTTCCTGTCCGACACGGTCCTGCTCAACGGGGAGGGCTTCGACCCGCCCACCCCCACCCCGCCGTACGGCATCCTCGACCGGTGCCGCCCGACCGCCCACCCAGACCCGACCGCCCCGACCGCCCCGACCGCCCAGTCAGACCCGACCGACCAGGCGGATCAGGCGGCCGGACCGGACGGGCGGCAGGGCGGCGGCGGGCGGCCCACGGTGGGGATCGTGTTCTACCGGGCGCACGCGTTGGCCGGCAACACCGGTTTCGTGCAGACCCTGGCCGACGCGGTCGACGCGGCCGGCGGCGAACCGCTGCCGATCTTCTGCGGCTCGCTGCGCGGGCTCACCCCCGGCGACGGGCCGCTGGACCTCTTCGCCCGCTGCGACGCGCTCGTCGTCACCGTCCTCGCCGCCGGCGGGACGGTCGCCGCCGACGCCTCCGGCGGGGGCGACGAGGACGCCTGGGACGTCGGCGCGCTCGCCGCCCTCGACGTGCCGGTGATCCAGGCGCTCTGCCTGACCAGCACCCGGGAGCAGTGGGCGGCCAGCGACGCCGGGCTGTCCCCGCTGGACGCGGCCATGCAGGTGGCCATCCCCGAGTTCGACGGCCGGATCGTCACCGTGCCGTTCTCGTTCAAACGCATCGACGCCGACGGGCTGTCGGTCTACGCCGCCGACGCCGAGCGGGCCGCCCGGGTCGCCGGGATCGCCGTCCGGCAGGCCCGGCTGCGCCACCTGCCCAACGCCGACAAGCGGGTGGCGATCGTGCTCAGCTCCTACCCGACGAAGCACTCCCGGGTCGGCAACGCCGTCGGCCTGGACACCCCCGCCTCGGCGGTCCGCCTGCTCGCCGCCCTCGCCGCCGAGGGGTACCACCTCGGCGACGCGCCACCACCCACCGACGGGGACGCGCTGATCCACGCGCTGATCGCCGCCGGGGGCCACGACGTCGAGTGGCTCACCCCGGAACAGTTGGCCGCCGCCGAGGCCCGGGTGCCGGGGGAGACCTACCGGCGCTGGTTCGACCAGGTGCCGGCCGACCTGCGGGACCGGATGCGGGAACACTGGGGTGAGCCACCCGGTCAGCTCTACACCGACGACGGGGACATCGTCCTGGCCGGGCTGCGGTTCGGCAACGTCACCCTGCTGATCCAGCCGCCGCGCGGCTTCGGCGAGAACCCGATCGCCATCTACCACGACCCCGACCTGCCGCCCAGCCACCACTATCTCGCCGCGTACCGGTGGCTGGCCGCGCCGGTCGACGACGGCGGCTTCGGCGCCGACGCGGTGGTGCACCTCGGCAAGCACGGCACCCTGGAGTGGCTGCCCGGCAAGGGCCTCGGCCTGGCCGCCGACTGCGCCCCCGACGCCGTCCTCGGTGACCTGCCGCTGGTCTACCCGTTCATCGTCAACGACCCCGGCGAGGGCACCCAGGCCAAGCGGCGGGCGCACGCCGTCGTCGTCGACCACCTGGTGCCCCCGATGGCCCGCGCCGAGACCTACGGCGAGCTGGCGAAACTCGAACAACTGCTGGACGAGTACGCCACCGTGCAGGCGCTCGACCCGGCGAAGGTGCCGGTGGTCCGGGGGCAGATCTGGGAGCTGGTGCGCGCCGCCGAACTCCACCACGACCTGCACACCGAGGCGATGCCGGCCGCCGACGACTTCGACGACTTCGTGCTGCACCTCGACGGCTACCTGTGCGAGGTCAAGGACGTGCAGATCCGCGACGGGCTGCACGTCCTGGCCGGGGTGCCCACCGGTGAGGCCCGGGTCAACCTCGTCCTGGCCGTGCTGCGCGCCCCGCAGGTGTGGGGCGGCAGCCGGGCCCTGCCCGGCCTGCGGCAGGCCCTCGCCGCCGGCTACGGCCTCGACGAGCAGGCGCTGCTGGCCGAGCCCGGGGCGCGGGTGGCGGTGCCGGCGGCGCTGACCGACGTCGTCGACGGGCCGGCGGTCACCGCCGCCGACGCGGTGGACCTGATCGAGGCGCTGGCCCGGCGGCTCGTCCTGGGCATGGAGACCCTCGGCTGGGACGCCGACCGGGCCGACGCGGTGGTCACCGAGGTGACCGGTGACGGCTGCCCCGACGCCGTCGAGGTGCTGCGGTTCGCCGCCCGCGAGGTGGTGCCCCGGCTGGACCGCACCACCGACGAGATCACCCACACCCTCGGCGCGCTCGCCGGCCGGTTCGTGCCGCCCGGACCGTCCGGGTCGCCCACCCGGGGCCTGGTCAACGTGCTGCCCACCGGCCGAAACTTCTACTCCGTCGACCCGAAGGCGATCCCCAGCCGCAACGCGTGGGACGTCGGGGTGGCGCTGGCCGACTCGCTGCTCGCCCGCTACCTCGCCGACACCGGCGAGTACCCGCGGTCGGTCGGGCTGACCGTGTGGGGCACCAGCGCCATGCGTACCCAGGGCGACGACATCGCCGAGGTGCTGGCTCTGCTCGGCTGCCGGCCGGTGTGGGACGACAGGTCGCGGCGGGTCACCGGCGTCGAGGTCGTGCCGGTGGCGGAACTGGGCCGGCCCCGGGTCGACGTCACGGTCCGCATCTCCGGCTTCTTCCGCGACGCGTTCCCGCACGTCGTCGCCCTCCTCGACGATGCGGTACGGCTGGTCGCCGCCCTCGACGAGCCGGCCGGGGACAACTACCTGCGCGCGCACGTGGCCGCCGACCTCGCCACCCACGGCGACGAGCGGCGGGCCACCGCCCGGATCTTCGGCTCCAAACCCGGGGCGTACGGGGCGGGACTGCTGCCACTGATCGACGCCCGCAACTGGCGCACCGACGCCGACCTCGCCGAGGTGTACGCCGTGTGGGGCGGCTACGCCTACGGCCGGGGCCTGGACGGGCGGGAGGCGCGGGCCGACATGGAACGTTCCTTCGCCCGGATCGCGGTGGCGGCGAAGAACCAGGACACCCGCGAGCACGACATCGTCGACTCCGACGACTACTTCCAGTACCACGGCGGGATGGTGGCGATGGTGCGCCACCTCACCGGGGCCGCCCCGGCCGCGTACGTGGGCGACTCGGCGATGCCGCACGACGTGCGCACCCGCACCCTCGGCGAGGAAACCCGGCGGGTGTTCCGGGCCCGGGTGGTCAACCCGAAGTGGATCGCGGCGATGCGCCGGCACGGCTACAAGGGCGCGTTCGAGCTGGCCGCCACCGTGGACTACCTGTTCGGGTACGACGCCACCGCCGGGGTCGTCGACGACTGGATGTACGAGCGCCTCGCCGAGGCGTACCTGTTCGACGGGCAGACCCGGGAGTTCCTGGAGCGGTCCAACCCGTGGGCGCTGCGCGGCATCACCGAACGGCTCCTGGAGGCCGCCGACCGGGGCCTGTGGGCGGCTCCCGAGCCCGCCACCCTGGACCGGCTGCGGGAGACGTACCTGGCCACCGAGGGCGACCTGGAGGAGCGACAGTGAGCGCGAGGAGTGAGCCGGGTCTGCGAGCCCCGCAGTCGCGAACCGAGGCCAGCTCAGTGAGCGGGTTTCCCTTCTCGGCCGTGCTCGGCATGGACGACATGCGGCTGGCGCTGCTGCTCAACGCGGTCAGCCCGGCGATCGGCGGGGTGCTGGTGCGGGGCGAGAAGGGCACCGCCAAGTCCACCGCCGTGCGGGCGTTGGCCGCGTTGCTCCCGCCGGTGGACCGGGTCGCCGGGTGCCGGTTCGGCTGCGACCCGGCCGCCCCCGACCCGACCTGCCCGGACGGCCCGCACCCGGGTGCGGGCGGGCACGAGGATCCGGCCGCCGGGCCGGTCGAGCGCCGCCCGGCCCGGCTGGTGGAACTGCCGGTCGGCGCCGCCGAGGACCGGGTGGTCGGCTCGCTGGACCTGGAGAAGGCCCTCGCCGAGGGGGTACGCGCCTTCGAGCCGGGCCTGCTCGCCGCCGCCCACCGGGGGGTGCTCTACGTCGACGAGGTGAACCTGCTCCACGACCACCTGGTCGACCTGCTCCTGGACGCCGCCGCGATGGGCCGCTGCCACGTCGAACGGGAGGGTGTCTCGGTCAGTCACGCCGCCCGGTTCCTGCTGGTGGGCACGATGAACCCGGAGGAGGGTGAGCTGCGCCCGCAGTTGCTCGACCGGTTCGGGCTCACCGTCGAGGTGGCGGCCAGCCGGGACCCGGCCGTCCGGGTGGAGGTGGTGCGCCGTCGGCTCGCCGCCGACGCGGACCCGGCCGGGTTCGCCGCCCGGTGGGCCGCCGCCGACGCCGAGGTGGCCGCCCGGGTGGCCGCCGCCCGGGGCCGGCTCGACGGGGTGCTGCTGCCCGACGCCGCGTTGCGGCAGATCGCCGAGGTCTGCGCCGCGTTCGACGTGGACGGGATGCGCGCCGACATCGTCACCGCCCGGACCGCCGTCGCGCACGCCGCCTGGCAGGGCCGGGACCGGGTGACCGCCGACGACGTCCGGGTCGCCGCCCGGCTCGCTCTGCCGCACCGCCGTCGCCGTGACCCGTTCGACACCCCGGGCCTGGACGAGAAGCGCCTCGACGAGGCGTTGCAGCGGGCCCGCGACGAGCATCCCGACGACGATCCGCCGGACACCGGGCCGGCCGGTCCGGGTGACCCGACCGGCGGGCCGGACGGGGCTGGCCCCGGTGGGCCGGGCGGCCCCTCGGCGGGCGGCCCCGGCGACGGGTCGGGCCCACAGTCACCCGACGACGCCGGTGGGCCGCAGGATGCCACCGGTGGACCGCAGGACGCCGGTGGTCCGCCGGGCCACGACGAGCACTCGCGCGCCCGGACCGGTCCGGCCTTCCCACAGTCCGGGGACGACCGGTGGCCGGACCGCATCGACGACGGCGGGCCGGACGACGACGGCGGGCCCCGCGCCGACGGCCGGTCGGGACGCCCCGACGACGGGTCGGCCGAGCACGCCGGCGCCCGTCCGGGGCGACCCGGCCAGGGCGGCACCACCAACCCGGGTGACCCGGCGGGCGTCGGCTCGGTGGCCGTACCGCAGCGGGGGTTGACGGCCCGGTTGTTCACCGCGCCGGGGGTGGGTGACGGGGTGCCCGGCCGGCGTTCCCGGGCCCGGACCGGGCGCGGGCGGACCACCGGGGCCCGGGTGCCCGCCGGCCGGCCGGCGGCGGTGCACCTGCCGGCGACCCTGCGCGCCGCCGCCCCGCACCAGGCCGGGCGGGGCCGGTGCGGCGGCCGGCTGCTGCTGCGCCCCGACGACCTGCGGGAGGCGGTCCGGGAGGGCCGCGAGGGCAACCTGGTGCTGTTCGTCGTCGACGCCAGCGGCTCGATGGGCGCGCGGCAGCGGATGTCGGCGGTCAAGGGCGCGGTGCTGGCCCTGCTCACCGACGCCTACCAGCGGCGGGACACGGTGGCGGTGGTCGCCTTCCGGGGTACCGGGGCGCAGGTGCTGCTGCCGGCGACCTCGTCGGTGCTGGCCGCGTCGGCCCGGCTGGCCGACTTGCCCACCGGGGGGCGTACCCCGCTGGCGGAGGGGCTGCTCGCCGCCGCCGACCTGCTGCGGGTGCAGCGGCTGCGGGACCCGCGACGGCGTCCGCTGGTGCTGGTCGTCACCGACGGCCGGGCCACCGCCGGGCACCGGCCGCTGGACCGGTCGGCACGCGCGGCGGCCGTGCTCGCGGCCACCGGCGCGCCCTGCGTCGTGGTGGACTGTGAGTCCGGCCCGGTCCGGCTGCACCTGGCCCACCGGCTGGCCGGTCAGCTGGGCGCGGCCCACCACCGCCTGGACACGGTCACCGCCGACCCGCTGGCCGGGCTCGCCACCGTCGGAGCGAATCGGAGCGTGCGCTGATGCCGCAGGGAAAGCCGGAACACGTCCCCGCCGACGGGTTGACCACCCGGCAGCGACGGCACCGCCCGTTGACCATCGTGCACACCGGGCAGATGAAGGGGAAGTCGACGGCCGCGTTCGGACTGGCGCTGCGGGCCTGGACGGCCGGGCTGCCGATCGGGGTGTTCCAGTTCGTCAAGAGCGCCAAGTGGCGGGTCGGCGAGGAGAACGCCTTCCGGGCCCTGGGCCAGGTGCACGCCGACACCGGGCAGGGTGCGCCGGTGGCCTGGCACAAGATGGGCGAGGGCTGGTCGTGGATCCAGCGCGGCGGCGACGCCGACCACGCCGCCGACGCCCTGGAGGGCTGGCGGCAGATCCAGCGTGACCTGGCCGCCGAGCGCTACGGTCTGTACGTCCTGGACGAGTTCACCTACCCGATGAAGTGGGGCTGGGTGGACGTCGACGAGGTGGTCGACACCCTCACCCACCGGCCCGGCTTCCAACACGTGGTGATCACCGGCCGGGACGCCGACCCGCGGCTGGTCGAGGCGGCCGACCTGGTCGCCGAGCTGACCAAGGTCAAGCACCCGATGGACGCCGGCCAGAAGGGCCAGAAGGGCATCGAGTGGTGACCGGACCGAGCCGCCGCACCGACCAGCGCCGCCCGCCGGGCAACGCGCCGGCCGGTCACCCGGGTGGCACCGCGCCGGGCGTGCCGCCGTCGGCCCCACCGACCGGCCCGTGGGTGCTGCCCCGGCTGGTGGTCGCCGCCCCGGCCAGCGGGCACGGCAAGACCACCGTCGCCACCGGGCTGCTCGCCGCGCTGCGCCGTCGGGGTCTCACGGTCAGCCCGCACAAGGTCGGCCCCGACTACATCGACCCCGGCTACCATGCGCTCGCCGCCGGCCGTCCCGGCCGCAACCTCGACCCGTGGCTGGTCGAGGAAGAGCTGATCGCCCCGCTGCTGCGGCACGGCGCGAGCGTCCCCACCCCCGCCGACGTCGCCGTGGTGGAGGGGGTGATGGGGCTGCACGACGGGGCGGTCGGCCGGGGCGGCTACGCCTCCACGGCGCACGTCGCCACGCTGATCGACGCGCCGGTGCTGCTGGTCCTGGACACCACCGCGCAGGGCCGCTCGGCCGCCGCGCTGGTGCTCGGCATGCGCGCCTTCGACCCGGCGGTACGCGTCGGCGGGGTGATCCTCAACCGGGTCGGCTCGCCCCGGCACGAGTCCCTGCTGCGCGACGCGCTCGCCGAGGTGGGCGTACCGGTGCTGGGGGCGGTGACCCGGGCCGTCGAGGTGGCCGCGCCGGCCCGGCACCTGGGGCTGGTGCCGGTCGCCGAACGGGCACCGGAGTCACTGGCCGTCGTCGACGCGCTCGCCGGGCTCGTCGCGTCCACCGTCGACCTCGACGCCGTGCTCGACCTGGCCCGCAGCGCCCCACCGTTGACCGTGGACGCCTGGGAGCCGGGCACCGCCGTCGGCGGCCCGGCCGGCGGGGGCCGTCCGGTCGTCGCGGTCGCCGCCGGAGCGGCCTTCACCTTCTCGTACGCCGAGACGGCCGAACTGCTCACCGCCGCCGGCGCGACCGTGGCCCCGTTCGACCCGCTGCGTGACCCAGCCCTGCCCGCCGGCACCCGGGCGGTGGTCATCGGTGGCGGCTTCCCCGAGGTGCACGTCGAGGCGTTGAGCGCCAACACCGGGCTCCGTGCCGAGCTGGCCGGCTTCGCCGGGCCGGTGGTCGCCGAGTGCGCCGGGCTGCTCTACCTCGGCCGCGCCCTGGACGGGGTGCCGATGTGCGGGCGGCTCGACCACCACGCCCGGATGACCGGCCGGCTCACCCTCGGCTACCGCGACGCGGTCGCCGCCACCGACTCCCCGGTCCACGCCGCCGGCGACCGGGTACGCGGCCACGAGTTCCACCGCACCGTCACCGACCCCGGGCACGGCGACCGGCCCGCCTGGCACTGGGACGACACCGCCCACGGGTTCGTCACCGGGCAGGTGCACGCCTCCTACCTGCACACCCACTGGGCGGGTCACCCCCGGGCGGCCCGCCGGCTGGTCGAGGCGGCGGCCCGGTGACCGGCACCGGTGCGGACCACCCGCCCGTCGCCGCCACCGCCACGCTGACCGGGGTGGGGGTCGGACCGGGGGACCCGGAACTGCTTACCCTCAGGGCGGTGCGGGTGCTGGCCGAGGCCGACCTGGTGGTCGTACCGGTGCTGGACCGGCTGGCGGCGGACCCGGCGACGCCGGCCGGCCGGGCCGAGACGACGGTCCGCGCGCACGTGCCGGCGAACCGGCTGCGCCGACTGCCGTTCGCCCTGGAGGACCGGGGCGGGGTGACCGCGCGCCGGGAGGCCGCCTGGGACGCCGCCGCCCGTGCCGTCGTCGACGCGTTCGACGCCGGGGCCCGCTCGGTCGCGTTCGCCACCATCGGCGACCCCAACGTCTACTCCACCTTCACCTACCTGGCCGACGGGGTCCGCGCGCTGCGGCCGGCGGTGCGGCTGCGCACGGTGCCCGGGGTGACCGCCATGCAGGAGCTGGCCGCGCGCAGCGGCGTCCCGCTGTGCCAGGGGCGGGAGCCGCTGACCCTGCTGCCGGCCACCGCCGGCCCGGCACCGGTCGCCGACGCCCTCGCCGGGCCCGGCACCGTGGTGGTCTACAAGGGCTGGCGACGGCACCGGGAACTCGTCGACGAGCTGCGCCGGCACGACCGGCTCGACGACGCGGTGCTCGGCTGCGGCCTCGGCCTGCCCGACGAGCGGATCGGGCCGGTCGGCCCGGACGACGAGCTGCCCTACCTGTCGACGCTGCTGGTCCCGGCCCGCCGGGACCGGCGGGGAGGAAAACTGTGACGTCCACCGGAAAGGTGTGGTTCGTGGGGGCCGGGCCCGGCGCCGCCGACCTGCTCACCCTGCGCGCCGCCCGGGTGATCGCCGACGCCGACGTGGTGATCTGGGCGGCCAGCCTGGTGCACGCCGACGTGCTGGCCCACGCCCGCCCCGACGCCGAGATCGTCGACTCGTCGCAGCTGCCCATCGAGGGGGTGCTGCCGCTCTATCGACGCGCTGCCGCCGAGCGGCTCACCGTGGCCCGGATCCACTCCGGCGACCCGGCGCTGTGGGGTGCCGTGCAGGAGCAGCTCGACCTGTGCCGGGCCCTCGACCTGGCCGTGGAGATCGTCCCCGGGGTCTCCTCGTTCACCGCCGTCGCCGCCATCGTCGGCCGGGAACTGACCATCCCCGAGGTGGCCCAGTCGGTGATCCTCACCCGGCTGGAGGGCGGCAAGACGCCGATGCCGGCGGGGGAGCGGGTCCGCGACTTCGCCCGGCACGGCACCACCATGGCGCTGTTCCTGTCCGCCGCCCGCGCCGGGCAGGCCCAGACCGAACTGCTCGCCGGCGGCTACCCGGCCGACACCCCGGTCGTGGTGGCCTACCAGGCGACCTGGCCTGACGAACTGGTGGTGCGGTGCGCCCTCGGCGAGCTGGCGGCCACCGTCAAGGAACACCGGTTGTGGAAGCACACCCTGTTCCTGGTCGGGCCGGCGCTGGCCGCCACCGGCACCCGGTCGCACCTCTACCACCCCGGGCACTTCCACACCTTCCGCCGGGCCGAGCCGGCCGCCCGCGCCGAGCTGCGCCGGTCCCGGGCCGCCGTGGAGGACGCCACCCCGTGACCTACGCCGAGCCGCCGCTGCGCGAGCCGGACCTGCCGCGTACCGCGAAGGTCCGGCCGGTGGCGTTGCGTACCGGCTGGACCACCGGCGCGTGCGCGACGGCGGCGGCGAAGGCGGCGGTGACCGCCCTGGTCACCGGCGTACCCCCGGGGGAGGTGGAGATCGGGCTGCCCGCCGGCCGGCGGGTGACCTTCGCGGTGGCCCGCTGCGACCTGACCGCCCGGCCCGAACCGACGGCGGAGGCGGTGGTGGTCAAGGACGCCGGGGACGACCCGGACGTCACCCACGGCGCGCACCTCACCGCGACCGTCGGTTGGCGGCCCCGGCCCGGCCTGGAACTCGCCGGCGGGGACGGCGTCGGCACCGTCACCCGCCCCGGGCTCGGCCTCGCCGTCGGCGGTCCGGCCATCAACGACACCCCCCGCCGGATGATCGGCCAGGCCGTCGCCGAGGTGGTCGACCTGGCGGAGGTGGGCGTCCGGGTGGTGATCAGCGTGCCGGGCGGTGAGGTGATGGCCCGCAAGACCACCAACCGGCGGCTCGGCATCGTCGGCGGCATCTCGATCCTCGGCACCACCGGCGTCGTCAGGCCGTTCTCCACCGCCTCCTGGCGGGCCAGCGTGGTGCAGGCGGTGCACGTGATGGCCGCCCAGGGGCAGCGGACGGTGGTGCTGTGCACCGGCGGGCGCACCGAGCGGGCCGCCCGCGCGTTGCTGCCGGAGCTGCCCGAGGTGTGTTTCGTCGAGGTCGGCGACTTCACCGGCGCGGCCGTCACCGCCGCCGTGGGCGACGCGATGACCGGGGTGGTCTTCGTCGGGATGGCCGGCAAGCTGGCCAAACTCGCCGCCGGCATCCTGATGACCCACTACACCCGGTCGAAGGTGGACCTGTCGCTGCTCGGCGCGGTCACCGCCGAGGCCGGTGGCGACGCCGACCTGGTGGCGGCGGTGCTGGCGGCGAACACCGGCCGGCACGCCTACGAGCTGTGGGAGGCCGCCGGGCTGCTGCGCCCCGCCGGTGACCTGCTCTGCGACCGGGTCCGCCAGGTGCTGCGCCGCTTCGCCGGGCCGACGCTCACCGTCGACGTGGCGATGGTCGACTTCACCGGCGACCACCTGGTCGCCTCCTCCGGCCGGTGGCCGGCGTGACGCGCCCGCAGCCGCTCACCGGCCCGGCCCCGGTCGTCGGGGTGCCGGAGCCGGTCGTGGTGCTGGGGATGGACGCGGCCGGCCGGCCACTGCCGCCACCGGCGCTCGCCGCCCTGGCCGGGGCCGGGCTGGTCGTCGGGGCGGCCCGGCACCTGGCCGCCGTGCCGGTGCCGGCCGGCGTCGACACCGTCACCCTCGGCCCGCTCGCCCCGGCGCTGGCGCGACTCGCCGCCGCGCAGGCCGCCGGGGTTGCGGCCGTGGTGCTGGCCAGCGGCGACCCCGGCCTGTTCGGCGTGGTACGCCGACTGCGCGCCGCCGGGCTGCCGGTCCGGGTGCTGCCGGCGGTGTCCAGCGTGGCCGCCGCGTTCGCCCGCGCCGGGCTCGACTGGGACGGCGCGGTGGTGGTCACCGCCCACGGCCGGGAGTTGGGCCCCGCGCTGAATGCCTGCCGGGCACTGCCCGCCGTCGCCGTGCTGACCGCGCCGGACGCCGGGGCCGCCGAGCTCGGGGCCGGGCTGGCCGGCTGGTCCCGCCACCTGCTGGTGGCCGAGCACCTCGGCACCCCGACCGAGCGGGTCACCCGGGTCACCCCGGAGCAGGCCGCCGGCCGCCGCTGGGCCGACCCGCACGTCGTGCTCAGCCTCGCCGCTGCGGCCGACGACGCCGGTACGACGCCTGCCGGTGCGGCCGACGATCCCGGTGCGACGCCCGCCGGCGCGGGTGGTGCGGCCGGGTGCGGTGGCACTGTCGGGCCGGTGCGCCGCGACAACCAGCCGGCCGCCGCGCCCGCCGGGGGCTGGGCGCTGCCCGAGTCCGCGTACCGGCACCGGGACTCGATGATCACGAAGGCCGAGGTGCGGGCGCTGGCCGTCGCCCGGCTGCGGCCCCGGCTCGGTCGACTGGTCTGGGACGTCGGCGCGGGCAGCGGCTCGGTCGGCATCGAGTGCGCGCTGCTCGGCGCGGCGGTGATCGCCGTGGAACGGGATCCCACCGCGCCGGTCGCCGGCAACGCCGCCCGGCACGGCGTCGACGTCCGGGTGGTGACCGGTGACGCGCCGGCCGTCCTGGCCGGGTTGCCCGATCCGGACGCCGTCTTCGTCGGCGGTGGCGGGACCGACGTGCTGACCGCCGTCGCCGGCCGCCACCCCGACCGGGTGGTGGTCACCCTGGCCGCCCTGGACCGGGTGGCCCCGGCCGTGCACCTGCTGCGCGCCGCCGGCTACACGGTGACCGGCAGCCAGCTCGCCGCCGCCCGCCTCGCCGACCTGCCCGGCGGGTCCGTCCGACTCGCGGCCACCAACCCGGTGGTCGTCCTCACCGGGGAGCGCCCGTGACCAGCACCGCACCACACCGGCACCGGGACACCCCCGGCACCGGCCCGCACCGCGTCGGGCTCGTCGCGGCCACCGCCGCCGGCCGCCGGCACGCCCGTACCCTGGCCGCCGCCTGGCCGCACGCCCGGCTGGTCGAGGCCGACGGGGTCGCCGACGCGCTGCGGACCGCCTGGACGACGTGCGACGCGGTGGTGGCGTTCCTGGCCACCGGCGCGGTGGTCCGGGTGCTGGCGCCGCTGCTCGGCGACAAGCGCACCGACCCGGCGGTGGTGGTGGTCGACGAGGCCGCCCGGCACGCCGTCGCCCTGCTCGGCGGGCACGCCGGGGGCGCGAACCCGCTCGCCGCCGAGGTGGCCGCGCTGCTCGACGCCCGGCCGGTGGTCACCACCGCCACCGACGCGGTCGACCTGCCCGGCCTGGACACCCTCGGCTGGCCGGTCGAGGGTGCGGTGGCCGCGGTGTCCCGGGCGATCCTCGACGGCGAGCCGGTCCGGCTGGTCGCCGACGCGGTGTGGCCGTTGCCCGCCCTGCCGCCCAACGTCCACCCCGGACCGCCCACCGGGGAACACCCGCAGGACGGGTACCGGGTGCTGGTGACCGACCGGGTGGTGCCGGTCGACGACCGGACCGTCGTGCTGCGACCGCCGTCCCTGGTCGCCGGGGTCGGCTCCAGCCGGGGGGTGCCCGCCGCCGAGGTCGACGCGCTGCTGCACCGGGCGCTCGCCGATGCCGGGTTGAGCCCGGCCAGCCTGCGCTGCCTGGCCAGCGTCGACGTGAAGGCCGACGAGGAGGGCATCCGGGCCACCGCCGACGCGCTCGGCGTACCGCTGCGGACCTGGCCGGCGGCGGAGCTTTCGGCGGTGGACGTGCCGCACCCCAGCGAGGTGGTCCGGGCCGCCGTCGGCACGCCCAGCGTCGCCGAGGCGGCGGCGTTGCGCGACGGCGGCACCCTGCTGGTGTCCAAGACCGCCTCGGCGATGGCCACCGTCGCGGTCGCCCGGCACGCCCCGCGCGGCCGGCTGGCGATCGTCGGCCTGGGCCCCGGCGCGGCCGACCTGCGTACCCCGCGCGCCGTGGCCGAGTTGCGCCGGGCCGCCGTGGTCGTCGGCCTCGACCAGTACGTCGACCAGGTCCGTGACCTGCTGCGACCGGGCACCCGGGTGCTCGCCAGCGGGCTCGGCGCGGAGGAGGAACGGGCCCGTAGCGCCGTCGCCGAGGCCACCGCCGGGCACGCCGTCGCGCTGGTCGGTTCCGGCGACGCCGGGGTGTACGCGATGGCCAGCCCCGCCCTGGAGTACGCCGACGAGCGGATCGACGTGGTCGGGGTGCCCGGGGTGACCGCCGCGCTGGCCGCCGCCGCCCTGCTCGGTGCGCCGATCGGCCACGACCACGTCTACCTGAGCCTGTCCGACCTGCACACCCCGTGGGCGGTGATCGAACGGCGGGTCGCCGCCGCCGCCGAGGCGGACCTGGTGGCGCTGCTCTACAACCCGCGTAGCCGGGCCCGGGACTGGCAGCTCGGCGCGGTGCTGGCGACGTTCGCCGCGCACCGCCCGCCGCAGACCCCGGTCGGGGTGGTCCGCAACGCCAGCCGCCCCGACGAGCAGGTCCACCTGGCCACCCTGGCCACCTTCGACCCGACCGTGGTCGACATGTACGGGCTGGTGGTGGTGGGCAGCTCGCAGACCCGGCTGGTCGGTGGCCGGATGGTCACCCCCCGGGGCTACCGGTGGCGCGGATGACGCCCGCCGTGCCGGTGCCCGCCCCGGTCGGGGTGCCGCCGCCGGTGGTGATCGACGCCTGCCAGGGCTGCGGGGCCTGCCTGCTGACCTGCCCCACCCACGCGATCCGCCCGGTGCCCGGGGGCCTGACCGTCCGGTCCGACCGCTGCACCGGCTGCCTGGAGTGCCTGGAGATCTGCCCGGTGGACGCGATCCGGGTCACCACCGACCGTCGAGGAGCACCATGACCAGCATCCACCCGGCCCGCCGCCGGCCCACCCGGGGAGGTGGGCGGTGAGCCGGGTCGTCCACCCCATCGAGCGGGAGTCGTACCGGATCCTGCGGGAACGGGTCGACCTGGGCGGCCTGCCGCCGCTGACCCGGGCGGTCGTGGAGCGGGTGGTGCACGCCAGCGCCGACCTCGACTACGTCACCGACCTGGTCTGCGACGAGGCGGCGTTGGCCGGCGGGCTGGCCGCGCTGCGGGCCGGGGTGCCGATCGTCACCGACGTGGCGATGGTGGCCGCCGGGATCACCGGCGCCGGGCGGGAGATCGTCTGCCCGGTCGCCGAACCGGCCGCCGTCGCGCTGGCCCGGCAGACCGGTCTGACCCGGTCGGCGGCGGCGGTGCGGATCGCGCTGGACCGGGTCGGCCCGGGTGCGGTCTGGGTGGTCGGCTGCGCGCCGACGGCACTGGTCGAACTGATCGGCGTGGCCGCCGACCCGGCGCTGGTGGTCGGATTGCCGGTGGGCTTCGTCGGGGCCGCCGAGTCCAAGGCGGCGTTGCGGGCCAGTGGCCTGCCCGCCGTGTCCAACATCGGCGAGAAGGGTGGCTCGGCGGTCGCCGCCGCCGCCCTCAACGCCCTGCTCTACCTGGAGGAAACATGACCGCACTGGTCATCGTCGGGCACGGTACGCGCAGCGCGGCCGGGGTCGACCAGTTCGCCGCGCTCGTCGAGCGGGTGCGGGACCGGGCGGGGGCCGCCGTCGGCGACGTCGAGGGCGGGTTCATCGAGCTGTCCCGCCCGCCGCTGACCGACGCGGTGACCGCGCTGGTCGCGAAGGGTCACCGGGCGCTCGTCGCGTTGCCGCTGGTGCTCACGGCCGCCGGTCACGGCAAGGGGGACATCCCGGCCGCGATGGCCCGCGAGCAGGAGCGCCACGCCGGCCTGACCTACCGGTACGGGCGACCGCTCGGCCCGCATCCGTTGCTGCACAGCGTGCTGGAGGAACGGATCGACGCGGCGTTGGCCGGGGTCGACCGGGCCGGCACCTGGGTGGCGCTGATCGGGCGGGGCGCGACCGACCCGGACGCCAACGCCGAGGTGGCGAAGGTGGCCCGGCTGCTGTGGGAGGGGCGCGGCTACGCCGGCGTGGAACCGGGGTTCATCTCGCTGGCCGAGCCCTCCGTGCCGGCGGTGCTCGACCGGTTGCGCCGGCTCGGCGCCCGGCGGATCGTGGTCGCCCCGTACTTCCTGTTCGCCGGGGTGCTGCCGGACCGGATCGTGGCCCAGTCGCAGGCGTACGCGGCCGACCATCCCGACCTGGACGTCCGGGTCGCCGACCTGATCGGCGACTGTGACGCCCTGGCCGACCTGGTGCTGGAGCGGCACGCCGAGGCGGTGCGGGGGGACATCCGGATGAACTGCGACACCTGCGCCTACCGGGTGCTGATGCCGGGCTTCGCCGACAAGGTGGGCCGCCCGCAGACCCCGCACGACCACCCCGACGACCCGGTCGACGGCCACGGCCACCACCACCACGGCCACCACGGCCCCGGCGGGCACGGCGGCCACGGCCACGACCACGACGGCCACGACCACGACCACGTGCCCGGTCCGGGGCGGGCCGCGACCCCGGTCCGCTGAGGGGGCCGCCGGTCAGCCGGTCAGCGCGCGGGCCAGGGCGAAGCCGAGCGTCGCCGCGCCCAGCCCGGCGAGCACGCTGACCAGGACGTTGGCCAGCGCGTACCGGCGGTCGCCGGCCCGGGCCAGGCGTACCGTCTCGTAGCCGAAGGTGGACCAGGTGGTCAGCGCGCCGCAGAAGCCGGTGCCGACCAGCGCGGTCACCGTCGGTCCGGCGGGCACCCCGGCCACCGCGCCGAGCAGCAGCGACCCGGCGACGTTGACGGTCAGCGTCCCCCACGGGAACCGGGAGTCGTGCCGGGCCTGCACGGCCCGGTCGGTGAGGTAGCGCAGCGGTGCGCCCAGCGCCGCGCCGAGCGCGATCAGCAGCACGGTCACCGGACCTCCCGCCGGCCGGTCCGCCCCGCCGCCGGGCCGCCCGGCCCGCCGCCGGGGCGGCGTCGGTCGGCGCGGTCCAGCAGCCGGCCCGCCAGGGCGTCACCGGCGGCGACGGCCGTGAGCCCACCGACCAGGGTGGCGGCCAGGTAGGCCAGCGCCGTCGTGGCGGCCCCGGCGGCCAGCGCCAGGTGCACGTCCATGGCGTACGCGGAGAAGGTGGTGAACCCGCCGAGCACGCCCACCCCGAGCAGCGGCCGGACCAGCGGGCCGGCCCGCCGTCGGCCGAGCACCGCCATCAGCGCCCCGATCAGCAGGCACCCGGTGACGTTGACGGTGAAGGTGGACCAGGGGAAACCGGTCGGGGAGTGCGGCAGGGCGGCCTGCACCCCGGCGCGGGCGAGCGCCCCGAGCGCCCCACCTGCGGCGACCACGCCCAGCACGGCGGCCGGGTGCGCGGCCAGCTCGCCCCGGTCGGCCGGGACCCGCAGGTCGACGTCGGGATCGACGCGCCGCGACGACGGTGACGTCACCGGGACCTCCCACCAGTTCGGGAGCACTGGCAGGGACCGTTGGCGCGTCCGCGCGGTTCTCCCGGTCGGGCCGGGACGGCGGGCCCCACCGCCGACTCGTCCGTGAGCATAGCCCGGCCGGCCCGGGTGCCGTGGCGGGTGCCCGCCGACGGCGTACGGTCGGCGGGGCGGCCGGTGGTCGTCGTGCCCCGACCGTCAGCGGCGCGACGGTCGGTGTGCCCCGATCGTCAGCGTGCCCCGACCGTCTCAGGAGGAGCAGTGCCGGAGCGTAGCCCGTACCCCCGTGAAGCGGACCTCGCCGGGGGGACCGACGGCGCTGCGGTGCCGCCGGCCCGGACCGCGGCCCACGACATGTTCGACGCCGACGTGGCGTCCCGGGGGCTCGGCATCGAGTTGGTCCATGCCGCCGACGGCACGGCGGTGGCCCGGATGCGGGTGACCGCCGGGATGCTCAACGGTCACCGCATCGGCCACGGCGGGTTCGTCTTCCTGCTCGCCGACACCGCCTTCGCGCTGGCCTGCAACACGCACGGCCCGGCCACCGTCGCGGCCGGCGGCGAGATCAGCTTCCTGCGCCCGGTCCGCGAGGGCGACCTGCTGACCGCGTCCGCCACCGAACGCGTCAGCTACGGCCGCAGCGGCATCTACGACGTCACCGTCACCCGTGACGGCGAGGTGGTGGCCGAGTTCCGGGGGCGCAGCCGCACCCTCGCCCGCCCCGCGACGACTGACGGGGTTTGCCAGGCGTCCGACGGGAAACAGGGTCGGTAGGGGACGGTCCGCTGTGCACCGTCCACCCACGACGGCCGTCGATCGCAGTGATTTCCGGTATTTCGCCCTGCTTTGGCTGGGTTTTATTGACATCGCCCTGCCCGGCGGAGAAGACTCGCCCTTCTGATCTGCCAGGCGACGAAGGGTGACCGAGTCCATGACCAGATCGACGATCGTCGCGGCGGTGCTCGCCGTCGCCCTGACCGCGCTGGCCGGCTGCGACGCCGGTGAGAGCGTCGACGTCGACGGCGGGTCCACCGCCGGAGGATCGACGGGCGGCACGCTCACCGCCGCCATCGGCGGGGAACCCGACCAGCTCGACCCGCACAAGACGTCGGCCTACCACAGCTTCCAGGTGCTGGAGAACGTCTACGACACCCTGGTCGAGCCGGACGCCGACCTGAAGATGGGGCCCGCGCTGGCCACGAAGTGGACCACCAGCAGCGACCAGCTCACCTGGACGTTCACCCTCCGCGAGGGGGTGCGGTTCTCCGACGGGTCGCCACTGACCGCGCAGGACGTCGTCTACTCCTACCGGCGGATCATCGACGAGAAGCTGAACGCGGCGTACCGGTTCACCACCGTCAAGACCGTGACCGCACCCGACCCGGCCACCGTGGTGCTCACGCTGACCGCGCCCACCCCCAACCTGCTGGCCAACCTCGGCGGCTTCAAGGCTGTCGCGATCGTCCAGAAGTCCAACGTGGAGTCGGGCGCGATCACGACCCGGCCGGTGGGCAGCGGCCCGTTCGCCGTCGCCGCCTACACCTCCGGCGACACCATCAAACTGACCCGCAACGACGCCTACTGGGGGCCGAAACCGAAGCTCGACGGGGTCACCTTCACCTTCGTCAAGGACCCGACGGTGGCGTGGCAGAACCTGCGCGGCGGCGAGGTGCAGTGGACCGACAACCTGCCGCCCCAGCAGGTGCCTGCCCTCAAGGAGGACGGCGCGGTGACCGTCGCCACCACCCCCTCGACCGACTACTGGTACCTGGCCCTCAACGAGGCACGCAAGCCGTACGACGACGTGAACGTGCGCCGTGCCGTCGCGTTCGCCCTGGACCGGGAGGCGATCACCAAGGCCGCCAAGTTCGGCCAGGCCACCGCCAACCAGACCGCCATCCCCAAGGGCAGCGCCTGGTACTACGACTACGCGCCGTACCGGCACGACCCGCAGCAGGCCCGGCAACTGCTCGGCGGGGCCGGCGTCACCGGCCGCACCATGGACCTGATGGTCACCAGCGAGTACCCGGAGACGGTCACCGCCGCCCAGGTGATCGCCGCCCAGCTCGCCGAGGTCGGGATCAACGTCAAGATCCGTACCCTGGACTTCGCCCAGTGGCTCGACGAGCAGGGCAAGGGCAACTTCGACGCCTTCCTGCTCGGTTGGCTGGGCAACCTCGACCCGGACGAGTTCTACTACGCCCAGCACCGCACCGGCGGCACGTTCAACTTCCACAAATACAGCAACCCCGCCGTCGACACCCTGCTCGACCAGGCCCGCACCCAGACCGACGAGGCCGCCCGCAAGCAGACGTACGAGCGGGCCGCCAAGCAGATCGTCGACGACGCCAGCTACATCTACCTCTACAACCCGGACGTGGTGCAGGGCTGGTCCCCCAGGGTCACCGGCTACCAGGTCCGCTCCGACCGGGCGATCCGGTTCCGCGACGTCGCCCTGAACCGCTGAGGGGGCGAGGTGGGACGCTTCGTCCTGCGGCGGCTGCTCCAGTCGGTCGTCGTCCTGCTCGGGGTGACCCTGGTGGTCTTCCTGCTGCTGCAACTGGTCCCCGGCGACCCGGTCCGGGTCTCCCTGGGCACCCGCTTCGACCAGCAGACCTACGACGCGCTGCGGGAACGCTCCGGGCTGGACCGTCCGCTGGTCGTGCAGTACCTCAGCTACGTCGGCAACGCGCTCACCGGTGACCTCGGGGTGAGCTTCCGCAGTGGCCGGCCGGTCACCACGATCGTGCTGGAACGGCTGCCCGCCACCGGGTCCCTGGCGGTGACCGCCGTGCTGCTCGCCCTGCTCGTCGCCTTCCCGCTCGGGGTGCTCTCCGCGGTGCGCAGCGGATCGTTCGTCGACCACGCCGCCCGGGTGTTCAGCCAGTTCGGCGTCTCCGTCCCCGACTTCTGGACGGGCATCATGGGCATCCTGCTCTTCGCCGGGGTGCTCGGCTGGCTGCCCCCGTCGGGGTACGTGCCGCTCACCGACGACCCGGTGGGCTGGGCCTCGCACGTGGCGTTGCCCGCCGCCGCCGTCGGCCTGGTCACCGCCTCCATCCTCACCCGGTTCATCCGGTCCTCGGTGCTGGAGGTGCTCGCCGAGGACTACGTCCGCACCGCCGAGGCCAAGGGGCTGCGCCCCCGGGTGGTGGTCGTGCGGCACGTGCTGCGCAACGCGCTGATCCCGGTGGTCACCGTGGTCGGGGTGCAGGTGGCCAGCCTGATCGGCGGGGTGATCGTGATCGAGGTGCTGTTCGCCTGGCCGGGCGTCGGCCGGCTCACCTACGACGCCGTCCAGGCCCGCGACTATCCGGTGCTGCAGGGCGCGGTGCTCTTCGTGGCCACCCTGTTCCTGCTGGTGAACCTGCTGGTGGATGTCCTCTACGCCCGCCTCGACCCGAGGATCACGCTGCGATGAGCGCCGGGGACCGGGCGTCGACCCCTGCCGCCCTGCCGCCTGTCGACCAGGTCGACGACCGCCCGTCGGCGGCCGTCGAGGCGGGTGCGCTGCGCCGTGCGCTGGCCGCGCTGCGGCACGACCCGCCGGCCGTCGCCGGCACGGTGGTGCTGCTGGTCCTGCTGGTCGTCGGGCTGGCCGGGCAGTGGCTCGCGCCGGCCGGGATCAACGACGTGGACGTCGAGGAGATGCTGCGTCCACCCAGCGGCGCGCACCCGTTCGGCACCGACGAACTGGGTCGCGACGTGCTCAGCCGGGTGCTGGTGGCGGCCCGGGTGTCGTTGCAGGTGGGCCTGGTCAGCGTCGGCATCGCCCTGGCCGTCGGGGTCACCGTCGGCCTGCTCGCCGGCTGGTACGACGGCTGGGCGGACAACGTCCTCATGCGCGCCATGGACGTGCTGTTCGCCTTCCCGGTGCTGCTGCTCGCCGTGGCGATCGTCGCGGTCCTCGGCCCGGGGCTGGTCACCGCGATGACCGCCATCGGGGTGGTCTACACCCCGATCTTCGCCCGGGTGACCCGGGGGAGCGTGCTGGCCGTACGGGAGCAGGTCTTCGTCCGGGCCGCCGTCTCCATCGGCACCTCCGACCTGCGCATCCTGCGCCGGCACGTGCTGCCCAACATCGCCGCCCCGCTGATCGTGCAGACCTCGCTGTCGTTGGCGTTCGCGATCCTGTCCGAGGCGGCGCTGTCCTTCCTCGGATTGGGCGTCCAGCCTCCCGCGCCGGCCTGGGGCCGGATGCTCTACGACGGGCGCGGGTTCGTCACCGACGCCTGGTGGCTGGGGTTCTTCCCCGGCGCGGCGATCTTCCTGACCGTGTTGGCGTTCAACCTGGTCGGGGACGCCCTGCGTGACGTGCTCGACCCCCGCCAGCTCACCGTCGGCGAAGCCCGCAGGAGCACCCGATGAGCGCACCCGCCGTACCGTCGCCCCGGGTCGCCGGGGACACGCCGGTGCTGGAGATCAGCGACCTGACGGTCACCCTCGGCACCCGCAACGGCCCGGCCCGCGCGGTCGCGGGAGTCGACTGGTCGGTGGCCCCCGGCGAGACCCTCGCCCTGGTCGGGGAGTCCGGCAGCGGCAAGAGCATGACCGTGCTCGCCGCCACCGGGCTGGCCCCGCGTTCCGCCACCGTCACCGGCCGGGTCCGGCTGCTGGGCCGGGACCTGACCGACATGTCCGGGTCGGACCGTCGCCGGTGGCGGGGCCGGCACGTCGGTTTCGTCTTCCAGGACCCGATGACCACACTCAACCCGGTGCTGACCGTCGGCCGGCAGGTCGCCGAGGCGTGCGAGGAACACCTCGGGATGAGCCGGCGGCAGGCCCGTTCCCGCGCCGTCGAGCTGCTCGACCTGGTCGGTATCCCGGCACCCGGGCGGAGGGTGGACGCCCACCCGCACGAGTTCTCCGGCGGGATGCGGCAACGGGTCGTCATCGCGATGGCGCTGGCCTGCGAACCGGCCCTGCTCATCGCCGACGAGCCGACCACCGCGTTGGACGTCACCACCCAGGCGCAGATCGTGGAACTCGTCGCCGACCTGCGCCGCCGGCTCGGCACGGCGGTCGTCTGGATCACCCACGACCTCGGGGTCGTGGCGGGGATCGCCGACACGGTAGCGGTGATGTACGGGGGCCGGATCGTCGAGCAGGGCCCGGTCGACGCGGTCCTCGTCGCGCCGGGGCACCCGTACACCCGGGCCCTGCTGGCGGCCCGGCCCCGGCCCGGCGCGGCGGGGGAGGAACTGGCGGCGATCCCGGGTGCGCCACCCAGCCCGCTCGACCTGCCGCCCGGGTGCGCGTTCTGGCCCCGCTGCCCGGTACGCGGGGACGCCCGCTGCGCCCACGAGCTGCCCCCGCTGGTCCCGATCACCCCCGCCCACCTGGTGCGCACCTTCTGTCCCACAGTCGCCGGGGACGACCCGGACCAGGCCGTCCCGGAGGACCGATGAGCACGGGAACCATCGCCGAACTCGACGACCTCACCGTCTGGTTCCCCAGTCCCGGTGGCCCGCCGGTGCGGGCGGTGGACGGGGTGTCGCTGACCGTACGGGCGGGCGAGACCCTGGGCCTGGTGGGGGAGTCCGGCAGCGGCAAGTCGACAACCGGCCTGGCGTTGCTGCGGCTGGTGGCCCCGACCGGCGGCCGGATCGTCGTCGGCGGCCAGGACGTCACCGGCTGGTCGCGTCGCCGGCTGCGCGGGCTGCGTCGCCGGGTGGCCATGGTCTTCCAGGACCCGCAGGCGTCGCTGGACCCGCGCCGCACGGTCGGCGCGAGCATCGCCGAACCGTTGGTGGTGCACCGGCTGGCCCCCTCGGCGCAGGCCCGCCGGGACCGGGTCGCCGAACTGCTCGACCTGGTGGGCCTGCGACCGGAGACGGCCGGCCGGCACCCGCACGAGCTGTCCGGCGGGCAACGCCAGCGGGTCGGCATCGCCCGCGCGTTGGCCGGGGAACCCGACCTGATCGTCCTCGACGAACCGATCGCGTCGCTCGACCTGAGCGTGCAGGCGCAGATCATGAACCTGCTCCGGCGGTTGCAACGGGACCTCGGGCTCACCTACCTGTTCATCGCGCACGACCTGGCCGCCGTGGAACACCTCAGTGACCGGATCGCGGTGATGTACCTGGGCCGGATCGTGGAGACCGGCACCCCGGCGCAGCTGTGGCGGGAGCCGGCCCACCCCTACACGGCGGCGCTGCTGTCGGCGGTCCCGGTGACCGACCCCCGGGTGGAACGGAACCGGCGGCGGATCATCCTCACCGGTGACCTGCCCAGCCCGACCGACCCGCCGAGCGGTTGCCGGTTCCGCACCCGCTGCCCGCAGGCCCGTCCCGCCTGCGCCGACACCGACCCGCCCCCGGTCGAGGTGACCCCCGGCCACCGGGCCGCGTGCCTGTTCGCCGGGGAGGCGGTACGCGCCATGCGCGCCGACCCACCCGCCGACGGACCCCGGTAGCGGCGGGTCAGGCGGCGCGCGCCGGTAACGGCACGGCGGGCGGCGGCAATCCCTTCCCCCGTCGTCGCCGCCCGGTCGGCGGCCCCTGGACAGCGCGGACGCCTGCCGGTCGGGTCGGCAGCGGCACGACGACGGCCAGCCGTCGGGCGGCCCGCCCCGGCAGCGCCGTCGGTCGTCCGGCCCCGGCCGGCGTCCACGCCGGCCGCCCACCCTCGGCGTGCCCGGACCACAGGCGTGGCCCGTGACGCCTGGCGGTCCCGGCCCCGGCCGCTCGCGGCCGGAATCCCCGGTCGGGTCCGCCGCCAGCCGTGGCATGACCCGTGCCGGCCCCCGTGGCCAGGCTGCGCGGGAGCTGCCCGACCACCCCGGCCGCAGCCGCCGCCCGGCCCGCCCCGGGCCGCCGCCCGGCGGACCCCGCGCGGTGCGCCCGGCCGGCGGACCCGGCCCGGCGGCCCGGTGCCGCCGCCCGGGTGGCACCGACCTGCTGGCCCGGTGCGGCCCGGTGCGCGGGCGTCACCCGCCCCGACACCCCGACCCGCCAGGTCACTGCGACCCGGCCGGCGACGGTGCCGACCGGTCCGGCGGTCCCGGCCCGTGCGGTACCGGTGCCGGCCTGCCCGGCGGACGCGGCCCGGCGGGTGAAGTCGGCGCGGACCGAGCGGGGCAACCGGTCGGACGCGCAGCGCCGCAGGGCCGGGTCGGCCACCACCAGCCCGCCCCGGGCAGAGGGCGTCAGGAGGCCGGCGTCGGTGAGCCGGCGCAGCGCCCCGGCGACCCGCTCCGGTGCCCAGCCGAGCAGCACGGCCACGGCCGGGGCGGTGACCGGCACGTCGAGCGTCGCGGCGGCCATCAGCACCGCCCGGTGGACGCCGTCGCACCGGTCCAACCGGGCGGCGGCGCGCCGACGCAGCGACTCGGGCAGCGCCGGCTCCACCACCGGGCCGGCCGGCGGACCACCGCCCGGGTGCGGGCGGGGCACCGCCTCGACGTAGGCGGCGGCGTGGCCGGGCCGGCCGGCGACCAGCGGCAGCAGGCGGGCGGCGACCGCAGCCGGCCGGCCGGAGTCGACGAGCAGCCGACGCAGCAACCGGCCGGTGTGCAGGGCGCCCAGCGGGGCCAGCGCGACCCGGTGCCGGCCGGCCGGCGCGGGCAGCGGGTCGGTGCGGTCAGGCCGGTGGGTGGCCAACACCGCCAGCGGCAGGCCGCGGTCGGTCGCGGCGGCGAACAGCGCGTGCAGGAAATGTCCCAGCTGCGGGGCCGCCCGGTCCAGGTCGTCCACGCCGACCACCACCGGCCGGCGGGCGGCCAGGGCGAGCAGGATCCGGCGTACCGCCGCCGCCCCGGCGACCGCCGACCGGTCCGGTGCGTCCAACAGCGCGGCGAGCGCCGCCACGGTCGGCCCGACCTGGCCCGCCGGGACCAGCCCGTCGACCAGGGCGGCCAGCCGGGGGCGGACCGCGACCGGCTGGTCGCCGGCGGGCAGCCCCGCCAGGTCCCGCAGCAGCTGTGCGACCGGTCCGAACACCTGCTCCGGGTACGGCGGGCAGTGCGCCACCGCCCAGCGCACCGCCCGGCCGTCGACCTCGGGCAGCCGGTGGCGCAGCTCGGCCAGCAACCGGCTGCGGCCGATCCCGTCCGGGCCGGTGAGGGCCACCCACCGTGGACGATGCTCACGGACCGCCCGGGTGAGCTGGTCCAGGACGGTGGCGACCTCCCGGCGTCGACCGATCAGCGGGCCGTCGTGCCGGACCGGCAGGTGGCGGATCGGCCGGGTGACCCGCCAGACGTCCACCGGCAGCGCCTTGCCGGTGAGGCTGGCCGGGGCGAGGGCGTGCTGGTCGACCAGGCCGGCGGTGGCCCGGTGGGTGGCCGCGCAGACGACGACACCGCCCGCCGGGGCGTACTCCTGGATGCGGGCGGCGGTGGTGAGGACCGCGCCGGAGGCCATGCCGTGCCCGCCGTCGCGGGCGGCGGCCAGGTCGACCACCGCCTCGCCGGTGGCGACCCCGACCCGGACCCGCAGCGTCACCCCGCCGGGCAGCGTCCGCCGGTCCAGCGCGGCCTGGATCTCCAGGGCCGCCCGCACCGCCCGGTAGCCGTCCAACCCGTCGGAGGTACGCGCACCGAACAATGCCATCACCGCGTCGCCCACGTACTTCTCCACCGTGCCCTGCCAGCGGCGCAGCACCCCGGCGACGGTGTCGAAATAGGCGAACTGCACCGCCCGGACGTCCTCCGGGTCGAGCCGTTCGGTCAACCCGGTCGACCCGACGATGTCGGCGAAGAGGACGGTCAGGGTACGCCGCTCCTGCGGCACCGGCCAGGGCGTCGCGGTGGCGTCTTCCCGACCGGTGCCGACCGTGGACAGTGGCATCACACCCACCCCTTTCCTGCGCGGTGCTGCTGATGACGACGATCGGAGACTGTCACCACCGGGCTGACGGGGGATCTGCCGAACGACGTATGTCTGCCGCTCGCCGCCTTTAGTCGCAATGTCGACGCGAGAGGTACCAATGCCGGATCAATCCCGTAGAACGGTGCGGGAACCTGTGACTAGGCTGCGGACATGGCCAGCGATGTGGACAGCGCACCGCTCGTCGGCCGCGCCGACCAGCTGGCGGTGCTGCGCGCCGCGCTCCACGACGAGATCGGCCCCGGGCAGACCGCCGCCGTCTTCGTCACCGGTGAGAGCGGGGTGGGCAAGACCCGGTTGCTCACCGAGGCTGCGGCGCGGCTGCGGGACGCGGGAGCGGTGGTGCTCACCGGCTCCTGCCTGGACATCGGCGACGCCTCCCCGCTGCACCCGGTGCTCCAGGCGTTACGCCGCTTCGACGCCGACCTCACCGCCGGCCAGGCCCGCACCTCGTCGGCGGTGCGGGGTCTGCTGCGGACGTTCGCCGCGGACAGCGGCGGCGCGGACAGCGCCGGGGCGCTGCTGGAACGGGTCTCCCGGGGGCTGAGCCTGATCGCCGAGGGCCGTCCGCTGGTGCTCGTCCTCGACGACCTGCAGTGGGTGGACCGGACCACCCGGCAACTCCTGCTCTATCTGCTCGCCGGGCTGGGCGAACTGCAACTGTCGGTGCTGGCGGCGGTCCGGGCCGAGTCGTTGCAGGGGGCCCACCCGCTGCGCCGGGTGCTCACCGAGCTACGTCGGTTGCGGTCGGTGCGGGTGCTCGACCTGGCCCCCCTCGACCGGACCGGCACCGACCTGCTGGCCGCCCGGATCGTCGGCGCGCCGCTCGCCCCGGAGGCCGCCGACCAGGTCTGGCAGCGCAGCGGCGGCAACCCGTTCGTGGTCGAGGAACTGGCCCGTGACCTGCGCGACGGCCGCGACGGGCTGTCCGACACGCTGCGCGAGATCTTCCTGTCCCGGGTGGACGCGCTGCCCCGGCACGCGCACGCCGCGGTGCACGCGGTGGCGGCGGGCGTCGAACCGGTCGAACACTGGCTGCTGGCCGAGGTGCTCGGCCTGCCCGAGGCCGAACTCATCGAGGCGCTGCGCGAGGCGGTCGCCCACCGGCTGCTCGTCGGCGCGGACGACGGCTACCGGCTGCGGCACCGGCTGGTCGCCGAGGTGCTCGCCCACGAACTGCTCCCGGCGGAACGCGCCGGCCTGCACCGCCGCTACGCCGAGGCGCTCACCCGGGCTCCGGCAGAGCTGCACCAGGCCCGGCTGGCCCACCACTGGCGGCTGGCCGGTGAACCCGGTCGGGCCCTGCCGGCGGCGATGGCCGCCGCCCGGGAGGCCGAACGGCTGCACGGTTTCGCCGAGGCGCACCGACACTGGACGGCGGCGTTGCAGTTGGCCGCCACACCGGTCACCGGGCCGGCGGACGCCCCACCCGAGGTGGACCGGACGGCGCTGCTGGAGCGGGCCGCCGAGGCCGCCCACAAGAGCGGCGAGCACGCCCGCGCGCTGTCCCTGCTGGCCGAGCTGACCGGGGGTGAGCCGCTCGACCCGTCCTGCGCGGTACGTATCCAACGGGCCCGCTACCTGGCCGCCGCCGGCCGGTCCGCCCCCGCCGAGGCGGAGTACCGCAGCGTGCTGGAGTCCGTCGACTGCACCGCCCGGGAACGGGCCGCCGCCGCCGCCCAACTGGCCCACCTGCTGGTCCTGCAGGGCCGGTACGCCGATGCCGGACAGCGCGCCCGTACGGCGTTGGAGCTGGCCGCGTCCGTCGAGGGCAGCACCACGGAGGTGGTGCTGGCCAGCTCCGCGCTGGGCTTCAGCGAGGCGTTCCTGGAGGACCCGGACGCCGGCCTGGCCGTGGTGCGTCGGGCCCTGGAGACCGCCGAACGCTCCGGCGGCCCGGAGGACGTGGCCTGCGCGTACCTGCACCTGGCGGAGCTGCTGACCGGGCCGCTGAACATCCTCGAGGAGGGGGTGGTGGTGGCCCGCCGGGGTGCCGAGCGGGTCGCCGAGCTGGGCCTGGGCCGCACCTACGAGACCCGGCTGCTGGCCATCGCCACCAACGGGCTGTTCCGGGTCGGCCAGTGGGCGGAGGCGGAGAAGGTGGTCGCGGCGGCGCTGCGGCACCGCCCGTCCGGCGCCGACGCGGTCGAGCTGCTGCTGGCCCGCTGCCGGCTCTCCGTCGGGTACGGCGACGTCGCCGCGTCCGACCGGGACCTGGAGGCGGTGGCGACGATGCTGGCCGGCGGTGGCGCGCCCCGGCACGTCCTGCCGATGCTGATCCTGCGGGCCGGGTTGGCGATGTGGCAGGGCCGGCACGACGTGGCCCGGCAGGCCGTGCAGCGGGGCCTGACCGAGAGCCGCTCCGACGACGTGGTGCTGCTGGGCACGCTGGCCTGGCACGGGCTGCGCGCGGAGGCGGAGGCGCACGCGAGCCGTACCGTGGCGGTCGACGAGACGGCCCTCCGCCGGCTGCGTGACGCGGTCGACCGGGTGGCGGCCAAGAGCGCGACGGCCGCCGGGCCGGTACGGGTCATCGCCGACGGCTTCCTGGCGTTGTGCACGGCCGAGCTGAGCCGCCTCGACGGCCGGGGCGATCCGGACGCCTGGGCCCGGTCGGCGGCCGAGTGGGACAGGCGCAACCACCCCTACCCGGCGGCCTACTCCCGGCTGCGGCAGGCCGAGGCGTTGCTGGCCCGACGCAGCCGCAGCGGTGCGGCGAGCACCCTGCTGCGGCAGGCCCACGAGATGGCGTCGAGCCTGGGTGCGGTGCCGCTGACCAGCGAGATCCGGACGCTGGCCGGCCGGGCGCGGGTGGAACTGACCGGGAGGGTCCAGCCTGCGGGGCGGGTCCCGACGCCCCGCACGGGCGGCTCCCGGTCGCCGGGCGCGGGTAGCCGCCGTGCCGTCGCAGCGGGGGAGGCCGCCGTGCCGCCCGGGCCCGACGAGCTGGCCCCGCTGACCGCGCGGGAACGGGAGGTGCTCGCCGCGGTGGCCGAAGGGTTGACCAACAGGGAGATCGGCCAGCGGCTGTTCATCAGCGAACGCACCATCGGCGTGCACGTGTCGCACATCTTCGACAAGCTCCAGGTGCGGACCAGGGTCCAGGCCAGCGCCATCCACCTGCGTAACCGGGGCGAGTGAGCGTACGTCCGACGCGGGCGAATACGTCGTTCTACTGATCCCCGCTGCGGCCGAGGCTGACAGGCTGTCTCTCGGAAACGACGGCGCGGCGCTGCCCCGACCACTGTGGAGGAGACATGACGGAACCGGTCTGGGGGCCCGTCCACGCGGACATCGTCGATCTCCTCGCCGACCACCCGGAGGACGTCCCGGCGGTGGTCGACCACCTCACCAAGCTCCAGGACCTGCTGGTGCGGCTGCCGCCGCTGGAGCGCAGCTGCCCGCTCGCCGACTTCAACCGGCTGTACCTGACCATCACCAGCCGGGTGCTGGAGGGGCTCTACGACGACTACTTCGCCGACCCGGTGTTCCTGTCCCGGCTGGACGTGGAGTTCGCCGCCCGCTACTTCGACGCGATGCGGCTGTGGACCGAGTCCAGCCCGACCACCCCGCGCGCCTGGGCGTGCCTGTTCAAGCGGATGCGTGGCCCGGACGCCCGGCCGTTGCCGTCGGCGGCGGCGGGGGTGAACGCGCACATCAACTTCGACCTGCCGTTCGCCCTGGTGACCACGTTCGACCACCTGGAGTCCGAGCCGGTGGACGGCACCGAACAGCACCGCGACTACCTCAAGATCAACGACATCTTCGCCGACAAGATCCCGTCGCTGCGGCGGGGTTACCTGGAGCGGTGGCAACTGCTCCTGGACATGCTCAACGGCGACATCGACGACTGGTACCAGGGCGAACTGGTCGAATACACCAGGGACGTGGCCTGGCGCAACGCGCAGAAGATCTGGCGTTGCCGGCACGATCCGCAGGCCCGAGACGGCGAGCGCACCCGGCTGGACGACAATGCCGCTGCGCTCGGCCGGCTGCTGCTGTCACCGCTGGGGGCGTTCCTGCAGTAGCAGCCGGGACGGGGGGTCCCCGCGCCCCGGGAAACCGGGGCGCGGGGACGCGTCCGTTACGCCAGGATGACCGGATGCGCCCGACCGAGGAACCGCTGCCCGGCAACGTCACCACCGGCGTGGTGCGGGTCGGCGACACCGTCCGCCGGCCGGTCGGCCCGTGGACCGACGCCGTCGACGCCCTGCTGACCCACCTGCGCGCCGTCGGCTTCGACGGCGCGCCCCGGCCGCTGGGCCGCGACGAGCAGGGCCGGCAGGTGCTGGAGTACGTGCCGGGGGAGCCGGGCCACCCCTCGGGGCTCTACCCGACGGCGGACCTGCCCTCGATCGGCCGGCTGCTGGCCGACCTGCACCGTGCCACCGCCGGGTTCGTGCCCCCCGAACCGGCCCGCTGGCAGGTGCCGATCCGCCCCGACGGCACGGACCTGATCTGCCACCACGACCCCGCCCCCTGGAACCTGGTCCGCGCCCCCCGGGGCTGGGTGCTGATCGACTGGGACGGTGCCGGCCCCGGCACCCGCCGCTGGGAGTTGGCGTACGCCGCGCAGGCCATGGCGGGGATGCGCCCCGACCGGCCGGTGTCCGACTCGGCCCGCCGGCTGCGCGCCCTGGTCGACGGATACGACCTGCCGGCGGCGCACCGTCCCGCGCTCGCCGCGACCCTCGGCCCCCGGGCGCGGGCCATGTACGACCTGCTGTGCGACGGCGCCCGGCGTGGCGTGCAGCCCTGGGCCCGGATCCACGCCGAGGACGGCCCCTACTGGCGGGCCGTCGCCGAGCACCTGTCGGCCCACGTGGACGACTGGACCCGCGCCCTGACGTGACCCGGCCGGCCGGCGTGCGCCCACCCCGGCCGGTCACGTCACCCATGGGCGTGCCCCGGTCGCACGGCACCCACGGGCTCGCCCCGGTGGCACGGCACCCACGGGCCCGCCCCGGTCGCACGGCAGCTGTGCGGTCGGCCCGAGGTCGCCGTGCCGGTTGGCGGGATCCGGGTGTCGGACGGCCCGCCCGGGGTACCCGTCGGTCATGCCCGCACACCGGTTCGCGTTCCGGTTCGATCCGCCGTTCCGGGTGCCGTTGGCGCTGCTCGGCATCCGGCCGCAGACCTGCGACGTGCTGCTCGACGATGCGGAACTGGTGATCCGGTTCGGCCGCTGGCGGCTGCGGACCGGCCGGGCGAACGTGGTCGACGCCCGGCGCGGCGGGCCGTACCGCTGGTGGCGGGCCGTCGGGCCGCACCTGTCCCTGGCCGACCGGGGGGTCACCTTCGGCACCGGCACCGCGGCCGGGGTGTGCCTGCGGTTCGGTACCCCGGTGCCGGGGCTGGCCCCCGGCCGGTGGCTGCGCCATCCGGCGGCCACCGTGACGGTGACCGACCCGGACGCCCTGCTGGCGGCCCTGCACGGCACCCCGGTCGACCGGCCCGGTCCCGCCTGACTGCCCGCCTTCCCCTGTTCCGGCCGGCCCGCCCGACCCCGGCTTCCCCTGTTCCGGCCGGCCGGGCCGCCTCCAGCGCCTACCGTCGGGGACAGGGGACACGAGGGCGGTCGGCGGATGGCGGACGGGCGGGACGGGACGCGGGGACGGCGGACCCGGGAACGACGGGGGAACGCGCCGCCACGGGGGCACGGGCGGGCGCTACGCGAGGCCCGGGACGCCGGCCAGGGTGAGCGCACCCGACCCGGGCCGGTGGGCCTGCCGGAGTGCGTGAACAGTCACGCCCGGCCGGCCCGGCCCGGTGGCGCGCTGCGCCGGTGGCTGTTCGCGTACCGGGTGCAGCCGGTCGGCCCGGAGACCGAGGAGGGCAGCCAGCGTCGGCATCCCTGGTGGCAGGTGATGTGCCTGACCGGGGTCGACTACTTCTCGACCCTGTCCTACCTGCCGGGCATCGCGGCGCTGGCCGCCGGGGCGCTCTCCCCGCTGGCCACCCTGCTGATCGTGGCGCTGACCCTGCTCGGGATGCTGCCGATGTACCGGCGGGTCGCCCGGGAGAGCCCGCACGGGCAGGGCTCGGTGGCGATGCTGGAACGGCTGCTGCCGTTCTGGCGGGGCAAGATCTTCGTCCTGGTGCTGCTCGGGTTCGTCGCCACCTCATGGATCATCACGATCACCCTCTCCGCCGCCGACGCCACGGTGCACCTGCTGGAGAACCCGTACCTGCCGTCGTCGGCGCCGCACGGCGAGGGGGTGGCCGTGCTGGTGACGGTGGCGCTGCTGCTCGTCCTCGGCGGGGTGTTCCTGCTCGGGTTCAGCGAGGCGGTGCTGGTGGCCGTACCCCTGGTGGTGGTCTTCCTCGGTCTCAACGCGGTGATCGTGGCCGACGGCCTGGCCGGGATCGCCGCCGACCCGGACACCGTGCGGAACTGGACGGCCGCCCTGACCGCCGGGGGTTCCGGCGTGGGTGACCTGGTCGGCCCGGCGGTGCTGGCCTTCCCGCTGCTGGTCCTCGGCCTGTCCGGCTTCGAGACGGGGGTGAGCATGATGCCCCTGGTACGCGGGGCGGGCGAGAACCGTGGGCAGCGGCTGGCCGCGCGGATCCGCAACACCCGCCGGCTGCTCACCGCCGCCGCGCTGATCATGTCGGTGTACCTGCTGACCACCACGTTCGTCACCACCGTCCTGATCCCGCCCCGGGAGTTCCAGCCGGGCGGCGCGGCGAACGGCCGGGCGCTGGCCTGGCTGGCCCACGCCCGGCTCGGCGAGGGGTTCGGCACGCTCTACGACATCAGCAGCGTGCTGATCCTCTGGTTCGCCGGGGCGTCGGCGATGGCCGGCCTGATCAACATCGTGCCGCGCTACCTACCGTCGTACGGGATGGCGCCGGAGTGGGGGCGGGCGGTCCGGCCGGTGGTGCTGGTCTACACCCTGATCAGCATCGTCATCACCGTCGCCTTCCGGGCCGACGTCAACGCCCAGGCCGGCGCGTACGCCACCGGCATCCTGGCGATGATGGTCTCCGGCGCGGTGGCGGTGACCATCGCGACCGTCCGGGCCCGGCACCGGTTCGCCGCCGCCGGCTTCGCGCTGCTCACCGCCGTGCTGCTCTACGCGCTGACCGAGAACGTCATCGAGAAACCCGACGGGCTCGCCATCTCCGGCATGTTCATCGCCGGCATCGTGGTGGTGTCGCTGGTCTCCCGGATCACCCGGACCACCGAGCTGCGCACCGAACGGATCGAGTTCGACGAGCCGGCCCGACGGTTCGTCGCCGAGTCGCTGGCCCACGACGGCCGGCTGCACCTGATCGCCCACAAACGCGACAGCGGCGCGCTCAAGGAGTACCGGGTCAAGGAGCGGGCACAGCGGGGGATGAACCCGGTGCCGGGCGCCTCCGACGTGCTCTTCCTGGAGATCGACGTGGTGGACCCGTCGGAGTTCAGCCAGGTGCTGTGGGTGCACGGGGTCGAGGTGGGCGGCTTCCGGGTGCTGCGGGCCAGCAGCCCGGCGGTGCCGAACGCGATCGCCGCCATCCTGCTGGCGCTGCGCGACGGCACAGGGGTCCGCCCGCACGCCCACTTCGAGTGGTCCGAGGGCAACCCTATCGCCCACCTGCTGCGCTACCTGATCCTCGGTCGGGGCGACACCCCACCCGTGGTCCGCGAGATCATCCGCAAGAGCGAACCCGACCCCTCCCGCCGCCCCGGCATCCACGTAGGCGCCTGACCCACACCCACCCCGTGCTCCCCCCGCGCCCCCGCCCCCCGCCCCGCGCTGGCCCCGCCCGCCCCCGGCTTTGCTCGGTGATCAAGAGGTTTGCGTCACCGGAGCACGCTTTTCTGACCGAAACCTCTTGATCACCGGTCCACAACCCCTTGATCACTGCATGGCGGTTGTCGATGGAGGGGGAGAGGGTGGAGGGGTGGAGGGGTGGAGGGGTGGAGGGAGCTTGTGGGATGGGTTCCTAGGATGCTTAGGGGGTGTGGGGTGGCGGGCGCGGGAGGGGGTGATCTGGAGCGGACATGACGCGGCCCGCGCCCCGAGGGGTGGGCGCGGGCCGGGAAGCTGCGGCTTACTTCGACGGCTCGGGGAGCTTGCAGTCGATCTTCGGGTTGGCGCCGATGTAGTTGAGCGGCCCGGCCACGATCGTCACCAGGATCGTGCCGGCCTCGGCACAGTTGGTGTCGTCGTTCCCGTAATAGCCCCGCTGACCAGCGGCGATAGCGCCGATGACCAGCCAGATGACGACGATGACTCCGAGGATCGACGTACCGCGCATGGGGGTGCCTCCCGGCTTGTGTGATGTTCGAGGTGACGCCCATGTACCCCATGGCCGGGACCGGGTAAACGGTATTCCGGAACGGTCAGCGCTATGGTGCACAATTCACCGACGGTGGCCACCGCGTACCGGACGACGGCGAGGGCTGGTGGACACGCCTCGCACGTGTCCACCAGCCCTCGCCGTCGGTTCGGCGGACGCTCCTATGCCGGGTCAAGTGGTTGGGGCGGGTTTTCGAGGCGTCGGTAGAGGTCTCGGGCGATGTAGCGTTTGAGGCAGCGTTTGATCTCTCGGTCGGTTTTGCCTTGGGCGCGGCGGCGTTCGGCGTAGGCGCGGGTGGTCTGGTCGCGTTGGAGGCGGCACAGAGCGATGGTGTGCAGTGCACGGTTGAGTTGCCGGTCGCCTGAGCGGTTGAGGCGGTAGCGGATGGTCTTGCCGGAGGATGCGGGGATCGGGGCGGTGCCGGCGAGCATGGCGAACGCGGCGTCGTTGCGGCAGCGTCCGGGGTGGGACCAGGCGGTGAGTATGGTCGCGGCGACGATCGGTCCGACGCCGGTGAGGTCGAGTAGGTCCGGCCGCCAGGAACGCACGATCGTGCGGATGGCCGCTTCGTGGCCGGCGGCTTCCGTTTCCAGGGTCCGGATGCGTCGGGCGAGGTCACGTAGCACTGTCAGGGCGGTGGTGACCTCGATGTCACCGCTGGTTGTGGTGGGTCGTAGCCGGCCGGCGGTGGTGATCATCGCGCGGGTGCTCTGCCCGCGGAAGCGGGTTCGCACTGTCTCCGGCGCGGTGATGACCATCGCGTGTAGCTGCCGCTGGGCGGCGGTGGCGGCCTCGACAGCCGCTCGGCGGGCGGTCAGCCGCATCTGCAACGCGGCCCGCTGAGGCCCGGTTTTAGGCTGCGTCAGCCGGGTGCGGGCCACAGCGTCGCGGGCGGCGCGTTCGGCGTCGATCGGGTCGGACTTCGCCCCGGCCCGGCGGGCGGGCCGCTTCGGGCGGTCCAGCTCGACGACCAGCTCACCGGCATCGGCCAGATAGCGGTGAAGGCCAGCGCCATAGCCGCCGGCGCCTTCAAGGGCCCAGGCCCGTAGTCCTGACTGCCCATCGGCGAGGGCTACCAGTTGCGCGTAGCCGTCCGGATCGGTGGTCACCGTAGCTCGGGCCAGGACCCCGCCGGTGCGGGTGTCGAGCACGGCGGCGGTGTGGGTGTCTTTGTGGGTGTCGACGCCGATGACGACCTCGACCAGATCTGCCAGCATGGACATGCGTTCTCTCCAAACCGTGGGGACGCGAGGGTCCGGTCCGGTGCGGAGATGGCAGGACTGTGATGAGACACGCCAGCCGCTAACTGGCGGTCAAGCTCCTGATCAGGCCAAACGTCTCCCGCCGGGCCGGGCGCCGGCAGCAGTGGGTGGACAAGTCCCGCGAAAGGCACGAAGCCAGTCAGACCTAGAGTCACGCCCGCTGCTGCCGACATCAGCCCATCACCTGCGGACCGACCCCGCCAGCCTCACAGTCAGTCCTGGCTGTCGGTGCCGGTCGGCGTCGGCAGCACCCGCTCGGCCTCGGCACCCGCACCGGCCAGCACCTGTGCCTGCTGCGGCCAGGTGGCCAGGCTCGCGGTGGCGCGCAGCCCGGCGGCACGGATCGTCTCCCGCAGGCTCGTCTCGTCCAGCGCGGCGAGCTGCCGGTAGCTGCGGATGCCGGCAGCCTGGAGCGCTGCGGCCAGCTTCGGGCCGATCCCCTGGATACGCCGGAAGTCGTCCACCGGCTCGTCCTGCGCCGCCGCGACGTCGGCGACGGAGGCACCCGGTGAAACCGGGGCACCGTCCGAGGCGGGGGCACCGTCCGGAACCGGGGCTTGCTCCGGAACCGGGGCGCTGTCGGCGTCGGGGGTGCGTTGCGTCGGGATCACCGGCTCTGCGGAGACCGGGACGTCGTCCACGTCGGGCACTCGCGGTGAGGTGCGCTCGGACGCATCGGCCGGCTCGGCTTCCGCAACGCCGGCCGGGATCGACCCGTCGACCGGCGTCGGCTCACCGGCCGGGGTCGGCTCGTTAACCGGCGTCAGTTCATCAACCGGCGTCGACGCGACTGCCGGGGTCGGCTCACCGGCCGAGTCCGGCTCGTCAGCCGGGGCCGAGGTGTCATCCGGACCCGAAGCGTCATCCGGGCCCGAGGTGTCAGCCGGGGCCGAAGCGTCATCCGGGCCCGAGGTGTCAGCCGGGGCCGAAGCGTCAGTCGGGGTGACGTCCGAGGCGGTGACCGGGGCCGTGGCGTCCGGCTCCGGGGCCACCGGGGCTGGTGCCGGCAGGTCGGCCGCCGCGCTGTCCGGGGGGTCCTCGACGGTGGTCCGGGGCGCGGGAACCGGCGCGGTGGCCTCATCGGTGACGCCGCTTCCGGGCGCGTCGTCACGGGTGGTGCGGCCGGTCAGGTCGATGGTGGTGGGTTCGTCCGCGAGGTCCGGCAGGGGGGCGGTCCGGTCGGCGGCGACCGTGCTGGAGGTGCCGTTGACGGCGGCGTCCTCGACGTCGGCGGTGGAGGCGGTGGAGGGAGCGGCGGAGTCAGCGGCAGCGGAGGACTCGGCGGGGACGGCCGTGCCGGCAGCGGCGGCGGGTGCCGGGGAGGTGTCGAGGGTGGCGGCCGGGCGCGGGGCGTCGATCGTGGCGGCGGCCTTCTCCTCCGGGGAGAGCCCCACCACCGGGTCACCCTCCACGATGGGCGTGGCGGTGGTCGGCTTCTGCCGCCCCCACAGCGCCCAGCCTCCGGCCAGGCCCACCAGCAGAGCCAAGATCACGACGAGCCACTGCCCGACAGTTGACGGCACGGCTACCTCCCTATCGCGTATGTCGTTGAGATCGCGAGGAAAACGCGAAAACCCGCCGCAGCTTTGCATACGCGAATGTCGGACGACAGGGAGGACCACACCTCGTTGCGCAGGTGGAATGCCCGGTGTCGGGCGGTATCGACGTCACGACAGGGCGTCGACGTCGGGAGGGCTCCGCGCCCCGGCGGCGGTTCAGCGCAGCGGCTCCGGGCTGGGCGCGTCGGAGACGTCCCAGCTGTAGAAGCAGCCGGCCGGCGCGTCCCGGGGCGACCGCCAGGTCGGCAGGTACGCCGACGTGTGGGCCGACAACCGTTCGTTGGTCCGCTGGTACAGCGGGTGCCGGCGGGCGGTGACCAGGGTGTCGACGTCCACCTCGGTGGTTTCCATCAGGTGTACGCACAGGTCGTGCAGGCGGTACAGGGAGCGGTGGCGCAGCCCGGTGAGTTCGGGTAGTTCGGTCGCGTCGGCTTCGGCGAAGATCTGGGCGACCCGCCCCTCCGCGCCGGGAATGATCCTGCTGACGATCACCAGACGGCTCATCGGACCCCTCTCGCCGGTGGCGCGCCCCGATCGGTCCAGGGCTCACGGTGGGTCCACCCTGGTGGTGGGGCTGTCACCTCGTCGTCACGCCGTCCGGCCGGATCGTGACGGCGGGCGGCCGGGGTGCGGCGGGTGGCCTGCCGGATCGGGGCGAGGGTCTCGTCGACCAGGGCGCACATCGCGGGGGACGGTTCCAGGCGCAGTTCCCGCATGAGCAGGTCCCGGTAGACGTAGAAGGCGTGCACCGCCTCGAACGCGTTGCCCTCGGCGAGGTGGATGCGCACCACCAGGCGGTGCGGGGTCTCGCGGAGCGGTTCGGCGGCCATCGCCTCCAGGGCGGCCTGTAACGCCTCGCCGTGCCGTCCGGCGTCGAGGTGGTCGACGGCGAGCTGTTCCAGCATGTGCAGCCGGAGCTGGCGCAGCCGTTCCCGGTCCAGCAGGACCCAGTCGTCGTACCAGCCGGGGAGCAGGTCGCGGCTGCCGGCGGCGAGCGCGTCGGCGGCGGCGCGCGGGTCACCCCCGTCGCGGACCCGGGCGGCGGTGGCGACCAGGTCGTCCACGTCGAGCCGGACGGCCGGATCGAGGCGGACGGTGTCCCCGCTGACCAGCAGCGGGCAGCAGGGGTCCTGGCGTAGCCGCCACAGGGCGGTGCGCAGGGACGACAACGCCCGTTCCTCGGGCACCTCGGGCCAGAGCAGCCCGGCGAGGTTGCTGCGGGTGGCGCCGGGGCGCAGCCCGATCAGGGCGATCACCCGTTGCAGCCCCCGGGGGACCACCACGGGGGTGTCGCCGTGCAGCAGCCGGAAACCGCCGAGCAGGTGCAGGCGTACCGGAGCGCCGTTGGTCGGCGTGCTGGCATGACCGGTCACGGGCGCACCCCCTGCACGGAAACCTGGGTCCAGATCGTCCGGTGTCCCGACGGGGTCCCCCGCGACGCCGTGGCCGGTTCCCTGCGCGGCCGAGCCGGGCCGGCCGGCACGAACACTACCAATATGATTACTCTCGGTCAACGAAAGTGTAGGCATGGTGACCGGGTCGCATTGCCCCTGATCTGCGAACCTCCATCACAATGGACAGCTCGCGCATAGCCGGTACACAGCATGCGTCAACGCACCGTCACCATCGTGCGGAGGTGTCGGGGGCCGCTGGGTGACGCCGGGGTGACGGGTCCGGCCGCAGGGTGGCGGCTACCGGGGTGAGTCGCCCGGTGGAGGAGGACCCGAGATGACCGTCACCCACGGCCGACCGCTGACCAGCGAGATCACCGAGATCCTGGTGACCCGCTGCGGTCTCGACGCCGACGCCGCTGCCCGCGCGCCCGCCGCCAGCCTGGAGGAGCTGGGCATGGACTCGCTGGCGTTGCTGGAACTGTCCGCCGTGGTCGCCGACCGCTGGCGGGTACGCATCCCCGAACAGGCCGGGCAGCTGAGCATCGCCGGCGTCGCCGACCTGGTGGCTGACGCCGGACCGGCCGGGCACACCGAGAACAGCATCCTCATCGCCGCCCCGTTGGCGCTGGTCTGGGAGATCACCAACGACGTGGCCCGCTGGACGGACCTGTTCACCGAGTACGCGGTGGTGGAGATCCTGCACCGGGAGGGGGACACGGTCCGGTTCCGGCTGACCATGCACCCCGACGAGAACGGCATCGCGTGGAGCTGGGTCAGCGAACGTACCGCCGACCCGGCGACCTGGCAGGTGCGGGCCCGGCGGGTGGAGACCGGACCGTTCGAGTACATGCGCATCCACTGGTACTACGACACGGAACCGGCGGGCACCCGGATGACCTGGGTGCAGGACTTCGCGATGAAGCCGACCGCGCCGGTGGACGACGTGGCGATGACCGAGCGGATCAACACCAACAGCCGGGTGCAACTGGCCGTGATCAAGGAACGGATCGAGCGGGCGTACGCGGGAGGCGGCGATGAGTGAGGTCACCACCGGTCTGGTCGCTGCCCGGGACGTACCGGCCGACCGGCGACGCGGCGGGGAGCTGCGGGTGCTGCTCGGCCCGCGTACCGTCGGCAGCACCTCGGGGTTCATGGGGGTGGTGACGGTGGCCCCCGGCGACCGGGTGGCCGAGCACTACCACCCGTACAGCGAGGAGTTCCTGTACCTGGTGCGCGGCGCGATCACCGTGGACCTGGACGACGAGCCGGTGCCGCTGGCCGCCGGGGAGGCGCTGTTCGTGCCGCGTAACGTGCGGCACCGGTTGCGCAACACCGGTGACGCCCCCGCCGAGGTGGTGTTCCACCTCGGCCCGCTCGCCCCCCGCCCGGAACTCGGCCACGTCGACACCGAACTGGTGGAGCAGCGGGGTCCGTCGTGACCGGGCGGCGTGCCGTGGTGACCGGGGTCGGGGTGGTCGCCCCGGGCGGGGTGACCCGGGACCGGTTCTGGAAGACCCTCACCGAGGGGCGGACGGCCACCAGGCGGATCAGCTTCTTCGACCCGTCGCCGTACCGGTCGCAGATCGCCGCCGAGTGTGACTTCGACCCGGACGCCGCCGGGTTGACCCCGGCGCAGCGGCAACGCTCCGACCGGTACGTGCAGTTCGCCCTGGCCTGCGCGGCGGAGGCGCTGGCCGACAGCGGCCTGGAGTTGACCGACGCCGAGCGGGACGTCGCCGGGGTGGTGCTGGGCACCGCCGTCGGCGGCACCACCGCGCTGGAGCAGGAGTACGTCCGGGTCAGCGACGCCGGCCGGCACTGGCTGGTCGACCACGCCCTCGGTGGGCCGTACCTCTACCAGGCGTTGGTGCCGAGCAGCCTCGCCGCCGACGTGGCCTGCCGGCACGGGCTGCACGGCCCGGCGCAGGTGGTCTCCACCGGCTGCACCTCGGGCATCGACGCCATCGGGTACGCCCACCAGCTCGTCGTCGACGGGGAGGCGGACATCGTGCTGGCCGGCGCGGCGGACTCGCCGATCTCCCCGGTCACCGTGGCCTCGTTCGACGCGATCCGGGCGACCAGCCCGGACAACGACGACCCGGGGCACGCCAGCCGCCCGTTCGACGCCCACCGGCAGGGTTTCGTGCTCGCCGAGGGGGCCGCGGTGCTGGTGCTGGAGGAGTGGGAGCACGCCCGGCGGCGCGGCGCGCACGTCTACTGCGAGGTGGCCGGCTACGCCGGGCGCAGCAACGGTTTCCACATGACCGGGTTGCGGCCCGACGGGGTGGAGATGGGGCTGGCCATCGCGGCGGCGCTACGGGAGGCCCGGCTGGACCCGTCGGCGGTCTCCTACGTCAGCGCGCACGGCTCCGGCACCCGGCAGAACGACAGGCACGAGACGGCGGCGTTCAAGCGGGCGCTGGGCCCTACGGCGTACCAGGTGCCGGTGAGTTCGATCAAGTCGATGGTCGGGCACTCGCTGGGCGCGATCGGCGCCATCGAGATGGCCGCCTGCGCCCTGGCCATCGAGTACGGGGTGGTGCCGCCGACGGCCAACTGGACCACCCGGGACCCGGAGTGCGACCTGGACTACGTGCCGAACGTGGCCCGGGAGACCCCGGTCGACGTGGCCCTGTCGGTGGGCAGCGGGTTCGGGGGTTTCCAGTCCGCGATGCTGTTCCGCCGGCTGGCGGTGGCGCGGTGACGCTCCCCGCCCCCGCCGTCACCCCGGCCCCCGGGGAGCGGGCGCGGGCGGTGGTGACCGGGATCGGGGTGGTCGCGCCCAGCGGCATCGGCGTCGACGCGCACTGGCGGACGGTGACCTCGGGGGTCCGACGGACCGGGCCGATCACCCTGTTCGACCCGACCGGCTATCCCACCCGGGTCGGTGGCGAGGTGCCCGGCTTCCAGCCGGCCGCGTACGTCGACACCCGGCAGCTCGTGCAGACCGACAGGTGGACCCAGCTCGGCTTCGCCGCGACGGCGTTGGCGCTCGCCGACGCCGGGTTGCCCGCCCGCGCCCCGGACCCGTACGCCTGGGCGGTCACCCTGGCCAGTTCGTCGGGGGGGAACCTGTTCGGCCAGCGGGAGCTGCAACGGCTCTGGGGCGGGCCGAGCCGCACCGTCGGGGCGTACCAGTCGATCGCCTGGTTCTATGCGGCCAGCGTCGGGCAGTTGTCCATCCACCACCAGTTCAAGGGGCCGTCGGGGGTGCTGGTCGCCGAGGCGGCCGGTGGGCTGGACAGCCTGGCGCACGCGGTGCGCACCATCAGGCGGGGCACGTCGGTGGTGGTCGCCGGGGCGACCGAGTGCCCGCTGAGCCCGTACGCGCTGGCCTGCCAGCTGCGTTCCGGGCTGCTCAGTGCCGTCGACGAGCCGGCGGCGGCGTACCTGCCGTTCGACCGGGCGGCCGGCGGGTACGTGCCCGCCGAGGGGGGTGCGGTCTTCGTGGTGGAGGAGCGGGGGCACGCGCTGGCCCGGGGTGCCCGGATCTACGGGGAGGTGACCGGTTGGGCGGCCACCCACGACGCGGTGCACACCGGCCCGGACACCGCAGGCGACCCGACGGCGTACGCGCGGGCGATGCGGCTGGCGCTGGACCGGGCCGGCAGCCCGCCCGACGAGGTGGACCTGGTCGTGCCCGACGCGCTCGGGGTGCCCCGCTACGACCGCAGCGAGGCGACGGCGCTGCGGACGGTCTTCGCTGACCGGCCGCCGCCGGTGAGCACGCACAAGTCGTTGACCGGCCGGGCCCACCAGGGTGGGTCGGCCCTGGACGTGGCGACCGCGCTGCTCGCCTTCCACCACGACATGCTGCCCGCCTCGGCCGGTCCGGTCGATCCGGCTCCGGGCTGCGAGTTGGGTTTCCTGCGTGCCCCGCGCCGGCCCGAGCGTCGGGTGGCGCTGGTCTGCGCGCGCGGCTTCGACGGCTTCAACAGCGCCCTGGTGCTCCGGGGCGTCGCGCCGACGCCGAGGAGCGCGACCGACTGATCACTGTGCGTGGCGCCTGAGGGTGTGCCCGGCCGGCGGAAGTCCGCCTGCCGGGCACACCCCTGTCCGGGTCCGGCGTGGACACTGCGCCGGGTCGTCGACGGTCCACGGTGACCGGTGCTGACCAGGGGGTGCCGTCGGGTCGGTCGGATGCCGGCCGGAGCGTCGGGCACGGCGAGGCCGCCGGTGGTGTCGCGGGCCGGCGTACGCGCCCGATCCTGCCCGGCCGATCGAGCGGCGGCAATCCGGCCGGCCGCCTTTTATGATCTAGCCATTCGCACCTAGTAATGCTCTTCCGGGCTGTCGTAGGGTGCCGTGAGCACGACAAGAGGCATCATCTTTGGGCGCTTTCGCCCCATTCTATGCTGGACGGTGGCCGGCGGTGACCATGTATCGCCCGACGGAAGATCCTGCGGCGCTAGACCCCGGTTGGGTGGACGACGTGTTGTTCGCCGGCCCTCCAACCGACATTTGTCTCCGGCTGCCCGAGCCGGTGGACCGGGGCACCCTGCACCGCCTGGTCGTCGCGGCACAGGACCGGCTGCGCGACGCGGGACTGCGCCCCGGCGGGGCCGTCGCACTGCGCCTGCCACCGTCGGTGTCCTATGTGGTCAACCTGCTGGCGACCTGGCGCAGCGGCGGCCAGGCAGTGCTGCTCGACCACCGGCTCACCGACCACGAGGTCGACCAGGCGCTGCGCCGGCTCACCCCGCAGGTGGTCGTCGCGCCGGCCCGTACCGGTCCTGGCGCGCTGAAGGTCTTCCTCGACGTCACCGAGAGCGTCACCGGATACGCCGACCGTCAGGCGGTCAGCGGACACGCCGTGATCCAGCTCAGCTCCGGCTCGACCGGACCGTCCAAGGTGATCGGACGCACCGCCGCCGACCTGGTCGCCGAGGTGCACCGCTACACCCGCATCGACGGGGTCGCGCTGCCCGGCGAACGGATCATCCTGCTACCGTCCATGGTGCACGTGCTCGGCCTGGTCGGTGGCCTGCTCTACGGCCTGCACGCCCACGTCGAGCTGGTCCCGCCGCAACGGCTCAGCGGCGACGCCGTGCTGGCCGCGATCGCCGCCCAGGACACCCCGGCCACCGTGCTCGGCGTGCCGTTCCACATCGGTCTGCTCGCCTTCACCCGCCCGGACGGGCCGCTGCCCCAGTTCAGGCGGATGACCACCGGCGGGGAACTGGTCCCGCCGGCCGTCGTGCAGGCGTTCACCGACCGGCACGGCGTGCCCCTGGGCAACATGTACGGGATGACCGAGGTCGGCGTCATCGGCACCGACCTGCACGGCAGCCACCGGCCCGCCATCGCCCCCGCCCCCGGCATCGAGGTCCGCGAGTCCGACGGTGAGCTGCTGATCAGCTGCCCCGCCTCGCCGTACGTCGGGCTCAGCGACCCGAGCCGCTGGGCCGACGGCTGGCTGCGCACCCGCGATGCCGGCACCGTCGACCCGGACACCGGCCTGGTCACCGTGCGGGGGCGGCTCGACTCGCAGGTCTCCGTGGGGGGTCTCAAGGTCGACCTCACCGAGGTCGAGGCCACCCTCACCGGCCTGCCCGGGGTGGCCGCCGCGGTGGTCGCCTACGACGACGGGATCACCGCGTACGTGCAGCCCGACGGCCCACTGTCCGAGGAGGAGCTGGACAAGCTCCTCGCGGAGCGGCTGGCCGGCTACAAGCGGCCCCGCACCCTGCACCTGGTGGCGCAGCTGCCGCGTACCACCACCGGCAAACTGGTCCGCTCACTGGACGTGCTGCGGACGGCGGTGCCGTGACCGGTCCGCTGCACCCCGCCACCCGGACGGCCCCCGTGGACCGTCGCCGGGGCGTCCCCACCGCGTCCCCACCGGCCGACCGTCGGTGGCACGCCCGAACCACCCCCGCACGGTGCCCCGACCGGGCCCCGGCGACCCGCCCATCGAGAGAGGTAACCGTCATGCGAGACGAGGTCCGCACCTTCGTCATCGAGCAGCTCCAGGACATGAACTACGACGTCGACGGGATCGACGACGACACCACCCTCGGCCCGTCCGGGGTGGACCTGGAGTCGCTCGCCCTGTCCGACCTGTCCGTCCGGGTGGAGGACCGCTACGGGCTGCGGTTCGCCGACGACGACTCGGAGAAGCTGGCCCTGATGACGGTGGGGGAGTTCACCACCATGGTCGCCGACCGGGTCGCCGGGGCGACCACCGACAACCGCTGATGTCCGGTCAGCCCGACCTGGGGCGAGCTGACCTGGTGAGCATGCTCGCCGAACTGACCGGCAAACCCGTCGACCAGGTACCGCACCGGGTCGGCTCGATGGAACTGGCCTGGCTGGTGCACCTCGTCGAACAGCGCTACGACACCCGGATGGACCTCACCGACGACCAGCTCGCCGGCATCCGCACCCTCGACGACGCCCTGGCCGTTTTCCACACCTGCCTGACCGCCTCCGCTGATGGTTGACCGGGGCACCGTCACGATCTCCGCCACCCACGCGGTCAGCGCCTTCGGCAGGGGCGTGGACGCCCTGCTGGCCGGGGTCCTGTCCGGGGTGCCGGCGTTCCGACCGGTCCGCCGGTTCGACACCACCGGCCGCCGGGTGGCCGTCGCGGCCACCCGCCCCGACGTGGCGACCCTGCCGCAGGAACTGGCCGACGCGGTCGACGCCGCCTGCCACGCGGCCGGGCTCGACCAGGCGCAGCGTCGGGCGTCCGCGCTGCTGCTGGCCACCCACGGCGGGCCGGCGACCCTGCCCGGCCCGTACGCCGACGACAGGCCGGTCGCCGACACCGACGACCCGTGGTGGGCCGGCGGCGAGCGCGACGGCGACGGCCCGGCCTGGCCGGAACTGCCCACCCTGGCCGGCCGGTTGGCCCGGCGCTGCGGGCTCGGCGGACCGACCCGGGTCTACACCACCGCCTGCGTCTCGGCCAGCAACGCGGTCGCCGACGCCGCCGCCATGATCCGCCGGGGGGACACCGACCGGGTCGTGGTGGCCGCCGGCTACCTGGTGGAACCGGACCAGTTCGCGCTCTTCGACGCCGGCCGGGCGCTCGCCGCCGACGGGGCGGTCCGCCCGTTCAGCATCGGACGGCAGGGCCTGCTGCTCGGCGACGGGGTGGCCGCGGTGGTGCTGGAGTCCGCGGCCACGCTGCACGACCGGGGCGCGACGCCGGTGGCGACGCTGGCCGGGTGGGGCCGGGCCGGCGACGCCCACCACCCCTGCCAACCCGATCCGCAGGGGGGCGGGCTGGCCCGGGCGATCGGCGCGGCGCTGGGCCGCGCCGGCCTGCCCGCCGGGGCGGTCGGCTACGTCAACGCCAACGCCACCGGCACCGGGTTCAGCGACGCCTCCGAGGCCGCGGCGCTGCGGCTGGCCCTGGGCGAGCGGGCCGGGCAGGTGCCGGTCAGCTCCACCAAGGCGCTGCACGGGCACGCGCTGGAGGCGTCCGGCCTGCTCGAACTGGTGGTCACCGTGGCGGCGCTGGGGCACGGGAAGCTGCCGGTCAACGCCGGCTGGCTCGGCCCCGACCCGGCCTGCCCGCTGGACGTGGTCACCGCCGCGCCCCGCCCGGTGACCAGCCGGTACGCGCTCAGCCTCAACGCCGCCTTCGGCGGCGCGAACACCGCCCTGCTGGTGGGTGCGCCGTGACCGGCACGCGCGGCCCGGGACCCGGGATCGTCCCGGGCCGTCCGGCCGGTCACGGCGCACCGCGGGTGCTGGCGCAGGCGCGCTGGCCGGAACCGGGCGACGGGCCGCCACCGCCGCTGCCCGGGTTCCTGCACTCGCCGTTCGCGCCGCTGGTCGCCGCGGTGGCCGGGCGCTGCCTGGACCGCCGGCCGGGGGGCCCGGCGGCGACCGGCACCCGGTGCGCGGTGGTGCTGGTCAGCGCCGCCGGTGACCGGCCCAGCGCCACGCACGTCCGGTCGACCGTCGCCGCCGGGGGGCGGGTCGGTCCACTGTTCTTCTTCCAGTCGGTGCCCAACAGCGTCGCCGGGCAGGTCGCCGCCCGCTTCGGGCTGACCGGGCCGGTGGTGTGCCTGAGCCCGACCGGCGACCCACGGGCCGACGCCACCGCCGAGGGGGAACTGCTGCTGTACGACGGCGACGCCGACGAGGCGTTGCTGGTCCTGATCGACGAGGCACCCGACGCGACGCCCACCGGTGCGGTCGCGGTGCTGCTGGGGGGAGGAGACAGTCAATGAGGACGAAGGGACTGCGGGGGGTGCTCGCCGCCGATCCGCAGCTCGGCGCGGGGAACGTGCTGGCCCGGGTGCTGGCCCACGGCGCGGACCCGCAGGGGCCGGGGCTGACCTTCGACACCCCGGTCGACGGGCACCCCGCCGGGCAGCCGCTCACCCTGGGCCAGCTCGACGAGCGGGTCGCCGCGCGGGCGGCGTGGCTGCACGACCGGGGGGTGCGGCCCCGCGACCCGGTGGCCGTCTGGGCCACCGCCGCCGCCGACATGGTGCTGAGCTTCCTGGCGCTGACCCGGATCGGCGCGATCCCCGCGCTGATGAACGGCAAGCTGCGCTCCGAGATCGCCGCCGAGTACATCCGTCGGCTGCGCGGTGCCGGGGTGCTCGCCGACGCCGCGCACACCGAGTTGCTGGCCGGGCACGACCTGGGCGTGCCGCTGCTGGGCACCCCGCAGGGGGCCGGCGCCGGCGACCCGGCGCAGGCCCCGGCCGACTACCGGCACCACCCCGACGACCCGATCGTCATCACCCACACGTCAGGCACCACCGGGGTGCCCAAGGCGGTGCTGCACTCGCACGCCAGCCTCTTCGCCGCCACCCGGCACCTGCTGTCCATGCCGCAGGCGCAGGGCACCCGCCGCATCCTCAACGCGCTGCCCGCCCCGCACACCGCGACCGTGCTGATGGTCAACCAGGCGCTGGGCAACCGGGCGGAGATGTTCCTGCTGTCCGAGCAGGGCGGCGAACGGGTCCTCGACGCCATCCAGCAGTGGCGGCCCGACGGGGTCTTCGGCTTCTCGATGACCTGGGCCGAGCTGGCCCGCTTCGACCTCAGCGGGTACGACCTGGACTCGGTGCGGCTGTGGTTCAACACCGGCGACTGCTCGCACGAGCCGCACGTCCGCCGACTCGTGGCGGTCGGCTCCCGCGACGTGGTCACCCGGCAGGGCGTCACCCGCGTCCCCGGTTCGATGTTCATCGACGGCCTCGGCTCCAGCGAGATGGGCCACTCGATGTTCCACATCACGCACACCACCGACACCGACAGGTACGGCCGCTGCGTGGGCCGGCCCTACCGGTTCGCGAAGGTGGCCGTCCTCGACGCCGAGGGCAACGAGCTGCCCCCCGGCCAGGTGGGTTTCCTCGGCATCGACTCGCCGTCGCTGTTCCGGGGCTACTGGAACGACTCGGTCACCAGCTACCGGTTCCGGCTGCGCGGCTGGTACCTCACCGGTGACCTGGTCCACGCCGACGCCGACGGCCGCTACTACCACCTGGACCGGGCGGTCGACTCGGTGACGCTGCCCGACGGGCGGCGCTACTTCACCGCGCTGTCCGAGGAGCGCGTCCTCGCCGCCTGCCCCGACGTCACCGACTGCACCGTGCTGATCGTCGCCGACGGTGACACGGTCACCACCGACGTGCTGCTGGAACTGGCCGCCGGAGCGGACCCGACGGTCGACCGAACCGACACGATCCGGGCCGCCCTCGGGGCGGACGTGGGGGCGACCCTGCGTCGGGTGGTGCCGGTGAGCGCCGACGACATCCCGGTCACCGTCACCGGCAAGGTCCGCAAGGTGGCGCTGCGGGAACGCTTCCTCGCCGAGTCGTCGTCATGACCGTCGTCATCACCGGCATGGGCCTGTTCAGCCCGGTCGGGCGGGGGGTGGAGGACACCTTCGCCGCGTTGACCACCGGCCGGTCCGGGTTGAGCCGACCGCCCGAGGGACACCCGGCCCGGGAGTCGCTGGAGGTCGCCGGGGTGCTCCCGCCGATCGACCCGCGTACGGTCGCCACCGGCCCGGAGACCAAGGTGCTCGACCGGGTGGTGCTGTTCGCCCTGCTCACCGCCGCCGACGCGCTCGCCGACGCGGGCATCGAGGTGGGCCGGGACGTCGATCCGGCGCGGATCGGCGTCATCGTCGGCGGGGTCGGTGGCATGTCCACCCTGGAACAGCAGGTGATCGCCCGCACCGAACGCGGCCGGGCGGCGGTCAGCCCGTACCTGCTGACCGGCATCCTGCCCAACATGGCCTCGGCGCGGATCGCCATCGCCCACGGCATCCGCGGCTACAGCTCCTCGGTCGGCACCGCCTGTGCCTCCGGAGCCCAGGCGGTCGCCGACGCGGCCCGGCTGATCCGGGCCGGCGAGGCCGACGTGGTGCTCTGCGGGGCCAGCGAGGCGCCGCTCTTCCCGACCTTCGCCGACACCTTCGGCAACGCCCGCGCGCTCGCCCGGGGCTTCGCCGACCCGACCGAGGCGAGCCGTCCGTTCGACAGGCGACGCAACGGGTTCGTGCTCGCCGAGGGGGCCGCCCTGCTGGTGCTGGAACGGGCCGCCCACGCCGCCGCCCGGGGCGCCCGCACGTACGCGGAAGTGGCCGGCTACGGCAGCACCACCGACGCGCACCACCCGACGATGCCCCGGCCCGACGGCGAGGGTGCGGCCGACTGCATGCGCGCCGCCCTGGCCCGGGCCGACGTCCCACCGGCCGAGGTCGGCTACGTCAACGCCCACGGCACCGGCACCAAGCTCGGGGACATCGCCGAGAGCACCGCGCTGGGCAAGGTCTTCGGCGTCGGCGGGGTGCCGGTCAGCTCCACCAAGGCGCTCACCGGGCACCTGCTGGGCGCGTCCGGGGTGGTGGAGACGGCGGCCTGCGCGTTGGCGCTGCGTGCCGGCCTGCTGCCGCCGACGTACCACCTGGACGACCCGGACCCGGACTGCCCGGCGGACCACGTCCGCGACGTGCCCCGGGCGAGCCGGGCCGAATTCGCGCTCACCAACTCCTTCGGATTCGGCGGGCAGAACGTGAGCCTGCTGCTGCGGCGTACCACCGGGGCTGGCGCCCGGCCTGCCGAGCCGGGGAGGTGATCGACGCTGCGACCCGGGCCGCACGTGCCCGGACGGCAGTCACGGGGGGACATGGGGAAGGGCTGGAGAGATGGACATTCGCGGAATAGATCACATCGAACTGTACGTGGGAGACGCCCGACAGGCGGCCTTCTACTTCGGTACCGCCGTCGGTTTCACCCTGCTCGGGCAGGGCGGGCCGGAGACCGGGCTGGTCGGGCAGCGGTCCCTGCTGCTGGGGCAGGCCGACATCCGGATGGTGCTGACCACCGGCCTGGCCGCCGACCATCCCGCCTCGGGGTACGTCACCAGGCACGGTGACGGGATCGCGGTGGTGGCGGTGGAGGTCGGCGACGCCGCCGGGGCGTACGCGGAGCTGGTGGCCCGAGGTGCGACGCCGGTGACCCCGCCGCGCACCTGGACCGGCGCGGACGCCGAGGTGGTGACCGCCGAGGTGGGCGGCTTCGGTGACGTGCTGCACCGGCTGGTGGAACGCCGGGGCGACCGGGCCGACTTCCTGCCCGGCGCGATCGAGGCGACCCCGGCCGGCGGGACCGACGAGCGGCTGCTCGCCGAGATCGACCACCTGGCGGTGTGCGTGCCGCCCGGCCAGCTCGACGACACCGTCGCGCACTACGAGCGGGTCTTCGGGTTCGCGCAGATCTTCGAGGAGCACATCGAGGTCGCCGGTCAGGCGATGAACTCCAAGGTGGTGCAGGACGCCTCCGGGCGGGTCACCCTGGTGCTGCTGGAACCGGACGCCGGACGGCGTCCCGGCCAGATCGACGCGTTCCTCACCGAGCACCATGGGGCCGGGGTGCAGCACCTGGGGCTGCGCACCGACGACATCGTCGGCGCGGTCGGCGCGCTCGGGGCCCGTGGGGTGCGCTTCGCCGGCACCCCGGCGGCCTACTACGACACCCTGGAGCAGCGGGTCGGCAAGGTCGACGCGCCGCTGGACCGGCTGCGGGACCTCAGCATCCTGGTCGACGCCGACCACGGCGGACAGCTGTTGCAGATCTTCACCGAGTCGATGCACGTGCGGCGCACCCTCTTCCTCGAACTCATCGAGCGGCGCGGGGCGCGGACCTTCGGCAGCGGCAACATCAGGGCCCTCTACGAGGCCAAGGAACGGGAGCTGGCCGTGGCGGGGGCGACCCCCGCCGTCGCGGCCGGCACGGCACGAGGAGCAGGTGCATGACCACGACACATCCGACGTTGACCGCCGAGGAGGAGGCGCTGCTCCCGTCCGACGAGGACGTGCGCCACTACGCCGAGCACGGCTGGTACCTGTCCAAGAAGCTGCTCACCGACGACGAGGTGGACACGCTGACCGCGGCCACCGACCGCTACTACGACGGCGAACGGGACCGCACCCTGCCGGTGCGCCCGCCGAAGCTCGCCTACTGGGACCCGTCGAAGGGCCCGGTGCAGCGGCACAACGACTACGTCCACTACGAACACGACGGGATCGCCGCGATCCTGCGCAAGCCGCTGATCGGCGCGGTCGCCGCCCGGCTGGCCCAGGCCGACGAGATCCGGGTCTTCCAGTCCACGCTGATCTACAAGCCGCCGATCTCGGGTGAGCCGTCGAACATCGTGCCCTGGCACTTCGACAAGCACTACTGGTCGTCGTCGTCGTCGGAGAAGATGCTGACCGCGTTCATCCCGTTCCACGACTGCGGTGAGGAGATGGGCACGATCACCATGGTCGACGGTTCGCACCGGTGGTCGGAGACCGGCGCGGACGACACCGTCGTGCGGCACTTCGCCGAGCGGGACCGCGACCAGCTGGAGGAGATGCTGGCCGAGAACGCGGCGCACAACGGCGCGCAGATCCGCAAGATTCCGATGGTGATCCCCAAGGGGCACATGAGTTTCCACCACTGCCGCACCTACCACGGCAGCGGCGCCAACGTCAGCGGACGCCCGCGCCGGGCGATCTCGCTGCACCTTCAGGACGGCGACAACGCCTACCAGGAGTTCCCGCTCTCCGACGGCAGCCTCGCCGCGTACAACCACGACGTGCTGGTCCGCCGCACCCACGCCGGCCGGCCGGACTACGCGGACCCCGACTACTGCCCGGTCATCTGGCGCGAACGCGCCCAGCAGGGAGGCTGAACATGTCACGGTACGACTGGGGTAAGACACATCCGGGCATCGAGCGGTTGGAGAAGGCGGTGACCGACCGCCGCGACGTGGTGGTCAAGCACCCGCTCTACGCCAACCTGGACACCCACGAGTCGCTTGTCACCTTCATGGAGCACCACGTCTTCGCGGTCTGGGACTTCATGTCCCTGCTGAAGTCGTTGCAGCGGCAGCTCACCTGCGTGACCGTGCCGTGGATCCCCACCGGGCCCACCGGCAGCCGGCGGCTGATCAACGACATCGTCATGGTCGAGGAGAGCGACGAGCTCGGCGAGGGTTACATCAGCCACTTCGAGCTGTACGTGCGGGGGATGGGGGAGGCGGGCGCGGACACCACCGCCGTCGACCGGCTGGTCGACCTGCTGCGCGGCGGCACGTCGGTGACCGACGCGCTGGTCGAGGCCGGGGTGCCCGAGGCATCGCGGGCCTTCGCCGCCACCACCTGGAAGATCATCGAGTCGACTCCGGTGCACTGCCAGGCCGCCGCGTTCGCATTCGGCCGGGAGGACCTGATCCCCGACATGTTCACCCAGGTCGTCGCGGTCAACGAGCGCAGCAACCGGCTGCACACCTTCGTCGACTACCTGGAGCGGCACATCGAGGTCGACGGCGAGCAGCACACCCCGATGGCGATGCAGATGCTCGCCGACCTGTGCGGCGACGACGACGCCAAGTGGCAGGAGTGCGCCGACACGGTCAACCTGGCGCTGACCGCCCGTGCCCAGCTCTGGGACGACATCCTCGCCGCCGTCAAGGAGGGCCGCGACAGGTGACCGACGCCGACCCGGCCCGGCTCTACCGCACCGTACGGCTGATCCGCCGGTTCGAGGAGCGGGCCATCGCCCTGGTCCGCTCCGGGCACATCGTCGGCGGCATTCACCCCTACCTCGGTCAGGAGGGGATCGCCGCCGGCGTGTGCGCCGCGCTCGCCGCGGGGGACCTGGTCACCGGCACCCACCGTGGGCACGGTCACGTGCTCGCCAAGGGTGCCGACCCGGCCCGGATGATGGCCGAACTGTGCGGCCGGGAAACCGGACTGAACCGGGGCCGGGGCGGCTCGATGCACGCCGCGGACCTGTCCATCGGGGTGCTCGGCGCCAACGCGATCGTCGGGGCGTCCCCGGCGATCCTCACCGGCGCGGTGTGGGCGCACCGACAGCGCGGCAACGCGGTGGTCGGGGCGAGCTTCTTCGGCGACGGCGCGGTCAACGAGGGGATGCTGCTGGAGGCGTTCAACCTGGCCGCGCTCTGGCGGGTGCCGGTCCTGCTGGTCTGCGAGAACAACGGATACGCCACCACCATGCCGGTGGCCGGCGCGGTCGCCGGCACCATCACCGGTCGGGCCGAGGCGTTCGGCATCCGGGCCACCGTCGTCGACGGTCAGGACCCGGAGGCGGTCCGGCAGGTCACCGCCGCCGCCGTCGCGCGGATGCGCGACGGCGGCGGGCCGGAACTGGTCGAGGCCCGTACCTACCGGTTCGACGCCCACCACACCTTCGAACACGCGGTACGCCTGCAGTACCGCACGCCGCAGGAGGTGGCCGACGGCCGTTCCCGGGACCCGGTGACGATCCAGGGGGAGCGGTTGTCGACGGCCGACCGGGAGGCGGTCGACGCCGAGGTGGAGGCGACCCTCGACGCGGCCGTCGCGTTCGCCCTGGCCGGCCCCGAACCGGACCCGGCGGGTGCGCTGGACCACCTCTACGCCAGTGGGCTGACCGCCCGGGGAGGCTCCTGAGATGCCACGGCTGTCGTACCGCAAGGCGCTGACCCGGGCGCTCACCGACGAGATGACCCGGGACGAGGCGGTGTTCCTGCTCGGCGAGGACATCCGGGTGGGCGCGGCCAACGTCACCCCGGGCCTGCTCAAACGGTTCGGGCCGGACCGGGTGCTGGACACCCCGCTGTCGGAGCAGGCGTTCACCAGTTTCGCCACCGGGGCGGCGCTGGCCGGGCTGCGGCCGGTGGTGGAGTTCCAGATCCCGTCGCTGCTGTTCCTGGTGTTCGAGCAGATCGTCAACCACGCGCACAAGTTCCCGATGATGACCGGTGGGCAGTGCGCGGTGCCGGTCACCTACCTGGTGCCCGGCTCCGGTTCCCGCACCGGCTGGGCGGGGCAGCACTCCGACCACCCGTATTCGCTGTTCGCCCACGTCGGGATCGTCACCGTGGTGCCGGCCACCCCGGCCGACGCGTACGGGCTGCTGGCGTCGGCGATCCGGCACGACGACCCGGTGGTGGTCTTCGCCCCGGCCGCCGCGATGGAGGTCCGCGACGACGTCGACTTCGCCACCCTCGCGCCGGTGCCGCTCGGGCGCGGGATGGTCCGCCGGGCCGGCGACGACGTCACCGTGGTCGCCATCGGGCACCTGGTGCACGACGCGCTCGCCGTCGCCGAGGAACTCGCCGACCAGGTGTCGGTGGAGGTGTTCGACCCGCGCACGATCTACCCGTTCGACCTCGACGGCCTGCTCGACTCGGTGTCCCGCACCGGCCGGCTGGTGGTCGTCGACGACTCCAACCGGTCCTGCGGCATCGCTGCCGAGATCATCACCTCGGTGCTGGAACGGGTGCCGCTGGTCGCGCCGCCGCGCCGGGTCACCCGGCCGGACGGAGCGGTGCTGCCCTTCGCGCCGGTGCTCGACCGGGCCGTGCAGCCGGGCCGCGAGCAACTCACCGCCGCCATCCACATGACCATGAAGGACAGATGATGACCGATCCGAACTACCGCTGGCCCGAGCCCGGTCAGGCGTGGCGCGAGCTGCCGGAGCCGGCCCGTACGGCGATGGTGGCCAGCGGGGCCGCCGCCTGGCGGGAGATCTTCTATGGCTGTGCGACGTACAACAAGCAGTGGCGGTTGGCCCGGCCCCCGGTCATGCCGGCGGACGCGTTCCGCGAGCTGAACGAGGTCTGCGACCGGATCGCCCAGCTCATCCTGGACGCCTGCCGGCGGCGGGCCCGCACCGCCGGGGAGTTGCAGCGGCTGCTCGGGGTGCCCGCGGGGGCGACCCGGCTGCTCGACGAGTCCGAGGAACTGTCCGAGGACCTGCTCGCCGCGTACCGGCCCGACGTGCTGATCTCCGGCGGCGTGCCGAGGATCGTCGAGTACAACATCGACAGCAGCCTGGGCGGCGGGTTCGACGCCGACACGGTGGTCCGCCGGTACGCGGCGCTCTACCAGGAGCAGGGCATCCTCGACGGGCTGCCGGTGCGGCCGGCGCCGTCCCTGCTCGACCAGCGGTTCGTGGCGATCCGCGACGGACTGTCCCTGCCCGACGGGGCCCGGGTGGCGCTGCTGCTCGACTTTGACGCCGACTACCCCGGCCTGGAGACCCCTGACGACTTCATCAAGATCCTCTCCCCGCTGGTCGACCAGGCCCGCCGGTTCGGCATCGACCTGGTGATCGCCCCGGTCGGCACGGCCACCCTGGACGACGCGAAGCGGCTGGTCGTCGGCGGTGCACCTGTCGACGCGCTGTTCCGCCTCTTCGTGCCCAACCGGGTCACCCCGAGCGCCGGCCTGGACGCGGTGGCCGGCGCGCTCGCCGCAGGCACCCTGCCGATGTTCGTCAGCACCGCCGCCTGGCTGCTCGGCAACAAAATCAACTTCGCCTGGCTCTACGAGGACCTGGACCTGCTCTCCGCCGACGACCAGGCCCTGATCCGCCGGTACGTCCCGCACACCGTGGCGTTCACCGCCGCCGAACTGGAGCGGGCCCTGGCCGACCGGGAGAACCTGGTGGTCAAGCCGGCCGACGGCTCGGCCGGCCACGGGGTGCTCATCGGTCGGGAGTTGAGCGACGCGGACTGGGCCGAGGGCCTGCGCGTCGCCCTCGACCGGGGCGGCGACATCCTCCAGCGCTACTGGCCCGCCGACCGGGTGGAGATGGACTTCGTCCAGATCGAGACCGGCGAGACGGTCACCGCCGAGGTTCCCTACAGCATCGCCCCGTACCTGTTCGGGCGGACCGGCTCCGGTGCCCTGGCCCGGGTCGGCTTCCCCGGCTGCGACGAGGTCCTCAACCTGGCCCGGGGCGTCCTGCTCACCGGCATCCTGCTCACCGACTGACGACCCGCTCTGTCCCTACCGCTCCCACCCCGTCCAACATCCCACCCCGCTCCGTCCCCGCCTCCACGTGCCTCCACCCGGCCCAGCCCGGCCCCTGCTCCGCCTCCGCCCCTGCTCCCGCCGCGTCGATCAAGAGGTTTGCGCGTCGATCAAGAGGTTTGCGTCATCCGGGGCCGATGTCCTGACGTAAACCTCTTGATCGACACTGCCGGGCGGGGCGGGGCGGGGGGTCATGGGTGGGTGCCCAGGTGGGTGCCGAGGCGGCGGATGGTTTCGGCGGCGGCGATGGCGTCGCTGCGGGCGCTGCCGTGCCGGCCGTCGCTGCTGTACATCGACGGATCGGTGCCGGCCGGATGATCGGTCAGGTGCACGTGCAGCGCCCCCAACCGGTCGGCCAGCCGCCTGGTACGCGAGGAGAGCAGCCGCATCCGGGCGCCCAGGCCGGGCCGCAGCGCCGCCGGGACCGCCGGACTGTGCGACACGTCGAACATGCCCACCGTGATCACGTCCACCCCGGCGTCGCGCAGCGCCCCGACGATCGCGGTCAACTCGGTGTCCACCGCGTCCGGGTCGAACGCCGTCCGGAAGGCGTCGTTACCGCCGCAGACCACCAGCGCCAGGTCGGGGGAGAAGGCCAACGCCCGGTCCAGCTGACCCGCGCGCACCTGCTGCGCCCGCAGCCCGCGCCGACCCAGGTTCAGGTACGCCATCCCGGGGCGTACCGCCGACAGTTCGGCGGCGACCCGGTCGGCCCACTGCACGTCCGGGTACCCCTCGACCGGCTCGCACATGCCCTCGGCGACGCTGTCGCCGAGCACCACGAACCGGTGCCACGGATGGTCGCGCAGCAGCGCGGCGCTCTCCCCCTCGCGCAGGCAGTACGGATCGGTGGCCTCGGTCAACATCGATGACATGGCCGGGAATGTAGCCGACCGGACCGGTGCCGTCGATCACACCGACCGCCCGGATCGCCTGATGGTCGTCCCGGTGCGCCAACCAGCGCCGGCCCCGGCCCGGTCTACCGACTCCGGCCCACCTGGTCCCCGGCCCGTCCCGGCCGGTCCGGCGGTTGTGTCGGTCGTCGCGGGTAGGTTGTCGGCGTCGGGCGGTGCGGGCGGCCGGGTGGACCCGTCGGGCGTCAGCCCGGTTCGACGGCCGCCGGCGGGGGTGCCGGCCGGCCCATCCGCAGCGGCCCGGCGAACAGCGGCAGCACGGTCAGCACCGCGCACACCACCGCCATCACCAGCAGTGCCGGCCGCAGCCCGAGCACCGTCACCGACCAGCCGCCGAGCAGTGCTCCCACCGGCAGCCCGACGAACGCCAGCGAACCGGAGATCCCCAGCACCCGGGTCTGCAACGCGTCCGGCACCCGTTCGTAGAGGGCCGCGCCGAGCAGCGGGTTGACCGCCGCGATGCCGATCCCGGACAGGAACGTCACCACCAGCACCACCACCAGGTGGTCGGTCAGCGCCAGCGCCAGCAGGCGGGGCGCGCCGCTCAACGCCGCCCCGGCCGCGAAGACCAGGGTCCGGGGCAGCCGGGGGCCGAGCATGGTGAAGACCACGTTGCCGAGCAGCGCGCCACCGCCGAACACCCCGAGCACCAGCCCGAACCCGGCCGGGTCGCCGAGTTCGTCGCGGACCCACAGCGGCACCCAGACGGCCGTGTTGGCGGCGGCGAACATGTTCAGGGCGGAGACCACCACCAGCATGGTCAGCAGCACCCGGTCGGTGCGCAGATAGCCGAAGCCGGTGCGCAACGCCTGGAAGTAGCCCTCCCGGGGCGCGACGGGCGCGTCGCTTACGGGCGGGCGCACCAGCACCCCGACCAGTAGTGCGCAGACCGCGAAGGTGCCCGCGTCGATCCAGATCGCCCGGGTCACCCCGACCCAGTCGATGAGCAGACCGCCGATGACCGTGCCGAACAGCGCCACCCCGCGCGCCAGCCCGTCGTAGGCGGAGGTGAGCCGGATCAGCTCCACCCCGGCCCGCTGCGCGGCCGGCCGGAACATGACGTGCTTGACCCGGTCACCGATGCCGCGCAGGCCGCCGGCCACCGCGACGAGGGCGACGAGCGCCCCGAAACCGAGCCACGGGGCGAGCGCGACCACCGCGATCACGGCCGCGCTCGCCGCGTCCACCGTGATGGAGGTACGTCGTACCCCGAACCGGTCCGCCCACGGCGTCGCCAACGAGCTGGATAGCATGTACGGCAGGAACTCGGCGGCCGCGACGATGCCCATCTTGGCCGGGCTGCCGGTGGTGGTGAGCACCAGCCAGGGGATCGCGATCACCGAGATCCGGCTGCCCAGGTTGGAGATGAGATCGGCGGCGACCAGGGTGACCAGTTCCCGCCGGGCGGCCCGCCGCTCGGGACCCGGCGGTGCGGCGAGCGATCCGGCGTCGCCCGCCCCGGCCCTATCCGCCCCGACGCCGTCCGCTCCGGTGTCGTCCTGACCGGGGGTCGGTCCGGGACCGGTCGGGCCGTCGGCCGGTCGCAGGCCGGATGCCCCGCCGGGAGCCCCGGCGTCGGCCGGCCACGGGTCGCCGTCGGTGGCGGTACGCGGGCCGGTGTCGGCGTCGGCGGTCACGACGGGCTGCCGACCGCGGCGGGCACGCCGGCGGCGTACCGTTCGCGTAGCGCCCGCTTGTCCACCTTGGCCGACCGGTTCAGGGGCAGCGCGTCGACGAATTCCACCGCACCCGGCGCCCAGGTGTCACTCAGTTCGGTGGTGACCAGACCGATCAGTTCCGCTCCGGTCACCGTCGCCGCCGGCGCGCGCACCACGTACGCGTACGGCAGTTCCCCGGCGACCGGGTCGGGCACCCCGATCACCGCCGCCGCGCGCACCTGCGGATGCCCGGCCAGGACGTCCTCGATCGGTCGGGAGTAGATCGGCCAACTGCGCTGCCGGGTCAGGATGCGGTCCTGCAACCGGTCGACCAGGTAGAGGAACCCGTCGTCGTCGAGGTGGCCGATGTCGCGGGTGCGTACCCAGCCGTCGACGAGCGTCTCGGCGGTCAGCTCGGGCTGGCCGTGGTAGCCGTGGAAGCTGAGTTTCGTGCGTACCCACACCTCGCCGTCCGTGCCGGCCGGCAGCACCCGCCCGTCGGCGTCGCGGATCTCCACCGTGACGTCCCCGTACGGCCGGCCGCAGGAACCCAACCGCTCCGGGTGGGCCGGGTCCTCGGTCAGGCCGGGCTGGGCGCAGATCACCACCGCCTCGCTGAGGCCGTACACGATGCGCAGGCACGGGCCGAACCGGGCGATGGCCTGGCGCAGCCGGGCGGGCGCGGCCGGCCCGGCGCCCACGTTGAACATGAACATGGCGGAGAAGTCCGCGTCGGGCAGAGCCGGATGGTCGAGCACCTCGTAGAGCATCGGCGGGGTGACGAAGGTGGAGGTGAGCCGTTCGGCGTCGACGGTGGCGATGAACGCGGCCGGATCCCACTGCTGGCGCAGGAAGAGCACGCCGCCGGTGAACAGGTTGAACAGGGTGGTGATCTGGCCGCTGGCGAGCCACATCGGGGAGTGCGACAGGTGCCGCAGCAGCGGGAAGCCGGCGGCGCGGAAATCCGCCGCCAGGGCCAGCACCTGCCGGTAGAAGCTCTCCCGGTGGTGCACCAGCTTGGGGGTGCCGGTGGTGCCGCTGGTCTGTAGGAACGACTCCGGGGTCGGCACCCGCGCGGGCAGCTCGACCGGCGGGGCGTCGGCGGTCAACTCGACGCCCAGCCGCAGCACCGGCACCCCGGACAGCGAGGCGGCGATCTGGTCGCCCAGCCCGTCCGGGGCCTGCGCGTGGTGCACGAAAACGTCGGGACGGGCCAGCCGGACGAACTCGTCGATCTCCCGCCGGGAGGTGACCGGGGCGATCCACATGCTGCGGCAGCCGAGCAGGTGCAGGGCGAGCTGGAGCAGCGGGCCCTCCACCGCGTTGCCGAGCATCACCAGCACCGCCGCGCCGGGGCGTACCCCGTGGCCGGTCAGGGCGTACGCCAGACCGCGTACCTCGGCGGCGACCTGCGGGTAGGTCAGCCGCCTGCCGTCGCCGACCAGCGCCTTCCGGTCGCCGAAGCCGGCGAACAGCTCCAGCGCGTCGTGCACGTAGGTGGTGGATCGGTCGGCCCCGTCGGTCATCGCACAGCCCCCAGGTCGATGCGGCGGGTCGCCGGCGGCCCGGTGGGACCCGCCGTGGCGACCGGCCGGGTTGGCGGCCGAGCAGGTCCCCGCCCGGCCCGCGACGGGGTGCGCGCCATGGGCGGGCGCACCGCCGCCGCTAGCGAGCCTAGGCCGGTGGCCTCGCCCGGTGACAGAGCCGAACGGCGATGAGCTGCCCACCATGGACAATTGATCATGTCTATCGGGTTGATTGACGCCTGTCAGACGTCACGGCTAGGTTTCTGGACCATCGTCCGGGCGGTGCCGTCAATGGACGCCGGCCCTGGGCGGCCCAACATGGAGGTTCAATGTCGACCCCGAAGAGATGGCAGGTCATAGCGTCCGCGGCCGCGTTGCTGGTCGTGAGCGCCCCGGCGGTGGTGGCCAGCGCCGGTCCGTCCGACTCGGACACCGCCGCGGCAGCCGCCCGGCCGCAGTGGGCGGGCACGTGGGCCGCGGCGGTCACCCGCGGCAACACCGTCGGGCTGACGAACACCGGCCTGAACAACCAGAGCATCCGGATGACCGTGCGCACCACCGTGGGTGGCGAGCGGCTGCGGGTCCGGCTGAGCAACCTCTACGGTGAGCAGGCCGTGCAGGTGGGACACGCCACCGTCGCCCGCCCGAACACCGCCACCCTGACCGACCGGTCCGACATCCTGCCCGGCACCGTGCGGGAGCTGAAGTTCGGCGGGTCCACCTCGGCGACCATGAACAAGGGTGCCGAACTGCTCAGCGACCCGTTGACCTACGCGGTCGGCGAGCAGGAGGACCTGGTCGTCACCCTGCACTTCCCGGTGCTCACCGGGCCGGTCACGTTCCACGGCCAGTCCAAGGTCACCACCTTCATCGGGGCGAACGACCTGACCACCGCCGCCGACGGCGCCGGCTTCACCATCCGCCCGGACTGCTGCTGGATGTTCCTGTCCGGCATCGACGTGCTGCGCCCGGCGAGCCCGGGTGCGGTGGTGGTGCTCAGCGACTCGATCGGGGACGCCAACGGCAGCACCGTCAACGCCAACAAGCGCTGGCCGGAACTGCTCGCCGGGCGGCTGGTCGCCGCGCGTCCCGAGGTGCGCACCCCCGGGGTGCTCAACCTGAGCCTGGCCGGTAACCGGCTCAACCACGAGGGCACCGAGCCCGGCGCGGGCGGCTTCCCCGGCTACTACGAGCTGGGCCCGAACGCGCTGGCCCGGCTCAACGAGGACGTCTTCCCGCAGACCGGCGTGAAGACCCTGGTGACCCACCTCGGCATCAACGACATCTGGATGTCCGACGACTCCGCCGACCGGATCATCACCTCGCTGCGGCAGATCAACAAGCAGGCCAAGGCGCGCGGCCTGCGCAGCCTCGCGGTCACCCTCACCCCGTACGAGGGGCACGGCAACCCGGGGGTGTGGACGCCCGAGAAGGACGCCACCCGGCAGGCGGTGAACACCTGGCTGCGGGGGCCGGGAGCGGCGGAGTTCGACGGGCTGCTCGACTTCGACGCGGTGCTGCGTGACCCGGCCCAGCCGAGCCGGCTGCTGCCCGCGTACGACGCCGGTGACCACATCCACCCGAACGACGCCGGCAACCAGGCGTTGGCGGACGCCGTACCCCTTCGACTGCTCGGTCTGTGACACCGGTGGGGCGGCGGGGGTGACCCGTCGCCCCCCGGTCATTTCCTGGGGAGGAAGCACCATCGTGGACGTCGACGAGATCCTGTCCGGTCTGTACAGCGAGGCCGGCCGGCAGAACCCCTATCCGTGGTACGCGGCCCTGCACGAGCACGGGCCGATCAGCGTCATCCCGAACCGTCCGGAGCACAGCACGGTCAGCGCCGTGGCCGTCGGCTACGACCTGGTCGACCAGGTGCTGCGTGATCCGGAGTGGTACAAGCAACCCCCGCCGGGCTGGGAGGAGCAGGAGATCCTGCGGACCTTCCAGTCGTCGATGATGTTCGTCAACCCGCCCGACCACGGCCGGATGCGGGGCGTGTTCTCCCGTACCTTCACCCCGCGCCGGCTCGGCGCACTGGAACCGGTGATCGTCCGGGTGGTCGACACCCTGCTGGACCGGATGGCCGACACCGGCTCCGACGGCTCCGAGGTCGACTTCGTCGCGGAATTCGCCTATCCGGTGCCGGCGTTGGTGATGGCCGAGTTCATCGGCCTGCCCGAGAGCGAGCTGGCCTGGTACCGGCAGCGGGTCGACTGGATCGACGAGTTCCTCGACGTGGCCGGCAAGACCCCGCAGCGGCTGGCCCTGGCCAACCAGGCCGCCGAGGAGTTGCGGGCGCTCTACCGGGACCTGATCGGGCACCGCCGCCGCCAGCCGGGTGAGGACCTGATCTCCGGGCTGGTCGAGGCGCTGGACTCCGGCGAGGTCGACCTGACCGAGGAGGAGTTGATCAGCAACCTGATCGTGCTGTTCAACGCCAGCTTCGTCACCACCGTCTACATGTTCAGCAACGGCCTGCCGGTGCTGCTGGAGCACCCCGACACGGTGGCCGCGCTGCCCGGCGACGAGACCCTGGCCCAGGGCTGCGTCGACGAGGTGCTGCGGCTGCAGAGCCCGGTGCACTTCCTGGCCCGCGCCGCACCCCGGGACACCGTGCTGGGCGGCGTGCCGGTCGCCCGGGACGAGAACGTCCTGCTGATCATCGCCGGGGCCAACCGGGACCCGCACCGCTTCCCCGGGCCGGACCGGTTCGACCCGCGCCGCGACGGCCCCCCGTCGCTGGCCTTCGGCGTCGGCCCGCACTTCTGCCTCGGCGCGGCGGTGTCCCGCCTGGAGGGTCGGCTCGGCCTGCCCCGGCTCTTCGCGCGGTTCCCCCGGCTCGCGGTCAGCCAGCCGGCCGACTACAGCGGGAGCCTGTTCCTGCGCGGCATCGACAAGCTCTTCGTCACCACCGGCGGATAGGAGCCGATCCCATGTCCTTCGACCCCCAGGTGGTGGCGTACCGGGCCGCGCGGGCCGCCGCCGGCGTCCCGCCGCTGTACACCCAGACCCTCGCCGAGGCCCGCGCCGCCGACCTCGCCGCGATCCGGGCCGGCGGCGGCGACGTCGAGCCGGTCCACGAGGTACGCGACACGACCGTCCCCGGCCCCGACGGGGACCTGCGGGTCCGGGTGCACCGGCCGGCCGGTGACGGGCTGCTGCCCACCCTGGTCTACTTCTTCGGTGGCGGCTGGACGTTGGGCAGTGTGGAGACCGCCGACGGGATCTGCCGCCGGCTGGCCAACGCCACCGGCTGCCAGGTGGTGACGGTCGGTTACCGGCTTGCCCCGGAGCACCCGTTCCCGGCGGCCGTGCTGGACTGCCACGCCGCCACCCGGTGGCTGGCTGAGCACGCCGCCGAGCTGCGGGTGGACCCGGACCGGCTGGCGGTGGGTGGGGACAGCGCCGGGGGCAACCTGGCGGCGGCGGTGACCCTGCTGGCCCGCGCCGAGGGTGGCCCCCGGCTGGCCGGGCAACTGCTGGTCTATCCGAACACCGACCAGCGGGCCGACCGCCCGCGCCCCGCCACCGACCAGGATGACGCCGACGCCCGGGGCAGCGGCGACGAGCAGGACCCGTTGCTGTTCAACAGGCACTCCGTCGACTGGTACCGGGGGCACTACCTGGCCGACCCGGCGGACGCGGCCGATCCGCTGGCCTCGCCGCTGCTCGCCGACGACCTGTCCGGCCTGCCGCCGGCCCTGGTGGTCACCGCCGAACACGACCCGCTGCGGGACGAGGGGGAGCGGTACGCGCAACGACTGCGGGAGGCCGGCGTGCCGGTGCGGGCCACCTGCTATCCCGGGATGATCCACGGGTTCTTCGCCATGCCCGGGGTCTTCGACGCCGGCCGACGCGCCCAGGACGAGGCCGCCGCCTTCCTCCGGGAGGTCTTCGGGCTGCCCACCCCGCCGGCCGACACCCCGGTCACCGCCACCACGGTGGGGGGCGGGCGGTGACCGTCGGGGAGGTCGACCGGCAGCCGGTCAGCCTGGCCGACTTCGCCGAGCTGGCCCGGCGGGCGCTCCCGGCCGGGGTCTGGGACTTCGTCGGCGGGGGCAGCGGGGTGGAGACCACGCTGGCCGCCAACCGGGCCGCCCTGGACCGGGTCGCCGTGCTGCCCCGGGTGCTGACCGGGGTGGAACGTCCGCGCACCGACGCATTGCTGCTCGGCCGGGAGCAGGCGATGCCGGTGGCGGTCGCGCCGATGGCGTACCAGCGGTTGCTGCACCCGGACGGTGAGCCGGCGCTCGCGGCGGCGGCCGGTGCGGCCGGCGTGCCCTACGTGTTGAGCACGTTGAGCAGCACCCCGGTCGAGCAGGTCACCGCCGCCACCGAGGGACCGGTCTGGTTCCAGCTCTACTGGCTGCGTGACCGGGGGCTGGTCGCCGACCTGCTCGACCGGGCGCACGCCGCCGGCTGTGCGGCGTTGATGGTGACCGTCGACGTGCCGGTGCTCGGACGGCGGCTGCGCGACGTGCGCAACGGCTTCGCGTTGCCGCCGGAGGTGACCGCCGCCAACCTGCCCGCCGGCCGCGACGACCTGGCCCACGCCGGCACCCCCGGCGTGTCGGCCATCGCCGCGCACACCGAGGCCGCCTTCGCTCCCGCCCTGACCTGGGCGGATCTGGCCTGGCTGCGGGAACGCACCCGGTTGCCGCTGCTGGTCAAGGGGGTGCTCGACCCGCGCGACGCGGTCCGCGCCGCCGACGTCGGGGTGGACGCCGTGGTGGTCTCCAACCACGGCGGCCGGCAGCTCGACGGGGCGCCGGCCACCGCCACCATGCTGCCCGAGGTGGTCGCGGCCGTCGGCGAGCGGATCGAGGTGCTGCTGGACAGCGGGGTACGGTCCGGCACGGACGTGCTGCGCGCGCTCGCCCTCGGTGCGACCGGGGTGCTGTTGGGCCGCCCGATGCTGTGGGCGCTGGCGGCCGGCGGGCGCGCCGGGGCACGGGCCGCCCTCGACCTGCTCGCCGTGGAGTTGCGCGACGCGTTGACCCTGACCGGCTGTGCCGACCCGGCGCAGGCCCGGCGGCTGCGTACCCTGACCGGAGGCTGACCCGTTGGAGCATCTGGTGGACCTGGACCTGGCGACCCTGCACCCGGCGGTCGACGACCCGGCGCTGAACTCGATGAACTTCCTCAACGAGGTGTCCCAGCACTGGCCCGACGCGGTGTCGCTGGCGGCCGGGCGGCCGTACGAGGAGTTCTTCGACGACGACGCGCCGGGGCGCTGGCTGGACCGGTTCCGCCGGCACCTCGCCGACGACCTCGGGCAGAGCCCTGACCAGGTGCGCCGCACCCTGTTCCAGTACGGCCGGACAAAGGGGATCATCCATCACCTGATCGCCCGTAACCTCGCCGTCGACGAGGACGTCCACGTCGACGACGAGGCGGTGGTGGTGACCGTCGGCTGCCAGGAGGCGATGCTGCTGGTGCTGCGGGCGTTACGGGCCGGCCCGACCGACGTGCTGCTCGCCGTCGCCCCGACGTACGTGGGGTTGACCGGGGCGGCCCGGCTGGTGGACCTGCCGGTGCGGCCGGTGGCCGGTGGCCCGGCCGGGGTGGACCTGGCGGACCTGCGGGCGCAGGCGCACCGGGCCCGGGACGAGGGGCTGCGCCCCCGGGCCTGCTACGTGATGCCCGACTTCGCCAACCCCTCCGGCACCAGCATCGGGTTGGCCGACCGGCAGCGGCTGCTGGACCTGGCCGCCGAGGAGGACCTGCTGCTGATCGAGGACAATCCATACGGTCTGTTCCCGGCCGGGGACGCCGACCGGGTGCCGACGCTCAAGGCGCTCGACACCCGACGGCGGGTGGTCTATCTCGGCTCGTTCGCCAAGACGGTGCTGCCCGGGGCGCGGATCGGCTACCTGGTGGCCGACCAGCGGGTCGGTGGGGCCGGCGGCGGGGTGGGCTTGTTCGCCGACCAGCTCGCCAAGATCAAGAGTATGGTCTCGGTGAACACGTCGCCGCTGGCCCAGGCCGTGATCGGCGGGGCCCTGCTGGAACACGGCTGCTCGCTGGTCGCCGCGAACCGGCGGGAACGGGAGGCGTACACCCGCAACCGGGACCATCTCCTCGCCGGCCTGCGGCGGCGTTTCCCGGCCGGCTCGCCGGTGCGTTGGAACACCCCGGCCGGGGGCTTCTTCGTCGTGGTCACCGTCCCGTTCCCGGTGGACGACGCGCTGCTGCGCCGTTCCGCCGAGCGGTACGGGGTGCTCTGGACCCCGATGGCGCACTTCTACGACGACGGCCGTCCGGTCGACGCGTTGCGGCTGTCGGTCAGCGCCGTCACCCCGGCGCAGATCGACCTCGGCCTGGACCGGCTGGCCGCGCTGATCACCGACGAGCTGACCCGCGCCGCGATCCCGGCCGGCTGAGCCGACCCCCACCCGGTGTCGTCGAACCGCCACCCCCCGTGCTGTGCAGCGGGCGTGGCGGTGGCCATAATGGACGCATGATCGCTTGGGAGTACGCCCTGTTGGTCCGCCGCTACCAGGGACAGGGACGCCAGTTCCACGTCTCGTTCGTCTGGTACGGCCCGGACGGCTCACGCACCGACGTCACGGCGTACGGCGACACCGCGATCGCCCACCTCAACCGGGTCGGCCGGGAGGGCTGGGAGTTGGTCTCCGCCGCCGAGGACGTCAACAACATCCAGGGCAGCACCGAGGTCCACCGCTACCACCTCAAGCGCCCCCTCGGCTGACCCCCGCCGGCTGTCACCCGGCCACCCCGCCACCCGGTCGTTCGGGTGAACAAGAGGTTTCGGTCACCAGAACGACCGCCCCTGACCAGAACCTCTTGATCACCCCGCCAACCCGCCCCACCCGTGCCGCCGGACGGGGTTCGGTCGGGTTGGCGGGGGAGGGGCGGGCAGGGGCGGGGCGTGGTCAGTCGAGGGCGACGGTGGGATAGAGGGGGAAGCCGGCGAGCAGGTCGGTGGCCTGCTTGCCGACCGAGTCGGCGACCGCCGGGTCGAGCACGTACTTGGCCTTCGACGGGGTGCCGTCGGCGTTGGCCCCCGGCGTGGTCTGGCTGAGCACGGTGTGGATCAGCTCGGCGGTGGCGTCCATCTCGGCGGTGCCGAGGCCCCGGGTGGTCAGCGCCGGGGTGCCGATCCGGATGCCGGAGGTGTACCAGGCGCCGTTGCGGTCCTGCGGGACGGCGTTGCGGTTGGTGACGATGCCCGAGTCGAGCAACGCCTGCTCGGCCTGCCGGCCGGTGAGGCCGTAGCCGGAGACGTCGAGCAGCACCAGGTGGTTGTCGGTGCCGCCGGTGACCAGGGTGGTGCCCCGGCGCAGCAACCCCTCGGCGAGCGCCTGCGCGTTGTCGACGATCCGCTGCGCGTAGTCGGCGAAGTCGGGCCGCCGGGCCTCGGCCAGCGCGACGGCCTTGGCCGCCATCACGTGCGGCAGCGGGCCGCCGAGCACCATCGGGCAGCCCCGGTCGACCTGGTCGGCGAGCTCCGGGCCGCAGAGCACCATGCCGCCGCGCGGGCCGCGCAGCGACTTGTGGGTGGTGGTGGTGACGATGTGCGCGTGCGGCACCGGGTCGAAGTCGCCGGTGAAGACCTTCCCGGCGACCAGGCCGGCGAAGTGCGCCATGTCGACCATGAAGGTCGCGCCGACCGAGTCGGCGATCTCCCGCATGATCCGGAAGTTCACCTTCCGGGGGTACGCCGAGTAGCCGGCGACCAGGATCAGCGGCTTGAAGTCTCGGGCGGCCTCGGCGACCCGGTCGTAATCGATCAGGCCGGTGGCCGGGTCGGTGCCGTAGCTGCGCTGGTCGAACATCTTGCCGGAGATGTTCGGCCGGAAACCGTGGGTGAGGTGGCCGCCGGCGTCCAGCGACATGCCCAGCATCCGCTGGTTGCCCAGCTCGCGGCGCAGCGCGAACCAGTCCGCCTCGGTCAGGTCGTTGACCTGGCGTACCTGGGCCTTCTTCAACGCGGGGGACTCGACCCGGTCGGCCAGGATCGCCCAGAACGCGACCAGGTTCGCGTCGATGCCCGAGTGCGGCTGCACGTACGCGTGGGCGGCCCCGAACAGCTCCTTGGCGTGCTCGGCGGCGAGCGCCTCGACCGTGTCGACGTTCTGGCAGCCGGCGTAGAAGCGGCGGCCGACGGTGCCCTCGGCGTACTTGTCGCTGAACCAGTTTCCCATGGTCAGCAGGGTCGCCGGGGAGGCGTAGTTCTCGCTGGCGATCAGCTTCAACGACTCACGCTGGTCGGCCAGCTCCGCGCCGATGGCGTCGGCCACCCGGGGCTCGACCGCCCGGATCACCTCGAGCGCGCTGCGGAAAGCGGTGGACTCGGCGTTGCGCGACATGCGACCTCCAGGTGACGTGCGGAAGGCCCAGGCGCTCGGCGTGCGTCCTCATGACGGGGCCGCTTCCCGATGGTGCTCCATCCCCACGCGCCAGTCACGGCCCGTCGACGATCCTACCGGGTGGCCGGTGGACCCTCCGGAGCACCTCGTCGGTCACGGCCATTGCCCGGCCCGACCGGGACGAAGTTCTTCGATCGTGCCGAGATGGGCGACCGGATCGTCGGCGCGGAGGGCAGGGCCGACCCGGCGACCGTGGCCGCGCCGGGCTCCACAGCGACGATGAGGGGCGAGGACAGGGTGGCCGGGTCCGGCTCCGCCGACCGACCCCGGCCCGGGGGTGCTCCCGCGTGCCGCACGCCGGGGAGCCGTCTGCGTACGATCGGCGGATGCTGGGGGAGGACATCGAGGGCAGTCTGGTCGCGATCAGCGACCTGCACGTCGGGTACGCGGAGAATCGTGCCCTGGTCGAGGCGCTACGCCCCGCCTCGCCACGGGACTGGCTGATCGTCGCCGGTGACGTGGCGGAGACCGTCGCCGACATCGAGTGGACGCTCGGCACGCTCGCCGAACGCTTCGACACCGTCATCTGGGCGCCGGGCAACCACGAACTGTGGACCCCGCCGGCCGACCCGGTGACCCTGCGCGGGCTGGAGCGTTACGAACTGCTGGTCCGGCGGTGCCGGGAACTGGGCGTGGTCACCCCCGAGGACGACTACCGGGTGTGGCGGGGGCCCGGCGGTCCGGCGCTGGTCGCCCCCCTGTTCCTGCTCTACGACTACAGCTGGCGGCCCCCGGGTTTCGACACCCGGGAGGCGGCGCTGGCCGAGGCGTACCGGACCGGGATCGTCTGCACCGACGAGTTCATGCTGCACCCCGACCCGTACCCGAGTCGGCAGGCGTGGTGTGAAGCCCGGCTGGCGCAGACCGCCAGTCGGTTGGAAGCCCGCGACCCGGATCTGCCCACCGTGCTGGTCAACCACTGGCCGCTGGACCGCCACCCGACCGAGGTGCTGCGCTACCCGATCTTCGCCCAGTGGTGCGGCACGGAGGCCACCGCCGACTGGCACCGTCGGTTCGCCGCCACCACCGTGGTCTACGGGCACCTGCACATCCCCCGTACCACCTGGAAGGACGGGGTGCGGTTCGAGGAGGTCTCGGTGGGCTACCCCCGGGAGTGGCGGCAGCGCAGCGTGCCCCCCGGCCGGGTACGGCAGATCCTGCCCGCGCCCACGGGCGCACCGGTGACCCTGTGGTGAGCCACCGGTTCAGCCGGGGTGCAGGCGGGTGAGCAGCGCGCCGGTCACCGCCCCGAGACGGCGGGCGGTGGCCGGATCGAGCGTCCCGGTCGACGGTGGCACGGGTCGGCCCCGGTCGTTGGCGGTCAGCGCCTCCGACGGCGGGTTCTCGATCCACTCCACGACAGGGCGGACCGACTTTCCGACCGGCCTGGCGAAGACCGACGCCGCCCGGATCACCCCACGGACCGCCGCCGGCATGGTCGACAGGTCGCCGCTGCGGGTGAAGCCGGGGTGGTAGAGCACGTACCGGGCCCGCGCGCCGGAGTGTGCCGCGAAGTCCACCCCGAGCAGGTCGTTCGCCCGGCCGGCCTGCAACTGGGCGTCCACCATGCCGTACCTGCGGGTGAGTTGGAGGTCGTCCCAGTGGATCGAACCCCTGGTGCTGCCGACGCCTGCCACGTTGATGATCACCGGCCGCTCGGCGGCGTCGAGCTGGTCGCGCAGGCCGTGGCTGAGCAGGTAACGGCTCAGGTAGTACAGCGCGAAGGTCTGCTCCAGGCCCTCGTCGGTGACCACCCGCCGGGGTGACTGCCGGTTGGCGCACAGCACCAGGGCGTCCACCGTCGGCCATCGGTCACGGATGACGTCGATGACCCGGCGGGTCGCCGCCACCGAGCGCAGATCCGCCCGGAGGAAGTGCACCCGGTCGGAGAGCGCCTGCACGGACCGCCCCTTCGCGGGGTTGCTGCCGATGGCGACGACCTCGTCCCCGCGTCGGAGCCGGGCTTCGAGGGTGCCCCGACCCATGCCGTCGGTGCCGCCGCTGATGACGGTGACCCGCATACCACCCCTTCCCGTCGCCCGGTGGCCCCCGTTCGGCACCGGACGTCAACCTCGGCACAATCCTGTTCGGAGGCCGACGGCGGCGGAAGAAGGCAGTTTCATGTCCCCAGCGCACACGGATGTTCCTTCCCTGGTGGGCGCGGCGCTGCCGACGCCCGTTCCGGCCGACGAGTACGACGGCTGCCCGGTCACCGGCCTTTTGCGGCTGCTCAGCGACAAGTGGTCGATGCTGGTGCTGGTCCTGCTGGGCCGACAGCCGTACCGCTTCAACGAGCTGCACCGGGCCATCGGCGGGATCAGCCAACGCATGTTGACCCGCACCCTGCGTGGTCTGGAGGCGGCCGGCCTGGTGCTGCGCGAGGTCCATCCCACCGTCCCGCCCAGCGTCGAATACCGGCTCACCCCGCTCGGGCAGAGCCTGCTCGGCCCGCTGTCCGCCCTCGCCGACTGGGCGGTCAGCAACGAGGCCGCCCTCGTCGCCGGCCGGCACCGGGCCGCCGCTGCGGCATCGAGCGGCCCATCCTGACCGGCCCCACGCGGGGTGGCCGTGGGCCTTCTTTCCGACCGCGCCCACCATGCCACGAGGGGCCCGACCGGACGGTCGGGCCCCTCGTGGCATGGTGCGGGTCGCACGTGGTTCAGGCGGTGGTGGCGTGCCGGGCGCTCCTGACCGCCTTCGGGTCGCTGGGGGAGCGGGGGGCGTCCGGCCGTAGCGCGATCATCCGCTCGCCGATCTCCTGGAGCTGGTTGCGGCCGAGCGCCTCCCGCACCTTCGGGAACCACTCCTGCTCCTCCTCCTCGACGTGGTGCTCGACGTTCTCGATCAGCACCGTGGTCTTGGCGACGAAGTGGTCGTCGGCGGCGTCCATCGCGGCCAGCTCGGCGCAGAGCACGTCCGCGACGTGGTGCTCCTCGTACGACTCCAGGATGTCGTCCTCCAGGTCCGGCAGGAGCGTGAGGACCTCCGGGTACATCACCTCGTTCTCCAGGTAGGTGTGCGTGGTGAGGGCGGCCACGATCTCGTCGACCAGCTTCCGGCGGCGGCTGGCCGGGCCCTCCTGCGCCTTCTCGAACTCGCGGAAGAGGCGGCGCATCTCCTTGTGGTCCTCTTTGAGCAGGACGATGGCATCGGTGGACACCGGCAGACCTCCTTGATCGGCTGACGGCAATTCCGGTACCCCGGGACGAACTGCGGAAACGGATCGTGCCCGGCGAACGTCCGGCACCGGCGGACGGCGGCGATGGTGTCGCGGTCCCGGTGCGGCCGGAAACCGCCGTTTCGTCGACCTGGAGTCGATCATGCGGGCGGTCGGCGGTCCGGGGGGCGGGGCCGAGTGGTGAGTGGGTACCCTGCCGGCGTGGACGGTGGGGCGGACGGCGAACGGTTGGCGGCATCGCTCACCTGCTGGCTGGACCGGCTCGAATTCGTCGACCTGGGCACCGACGAGGTGACCGCACGGATCGTCGACGCGGTGTCGGCCTGGGCCGCCGAGCAGGGCTGGCGGTCCTACCGTCGGGCGGCGAGCGTGCTGCCGTTGCCCCCGCCGATGACCGACCGGCACTCGGTGCTGGACGTGGCGTGTGCCCGCCGCGACGGGCCACCCGTGGTCGTCGAGGTCGACCACACCGACCGGCGGCGTACCTGGGAGAAGCTGACGGCGGAGGCGGCCGCCGGCCGGGTCGCCCTCTGGGTGCGCTGGGGTCCGGGGCGGTTCGCCGTGCCGCCGGCCCCGATCCACCTGGTCACCTGCGAGGTGTCCCGACACTCCGGGCCCCCGGGTGCGGGCCGCCGGCACAGCCGGACGACGGGTCCCGCCCGGCCGGCACCCGTGCACTCCGCCCGTGACGTCGACCCGGTCGTGGAGCCGCTGCCGCTTCCGCCGGCGGACCCCGGTGCGTCCTGACCGGAGGTGGCTACTCGAAGCGGGTCGGGTCGCCCGCGCCGTATCTGACGATCTCCGGTTCGTCCTGCGAGAAGTCGATCACGGTGGTGGGCAGGGTGCCGCACTCGCCGGAGTCGATGACCGCGTCGACGGCGTGGTCGAGCCGTTCCTTGATCTCCCAGCCCTGGGTCATCGGTTCGGTCTCCCCGGGCAGCAGCAGGGTGCTCGACACCAGCGGCTCGCCCAGTGCGGCGAGCAGCGCCTGGGCGACCGGGTGGTCGGGGATGCGTACCCCGACGGTCTTCTTCCTGGGGTGCAGCAGCCGGCGTGGCACCTCCTTGGTGGCGGGCAGGATGAAGGTGTAGCTGCCCGGGGTGGCCGCCTTCAGCGACCGGAACACCGCGTTGTTGATGTGCACGAACTGCCCGAGCTGCGCGAAGTCCCGGCACACCAGGGTGAAGTGGTGCCTGCTGTCCAGCTGCCGGATCTCCCGGATCCGGTCGAGACCGTCCCGGTTGCCCAGCTGGCAGCCGAGCGCGAAGCACGAGTCGGTCGGGTAGGCGACCAGGCCGTCGCCGCGCAGCAGGTCGACCACCCGGGTGATCGTCCGTGGCTGCGGGTTCTCCGGGTGTACGTCGAGATAGATCGCCATGGCGGGGAGCCTAGTGGGGGACCGGCGGCGGTCGCCGGTGAGCCCGGAGCACGTCGCGGGCCCAGGTCAGCATGTGGCAGCCGCCGTCGCGGCACTGGAAGCACCGGCGCAGGGGCGGCGGCCCGTCCGGTGCCTCGTGGTGCTGGGCCAGCACCCGCTGCGCGGTCCAGACGACCAGGGCGGGCGTGACCGGTCCGTCGTCCATCGGCATGGGACCCTCCCGGGTACGGGCAGATCCGGGCACCGATCCCCGATCAGGTACCCGGACCGCTACCGGATGTGCCTCATCAGCATCACCTGCAACGTGCACACCGCCAAGGTTGCAAGTGGCAACGTGTGCACAGCACACGTACATACGGTCGGGACGTGAGACTCGTGGCTCTCTCCGACATCGCGGACATGCTCGGCGGCGTGTCGCGCACCAGGGCCACCGAGATCACCAACCGCCCGACCTTCCCGCCGCCGCTCGACACGGTGGCCAGCGGCAAGGTCCGCGTCTGGGACCGGGCGGCAGTCGACGCGTGGATCAGGCAGTACCGGCCGAACCAACCGCGTGGCGCGGACGACGACGAGCGCTGAACGGCTCCGGGTGTCAGGGGTGGCCGTTACCGTGTGAGCGTGGCGACGGCGGCCGAGGAGATCCAGGTGGGGGAGCGGCTGGTCCGTATCTCCAGCCCCGACAAGCCCTACTTTCCGGAGCGCGGGCTGACCAAGCGGGACGTGGTCGGCTACTTCCTGGCCGTCGGTGACGGCATCCTGCGCGCCCTGCGGGACCGGCCCACGATGCTGGAGCGCTGGCCGCGCGGCGTCTTCGCGGGGGCGAAGATCGGCACCCGGCAGGACAACCGGGGTGACGCCTTCTATCAGAAGCGGCTCCCGGCCGGCGCGCCGGACTGGGTGCGCACCGCACACCTCACGTTCCCCAGCGGCCGTACCGCCGACGAGGTCGCGCCGGGCGAACTGGCGGTGGTGATCTGGGCGGCCAACCTCGGCACCCTGCGGTTCCATCCCTGGCCGGTGACGGCGGCCGACGTGGAGCGCCCCGACCAGCTCCGGATCGACCTGGACCCGATGCCGGGGGTCGGCTTCGACCGGGTGGTGCCGGTGGCGCACGAGGTCCGGGCGTTCCTCGCCGAGCTGGGCATGGTCGGCTACCCCAAGACCACCGGCGGGCGTGGCCTGCACGTCTACCTGTCCATCGAGCCCCGGTGGAGCTTCGGGGAGTGCCGGCGCGCGGTGCTCGCCCTCGGTCACGAGCTGGCGCGGCGGCTGCCCGACCTGGTCACCACCACCTGGTGGCGGGAGCAGCGGGACCGGCCGGTCTTCATCGACTACAACCAGATGGCCCGCGACCACACGGTGACCTCGGCGTACTCGATCCGGCCCACCCCGGCGGCGCTGGTGTCGGCCCCGCTGGACTGGGCGGAGCTGGACGACGCCCGCCCGGAGGACTTCGACGTGCTGACCATGCCGTCCCGGTTCGCCGAGCGCGGCGACCCGCACGCCGGCCTGGACGGCGACCGCTTCTCCCTGGAGCCGCTGCTGGCCCTGGCCGACCGCGCCGGCCTGGCCGCCCCACCGGAACGCTGACCGGCCGCGCTGGCCTGGCCGCCCCACCGGCCGGGCCGCCACTCAGGCCCAGGGGCTGCCGGCCCCGTCGAACTCGTCGAAGACCAACCAGGTACGGGTGGACAGCACGCCGGCGATGCCCTGCACCCGGCTGAGCACCACGTCCCGCAGGGTGGCGTTGTCCGGCGCGCGGACCAGGGCCAACACGTCGTGCTCCCCGCTGAGCAGCGCCACGTGCTCGATGTAGCGCACCCGGGCCAACTCCGCCGACACCTCCCGCCAGGTGTTCTGCTGGATGGTCAGCGAGATGTACGCCGAGGTGCCCAGCCCGGCCGGCTCGGGTGCCACCCGGGCCCGGAACCCGGTGATCACCCCCTCGCGCAGCAGCCGCTCCACCCGGGCGTACGCGTTGGTGCGCGACACGTGCACCCGCTCGGCGAGCGTACGCATGGACAGCCGGCCGTCCCGGGTCAGCTCGTCGAGGACCCGTCGGTCCACCTCGTCCAGCGGCGTGACCGAACGTCCCGTTGCGCCCGGTGGGCCCGGCGGCGGGGTGGTCTGCTGGCTCATCAGATACTCCTCGGTAGGCCAATCGTCCCGCGTTCACCGGGAATGTTGAGTCAATCATCCAACGGCTGGAGCATAGGGCCACCACACGTCCAGGAGGTCCCCGCCGTGACGACCACACCCCAGGCGGTCCGCAGGGCATCCCCGCGTACCCGTCGACCGGCCACCCCGGTCGCCCCCGACCCGACGACCGGCCTGCTCCCGCAGGCCGAACCGGTCCGGCTGCTCGACCCCGACGGCACCCCGCTGCCACCCCGCGCCGACCTGCCCGCACCGCCTGTCGAGACGCTGCGCGAGATGTACCGCCGGATGGTCGTCGGCCGTCGCTTCGACGCGCAGTCCACCGCCCTGACCAAGCAGGGCCGGCTCGCCGTCTACCCGTCCTCGCGCGGCCAGGAGGCCTGCCAGGTCGGCGCGGTGCTGGCGCTGCGCGACGACGACTGGGTCTTCCCCACCTACCGGGAGTCGATGGCGCTGACCGCCCGGGGCATCGACCCGGTCGAGGTGCTCACCCTGCTGCGCGGCGACTGGCACTGCGGGTACGACCCGACGGTGGTCCGCACCGCGCCGCAGTGCACCCCGCTGGCGACCCAGTGCGTGCACGCCGCCGGTCTTGCCTATGGGGAGTCCTACCAGGGGCGGGACACCGTCGCGCTGGCCTTCATCGGCGACGGCGCGACCAGCGAGGGCGACTTCCACGAGGGGCTGAACTTCGCGGCCGTGTTCAAGGCCCCGGTCGTCTACTTCGTGCAGAACAACAAGTACGCGATCAGTGTGCCGCTGTCCCGGCAGACGGCCGCGCCGAGCCTGGCCTACAAGGGCGTCGGCTACGGGGTGCCCAGCGAGCAGGTCGACGGCAACGACCCCGTCGCCGTCCTGGCGGTGCTCACCCGGGCGGTGGCGCACGCCCGCGCCGGGCACGGGCCGTACCTGGTCGAGGCGCACACCTACCGGATGGAGGCGCACACCAACGCCGACGACGCCAGCCGCTACCGGGACCCCGACGAGGTGGAGGCGTGGCGGGACCGCGACCCGGTGGCCCGGCTGGAGGCGTACCTGCGCAGCCGGGGCGAACTGGACGACGCGGCGGTGGCGCAGGTCGCCGCCGAGGCCGAGGCGTACGCCGCCGACCTGCGGGAGCGGATGCACGCCCAGCCGGTCGTCGACCCGTTGAGCCTGTTCGAGCACGTCTACGCCGAGCCGACCCCGCAGCTGGTCGAGCAGCGCGAGATGGTCCGGGCCGAGCTGGCCGCCGACGCGGAGGGGGACGCCTGATGGCCACCATGACCATGGCGAAGGCGCTCAACGCCGCGCTCGCCGACGCGATGCTCGACGACGAGCGGGTGCTCGTCTTCGGCGAGGACGTCGGGCAGCTCGGCGGGGTCTTCCGGATCACCGACGGGTTGCAGGCCCGGTTCGGCGACAAGCGCTGCTTCGACACCCCGCTGGCCGAGGCCGGCATCGTCGGGTTCGCCGTCGGGCTGGCCATGTCCGGGCTGCGGCCGGTGGTGGAGATGCAGTTCGACGCGTTCGCCTACCCGGCGTTCGAGCAGATCGCCTCGCACGTGGCGAAGCTGCGCAACCGCACCCGGGGCGCGCTGAGCGTGCCGATGGTCATCCGGGTGCCGTACGCCGGTGGCATCGGCGGGGTGGAGCACCACTGCGACTCGTCGGAGGCGTACTACGCGCACACCCCCGGCCTGAAGGTGGTCACCCCGGCGACCGTCGAGGACGCGTACTCGCTGCTGCGGGAGGCGATCGCCGACCCGGACCCGGTGGTGTTCCTGGAGCCGAAAAAGCTCTACTTCGCCAGCGGCGAGGCCGCGCTGCCGGCCCGGACCGCCCCGTTCGGCCGGGCCGTGGTGCGCCGTCGCGGCACCGACGCCACCCTGGTCGCGTACGGCCCGGCGGTGCCGGTGGCGCTGGAGGCCGCCGAGGCCGCCCGGGAGGACGGCTGGGACCTGGAGGTCGTCGACGTGCGCACCATCGTGCCGTTCGACGACGCCACGGTCACCGCCTCGGTCCGCCGCACCGGCAGGTGCCTGGTGATCACCGAGGCGCAGGGCTTCGCCGGGGTCGGCGCGGAGATCGCCGCGCGGGTGCAGGAACGTTGCTTCCACGCCCTGCACGCCCCGGTGCTGCGGGTGTCCGGGCTGGACATCCCCTACCCGGCGCCGATGCTGGAGCACACCCACCTGCCCGGGGTGGACCGGGTCCTCGACACCGTGGCCCGCCTCCAGTGGGACGACCGGCCCGACCCGCGCTGGCTGGCCCAGGGGAGCGCGGCGTGAGCGCCCGCACCGCCACCGGCACCCGGGTGTTCCTCCTGCCCGACCTGGGTGAGGGGCTGAGCGAGGCCGAGATCGTCGAGTGGAAGGTCGCCGTCGGTGACCTGGTCACCGTGGACCAGAGCGTGGTGGAGGTGGAGACCGCCAAGGCCGTGGTCGACGTGCCCTGCCCGTACGCCGGGCGGGTCGTCGCGCTGCACGGCGCGGCCGGCGAGACGCGCCCGGTCGGCCAGCCGCTGATCACCGTCGCGCCGGCCGACGGTGGCGACGAGCCCGCCGGGCACGCCACCTACCGCGAGGAGGAGCGGGCCGGCTCCGGCAACGTCCTGATCGGGTACGGCACCGGCCACGGCGGCTCCGCCCGCCGCCGGCGTCGCCCCCGGCTGACGCTGGCTCCGGAGCCGGTCGCCGGTGGTGCTGCCGCAGCCGTCGCGGAGCGTGCCCCCGAGCCCGCCACCGGCCCGCCGTCCGCGTCGAGGGGCCCGGCCGGCGCGGGTGTGGACGCTGCGGCCTCCGCCGGGGTGGCCGCCGGCGGTGCCGTCGGGCCGGTGGGGGGCGGCACCGCCCCGACCGGCGAGACGGCCGTCCTGGTCATCTCTCCGATCGTGCGTCGGCTCGCCCGCGACCACGGGGTGGACCTGGGCAGCCTGCGCGGCACCGGTCCGGGTGGTGTGATCCGTCGCTGTGACGTGGAGGCCGCCCTGGCCACCCCGCCACAGCGGCCCGCCGGCCGCGCCGCCGCGCGTGACCAGCACAGCGCAGACCCGGCCCCGCCCGGCCCGGGGCGGCCCGCCGCCGCGGAGCCGGCCCCGGCGCACGTCGGGCTCGCTCCGGCCGACGCGTCCGACGTCGTCATCCCGCTCACCGGCATCCGTCGGGTGATCGCCGACAAGCTCTCCCGCAGCCGTCGGGAGATCCCCGAGGTCACCATCTGGGTGGACGCGGACGCCACCGCGCTGCTGGCCACCCGGGCGGCGATCAACGCGGCCACCCCGGACGCGCCGGTCAGCGTGCTGGCCCTGCTGGCCCGGATCTGCCTCAGCGGCCTGCGCCGGTTCCCGCAGCTCAACGCCCACGTCGACACCGAGGGGCAGCGCATCGTCCAGTCGGCCGGGGTGCACCTGGGCATCGCCGCGCAGACCGACCGGGGCCTGCTCGTGCCGGTGCTGCGCGACGCCCAGCGGCTGACCACCAGGGAGTTGGCCGCCGCTCTGGCGCAGACCACCGCCGACGCCCGCGCCGGCACCCTGCCACCGGCCCGGCTCACCGGCGGCACCTTCACCCTCAACAACTACGGCGTGTTCGGGGTGGACGGTTCCACCCCGATCATCAACCACCCGGAGGCGGCGCTGCTCGGGGTGGGGCGGATCGTGGACAAGCCGTGGGTGGTCGACGGGCAGTTGGCCGTCCGCAAGGTGACCCAGCTCAGCCTCACCTTCGACCACCGGGTCTGCGACGGCGGGGTGGCCGGCGGGTTCCTGCGCCACGTCGCCGACTGCGTCGAACAACCGGCGCTGCTGGTGGCGAACGTCTGACCGGTACGCCCGGAGCCGGTCACCCTGGGCGGGGTGGCCGGCTCCGTCGTGCGGCCCGGCGTTCGTCCGGTTCGCCGGGCAGCACCGGTGGGCGGTCGGGTTTTCCGCCCGACGGGCCGGGAAACCGGCGCAGGTCGCGCGGATGCGCCGCACCGTCGGGTGGGCGTACGCCGGCGGCTGCCGCCCTGCGCGCGCCCGGTCGCGGCCCTGCCGTGTCGGTCGTGGACGTACCGCCGAGAGGAGCCACCCGTGCCGTATCAGGGTCTGCCCGTCGCCGTCCGGGACCGCCGTCCCCCCGTCGCCGGTGCGCCGCTGTGGTGCAACGCCCACGACTACGGGTTGACCGGCGACGGGGGTGACCAACGACCAACCCGCGCTGGCGGCCCTGGTGGACCGGCTCGGTGACGGCTACGCGGCCGACGGGCGGGCCCGGGTGATCTGGTGCCCGCCGGGCATCTACTCCATCCGCGACGCCGGCACGGTGTGGCGCAGCGGGGTGTCGCTGATCGGCGCCGGCCCGGCGGCCACCCGGTTCCTGCTCAGCAACGAGGGCAACCGCAGTGATCCGACGCCGCTGGCGTTCTGGACGGTGCTCCAGCACGGCGCGGACCGGGACCGGCACATCGCCGACTGCACCTTCGCCGACTTCGAGATCGACGGCTCCGGGGTGGCCATGGCCGAGTACAACTACCTGGCCAAGGGCCTCGGGTTGCAGTACGTGGTGCGCGGGGTGTTCCGCAACCTCTACATCCACCACACGGCGGCCAGCGGCCTGGGCTGCGACTTCCTCCAGGACACCCTGGTCGACGGGGTGGTGGTGGTCGGCTGCGGCCGGCTGGACAACGGCGAGCAGATGGGCGGCGCGGGCATCGGCATCGGCATCGGCGGCTGGGGCGACATGGAGCGGCTCACCATCGCCAACTGCACCGCCCTGGCCAACGGCACCAACGGCATCTTCCTGGAACTCCAGAAGGACTACTGGACGCCGCCGCGCGGGTACCGGATCGTCGGCTGCCACAGCCAGGGCAACCGGTTCGGCATCTCCGACTGGGGGGCCGACGGGCTGATCGTCACCGGCTGCACGATGACCGGCAACCTGGAGGCCGGCTTCGACGTGTCGGGCAACGGCACCTCCGGGGTGGCCGGCCGCGGTGGTCTGCTCACCGACTGCGTCATCGACGGCAACGTGGGCGACGGGATCAGCGTGGGCAACACCCCGGGCCCGTACACGGTGCGGGGTAACCGGATCAGCGGCAACGGCGGCTACGGCTACCACCAGCACGACCTGGGGCGGGGCTATCCGCACCCGGCGCAGGACGTGGTGGTGGAGAGCAACGAGTTCTGGGGCAACGGCCTGGACGCGATCCGGGTGGACCGCCCGATGACCGACGCGATGGTGCTCGACAACCGGATCCGCAACAACGGCCGGCGGTGCGCCGACGCGTCCCACGGTGGCGGCGAGTCGGTCCGCTACAGCGAACGGTCCCTGGTCGACCGCTCGGCGACCTGGGCGCAGGACAGCCACCGGGGCACGGTGTTGCGGGTCGGCCGGCGGGTCGCCGTGGTCGCCACGAACACCGCCACCGAACTGCACCTCGCCCCGGTACGTCCCGACGCCTACAGCGGGTGGAGCGGGGACACCCCGCTGCCGGGCACCCCGTACGAGTTGCCGGCCGCGCCGCCGACCCGGGCCGGCATCGCGATCAACGCGGCGTTCGACTCGGCGACGGTGCGCGGCAACCGGATCTGGGACAACCACGACGACCGCACCCAGACCCACGGGATGTGGATCACCCCCCGGGGCAGTTGCGTCGACTGCCGGGTCGAGGACAACGACCTGGCCGGCAACGCGGTGGCGGCCCTGCGACTGGACACCCCGCCGGTCGGTGGGCGGTGGCACCGCAACCACGGCGACCAGGACTGGGACTGACCGGTCGGGGTGTCCCGGCACGGCCGATCCCGGACATCGGCGGCACCGTGGCCCCCGGTGGCCCGGCCGGGTCGATAAGCCCGGCCCCGCGCGTCCGGTTCCCCGGAAAGCCCGGCCCGGCCCGAGAAACGCTGTACAGAATGTGGCCAACGGGACTGGAAACGGGGGATGGAATATGGACGTGAGGCGGCGATTGACGCTCATGGCGGTGACCATCGCAGCCACACCGTTGGTCCTCGGCGGGTGTACCGCCGAGCGCAAGCCGTCGGCCGGGGCGGCACCTGGCGCGGCGGCGGCCCCCACGGTGACGGTGACCCCCGCCGACCGGGCGAAGGACGTCCCGGTCAGCGCGGAGGTCGGTGCCACCGTGAGCAACGGCCGGGTGACCAGCGTCAAGCTCACCGACGACAAGGGCCGGGTGGTGGCCGGGGAGCCGCGGGAGGACGGGTCGAGCTGGGTGCCGGCGGCCCCGCTGGGCAGCGGCCGGACCTACACCGCGGAGGTCACCGCGACCGGCGACGCCGGCCGGACGACCGTCGGGCGCACCACGTTCACGACGGCCGCGACGAATACGAACCGGTCGGCGCTGACCAGCGTGCTCTATTTCGCCGGGAACCAGACGTACGGCACGGCGATGCCGGTCACGGTGGCATTCGAACCGGCCGTTCCGAAAGAGGCCAGGGCGGCCGTGCAGCGACGATTGTTCGTGAGGACCGATCCGCCCCAGCCGGGCACCTGGTCGTGGCTGGAGGACGGCAGCCAGGTCTACTACCGGGCCCCCGACTTCTGGCGTCCCGGGACGACGATCAGCGTCCGGTCGGCGCTTGCGGGGCTGCCCATCGGCAAGGAGTACGTCGGTGACGCCGACCGGCGGTCCACCTCGAAGATCGGCCGGCAGGTCGCCCTGGACATCGACAACGCCACCAAGCAGATGTCGGTCTTCCAGGACGGTCGGCTGGTCCGCCGGATCCCGGTCAGCCTCGGCAAGCCGAGCACCCCGAGTTCCAGCGGCAAAATGGTGATCATGGAGAAGCACCAGCAGACCCGCTTCGACACCCGGGGGGAGCCCGACGGCGGCTACGTGGTCGACGTCGAGGACGCCCAGCGCCTCACCTGGGGCGGCGAGTTCATCCACGCCGCCCCCTGGTCGGAGGGGGACCAGGGCTACACCAACGTCTCGCACGGCTGCGCCAACGTCTCCTCGGCCGCCGCCGACTGGCTGATAGGCGTCACGCAGGTCGGTGACCTGGTGACCGTGAAGGGCACCGAGGTGCCGCTGCGGCCCGGCAACGGCTGGACGGCCTGGAACACCAGCTGGGCCGAGTTCGCCCGGGGCAGTGCGTTGCCCGTACCGCCGGGGTTGAAGCCGGCGCCCGCCACCGCCGCGCCGCACCCGGGGGCGGTCGCCGGTGGCTCGTCGCCGGCCCCCGCGCCGTCGGCCAGCGGCGGCTGACGCAGAAGACCGCACCTGCGACGACCGGCCGTCGGAACGGCCGGTCGTCGCAGGTGCGACTCCACCCTGAGAAGGACTCGGGGTCGGCTCCGGGGCGACCCTGGGACTACCCCGAAACCCGCCCTGGGCAGGGCGGAAACGTCAGAGGTGGGGGCTAGATTCGGGGCATGACGCAGGATGAGGAGCGGTTCCACGTGCGGCTGCGGGTGGCCGACGACGTGGTCGAGGTGCGCGCGGCCGGTGAGATCGACATCGCCACCGTCGGCGCGTTCCGGGCCGCCCTCTGGGCCGCGCCGGCCCGCCCGCTGCTCCGGCTGGATCTCTCCGGGGTCCGGTTGCTGTCCGCCGCCGGGGTGCGGGCGCTGGTCGCCGCGCACCTGCGGGTCCGGGCCCGGGGCGGTGAGCTGGTGGTGGTCGACCCCGATCCGGTGGTCGCCCGGGTGCTGCGGGTCGGCGGCCTGCACCGCGTCATCGCCGTCCGGCACGGCGACGTCCCGGTCGCGGCCGGGTCCCGCCCGCTGGCCGCCTGCGCCTGACCGCAGGCCCGGCGACACCCGGCGGTGCCTGGAGCGGCAGGCGACCGGGGCAGCACCGGAGCCCGGCCGGGGCCGCGCCACCGGGTGCGGCGATCAGGCCGTGCGGCGGCGGGGCCGCCGGGCGGTGCCGGCGGCCCCGACCGGCGTCAGCGCACGCCGAGCAGGTCGACCACGAAGACCAGGGTCTCGTTCGGCTTGATCACGCCGCCCGCGCCCCGGCTGCCGTAGCCCAGGTGCGGCGGGATGGTGAGCCGACGGCGACCGCCGACCTTCATCCCCACCACGCCCTGGTCCCAGCCGGCGATGACCTGACCGCCGCCGAGCGGGAACTCGAACGCCTCGCCCCGGTTCCAGGACGCGTCGAACTCGCGGCCGGTGGAGTGGGCCACCCCCACGTAGTGCACGTTGGCGAGCTGGCCGGGACGCGCCTCCGGGCCCTCCCCGACGGTGATGTCCTCGATCACCAGGTCGGCCGGGGCCGCCCCCTCGATCGGGCCGATCTCCGGCTTGCCTGCCTGGGGCGTGTTCATCTGCTGTTCTCCTCTGTCGTCACCCGGTCGTCCGGACGGTGTCGATCCTGCCCGATCGGGGCACCCCGGCTGCCGTGGGCCCCGCCGACCGGGCCCGCGCGTCGCGGGACCGACGCGCATCGCGGACCGCCGCGCGACGTGGGACCCGGCACGCGCGCAAGACCCCGCACGTGCGGGGTCCTGCGCGGACACGGCAGGGGCGTCACCGTGGCGGTGACGCCCCTGCCGGTCGGTCGACCACCCGGGCTGGGTGGGACCGGTCACCTGAGCCAGCCGAACCGGCGGACCAGCGGGAGGGTGGCCCAGATCCGGCCGAGGCCGAGGGTGTTCCCCGCGCCGACCAGGGCGAGGCCGGCCAGCACCGCGGCGTAGATCAGGTGGTCGTCCATGAAGGGGTTGTTCTCCGGAGGAAGGACGGCGGTCCACATCAGCACCATGAGCAGACCCCCGGCGACGGCGGCGATCCGCATCCCGATGCCGAGCAGCAGGGCCACCCCGATCCCGGCCAGACCGATCATGAACAGCCAGTCGGCCCAGGCCGCCCCGGCGATGTCCTGGTAGAGCCCCTGGAACGGGCCCTTCGCGCCGAAGGCGAGGAAACCCTTGGTCGGGCTGCCGCCGTTGATCCAGGCGTTCTTCGCGGCGGTCTCGTGGCCGAGGCCGAACAGCTTGTCCAGGAACGCCCAGAGGAAGATCCAGCCGAGGGCCAGCCGGGTTCCGGCCCAGACGTACCGGGCGGCCCGCTGGCGGGTGGTCTCGGTTCCGGCCACCGGTGCGATGGTCCTGGCGGTGGTGTTCCGCTCGATCGTCGCGGTCATGGTCTCCACGTCCCTTCTCTGCCTGGCACCGCACTTCCCGGTGGCAGTTACATTCCACGCCGGTCGGCGTCGCCCCGGCAGGGCCGACCGGTCCCTGCCGGGGCGGGACCTAAGTCCCCTGGCCCGGGCCTGCGGACGGGACCTTCGACCTCGGTGTCACCGGTCCACCCGCCCCTGTACCGGCCGGTCGGCGCGGCCCTAGCGTCGGACGGGAGAACCGGGCGAGGAGGTCGTGATGAGGACGTGGCAGGTGGACGACGTGATGACCCGGGAGGTCGCCACGGTGGGGGAGGAGACCCCGTACCGGGTGATCGTCGACATGCTGATCCGCCGGGGCGTCAGCGCGGTGCCCGTGGTGGACGACTTCCGTCGGGTGCTGGGGGTGGTGTCCGAGGCGGACCTGCTGCACAAGGTGGAGCATTCCGGGGCGCAGGAGGAACGTCGGGTGTTCACCGGGCGGCGGCGTCGGGCGTCCCGGGAGAAGGCCGGGGCGCTGCTGGCGAAGGAGCTGATGACCGCGCCGGCCGTCACCACCTTCCCGGGGGCGTCGCTGCCGGCGGCGGCCCGGCTGATGGACCGGGAGGCGGTCAAGCGGCTGCCCGTCCTGGACGACCTGGGCCGGCTGGTCGGCATCGTCACCCGCAGCGACCTGCTGCGGGTGCACCTGCGCACCGACGCCGAGATCCGCGAGGACGTGGTGCAGGAGGTGCTGCGCCGGGTGCTGGCCGTGCGGGACGGGCTGGTCACCGTGCAGGTCCGCGACGGCGCGGTGCGGTTGGACGGCCGGCTCGACCGGCGGACCGCCGCCGAGCTGGCGGAGAAGCTCGCCGGTCAGGTCAGCGGGGTGGTCCAGGTCACCAGCACCATCGGGTACGACGTGGACGACGCCGGCCTGGTGGAGCGGGGCATCACCCCGGTGGCCTGACCCGCCTTCCGGCCGCCGGGGTCAGACCGGGGTGGCGAGTTGGGCGGCGAGCAGGGCCGGCGCCTCGGCCAGCGACGGGCCGTACCAGGTGAGGTGGCGGCCGGAGACCAGCGCGCAGCGGACACCGGGGAAGGCGTCCGGCCCGTCGTCGGCGGTGAACGCGTAGGGCTCGTCGGGAAGGACCACCAGGTCGGGCCGGCGGGCCCGCAGCGCGTCGAGGTCGGGACGCGGATACCGGTCCGGGTCGTCGTCGTACACGTTGACCACGCCGAGGCGGCGCAGCACGTCCCCGGCGAAGGTGTCCCCGCCGAGCACCACCCACGGCCGCCGCCACACCGGGACCACCGCCCGCCGGGGGCGGTCGGGGACGGCGGGCGCGGCCCACGCCCGGCGGGCGTCGAGCAGCCAGCCGGGCTCCCCGGTCACCCCCAGCGCGGCGAGCACCCCGGCCAGCTCGTCGAGGGCCTGCGGCACGGTCCGGGGATAGGTGACCAGCACCGGCACCCCGGCCGCGGTGAGGGTGTCCGCGTCGACGCGGCGGTTCTCCTCCACGTTGAGCAGCACCAGGTCAGGCCGCAGCGCCCGGACCCGGTCCAGGTCGGGGTACTTGCTGCCGCCGACCCGGGCGACGTCCAGCCCCGCCGGGTGCACGCACCAGTCGGTCGCGCCGACCAGCAGCTCCGGCGCGGTCACCGCCACCGCCTCGGTCAGCGACGGCACCAGCGAGACCACCCGCACGTCGTCCCCCCGTCCTCAGTGGGCGGCGCTGGCGACGGTCTCCCGGGCCACCGTGGCCACCGGCACGCCCTCCCGGGCCGCCCACTGCACGGCGTGCCGCACCTCGGCCACCGGCAACGGCCGCCGGTCGGTCACGGTGACCGCCGTGTGCACCGCGAAGGACACGAACGGGTACGACCTGGCCAGCCCGGCCACGCAGTCGTGCACCTGACCGGCCACCGCCAGCGCCTCCTCGCGGGTCAACGCCGGCAGCACCAGCAGGTACTCGTCGGGGGTGAGGCGGACGGCCCGGTCGACCGGGCGCAGCGGGGCGGTCAGCGCGGCGATCAGGGCCTGCGCCTCGCGTGCCGCGCTGCGGCGTCCGAACCGTTCCGGGGCGCCGGCCGGCTCACCGACGCGCACCCCGATCAGGGCCACCGGCAGGGTGCCGGTGGCGGTGATCCCGTCCATCCCGGTCCAGCGGCGCAGCGTCGGCTCGTCCACCAGCCCCGACGGGCCGTCCTCCGGCTCGGCGTGCCGGCCCGGCCCGTTGTGGTGGGCCCGCTCGGCGCGGTCGGCCATCAGCCGCAACGCCGCCTCGGCCCGGCTCTCCCCGGGGGTCGCCGGCAGGTCCCGGACCCGGTGCAGCACCTGGTCGACGGCGGTCAAGGCGGCCGGGGGGAGCCGGTCGCCGAGCTGCGCGCGCAGCCGGATCACCTCGTGCAACGCCTCGTCGCGGCGGAACCCCCAGCGGCCGGCGAAGAGCCGCCCCTGCTCCAGGGTGTCGGCCGGCACCACCTCCCGGCGGTCCCGGGCCACCAGGCTCGCCCCGAACCGGGGGGTCAGCGCCACCACGCTCCACTCCCGGGCCAGCTCCTCGGTGTCGTCGATCGTCACCGGGTACGCCCCGGCGGGCAGCTCCGGCGGTGTCTGCCCGACCAGCCCGACCACGGTGACCGCCGCGCCGGCCGCGATCCGGGCGTAGCGTTCCCGCTCCCGCTGGAAGTACGGCATCCGCTGGAACAGGGCGATCACCACCAGCGGGCCGTCCTCGGCGGTGGCCAGCGCCGACCGCTCGATGGCGTGGGAGACCGTGACGAGACTCCGCTTGGTCATCAGTTCCGGGGCCGGTCCGTCGTGCAGCACCCCGTGAGCGTAGAGATCGCGCCCGGGGCGCACCAACCGCCTGGTGCCGGGTCCGTCGTCCGAACCGGCGGGGTGGTGATCGTCCTCGACGTCCTAGACTCGGCCGGTCACCCTCGCCTGCCACGGACGGACCGACCGCACGATGACGCGTACCGCCACCGACGACGACGCCCGGCTACGGCCGGTGCCGACCGGTGCCGCGCCGCTGTTCGTCCGGGCCGGTCAGGCCGTGTACGCTGCCCGCCGGCTCGGCGACCTGGTGACGCGCCGACCGGCCGGGGTCACCGGGCACCAGTGGAGTTCCGCCCTGCGCGAGGGGTTCGACCACGTCGTCTGCGCGGCCGACACCGGTGTGCCGCTGTTCGCCCTGACCGTCGGACCGACCGCGCCTCCCGGGTCGGCCGGGCAGCGGGCCGGGCGGATGGCCGCCGCGGTGTGCGCCGCCGTGGGCCTGCCGGTGCTGCGGATCGGCTCGCCGACGCTGCGGGCCGCCGGGCACGGCCGGCGCATCGTCACGTACGTCATCGACGCGCGCGCCTACGCCGCCGGGGCCGCCCCGGACGGGTCGGACGACGCCCCGGTGGACTTCCGGGACATCGTCGGGCGGCTGCCGGACGGACGTACCGGGCCGGTCAACGACCTCGGCGCGTTGTCCCGGGCGGCGGCCGTCGAGGCGTACGTGTCGCGGCGGCTCAGCGACCCGATCGTGCGCGGGTTGCACGTGCGCTGGGGCGACGGGACGGCCGAGGGGTGGAGCTGGGTCGAGGTGCGTCCCGGCCGGTGCCTGGTGGAGCGGGTCACGGTGCACGAGGCGCGGCTGCGCTGCGGGGTGGACCCGGGCCGGCTGGCCGAGGATCTCGCCGCGGTGGCGGTTGGCGACCGGCTGGCCGGGGCGCAGGACGAGGAACCGGCCCTGCTCGACCGGGACGACCTGCGTCGGCAGATCCGCGCGTTGCGGGACCAGCGCGACGAGTTGGCCGCCCCGTTCGCGTTCGATCACCTCTGCGTGGACTGACCGCCGTCGAAACGCCCCGCCGCCGAACGACCGGCCGTCATTTTCCGGCGACGGTTGGTGACATTGCGGCCGGCCCGGAAAACGGTCCGGGATTCCTCGATCCGCGTTGAACCTTCGCCGATGCCGGCCCGTACCTAAGCGGGAATGGACAGGATCTTCCCAGCCGCGCCACCCGACGCGGCGGACGGTGCGGAAAGGCATCGTCGGCCATCGACGTGCGACCGGAACGTCGCAGCGTCTCCGGCGGGGGTGACCGACCCGGAAAGGGTCTCCTCGTCGGGGGCGCGAGTCAGGTACCGGATCGAGAAGGAGAGCAATTCGATGCGCAGGTCCACAGGGGCACGCCGGTCATCCGGTAACGCGCGGAGCAAGCGGCTGCTGGCGGCGGTCGGTGCGCTCGTCGTCTTCGGCGGTATCGCCGCCGTCACCCAGATCTCCTCGGCCGGGGACAAGCCGAGGCAGCAGACCCGCAACGTCTCGTCGGCCTGCGTCGCACCGAGCCCCGGTGCCACCTCGCCGAGCGGGCGCGGCAGCACCACCCAGACGTGGCAGAACGGCAGGTGGGTCCGTAACCACTGGGGTGACGGCCAGATGTCCGTCGCCGAGTGCCAGGCGGTCAAGGCCGGCAACGCGCCGGTGACCACGCTGGCCTCGACGGTGGCCTGCCCGGAGGTCACTCCCCGGCTGCCGCAGATCCCGGCCCAGGCCAAGGCCGAGGTGGACAAGGAACTCGCCCTGCTCAAGACCCAGATCGACGACGCCAACAAGCGGTTGGCGGCCGAGGGGCGCAACGGCAAGGCGTTCATCGACAACGCCATCCTCGGCCCGCTGGCCGACAAGCGCCGGTCGGCGCTGAACCGGATCGCCACCGCGATCGGCCGCTTCGCCCAGCGTCCGCAGGGTCTGGAGCAGCTCGCCGGCTGCCAGGTGGCCGCCGCGGCGAACAACGGCGGCAACAACAACGGCCAGAACGGCAACAACGGCGGCCAGAACAACAACGGCGGCCAGAACGGCAACAACAACGGCCAGAACGGCAACAACGGCAACAACGGCAACAACGGCAACGCCCTGGGCGTGCTGGCCAAGGACTGCGCCAACAGCCGGTTGCAGCCGCACGACGGCTTCCAGAACGGCAACCGGTGCGTCAGCACCGCGTTCGGCGAGGTGGGCGCGGCGGCCAACAACCCGTCGCTGCTGATCACCCAGTTCCCCAACCAGGTGCAGCGCAACCAGGCCTTCACCCTGAAGGTCTCCACCCGCAACCTGGTCCGTGACCGGTTCCTGGCGGCCGGCCAGGGTGGCTACTACCTGGAGAGTTCGGTGCTCAACGGTCAGGGCCTGACCCGCGGTCACTTCCACACCGCCTGCCGGATGCTCCAGAACACCAACCAGGCCCCCTCGAACCCGCAGGACGTGCCGGCGTTCTTCGTGGCCACCGAGGACGGCAAGGGCGGCAACCAGGCCGACGACGTGACCATCCAGATCCCGGGCCTGCCGCAGTCGGGTACGGCGCAGTGCGCGGTCTGGGCCGGTGACGGCTCGCACCGGGTGCCGATGATGGAGCGGGCCAACCAGACCCCCGCCTTCGACGTGGTGCGTATCCGGGTCAACTGACCCGACGGGCGACGACTGCGGGCCATCCCGGAAACCTCCGGGATGGCCCGCAGTTCCGTTCCCGCCGGGTGCGCCGGCGGGCCGGGCAGCCTACCGGCAGATGTTTTCGGTGCGGGGTCGCCGGGTGGAAACTGTGGACACGGCAAAAACGCCGGGGTCACGCTGATATCCCAGCGTGACCCCGGCGTGTCCGTTCGTGGTCCGGCCCGTCGTCAGCGGCTCTTCCACGCCTCCACGACCGAGACCGGGATGCGCCCGCGCTCGGAGATTTCGTGTCCGTTCTTGGTGGCCCATTCCCGGATGGCACGGTTCTGCTCGCGATCCATTCCCGAGACGCCGGGCCGGGCCGGGCGGCGGGCCGGGCGACCGGCCTCGACGGCGCCCCGGCCCATTCGACGGCCAGCGGTGATGTAGGCGTCGAGGGCCTTGCGCAGCACCCCCGCGTTCTCGTCGGAGAGGTCGATGGTGTACGCCGCCCCATCCAGGCTGAACTCGACGGTCCGATCGGCCTTTCCGCCGTCGAGGTCGTCGGTCAGAACGGTGATTACTTTCCTTGCCATCGCCATTACTCCCTGTGGTGATCGGGGTGTGCTAAGAGTTTGACGTATCTGGCGGCAAATCCGCAACAATATGCCTTGCTTTCATTTGGCGGGTCGCGTCAATCCTGGGAAATCCGGGTACGGCCAATGCTGGCCGGCGGTGGCGGTACGGCTGGGATGTGTCCTGGGTCACAGGTCGGAACACGGGGCACGGTTTGTGACTTGAGTGAGACACGCTCAACCTCAAGTGATGGCAGGTGTCCGATGGCAACCCTTCCGGTACTTCCCCTGACCGACGTCGTCCTGCTGCCCGGCATGGTCATCCCGGTGACCCTCGACCCGACCACCCAGGCCGCCGTCGACGCCGCCCGGGCCAGTGGCGACAAGACCCTGCTCGCCGTACCCCGCATCGACGGCGAGTACGGCCCCGTCGGCACGATCGCCACCATCGAGAAGGTGGGCCGCCTGCCCGACGGTGAGCCCGCCGCCGTGGTGCGCGGCCTCGCCCGCGCCCGGATCGGCTCCGGCGTCCCCGGACCCGGCGCGGCCCTCTGGGTGGAGGCCACCCGGCTCGACGAACCCGCCCCCGCCGGCCGCGCCCGCGACCTGGCCCGCGAGTACCGCGCCCTGATGACCTCGGTGCTCCAGCAGCGGGGCGCCTGGCAGGTCATCGACGCGATGGAGCGGATGACCGACCTGTCCGAACTGGCCGACGCGGCCGGCTACGCGCCGTGGCTCAGCCTGGCGCAGAAGACCGAACTGCTCGCCGCGCCGGACGTCACCGCCCGGCTGGAACTGCTCGTCGGCTGGGTGAAGGACCACCTGGCCGAGCAGGAGGTCACCGAACAGATCAACAGCGACGTCCGGGAGGGGCTGGAGAAGTCCCAGCGGGAGTTCCTGCTCCGCCAGCAACTCGCCGCGATCCGCAAGGAACTCGGCGAGGACGAGCCGGACGGCTCCGCCGACTACCGCTCCCGGGTCGAGTCGGCCGACCTGCCGGACAGGGTCCGCGAGGCGGCGCTGCGCGAGGTCGGCAAGCTGGAGCGGGCCAGCGACGCCTCACCCGAGGCGGGCTGGATCCGCACCTGGCTGGACACGGTGCTGGAGATGCCGTGGAACACGCGCACCGAGGACAACACCGACCTGACGGCGGCGCGGGCGGTGCTCGACGCCGACCACGCCGGCCTGGCCGACGTCAAGGACCGCATCCTGGAGTACCTCGCGGTGCGTAACCGTCGTGCCGAGCGCAACCTCGGCGTGGTCGGCGGACGCGGCTCCGGCGCGGTGCTCGCCCTCGCCGGCCCGCCCGGCGTCGGCAAGACCAGCCTCGGCGAGTCGGTGGCCCGCGCGCTGGGCCGCAACTTCGTCCGGGTCTCCCTGGGCGGCGTCCGCGACGAGGCCGAGATCCGTGGGCACCGGCGCACCTACGTCGGCGCGCTGCCCGGCCGGATCGTCAGGGCGCTGCGGGAGGCTGGCTCGATGAACCCGGTGGTGCTCCTCGACGAGGTCGACAAGCTGGCCGTCGGATACGCCGGTGACCCGGCCGCCGCGTTGCTGGAGGTGCTCGACCCGGCCCAGAACCACACCTTCCGCGACCACTACCTCGAGGTCGACCTCGACCTGTCCGACGTGCTCTTCCTGGCCACCGCCAACGTGGTGGAGACCATCCCCGGCCCACTGCTGGACCGGATGGAACTGGTCACCCTGGACGGGTACACCGAGGACGAGAAGGTCGCCATCGCCCGCGACCACCTGCTGCCCCGGCAGCTCCAGCGGGCCGGCCTCACCGCCGACGAGGTGACCGTCACCGACGAGGTGCTGGCGCTGATCGCGGGGGAGTACACCCGGGAGGCGGGCGTCCGACAGCTCGAACGGGCCCTGGCGAAGATCCTGCGCAAGGTCGCCGTGGCCCTGGCCACCGACCCGGCCCCGGTCCGGGTCGACACCGACACCCTGGCCCGCTACCTGGGCCGGCCGAAGTTCACCCCGGAGTCGGCCGAACGGACGGCGGTGCCCGGCGTGGCCACCGGCCTGGCCGTCACCGGTGCCGGCGGCGACGTGCTCTTCATCGAGGCCACCAGCATGGACGGTGAGCCCGGGTTGACCCTCACCGGGCAGCTCGGCGACGTGATGAAGGAGTCCGCCCACATCGCGCTGTCCTACCTGCGCGCCAACGGGCGGCGCTACGGCCTCGACCCGAACGTCCTGGCCGGACGCCGGATCCACCTGCACGTGCCGGCGGGCGCGGTGCCCAAGGACGGCCCGAGCGCCGGCATCACCATGGTCACCGCGCTGGCCTCCCTGGTGACCGGCCGACCGGTACGGCCCGAGTTCGGGATGACCGGCGAGGTGACGCTGTCCGGGCGGGTGCTGCCCATCGGCGGGGTGAAGCAGAAGCTGCTCGCCGCGCACCGGGCCGGCCTGACCGAGGTGATCATCCCGGCCCGCAACGAGCCGGACCTCGACGACCTGCCCACCGAGGTGCGCGCGGCGCTGACCGTGCACACCCTGGCCGACGTGGCCGACGTGCTCGCCCTGGCGTTGCGCCCGGCCGAGATCGACGCGGACACGCTCGGCGGTCGACCGGTCGGCGCCGCCTGACCGGAACCCACCGCACGGCCCCCGACGTCGCGCCCGGCGTCGGGGGCCGCTGCGGGCCCGTAGCCTGGACCTCTCCCGTTTCCCGCATCCGCCACCGTCCGGTGGCACCCCCCGGAGGCGACCACCCGTGAACGTGTTCCTGTGGATCGTGCAGATCCTGCTCGCCGCGCTCTTCGCCGGCGCAGGCTTGACCAAGCTCACCCAGCCCAGGGAGAAGCTGCTCGACCGGATGGGGTGGGTGCGGAACACCCCGCCGCTTCAGGTCAAGGCGCTCGGCGCGGCCGAGCTGCTGGCCGCGCTGGGGCTGGTCCTGCCCGGCCTCACCGGCATCGCCACGGTGCTCACCCCGCTGGCCGCCGTCGGACTGGTCATCGTGATGGCCGGCGCGATCGTGGTGCACGCCCGCGCCAAGGAACTCCCCGGCACCGTGGTGACCGTGGCGCTGCTGGTCCTGGCGGCACTCGTCGCCTGGGGCCGGTTCGGGCCGTACCCGCTCTGAGCCGCCGTGACCGGCCCGCATCCCGCGTGGGGAGGCGGGCCGGTGTCGCGTCCGGGTCAGCGCCCGTCGACGCCGCGGTCGCGCCGTACGGTCGCCTTGCGGCCCTTGATGGTGCTGTTGCGCAGCCCGGCGATCACCTCGTCGGCGACGCCCTGCGGCACCTCCACCAGCGAGAACCGGTCGGCGATCTCGATCGAGCCGATGTCCCGGCCGCTCACCCGGGTCTCACCGGTGATCGCGCCGACCAGGTCCTGCGGGCGTACCCCGGCCCGGCGGCCCAGGCCGATGAAGACCTGCGCGGTGCCGCCCGTGCGGGGCCGGCCGCCGCCGCGCCGGTCCCCACCCCGGCTGTCGAACCCGGGGCGGGGCTCCCGAGCCGGGCGGACCGGCACCTGCGGGATCTCCTCCTCGTCGTCGGAGCCCGGCAGGGCCGCCTCGTGGGCCAGCTTGACCGCGGCCAGCGCCACCTCCATCAGGTCGAACTCGTCCGACAGCGACTCGACGATCACCCGGAACGGGTCCAGGTCGTCCTCCAGCAGGCTCTCCCGCAGCGCCGCCTGGGTCAGCGCCAGCCGCCGGGTGCGCAGGTCGGCCACCGTCGGGATCTTGTCGATGGTGATCCGCTGGCCGGTGACCCGCTCGATGGTCTTGAGCATCCGGTGCTCCCGGGGCTCGGCCAGGGTGATCGCCACCCCCTCCCGGCCGGCCCGGCCCACCCGGCCGATCCGGTGCACGTACGACTCCGGTGCGGACGGCACGTCGTAGTTGACCACGTGGGTGAGCTGCTCGACGTCCAGCCCCCGGGCCGCCACGTCGGTGGCCACCAGCAGGTCGGCGGTGCCGGCGCGCAGCCGACCCATCACCCGGTCCCGCTGCTCCTGGCTCATCCCGCCGTGCAGCGCCTCGGCCCGGTAGCCGCGTCCGTTCATCGTCTCGGTGAGCCGGTCGACCTCCTCCCGGCTGCGGCAGAAGACGATCGCCGCCGTCGGGGACTCCACGTCCAGCACCCGGCCCAGCAGCGCTGGCTTGTGCGCCCGGGAGACGATGTAGGCGCTCTGCCGGACCCGGGGGGCCTCGCCGGCCACCGGCTGCTCCCGCCCGATCTGGATGCGCTCCGGGTCGGTCAGGTGCTGGCGGGCGAGCCCGTCGATCCGGGCCGGCATGGTGGCCGAGAAGAGCACCGTCTGCCGCTGCGCGGGCGCGTGCTCCAGGATCGCCTCGATGTCCTCGGCGAAGCCCATGTCGAGCATCTCGTCGGCCTCGTCCAGCACGACCGTGGCCAGCGAACCCAACCGCAGGGTGCCCCGGGCGATGTGGTCCAGCGCCCGGCCCGGGGTCGCCACCACCACGTCCACGCCCAGGTCCAGGGCACGTAGCTGGCGGCCGATCGGCTGGCCGCCGTAGATCGGCAGCACCCGGGCGCCCAGGTCCTTGCCGTAGCGGTGGAACGCCTCGGAGACCTGCACGGCCAACTCCCGGGTGGGCACCAGCACCAGCGACACCGGGTCGCCGCCCTGGCGGTTCTGCGGCATCCGCTGCAACAGCGGCAGGGCGAACGCGGCGGTCTTGCCCGTACCGGTGGCCGCCTGCCCGAGCAGGTCCCGTCCCGACAGCAGCAGGGGGATCGCCTCCCGCTGGATGGGGGTCGGCTCCTCGTAGCCGAGCGCGGCGAGGGCGCCCAGCAACTCGGCGCGCAGCCCGAGATCCACGAAGGCGGGCCCGCCGTCGGAGTCGCCGGGAGCGGAGAGGTCGGTCGGTGTGGGTGCGGAACTCATGGGCAAAGTTTTCCATCACCCCGGTCGGGCCGTGCCGCCGACCGGCCCCACCGTGCCGACCGGCACAGCCGAGCCCGCCCGCCGGTTAGCCTGACGGGCGTGCGTACGGTGGAACTGCTCTGCTGCCCGGCGCTGGAGCGGACGGTGCGGACCGCCTGGGACCGGCTGGCCGAGGCGGGGCTGCCCAGCCTCGCCCGGCACGGCCATCCGACGAACCGGCCGCACCTGACACTGGCCGCCGTCGAGGCGTTCCCGCCCGGTGTCGCCGACCGGCTCGCCGTCCTGTTCGCCACCGCGTTGCCGCTGCCGGTCGCCCTGGAGCGGGTGACGGTGCTCGACGGCAGCGCCCCGCTGGTGTGGCTGGTCCGGCCCGACCCGGCGCTGACCGCCCTGCACGAGGCCGTCTGGGAGGCGCTGCACGGCGTTCCCGGGCAGCGGCCCTGGCACGCCCCGGGGACCTGGGTGCCGCACCTGAGCCTTGCGCTGCGCTTCCGCGACCGGGATCGGCGGCTGGCCCGCGCCGTGGTCGGCGGCGGGCGGCCGGCGGGCGCGCTCGTGGCGGCGCGCAGCTACGACGGCGACACCCGGACCGTCCAGCCGTTGGGCGGTGACTTTCCGGCGGACTGACGGTGGTCTATGGTGGGCGGAGCGCTCCCGTCGACGGTCCATCCGACCGCCCGGCGGGTCAATGCTGCGTCGGTCCGGTCGGATGGTCACTGCCATCCCCACCGGAAGAGGCCCCATGCCCCAGCATTCCCGACGGCGTCCGGTCGCGCTCGCGGCTGCCGCCTTGCTCGCCCTCGGCGGGCTCGCGGCCGTGCCGCAGCTCGCCTCAGCCGCCCCCGACCCCGGCTCACCGGTCAAGGTCAACCAGGTCGCCTACGTGCCAGGGCTGCCCAAGCAGGCGACCGTCGTGAACTCCGCGAACTCCCCGCTCGGCTGGACGCTGCGCAACGCCGGCGGCGCCACGGTCGCCTCCGGGCAGACCACGGTACGGGGCACCGACGCGCTCTCCGGCGACCCGGTGCACATCGCGGACTTCTCGGCCTACGACACCCCCGGCACCGGCTACGTGCTGTCGGTCGGCGGGAGCAACAGCTACCCGTTCGACATCTCCGCCGACGCGGTGCGCCGGCTGCGCGGGGACTCGCTGGCGTTCTTCTACCACCAGCGCAGCGGCACCCCGATCGACGCCCAGTACGTCGGTTCCCGCTACGCCCGCCCGGCCGGGCACGTCAACGTCGCCCCCAACCGGGGGGACAACAACGTGCCCTGCCGCACCTCCTGCGGTTACACCCTGGACGTGCGCGGTGGCTGGTACGACGCCGGTGACCAGGGCAAGTACGTGGTGAACGGTGGCCTGGCCACCTGGCAGCTGCAGAACATCTACGAGCGGACCCTGCACGTCGCCGGGGCCGACAAGTCGGCCGTCGCCGACGGCACGCTGGCCATCCCCGAGCGGTCCAACGGGGTGCCGGACGTGCTCGACGAGGCCCGCTGGGAGCTGGAGTTCCTGCTCAAGATGCAGGTGCCGGACGGCCGGACCAACGCCGGCATGGTGCACCACAAGATCCACGACCAGAACTGGACCGCCCTGCCCACCCGCCCCGAGCTGGACAGCGAGGCGCGGCTGCTCTCCCCGGTGAGCACCGCCGCCACGCTCAACATGGCCGCCGTGGCCGCCCAGGCGTCCCGGCTGTGGCGCCCGTTCGACGCCGCGTTCGCCTCCCGGGCCCTGGCCGCCGCCGAGAAGGCGTACGCCGCGGCGAAGGCCAACCCGAACCGGCTCGCCCCCGCCACCGACAACACCGGCGGCGGCGCGTACGAGGACAACACCGTCACCGACGAGTTCTACTGGGCGGCGGCGGAGCTGTACGCCACCACCGGCACCACCGGCTACCGCAACGACCTCAGCAGCTCCCCGCACGCCCGGGGCACGAGCTTCACCCGGGGCGCGTACGACTGGAGCTGGACGGCCGGGCTGGGTGACACCACCCTGGCGCTGGTGCCGACCGGCCTGGCCAGCGGCGACGTGAGCGCGATCCGGGCGGCGATCGTCTCCTTCGCCGACCGGATGCTCGCCCAGATCGCCAACCAGGGCTACCCGGCCCCGGGCAGCGGCAACGGCACGTACTACTGGGGTTCCAACGGCGCGGTCGCCAACAACGCCAACGCGCTCGCCGTGGCCTACGACCTGACCCGCACCCCGAAGTACCGCAACGGTGCCTTCGCCGCCTACGACTACCTGCTCGGCCGTAACCCGCTCAACCAGTCCTACGTGGCCGGCTACGGGGACAAGCCGGTGCGCAACGTGCACCACCGGTTCTGGGCCAACCAGAACGACGGCTCGCTGCCCACCGCGCCGCCCGGCTCGCTCTCCGGCGGACCGAACAGCGAGTTGCAGGACCCGGTGGTGCAGGCCCAGCTCGGTGGCTGCAAGCCGCAGAAGTGCTACGTCGACGACATCGGGGCGTACTCGGTCAACGAGGTGGCGATCAACTGGAACTCGGCGCTGGCGTGGTTGGTGCACTGGGCGGCCGAACAGGCCGGCACCGGCACCGGTCCGGACCCGACGCCGACCCCCACGGTGACGCCGCCGCCGACCACCACGCCGCCCCCGCCGACCACCACGCCCCCGCCCACCACCACCCCGCCCGCGGGTGGCGGGTGCGCGGTGACCTACTCGGCGAACAGTTGGAGCACCGGCTTCACCGGCAGCGTCACGCTGACCAACACCGGCGCGGCGGCCTGGTCGTCGTGGCGGTTGACCTTCCGGTTCACCGGTAACCAGCAGATCAGCCAGGGCTGGTCGGGCCGGTTCAGCCAGAGCGGCAGCGAGGTCACGGTGACCAACGAGAGCTACAACGGCGCGGTCGCGCCGAACGGCTCGGTCAACCTCGGCTTCAACGCCTCCTACACCGGCACGAACGCGACCCCGACCGGGTTCGCCGTGAACGGGACGGCCTGCACGCTGCGCTGACCCGTCCGCCCCGGGCCGTCCGTCGCGCGTCGGCGGGCGGCCCGGTCGCGGTCGGCCACCGGCCCCGGCCGGTGTGGGACCTGGCGACACCGCCGGCCACGTGTCGCCCTTTGGGGGTCATGGGAGGAATGCTCGGTCTCCACCGGTTCACCACGGTTACGGTGCCCTCAGGTTCATCCGCACCGTGTCGCACCGGGAGAGGACCGACCATGCGCGTGCCCAGCCGAAGCCCCGGCCCCCAACCCGGCGTCACCCCGCCCGCCCCGGCCCGGCGGACGCCCACCCCGACCCGGTGCGTGCGGCCGGCCGCCCCCGACCTCGACGCGTACCGGCAGGCGGTCGCCGAACTGCTGGTCGAGGTCGGCGCGCTCGCCGGGACCGCCGGCACCGCCGCCCGTCAGGTGCTGCTCGACGAGCGGCTGCGCGAGCCAGCCATCGCCGACGTGCTCGACGCCACCGGGCAGGGGGTGCTGGGCGCCCGGGAGACCCTCCTGCTGGAACTGGCCCGGCACCAGCCCGACCGGCCCGACGCCGGCCCCGACCTGACCGCGCTGGTCCGGATCTACCTGCTCTCCCGCATCGACCTGATGTGGTGGCGGGACACCACCGTCCTGGCGACCGACGAGCAGGTCGACACGCATCCCGACCTGATCGACCTGGAATGGCTGCGCCGCCGGGGTCTGCTCGGCTTCCGCTACCGGGAACAGCCGGCCGGCGTCCTGGGCCGGGGCGTGCGCGCCCTCCGGGGCCGGCTGCGGCCGGAGGCCGCCCCGCCGACCGCCGGAGTGGCGTTCCGCCGGACCCGCCGGGAGGTCGTCGCGCTCCTCAACGACCTGTCCCGGGAGTTCGCCCGGTCCGCCCCGGCGCAGACCCCACCGCTGTGGGTGACCAGCCTGGCCCACAGCACCGAACACCAGTACCGGCTGCGCCGGCTCGGCCGGCCGGCCATGCTGCCCAGCGGTCACTGCCTCGGTTGGGCGGTGGACGTGGAACTGGCCTGGTACGACCGGTTCGGCGCGCGGGACGTGCTGGCCGAGATCCTGCTGGCCCGGCAGGCCGCCGGTGAACTGAACGTCATCGACGAGGGACCCGCCTGGCACGTCTGCCTGGCCCCGTCCGCCCGCGCCCGGCTGCGCTCGGCGTACGAGGCCGAGATGGGGATCTGACGACCCCGCCGGCGGGTCAGCCGGCGACCAGCAGGGCGAGCACCGCGGCGAGGGTACCGAGGACCGCGACCACCGCGCTGGTCGCCACGAACCGGCCCAGCGGCACGGCCACCCCGGCGGCCCGGCACCGCTCGAACCACAGCAGGGTCGCCAGCGACGCCCACGGCACCGCCAGCGGGCCCACGTTGGTGCCGATCAGCAACGCCAACAGCCGGGTCTCGTCACCGGTCGGGAGCACCGCCTCCCCGGCCAGGTAGGCGGGCAGGTTGTTGACCAGGTTGGCCAGCAACGCCCCGGTGCCCCCGGCGCGCAGCGCCCCCGCCGTGCCCCCGGCGTCCCCGAGCAGCACGGACACCAGGTCGTCCAGCCCGTGCCGGCCGAGGGTCTGCACCACCAGGAACAGGCCGGTCACGAAGACCAGCAGCCGCCAGGGCAGCAGCGCCGGGCGCAGGGTCCGCCGGGACCGGACCGCGAAACCGGCCACCACCAGCCCGGCGGCGACGGCGGCGGCCACGCCGATCTCCACCCCGACCAGGATGCCGGCGACGAGCAGCAGACAGCCGGCGACCGCCGTGCCGAACAGCAGCCGGTCGGCCACCCGGTGCGGCGGGGGAGGGGTGAACCGGTCGACGTCGCGCCGCCCCCGCCGCCAGTACCACAGCCACAACCCGGCCATGGTCACCCCGATCGCCGCGACCTGCGGCAACGCCATCCGGGCCGCGTACGCCGCCGGGGCCAGCGCGATCCGGTCGGCGGCGAGCAGGTTGGTCAGGTTCGACACGGGCAGCAGCAGGCTGGCGGTGTTGGCCAGCCAGACGGTGGTCATCGCCAGCGGACCCGGGGCGACGTCCAACCTCCGGGCCAGCGCGATCATCACCGGGGTGAGCAGCACCGCGGTGGTGTCCAGGTTGAGGGCGATGGTGGTGAGCGAGGCGAACCCGACGCAGAGCAGGAACAGGGCGGCGAAGCTGCCCCGGGCGGTGATCGCCAGCCGGCTGGCCAGCACGTCGAACACCCCGGCGACGGCGGTCAGTTCGGCGAGCACCACCACCGCGCCGAGGAAGAGCAGCAGCGGCAGGATGCGGTGCAGGGTGGCCTCGGCGTCGGCCCGGGGGAGCAGGCCGGTGACCACCGCGCCGAGCCCCAGCAGGGCCAGCCCGATCGCCACCTGGTCCAGCGGGTGCAGCCGCAACCTGCGGGGCCGCTCGGTCGGTACGGGCGGTGTCCCGCCGGCAGGTGTCACGGCGCACGATCCTCGCACAGCCGGCCCGGCCGTGCGGCCGGTTGGCCGCAACTGCCCGCTGGCGACCCCCGTACCGACCGGCCCGGCATCGACGTCCGCGGTTACCGCCACGGTGGACATCCCGGCACCGCTGCCCTAGCGTTCAGGAGATATGCGCAGGATGCTGCTGGGGGCCGGACTGGCCCTGTCGCTCGTCGCCGCCGGCTGTGCCTCGGCCACCCCGACGGATCGGGCCACCCCGACCGGCCCGGCGTCGGCGAGCCCGCCGCTCGCCTCCCGACAGGACCCGGAGCAGGCCCGCCGGACGCTGGACAGCCTGCGCAAGGTCGACGACCTGCCGCTCTACGAGATGACCTACGTCGGCGGCTACGATCCGACGGTGGGCACCGACGCCCGGCCGGACACCGGCCCGTTCGGCTGCTCCCTGTTCGCCGCCTCGGGTGATCCGGCCCGGCCGTTGTTCGCCCGCAACTTCGACTGGGACGCCAACCCGGCGATGGTGCTGCGCACCGATCCCCCCGACGGGTACGCCTCGGTCTCCCTGGTCGACCTGTCCTACCTGGGGGTGGGCCCGGACCCGACCGGCGACCGCCGGCTGCTCGACGCGCCGCTGCTGCCCTTCGACGGGATGAACGAGCGGGGGCTGGCCGTCGGCCTGGCCGCCGACGACACCGCGACGGCGAAGCCGGTGCCCGGCCGGCCCACCGTCGGGTCGGTGCGCATCCTGCGGCTGGTGCTGGACCGGGCGGCCACGGTGGACGAGGCGGTGGCGCTGTTCGGCCGGCACAACCTCGACTTCGACGGCGGGCCGCCGCTGCACTACCTGCTCGCCGACGCGGGCGGCCGGTCGGCGGTGGTCGAGTTCGTCGACGGGACGATGCGGGTGCAGCGGGGGCAGGGGCGGTGGCAGGCGCTGACCAACGTGCCGGTGGTCGACGTACCCGAGCAGCAGCGTCGCCGTGACCACCGTTACGGCGTCCTGGCGGAGGCGCTGGACGCGGCCGACGGCCGGGTCGACCCGGCGGCGGCGCTGCGGCTGCTGGACCAGGTCCGGCAGGGCCACACCCGCTGGTCGGTGACGTACGGGCTGCGTGACGGTGAGGTCCGGCTGGTCACCGTGGCCGGTGGGGGGCAGGAACGCCGCTACCGGTTGCCGATCAGCTGACCCCTCGCAGGACGGACGGTCCGGCCCCCCGACGCGCGGGGGCCGGGCCGTCCGTCGTTGTGGTGCCGGCTACCAGCTCAGGTAGCCGGCCTGGGTCTGCACGTTCAGCTCGGGCACCCGGACCAGGTCGGCCGTCCAGGTCCGCCAGTCGCTGAGCTTGAGCACGTCCAGGCCCTTCTGGATGTCGCTGGAGTAGATGTACCCGTTGTAGTAGTACGTCGACCAGGCGCCACCGGTGCTGAGCTGGGTGTCCGACAGTGGCCCGCGCTCCCAGAAGCCGATCTCCTTGGGCCGGGTCGAGTCGGTGAAGTCCCAGACCGAGACCCCGCCCTGGTACCAGGCCTGCACCATGACGTCCTTGCCGAGCACGGGGATCAGCGAGCCGTTGTGGGCCACGCAGTTCTCGGTGTCGGCGTTGGTCCGGGGGATCTTGTAGTAGCTGCGGAAGACCATCGTGCGGGCGTCGCCCCGGCCGGTGATGTCGTAGACGGCGTCCGCGCCCCGGTTCGGGCCGACGATCTCGTTGCAGGTGGCCGCGCCGCCGCCGCCGAGTTCGTCGGTGAACACCACCTTGGTTCCGGCGTTGTTGAACGTCGCCGAGTGCCAGAACGCGAAGTTGACGGTGTCCCGGACCCGGTTGATCACCCGGGGCGCCTCGCGGTCGCGGATGTCCAGCAGTACGCCGTCACCCATGCAGGCGCCGGCGGCCAGGTCCTTGGTCGGGTAGGCGGTGATGTCGTGGCAGCCGGTGGTGGCCGAGGTCTGCCCGGGGATGCCCTCGTAGCCGCCGTCGGGGAAGAGGTTCGGGGTGGCGACCACGGCCGCGTCGGTGGGCTTGTGCACCGGGACCTTGACGATCGAGATGGAGTCGTGCGGTGGCTGGCAGTCGGGGAAGTCCGCCCGGGGGCTGTACGACGACACGTACAGGTAGACGGTCCTGCGGTCCTTGCCGGGGACGAGGGTGTGGGTGTGCGAGCCGCAGGCGGTCTCCACCGACTTGATGTAGCGCGGGTTGGCTTTGTCGCTGATGTCGAAGACCTTGATGCCCTCCCAGGACTCCTTCACCGTCGCCGGTTGGCTCGCGCTGGCGCACGAGTCGTCGGTGCGGGACGAGTCGGTGGACACGAAGAGCAGGTCACCGTAGACGGAGATGTCGTTCTGCGAGCCGGGGCAGAGCACCTGCGACACGATCTTCGGGGCGTCGGGCCGGGCGATGTCGTAGATGACGAAGCCGTTGTAGTTGCCGACGAAGGCGTACCGGCCCTGGAAGGCCATGTCGGTGCCGAACGCGCTGGTGGTGTCGAACGGCGCCTGTTTGGGCAGGTTGGCGACCTGGCGCAGGTTGGGGCTGCTGGAGATCTCGTCGACGGCGAGGCCCGGGGCTGTCGGCGTCCCGCCCGGCGTCGCGGTGGCGGGTGCGGCGTTGCCCGCCGGGCTGGTGGCGACGCTCGCCACCAGCAGGCCGGCGGCGACCACGCTGACGATCTTCAGGTGCCGTGGCCGGGGCAGGGAGAACCTGATCATCGGCGGAACCCTTCGAAAGGGGGAGATACGTATCAGGCACCTTACCGGCCAGTGATGAGAGTTGATGTGAACTGCGTCACATCAATCAGCCGCAGTGAATGGATACGATCGCGACGACCTCGACCGGAGAGGGAGGCGCATGACCGGCCGACGTGGACGCATCCTGCTCGCCGTCACAGTCGCCGCCGCCGTCGCGGTGCCGGTCGGGCTGGCGCTGCGCCCCGACGGCCCGCCGACCCCGACGGCGGCGACCCCCACGACGACGTCGACCACGGCCGGGCCGACCGACGCCCCCGCGGTGATCGTGCCCGGCCGGCCGGGGGAACCCGCCGCGACCCGGCCCGCCCAGGAGGTCCGCGCCCCCGGCACACCCCGGTACAACACCCCCGACGTCTGGTTCGTGCGGATGATGATCCCGCACCACCAACAGGCCCTCCAGATGGCCGAGCTGGCCCCCGACCGGGCCGCCAGTGCCCAGGTCAAGGCGATCGCCGCCCGGATCCGGGGCACCCAGGCGCCCGAGATCGGGCTGCTGCGCGGCTGGCTCGACGCCCGGGGCCTGGCCGCCGGGGAGCCCGGCCACGACCACGGCCTGATGCCGGGCATGCAGACCCCCGAGGCGATCCGGCAGCTCACCGACGCCCGCGGCGTCACCTTCGACCGGCTCTTCGTACGCCTGATGACCGCCCACCACACCGGCGCGGTGGAAATGGCCACCCAGCTGCTCTCCGCCGGCGTCGACCAGCAGCTCAACGAGTTCGCCAACGCGGTGGCGACCGAACAGACCGTCGAGATCGCCCGGCTGCGCGAGCTGGTCTGAGCCCCGGTCGACCCACGGGCCCGCATCGACCCCGAACGGGGCACTACGCTCGGTCACCGTGAGCCGTACCCTCTTCGGTCGCCCGCTGCGCAGCGTCGCCTTCGACGTCTGCGTCAGCGCGCTGGTGGTGCTCTTCACACTGGTCACGGCGGCGGCCCAGCCCGGCCTGTCGGCCCAACCAGGGGGCTGGCCGTCCGCGCTGGTCGGCCTGGGCATGGCGGTGGCCCTGCTGTTCCGGCGCGGCCACCCGTCGCTGGTCGCGACGGTCGTCGCCGGGCTGGCGTTGATCCAGGTGGTCGCGGGCTGGGGGCCGCTGGCCTACGACGTCGCCGTGCTCATCGCCCTCTACAGCGTGGTCAAGTACGCCGACCGGCTGCGCGACGGCATGCTGGCCGGGGTCGTCGCCGCCGTCGGGGTGCTGCTGGCCGCCTCGCAGGCCCGGACCGCCGTCGCCTGGTGGGGCCCGGCGATCTACTTCGGCCTGATCACCGGCGGGGTGTGGCTGGCCGCGCTGAACGTCCGCACCCGCCGCCTCTACGTGCTCAGCCTGGAGGAGCGGGCGGCCACCCTGGAACGGGAACGCGAGGCCGAGGCCCGCGCGGCGGTGGTCGGGGAGCGCGCCCGGATCGCCCGCGAGCTGCACGACGTGGTGGCGCACAGCATGGCGGTGATGATCGTGCAGGCCGACGGGGCCCGGCTGATGTTCGACCGGGACCCGGACACCGCCAGGAACGCGGTCAAGGTGGTGGCCGACACCGGCCGACAGGCCCTGGAGGAGATGCGCCGGCTCGTCGACGTGCTGCGCGAGCCCGACCCGCCGGAGCCGACGACCGGCCCCGGCGCGGACACCCCCGGCACCGAACCGGAACGCCGCCGCGCCACCGTCGCCGAACTGCCCGCGTTGGTGGGCCGATTCCGCGACGCCGGCCTCAGCGTCGGCTACCGGGCCGAGGAGGTGCCGGCCGCCCTGCCACCCGGGCTCGACCTGACCGTCTACCGGGTGGTGCAGGAGGCCCTGACCAACACCCTCAAGCACGCCGGGGTCGGCGCGCACGCCACGGTCCTGCTCGGCGTCGACGACGGGCTGGTGGTCCGGGTGACCGACGACGGGCGTGGCCGGCCACCGGCCCGGCCGGCCCCCTCCGGCGGGCACGGCCTGGTCGGCATGCGCGAGCGGGTCGGCGTGTACGACGGCCGCCTCACCGCCGGCCCCCGAACCGGTGGCGGGTGGCAGGTCGAGGTACGGCTGCCGCTACCGTCGACCCCGGAGGCGGAGGTGATCGCGGCATGACCGTACGAGTGGTGATCGTGGACGACCAGGCGCTGGTCCGGGCCGGCTTCCGGATGGTGCTCGACTCCCAACCCGACCTGGCCGTGGTCGGCGAGGCGATCGACGGGGCGGACGCGCTGCGGGTGCTGGGCCGGGTCGAGGCCGACGTGGTGGTGATGGACCTGCGGATGCCGACCATGGACGGGGTGGAGGCGACCCGCCGGATCTGTGCCGCCTCCACCGACGGCCGGCCCCGGGTGCTGGTGCTCACCACGTTCGACACCGAGGCGGACGCGTTCGCCGCGCTGCGCGCCGGGGCCAGCGGGTTCCTGCTCAAGAACGTGCCGCCGGAGGAACTGCTGGCGGCCATCCGGGTGGTCGCCGAGGGCGACTCGGTGGTCGCCCCGTCGATCACCCGCCGGCTGCTCGACCGGTTCGCCGACCGGCTCGGCCCGGCCCCCGCGCAGGACCCGCGACTGGCCCAGCTCACCGACCGGGAACGGGAGATCCTGCTGCTGGTCGCGCAGGGGCTGGCCAACGCCGAGATCGCCGCCCGGGTGCACGTCGCCGAGGCGACCGTGAAGACCCACGTCGGGCGGATCCTGGCCAAGCTCCAGCTCCGCGACCGGGTCCAGGTGGTGGTCCTGGCGTACGAGAGCGGCCTGGTCACCCCGGGCGGCTGAGGCCGGGTACGACCTGGGTCGTACGGGTCACCCCGGTCGGGGTCGACCTGTGGCGCAGCCGGGTCGCGCGTGCGGGTGGACGCGGGCCGCCGGGGCGCTGCCTAGCGTCGGAGGGGACCCGTACCACGCCGACCGGGAGTCCCCATGTCCGTCCTTGCCGCGCCCCGCCCACCCCGCCGTCCCGCAGCTCCCCGGGCCGGCCGCCGCCGGTGGGGGCGGTGACCGGCATGTGGCGGCTGACCCTGCGTACGCTGCGCGCCGACGCGCTGCGCCTGCTGCTCTCCTCGGTGGCGATCGTGCTCGGCGTCGCCTTCGTCGCCGGCACGCTCATGCTCACCGACGGCATGCAGGCCGGGGCGTACGCGCGGGCCGGCGCCTTCGACAGGCACACCGACCTGGGCGTCTACCCCGACCGGGCCACCCTGCCGCCGTCCCTGGTCGACCGGGTGCGCACGGTCGACGGGGTGGCCGAGGCCGCCGGGGAACTGACCGCCCTGGTCGGGGTGGTCGGCGTCGACGGCCGGCCGGTGCTCGGCGTCGGGTTGCTCGCCGCGATCCCCACCGGACCCGCGTTGCGCTCCTACGACGTGGTCGCCGGCCGGCTGCCCGACCGCCCCGGCGAGGTGGTCCTCGACGCGCCCACGGTCGCCGCGCAGGGGTTCACCCTCGGTAGCCCGGTCGGCGTCGGCGGCGCGACCGGCGCGGCCCGCCCGTACACCCTGGTCGGCACGGTCGACGTGGCCGACAGCACGCGTGACGTCGGCGGCCCGTTCGTCGGGCTGGTCGGCGCGGACGCGCTGGCCGTCGGCGGGAGACCGGGCTACGACCGGATCATGGTGGCCGCCGCCCCGGGGACCGCCGGGCCGGCCCTGGCCGACCGGGTGGCCGCCGTGGTCGGCGGGGACGCCACGGTCAAGTCGCGGCAGCGCATCCTCGACGAGGCCGTCGAGGACGGGGTGCGCGACCTCGACCAGTTCCGCCTGGTGCTGCTCATCTTCGCCGGGGTGGCGGTGGTGGTGGCCGGGTTCGTCATCGCCAACACCTTCGCCATCGTGCTCGCCCAGCGGACCCGGCGGACCGCGCTGCTGCGGCTGGTGGGGGCCCGGCGGGGGCAGGTCTTCGGGGCCGCCGTGCTGGAGGCGGCGGTGCTCGGACTGGCCGGCTCGGCCCTCGGGATCGGGCTCGGGGCCGGGCTCGCCGCCGGGGCGGCGGTCCTGGTCCCCCGGCTCGACCTGCCGCTGACCGTCGCCGGCCTGACGGTGACCGGCCGGACGGTCGGGCTCAGCCTGCTGCTCGGCACCCTGGTCACCGTCGGGTCCGCGCTGCTGCCCGCCTGGCAGGGCACCCGGGTGCCGCCGGTGGCCGCCCTCACCGCCGCCGCCGGGCAGCCGGCCCGGGGCGTCGGGCGGGTCCGGCTGACCCTCGGCGCGCTGGTCGGCCTGGCCGGCATCGCCGCGCTGGCCGGGGCCGCCGCCGTCGGGCAGATCGTCCTGGTCGCCGTGGGCGGGGTGCTGTCCTTCTTCGGGATCGTCCTGTTCGGTCCGCTGCTGGTGCCGGTGCTGGTCCGGCTGTTCGGCAGGCCGTTGCGGCAGGTGTTCGGGGCCACCGCGGCGCTCGCCGTGGCCAACGCGGGCCGCAACCCGCGCCGGGTGTCGGCGACCGCCACCGCCCTGGTGATCGGCATCGGGCTGGTCTCGGCGTTCGTGGTCGGCGCGGGCAGCGTCAAGGTGGGCATCGAGCGGGCGGTCGACGCCCGCGTCGGCGTCGACTTCGTGGTCACCGGCGTCGGTGTCGAGCTGCCCGCCCCGCTCGCCGCTGAGCTGGCCGCCCGACCCGAGGTGGGAGTGGTGCACGAGCACCGCAACCGGGTCGTCGACGGTGTCGAGCTGCGCTCGGCCCACCCGGCGCTGGCCCGGCGTACCCTCGACGCGGTCGACGCCGGGGACGTCGCGGACCTGGGGCCGGGGTCGGTGCTGGTGCACCGCGAGCTGGCCGCCGCCCGGGGCTGGCGGGTGGGGTCGACGGTCACCGTCGCCGGGCGTCCGTTCCGGGTGGCCGCCGTGGTCGCCGCCGACGGCCCGACGTCGCAGGGGGTGCCCGCCGGGCACGTGGTCGACCTGGCCGACAGCGACTTCACCGCGCTCTACCCGAACGAACGCGGCCAACTGGCCGAGGTCGAACCGGCCGACGGGGTGCCCGCCGAACGGGCCCGCGCCGCCATCGAGGCGGTGGCCGCCCGGTACCCGACGGTGAACCTGATGGACCAGGCGGCCTACAAGAGGATGCTCACCGGCACGGTGGACATGCTGCTCGCCTTCGTCACCGCGCTGCTCGGCCTGGCCGTGGTGATCGCCCTGGTCGGCGTCGCGAACACGCTCAGCCTCTCGGTGGTGGAACGCACCCGGGAACACGCCGTGCTGCGCGCCGTGGGGCTGTCCCGAAGGCGGATGCGGCTGCTGCTGGCCCTGGAGGCGGTGCTGACCGCCCTGGTCGGGGCGGTGCTCGGCACCGCGCTGGGGGTCGCGGTCAGCGCCGGCGCGGTGGCCTTCGTGGCCCGCCTCGGTGGCGGCTTCACGCTGGTGCTGCCCTGGGGCCGGCTCGGGCTGATCCTCGCCGTGGCGGTGCTCGCCGCGCTGGCCGCCTCGGTGCTGCCGGCCCGGCGTGCCCTGGCCCGCCCGGTGGTCGAGGCGCTCGGCGGGCAGTGACCGCCGGCCGTCGCCCCGTCGGTCGGCGGGGCGACGGTCAGAGCCGTTCCACCATCGCGCCCCGGCACCGGTCCCGGGTGTCGAAGACGTACCGGGCGTGCCGGGTGACCAGGTCGTAGTCGAAGCTGTCGTGGTCGGTCACCAGGACCACCGCGTCGGCCGCCGCGACCTCCCGCGCGGTCAGGTCGACCACCACCACCCCGCCCGGGATGTGCTGCGGCTCGGCGTACGGCTCCACCGCGTGCACGTCCGCGCCGAGCGCCTGCAACCGGCGGGCCACGTCGACCGCCGGCGAGTCGCGCATGTCACCCGTGTTCTTCTTGTACGCCAGCCCGAGCAGCAGCAGCCGGGCGCCGTTGACCGGCCGGCCGATCCGGTTCAACCCGGCCATCACCCGCTGGGCCACGTGCTCGGGCATCTGGTGGTTGATGTCGTCGGCCAGCTCGATGAACCGGAAGGGCCGGCCCAGGGTGCGCTTGACCTGCCAGGACAGGTAGCACGGGTCGATCGGCAGGCAGTGCCCGCCGACCCCCGGGCCGGGCCGGAACGGCATGAACCCGAACGGCTTGGACGAGGCGGCCTCGATGGCCTGCCAGGCGTCGATGCCCAGCTGGTGGGAGGCCATCGCCAGCTCGTTGATCAACGCGATGTTGACCTGGCGGAAGGTGTTCTCGATCAGCTTGGTCAGCTCGGCCACCCGGGTGGAGTCCACCGGCACGGTCCGCTCGACCAGCCGCCGGTAGAAGCCGTCCACCCGCTCCAGCGACGCCGCGTCCACCCCGGACACCACTTTCGGGGTGTTCTCCAGCCGCCACGTCGGGTTGCCCGGGTCGATCCGCTCCGGGCTGTAACCGAGGTGGAAGTCACCAGGGCTACGCAGCCCGCTCGCCGCCTCCAGCAGCGGCCGGAGCAGGTCCTCGGTGGTCCCCGGGTAGGTGGTCGACTCCAGCACCACCGTGCAGCCGGGCCGGACGTACGGGCCGACGGCGGTGCCGGCCTGCTCGACGAAGCTCAGATCGGGGACCCCGTCGCGTAGCGGGGTGGGTACGGTGATCACGCAGATGTCGAAGCCCTCGGCGTCCGGGTACTCGGTGCTCGGCCGGTACCGCCCACTGGCCAGGGCCCGGCCCAGCCGGTCGGCCGGAATGTCCTCGACGAAGGACTCGCCGGAGGCGAGCCGCTTGACCCGGTCGGCGTCCACGTCCAACCCGACCACGTCCAGCCCGGCCTCGACGGCGCGCATGGCCAACGGCAGTCCGACGTATCCCTGACCGATGACGACCAGCTTCTGTGCGTTCACCCGGTGCTCCCTGCAAGCGTGTCCTTGCAGGGAGCCTAGATGGCGATATGGCGATCTACGTCCGTTTTGGTGTTCCTGGGTCCTGGGTGTTCCGGGTGTCCCGCGACGACCGGTCAGACACCGGGGGGCACCTGGTTGGTGCCGCCCCCGCCGCCCGCCTCGGTCGGGGTCGCCGTCGGGTCGCTTCCGGGCGGCCCGGTGGTGGGCGGGTCCGACGGGGCGGGCTCGCTGGTGACCGGGTCCGTCGGGGCGGGTGTCGCGGACTTCGTCGGCAGCGGCGGGGACGAGCCGTCCGGCAGCGGCGTCGGGCTGACCGAGACCGACGGGGACGGCTTCTCGTACTGGTTGGTCGGCCGGGGCGGACGCGGTGACTCGTCGGAGCCGGTCTCCTCGACCAGCGCCGGGACCTCCGTCCGTTCGGTGGGCGCCACGGCCGGCCCGGTGCTGCGGATGTTCGGCACCCCGTTGTCGAGCGACTTCGCGGCACCCAACGCCGCGCCGAGCGCCGTCAACGCCACCAGCACCGCGGCCAGCGCGCCGACCAGTGAGCCCCGCCGGCCCCGCCGCGGCCCCGAGCCGACCACGGTCCGCTGGTCGGCCACCGCACCGACGCGGACGTCGTCGGCCCCCGACGGGTCGCGCAACGGCGGCGTCACCAGCGCGGTCGTGCCGGCGGTGTCGTCACCGGCGGCGACGCGGGCGGCGGTGGCCATTGCGGCGCCGGTGGCGAAGCGGTCCGCCGGGTCCTTCTCCAGGGCCCGTGCCACCAGGGCCCGGACCGCCGCCGGGATGTCCGCGGGCAGCTCCGGCGGCTCGTCGTCGAGGTGCCGCACGGCCACCTGGAGGGGGTTGTCCCCGGTGAACGGCGGTTGCCCGGTCAGGCAGCAGTAGGCCACCGCGCCGAGGGCGTAGATGTCGGTCGCGGCCGAGACGGGCCGGCCGGACGCCTGCTCGGGCGCCATGTAGAGGGCGGTGCCCGGCACCGCGTTCGTGCTGGTGATGCTCGTCACATTGGTGGAGCGGGCGACGCCGAAGTCGACGAGCACCACCGTGCCGTCCTCCTGCACCAGCAGGTTGCTCGGCTTGACGTCGCGGTGGACGATGCCGCCGGCGTGCGCGGCGTGCAGGGCCTGGGCGGCCTGGGCGACGACCGACATCGTCTCGGCCACGTCCAGGTGGCCGGCGGACTCGATCCGCCGCGACAGCGGTTCGCCCTCGACGAACTCCATGACCAGGTAGTCGGCCCGGCTGCCGTCGGCGAGCCGGTCCTCACCGCAGTCGAAGACCTGCACGATGCCGGGGTGGCGCAGCGCCGCCATGATCCGCGCCTCGGCGCGGAACCGGGCGATGAAGTCGGGGTCCGAGACGAGCGCCGGCAGCAGCACCTTCACCGCGACCTGGCGACCGAGAACCAGGTCGGTGGCCCGCCACACATCGCCCATGCCGCCGGTGGCGACACGTTCGTCCAGGCGGTAGCGACCGCTGAGCACGACCTCGGATGACAACACCCCCATACCGTACCCAGGGTGCTCCCGTCCGGCAGACGCCGATATCCCTTCCGGTTTTTCGGGGGGCGACCCGTCCAGGTCCCGGCGGGGACCGATCTGACGGGCGGTCACCGGCAACTGACGGGTGGTCACCGGCCGCGCGTCGTGACCTCGCGGCCGGTCCGACCGACGTCACGGGTGGGCGTCCGGACGGTGATCGGTGTTACTCCGACGCGCCGCCAGCGAGATTGATCTATCTCACCCTTTCCGCCCCGTTGACCGCTTGCCTGCGCCCCGCTCCGCCTCCTAGTGTTGCCCCCTCTGGCGCGTCCCGGTGCCGGTACCGCGCCCAGACCCGACGCCGTACTCTCCCGGCGGCGTGCCCGACGGGTCACCCGACCTCCGGTGTCGGGTGCGAGCGGGGCAGCGGGGGGCTGAAGGTGCGCGAAGGGGTCCGCTGGTCGGGCCGGGGTGGCGGCATGTCCGCCGACCGCCGGCCCGGGTCGGTCGGCGGGGCGGCCCGGCCGTGACCGACGACCTGTCCGGGGCGGTCGCGGCGGCGCAGGCCGGCGACGAGGAGTCGTTCCGGGTCCTCTACCGCAGCATCCAGCCGGGCCTGCTGCGCTACCTCACCGCGCTCGTCGGCCCGGACGCCGAGGACGTGGCCTCCGAGACCTGGTTGCAGATCGCCCGGGACCTGTCCCGGTTCACCGGCGGGGAGTTCCGCGCCTGGGCGGTGACCATTGCCCGGAACCGGGCCATGGACCACCTGCGCCGGCAGCGTCGTCGCCCGTCCCTGCCGGTGCCCGTCCAGGACCTCAGCGACCTGGCCGGCGACGCCGACACCGCCGAGCGGGCCGGCGAGACGATCGGCACCGAGTCCGCGCTGGCGTTGATCGCCACCCTGCCGCCCCGGGAGGCGGAGGCGGTGCTGCTGCGGGCGGTGATCGGGCTGGACGCCGAGACCGCCGGCCGGGTGCTCGGCCGGCGGGCGGGCGCGGTCCGCACCGCCGCCCACCGGGGGCTGCGCCGGCTGGCCGCGATGCTGGAACGCGGCGACGCCCCCCGGTCGTCCGACGACGAGCGGGTCACCCCGCCCCGCCCCCGGCCGACGCCGCACGCGTCGCGGGCCGAGCCGGCGGACGGCTGACATGAGGGGAGACTGGATGAACATCCGCCGGTCGGCCCGCTCCGGCCGGCGGGTGAGCCGGGCCGAGGCCGAGCGGCTGCTCGGCCCGACCGCGCCCGGGGTCGCGCCGTCCACCGACGATCCGCTCACCCGGTTGCTGGCCGCAGCCGCCGCACCGGCGCGACCCGACGAGTTCGCCGGTGAGCAGGCGGCGCTGGCGGCGTTCCGGGCCGCGCGGGGCGCGCCGGCACCCGGGCCCGACCCGGCCGGCCGGCGGCGTCCCCGGCTGACCACCGGCGTGGTGGCCTGGATCGCCGGACTGGCCGCCACCGCCACCGCCGGGGTGGCCTTCGCCACCGTGGCCCTCGACCGTCCCGCCGAGCGGACACCCGGACCCGTCCCGTCCGTCACCGGGACCGGATCGGTCCGGCCGTCCCCGTTCCTGTCCGAGCCGTCCCGGCAGACCCCGTCGCGGCGGCCCGGCGGCACCGCGCCCGGCGGCGGCCCCTCGGCCCCACCCGCGCCACCCGGCCCGCCCGCTCCGGGCGGGCCGGCGAACGCCGGCAGGCTGGTCGGGCAGTGCCGGGCGTACCTGGCCAAGCCGCCCGCGCAGCGGGCGAAGGCGTTGACCAGGCCCGGCTTTGCCGACCTGGTGGCCGCCGCAGGTGGGCCCGACCGGGTGGAGGCGTACTGCCGCGCCCTCGTCCCGCAGCGCCCAACGTCCGCTGCGCCCGGCGGTGCGGGCGGCCCGCACGCCACCACCGGTCCACCCGCCACCAGCGGCGGTCCGGCCGGCACCGGCGGCGGGCCCGGCCCCAAGAACTAGTCGAAAAGGCTTCACAATTATTTCTTCCCGTCAGGTCTGCGGGATCGGCCCCCGAGACAGAAGATGGAGGACGGGAGGGCCCACGGCGGCCGTGCCCACCGGCCGGCACGGCCGGACCCTGCGTCGGGAGGAAACCGTCTCGTGGTGACGTCGCCGGGGCTGGACCGGTCGACCGTGCTCGGCGAGGTTGCCGGGGCGGCCGGGCATCTGGCCCGCATCTGCTTCAAGACCGGGCCACCCACCCTCACCGGCGTCGAACTGGAATGGACCGTCCACGACGCCGCCGACCCCGCCCGACCACTGGACCGGGCGCGGCTGCGAGCGGCACTCGGGCCACACAGCCCACCCACCCTGGACGACACCGGCCCGGCCCGCCCCCTGCGGCACGGCAGCACCGTGACCGTCGAGCCGGGCGGCCAGGTGGAGGTGTCCACCCCGCCGCGATCCTCGGTCGCCGCGCTGGTCTCGGCCACCCAGGCCGACATCGACGAACTTGACGCCCTGCTCGCCCGTGCCGGACTGGTGCGCGGGCAGACCGGCATCGACCCGTGGCGGGCCCCCCGCCCGGTGGTCGACACCCCGCGCTACCGCGCGATGCGCTGCGTCTTCGACCGGCGTGGCCCGGCCGGGCAGACCATGATGTACAGCACCGCCGGCCTCCAGGTCTGCCTCGACGTCGGCCCGGCCGCCGGCCTGGCCGAGCGCTGGGCGGCGGTGCACGCGATCGGGCCACCACTGGTGGCCGCCTTCGCCACCGCCGACCGGCACGCCGGCCGGCCCACCGGATGGGCGTCCGCCCGGATGGCCGCCTGGCTGGACATCGACCCGGCCCGCACCGGGCCGGTCTGGTCGGTACACCAGCCGGACCGGGACCCGGTCGCCGCCTGGACGGAGTACGTCCTCGCGGCGCCACTGCTCTGCCTGCGCCACGCCGGCCCGGACTGGACACCGCCGCCCGGGGTCACGTTCGCCGACTGGATCGCCGGGGCGCTGCCCGACCCGCCCACCACCGACGACCTGGACTACCACGTCAGCACCCTTTTCCCACCGGTGCGTCCGCGCGGCTACCTGGAGGTCCGCTACCTCGACGCCCAACCCGGCCGGGACTGGACGCTTCCGCTGGCCGTGCTGACCGCGCTGCTGCGCGACGACCGGACGGTGCGGGCGGCCCGCACGATCGCCGCGCCGGTGGCCGACCGCTGGCGCACCGCCGCCCGGCAGGGGCTGGCCGACCCGGCCCTGGCCAGAGCTGCCGCGGCCCTGCTCGACCTGGCCCGGGAGACGCTGCCGACGTCGGACCTGCCGACCGAGACCCACGACGAGATCGACCGCGGGATCCGCCGACGGATCGCCGCTGCGGAGAGGGGAGACCGGTGACCACCACCGAACGACCGGACGCGCAGGCCGAGCCGCTGCGCAGCCGGATCGCCGCCGAACTGGCCCGGACCCGGGCCCGCACCGACGCCCTGACCGGCGCGGTCGACGACGACGACCTGGTCCGGCAGCACTCGACGCTGATGTCCCCCCTGGTCTGGGACCTCGCCCACGTGGGCAACCAGGAGGAACTGTGGCTGGTCCGCGATGTCGGCGGGCGGGAGCCGGTACGCCGCGACATCGACGACCTGTACGACGCGTTCAAACAGCCCCGCAAGGACCGCCCCGCCCTGCCGCTGCTGCCCCCGGCCGAGGCGCGGGCCTACGTGGCCAGCGTGCGGGACAAGGTGCACGACCTGCTCGACGGGATCCGGTTCACCGACCGGCCGCTGGTCGAAGACGGTTTCGTCTTCGGCATGATCGTGCAGCACGAGCAGCAGCACGACGAGACCATGCTCGCCACCCACCAACTGCGCTCCGGGCCACCGGTGCTCGACGCGCCCCCACCTCCCGAGCCCCGGGCCCGGGTCGCCGCCGAGGTGCTGGTGCCGGCGGGGCCGTTCACCATGGGCACCTCGACCGACCCGTGGGCATTGGACAACGAACGTCCGGCGCACACCGTCGACCTACCCGCGTACGTCATCGACGCCGCGCCGGTCACCAACGGCGCGTACCGGCAGTTCCTCGCCGACGGCGGGTACGACGACCCGCGCTGGTGGAGCGCGGCCGGCTGGCGGCACCGCACCGAGGCCGGGCTGACCGCGCCGATGCACTGGCGACGCGACGGCGACGGCTGGGCGTACCAGCGGTTCGGTCGGTGGGCCCCGGTACGCGACGACGAGCCGGTGGTGCACGTCTGCTGGCACGAGGCGCAGGCGTACGCGCGGTGGGCGGGCAAACGGCTGCCCACCGAGGCGGAGTGGGAGAAGGCGGCCCGCTGGGACCCGGCGACCGGCCGGTCCCGGCGCTGGCCGTGGGGTGACGACGAGCCGACCGCCGAGCACGCCAACCTGGGGCAGCGGCACCTGTGGCCGGCGCCGGTCGGGGCCTACCCGGCGGGTGCCTCGCCGCTCGGCGTACACCAGCTGATCGGCGACGTCTGGGAGTGGACGGCGAGCCCCTTCCACGGCCATCCCGGCTTCGCCGTCTTCCCCTACCGGGAGTACTCCGAGGTGTTCTTCGGCGGCGACTACCGGGTGCTGCGCGGCGGCTCGTTCGGCACCGACCGGGCGGCCTGCCGGGGCACCTTCCGCAACTGGGACCACCCGATCCGGCGGCAGATCTTCAGCGGTTTCCGCTGCGCCCGTGACGCCCACCCCGAGGAGGCCCACGGGTGAGAGGCGGTGTCGCCTGATGTGCCGGCACCTGGCGTACCTCGGCCCCCCGGTGACCCTGCGGTCACTGCTGTACGAGCCGCCGCACTCGCTGGTCCGGCAGTCCTGGGCCCCCCGGGACATGCGTGGTGGTGGGACGGTCAACGCCGACGGCTTCGGCGTCGGCTGGTATCCCGACGGGACGGCCGCTGGCGACGCCGGCGGCACCCGGAACCCGGTGCGGTACCGCCGGGCCGGCCCGATCTGGTCCGACCCGACGCTGCCCGAGCTGGCCGCGGTGACCCGCTCCGGCGCGGTGCTGGCGGCGGTGCGTTCCGGCACCGTCGGTATGCCGGTGCAGGAGAGCGCCGCCGCGCCCTTCGCCGAGGGACGGTGGCTGTTCAGCCACAACGGGGTGGTGCGCGGCTGGCCGGACGCGGTGCTCGGGCCGGCCGGCGGCTTGCCGGTGCGGGACCTGCTCACCCTCGACGCGCCGACCGATTCGGCGCTGCTGTGGGCGCTGGTGCGGCACCGGCTGCGGGCCGGCGCGTCGCCGACCGAGGCGGTCACCGCGACCGTCCGGGAGGTGGCCGCCGCGGCCCCGGGATCACGGCTGAACCTGCTGCTCACCGACGGCGTGTCGGTGGTGGCGAGCGTGTGGGGGCACGCGTTGTCGGTGCGCGCCGACGACCGCACGGCGCTGCTGGCCTCCGAACCGGTGGACGACACGCCCGGCTGGCGGGAGGTGCCCGACCGGCGGTGGGTCCGGGCGGGACCGGACGGCGTGCACGTCGGCGAGCTGGATTGACCCGACCCAACAGCACCTTCGCGATGCAGGGAGAGGACGACATGAGCGCGGAACCGCTGGAGATCTACCTTCAGGAACGGGACCTCGACCGGGCGCTGCGGTCCGACGTGCGGACCGGGCTGGCCGCCGACCCCAAGTGGCTGCCCCCGAAGTGGTTCTACGACGCCCGGGGCAGCGAGTTGTTCGAGGAGATCACCCGGCTGCCGGAGTACTACCCGACAAGGGCGGAACGGACGGTGCTGGCCGTCCGGGCACCCGACATCGCGGCGTCGACCGGGGCGAAGACCCTGATCGAGCTGGGCTCCGGTTCGTCGGAGAAGACCCGGCTGCTGCTCGACGCGTTCACCAGGCACGGTGGGCTGGGCACCTTCGTGCCGCTGGACGTGTCGGTGAGCGCGCTGCGGCAGTCCACCGCGCAGATCGCCACCGACTATCCGCAGCTGCGGGTACGCGGCATCGTCGGCGACTTCACCAGGCACCTCGACCGGCTGCCGACCGGTGGCCGCCGGTTGGTGGTCTTCCTGGGCGGCACCATCGGCAACCTGGTGCCGGCCGAGCGGGCCGACTTCCTGGCGGCCATGCGCTCCGCCCTGGAGCCGGGCGACCATCTGCTCATCGGCACCGACCTGGTCAAGGACCCGGCGGTGATCGTCCCGGCGTACGACGACGCGGCCGGGGTCACCGCCGAGTTCAACCGCAACGTGCTGCGGGTGATCAACCGGGAGTTGGCCGCCGACTTCGACCCGGACGCGTTCGCCCACGTCGCCCGCTGGGACCCGACGCAGGAGTGGATCGAGATGCGGCTACGGGCCCGACGCCCGATGCGGGTCCGCGTCGACGCGCTCGACCTGACCGTCGACTTCGCCGCCGACGAGGAGCTGCGCACGGAGGTGTCGGCGAAGTTCCGGCCGGCGGGGATCGGCGCGGAGCTGACGGCGGCCGGGTTCCTGCCGACGGAGTTCTGGACCGATCCGGCCGGCCTGTTCGGGGTGACCCTGGCCCGCGCCGCCTGACCGTCGGCGGTCAGGCCGGCCGGTCCGCCGCCGACCGGGCCCGACCGTCGGTGACGACACCGCCGGCCCGGTGCGTCGGGGCGTCGATGGGCACCCTCCGGGGTGACGTGACGCACCCGGCACACCGGCCGGTCGGGGCGGTCGGTTAGGCTGACCGCGCGAAGGGGAGTAGCCCCCAATGTCGTGGTCGACACACTGGTGCGTTCCGCACCCGGCCACGCGGCCCCACCAACGGTGGGGCGGGCGAGACCTTCGACTCGGGCTGTCAACACAGCCGGGTCGAGGTCGCCCCGTCACCTCCTCCCGGCCTGATCGGGAAGGTTACTCATGGACGGTTTCCTCGTCGCGCTGGTCGTCAGCTTCGGCGTCATCTTCGTCGCCGAACTGGGGGACAAGTCCCAGCTCATGGCGCTCACGTTCGCCACCCGCTTCAAGACGGTCCCGGTGCTGATCGGCATCACCGTCGCCACCGCGATCGTGCACCTGGCCTCGGTGGCGATCGGGGTCGGCCTGAACGCGGCGCTGCCCACCGGGTGGATCTCGCTGGTCGCCGGCCTGGCGTTCCTCGGCTTCGGCGTCTGGACGCTGCGCGGGGACAAGCTCACCGAGGAGGAGAAGCGCAAGGCGGAGAAGACCGGCAAGTCCGCCATCGTCGCCGTCGGTGTCGCGTTCTTCCTGGCCGAGCTGGGCGACAAGACGATGCTCGCCACCATCACCCTGGCCACCAAGTACGGCTGGTTCGGCACCTGGCTCGGCTCGACGCTGGGCATGGTGGCTGCCGACGCGCTGGCCATCCTGGTCGGCCGGCTGCTCGGCCGGCACCTGCCGGAGCGGACCATCCGGTACGGCGCGGCGGTGCTCTTCGCCATCTGCGGCCTGTGGCTGATCCTGGAGGCGGTACGGGAGCTGTCCTGACTAGCCGCGGTGCGGGCGGGTAACGCCACCCGGTGGGGGTCGACGAACTGCTGCGCCACGGCGACGCGGTCGTGGTGGGGGTCGTGGAGACCATCGGCGCGGCCGTCATCGTCGTCGGCGCGCTCTGGGCGGCGCTGCGGATCGTGGTCGAGGGGCTGCGGCACCGCAGCGCCGCCGTGTTCACCCCGATCCGGCTCTCCCTCGGCCGCTTCCTCACCCTCGGCCTGGAGTTCCAGCTCGCGGCGGACATCCTGCGGACCGCGGTCTCACCGACCTTCGCCCAGCTCGGTCAGCTGGCGGCGATCGCCACCATCCGGACCGCGCTGAACGTGGTGCTGCGCCGGGAGATCGCCCAGGAGAAACGGCAGGTGGAAGCCGGTGACGGGCCGCGCCCCGACCCACAGCCGGCGTCGGGCGGCAGTGGCGGGACCCCCGGATGACCGACCTCGCGGTGCTGCTCGCCACGGTGGTGAGCACGCTCGCCCTCGGCGTCGGCGGTGTGGTGCTGCTGACCGTCGGATCCTGGCGGACCGCCCTGCGGGTCCTGCTGGACCTGCTGGTCGCGGCGGGCCTGCTACGGCTGGCCGGCGGGCCGGGCTGGACGGCGCTGGCATCGGCGGTCGCGGTCGTCGTGCTGCGCCGGATGCTCTGGTCGGGTCTCGCCCCGGCGTCGCCGGCCGCGCCGCCGACTACCGACCCCCCGCCGTGGGTAAGCCGAGCACATCCCCACCGGGGGCAGCAGGGCACGAACCGGACGTGTGACGGAAGGATTCCGCTATGAGCCGGCACGACGAGCCGAACGAGTACGGCTTCGCGGGCGGGGCGACCGCTCCGCAACCCCCGCCGGGTGGACGCCCCGACGAGCAGGACCGGGCCGAGGCGGTCGCGGTGCCGGGTGACGACCTGACCGGGTCGGCCACCGAGGCGCTGGAGGCGACCGAACCGGACGAGCGGGACGACGCGGCCCGGCGACGCCGCTGACCGGCCGGCCACCGTCCGCCCGGCGGCACACACCGGGCGGACGGTGGGTTCAGCGTGGTGAGGGCAGGGTGGACAACCGGGCGGTGTCGTCGACCCGGGCGAGGTGCCCGTCGCAGCATGCCGCGAGTCGTTTGACCAGTTCGTCCGGGTCGCCGTACGGGTCGAGCCCGGCCAGTCCGGCCGGGTCGAGCGCGGGGACCCGGACGTGGGAGATGAGCGGGTGCAGCGGCCGGCTGTCGATCTCGTCGACGCCGAACAGGTCCTCGTGCAGCTTCTCCCCGGGGCGCAGGCCGGTGTAGACGATCTCGGGGGGCTGGGCCGCCTCGGCCGCCAGCCGCTGGGCCACCTCGGCGATGCGTACCGGCTCGCCCATGTCGAGCACCAGCGCCTCCCCGCCCCGGCCGACGACGGCTGCCTGGAGCACCAGGTGCACCGCTTCCTGCACGGTCATGAAGTAGCGGGTCACGTCCGGGTGGGTGACGGTGATCGGCAGCCCGGCCCGGACCTGGGCCTGGAAGGCGGTGAGCACCGAACCCCGGCTGCTGAGCACGTTGCCGAACCGGACGCTGAGGAACGCCGCGCCGTACCGCTCGGCGTAGTGCGCGGTCAGCCGCTCGGTGATCCGCTTGGAGTAGCCCAGGACGCTGATCGGGTTGGCGGCCTTGTCGGTGGAGATGTTCACGAACTCGGCGACGTCGCGGCATGCCTCCAGCACGTTCAGCGTGCCCTGGACGTTGGTCTTGACCGCCTCGCCCGGGTGCCGCTGCAACAGGGTGAGGTGTTTGAGGGCGGCGGCGTGGAAGACGATGTCGGGCCGCCGTTCGGCGATGATCCGGGCGATCCGGTCGGCGTCGCGCAGGTCGGCGAGGATCAGTTCCGGCCCGTCCAGCAGCGCCCGGCCGTGCAGCGACATCTGTAGCGCGTGCAGCGCCGACTCGTCGCGGTCGAGCATCATCAGCTCGCCGGGGTCGCAGCGGGCGATCTGCCGGCACAGCTCGGAGCCGATCGAGCCGCCCGCGCCGGTGACCAGGACCCGGCGTCCGGCGAGCCCGTTGCGCTCCACCGGCAGGTCGGCCACCCGCTGGGCGCGTCCGAGCAGGTCGGTGAGTTGCAGGTCGCGCACGGCGTGCGCGGTGACCGGGCGGTCCAGCAGTTCGCGTACGGGCGGCAGCACCTTGAACGCGGCACCGGCCTGCAGGGTGCGGCTGCGGACGTCGCGCATCAGCTCGGCGTCCGAGCCGTTGATCGAGAAGATCACCGTGCCGGCCCGGGTGCTGCGGACGGCCTGGATCAGTTGCTCCCGGCCGCCGAGTACCCGTAGCCCGGCCACCCGCAGTCCCTGCCGTTCGGGGTCGTCGTCGAGCAGTCCCACCGGCAGGTATCCGCTGGTCGGGTCGCCGAGCAGCACCCGGACGAGGCGTTCGCTGGCCGCGTCGACCCCGTAGATCAGGGTCCGGTCGGCCGAGCGGGCGGGTCGGGCGTCGCGGTCGCGCCGCCACCGGTAGGTGACCCGGCCGGCCCCCATCAGCAGCAACGCCACGGCGGCGCCGAGGATCGGCACGCTGGCCGGGATGGGCCGTTCGGCCATCGGCAGCAGCGCGGCCAGCGCCACGGCGGCGGCCAGCGCGACGGTCCCGCCCAGGTCGCGGGCCTCGCCGACGCTGCCGACCGGGTGCCGGCCCCGGGCGGTGAACCGGACCTGTTCGAGCGCCGCGTGGATCACCGCGCACACGCCGGCGGCGCCGAGGGCCAGGGCGCACTGCCGGGGGGTGATGCCGAACTCGTACCGGGCCCAGGAGGCGACCAGGAAACCCGCGCACCAGGAAGCGGTGTCGAGCGTTAGCAAGGACAGGGCCTTCGCGCGTCGCGTGACCCAGTCGCGCCGCTGGCTGGGGTCGTCGTCGGGCCGGGGGTCTACGTGGTTCATTGGCGTCCTCTGCGTTTTGTTCCGTGATTGCGAGGATTCGGCACTGACAAGCGGTTTGTATCGTATACGTTGTTTTTGCAACTTAAGGGACTACTCGCTGCGTTTAGATACTCTCACGCCGTTATAGGAACCTAGGGAGACTTCGTGCTTTTTCACCAGCTGGCCGTTCCGCCGGAACGGAGGGCGTGATGGACGTCCGCACCTGCCTGCGCCTGGTCCGCCGACACTGGTGGATCGTCCTGGTCACGCTGATGCTGACGGTCGGCTCGGCGGCGCTGGTCACGGTCCGCACGGCGCCCCGGTACGTGGCTTCGGTGACCTTCTTCGTCACCGCCCCCAACCAGGGCGTGAGCAACGCCTACCAGGGCGAACTCTTCCTCCAGCAGCGGGTCAAGTCGTATGCCGACCTGCTGCGCAGCGACCGTCTGGCGCAGGCCGTGGTCGCCGACTCCGGCCTCGGCCTCACCGCCGACGACATCCAACGCCGGGTCGCCACCTCGACCGAGCCGGGCACCGTGCTGCTGCGGGCCAGCGTCACCGACACCGACCAGACCCGGGCCATGAAGGTCACCGAGGCGCTGTCGGCCAAGTTCGTCGAGCTGGTCTCGAAGATCGAGACCACCTCGGACGGCAAGGCCGGACCGACCCGGATCGAGGTGGTGGGCGGCCCCCGGGTCAGCGCCAGCCCGGTCTCCCCGCAGCCCAACCGCAACCTCGCCCTCGGCGTCCTGGTCGGGCTCCTGCTCGGCGTGGCGCTCGCCGTGCTGCGCGGCATGGTCGACGTCCGGCTGCGTGACGCCGCCGGCCTGCAACGCGCGACCGGCAGTCCGCTGCTCGGCGACATCCCGTTCGACCAGGGGGCCAAGGCGGCGCCACTGATCGTCGGCGAGGCGGCGACCTCGGCCCGGGCGGAGGCGGTCCGCAAGCTGCGGACCAACCTGCGCTTCGTGGACGTGCACGAGCCGGCCCGGGTGATCGCGGTGACCAGCGCGTTGCAGGGGGAGGGGAAGACCACCCTGTCCTGCAACCTGGCGATCGCGCTGGCCGAGGCGGGCTGGCGGGTGCTGCTGGTCGACGCCGACCTGCGTCGTCCCAAGGTCGCCGACTACCTCGGCGTCGACGGCGGCGTCGGGCTCACCGACGTGCTCGTCGGCGACGTCCAGGTCGGTGACGTGGTGCAGCGCTGGGGCGACAAGTCCCTGCTGGTGCTGCCCAGCGGCTCGACCCCGCCGAACCCGAGCGAGCTGTTGGGGTCCAAGTCGATGGCCGACCTGCTCCTGTCGTTGCGTGAGTCCGCCGACATCGTGGTGATCGACACCGCGCCTCTGCTGGCCGTCACCGACGGCGTGGTGGTGGCCGTGCAGGCCGACGGCGCGTTGCTCGTCACCCAGCAGGGGCGTACCTCGCGCGCCCAGGCCGCCGCGGCGGCCCGGTCCCTGCACTCGGTGTCGGTGCGACTGCTCGGGTGTGTGCTCAACATGGCCAAGGTGGCCCGTGCGGACGCCTACCAGTACGAGGCGTACCGGATCGCCACCGCGTCGCCGGCGTCGGTGCCTGCCGACCGGGCCACCGCTGCCCACCGCGACGACCAGGGGCTGCACCCGGCCGCAGACCGTACGCAGGAACTCACCCGGCTGCCGCGATGAGTGCCGCCGCCGGGCCGGCCGGGTCGCCTGCGGGTGGGGCGACGCGCGGACCCCGCGGGTCGGGGGCGACGGTCCGCCGTCGCTCCCCGGCCCGGGGCCGCGCCGGCCGGCCGGCCGGTCACCACCACCTCGCTGGTACGCAGGGGGGAGCGCGGCGATGAGGGTCGGAATCCTGTCGTACCACTTCCCGCCGGAACCGGCCTTCATCCCCGGCAGCCTCGCCGAGGAGCTGGCCCGGCGCGGACACGAGGTGCGGGTGCTGACCGGCTTCCCGGACTATCCCGGCGGCCACGTCTATCCCGGGTGGCGGCAGCGTTGGCGGCATCTGACCCACAGTGAGCGGCTGACGGTGCGGCGGGTGCCCCGCTATGCCGGCGGCGACGCCTCGCCCACCGCCCGGATGGCCGGCTACCTCTCCTTCGCCGGCAGCGCGGCGCTCGCCGGACGGCGTTACCTGGCCGGCGTCGACGTGCTCTACGTCTTCCAGTTCCCCGCGACCAGCTTCGCCGTGGCCGGGCTGCTGCGGCTGCTCGGCCGGGTGCCCACCGTGCTGCACGTGCAGGATCTCTGGACCGGGGAGGCCGCGGCCGAACCGCAGCGACCCGGGCGGATCACCACCACCATGCGCCGGGTGCTGCGGGCGGCCGACGCGGTGGCGGTCACCGCCCCCTCGATGCGGGACCTGGTGCTCGCCGACGGGGTCGCCGAAGACCGGGTGCGTACCGTGCCCAACTGGACCGACGAGCGGATCTTCCAACCGGTGCGTGCCGGCCGGGCCGCCCAGGCGCTGGTCCGTGGGGACGCGCGCTGCGTCGTCATGCACGCCGGCACGATCGGTGAACGGCAGGGCCTGGAGACGGCGGTCCGGGCGGCCGCGGCGCTGCCCGACCGGATGGATCTGGTGCTGGTCGGCTCCGGGGCGCAGGAACGGCGGGTCCGGGGGCTGGCCGGCGACCTCGGGGCCGGCAACGTGCGGTTCCTCGACCGGCGGTCGCCGTGGGAGATGCCCGAGTTGTACGCCGCCGCCGACTACCAGCTGGTGACCCTGCGGGATCTGCCGGAACTGAACGGGACGGTGCCGAGCAAGGTGCAGTCCGCACTGGCCTGTGCCGCCCCGCTGGTCGCCTCGGCCGGGGGTGACACCGCGGCGCTGGTGGAGCGGGCCCGGGCCGGGCTGTCCTGCCCGCCCGAGGACTGGGCCGCGCTGGCCGACCGGTTCTGGCTGGCCAGCACGATCCCACCGCCCGCGCGGGCGGAGATGGGGCGGCGGGGGCGGGAGACCTACCTGCGGGAGATGTCGCTGCGGGCCGGGGTGGACCGGATCGAGTCGTTGCTGCGGGACGTGGCGTCCCCCCGGGTGCCTGCCGGGAAATCCCTGGCGTAGTGACCCAAGTACGAAAATTCGGTAACAGCATGACAGCGGTATTTTTCGTGCTACAAAGCTCATGAATGGTCATATCGCCCGAAAGTGAGAGCGGGGCAACGGGTGGCGGAGAGCGGTAGGCCGCGCAGCGGCCGACGGAGACTACGGCGGCGGACCCGGCGACGGGTCCGCCGGGCCCTGCTGGTCTGCCTGGTCGTCGGGTCGGTGCTGCTCGGTGCCGCCGGTTGGGTGGGGTTCCGCGGCTGGCAGGCACGCGCCCACCTGGTCAACGCGGCCGGGCTCGCCCGGGAGCTGAGCACCCAGGTGGTCGATGGTGACCTCGACCGGGCCCGGCGTACGTTGGCGGCGTTGCAGGAGCAGGCCGGGGCGGCCCGGACCGCCACCGGGGACCCCGGCTGGCAGCTCGCCCGGCACACCCCGTACGCCGGGGACGACGTGGCGGCCGTGCGGACCATCGCGGTGGCCATCGACGACCTGGCCCGGGAGGCGTTTCCGGCGCTGCTGCGCACCGACCTGACCACGTTGGTGCCGACCGAGGGACGGCTGGACCTGGCCCGGCTGCGGGCCGCCTCGGCGGACCTGACCGCCGCCGACGCCGCCGTGCGCCGGTCCCGGGCCGGCCTCGACGCGGTACCCGCCGAGGACCTGGTCAGTCAGCTCGGCACGGCGCTGACCGAGCTGCGGGCGGAGATCGACAGACTGGCCGGGCTGACCGGCGCGGCGGACCGGGGCGCCCGGGTGCTGCCCGCCCTGCTCGGCGCGGACGGTCCCCGCACCTACCTGCTGCTCTCGCAGAACCTCGCCGAGCTGCGCGCCACCGGCGGGATGTTCGGCGCGTACGCGGTGATCCACGCCGACGACGGGCGGATCCGGATGCGCGAGCAGGGCACCAGCGCCCAGTTCGGGCGGTTCACCCCCGCGCTGCGGGTGGACGACGAGGTGCGCCGGCTCTACACCGACCTGCCGGGCATCTATCCGGCCGACGTCAACCTGAGTCCGAACTTCCCGGCCGCCGCGAAGCTCTACCGCGAGATGTACCGGCGGCACAGCGGGGTGACCGTCGACGGGGTGCTGACCGTCGACCCGGTGATGCTGTCCTACCTGCTCCAGGCCACCGGCCCGGTGCAGGTGCCCGGCGACGCCACCCTGGTCAGCACCCAGGTGGTGCGCACCCTGCTCAGCGATGCCTACCAGGGCCGCGACGACACCGGGCAGGACGCCTTCTTCGCCGCCTCGGCCTCTGCGGTGTTCGATGCCTTCCTCACGAAGAAGGTCAACCCAAGAGTGCTTTTGTCGGCTTTAGACCGCTCCATCACGGAAAGACGGATACTGTTCTGGAGTGCCCGATCCACGGAACAGCGGACGTTCGCCGACACCCGGCTCGCCGGTGCGCTTCCCGAACAGGAGAGCACCCCGACCGTCGGGGTCTTCCTCAACGACGGCAGCGGCGCGAAGCTCGGCTACTACCTGCGGCCGACGGCGATCCTCACCGCCGGTGACTGTGCCGACGAGGGGCGGCGGCAGCTCAAGCTGCGCTTCACCCTGCACTCCTCGGCCCCCGACTCGGGTCTGGCCAAGTCCGTGCTCGGCCTCGGCATGGCCGGTGACCCGTACACGGCCCGGACCCTGATCTCCATCTACAGCCCGGCGGGCGGCACGGTGCTCAGCGCCCGGGTCGACGGAAAACCGACCTCGCTGGGCAGTGGGATCGAGCGTCGGCGGCAGGTGGTCATCGCCACCGTCGACGTCGCCCCCGGCGCCACCCGGACCCTCGACGTGGACCTGCTCACCGGCAGGAACACCACCGGCACCCCCGAACTGTGGCACACACCGACCGCCACCCCATGGACCACCCAAGTAGTTCCCGCACCTAGCTGCAAACAGTAGGAGGAGACCATCATGCGGCTATCCCGCATTCTCATGGCGCTGACGGTCGGTCTGGCCATCGTGGCCGTGCCGACCGCCGCGGGGGCTGCTCAGCCGCAGCCACCCGCCGACAGCACGCCGCAGCCGCCACCGTATCCGCCCGTCACGCCCTCGCTGACGGCCAACCCGACGACCATCTTCCTCGGTGAGACGGTGGTGCTCACCGGCACCGGCTTCGGGCCGAACGAGATCGTCGACATCGACGTCACCGTGGCGCCCCTCGCCGCGGCCGTTCCGGGGCAGGCCCCGGCCCGACGCAGCGACGGCACCACCGTCGCGATGGTGAAGGTCGACTATTCGCAGCCGCAGCCCGCGCCGCGGCACTTCACGGCGCAGACCGACGCGAACGGCAACTTCACCGTGAGCTACCGGCCGAGCGACGTCGGGCGGATCACCTTCACGGCGACGGGGCGCACCTCGGGCCGTACGGCCAGCACGACGATCACCGTGCTGCCGAAGAAGAAGCCGCACCCGCACCTGCCGGTGACCGGTGACAACCTGAGCACACCGCTGAAGGTCGGCGGCGGGCTGGTCGGCGCCGGTGTGGTGCTGATGCTCACCGCGTTCGGCTGGCGGCGTCGCCAACGGTTCGGCATGACCCGCTGACCCGGAACCGCTGCGGTACCCGGTGCCCGTCGGACCATCCGGTCCGGCGGGCACCGTCCGTCCCGGGTGTGCCGTGACCGCCCCCACGCACGGACCGTCACCCCCGTCCGGTTCACTGGACGGGTGGACGAGGTGATCTGGAACGCGGCCCGTGCCGCCCGCGCCTGGCTGGACGCCGCGAACGGCACCGACCAGACGGAGCTGACCTGCCGCATCCTCAAGCTCGGCGAGGAGGTCGGGGAGGCGGCCGGCGCGTGGATCGGCGCGCTCGGCCAGAACCCCCGCAAGGGGGTCACCCACAGCCACGAGGAGGTGGCCGCCGAGTTGGCCGACGTGGTCTTCACCGCTCTGGTCGCCATCGAGAGCCTGGGCCTGGACGCCCGGTCGGTGGTGGCCGCCTGCGCCGCGAAGGTCGAGTCCCGGATCACCACCTGACCACCTGCGGCCCGGGTGGGTGGTATGCCCCCAGCGCCGGTGCGACGGTTGTCCGGTATCGCCCGGTCCGACCCCGGTCGCCGTGACCGGCGGCACCCGCCGGCCGGAATCCCGACCGGGCCCCCGGCGTTACACCATCCGTACGACCGCAGCAGCACCCCCGGGCCGCCCGACGCCCCGGCCGCCGGCGGAATGACCCGGCACGACGGTCGTTACACCTCGGTACGACCGCAGCAGCACCCCGGCCCACCCCGCACCAGCTGCGGGAATGACCCCGGGACCCCGGTCGTTACATCTGACCCCGGCACGAGCGGCAACCACCCCGGCCGGGAACCCCTGAACATCCCTTTCCCCGCACGAGCGGCCCCCGACGTGGTGCCCACGCCCCAACACCGCCCGTCCCCCACGGGCACACCCGGCCTCCACCGGCCGGACGGGGCGTCTACCCCCGAAGGAGCTTCCCCCATGAACACCACCATGCTGCGCAAGAGTGTTCTCGGTATCGCCGGTCTCGCCGTCGCCGGTGGCCTGGCCGCCGGCCCGCTCAACCACGACACCCCCACCCTCGACACCCGCCCCGTCGCCGCCGTCCAGGCCGACAAGCCGGCCGTCGACACCGCCAAGCTGATCCCGCACGGTGTGCAGGGCGAGCAGTCCCGCATCGACCTCAACGACGAGCAGACCGGCAACGTCAAGGCGATCATCGCGGCGACGAAGAAGGCCGGCATGGACGAGCGGGCCGCGGTGGTGTCGATCGCCACCGCCCTGCAGGAGTCGAAGCTGGAGAACCTCGGCCACCTCGGCGACCGCAACGACCACGACTCGCAGGGCCTGTTCCAGCAGCGCCCCTCCTCCGGCTGGGGCACGGTGGAGCAGATCACCGACCCCGAATACGCCACCCTGGCCTTCCTCAAGGGCCTCAAGCAGGTCGACGGCTGGCAGGACATGCCCCTGACCAAGGCCGCCCAGACCGTCCAGGTGTCGGCCTACCCCGACCACTACGCCCAGTGGGAACAGCAGGCCGCCGACCTCGTCGCCCAGCACTGGAACAGCTGACCCTGCGTACGACACGATGGCCGGCACCCCGCCCGGGGTGCCGGCCATCGGCACGTTCACCGCGGCGGTTCGGCGGGCCGCCGGTGACGGGGGTCACTGGAGGGTGGGGAAGGAGTAGGTGGGGTGCCGCGTTGTGCAGGGCGTCGGTGTGTTCGGTGTCCCCGGGCCTCACCTGAAATAGCCGTCGCGGAGTTCCGTTCGGCTGGAGCCGCGTCGCGCCACGCGCCGAGAGGCGACCCGCACACCGACCACGCGCCGCCCCCGACCGAACCGGCCGGGGGCGGCGCGCTGTGTGCGTAACGGGCAGAATCACGGGGGTGGACTGGTCCAGTTCGGTCGGTGTGATCACCCTGCCCAGCGGCGCGACGGTACGCGGGCGGCGGGTGGCCGACGCCGTGTCCCCGGCCGACTTCGCCCTGATCCTGGCCCCGGGCCCAACCCCGGTCTGGGCGCACCGGCGCATCCGGTGGCCCGACTTCTGGGTGCCGACCGACCGCGCCGACGCCCTGGACGCGTTCCGTGAGGCGCTGCGCCGCGCCCACGCCGGCGACCGGGTCGAGGCGGCCTGCCGGGGTGGGATCGGCCGGACCGGCACCACCCTCGCCGCGCTGGCGATCCTCGACGGGGTGCCGGCCCGCGACGCCGTCCGGTGGGTCCGCGAGCGTTACCACCCGAAGGCCGTCGAGACCCCCTGGCAGCGCGCCTGGCTGCGGCGGCTCCCCAGCCACTGACCGCATGCCACGGCGGCTGACCCACCGCCCCGCTCAGCGCGGGGCGACGTACTCGCGCAGGTGTCGGGCGGTACGGGTGTCACCGTGGGCGACCAGGTCGGCGGGGGTGCCGGTGAAGACGATCCGGCCGCCGTCGTGGCCGGCGCCGGGGCCCAGGTCGACGATCCAGTCCGCGTGCGCCATCACCGCCTGGTGGTGCTCGATGACGATCACCGTGTTGCCGGCGTCGACCAGCCGGTCCAGCAGGGCCAGCAGTTGGTCCACGTCGGCCAGGTGCAGGCCGGTGGTCGGCTCGTCCAGCACGTAGGTGGCCGCCTTCTCCGCCATGTGCACGGCCAGTTTGAGCCGTTGGCGTTCCCCACCGGACAGGGTGGTCAGTGGCTGCCCGAGGGTCAGGTAGCCGAGGCCCACCTCGCTCAGCCGGTCCAGCACCACCCGGGCCGGGCCGGACGGGAAGAACTCCCGGGCCTCGGTCACCGACATGCCGAGCACCTCGCTGATGTTCCTACCGCGCAACGTGTAGGCCAGCACCTCGGGGGTGTACCGCCGTCCCTCGCACGCCTCGCAGACCCTGGCGACGGCCGCCATCGTCGCCAGGTCGGTGTAGACCAGCCCGATCCCCTTGCAGGTCGGGCAGGCGCCCTCGGAGTTGGCGCTGAACAGCGCGGCCTTCACCCCGTTGGCGCGGGCGAACGCGGTGCGGATCGGGTCGAGCAGGCCCGTCCAGGTCGCCGGGTTGCTGCGCCGGGAGCCCCGGATGGGGGACTGGTCGACGACCACGACGCCGTCGCGGCGGGGCAGCGAACCGTGGATCAGTGAACTCTTGCCCGAGCCGGCCACGCCGGTGACCACGGTGAGCACCCCCAGCGGCAGGTCGACGTCGACGTCGCGCAGGTTGTGCAGGTCGGCTCCCCGGATCGCCAGGTGGCCGGTGGGCCGGCGGAACGTCGTACGCAGGGTGGCCCGGTGGTCGAGGTGCCGGCCGGTCAGGGTGTCGGAACGGCGCAGCCCGGCGACGTCGCCGGTGTAGCAGATCCGCCCGCCGGCCGAGCCCGCGCCCGGACCCAGGTCGACGACGTGGTCGGCGATGGCGATCGTCTCCGGCTTGTGCTCGACGACCAGCACCGTGTTGCCCTTGTCGCGCAGCCGCAGCAGCAGGCCGTTCATCCGGGCGATGTCGTGCGGGTGCAGCCCCACCGTCGGCTCGTCGAAGACGTATGTCACGTCCGAGAGGCTGGACCCGAGGTGACGGACCATCTTGACCCGCTGCGCCTCGCCGCCGGACAGGGTGCCGGACTCGCGGTCCAGGCTGAGGTAGCCCAGGCCGATCTCCACCATCGAGTCCAGGGTGTCGCGCAGGTCGGCCACCAGTGGGGCCACCGACGGCGCGTCGATCCCGCCGACGAACTCGGCCAGGTCGCTGACCTGCATGGCCGCGCACTCGGCGATGTTCCGGCCGGCGATCGTCGAGGACAGTGCCGCCGGGTTGAGCCGGGCCCCGCCGCAGGCGGCGCAGGTGGCGAAGGCGACCGCCCGGTCCACGAAGGCGCGGATGTGCGCCTGCAGGGAATCGCGGTCCTTGGCCAGGTAGAGCCGGCGGACCTTCACCGCCAGCCCCTCGTACGTCCAGCTGTTGGCTCCGACCTTGATCTTCGTGGCGGGTTTGTGCAGGAAGTCCGCCCACTGCTGCGGGGTGAAGTCCTGGAGTTTGACGTCCGGGTCGAACAGGCCGGACCCGACGATCGTCTGCCAGTACCAGGAATCCACGGCGAAGTTCGGCACCAGGATCGCCCCGTCGTTGAGCGAGCGTTCCACGTCCACCATGGCCGACACGTCGAGGTCGGAGACGCGGCCCAGCCCCTCGCAGGTCGGGCACATGCCCTCGGCGAGGTTGAAGCTGAACGCTCCGGCCCCGCCGACGTGCGGCTCGCCGAGCCGGCTGAACAGGATCCGCAGCAGCGCGTACGCGTCGGTCGCGGTGCCGACGGTGGAGCGGGAGTTCGCCCCCATCCGTTCCTGGTCGACCACGATCGCCGGGGTCAGGTTCCGCAGCGAGTCGACGTCGGGGCGGGACAGGTTCGGCATGAACGACTGGAGGAAGGCACTGTAGGTCTCGTTGATCAGGCGGCGGGACTCGGCGGCTACGGTGCCGAACACCAGGGAGGACTTCCCCGACCCGGAGACGCCGGTGAAGACGGTGAGCCGTCGCTTGGGTATGTCGACGGAGACTCCGGTGAGGTTGTTCTCCCGGGCCCCCCGTACCTCGATCACGTCGTGCTGGTCGGCGGCGGACTGCGCTGGTTGCTCCATACCTTCGATTTTCTCATTCGTGCTCCTGTAGCGACTTTTTCCGCATCTGGGGCGTCGATGACATGGTTATCGGGCGAGAAGTCTCAAACCACGTGACAACCACTAGGGTGGGCGGGAGCGCGAGCGGTGGGGAGGGCCGGGTGACGGGGCAGCGACGGTGGCGGTTGGTCGACGTCGCGGCCAGTGCCGGCATCTCCGCCCAGCAGGTGCGCAACTATCTGGCCGACGGGCTGCTACCGCCGACCGACCGCACCCCGAGCGGCTACCGGATCTTCACCGACCGCCACGTCCGGGCCCTGTCGGTGGCCCGCCGGATGGCCGAGGGGCACGGCTGGGCGCGTACCCGGGAGGTGCTGGCGGCGGTGCACCGGGGCGAGCTGCCGGCGGCGCTCGCCGCGCTCGACGCCGGGCACGCCGAGCTGGACCGCGAGCGGGCCGAGATCGCCCGGGTGCTGGGTGCCTTCGAGACGGTGCTGGCCGGTCGGCCGGCCGGCGTGCCGCGTCGGGACGCCCGGATCGGCGAGGTGGCGGCCCAGGTGGGCGTGCGGACCTCACAGCTGCGCCTGTGGGAGCAGCGTGGCCTGCTCCGCCCGCACCGCCAGCGGGGCACCGGCTACCGGGTGTACGACGCGGCCGAGGGGCGGGCGGCGCAGGTGGTGGCGCTGTTGCGCCGGGGCGGCTATCCGTTCGAGATCATCACTGCGGTGCTCGACGAGCTGCGCAGCACCGGCCGGCCGGACCGGGTCCGGGCCGAACTCGCCAGGCGGGAGCAGGAGCTGAACCGGCGTAGCCTGCGCCGGCTGCGGGCCTCCGCAGCCCTGCACGACTACCTGGACGCCACCGGCAGCTGAACCGGCCGGCGGCGGCGTCAACCCGCTGCGCAGGCCGTGCACAGCCGGACGGCCCGGCGGAATCATCCGCCGGGCCGTCGGTGCGCGAAGGGTCAGTTCAGGCCGCAGGCGGCGAAGCTGTCGAGGTTGGGGCGCTGTGCGCCGACGCGGTTGAAGGCGATCTCGATGCGGTCGAGGGCGGCCTGGCGCTTGTCCTTCAGTGGGCCGAGGATGGCGTTGTTGATGAAGTTCGCGCCGCCCTGGGGGTTGGCGGCCTGCTGGGCGAGGCGGGCGTTGGCCTCGTTGATCTGCTTGTCGAGGTTGGCCAGTTCGGCCTGGACGTTCGCGGCGGCCTGGGCCGGCACGGCGGGGATCTGCGGCGTCGGGCAGTTCACCGTCCGGGCGGCACCGGCGTTGCCGTTGCCCGCGTTGCCGTTGCCCGCATTCCCGTTCCCGGCGTTGCCGTTGCCCGCGTTGCCGTTCCCGGCACCGGCGTTGCCGTTGCCGGCGTTGCCCGCACCTGCGCCGTTGAGCCCGCAGGCGGCGAAGCTGTCGAGGTTGGGGCGCTGTGCGCCGACGCGGTTGAAGGCGATCTCGATGCGGTCGAGGGCGGCCTGGCGCTTGTCCTTCAGTGGGCCGAGGATGGCGTTGTTGATGAAGTTCGCGCCGCCCTGGGGGTTGGCGGCCTGCTGGGCGAGGCGGGCGTTGGCCTCGTTGATCTGCTTGTCGAGGTTGGCCAGTTCGGCCTGGACGTTCGCGGCGGCCTGGGCCGGCACGGCGGGGATCTGCGGCGTCGGGCAGTTCACCGTCTGGGCGGCGGCAGTGGTGTTGTTCCCGCCGGTGGCGGCGTTGCCGGCCTTGACCGAGCTGTTCAGCGCGCTGGCCACACCCGGAGCGTTCAGGCCGCAGGTGGCCAGGGCGTCCAGGTTGGGCCGCTGGGCGCCGGCCCGGTTGAAGTTGATCTCGATGCGGTCCAGCACCGCGACCCGCTTGCTCTTCAACGGGCCGAGGATCGCGTTGTTGATGAAGTTCGCGCCGCCCTGCGGGTTGGCCGCCTGCTGCGCCAACCGCTCGTTCTGCCTGGCGATCTCCTCGTCCAGGTTGGCCAGTTCCCGCTCCACCCCGGCCGCGGCCGACGCGGGGATCGCCGGCAGCTTGTCCCGTACCGTCGGGCAGTTGACGGTCTGCGCGGCGGTGCTGCCGGTGTTCTCGCCGGCGGAGGCGAGTTGCAGACCGCCACCCAGGAGCAGCACCGCCAGGGCGCCCACTCCGCCGAGCTTGAGGACGGCATTCTTCCGCATTGGCCTGGCCATGTACCTCTCCTCTGATCTCCGGCGGGTCGTCGACGGCATCGCGTCCGTTGGCCCGACGGTGGCTGGGGTCAAGGCGGACCGGATGTCCGACGCCCGGCACTGGCGTCCACCCCGATCCGTCCTTGCGGCGATGGATACGGGGACCGGTCGAAGATCGTTCAAGAATTCCGGTGAGCTTCTGGTAGCTCTGCGTGGCTGATGAAGAAATCCCAGCTCAAGGGGGCTGGGAGCGGTTCCGGGGCGACCCCGGGAAGCCGATTCCGGCTACCTGGGGTGATCGCATGGTCATCGAAGGTCAGGTCCGGGCGGCCCGCGCCCCCTGGGGAACCCGGTTCCCGCCTCGGTAGGGTGCCTCACCATGAGAGCCCGGGTCCTGGCCGCCGGTGTCGCGGCCGTACTCCTCACCGGTGTGCCGGCCGTCCCCGCCGCCGCGGGCGCCACGGCCCGCGCCGGGTCGGCCGCCGCCGTCGTGCCGTGCCCGAAAACGCCGACGCCGAAGGTGACCCGACCGCCCCGGCCCACCCCGCCCCCGGCGGTGCCCGAGCAGCAGCGGGTGGGCGGCGAGGCGCTGGCCACCCCCGGGCTGACCGTGCCGCCGGGGGTGCCCGCGCCGCCGCCGGTCACCGCGACGTCCTGGCTCGTCGCCGACCTGGACACCGGGGCGGTGCTCGGCGGATGCGGCCCGCACGAGTACGGCACCCCGGCCAGCGTGCAGAAGCTGCTGCTGGCCGCCACCATGCTGCCGAAGCTGAACCCGAAGCAGGTGGCCACGGTCACCCGCGCCGACCTGGACATCGAGCCGGGCAGTTCCGCCGTCGGCCTGCTCGACGGCGGTCGCTACCCGGTCGAGACCGCCTGGCTCGGCCTGCTGCTCCAGTCCGGCAACGACGCGGCGAACCTGCTGGCCCGCCTCGGCGCGGGCAGCGCCGCCGCCGGGGTGCGCGAGATGAACGCCGAGGCACGCCGGCTCGGGGCGTGGCAGACCCACGCGGTGACCCCGTCCGGGCTGGACGGGCCCGGCCAGTTCACCAGCGCCTACGACCTGGCGCTGATCGCCCGGGTCTGCTTCGCCGACCCCACCTTCCGCCGGTACGCCCTGACCGAACGGACCCAGATCCCGGCCCAGCCGGCGCTGCGCAAACCCGGCTTCCAGATTCAGAACGAGAACCAGCTGATCTACCGGTACCCGGGGGCGCTGGGCGGGAAGACCGGCTACACCGACCTCGCCCGGCACACCTACGTCGGGGCCGCCGAGCGCGGTGGTCGACGACTCGTGGTGACCCTGCTCGGTGCGGAGGCCCGCCCGGTACGCGGCTGGGAACAGGGGGCGCGGCTGCTCGACTGGGGCTTCGGCCTGCCCCGGGACACCTCGGTGGGGCGGCTGGTCGAACCCGGCGAGCCGATCGCCACCAGCCCGTCGGCGACGCCGTCCGCCCGGGTGGCCGCCGTACCGGCCGCCTCCCGGCCGACGCCCCGCGCGCCGCAGTGGCTCGGCGGGGCGGTGGTCGGCGGGGCGGCCGGGCTGGTCGGCCTGCTGGCCGTCCTGCTCGCGGTCGGCCGTCGGCGGCGCTCCCGCCGCCGGGTCCGGCGGCGGGTCGCCTGGGACTGACGGGGACCGCCTGCGTCGGGCACCTCCGGTCACGCCGCGCCGGGACCGGCCGGCGTCGACAACCGGTGGCAGCCTCCATAGACTCCGGTCGTTCCGGTACCCGCCGTCTCTCCGGTATCACGAGTCCCAGGAGGACCATCAGTGTCGAGTGAACCCCGACCGTCCGCCGCCGGGTCGCGCCCCCACGGCCGGCTGGCCCGCCTCGCCGGGGCGGCCCTGGCCTCGGCCGCGCTGGTCGTCGCCGGTGGCACCGCCGCCGTCGCCGCGCCCGCCGACGGGCCGGCCGCCGCCCGGACCACGAAGGGGCCGTGCGCGTACACGTCCACGCCCGACGAGCCGCCGGCCCGGCCGGTGCCGCTGCCGCCGGACCCGCGCCGGACGCCCGACCAGGGCACGGTCCGGGTCACCCTGCGCACCAGCCAGGGACCGATCGGGCTGACCCTGGACCGCGAGCAGGCCCCGTGCACCGTGCAGAGCTTCCTGCACCTGGCGAAGCACCGGTTCTACGACTGGACGCCCTGCCACCGGCTGACCGCCTACCCGACGTTGCAGGTGCTCCAGTGCGGCGACCCGTCCGGCACCGGTGAGGGCGGGCCGGGCTACCGCTACCGCGACGAGCTGCCCACCGACCTGCCGCCCGCGCCGACCGACCCCACCGGGGTGCGCCGGCTCTACGCCCGGGGCACGCTCGCCATGGCCAACGCCGGCCCGGACACCAACGGCAGCCAGTTCTTCCTGGTCCAGTCGGACTCGGCGCTGCGCCCCAACTACACCGTGTTCGGCAGCATCGACGCGGCCGGGCTGAAGACCCTGGACAAGATCGCCGCCGGTGGCATCGCGCCCACGCCTGAGGACCCGGCACCGGTGGACGGTGCCCCGGCCCTGCCGGTGCAGATCCACCGCGCGATCCGGGGCCACTGAGCCCCGCGACCCGGGGCCGTCGGGCAAGGCCGGCCGGCCCGTCGACGGGCCGGCCGGGTAGTACCCCGCCGGGCGGGGGCGGTCACCCGCCCCCGCCCGATGGTCAGCTCTGTTCGCCTGCCGCCCGGGCCCGGTCGGCGTCCGCGTCGGCCGCGCCGACCGGCACGCCGTCGCCGTCGCGGGTGGCGTCGGACAGGTCCACGTCCGCGCCGGCCCGGGCGGCGTCGGCGCGGGCGTCGTCCGCACCCACCACGGGACGGGTGTCGACGTCGTCGACGTCGACCAGGTCACCACCGGCCGCGAGGCCGATCGGGGCGTAACGGGGGTCGGTCATGGTCTCCTCCTTCACCGGGGTCTACCCTCCGCTACCCCCATCAACCCCCGTCGACACCTCCCGTCGGCCGGCGGCATGCTAGCGGCCGGTCCGCACCCACCGGGTGGGATTCGCCGGATCGCCGGACCGGCGGGGCGGGCGTCACTACCTTCGTCAGCGTGAGAGTTCGGGGACGTACCGCCGCCGCCATCGCCGCCCTGCTGCTGTCGCCGGTCGTCGCGCCCGCCGGTGCGGCGGACGCCGCCGGGGCGGTCACCACCGGCCCGTGCGCGCCGGTGCCGGCGGTGTCCCGGCCACCCCGACCGGTCCCACCCCACACCGACCCCGCCACCCGCGCGGTCGGCGGCCCCGCCCTGGCCACCACGGGGCAGGTCCGACCGGCCGGGACATCCCGGCCGCCCGCCGTGCCGGCCACCTCCTGGCTGGTCGCCGACCTGGACAGTGGCGACGTGCTCGGCGGCTGCGGCCCGCACGAGTACGGCACCCCGGCCAGCGTGCAGAAGCTGCTGCTCGCCGCGACCGTGCTGCCGAAGCTCGACCCCCGCCAGACGGTCACCCTCACCCCCGGCGACCTCGACATCGAGCCGGGCAGTTCCGCCGTGGGCTTCGCCGAGGGCGGCCGGTACCGGATCGAGACCCTCTGGTTGGGTCTGCTGCTCAAATCCGGCAACGAGGCGGCCAACGCGCTGGCCCGCCTCGGCGGCGGCCCCGACGGGCTGCCCGGTGGGCTACGGGCGATGAACGAGCACGCCCGGCAGCTCGGCGCGTTGCAGACCCACGCGGTGACCGCGTCCGGGCTGGACGGGCCGGGCCAGTTCACCAGCGCCTACGACCTGGCGCTGATCGCCCGCGCCTGCTTCGCCGACGCCACCTTCCGCCGCTACGACACCACCCGGGAGACGATGATCCCCGCCCAGCCGGCGCTCGGCGAGAAGGCGTTCCCGATCGAGAACGACAACCAGCTGCTCTACCGCTACCCGGGAGCACTGGGTGGCAAGACCGGCTACACCGACCTGGCCCGGCACACCTACGTCGGGGCCGCCGAGCGGGACGGCCGACGGCTGGTGGTCACCCTGCTCGGCGCGGAGGTCCTCGACAGGCGGGGCTGGGAACAGGGCGCGGCCCTGCTCGACTGGGGGTTCGGGGTGCCCCGGGGCGCGGCGGTCGGCCGGCTGGTCAACCCGGGCGAGCTGACCGCCGGCCCGTCCGCGTCCGCCACCGTCACCCCGCCCGCACTGGCCGCCGCCGGGGGACCGGGCCGGCTCGACCCGGGCGGTCACCCCTGGTCGCGTCCGCTGCTCGCGGTCTCCCTGGCCGCCGTGGTGGCCGGGCTCGCCGGGTTGTTGCTCGCGCTGCGCCACCGACCCCATCACGGACGCCGACAGCGGTGAGCGCCGGCGCGGACCACCCCCGGTGGCTGCCGCTGCGGTTGCTGCTCGCGGTGGTGGTGCTGGCGACGGCGGGCTGTGGCCGGCCGCCGCAGCCCGCGCCGGTGCCGAGCCTCGCCGTGCCCACCCCGAGCGGGCCGCGCGCCCCCGTCGACGTGGTGCTGCTGTCCGAGGTCGACCCGAGCATCGTCGTCGACATCCGCTACGCCGGTCCGCACAACTTCGTCGGCCGCCCGGTGGACGGCTACGACGAGCCGCTGTGCCTGCTCACCCGGCCCGCCGCCGAGGCGCTGCGCCGGGTGCAGGACGCCGCCCGCGCCCAACGGCTGAGCCTGCGGGTGTACGACTGCTACCGGCCGCAGCGCGCCGCCGACGAGTTCGTCCGCTGGGCGAAGGACCCCGCCGCGCAGCAGACGAAGGCGGAGTTCTATCCCCGGGTGGCCAAGTCGAGGCTGTTCGCCGACGGCTACCTGGGCGCGCCCACCGCGCACAGCCGGGGCAGCACCCTCGACCTGACCCTGGAGCCCCGCCCGGCCCCGCCCCGCGCCTCGTACGCCCCGGGTCAGCCGCTGGTGGCCTGCACCGACCCGGCCGACCGGCGGTTCGCCGACGGCAGCCTCGACATGGGCACCGGATTCGACTGCTTCGACCCGCTGGCGCACACCGCCGACGCCCGGGTCACCGGCACCGCCCGGACCAACCGGCAGCTGTTGGAACGCCTGATGACGCAGGAGGGTTTCGTCAACTACGACCGGGAGTGGTGGCACTACCGGTACGCCGACGAGCCCTACCCCGACACCTACTTCGACTTCCCGGTGGCCCGCGCGTCGCTGCCCCGCTGACCGGCTCGGTCGCCGCCCCCGGGGCGGTCCACTGCCGGCCGGTGAAACTCCGGTGGGTCGGCGGCAGCGGACCGCTAGGCTGCCCGACGGCTCCCGGCCGGCCCACCCCGGGCGGCCCCGTCCCCCGGAGGACCTTCGACATGACCACCGAACGGATCGGCCCGCCGCTGCGCGCGGGGGAACGGGAGACGCTGCGTGCCTTCCTTGACTTCCACCGGGCCACCCTCGCGATGAAGTGCGAGGGGCTGACCGACGACGAGTTGCGCCAGCGGGCGGTGCCGACGTCCGACCTGACCCTGCTCGGCCTGCTGCGGCACCTCGCCGAGGTGGAGCGTGCCTGGTTCCGGCGGGTGATCGACGCGCAGGACGTCCCGCTGCTCTGGTCGGCGGACGGCGACTACCAGCAGGCGTACGACCCGAGCGGGTCGACCGGGGCGGAGGCGTTCGCGGCGTGGCAGCGGGAGGTGGAGCACTCCCGGCGGATCGAGCGGGCGGCGGCCTCGCTCGACGTCACCGGCCACCAGGCGCGTTGGGGCGAGGACGTGTCGCTGCGCCTGGTGATGCTGCACATGATGCACGAGTACGCCCGGCACAACGGCCACGCCGACCTGCTGCGGGAGGCCGTCGACGGCAGCGTGGGTGTCTGACCCGCCGACCCGGCCGTGCCCGCCCCGGCCGCTCAGCCGGCGGCCGGCCGGGTGCGCAGCGGCAGCCAGGCCAGCACGTCGCGGATCGTGGCGTCCCAGTACGGCCAGTCGTGGTCGCCGGGGGAGAAGTCCACGGTCACCGGCACGCCCCGGTCCCGGGCGGCGGCGACGAAGCGCACGTTGTCGTCGTAGAGGAAGTCCTCGGTGCCGCAGGCGACATAGAGCGGGGGAGTGTCGGGCCCGGCCCGGCCGACCAGCGCCACGGTGTCGTCGTCGGGGCCGGCCGTCGGGGCGTCGCCCCAGACGGTGTGCCAGACGTCCGGGTCGAGCGGACGGTCCGGGGCGTGCCGGCGGTGGGCGACGTTGAGCGCCCCGGACAGGCTGGCCGCGGCGGCGAACCGTTCCGGCTGCCGCAGCGCCCACTTCACCGCGCCGTAGCCGCCCATCGACAGCCCGGCGACGAAGGTGTCCTCCCGGCGGTCGGAGAGCCGGAAGAACGACCGGCAGACCCGGGGCAGTTCGTCGGTGAGGAACGTCCAGTACCGGTTGCCGTGCTTCTCGTCGGCATAGAAGCTGCGTCCCGCCTGGGGCATCACCACGGCCAGACCCAGGGCCGACACGTAGCGTTCGATGGAGGTCTGACGGGTCCAGGCGGTGTCGTCGTCGCTGAGCCCGTGCAGCAGGTAGAGCACCGGCGGGTCGGCGTCAACCGGCTCCGCCGGGTCGGGTTGCGGCAGGATCACCGTCATCGACGTGCTCATGCCCAGCGCCTCGGAGTCGAAGTCGCACCGCATCAATGCCATGTCCATGGACCGTACCGTGTGACGGCCGGAGCGGACACGCCTGCGCCGCCGGGGGAAACCCTAGGCTGTCGCCATGTCCGCCGACGATGCCGTGATCGACCTGGACGCGCACCGGCACGAATCCGCCGGGCCGACCACCGGCCGCGCCCGGCACACCGTCCGACCCCGGATCATCCTCGGTCTGGTGGCCGCCTTCGCGGCCGGTGCCGTGCTGGGCGGTTGGGGCGTCGACCGGGCACAGGAGGCACGCGCCCGACAGGAGCGGGACGCGGCAGTCGCGCTGGTGGCCATTCCCGCCGGAACGGAGGGCGGCGGCACGAACTCCGACGGCCGGGCCCGGATCGAGGGGTCGCTGGCCGTGGTCAACGCTGGGCCGGCCCCGGTCACGGTCCGGTCGGTCCGGGCGGAGAGTCCCACCGTGCTCGTCCGGGATCTCGGCCGGACCCGGCTGATCCGGCCCGGCGGCACCGGCTGGATCGGCGTGGTGGTGCTGTTCCAGTGCGGGGAGGCACCCGCAGCGGAGCCGCTGCCGGTCCGGTTCTCCGTGCAGACCGCCGACGGGCAGGTCAGGGAGGCCCGCTACCCGGTCGCCATCGTGGGCAGCACCTGGCTCGACGTGCTGTCCACCATGTGCGAGCCCCGATAGCCGGACCGTCAGGGGCCGGATATCCGTTTGCGGCGGTGCGGGCATCCGCCTAGGTTCGACGTCGACGCCAACACCGACCAACCGGGGAGCACACCGTGTCGCCGTACCTCAGCACATTGACCACGCGGTTCACGCCGCGCGGCGGCGTGCTGTTGCCAGCCGGCGAACAGGCCCGGGGTTGTCGGTGGCGATCGGGGTGGCGGCGCGGATAGCGCCAGCGCGACGTGCGCAGCCGCCCACCCCACCAGGGGACCGGGCGGCTTTTTCGATCCCCGACACCCGCCGAGGGGTGTAGCTCAACGGGTAGAGCACCGGATTCCAAACCCGACGGTCGCAGGTTCGAATCCTGTCACCCCTGCTCCCACTAACGAGGAGAACGACCATGGCATTCACCCCGCTGCCGGGCACCAAGGCGCCGGTACGGGTCTGGACCGACCCGTACGGCATCGAGCCGCAGGCCGCGCAGCAGTTGCGCAACATCGGCGCGCTGCCCTGGGTGCAGGGCGTCGCCGTGATGCCGGACGTGCACTACGGCAAGGGCGCCACGGTCGGCTCGGTGATCGCGATGCGGCAGGCCGTCTCGCCGGCCGCCGTCGGGGTGGACATCGGCTGCGGGATGAGCGCGGTACGGACCTCGCTCACCGCCGCCGACCTGCCCGACGACCTCGCGCCGCTGCGGTCGGCGATCGAGGCGGTGGTGCCGGTCGGCTTCGCCAAGCGGGACGACCCGGTCGACCCGCGTCGGGTCCGGGGTCTGGAGCAGCGCGGCTGGGACGACTTCTGGGCCCGGTTCGCCACCCTGGACCGCCGGGTGGCGCAGCTGGAGAGCCGGGCCCGGCACCAGCTCGGCACCCTCGGCGGTGGCAACCACTTCATCGAGGTCTGCGTCGAGCAGGACGGCCCGGACGCCGGGCAGGTCTGGTTGATGCTGCACTCCGGTTCCCGCAACATCGGCAAGGAGCTGGCCGAGCGGCACATCGGGGTGGCCCGTGCCCTGCCGCACAACGCCGACCTGCCCGACCGGGACCTGGCGGTGTTCCTCGCCGGCACCCCGGAGATGGACGCCTACCGGCGGGACCTGTGGTGGGCGCAGGAGTACGCGCGGCGCAACCGGGCGGTCATGCTGGCCCTGCTCTGCGGCGTGGTGCGGGACGCCTTCCCGCAGGTCAGCTACGGGGAGCCGATCTCCTGCCACCACAACTACGTGGCCGAGGAGCAGTACGACGGGGTGGACGTGCTGGTCACCCGCAAGGGGGCGATCCGGGCCGGCCGGGGGGACCTGGGCATCATCCCGGGGTCGATGGGCACCGGGTCGTACATCGTGCGGGGTCGGGGGAACCCGGACGCGTACTGCTCGGCGTCGCACGGGGCCGGCCGGCGGATGTCGCGGGCGCAGGCGAAGCGGACGTACGACACCGCCGACCTGGTGCGGCAGACCGCCGGGGTGGAGTGCCGCAAGGACGCCGGGGTGGTCGACGAGATCCCCGGCGCGTACAAGGACATCACCGAGGTGATGGCCCAGCAGGACGACCTGGTCGAGGTGGTGGCCCACCTCAAGCAGGTGGTCTGTGTGAAGGGTTAGACCGGTCGACGCCCCCGGGTCATTTGCGTCGTCGGGTTTTTGCTGGTCACTGCGGCGATGAGGTCGTGTCAAGGTGTTGTGCAGGGTGGCGAGGACAGCAGGTCCGGTGCCGGTACGGGCTTGATGAAGGTTCTCACGAAAAGTGACGCCCCGACACGCCGCGGGCCTTCTCCAATGGCGACAAGTCGCTCGGTCATCTGCCATTGGAGAAGGCCCGCTCAGGTCAAGGGCGTAATACCGGAGCAAGATATCTGTCGACGGACACCGGTCAGTGAGTGGCGGTGAAGTTGTACAGATCCGACGCGGTGTCGTCGAAATAGGGCGACCACCACAAGGTCGGTGCCGCGTACGAGTTGAGTGTGCTGTTGACCCCGTTGAGGTAGCCCCAGTTCCCATCCCAGTCGATCAACCACGGGCCGCCGCTGGCGCCTGCGGTCAGGTCGCAGTTGATGCGGATCCGCGCCCCGGACTGGGTCGAGTTGCCGCTGCACCTCAACAGGTTGCCGCCGTCGAACGGCGCGTCGCTCGGGTAGCCGAAGTTGTTGATGCCGACCGCGAAGCCCTGCTGCGTACGGAAGCCGTGGCCCCCGAACTGGTTGACGATGTGGACGCCGTTCCGGGTGTTCATGATGGCCACGGCCATGTCGGCCTCCCAGTTGGAGCTGTCGATCCAACTGCTCCAGGTCCACAGCTCGCGGGCCGTCCAGGTGCCGTGCGGCCGGGGGTCGGCTAGGTCATCGTCGTACGCCGGGACGAACGACCAGTTGGTGGCCAGACTGCTGCCGGGGCCGCCGTGGATGCAGTGGCCAGCCGTCCACACGGTATTGAAGCCAACCGAGTTGATGACCGCGCCGGAGCAGACCCACGATCCGCCGTCCATGTTGAAGAAGACCTTGCCGTTGGACCGGGCGGTCGGGTGGTTGGAGCCGAGGTTCGGGTTGATGACCTGCGTGGACATGCCCGGGGTACCCATCAGGCCCGCCACCGGAGGCACATCCACCGGCGCGGACCGGTTCGTCGGCGCGGCGGACGAGGTCCCTCCACTCTGGGCAAAACGCCGTGCGGCGGCCTTGTACGAGGGAGACTCCTCGACGGGCCTGGCATTGCGCATCCGCTCGGGCGTCCAATACGCCTCGATCGCCGCGTCGGCAGTCACCTGCGCGCCGTACCGCTGCCTGCCGGCCGCCCACGCCTCGGCGCTGACGGTCGTGCCCACCTGACGGATGCTGTCACCGTCGGCGTGCGGAGCCGCCTGCGCCGGCTGGCCGACGGTCAGCAGCGGCAGGGCCAGAGCCAGAGCCAGGACGGGGGGCCTTCGGCGTCGACCAACGAATGTTCCTGCTCTCATCGGAAATCCCTCTTCTCGGGCCGCATGACATACCGGGGATTTCCCCGGTCGATTTCGATATTCGGTCCTCTGCGGCTGGTCATGCGGCCATTCTGGACCGGGTCAAACATCGTTGGAGTGCCGCTGTCGAGAAATAGACAGACGTATGTCGATCAGTGCGATCCACAATTGCCGATCAGTCGTCGTTGTCGTGGCTCCGCCCGGCGGGCCCGATGCCAACGAGCCCAGGTTCGAATCCTGGTCGGGGCACTCCCCGCCCCCTGTCACCGCGCGGGCGCGATGACAGGGGGCGGAATAGCCTTCATGTCATGAGTGGTACGTATCAGGGCTCCCGGGACCAGGCGAATCCCCTGCGCCAGCTTCGGCTGGACCAGCTGCGGCGACGGACGAGCGTCAAGTGGCGGGAGTACCCGGACGACGTGCTGCCGCTCTGGGTGGCGGAGATGGACGTGCCGCTCGCCGAGCCGGTCGCGCGGGCGATCACCGATGCCGTCACGCTCGGCGACACCGGCTACACCGCTGGCACGGCGTACCCGGAGGCACTGGCGGAGTTCGCCCGGCGTCGCTGGGGCTGGGACGGGCTGGCCGTGGAGCGGACCGCGCTGGTGCCCGACGTGATGCACGGCGTGGTCGAGGCGTTGCGGCTGCTGACCGGGCCCGGTGACGCGGTGGTCGTCAACTGCCCGGTCTACCCACCGTTCTACGGTTTCGTCGGGTACGCCGGCCGCCGGATCGTGGAGGCACCGCTCGGCGACGACCTGCGGATCGACCTCGGCACCCTGGACGAGGCGTTCCGGGTGGCCCGCTCCGGCGGGCGGCCGGCGGCGTACCTGCTCTGCAACCCGCACAACCCGACCGGCGTCCTGCACACCGCCGACGAGTTGACCGCCGTCGCCGCGCTGGCCGGGCGGTACGGCGTGCGGGTGGTCGCCGACGAGATCCACGCCCCGCTGGTCGGCGCGGGAGCACGCTTCGTGCCGTACCTCTCGGTGCCCGGCGCGGAGCACGGCCTGTCGCTGATGTCCGCCTCCAAGGGGTGGAACCTGGCCGGTCTGCGGGGTGGGCTGCTCGTCGCCGGTCCGGCCGCCGCCGGGGACCTCGCCCGGGTTCCCTTCGAGGTCAGCGTCGGCACCAGCCACCTCGGGGTGATCGCCCACACCGCCGCGTTCCGGGACGGGGGTGACTGGCTCGACGCCCTGCTGACCGGCCTGGACGACAACCGTCGGTTCCTCGCCGCGCTGCTCGCCGAGCACCTGCCGGCCGTCCGGTACCGACCCGGCCAGGCCACCTACCTCGCCTGGCTCGACTGTCGAGGGCTGGGCCTCGGCGACGATCCCGCCGCCGTCTTCCTCGACCGGGGCCGGGTGGCGCTCAACTCCGGCCTGGACTTCGGCACCGGCGGCGCCGGCCACGTCCGGCTGAACCTGGCCACCTCCCCGGAGCTGCTCACCGAGGCGGTACGCCGGATGGCCACCGCCGTCACCTGAGCGCGGCGGCTCACGCCGCGTCGAGTTTGTAGCCGACCCCGCGTACGGTGCGGACCAGCCGGGACGCGGTCGGGTCGTGGTCGACCTTGGCGCGCAACCGTTGCACCGCCACGTCGACCAGGCGGGAGTCGCCGAGGTGGGAGTGCCGCCACACCCGGTCCAGCAGCACCTCCCGGGTGAACACCTGGCCGGGCCGGCGGGCCAACTCGGTCAGCAGCCGGAACTCGGTGGCGGTGAGGGGCAGTTCCCGTCCGTCGCGGCGGGCCACGAAGCGGGCCGGGTCGACCTCCAGCGGCCCGACGGTCAGCACGGGTTCGGTGGGCACGGCGTGGCCCCGGCGCAGCGCCGCCCGGACCCGGGCCACCAGTTCCGACAGGTCGAACGGCTTGCGCAGGCAGTCGTCCGCGCCGCACTCCAGGCCGACCACCACGTCGATGGTGTCGGTGCTGGCGGTCAACAGCAGGATCGGCACCTGGCTGCTGCGCCGGATCTCCCGGCAGACCTCGAGGCCGTCCAGACCGGGCAGCAGCGTGTCCAGAATGATCAGGTCGATCAGCCCGGCCCGCCAGGCGGCGAGCGCGGCCCGCCCGTCGGCGGCGGTGCTGACCCGGAACCCGGCCCGGCGCAGACCGAGGGCGGTGACCTCCCGAATGGAGGCATCGTCCTCGACCAGCAGCACCCGGCCGTCCATGGTGTTCCCAGGGTAGTCCCGGGGTGGCCCGTCCCGACCCGGCGCAACGGCCGGTGCCGGGAGCCGATCGACGTCGGTCCCCGGCCCGCCGGGCGGTCACCGCCGCCGTCACTCCTGCCACTGGTGCGCCACGTCGAGCACGATCCGACTGTGTGTGCCGGGGCCGGCGAGCAGCAGCACCCGGAACGGCAACTGCGCCCGGACGCCGACGGCGAAGGTGCTGTAGCCCTCGAAGGTGCCGCCGTAGACGACGTCACGCAGGGTGCGGTAGCCGAGCACGGTCGCCACGTGGTCGCCGGCCCGGTACGGGTAGCCGAGCGCCGGCTCCCGCAACTGCACCCGCAGCACCGCCCCGCCCGCCGTGTACGGCGACACCGGCAGCCCCTGCCCCTCGGTGAACACGTCGCCGTAACCGACCGCGTAGCCGTCGGCGGACCCGTCGAACTCGAAGACCAGTCGGTCGTAGCAGTCCTGCTGGCCGGTGCGGGTGGTCAGCAGCGGTGCCGGGTTCAGGTCGCCGCCGGTCTTCCCGGCGCTGCCCCAGGTGATCCCGCAGTAGGGCGCGGCGGTGACGCCGGTGCGGAGCCGGCCGGCGGCGGTCGCCGTACCGACGGTGGTGAGCAGCACGGCCAGCACGGCCGTGACCGCCGTCAGGGTCCTGGTGGAACGCATGGTGACCTTCCGCTCGACGGTGTCCGGCCACGGTGGCCGGTCGAGTCGACGGTGCGCCACCCGTGCCACGGTGCCCGCACCATGACGTAACAGCGGGGCAACAACCGCGCCAGGCTCCCTGTCGCGATTTCTAGCCGAGGTCGTGTACCTCCAGCCCTCGCATGATCAGCATCTGCATCGAGCCGAACCCGTGGAGATCGGCGTCGGATGACAGGTTCGCCACCTCGCGCAGCACCGGTTCGACGTCGATGGCGCACTCGCGGGCTCGGTTGCACAGCGACCAGATCGTCATCAGCTCGTCGCGCGGATCGGCACCCTGATCCATCGCGGAGACATGGACGAGTCGTCGGCGGAACTCCCCGACCGAATCCCACGCCACCGGTAGGTGGGCGGCCCAGCGGAAGGACGGGTAAGCCCGAAAGATGTCTCGGACCTCCGCACGGGCCGGCGCTGCGCCGGTCTCGTACGCATCCAACAGCGCATCGAGCGCGGCGGACGCCTCGGCCACCACCCCGGCTTCTTCCAGCGGCGGCGGCGCTTGCCGGAGCCCGGCCATCCAGTTCGGATCGTTGAGGTCGACCGGGCGCTCGGCGATGTACCGCAACAGATCGTCGATCACGGCGACATCCGCACGGACCGCGGCAAGATTCATGCCGTCATTGTGCTGCCCCACAGGAGATCCATGGCTGGTCCGGCCACCGGGTGCACAGGTCAGGGGCGGGTCAAGCCGATGGTGGCGGCGAGGCGGGTGACGTCGGCCGGGGTGGGGCCGGCGCGGAGCACGGCGGTCAGGGCGACCCGGGCGGCGGGGCGGGCGCGGACTTCGGCGGGGGCGATGTGGTCGGCGGTGACCAGGGCCCGCCCGGCGGCGTCGTGGTCACCGAGGTCGAGGTGGGCCCGGGTGATGTCGATGAGGTGGGCGGCGCGGTGTTCGGCGGGGAGCCGCCGCCAACCCTCCTGGTCGGTGGCCCGGCGGTGCAGGGCGACGGCCCGATGGTGGTCGCCGAGGCGGGTCGCGGTCAGGGCACGGGCGAGGTCGACGCTGGTGGGGCCGAACGTCGCGCCGTCCTGGTCGTACCGTTCGTGGTCGGCGGCGAGGTGGGCGGCGCGTTCGGTCAGGTCGTGGGCGGTGACGGCGTCGCCGCTACCGGCGGCGGCGAGGGCGGCTTCGACGAGTAGCGTCCCGGTCAGGGCCCGTGCCGGCGGGTGGCCGTCCGCCGCCGCCGGATCGAGTTGGCGTACGGCGGTGAGCGCGGCGGTCGTGGCCAGCCGACCCCGCCGCAGCGCGCGGAGCACCTGCGCGAGCGACACCGCCGCGAGCCCGATCCGCATCGGGTCACCGCGGGTGGCGGCCATCATGGCCCGGTCGGCGGCCAGCCAGGCCAGGTGCGCGTCGCCGAGCTTGACCAGGGTCTGGGCGGTGAGCCGGTAGACCCGCACCAGCAGAGCGAGCACGGGCGGGTCCACCAGGCTGACGTGGCAGGCGTGGCGGCTGTCGGCGAGCAGGTCGGGCAGCATCCGCAACACCTGGGGGTGCTGCCCGTTGCGGTACGCCGTCCACGCGTAGCCCGCCTGGTCGTCGAGCTGCCGCACCGCCGTCCCGACCGGGCGGACGCCGGAGCGTCGTGCCGGGCCAGGGCGGCCCAGACCCGTTCCACGGCAGCACCGACGTCGGTGGCCGGTGCCGGTGGGTGCCGACCGGTGAGCAGGAGCTGCGGCGCGACGCCGAGCGCACCGGCCACCGTCTCGATGACGGAGAGCCGATCGAGGGTACGCACCCCCCGCTCGACCTTGTCGACCCAGCTCTTCGACTTGCCGATCCGGTCGGCGAAGACCTGTTGGCTCATGCCCCGGCGGGCCCGTAACTCGGCCATCCGCCGTCCGATCGGCGGCTTACTGCCGGTGCGCTGCCGGCCGGGGCCGGTCACCTGTCGTGCCCCGGCACCGGCACGGTGTGGGTGGACCCACCGCAGCGGGGACACCACCGGGACTTGACCCGGAAGGCGAGCAACCCGAGCAGGAAGCCCGGCACCAACCCCCCGAACAGGACCGACAGCACACCGGCGATCACGAGCGCCCCCGCTCTCCCGCCCCGGCAGCGGAACTGTCCGCCGGGGTGTGGTGATGGGACCAGGGAGTTACGACAGCATCGTGCTGCATGGGGCCGCTCCTACGTGGGATCGATTCCGTGGCCCCTACCCCGTCCGTGCTCGCCAAGGAACCGGTCGGTATAGGGGCCTTCCCTCGTAGGCAAGGATGACAGATTGTCTGCAGACAATCAATGCGTCTTAGGTTACCTGCGGCTAGTTGCCGGCGGGGAGCTCGTATACCAGCTCGTACATCTCGGCATCGAGCACCATGAGAGACACCTCGACGCAGCGATCGTCCGCGTAGGCATACCTGGTGATCTCGAAGACCAGGCTGCCTTCTCGGCGCAGGCTCAGCCCCTCTCGCCCGTCGACCCCGTTGATCTCCTCGGGGGTCGGTGCACGGCTGATGACCCGTTCCACGAATCTCGTCGGTCGGAAGCCCTGCTCGGCGAGCCGGGCGAACGTGCCGCCGGGTCCAGTGTCCGTGTGTTCGATCCGCGTGCCACGGGTCAGATCCGTCGGTAGGTAGGCGGTGGCGAGCTGTACTGAACGCCGGTCCCGGACGTAACGGCGATACCTCGACAGCACCACGTCGCTACGCGGCACTCCGAGAGCGTCGGCGACCTGTGCCGGTGGTACGACATCGCCGACTGTGACATCGACGGCCTTGGGTGGGTTCGCCGAGTCGTGTGCCTGGATCGACAGCCCGCGTCCCCATCGATCTGCCGAGAGTCTGCCCGGTGAGATGCGTGGGATGCGGCTGGCCCGCACGAAGCTGCCGGAGCCCCGGCGCGACTCGACCAAGCCCTCGGCTCTGAGGCGGTCGATGGCCTTCTCTGCAACGCCACGTGCTACGGCCTCGTCGGGGTTCGCGGCGAACTCGCGAATGGTGGGGAGCTTCGCGCCGGCTTCGTAGCCCTTCACGCCTTCCTTGATCCTGCGCCTGAGCTCGGCAGCGAAGCTGTCGGCGCTGTGCTTCCGGCCGTGGCCGCTCGCGTCGTTCATCGGATTCTCCAACTGTCGTCTGACAGAAGGCTACTTGCGGGACGGTTCGGGTATCCGACCAACCCAATGGTCGACCGCCAGAAATTTATCTTAGGTTGCATGAACTGTCATAAGACAATATCGATTACTTAAAGCGTCTGTTTCGATGCTTTCTGTCCAAGACTTCAACGTCACTCAACCGAGGTGTCGAGGTCAAGCCCTTCGACTCGACTTCGATCGCCCGGCGTTGGCTAACGCTGGACTACCTCAACCACGAACGTCGTCACCGCAGTGAGTGCGGCCGCGATCGACAGCGGGAGAGCCTGTGTTTCCCTCAGCCGCACGACGGCGCGGGGGCCGCCGCGACGGGCAATCTCGGTTGATCCTCCGCCTCCTTGGTGTGGTCATTGACAAAACTCTTACTGCTCATGCCTGGGCTGCCTTCCAGGCTTCTACTACTGCTCCGACAACGACTTCTCAGGGTCACGGTGATGTAGCTGTCCGCGTTGGCGGCAAGGCGTGCCGCCGGAATGAGTCCCCCTGAATGCCATATTCGACAGCACTGCAGGCCGTTCAACAGCTCAACAACGGCTGGTTGCAGTCGGCAAAAGCTGCACCGCCCCGGACCGGAAGTGGTTGGCCTGCTCCACCACCGCCGGCATGGCCACCAGGCACCAGGTGCTTCGTCCGGCTACGTAGGCGGCGTCACAGGTGTCGGGTCAGTGTCCGCGCTGATGCACCCCGAGCGTCGAGGCCGTGAGTCTCCCCACCGACCGATCGTTATACCCATAGTGTCCGAATGGCACCCTCGTAGGAGGTCCGACCATGCACCGTCGTCTGACTACGCTGCTCGCCGCGCCGCTGCTCGCCGCGCTCGCCGCCTGCGGCACCGTCGCCGCGCAGGCCGCGCCGCAGCTGCCGCCCTCGTCGCCCGTGCCGGGGCAGTCGTACTGGCCAGGTCAGGAGGCGCTGATGGACGCCGGCGCTCGGGTGGGTGAGGTCGCCCCGGGTCGGTGGCCGGCCGCGTACGCCGGCGTGGCCGTGGACATGCCGGGCGGGCGCCTGCTGGTCTACCGCGTGCCGACCTCCGGTATGGACGCGGCGGTACGCGCCCTGGCGCCGGCGGTGCTGGTCGACTTCGTCGACGCTACGTACTCGGGGGCGAGTCTTGAGGAATGGGCCGCTAAGGTTCGGGACGACCAGGCGTTCTGGCAGCAGCGTGGGGTGACGGTGCACAGTGTCGGCACCGATTTTGGCAGGTGCGTGACGGTGGGCCTGGCTGACCCGCAACGCGACGGCGGGAAGGTGCTTGCCCGCTACTCCAGAGCGGCGTTGTGCGTGGAGCAGGGGTACGCCTCGGACCCACTTACGGCGAACTGAGCCAGCGTCGAGGGCCGCACGCTCATCAGACGCAAAACCCGGCTCCTGGACAGCGACCGCGTCTCTCCCCAGACCCGGCAGGAACTAACGTCTATTGACTACAGCCTGCGGGCAGACGGAGTCACCGGCACAGGGACGGGCAGATGAACGACGACCACGACGCCGCCGGAGCCATGCGCTTCATCTTCGAGGCCGGCGTTCTCAAGCGCGCCGCCCGAACCGGGTGGTGGTTCGCCGGCGTCAAAGACCCCGAATCCATCGCCGACCACTCGTTCCGGACCGCGCTGATCGGGATGGTGCTCGCCGCCATGGAGGGTGCCGACCCGGCCCGGGTGTCGATGCTGTGCGTCCTGCACGACACCCAGGAAACCCGGATCACCGACATCCCGCACATCGCCAGGCGCTATCTCACCGCCGCGCCTAACGCCACGGTCACCGCCGATCAGGTCGCCGCCTGCCCGCCGGCCGTCGCCGACCTGATCAACGCCGCCGTCGCCGAGTACGAAGCGGGCGAGACGCCGGAGGCCATCGTCGCCCGCGACGCCGACAAGCTGGAGTGCCTCGTCCAGGCGGTCGAATACCGCCACCAGGGCATCGGCGACGTCCAACGCTGGATCGACAGCTCACGTGCGGCACTGAAGACCGCCGGCGCGCACCGCCTGGCGGAAGCCGCCCTCAGCGGAGAACCCCTCGGCTGGCTCACCCCGCCTCCGGTGTAGCCCCCAGGCGTCAGCTGCGGGACGTGGTCGCGCAGCACGTGCTTTCGTCGTCGGTTGCGGGCGGGGTCGGCGCGGAGGTGCCGTACTGGTCGGAGTCGCCCTTGACCACGTACACCTCCCAGCGCTCGTCGCCGGGTCCACGGACCCAGACCTTGTCCTGGACGGCGTAGCAGCAGGAGGTGTCGTTTTCGGTCAGGGTGATCAGCCCGGCCTCGGTGAGCCGGTCGGTGGCGGCGGTGACCTGCGCGCCGTCGAACACCTCGACGCCGAGGTGGTCGAGCGCGGTGGCCTGGTCCGGGTCGCCTTCGAGCAGGACCAGCTTCAGCGGGGGCTCCTCGATGGCGAAGTTGGCGTAGCCGGGTCGCCGCTTGGCCGGCTCGGTGCCGAACAGCTTCGAGTAGAACGCGATCGACCCTTCCAGGTCGGCGACGCGCAGGGCGAGCTGGACGCGGGACATCCCACACCTCCTGTTGTTTAGATAACTGTCTAGGCAGAGAATTGCACTCTGGTTCGATGCTTGTCAAACTAGACGGGTGTCGAGACAAGAGCTGCCAGTCCTCGCCGACCCGTCGGCCTGCTGCACGCCGATGGTCACCGAGGCCCTGACGGAGGACGCCGCCGCCGGTCTGGCGCGCGGCTTCAAGGCCCTCGGTGATCCGGTACGGCTGCGGCTGCTGTCCCTGATCGCCGCGCGGGCCGGCGGCGAGGTGTGCGTGTGCGAGCTGACCGACGCGTTCACCCTGACCGGCCCGACGATCTCCCACCACCTGAAGGTGCTGCGTGAGGCCGGGTTGATCGACTGCCAGCGCCGGGGCACCTGGGTCTACTACTGGATCGTCCCGGCCCGTCTCGCCGTCCTGTCCCAGCTCCTGGACGTGTCGGCCGCCGCCGCGTCGACCGGGCCGACCCGGTGACGCCCGACCCGCCGCACGCCGTGCTGCGTCGGGCGTCGGCGGAACTGGTCGGCACCGGCCTGCTCGTCACCGCCGTGGTCGGCTCCGGGATCGCCGCCACCCGCCTGTCGCCGGGCGACGTGGGGCTGCAACTGCTGGAGAACAGCATCGCCACCGCATTCGCCCTCGGCGCGTTGATCCTCATCTTCGGCCCGGTGTCCGGTGCCCACCTCAACCCCGTCGTGTCGCTCGCCGACTGGTGGCAGGCCCGCCGTACGGGAGCCGGTCTGTCGACCCGTGACCTCGGCGCGTACGTCGTGGCGCAGGCGCTCGGTGCGGTCGGCGGCACGGTCCTCGCGCACCTGATGTTCGGGTTGCCCGCCGTCACGGTCTCCACCCACCGGCGGGACGGGGGCGGACTGTGGTTGGCCGAGGTCGTCGCGACCGCCGGGCTCCTGCTGCTGATCGCCGCCCTCGCCCGGTCCCGCCGGACCGACTTCGCTCCGGCGGCGGTCGGGGCATGGATCGGCGGCGCGTACTGGTTCACCGCCTCCACCTCGTTCGCCAACCCGGCCGTCACGATCGGCCGCATGTTCACCGACACGTTCGCCGGCATCGCCCCCACCTCGGCGGCCGGGTTCGTCGCCGCGCAGCTCGCCGCCGTCGGGGTCGCGGTCGCCGCGATCACCTGGTGGTATCCGACCGTCCGACAGCGGGACGGCGTGGCGGTCGAGCTGGCACCGGCGCAGCCGGAACGGGCCGCCTCATGACCGGCGTCCGGTCGCCCCGACCCGGTCTCGTGCCGATGACCGACGAGCACGCCCCGGCGGTGCTCGACATCTACCGGCACGGGATCGCCACCGGCGACGCCACCTTCGAGACCGAACCACCCACCTGGGCCCGGTTCGCCGCCACCCGCCTGCCCGGACACCGTTGGGTCGCCGTCGACCACACGGCTGCCGGCCGCGTGCTCGGCTGGGTCGCGTGCACCCCGGTGTCCGACCGGTGCGTCTACGCCGGGGTCGTGGAGCACTCCGTCTACGTCCACCCCGACGCCCGGGGCCGAGGCGTCGGCCGGCTCCTGCTGCACCGACTCATCGACTCCACCGAACAGGCCGGCATCTGGACCATCCAGTCCGGGGTCTTCCCCGAGAACACCGCCAGCCTCGCCCTGCACCACGCCTGCGGCTTCCGCACCATCGGCGTCCGCGAACGCCTCGGCCGCCACCACGACCGGTGGCGCGACGTCGTCCTCATCGAACGCCGCAGTCCCACCGTCACCTGACCGCCGCCGCACCGGAAGAGGTCCACCCATGAGCACCCCCACCCGGCACACCACGCCGTCGGTGCTGTTCGTCTGCGTCCACAACGCCGGCCGTTCCCAGATGGCCGCCGGGTGGCTGCGCCACCTCGCCGGGGACGCCGTCGAGGTCCGCTCCGCCGGCTCCGCACCCGCCGAACACGTCAACCCCGTCGCGGTCGAAGCCATGCGCGAGGTCGGCATCGACATCGCGGGTGAACAGCCGAAGATCCTCGACTGGGACACCGCCGAGGCCAGCGACGTGATCGTCACGATGGGCTGCGGCGACACCTGCCCCGTCTTCCCCGGCACACGCTATGAGGACTGGAAACTCACCGACCCCGCCGGCCAGCCGCTGTCCGTCGTCCGCGAGGTCCGCGACGAGATCCGCCAGCACGTCGCCCGGCTCCTCGACGACCTGACCTGAGTGTTCAACCTGATCGATCTCGTTCACCGGCCCTAAATGGTTTGCCGGTGGTCGGCCGGCGTTGGGATGCTGCGGCCGACCGGGAGCGGGGGAGGGGCCAGCATGCCGTCGGAGTCCGAGCCGGAAGTCCGTACCGTGTCAGGTGTCCTGCGCGGCTGCCGGGAGGCGGGCCGGGCGGTGTTCCGGGGCATCCCGTACGCCGAACCGCCCGTCGGTGCCCTCCGGTTCGCCGCGCCGCAGCCGGTACGCGGCTGGGACGGCGTACGTCAGGCGTTCGCCTTCGGTCCGCCGCCCCCGCAGCCCGGCGCGTTCGGGACGTCCCCGCAGGGGACCGGCGACGACTGGCTGACGCTCAACGTCTGGACGCCGGACCCGGACCCGGCGGCCGGGTTGCCGGTGCTGGTGTGGATTCCCGGTGGCGGCTACCTCGTCGGCTGTTCCGGCCTGCCGGAGTACGACGGCGGGCACCTCGCCGGCGGCGGCACCGTCGTGGTGACGCTCAATTACCGCCTCGGCTTCGAGGGTTTCGGGCAGCTCGACGGGGCACCGGCCAACCGGGGGCTGCTCGACCAGGTGGCGGCCCTGGAGTGGGTGCGGGACAACATCCGCGCCTTCGGCGGCGACCCGGACCGGGTGACGGTCGTCGGGCAGTCGGCCGGCGGCGGCTCGGTCGCCGCGCTGCTGGCGATGCCGCGCGCCGCCGGGCTGTTCCGGCGGGCGGTCGCGCAGAGCGTCCCGGGGACGTTCTTCTCACCCGACCTGGCCGCCGACGTCACCGCCGCCTGCGCCGCCGAGCTGGGGGTACGACCGACCCTGGCCGACCTGTCGGCGGTGCCGCCGGATCGGCTGCCGGCCGTGGGCCAGGCGATCTCGGCCAAGATTCTCCAGTGGCGGGAGCGGTGGGGTCAGATCACCCACCGGCCGATCCCGTTCGCGCCGGTCGTCGACGGTGACGTGCTGCCGGCGACCCCGTGGCGGGCGCTGGCCGACGGTGCCGCGCGGGACGTCGACCTGCTCGTCGGGCACACCCGCGACGAGCACCGGCTGTTCAGCCTGCTCGACGGCGTGCTCGGCCAGGTCACGCCGGAGCAGACCGGGACGGCGCTGCGGATGCTGGCCCCCGGCCCGGACGGTGCCCGCCGCTACCGGGAGGCGTTCCCGGCCGCCACCGACGAGCAGCTCTACGAGCTGGTCAACGCCGACTGGCTGTTCCGGATGCCGAGCCTGCACCTGGCCGAGGCGCAACTCGTCGGGGGCGGCCGGGCGTACCTCTACGAGTTGACCTGGCCGGCGCCGGGCCTGGGCGGTGACCTCGGTGCCTGTCACGGTCTCGACGTGCCGCTGGTCTTCGGCAACCTGACCAGCGGGCAGCCCGCCATGCTGATCGGTGATCCACCTCCGCCGGCGGCGCACGAGCTGTCCGGGCAGCTCCGCGAAGCGTGGACGACGTTCGCCGCGACCGGCGACCCCGGCTGGCCGTCGTACGACGCCGGTCGCCGTACCCGGATCTTCGACGGGCGGTCGACGGTGGCCGCGTATCCGGAGGACGCCTCCCGGCTGCTGTGGCGGGACCACACCTTCGGCGCGCTCCCGCTGCTCGCCTGACCGCGCCGGGGCGGCGGCGGAACCCGGCCGCGTCACCGCCCGGCACCACCACCGGTGGCGGTGCGGGTGAACCGGTCGGCGAGCAGCGCGAACGCCTCGGTGAGGGCCGGCGGGCCGACGACGGTGATGCCGGTGTCGTACCGGGCGACGGCGGCGGCCAGGCTCACCCAGGACCACGACCCGAGGGTGAGCCGGCACCGGTCGGGGGCGATCTCCTCGACGAGGCCGTCGCGGGTGTGCCGGGCCACGGCCGCCGCAGGCAGGTCGAGCAGCACCGTGCCCCGGCACGGCCAGTCCGCCGACCCGCCGGCCGACCCCCGGAAGACCCCGGTGAGGTACGTGGCGACGTCCCCGCCGGGCAGGGGTCTCGGGGTGAAGCGGGGCCCGTGCGGCGGGCGCAGGGTGATCCGGTCGACGCGGAAGGTCCGCCAGTCGGCCCGCTCGAGGTCCCAGGCGACGAGGTACCATCGGCCGTCCCAGGTGACGACGTGATGCGGCTCGGCGTGCCGGGCCGGCCCGGCGGTCCGGTCGGTGCCGTAGTCGAAGCGCAGGATCTCGCGGGCGTGCACGGCGGTGCCGAGCGCCAGCAGCACCTCGCCGTCGACCGGTTCGGCCGCCGTGGTGGCGGGTCGCGCGACGGCGGTCACGCTGAGCGTCCCGACCCGCTGCCGCAGCCGGGCAGGCAGCACCTGTCGTACGGTGTGCAGCGCCCGCGCGGCGGCGTCCGCGAGTGCTCCGTCGGCACCGGTCGCCGCGACCTGGAGCGCGACGGTCAGGGCGACGGCCTGTTCGTCGTCGAACAGCAGCGGGGGCAGCTCGGTGCCGGCGTCGAGCCGGTAACCACCGTCGGGGCCCTTGACGGCGGCGACGGGGTAGCCGAGTTCCCGCAGCCGGTCGACGTCGCGGCGCACCGTACGCAGGCTGATGCCCAGCCGTTCGGCCAGCACCCCGCCGGGCCAGTCCCGCCGGCTCTGCAACAGCGACAGCAGGGCGAGCAGGCGGGCGGACGTGGTCGGCATGAGGGGAGATTCTGCCAGCAGTAGGTGCCACAACCTGTCACCTACTGCTGCGAATCTTCTTCCTGACCAGCCCATTTCCGGGCGTCGAGCACCATCAGCAAGGAGTCGACCATGGCCATCTCCGCCACCACGCACCTCAACTTCCGGGGTGACGCCCGCGCGGCGCTGGAGTTCTACCGGTCCGTGTTCGGTGGCCGCAGCACCGTCGTCAGCTACGGCGACCTGGGCATGCCGAAGGACCTGCCGGACGCCGACCGGGTCGTCTTCGGCCAGGTCACCGCCGACAACGGCTTCGCCGTCATGGCCTACGACGTGCCCGCCGGGGCACCCGCCGCAGCCGCGCCGACCGCCACCACCCGTGAGAACGGGACGACGCTGACCGGCGAGCGGTTCTTCGTCTCCGTCCGGGGCGACAGCGCCGAGGAGGTCGGCGTGCTCTGGCACCGGCTCGCCGAGGACGCCCAGGTGATCGAGGAGTACGGCCCGTCGCCGTGGGCCCCGGGGTTCGGCATGCTCACCGACCGGTTCGGCGTGACGTGGGTCCTCGACGTCGCAACCCCGTACGCTGGCTGACCGCCCGGTCCGGGTCGGCACCCGCTGCCGACCCGGACCGGCGGGTCATTCGGTGCGCAGCCCGTCGGCGCGGGTGAGCCGCCACAGCAGGGGCAGGCTCAGCCCGGTGATCGCCAGGACGGTCAGCGCGCCGAGCCCGACGGAGAAGCCGACCACCGGCCAGGCGACCGTGACCGGGGCCTGCACCATCCGCAGCAGGGCCGCGCCGAGGCCGAGCCCGAAGCCGGCGGCCAGCACCAGCCCGACCCCGACCGGCAGGGCGGTCTGCCACAGCACCGACCAGCCGAGGGTGCTGCGTCGGGTGCCCACCGCCACCAGCATCGCCAGCAGGCGGCGGCGCTCCCGCAGCTGCTCCAGCGTGCCGACCAGCATGCTGGTGGCGATCAGCAGCAGCGTGACGACCGTGCCGATGGCCAGGCCACGCTGGATGTCGGCGAACCGGGGCGACACGATCGTCGAGGACAGCACGGACACGGGGGTGGTCAGGTCGATCGCGGCGGCGGCGTTGCGCACGTGTTCGACCGCGTCGGGGGCGGCCGGGTCGAGCTGGAGGTAGACGGTCGAGCGCAACGGACCGAGGGTCCGCGAGCCGACCGCGCCGGGGGTGACCAGCACCGCGTTCTGCATCCAGCCGGCCGGGTCGGGCCGGGCCTGTGCGGGCCGCGCCGTCGCCGGCACCCGCCACCGTGACCCGTCCTCGACGGTCAGCGTCGTGCCGGCGGGGACGACCGCCGGGTCGCGCGGATCGGACACCAGGAACGTGTCCCCGTCCACGCACCTGTCGAGATGGGCGAACTCGGCCAGTGCGGCGCAGTCGCCGATCCGGACGTCCACCGGCAGGCCGTCCGGCGAGCCGGCGTTGGCCCCGACGCTGAGGGTGCCGGTGGCGGCGGTCACCCCAGCCGCCCCGCCGAGCTGGCGCAGCACCCGGGCCAGGTCCGGCTGGTCGCGGAACTGCACCTGCACCTGCGCCCGGGAGGTGTCCTGCCCGCTGGCGGTGGTGAAGTCCCCGGCGATCCCGGCGAAGAGCATCTGCAGGCCGATGGTGCCGGCGACGGCGACCGCGATGCCGTTGACCAGCCGGGCGGAGGTGGCGCTGTCCAGCTGCACCCGACGGACCGCGAGCTGCCAGGACACCGGGCCGCCGCGCAGCCGCCGGACCAGCAGGTCGGTCAGCCAGGGCAGCAGGGTGACCGTGCCGATCAGCAGCAGCACCGCCCCGGCCGGCACCACCCACCTGGTGATCCCGCCGTCGCCGTCGCGCAGACCGGCCACGGGCAGCAGCAGGGCCAGGCCGGCGGCGGGCAGCACCAGCCGCCACCAGAGCCGACGACGCGCCGGGGTGCCGCGCCGGGCCACTCCGAGTGGCTCGACCACGACCGCGCGCAGCGCCAGCATCGCCACCAGCACGGCCAGCGCCGGCACGGCCAGCACGACGGCCAGCAGCAACGCGGTGGGCGGCCGGATGTCGGCGGCGTACACGCTGATGTCGTAGAGGGTGACCAGCGGGACGAGCTGGCGGCCGGCGAGCAGGAGTCCGATGCCGACGGCGACCCCGAGCAGGGCACCGGCGGCGGCCTCTCCGGCGGCGATCCGCCGGACCATGGTGGTGTCCGCGCCGACCAGGCGCAGCGCGGCGAGCCGCCGGTCGCGTCGTTCGCCGCCGTAGCGCACGGCGGAGCCGAGGAACACCGCGATGGGCAGCAGCAGCACCACGAAGATGACCGCCACCAGCAGCATCAGCACCGGGCCGAGCCCCTCGCCGGGCAGCCCGCCGCCGAAGCGGTCCAGCCGGGTCGCCCCGGACGTGTCGGTCAACCGGTCGTCGCCCTGGTAGTAGGCCAGTTCGTTGGGGCCGGCGAGGCCCTCGTCGGCGATCGTCCCGGTGACCCGCGCGCCGCCCAGCCGGGGGGCGAACAGCGGGCCGTCGGGGGAGTCGAGCAGCCGGCGCAGGGCGGGGGAGACGACCACCTCGCCGGGGGCGGGCAGGGCGGTCAACCCCGGCGGGACGGGCGCGGCCGGTCCCTCCGGCCGCAGCAGCCGCCCCCGCACCGGCCGGCCCCGGAACTCGGTGTCCAGCGCGTGGACCAGCAGGGTGCCGGGACCGGCCGTGACCTGTTCGCCGAACCGCAGGTCGTCGCGGGCGTCGCCGCGCGCCTGCCGGGCGTCGAGCGCCCCGGGCACGGCGGTGGCCAGCAGCAGCATGGCCACCCCGATCCCGACACCGACGGCGGTGAGCAGGGCCCGGATCCAACCCTCCCGGCCGCCCGTGACGGCCATCCGGGCACCCATCGCCAGGTCCGCGAGCGCGCCCCGACCGGTCACGCCGCCACCTCCAGATTCCGGGTACGCCCGTCGCGCACCACGACCTCCCGGTCGGAGTACGCGGCCACCCGCGCCTCGTGGGTGACCAGGACCACCGCCGCCCCGGTGTCCCGGGCGGCCTCGGTGAGCAGCCGCATGACCCGTTCGCCGTTGAGCGAGTCCAGGGCGCCGGTGGGCTCGTCGGCGAAGATCACCCGGGGGCGGGTGACCAGTGCACGGGCCACCGCGACGCGCTGCCCCTGACCGCCGGAGACCTCGCCGGGGCGCTTGCCGGCCACCTCGGTGACCTCCAGCCGTTCCAGCCACTGCCCGGCCCGCTGCTCGGCCTCGCGGCGGGGGACGCGGGCCAGCCGCAGCGGCAGCGCGACGTTCTCCAGGCAGGTCAGTTCGGGCACCAGCTGCCCGAACTGGAAGACGAAGCCGAACTGCTCCCGGCGCAGGGCGCTGCGCTGGGCGTCGCTCATCGTCACCAGGTCCCGGCCGTCGAAGACGACCCGGCCCCGGTCGGGGCGGACGATCCCGGCCAGGCAGTGCAGCAGGGTGGACTTGCCGGAGCCGGACGAGCCGAGCACCGCGACCACCTCGCCCTCGTCGATGCGTAGCCCGGCGTCGACCAGCGCGACGGTCTCGCCGAAGCTGCGGTGCAGACCCTCGGCGACCAGCAGCGGGGTGCTCATGCGCGCACCCGCGCGGCCAACTCGTCGAGCCGGGCGGTGGTCAGTTCCAGCCAGCGCAGATCGGCCTCCAGGTGGAACAGGGCGTGGTCGCAGATCAACTGCTCGGCGAGGTCGCCACCGCGCTTGCGTCGGGTCAGCTCCCGCATGAGCCGCAGGTGCTCGGCGCGCTGCACGTCGAGCAGTTCGGCCGCCTCGCGGCCGGTGAGCAGGGCGAGCACGACCTTGGTGTAGAGGACGCTCTGCAGGTAGGGCTCGGGTTGTTCCGGGCGGGCCAGCCACTGCGCCACGTCGGCGACGCCGGCCTCGGTGATGGCGTACCGCTTGCGGTCGGGGCCCTCGCCGGGCTCCACCGCCTCCACCTCGACCAGGCCGCCGCGCAGCAGCCGGGACAGGGTCGCGTAGACCTGGCCGTAGGCGACCGGGCGGGAGTGGCCGAAGTGTTCGTCGTAGCGCCGTTTGATGTCGTAGCCGTGCCGGGGGGTCGCCTCCAGCAGGCCGAGAAAGGTCTGGCCGATGGACATGCGGGAGACTATACACATCGCGTATACGCGCGTTGTCTACACCCAGCGCTGAGATCATCGTGGCCGGGTCCCGGGCCCCCTCCCGGCGTCGCCCGGGAATGTGACACCGTCCGACGGATTGACCCGCAGATTGATACATGTCAGTGTTTGCTTCCCCGGCGTCTCCGCCGCGACCCCACCCCCGGGTCGCGGGTTCCCGTGCACCCCCATGCCGACCCCGGCACACGGGACGGTGACGCCCGCGCGGACCCCCGCCGACCCCCGTGAGGAGCTCGCATGAAGCGCAGAACCCTGGCGATCGCCGCCGTCACCGCGGTGACGCTCGCCCTGGCCGCGCCACCGGCCTCGGCCACCCCGACCGCCCGACCGGCCACCGCCGCGCCGGCCGTCGCCGCGCTCGCCGCACCGGACGTTTCGGTCAGCAACGTCCAGGCGCACCTGGCCCAGTTCCAGAGCATCGCCACCAGCAACGGCGGCAACCGGCGGGCCGGCTCGGCCGGCTACACCGCCTCGGTCGCCTACGTGAAGTCGAAGCTCCAGGCCGCCGGCTACACGGTCACCGAGCAGACCTGCACCACCTGCACCTACCGGGGCAACAACGTGATCGCCGAGTGGCCGCAGGGCCCCGCCGACGACGTGGTCATGTTCGGCGCGCACCTCGACGGCGTCGCCGCCGGACCGGGCATCAACGACAACGGCTCCGGCTCGTCGGTGCTGCTGGAGAACGCCCTGGTGCTGGCCCAGCAGAGCCCGGCCATGAGCAAGCGGGTCCGGTTCGCCTGGTGGAACGGCGAGGAGCAGGGCCTGCAGGGCTCCAAGTTCTACGTCAACTCGCTGACCACCGCCCAGAAGGGCTACATCAAGGGCTACTACAACTTCGACATGGTCGCCTCGACCAACGGCGGCTACTTCATCAACCGGGTCACCTCCAGCACCGCCGCGCCGCTCAAGGCGTACTGGGACTCGCTCGGGCTGTCGCCGGAGGAGAACACCGAGGGCCAGGGCCGCTCCGACGACTACTCGTTCCAGCAGGCCGGCATCCCCACCTCCGGTTACGCCATGGGGGCCAGCGCCCGCAAGACCAGCTCCCAGGCCAGCAAATGGGGCGGCACCGCGAACGCCGCGTACGACCCGTGCTACCACTCCTCCTGCGACACCACCAGCAACATCAACGCCACCGGCCTCAACCGCAGCGCCGACGGCGTCGCGTACGCCATCTGGGACCTCGCGGTCGGCGGCGGCACCCCGACCAACGACTTCTCCGTCGCGGTCAGCCCCACCGCCGGCGGCGTCGCCCGGGGCGGCTCCACCACCGCCACGGTCAGCACCGCCACCACCAGCGGCAGCGCCCAGACCGTCGCGCTGTCCGCCTCCGGCGCGCCCAGCGGCGTGAGCGTCGCGTTCAGCCCGTCGTCGGTCACCTCCGGCGGCTCGGCCACCATGACCGTCAGCGCGTCGTCGAGCGCCACCCTCGGCACCTTCACGCTGACCGTGACCGGCACCGGCTCGGCCACCCGGACGGCCAGCTACACCGTCACCGTCACCGGCACCGGCAGCTGCACCGGCGGCCAGGTCGTCGGCAACGGCGGCTTCGAGTCGGGCACCAGCCCGTGGACGGCCACCACCGGCGTCATCACCAACTCGTCCAGCCAGCCGGCCCGCACCGGCTCCTACAAGGCGTGGCTCAACGGCAACGGCAGCACCAGCACCGACACGCTGTCCCAGTCGGTGACCGTGCCGGCCGGCTGCTCCTCCTACACCCTCGCCTTCTACCTGCACATCGACACCACCGAGCGGACCACCACCGTCGCGTACGACAAGCTGGTGGTCCAGGTCGGCAGCACCACGCTGGCGACGTACTCGAACCTCGACAAGGCCACCGGCTACACGCTGCGCTCGTTCGACGTCGGCGCGTACGCCGGGCAGACGGTGACCCTCAAGTTCACCGGCACCGAGGACGCCTCGTTGCAGACCAGCTTCGTCATCGACGACGTGACGTTGCAGGCGAGCTGACCGACCCGGGTGGGGTGGACGCCTGGTCCACCCCACCCGGACCGTCATGGCGATAAATGTCATACCCCGGTCGGACCATGGGGACATGGCTGCCCCCGCGCTGTCCCACCACAGTGGTCAACCCCGATCCGTGCCGCTGCGCGAGCTGCGTACCCGGCTGACCCAGCTGATCGCGATGGCCGAGCTGACCGACACGGTCACCCTGGTCACCCGCGACGGCGACACCCGGCCGGTCGCCGCGATCGTGCCGGCCCCCGCCGCCCGCAGCGCCGCCCAGGCCCGCGCCGACGGTGACCGCCTCGCCACGGTGACCGCCGGCTGGGCCCGTCGGCTGGAGGAGTCGCACCGGCAGGGCGCCCTGCGGCACGCCGCCGAGCTGCGGGCCGTGACCGACGCCCTCGCCGAGGTCTGGGCCGAGCTGGACCGGCACGTCCCACCCGGCACCGACCCGGCCGTCGACCGTCTCCGCGCCGCCCACACCGACCTGCGCCGCGACTGACCTCTGGCGCGGCCTGCCTCCGGCCCGACGCCCGGGTCGGCCCCCACCCGCATCGCGCCGGCACGCCCGCCGCCAGACGCACCGCGCCCCTGCCACCTCACCGTGCCTTGGCCACCTCACCGTGCCTTGGCCACCTCACCGTGCCTTGGCCACCTCACCGTGCCCTGGCCCCATCCCACCCCCGCCCCACCCCCGCCCCACCCCCGCCCCATCCCATCCTGGGCCTGCCCCGGTCCACCTCGCCCCGGTGATCAAGGAGTTTGCGTCAATTGATCAAGAGGTTTGCGTCAACTTGAAGATCGAAGTTGACGCAAACCTCTTGATCACCGGGAACGGGAACGGGAACGGGGGCGGGGGGCCGGGTCGGGGCGGGGGTTGGTTAGCTGACCGGTGTGGGGGTTTGTGCCTGGTGGTTGGGGGTGTTCGGGCGGTCGAGTGTGCGCCATGGGCCGCCGAGTAGCGGGGTGAGCACCACCAGCAGGTAGCAGCCGCCCACGGTGACCAGGACGGGTGTGGTGCCGAAGCCGTCGACGGCCACCCCGGCGGCGAACGCGCCCAACGGCATGCCGGCCCAGCAGCCCGCCCCGATCACCCCGAACACCCGGGCCCGCAGGTGGGCCGGCACCCGTTCCAGCTCCACCGCGCCGAGCAGCGGGTTGATCGCGCCGGCGGCGAAGCCGGACAGGGTGAAGACCGCGATGATCCAGGGCAGCGGCGGCGCGGCGGCCAGCGCCCAGAAGGGCGGCGTACCGGCCAGGGCGAACGCGGTGACGAGGGTGGCCCGGCGGGGCAGCCGGTGGCCGACCGCGCTGAACAGCAGCGACCCGGCCAGCGCGCCGCCACCCATCGCGCCGACCAGCAGGCCGAACGCCGTCGCTCCGCCGAGTTCCCGGTCGGCCACCACCGGCAGCAGCACGCTGCTCTTGGTCGCGTCGAGGAAGTTGGTCACCAGCACCAGCAGCACCACCGCGCGCAGCAGCGGCTCCCGGGTCAGGAACCGCACCCCGGCCGCGAATTCCCGCCAGTAGCCGCCGCCGGTCGGGTCAGCCGGCATGGCCGGGCGCAGCGATCGGGGCACCAGCACCGTCACGACCAGCGCGGAGACCGCGAAGGTGACGGCGTCCAGGGCCAGCACGGGGAGCGCGCCGAGGCCGGCGACGAGCAGACCGGCAATCGGGGCGCCGATCAGCCGGGCGCCCCGCTCGCTGGCCTCGTACCAGCCGACGGCCCGTTCCAGCGGCACCCTGGCGGCGGTGGCCGCCTCCGGCAGCAGGGCGTTGCGGGCGGTCTGCCCGGGGGTGTCGAGCAGGCCGCTGGCGAAGACCAGCCCGAGCAGCGCCCAGAACGGCAGGCCGACCGTGGCGTCGAGCAGTGGCACCGCGGCGACCGTCAGCGCCGACACCACGTCGGCCAGGACGCTGGCCCGGCGGTAGCCGATCCGGTCCACCAGCACCCCGCCGAGCGCGCCGCCGAGCACCATCGGTACGGCGGCGACCGCGCCGGTGAGGCCGGTGGCGGCGGGCGAGCCGGTCTCGGCGAGCACATAGAGCGGCAGCGCGATCAGGGTGAGCATGTTGCCGGTGAGCGAGACCGTGTGACCGACCAGCAGGCCGACCAGCGGGCCACGGCGAGGCGGCGTCACCGCTGGTCCCGGAAGGCGTGGTACATCAGCGACACCGTCTCGGCCCCCGGCCGGGCGGGATCGCTTCGGGCCTGCCAGCGGGCGGCCAGCGCCTCCAGCTCGGCCCGCAGTTCGATCAGCTCGTCGCTGGTCAGGTGCAGCCAGGAGTCGGCGCTGGCGGTGCCGCGCACCCACTGCGGGTCGAGGGTCGCCTCGACGTCGAGGTAGTGGCCGAGGCGTTCCGCGTACCGGTCGAGCACGGCGCGGCGCAGCAGGTCGGAGGCGGCCCGGCGTTCTGGGTCGGCGAGCACCTCGACCGGTTCCCAGGACGTTCGGGCGTGGGTCGCCCGCCACCAGCGTTCCCGACGGTCCCGGGCGTGCTCGGGGGCCTCCTCGACGAAGCCGTGCTCGGCCAGCTTGCCCAGGTGGTAGCTGACCGAGCCGACCGCCTCGTCGATGGCGTCGCTGAGCATGCCGACGCTCTGCGGGCCCCGGACCCGCAGCTCGCCGAGTAGCCGCAACCGGGTCGGGTGGGCCAGCGCGCGCATCGCCCGGGGATCGGTCAGGTGCCGGGTGGGTTCCTCGGTCATGCACCCACCATAGAAGTACAAGACATGAAGTACAAGAAGTCTCGTGGAATGGCGGTGGCGCGTCGGGTCGGCGACGCGCTGCGGGGCGCGGACGCGCCGGGGACAATGCGACGGAGCGACGGCTGACGCGGACCGGCCGGGATCAGAAACCGGGAACACCGGGACCAGGAACAGAGGCGGTGCCGATGACCGAGCCGGCGGTGACCACAGCAGCCGGGCCGCTGGCATCCACCGGCCCGGAAACAGGAGCCGCAGACTGGCCAGAAGCCGGGGCCGGGGCCGGGCCGGGAGCCGTAGCCGCAGCCAGGCCGGGAGTCGGGGGCGGGCCGTGACGGCCGGCCTGGCGCTGACCTTCGCGCTCGGCGCGGCGTTCGGCTACGGCGTCGGCTCGGTCCTGCAGGCTGTCGGGGCCCGGCGCGGCGCGAGCACCCTGCGTGCCCTCGGGCACCCGCTCTACCTCGCCGGTCTGGCCTGCGACACGCTGGCCTGGCTCGCCTCCCTGGTCGCCCTCCAGAAGCTGCCCGTGTACGCGGTCCAGTCGGTCACCGCCGGCTCCCTCGCCGTCACCGTGGTCGTCGCCCGGATCGTGCTCGGCGCGCGGCTGCGTCGCCGGGACACCGGGGCGATCCTGCTCACCGTCGCCGCCCTCACCGTCATCTCGCTGGCCGCCGGCCCCGAACCACCGGTCACCGCGTCGACGGCGCTACGGGTCGGCCTGGCCGGCGCGGCGGTGCTGACCGCGATCGCCGGCCTCGCCGCGCTGCGGGTCGCCCGGCCGGTCGTCGCCGCCACCCTGGCCGGGCTGGCCTGGGGGATCACCGCGCTGTGCGCGCGGGCGCTCACCCCGCCACCCGACCCGCTGGGCCACCCCGGCACGGCGGCCTGGGACCTGCTGCGGGAGCCGGTCAGATGGGGACTGGTCGTCTCCGGGGTGACCGGGACGGTCCTCTACGCGCACGCGCTGCGGCACGGGCCGGTCGGGCCGGTCACCGCCGTGCTCTGGGCGGTCGAGATCGTCGTCCCGTCGGTCGCCGGGGTGCTGCTGCTCGGTGACGGGGTACGCCCCGGCTGGTTGCCGTGGGCGGTCCTGGCCACCCTGACCACCGTGGCTGCGGCGATCGTGCTGGCCAGCGCGCCGGGCACCGCGGACACCGCCGGGGCGGACGACCGCGCCCCCGGCTGAGCCCGCAGGGCACTCCGGGAGAAGGTCAGCCCGGCCGGTGGCCCTCGCCGGCCGGTCGCCGACCCTTGAGCCGGCGGCCCAACTCCCTGGCGATCTCCCGGTTCGCGTCGCGTTCGGCGAGCACCTGCCGCTTGTCGTACGAGCGGCGGCCCCGGGCCAGCCCGATCTCCACCTTGGCCCAGCCGTTGCTGAAGTACATCGACAGCGGCACCAGGGTCACCCCGGGGTCACGTAGCTTCTCCAGGATCCGGGCGATCTCCACCCGGTGCAGCAGCAGCTTGCGGGTCCGCCGGGGCTGGTGGTTGGTCCAGGTGCCGTAGCCGTACTCGGCGATGTGCAGGCCGTACAGCATGATCTCGCCGTCGCGTTCCTGGGCGAACGCGTCGACCAACGACACCCGCCCCTCGCGCAGCGACTTGACCTCGGTGCCGGCCAGCACGATGCCCGCCTCGTAGGTCTTCAGCACGGTGTAGTCGTGCCGGGCCTTCTTGTTGACGGCGACGGGCCGGCGCTCCGCGTCCCGCGACACCACGACCACCCCCACCCGGATCTGCCAGCGGCGTACACCCTACCGCCGACGCCGGCCCGGCACCCGCGTGGCAGGATCGCCGCATGTCGGAGTGGGCGGCGATCACGCCGGAGGACCGGGACTGGACCTTCGTCATCGACGACGGGTGCGCCGAGTGCGGCTTCGTGCCGCAGCGGGCCGACGCCACCGGGGACCGGCTGCGCGCCACCGTCCCGGTCTGGCGGGAGGCGCTGTCCCGGCCCGACGCGACCCGGCGGCCCGCGCCGACCGTCTGGTCGCCGACGGAGTACGCCTGCCACGTGCGGGACACCTGCCGGATCTTCCGGGGCCGGCTGGCGTTGATGCTCGACGAGGACGACCCGGTCTTCCCCAACTGGGACCAGGACGCCACCGCCGTCGAGGACGACTACTTCCACCAGTCCCCGGCCCGGGTGGCCGGGGAACTCGCCGCCCAGGCCGAGGCGACCGCCGCCGCGTTCGACGCCATCACGCCCGCGCAGTGGGACCGGCCGGGCCGGCGCAGCAACGGTTCGGTGTTCACCGTCGGTCGCTTCGCCGTCTACTTCCTGCACGACGTGGAACACCACGTGCACGACGTCACCCGCCCGGCGACCCCCAGCTGACCCGGAGGCGACGTCGCCGGCGGGCCGGCGTCGGGGTGGGGCCGGGCGGTGTGGCGCAGCCCCGGGAAAGGCCGCCCGGCCGGTAGGGTCCGCGGCCGTGACCGACGTCGACTTCCTCGCCGAGACCCGCGCCTCCTACGACACCATGGCCGCCGGGTACGCCACCCGGTTCCGGGCCGAGCTCGCCGCCCGCCCGGTCGACCGGGGCATGCTCGCCGCGTTCGCCGAAACCGTCCTGGCCGGTGGCGGTGGCCCGGTGCTCGACGTCGGCTGCGGCCCCGGCCGGATCACCGGCCATCTGCGCGCCCTCGATCTGACCGTCACCGGGCTCGACCTGTCCCCCGGGATGCTGGCGCAGGGCCGGCTCGCCCACCCCGACCTGCGCCTCGTCGAGGGGTCCATGCTGGACCTGCCGGTGGCCGACGGCGTGCTGGCCGGGCTGGTCGCCTGGTACAGCGTCATCCACGTGCCCGACGAGTGGCTGCCCCGGGTGTTCGCCGAGTTCCGCCGGGTCCTCGCCCCCGGCGGGCACGCCCTGCTCGCCTTCCAGGTCGGTGACGAGACGGTCCGCTACACCGAGGCGTGGGGCGAGCCGGTCTCGCTGGCGTTCCGTCGCCGCCACCCGGACCAGGTGGCCGCGTTGCTGCACGCCGCCGGGTTGGCGGAGCAGGCCCGGATGTGGCGGGCGCCGCAGGAGTTCGCCGGGGCGATGGAGCGTACCCCGCAGGCCTGCCTGCTGGTCCGTCGGGACGACGACCGGGCGTGACCGGGCCGCCACGGCACCTCGTATCCTGTTGCGCGGATCTGGCCCGCCCGTACGAGGAGGTTGGTGTGAGCAGTCGGACCGAGACGCTGGAGTTCCAGGCGGAGACACGCCAGCTGCTGCAACTGATGGTGCATTCCATCTATTCGCACAAGGACGTCTTCCTGCGCGAGCTGATCTCCAACGCCTCCGACGCGTTGGACAAGCTGCGGTTGGAGTCGCTGGTCGACTCCGACCTCGACGTCGACACCTCCGACCTGCACATCGAGCTGGTGACCGACCCGCAGGCCCGGACCCTCACCGTGCGGGACAACGGCATCGGCATGTCCCGCGAGGACGTCGTGTCGCTGATCGGCACGATCGCCCGCTCCGGCACCGCCGAGCTGCTGCGTAAGCTCAAGGAGTCCAAGGAGAGCGCCGGCGGCGAGCTGATCGGCCAGTTCGGTGTCGGGTTCTACTCGACGTTCATGGTCGCCGACCGGGTCACCCTGCTCACCCGGCGGGCCGGGCAGACCGAGGGCACCCGCTGGGAGTCCACCGGCGAGGGCACGTACGTGGTGGAGACCGTGGACGACGCCCCGCAGGGCACCTCGGTCACCGTGCACCTCAAGCCCGCCGACGACGAGGACAACCTGCACGACTACGCCGACCTCGCCACGGTCCGGCAGATCGTGAAGCGGTACTCGGACTTCATCGCCTGGCCGATCCGCACCACCGTGCCGGGCGTCGACGGCGGCGAACCCACCGAGGAGACCCTCAACTCCCGCAAGGCGCTCTGGGCGCGCTCGCGCGACGAGGTCGCCGAGGAGGAGTACCGGGACTTCTACCGGCACGTCAGCCACGACTGGACCGACCCGCTGGAGACCATCCACATGCGCGGGGAGGGCACCTTCGAGTACGAGGCGCTGCTGTTCCTGCCCGCGCACGCGCCGTACGACCTCTACCAGGCCGACGGCCGGCGCGGGGTGCAGCTGTACGTCAAGCGGGTCTTCGTGATGGACGACTGCGCCGCGCTGATGCCGAACTACCTGCGCTTCGTCAAGGGTGTGGTGGACGCGCACGACCTGTCGCTGAACATCTCCCGGGAGATCCTCCAGCAGGACCGGCAGATCCAGATCGTGCGCCGCCGGCTGGTCCGCAAGGTGCTCGCCACGGTCAAGGAGATGCGCACCGCCGACCCGGAGAAGTTCGCCACCTTCTGGGGCGAGTTCGGCCGGGTGGTCAAGGAGGGTCTGCTGGAGGACGCGGACAACACCGAGACCCTCCTCGACCTGCTGTCGGTGGCCTCCACCCACCACGACACCGAGCCCACCACCCTGGGCGGGTACGTGGAGCGGATGAAGGACGGCCAGACCGAGATCTACTACGCCACCGGCGAGAGCCGCACCATGCTGGAGAACTCGCCGCACCTGGAGGCGTTCCGGGCCAAGGGCTACGAGGTGCTGCTGCTCACCGACCCGGTCGACGAGGTGTGGGTGGAACGGGTCGGCCAGTTCGACGGCAAGCCGCTGCGCTCCATCGCCAAGGGCCAGGTCGACCTGGAGACCGAGGAGGAGCGCAAGGACACCGAGGTCGCCCGGGAGCAGCAGAACAAGGAGTACGCCGAGCTGCTCACCTTCCTCGGCGGGGCGCTCGCCGACACGGTCAAGGAGGTCCGGCTCTCCTCCCGGCTGACCACCTCGCCCGCGTGCATCGTCGGCGATGCGCACGACATCACCCCGACGCTGGAGAAGATGTACCGGGCGATGGGGCAGGAACTGCCCCCGGTCAAGCGGATCCTCGAACTCAACCCGACCCACCCGCTGGTCACCGGCCTGCGCGTCGCCCACCAGCGGGGCGACGACAGCGCGGCGCTGACCGAGACCGCCGAGTTGCTCTACGGCACGGCGTTGCTCGCCGAGGGCGGCGACCTGGCCGACCCGGCCCGGTTCGCCAGGCTGCTCGCCGACCGGCTGGCCCGTACCCTCTGATCCGCCTCCGCTCCCGGCCGGGCAACGGCCCGGCCGGGAGCACCAGGGTTCGGCGGCCGGGGTGCCGGGTACACCGGCCGGCGTCGCAGCGGCGGCGGGTCGCCGCAGCGGATAGGGTTGGTCCAGGTGTGCCGGGAAGTCTGGTCGGCGGTGGATGACGCGACCCCTGCCGACGAGGAGTTCCTGTGACCAACGCCACCCGGCGACGCTCCAGCCTGTTCGCCCGCCGCTCCTGGGGCGAGACCAGTCGGATCTCGGCCATCCTGCGCCGGGAGACCGTCGGCGGGGCGCTCCTGCTCGGCGGGGCGCTCGTCGCGTTGGTCTGGTCCAATTCCCCCTGGTCGGGGTCGTACCAGGCGCTGCGGGACGTCACCCTCGGCCCGGCCGCGCTGCACCTGGATCTCAGCGTGGCGACCTGGGCCGCCGACGGTCTGCTGGCGGTGTTCTTCTTCGTCGCCGGCCTGGAGCTCAAACGTGAGTTCGTGGCCGGTGACCTGCGCGACCCCCGGCGGGCGGCGGTGCCGGTGGCGGCGGCCGTCGGCGGGGTGGTCGTGCCCGCCGTGCTGTACGCCCTGATCGCCGCCGGGGCGGGTGACGGCGCGGGCCGGGGCTGGGCCATCCCGACCGCCACCGACATCGCGTTCGCCCTGGCGGTGCTCGCCGTGGTGGGTCGTTTCCTGCCGTCGGCGCTGCGGACCTTCCTGCTCACCCTGGCGGTGGTCGACGACCTGCTCGCCATCATGATCATCGCGGTTTTCTACACCGCCGATCTGTCCGTCGTCCCGCTGGTGGGCGCGCTGTTGCCGCTCGCCGCGTTCGGGGTGCTGGTGCAGCGCCGGGTCCGGTCGTGGTGGCTGCTGCTGCCGTTCGCCGTCCTCACCTGGGTGCTGGTGCACGAGTCGGGGGTGCACGCCACCGTGGCCGGCGTCCTGCTCGCCTTCACCGTGCCGGTGCTGCGCAGCGCGGCGGCCGGCGGCCCGGACGCCGGGCCTGGCCTGGCCGAGCACTTCGAGCACCGGGTCCGGCCGGTTTCCGCCGGCATCGCCGTCCCGGTGTTCGCCTTCCTCTCCGCCGGGGTCACCGTGGGAGGGCTCGCCGGGCTGGCCACCGCGTTGACCGACCGGGTCGCGGTGGGCATCGCCGTCGGCCTGATCGTCGGCAAGCCGATCGGCATCCTGACCGCGACCTGGTTGGTGTCCCGGTTCACCCGGGCCGACCTCGACGAGGGCCTCAACTGGCTCGACGTGCTCGGGCTGGCGCTGCTCGGCGGGATCGGCTTCACCGTCTCGCTGCTGATCGGGGAGCTGGCCTTCGGGCTGGGCAGCGCCCGCGATGACCACGCCAAGGTGGCGGTGCTCGCCGGTTCGCTGGTGTCGGCCCTGCTGGCCAGCGTCATCCTGCGCGCCCGCAGCCGGGTCTACCGGCGGGTGCACGAGGCCGAGCAGGTCGATCTGGACCGCGACGGGGTGCCGGACGTGTTCCAGCCGACGCCATCTGCCCCCGCCCCCGCCCCCGCCGCCGACGACGGCCCGCCCGGCCCGGGGTGACCGCCGCCCCCGGGCGTCAGGGCCCGACCGGGTACGCCCGGGTGTCGCCGGCCGCCACGCTCGCCCAGACCTGCTGCCCGGGCAGCAGCCGCAGCCCGGCGGCGACGGCGGGGGTGACGTCGGCGACGGTGCTGACCGGCCCGGTGAGCTGCACCCGCAGGTGGTCGCCGTGCCGGTGCACCCCGGCGACGGTGGCCGGCCAGGTGTGCGGAGCATCGCCGCCGGGTCGGTCCGGGTGCAGGGTGACGGCGGTCGGTGGGAAGACCACGAAGGCGTCGCCGTCGAGCCGGTCGGCGGTCGGCACGGCGAACCCGTCGGCGAGGTGGACGAGATGCCCGTCGGCCCGACCCCGGAGCAGGTTCAGCCCGACCAGTCGGGCCACGTAGTCGGTGCGCGGCCGGGCGGTGACCGTGGCCGGGTCGCCCTCCTGGACCACCCGGCCGTCCTCGACGATGATCAGCCGGTCGGCCAACGCCAGGGCGTCGAGCGGATCGTGGGTGACCAGCACGGCCGCCCCGGCGTGGTCGGTGAGGTGGCGGTGCAGTTCGGCGCGGGTGTCCAGCCGGGTCCGGGCGTCGAGCGCGGCCAGCGGCTCGTCGAGCAGCAGCAGGGTCGGGTGGACGGCGAGCGCGCGGGCCAGCGCGACCCGCTGGGCCTGCCCGCCGGAGAGTTCCCGGGGCCGCCGTCCGGCGTACCCGGCCAGCCCCACCCGGTCCAGCCAGCGGTCGGCCCGCGCCCGGGCGGCCCGCCGGGGCAGGCCCTGCCGGCGCGGGCCGAACGCGACGTTGTCCCGGGCGGTCAGGTGTGGGAAGAGCAGGTAGTCCTGGAACACCACGCCGACCGGTCGCCGCTCCGGCCGGACGAACCGCCGCGCGTCCGGCTGGTCCAGCACCGTCGAGTCGAGGCGCAGCCGGCCGGCGTCGAGCGGATGCAGCCCGGCGAGGGCACGCAGCGCGGTGGTCTTGCCGGCACCGTTGGGCCCGAGCAGCGCGACCACCTCCCCGGCGGCGACGTGCAGCCGGACGTCCAGCCGGAACCCGGCCCGGTCGACGACCAGGTGCCCGTCGAGCAGCGGCGGTGTCACGGGCCGCCGATCCACCTGTCGCGCAGCCCGGCGAGGATCACCACCGAGACGGTGAGCAGCACCAGGCTGAGCACCACGGCGGCCTCCAGGTCGGTCTCCAGGGCCAGGTAGACCGCGAGCGGCATGGTCTGGGTCCGGCCCGGGTAGTTGCCGGCGAAGGTGATGGTCGCGCCGAACTCACCGAGGGCGCGGGCCCAGCACAGTACCGCCCCGGCGGCGACGCCGGGGGCGACCAGCGGCAGGGTGACCCGGGTGAAGGTGGTCCACCGGCCGGCGCCCAGGGTGGCGGCGGCCTCCTCGTAGCGGTGGTCGACGCCGCGCAGCGCCCCCTCCACCGCGATGATCAGGAACGGCATCGCCACGAACGCCTCGGCGAGCACCACGCCGGTGGTGGTGAACGGCAGCGTGACGCCGAAGGTGGCGTCCAGCCAGCCGCCGACCGGCCCGCGTCGGCCGAAGACCAGCAGCAGCGCCACCCCGCCGACCACCGGCGGCAGCACCAGCGGCACGGTGACCAGCGCCCGGACCAGCCGCCGGCCGGGGAACTCCACCCGGGCCAACAGCCACGCCAGGGGTACGCCCAGCGCCAGGCAGAGCAGCGTGGCCAGGGTGGCGCACTGCACCGACAGCCGCAGCGCGGTGAGCACCCCGGGTGTGGTGAGGCGCGGTCCCAGTGACGTCCACGGGGTGCGCAGCAGCAGCCCGCCCAGTGGCAGCAGCAGGAACAGCAACCCCAGGGCGGCCGGTACGAGCAGCGCGACCGGCATCCGTTGACCGGTGCCGCGACGGCGGGTGGACGCGGTCACGGGCCTGCCGGTGGCTGGAATCCGGCGTCGGTGAGGACGGCTTGCCCGGCTGTGGACCGGACCAGCGCGACGAAGGCGCGGGCGGCGGTGGGGTTCGGCGCGTCGGTGAGCACCACGATCGGGTAGTCGTTGCCGGCACGGGCGGACTCCGCGAACTCGATGCCGTCGACCTCCCGGTCGGCTGCGCGGGCGTCGGTGCGGTAGACCAGCGCCGCGTCGACCTCGCCGAGTTTCACCTTGGCCAGCGCGCCCTTGACGTCCTGTTCGAGGGTGACCGGGGTGACCCGTACGCCGGCCGCGTCCAGCGCGGTGGTCGCCGCCGCCCCGCACGGCACCTGGGCGGCGCACAGCGCGACCTTCAACCCCGGCCGGGTCAGGTCGGCCAGCCCGGCGAGGCGCTGCGGGTTGCCCTGCGGCACGGCGATGACGAGCTGGTTGCGGGCGAAGACGGTGGGGGTGCCGGCGGCGTGACCGGCGGCGGTGACGGTGGTCATGTTCGTCGGGGCGGCCGAGGCGAACACGTCGGCGGGGGCGCCCTGGGTGATCTGGGTGGCCAGGGCGGAGCTGCCGGCGAAGTTGAAGGTGACGGTGGTGCCCGGGTATTCGGCCTCGAACCGCCGGCCGAGGGTGGTGAACGACTCGGTCAGCGACGCGGCGGCGAAGACGGTGAGGGTGCCGCGCGGCCCGCCGTCGGCGGCCGGCGCGGTGGTGCCGCCCCCGCATCCGGCCAGGGCGGGGACGGCCACCACGAGGGCGGCGACGACGACACGGATCCGCTGGCGCACCGGACGGCTGCCGCCGCGCTGTCGGGCGGCCGTGGTGGTGCCGGTCACGGGTCGGTCCTTCCCCTGGCCTGCCCGGTGGGCGCGGGCCGCTCCACCACGACGGTGGTCGACTTGATCACGGCGACGGCCACCGAGCCGACCCGCAGGTCCAGCTCGTCGACGGCCTCGCGGCTCATCAGCGAGACGATCCGGAACGGCCCGGCCTGGATGTCGACCTGGGCCATCACGGTGTCCCGGACGACGGCGGTGACGATCCCGCGCAGCCGGTTGCGGGCGGAGGAGAACTCGGCCCCCTCGTCGGGGGCGGCGGACTGGGCGCGGACGAAGCCGGCCAGGTCCACGCCGTCGACGATGCGGTGGCCGTGGGTGTCCCGCCGGGCGGGCAGCCGGCCGGCGTCCACCCAGCGCCGCACGGTGTCGGCGCTGACCCCGAGCAGCTCGGCGGCCTCACTGATCCGGAACACGCTCACCCGGTCACCCTAGCGGCCTGCATCTGCCCACCGGAAGCGGGATTCCACCTCGCGGACGCCACCCTCTAGCCCTCTGTCGGCTCGCAGTCGCTGGTTGACGGGAGACTGGCCGGCGCAGGGACGTGGTCGGGACCCGGCGGCCGGGAGCAGGCGGGGGCGGGGGAGCGGGTGGGGCGGACACGCCGACGGCCGGCCGTCGCGGGTGCGACGACCGGCCGCTGCCGGCGGTGGGCGGGTCAGCTCAGGGTGAGCGCGGTGTCGTCCACCACGAAGGACGTCTGGAGGCTGCTGTCCTCCACCCCGCTGAACGAGATGGTGACGGTGCTGCCCGCCGACGCGGACACGTCGAAGCTGCGCTGCACGTAGCCGCTGGCGGCGTTGACGTTGGAGTACGTCGCCAGCGTGGTGCTGCCGGCCTTGACGGTCAGCTTGTCGTACGCCGTGCTGCCCGACTCGGCCGTGTCGATGTGCAGCCAGAAGGACAGCGTGGCCCGGCAACCGGCCGGGATGCTCACCGACTGGGTGAGGGTGTCGGTGTGGGTCGAGCCGTACCCGTTGAGCCACGCCTTGTACGAGCCGCCGTGCGCGGCCTGGCTGGCCGACGAGGTGATCACGCCCGAGGTGGCGGTCCAGCCGGTGGCGCCGGACTCGAAGCCCGGGTTGGTCAGCTTCTGGCCCGAGCAGCCGCCCGAGGTCGGGGTGGGCGTCGGGGTGGAGGTTGCGGTCGGGGTGGGCGTCGGGGTGCCGCCGGTGCAGGTCGGGTCGGCGGACTGGGCGGGCACGCTCACCGCGTCCCAGGCGGCCTTGACCGTGTTGAACTCGGTGCAGCTGCCCGGGTAGAGGGTCTTGGCGGCCTGCAACGTCCAGGTGCGGTACTTCAGGTACGACGAGGTGGTCGTCTTGAGCAGCATCGCGTTGTACATGATCTTGATGGCCTTCTGGATGCCGAGGCCGGTCACGGTGCTGCTGTTGCAGGTCGGGCTGGTCGGCTGCCCGTTGGTCGGGTTGCTGCCCATGGCCAGCAGGTAGAACCAGTGGTTGCCCGGACCGGCCGCCGCGTGCACCTCCTGGCTCGGGATGCTGCTGGAGTAGCAGTTCGCGTCACCGAGCGCGGAGGGGTTGTACATGTTGCGGATCGGGCCGCTGCCGACCAGGTTGATCTTCTCGCCGACGAGGAAGTCCGGCGCGTCGTAGGTGGACGGCTCGTTGGCGAACCACTCGGTGGCCGCGCCGAACGTGTCGGCGACGAACTCCTGGGTGTTGCCCCGGGAGATGCCACCGGGGGTGGTGTCGTCGATGCCGTGGCCGATCTCGTGGGCTACCACGTCGAGCGAGCCGATCCACTGCCCGGCGGTGTTCTTGCCGATCTGCACCTGGCTGCCGTCGTAGTAGGCGTTCTGGTCGTTGAGGCCGACCCGGATGGGCCACGCGCCACCACTGCCGTTCGCGCCGTTGCGGCCCAGCCACTGCGACAGCATCTTGTGCTCGGTCTGCGCCGAGAACAGCGCGTCGACGCAGCCGGTCTCCTTGTTGGTGCCGGTGCCGTTGCCCCAGACGTCGTCCGAGCCGGAGAAGGTGGTGTTGTTCGCGGCGTCCTGGCAGCTCAGGTTGGTGGTGCTCGGGTCCTTCAGCGAGTAGGTGCTGCCCGACTGGGTGGTGCTCAGGGTGACCGGCCCGTTCCACGCGCCGGTGCCGGTGCCCCGTACGACGTGCTCCTGGGTGTCCAGCACCGCGCCGGTTGCGGCGTCCACGGCGACGGTCAACCGGCTGGGGCCGTCCGCGCCGGTGCCGGTGACGGTGGTCTCCCAGGCCAGCGTGGGCCGCGCGCCGAGGGTGTGCACGACCAGCGCGGTGCCCTCGACGCCGGCGACCGTGCGCAGTTGGGCGCGGGCGGTCCGCTCGGCCGCGGCGGCGGTGAGCTTCGGGGTGGTGGACAGGTTTCCGATGCTCTGCTGCTGGGCGACGGAGGCGTAGGTGACCTCGCCGGTGGCGGTGGTCGCCAGGACGAAGTCACCGCCGACCACACGCAGGCCCCGGTAGGTGCGTTCGTAGGGCACGTACTGGATGCCCTCGGAGGAGATGACCGGCCGTTGCACGAACGCTTCGTCGGCGCTGGCGTGCAGGTAGGCGGGGCGGCTGGCGACCAGCGAGCTGGCCGCGTCGACGGCGGCGGCCCGGGCCTGGGCCGGGTCGGGTACGGGGTGGGACGGCGCGGCCTGGACCGCTGCGGCGGTGCCTGCGGCGATCAGGCCGGCCGCGACCGCGCCGGAGAGCGCGACGAGGCGGGGTGAGAGCGTCAAGGGGGGGTGCTCCTGTTCTCGGGCGGCGTCGCGGTGCCCGGTGGGGTCGCGCGCCGGTGCTGCGTGAGGCATGGCCGCGACGGGCGGTCTCCGGGCTGCCGGCGGGCCCGGTGGGGGTGACTGTCCGTCGCGAGTCGCCGGGGGTTGGCGACTGCTGGAGGCACGATCACACGGGCAGGCACCCATATCAATGGGTTGACCCGGGCAACCATGGCCCCCGCCTGCCGAAACCCCTGTTGCCAGGTGATGAACGGCAGTCGTTCGCCCTGGTCTGAACAGGTGATCCCGGTGGATCTCGGCTGGCCGGCCGCCCCAGTTGCGGGTTTTCGCCGGAACGCGCGCCGGATGCGCATACACCCGGTCGACCAGCAGTACGACAACGTCGTCATGTCCGTCGTGCTCGTCCCGGCGGGCACGAGTCGGATGGGCGTCGGTCGCCTACCATGCGGCTGTGCCGGACATCGACGCGTACCTCGCCGCCGGGCAGGTCTGGCGGGGGCAGGGAGACTGGTCGCGGGCCGCCCGACGGGCCAAACGACGGATCACCACCGGGCGACGGGCGGTCGCCGCGCTGACCGCCGCCGCTGCGGTCGCCGGCACCGCGGCGGCCCGGCTGGCCGCGCCAGCGCCCGCCGCCGGCCGGGTACTGGCGCTCGTCGCCGCCGTGTCGCTGCTGCTGGTGCCGGTGCTCGGCCGGCGCGCGTCCCGGGAGGCGGTGGCCGCCTGGACCCGGCTGCGGGCGGTCTCCGAGGCGTCGAAGGCGGAGCTGTACCGCTACCTCGCCCACGTCGCCCCCTACGCCGGCGTCGACGCCGACGCCGTCCTGCTGCACCGCTACGGGCAGCTCGTGGACAGCGTCGGCGACCTGGTCGGGCACACCCTCGACGGCACCCCCGTCGACCGTCCACTGCCGCCGGTCACCGACCTGCCGAGCTACCTCGCCGGACGGGTGCAGCGGCAGGTCGACGGCTACTACCTGCCGGCGGCCCGGCAGGCCGGCCGCGCGGCCACCCGGATCGGCCGGGCGGCGACCGCGTTGACCGTCCTGGCCGCCGTGCTCTCCGCCGTCGCCGGGGTGTTCGGCGACGTGCTCGGCCTGACCGCGTGGGTGGGGGTGGTCGCGACGGTCACCACCGCGCTGGTCGGCTACGGCGCGGCCGAACGCTACGAGCAACAGCACCTGGAGTACGCCCGCACGGCCGACCAGTTGACCCGGCTGCGGCTGACCCGGGAGGCCGGCCTGGGCTGGACCGACGACGAGGCGTTCGTCGCCGAGGCCGAGCGGATCATCGCCCAGTCCAACACGGCCTGGATGGCCCGGATGATCGAGGACGATGGCGCTACGCAGCAGTGACATCACGGGCCGTGGCAGCTAGCATCGTCGATATCCGTGATTGTCGTCGACGTGGACGGACGCCCGTCCACCTCCGACACAGATGGGGGCCCGACGTGGACCGCACCCAACGCCCGTCCGATCCGTTCCCGACGCCGATGAGCGACGTACGCCGGACGCCACTCGGCCAGATCCCGGTCGAGCGCGCCCTCGCCGTGGCGCGCATCGACGACCGCCGGGCCACCCACCCGACCCGGGTCGATGTCGCATCCTTCGGCTCGCACGTCTGACCCGGCCACCGCGCCCCGCGCCCCGGTCGCCCCGCTCAGCCAGTACGTCCTCAAGCTGACCAGCCGGTGCGACCTGGCGTGCGACCACTGCTACGTCTACGAACACCCCGACCAGTCGTGGCGTCGTCAACCCCGGCTGATGACGCCCGACACGGTCGAGGCCACCGCCCGGCGGATCGCCGAGCACGCCGCCACCCACCGGCTCGGCCTGGTGCGGGTCGTCCTGCACGGCGGGGAACCGCTGCTGGCCGGCGCGGCCCGGCTCGCCACCACCGCCGCCACCCTGCGCCGGGTGATCGCCCCGGTGACCCGGCTCGACCTGCGGATGCAGACCAACGGCGTGCTGCTCACCCCCGAGATCGCCGACGTCCTCGTCGCCCACGACGTCAAGGTGGGCGTCTCCCTGGACGGTGACCGGTCGGCCAACGACCGGCACCGCCGGTACGCCAACGGCGCGAGCAGCCACGACCAGGTGCGCCGGGCGCTGGCCCTGCTGCGCCGCCCGGCGTACCGCAGCTCCTACGCCGGGCTGCTGTGCACCGTCGACCTGGCCAACGACCCGCTGCGGGTCTACCAGGCGCTGCTCGCCGAGCAACCGCCCCGGATCGACTTCCTGCTGCCGCACGCCAACTGGGACCGGCCACCCGCCCGCCCCGACGGGGCCACCACCCCGTACGCGGACTGGCTGCTGACCATCCACCGGCGCTGGCTGGCCGACGGCCGGCCGGTGCCGATCCGGCTGCTGGAGTCCCTGCTGGCCACAGCCACCGGCGGCAGCACCGGCACCGAGGCGGTCGGGCTCGCCCCGGCGGATCTCGTGGTGGTGGAGACCGACGGCAGCTTCGAGCAGGTCGACTCGCTCAAGTCCGCGTTCCACGGCGCCGCCGCCACCGGCCTGGACGTGTTCCGGCACACCGTCGACGAGGCGGCGGCCCACCCCGGCATCGCCGTCCGCCAGTCCGGACTGGCCGGCCTCTGCGCCACCTGCCGCTCCTGCCCGCTGGTACGCCGCTGCGGCGGTGGCCTGTTCGCCCACCGGTACCGCTCGGGCACCGGTTTCGACAACCCGTCGGCCTACTGCACGGACCTGGCCGCATTGATCCGGGCCACCGCCGTCCCCACCGGGCCGCCGTCACCGCAGCCGGCCGACACGTTGCCCCCCGCCGTCCTGACCGACCTCGGCTCCGGGCGGGGCGGCCCCGGACCGGTGGGTCAGCTCGCCGCCGTCCACCACGGCATCGCCCGGGCGCTGACGGTCGCGCTCAGCCCCGCCGCCACCGCCGACCCGGTCGCGGCGGCCGGCTGGCACCTCCTGGTCGCACTGGACGTGTCCGCCCCCGACGCCGTCGACCACGTGCTCACCCACCCGTTCGTCAGGCGGTGGGCGCAGCGCTGCCGGGCCGGCGCGGCAGGCGACCTGTCGCACCTCGCCGCCGTCGCCGCCGCGGCAGCGGTCCGGGCCGGCGTCGACGCCGAACTCGCGCTGCCGGTGCGGGCCGGCGCGGTGCACCTGCCGACGCTCGGCGCGATCATGGTGGACACCGACGCCGCGACGGTGCCCGTCACCATCTCCACCGGCGGTGTCACACTGCGGGCCGGCCGGCGACGGGTCCGGGTCCGGCCGGCCGGACCCGGACCCCACCCGGACCGGTGGCGACCCACCCGGGCGGCCCACACCGGCGACGGAACCGTCCTGCTGGAGGACACCGACCCGTACCGGGACTGCTTCGACCTGCCGGTGGCGGCCCGGCTCGCCCCGGCGGTCGCCGACCGCTGGACGCGGCAGGTGCGCCGGGCGGTCGACCGCCTCGACGTCGAGGCCGCCGGCTACGCCGTCGGCGTCCGTGCCCTGCTGCGCGCCGTGGTGCCGCTGCGCCCGGACCCGTCAGGCCGTTCCCGCAGCGCCGCCGCCCGGTCCGCGTTCGGCGCGGTCGCCGTCACCCCGGTCGCCGACGACGCCGCGCTGGCGGTGCTGCTCGTGCACGAGGTGCAACATCTCAAGCTGGACGCGGTGCTCGACGTCTGCGAGCTGTTCGACCCCGCCGACGCCAGGCGGCTGCGGGTGCCCTGGCGCGACGACCCCCGCCCGGTGGAGGGCGCGCTGCACGGGGTCTACGCCCACCTCGCCGTCGCCGACGTGTGGCGGCACCGCCCGGGAGCCGAGGCCGCGGCGCACCACCGACGCTACCGGGAGTGGACCGACACGACGGTCGACGCGCTGCTCGACCTCGGCAGCCTCACCGCCGACGGTGAGCGTTTCGTCGGACAGATGCGCGCCACTCTGGACGGCTGGCGGTGAACGACCGGGCCGGCCTCGCCGCCGGCCTGCGGGCGATCGGACTACCAGCCGGCGCGACCGTGCTGGTGCACTGCGCGCTGTCCCGGGTGCGACCCGACCCGGCGGGGCCGGGCACCCTCCTCGCGGCGTTGCGCGACACCCTCGGCGACGACGGCACGGTGGTCGTGCCGACGCAGACCGCCGGCAACTCGGTGACCTCACCGGCGTTCCGGGCCGCCACGGCGGGGATGACCCCGGCCCAGGCCGCCGCCGTCGAGGCGACCATCGCGCCGTTCGATCCGGTGCACAGCCCGGCGCAGGGGATGGGGGCGTTCGCCGAACACGTCCGCCGGCAGGTCGATGCCCGGCGCAGCGCCCACCCGCAGACCTCCTTCGCCGCTCTCGGCCCGGCCGCCGCCGCCCTGACCGCCCGGCACGACCTGGACTGCCACCTCGGCGACCGTTCCCCGCTGGGCGCGCTGTACGCCGCCGACGCGCTGGTGCTGCTGCTCGGCGTCGACTGGTCGGTGTGCACCGCGTTCCACCTCGCCGAGTACCGGTGCGCCCGGCCCGCCCCGCACCGGGCGTACCGCTGCTACCTGCGCGACCCGCAGGGCCGCCGGGTCCGCCGGGACTTCCGTGCCCCGCACCTGGACGACGGTGACTTCCCACGGATCGGGGCGGCCGTGGAGGCCGACGGGGCGGTCCGCTCCGGCCCGGTGGGCGCCGCCGACGGTCACTGCGTACGGCTGCGCCCCGCCGTCGATCTCGCCGTCAGGTGGATTGATGAGCACCGGCTGGCGTGAAGCGGACAGCGCGGGGTTGGCCACTGTCGATACTGTGGTCGGCCGGGAGCGGCGACGCCGGGCGGGAGCGTTAGGTGGCGGAGGAACAGTTCAGGGAGGACGAGCGAGCCCCCGTGTTCTTCCTCAGCTATGCCCGCACCCGCACCCGGGTGGCGGCGCCCCCACGGGACACCAACCAGAAGGTCTTCCAGCTCTTCGTCGACCTCTCCGACCATGTCGTCGAGCTGCTCGGCCTCGGCCCGGGCCGGACGGCGGGCTTCATGGACCGGATGCTCGACGGAGGGCAGCTGTGGACCGACGAGCTCGCCTCCGCCGTCGGCCACTGCCAGGTCTTCATCCCGCTCATCTCCCCGCACTACCTGCGCAGCCAGTGGTGCGCCAGGGAGTGGGACGCGTTCACCAGGCGGCAGGTCGTACCCCGCCCGGACGCCGAGCTGTCGGCGGGGGAGACGCCGGTGATCCCGGTCAACTGGTCGGTGGTGGAGCGCCGACGGATGCCCGAGGTCGTGTCGCGGTGGCAGATGTTCTCCCCCACCCGGTTACCCTCGGACATCGCCCCGCAGTACCACGAGGAGGGCATCTACGGCCTGCTCAGCCTCGGCAGCAACGGCAAGGACGCCTACGACGCGGTGGTCTGGCGGCTGGCCCAGCGGATCGCCCGCGCGTACCGCACGCACTGGGTCGAGCCAGCGGTGCCGACCGACCTGCGGCAGCTGCGCGACCGGTTCGAGGAGGACGGGCATGACCTGGTCTGACACCTCCCCGGTCGGGCTCCCCGGGCAGGAGACCTACTTCTACCTCAGCTACGCGCACTCCGTCCCGCTGTCCGACGCCGCCCGGCCGGACACCGACTACTGGGTCGGCAAGTTCTTCCAGGATCTCGCCACGGCCGTCCGGGACCATCCCCGACGCACCGTCGAGATCGGGGCGGGCTTCTTCGACGGTCAGGTCAGTCCCGGCGTCGACCTGCGTCGTACGCTCACCGACGCGCTCAGCGTCGCGCACGTGTTCGTGCCGCTGTACTCGCCGAACTATTTCCGCAACGGCTGGGCGCTCGGCGAACGGGACTCGTTCCGCAGCCGGCTGACCCGGCTGCCGGCGGGACAGGCCGACCGGCACCTGCTGCCGGTGCTCTGGATGCCGTTACCGTCCTGGGAGGACCGTCCCGAGATCGTCCAGGCGCTGACGTTGACCGACGACCCCGACGACCGCGCCGTCTACGCCGAGAACGGGCTGCGCGCGCTGTGCAAGCTCAGCGCCTACGGCCGGCAGTACCGGCGGCTGCGCGACGCGCTGGCCGACCGGATCGTCCGGGTGACCGAGCAGCAACCGCTCGCCCGGTCCCGGGCGACGACCGTGACCAGCCGGCCGGTCCCCGACGGTCCGGGCGCCACGCTGGTGGTCACCACCCTCGCCGCCGACCGGGCCCGCTGGCGGCCCTACGGCGACCAGCACCAGCTGGCGGTGGCCGACTACGTGGCGGCGACCGCCGAGCGGCTCGGTCTGCCCACCCGGGTGGTCGGGTTGGCCGAGGCCCGCGACCAGGCCCCGCACAGCCCGGCGGTGGTGCTGGTGGACGCCGGGGTCGGGGCCGACGCCGCCCGGGTCGCACTCGACGGGCTGCCGCAGTGGGTGGTCCCGCTCGTCATCGCCGCCGACCATGCGCGTGGCGAGCCGACACCCGAGGAGATCGCCGGTACCTTGCAGGACGCCCGGTTTCCCCGGGTGCTGCCGGTGCGCACCATCGACGAGTTCGAGCGCTGCGCGCCGCTGCTGGTCACCGAGGCGCGCAAACAGTTCCTCCGGCACGGGCCGGTCGATCCGCCGGAGGGCCCGCACGATCCGAAGCCGAGCCTGGGGCCGGTCGGACCGTTCGACGTACGGCGAGGGAAGGCAGAACGATGACTCCACCCCGCGACGGCCAGGTCGTCACCTTCTACTCGTACAAGGGTGGCACCGGTCGCACGATGGCGCTGGCGAACACCGCCTGGATCCTCGCCGCGAACGGCCACCGGGTGCTCGCCGCCGACTGGGACCTGGAATCCCCCGGCCTGCACCGGTTCTTCGCCCCGTTCCTCGACCCGGAGCAGGTCGCCTCCACCGGCGGCGTGATGGACCTGATCCTCGACTACGAGTGGGAGAACGCCCGCCGTCGGCGCGAGGGCGAGGACACCCGCCCCGGCGACTGGCACCGCCAGTACGCCCGCGTCCACAAGCACGCCTTCTCGGTCAGCTGGGAGTTCCCCGGCGGCGGCATCCTGGACCTGCTGCTCGCCGGCCGGCACAACCCCGACTACGCCACCAGCGTCACCGGGCTGAACTGGGACAACTTCTACAACCGGCTCGGCGGGGCGCAGTTCTTCGACGCGCTGCGGGCCGACATGAAGCGGCACTACGACTACACCCTGATCGACAGCCGCACCGGCATCAGCGACGTCGCCGAGATCTGCACCATCCACCTGCCCGACGTGCTGGTCGACTGCTTCACCCTCAGCGACCAGGGCATCGAGGGCGCCGCCTCGGTCGCCACCCGGGTCCGCGACTACGAGGGCCGCCGCGCCCGCCGGGTGCTGCCGGTGCCGATGCGGGTCGACGAGGGGGAGAAGACCAAGACCGACGCCGGTCGGGCGCTGGCCATGCAGCGGTTCACCGGCCTGCCCAGCGGCATGACCGAGCTGGAACGGCAGGACTACTGGCTCTCCGTCGAGGTCCCCTACCGGGCCTACTACGCCTACGAGGAGACCCTGGCCACGTTCGGCGACGTGCCGGGCAGCCGGGGGTTGTTGTCGGCGTACGAGGCGCTGACCCGGCACATCACCAACGGCATGGTCGCCGGGTTGCCCCGGATGGACGAAGGGCTGCGCCGGCAGACCTTCCAACGCTTCGAACGCAAGCCGGTGATCGTCGACGAGCTGATCGTGCTGCGCTACGTGCCGGAGGACCAGGCGTGGGCGGAGTGGGTGCAGTCCGCGCTGCACGCCGCCGACCTGCGGGTGCTGGCCACCCCGCTGGGCGTCCAGACGACGGTGCCGGCCGGCACGGCCTCCCGCGAGCTGCACCTGGTCTCCCGCTCCTACCTCGCCGCCCGCCGGGCCCTCGGCAGCGCCGCCGGGCCCCCGCTGCTCGCGCTGCACCTCGACGACACCACCCCGTCGGTGGACACCCCGCCCGGCAGTTGGGCGACCGTCCACGAGCGCAGCGCCGCGGCCGCCGCCGAGCAGGTGTGGGAACTGGTCGGCCGGCCCGGCGACGGCCGGGACCGCCCGACGCCGGCCACCCGCTACCCGGGCATCGAACCGCTGGTCTTCTACGCCCCGGCGCGCAACGTACGGTTCACCGGGCGGGACCGGTTGCTGCTGAACCTGCGCGAGGAGCTGAAGGCGGCGGCCCGGGAACGGGTGCCGGTGGCGCTGCGCGGCGGGGCCGGCATCGGCAAGACCCAGCTCGCCGCCGAGTACGCCTACCGCTTCCACGGCGCGTACGACGTGGTCTGGTGGGTGGACGCCGACCCGGTGCAGTTCATCGACGTCCGTTTCGCCGACCTGGGCCGCCGGCTCGGCCTGCCCGACCTGCAGAACGTGCCGGACAACACCCGGGCGGTGCGGGACTGGCTCAGCCACGGCGGCGGCCGGGGCGTCGACGGGCCACCGCTGCGCTGGCTGATCGTCTTCGACAACGTCGACCAGTACGAGCACGTCCGGGAGTTCCTTCCCCAGGGTGAGGGGCACGTGCTGGTGACCACCCGCAACCCGGACTGGGCCGACCTGGCCCGCGCGGTCGACGTGGACGCCTTCCAGCGCGGCGAGAGCGTCAGTCACCTGATCAGCCGCACCAGCCGCCGGGGCATGACGGTGGCCGAGGCGCAGCAGGTCGCCGAGGCGGTGGAGGACGTGCCGATCCTGGTGGCGCTGGCCGGCGCGTGGCTGGCGGAGAGCCCCGACTCGGTCGCCACCTACCTGGCCGGGCTGGCCCGCACCGGCCCCGACAGCGACGTGTGGGGCCGTTCGCTGGCCGGCCTGCGGGAGCAGTCCCCGGGCGCCTACCGGCTGCTCCAGCTCGGTTCGGTGCTCGCCCCCGACATCGCCCTCGACCTGCTCTACGGCGACCAGGTGGCGAAGGTCATCGCCCCGCACGACCCGCTGGTCGCCGCGCAGGTCACCGACCGGGTCTCCGAACGGGACATCGCGGCGGCGCTGGTCCAGCGGATCAACCGGCTCGCCCTGATCAAGGTGGACCTGCTCGCCCAGCGGGTACAGATCCACCGGCTGCTCCAGGCGGCGCTGCGCTCCCGGATGTCCGAGCGGGAACTGGCCGAGGTCAAGCACGACGTGCACCGCATCCTCGCCGGTTCCCGCCCCTCCGGCGAGGTGGACGACCCGGCCTTCCAGTCCGGCTACCGGCACCTGTGGCCCCACCTGGATGGTTCCGAGGCGGTGTCCTGCCACGACGACACGGTCCGGCAGTTGGTCATCGACCGGGTCCGGTACATCTTCCTCAACGGCGGTTTCGAGCAGGGCGCGCAGTACGCCCGGGAGGCCGACAAGACCTGGACGACCATGCTGGAGGGGTTGTCCCCGGACACCGGCGCCCACCGTTCGCTGCGGGTGCAACTGCTCAACCTGCGCTTCAACCTGGCCAACCTGCTGCGCAGCCTCGGCCGGTTCGAGCAGGCCCGGACCCTCGACGAGGAGACCCTGCGCCAGCAGCAGGACCTGATCGGCGAGAGCCACCCGTACACCCTGATGACCGCCGGGGGGTACGCGGCGGACCTGCGGGCCCTGGGCCGCTACCAGGACGCGCTGGAGCAGGACCTGCTGACCCACGGGGCGTCCGTGGAGGTGTTCGGGGAGGACCACCGGCGCACCCTGAACGCGGCCAACAACCTCGCCGCCTCCTACCGGCTCTCCGGGGACTTCACCCGGGCACTCGACACCGACCAGACCACCTACCGCCGGCTGCGCGTCGTGCTCGGCCCCGACCACCCGCGGACCCTGCTGTCGGCCAGCAACCTCGCCCGCGACCTGCGGGAGACCGGCGACTACCAGGGCTCGGTGGCGTTGCTGGAGGAGGTGATCGAGGGTTACCGCCGGCTCTTCGGCGACCAGTTCCGCGAGTTGCTGATCAACCAGGCCAACCTGGCCGCGTCACTGCGCAGCACCGGCCGGATCGCCGAGGCGGGCCGGCTGCTCGACGACGCCTACCTCCAGCTGCGCGCCACGGTGGGGCCGACCAACCCGGACACCCTGCTGTGCCGGTTGAGCCGGACGGCCAACCTGATGCTCCAGGACCAGGCGGCGCAGGCCCGGTCGGAGCTGGAGGAGATGCAGCGGACGCTCACCCAGGTGTTCGGGGCACGGCATCCCTACACGCTGGTGTGTGAACTCAACCAGGGGGTGGCGCTGTGGGACACCGGGACGCAGGATGAGGCGTACGCGATCACCATGGCCGCGGCCGACGGGCTGCGCGAGGTGCTCGGACCGGAGCATCCGTTCAGCATGGGCGCTGACAACAACGCCGCCGTCTTCACCCTCCTCAGCGGGCAGCCCGAGGAGGGCTTGACCCGGTTGCAGGCCGTGGTGGCCCGGCTGACCGCGGTGCTCGGGGCCGACCATCCGGACACGTTGCGCAGCCTCGGTAACGTGGAGACGGCGCGGCAGGCGGCCAGCGGGGGAAAGGTCAGCATCGGGCGGATACGGCTGGCGGACCGGCTCGCCGACCGGATCGGGCAGGAACACCCGAGTGTGGTGGTGCTGCGCGACGGGCGGTACGTGCGGCGGGTCCTCGACCCGCACCCCTACTGACCGGGCCGGGCACCGATGAGCACGTCGGTGCCCGTCGGCACCTGCCCTTCGCCGAGCCACCGCAGGATGCGGGGGAGTTGCCCCATGGCGTCGAAGTGGGCCGCGCCGGGCTGCACCTCGATCTCCGCCCCGGGAATCCGGGCGGCCAGCCAGCGGCCGTGGCTGGCCGGGGCGAAGGTGTCGTCCGCACCGTGCCACAGCCGTACCGGGGTGACCACGGTGTCGATCGCGTCGAGGTCGAACTTCCAGTCGCGGCGCAACGCCAGCACGTCGTCGATCCAGCCGTACGGGCCGGCCCGCAGCGCCTCCTGGTAGGTGTCGAAGATGATCCCGCGCAGCGCCGCGTCGTTGATCGCCCGACGGTCGGGGGGACCCATCTGCGCCATCAGGTCCCGCAGCAGGAACCGGGGGTCCTCGGCGGCCCGGGCGGCCCGCTGCCGGATCTCCTCGACGACGATCTCGGTGTCCGGGCGGCCGTTGCCGAAGCCCCGCTGGTTGTCGCCGTTCATCCCCTCGAACCAGTCCAGCCCGATGGCCTCCGAGGGGGCGAAGCTCACCAGCACCGCGACCCGGCTCACCCGGCCGCGCAGGCGTTCGTCGGCGGCGCAGGCCAGCGCGTGCGGCCCGCCACCGGAGCGGCCGGCGACCGCGAACCGGTCCAGTCGGAGCTGGTCGGCGATGGCTTCCACGTCCCGCGCGGCGTCGGCCACGTCCCGGCCCTCGAACCGGTCGGAGTCGCCGTAACCGGGGCGGTCGTAGGCGATCAACCGGATGCCCATCCGGTAGAGCACGATGCCCCGGGGTTTCGGCCCCCGGCGGCTGCCGGGTGTGCCGTGCATCAGGAAGACGGGGAACCCGTCGGGAGCACCGGTCTCCTCGTACGCCACCCGCTTGTTGTCCGCGCGGTGGGCGTATCGCGGCCCAGGCTCACCTTCTCGGGTCACTGTAGCCTGCCTTCCAGTGCCACTACCAGCCAATACTCGCAACCCGCATCGAGCGAAAACGATGTTTTCGTCGGCCCCGTTCAGCCTTTGAGCCTAACGGTCGGGCCCGGCACACCGCTATGCCGAGCCCGAACAACCGGCCGGATCTGTCGGAAACGACACCTGTCGGCCCGTCCGGTGGGAACGTCCGGCCGAACCGTCAACGGCGTTCAGCAGGCAAGGGGTCGGATATCCGACGGCGCGTCGACCAGGGCGGCGCGTGGATCGGCGTAGCGCCACTCCACCCGGTACTGCGCCCGCAACCGGGGCCGCGGCACCACCCACTCGTACGCGATCCGCCCCTGCCGCTCCCGACCGTCCGGGCGCACCTCGGCGCTGCTCTCGGCGGTGAACGAGGTCTCGTTGCCCCAGACCGTCGGACCCGTCTCGGCCGGGAAGTCGAGCCGGATCACCAGATTGCGGGTGGGCAGCCGGATGTCCCGCTGCAACCAGTCGCCGAACTTCCACGCCGGCACCCGGTAGGCGTAGTCCACCACGGTGCGCTGGCCGGGATAGAGCGGCATCGGGGTGCCCCCACCGTCGAGCAACAGCACGATCTTGAGGAAGGCGTCCCGGCTGCGCCCGACCCGCCACCGCATCGGCTCCGGCTGGTCGACGCCGATGCTCGCCCGGAAGTCGACCTCGTCGATGGTGAGTGGATGGCGACCGTGGAAGACCGTCGACCGGGCCGGATCGTCGGGGAACCGGTCGATGTCGATCTGCACCGTGTGCCTGGTGATCGGCTCGGTGCCCACGCTGTGCAGCACCCGCCGGAACCGGCACTCGTACACCCCGTCGACGAGGGAGAGGCTGGCCTGCTCGTCCTCGATCACCAGATGCGACCCGGCCGGGGGCGGAACCGCGGTCGGGCCGAGCGGGGAACGGCGTCCCCCCGGGCCCCGCCGGTCGGCGAAGGCCACGTACTGCTGCCAGATCCGGTTACCGCTGTCCAGCACCAGCTCCACCCGCCTGGCGAACTCCTCGGTGGGCTGGTGCCGGCCGTTCTCGATGTGGCTGACGTACGACGGGTCGAAACCGGTGCGTTCGGCCAGTTCCTTCTTGGACATGCCCCGCTGGTGACGCCAGTGGGTCAGTTCCCGAACGAATTCCGCCGCCGCATCGTCCTGTGTGGAGCCTGCCATGCCCCCGTCCTCGCTGTCGGGCCTCAAGTCTGTCCCACCCGTGGCGTCCGCGCCAGGGGTGCCCCCACCCGACTCCACCCGACGGGCCGGAGCCCGGGCCGCCGGACCCGCTCCACGACAGCCACCGGCGCTGCCGGCAGGATGGCCGGCATGGACCCCGCCGTACGCCGCTACCTCGCCGACCTGCTCGGCGTCGCCCGCGACCTGCTCGGGTCGGAACTGGTGGGCGGCTACGCCGCCGGGTCGGTGGCGCTGCACGCGTACCAGCCCGGCCGCAGCGACGTGGACGTGGCGCTGGTCTGCCGGGACGCGCTACCCCGGCCGACCCGGCAGGAACTGGTCACCCGACTGCGACACGAGGCGCTGCCCTGCCCGGCACGCGGCCTCGAACTGGTCGTCTACACCCGTTCGGTCGCCGGCTCGGGCACCTGCGAACCGGGTTTCGAGGTGGAACTGAACACCGGGGCGGCGATGCCGGCGCGGGTCACCCTCGACCCGGCCGAGCGGCCCGCCGCCGACGGCCGCTTCTGGTACGCCCTGGACCGCAGCATCCTGCACCAACGGGGCCACCCGTTGACCGGCCCGCCGGCCGCAGCGGTCTTCGCCGACCCGTCCCCGGACGACCTGCGCACGCTGATGGTGGCGGCGCTGCGCTGGTGGCTGGCCCGCCCCGCCCCGCCCGGAGACGCCCCGGCCCCCGGCGCGGAGGACGCCGTGCTGAACGCCTGTCGCGCGCTGGTCCGGCTCCGCGACGGCGACTGGCTGTCCAAGACCGCCGCCGGCCACCGGGTGATCACCCTCGGCCGCGACCCCGGGTTGGTGCGCCGCTGCGTCGACGCCCGCACCGGCGGCCCGCCCCCGTCCGCCGCCGCGGCCCGCGCCTTCCAACAGCGGGTGCTGGACGAGATCACCGCCGACTGACCACGCGACCCCCCGGCGTCGCCGTGACCGGCCCGCACGGGGCGGCCCGAGGCCGGGCCGCCCCGTGCCGGCTCAGCGTCGGAGCAGGGCGAACACACCCCAGCCCAGGTACTCCCGCCGGTACCTGACGTGCCGCAACGGGTCCTCGGTCAGCTCCTGCCGCAGCGACCCGGCGAGAGCGTCGTCGGGATGGGCGTCCAACCAGCGGCGCAGGGTCAGCCAGTGCGCAGCGGCGTACCGGTCCCAACTGTCCTGGTCGGCGAGGACCATCTCGACCACGTCCCAGCCGTGCCCCTGCATCCGGCCGATCAGCCCGGGAAGGTCGTCGAAGTCGTCCCGCACGGTGGCGTGGCAACCGGCGACGGTCTCCCGGTCCGGCGGCTCCCGCCGCCAGTAGGGCTCCCCGACCAGCAGCATCCCGCCCGGACGCAGCGCCCGCGCCAGCAGGTCGATGGTGCCGGTGACACCCCCGCCGATCCAGGTCGCACCGAGACAGACAGCCACGTCGACCGGCCCGGGGTGGACGTACCCGGCGGCGTCGTCGTGGACGAAACGGACCCGGTCGGCCACCCCGAGGGCGGCCGCGCGATGTCGGGCGGCGGTGGTGAACGCGGTGCTGATGTCGACACCGGTGCCCCGGATCCCGTGCGCGCGGGCCCAGGTGCAGAGCAGCTCACCCTTGCCGCTGCACAGGTCGAGCAGGGCGTCGTCGGGGCGCAGCCGGATCACCCGCCCCAGGGTGGCCAGCTTGTCGGCGTCGAACGGGTTGAGGATGCGAAGGTCGCCTTCGCGGATGACGAAACTACGGTCGAGATCCATGTCGATGACTCCGGAGGTGCGTGGACGGACGCGGAAAGCGGACGGTCGGCACACGGAGCACGGGCACGGGACACACCTCGTTCGCTGGTCGTGGTGACGGGGCCGTCAGGCTACGTCCCACCGGCCCGGGGCGACAGCGAATTCGCCCCGGGCCGTACCCGTTCGTCAGGCGTTGGTCGGCACCTTGCCGGCGGGCGGTTCGGTGGACGCCCCGACCGGCGGCTCGGCGGGCTGCCGGGCCGCCACCGTCGGGTACTCGGCGGTCTCCCCACCCCCGGCGGCGGCCGCCATCACGGCGGCGGCGGCCAGGTCGGCGACCCGCTTCGCCTCCCGCTGCACCCGGGCCCGCACGTCCTTGGCGTGCCGCTCCACGCTCTCGGCGGCCTGCCGGGCCTCCTCCAACCGTCGGTTCTCGGCGGTCAGGTCGCGACGCACCTCCTCCAGCAGCTGCCGGGAACGCGCCAACTCCCGCTCGGTGGTGTCACCCTCCTGCTGGATCTCGGCCAGCTGCGCGCGGGCCGTCTCCAGCTCGCCCTGCACCTCGGCGAGGGTCTTCTGCCGGTCGGCGATCTCCCGCTGCACCGTGGCCAGCTGCTCCTGGTGGCTGCTGGTCTGCTCGTCGGCCCGCTGACGGACCTCGGTGGCGTACTGCTGCGCCTCGGCGATCAACGCGGCGATCTGCTGCTCGGCGGCGCTGTGCTGGTTGGTCAGCTCCCGCTCCGCCGCCGCCCGCTGCTCGGCCAGCTCCTGCTCGGCCGCGGCCCGCCGCTCGCCGACCTCCCGCTCCACCGTGGCCTGCCACTGGGCCAGCTCCTGCTGGCTCTGCGTCCGGGCCGCCTGGATCTCCTGCTGGATCTGGGTCCGGGCCGCCTTGGTCAACGCCTCGGCGGCGGCCCTGGTCTGGGTGATCTGCTTCGCGGTCTGCTCGCTGATCCGCTTGGCCTCCTGCTGGGCCCGCTCGTGGGCGGCCTCCCCCTCGGCCCGCAGCTTCTCCGCCCGCTCCCGGATCTCGGCCAGCTCGGCGTCGGCCGTCGCCCGGCGTTCCTCGTACGCCTTCTCCTGTTCCTCGCGGCGGGTGGCGAGTTCCTCGTCCAGGTCCCGCAGCGCCTGCGCGGTCCGGTCCCGCGCCTCGACAAGCGTCTTCTCCGCCTCACCCTGGAGCTGGTTCGCCCGCTGGGTGGCCGAGTC
>NZ_CM132210.1:2667500-3820000 GCF_053667945.1 Micromonospora sp. SCSIO 07396
CGCGGTGCATTGAGGCTGAGACGTGATGCCGAGCCGATTCAGGTGAAGTCAGTGATCCTATGCTGCCGAGAAAAGCCTCTAGCGAGTTTCGAGCGGCCCGTACCCCAAACCGACACAGGTGGTCAGGTAGAGAATACCGAGGCGATCGGGCGAACTGTGGTTAAGGAACTCGGCAAATTGCCCCCGTAACTTAGGGAGAAGGGGGGCCGGAGACGTGAAGCCCCGTGCGGGTGGAGCGTTGTATGGCCGCAGAGAGCAGGGGGAAGCGACTGTTTACTAAAAACACAGGTCCATGCGAAGAAGTAATTCGATGTATATGGACTGACGCCTGCCCGGTGCTGGAACGTTAAGGGGACCTGTTAGCTCTTTCGGGGGCGAAGCGGAGAACTTAAGCGCCAGTAAACGGCGGTGGTAACTATAACCATCCTAAGGTAGCGAAATTCCTTGTCGGGTAAGTTCCGACCTGCACGAATGGCGTAACGACTTCCCCACTGTCTCAACCACAGGCCCGGCGAAATTGCAGTACGAGTAAAGATGCTCGTTACGCGCGGCAGGACGGAAAGACCCCGGGACCTTTACTATAGCTTGACATTGGTATCTGAATGGGCTTGTGTAGGATAGGTGGGAGCCGGTGAAACCTGTACGCCAGTATGGGTGGAGGCAATCTTGAAATACCACTCTGGTTGATTCGGGTATCTAACTTCGGACCGTTATCCGGTTCAGGGACAGTGTCTGGTGGGTAGTTTAACTGGGGCGGTTGCCTCCTAAAGGGTAACGGAGGCGCCCAAAGGTTCCCTCAGCCTGGTTGGCAATCAGGTGTTGAGTGCAAGTGCACAAGGGGGCTTGACTGTGAGACTGACAGGTCGAGCAGGGACGAAAGTCGGGACTAGTGATCCGGCACTTGCGTGTGGAAGCGGTGTCGCTCAACGGATAAAAGGTACCCCGGGGATAACAGGCTGATCTTCCCCAAGAGTCCATATCGACGGGATGGTTTGGCACCTCGATGTCGGCTCGTCGCATCCTGGGGCTGTAGCAGGTCCCAAGGGTTGGGCTGTTCGCCCATTAAAGCGGTACGCGAGCTGGGTTTAGAACGTCGTGAGACAGTTCGGTCCCTATCCGCCGTGCGCGTAGGATACTTGAGAAGGGCTGTCCCTAGTACGAGAGGACCGGGACGGACGAACCTCTGGTGTGCCAGTTGTCCCGCCAGGGGCACGGCTGGTTAGCTACGTTCGGAAGGGATAACCGCTGAAAGCATCTAAGCGGGAAGCCTGCTTCAAGATGAGGTATCCCACCCACCTTTGGTGGGGTAAGGCCCCCAGCTAGACGACTGGGTTGATAGGCCGGAAATGTAAGCTCGGTAACGGGTTGAGTTGACCGGTACTAATAGGCCGAGGACTTGACTACGAATATGCTACGCGTCCACTGTGCAACTCTGAACAAACACCGAACAACCCCCCACGTGTGTGGGTGTGTGTGTTGTTTGATATGTTCATAGTGTTACGGCGGTCATGGCGGAGGGGAAACGCCCGGTTACATTCCGAACCCGGAAGCTAAGCCCTCCAGCGCCGATGGTACTGCACTCGGGAGGGTGTGGGAGAGTAGGACACCGCCGGACAATCTTTCGGTCGAGGCCGGCCCCGTTCATGGGGCCGGCCTCGACTGCTGTCCGCACCCATTCACCCGCGACCTGTCGGACGTCCGGCAGGTCCCGATTCACCCCTGCCGTCGGCTGATGCATTTCGGCCATTTTCCCGCCGTCCGGAAACGGGTCGTCATTCCGACAGTCACGCCTGGTTCGGGCTGCATTTGGGAAAATATGACGGATGGACGAACTGACGAACGGGAAACAGTCATCGTCGGGTCCGGGCCGGGCGGCAGAAAGCGATGAACCGACGATCCGTGTCGTGGTGGTGGGGCCTCCGGGACTATTGCGTACCGCCCTCGCGGCGATCCTGGCCGCCGCCCCCGGGTTCGAATTGGCCGGGGAGAGCGATCCCGACCACCACCTGACGGACGGAGTCGTCACCCGACGTCCCAACGTCGTCCTGGTCGACCTCGACGCGATCGAGGATCCGGCCGTACTCGCCGGACGGTGGCATGCCCGGCTGCCGGAATGTGCGGTGGTGGTGCTGACCTCCCGGCGGACCGCCCGGGCGCTGCGCCGTGCCCTCGGGGCGCGGGCCCGGGGGATCATCGCCAAGGACGTCCCGCCCCAGGAACTCCTGGACCAGCTTCGGCTCATCGCCGAGGGACAGCGGATGATCGACCCGGTGACCGCCCTGGCCGCGTTGGACGCCGCCGTCAACCCCCTCAACGACCGGGAACGTGAGGTGACGGCCGCTGCCGCCCGGGGCATGTCGACCAAGGAGATCGCCGGTCATCTGCACCTGGCGCCGGGCACCGTCCGCAACCACCTGTCCACCGTGCTCCGCAAGACCGGGGCCCGCAACCGGTGGGAAGCGGTCCAGCGGGCCCAGGACGCCGGCTGGATCTGACCACCCGTGAGAAGGGGTGTCGGACCAGTTACGGATTGAATAAGATTCCGAACCGTGCGTCATCGGACGCATACATTTTGTCAACACGGGTGTGATCTCGGGAGTCGCTTATGGTTCGCACACTGCTCGCCCTCCAGGGCGGGCTGCTCCGGGGCGCCCTCGCCCAACTGCTCGCCGCCGAACACGACATCGAGATCGTGGGCGAGGTGGACAGCCCGCACCAGCTGCGGGCGGCGGTCCGGGCCGAACGCCCCGACGTGGCAGTGGTCGAATTCGACATGTTGACCGTGACGGAACTGGTCCGGCTGGCCACCCTGGGCGTCCCGGAATCCGTCGTCGACGACACCCCGGCCGCCGGTGACGAGTCCACCGCCACCGTCCCGGGTCCCCGTCCGCCGACGGAACCGATCACCGTACCCGTGGGTGCCCTGCTGGTCCTCGTCGAACAGCGCCGGGCCGGCCGACTCGGGCCGGTGCTCGCCGAGCACGGCCACCGGATCGGCTTCCTCAGCCGCGACGTGCCACCCGGCCGGATCGTCGACGGGGTACGTCAGCTCGCCGAGGGACGGGTCGTGCTCGACCCCGACCTGGTGGTCGCGGCCCTTGAGGTCGCCGACAGCCCGTTGACCAACCGGGAGCGGGAAGTGCTCGACGTGGTCGCCGAGGGGCATCCCGTCCAGGAGATCGCCGAACGGCTGGTGCTGTCGGCCGGCACGGTACGCAACCACCTGTCGCGGATCATGGCGAAGACCGGCGCGCGGACCCGCTGGGAGGCGGTGCGGATCGCCCGCGACTCCGGCTGGCTGTGACCGGCACCGGCCCCGACACCATGTCCGGCACCGGCACCCGGCCGGTGACACCTACGTCCGGGCCGCCGCCGACGTCCCGTCCGATGCCGTCCAGCAGGTGGCGGCGTCCGACGGTTCGGTCTCGCCGTAGCCGACCAGCGCACGGTAGGCCGGTGAACGCTCCAACAGCCCCTGGTGGGTGTCCAGCAGTGCGGTCCGCCCGTCGAGCAGCAGGACCCGCCGCGCCCGCAGCGCCGAACTGACCCGGTGGGCGATCACCACCAGCGTGCCGGGCCGGGCGGCGAAAGCCGTCTCCAGCCGGGCCTCGGTGGCCGGATCCAGGTGACAGGTCGCCTCGTCGAGGATGGCCAGCGGAGCGGGGGAGAGCCACGCCCGCAGCAACGCCACCTGCTGCCGTTCCCCGGCCGACAGGTCCGTCGGGCGCAGCGGCGCGTCGTACCCGCCGAGCCGGGTCAGCAGTCCGGTCAACCCCAGCCGGGCCGCCGCCCGGTCCACCACGTCGTCGGCGACGCCGGGGGCCAGATAGCCGAGGTTGTCGCGGAGCGAGCCGGTGAAGACGTACGCCTCCTGGGGGATGAGCACGCGCCGCCCGGCCAGTTCACCGGGCGTCGCCCCGGTCACCGGCGACCCCCCGACGTGCACGGTGCCCGCCTGCGGGTGCAGCACCCCGGCGATCAGCCCCGCCAGGGTCGACTTGCCGATCCCGCTGGCCCCGACGATCACCAGGTGGTCCCCGACGGGCACGTCGAGGTCGAGGCCGTCGAGCACCGGGTCGGCGTGCGGGCCGTACCGGAAGGTGACCCCGCGCAGCGACAACGCCGCCCCGGTGTGCTGCGGCGTGGGACGGGGCAGCAGCGACCCGGCCGGGCCGGTGTCGGCCGGCGCGGCGGTACGCAGCAGCCGGTCCAGGGTGACGGCGAACCGGAGACCACCGGCGGCGACCCCCTGCACCAGGCTGTGCAGGGCCGGCTGCACCCCCCGCGTGACATAGACGAGCGCGCCCAGCAGCGCGCCCGGCCCCAGCCCCTGACGGACCAGCCACGGCGCGGCCAGCAGCAGCACCGGCACCGGCAGCCAACCGCCCAGCGCCAGACTGAGGCTGCGGGTCGCCGCCATGGTGGCCAGTCGTCGCTCCACCCGGGCCTGCGCGTCGACGGACCCGCCGACCCACCCGGTGACCTGGTCGCGGGCCCCGCTGGCGGTGACGTCGCGGTGGCCGCTCACCGCGGTCACCACGGCCCGGCCGAGCTGTTCGTCGGCCAGCACGTACTCCCGCTGCCGGGCCACCATCACCGGCAGCGCCACGGCGAACAGTCCGAGACCGGCCAGCACCGGCACCGCGACCAGCAGCGCCACCGGCACGGCCAGCGAGAACAGGCCGAGCACCGCGGCGCCGAGGGCGAACAGGAAGCCCCGTACCACCATCAGCAGGCCGGCGTAGGTGTCCCGGACCAGTTCCACCTGGTGGGTGAGCCGGGCCACCGCCGCATCGTCGGCCCGTCCGCCGGCCGCGCCGGCCACCGCACCGCGGACCACCCGGCGCAGCAGGTCGTCGCGGAACGGCTCCACCACCGCCCCGAGCAGCGCGTACGACCGGTTGGTGCCGGCCGCGCCGACCAGCACCGCCAACCCCAGCAGGGCCAGCCAGGCCAGTCCGACGCCCGGCCGCCCGTCCAGGAAGCCGCTGTCCACGGCCCGCGCGGTGAACAGCCCGGACAGGGCGGCCGGCAGCACCTCGGCGGCCGACCAGCCGGCCAACCGCCACAGCTGCGCCCGCCGGTCCCGCAGCGCGGCCCGGGTCACGCCGACGACAGTGGTCACGACCGGAACACCTCCCGGTAGTCGGGGTCGGCCCACAACGCCCGGTGCGGGCCGACGGCACGTATCCGCCCGTCGGCCACCCACGCGACCAGGTCCGCCCGGGCGGCCATGCCGAGCCGGTGGCTGACCACCATCCGGGTACGCCGGTCACCCGGCCCGGTCAGCGCCCGGGTCACCTGGTACTCGGTGGCGGTGTCCAGGCTGGACGTGGCGTCGTCGAGGATCAGCAGCCGTTCGGCGCGCAACGCACGGGCCAGCCCGAGCCGTTGCCGTTCACCGCCGGACATGGCGACCTCGGCCAGCGAGGTGGCGTACCGGTCGGGCAGCCGTTCGACGAAGTCGTGGATGGCGGCGGCGCGGGCCAGCGGCACCGGGTCCGCACCGGCCCCGACGGCGGCACCGACCGTGTCGCCGACCAGCACCGGACGTTCGAACCCGTAGCCGATCGCGGCGTGCAGGGCGGCCGGGGTCAGCTCCGGCAGCGGCACCCCGTCCAGGAGCACCACCCCGTCGTCCGGGTCGCGCAGCCGGCCGGCGACGGCGGCGAGCAGGGACTTGCCCGCACCGGAGGCGCCGACGACGGCCAGCAGCGTGCCGCCCGGCACCCGCAGGTCCACCCGGTCGAGCAGGGCCCGGCCGTCGGCGTCGCGGACGGTGACGCCGCGCAGTTCCAGGGTGCCCGGCCCGGACGCCAGGGGCCGGTCGCCGTACGGGCGGGCGGGTTCGGTGAGCACGTCGGCGGCCCGGCGGCAGCCGGCCCGTACCCGCACGGCGGTGTTGAGGGCGGCGACCACGGTGCCGAGACCCGCGCCGAGGGCGGCGTACTGGATGGCGGCCAGTAGCTCCCCGGGGGTCAACCGACCGGCGGTCAGCGACAACCCACCGACGGCGACGATCGCGACCTGGAGCAGCGGGTTGAGCACCGCGCCCCGGGTCGCCGCGCCGGCGAGCACCGTCCAGGTCCGCGCCCCGTGCCGGTGCAGCGCGGGCAGGGGGGTCAGCACCCGGTCGACCTCCCGTTCGCCGGTGCCGGCGGCGGCGATGGTGCGCGCCCCGGCCAGGGCCTCCACCAGCCGGCCGGCGAGGTCGCCCTGGGCCTGCTGGTAGCCGGCGACGGCGGCGGAGGCGTCGGCGACGAAACCGCGCAGCAGCAGGCCGAGCAGGAGCAGCCCGGTGACGAAGGTGACGCCGAGCCACGGATCGATCAGGGTGAGCGCCACCAGGCTGCCCACCGGCGGCAGCGCCACGGTCGCGGCCGTGACCAGCGTCGGGGCGGCCTGACCGGCGTCGGCGACCTGCCCCACCACGCGGCCGGCGAGGTCACCCACCGGGCGTCGGGCGGCGGTCTGCGGGGCGAGGGCGAACAGGTGCCGGACCAGGGTGTGCCGCAGGTGGGCCACCGACCGGGCAGTGGCCGCGCCGGTGCCGTAGTCACGCACGACGCCGACGACGACCAGCAGGGCGATCAGCCCGACGACGGCGGCCAGCCAGCGGTCCGGGGAGTCCTTCGGCGCGGTGCCGACGGCGGCGTCGACGGCCCGGCCCAGCACGGCCGGTAGGGCCAGTTCGGCGGCCGTGCCGGCCACGGTGACCACGGCCAGCGTCGGGGTCCACCAGCCGGCCGCCCGGACGGCCCGCAGCAGGAGCCGGTCGGTCGGTGTCATCGCGTCCCCTCCCACGCCGCGCGGCCCCGGACCGGCAGGTGCCGGTCCGGGGCCATGCGATACCGGTCGATCAGTTGCAGGTGGTGACGCTCAGCGAGCTGTCGCCGCAGAGCAGGAGGCTGGCCTGGCTGCCGCCGCCGGTGCGCTCGGTGGCCGGCAGTTCCATCGCCTGGAGGTCGAGCAGAGCCATGGTCTTACCTCTTTCTGTCGATGTGGAGGTGCCTGATGGTTGAACCTGGTCGGTGACGACCGTCGGTTCAGTTGCAGGTGGTGACGCTCAGCGAGCTGTCGCCGCAGAGCAGCAGACTCGCCCGGCTACCGCCGCCGGTACGCTCGGCGGCCGGCAGCTCCATCCCCTGAAGGTCGAGCAGGGCCATGTCTTTCCTCCTTTCCACAGTCGTCGGGTCGGGTTGCCCCGGGGTGACCCCCGGGGAGCGGGTGGGCCGTCAGCCGGCCGGGGTGGGGTCGCCGGTCGACGCCAGCAGCGGTAGCCGGACCGGATCGGTGGGTCGGCTGGCGGCCACGGCGGCCAGCACGCCGGCGGTGCCGGTGGCCAGGTCCATGGAGAGCCGCAGCAGCTGGTCGCCGGGGAAGGCGGTGCCCCCGGCGTACGGCAGGGCGTGCCAACCCAGCAGGCGGGCCTGGGTACGGGCCACGTCGTACTCGCCCCGGCCGGCCAGGTAGGCCACGATGCCGGCGCGTCCGGCGAACAGCCCGGACTGGGCATAGAACGGGAAGTCGGCGCAGCGGCGGATCGCGTCGGCCTGCTCGCGCAGTGCCTCGTCGGGCCGGTGGCGCAGGTACCTGTCGAGCACCAGCCCCACCCCGACGCTGCCCTCCGCGAGGTACGGCATGGTCCGCCAGCCCTCGTTGACCTCCAGGTGCCCGTCGTCGCGGCGTACGCACCGGCGCAGGTCCTGCCGCAGCGCGATGGCGGCGTGGTCGAGCAGCCGCTCGTCGGGTTCCCGTTCGTGTCGGTCCAGCAGCATCAGGGCCGCGCCGGCCCCGCCGCGCAGCAGCCCGGCGTACGGGTGCCGGCCGCCGCTGACCTCGGCCACCGAGTCGACGTCGCCGAGCCGGTCGACGACCAGGTCGACGGCCCGTCGGGCGGCGGCCTCGTAGCGGTCCTCGCCGGTCAGCGTGGCGAAGTGGGTCAGGTTCAGCGCGATGCCGGGCAGGCCGCCCACCAGGTCGTTGCCGAGTTCCGTCCACGGTTCGTCGAGGCAGCGGTCGAGCAGCCGGCGGGCCTCGTCGCGGTGGTCGAGCAGGTCCAGTACGTACGCCACCCCGTGCAGCCCGTCGAAGAAGCCGAGGCGGCTGCCGGAGGCGGGTTGCCGGACCCGGTCGATCAGCCAGCGGACGTGGTCGGGGTCGACGGGGACGCCGGTGGCGTGCAGCGCCCAGAGCACCCCGGCCGCGCCGTGGGCGAGGTTCAGCCCGCCGTCGTTGCCGCTGAACTGCCTGATGTCGCCGGGGAAGAGCCGGTCGTCGCGGTGCGGCGTGGCGCTGGCGGTGATCGCCCGGACCAGCCGGTCACGCAGGCCGGGCCAGTCGTCCGGGTCGACCCGCACCAGGTCCGGGTCCGGCCGGTGTGCGGTCGGGGTCGCCGTGCCGGGCGGGACGGCGGCCGGTGGGTCGCCGACGATGACCGCGACGGTCTCGTCGAGCACCGCCCGGTCGACCGGGAAGTGCTCGGCCACCACGTCGGCCAGGTGCGCCGCCTTCTGCGGGGCCAACCGCAGCATCGCGGTCAGCGGCAGGAACAGGGCGAGTCGCAGGCAGGCCAGGGCGTACCGGTCGACGTCGGGGCCGACCCGGTCGCGGGGCGCGGCGAACGCCTGGTTGCGCAGCGCCGGGCGGCCGGCCTCGGCGGCCGGCGCGGCGACCTCGAAGTCGATCAGGGTGACCGTGCCGTCGTCGCCGACCATGATGTTGAACATGTGCAGGTCGCCGTAGACGATGCCGTGCGCGTGGATGGCCTCGACCGCCTCGGCGACCTGCCGGTGCACGTCCAGCGCCCAGCGGGTGTAGTCGGCGCGGTCGGCGTCCGGGTGCACCAGCGGGTAGCGCTGCACGACCACCTGGTTGAGCGGGCGGCCGTCGACGAACTCCAGCGCCAGGAACTCGTGCCCGCCGAAGCTGAACTCGTCGTGCACCCGCACCAGGTGCGGGACGTCGGCGAGTTGGCGCAGCACGCTGGCCTCCCGGTGCAGCCGGGTCACCGCGTCCGCACCGGTGGCGTCCAGGCCGGCGTACGGGCGGGCCTCCTTCAGCACCACCCGGGTGTCGGTCCGGGTGTCCCGGGCCTCGTACAGGCCGCCGCCGTTGGAGAAGTGGATGACCTTCTCGATCCGGTAGGGCAGTTCGGTGGTGCTGGCGGCGTTGCGGGCGGCCAGGTGCGGGGCGAGGAAGTCGGGCAGGGTCACCCAGTCGGGCAGGTGGAACACCGGGTCGCGGCGGTCGGGCACCAGGGTCCCGGTGGCATCGGCGATGGCCGGCACCACCTGACCCTCGGGCGACAGGCAGTAGCGGGCGGCGAAACCGCCGTAGCGCAGGTAGACCGGGCCGTCGCCGTAGCGCAGGTCGCTGAGGATGTAGGGGCCCTGCTCGCCGTCGAGCAGCGCCGCCAACTCCTTGGCGGTCAGTTCCAGTTCGGCGTCGTCACGGGGGTAGACGGTGACGAACTTGCCGCTGCCGCCCCGGCGGGCGTACTTGCTGTTGCGCATCAGCAGCATCCGGGGGCCGCGCAGGTGCTTGAACGGGATGCCGCGCGGCTGGCAGTAGTCCATCACCTGGGTGAGCACCCGTTCGGCGTTGTCCAGTCGGGCCGAGACGTGGATCTTCCAGCCCTGGGCGGGCAGCGTGCCGCCGACCGGGGCGTGGATCAGCCAGTCGTCCTTGACCTCGCACTCCCAGCCGGCGGGCTGCGGGCGGTCGGTGGCGTAGCCGATGCCGGTGGCGGTGGCGCTCGCGCTGGACAACGAGTCGTAGAAGAGCGGGTCGACCGCGCAGTACGCGTCGTATCGGTCGTCCATCTCGGCTGCCTCCCATCCCCTGATCGGTTGAGGTCAATCCTGCGATCGGTTAGCCGTCGCGCACAGTGCGATGCGTCATCACCCGACGGTGAGATTCCGGCCGGAAACTCGTGACAATGGCGGAGTTTGAAATCGCGAATACGGCATCACCTGCGGATCGGCCCGGACGTCGGCCCCGGCCCGCGCGACCGCCGGGCCACCTGTGGGAAGCCATGACAGAACCGCCGGTCGGCCGGGTCCGTGGTGGACCCGGCCGACCGGCGGAACGGGAAACGCGACCTACCGGCGGTCGGCGTACGGGTGCCGGGCCAGGCCGGCGTGCACCATCGTGGTCAGGGTGACGATGTCGTAGACCGGCACCCCGAGCCGGGCCTGGATCAGGTGCGCGAACGGCACCAGGTCGGTGCACTCGATGACCACCGCCCCCAGGTCCGGGCCGGCCAGGGCGTCCGCCCGGGCCACCACCTCGGCGGCCAACCGGTCGACGTCGAGGGCGTCGCGCCGGCCCTCCAGCATCACCTCACGGAACTCCGGCGCGTCGGCCATCCCGGCCACCCGGATCGGCACGTCCTGCGCGCCGACCGCGGCCAGGTGCCGCCGGGTCAGCGCCGCCGCGTCGGCGGTCAACACCCCGACCGTCCGGGCCGGACCGAGCATCCGGTGCACCATCGGCAGCTGGAGCAGGCTCGACGAGTGCAACGGCACGTCCACGGCGGCGGCCAGCTCCGCCTGGAACAGCACCAGGAAACCGCACGCCCCGGTGATCGCGGCGACCCCGGCGCCCTGCAGGTCCCGGGCGGCCGTGACGAACGGCGTGAGCAGGGTCGGATCGGCCTCGCGGACCAGCCGTTGCGGGGTGGCCCCCTCGACGACCCGGTACACCACCGGGAAGTCGAACGTCGCCGGGTTGCGGATGTGGCCGGGGATCTTGTCGAAGCTGGTCTGCAGGCAGAGCACCCCGATCGCCGGGGCGCTCACCGGTGCCCCCGCCGGTGCCGGTCCACCGCGAACGTCGCCAGGGGCACGTCCGGCGTCGCCCCCGTGACGAGCTGGGCGAGCAGCCGCCCGCCGGCCGGGGCGAGCCCCATCCCGATGTGCCCGTGCCCGGTCGCGACGCTGACGTTGCGGTACGACCCGAGCCGGCCGATCAACGGCAGGCTGTCCGGGGTGCACGGCCGCAGCCCGCTCCACACCTGCACCCGGCCCCCGGTGTCGCACCCCGGCAGGTACGACCGCACGGTGCGCCGGATGCCGTCCACCCGACGTGGGGAGACGCTGGTGTCCAGGCCGGTCAGCTCCAGCGTCCCGGCCAGCCGTATCCGGTCGCCCAACGGCATGACGGCCACCTTCCCCTCACTGAGCAGAACCGGCAGGGTGGGGGTGGCCGGGCCGGCGTCGACGGTCACCGCGTACCCCTTGGCGGGTTGCAGCAGCAGGCCGACGCCCAACTGCCTGGCGCACGCCACCGACCACACCCCGGCGGCGAGCACCACCTCACCGGGGCGCAGGTCGCCCCGGCTGGTGCGCACGGCGCGGACCCGGCGGTCGACGGTGTCGAAGCCGCGTACCTCGGTGTCGGTGAGGATCTCCACCCCGGCGGCCCGCAACAGCCGGGCGAACGCGACCAGGAACGCCGGGATGCGCAGCGCGGCACCCTCCTCGTTGAGCAGCGCCCCGGCGACGGCGAACTCGACGCCCGGTTGCAGCCGGGCCAGCTCCGCCCGGTCCACGGTGCGCAGCGGCACCCCCCGGGCCACCGCCGCCGGCAGCGACGCCCGCGCCTGCGCGTACCCCTGCGGCGTACGGCAGGCCAGCAGCATGCCGCGGGCGGTGAGGGTGCCGGCCAGCTCGTCGTGTGCGCAGACCTCCCGCAGGATGGCCAGGCTGCGCTGCTTGAGGTCGAGCAGCACCTCGAAGCCGGCGCGGGCCTGCCGCTGCGTGCAGTTGCGGCGGAAGTGCCACAACCAGGTCAGCAGCTCCCGGTCGAGCCGGGGCCGGACGTGGAACGGGCTGTCCGGGTGCAGCAGCCAGCGCAGCCCCTTCGCCGGCACCCCCGGCTCGGCCAGCGGGGCGGCCCCCTGGGTGCCGACGAAACCGGTGTTGCCCGACGAACAGGCGGCCGGGTCGCCGACCTCACCCCGGTCCACCACGGTCACACTCAGCCCGGCCCGGCGCAGGAACCAGGCGCAGAACAGCCCGGCCACGCCCGCGCCGACGACCAGGACGTCGGGATCGGACCGTGCGGGTACGTCGTGCGGCGCGGGCGTCGTCGCCATCCCGGCCCCCGCTACAGGGTGACGACGAAGAAGCAGGTGGGCAGGTTGACCACGACCCGTTCCCAGATCTCGGCGCACAGCGCCCGCCCCGGTTCGGCGAAGGTGCCCGGCGGCGGCTCGGCGAACCGGATGGTCGACCGGCCGGCGTCGAACAGCACCGCGCCGTGGCCGAAGTCGCCGACGATCGCGGTGCCCGGGTCGACCAGCCGGGTCCGGACGATGAAGACGCCGTTGTCCTCCACGTCGCGCAGCAGGTGTCCCTCGCCGAGCAGCCGGTAGTAGTCGGCCGGGTTGATGATCAGGCCGTCGGCGGTGCTGCCCATCTGCTCCACCTCGTTGCAGGCGGCCAGGATGGTCGACGCGAACGGCGCGGGGTCGGTGAGCCGGCCGAGCTGCGGCATGTTCAGCAACCCGCCCTCGCCGCGCAGGATGGTGTGGTTCTCGGCGGTGGCCAGCCGCACCACCAGGCGGTAGTCGATGAACTGGGCGAAACCCACCGGGTCGGCCCACAGTTCGTCGGGCACCTGCACCCAGGCCCGGGTGGTCAGCAGTTCCGGGATGGGGGAGCGGTGGAAGTGGTTGGCGGCCTCCCGGCGCAGGTCCGCACCGTCCACCACCGGGTCGCCGGGGCGCGGTGGGCTCTCGTGCCAGTAGAACTCCTGCGGCTCCCGGGACAGGTCGACCACCTTGAGCATGTTCCGCGACGGGTAGCGGGGCTTGCGTCGGGAGCTGGTCAGCGAGTCGGTGATGGTGACGTCGTAGTCGACGCCGGTGTCGAAACCGTCCTTGGCGAACGCTTCGACGAACAACCCGCCGGGCGACATCTGGGTCCTGCGTTCGGCGACGACCTCGGCGATCGTCCGCTTGACGGCGTCGGTGCGCTGCATGACTGCCCTCCTGGTCTGAAGCTGGTACGCGGGTCGGTCAGGCCGGCTTGCGGGCGACGAACATGCCCCAGCCGAACTCGCCCCGGTCGATCGCCGCCTGGATCTCGTCGCAGGAGGCGGCGAAGCCGAGGATCCACCGCCGGGCCGCCTCGTCGTCGCTCCCGGCGGCCCGCTGCCGGGCGGTCTCCCCGAGCACCCGGTACGTCTGCCGGATGTGGCTGTCGAGGCTGCGGGCGACGGTCACCTCGAACCCGGCCGCCGTCAACGCCTCCCGGTAGCCGTCGAGGGAGTAGCCGCTGCTCCACCGCACCCGGTCGTAGACGTGCCGGCGGGCCGCCTCGCCGACCTCGGCGACGGGTTGCAGGAAGTCGGTGACGGCCAACGTTCCGCCGGGGGTGAGCACCCGGAACATCTCCGCGTGGCTGCGCGCCTTGTCCGGCACCAGGAACAGCGCGTCCTGGCTGACCACGTGGGTGAAGCTGCCGTCGGCGTACGGCATGGCGGTGGCCGAGCCGTGCCGGAAGGCGACCGGCAGGCCACCCCCGCGTTCGGTCAGTTTGGTCTGGGCGAAGCGGACCCGTTCGATGCTCAGGTCCAGCCCCTCACCCCGGCAGCCGGTGCGCCCGGCCAGCCGCAGCAGGAAGTTGCCGCAGCCGCAGCCGACGTCCAGCACCGTCGAGGACGCGTCGATGCCGGCCTCGGCGGCGAGGATGTCCGACGTCCGGTCGGCCGCCGCCGGGTAGTCGGTGTCGTCGGCGTCGGCGAAGTAGCCGGTGTGCAGCACCCCCTCGCTGTCCCAGAAGCTGAGGTACGTCTGGGTGGTCTGGTCGAAGAACTCGGAGACGTCCCGTTCGGTGAACTGGCTGGTCGTGGACATGCGGGCACTCCTTCGTGCGCGGGTCGGGGCGTCGGGCCGGCCGGAGCCGGGCAGGCGGTGGTCGGGGAGGGCGGTGGTCAGGCGTAGGTGTTCCGGCCGACGCCGGTCAGGTGGGGCAGCTCCGGGCCGGTCGCGGCGGCCCCGCCGTCGATCAGGTGCACCCCGGCGGTGACGAAGGAGGCCCGCTCGCTGGCCAGGAAGGCGGCCACCGCGGCCACCTCGTCCGGCCGGGCCAGCCGGCCCACCGCGCTGTGGTGGCCCATCGCCGCCAGCCGGGCCTCCACGTCACCGTCGGTGGCGAGCCGGGCGGCGGCCCGTTCCATCGGCGGGGTCCGCACCCCGCCCGGGGCGAGCACGTTGACGGTGATGCCGTCGCGGCCCACGTCGACGGCGAGGCCCTGGGCGAAGCGGACCAGCGCCGCCCGGGTCACCCCGGAGAGCACCAGCGGCCCGATCGGCACACAGGCGGTCTCGGAGGCGACGAACAGCAGCCGTCCCCAGCCGGCGGCCCGCAGGTGCGGCAGCGCGGCGGTGGCCAGCGCCACCGCCGGCAGCAGCACCCGGTCCACGGCGGCCCGGTAGTCGTCGACGGCGAAACCGCTGGCGGTCCCGACCGGCGGGCTGCCGCCGCCGGCCACCAGCACGTGCACCCCGCCCAGGTCGGCGGCGACCGCGTCGACCCAGTCGCGGGCCGCGTCGGGGTCGGTGAGGTCGACGCTGGTGGCGCTGACCCGACCGGTCGCCACCTGCGCCACCTCCCGTTGCGCGGCGGCCAGCCGGTGCGGGTCGCGTCCGCAGATCGCCACCTGGGCGCCCTCGGCGGCGAACTCCTTCGCGCAGGCCAACCCGATGCCGCTGGTGCCACCCGCGACCAGGGCCACCCGCCCCTTCAGCCCGAGATCCACGCCCGTTACCTCCCGTTGTCCGATGTGCTGCCGACCGTCGCCGGGGCGGGGCCGGGGGAGCGGTAGCCGTACCGGCCGAACAGCGGCCAGGCCAGCGCCGTCGCGGCCCACCGCCGGCCGGGGGACAGGGTGCGCCGCCAGCCGTCGTCGGAGTCCCGGATGAGCGTCGGCCCGGTGCGGAACCGGTCCGGGTTGCCGGTGACCGTGTGGTTGGTGTGCAGGTGCACGGTGCGGCCCTGCACCGGGTTGCCGGCCGGGTCGGCGGCACAGCGCCGCAGCAACGCGTCGACGGTGCCGGCCGGGTCGGCGGTGAACTGCTCGTAGCGCAGGAACATCGACCGGTCCGGGTACCGACGGGTGATCGCGGCGGCGGCCCGGTTGAAGCCGTGCCAGTAGCCGGTGCTGCGGGCGGCGGACATCGCATAGACGTACTGTTTCGGCTCCCGCCACGAGTGCGCCACCGCCCGGGGGTCGCGGACCAGGTGCACGTAGTACGGCCGGACGCCGGGCAGGTGTGCCAGCAGCGCGGCCTCGCCGGGGATCTTCGTGGTGTCCACGATCACCCGTGCGCCGGTCCGGTCGGCGATGCCGTGGTAGACCCGGCCCATCAGGTCGGCGTGCGCGCGGATCTCGTCGTCGTACAGGCCGCGGCGCAGCACCCGCCAGGTGTGCCGGGTACGCACCCGGGACCACTGCCGCCGGATCACCGTCGCGGCGTGCGCGTCCGGGGACGTCCCGTCGGGGCGGCCGATCGGCAGCACCGTCGACCAGATCGGGCAGCCGGTCAACGCCTCGCCGCAGCCGCACCTGTCGTTGACCCCCCGGCCGGTGGCGTTCTTCCACAGGAAGTGCAGCTCACCGACGTGGAAGAAGCCGGGCACCTCGTTGAGGACGTTGCCGATGATGGTGCTGCCGTTGCGGCACCAGCCGGTGATGCACAGGACGGTCAACGGCTCGCTCATCCGGGGCGTACCTCCGTGGGTGTGGTGGGGCGGCCGATGCGTACCGCCAGGGCCGCCGCGATCAGCGCGCAGGCCGCGCCGACGGTGAAGACCGCCGGGTAGCCGAAGCCGGCGGCGACCAGGCCGGTGACCGGCCCCCACACCGCGAGCCCCAGATCCCAGAACGAGGTGTACGCGCCGATCGCCGCGCCCTGCCGGGCCGGGTCGGTCCGGTTCATCACCATCAGCGCCAGCGACGGGTGCAGCAGCGAGAAGCCGACCCCCATGACCACGCTGCCGGCCACCGCGACCGGCAGGTTCGGGGCGACCGCGACGACGGCCAGCCCGACCGCCTCACCGACCCCGCACCAGGCCGCCACCCGGCGTGGGCCGAGCCGGTCGGGCAGGTGCCCGATGACCAGCCGGGTGCCGGCGTAGACGGCGCTGAAACAGCTCAGCACCACCACCCCGTGCCCGATGTCGCGGGCGTCGAGGTGCAGCACCACGAACGCGGCGAGCCCGGCGTAACCGGCGGCCCCGAAGGTCAGCGCGATCCCGGGCAGCAGCGCCGGGCGCAGCAGCAGGCCGCCGCCACCGCCCGTCGGGGCGGTCCGGGGTGGCGCCGGCACCACGGCGACCAGTCCGGCGGCGAGCAGCGGCGCGGCGGCGCTGAGCACCCACACCGCGGTGAAGGAGACCTGTTGCAGGGTCGCCCCGAGGAACGTGCCGGCGGAGATGCCGCCCCACATGCTCACCCCGTACAGGCCGATGAGCTGGCCGCGCCGGTGGTGCGGGGCGAGCGCGACCGTCCACACCGCGCCGGCGGTGAACAGGGCGGCCTCACCGGCACCGAGCAGCAGCCGTACGGCGACCAGCGCGGGCACGCCCAACGGCAGCAGGTAGAGCAGGCCCCCGGCGGCGACGACCAAGGCCCCGGCGAGCATCACCGTGCGGTGGCCGTACCGGTCGGCCAGCGCGCCGGCGACCGGGCGGACCAGCAGCGCGGTCACCGCCGTCACGGTGACCACCAGGCCGACGGTGAAGTCCCCGGCGTCGTGCCGGTCGCGCAGGAACGCCGGGAGCACCGGGATGACCGCGGTGAGCCCCAGGTAGCCGGCGAACAGACCACCGAAGATGCCCACCATCGCCAGCCGGGGGACGCTGGTGTCCCGGGTCGGGGCGGTGGTCATGCCCGCACCGACTCCACCCCGACCGCCGCCGGTGCCGCGGCGGCCACCTTGCGGACCGCGCGGATCAACTGGTCGCAGTCGTCGGGGGTCAGGCTGGACGACAGTGGCACGTCGACCGTCTCGGCGAGCAGCCGGGCGGTGCGCGGCAGGGCGGCCCGGATCCGGGCCGGGTCGCGGTCGTCGTACATGAACCGCCAGTTCCAGAAGGCGCGCACGTTGAGGTCGTCGTCCGCGCCGATGTTGCGGGCGTCGATGCCCTCGGCGCGCAGCGCGCGGGCGAACCAGCCGGCGTCCCCGCCGGGCACCCGGAACACGAACGCCTCACCGAGGTACGCCCCGGGCGCGACCGGGTTGCGGACCGCGATCGCCGGCAGGTCGGCCAGTGCGCCGCTGACCTGGGCGTAGTTGCGGTGGAACAGGGCCAGTCGCTGCGGCAGCCGGGTCAGCTCGGCGCGCAGCAGGGCGGCCCGGATCTCATCCATCCGCAGGCTGAGCAGGGGCAGGTCCAACCCGTCGACGGGTGGCTCGGTGCCGGGGAAGTGCCGCCGCAGCCGCCCCTCGTACGCCCCGGACAGCGCCACCGCCCGGCCGAACAGGGTGCTGTCGTCGGTGACCAGGAAGCCGCCCTCACCGCAGTTGAGCGCCTTGTCGGACTGGGTGCTGAACGCCCCGGCCACGCCGAACGTGCCGAGCTTGCGGCCGTGCAGTTCGGCGCCGAGCGCGGGCACCGCGTCCTCGATCAGCGGTACGCCCATCTCGGCGGCGAAGGCGGCCAGCGCGGCGACATCGGCGGCGAAACCGCGCATGTGCACCACGAGGATCGCCTTGATCTCCGGTCGCCAGCGGCGGCGCAGGTCGTCGAGGTCCATCCGCAGGTCGTCGTCCACCTCGACCAGGAATGGTCGGCACCCGGCCAGCACGATGGCGCTCGGGGTGGCGACGAAAGTGAATCCCGGGCAGGCCACCAATGAGCCGGGCGGAACGGCGGCACCCATGATCGCCAGGGCGAGCGCGGCGGTGCCACTGGATACGGCGAGGGCGTGCCGGGTACCGAAATAGCGGCACAGTTCCGCCTCGAACTGCCCGCACTCTGTTTCCGACTCGTTGCGGTGGTCGTAGCGGAAATAGAGGTGGCTGCGGATAGCGCGCATCGCCGCTTCCTCGTCGTCGGAGCAGACGTGCACAGCGCCTTTGTCGTAGGTGGGCCAGGGGGTGCGGCGGATCGGTGCGCCACCGTGCAGGGCAAGCCGTTCATGCAGCTCAGCGCCGTTCGACGCCGGCCGGGGCCGGGTCGGCGCGGGATCTTCGTCGTTCCCGTTCACCGGTGTGCTCCTGACTGCCTGCGGCAGTTTTCCCGACTGGTTCGACAGGGAATTGCGCACGGGGCATCCGCCTCGCGGGCAACCGCGTCGAAAAGCCGGAACAACTACCAGATCCGACATTTTTGCGGGCCGGGAATCCGGTGAACAACATGATTGCCCTCGGGGTGCGGGCCGTCAACCATGTGCCGGGAATGAGCGTCGACTTAACACCCGTTGAGGTCAGTCGGCGATGACCGTGGTGGCACACAGTGACCACTGCGAATGGCGAATGTCGGGCATTCCGCCGGGTCGGATCGTCCCGGCCTGCCGTTATACGCTGCCGGCCGGGGCGCGGCCTCCTACCGTGCGTGTGGGCGGCGCGGCTCGGAGCCGTGACTGCGCCGCACGGGTGTCCCGCCCCGAGCCGGAGGACGGGTCGGCTCCTGCGGCCGGGGCCCGGCCGTCGCGCCCGGACCCCGCCTCCCGCTAACTCTGGGGTGCGAGAACCTGGACCGGGGTGGGACTGGGCTCGGTGCCGCCGTCCCCGAGTTGGCCCTGGCCGTTGGAACCCCAGGCGACCACGGTGTAGTCAGGCTGCAGCGCCAGGCTGTGGAAGCCGCCGGCGGCGATGTCGCGGATTCCGTACAGGAACCGTTGGCAGGGGGCGGTCTGTCCCACCGCGCACACCTGCCCCGGGACGGGTCGGCCGGTGAACGTGCCGTCGCCGAGCTGACCTGTGACGTTGTCGCCCCAGGCCAGGACGCCACCGCTACTCAGCTGCGCCATGCTGTGGGCCGGGCCGGCGGCGATGTCGCGGATTCCGTACAGGAACCGTTCGCAGGGGGCGGTCTGTCCCACCGCGCACACCTGCCCCGGGACGGGTCGGCCGGTGAACGTGCCGTCGCCGAGCTGACCTATGAAGTTGTCGCCCCAGGTGACGGGGCCGCCGTCACCCAACAACGCCATGCTGTCGACGCCGCCGGCAGCCACCGATCTCGCCGCGTAGAGGAAGCGGGTGCAGGGGGCGACCTGTCCCACCGCACACACCCGCACCGGAGTGGCGCGGTCGACGGTGGTGCCGTCACCCAGCTGCCCGAGCTGGTTCCAGCCCCAGGCGAGGGCCAGCGCGTTGTCGGCCACCGCCACGGTGTGGACCCAGCCGCCGGCGATGGACCTGACTCCGCTGAGGAACGTCGTGCACGGTGCGACCTGCCCCACCGCGCAGACCCGTACGGGAGTGAGGCGGGTGTAGATGGTGCCGTCGCCGAGCTCGCCGAAGGAGTTGTAGCCCCAGGCGACGGCGGCGGTGTCGTCCAGCACCGCCAGACTGTGGAACCCGCCGGCGGCGATGGACCTCACCCCGGTCAGGAATCTGGTGCAGGGTGCGACCTGCCCCACCGCGCACACCCGTACCGGGGTGGGGTGGTTGTTGCGGGTGCCGTCACCGAGATCCCCCCAGTTCTCGCCCCAGGCGACGACGGTGCGGTCTCTGAGCAGGGCGAGGTTGTGATTGCTGCCGGCGGCGATGGCGATCACGCCGGTGAGGAAACTGGTGCAGGGAGCGACCTGTCCCACCGCGCACACCCGCACCGGGGTGGTGCGGTCGACGGTGGTGCCGTCACCCAACTGCCCGGACTGGTTTCCGCCCCAGGCGACGACGGTGCCGTCCGAGCGCAGCGCGAGGCTGTGGCTCTCACCGGCGCCGACGGCGGTCACGGCACCGAGTTTCGCCGGTGACCGCCCCGTTCCGGCGGTGGCCGGCACCGTGGCGGTGACGGCACGTTCGCCGGGTACGCCGTCGGCGTGTGCGGCGGACGCGTCACCGATCGCCGCCACCATCGCGAGTACCGCGACCCCGGCGGCGAGGGCCGATCGTCGGCAGTGGACCGTCGTCATGGCGACGGTGGGGTGTGACGACCCCTCGGATGGCCGGCCGCTCATTCTTCTCTCCCTCCGGGGGTCGTATGGACTTGCGCCGACCTGATCAGGAGGGGCCGTCAGGTGGGGGCGGGGCTTCGCCGTTTACGGGAACTGAATGACCCTCGGGGAAAGCGTCGTCGGGGTGCGGGAACGTGATCGCCGTTCACCTTGTCGTCGGTAGATTTCCGGGCGGGTTCAGCGGAAATATATACCGCTGCCGAATGATCAGAAAATAGGCGTATCGAATGAGTAATCTGCTCACCATTCTTCGGTGTCGCCGTCGGGGTGGCGGCCCGGGGCACGAATGGGCGTACTGCCGTGGTGCCCGGCGGGGCGGGCGGTGGCTGCGCCGCCGGGTGGCTCGGCCTGTCCGGCCGGCGGCAGCCACCGGCCGCCGTGCGTGCGGGGTGATCGGCCGGGGCGTTCGGAAACAGGTGACCGTCAGACGGTGTAGAGGACCTTCACGCCGCTGATGGTGGTCGCCGAGACGGCGGTGCCGCGGACATTGGAGTTCAGGTTGCGCCACCCGTTGTTGCTGGCCGCCTCGTGCACCATTCCGCTGATCACGGTGTAGATGATCTTCACGCCGTTGAAGCTGATCGCGGCCAGGGCGTCGGGGCTGACCCCGGAGATGCCGGAGTTGAGGTTGCGCCAGCCGTTGATGCTGTTCGCCTCGTGCACCCAGCCGCCCACGACCGTGTAGATGTACTTGACGCCGTCCATGCTGATCACGGCGAGGGCGTTGTTGCTGACGCCGGAGATGCCGGTCCACAGGTTGCGCCAGCCGTTGTTGCTGGCCGCCTCGTGCACCAGGCCCCCGACCACGGTGTAGATGATCTTCACGCCGTTGTGGTTGATGGCGGCCAGGGCGTCGGGGCTGACCCCGGAGATGCCGGTGTTCAGGTTCTTCCAGCCGTTGGCGCTGGACGCCTCGTGCACCCAGCCGCCGACCACGGTGTAGATGTACTTGACGCCGTCCACGTTGATCACGGCGAGGGCGTTGTTGCTGACGCCGGAGATGCCGGTCCACAGGTTGCGCCAGCCGGTGTCGCTGGAGGCCTCGTACACCAGGCCGTTGTTGACCGTGTAGAGCAGCTTGTTGCCGCCCATGACCATGGCCGCGGTGGCCGATCCGGTGATGCTGTTGACCGGCAGCATCTGCCAGCCGCTGTGGCTGCCCGACTCGTACACCTGGCGGTTGGCGGCCTGGCCGCAGTTCTGGCTGGTCATGTTCCGGGCCGGCGAGGTGGGGCCGGAGACGTAGAGCGGGCCGGTCGACGGGCTGCCGTCGGAGGTGATGCCGGACGGGACCCCGTTGAAGTACGCCTCGGTCTTGACGCCGTCGCGTACCTGCTCGTAGTGCAGGTGCGGGCCGGTGGAGTTGCCGGTGCTGCCGACCCGGCCGAGCTGCTGGCCGGTCGACACCCACTGTCCGGCGGCGACCATCGGGGTCTCGATCATGTGCAGGTAGAGCGTCCGCCACCCGCCACCGTGCTCGATGACCACGTACCAGCCGCCACCGCTGCCCCAGCCGGCGAACGAGACGGTGCCGCTGTAGGAGGCGAGGACCGGACGGCCGTTGCTGGCCCCGCCGGTGAAGGTCAGGTCGATGTCGTAGTCGTCGTGACCGTAGTAGGTGGCCATCCGCCAGGTCTCGCCGCAGGGCACCGGCATCTGGAAGTTCGGCCGGGGGCCGGCGGCCCGGGCCGGGGTGGCCACGACGGCGGCGGCACCCGCGAGCGCGAGCACCGCGACGCCGGCGGTCGCGAGCGTCAGCCGGGCGCAGGCGAGGAGTCGGGTGAGTGGACCCGTCATGCGCGGTTTCCTCCAAAGTGGAGCAAAGGGTTGAAGGATGTCGATCATACGGTTCCGCACCCGGCCGGAGGGCCCACGCCGCTCAGCCGGTGGCGACCGAGACGGCGACCGCCACCATGATCACGGCGATCGTCGCGTCGATGACCCGCCACGCCACCGGACGGGCGAGCAGCGGCCCCAACCGGCGCGCGCCGAGGCCCAACCCGGTGAACCAGGCCAGGCTCGCCGCCGCCGCGCCGGCCCCGAACGCCCACCGGTTCGGGTCCTGGTGGGCGACGGTGCCGAGCAGCACCACCGTGTCGAGGTAGACGTGCGGGTTGAGGAACGTGAACGCCAGGCAGGCCAGCAGCGTCGCCCGCAACGTGGCCGGGGGACGGTCGACCGGGCTGAGGGCGGTGGGGCGCAGGGCGCGGCGGGCGGCCAGCAGCGCGTACCCGAGCAGGAACGCGACGCCGCCCCAGCGGACGGCGACCAGGACGGCCGGCGTCGCGGTCAGCGCCGCCCCCAGGCCGGCGATGCCGGCGGTCATCAGGGTGGCGTCGGCGGCCACGCAGACCGCCACCACCGGCAGTACGTGCTCCCGGCGCAAACCCTGGCGCAGCACGAAGGCGTTCTGCGCCCCGATGGCGACGATCAACGCGAGGGAGAAGCCGAAACCGGCGAGCACGGAACCCATGACGGCCACGCTAGGACGGCGGCCTCCTGCACTCCAGCTAAAGATTCTTCAGGACCGTTAGAATCGCTTATGCCACTCGACCCGGTCCAGTTGGCGACGTTCCAGGCCGTCGTCACCCACGGCAGCTTCGACGCCGCCGCGCGGGCGATGAACGTCACCCCGTCGGCGGTCAGCCAACGCATCAAGGCCCTCGAACAGGCCGTCGGGCAGGTGCTCGTCCGCCGTACCCGGCCGGCCGTGCCGACCGCCGCCGGTGCCCCGCTGGTCCGCCTCGGCGGACAGGTGGCGCTGCTGGAACAGGAGGCCCTCGACGCCGCGCGCGGCACCCTGGGCGACGGCACCCGCACCCGGGTCGCCGTCGTGGTCAACGCCGACTCCCTCGCCGGCTGGTTCCTGCCGGCCCTGACCGTCGTGCCCGACGTCCTGGTCGACCTGCACACCGACGACGAGGGGCACACCGCCCGGCTGCTGCGCGACGGCACCGTGATGGCGGCGGTCACCACCGAACGCGTCGCCGTGCAGGGCTGCCGGGTCTTGCGCCTCGGCGCGATGCGCTACCTCGCCGTCGCCACCCCCGCCCTGCACGCCGCGAGCTTCGCCGACCGCGACCCGGCCGCCGCGTTCCCGACCGCGACCATGATCCGCTTCGACCGCAAGGACACCCTGCAACACCGCTTCGCCCGTACGCTCACCCGCCGCGACGTCGACCCGCCGACACACTTCGTGCCCGGGACGGCCGCCTTCACCGAGGCGGTCCGGCTCGGTCTCGGCTGGGGCCTGCTCCCCGAGGCCGTCGCCCGCCCCGAACTGGCCACCGGACGCCTCGTCGAACTGGCCGCCGGCCGGCACCTCGACGTGCCGCTGTACTGGCAGTACTGGCGACTGGAGTCGACGGCGCTGGCGGCCTTGACGGCGGCGGTCCGGGCCGCCGCCGGCACCGCGCTGCGCTGACCCGTGCCGCCCCACAGCGGTTCGCCCGCTCAGCCGGGCACCGACCCGGCGACGAAAGTCCTGCGGTACACCTGCGGTGACACTCCACTGAGCCGCTTGAACTGCACCCGGAAGTGCGCCGGTGAGGCGAAACCGACCAGGTGGGCGATCCGGTCGACCCCGTGGTCGGTGCGTTCCAGCAGCTCCTGAGCCCGGCGGATACGCACGGTCGCGACCCACTGCATCGGGGTGAGGCCGGTCTCCTGGTGGAAACGGCGGTTGAGCGTCCGCACGCTGAGCCCGGCCCGGGCGGCCACGTCGGCCAGGGTCAGCCGCTCGTTCGCGTGCGACTCCCACCATTGCAGCACCGGGCCGAGGCCCGCCCCGCCGGGGTCCGCGCCCGGGTGCACGATGAACTGCGCCTGCCCGCCCTCGCGGTGCAGCGGGGCCACGGCCTGCCGGGACGCGTCGGCGGCGACCGCAGCCCCGTGGTCACGGCGGACCAGGTGCAGGCACATGTCCACGCCCGCCGTCGCTCCGGCGGAGGTGACGAACTGGCCGGCGTCGACGTACAGCACCGCCGGGTCCACCCGGACGGCCGGGAACATCGCCTGGAACAGTTCGGCGGCGGCCCAGTGCGTGGTGGCCCGCCGACCGTCGAGCAACCCGGCGGCGGCCAGGGTGAACGCGCCCACGCAGATCGAGGCGATCCGGACGCCGGCGGCAGCGGCGGCCCGCAGCGCGTCCAGCACCGCGCCGGGCACCGGCGCGGCCGGGTCGTACCGGCCGGGCACGATGACGGTGTCGGCGGCGGCGAGCGCGTCGAGGCCGTGGTCGACGGCCAGCCGTAGCGGGCCCGCGTCGACGACCGGCCCGCTGCCGCAGACCAGCACCCGGTAGCCGGCCCGACCGCCCGGCAACCGCACCCGGCCCAACACCTCGATCGGGGTGGCCAGGTCGAACGCGATCGTGCCCGGCAGCGCCAGGACCAGCACGGTGTGCACGACGGCACCTCCCCGGGATCGTCGGCGGACGGCAAGAAACAGTCGGACGATGGCAATCGTGCCACTGGCCGGTTCAGGCGGTGCGGTCGAGGATCGGTGGCATGTTGGTACAGATCGTGTTGTTCGACGGGTTCGACCCGCTCGACGTCATCGCGCCCTTCGAGGTCCTCGCCGCCGGCGGCGACACCGTCGGCGGCGCCCTGGCGGTGGAACTCGTCTCGGCGCAGGGCCCGAGGGAGGTGGTCAGCGGCACCCGTGGCCTGACGCTGCGGGCGACCGCGCCGCTGGACCCGACCCGGCCGGGCTACGTCGTGGTGCCCGGTGCCAGCGGTCCGAGCACCGGCGACCCCGACGAGGGTGCGGTGACCATCCCCGTGCTGCTGGCCCGGTTCGCCGACTCGGCGGCCGTACCGCTGCTGCGCGCCGCCCTCGACAACCCCGACGTGACGGTGGCGGCCGTCTGCGGCGGGTCGCTCGCCCTGGCCATGGCCGGTTTGATCGAGGGCCGCCACGCGGTGACCCACCACCTCGGCATGGACGTGCTCGACGCCACCGGCGTACACGCGGTGCCGGCCCGGGTCGTCGACGACGGCGACCTCGTCACCGCGGGCGGCGTCACCTCCGGCCTGGACCTCGGGCTGCACATCCTGGAACGGGAGTTCGGCCCCCGGGTCGCGCACGCCGTGGAAACCCTCTTCGAGTACGAGCGACGCGGCACCGTGTGGCGTGCCGCCGGCCACCTTCCCGTCCCGGTCTGAGGAGAAACAGTGGCACACCCCGTCATCGGCACCTGGGACGTCAGCCTGAAGACCCCCATCGGCACGCTCCGCGCCACCTACGTCTTCCACGACACCGGCGGGGTGCCCGCCGGCACCGCGTCGACGGCGGCGGAGACCGTGGCGCTGACGGCGGTGACCTGCGCCGGCCCCCGGGTGACCTGGCGACAGTCGGTGACCCGGCCGATGCGCCTGCACCTCGACTTCGACGTGGTCGTGGACGGCGACACCCTGGCCGGTCAGTCCCGCGCGGGGCGGCTGCCCCGCACGGTGGTCACCGGCACCCGCCGTCCACCCGACAGGTGAGCACCACCGCCCCGGCGCAGCAACCCGCCCCCGCTGCTATAGCCGGGCTTACGGGGTGTCGACCGGGAAGCCGCTGTCCCATCAGGTACCGACGGTCGAGCGCGCCGGCCAGGCAGGCGGCGGTCCAGCCTTTGCCGAGATCAAGCGCTCTTGGCCAACCTCGACCGCCTCGGAGACGGCAGCGCGAACCCCTGACCTGCGGGTTCGTCGAGCAGTGGGCTACGAGGTCTGCTGCGGCGGGCCAGCGACGAAGACACCGATGCCCGCGCGGCCGACCAGTTCGTCAAGCTCGATCATCGAGTCGAGAGCCCGGCGGATGGTCACGTGGCTCGTGTCGTACTCCTCGGCCAGGAGACGCGCAGAGGGAAGCTTGCTCCCTGGTGGGTAGATGCCAGCCTTGATCTTCGCGCGCAGGTCATCTCTGATCTGTCGCCAGAGTGGCTGTGCGTATGGCATGAGATCAGCAAAGCAGCCGATTTTGGCGACGTATAAAGCATCCCCATGCTGTCTTTACAGGCTTTACAAGCTTGCTAGGATCTCTCCAAGTCAACGAGGGAGGCGGCATGGGTAGGCGGTGGAAGTGGTTCCTGCGGGCCGGGACGGTCGCGGTGGACCTGACCGGGCAGGTGGTGCCCGACGGGAACGGCCCGGGGCGCTGGCGGCGCAGGACGGTCGAGGGCGTCGTACCCGATGGGGTGGCGACGTCGCGGTGCGACGGCGCGCTCGGTCACGCGCGGCGGGCGGGGGAGACGCCCAACCAGCGCGCGGACCGCTACCGGGTGCGGGTGCCCCGCCAGCGGCGGGCGGGTTCCGATGGTTGAGGCCACCGGCTCGTCCGTGCCGCGCCGGCACCTCGGGCGGGTGCTGCGGGAACTGCGCATCGCGGCGTGCATGACGCTGGACGCGGCGGCCGAGGCGTTGGAGTGCAGCCGGCATAAGATGTGGCGCATCGAGAGCGGCCTCGGCATGGTGCGCGCGGTCGACGTACGGGCCATGTGCGAGCTGTACGGGGCGCGGCGCGCGCTGACCGCCGCGCTGGTCGCGCTGGCCGGCGAGACGCGGGGGAGGGGCTGGTGGCACGCGTACGGGGACCCCGTACCCGAATGGTTCGACCTCTACGGCGGCCTGGAGTCCGCCGCGTGCCGGCTCCGCGAGCACGCCGGGGCGCTCGTCCCCGCCCTGCTCCAGACCCGGGAGTACGCCGCCGCGATCTGCCCGCACCGGCCCGGCGCGACCGGCGAGGAGCGGGAACAGCCGGTCGAGGCGCGGCTGCGGCGGCAGGACCTGCTCCGGCGGCGACTGCCCCGACCGCCGCGCTACGAGGTGCTGCTCGCCGAGGCGGTGCTGCTGCGAAAGGTGGGCGGCGCGGCGGTGATGGCCGGACAGCTCCGGCACCTGACGGAGGCGAGCCGGCTGCCGCAGGTGTCGATCCGGGTGCTGCCGCTGGCCGCCGGAGCACACGACGCGGCGCTCACCGGCTCGTTCGTGCTGCTGGAATTTCCGCTCGGCCTGCGCGCCGACCCCGATCCGCCGGTGGTCTACCAGGAGTCGTTGACCGGCGCGCTCTACCTCGACCGGCCGGCGGAGTGGGCCGCCTACGAGCAGGTCTGGGCGGGCCTGGACGGGGCGGCCCTGGACGAGGAGGAGTCACGCCGGCTGATCCTCACGATCGGCGAGGAACTGCACCCCGGATGACCGGCCCTGATGACCGTGACGCCTCGACGAGGATCGGGGCCGGTGAGGCACGCCGGCATTCGGGTCGTCGGCGCGGCGCGGACGGAGACCCGACCCGTCGGGTGCGTGCGGAAGGATGGGGGCATGCAGAGCTTCCTGACCCCGGAGCAGATCGCCGACCGGACCCGGCGTGCGGTCGACGCGGCCGTCCACGCCGGACGCGCCCGTGGGCTCGACGTGACCGACGCCCGTGTGCTCTACGAGGCTTTCTCCGTGGTCGTACACCTCGCGCCGTCGCCGGTCGTGGCCCGGGTGCCCACCGTCCTGCCCGCCTATGCGGACCTCGACAGTGTGGCCGGTCGGCAGCGGGCGGAACTGGACGTGACGGCATGGCTCACCGAGCGGGGCGTCCCGGTCATCCCACCCAGCCCCCTCGTGCCCCGCGAACCCGTCCGACACGACGGCTTCTCGATGACGTTCTGGCAGCTGATCGAGCTGGCCCCGGCCGGGGAACCCGACTATGTGGCGAACTGTGGCCTCGTACCCGAACTGCACGCCGCGCTGCGCGACTACCCGGGTGAGTTGTCGTTCCTGTCCGCCGCCGAACCGCAGTTCGTCGAGGACGGTCTCGTCGCGCTCGACGGTCAGCCCGACCTGATCGACCCGGCCGACCTGGACCGCGCCCGCCGGGAATGGCAGGTGCTGGCACCACTCGTACGCTCCCGCGAACTGTTCGAGAAGACGTTCCCCGGGGTCGACCTGCAACCCGTCCACGGCGACTCCCCGGTCGTCAACATGGTCGCCGGGGTCGACGGGTACCGCTACGCCGACTTCGAGATGGTGACGCTGGGGCCCGTCGAGTGGGACGTCGTCGGCGTCGGCCCGGAGGGGGAAACCGCCTACCGGAGTGCGGCGCAGCGGCGGAACATGCGGGACCTCGACGAGGGGGTGCTGCGCTTCGTCACGGCGGTGGGGATGCTGCGGGGCGTCACCTGTCTCGCCCTCGCACCCCAGTTGCCGATGCTGGCGGACGCCCTCGGCGGCATGCTCGACCAGTGGCGGTCGATGCCGTTCGCCGGAGGGCTCGGCTAGGCCGTGTGTCGAAGTCAGTCGACGGAACTCCGACGGCAGGTCGGTCTACTGCTGGTAAGGCTCAGAACGCTTCATGGTGCGCGAAAGCAAGCTGGTGTCAGCAGGGAGTGCGTCGGGCGTGTCAACAAGGGTGGCGTCGGCGCGGAACGCGATGCCTCCGCAGTCTGGTCTCGGGCCGTCACTGTGGCTTAGACCCTGATCGACTGTCCTGCCGACTCGTGGCCGGTACGGCCGGGCGGGTGACTGTCCCGTCGTGGGTTCGTACCGAAACGACCTTGGTCGTCTTCCCTTTTCGGCCATCAAGGGTCGTCACGGTCAGACTTACCTGGTAGTCACCGTCGGCCGCGTACTGATGGGTGGGGGAGAGCCCTTCGAACGTCGTTCCGTCACCGAATTTCCACAGCCGTGAGGCGAATTCCACCCTGCCGGGGTCGAACGAGTAGTCATGGAAGGAGACGGTGTCCTGGGTGCTCGGATCGGTGGGGCTGTAGGAGAAATCCGCATTCGGGTTCGGCGTGACGTGGACGTCGAGTTCGGCCGGCCCTGTGCTCGGTTCGGTCGGGCAGCATCGCAGGTCGACCTGGAACAGGTAGGTCGTGCCAGCTTCCGCCCGGAAGGTGAACGGGACGTTGTACCGGTATGAGCAGCCCAGCAGGGTCAAATTCGTCAACGACGTCCCGCTGTAGCCGGCGACCGAGCCCCAGTAGCCCGCTGAAGCGGTGATGGAGCGGGTGACCGTGGGGGTGTACGAGTACCAGCGCGTCTGCTTCGCATCGAGGCAGGCGGTCGGTTCGCCGACCTCCATGCTCGCGGTGTCCAGATCCACCGCGCGTGAGAACGGCAACTTATTGATCACCTTGGCGGCGGCGAAGCTGTCGTTCTTCGGCCGGTTGGCCCGCTTGAGGGAGAACGTCAGCTCACCGGCCTCCGCCTCGAAGTACGAGGTGACCATGAAATGGTAGGTGGTTCCCGCGGTGGCCGTGAAGGTGATCCGGGAATCCGCGTCGTCGTAGCTTTCGTTGCAGGCTACGAGGTCCAGCGACCCGGAGGGGCCACTCCAGGCGGACAGGACCGTGCTGTAGTCGCTCCCGAGGGTGCTTGCCTGGATCAGCGTGTCCTTGGCGGGGGTGAAAGTAAACCAGACGGACTGGTACTCTCCGCATTCCCCGGGATCCGCCGGATCGGTGGTGGCGCTGCTGGTGTCCTGCGTTGTCTGGAAGGGCAGGCTGCTGACCGTCGTGGCGCTGGCGAATTCGTCGTTCGCGGGCTGGGCGAAGGCCGCTGTCGGCCGGACACCGACCAGCGCGGTCAGAATAGCCAAAACTAGGGAAAGTCTCAATACCACCGGTTTGATCATTACGACTCCTTGCGGTAAGCGTCCGGTTTCGCTCCGTAGGCCGTGTCAGGTTAGCAGAGCGCATTGCCCGGAGTGATGATTCGTATCGCGGGGTACGGCTCATTCATGATTCATTCCAGTGCGCATCCGATTGTGGACGTGATGCGGCATTGCCTATGTATCAGTGATAGTTCGCCATTCCGCCGAGATCGAATTAGATCTCAACCCACCAATGTCTGCATTCGTTCGACGGTCGGCACCCGTGGGAAGCTGATGGGCGTACTGATGCGGACGAACGGTGGGTGGCGTTCGTCGTCAGCATCGATGAAGGGGCGGATCGCACCGATCAGGTCGGCCGTCCAGGAGTCGGCGTACGTCAGATCGTGGGACACGCCGCGCACCTCGGCCGACCCTCACGCCCCGACCACCGTACCGTCACGCGGTGACGGAGCCGAATTCCTCGATCAGCCGGCTCGCCAGGGCCAGCAGCCCGGCGCTGTTGGCCGCCTTGCGGCAACCCAGCTCGTTGCTGTTCGACGCCGGGGTGGCCACCGTCGCGCCCCAGCCGGGCAGCACCTGGGCGAGGACGTCCTTGGTCGACGTGTTGCCCACCGACCCGGTCACCCCGATGAGCGTGGTGGCCGGCAACCGGTCCACCACCGCGCGGGCCAGCCGGCCGTACGCCACCGGCACGTTGTTGACGACCATCGGCGGCGCCCCGACCGGACGGGACGCCAGCACCGCTACCGCGCCGGCCTCGACCGCCCGGGGCGCCTAGCGGGTGACAACGAGCCGGCGGCCGAGTTCGGCAGGGGCTCTCGTCGAACGCTCATGTGGCGAGGCGGTAGTTGGGGATGCCCCGATGGCGTTCCTCGGCGGGTAGGTCAAGGGAGAGCGCGCTGACCCCGTCGGGAATGGGTGCCCGGGAGAGGTGGATTCCCTCCAGGCAGGTGTCGCACCAGAACGAGGCGTAGCCGTGTCGCGCTCCTGGGGGAGCGGCGAAGGCCAGGCGTAGCGTCTGATGCCCGCAGTTCGGGCATGGAAGCTCGGAGGAGGCCGGAAGAGCGCGGTACACGACGTCGTACGCGTCCAGCCACTCGTCGAAGCTTGCCATCAACGCACTCCCTCTGGCCTGACCGGATGGTCGCTCCACCATCGTTCCTCATGGGCATATGCCCGGTCTTCGAAGGCGTCGGCCTCGTTGCGGGTGGTGGGGTAGGGACGGCCGTCGCGGAGCTCTGACACGTGGAACCTCTCGTGCTCAAGGGTCCGGGCCAGATCCTCCTCGCTGCGGAACGCCTCGCGGCAGAGCATGACCGACTGATCGGGTCGGGTCACCCCACACACGCCCGAGATCCGGTTGTTGATGTTGAAGCGAATGCCGGATACGTCGACGCCGTATTTGGTGGCGACCTCCTGTACCGACTCCAGGCTCATCGGCATCCGGGGTCCGTGGCCTCTGCCTCGTACTCGATTGAGGTCATCAGCGGCGGGGTCGGCGTGCCGGAGCCGGTTGAGGAGTTGCTTGAGTTTCTCGATGAGGCCGCCGAGGCGGCGTAGTTCCGGCAGCAACCGCCGCAGGCTCGCCAGCAGCCCGCGCAGCAGCCGGGCGATCCGGGCCGCCCACGATCCCACCAGCGTGGTCACCTGCTCCACCACCCACGGCGTGGCGAGCCCGCCGGTGGCGAGCAGTTCGCCCGCGTACACGATGAGGCGGGAGACGCAGGCGGCGATGGCGTCGCGGACGAGGAGCCGGACGGCGGCGACGAGGCCGGCGGCACCCTCGGTGGCGGCGGCGAGGGTGTCGGCGCCCTCGGCGAGGCCGGTGATCGCCCGGTGCTGCTCGGCGGCCCAGGCCCGGTAGGCGGTGGCGGCGCTGCCGGCCCAGTCGGCGACCTCGGTACGCGCCGCGTGGGTCAGTTCGGCGGCGTCCTGCCGGAGGGCTGCGGCGACGCTGCGCCAGGTCTGGGCGTGGGCGGTGATCTGTGCGGGGTCGCCGGCCAGCCAGTCCAGGGCTTCGCTGAGCGGCCTGACGTGTTCGATGAGCCAGGCGATGCCGTACTGGAGCAGGGCCCCGACCGGGTCGGAGACCAGGGCGAGGGCGTCCAGGCCGGCGCTGACCACGCCGAGGCTGCCGTCGATCCAGCTGCCGGCGCGGACGCCCTGGGCGATGAGTTCGATGTCCTCGCAGATCCAGATCCCGGCCCACGCGCTGGGGGCGGCGTCCGAGGCGGTGGCGACCAGCGGGTTGCCGGTCACCGGCCGTCCCGTATCCGGTCGAGGTGTCGGGCGGCCCGGCTGTCCGTGGCCCGGTAGCCCACGGCGCTGGACCGCAGCTTGGCGGCGGTGTCCCGGACCGATCCGGCAGCGGTGCCGACGCCGTCGACCAGGGTCCGCTGCAGGCCGTCGAGCAGCGCCGGCATGATCGCGCAGAGCTGCCCGTACGCGTCGGCGTCGAGCCGGACGTGCCGGCCGGCCCCTTGGGCGGTGTCGAGGCTGTCGGCGCAGCGGTCGAGGTGGGCGGCGTGCCGGTTCAGGTCGTCCGGGTCGACCCGGATGTGGTCACCGCCGGGCATCCGGCGTGCCGGCCCCGGTGTCGAGTCGCCGCCGGTGGGACTCGATGATCGCCCGGGTGGCCGGGTCGTCGACGCCGAGGGCCCGGGTGGTGGCCTCGGTGAGCTGCCGCAGCAGGTCGGTGCGGGCGGCCCGGGTGGTCGCCATGATCTGCCGGGCGGTGTGGGCGGCGGAGCGCTGCCGGGTCTGTTCGTCGAGCCGCAGGTCGACCAGCAGGCCGGTGGAGTCGACGGTGACCTCGATGGTGCGGTCGGAGCTGCGGGCGGTGCCGGTCAACGCCTGTGCGCTGACCGACAGGGCCCGTGCCCGCTCCGCCTGCCCGACGAGCGAGGACTCCCACTCGTCGAGCCGGCGTGCGGCAGCGTCCAGTGCCGACTCGTCCGCCCACATCCGACCCTCCCCAGGGGACAGTGGCCCCGACGCCACCTCGCCCGGTGGCGTCGGCCCGCCGTGGTCGACCGACCCGACGTCACCGACACGGTATCAACCGGTTACGCGCGGCAGTGTCCCGTCGGTGGGAGCCCGGCGTCCGGCGGTGCCGCTGTCCGCCCCTGATTGCTCCGATCAGGGCCGGGGGTTGCCGGGCGGCCCCCGAGCGTCCATTATGCTCACAGCGCGTACTGGCAACGATGCCCTCGGTAGTCGCGCACCCTGTGAGTGAAGGGAATCCCGCGTGAACTGGATCGCCCGGACGGGCCTGCCGCTGCGGCGGCGGGGCCCGGGAACGACCACCCCCCTGCGCGCCGTCCTGGCCGCCCTCGCCGTCCTGGTCGCGGGGGTGGCCGCCACGGTCACCGTCGCCACCCCGGCCAGCGCCGCGACCACGACGATCTGCAAGAGTTCCCCGATCCCCGCCGGCTACGTGATCGTGGCGGAGGGGTCGTCCGCGTCCTGCCCGTACAGCTTCCCCAACACGTGGACCATCACCACGCCGTCGACCACCTCGACCACCGTCGTGTGCAAGGTCTCCAGCATCCCGACCGGCTACGTGATCCTGGCGGAGGGGTCGTCGGCGTCCTGTCCGTACAGCTTCCCCAACACGTGGACCATCAAGATCCCGCCGACCGGCTCGGCGAGCGTGATGTGCAAGGCGTCCACCCTGCCGTCCGGGTTCGTGATCGTCGCGCAGGGCTCGTCGGCGTCCTGTCCCTACAGCTTCCCCAACACCTGGACCATCACCACCCCGTCCACCACGGGCATCACCACCATCTGCTCGGCCTCGCCCATCCCCGCCGGTTATGTCGTGGTCGGCACCGGCTCGTCGGCGTCCTGCCCGTACAGCTTCCCGAACACCAAGAACATCAGGCTGCCCTGACGGGCGGGCTCGGGCCGTGGCTCCGGATGGGGCCGTGGCCCAGCTCACCGCCGCCGCCGTGCGCGGACGTCGCGTCGGCCCGGCCCGGGTGCGTAGAGTTCCCGGGTCGGGCCGGCGGTCGGCCCCGGACGCGAGGGCGGGACGATAGCGGACATGACGGTGGACAACGTCGGACAACCGGTCCCCGACGCCGGCGCCCCCGGTGTCGACCAGGGCGACCTCGCGGCCGCGCTGCGGGTCTTCGCGGCGCTGGAGTCGCTGCCCAGCGACCACCCGGACGTGGTACGGGTGCAGCGGGCCACCGCCCGGCTGTTCAAGATGGTGAAGCAGCGGCGACGCGAGGAGCGGCGGGACGCCGTCCTGGCGCACGACCGGGCGGTGACGGCCGCCACCGCCACCGGCGCCCCGGGGCGGATCGACGACGAGACCAAGGGCATCCCGCTGGCCTCGCCCACCGCCGGGGACACCGCCGGGACGCTGATCAACCCGCGCGGCTGCTACATCTGCAAGACCCGGTACCGCCAGGTGGACGCGTTCTACCACCAGCTCTGCCCCGACTGCGCCACCCTCAACCGGGAACGCCGCGACGCCCGGTGCGACCTGACCGGGCGGCGGGCGCTGCTCACCGGGGGCCGCGCCAAGATCGGCATGTACATCGCGCTGCGCCTGCTGCGCGACGGCGCGCACACCACGATCACCACCCGGTTCCCGCACGACGCGGTCCGCCGGTTCACCGCCATGCCGGACAGCGCCGACTGGCTGCACCGGCTGCGCGTGGTCGGCATCGACCTGCGCGATCCCGCCCAGGTGGTGGCGCTGGCCGACTCGGTCGCCGCGCAGGGTCCGCTGGACATCCTGATCAACAACGCCGCGCAGACCGTACGCCGTACCCCAGGCGCGTACGCCCACCTGGTCGCCGCCGAGTCGGCGGCGCTGCCCGAGGGGCCGCTGCCGGAACTGCTCACCTTCACCGGCGGCCGGGGCATCACCCTGGCGCTGCCCGAGGGCACCCTGCCGACGCCCACCATCGCCCCGCACGCCCTCACCGCGCTGGCGTTGACCGGCCGGTCCGCGACGCCGGAGCGGATCGCCGCCGCCACCGCCGTCGACGCCGGTGGGCTCGCCCCTGACCTCGGGGACACCAACAGTTGGGTGCAGCGGGTGCACGAGGTCGACCCGGTCGAGCTGCTCGAGGTGCAGCTGTGCAACGTGACTGCCCCGTTCGTGCTGGTCAGCCGGCTGCGGCCGGCGTTGGCCGCCGCACCGACCGGGCGGGCGTACGTGGTGAACGTGTCAGCGATGGAGGGGCAGTTCGCCCGGGGCTACAAGGGTGCGGGGCACCCGCACACCAACATGGCCAAGGCGGCGCTGAACATGCTCACCCGCACCAGCGCCGAGGACATGCGCGCCGACGGCATCCTGATGACCAGCGTCGACACCGGGTGGATCACCGACGAGCGCCCGCACCCGACGAAGATGCGCCTGGCCGACGAGGGGTTCCACGCCCCGTTGGACCTGGTCGACGGAGCCGCCCGGGTGTACGACCCGATCGTGCGTGGCGAGCGGGGCGAGGAACTGTACGGCTGCTTCCTCAAGGACTACGCGCCCTGCGCCTGGTGAACGGCGCGGTGCGGCCGGTGCGGTCAGGCCACCCGGGGGACCGGCAGCACGCCCCGGTGGGCGGTGCCCGAGATGTCGCCGGTCTGGTCGACGGCCGGTGACCGGGGCGCGACCCGGGCGGTGGCCGGCCCGGTGGCGGGCGGCCCGGCCGCGGGCGGTACGGACGGCAGCACCGTGGTCGGGGTGAGCGACGACTCCACCTCGGCGAGCACGGCACGCAGCCGGGACACGTCGTCGACGGCCATCCGGAACGACCCCCGGCAGGTGGTGCCGCTCCACAGGGACAGCACCACCGCGCCCCGCTCCGGGTGGTAGCTGACCCGCATCGTCCGTTCGTCGCCCCGCACGTCGGTGAACAGGTCACCGAAGCTGGGCATCGGCAGTACCTCTCCCATCGACCCAGCATGCCCGAGCCGACGGCGACCGGGAAGCCCCGACGGATCAGTCGGGCAGTCGGGGCATCTCCAGGCCGGGGCGACGGCCGAGCAGGGTGGCCCGGGTCAGCGCCGCCGCGCCGAACCGGTCCCGGACGGCGTCGACGGCGGTGTCCAGCCCGATCTCCCGGTCGGGGGTGAACGGCAGTTCGGGCTGCACCGGGGCGTCGTCGAGGTTGCCCACCGCCACCCCGAGCAGCGTGATCCCCCGTTGGGCCAGCTCGGGCTGGGCGGCCCGCAGCAGCGACCGGGCGACGCTCAGCAGCGACGCCGTACGGTCGGTGGCCCGGCGCAGGGTCCGCGACCGGGTGGCCGCGGTGTAGTCGGCGAACCGCAGCCGCAGGGTCACCGTCCGGCCGGCCCGGCCGGCGGCCCGCATCCGGCGGGCCACCCGGTCGACCAGCCCGGCCAGCGTCGCGTCGACGTCGGCGGGGGAGTGCGGCCCGGACCCCAGGGCGTGCTGCGCGCCCATCGACGACCGGCGGCGGCCCACCTGCACCGGCCGTGGGTCGCGGTTGTGGGCCAGCGCGTGCAGGTGCCGGCCCGCACCCGCGCCGAGCAGCGAATCCAGGGCCGGGACGTCGAGGTGGGCCACCTGCCCGACGGTGTGCAGACCCCGGGCGCGCAGCTTCGCCGCGGTGACCGGGCCGACACCCCAGAGCCGCTCCACCGGCAGCGGGTGCAGGAACGCCAGCTCACCGTCGGGTGGCACCTCCAGCAGCCCGTCCGGTTTGGCGACCCCGCTGGCGACCTTGGCGAGGAACTTGGTCCGGGCCACCCCGACGGTGATCGGCAGCCCGACCTGTTCGCGGACCGTCCGGCGCAGCCGGGCGGCGATCTGCACGGGTGGCCCGCTGAGCCGGCGCAGCCCGCCCACGTCGAGGAACGCCTCGTCGACGGAGAGCCCCTCCACCCAGGGGGTGGTGTCCCGGAAGATGGCGAACACGGCCCGGCTCGCCGCCGTGTACGCGGCCATCCTCGGCGGCACCACGACCGCCGTGGGGCAGAGCCGCCGGGCCTGCCGGGCACCCATCGCGCTCTGCACCCCGCAGGCCTTCGCCTCGTAGCTTGCCGCCAGCACCACCCCGCCGCCGACGATCACCGGTCGGCCGCGCAGGCGGGGGTCGTCGCGCTGCTCGACCGAGGCGTAGAAGGCGTCCAGGTCGGCGTGCAGGATGCTGGCTCCGGTCGACACCGGACCATGCTCGCACACATGTTCGAAAAAGTGTGCTGAGCTGCCTGAACCGGGGTCAGCGCCGGGCGGTGGCGGAGGGCGGGGCGCTGCCGCCCCGGGGCGCCTCGCCGGCCATCAGCCGGGTGATCTCCGCCCGGTCGGCCGCCGACGGCAACCCCCACTGCGGCTGGTAGCCGTAGACCTCCCGCAGCGGCCGGGCCGAGGTGCGACCGTCGAGGATCTCGACCGCGTCGGTGTCGATCAGCCCCGGGTGCTCGACCCCGCACGCCTCGGCCACCTTGACCAGGTCCCGGCGCAGGGTGCCGAGGTAGTTGGCCGCCCGCACCGACTTGCGGGCCGGGTCCAGGCCCCGCGCCAGCCAGGCGTTCTGGGTGGCCACCCCGGTGGGACAGGTGTCGGTGTGGCACTTCTGCGCCTGGATGCAGCCGATCGCCAGCATCGCCTCCCGGCCCACGTTGACCAGGTCGCAGCCGAGCGCGAACGCCACCACGGCATTGTCCGGCAGGCCCAGTTTGCCCGCGCCGACGAACACGGTCTGCTCGTGCAGCCCCCGCTCGGCGAAGGTGCGGTAGACCCGGGCGAAGCCCTGCTGGAACGGCAGCGACACCGAGTCGGTGAAGATCAGCGGTGCGGCGCCGGTGCCGCCCTCGCCGCCGTCGACGGTGACGAAGTCGACGCCCCGGCCGGTGTCGCGCATCAGCGTGGTCAGCTCCTCCCAGAACCCCAGGTCGCCGACGGCGGACTTGATGCCGATCGGCAGCCCGGTCTCGGCGGCCAGCAACTCCACCCAGTCCAGCAGGCTGTCGCAGTCGGAGAACTCGGCGTGCCGCGACGGGCTCACGCAGTCCTGCCCGGGGGTGATCCCCCGGGTGGCGGCGATCTCGGCGGACACCTTCGCCCCGGGCAGCAGCCCGCCCAGGCTGGGTTTCGCGCCCTGGCTGAGCTTGATCTCCAGGGCCCGCACCGGTGCCCCGGCGACCAGGTCGCGCAGCCGGGCGAGGTCGAACCGGCCCCGGGCGTCGCGGCAGCCGAAGTACGCCGTGCCGAGCTGGAAGACCAGCTCGCCGCCGTGGCGGTGATACGGCGACAGCCCGCCCTCGCCGGTGTTCTGCAGGCAGCCGGCCAGCGCCGCCCCCTGGTTGAGGGCGGACACCGCGTTGCCGGACAGCGAGCCGAAGCTCATCCCGGAGATGTTGACCACCGACCCGGGACGGAACGCCTTCGCCCGTCCGCGTGGCCCACCGAGCACCTTGGCCGCCGGCAGCCGTACGTCGTGCCCGGCGGTCGGAACCGACGACGGTACGGTCCGGGCGAACGTGCGGTGTTTGATGATCGGGTAGCCGGGGCTGCGTTCGATGTCGTTGTCGGTGCCGAACCCGAAGTAGTTGTTCTCCTGCTTGGCCGAGGCGTAGATCCACCGCCGTTGGTCCCGGGTGAACGGCCGTTCCTCGTCGTTGCCGGCGACGATGTACTGGCGCAGCTCCGGCCCGATCGCCTCCAGCAGGTACCGGGCCCGCCCGACCAGCGGGAAGTTGCGCAGCAGCGCATGGTCACGTTGCAGGACGTCGCGGGCGGCGAGGCCGGCGACGGCGGCGGCGATCACGGGTGCGGTGCGGCGGGCCCACGTCATGCCGGCCACATTCTCCGCTGCCGCCGCCGCCCAAACGCCCCTGGCCGCGTGGCGGGTGGTCAGCGCCGCAGCGACTGCCGCACGATGCCGCCGACCAGCGCGCACCAGGTGTCGGTGGAGACCCGGCCGGTGCGGGGCAGGCCGTGCAGCGCCTGGAGGTCCTGCACGGCGCGGCGGGTGGCCCGGTCGTAGCTGCCGGTGACGGTGACCTCGGCGTAGCCCTTCCAGTTCAGGATGAACTGCACCGCCTGCACCGGCAGGCCGGTGGCGTCGCGGTCCAGTTCCGGCGCGAGGGTCTCCCAGGTGGGGGCGGTCAGGGTGGCGTCGACGTCGACCGGGATGCCGTTGCGGGCCTGCCAGTCGCCGACCGCGGCGACGGTGGCGGCGTCGAACGTGCCGCTCGGGGTGACCGGATAGCCCCGGTGGGCGAGCAGGTACTGGGCGACCTGGACGCCGGGGGCGTTGACGAAGCGCCACAGGTCGGGCCAGCGGCGGGCCGGCACGTCGGTCAGCCGGGTGCCGAGCCGGCGGAAGACCTCCCGGCGCACTGCCGGAAAGAGGCGGTAGAACTGCGCGCCGGGGCACTGGGTGACGCGGAAGTCCCAGTGGCCGAAGATGTCGTGGGCGTGCAGGCCGTACTGCCGGCAGATGGTGGTGCAGAGCCGGACCAGGGAGTCGAGCAGCGCCTGCGGCGGGGTGTCGGTGACGTAGGTGCCCTCGTTCTCGATGCCGATGGCCCGGCCGTTCTCGCCGGGGCAGTGCGCCGAGACCATCTGCCGGTCGCCGGCCCGCAGCCGCTCCAGGCTGCCGTGCCGTCCCTCCAGGACGTACCCGCCCCGGCTGATGGTGAAGTGCTGGCCGGTGTCGGACCAGCCGTTGCCGTCCATGTGCAGGTCCTGGCAGTCGTGGGCCAGGGTGACCGCCTGCTCGCGGGAGTAGTCGGTGACGTTCGGGAAGGCCATGTGGTGCACGATGATCTTGTTGGTGGGGATGGTGCTGACCGACAGCGGGTCGGCGGGCGGGCGGGCGTCCCACCCGTCGCAGCCGATGATCCAGTCCAGGTCCGCGCCGGGGGCGGCGGCCCGGGCGGCGTCGGGCAGGGCCAGGTCGGACCCGACGACCGCGACGGTGGCCGCGCCGAGGCCGGCCCGCAGCAGCGTACGACGGTCGAGAGCGGGGCGTACGACGGACATGGCATCTCCTCGGCGGCCGGCGACGGCGCTGGCGCGGACGTGAAAACTAGCTCCAGCAATTTCGCGTGAGATGGAGGATATTGCCACCTCGATGGTCGGCGCTAGAGGGCGTCATCGATCGATTCTGCCCATCGTCGCGGCGTGCCGGGCAGAACTGTCCGAATTTCCTGCCGTCGGGGGCGGTCCCGGGTCGGCCGCTCAGTCGGCGGCGGCGAAGCCGTCCAGGGCGGCCAGCAGGTGCCGCCGGGTCTGCGCCGTGCCGAAGTGCCCCGCCCTCTCCACCACGTGCAGGCGCGAATCCGGCCAGGCCCGGTGCAGCTCCCAGGCGGTGGCCAGCGGGCTGCCCAGGTCGACCCGGCCGTGGATCAGCACCCCCGGGATGCCGGCGAGCCGGTCGGCCCGCCGGATCAGCTCACCCTCGGCCAGCCAGGCCCCCTGCGAGAAGTAGTGCGCGCAGATCCGCACCATCGCGGTCCGCTCGGCCGACGGGCGGTCGCCGTACGGGTTGCCCACCCCCTCGGCGGAGACCACCGCGTCCTCCCAGGCGCACCAGTCCAGCACGGCACGCTCGCGCACCGCCGGGTCCGGGTCCGCCAGCAGCCGGGCGTACGCGCCGACCACGTCGTCGTCCGGGCCGACGCCGCCGCCGGCGAGGAAGCGTTTCCACTCGCGCGGGAAGTACCGCCCGACGCCCCGGTAGAGCCAGTCGATCTCCGACCGGCGGGTGGTGGTGACCGCCGCGATCACGATCGCCGACACCCGCCGGGGGTGCCGCTGCGCGTACGCCAGCAGCAGCGTCGAGCCCCACGACCCGCCGTGGAGCAGCCACCTGTCGACGCCCAGGTGCGCACGCAGCCGCTCCATGTCGGCGACCAGGTGCGCGGTGGTGTTGTGCCGCAGGTCGGTGGCCGGGTCGGCGGCGTGCGGGGTGCTGCGCCCGCAGTTGCGCTGGTCGAACAGGACCACCCGGTAGCGGGCCGGGTCGAAGTACCGCCGGGCCCACGGGCCGCAGCCCGAGCCCGGTCCACCATGGACGACCAGCGCGGGCCGGCCGGCCGGGTTGCCGCAGACCTCCCAGTAGACCGCGTTGCCGTCGCCGACGTCGAGCATGCCCTGGTCGTACGGCTCGATCGGCGGGTAACGCTCGTCCATCGGTGGGCCTCCCCGGGGCGATATACAACAGCACTGTTACATTACGGCATGCCCGACGACGCGTCCGACCCCGCACTGCTCGGCACCCGGCTGCGGCACCTGCTGGAACTGCTCGACGGCGACGTCGCCGCCTTCTACGCCGACCTCGGGCTGCCCGGCTTCCGGCCCCGCTACACCCCGGTGCTGATGGCGCTGGACCGCCTCGGCCCGGCGTCGATCCGTACCCTGGCCCAGGCGACCGGGGTGACCCACTCCGCGGCCAGCCAGACCGTCGCCCGGATGGCGGCCGACGGGCTGGTCACCCTCGCCCCCGGTGTCGATGCCCGGCACCGCGTCGTCACCCCCACCGACCGGGCCCGGGACCTGCTGCCCGTCCTGCATGCCGAGTACGCCGCCACCGCTGCCGCCGCCCGCCGGTTCGAGGCGGAACTGCCCTACCCGCTGAGCCGCCTCGTCGACGAGGCCTTGGCCGCGCTGCGGCGACGGTCGATGCGGCAACGCGTCGCCGACGTCGCCCCGCAGTTCGCCGGCCCGACCGGCCACGACCCGGGCGACCGGCCGGCGACCCCGGCCGGTGACCGGAACCAATCTCCGGAGCCGGACGTCCGGCCGCGCGGAAACAACCGTTGCGCCGATGGACCGCAGCTCGACCCGGGTAAGAATGATCAGTGTGGCCCTGACCTGTGACCAGTCCCGGCGGACCGGAGAGGCCGGCGGGTGACCGGCGACTGGCGGTTGTCCGGCTACACCCCGGTACGGCAGCTCGGCACCGGCGCGTCCGGGCGGGTGCTGCTCGCCACCCACGACGCCACCGGCACCCCGGTCGCCATCCGCTACCTCACCCCGTCCCTCGGCGACGACCCCGCCTTCCGGCTGGCCTTCCGGGAACAGGCGCGGCTGCTGGTCGACGTGGACGACCCGCACGTCTGCCGGCTCTTCGAGTACGCCGAGTCGCACTCCGCCGCCGCGATCGTCGCCGAGCTGGTCAACGGGGTGACGCTGCGCCACCTGCTGCGCGCGCACGGCCCGGTCCCGCCGGAGGCCGCGCTCTGCGTCCTCAAGGGCTCGCTCGCCGGCCTCGCCGCCGCGCACGCCCGGGGCGTGGTGCACGGCGACCACCGGCCGGAGAACGTCCTGGTCACCCCGGACGGGCGGTGCAAGCTCACCGACCTCGCCATCGTCCTGCCCACCGGCATCGGCCGCCGGCTGGCCCCCGAACAGTGGACCGGGGCCCCGGCCGAGCCGGCCGGCGACATCTACGCCGCGACCGCCACGTTCGTCGAGTGCCTCACCGGGCGACCCCCCTACGACGGGCGGGACCAGGCCACCCTGCGCGCCCAGCACAGCGCCGCGCCGATCCCGGACGTCCCGACCCCGGCACCCGTGCACGACCTGCTGCGGCACGGGCTGGCCTGGTGCCCCGCCGACCGTACCCAGCCCGCCGAGATCTTCCTCGCCGAGCTGGAACACACCGCCGCCCGCTCGTACGGCGGGGAGTGGGAGGAGCGTGGCCGGCGTCAGCTCGCCCAGCGGGTCGCGCTGCTCGCCGCGTCCCTCCCGCTACCCGACGGGGGCCCCGGAGCCGGTGACCCGGTCGACGCCCCCGACGCGGGGCCGGACCCGACCCGGCGCGGCGGCCCGCGTAGCGTCCTGGTCGGGGTGGGCCTGACCGCCACCCTGCTGGTCGGTGTCGTCGCGCTGGGCGTCGCCGCCGGCCGGTCTGGTCCGCTCACCCTCGCCGACGGCACCGCCGGGCCGGGAGCGACCGCCGCCGCCACCCGCAGCCCCGCGCCGCTGGCCGCCGCGCCGGCCATCACCGTCGTGCCCGCCGAGCCGAGACCCACCCCCACCCCGGCGGCGAGCACCACCGGCGCGTCGCCCAGCACCGCCCCGACCCGGTCCGCCGCCGCGACCACCACCCGGGTACGCACCCCCAGCCCTGCGCCGCCGACGACGCCGAACGTTCCGCTCCTGCCGCCGGACGTGTCGCCGCCGACGGTGTCCACACCCGACGTCAGCCCGATCACCGTGGCGCCGCAGGGCTGCCCCGACGCGGTCACCGCGACCACGGTCACCGCGACGGTGGTCGACGACCGGGCCGCCGGCGACCTGCTGCGGGTGGTCTTCCGGTACACCCTCGACGGTGTCACCCGGACCGTCGGCATGGATCAGACCGCGCCTGACGTCTTCCAGGGCACCCTCGGTGACCTGCCGACGCCCCCGGCGCTGACCCGGATCCCGGTCCAGGTCGTCGCCGTCGACGACGCCGGCAACGCCTCGGCGCCCACCGGCGCGGTGGTGGTGTCGCTGCTGCCCGCCTGCACGTCGAGCTGACCGGGACGGCCCCGCGCCGGGATGCCCGGCCGGACCGCCGGGTTTCCGTCGACCGGGTCGGGGGTAGCTTCGGGGGCCGACCGAGCTGACGGTGGAGGACCACGGATGACAGACAAGTTCAGCGATGCGGTGGGCGACGCCCTGCGGGCGGTGATGCTCTTCCTGCCCAAGGCGGTCGCCTTCGTGGCGATCCTGGTGGCCGGCTGGCTGATCGCCAAGGCCGTCCGCAGGATCGTCGACAAGGTGCTGGAGCGGGTGCACTTCGACCGGGCCGTCGAACGGGGCGGGATCAAGACGGCGCTGGCCCGTTCCCGCTACGACGCCAGCGACATCGTCGCCAAGCTCGCCTACTACGGGGTGCTGCTGGTGACCCTCCAACTCGCCTTCGGTATCTGGGGTCCCAACCCGATCTCCGACCTCATCGCCGGGGTGATCGCCTGGCTGCCCCGGGCGTTCGTCGCGATCGTCATCGTGGTCGTCGCCGCCGCGATCGCCAACGCGGTCAAGGACATCATCAGCAGCGCGCTCGGCGGCCTGTCCTACGGCCGGGTGCTGGCCAACATCGCCTCGGTGTTCATCCTCGGCCTGGGCGTGATCGCCGCACTCAACCAGATCGGCGTGGCCACCGCGGTCACCACGCCGGTGCTGGTCGCCGTGCTCGCCACCGTCGGCGGCATCCTCGTCGTCGGGGTCGGCGGTGGACTGATCCGCCCGATGCAGGCCCGCTGGGAGTCCTGGCTGACCCGTGCCGAGCAGGAGTCGCGCACCATCGCCAGCCACGCCCGCGCCTACCAGGCCGGCCGGCGTGACGTCGAGGCCCGGCTGGACCCGTACGCGGAGGCCGAACGCACCCAGCCGGTGCCCACCGCCGCCGCACCGGCTGCCCCGGCCGCACCGGTCCCCACCAGCCCCGTCCCGGCGGCGACGGTGGGTGACGACGACGCCGAGCGTACCCAGGTGGTGACCCGCCCCGACGACGTCGAGGCGACCCAGGTCGTGCCGCGCCAGGCCGGCCCGGCCGACGGGTCCGCCACCGACAGCGAGGCCACCATGGTCATCCCTCCGCTGGACCCGGACACCTCCCACCGGTGAGCGCACCACGCGACGGGGCGGACGCCGGACCAGGCGTCGCCCCGTCGCCGGGCGGACACCGCGCCGGGGCCGCGCCACCGGCCACAGCCGGCTAGCATCGGGCGCATGACCTGGCGATGGTGATCCGGCACTGAGGGCCGAAACCGTGGACCGCCACGGACGCCGTACCTTCCGCGTCCGTCACGTCCCGGGAAAGGCCCTGATGAACTCTCTCTCCGTGCGGGTGCCCGACACCCGTGTCCGCAGGCTGTCCGCCACGCTCTACGGCTACCTGTTCCTCAGCGATCTCGTCCTGCTCTACCCGGTGTACGTCCTGCTGTTCAGCGACACCGGGCTCACCGTCGGGCAGATCTCCGCGCTCTTCGTGATCTGGTCGGTGACCGCGATCGTGCTGGAGGTCCCCTCCGGGGCCTGGGCCGACGCGGTCTCCCGACGTCTGCTGCTCTGCCTCGCGCCGCTGCTCACCGGGGGCTGCTTCGCCCTGTGGGTGCTGGCCGGGTCGTGGTGGGCGTTCGCGCTCGGTTTCGTCCTCTGGGGAGCCGGCGGCGCGCTCGGCTCCGGCGCCCTGGAGGCGTTGGTCTACACCGAACTCGACAGGCTCGGCGCGGCAGCCCGCTACGCCCGCACGATGGGTCGGGGCCGGACCGCCGGCATGCTCGGGGTGCTCGCCTCGCTGGGCCTGGCCGGCCCGGTCCTCACCGCTGGCGGGTACCGGGCCGTCGGTGCGGCGAGCGTGCTGTCCGCCGTCCTCGCCGCGGCCGTCGCCACCCGCTTCCCGCGACACCGACCCGCCCCGCCACCGTCCGCCGTGTCGTGCGACGAGGTCGGGCCGGGCTGGTGGGCGAGCCTGCGCGCCGGCCTCATCGAGACCCGCGCCGACCGACGGGTACGGGCGGCCGTGCTACTCGTCCCGGTGGTGACGGCGGTCGGAGGCACCCTCGACGAGTACACCCCGCTGCTGGCCCGCGACACCGGCGTCGCGGCGTCCACGGTGCCGCTGCTGCTCCTGCCGGTCTGGATCGGGATGACCGTCGGCGGCCTGCTCGCCCCGGCGGCGCAACGCCTGACCGACCGCGGCTACGCGGCGCTGCTCGCGCTGGCTGCCGTCGCCCTGGCCGCCGGGGCCGCCGTCCGGCATCCGGGGGGCTTCCTGCTGCTCGGGGTGGCGTTCTGCGCGCTGCAACTGGCCACCGTGCTCGCCGACGCCCGCCTCCAGCACCGGATCACCGGTCCGGGACGGGCCACCGTCACCTCGGTCGCGGGCATGGGCACCGACCTGGCCATGGTCGTGGTCTACGCCGGGTACGCGCTGGTCGCTGCGAGCGGCGGGCACCCGGTGGCGTTCGTCGCGGCGGCCGTGCCGTACCTGTTGGTGGCCGGGGGTTTGGCGGTGTCGGGCCGGGCCGGGGAGCGGCCGACGACGCCGGTGACGCGGTGAACCGCCCCCGGCCGGGAGCGGGCGCCGGCGGCGGTGTCGCGATCAGTCCGGTAGCGCGTCGAGGTAGACCCAGGTGCCGTCCTCGCGGACGAACCGGCTGTGCTCCGTCATCGTGCCCGGCTGCCCTGCCTCGCGGTAGTGGGCGCGGAACGTCACCGTGCCCGTGGTGTCCAGCAGGCCGCCGCGCGTGCTGTCGACGATCTCCAGCCGGGTCCACCGGGTGCCCGGATCGAGGTGCAGCCGGCGTGGCCGGGTCGTGGAGTGCCAGCTGCGCAGCAGGTAGTCGGCATCACCGACGACGAAGGCGCTGAACCGGGAGCGCATCAACGCCTGCGCCGTGGGGGCCGTGCCCTCGCCGGCGTGCAGCGGCCCGCAGCATTCGTCGTACGGCAGGCCGGTGCCGCAGGGGCAGGGCCGTTGCGATGCGTGTTTCGCCACCCGCCCATCCTGCCGTAACCGTCGCACGGGCCGACCCGGGGTCGGCCCGTGCGGGTACGGCGGTCAGGAGGCGTAGCCGCGGCTGGCGATCCAGTCGCCGAGGTCGTCGACGTCGATGCGGTAGGAGGCGGTGTCCGGGTTGGCGGAGTCGGCGATGGTGACGGTCCGCCCGCCGTCGTGGTAGCCGGTGACGCTGATGTAGTGGCCGCCCTCGAAGGAGTGGGTGTTGCCGTCGGTGTCGGTGGCGGTGCCGGCGATGTTGGCGACCACGGCGCGGCCGTCGTCGACGGCGCGGACGATGTCGGCGCGCAGCCTGTCGGTCTGCTTGTCGTCGGCCTTGCTGCTGCGGATCTCGGTGCTGTGGTACGCGTCGCGGCCGGTCTCCCGGTTGAGCACCGGGGTGATGTCGTTGATGCTGTCGGTGCCGTCCTCGGTGGTGCCCATGTGCTTGGCCATGGTGTCCACGTCGATGTTCTTGCCCTGGACGCTCAGCGCGTTGCGGGCGGCGGCCGGGCCGCAGTAGTAGAAGTTCGGCTGCGCCTCGTAGTCGACCTTCAGCTCGCGCTCGCCGGCCGGCCGGCGGTCGGCCTGGAGGGCGGCGGGACGGTCGGTCCCGGCGGCGTGGGCGGCGATCGCGGGGCCGGCGACGCCACCGGCGGTGGCGGCCAGGCCGGCGACGGTCAGGGCGGTCTTGCGCAGGATGTCGGTACGCATGGGGATGCTCCTCTGCGTCGGGGGTGCGGTGGACACGCTCGGGGGAGAGGGCGTCGCGGAAGTCAGAAGGGAAGCGCGCGGCGGTCGGGGGGACCTGCTCGGGCGTCCGGGGGAGGTGTAACCAACCCGGTGGCGACCGCATTCCGTGGTCGGTGTTCCGGGGCCTGCTCCCCACGGGGAGCGGCGGTGGTATGCCAGGTACAACGCCCCGGCCCTGGCGACGATTCCGCCGTGGGGGTGGCCCCGGCCACGCGACACCGGTCCCGGCGGCGACATGTCGGTGGTGACCGGGCGCCCGGCCGGCCCGCCCACCGGACACCGACGGCGACGTCGCCCCGTACCGGGCGGCGGGCCGCGCCGGCGGACGGTGGCGACCGGCCGTAAACCCGACATTCCGCGCGCACGGTGAGTGCCCGGGACGAACGTCCGTCCTCGCCCCGAAGGCGGCGGCGGTCCATCGCTAGCCTGGGCGGTCATGGACGTCGCACAGCGGGACGGCCGGTGGCACCGGTGAGCCCCACCCAACGCCTTCTCGACCCCGACCAGGTCCGCCGGTACGTCGCGGCCTCCCTCGGGCCCGCCGTCCGGGTCACCGGCTGCGGTCCGCTCAGCGGCGGCGGGTTCGCCGCCGTCTGGTGGGTCCGGCTCGACGACGGGCGTGCCGTGGTGCTCAAGGTGGGACCACCGCCGTCGGTGCCGCTGTTGCGCTACGAACACGATCTGATCGCCGCCGAGGCACGCTACCTGCGGCTGGTGGCGGCGCACGCGCCGACGGTGCCCGTGCCACCGCTGCTGCACCACGGCAGTGACCCGACCCTCGGGGACTGGCTGCTCACCGGCCACCTCCCCGGGCGGATGCTGTACACCCTCGTCGCCGACGGCGTGCCGGTCGACGAGGTCTGGACGGGGTTGGGCACGGCGTTCGCCGCCCTGCACCGGGTGACCGGCGACCGGTACGGCTACGACGGCGGTCGGGCCGCCGGCCCGACCTGGCGGTCGGCGTACACGGCGATGCTGGACGACCTGCTCGCCGACGCGGCGGACTGGGCGGTGCCGCTGCCGCTGCCGGCCGACCGGCTGCGGGCCCTGGTCGCCCGGCACGCCGGGGTGCTGGACGTGGTGCGCCGTCCGGCGCTGCTGCACTTCGACGGCTGGGCGGGCAACGTCCTGGCGGTGCCGGGCCCGGACGGCGGGCACCGGCTCGGCGGGCTGGTCGACGGCGAGCGTTTCCTGTACGGCGATCCGCTGCTGGACCTGGTGTCGCCGCTGCTGTTCCGCCGCGCCGAGGACACCCCCGACGACCCGTTCCTGCGCGGCTACCGCACGGCCGGGGCGCGGGTGGCGCTGGCCGAGCCGGGGGTACGCCGCCGGCTCGGCCTCTACCGGCTCTACCTCTACCTGCTGATGACGGTGGAGGCGCCCAGCCGGGGCATCACCGCCGACACCGAACCCGACCGGTTCCGGATCCTGGCGCGGCTGCTCGACGAGGAACTGTCCGCCCTGGACGGGCCCTGACCGGGACGGCGGGTCAGAGCCAGCCGGAGCGGCGGAACAGCCGGTGCAGGGTGAACGCCGCGGTCGCCATCAACGCCAGCGCGGCCGGGTAGCCGTACCGCCAGGACAGTTCGGGCATCCGGGCGAAGTTCATCCCGTAGACCCCGGCGACCGCGGTCTGGGTGGCGGCGATCGCCGCCCACGCCGCGATCTTGCGCATGTCGTTGTTCTGGTCGACGGCGAGCTGGGCCAGCCGGGACTGTAGGAGCGAGTTGAGCAGCTCGTCGTAGGTGGTGATCCGGTCGACCGCCCGGGTGAGCCGGCCCTCCACGTCGACGTACCAGCGGCGCAGCCCCGTCGGTAGGCCGCCGTCGGGCCCGGTGACCAGGGCACGCAGCGGCTCCTGGAGCGGCAGGACCGCCCGCTTGAACTCGACCAGTTCCCGTTTGAGCTGGTAGATCTGCTGGATGTCGGCGGCGTGGTCGGGGGCGAAGACGCTCTCCTCGACGCGTTCCAGGTCCCGTTCGAGGTGGGCGGCGACCTCCAGGTAGAGGTCGACCATCCGGGCGGTCACCGCGTACGCCACCGCCCACGGGCCCTCGGCGAGCAGCGACGGGCGGCCCTCGATCGCGCGGCGGACCGGCGCGAGGGCACCTGACGCGCCGTGCCGGACGGTGACTACGAACCGGTCGCCCAGCAGCACCATCACGTCGCCGGTGTCCACCACGTCGGAGGTCGCGGTCAGCTCACCCTGGGCGACGTAGGCGGCGGTGCGCAGCACCAGCAGGGTGACCGGGCCGTGCCGCTGCACGGTGGGGCGGTGCCCGTCGGCCAGCGCCTGCGCCACGGTCAGCTCGTCGAGGCCGAAGACCTGCCCGACGGCGGCGAGCACCGCCGCGCCCGGGTCGTGCAGGCCCAGCCAGACGAAGGCGTTGCGGCTGCGCCGGGTGCGGGCGTACGCGTCGGCGTAGTGCGGCCGGCCGGCCTCCCGGCGGCCGTTGACGTAGACCGCGCAGTCGACCACGGCGTCCGGGTTGGACCGGCGGGCCGGCCTGCCGGGGGTGTCCCCGGGGCGTCGGCGCAGCCGGCCGACCAGGGTGCCGAGCCGGGGCCCGAACAGGGTCGTCAGCGCTCGCCGCTCCACCGGGTACCTCCGCCTCGCCGCCCGTCCGCCGGCCCACCGTAGTGGGTCGGCGCGACACCGGGCGGGGCGGGTCAGCCGACGGCGGTGGCCCGCACGACGACGTTGTCGGAGTAGTCGCGGGACCGTTCGTCGAACCGCCCGCCACAGGTGACCAGGCGCAGCGTCGGTCCCGGTCCGCCCGGCCCGTAGACCAGCGCGGTGGGGAAGTTCCGCTTCGGGTACGCCCCGACGCCGTCGACCGCGAAGCGCACCACCCGCCCGTCGGCGCGGGTGATCCGGACGGCGTCCCCGGGGCGCAGCCGCCCGAGGTCGAAGAAGACCGCCGGCCCGTCGCGGGTGTCGACGTGCCCGACGACGACGGCGTTGCCCGCCTCGCCGGGGCTGGCCCCGGGCCGGTACCAGCCGGCGACGGTGGGCCGGTCCAGCGGCGGCACCTCGAGGGTGCCGTTCGGGTCGCCGGCCACCGACACCAGGTCGGCGTGTACGCCGATGGCGGGGATGTCGATGCGGACCGGGGTGGAGCGGGGCAGGGCCGGGACCGGGGAGCGGCTGGTGTTGCCGCCGCTGACGTCGATGCTCGGCTGGGGTGGTCCGACCGGTCCGAGGGTCAGCCCGGCGGCGATCAGCGCGATCCCGGCGGTGCCGCTGAGGGTGACCGCGGTGACGGCGGCGCGGGTCCGGCCCGCCCACTCGCGTACGCCCATCGCCCGTCCTCCCCGACGTCCGATGTGGTCGGGGTGCCCGTACCGGTTCGGTGCGGGCACCCGTCCCCAGGGATGGTGTGGCGCGTCGTCGACCGACGCCTGTGGTGTGGTCAGGCGGCGGTGCCCGCCGCCGCCCGGCGTCGGCGGCGCAGCAGCACGGTGGTGCCGAGCGCGGCGGCCCCGGCGAGGGCTCCTCCGGCGGCCAGCAGACCGGTGTTGCCGGTGCCGCCGCCGGCCCCGGCGGGTGCCGCGCCGATCGGCGTGACGGTGAAGGTGGCGCTGCCGGCGGAGCTGCCGTCGCCGCAGGTGGCGGCCACGGTGTAGGTGCCGAGGGTGAACCCGGCGGTGAAGAGTTCGGCGCTCAGCCCACCGCCGGCTGCGGCGGTGGTGGAGCGGACGTTCTGGTCCCGGTCCGGGCCGGTGACGTGGAAGATCACGTCACCGGACTTCGGGTTACAGGTCGCCGCGGTGAGCACGACCGTCCCGCCGACCGGCGTGGTGGCCGGCGACACCGTGGTGTCCGCGAGTGCGGCGGTCGGGAGCAGGAGCGTGCCGAGGCCCACGCCGAGCGCCGTGGATACGAGAACCTTCTGTGCCTTCATACGCGTCTTCCCTCACTTTTCGTCCGCTGTCTGCGTGGGACGTCGTTCGGGTGGCCAACTCCGTAACTAGCACCGGTGTGCCCAACACTAGGAGGGATGGGCCCTCCTACCGGGGTAAATGAGAAATCTTCGTTGCCGTCACGTGTTTTCCCGTCCGCCGGAGAGCGGCGGAATTGCCGGGACACCGCGGACAGTCGCGCCCACCTCACAACCCAGCCTCCTAGGATGCCTTAGGGGTAGTGACCAGCACGCCACGCGTACAAGTCGACGAACCCGCCGACCTGTACGCCGGGATCAGCGGCGGCGGGCCTGGAGGGTGTACGTCTGGGGGAGCCGCCACGGGCGTTCGGTCAGCCGCCACTCGCCGTGCTCGTCGCGGGTCTGCCGCCCCGGCAGCGCGTCCCGGGGAGCGCTGTCGTGCTCGTGCAGCATGGTCAGCTCCAACCCGGCGTCGAGCAGGGCAGTGACCACCTCGCCGAGCCCGTGGTTCCACTCGTGGGTGGTGTTGTGGGTGAAGGTGGCCTCGGTGCGCACGTAGGTGCCGCCCTCGTCCCACACCAACGGTTCGGCACGCTCGAAGTACGGGTGCTCGACCGCCAGCACGCCGTCCGGGCGGGTCTCGTCCAGGGCCCACAGCATCGGGTGCCCCTCGCGCAGGAACAGCCGCCCGCCCGGACGCAGCAGGGCGGCGACCACGCCCGCCCAGCGGCGGATGTCCGGCAGCCAGCACAACGCGCCGACCCCGGTGTAGACCAGGTCGAAGCCGCCGACGCCGAGCACGTCGGGCGCGTCGTACACGTCGGCCTGGACGAAGTCGACGGCCGCGCCGGTGCGCCCGGCCAGCGACCGGGCCTCAGCCAGGGACGCGCCGGAGAAGTCCAGGCCGGTCATCCGCGCGCCGAGCCGGTGCAGCGACACGGTGTCGGTGCCGATGTGGCACTGCAGGTGCACGCCGCGCAGCCCGGCCACGTCACCGAGGCGGGGCAGGTCGAACCGGACCACCTCGCTGAGGTGGGCCGGGTCGGCGGCGAACCGGTCCACGGCGTAGTCCGGGGAGGCGGCGTGGGCGGCGGCGCGGTCGTCCCAACTGGCCCGGTTGAGGGTGCGGTAGTCGGTGCCGGGCGTCTGCCGGCCCGGTTCGTCGTCGTCGGTCACCGGCTGACGGTGGCAGACGACGCGGCAGCGCTCAACGGCAATTCGTGGTTCCCGCCGTGCCGTCGGGCCCTGGTCAGGCGGGGACGGGCAGCACGGTCCGCTCGGCGGCGCTGCGGTGTGCCAGCTCGATCAGTTCCACCGTGCGTACCGCGTCCCGGGGGTCCACCGGCAGTGGTCCGTCGCCGCGTAACGCCGTCGCGACCTGGGCGTAGAAGTCCTGGTAGCGGCCCGGTTCGGTGGGCACCGGGCGGAGGTCGTCGCCCGCGCCGAGCAGGCCGTACCGGTCGGGGGTGACCTCGCCCCAGCCCGGGGTGTCGGGCCGGCCGCCGCGACGCAGCGCGTCCTCCTGCCCGTCGAGGCCGTGGCAGGTGTATCCGGCCCGGTCGCCGAGCACCCGCAGCCGGGGGCCGAGCTGGGCGGTGACCGCGCTCATCCACAGGTGGGAGCGGACCCCGCCGACGTGGGTGAGCGCCACGAACGCGTCGTCGTCGACCTGCGCGCCGGGGCGACGCCGGTCCACCTCGGCGTAGACGGTGTCGACCGGGCCGAACAGCTGCACGGCCTGGTCGACGAGGTGCGCGCCGAGGTCGTAGAGGACCCCGCCGGCGTCGGCGGGGCTGCCGCCCTCCCGCCAGCCGGCCCGGATCTGCGGCCGCCAGCGTTCGAACCGGGACTCGAACCGGGTCACCCGGCCCAGCGCGCCGTCCTCGACCAGCCGTCGTACGGTGCGGAAGTCGCCGTCCCACCGGCGGTTCTGGAACACGGTCAGCGGCACGCCCCGGCGGTCCGCCTCGTCGACCAGGGCGCGGGCGTCGGCGGCGGTGGCGGCGAGCGGCTTGTCCACCACCACGGGCAGCCCGGCGGCGAGCGCCGCCCGGGCGTGGGTGACGTGGGAGCTGTTCGGGGTGGCCACCACCACCAGGTCGAGGGTGTCCGGGTCGGCCCACAACGCCCCGGCGTCGTCGACGACCCGGGCGTCGGGGTGCTCGTCGGCGACCTGCTGCCGGCGCTGCGGGTCGGCGGTGACGACGGCGGCCAGCTGCAGCCCGCCGGTGGTGGCGATCAGCGGGGCGTGGAACACCCGGCCGGCGACGCCGTAGCCGAGCAGCCCGACCCGCAGGGGGTGCCGCGTGCGGTCCGTCATGCTGGTTCCCCGATCGTCGCCGCCGGTCGTCCGGTCCCACCGAACCTACGCGCCGGTGGGTGCGGGGCCGGTGTCAGGCCGGCGTCGGGTCGGTCACCCAGCCGGCGACCAGCACCAGGCCGGTGGGGCGGTGCACGGCGAGGAAGCCGAACGGCCGGTCGACGTCGAGGCGTACCCGTCGCCGTCGGACGGTGGCGCGGGGGGCCGCGCCGCCGGCCCGCATGGCCAGGGCGGTGACGGCGGCGGCCCGTAGGCCGGTGGCGGTGAACTCGGCGCGGGCGCTCTGCCGGGCGGCGGAGACCGACAGTCGGGGGCTGATGTCGGGGAAGTGGTCGCCGTCGCGGGCGGCGGTGGCGAGGCCGAACAGGTCGGCGTGGTCGAGCAGGTCGTGTTCGCCGGTCACGGTGAATCCGACGGTACGTACCAGCAGCTCCGGCCGGTCGTCGTGTCCGTCGACGGTGTCTTCGGTGACGCCGGGTCCGGCCGGTGCGGGCAGGGTCGCCGGGTGGTCGAGCGCCCCGATCGCGGCGGGGAGGACCCGGGCGGCGGGTTGCCCGTCCGGGCCGAGGGCGAGCAGCACGTCGACGTCGGCGTCCCCGGCGACGGTGAGCAGGCTGACCGGGCCGACGGTGGTGTCGGCGACCCGCAGCGCCGCCGGGTCGCCGCCGCCCCGGTGCAGCCCGGCCAGGGTGCGGCCCTGCCACGGCCCGGTCGCCGGCCGGTAGGGGACGGGGTGGAACGGGGTGGCCCAGTCGACGAGCACGCTCAGCGCGGTGGCCAGCACCAGCGCGGTGCCGGGCCCCACCGGGACGGGCATCCGGGTGATCAGGCCGTCGGTGTGGTCGTGCGCCCACCGGTCGAGTCGCGGCTGGTCGACGGTCGGGTCGCCGGTCAGCTCGCCCCGGGTCGCGGCGTCCACCTCGGTCAGCCAGCGGCGGCCCAGGGGCAGCCCGGCGCGGGACCAGAAGCCGGCCGCGAGGCGGGTGGTGGGGGAGTCGACCGGGGTGGCCGGGGTGGGGGCGACGGCGTGCAGTTCGGTGCGGGCCGGGCCGGTGGCGAACCGGGCGAGCAGGGCGAGCAGCGGGTACACCCCGACGCCGGACAGGACGGTCTGCCGGTCGTCCAGGTGGGCCGCCCAGCGGGCGGTGAGGGTGTTGGCGGACGGGGTCATGGGGCGGGACGCTACCCGGCCGCCGCTCCGGCGCCACGGTGCACGGTCGGCGGCACGGTGGGGCGGTCGCGGGCCGGGATGCGGGTGGCGCGTGGTGGGTGGGGTCCGTGCCTGCGGCCCGGCCGGGGTGTGACAGCGTGACCTGGTGGGTGTGCGCGAGGTCGACCTGGCCGTCGTCGGTGGTGGCGGGGCCGGTTCGCTGGTGCTCGCCGCGCTGGCCCGGCACGAACTGCCGGGGCTGCGGGTCGCCGTGGTGGACCCGGTACGCAAGCACGGCCAGGACCGCACCTGGGCGTTCTGGGGCATCCCCGGCGGTGATCTGGAGCCGATGCTCAGCGCCAGCTGGTCGCGGGTGGAGGTGACCACCGCGGCGGCGACCCGGGTGCTGGAGCTGACCCCGCTGCGGTACGCGATGCTGCGGTCCGCGCCGCTCTACGAGCGGGCTGCCGAGGCGGAGCGGCGGCTCGGTGCGACCCGCCACGACGTGGCGGTGGGGGCGCTCGACGACGACGGCACGGCGGTGACGGTGCGCGACACCGACGGGCGGGCGGTGCTGCGGGCCGGTTGGGTGCTCGATTCGCGTCCGCGTCCGCCCCGCCGGCCCGGCCGGACGGCCTGGTTGCAGCACTTCCGGGGCTGGTGGTTGGAGTCGTCGACGCCGGTGTTCGATCCGGGGCGGGCGGTGCTGATGGACTTCCGTACCCCGCAGCCGGCCCGGGGGGTGTCGTTCGGTTACGTGCTGCCGGTCAGTGACCGGTACGCGCTTGTCGAGTACACCGAGTTCTCCCCGGCGGTGCTCACCGACGCGGGCTACGACGCGGGCCTGCGCGGCTACGCGGGGCTGCTCGGGCTGGACCTGGCGGCGTTGACGGTGCGGGAGGTGGAGGACGGGGTGATCCCGATGACCGACGCGCCGTTCGACGGCCGCCCGTCGCCCCGGGTGGTGCGCCTGGGCACCGCCGGTGGGGCGACCCGCCCGTCGACCGGGTTCACCTTCTCGGCGATGCACCGGCAGGCGGGGCAGATCGCCGCGGCGCTCGCCGCCGGCCGGCCGCCGGTGCCCCGGCCGGCGTACCCGGGGCGGCACCGGTGGATGGACGCGGTGGCGTTGCGGGCGTGGGACTCCGGGGCGGTGGGCGGGCCGGAGTTCTTCGACCGGCTCTTCGACCGGAACCCGGCGTCGCGGGTGCTGCGGTTCCTCGACGGTGCGACGAGCCCGGCGGAGGACGTGGCCCTGATGCGGTCGAGTCCGCTGCTGCCGATGACCTCGGCGGTGGTCGGTGACGCGGTGGGCCGGCTGCGCGCCCGGCTGACCCAGCGCTGAGCCGGCGCTGAGCCGGGGCGGCGGTCAGCCGGCGGCCCGGACCGCGTCGCGGATCAGCGTCCGCAGGCCCTCCATCGGGTCGCCGTCGTTCGCGCCGAGCCGGTTGCGGGTCGCCGCCACCGACAGGCCCAGCTGCGGGTACGCGTAGGCGAGGCTGCCGCCGCTGCCGGAGGTGCCGAACGAGCCGTCGTCGTCGACGGCGTAGCCGAGGCCGAACGCCATCTCCTGCCCGAACACCCACTCGACGCCCCGGACGGCGACGGCGCTGACCTGGCGCAGCCGGTCGGCGGAGATCAGGCGTACCCCGTCGACGTCACCGATGAGCGCGGCGTAGAGCCGGGCGGCGGCGCGGGCGGTGAGGGTGCCCACGGCGGGCACGTCGGCGCGCAGCACGTCGGGTCGGCTGCCGATGGCGGCGTCGGGGTGGACGGCCGGTGGGGCGACGGCGTCGAAGTGCGGCAGGTTGGCGGAGGCGAACGCCATCAGGTCGGCCAGGCCGTTGTCCTCCAGGACGGCCAGCCGGGGCAGGTCGGCGTCGGGCACCCCGAAGAACAGTTCCCCGGTGACGCCCAACGGGGCGGCGACGTCCTCGGCGAGCACGGCGGAGACCGTCCGGTCGGTGACCCGACGGACCACCTCGCCGACCAGCCAGCCGTACGTCCACGCGTGGTAGGCGATCCGTTCGCCGGGTGCCCAGCGGGGCTCCGCGTCGGCGATCAGCGCGCACATCCGGTCCCAGTCGGTGAAGTCGGCGGGGGTGACATCGGCGGGCAGGGCGGGGACCCCGGCGGTGTGGGTGAGCACGTGCCGCAGGGTGACGGTGTGTTTGCCGTGCCTGGCGAACTGCGGCCAGACGTCGGCGACGCGCAGGTCGTAGTCGAGCCGGCCCGCTTCGGCGAGGACGTGCACGACGCTGCTGGTCAGGCCCTTGCCGGTGGAGACGCTGAAGATCGGGGTGTCGGCGGTCAGCGGCCGGCCGGTGGCGGTGTCGGCGGTCCCGGCGGTCTCGTCGACGATCAGCCGCCCGTGCCGGTAGGCCGCCACCTGCACGCCCGCCTCCCGGCCGGAGTCGACGAGCGTGTGCAGGGTCCGGCGTACCTCGGCCCGGAGGGCGTCTTCGTCGATGGTCACGGTCGCCGACTCTGCCAGAGCCGGTCCGGGGTCGCCGCCGCATTTCCGGTCGGTGCCGGCGACGTCGGGTCGCCGGGGTCCGTGTCCCTGCGGTGGTGTCCGGGTGGGGTGCCGGTAGGTTCGGCGGCATGGTGGACGGGGTCGTGGAGATCTGGACCGACGGGGCGTGCAGTGGCAACCCGGGGCCGGGGGGTTGGGGTGTGCTGCTGCGCTACGCCGGGCACGAGCGGGAGCTGTGCGGTGGCGAGGCCACCCCGACCACCAACAACCGGATGGAGCTGACCGCGGCGATCGAGGCGTTGGAGGCGTTGACCCGGCCGGCCACGGTACGGCTGCACACCGACAGCACGTACGTGCGCAACGGCATCACCAGTTGGCTGGCGTCGTGGAAGCGCAACGGGTGGCGTACCGCGGCGAAGCAGCCGGTGAAGAACGCCGACCTGTGGCAGCGGCTGGAGGCGGCCTGTGCCCGGCACGAGGTGAGCTGGCACTGGGTGAAGGGGCACAACGGCCACCCGGAGAACGAGCGTGCCGACGCGCTGGCCAACCGGGGGATGACGCAGGCGCGGGCGGCGGTGGGCGTCGCCCGCTGAGCCCCGGGCCGCCGTGCGCCGACGCCCACCGCGTGGCCGCGACCGCGCCGGGGCCGGTGGCGGCGTGCTACTCGGTGGGCGGGTGGGCGGCCTCCTCCTCGGCGGGGTCGCCCGCACCGGAGACCGCGGCCACGTCGTAGCCGGCGCGGCTGGTCTCCCGGGCCGACAGGTGTTCCTCGGCGGGCAGGTCGGCGAAGTCGTCGCCGGTGTCCCCGCCGTCGCCCAGCGACTCGCCCGGCGGGCGCAGCGACGCCTCGTACGCCGGCACGCCGTCCGGCTCGTCGGTGTCGGCCCGGTCGGTGCGTGGTTGTTCCGTCATGCCGACCTACCTGCCCGCCCTACCGCCCGGCAAACCCACCCACCGGGGGCCGCCGTCAGCGGCGGGGGCGGCGCGGCCGGCGGGCCGGGGTGAGCGGCACCACCGTGATCCAGTGCGCGGGGCGGCGTAGCCGTGTCGGCAGGGCGGTGTGCCGGTCACCCCGGGCCGCCTCAAGCTGGGACTGGTGCAGGAACAGGGTGTCGGACAGGTCGGCCCCGCGCAGATCGGCCCCGCGCAGGTCGGCGCCGGTGACGTCGGCTCGGCGCAGGTCGGCTCGGCGCAGGTCCGCGCCGAGCAGCCGGGCCCCGCGCAGGTTCGCCCCGACCAGGTCCGCGCCGCGCAGGTCCGCGCCGAGCAGCAGCGCGCCCCGTCGGTCGGCCCCGCCGGTGCCGGCACGGGCGGCTTCGCTGGCCGCCGCGAGCAGCGGGTTCACCAGGTCGCGGTGGGCGTCCACGTCGACCGTGGCCAGTTCCTGCCCGGTGCCGCCGGCCAGCGTGTCGGTGGCGTCGCGGGCGGCGCGCAGCTCGTCGTGCAGCGGGCCGGCGGGGGTGAGGGTGAGTGCCTCGGTGAGGTACCAGAGCAGTTCGTGCAGGGGCCGGGTGACGGTGAACGCGGCGAACATGCCGGCGGCGGTGGCCGGGTCGGTGCGCCAGTCCCGACCGGCGAAGGTGACCTGGCTGACCCGCTGGCCGGCGCCGAAGCAGTCGAACACGACGCAGCCGGGGTAGCCGCGTTCGCGCAGCTCGTCGTGGATGCCGCAGCGGGAGTCGGCGCGCAGGTGGTGGCAGGCGCGGCCGGCGGGTTTGTCCCGGGCGAAGTCGGCGGAGGCGGCGAACGCCGGGGCGACGCAGCACAACCCGACGCAGCGGGCGCAGTCCGCCCGCAGCCCGGTGGTGTCGGCCATGCTGTCCGTCGTCTCCCTCGTACGGTGGTGGTTGCCGGCACTGTCCGGGCCGGTCCGCCCCGGCCATTGTCCGCCGGGCTCCGGACCGCCGATCGGGAGGGTCCGCCCGCCGGTCGGGGCGACGGGTACGGCCGGGCGGTCGGGTCGGACGGGAGGGTCGGCGGCACCCGCCGCCCCGGGAGGGTGGGATAGGGTCCGGTCACCGCCTCGGACCCGGGAGTTGCGATGTCCACCGACCACGTCGACGTGCTCATCGTCGGCGCGGGGCTGTCCGGTGTCGGTGCCGCCTGCCACCTGCGACGCACCTGCCCCGACACGACGTACGCGGTCATCGAGGCGCGGGACGCGGTCGGCGGCACCTGGGACCTGTTCCGCTATCCGGGCGTACGCTCGGATTCGGACATGTTCACCCTCGGCTACGCGTTCCGCCCGTGGGCCGCACCGCAGGCCATCGCCGACGGCGAGACCATCCTGCGCTACGTGCGCCAGACCGCCCGGGAGTACGGCGTCGAGGAGCACATCCGGTTCCGGCACCGGGTGCGTCGCGCCGAGTGGGACAGCAGCACCGCCCGCTGGACGGTCCACGTGCACCGCGACGACACCGCCGAGGACATCGTCCTGACCTGCGGATTCCTCTTCTCCTGCACCGGCTACTACCGGTACGACGCCGGTTACACCCCCGACTTCCCGGACATCGGGCGGTACACGGGCCGGCTGGTGCACCCGCAGCACTGGCCCGACGACCTCGACCACACCGGCCGGCGGGTGGTGGTGATCGGCAGCGGGGCCACCGCGGTGACCCTGGTGCCGGCGCTGGCGCGGCGCGCCGGGCACGTCACCATGCTGCAGCGTTCCCCCACCTACGTGATCGCGTTGCCGGCCCGGGACCGGCTGGCCGACGTGCTGCGCCGCCGGCTGCCCGCCCGCGCCGCCCACCGGCTGGTACGCGCCAAGAACGTGCTGTTCGGCACCGTCAACTACCAGCTCGCCCGACGTGCGCCCCGGATGGTGCGGGCGTTCCTGCGGCGGGCCGCGACGGGTCGGCTGCCCGCCGGGTACGACGTGGACAGGCACTTCTCGCCCCGCTACGACCCGTGGGACCAGCGGCTGTGCGTGGCACCCGACGGTGACCTGTTCGAGGCCCTGTCCGCCGGCCGCGCCTCGGTGGTCACCGACACCGTCGAGGCGTTCACCCCCGGCGGTGTCCGGCTCGGCTCCGGCGTCGAGCTGCCCGCCGACATCGTGGTCACCGCCACCGGGCTGCAACTGCTCGCCCTGGGTGGGATGACCCTCAGCGTCGACGGTGTCGACGTCGACCTCGGCGCGACGGTGGCGTACAAGGGGATGATGCTCTCCGGGGTGCCGAACTTCGCGTTGACCATCGGCTACACCAACGCCTCGTGGACGTTGAAGGCCGACCTGGTCGCCACCTACGTGTGCCGGTTGCTGCGTCACCTGGACGCCACCGGCCAGCAGGTCGTCACCCCGGTCGCACCGTCCGACGGCGACCTGTCGCCGATCATCGACCTGCGGTCCGGGTACGTGCTGCGCAGTGTGGACACGCTGCCCCGGCAGGGTGCCCGCGCGCCATGGCGGCTGCACCAGAACTACCTCCGCGACGTCGTGCTGATGAAACACGGTCGGCTCGTCGACGAGGGGGTGCGTTTCTCCCGGGCGACCGCCGACACCCCGGTCGGCTGAGCCCGTCACCCCGTCCTATCGTCTCTTTCCCGCAGCAAGGAGGCCGCGTGCGTAACTTCGACTTCACGGCCGGGACCGCCGTGGTCACCGGTGCCGCCAGCGGAATCGGCGAGGCCCTCGCCCACGGGCTGGCCCGGCGTGGCAGCGACCTGGTCCTGCTCGACCGCGACGGCGACCGGCTCGACGCGGTGGCCGCCGCGGTCCGGGCCGCGCATCCCGGGCGTCAGGTCGACACCCACCTGGTCGACCTGGCCGACCTGTGCACCACCGCCCGGGTCGCCGAGGAGGTCATGGCCCGGCATCCCCGGGTCCGGTTGCTGGTCAACAACGCCGGGGTGGCCCTCGGTGGCCGTTTCGACCAGGTCACCATGGACGAGTTCCACTGGGTCGTCGACATCAACTTCCGGGCGCCGGTGCAGCTCACCCACGCCCTGCTGCCGGCGTTGCGGGCCGAACCCGGCGCGCACCTGGTCAACGTGTCCAGCCTGTTCGGGTTGATCGCCCCGGCCGGGCAGACCGCCTACGCGGCCAGCAAGTTCGCCCTGCGGGGCTTCACCGAGGCGCTGCGGCACGAGTTGGCCGACGACGGCATCGGGGTGACGTCGGTGCACCCCGGCGGCATCGCCACCCGGATCGCCCGCAACGCCCGGGTCGGCGTCGGGGTGCCCCACGAGGAGTTCGACGCGGCGCGGCGGCAGTTCGAGAAGCTGCTGTCCATCCCTGCCGAACAGGCCGCCGAGGTGATCCTGCGCGGGGTCGAACGTCGACGCGGCCGGGTGCTGATCGGCTGGTCGGCGAAGCTGCCCGACCTGCTGGCCCGGGTCGCGCCCGGCTCGTACGGCCGGCTGGTCGCCGCCGGGGTCCGGCTCGCCGGTGGTCCGGGCCCACGGTCGGTGTCGACCGCCCGGGTGGCGGCCCCGGTGCCGGCGGAACTGCCCGCCGGTGAGGTCGCCTGACCACCGGCCGGGGCACGACGCCCCCGACGGCCGGGACGGTGGCGGCGGGAGGACGGCCGGTCAGGGCGGGTTGCCGCCCCGCTTCTCCTCCTGCGCCAGTACCGCCTCCCGGCGTTCCGGGTCGTCGCGGGCGGCCAGTTCCGCGGCCAGCCGCGGGTCGCCGACCAGCCGTTCCCGGTTGTGGTGCAGGAACGCCGCGAACCCGCCGGTGTACGGGCAGGCGAGGTCGCCGAGTTCCCGGTCCGGCTGGTAGCGGCAACCGGTGCAGTAGTCGCTGATCTCGTCGATGTACCGCCCATCCACGGCGTACGGGCGGGTGTCCACCCGGGCCAGGTCGGCGTACTGGCTCATGCCGAGCACCGTCGTGTTCATCACCCACTCGGCGCCGTCGACGAAGCTGCGCTGGAACCAGTCGACCAGTTCGGTGGGCCGCCAGCCACGCTGCAACGCGTGGTTGCCGAGCACCAGCAGCCGCTGGGCGTGGTGCGCCCAGGCCCGGTCCCGCACCCCGGCGAGCACGTCGGCCAGGCAGCGTGCCTCCACCGCGTCGGCGTCGAGGTCCTCGAACCACTGCGGCAGCGGTTCGGTGGCGGCGAGCCAACCGGTGCCCCGGTAGGGCGGGTCGATGTACCAGTAGAGCTGCCAGAGGAACTCCCGCCAGCCGAGCACCCCCCGGACGAAAGCCTCCACCGAGGCCAGCGGGGCGTCGCCCGACCGCCACGCCGCCTCCGCCCGGGACACGGCCGCCGCCGGGTCGAGCAGCCCGAGGTTGAACGCGGCGGAGAGCATCCCGTGCGCCAGCACCGGGTCCTCGGCGCTCATCACGTCGCCGTAGCGGCCGAACGCGGGCAGCCGGTGCCGCAGGAAGTGGGTCAGCCGGTCCTCGGCCTCGCTGGCGGTGGCCGGATGCGAGCGGGGGGCGTCCCGGCCGACGAACCGCACCCCGTCGCGTTCCCACCGGTCCAGGTCGGCCCGCACCTCGGCGTCGATGTCGTCCTCGACGATCGGTGGTGGCGGCGGCACGTCCAGGGTGCGCCCGGGCGGGGCGGTGCGGCCACGGTCGGCCGGACCGGGGCTGGTGAGCACACCGTGGCGGCGCTTGGCGTAGCGGTAGAAGTCGACCATCCGCAGGGGGCCCCGCCGGGGCCGGTCCGCCCAGTCGGTGAAGTCGGCCCGGTCGGTGATGAAACCCCGGGGCGGCAGCACCGTCAGCCCCGGCACGGACCTGACGAAGTCCCGGGTCGCCCTGGTGCTCGGGTGGCAGACCTCGACCGGGCCGTCGACGGCCGCCAGGGCCTCCCGGAACGTCGCGGTGCGCAGCAGCACCGCCCGGTCGCCGAGTTCGGCGGCGCGGTGGCGCAGCGCGCTGAGGATCAGGTGCGCCTTCTGCCGGTGCAGCCGCCGACGCCGGAACAGGTCGGCGACCTCGACCAGCAGCACCGGTTGCTGGTCGTCGTCCAGGAAGTGCGGCCCGAGTTGATCGGCGAGCAGCCACCGGCGGGGAGACATGCGTCGATTGTGCCCAGCCGTCCGGTCACCCCACGTGCCGGGGTCGATCGGTCGCGGTGATCGCCCCTGCCAGCCCGCCCGGCGACGCGCCGTCGGGCCGGGTGCGTCGGGCAGTGGCGCGGGCCACCGGCGGCGCACCCGCCGCCGCCCGCCGCCCCGACGCCGACGCACCATGGTGGTATGACGGATCGTCGTACGCGGATGTCTTGCTGTCGCAGCACGCCGCCGACCAGCCGGTTCCCGGCCCGCTACGGCGACCACGCCGGCCGGGCCGGCGCGGCGGGCGTCGGCCCGGCACGCCGGTGAGCGTGGCCCCCGCACCCATCGTCCGGCGGGCCACCGTGGTCTGGTCGGTGGCCGTCACCGCCTACCTGGCGGCGGTGTTCCACCGCAGCTCCCTCGGGGTGACCGGGGTGGAGGCCACTGACCGGTTCGCCATCAACGCCTCCGCCCTCGCCGTGTTCTCGGTCGCCCAGCTCGCCGTGTACGCGGCCATGCAGATCCCGGTCGGCATGCTGCTGGACCGGTACGGCTCCCGCCGGCTGCTGCTGGCCGGCGGGACGTTGATGGTCGCGGGGCAGCTCTGCTTCGCCGTCGCCACCGACGTCCGGCTCGCCGTCGCCGCCCGGGTGCTGGTGGGCCTCGGCGACGCGATGACCTTCATCAGCGTGCTGCGGATCGTCGCGTTCTGGTTCCCGGGCCGCCGCAACCCGCTGCTGGTGCAGCTCACCGGCATGGTCGGTCAGCTCGGTGCGATCCTCGCGGCGGTGCCGCTGGTGGCGCTGTTGCACCGGGCCGGTTGGACGCCGGCGTTCCTGGTCGCGGCCGGGCTGGGGGCGACGGCGGTGCTGCTGGTGCTCGTCGCCGTCCGGGACGCCCCGCACGTCGGGCCGGGGGTGGCGGTCGCCCCCGCCCTGTCCGCCGTGCGGCGGGAACTCGCCGCGGCCTGGGCCCAGCCGGGTACCCGGTTGGGCCTGTGGACGCATTTCGTCGCCCAGTTCTCCGGGGCCGTGTTCGCGCTGCTGTGGGGTTACCCGTTCCTGGTGCAGGGGCAGGGGTTGACGCCGACGGCCGCCGCGTCGCTGCTCAGTCTGATGACGGTCGGGACGCTGGTCGTCGGGCCGGTGGTCGCCCACCTGTGCGCCCGGTACCCGTTCCACCGGTCGGCGCTGGTCCTCGTGGTCACCGCGGCCAGCGCCGCGGTCTGGGCGGTGGTGCTGGCCTGGCCGGGCCGCTCGCCGTACTGGCTGTTGGTGGTGCTGGTGCTGGTGCTGGCCCTGGGCGGCCCGGGCGCGGTGATCGGTTTCGACTACGCCCGCACGTTCAACCCGGTGCACCGCATCGGCAGCGCCATCGGCATCGTCAACGTCGGCGGGTTCGTCGCCTCGATCGTGCTGGTGCTGGCGATCGGGGTGGTGCTGGACCTGACCACCCCGGCCGGCGCGTCCGCTCCGCCGCTGTCGGCGTTCCGGTGGGCGTTCGCGGTGCAGTACCTGCTCTGGGCGTTGGGCGCGGTCCAGGTGCTGCGCTACCGCAACGCCGCCCGCAGGTGGGTGCGGGCCACCGACCCCGGCCCGTCGGTGACGGCGGTGTGCGTACCGCCGGGGGAGCGGCCCGACGGCGGCGGTGAGCGGCCGGCGGGTGGCGGGTCCGGCGGACCGATGGGTCGGGCGGCATGATCGCGGTAGGTTCGGCGGTGAGCGGGACCCATCCGGCCGTCGGGCCGGCAGGCAGGGAGGACACAGCGTGAGCCAGGAAGTCCGGGGCGTCATTTCACGGAGCAAGGGCGCTCCGGTCGAGGTCACCACGATCGTGGTGCCCGACCCGGGGCCCGGCGAGGCGGTGGTGCGGGTGCAGTCCTGCGGGGTCTGCCACACCGACCTGCACTACCGGGAGGGCGGCATCAACGACGACTACCCGTTCCTGCTCGGCCACGAGGCGGCCGGGGTGGTGGAGCAGGTGGGCGAGGGCGTCACCGACGTCGCCCCCGGTGACTTCGTGGTGCTCAACTGGCGTGCGGTCTGCGGGCAGTGCCGGGCCTGCCGCCGGGGCCGGCCGTGGTACTGCTTCAACACCCACAACGCCGCCCGGAAGATGACCCTCACCGACGGCACCGAGCTGACCCCCGCCCTGGGCATCGGCGCGTTCGCCGAGAAGACCCTGGTCCATGCCGGCCAGTGCACCAGGGTCGACCCGGCGGCCCGGCCCGCCGCCGTCGGGCTGCTCGGCTGCGGGGTGATGGCCGGCCTCGGTGCGGCCATGAACACCGGCCAGGTCACCCGGGGTGACTCGGTGGCCGTCATCGGCTGCGGCGGGGTCGGCGACGCGGCGGTCGCCGGCGCCGTCCTGGCCGGCGCGACCACGATCGTCGCGGTGGACACCGACGCCCGCAAGCTGGACTGGGCGCGCAGGTTCGGCGCCACCCACACCGTCGACGCCTCCGCCGAGGACGCCGTCGAGGCGATCCGGGCCGCCACCGGCGGGTTCGGCGCGGACGTGGTGATCGACGCGGTGGGCCGGCCGGAGACCTGGAAGCAGGCGTTCTACGCCCGGGACCTCGCCGGCACCGTCGTGCTGGTCGGGGTGCCCACCCCGCAGATGACCGTCGACCTGCCGCTGCTGGACGTGTTCGGCCGGGGCGGCGCGCTGAAGTCGAGCTGGTACGGCGACTGCCTGCCTAGCCGGGACTTCCCGCTGCTCACCCAGCTCTACCTGCAGGGTCGCCTCGACCTGGACGCCTTCGTCACCGAGGAGATCGCCCTGGACCAGGTGGAGGCGGCGTTCCACCGGATGCACGACGGGGACGTGCTGCGGTCGGTGGTGGTGTTCCCGTGATCCGGGTCGACCACGCCGTCACTTCCGGCACGTTCTCCCTCGACGGGCAGACCTTCGACGTCGACAACAACGTCTGGGTCGTCGGCGACGACACCGAGTGCGTGGTGCTGGACGCCCCGCACGACGTGGCCGCGATCCGTCGGGTCGTCGGCGACCGGCGGGTGGTGGCGATCCTCGCCACCCACGCCCACGACGACCACGTCCGGGTCGCCCCGGAACTGGCGAAGGTCACCGACGCGCCGATCCTGCTGCATCCCGCCGACCGGGTGCTGTGGGATCTGGTGCACCCCGGGCTGGCCCCGGACGGGGAGCTGACCGACGGGCAGGAGATCACGGTCGGGGACACCGTGCTGCGGGTGCTGCACACCCCCGGGCACAGTCCCGGCGCGTGCAGTTTCCACGCTCCGGCGCTGGGGGCGGTGTTCACCGGGGACACCCTGTTCGCCGGTGGTCCGGGGGCCACCGGCAGGTCGTACAGCGACTTCGCCACGATCGTGGAGTCGATTCGGACCCGGCTGCTCACCCTGCCGGCGGACACGGTGGTGCACACCGGGCACGGCGACGACACCACCGTCGGCGCGGAGGCCCCCCACCTGCAGGAGTGGTTGGCCCGCGGCCACTGAACCGCGGTGGCCGGGCGGCACCCGCCGCCCGGCCGCCGCGGCCTAGGATCGGCCGGGTGACCGACGACGACCGCCCGCCGGGCGTACGACAGCTGCGCCTGGTGGTGGAGGCCGAGGACTACGACGCGGCGGTGGCATTCTTCCGGGACGCCCTGGGCCTGCCTGAGCAGGCCGCGTACTCCGGTGCGGGGGAGGCCCGGGTGGTGATCCTGGAGGCGGGCCGGGCGACCCTGGAGATCGCCAATCCGGCGCAGAAGCGGATGATCGACGACGTCGAGGTGGGCCGTCAGGTGGCCCCGAGGCTACGGCTGGCGGTCGAGGTGGACGACGCCGCCTCCGTGACCGGCCGGCTGGTCGCCGCCGGGGCCACCGAGGTCGCCCCGCCCACCGTCACCCCGTGGCACTCGCTGAACTCCCGCCTCGACGTGCCCGCCGGCCTTCAGCTCACCGTGTTCCAGGAGTTGCAGGATCTCGACGAGCGGTCCACCGCCGACGGCTTCGGCATCGACGGCTGACGTCGGCGCGGAGGCGTCCGCCCGGGACCTGCCGCCGCCCGGTTCCGCCGTCCTGACCCGGTCCACGCCCGCTGGGCGTTGTCGCGCCGCATGGGCGGCTTGTCCGGTATGAGGCCCCGGGGTGTGGGTTGCCGGTGACCCGGGCCACAGCCCGACGTGGCGTGCGCATTTCCGGAATGACGGACAGGGGCGGTGGGTTGTGTTCCCCGTACGCCGGTCAGCACACCTCCGGCCGGCGGGGCAGATCCCCCGAGGCCCGCTCACCCCGGAGCGCGTCGCCACGATCGAAAGGGCAACCATCGTGAAGCCTGACTTCACTCGATGGCTCCCGGCCATCGCGAAGGACCGCAGGACCGCACTGAGCATCGCCGGCGTCGCCGCCCTCGGCGGCCTGGCGTTCGGGCCGGCCGCCGTGGCCGCCCCCGTCACCAGCGGCCCCCACGAGGGCGCCCGCGCCGCGATCGACCTGGCCACCGGCAAGGGCCGGCAGGGCGTCACCGTTGAGTCCGGCCTGACCACCGGCACCCCCACCACCGAGGCGCCGGCCGGCAAGCCGAGCACCGACGACCTCATCCCGCGCGGCGTCGAGGGCGCCCAGTCCCGCGTCCCGCTCGACGACGCGCAACTCGCCAACGCCAGGGAGATCGTCGCCGAGGCCAAGCGCAGCGGCGTGGGCGAGCGCGGTGCGGTGATCGGCGTGGCCACCTCGTTGCAGGAGTCCAAGCTGTACAACCTGGGGCACCTCGGCGCGTACAACGACCACGACTCGCAGGGCCTGTTCCAGCAGCGCCCATCGTCGGGGTGGGGCACGCCCGAGCAGGTCACCGATCCGCGGTACGCCTCCCGGGCGTTCTTCGGCGCGTTGAAGAACGTGCCCGGCTGGGAGGACCTGCCGCTGACCGCCGCCGCGCAGACCGTGCAGGTCTCGGCGTACCCGTACGCGTACGCCCAGTGGGAGCAGCAGGCGGCGGACATCGTCCAGCAGCTCTGGTGACCCGGGCCCGACCGGCCGGTCCCCGCGACGGGGCCGGCCGGTCGGCGTCTGTCCGGGTCAGGCGGGCGCGTCCTCCCGGCGCAGCTTCGCCGACCCGGCACCGACGGAGAACCCGGCGGCCCAGCGGCTCGCGCTGTCGGGGCTGGTCCGGTCGACCAGGTGGTACCAGTCCATCCGGCAGCGCTGCGGGGTCACCTCCAGCACGCCGTAGCCGTGCCCGTCCAGCTCCGTCCACTTCACGTGCGGGTTCGTCGAACGCAGCAGGGTCGCGCCGAGCAGGCTCAGCCCGTTGCCGGCCGGCAGCCCCAGGATGTCGTCGAGGTTGTCGCTGGTCACCGACGGCACCACGAACTCGGCGGCGGCCGGGTTGGTCAACCCCGTCGAGCGGGTGGTCACCTCGCTGGCCCACGAGGTGTGGATGTCGCCGGTGAGGAACACCACGTCCCGGGTGTCGGTGGCCCGCAGGTGGTCGACCAGCCGGTTGCGGTCGGCGTTGTAGCCGTCCCACTGGTCGGGGTTGAGCACCGCGCCGTTCTGCGGGATGCCGAGCAGCTTGGCCAGCGGGCCGAGCAGCCACGCCGGCAGCGAACCCAGGTCGACCCGGGCCATCATCACCGGATTGCCGACCAGTTTCCACTGTGCCGTCGAGCCGAACAGCCCGTCTTCGAGCCACCGTAGCTGGGCCGTGCCGGCGATGGTGCGGGTCGGGTCGTCCACCGCCGTGCCGCCGGCCTGCTGCGACCGGTACGACCGCAGGTCCAGCATGGACAGCTCGGCGAGCCGGCCGAAACGCAACCGCCGGTAGATCGCCCCGTCCGCGCCGATGCGCACCGGCATCCACTCCTGGTACGCCTGCCGGGCGGCGGCGACCCGGTCGGACCACGCGCCCTCGGAGCCCGGGGTGTGGTTCTCCGCCCCGCCCGACCACGCGTCGTTGGCGACCTCGTGGTCGTCCCAGGTGATCACCCAGGGCACGGCGGCGTGCAGCGCCTGCAGGGCCGGGTCGGTCTTGTAGAGCCCGTGCCGGACCCGGTAGTCGGCCAGGGTCAGCGTCTCGTGCTCGGGCACCACCGGGCGGACCACGGTGCCGCCGGCGTCGAACTCGCCGGTGCCGTACTCGTAGAGGTAGTCGCCGAGGTGCACGACCAGGTTGAGGTCGCCCCGGTCGGCCAGCCGCCGGTAGGCCGCGAAGTGCCCGGCCTCCCAGTTCGCGCAGGACACCACGCCCAGCCGCAGCCGGTCGATCGCCGCGTCGGCCGCCGGGGCGGTCATCGTCCGGCCGGTGGGCGACCAGGTGTCGCCGTGGCCGAACCGGTACCAGTACGTGGTGGCCGGGGCCAGCCCGGTCACCGCCACCTTGACGGTGTGGTCGCGGGCGGGGCCGGTCGGTGCCACGCCCTGCGCGGTGACCGTGGCGAAGTCGGGGTCGGCGGCGACCTGCCAGCGCACGTCGACGTCCGGGCCGAGGCCGGAACCGGGCAGCGCCTCGGGGACGGGGGTGACCCGGGTCCACAGCAGAATGCCGTCCGGCAGTGGATCGCCGGAGGCGACCCCGTGCCGGAACGCGCCGGCCGCCGCGTGGGCGGGACCGCTCGCGGCGAGGGTGGCGCCGGCGAGGACGGCGGTGCCGGCGGAGGCGCCGGCAAGGCGCAGTAGGGTACGACGGTCGAGGGTGTTCGTCATGGTCTATGTGTCTACCGGCTGTCGCGGTGCGTCCGCAGCCCCGTGCGGTCAGTGTTCGCCGACGGTTCCCCGGGGGTTGGTGTCGCCCGTGGACGGCGGCTCAGCGACGGTGCGCGGCGCGGTGGTTGAGCACGATGTCGGTGGCGGCGGCGACCAGGGCCAACGCGACGATGCCCATGGCCAGCAGCAGGGAGTGCCGGAACGCGGCGGACCACTGGCCGTCGGTGCTGGCCAGCGACGAGAAGAACAGTGCGCCGACGGCGGCGATGCCGGCGGCGGAGCCGATCCGCTGGCCGGTCTGCAACATCCCGGCCGCGCTGCCCGCCTGCGGCACCGGCACCTCGGACAGGGTCAACGTCTGGTTGGGGGTGATCACCAGGCCGCTGCCCAGCCCGGCGAGCAGCAGCGGCAGCGCGGTGAGCAGCGGGATGGAGCCGTGCGGGTCGCCGCGTAGCACGAACACCACCCCGCCGAGCCCGACCAGCACCATGACCAGCCCGATCCCGACCAGCGGACGGCCGAACCGGGTGACCAGCCGGCCGCCAAGGGCGGCGGCCAGCGCCGACCCGAGGGCGAACGGGGTGATCGCCAGGCCGGCGGTCAACGCCCGGTAGCCGAGCCCGTTCTGCAGGTAGAGGGTGAAGATGAAGAAGATCGCGGTGAAGCCGCCGAAGTAGATGAGCGCGATCACCGCCCCGATCGTGTACGACCGCAGCCGGAACAGCCCCAGGTCGAACAGGGGGGTGCGGGTGCGCCCGTAGCGGTGTTCCCACCATCCGAAGGCGGCCAGGACCACCAGCCCGGCCGGGATCAGCCCCCACTTCCACGGGCTGGGCCACTGTTCCCGCTGCACCAGCGGCAGCAGCAGCAGCGTCACGCCGACGCCGAGCAGCAGCACCCCGACCGGGTCGAGTCGGTGCCGGTCGAGCCGGCCGGCGGCGCGGGTGGGCAGCAGCCGCCAGCCGAGCAGCACCGCCAGCACCCCGACGGGGACGTTGACGAAGAACACCCACCGCCAGCCGTGGTCCTCCCCGCCGAGCTGGATGAGCAACCCGCCCAGCAGGGGGCCGACGGCGGTGGAGATGCCGATGGTCGCGCCGAGCAGGCCGAACGCGCGACCCCGCTCCGCGCCCCGGAACAGTTGCTGGATCAGGCCGGTGACCTGCGGGTTGACCACCCCGGCGGCGACGCCCTGCAGCAGCCGGGCGGCGACCAGCCAGGTCGGGGACTGGGCCAGCCCGGCCAGCGCGCTGGTGACGGTGAACAGGGCGACCCCGACGACGAAGGCGTTGCGGCGGCCCCGGGCGTCGCCGAACCGTCCGGCCGGCACCAGGACCAGCCCGAAGGTCAGCGCGTAGCCGGACAGCACCCACTGCAGGTCGCTCGGGCTGGCCTGCAACGCCCGGTCCATCGACGGGACGGCGACGTTGACGATGCTGACGTCCAGCAGGGTCATGAACGCCGCGACGAGGCCGACGCCGAGGGCCTGCCAGCGGCGGCGGTCGTCGGGGTGGCCGGTCACGGGACCGTCGGTGTCGGGGCGGTCGGGCGCGGACCGGTGATCGGGCATGCCGCAGCGCTACCCGGGGGCCGGTGCGGCAAACCGGGGGGTCGGCGCGGCGCTGCGGCGCTCACGCCGGCTGGCGGGCGCACCAGCGGGGGCCGAAGTCCAGTCCGGCCAGCGGCGAGTCCTCCCGGTGCAGCAGGCCCTTCTCGGTGAGCTGGTGCAGGGGCGCGTGGACGTCCTGCTCGGCCAGCCCCGCCTCCGCGGCGATCAGGTCGGGGTACGGCACCTGGCCGCGCGTCTCCAGCACGCTGACCGCCTCGTAGACGCGTACCTCGACCTCCGACAGACGTACCTGCTGCATGGTGCCCTCCTTGCCGTGACCCCGGCCGGCCGGTCGGGCGGTCCGGGTGGCGCGGCTTACCCGCTGGCCGCCCGACAATGCCTGCCCGACCGCCGGTCGTGCGCGCCCCCGGGCGGGCCGGTGCCCTACCCTGGACGGCATGATCATCTGGGATCTCGTCGTGGTCGGTGCCGGGCCGGCCGGGCTCAGCGCCGCCCGGGAGGCCGCCGCGGCCGGCGTGCGGACGTTGGTGCTGGACCGGGCCGTGCACCCCCGCTACAAGACCTGCGGGGGTGGCCTGATCGGCACCTCGCTGTCGATGGTGGCCGGCCGGATCGAGGTGCCGGCGCACGACCGGGTCGACCGGGTCACCTTCACCCACGACGGCCGGTGGGGCTTCACCCGCCGGCACGGCACCCCGCTGGTGACCATGGTGCGCCGCGACGAGTTCGACGACCGGCTGCGCGCGGCGGCGGTGTCCGCCGGGGCCGAGGTCCGCGAGGGCGTCGCGGTACGCGCCCTCGACCAGGACCCCGACACGGTACGCGTCCGCCTGGCCGACGGCTCCGAGGTGACCGCCCGGACGGTGATCGGCGCCGACGGTTCCGCCGGGGTGACCGCCCGGCACGTGGGCGTCCGGTACGGCCAGGTGGATCTGGGCCTGGAACGGGAGCTGCCGGTGTCGCCCGCGCTGGCTGCCCGCTGGCGGGGACGGCTGCTGCTGGACTGGGGCCCGTTCCCCGGCGCGTACGGCTGGGTGTTCCCCAAGGGGGACCTGCTCACCGTCGGTGTGATCGGGGCCCGGGGCGAGGGCGAGCGCACCCGCGCCTACCTGCACGACTTCCTCGACCGGCTGGGCCTGGCGCAGGTGCCCGCCGCGCACGACTCCGGGCACCTGACCCGGTGCCGGGCCGACGACTCGCCGCTTGCCCACGGCCGGGTGCTGGTGGCCGGGGACGCGGCCGGCCTGCTGGAGCCGTGGACCCGGGAGGGGATCAGCTACGCGCTGCGCTCCGGGACGCTGGCCGGCGCGGCGGTCGCCGCCGGTGACCTGGACCGCTACCCCCGCGACGTGCAGGAGCGCCTGGTGCCGTCGATGCGCGCCGGGCGGCGGATGTTGACCCTGTTCGCCCGCCACCCGGAGCTGTGCCACGCGTTCGTGGCGACCCCGGCCGGCTGGTCGATGTTCGTCCGGTTCTGCCAGGGCCGGCTGAGTTTCGACCGGACCATGGACCGGATGCCGGTGCGGGCCGTGGCGGCGCTGCTAGACCGGCTGCCCGCCCGGGGCCCGCAGCCGGCCGGGTCGCCCGTTCGCTGACCCGCCGGCCGGCGGGCGGGGTCAGGGCACGATCACCGCGCGGCCGTGGATCTCACCGGCCCGCAGCAGGTCGTACGCCTCGGGCGCGCGCTCCAGCGGGAAGGTCTGCACGTCGGCGGCGAGCAGCCCGGCCCGGCCCAGGGCGATCACCTCCTGGAGTTCGGCCCGGGTGCCCCAGAACGGGACCGTGACGCTGGTCCCGAACGGGACCGTGGGCGGCTCGTCGGCGACCGGCCGCACCGGCAGGGTGCCGCCGCCCAACCCGACCAGCAGCAGCCGGCCGCCGGTGGCGACGACGCCGCGGGCGGTGGTGAGGGTGGCGTCCACCCCGACGCAGTCGATGACCACGTCCGCGCCGTCGGGTGCCGGCCCGACCAGTTCCCGGATCCGGTCGACCGTGTCGGGGCCGGCCGGCACCACGTGGTGCGCGCCGACCCGGGTGGCCAGGTCGAGGGCGGCGACGTTGCTGTCCACCGCGATGATCCGCACGGCGGTGGTGGCGGCGAGGATCTGCACCGCCATGTGCCCCAGGCCGCCGATGCCGATCACCACGACCGACGTCCCCGGCCGCAGGGCCGGCCGGGCCAGCTCGATCGCGTGGTACGGGGTCAGCCCGGCGTCGGTCAGCGGCGCCGCCTGGGTCACCTCCAGGTCACCGACGGGTAGCAGCCGGGAGGCGGGCACCACCACGTGCTCGGCCAGCCCGCCGTCGCGGCTGAGCCCGATCCCGCCGACGGGCACGGTGCGGCACTCGTTCTCCCGGCCCCGCAGGCAGCCCCGGCAGGTGCCGCAGCCGATGATCCCGTAGACGGCGACCCGCTCCCCGGCGGACCAGCCGGTGACGCCGTCGCCGAGGGTGTCCACGGTGCCGGCGATCTCGTGGCCGAGGGTGATCGGGGTGGGGTAGAGGCCCGGCGGGGAATCGAGGATGTGCAGGTCGGAGTGGCAGGCACCGACCGCGCCGACGCGTACCAGCACCTCGCCGGGGCCGGGCGTCGGGGTGGGCACCTCCACCTGTTCGAGCACCCCGGGGGCGGTCATCCGTACCGCGCGCATGGTTTCGTCCTCTCGTCGCCGACGGTCCCGCGCGCTTACCCCTCCCGCTGGCCTTGATGCCAGGCGCACAATCCAAGTCATGAGCGAATCGTTGACCGACGAGCAGCACGCTTTCCTGCGGCACGTCCGCTTCGGGGAGTTGCCGCCGCCGGTCCGCCCCGAGGACCGGACGGCGTCGACCGAGACCGACCCGCCCCGGTACCAGCCCGACCCGACCCCCGGCCGGTACGAGCAGGACCTGCGTTCGGGCGGCTGAACCGGCCGCCGGGCCCCGGGGTGCCACCCCGGGGCCCGGCGGCCGGCCGGCGTCGAAGCGACGGCCGGGCGGCTCAGAAGACCGGCACGCCCGCGCGGACCAGCCGCCAGTTCGGCACGAAGAAGTCGGCCGGGTCGATGGTGCCCTTGGCCTGTGCCCAGTCGATGAGCAGCTGGCGGATCTCCTGCTGCGCGTTGTAGACCTGGGTCTTCACGATGCCGGGGAAGTTCCCGCCGCCGCTGCGCCGGTAGTTGTTCACCGCGACCACGAACTGCGCGTCGGCGGCGACCGGGGTGTCGGTGCCGGGCAGCACCAGCCGGGTGATCCGCTGCCCGACCGGCCGGGAGACGTCGACGTCGTAGTCCAGCCCGGAGATCACGTCGTAGTTGTAGTCGGGCACGGCCGGGTCGCTGATCGTCGCCGGGTCGACGGGTGCGCCGACGGGCAGCGTGGTGAAGTACTTCGCCGAGTACTCCAGGTACGCCTTCACCTCGGCGCCGGTGAGCACCACCGCCTCCAGGGTGTTGTCGTAGACGTACAGCCCGGCGACGTCGCGGATGCGCACGTCGCCCTGCGGGAAGACGGCGGTGCGGCTGAACGGCGCGGCGATCGACAGCACCGGCAGCGCCGCGTACGGGCCGCCGGTGAGCGCGGCGGTGACCACCTCGGTCTGCACGTGGTTGATGAAGTCGAGGATCGGGGTGTCCCGGTAACGCGACTCGGCGGCCGACAGTTCCTGCGTGGACCGGGCGACCACCGTGTTGACGTACCCGACGGTCTTGTCGTGCTGGCCCCGCACGGCGGCGAGCACCGTCGGGTCCTCGACCACGGTGTTGGTGTTGAGCATGGTGGCGCCCTTGGCGACGACCTTCCAGCGGCCCCGCTCCCGGGTCAGGGTGAAGTCCATCCGGGTCAGCCGTTGCCCCCACTTGGACGGTTCGGCGGTGAGCACCTGCGCGCCGGTGGCGGTGTTGGTGACGAACTTCTCGACCACCTCGTTGTGGGCGTGGCCGAACAGGATCGCGTCGATGCCGGGGACCTGTTGGGCGATCAACGCCACCGGGTTCTCGTTGGGCAGCTCCGGGCCGTAGCTGGAGGTGCCGCTGTCGCCACCGTGGGCGGAGATGATGACCAGGTCCGCGCCCCGGGCCCGCATGACCGGCACCCATTTCGCGGCGGTCTCCACCATGTCGGGGAAGACCAGCTTGCCCTCGACGTTGCCCTTGTCCCAGATGGCCACCCCGGGGTTGGTCAGGCCGAGGATGCCCACGATCAGGGTCGGCGAGCCGGGGCCGCCGGGCCGCACCCGCTTGAGCACGTACGGCTGGAACGCCGGCCTACCGGTCCTCGCGTTCACCGCGTTCGCGGCCAGCGCCGGGAAGCCCAACTGGTCGATCCAGGTCGCCAGCAGCGGCAGCCCGTAGTTGAACTCGTGGTTGCCCAGCGTCACGGCGTCGTACCGCAGGATGTTCATCGCGCGGGCCATCGGGTGCGTCGCGCCGGTGACGGTGATCGGCTCCTGCTTGGCGTAGTACGTGGCCAGCGGGGTGCCCTGGATGGTGTCGCCGGCGTCGAGGACCAGGGTGGCCCGGCCCCGGCGCTCGGCGCGGATCTGGTTGACCAGGGTGGCGAGCTTGGCGATCCCGACGTCGTTGTGCTTGCTGTCGTCGAACTCGGCGTCGCGGTAGTAGTCCCAGTTGTAGACGTTGCCGTGGGTGTCCGAGGTGCCCAGGACGGTCAGGTCCCAGGTCTTCGGACCCTTCGGGCCCTGCCGCCCGGCCGCCCGGGCCGGCGCGCCGGCGATCAGCGGGGCGGTGGCCGCGGCGGCGGCGACGGCCAGCACCTGACGGCGCGAAGCGCCGGAGGAGGAGGTCATGGGGGTGCCCTTCGACGGGGATGGACGCGCCTCGTAAGCGCCGTTGCGCACCATAACGAGCAGCGGTCACTCCTGCCACAGTGGCCCGCACTGTTCGGCCACCGCGCCGTCGACGGTCACCCGCCTGTCACACGGGCGTCGTCAGGCGCCCGGCGCGGGTTGTTTCCGGCCGGTCCGCGGGGGTAGGTGACCAGGTGACCCAGAAGGGACCAAACCAGACAGGGGAGCCGCACGGTGAGCCAGGACCAGTACACCCCGCAGGACCCGAACGCCCAGTACGGCCACCAGGAGGGTCAACCGGCGCAGCAGCAGTCGACGCCCGGCCGGACCGACCGGATGGGGCCGGAGCCCGACCACGGCGAGTCGTCGTACCGGGGCAGTGACCGGTTGGCGGGCAAGCGGGCCCTGATCACCGGCGGTGACTCGGGCATCGGCCGGGCGGTGGCGATCGCGTTCGCCCGGGAGGGCGCCGACGTGGTGGTGTCCTACCTCGACGAGGACGAGGACGCCGACGCCCGGGAGACGGTCCGGCTGGTCGAGCAGGCCGGCCGGCGTGGGGTCGCGGTGCGCACCGACCTGACCGACGAGCAGCACTGCCGTGACCTGGTCGACCGGACGGTGACCGAACTCGGTGGCCTGGACATCCTGGTGAACAACGCGGCCTACCAGATGGCCCAGGACGACGGCATCGAGGCGATCAGCACCGACCAGTTCGACCGGGTGATGAAGACCAACCTGTACGCGATGTTCTGGCTGTGCCGCAGCGCCCTGCCGCACCTGAAGGAGGGCGCGACGATCATCAACACCACCTCCATCCAGGCGTACGACCCGTCGCCGCCGCTGCTGGACTACGCCACCACCAAGGCGGGCATCGCCAACTTCACCAAGGGGCTCGCCGCGCAGCTCGCCGACCGGGGCATCCGGGTCAACGCGGTCGCGCCCGGCCCGATCTGGACGCCGCTGATCCCGGCGACCATGCCGCCTGAGAAGGTGGAGAAGTTCGGCACCGACACCCCGCTGGGCCGGGCCGGGCAGCCCGCCGAACTGGCCCCCGCGTACGTCTTCTTCGCCTCGCAGGAGTCCAGCTACGTCACCGGGGAGATCCTGGGCGTGACCGGCGGCCGGTTCACCAAGTGATCCACCTGACCGCCGGGCCGGGACGCCGGCCCCGGCCCGGCGGTCAGCGGGGCCAGTCGGCCAGCCGGCGGCGGACCTGCGCGATCCGCGCCGGGTCCAGGCCGTAGCGGGCGAGCCGCCGGTCCGGCAGCCGGTCCAGGTAGCGGCCGGCGGCCCGGACGTCCTCGTCGGCCAGCGCCGGGTCCACCTGCCGGGCCAGCCTCAGCAGCTCGGCGACCGGGTACTGCGCCAGCGCGGCGGCGACGTCGATGTAGTCGCGGGCCTCCCGCCGGTTGACCAGGGCGGCGGTCTTGTTGGCGATCAGGTCGCGGACGTCCATCACCGGGCCGAGGTCCATCACCACCGGCGAGCGGTACCGGTCGAGGCGGGCCAGGCTGAGCCGGATCTGCCGGTCGTCCCGGCCGACCACGAAGTCCCGGATGTCCCGGTCGAAGCCCTCGAACAGGTCACCGAGGTCGCTGTCCGGGTCGGCCGCCGCGACGGTGTACCCGGCACGTTCCAGCGCGGCGCACACCTCCGCCGCCGCGGCCTCGGCGGCCCCCTCCACGTCGGCGAACAGGTCGACGTCCTCGGTGGGGCGGGTGACCAGGCCGTGCGCCGCCCACGCCACCCCGCCGCCGAGGACGAACCGGTGCGGCCCGGCCGCGGTGAGGGCGACCCGGGCGACCTCCCGGTAGAAGTCGTGCAGGTGGGTCACGCGGTCCGCAGACCCCGGTGCCGGCTCTCCCAGGCCGACCGGACCCCCCGGGGCAGGTTGAGCCGTCGCCACACCCGGCGCAGGGTGCGTCCGTCGATCAACGCCCGCAGGTCGTCGGCGCGGGTGGTCTCGCGCAGCACGTTCTCGTACAGCCAGAGCAGGTCGTCCGGGTCGGCCAGGTCGAACGTGCGCTCGCTGCTCCACATCAGCCGCACCGGCAGCTCCACCGTCCCGCCCGTGGGGCCGGTCAGCTCCGCCAGGGTGCGCGCCACCACCACCGGCCGACCCGGCCGGGCCAGCGGGGTGGCGGTCGCCAGGGTGGCCTGCATGCTGTCAGGGTAACGCCGCCGCGACCTGCTCCGGCACGCGGCTTTCCGCAGGACGTCGTCGGCCGGGCCCGTCGCGACCCGGCGGGCACGGCCGACGCGGGGTATCCTGGTGGGCAGGAGCGTCGGTGTGTCCAGTGTCCCCGGGCCTCACCTGAATTGCCGTCGCGGAGTTCCGTTCGGCTGGAGCCGCGTTGCGCCACGCGCCGAGAGGCGACATGCACACCGGCGCTCCGACACCGTGATCGCTGCCCCCGACCGGACCGGTCGGGGGCAGCGCCGTGTCGGTGGGCAAAGATCCTCGCATCCTCCGCCCCGCTGGCCTATGTTCAGAGGGTCGGATCAGGCGGGGAGGGAGGGGCGCGGTGGGTCTGCGTACCTTCATCGCGGGCTGGCCGGTCTACCGGCAGCTCACCGGCACCGACCCGCTCGGCCGGGGCGCGGCGGCGCAGTCGGACCGGTCCGCCGGGTTGACCGCCCGCACCGAGACCGCCGACCGGGTGGTCCGCTCGGTCTGCCCGTACTGCGCGGTCGGCTGCGGGCAGCGGGTGTACGTCTCCGACGGGCAGGTCACCCAGATCGAGGGCGACCCGGACAGCCCGATCTCCCGGGGGCGGCTCTGCCCGAAGGGCTCGGCCAGCCGGAGCCTGGTGACCAGCCCGCTGCGGCAGACCACGGTCCGCTACCGCCGGCCGTATTCCACCGACTGGGAAGACCTGGACCTCGACACCGCGCTGGACATGATCGCCGATCGGGTCCTCGCCGCCCGCGAGCAGACCTGGGAGGACGTCGACGGCGACGGCCGGCCACTGCACCGCACGCTGGGCATCTCCAGCCTCGGCGGGGCGACGCTGGACAACGAGGAGAACTACCTCATCAAGAAGCTGTTCACCGCGATGGGGGCACTCCAGATCGAGAACCAGGCCCGCATTTGACACTCCGCCACCGTCCCCGGTCTGGGGGCCAGCTTCGGTCGCGGTGGCGCGACGGACTTCCAACAGGACCTCGCCAACGCTGACGTCATCGTCATCCAGGGGTCGAACATGGCCGAGGCCCATCCGGTGGGCTTCCAGTGGGTCATGGAGGCCAAGCGGCGCGGCGCGAAGGTCTTCCACGTCGATCCCCGGTTCACCCGCACCAGCGCGGTGGCCGACGCGTACCTGCCGATCCGGGCGGGCACCGACATCGCCCTGCTCGGTGGGGTGGTGCGCTACATCCTGGACAACGAGCTGGACTTCCGGGAGTACGTGCTGGCGTACACCAACGCGGCGACGATCGTCAGCGAGCAGTTCGCCGACACCGAGGACGGCGACGGCCTGTTCTCCGGCTACGACCCGAACACCGACAGCTACGTGCAGACCAGCTGGCAGTACGCCGGGCACGAGGGGGACTCCGGCAGCGGGCACACCGCCAAGGAACGCGACAGCGCGGCCGGCCTGCGGCACGAGTCGCACGGCGCGCAGGTGCACGGGCAGGCCCAACGGGACGAGACGCTCCAGCATCCGCGCTGCGTCTACCAGATCCTGCGCCGGCACTTCGCCCGCTACACCCCGGAGATGGTGGAGCGGGTCTGCGGCATCCCCCGGGAGAAATTCCTGGAGCTGGCGCGGGCCTGGACGGAGAACTCCGGCCGGGACCGCACCGGCGCCCTGGTCTACTCGGTGGGCTGGACCCAGCACAGCGTCGGCGTGCAGTACATCCGCACCGGGGCGATCATCCAGTTGCTGCTGGGCAACATGGGTCGTCCGGGTGGTGGCATCCTGGCGTTGCGCGGGCACGCCAGCATCCAGGGCTCCACCGACATCCCGACGCTGTTCAACCTGCTGCCCGGCTATCTGCCGATGCCGCACCACGCCGACCACCCGACGTTCGACGACTGGGTGGACAGCATCCGCCACCCCGGGCAGAAGGGTTTCTGGGGCAACGCGCGGGCGTACGCGGCGAGCCTGCTCACGGCGTACTGGGGGGACGCGGCGACGCCGGAGAACGACTTCTGCTACGACCACCTGCCCCGGATGACCGGCGACCACGGCACCTACCAGCAGGTGCTGAACATGATCGACGGCAAGATCAAGGGGTACTTCCTGCTCGGCCAGAACCCGGCGGTCGGCTCGGCGCACGGGCGGGCGCAGCGGCTCGGCATGGCCAACCTGGACTGGCTGGTGGTCCGCGACCTGTTCATGATCGAGAGCGCCACGTTCTGGAAGAACGGCCCGGAGGTGGCCACCGGCGAGATCGTCCCGACCGAGTGCCGCACCGAGGTGTTCTTCCTGCCGGCCGCGTCGCACGTGGAGAAGGAGGGCACCTTCACCCAGACCCAGCGGCTGTTGCAGTGGCGGGACAAGGCCGTCGAGCCGCCTGGCGACGCCCGCTCCGAGCTGTGGTTCTTCTACCACCTGGGGCGGCGGCTGCGGGAGAAACTGGCCGGCTCCCCCCACCGGCGCGACCGCGCCCTGCTCGACCTGGCCTGGGACTACCCCCTGCACGGCCCGCACGCCGAGCCGAGCGCCGAGTCGGTGCTGCGCGAGATCAACGGCTACGACGTGGCCACCGGTCGCCCGCTGTCCTCGTTCACCGAGGCCAGGGACGACGGCTCCACCGCTGTGGGCTGCTGGATCTACTCCGGCGTCTACGCCGACGGCGTCAACCAGGCCGCCCGGCGGAAGTCCCGGCACGAGCAGGACTGGGTGGCCGCGCAGTGGGGTTGGGCGTGGCCGGCGAACCGGCGCATCCTCTACAACCGGGCGTCGGCCGACCCGCAGGGCCGCCCGTGGAGCGACCGCAAGAAGTACGTCTGGTGGGATCCGCAGGCGGGCGAGTGGACCGGCTACGACGTGCCGGACTTCGAGAAGACGAAACCGCCGACGTACCGCCCGCCGCAGGGGGCGTCGGGCCCGGCGGCGCTGGCCGGCGACGACCCGTTCGTCATGCAGGCCGACGGCAAGGGCTGGCTGTACGCGCCGAGCGGGGTGCTCGACGGTCCGCTGCCGACGCACTACGAGCCGGCGGAGTCGCCGATGCGTAACCCGCTCTACGGCCAGCAGGCCAACCCCACCCGCAAGGTCTACGCCCATCCGGTGAACTCGGTGAATCCGAGCCCGCCGCAGCAGCACAGCCAGGTCTTCCCGTACGTGTTCACGGTCAGCCGGCTCACCGAGCACCACACCGCCGGGGCGATGAGCCGGACGGTGCGCCCGCTGGCCGAGCTGCAACCGGAGATGTTCGTGGAGGTGTCCCCGGAGTTGGCCGCCGAGGCGGGGCTGGCCCATCTCGGCTGGGCGCACCTGATCAGCGCCCGCGCCGTGATCGAGGCGAAGGTGCTGGTCACCGACCGGCTCACCCCGTTGCGGGTGGACGGTCGGGTGATCCACCAGCTCTGGCTGCCGTACCACTTCGGGTACGAGGGGCTGGTCACCGGCGACTCGGCCAACGACCTGTTCGGCATCACCCTGGACCCGAACGTGCTCATCCAGGAGAGCAAGGTCGGCACCTGTGACGTCCGGCCGGGCCGGCGACCGACCGGCCCGCCGTTGCGGGACCTGGTGGAGGACTACCGTCGACGTGCCGGCATCGTGCCCGGTGAGCGTCCGCCGACGGTGACGACCCGGGTCCGCCGGCCGGCGGGTCGCAGCGACGACGGGCCACGGGAGAAGGGCGCCGACCATGCCTGACGGCAACAGCCTGTACGGCCCGCTCGATCCGGCCCCGGACGCGGGCTGGACGTCCGCCGGCCCCCGGATGGGGTTCTTCACCGACACCAGCGTCTGTATCGGCTGCAAGGCCTGCGAGGTGGCCTGCAAGGAGTGGAACGCCGTCCCCGAGTCCGGCTTCGACCTGCTCGGCATGTCGTACGACAACACCGGCGCGTTGACCGCGAACTCCTGGCGGCACGTGGCCTTCGTCGAACAGCCGGTCCCGGCCGGGCACCGCAGCGCGGCGTTCGCCGGGAACCCGACAGGCGGTTCGGCGGCCGCGACGTCGGCGGCGGTCGCCGCCGGCACCGGCAGCACCGGCGGTACCACCCCGGGCGTACCCCCGGGTGACCCCGACGCCGCCGCCCGGATGGCCAGCCCGACCACCGCCACCCCGGACGCCACGGCGGCCGGGTCGGCCACCCGGTTCCTCGGGATGCCGGGGGCCGCGCCACCCGGCCGGGGCACCGGTGCCGAGTCCCGCACCGACTTCCGCTGGCTGATGATGTCGGACGTCTGCAAGCACTGCACCCACGCCGCCTGCCTGGACGTCTGCCCCACCGGGTCGCTGTTCCGCACCGAGTTCGGCACCGTCGTGGTGCAGGAGGACATCTGCAACGGCTGCGGCTACTGCATCTCCGCCTGCCCGTACGGGGTGATCGATCAGCGCAAGGGCGACGGCCGGGCGTGGAAGTGCACGTTGTGCTACGACCGCCTCGGCGCGGGGATGACCCCGGCCTGCGCCCAGGCGTGCCCGACCGAGTCCATCCAGTACGGTCCCCTCGACGAGCTGCGCGGGCGGGCCGCGCAGCGGGTCGCCACGCTGCACGAGCGGGGCGTGCCGGAAGCCCGGCTCTACGGCCACGACCCGACCGACGGTGTCGGCGGCGACGGCGCGTTCTTCCTCCTCCTCGACGAGCCCGAGGTGTACGGCCTGCCCCCGGACCCGGTGGTCACCACCCGGGACCTGCCCCGGATGTGGCGGCGGGCCGGGCTGGCGGCGCTGGCCATGACGGCGGCGGCCGTCGCCGCGTTCGTCGGAGGATCGTCGTGAGCGCGGGCCGGATCCCGGTGGGGGAGCGGTTCCGGGGCTTCCGTGCCCGGCTCGCGGCCGACGGCGTGCGCTCCTCCACCCGGCTCGGCCACGGCGCGAAGGTCGGTGCCGGGCCGGCCGGAGCCCTCGGCCCGGCCGACGCCGCCGACGCGCCGGTCGTCGTACCGCCCCGGGACGTGCCGCCGGTGGCGCGGCGGCGGGGCGGGCGCGGCGGCGAGGAACTGCGCGTGCCGGAGGCGGAGTTCACCTCCTACTACGGCCGGCCGATCCTCAAGGCCCCGGTGTGGCGGTGGGACATCGCCGCGTACCTGTTCACCGGCGGGTTGGCCGCCGGGTCGTCGCTGCTGGCCGCCGGGGGGCAGCTCACCGGCCGGCCGGCGCTGCGCCGGGCCGGTCGGGTCACCGCGTTGGGCGCGGTCACCGCCAGCGCCTACTTCCTGATCCACGACCTCGGTCGGCCGGCCCGGTTCCACCACATGCTGCGGGTGGCGAAACCGACCTCGCCGATGTCGGTGGGCACCTGGATCCTCACCGCCTACGGTCCGGCCGCCGGGTTGGCCGCCGTCGCCGAGGGTGCACCGCTGCTACCGGCACGCGGGGTGTTCTCCCCGGTGCGTCGGCTGCTGCCGCCGGCCGGGCAGGCCGCCGGGCTGGCCGCCGCCGTCGTCGCGCCCGCGCTGGCCACGTACACCGGGGTGCTGCTGGCCGGCACGGCGGTGCCGTCCTGGCACGAGGCGTACCCGGAGCTGCCGACCATCTTCGCGGGCAGCGCCCTGGCCAGCGGCGCCGGTGTGGGGCTGCTCGCCGCGCCCTGCGCCCAGGCCGGGCCGGCCCGTCGGATGGCGGTGGCCGGGGCGGCCCTGGAGCTGTGGGGCGCGCACTCGGTGGAGACCCGGCTGGGCCTGCTCAGTGAGCCCTACCGACTCGGTACGGCGGGTCGGCTGCTGCGCGCCGGTCGGCTGCTCACCGCCGCCGGGGTGGTCGGGGCGCTGGCCGGGCGGCGCAGCCGGGTGCTGTCCGCGCTGTCCGGCACGGCGCTGCTGGCCGCGTCGGTGGCCACCCGGTTCGGCATCTTCCACGGTGGGGTGGCCTCGGCGCGGGATCCGAAGTACACGGTGCTGCCGCAGCGCGAACGCCTCCGCCGCCGGCAGTCCGGGCTGGTCTGACACCCGCCGCACCAGCGGGGCGGGCCTGTGGTTGACTCGGGGGCGGAGGCGTTCAGGCGGCTGGTGCCCCTCCCAGCCTTCAAAGCTGGTGTGGTCCGGGATCCGGGCCAGGCGGGTTCGATTCCCGTCCGTCTCCGCCAACCACCGGGGGGATGACACGCATGGGTGAGGCGGCGGCCGATCCGCGTCGGCGGGTGCCCCGCACCGACACGCTGCTGGCCGATCCGGCGTTGGCCGCGGCGGTGGCGACCCTCGGCCGGGCCCGGGTCAAAGCGGCCGTCGGCCGTGCCCAGCAGCGGGCCCGGCACGGCGAGATCACCCCCGGCGAGGTCCGCGACGCGGCCCTCGCCGCGCTGCCCGCCCCGACCCCCCGGGCGGTGCTCAACGCCACCGGGGTGGTGCTGCACACCAACCTCGGCCGGGCCGTGCTCTCCCCGGCCGCCGTCGACGCGCTGGTCGCCGCCGCCGGCAGCACCGACGTGGAACTGGACCTGGTCACCGGCCGCCGGGCCCGGCGGGGCCGCGACGCGCTGGCCGCGCTGGCCGCCGCGGTGCCCGACGCCGCAGCCGTGCACGTGGTCAACAACGGGGCGGCGGCCCTGGTGCTCGCCGCGACCGCGCTGGCCGCCGGCCGGGAGATCGTGGTCAGCCGGGGCGAACTGGTGGAGATCGGCGACGGGTTCCGCCTGCCCGACCTGCTGGCCAGCACCGGTGCCCGGCTGCACGAGGTCGGCACCACCAACCGCACCACCCGCGACGACTACGCCCGGGCGGTCGGCCCGGACACCGGGTTCGTGCTGAAGGTGCACCCGTCCAACTTCGTCGTCACCGGCTTCACCTCGGCCGTCGGGGTCGACGAGCTGGCCACCCTCGGCGTGCCGGTGGTCGTCGACATCGGTTCGGGTCTGCTCACCGCCGATCCGCTGCTGCCCGCCGAGCCGGACGCGGCGGGCACCCTGCGGGCCGGGGCGCACCTGGTCACCGCCAGCGGCGACAAGCTCCTCGGCGGCCCGCAGGCCGGGCTGCTGCTCGGCGACGCCGACCTGGTCGACCTGGTGCGTCGGCACCCGCTGGCGCGGGCGCTGCGGGTCGACAAGCTGACCCTCGCCGCGTTGGCGGCCACCCTGCACGGGCCGACCACCCCGACCCGCGACGCCCTGCACGCCGACCCGGCCGTGCTGCGGGACCGCTGCGAACGGCTGCGCGACGCCCTCGGCGCGGCGGGCCGCAAGGCCGAGGTGGTGCCCAGCGTCGCCGTGGTCGGCGGGGGCGGCGCACCCGGCGTCGAGCTGGACTCGTGGGCGTTGAGCCTGCCCGAACGGTACGCCGCCGCGCTGCGGCTGGGTGATCCACCGGTGCTCGGCCGGGTGGTCCGGGGACGACTGCTGCTGGATCTGCGCTGCGTCCCCGCCGACGCCGACGACACGCTGCGCGACGTGGTGTTGCGGACGGCCGAGTAGAGATGCACGTCCTCGCCACCGCCGGGCACGTCGACCACGGCAAGTCCACCCTGGTCCGGGCGTTGACCGGGATGGAACCGGACCGCTGGGCGGAGGAACGCCGCCGGGGCATGACCATCGACCTCGGTTTCGCCTGGACCACCCTGCCCGGCGGCGACCCGGTCGCCTTCGTCGACGTGCCGGGGCACGAACGGTTCGTGCCGAACATGCTGGCCGGAGTGGGGCCGGTGCCGGCCGCGCTGGTGGTGGTCGCCGCCGACGAGGGGTGGATGCCGCAGTCGGCCGAACACCTGGCCGCCCTGCACGCCCTCGGCGTGTCCCATGGGCTGCTGGTGGTGACCCGGGCCGACCTGGCCGATCCGGGGCCGGCGACGGCGCAGGCCCGCGCCCGGCTCGCGGCGACCTCGCTCGGCGCGGTGGAGGCGGTGGCGGTCAGCGCCGTCACCGGCGTGGGCCTGCCGCAGCTGCGCGCCGCCCTGGACCGGCTGGTCGCCCGGCTGCCCGCGCCGGACACCGCCCGGCCGGTGCGGCTGTGGATCGACAGGGCGTTCACCATCCGGGGCAGCGGCACCGTGGTCACCGGCACCCTCGGCGGCGGCGAGCTGCGCGTCGGCGACCGGTTGACGCTCGCCACCACCGGTGAACCGGTCCGGGTGCGGGGCCTGCACCGGCTGGGGACGCCCGCGCAGCGGGTCGCCGCGGTGGCCCGGGTCGCGGTCAACCTGCGCGGGGTGCCCCGGGAACGGCTCGGGCGCGGCGACGCGCTGCTCACCCCCGACCGGTTCCACCGCACCGACCTGGTCGACGTGCGGCTGGCCGGTGATCCGGCAGGTGACCTGCCGGCCACGCTGACCCTGCACGTCGGGTCGGCGGCCGTTCCCGCCCGGGTCCGGCCGCTGGGCGGCGACACCGTACGGCTACGGCTGGACCGTCCGCTGCCGCTGCTGACCGGGGACCGGGCGTTGCTGCGTGACCCGGGCCGGCACCACGTCTGCGGTGGGGTGACGGTGCTGGACGTGGCCCCGCCGCCGCTGTCGCGTCGGGGCGCCGCCGCCGTCCGCGCCGCCGTCCTGGCCGACCTGGACGGGCGTCCCGACCTGGCCGGTGAGCTGCGCCGCCGCCGGCTCGTGCGGGCCGCCGAGCTGACCCGGATGGGTGTCACCGGCGACGCCACCCCGATCGTCGGGGACTGGTTGGCCGACCCGGGGCACTGGCGGTGGCTGGGGGTGCGGCTGGTCGAGGAGGTGACCGCCTGGGCGGCGGCGCACCCGCTGGAGCCGGACGCCCCGACCGAGGCGTTACGCCAACGCCTCGGCCTGCCCGACCGGGCTCTGGTGGAGGCGCTGGTCCGGCCGCCGTTGACGCTGCGGGTCGGCCGGATCGGCGTCGGCGTGCCCGGGCTGCCCGAGCCGGTGGCCCGCGCCCTCGACCGGGTCCGGGGCGAGTTCGCCGCCCACCCGTTCCGCGCCCCGGAGGCCGACCGGCTCACCGCGCTGGGCCTGGGCCCCCGGGAGGTGGGCGCCGCCGTGCGGGCCGGTGCGCTGCTGCGGCTGGCCGACAACGTGGTGCTGCTGCCCGACGCCGCCGACGCCGCGGTGCGGGTGCTCGCCCGGCTGCCGCAGCCGTTCACGCTCAGCGCCGCCCGGCAGGCCCTGGACACCACCCGCCGGGTGGCGGTGCCCCTGCTGGAGCTGCTCGACCGGCGCGGGGTGACCCGTCGGCTGCCCGACGACGCCCGGCTGGTCGTCGGCTCCGGTTGACCGGCAGGTGTCTGCGTGACGTGATGGCGGCGAACCGCCTCCGGCCCGGCGCGGGGTCGCCTACCGTGACGCCATGGACCCTTCGGCGGTCTGGCGGGACCGGAACCATCGCTGGCGGATCGAGGCGTACCGGGCGCCGGACCTGCGGTTCGCCATCTTCGCCACCAACGGCACCACCGAGTCGGCCCCGCTGTGGTTGTTCGGCATGGCGGCGCTGGCCCGCTGGTTGATGAGCCACGCCATCTCCCTGGACGACCTGGAGACGGTCTGACCGGGGGTGTCGCCCGGACGGGGGAATCCGCTCGGACTGTCCGCCTGCGCGCCGGGGGCGCGCTTACGGTGCGGGCGTGAAGGACCGAGGAATACGGACATTTCTGGCGGTGCTCGCCGGCCTCGCGGTGATCTACTTCGGGGTGACCGGGCACCGCTCCACCGAGGACGGCGGCGGGGTCTCCGGCGGTGTGGTGCTGTTGGCCCTGCTGGCCGCCCTGCTGGTGTGGTACCTGACCAAGCCGGCGGGCAACAAGCCGGTCGACTGACCGGCCGCGCCTCAGCGGGCCGCGGCGGCGGTGCGGGTCACCTCGCCCGCCGACTCCTCGCCGAGGGCCACCCGGACCAGCGCCGACGCGAGCCGGCCGAAGTCCGGCGCGGCGACCAGCCCGGCCAACCCGTGCGGATCGGCCGGCAGACCGAGGCGTCTGGCCCCGGCCAGGGTGCGCCGGTCGGCGTACGGGCGGACGTCCGGCCAGACCGTCTGCGCCTCCCGTAGGAAGATGTCCGCCCCGGTGGGGCCGATCCCGGGGAACTCGGTCAGCCGTCGCCGCAGCGCCGCCGGTTCACCTCCGGTCTCCCGGTGCATCCGCCGCAGGTCGCCGTGCCAGCGGTCCAGGCACAGCCGGGCGCCGGTGCCCAGCATGGTCGCGGTCCGCTCGTCGTAGCGGCGGTAGTGGCCGCGGCCCAGCGCGTCGACCCGGTCCTTCCAGCCCGACGCCTCCATCGCCTGCGGGGTCCGCCAGCCGGCGGCGAACAACTCGCGGGCGGCGGCCACCGCCACCTGGGCCCGGATCCGGGTGCTCAGCAACGTGGTGAGCACCAGCAGTTGGTAGAGCGGGCCGGGCCGGTCGGCCAGCGTGATGCCGGCGTCCTCGGCGTAGGTGCTGCCGTGGCGGGCCAGCAGCGTCCGGGCCACCCGTCGGTCGTCTCCCATCACCCGGTACTACCCGCCCTGACGCCGCTCAGCCCTGCTCGGGCGTGGCAGTCGGCATGCGCACCGTGCTGGCGGGTAACCCGGCGGTGGGCGCGGAGCATCCGCGCCCGTCCACCCGGAAGGAGACACCCGTGACGAACGTGCAGCAGCCCGAGATGCGCCGCGACGGGAAGAACCCGACCGTGCAGGACAGCAAGGTGCCGGGCGCGTCCGGTCACCCGGCCAACCGGGGCAGCTCGGCGGGGGACCGGGGCCGCCCGATGCCCCGTGGCCAGGCGTCCCCGTACGGTCCGGGCGGGTCGACCGCCGACGACGACAGCGACCGCCGCTGACCGCGTCGCCGCCCGACCGGGCGGCGACGCACGGACGGCCGGGCCGCCGCCCCGGTTGGCAAGCGGCGGCCCGGCCGCGCCGTCTCACTTCGGGTCGCCGGGTCCACGTTCGCCCTTGGGCCCGTAGGCCCGGTCACCCCGGACCATGCCGCGCTGGCCCCGGTCCTCCTGGAGGATCCGGTTGGCCACCTGGTTGGCCTCCTGGTCGGACGCGCGTCCCGACTGTTCGATCAGGTCACGCAGCCGCGCCCGTTCCTTGTCGTACGCGTTGCTTCCCGGCCGTGGTCCTGGCATGTCGCCTCCTCGGTGGTCCGCCTGCGGTACCCGCGCCGACTACCCGTCCCCGGCGCGGTCAACCACCGTCGACCGCGCGGTGGCTCACCGGCCGGTCGACGGTGTGCGGTCGGGGGTGCGTACCACCGCCACCGGGCAGGCGCTGCGGTGCAGCACCCCGTGGCCGACCGAGCCGAGCAGCAGCCCGGCCAGTTCACCGTGGCCCCGACCGCCGACGACCACCAGTTGGGCCCGGTGGGACGCCTCGGTGAGGGCGGCGACCGGGCGGGCGTGCACGGGTTCCCGGTCGATCGGCAGGCCGGGGTGCCGTTCGGCGAGCCCGGCGAGGCTTGCGGTGAGCACGTCGTCCTCCTCGTCGCGCAGCCGGGCCTCGTCGTACACCAGGGGTTGGAAGTCCCCGGGGCCGGCGGAGGCCGGATGGGTGTACGCGTGCACGGCCCGCAGCCGGACCCCGCGTGCGGCGGCCTGCGTGGCGGCGAAGTCCACCGCGGCGCGGGAGGCCGTCGACCCGTCGACCCCGACCACCACCGGTCCATCGTCGGCCGGGGTGCCCCGGGCGACCAGCACCGGGCAGTCGGCGTGGGTGCTGACCTGGATCGCCACCGAGCCGACGACCAGCGCGCCGAACCCGCCGAGGCCCCGGTCGCCGAGCACGATCAGCGCCGCGGAGGGGGAGGTGCCCAGCAGCACCGCCGACGCCTCGCCGTCGATGATCTCCCCGGTCACCCGGAGGCCGGGGTCGACCGTCCGGGCCTGTGTCACCGCCGTCTCGACGAGGTCCTGGGCGGTGCGGCGCAGGCCGCCGCCGGGGGGGTCGCCGGCGACCGGGTCGACGGGTGTGTGCAGCAGTGGCCAGATGAAGCCGTGTACCACCCGCAGCGGCCGGCGCAGGCGGGCCGCCTCGGCCGCGGCCAGCCGGACGGCGCGCAGCGCCGGTTCCGAGCCGTCCACGCCCACCACGATCGCCGCGCCGTCCGTCGGGTCCACCGTGCGCACCTCCCGCCCGGTTCAGTATCGCGGCTGGCGGGGGCCGGGCGGGCCGATACCGGCACCGTGACCCGCCCGGTGCGGTGCCCCGGGCGGGCCGCTTCGTATGATGCTTGCTCTGTAGCAAGAATTTCGGAGGACAACCATGCCGGACGCGCTCGCAGCGATGTCGCGTGCGCTACGTGAGGCCCCACCCGACCAGGTGGTGGAGGCCGTCGATCGAGCCCTCCGGTCGGAGCTGGCCGCGGTACGGGTCGACGCGTTCCTGGCCGACTACCGGATCAGCGGGCTGTGGTCGGTGCTCGACCCGGAGGTGTCCGCCGGCTCGCTCACCGGTCAGAGCGCCGCGCAACGCTGTTTCAGCGGCCAGCACCCGGTGCGCGACCCGTCCGACGGCGGGCGCTGCCGGGTCTGGGCGCCGCTGACCACCCGGGGGGAGCGGCTGGGGGTGTTCCTGGTCGAGCTGGTGGGCAGCCCGGACCACCCGACGGTGGAGCTGATCGCCGACCTGGCCGTCGACCTGGCCACCACGTTGCGGGCGGCCGACCGGGAGACCGACCGGTACCGGCGGACGCGGCGTCGGGAGCGGCTGAGCATGGCCGCGGAGATGCAGTGGGAACTGCTGCCGGGGCGCAGCGTCACGCACGAGGCGTTCCTGCTGGCCGGGCAGCTCGAACCGGCGTACTCGGTGGGCGGTGACCACTTCGACTGGTCGGTCGACCCGGGGCGGCTCACCCTCACCGTCCTCAACGGTGCCGGCACCGGCCTGGCCGCGGCGATGCTGACCGCGCTCACCGTCAACGCCATCCGCAACGCCCGCCGCTCGGGCGGCGGGTTGGTGGAGCAGGCGGAGCTGGCCTCGGACACGCTGTTCTACCAGCACCGGGGACAGCGGCACGTGGCGACGCTGTTGTTGTCGGTGGACACCGCCACCGGCCGGGCGCGGGCGGTGGACGCCGGTTCGCCGCGGGTGCTGCGGCTGCGGGGGACCACTGTCGAGCGGATCGCCCTAGAGCAGCAGCTGCCGTTGGGCATGTTCGCCGAGACCCGCTACACGGTGCAGGAGTTCGACGTACTGCCCGGCGACCGGCTCTTCGTGGTCAGCGACGGCGTGTACGACGCGCGACCGGGGGGTCAGGAGGCCTACGGTGAGCGGGCGATGGCCCGGTCGATGCGGTCGACTCGGCTGCAACCGGCGACGGAGGCGGTTGGTACGGTGATGCGCGAGCTGTTCGCCTATCATGCCGACACTGATCTACGTGACGACGCCGTCGTCGTGTGCCTGGACTGGTGCGGGCCGGGCGGGCGGCGCGAACGGTGATCGGCCGTCAGCGACTTACGACAGCGGACAATCGCAGGGGACAGCGGGTGGATCGACCTCCGGATCTTGCTGCGGCGATCGATGCCGCGGCCGAGGCGTTCGTGGGTGTGCTCGATTCGGCCACCTCCCGGCACCAGGTGGCGGTCCCGCCGACCCAGCTGCGGGTGCTCGCGTTGATCCGGGACCGGCCGGAGACGAACGTCAACGGGTTGGCCGAGTTGCTCGACGTGGTGCCCTCCTCGGCCAGCCGGCTCTGTGACCGGCTGGAGGCGACCGGGTTGCTGCGCCGCACCCCGGACCCCCGGGACCGGCGGGAGGTGCGGCTGGTGCTCACCGCCGCAGCGGTGACCCTGCTGACCGAGCTGCGGGAACGCCGGCATCGGGCGGTGCAGGCGGTGCTGGACCGGATGCCGCCCCGGGCCCAGCACGAGCTGCTGCTGGCACTGCTGGCGTTCGGCCAGGCCGCGGGCACGCCCACCGCGCAGCCCGACACCCCGGCCCGCACCGCATGAGGCGTTCCGACGACCTCCACTATTGTCCTAGGATGCCTTAGCGGTGGTGACACACCACACAGACCGCCGGACCGCCCCGACAAAAGCGCGCCCCACCCGCCCGGCCAGGGGCGCCCGATATAGTGGCTGCCGGTCCGGGGTGTCGAGTGCCCCGGACCGCACCAGGGGGAGGTCCCGGCCCGGGATCACCGAGACACCGGCATCCGCCGGTCCGGTAAGCGCACGGCTGACCGTGGCGCCCACGAGGGCGCCCGGATCGTGCTGCGGGGGGAGGTTCGGTGTCACGTCGGCCGGCTCGGGCAGAGCATCCGCGCGGACCGGGCGGTGACGCCACGGCCGACCGGGTGTTGACGTTGCCGAATCTGATCAGCTTCGTCCGGCTGCTCGGCGTACCCCTGTTCCTCTGGCTGTTCCTGGTCGTGGAGGCGGACGTGGCGGCGATCGTGGTGCTCGCCATCGGCGGCACCTCCGACTGGGTGGACGGCTGGATCGCCCGCCGGCTCGGGCAGGTCAGCCGTCTGGGCGAGCTGCTCGACCCGCTGGCCGACCGGCTCTACATCCTCGCCACGCTGCTCGCCTTCACCGCCCGGGAGGTGGTGCCGTGGCCGTTCACGGCGGCGCTGCTGGCCCGGGAGGCGCTGCTGCTCGGTTCGTTGGCGGTGCTGCGCCGGCACGGCTACGGGCCGCCGCCCGTGCACTACGTCGGCAAGACCGCCACCTTCCTGCTTTTGGCCGCGTTCCCGGTGCTGCTGCTGGCGGCGGCGACCACGTCGGTGACGGCGACGACCGCCGCGGCCATCGGCTGGGGGCTGGCCTGGTGGGGTCTGGTGCTGTACTGGGTGGCCGGCGCGATGTACGTGGTGCAGGCGGCCCGGCTGGTCCGCGCGACCCGGCGGGGGGCCGCCGCGTGAGCGCGCCGGGGGACGGGTCGAAGCGGCCGGCGCGGTTGTTCACCCCGGACTTCCTCACCGAGTTGTTCCAGAACCCGCTGGACCCGGGTTACGCCGACGCGGCGGCCCGGCGGCGGCAGGACCCGGCGTCGACCGCCGGGTGGCGGGGCGCGTCCGCGCGGGCGGTGGCGGTCGTGGTGGTGGCCGTGGTGGGGTTCCTGTTCGCGGTGGCGTACCGGGAGACGATGGCCGACGAGCCGAGCCGCAGTCAGGCGCGGGCCGCGTTGATCGCGCAGATCAAGCAGCGGGAGGCGGAGACCGACGCGATGACCGCGCGGGCCGCGCGGCTGCGCGAGGAGGTCGGTCGGCAGCGGGACGCGGCGTTGAGTGGTTCGCAGGCGGCCCGGTTGCGCAACCTGGAGGCGGGCACGGGGCTGGGCCGGGTGCGTGGTGACGGGGTGGTGGTGACGTTGGCCGACGCGGCGGCGCAGGACGACGGCGCGGTCAACGGTGACTCGGCGGCGGGTCCGTCGCGAGTGATCTACTCGGATCTGCAGAAGGTCGCCAACGACCTGTGGGCCTCGGGTGCGGAGGCGATCGCGATCAACGGGCAGCGGTTGACGGCGACGTCGACGATCCGGTCGGCGGGGGCGGCGATCCTGGTGGACTTCCGTCCGGTGACCAGCCCGTACGAGGTGTCGGCGATCGGGCCGCGGTCGTTGCGGGACCGGTTCGACGACAGCCGGTCGGCGTATCTGATGCGTCGGGTGGCCCGGGACACCGGGTTGTCGTTCGAGGTGCGTCGGGCCGGGGACCTCACGTTGCCCGCCGCGCCGGAGCCACGGCTACGCTACGCCCAGCCGTCGGTCAGTCCGAGTCCGTCGCCGGCGGGTTCGGGTGCTGTCGGTTCGTCCGGTGCCGGGTCGTCCGGTCCGGGTTCGTCTTCCCGCCCCTCCGGAGGTGTCCGATGATCGCGGTGCTGGCGTTGCTCGCCGGTGTGGTGCTGGGGGTCTATCTCGACCCGACGGTGCCGGCGGCGTTGCAGCCGTACCTGCCGATCGCGGTGGTGGCCGCGTTGGACGCCGTGTTCGGTGGGGTGCGGGCGAAGTTGGACCGGATCTTCGACGACAAGCAGTTCGTGGTGTCGTTCATCTCGAACGTGCTGGTGGCGGGTCTGATCGTGTATCTGGGTGACCAGTTGGGGGTGGGTGGGCAGTTGTCCACTGGTGTGGTGGTCGTGTTGGGGGTGCGGATCTTCGGGAATGTGGCGGCGATCCGTCGACACCTGTTCCGGGCGTAGGTTGGTGTCGTGAGCGACGAGCATCGGGAGACGGGTACCGGGTGGCCGCAGCCGGTGGAGCCGGTGCGTCCGGTGGGGCCGGCGGGTGAGCCGGATCCGCGGCCGGACGCGCCGGATGCGGACGAGTTGAGTCCGTTGGTGCCGGGGGAACCGTCGCGGGAGCAGCCGTCGGAGTCGGGTGACGACGACGGGGCGACGGTGAACCTGGCGGAGGTGGCGTCGGCTGAGGTCGGGTCCTCGGGGCAGCCGTCGGCGGGTCCGGTGGGGCGGAAGGTGTCTCCGGCGGGGGTGATGATCGCGGCGTTGCTGGCGTTGTTGGGGTTCACGTTGGTGGTGCAGTTGAAGACGACCTCGACGGATCCGACGTTGGCGGCGACCCGGCAGGAGGATCTGGTGCGGATCTTCTCGGATCTGGATTCCCGGGAGAAGCGTCTGCAGCAGGACATCGAGGGCCTGGAGGACAGCCAGCGGCAGTTGCGTTCGGGTGAGCAGGGTCGGCAGGCGGCGTTGGAGGAGGCGACGAAGCGGGCCGACGAGTTGGGCATCCTGGCGGGTACGTTGCCGGCGCGGGGGCCGGGGTTGGCGGTGCGGTTCGAGCCGGGTGGCAAGCCGATCCGGGCGGACCGGGTGTTGGACGCGGTGCAGGAGTTGCGGGGTGCGGGTGCGGAGGCGATGCAGATCTCGGGTGGGGATCGGGCGTCGGCGCGGATCATCGCGTCGACGTACTTCCTGGACGGGGCGGGGGACGTGTTGGTGGTGGACGGGCGGCCGTTGACGGGTCCGTACACGATCACGGTGATCGGTGATCCGGAGACGATGCGTACCGCGTTGAACATTCCGGGCGGGGTGGCCGCATCGGTTCGCGGTGACGGCGGTAACGTGAGCGTCGAGGATCGTGAGGTTGCCGAGGTTTCGGCGCTGCACGCGCCGTTGAAGCTGGAACACGCCCGTCCGGTCTCCTGACCGGCGCGGCCGCGCCGGGTGGTCCGGTGCACCGATGGATGAGGGACGCGCTGGTGATTCCTGAGGATCTGCGTTACACCGCCGAGCACGAGTGGGTGGTGGGTGCCGAGGGCGGTAACGTCCGGGTGGGTATCACCCAGTTCGCGCAGGATGCGCTGGGTGACATCGTGTTCGTCCAGTTGCCGGACTCCGGTGTGGTGGTGGAGGCCGGTGAGTCGTTGGGTGAGATCGAGTCGACCAAGAGTGTGTCGGAGATCTACGCGCCGGTGAGCGGGACGGTGGCGGCGCGCAACGAGGCGTTGGCCGACACTCCTGAGGTGATCAATTCTGATCCGTACGGTGCGGGTTGGTTGGTGGAGATCGTGCCGGCGGATCCGGCGGCGGTGGACGGGTTGTTGACCGCTGACGCGTACCGTGAGCTCACTGAGAGCTGAGTGGTGTCGTGCCGGGCGTGGGTGTTTCTGCCGCGCGTCCGGTTGCCCTGCATTTCGGCGCTGGCTAGGCTCGCCCAGTCGACCGAGAACCCCAAATTGGTGCAGTGTTGGGTAATTGCCTTCGTTGGGCAGGGGGAGCCAGTCGTCGGGTGATCTTCCCGGGGGCCGTACCCGCCGTTATCCTGTGCTGACCGAAACTGATCCGTGAGGTGGTCCCATGACGCGCCCAGGCGACGAGTTCCCCCCGCTCGACGTCACTTCGACGCTCAATCTCGGTTCGTTGGACGAAGTGCTGGAGGGTCCGGACACCGATGTGGTGCCGAGTCGGATGTCCGGCTCGTTGCCGCCGGGTATGGCGCTGCTGGTGGTTCGTCGGGGCCCGAATGCGGGTGCCCGGTTCCTGTTGGACCATGATGTGACGACGAGTGGCCGGCATCCGGACAGTGACATCTTCCTGGACGATGTGACGGTGTCGCGGCGGCATGCTGAGTTCCATCGGGATGCGGGGACGTTCACGGTGCGGGACGTGGGGAGTCTGAACGGCACCTACGTGAACCGGGAGCGGGTGGAGGCTGCCACGTTGAGCAATGGTGACGAGGTGCAGATCGGTAAGTTCCGGGTGGTGTTCATTGCCGGTCCTCGCCCGGAGGAGGAGGCCGGCCGGGGGTGAACGAGCCTGCGGCCTCCATGCCGTCCGGGTCGGCCCGGTCGCACCCGCTGATGAGTATCGGTGAGGTGTTGGGTCAGCTGCGGGTGGAGTTTCCGGACGTCACGATTTCGAAGTTGCGGTTCCTTGAGGCCGAGGGTCTGGTGGAGCCGCAGCGCACGGCGGCGGGGTACCGGAAGTACAGCTGGGATGATGTGGCCCGGTTGCGGTTCGTGTTGACTGCGCAGCGTGATCAGTATCTGCCGTTGCGGGTGATTCGTGAGCAGTTGGCGCAGTGGGACGGTGGTGAGGAGTCGCCGGGTCGGCAGCGGCCGACGTTGGTGGCGGTGGGTCCCGGTGGTGAGGTGCCGGGCCGGTCGGTGGAGGAGCCTGAGTCGCAGGTGCGGCTCGGGCGGGCCGATCTGGTGGCGCGTAGTGGGATCGCCGAGTCGACGTTGGGTGAGTTGGAGCGGCTCGGGGTGTTGGTGCCGGATCCGCCGGGGTGGTATGACGCTGATGCGTTGATCATCGCGCGGGCGGTGGCGGGTTTGGCGGCGTACGGGTTGGAGCCTCGTCATCTGCGGGGTTACCGGTCGTCGGCAGATCGTGAGGTGGGTTTGTTCGCGCAGTTGGTGGCGCCGTTGGCGCGGCAGTCTGATCCGGCGGCGCGGGCGCGGGCGGCGGAGACGGCGCGGGAGTTGGTGGCGTTGTCGCAGCAGTTGCATGCGGCGTTGGTGCGGGTGGGGTTGCGGTCGACGTTGGGTCGGTGAGGGTCGGGTTGGTGTGTGCGGAAGGTTCTGCCCCGGGAAGCGTGCCGTAGGCTTGCCGGGGTAATCCTTTTCCGGCGTGGTGCGCGGGGCTGGTGCGGTGGGGACGGCCGTGTCGCGGTCCGTGTACCGTGCAGGGACGGGGCGCGGTGCGGGTGTAGGTGACAACGACACGGAGGCGGCGGTGCGCGAGCTGAGCGTGGTCGGGGTTCGGGTGGAGCTGCCGAGCAACCAGCCGATCGTCCTGCTCAGGGAGGTCGAGGGCGACCGCTATCTGCCGATCTGGATCGGTGCGGTCGAGGCCACGGCTATTGCTTATGAGCAGCAGGGGGTCAAACCGGCCCGGCCGTTGACGCATGATTTGTTGCGGGACGTGCTGGCGGCGTTGCAGGCGCCGTTGCGGGCGGTGGAGATCACCGAGTTGAAGGAGAACGTCTTCTACGCTGATCTGTTGCTGGGTGACGGGGTGCGGGTGTCGGCCCGGCCGAGTGATTCGATCGCGTTGGCGTTGCGGGTGGGTGCGCCTATTCGTTGTGCGGAGCAGGTCCTCAGTGAGGCGGGGATCGTGATTCCCGACGAGCAGGAGGATGAGGTGGAGAAGTTCCGGGAGTTCCTGGAGCAGGTGCGTCCGGAGGATTTCGCGGGCTGATCGCTGGCGTGGTGGTGGGTGCCGTGGTGGCGGTGCCGGTGGTGTGGTGTGTCGTCGCGCGGCGTGTCGCGGCTGTTTCTCCGTGGTAACCCCTTGGTGCGGCGTTAGGGTTGCCGTGTCGAGGGGTGTGCGTCGGTGGCACCGGCGTGTTACCGCACTGACGGGGAGGTTGTCGGGATGCACGAGCCGCGGGAGCCTGAGCCAGGTGTGGAGCGGGGCGAGTCGGGGGCGGTGTCGTCGTCGGTGCCGGTGGACGGTGACGGTGCGGTCGGGTACCGGGGTGTGACGGCCTGTCATGCGGCGGGGATCAGTTACCGCCAGTTGGATTACTGGGCGCGGACGACGTTGGTGGTGCCGAGTGTCCGGGACGCGTCGGGTTCGGGGACGTCCCGGTTGTATTCGTTCCGCGATCTGGTGGTGTTGAAGGTCGTGAAGCGGTTGCTGGACGCCGGGGTGTCGTTGCAGAACATCCGTAAGGCGATCGAGGCGTTGCGGTCGCGTGGGGTGGAGGACCTGGCGGGGATCACGCTGATCTCGGATGGGACGACGGTGTACGAGTGCCGGTCTCCGGAGGAGGTGGTGGATCTGTTGCAGGGTGGTCAGGGGGTGTTCGGGATCGCGATCGGTGGGGCGTTCAAGGAGATCCAGGGTTCGTTGTCGCATCTGCCGGCGGAGCCGGCGGTGCCGGGTGGCGGTGAGGTGGCTCCGGCGGTGCAGGAGGGTGTGTCGTCGGGGGTGGTGGGTGACGAGTTGGCGGCGCGGCGGGCGCGGCGTCGGGCGGGTTGATTGAGGTGGTGTGGACGCCGCGGCCGGGTTCTGGTCGCGGCGTCGTCGTGTCCGGGTGGGGTTGGTTGTCGTATCGATGTGGGGTGTGACCTGGGGTGGTGGCTGTCCTTGGTGGACGTTCCCGGGTGGAGGGCTGTTGTTGACAGGTGTGGTCCGGCGAGGAATCCTGTCCAGGGCGATCACCAGAGACACCGGCTGGGTCACGGTGAGTGACGGTTGGTGGTGGCGTCGAGCTGATGCGTGGAGCATGGTGCGGGGGTCGCATCCGTGGTCCCGCCGAGGACGGGAAACGAACCGACGTGCATATCGATCACTACGGCCTGGGTTCCGCGCGGGCCGGCGGTGCTGTCGCCGATCATGCTGCCGGGTTGCGTTGCCCGGTCACCGCCGCGTCGTCTGCCGGGCCGGTGGGCTCCGATGGGGACGTGTTGGCCGAGGCGACGCAGTTCCTGGAGGCGTTGCACGCCGAGCGGCAGTTGCCGGGGTTGGCGGCGCGGTTGGCGGAGGTGCGTGAGGAGGTCGCGTTGACCGGCTCGTACCGGCACACCCGGGAGGAGTTGGTGTACGGGGCGAAGGTGGCGTGGCGGCAGTCGGCGCGGTGTGTGGGGCGGGTGCGGTGGGCGGGGTTGCGGGTGCGGGACCGTCGGCATGTGACGACGGCGGCGGGGATCGCGCAGGAGTTGTCGGCGCATCTGGCGGCGGGGGACAACGGGGGTCGGATCCAGTCGGTGATCACGGTGTTCGCGCCGGATCGGCCGGGGGTGGGGCCGCGGGCGCGGATCTGGAACGACCAGTTGATCAGGTACTGCGGTCATGTGCGTGCCGATGGTGGGGTGTTGGGTGATCCGGCGCAGGTTGCGATGGTGCGGGCGGCCCGCCGGTTGGGGTGGCGGCCGCCGCCGGTGCCGGGTCGGTTCGATCTGTTGCCGTGGGTGATCGAGACGGCGCACGAGTCGCCGTCGGTGTGGGAGGTGCCGCGGGAGTTGGTGCGGGAGGTGGCGTTGAGTCATCCGGACCATGAGTGGTTCGCGGATCTGATGTTGCGTTGGCATGCGCTGCCGGTGATCAGTAACATGCGTCTGCGTATCGGCGGGGTCGACTACAGTTGCGCGCCGTTCAACGGTCACTATCTGGGTGACGAGATCGGGACCCGCAACATGGGCGACCGGGGGCGGTACGACCAGTTGCCGGTGGTGGCGGCGGGGCTGGGGTTGGACACGTCGCGGGAGGACACCCTGTGGCGGGAGCATGCGGCGTTGGTGTTGAACCAGGCGGTGCTGCACTCGTTCCGGGTGGCGGGGGTGCGGGTGTCCGATCCGCACACCGAGTCGGAGTTGTTCATGAAGTTCTGTGCGCAGGAGGAGCGGGCGGGTCGGCCGGTGCACGGTGACTGGTCGTGGTTGAACGGGAGTGTGGGGTGGGCGGCGTTGCATGCGGTGCATCACCGGTACTACGACACCCGCGTCCCGAATCCGAATCTCTGGCAGACTGACCGCGTTTACGATCCGGATGGTGTGGTGGCGATGACGTTGCGTGAGCGTCACGACGTGGCTCGCGCGCAGGAGGACTGACGATGGACAGCGCGGCGTTGCGCCAGAGTTGGAGCCAGTTCTCCGCTGCCGGGCCGGAGGCGGCGAAGTATTTCTATGCCACGTTGTTCGTGGTGGCGCCGGAGGCGCGGTCGATGTTCCCGACGAACATGCAGTACCAGGAGGACAAGCTCCTGGCCGCGTTGGGGCACATCATCACCAGTTTGGATGATCCGCAGGCGTTGGCGGTGTTCGCGCAGCGGTTGGGTGCGGATCACCGGCGGTTCCACGGCCACGACCAGCGGGGCAATCCGGTGGCGTTGGGGGAGCGGCACTACATCTGGGTGGGTCAGGCGTTGCTGGCCACGTTGGAGCGTTTCCTCGGCCCGTACTTCACGCCGGCGTTGCGGGCGCAGTGGGCGGCGGCGTACGAGTTGGTGGCGAAGATGATGCTCGACGGGGCGGCGGAGGCGGAGCGGTCGTCGCCGCCGCACTGGGAGGCGGAGGTGGTGACGGCGGAGCGTCGTCGCGCCGACATCATGGTGTTCACGGTGCGGCCGAACTATCTGTGCAACTACCGGCCGGGGCAGTCGTTGCCGGTGCAGGTGCCGCAGTTGCGGACGTGGCGGTACCTGTCGCCGGCGAACGCGCCGCGGGCGGACGGGACGATCGAGTTCCATGTGCGGGCGGCGGGCCGGTTCTCCACGCATCTGGTGCGTCGGTTGCGGGCGGGTGAGCGGTTGTTGTTGGGGCATCCGACGGGGGCGGCGTTGTCGTCGTACGACAGGTCGCCGCACCTGCCGTTGTTGTTGATCGCCGGGGGGACGGGGTTGGCGCCGTTGCGGGCGGTGGTGGAGGCGGTGCAGCAGGGTGCGGGGCGGCGTACGACGTTGGTGGTGGGTGGTCGTACCCCGGATGACCTGTATGACGAGGCGGCGTTGTCGCGGTTGGCGGCGATGCCGCCGGCGGCGGGTTGGCAGCATGCGGGTACGGGCTGGTTGCGGTATGTGCCGACGGTGGAGACGGGGTGGGGTTGGCAGGGGGCGATCGGTCGGGCGGGTGACACGGCGGTGCGGTTGGGGCCGTGGGCGGACACGGAGGTCCTGGTGTGTGGGAGTCCGGAGATGACGCGGGACACGGTGGCGCTTCTGGTGCGTTCGGGTGTGGCGCCGGAGCAGATCCTGACGGAGAGCTATGATCATTCTCTCTATCCGCCGCTCGCCGAGGCCGGTGCTGTGGGCCTGCGCGACTTCAGTGGGACAGGTGCCCGATGAGCGTCCACCACTCCGACCGGGTCGGGGCCGAACAGGGTGAGGTCGCCCGCCAGTTGTCGGTGTTGGAGGAACGGCGGTTCCGGGGCAGCCACTGGTTGTCCGCCGACGAGGTCGAGGCGGTGGTGCGGGCGGCTGACGACCGGATCGGGTTGTTGACGGCGGAGTTGGAGCGGCAGCGGCGGGAGAACCAGGGGCTGCTGAGTCAGGTGGAGATGCTGCGGCACGGGACGTTGCCGAGCAACGCGCCGCAGGGGCCGGATCCGATGACTGTCGAGTTGGCGATGCGGGCGCAGGACGAGGCGAACCGGACGATCGGTGAGGCCAGCGCGGAGGGCGCGGAGATCATCGCTGATGCGCGGCGGCAGGCGGAGGAGATTCTCGCCGAGGCGCACCGGCGGGCCGGTGAGGTGGGTGCGTCGGTGTCGTCGGTTGCGGGTCCGTCGCCGGAGTTGGCGGGGAAGTTGCAGGCGTTGGAGGAGCGGCATGCGGCGGCGTTGGCGGCGGTCGCTGCGGCGCAGCAGCAGCTCAACCGGTGGCAGTCGTATCTGTCGGCGCAGTCGGAGCAGTTGCGGGCGGACGCGGCGGCGGCCGGTGGGGCCAGCGCGCAGTTGCGGGCGGTGCTGGGCGGTTGATCCGCGCCGGTCGGGACGTGTGTGCGTGCGGGTCGCCGCCGGTGGGGTCGTTGAGGCAGCATGGGACGGGTGACGGAGACGATCGACGCGGTGGCTGCCCTGGTGGCGGCCGGTGGGGTCGTGGTGGTGAGTGGGGCGGGTCTGTCCACCGAGTCGGGTATCCCCGACTACCGGGGGCCGACGGGTGTGGCCCGCCGGCACACGCCGATGACGTATCAGGCGTTCGTCGGGGATGCGGCGGCGCGGCGACGGTACTGGGCGCGTAGCCATCTGGGGTGGCGCACGATCGTGGGGGCGCGGCCGAACGCCGGGCACCGGGCGGTGGCCCGGTTGCAGGACGCCGGCCTGGTCGACGGGGTGATCACCCAGAACGTCGACGGTCTGCACACGGCGGCGGGCAGCGGGCGGGTGGTGGAGTTGCACGGCCGCCTGGACACGGTGGTGTGTCTGGGTTGCGGTGACCGTACGCCGCGGGGGGAGCTGGACCGGCGGCTGGTGGCGGCGAATCCGGGTTTCGACGCGGCGTTTGCGGTGGTGAACCCCGATGGTGACGTGGATCTCGACGACGACCGGGTGGCCGGGTTCCGGATGGTCGACTGCGGATGTTGTGGCGCGGGGATGCTGAAACCGGACGTGGTGTTCTTCGGGGAGACGGTGCCCGCGGCGCGGGTGGCGCGGTGTTTCGCGATGGTCGATGCGGCGCGGGCGGTGCTGGTGCTGGGGTCGTCGTTGACGGTGTTGTCGGGGCGGCGGTTCGTGCTGCGGGCGGCGAAGTCGGGCATTCCGGTGGTGATCGCCAACCAGGGTGTGACCCGTGGTGACGGGTATGCGGCGCTGCGGGTGGACGCCCCGTTGGGGCGGTTCCTGCCGGTGCTCGCCGACCGGGTGGCGGCGGTCGTGCCACCCGGGTCGGGTCTGCTGACGGCGGGTTGATCTCGCGCGGGTGGGGGTACGACATCCGCCGGTAACAGGGGCGCTGGTAGCGTTGACCATGCCGACACCACCCGCGCGGGAGAGATCGCCCAGCAGTATCCGGGCGACGCCGAAGGGGCAGATTCTCCCCGGAACCTCTCAGGCAGAAGGACCGCGACGGGCAGGCACTGTGGAGCGCTTGTGGCGTGACTCAGGGGGAGGCCGATCCGTCGACCTCGCCGCCTGAGTCAGGAGCGTCACGCATGACCGTAGAGCAGTTCGCCGACCGGCACATCGGTCCCGGTCCGCACGACGAGCGCCGCATGTTGGAGGCCGTTGGCTACGGGTCGATCGACGAGCTGATGGACGCGGCGATTCCCGAGGTGATCCGCTGGCACGGGGCGTTGGATCTGCCGGCGCCGGCCACCGAGCGGGAGGCGCTCGCGGAGTTGCGGGCGTTGGCGTCGCGGAACACGGTGGCGGTGTCGATGATCGGCTTGGGCTACCACGGCACCCACACCCCGGCGGTGATCCGCCGTAACGTGCTGGAGAACCCGGCCTGGTACACGGCGTACACGCCGTACCAGCCGGAGATCAGTCAGGGCCGGTTGGAGGCGCTGCTGAACTTCCAGACGATGGTGACGGACCTGACCGGCCTGGCGACGGCGAACGCGTCGATGCTCGACGAGGCGACCGCGGCGGCGGAGGCGATGACGTTGGCGCGGCGGGCGTCGAAGAGCCGCAGCGCGGTGTACGTGGTCGACGCGGACGCGTTGCCGCAGACCGTGGCGGTGCTGTGCGGCCGGGCCGAGCCGTTGGGTATCGAGGTGCGGGTGGTGGACCTGGACACGCAGGAGTTGCCGGCGGAGTTCTTCGGGCTGCACCTGCAGTATCCGGGGGCGTCGGGGCTGGTGCGGGACCATGCGCCGCTGGTCGACGCCGCGCACGCGGTGGGCGCGGTGGTGGCGGTGGCGGCGGACCTGTTGGCGTTGACGATGCTGCGGGCGCCGGGGCGGATCGGGGTGGACATCGCGGCGGGCACCACGCAACGGTTCGGGGTGCCGATGGGCTTCGGTGGGCCGCACGCCGGTTACCTGGCGGTGCGGGCCGGGTTGGAGCGAATGCTGCCGGGGCGGCTGGTCGGGGTGTCGCGGGACGCGGCCGGTGCGCCGGCGTACCGGTTGGCGTTGCAGACGCGGGAGCAGCACATCCGGCGGGAGAAGGCGACCAGCAACATCTGCACGGCGCAGGTGCTGTTGGCGGTGATGGCCGGCATGTACGCGGTGTACCACGGGCCGGACGGGTTGCGGCGGATCGCCGACCGTACCCGGTCGATGGCGCTGCGGTTGGCGGCGGGGTTGCGTGCCGGTGGCGTCGAGGTCGTCGACGGGGTGTTCTTCGACACGGTGACGGCGGTGGTGCCGGGTCGCGCGGGGCAGGTGGTGGCGGCGGCGCGGGAGCGGGGGGTGAACCTGCGGCTGGTCGACGCCGACCGGGTGGGGGTGTCGTGTGACGAGACGACCACCGGGGGGCATCTGGCGGTGGTGTGGGAGGCGTTCGGGGTGGACCCGGTCGTCGGGGACGTGGCGCAGGCGGTGCCGGCCGGGTTGGCGCGGGACACCGACTTCCTCACCCATCCGGTGTTCCGCAGCCACCATTCGGAGACGGCGATGCTGCGGTACCTGCGCCGGCTGGCGGATTTCGACTACGCCCTGGACCGGGGCATGATCCCGTTGGGGTCGTGCACGATGAAACTGAACGCGACCACCGAGATGGAGCCGGTGACCTGGCCGGAGTTCGCGCACCTGCACCCGTTCGCCCCGGACGAGCAGACCGCCGGTTACCGGGAGCTGATCGGGCAGTTGGAGGGGTGGCTGGCGGAGGTGACCGGCTACGACGCGGTCAGTGTGCAGCCCAACGCCGGGTCGCAGGGGGAGTTGGCCGGGTTGTTGGCGATCCGCGCGTACCACCGGGACCGGGGTGACGGGCACCGGGACGTGTGTCTGATCCCGTCGTCGGCGCACGGCACGAACGCCGCGTCGGCGGTGATGGCCGGGATGCGGGTGGTGGTGGTCGGGTGTGACGCCGACGGCAACGTCGACCTGGTCGACCTCGACGCGAAGATCGACAAGCATCGGGACGCTCTCGCGGCGATCATGGTGACGTACCCGTCGACGCACGGGGTGTACGAGACGGGCATCGCCTCGCTGTGCGCGAAGGTCCACGACGCCGGCGGTCAGGTGTACGTCGACGGGGCGAACCTCAACGCGTTGGTCGGGTTCGCCAAGCCGGGCCGGTTCGGGGCGGACGTGTCGCACCTGAACCTGCACAAGACGTTCTGCATTCCGCACGGCGGCGGCGGGCCGGGGGTGGGTCCGGTGGCGGTGCGCGAGCACCTGGCGGCGTACCTGCCGGGTGACCCGGGCGGTGAGCGGACGGCCGGGTCGGCGGCGATCTCGGCGGCCCGGTACGGGTCGGCGGGCATCCTGCCGATCCCGTGGGCGTACCTGCGGATGATGGGTGCGGCGGGGCTGGCCCGGGCGACGGGGGTGGCGGTGCTGGCCGCGAACTATGTGGCGGTGCGGCTGCGGGAGCACTTCCCGGTGCTGTACGCGGGCAACAAGGGCCTGGTGGCGCACGAGTGCATCCTGGATCTGCGGCCGTTGACGAAGGCGACCGGGGTCAGTGTCGACGACGTCGCGAAGCGGCTGATCGACTACGGGTTCCACGCGCCGACGATGTCGTTCCCGGTGGCGGGGACGCTGATGGTGGAACCGACCGAGAGTGAGGACCTGGCCGAGCTGGACCGGTTCTGCGACGCGATGATCGCCATCCGGGCGGAGATCGACAGGGTGGCGTCGGGTGAGTGGCCGGCGGGGGACAACCCGCTGAGCAACGCCCCGCACACCGCGGTGATGGTGTCCGGGGACGAGTGGCCGCACCCGTACCCGCGGTCGGTGGGCGGGTACCCGGCCGGGATGGATCCGGTGGGGAAGTACTGGCCGCCGGTGCGGCGCGTCGACGGCGCGTACGGCGACCGGAACCTGATGTGTTCGTGCCCGGCGCCGGAGGCGTTCCAGGACTGAGGCGCGGTGCCGGGGCGGCGGTCGTGCCGCCCCGGTGCGGCGACCGGGGGAGGGCGGCCCCCACGTGGGGGCTAGCCTGGTGCGACGGGTCGGCGTGGCCGACGCGTCGTGACCGGGTCAGGCGACGAGGGCGTGCCGGGCCGGACCGCGGTGCGGGGCGATGGTGCTGCCGTCAGGGAGGAGTTCGCCGGTGTCCTCGAAGACGATGACACCGTTGCAGAGCAGGCTCCAGCCCTGCTCAGGGAAGCAGGCGATGACGCGGGCGGCGTCCCGGTCGGTCGCTTCGGCGGAGGGACAGGGGATCTGGTGCTGGCACATCGGGTTCTCCGGACTGTGGGGGCACTGTGTCATGGTTCACATGACCAGTGACGCACAGTACCAAGGGACCGCGCGCCGGATCGAGCAGGCTTCCGCCATGTTGCCCGGAAATCCGCTGAACGGATGAGGAAGAATCAGCCACCCGGCGTGGAAACGCTCCCAACGGCCCCCGTCGACGTACCCGCCGTACCGGAGCGCTGCCGCAGCGTGCTCGTGGAACGGGACCGCTACCTGTGGCACGTCACCGACGGTGGCGACCCGGCCGCCCAGATCGCCGCCTTCCTCACCGCCCACGGCCTCCCCGTCGACGACCTGACCCGCCCGGCGACCCACCGCACCGACGGCCCGTGCGGCGCCGCCCTGTTCGTCTCCGCCGCCGCCGGCGCCCGGATGGCCGGCGCACCCACCGGCCCCGCCAGCCCCACACCTGCCCTGCCCGACGTCGCCGTCGTCGTCTACGACCACGGCCCCCGCCGTCCGCCCCCCACCGCACCGGCACCCGACCGGCTGCGGCTCGGACCGTGGCGGGACAGTTGGACCCCCACCGGGCACGCCGACGCCGTGCGCGCCGTCCGCGCCGCCATCGGCCGCGGCGACGTCTACCAGGTCAACGTGGTCGGCCACGCCGCCGCCACCTACACCGGCGACCCGCGTCCCGCCCTGGCCCGCCTCGCCGGCCTGCCCGGCGCCCGCTACGGCGGCACCCTGCACGGCGACGGCTGGAGCATCGGCTGCGCCTCACCGGAAACCCTCGTCGCCGTGCACGCCGGCCGGGTCGTCACCCGCCCCATCAAGGGCACCCGCCCCGCCACCCCGGCCGGCCGCCGCGACCTGCTCAACTCCGCCAAGGAACGCGCCGAACACATCATGATCGTCGATCTGGAACGCAACGACCTCGCCCGCATCGCCCGCACCGGCTCGGTGACCGTCGACGACCTGTTCACCGTCCGCCGCTGGTGCGACCTGTGGCAGGCCGAGTCGACCGTGTCGGCGACCCTCGCCGACGGCACCGGCCTGACCGACCTGCTGCGCGCCACCTGCCCCGGCGGCTCGGTCACCGGCGCACCCAAACACGCCGCGCTGGCGCTGATCGCCGCCCTCGAACCCGTCGGCCGGGGTGCCGGCATGGGCGCGTTCGGCTGGATCGGCCCCGGCCACCTCGACCTGGGCCTGACCATCCGCACCGCCGCCGCCGACCACGACCGGCTGCACCTGTGGGCCGGCGGCGGCATCACCTGGGACAGCGACCCCACCGCCGAGGTCGCCGAAGCCGCCGCCAAGGCCGCCCCGGTACGGGCCCTGCTCGCCGCCGGCTGACCACCCCCGGGCCGTTAGGGTGACGGGCATGCACGTCGAGTACAGCGGCACCGGCGACCCCGCCCGCAGCCTCGCCCTGCTGTGGCGCACCCGCGAGCGGGCCAGCCGCAGCGGCGACCTCGGCGTCGACCAGATCGTCCGGGCCGCCATCGACGTCGCCGACGCCGAGGGCCTCGCCGCGCTGTCCATGCGCCGGGTCGCCGAACGCCTCGGCGTCGGCACCATGTCCCTCTACACCCACGTGCCCGGCAAGGGGGAACTGCTCGACGTCATGCTCGACACCGTGCACGGCGAAACCCCCCGCCCCACCGACGTTCCCGGCGGCTGGCGCGGCCGCCTGGAACGCATCGCCCGCGACAACTGGGCGCTGTACCTGCGCCACCCGTGGCTGCTGCAGGTCGCCACCACCCGCCCCCCGCTGGGCCCCCAGGTCACCGCCCGCTACGACTACGAGCTACGCGCCGTCGAGGGCGTCGGCCTCACCGATCTGGAGATGGACGCCGTGGTCACCCTCGTCGACTCCTACGTCCACGGCGCGGTGCGCGGCGCGGTGGAGGCCGCCCAGGCCACCGGCCGCACCGGCCTCACCGACGAACAGTGGTGGCACGCCCACGCCCCCTACCTGGAGAAGGTCATGGACCCGGCGCGGTTCCCCACCGCCGCCCGGGTCGGGGCCGCCGCCGGGCAGGAGTACCAGGCCGCCACCGACCCGACCCGCGCCTTCGAGTTCGGCCTGGCCCGCGTCCTGGACGGCATCGCCGCCCTGATCGCCGACCGGTGCGCCGGATCACCGCCGCCGGCGACCCCCCGATAACCTTCCCGGCATGACCGTACGCCCGATCCGGATCATCGGTGACCCCGTCCTGCGCACCGCCTGCACCCCGGTGACCCGCTTCGACACCGCCCTGCAACACCTCGTCGACGACCTGATGGACACCCTCACCGGCGAACCCGGCCGGGCCGGTGTCGCCGCCCCGCAGATCGGCGTCGACGCCCAGGTGTTCGTCTACGACGCCGACGGCCACCGCGGACACCTGATCAACCCCACCATCGAGCTGTCCGACGACACCGAGGACGACGACGAGGGCTGCCTGTCCATTCCCGGCCTGTACTTCCCGACCCGCCGCGCCCTGCACGCCACCGTGCACGGCGTCGACCGGCACGGCGACCCGCTCACCATCTCCGGCAGCGGCTTCCTCGCCCGCGCCCTGCAACACGAGACCGACCACCTCGCCGGTCGGCTCTACGTCGACACGCTGCGCGGTGACGTCCGCCGCAAGGCCCTGCGGGAGATCCGCGCCGGCCGGTTCGACTCACCCCGCCGACACCGCTGAGCCCGCCCCGACGGCCAACGCGTACTCACCGAACCCGGTCACCCGGGTGAACCCCAACCGTTCGTAGAGGCGCACCGCCACCGTGTTGTCGGCCCGCACGTTCAACGTCACATGGTCGACGCTGCCGGCCAGCCGGGCACACAACGCGGCCACCACCGCCGCGCCCAGCCCCCGCCCCCGCGCCGCCGGACGGGTGGTCACGTTCCCCACCGCGGCCACCCGGTACGTCGGCGACCACACGTGCACCCCGGCCACCGCCACCAGGGCGTCACCGTCGCGCACCCCCAGGTAGTGGCCGGTGTCGAGCATCCGCGCGTCGAACCAGTTCCCCGGGTACGCCACCGCGTACAGCTCCCGCAGCGCCGGCAGGTCCGCCGCGCCGAGCACCTCACCCGCGGCGGCGACACCGGCCAGCCGCCCCGGGTCGGTCAACGCCATCCGCAGGTGCGCCCCCGCCGGGGTGAGCACGTACCGGCCGGCGAGGACCCGCTCCAGGCCGGGGGACAGGTGCGCGTACAGCCGGGCCGGCAACACCGGGGCCACCTCGTCGAGCAGCGCCGCCATGGCCGCGCCGTCGCGTTGCGCGGCGAACGCCAGCAGCACCGGCTCGGCCGCCCCGTGGTAGAGCAGCACCACCTGGTCGCCGCGCCGGAACCACGACGTGTACGGCCAGAAAAAGTCGTCCAGGTCACCCAACTGGTAGGCGTGCAGCACCGGATCGCGGCGCAGCAGGGCGGCCAGCACGGCACGGTCGTGTTCGGCGCGTACCGGCACCGCTCAGCAACGACCCGTGGGAAGGTTCTCGTCGGCCCACCGGGCCAGCTCGTCCAGCGCCGGCAGCAGCGCCGCGCCCCGCCCGGTCAACTGGTAGCTGACCCCCAGCGGGGGACCCTCGCGCACCGTGCGGCTGACCAGGTCCACCCGGGCCAGCTCACCGAGCCGGTCGGACAGCACCGACTCGCTGATGCCGGGCAGCGCCCGGGTCAGTTCGGCGAAACCGGCCGGCCCCTGGGCGAGGGTGCCCAGGATCATGCCGTTCCACCGCTTGCCGAGGAACGCGAACGCCCGGGACAGCCCCCCGGGGCAGGCGCGGGGCCCGCCGTCGGTCGGGGAGCACGTCGTCATCGTCCCAGCATACGTGGTCCGCAACTCACCCTAGCCACTTCGAAAAAACTAGCTGCTACTGTGGTCGCAGCAAACGTCGAACCGACCGGAGGACACCATGACCGACGTACTGCCCGACCACCTCATCACCCTCGACCCCCAGGCCCAGGCCCAACTGTTCACCGAAGCCCGCACCGCCAACACCTTCACCGACACCCCCGTCAGCGACGAACAACTCCGCGCCATCTTCGACCTCGCCAAGTACCCACCCACCGCCATGAACGTCCAACCCCTACGCGTCCTGTTCGTCCGCCCCGGCGACGGCCGCGACCGCCTCCTCACCCACGTCGCCGAGGGCAACCGCGCCAAAACCGCCACCGCACCCGTCGTCGCCGTCCTCGCCGCCGACACCGACTTCCACGAACACCTCGACACCGTCTTCCCCATCCGCCCCGGCATGCGCGAACACTTCGCCGCCGACCCCGCCACCCGCGACGGCATGGCCCGCTTCAACGCCGGCCTCCAGGTCGGCTACTTCCTGCTCGCCGTCCGCGCCGCCGGCCTCGCCGCCGGACCCATGGGCGGATTCGACGCCACCGGCGTCGACAACGAATTCTTCACCGACACCGGCTGGAAGTCCCTGCTCCTGGTCAACATCGGCCACCCCGGCCCCGACGCCTGGCACCCCCGGCTGCCCCGACTCGACTACGACACCGTCGTCCGGCACGCCTGAACCACCAGCCGAACACACCAGTGGCTGGCCCGCCGAGCACCCCCGCTCAGCCGGCCAGCCACTGGTCGTAACCCAACCGCGCCACCAACGCCAACACCACCACCAGCAACACCACCCGCACAAACCCCGCACCCCGACGCAACGCCATCCGCGCCCCCACCACCGCCCCCACCACATTGCACACCGCCATCGCCGCACCCAACGCCCACCACACGTGCCCGGTCAACCCGAACACCACGAGCGCACCCAGATTCGTGCCCGCGTTCACCACCTTCGCCATCGCCGACGCATGCACGAAATCCGACCCCAGGACCGCCGTGAACGCCAACACCAAAAACGTGCCCGTACCCGGCCCGATCAACCCGTCATACAGCGCGATACCCAAACCCGCCACCCCCACCGCCACCACCACCCGCACCGGCGTCCGCCGCTGCGGCGCCGCCACCACACCCAGCGACGGCCGCGCCAGCACGAACACCGCCACCGCCACCAGCACCACCAGCACCACCGGCCGGTACACGCCACCCGGCACCGCACCCGCCAACGCCGCACCCAACCCCGCCGTCAACACCGCCAACCCGGCCGCCGGACCCGCCACCGCCCAGTCCACCCGCGTCCGCCGCGCATACGTCACCGCCGCCGTCGACGTACCGAAGATCGCCGCCACCTTGTTCGTCCCCAACGCCGTCGCCACCGGCACCCCCGGCGCCGCCACCAACAACGCCGGCAACAACAACAACCCACCCCCACCCACCACCGCATCCACCCACCCCGCCAGGGCAGCAGCAGTCAGCAGAGTCGACAACGACACAGGATCCACGGCCGGCCATTCTGCCCACCCCACCCGACCACCCACCCACCCGAGTGGCCCACCTCACCGCCCACGCCGCCTGCGCAACCACACCCCCACCACACCCACCGCCACGAACACCAGCACCGAACAACACAACAACTTGATCATCCAGTAACTGTCCCACGCCACGTAGGGTGCACACGTGCGCCTGGCCACCTTCAACCTGCTCCACGGCCGCTCCCTGACCGACGGACTCGTCGACCCCGACCGGCTCACCGCCGCCGTCCACGCCCTCGACGCCGACATCCTCGCCCTCCAGGAAGTCGACCGCGACCAGTCCCGCAGCGGCCACCACGACCTCACCACCATCGCCGCCCACGCCCTCGACGCCCCCGAACACCGCTTCGCCGCCGCCGTCGTCGGCACCCCCGGCGAACACTTCCGCCCCCTACGCCACGACGACGACGGCCACGGCGAACCCTGCTACGGCATCGGCCTGATCAGCCGCCACCCCGTCCGCAGCTGGCACGTCACCCGCCTCAACCCCGCACCCGTCCGCTCACCCATCTACGCCCCCGGCCCCGGCGGCGGCCTCATCCTCCTACGCGACGAACCCCGCGTCGTCCTCGCCGCCGTCCTCGACACCCCCCACGGACCCCTCACCGCCGCCGCCACCCACCTGTCCTTCGTCCCCGGCTGGAACGCCCACCAACTCCGACGCGTCGTCCGCGCCCTACGCGCCCTACCCGCCCCCCGCATCCTCCTCGGCGACCTCAACCTCCCCGCCGGCCCCGCCCGCCTGCTCACCGGCTGGCAACCCCTCGCCCGCCACCCCACCTACCCCGCCACCGCACCCCGCGTCCAACTCGACCACATCCTCGCCGACCCCCACGACCGGCACCGACTACCCCCGGTCACCGCCACCGCCACCCCCCGCTCCACCATCTCCGACCACCGCCCCCTCATCGTCGACCTCGGCTGACCCCACACCCGCCACCCGCTGCGCCGCCCGCAACGCGTTACGGAACAACATCGCCACCGTCGTCGGACCCACCCCACCCACCCGCGGCGTGATCGCCCCCGCCACCCGCGCACACGACTCATCCACATCCGGCAACAACCGACGACCCTCGTACCGCACCCCACCACCCACCACCACCGCACCCGGACGCACATGCTCCGGCCGCACGATCCCCGGCACCCCCGCCGCCGCCACCAGGATCTCCGCCCGCCGCGTGTACCGCGGCCAGTCCGCCACCCCCGTGTGCACCACCGTCACCGCCGCATTCGCCGTCGGCCGCTTCTGCGCCAACAACATCGCCAACGGACGCCCCAACGTCGCACCACGACCCAACACCACCACCTCCCGCCCCGCCACCGGCACCCCGTGGAACGCCAACAACGCCTCGATCCCCGCCGGCGTACACGGCACCGGACCCGGCAACCCCGACGCCAACCGGCCCATGTTCACCGGATGCATCCCGTCCACGTCGGAATCCGGATCCAACACCTGCAACGCCCGGTCATAGTCCAGATGCCCCGGAACCGGATGCTGCACCAACACCGCATGCACCCCGGGATCGTCGTTGAAATCCCGCAACACCCGGTGCAGATCCGCCTGCGACGCCGACCCCGACAACCGCACGTGCGGCGACGCGAAACCCAACTCCGCCGCCTGACGCTGCTTTATCCGGATGTACCCGGCACTCGCGTCATCGTCACCCACCAGCACCGTCGCCAACGCCGGCACCACCCCGGCCGCCCGCAACGACGCCACCCCCGCGGCGACCTCGGCGAGAATCCGCTCCGCCACCGGCCCACCCGGCAACAACCGGGCCGTACCAGACGTGGGGGAGAGCGAAGAAGAAACAGACATGGCTCACCTCGACCACGGAGGCCCAGGCGGTCGACCCCCGCGACGAGCTCCCCGATGGTTGACCCATCCCCGTGCCGCCAGTCGCGTCCACCCACACCATGCCACAACCACCCACCCCGTACGCCCACGCCACACCGGCCGTTCCCAGGCCCCGCCGCCGACAAGCTGATCCGGCCCGGGAACGGACACGCGTGCCACCCGAGGATCGACGACGGCCCGAGCATACCGGTCCGACGGACAGGCGCGGCCGTCACCGCGGACTGCCGGGTGTGCAACACCCGACCGCGCAGCCGTCGGACGTCGGGACGCTGTCGGACACGGCCGGGGCACAGCAGGTCCGCCCGCGCCACGCGTCGCGGCCTTCTCTGACCGCGACGGCGGCGATGACCAATGCAGCGGCGGAGTCGGCCCACCACCAGCCGAACAGCGAGTTGACCGCCAACCCCACCAGCAGGACCCCGGACAGATAGGTGCACAGCAGCGTCTGCCGGGAATCGGCCACCGCCGACGCCGACCCCAACTCCCGCCCGGCGCGCCGCTGCACCGCCGACAGCAGCGGCATCACCAGCAACGACAACACGGCGAGCACCAGTCCCACCGTGGAATGCCCGGCCCGGTCGCCGCCGACCAGAGCCCGCACCGACTCGACGGTCACATAAGCGGCCAGGGCGAAGAACGAGCCGGCGACGATCCGCAGCGCGGCCCGCTCGCGGCGTTCGTGGTCAGCAGCGGTGAACTGCCACGCCACCGCGGCGGCCGAGGACACCTCGATGACCGAGTCCAACCCGAACCCGACGAGCGCGGTGGACTCGGCGACGGTGCCGGCGGTGAGCGCGACGACCGCCTCGATCACGTTGTAGGTGATGGTGGCCGCCACCAGCAGGCGAACCCGACGCACCAGCGACGCCCGCCGCGCCGGCCCCGGCCCGGCGCTCAGCAGCGGCAGCGGCCCGGTCATCAACAGCACCCGTCGGTGCCGGCCTCCGGGCAGGCAGCCGGGTCGACGGCGAGGACCAGGCCGAGCAGGTCGCCCAGGGCGTGCGCGAGCCGGGCGTCGGCCAGTTCGTACCGGGTGCGTCGGCCCTCAGGGACGGCGACGACCAAGCCGCAGCCGCGCAGGCACGCCAGGTGGTTGGACAGGTTCTGCCGGCTGGTGCCGAGCAGGTCGGCGAGCTCGGCCGGGTAGCCGGGGCGCTCGCGCAACGCGAGCAGCAGCCGGGCCCGGACCGGGTCGGACAGAGCATGGCCGAAGCGGGCAAGGACCTGCCCGTGCGTCAACGTCTCCACACCACGACAGTACAGCATGCGCTGTATTCAGCGAGCGATGAACCGTCATGCCGACGGCCGACACACCCCGGACCACCCCACCCTCAACCCGGACGCCCCCCCGACACCAACCCCGCCAACACCCGGTTCGTCCGGTTCGACCGCACCGCCGCCCGCTGCTGACCCGCTGTCACCTCGATGTACGTCTGCGACGACGCCAACGACGCATGCCCCAACAACCGCATGATCTCCGCCGCCCCCGCCCCGTCCTCGGCCAACCGGGTCGCGAACGTGTGCCGCAAAGCATGCAACCGCGCCCCCACCGGCACCCGATCGGTGATCCCCGCCCGCCGGTAACAGGAATCCACCAGGTACTGCAACCCGCCCCGACGCAGAGGATCACCCCGCCGGTCCACCAGCAACACCCCGTCCGGGCGTACGCTGCGCGCCCCGAACCGCCGCCGCCGACTGTCCAGGTACGCCGACACCACCTCGTCCAACTCCGGCTCCACCGGCACCACCCTCGGCCGACCGCCCTTACCGGCAACCGCCACCCGCCGCTCACCGGCCCGCCCGGACACCGACGACACCCGCAACGCCAACAGCTCCGCCAGGCGCAACCCCGCGCACAACGCCAACGCCAGCACCGCCACGTCCCGCTCCGGCCACGGATCACGCTGCCGCGCGTCCTCCCGCGACACCGACACCAACAGCACCTCCGGGGTGTCCTCACCCCGCAACGGCTTCGGCTGGGGCAGTGGCGTGCGTGGACGTCCCACCGCCGGCATCGGATTGCCCGCCACCACCTGCTCGGCCACCAGGAACGAGAAGAAACCGTTCCAGCTCGACCAGGCCCGGTGTACCGACGCCGCCGCGCGGGGAGCGGCGAACTGGGCGAACGCCGCCCGCATCACGCGGGGGGAGAGGGCGGAGATCGTCAGCTCGTCGGGGGACAGGGGAGGGGTGCACTGCGTGCCGGCCAGCGCCGCGACGGCCCGCAGATCCCGCCGGTACGCCTCCTGGGTGTGCGGGGAGGGCTTCCGGGTGGCCCGCGCGGTCAGGAACCCCTCGATGAGTCGTCCAACCGATTCGTCCTGTTTGTCATGCATAAGGGATATTATGCAGCTTTCTCGGGTTGTCGACCACCCAGGGGGAGGGGAGCGGCGGGAGACTGCTCCGTCGATCGCTCACACGCCATGGGTGCCGCCAGCGCGCCCCGGCGCAGGATGCTGCGGCCGGACGCAACCCAGCGCACCTGGTGGGGCGTGACGCGGACATCGCAGCGAGCCGGCGAAATCCCGGACCGACAGCTGCCGCCGGCGGCCCACCCGTACGACGTCGCTGCGGCGGAAGGCGCCGCCCGTCGCGTGTCGCTGAGCCACCGGACCCGTCTGGTCGCGGTCCGACCCGCAGTGGCTTCCCGGTCGCAGGGGACCCCCCTTCCGGGCGACTTTACATAATGTGCATTATCGAATCAGAGCCAGGGCTGGTCGGGTCGCCATGCGGGACCACCGATGTGGCCCGGAGGCCACCACGACGGTCCGCAGGAACTCCCTGGTCGCCTACCTCCCACGGTGGTCATCGTCGGGTCGAGGTGAACGGGTGGGGGCAACGTCCGTCCCGGCGTGTTTCGCGGTGGCCGGGTCCGGCGTCGGCGCGCGCCGACCATCGCCACCGGGCGGCTGCGGCTGCCGTACGTCGGCCACGTCTCCCCCGTCCCCATGTTGATCAATTGGATGGCCGACCCGGCCGGTTCCGGCCGCCGGACCGGCGGTCATGGGGGCGCTGGCGGCCCCTCCCCTGTCGACCCGGTCGACGACCGCGCTGGTGTGCTGTTCGTCGGGAGTGGCCGGACGGCACGCCGGTCAGAGGCCGCCGGCGACGCGCAGCACCGCGCCGGTGGTGTAGGTGGCGTCGGGTCCGAGCAGCCAGGCGACGGCGCCGGCGACCTCGTCGGGTTCACCGGCGCGGCCGAGCGGGATGCGCCCGGCGGCGGTGTCGGCGCGGTCGGGTACGCCGGAGTCGGCGTGGATGTCGGTGCGGATGATGCCGGGGGCGACGGCGTTGACCCGGATGCCGCGGGGGGCGAGTTCCTTGGCCAGGCCGATGGTGAGGGTGTCCGTGGCGGCTTTGACGGCGGCGTAGTGGACGTATTCGCCGGGGCTGCCGAGGGTGGCGGCGGCGGAGGAGATGTTGACGATGGCGCCACCGTGGGTGAGCCGGCGGGCGGCCTGTTGGGCGCAGAGGACGTAGCCGATGAGGTTGACGTCGACGACCCGACGTAGGTCGTCGGGGTGCAGGTCGGTGAAGGGGCCGATGGGGCTGGTGACGCCGGCGTTGTTGACCAGTGCGGTGAGGGGGCCGAGGTCGGCGGCGGCGGTGAAGAGGCGGTCGACGTGGGTGGGGTCGGTGGTGTCGGCCGGGACGGCGGCGGCGTGGCCGCCGAGGCGGTGGACGTCGGCGACGACGGTGGCCGCGGCGGCGTGGTCGTGGCGGTAGCCGATGACGAGGTGGTGGCCTTCGGCGGCGAGTCGGCGGGCGACGGCGGCGCCGATGCCCCGGCTGCCGCCGGTGATGACGGTGACCGCGGTCATTTCCTGCGCTCCCCTGCCGGTCCGGTGTGGTGGTGTGACGGTACCTGCGTGTCGGCGTGGTGGGCAGGGTGTGGGTGCTCACGTGGCGCGGTGGCGCGGCGGTGGGTGGGGTGATCGCTTACGCTCACCGCGTTTCGGACGGATCGGATCGGTGGAGGTGCGTGGTGGGTGTGAGTGTCGGCGATCTGGTGGAGGATTTCGAGCTGCCGGACCAGACGGGTACGCCGCGGCGGTTGTCGGAGTTGTTGGCGTCGGGGCCGGTGGTGTTGTTCTTCTATCCGGCGGCGATGACCCGTGGCTGTACGGCGGAGAGTTGTCATTTCCGGGATCTGGCGGCGGAGTTCGCGGCGGTGGGGGCGCAGCGGGTGGGCATCAGTCGGGATCCGGTGGAGAGGCAGGCGGAGTTCTCCCGGATGCACGGGTTCGACTATCCGTTGTTGTCGGATGTCGACGGTGTGGTGGCGCAGGCGTTCGGGGTGCGGCGGCGGTTGCCGTTGGGGCCGTTGAGCACGCGGCGGATGACGTTCGTGATCGGTCGGGACCGGCGGGTGCTGGCGGTGGTGCACAGTGAGTTGGGGATGAACGAGCATGCGGACGAGGCGTTGCGGGTGCTGGGGGGCTGATCTTCCGGTTGTCGTGGTGGGCTGGTATCAAGGCAGGATCAGACACGTGTACGAAAGAGGGCTGTGATGGCGGGCCAGGGTTTGTCCGATGACGAGGTACGCGGTATCCGGGAGGCGTTGACGGCGGGGCGGAAGCCGAGGGTGGTGTTCACCGCGTCGGCGGGGCAGATCGCCGGTCAGGTGGGTCAGGTGGTGGAGTTGACCGATCCGGCGGTGTCCGACGAGTTCGTGGTGGTGCGGTTCGGGCGCGACGAGTTGCCCTTCTCCCCCGCCGATCTGGCGGTGGCGCCGCGGGGTGCGGGTCGTCGGGTGGTGGAGGCGAAGTCGGAGCCGGTGGTGGAGCAGGTGGAGCCGACGGCGAAGGTGGAGCCGGAGTTCGTGTTGGACACGCCCCGGGTGCCGGTGCAGAGGCGGGAGGAGCCGAGGGTGGAGTCGGAGCCGGTGGCGGAGAAGCCGGCGGTGCGTCGGCCGGCGAAGGTGGCGAAGCCGAAGGGGCCGGCGGGGTTGACGGTGACGTTGGCGTACGCCGATGGCGAGTGGACGGTGGCGGCGCAGCAGGGGGCGAAGGCGTTGGCGAAGCCGTACGTGGTGAAGCCGGCGGAGGCGTTGCGGATGGTGGCGTTGGTGGATGTGCCGGGGGTGCAGGAGGCGGTGGAGCAGATCCTGTCGGCGGAGCGGTCGGAGGCGGAGCAGCAGGCGGAGAAGTTGCGGGCGGAGTTGGCGGAGATCGAGGCGCGGTTGGCGGAGTTGCGCGAGGCCCGTTGAGGTTGGTTCGTGGTGGGCGGCCCGGCGGCTGTTGCGGCGGTCGGGGCGTCACCGCGGCGCAGGTGGGTGGGTGGGTGTGCCGGGCTGGTGTAGCGGCCGGGGTGGCGGGGTGCGTGGTGGCCGGAATCTGCGGGGTGTCAGAAGTAGTCGCCGAGTTGGGCGGGGCCGGGGGCGGCGAGCAGGTCGAGGGGGGTGGGGTCGGTGCCGGCCGGGTGGTGCAGCAGGCCGGCCTGGGCGATGGTGCGGGCGGTGGCGGTGCCGGTGTAGAGCAGGGCGAAGCCGCGGACGGTGAGGTGCAGGTCGGCGGGGGCGGTGGTGCGGCGTAGGTCGGCGTGGCCGTCGGTGACCTCCAGCTGCCAGGTGCCGGTGTTCCAGTCGGCGAGCGGGTCGTCGAGGGTGAAGGTGGCGGTGCCGTGCAGGTGGGTGGGCCAGCCCCGGTCGCGGACGGCGCGGGTGACGTCGACGGGGCGGTGCATCCAGGTGTCCTGGTGGTGTTCGCGGGCCTTCTCCACGGGCAGGTGGGGGGTGAGGGGGTCGCCGGGGAGCAGGGTGAGGCGCAGGGTGGGGGCGACGCTGTGCCAGCTGGCGAGGATGCCGACGAGTTCGCGGGCGGCGTCGGCGGTGGTGGCGGCGAGGTCTTCGACGGTGATGGTGCCGTCGTCGCCGTAGTGGTTGCGGCGGTTCCAGCCGGCGTAGCCGACGAGGTGGCCGTGGTGTTCGACGAGGGTGAGGCCGTCGTAGGGCAGGGTGTTGTCGGTGGTGTGGCGGGTGCGGTGGTGTTCGTGCAGGGGTCCGTTGCGGGCGAGTAGGCCGCGGCGGTGGCGGATGGTGTGGGTGTGCAGTTCGTCGACGGTGGTGAGGTCGGCGGGGGTGCCGGGGCGGACGGTGAGGTGTGGGCTGGGGTGGTGGCGGGTGAGTAGGGCGGTGGGGAGGTTGACGGTGCGCAGGGTGCCGGCGGTTTCCCAGCCGCAGGCGCGGTAGGGGGCGGCGACGGTGGGAAACAGCGCGCTGATGGCGGCGCCCCGGTCGTGTGCGCCGCGCAGCAGGGTGGTGAGCAGGGCGCGGGCGGTGCCGCGGCCGCGGGCTTCGGGGGTGACGGCGACGCCGGCGATGTCGGCGGCGGCGATGGTGCGGCCGTCCCACCACTGGTGGTGGTGCAGGTCGATGGCTTTGCCGATGAGGCGGCCGGTGTGGTCGAACGCGCCGTAGCGGGTGATGCCGGGGGTGGTGGGGGGTGGTGGTGCGGGTTGCGGGTCGGAGCCGAAGGCGGTGCGGCCGAGGTGCCAGGCGGCGGCGTGGTCGTCGGCGGTGAGTTCGCGGATGTGGGGGTCGTGCGGCATGCGGCGACGATAGCGGTGGGTGGGTGGGGTGGCGACGGGTTTGTGGTGGACGCGTTGCGGGGCCGGTGCGACCCCCTCGCTCCGGCCCCGCGTCCCCGCGCCCCTCGCGCGTCTCTCAGTGTTGCGGGATGTTCTGTACCCCGATTCGCTTGCGGAACACCCAGTAGGTCCAACTTTGGTAGGCGAGGACGATCGGGGTGAAGACGACGGCGACCCAGGTCATGATTTTGAGGGTGTAGGGGGTGGAGGCGGCGTTGGTGGCGGTGAGGGTGCCGGTGGGGTCGCCGGTGGAGGGCATGACGTTGGGGAACAGGGCGGTGAAGAGGGTGGCGACGGCGAGGGCGATGGCCAGGGCGGTGCCGGTGAAGGCCCAGCCTTCGCGGCGTACGCGGGCGGCGGCGAGTGCGCCGAGCAGGGCGAGGGCGGCGCCGGCGGCGAGGGTGATGGCGGCGGGGTTGGCGCGGATGGTGAGGGTCCAGGTGAGGAAGGCGACGGCGGCGACGGCGGTGCCGGCGCCGAGTCGGACGGCGAGGGTGCCGGCGCGGTGGCGGATGTCGCCGGTGGTCTTGAGGGCGAGGAAGACGGCGCCGTGGGTGAGGAAGAGGCCGAGGGTGGTCAGGCCGCCGAGCAGGGCGTAGGGGTTGAGCAGGTCGACCAGGCCGCCGACGTATTCGTGGTCGGCGTCCAGTGGTACGCCGCGGAAGATGTTGGCGAAGGCGACGCCCCAGAGCAGGGCGGGGATGGCGGAGCCCCAGAAGATGGCGTGGTCCCAGCGGCGTTTCCAGGTGGCTTCGGGGCGCTTGTGGCGGTATTCGAAGGCGACGCCGCGGGCGATGAGGGCGAGCAGGATGAGCAGTAGGGGCAGGTAGAAGCCGGAGAAGAGGGTGGCGTACCACTCGGGGAAGGCGGCGAACATGGCGCCGCCGGCGGTGATGAGCCAGACCTCGTTGCCGTCCCAGACGGGGCCGATGGTGTTGATGAGGACGCGGCGTTGCCTGTCGTCGCGGCCGAGGACGGGTAGGAGCATGCCGACGCCGAAGTCGAAGCCTTCGAGGATGAAGTAGCCGGTGAAGAGCACGGCGACGAGGAGAAACCAGATGGTGGTGAGTTCCACGGTGGGGCTCCGGGTCAGTAGGCGAAGGCGAGCGGGCGCTCGGCGTCGTCGGTGTCGTCGGGGGTGGGGGTGACGTCGGGTACGCCGGCGCGGGCGTAGCGCAGGAGGAGTTTGAATTCGATGACGGCGAGGACGGCGTAGATGAGGGTGAAGGCGGTGAAGGAGGTGAGGACTTCGGTGAGGGAGACGCTGCGGGAGACGCCGTCGCGGGTGAGCATTTCGCCGAAGACGATCCAGGGTTGGCGGCCCATCTCGGTGAAGATCCAGCCGAAGGAGTTGGCGAGCAGTGGGAGCGCGGGCATGATCAGGCCGGCGCGCAGCAGCCATCTGTTGGTGGGGGTGCGGCCTTTGCGTTGGGTCCAGAGGATGAGCAGGGCGATGGCGGCGGCGGCGAGTCCGAAGCCGATCATGAAGCGGAAGCTCCAGTAGGTGACCGGGATGATCGGGGTGTAGCTGCCGGGGCCGTACTGGCTGGCGTACTGGGCCTGGAGGTCGTCGATGCCGTGGACGGTGCCGTTGGGGTCGCCGGTGCCGAGGTAGGACAGCAGATAGGGGATTTTGAGGGCGAAGATTTCGCGGCTGCCGTCGAGGCTGCCGACGGTGAGTACGGAGAACGAGGCGGGGCTTTCGGTGGTGTAGAGGCCTTCGGCGGCGGCCATTTTCATGGGTTGCACCTGGGTCATGATCTTGCCTTGGATGTCGCCGGTGAGGACGACGAGGGTGGCGGAGATGAGGACGACCCAGGCGCCGAAGCGGGTGGCGTGGCGGTAGGCGTCGGTGTCGGGGTTGTCGCGGCGGCGCATGAGGTGCCAGAGGCCGACGGTGGTGACGAGGGAGCCGGCGACGAGGAAGGCGCCGGCGAGGGTGTGCGGGAAGGTGATCAGGGCGACCTTGTTGGTGAGGACGGCGACGAAGTCGGTGAGTTCGGCGCGTCCGGTGTCGGGGTTGAGGCGGTAGCCGACGGGGTTCTGCATGAACGAGTTGGCGGCGAGGATGAAGTAGGCGGAGAGGTTGGTGCCGATGGCGGCGGCCCAGATGCTGGCCAGGTGCAGGCGTTTGGGGAGCCGGTCCCAGCCGAAGATCCACAGGCCGATGAAGGTGGATTCGAGGAAGAAGGCGACGAGGGCCTCGATGGCCAGGGGTGCGCCGAAGATGTCGCCGACGAAGCGGGAGTAGTCCGACCAGTTCATGCCGAACTGGAATTCCTGCACGATGCCGGTGACGACGCCCATGGCGAAGTTGATCAGGAAGAGTTTGCCGTAGAACTTGGTGAGTTTGAGGTATTTCTCGTCGCCGGTGCGGTGCCAGCGGGTCTGGAGGATGGCGACCAGGACGGACAGCCCGATGGTCAGTGGTACGAAGAGAAAGTGGTAGACGGTGGTGACACCGAACTGCCAGCGGGCGACGTCCAACGCGTCCACCGGGATCCCCCTGCCGTTGATACTACGAGACGTAGTAGATACTACTGCGTGTCGTAGGTTGTCGGGCAGGGCCGGGGGGCCCGACCCGGCCCGGGACCAATGACCCTGATCACCACGGGCCGCACGACCCGGGTCCGGTCCTCCCCCACCCCCGTGCGACCATCGGCGACTGATGGACACCCCGCGCCCCGGCTGGCAGCCACCACTGTTCTGGCGTGCCGCCCAACTGCTCGCCCGGCTGGTCGTCGCCCTGTTCGCCCGGCTGGAGGTCAGCGGGGACGTCCCGGCGCACCTGCGCCGGGGGCCGCTGATCCTGGCCGCCAACCACATCAGCCCCTTCGACCCGATCGTGCTGGGCGCGGCCTGCCGGGCCCGGGGCGTGTCGCCGCGCTTCATGGCCACCGGCGGGCTGTTCCGCACCCCGGGGCTCGGCGCGCTGATGCGCCACGCCGGGCACCTGCGCGTCGACCGGGGCAGCACCGCCGTCCGGCAGGCCCTCGACGACGCCGCCGTGGCGGTCGCCGCCGGGTCGGTGGTGCTGGTCTACCCGGAGGGACGCATCGGGCTGGACCCCGGTATGTGGCCCGAACGCGGCAAGACCGGCACCGCCCGCCTCGCGATGGCCTGCGACGCCCCGGTGGTGCCCGTGGCCCAGTGGGGGTCGCACGAGGTGCTGCCCTACCGGGCGCCCCGGGGCATGCTGCGCGCGTTGGCCCGGGCGCTGGTGCGCCGCCCGGTGATCCGGGTCCGCTTCGGCGCGCCGCTGCACCTGCACGACCTCTCCCCCGCCGCGCCCGGCGCGGCCCGCCGGGGCACCGACCGAATCATCGACGCGATCACCGACACCCTGGTGCCGCTGCGGCCCGACGAACCGGACCGGCCCCGGCACGTCGACCCGGGACGCCCCGTCGACACCAGCCGGGTGCACCGCCGGCCCACGTCGGCCTGACCGCCGCCGGTCGGCCACCCGGCGGCCACCGGCGGCGGGCATACTGCGCTGCGTGTCGACCCGACCCGGTTACCTGGACGCCCCCACCCCGCTGGCCTTCGCGCACCGCGGCGGCGCCGCCGACGGCGACGAGAACACCGTCGCCGCGTTCACCCGGGCCGTCGAGCTGGGCTACCGGTACGTGGAGACCGACGTGCACGCCACCGCCGACGGGGTGTGCGTGGTCTTCCACGACGCCACCCTGCGCCGGGTCACCGGGCAGCGGGGCCGCATCGCCGACCTGCGCTGGGCCGACCTGGCGACGGTGCGGGTCGGCGGCGCGGCGGTCGTGCCCCGGCTCGACGAGGTGCTGGCCGCGTGGCCGCAGGTCCGGTTCAACATCGACGTGAAGGCCGACGGTGGTGTCACCCCGGCGGTGACGGCGGTGACCCGGGCCGGCGCGGCCGACCGGGTGCTGCTGGCGTCGTTCAGCGACGCCCGGTTGGCCCGGCTGCGCGCGGCCACCGGCGGGCGGGTCGCCACCGGCCTGGGCATGCGCGGGGTGGCCCGGTTGTGGCTGGCGTCGCGGCATGGCCGGCCGGTGCGGTTGCCGCCGTCGGTGGTGGCCGCGCAGGTGCCGCCGCGGTACGCGGGGGTGCCGGTGGTCGACCGCCGGTTCCTGGCCTACTGCCACCGGTTGGGGGTGCAGGTGCACGTCTGGACGATCGACGAACCTACCCGGATGCACGACTTACTGGATCGTGGTGTGGATGGCATCATGACCGATCACGTCGGCCTGCTGCGCGACGTCTACCGCAGCCGCGGCCTCTGGGCCGCCTGAGCCCCGAGGACCCCGATGGCCGACCCGGTCGCCACCACCCCCGCCCCCGTCGACACCCCGGCGGGACTGCGCCGGGAACGGCGTGGCTGGTACCTGTACGACTGGGCCAACTCGGCCTTCCAGACCACCGTCATCACGGTGTTCCTCGGCCCGTTCCTCACCACCGTCACCGAACTGGCCGCCGGCTGCGAGCTGGGCGCGGACAGCTGCGACGGGTACGTGCACCCGCTGGGCGTCCGGGTCGCCGCCGGCTCGTACTACCCGTACCTGATCTCGTTGTCGGTGCTGTTGACCGTGTTCGTGCTGCCGGTGGTCGGGGCGATCGCCGACCGGACGGTGCACAAGAAGCGGCTGCTGGCCGGGGCGGCGTTCACCGGCGCCGGGGCGACCATCGCGATGGCGTTGGTCACCGGCGAGCGGTACCTGCTCGGTGGGGCGCTGTTCCTGGTCGCCAACATCGCCTTCGGGGCGGCGGTGGTGGTGTACAACTCGTTCCTGCCGCAGCTGGCCGGCCCGGACGAACGCGACGCGGTGTCCAGTCGCGGCTGGGCCATCGGCTACCTCGGCGGTGGTCTGCTGCTGGCGTTGAACCTGGTGGCGGTGACCCTGCTCAGCGAGGACGACAACCCGCAGCGCACCCTGGACCTGGCCCGCTGGTCGATCGTGTCGGCCGGGGTGTGGTGGGCGGCGTTCACGTTGGTGCCGCTGCGGTGGCTGCGGGAGCACCCCACCGCCGAGGCGCTGCGCGGGGCGGGCCGCAACGTGGTCACCGACGGGTTCCGGCAGTTGGGGCGGACCCTGCGGGAGATCAAGGCGTACCCGTTGACGCTGTTCTTCCTGCTGGCGTTCCTGGTCTACAACGACGGCATCCAGACGGTGATCACGCTGGCCAGCCAGTACGGCACCGAGGAGTTGCGGCTCGGGCAGAGCACGCTGATCGTGACGATCCTGCTGGTGCAGTTCCTCGCCTTCGGCGGGGCGTTGGCGTTGGGGGCGTTGGCCCGGCGCATCGGCGCGTGGAAGACGGTGCTGCTGTCGCTGGTGCTGTGGACCGGGGTGATCATCGGGGCGTTCCGGTTGCCCGCCGAGGCCCCGCTGCCGTTCATGATCCTCGGTGGGGCGATCGGGTTGGTCCTCGGCGGCAGCCAGGCGTTGAGCCGGTCGCTGTTCAGCCAGCTCATCCCCGCCGGCAAGGAGGGCGAGTACTACGGGTTCTACGAGATCAGCGACAAGGGCACCAGTTGGCTCGGCCCGCTGGCGTTCGGGTTGGTCTTCCAGCTCACCTCCTCCTACCGGGTGGGTCTGGTCTCCCTGCTGATCTTCTTCGTGGTGGGGTTCGCGTTGCTGGCCGCGGTGCCGATCCGCCGGGCCATCGTCGCCGCCGGCAACACCCCGCCCCGGGTGCTGTGACCATCGGCCCGATCCACCCGCGCCGATGGGCTAGGCTGCCCCGACGTGACCGACGACGCCGCTGCCACCCCCACCTGCCTGGCCCGTCCCCTGCCCGGCCCGGATGACGGCGGGGCCGGCTGCGCCGCCGCGCGGGGCGTCGACGGCCGCCCGTTGCACGCCGCCGCGTTGAAGTTCTTCTGGGGTCCGATGGACTGCGGCAAGTCGACGATGGCGTTGCAGATGAACTACAACCATGCCCGGCAGGGTCGGCGGGGGCTGGTCACCACCCGCATCGACAGATCGTTGGGGCCGCAGGTCACCACCCGTATCGGGTTGGCCCACACGGCCGTGGAGGTGACCGACGAGCTGGACCTGCGGGCCCTGGTCCGCGACACCTGGGCCGAAGGGGTCCGCATCGACTACCTGATCTGCGACGAGGCGTCGTTCTACGACGTGGCGCACGTCGAGCAGATGGCCGAACTGGTCGACGGCTACGACGTCGACGTGTACGCCTTCGGCCTGGCCACCGACTTCCGGTCCTGCCTGTTCCCGGCCGCCCGGCGGCTGTTCGAGCTGGCCGACGAGGTGGCCCGCATCCAGGTGGAGGTGCTGTGCTGGTGCGGGCGGGAAGGGCTGCTCAACGCCCGCGTCGTCGACGGGCGGGTGGTCCGCGAGGGCGCGCAGGTCGTCATCGGGGACACCGTCGACACCGCCGACGTGCGCTACCAGGTGCTGTGCCGGCGGCACTACCGCTCCGGGGACCTGGGCCCGCGCGCCTGACCGGGCCGGCGGGTCAGTACGGGTCGCCGCAGACCCGCCACCCGTCGTCCTCCTTCACCACCGGCAGCCGGCGCTGCTCGGCGGCCCCGCCGTCGCGGGTGACCCGAACCGCCACCTCCCCGGCGGGCCGGCCCCCCTTGGTGCGGACCGACACGTCGAGGATCTCGTAGCCGGTGACCACGGGTGGGGTGCGGACCCAGCCGGCGAACCCGACCTCGCTCCACCGGCTGCGGGTCGGCGCGCACAGCCGCCGGTAGGCCCGGTCCACGTGTCCGGTGGACAGCTCCCGGAAGAACCCGTCAGCGGTCTCCCGCACCGGGCCGGTGGCGCCCGCCACGACCTGCACGTTCCACAGGCCCAGCCCGGCCACCCCGACCAGGCACAGGCCGACGGCCAGACCACCCAGGAACAGACCGGTGCGTACCGGGCGACGCCGCCGCGCCGGTCGGGTCCACGCCTGCTGCACACTCATCACCTCGACGGTAGGCGGACGGGCCGGGCTCGCGCAGGCGGTTCGTCCCCTGTCGCGCCGGCGGGGCGATCGTCTACCGTCGGCGCACACCCCTGGTCAAGGAGCGACGGATGAGCCGCTACGTGCAGCCGGTCCCGGACATCGACGCCCCGTAGGCCGGGGACGGGTTGCTGCGGTCGTGGCTGACCCGGCAGCTCGGCGCGGCCGGGCACGCCGCCGCCCGGGACCGGCTGACCGCGTTGGCCGCCGACGTGGTCGGGCCGTTGCGCGCCGACGCCGAGGCCCATCCGCCGACGTTGGTCCGCTACGACCCGTGGGGTGCCCGCGTCGACCGGATCGACACCAGCGCCGGCTGGCAGGCGCAGCGGGCCGTTCGCCCTGGCCGGGCACGCGTTCACGTTGCTCGGCCGGGTGGAGGTCGGTGGCGATCCGCAGGCCGCCGCCGAGCTGCGGGTGGTCGCGCCGTTGGCGAAACTGGCCACCGGTCGGCTGGCGGTGGCCAGCGCCGCCGAGTACGGGGAGGCGTTCGGCGGGGCCGGTTACGTCGAGGACACCGGTGTGCCGAGGTTGCTGCGTGACGCGCAGGTGCTGCCGATCTGGGAGGGCACCACGAACGTGTTGGCGGTGGACGTGCTGCGCGCGGTCACCCGGGAGGACGCCGGCACGCCGCTGCTGGCGCGGCTCGCCGGGGCGGTGGAGCTGGCCCGGCCGTTGTCCCCGGTGTTGGCCGACACCCTCGCCACGGCGGTCGGGGAGCTGCGGGTCACCCTGGGTGAGGTCACCGCCGACCCGGGTGCGGTCGCGGTGCTGGCCGGTGCCCGCGGTATCGCCCTGCGGATGGCGTACGCGCTGGCGGCGGCGTTGCTGGTCGAACACGCCGCCTGGGGTGACGGGCAGGCCGAGGTGGCCGCCCGGTTGTCGGCCCGGCGGTGGCTGCGGCACGAGGACATCGCCGCCGACGCCCACCACCATCTCGACCTGCTCGGCTGAGCCCGCCGGGGGGTCTGCCGTGCCGGCCCCGACGGGGTCAGTGGTCGGTGAGCGTGCCGTGCAGGAACAGGTCGACCAGGACTGTCGTCGACGGCGCTGCGGTGGCCAACGGTCCGGGTGGGGACAGCAGACCGAGGAAGAGGTCGGCGAGCTGGTCGGCGGGTAGCCGCAGCCGGTCGGCGTCGGGGGTGAACAGCGTGGCCACCGCTGCGCGGACCGCCGCACCGGTGGGCGGTGGGATGTGCCGGGACCGGCCGGCCGCGTGCAGGGCACCCAGCACCGCACCCAGCCGGGCCAGGTGGGTGCGGATGACGGTGGCGGCCTCGGTGAGCCGGTCGGCGAGGGGCCGGGTCCGCTCGACCCGCGCCAACCGCTCCAGCAGCGGGTCGGGACGCAGGACCTCGGCGACGCAGGCGTCGAGCAGCGCCTGTTTGTCGGCGAAGGCACGGAACACCGTGGCCTCGCCGATCCCGGCGGCGCGGGCCACCTCGGCGGTGGTCAGGGCGGTGCCCCGGCGGGTCAGCAGCGGCAGGGCGGTCTGCACGATCATGGCGCGACGTCGGTCGGCGCTCATGGCCGGCGCGCGCCGCCGACGTCCCCCGGATGCCGTCATGGCACCAGGCTCGGGAGTGAGCGCTTACTCCGTCAATCGGTTTTTTTCAGCTGCGCCGCCGCGCCCGGGCCGCCCAGATGACGTACGCCGGATCCCGGTCGAGGTTGTGCCGGTCGCGGTCGTAGCGGCGGGTGGTCCGCGGGTCGGCGTGGCCCATCGCGTCCTGGACGTCCTCCAGCGGCACCCCCTCCTCGCGGGCGGTGGTGGCGAAGGCGTGCCGCAGCGAGTGGGGGGACAGCTTCGCCGCCGCCGCGATGCCCGCGGCTTCGGCCAGCCGGCGCACCAGCCGGAACACCGAGTGCCGGTCGAGGCGGCCGCCGGTGGCGGTGGCCAGCAGCGGGCCGGTCAACGCGTCCACGCTCACCCCCGCTGCCGCCGCCCGGTCGGCCAGGTAGGCGTCCACCGCGTGGGCGGTGCCGGGGGTGAGCGCCCGGCGGCGGGCCTTGCCGCCCTTGCCGACGAAGCGGACGCTGCGGTGCCCGCGTTCGGCGCCGAGATCGGCCAGGTCGAGCGAGACCAGCTCACCGACGCGCAGGCCGAGGTCGGCCAGCAGGGCGACGGCGGCTCGGTTGCGGGCGGCGGTCGGGCCGGTGTCGGTGTCGGCGGCGGCGAGCAGCGCGTCGACCTCCTGCGGGGTGAGCCCGACGGTTGCCGAGTGGTCCCGGTCGATGCGGGGCCGGTCGGCGCCGGCGACCGGGTTGGCCTCGACGGCCCGCAGCTTGACCAGGAACTCGTACCAGCTGGACAGGGCGGAGAGCTTCCGGGCGACGGTGGCCGGGGTCAACGGTCGGCCGCTGCGCGCCGACGGGGTGGCCTCCAGTTGCCGGGCGTAGGCGTTGACGGTGAGGAAGTTGGCCCGCAGCGGGTCGAGGTCAGCGGCGGCGCACCAGGTGAGCCAGCCGGCGATGTCGCGCCGGTACGCGTCGCGGGTGTGTGCCGACAACCGCCGGTTACGCAGCCACGCCTCGGTGAAGTCGACGGGTGTGCCGGTGAGCGCCGGGTGGGTCGAGGCGTGGGGCAGGACGGGGACGTCGGGACGTGGCATGCGAGAAAGACTCTCAGCCCTGCTGGGTAATCACGGTGAGGCGCGCCCGAGCGGATTGCCCGACGCCCGGGCGCGACGGTGTTTGGCCCGGTGGGGGCCGTGTCGACCCCCACCGTGGGCGTGCCGGTCAAGCGGTGATCTGCCGGTGGCCGTTACCGGCGGTGACCGGGACCCGACGCGGCTTGGCCCGCTCGGCGATCGGGATGCGCAGCGTCAGCACCCCGTGCTCGTAGCTGGCCTCCAGCCGGTCGGTGTCGAGGGTGTCGCCGAGGAACAGCTGCCGGGAGAAGGTGCCCATCGGGCGTTCGGCGGCGACGAGTTCGACGGTGTCGGTGGTGGGACGGCGGCGCTGCGCGCGGACGGTCAGCACGTTGCGCTCCACCGTGCAGTCGATGCTGTCGGGGTCCACCCCGGGCAGGTCGAACGCGGCGTGGAAGTGGTCGCCGTCGCGCCAGGCGTCCAGGTGCATCACCGCGGGGCGGCTGGTGGTGCCGAAGAGCTGCTCGGCGAGCCGGTCGATCTCACGGAAGGGGTCGGTACGCATCAGCATGGTCGTGCCTCCTCGGTTTCCTCGGGCCGAAGGTCCTTTGAGTTGAGTCGGGTCGGCTCAACTCGTACTTCAGTATTTACCTCGTGGCGGCGCGTCCGTCAACCCGGCCGCGCCGCCGCCGCCGTTCACGGCCCGATGCGTCGGCGGCGGGGCCGTCGGGTGGCGCTCAGGAGGGCTGGACCTCGTCGAACAGGGCGAGGGCCGCGGCCGGGTCCGGACCGACCAGACGGTCCAGACCGGCAGCGGTGATCGCCGCCCACCTGGCGGCCCTGGCCCACATCCGTTCCTCCCAGGCCCGCACCACCGCGTCCAGGTCGCCCCCGTCGGCGGCCACGGACTCCGCCAGTTCGGCGCCGTCGAGCATCGCGAGGTTCGCGCCCGCCCCCAACGGCGGCATCAGGTGCGCGGCGTCACCCAGCAGTGTGACCCCCTGCACGTGCGCCCACGTGTGGGACACGGGAAGCACGTGCAGGGGGCGGTGGACGAACGCGGCGCCCCGGCCGAGCAGGTCGCGCACCGGTTGCGCCCACCCGTCGAACAGGGCCAGCAGGACCCGTCGGGTCGCCTCGACGTCGGTCAGATCCAGCCCGGCGTGCCAGTCCAACGGCGCGCGGAACTGGGCGTACACCTTGACGTGGCCGCCGCTGGTGCGTTGGGCGACGATCGCGCGGTTCACCCCGTACACCCCGACCGCGCCGTCGCCGATCAGCCCGGCGAGGTCGCGATGGCGGGCGTCGACGTCGTCGAGGGAGGTCTCGACCGCGGTGACGCCGGTGTAGCGCGGGGTCGCCGGCGACACCGCCGGCCGCACCCGCGACCACGCGCCGTCCGCGCCCACCACGAGATCGAACGTCTCCTGTCGCCCGTCGGCGAAACGCACCGCCGCGCCGTCCCCCGGCGTCACGCCGGTAACCTGCTGCCCCCACCGCACGTCGAGCGGGCCGAGCAGCAGGTCACGCAGTTGTCCACGGTCGATCTCCGGATTGGCCCGCTCGTCCGGGCGGGGCCGCCAGTCCCGCAGCACCGTTCCCGCCGGGTCGAGGATGCGCATGGCCTGCCCCTCGGGACGCGACACCGCCCGGAACCGGGCCAGCAGCCCCGCCTTGTCCAGCGCCAGCTGACCCAGCCCTTCGTGCAGGTCCAGCGTGCCGCCCGGGGGGCGGGCGTCGGGCCCCCGATCGCGTTCGAGGACGACGACGGGATGGCCGAGGCGGTGCAGGACCCGGGCGAAGGTGAGGCCACCGGGGCCGGCACCCACCACGGCGATACGCTGTCTCATGGCGATACACTGTATTGACTGCGCCCGTCTCGCCGCCACCAGCCGGAGGTGATCCGTGACCGTGTGGGACCGGCCGATGCCGCCACCTCCCCCGGTGCCGCTCGACCGGGAACAGATCGTCGCCGCCGCCGTCGCGCTGGCCGACGAGGGTGGCCTCGCGGCGGTGTCGCTGCGCAAGGTCGCCGCCCGCCTGAACGCCGGCCCGATGCGGCTGTACGGCTATATCGCCACCAAGGACGAGCTGCTCGACCTGATGGTCGACGCCGTGTACGCCGAGATCCTTCCCGCCGGACAGCCCGCCGGCTGGCGCGCGACACTGCGGGTCGTCGCCCACGGCACCAGGCGGACCGTGCTGCGCCACGAGTGGCTGGCCGACCTGCTCGGCGGCCGACCCTCCCTGGGGCCGAACGGCCTCGCCGTGGCCGAGGCCCAACTGGCCGCCCTCGACGGTCGCGCCGACACCGACACGGTCCTGCGCGCCGTGGAAACCGTCGCCGCCTACGTCATCGGCGCGCTCCGACGGGAGATCGCCAACCTGCGGGCCGAACGTGCCACGGGCCTGTCCGAACGCGACTGGCAGCGCGCCCACGGCCCGCAGGTGACGAGGATCCTGGCCACCGGCCGCTATCCGGCGCTGGCCCGGGCCGTGCACGACGGCACCGAGGTGGACGCCGCGACCTCCTTCGCCACCGGCCTGGACTGGGTCCTCGACGCCGTGGCCGCCCGACTGTCCGGGTGACCCGGGAAATCCGGCTGTCGGCGACGGCGTCGCTGGCGAGGGTGTGCCCATGCCCACCGAACTGTTCGCCGTCGCGACGGCCACCGGAGCCCTCGGCCGTCGCGCCCGTCACCCAGTTGCGGGAGCGGGGCGGGATACAACAGAACAGTCATTATGGTGCTGCACTGTTATGCCCTTTTTGGCGGCTCTAATTATCGTATTGCAGTTATCGGTAATACGATAATTAGAGCCGGATGATCGGCTGGCTGTCGAAGCGGTCCCCTCGCCCCGCGGCGGCCGGCACGCCGCCGCGGGGCGAGGATCAGGTCGTGTGGCGGATGACGGAGCCGGCGATCCGCTCGGTGAGCCCGGGTGCGAAGAACGGGTGGTGGCCCATCCCGGGCACGATCTCCAGCCGCGCCGTGGGGATCTGCGCCGCGAGCGCCTCACCATGGGCCTGTGGGAACAGCGGGTCGTCGCTGCCGTGCAGGACCAACGTCGCGGCCGTGATGCCGGACAGCGACGCCCGCCGGTCGTCGTCCCAGCGCCGACCGGCCAGATCGTGGTTCGCGGCGGCGGCGAGGTTGTCGGCCCGGTCGTGACAGTGTTCGACGAACCGTCGTGCGGCCGGCTCGTCGAAGGGCAACACGTCGCCGTTGAGCACCCGCCAGGTCTGCACGTCGGCGTCCACCCGCTGCCGGGCCGTCGCCCGGGGTGCCTTCGCCGCGTCCATGAGGTGGGCGAGGAACCGCGCCGTCGGAGGGGGAAGCGCATCCGGTGCCGCCGGTTGACCGGCCAGCGCCCGCGCCCACGCCGGACCGGGGTTGTTCCCCATCGGAGACGAAGCCATCGCCGTCAGGGTGCGGACCCGGGCCGCCCGGTGCACGGCGAGCCACTGCCCGATCGCCGCCCCCAGCGAGGTCCCCACGACGTGCGCGGCGGCGACACCGTACGCGTCCAGGACGCCGACCGCGTCCGTGGCCAGGTCAGCCAGCGCATAGGGGCGCGTCGCGAAATCGACGGAGTCGGAACGGCCGGTGTCCCGGTGATCGAACCGGATCACCTGCCGGCCGCTGTCCACCAGGGCCTGCACCAGTTCGTCGGGCCAGCCGATGCCCTGGGTGGACGTGCCCATGACCAACAGGACGGTGGGGTCGTCGGGGTGACCGAAACGCTCGGTCCACAACCGCACCTGCCCGCACCGAACGAACTTCTCCTCGCCAGTAAGCATGCCGGCACCGTAGCGGTCACCGGTCGGCACGTGAGCCGCTACCTGTTGTAGCGACAGAAGGCGCTCGTGGGATAATTAGGAGGTGCAGGACGAAGCCTGCGGCGAGCCGGACTGGGGCCGCACGCCGGCCGGCCGGAGAATTGACGGGTGACGACGGCCTTCGGGGCGCGGCAGATGGCCGGACCCTCCACCGATCTGCACTACTACCTGGTCCACGATGGTGCCGGCGGGCCGGAGGGGCTGCTTGTCGAGGAGTTCCTCCTCGCGGTGGACCACTCCTGCGTCGGGCTGGTGAGTGCCGGCTGGCACCGCGCGCAGGGCCGGTGGTCCGACGCGTCGGCCACCAGCCGGCGGGTGCGCGTCGATCCCACGCTGTGGGCCCGGGTGACGCCTGCCGGTCGGGCCGGGGCGGCGACGCTGTACCGGAGCCTCTGCGGTGCCGACCTGCCGGGCGAGACCACGCTGCGGGCGTGTTTCGGCGTGCCCTGCGTACCGCCGTCGCCGCCCCTGCTGCTGCACCGGCCCGAGGCGACACCGGGGTTCCGCGAGACGCGCGTCTACCGGATCCTGTTCGTCGGCGCGCTGCCCCCCGGTGGCCTGGCGGCGCTGGGCGAGGAGTGGCGGATGCCGGTCACCGGCGATCTCGGGGAGCCCGGGGTACGGGTCCTGGGCACGGTGCGCCGTCGGGTCGGCCGTGACGCCTTCCGCTGGGAGCTGCGCCGGGTCGCCGCGGGCGCCGCCTGGGGACTGGATGTGACCTGCGATCTGGCGGGCGGGCGTGACGAGGCGGTCGGTGTGCTCCTGCGCGACCTGACCACGCAGGTGCGGCAGCAGGGGCTGATCCCTGTCACCGTCGACCGGTTCCGCTGACCGTCACGGCTACTGCGGTGGGTGGCTCAGCCGGGCCAGGGACCGGGTGAGCCATTCGGTCAACAGCGTGCGTTCGGCGTCGGTGAGGCCGGGCAGGTCCGGCGTCACCGCTGCGAGGGTCACCGCGGCCGTGCGCAGGGTCGGGTCGGGGGGCGCCGGGGTGGTGGTGAGGATGCCGCCGAGCACGGCGTCGAGCACGGCGTCGCCCAGTCCGGGGTCGCGCTGCGGTGCGGGGGTGCCCAGCAGGGTGAGGATGACGCCGGTGCCGGCGGCGTGGACCATCATGGTGGCCCGCTGCTCGTCGACCCGTAGCAGGCCGGCGGCGGCGAGCCGACGTACCCGGGAGCGCAGCACCGCGAGGCCGGCCACCGACGCCGGGGACGGGTCGCCGGGCCCGCGCGTGCCGAGCAGCCGGAACAGCTCGGGGTTGGCCAGGCCGAACTCCAGGTGCGTGTGCCATCCGGCGCGCAGGTCGGCCACCGGGTCCCCCGACACGTCGTCGGCCGTCTTGGTGGCGACGTAGGTGGCCATCACGTGTTCGGCGACGGCGTCGACGAGGCCGTTCTTGTCACCGAACAGCCGGTAGATGGTGGGTGCCTGCACGCCTGCGGCCTGGGCGACGGCGCGGGTGGTCACCGCGGACGCACCGTGCTCGCGCAGCAGGCGGGCGGCGGCGACGACGATGTCGGTCCGTACGTCGTCGCGGGGCGGGGGGTCTGGCGTCACCGTCACGGATCAACGATAACAGCACCTTGTTAGCGGTGAAATATCAGTGTTAACGTCTCTGGCGTAACGTTGATTCGTCGAAGGGTCGTCATCGTGTTCGTCATCACCGGCGCCACCGGGCAGCTCGGCTCCCGGATCGTCGACCAACTGCTGGCCCGGGTGTCCGCCGCCACCGTGGGGGTGAGCGTGCGCGACGTCGACAAGGCTGCCCACCTGGCCGAACGCGGCGTGCGGGTCCGCCGGGGGGACTTCACCGACCCCGCCACGCTGGAGCAGGCATTCGCCGGGGCCGACCAGGTGCTGATCGTGTCCGCCGCGATCCGGGGCGGCGACGCGGTGGGAGCGAACCGGGCCGCCATCGACGCCGCCTGCGCCGCCGGAGCCACCCGCATCCTCTACACCAGCCACCAGGCCGCCTCCCGCGACTCACTCTTCCCCGCCCAGGTCACCCACGCCGTGACCGAGGAGCACCTGGCCGCGACCGGGGTGCCGTTCACCGCGCTGCGCAACGGCTTCTACGCGAGCACCCTCGGGTTCGTCATCGGCGACGCCGTGACCACCGGCCGCCTGGTGGCACCGGCCGACGGGCCGGTGTCCTGGACCGCGCACGACGACCTGGCCGAGGCCGCCGCCATCGCGCTGGCCGGTCGGGGCGGGCTCGACGGCGTCACCCCCGCGTTGACCGCCGGGGAGGCCCTCGACCTGGCGGCGGTGGCCGACATTCTCACCGAACTGACCGGCCGCACCGTCACCCGGGTCGTCCTCGACGACGACGAGTGGCGGTCCACCGCCGTCGCCCGGGGCATGCCCGAGGCCGCTGCCGACTTCACCCTCGGCATGTACCGGGCGGCCCGGCGGGGCGAGTTCGCGGTCACCGACCCGGCCCTTCAGGCTCTGCTGGGCCGGCGTCCGACACCAGCCCGGTCGGTGGTCGAAACTCTCGTCGCCGCCGGCCCGCAGCCCGTACGGCCGGTCTGAGCCGCGCCGCGCGACCCGGCACGCGGGCCACTGTGGTGCGAGGATCGGCCGTATGCCCACCGACGAACGGCTGACCGGTCGCGGGGTCCGCGACGCGGTCGACGAGGCGACCCGCACACTGGGCCCGTACACCGGACGGGACTGGACCGGCCCCGCCGGGGGCCTGGACTGGTCGTGCCGGACGACCGCCGCGCACATCGCCCACGACCTGCTCGGCTACGCCACCCAGCTCACCGGCCGGCCCGACACCGGCTACCTCCCGCTCGACCTGCGGGTCCACCCCGACGCCACCCCGGCGCAGGTGCTGGTGGTGGTGACCGCCTGCGGGGGGCTGCTCGCCGCCGCGCTCGACACCGTCCCCGCGCACACCCGCGCCTGGCACTGGGGGCCCTGCGACCCGCCCGGCTTCGCCGCCATGGGCATCGCCGAGACGCTGCTGCACACGTACGACATCACCCGGGGGCTGGAGGTGACGTGGCGGCCGCCGGCGGCCGCCAGCGCGGCGGTGCTGGGGCGGCTGTTCCCCGACGCGCCCACCGGTGACCCGGCCGACGTGCTGCTCTGGATGACCGGTCGGGCGACCCTGGGTGAGCGGCCCCGGCGCGTCTCGTGGACCTGGCGGGCCGCCGTCGACTGATCCGGCGGCTACCCCGGCGGTCGCCGCCACGGCCAGCGGAACCGGGGGCGTCGTGCCGGGGGCGTGGGCGTCGGAGCGGACGGAGCGGGGACGGCGCGGGTGGCGCGGTGGGCCCGCCACCCGCGCAGCACCGCCTCGGTGTCGACCGGGCGGACCGCCACCCGGGGCCCGGCGGGATACCGCAGCCACGCCACGATCTCCTGGTTGAGCAGCCCGACGAACTCCCGGACCGACTCCTCGGTGGGCAGGTCGCGAACCTCGTCGGGCACCTGCTCGACCCGGCGGCGCAACTGCAGCGGGGTGGGCAGCAGCAGATCGGTGGGCAGCGCCTCCCGCTCCAGGAAACTCGTGATCCACCAGGACTCGTCATAGGGCAGGTCACGGCCGGGGATCGGCTTGCCCGCGCCGGGCAGATTGTCGAACTCGCCCCGTTCCTGGGCGCTGCGGATCTGCGCCTCGACCGAAGCCTCCCACGCGTCCACCATCCTGCGGACACCTCCCCCGCCACCGTATCCAACCGGCCGTCACCGGTGCAGCGCCTGCACGGCGGGAGACATTCCCGGCGTTCAGCGGTGGTGACGCACGTGGCGGTGCCCGTCGAGGGGGAACGGCGGCCGGGCCGGCAGCACCTCGACGAACGGGAAGCCGCTCTTCTGCGCCACCCGGCAGGACGCCGGATTGTCCAGTTGGTGCAGCAGTTCCAGCCGGGCCAGCCCGGTCGCGGCGAACCGGGTGAACGCCCACCGGCTCACCGCGTCCACCGCCCGGGACGCCACCTGACGGCCACGCGCCGGCCCGGCCGTCCAGTAGCCGATCTCCGCGTCGGCGCGGCCCGGCGCGACGTCCTTGAGCAGGACGCAACCGACCACCAGGTCGCCGTCGGGCGCGGGTTCGCAGACGGCGAAGCTGAACCGGCGGCCCGCCGCCCAGCCCTGCCGGTTGCCGTCGACCCAGCGTCTGGCCTGCGCCGGGGTGGTCAGCGGGTTACGCGTGCGGGCCCGCAGCTGTGGATCCCGGTACGCCTCGACCAACGCGTCGACGTCGTCGTCGCGCCAGCAGCGCAGGACCAGGGCGGGCGCGGTGACGGTGGGGGCGGCCCGCAGGGTCACAGACATCTGAGCAGTGTGGCCGTTGCCGTGCGGTGTCCGGAACCCCTGCCGGGACGTCGCGCGACGACGACGCGGCGTAGGGTGCGGGGTGGGAACGACGGACGGGGGCGCGATGGTCACGGTCGGTGCGGTGGCGGGAATCGCCCTGGTGGCGCTCGGTCTGGTGCTCACGCCGGGGCCGAACATGGTCTATTTGGTCTCCCGGTCGGTCAGCCAGGGCCGTCGGGCCGGGCTGGTCTCCCTGCTCGGGGTGGCCGCCGGCTTCGGCGTCTACCTGGCCGCCGCGGTCGCCGGCATCGCCACGGTCTTCGTGCTGGTGCCACCGCTGTACACGGCGGTGAAGCTGGCCGGGGCGGCGTACCTGCTGCGGTTGGCCTGGCGGACGCTGCGCCCGGGTGGGCGCTCGGCGTTCACGCCGCAGGCGCTGCCGGTGGACCGGCCGCGTCGGCTGTTCGCCATGGGGCTGCTCACCAACCTGCTCAACCCCAAGATCGCCATCTTGTACGTGTCGTTGCTGCCGCAGTTCGTCGACCCCGCCCGAGGCGACGTGGCGGTGCAGAGCCTGCTGCTCGGCGGCACCCAGATCACCGTCGCGTTGGCGGTGAACACGCTGATCGTGCTGACCGCCGGGTCGGTGTCGACGTTCCTGGTGCGCCGGCCGGGCTGGGCGCGGGTCCAGCGGTGGGTGACCGGCAGCATGCTCGCGGCGATGGCGGTACGGATTGCGGCGGACCGGTCCCGGGCCGCGGTGGCGGCCGGCTGACCCCGCTCAGACCGCCGCCGGCCGGGGCGTCGCCGTCGGTAGTTGCCGGTTCACCGGGCCGTCGACGGCGGCCACGGCCAGCCCGATCGCATAGAACATCACCGACAGGTTCATGTCGGTGAAGCCGTAGAACGGGGCCAGGGCGAGGGCGACCACCGGCACCACGCTCAGCCACCGGCCGGCGGCGGACACGGCGACGGCGGTGCTGCGGACCAGCACCACGAGCAGGGCCAGCAGCATCAGCAGGGCGGGCACGCCGTGGCTGTACATGGTCAGCCAGACCTGACCCTGGGTGCCGAGGGGTTCCGCGCCGGTGGTGGTGTCGGCGGTGCGGGGGGCGCCGTAGCCGAGCAGCGGCGAGTGCAGGACCGCGTCCAGGGTCTGGCGGTAGAGGTCGGCGCGGTCCCGGGTCGAGTCGGTGTTCTCCACCCGATTCATGATCATGTCGCCGACCGGGACGACCAGGGTGACCACCCAGGCCACGGCCACCGCGGCGGTGATCGTGCCGATGAGCCGGACGTCGCCGCGCAGCAGGGCGCGCAGCCCCAGGTAGGCCAGGCCCACCCCGAGGCCGATGAACATGCCCCGGTTGAGGGTGAGGAACGCCGGCACCATGGCCAGCGGCAGGGACACCAGCAGCACCCGGCGCAGCGGCCCGGTGCGCACCGCCGACAGGTACGCCAGCACGCACGGCACCAGCAACGCGAATCCCGTACCCCAGTTGTTGGTGTACGGGTACGGGGCGGCCGTGCGGTAGTACGGGTTGCGGCCGGTAGGGTTGAACTCGGTGGAGTGCACGTGGGTGACCGCCCGGATCATCCGCTGCCCGGCCAGCCCGTCGGGCAGCAGCACCTCCACCGGGGTGGTCAACGCCAGCCGGGGAGCCAGCACGCCGAGCCAGCCGAGCGCCACCATCCCCAGCCAGAAGAACAGCACCGGTTGGAACAGCCGGTCCCAGCGGGCCCCCTGCCGGGCGGCGGTGTAGACGTACAGGTAGACCACGAGGGCGGTGACGACGAAGCCCAGCCGCAGGCCGTAGACGAGCAGGCTGCTGGCCTTCTCCAGCCGGGTGGCGCTGACCATGATGAGGCCGACGAGGACGAACCACAGCGCCGAGCCGGGTGGCCAGGACACCCGGCCGTGGGTGAGCAGGACCACCGCCAGCAGCATCCCGAACAGCGCCCAGCCGAGGTAGAGCCCGCCGAGCAGCCACCACAGCGGCATCGCCGCGAACATCAGGTACAGCGGCCAGAGTGGCAGTGCGCGCGGCGGCACCGCGTTCCTCGTCCTCACCGGGGCAAGGTTAGGCGGGTGGGGTCCGGTCGGTCATCGGCGGAGTGGCTGGGACCGACGCCATCGGGGCCGGTTGCTCGCGGATCACCGCCAGGCCGCCGGCCGGCAGGACCACCGTGCCGTCGGCGACGATGCCGGTGAGCAGGTCGACCCCGATGGCCGGCACCCGCTGCGGCCGGTCGGTGTGGTTGAGCAGGAACAGCCAGCTCGCCTGCGGGTGGGCGCGGCGTACCGCCTCCACGCCGGGCGGGGCGTCCGGGCATACCGGGACGACCCCGGCGGCCTGGGCCACCTGGGTGACCAGCTGCCGGTAGGTGCGGTCGTCGGGTCGGGTCGACAGGTACCAGGCGGTGCCGTCGCCGACCCGGTGCCGGGTCACCGCCGGTCGGCCGTCGAGCACCCCGCCGACGTACGTGCCGACGGGTTCGGCGCCGTCCAGGTGCACGGTCTCCGACCAGATCCGGCCGGTGCCGCCGCCGGAGAGCAGCACCTGTTCGTCGGCGGCGAGCGGATGGAACTCCTCGACGCGCAGGCCGAGCAGCTCGCGGTACGCGCCGGGGTAGCCGCTGAGGTGTACCCGGCCGTGCGGGTCGGCGACGCCGCTGAGGTAGCCGACCAGCAGGTGCCCGCCCGCCTCGACGTGGTCGCGGACCCAACCGGCGGTGGCGTCGTCGGCGAGATAGACGGCGGGCAGGACGAGCAGCCGGTACCGGTCGAGCGGGTCGCCGGGGACGATCACGTCGCAGCCGTAGCCGGCCCGCCACAGCGCCCGGTGCGCGGCGGCCAGTTCGGCGTGCCCGTCGAGCAGGGTCGAGGGCATGCCGGGGTGGCGCAGCGCCCAGCTGCTGGCGGCGTCGAAGGCCAGCGCGACCGACGCGGTCACCTCGCCGGTGGTGACCTCGGCGAGCCGGTCGAGGTGTTCGCCGAGGCGGACCGTCTCGTGGAAGACCCGACTGTCGGGGCCGGTGTGCGGCACCAGCGCGGAGTGGAAGCGTTCCGCGCCGCCGGCCGGGGCCCGCCACTGGAAGAACATCGCCCCCCGGGAGCCCCGGGCGACGTGGGACAGGCTGTGCCGGGCCATCCGGCCGGGTTCCTTGGTGTGCGAGCGTCCGGTGGTGTGGATCTGGCTGGCGGCGCTCTCCATCAGCAGCCAGCTGGCGGGCCCGTCGACGGGGGTCGCGCCGGGTCGGGTGGTGGCCCGGCGGCGGCCGTGTCGCGCCCAGCCGCGGGCGAGGTCGGCGGCGAGGGCGGTCTGTTCCTCGGCGCCGCCGTCGACCGCCGTCGGGTAGTGGTCGACGGCGACCAGGTCCACCTCGGCGGCCCAGCGGGCGTGGTCGACCGGCACCCAGTCGCCCAGGACGTAGTTGGTGGTGACCGGCAGCGCCGGGTTGGCCGCCTTCAGCAGGTCACGTTGTTCGACGTACGCGGCGAGCAGGGTGTCGGACCAGAACCGCCGGAAGTCCAGCAGCTGGCCGGGGTTGCCGAGGTACTGGGTGGCCCGGGGGGTGCTCACGTACGCCCAGTCGGTGTAGTGCTGGCTCCAGAAGCTGGTGGCCCAGGCGGCGTTGAGGGTGGCCAGGTCGCCGTGGCGTTCGACGAGCCAGCGCCGGAACGCGGTCTCGGCGTGCGGGCAGTGGCAGGTGGTGCCGTACTCGTTGTGCACGCGCCACAGGGCCACGGCCGGGTGGTGGGCGTAGCGGGCGGCGAGGGTGGCGGCGATGCCCCGGGCGGCGGCCCGGTAGGCGGGGGCGGCGGCGCAGTAGGTGTCGCGGCTGCCGTGGTGCAGCCGGACGCCGTCGGCGGTGACCGGCAGCGCGTCGGGGTGGGCCAGGGAGAACCAGGGCGGTGGGGAGGCGGTGGGGGTGGCCAGGGCGACCCGGATGCCGCCGTCGTGCAGCAGGTCCAGCACCTCGTCGAGCCAACCGAGGTCGTAGCGGCCGGGGGCGGGTTCGAGCCGGGACCAGGCGAACACGCCGACGGTGACCAGGTTGACCCGGGCCCGGCGCATCAGGGCGATGTCCTCGCGCCAGGTGGCGGCGGGCCACTGCTCGGGGTTGTAGTCACCGCCGTGGCAGAGCCGCCCGTCGTCCCACATACCCACCATCCCGTCGACTTTGTTTGATAGGCGTCCAAACTATGGAGGTGATTTACCCATGTCAATCGGGTTGATCGCAGGTCAATCGAAGTCCCTCGTTGACAGTTCGTTGGGAAGGCAAAGAAACTGTCGGTACCGCCGGAAAAGCCCCGAGGAGACGCCGATGCCGTACCGACCGCCGCTGGTCCCGTACGAGACGTTCGTGGCCGACCCGCCCGACCTGCCCGTACGGGAACCGGGCGAGGACGGGGTCGCCACCGTCGGCCGGGCCGAGGTCGTCGCCACCGACGGGCACGGGGTCACCGTCAAGGCCACCCTCTCCGACGGCGGCAGCCTGGTGGTCCGCCTCGACGCCGCCGGCCACGGCGTGATCCGGGTCCGCCTCACCGAGGACCCGCAGGCCCGCAGCCGCTCAGCCCGCGCGGTGCCCCTGGTCCACCCCCGGCCCCACCCCGCCGCGATCACCGTGGACGACACCCACGTGCTCATCGACGCCGGCGCGGTCGTCGCCGAGATCCGCCTCGACCCGTGGCACCTGCGGTTCCTCACCCCCGACGGGCGGGTGCTGCTCGACCAGGACCCGGGCACCCGGGACATCAGCGGCCGACGCCGCACCCTGCCGTTCGGCCGCAGCAGCGTCGACGGCACGCCCGTCGCCTGGCACGAGAGCTTCGTGGCGTTCGGCGACGAACGGTTCGTCGGCTTCGGGGAGAAGTTCACCCCGCTGGACAAACGCGGCCAACGGGCCCTGATGTGGAACTACGACGCCTTCGGCGGAGAGTCCGACCGGTCCCACAAGAACGTGCCGTTCTACCTGTCCGACCGGGGCTACGGGGTGCTCGTCGACAGCGGCATGCCCGTCGAGTTCGACATGTGCCAGTCCACCCACAGCGCCGTGCAGATCCTCGTCCCCGACGACCTGCTCGACTACTACGTGCTCGCCGGCCCCACCCCCGTCGAGGTGCTGGACCGGTTCGACGAACTGACCAGCCGGCCGTACCTGCCGCCGAAGTGGGCCTTCGGGGCGTGGATCTCCTCCGGGTTCTACCCCGACAGCCAGCAGCGGGTGCTGGAGCGGGCCCGCCGCATCCGGGACCGCGACATCCCCTGCGACGTGCTGCACCTGGACTGCTACTGGCAGGTCGCCGGCCGCTGGTCGGAACTGCGCTGGGACGACGAGGCGTTCCCCGACCCGGCCGGGATGCTGGCCACCCTCACCGGGCAGGGCTTCCGGGTGTGCCTGTGGATGAACCCGTACCTGATGACCGACAGCCCGCTGTACGCCGACGCGGCCCGCGCCGGCTACTTCCTGCGCCGCGCGGACGGCGGCACGTACGTGGCGGACGTGTGGCACGGCAGCTACCCGGCCAGCGCCATCGTCGACTTCACCAACCCCGACGCCGTCGACTGGTTCCGGGGGCTGCTGCGGCCCCTGCTGGAACAGGGGGTGGCCGTGTTCAAGACCGACTTCGCCGAGGGCGTGCCGGCCGACGCGGTGGCGCACAACGGCATGACCGGCGTCGAACTGCACAACGTCTACACCCTGCTGTTCAACGACGTCGTCGCCGACCTCACCGGGGAGGTCGCCGGGCACCGTACGGTGTGGGCCCGCTCGTCGTACCTGGGCGGGCAACGGCACAGCGCGCAGTGGAGCGGCGACGTCAACGCCACCTGGCCCGGCCTGGCCAGCACCCTGCGCGGCGGGCTGTCGCACGGGCTGTCCGGGGTGCCGTTCTGGAGCCACGACACCGGCGGTTTCCACGGCACCCCCGAGGCGGACCTGTACGTGCGGTGGACCCAGTTCGGGGCGCTGTCGCCGCTGGTCCGGCTGCACGGCACCACCAGCCGGCTGCCCTGGGACTTCCCCGCCGACACCGAACGGGACGCGGTCGCCGCGCTGCGGCTGCGGTACCGGCTGATGCCGTACCTGTGGTCGGCTGCCGTGGAGGCGGCACGCACCGGCGCGCCGATGATGCGGGCGCTGCTCGTCGACACGCCCGACGACCCGACCGCGTGGACCACCGACCTGCAGTACCGGCTCGGCACCGACCTGCTCGTCGCCCCGGTCATCGACCCGTCCGGGCGGCGGGCCGTCTACCTGCCCACCGGCGACGACTGGATGGACGCCGGCACCGGCGAACGGCACGGCGGCGGGCGGCACCTGCGGGTGGCCGTGCCGCTGCACCGGCTGCCGCTGTTCGTGCGGCACGGCGCGCTGGTGCCGCTCGTCCCGGCCGCCGGCACCGTCGGCGACGGCCCGTTCGACGACGTCACCCTGGTCAGCTGGGGCGGCTCGGACGCCAGCACGGTGCTGCACGACGTCGACGGCGACACCGTGGTGCGGGCGCTGCGTGACGGTGACACCCTGCGGGTACGCACCGACGGGCCGCTGCGGGTGCGCCGGGTGAGCGTGGTGGGCGACGACGCCCCCCGCCGGCTGCTGCTCAACGGCGAACCGGTCGCCCCGACGCCGTTCGTGCCGTGGTTCCCGCCGGACTGACCCCACCGGGCCGGGTGGCTGTCCGGGCTCCGGACGTGCCGCTAGAGTTAGTTGAGTTTCCAGCCGAACAGACGTTCCGACGGTGCACCGGCCCGCCGACGGCGTCGCCCACCGGCCGACCCGGCGTGCCCGTGCGGGGTCGACGGTGGGCGATGATGCACCGGCACGGCACCACCCACCGTCGGGCGCAGGGAGCGGACAGACCGTGATCAGCATCCACAACGAACCGCAGGCGACCGACCTGGGCGACGTCCGGGTGGCCAACCGGGCCGTGGTCCTGCGGCACGTCCGCCTGCACGCGCCCTGCTCCCGGGCCGACATAGCCGCCGCCACCGGGCTCAACAAGGCCACCGTGTCCAGCCTGGTGGGCGAACTGCTCGACAGACGACTGGTCCGCGAGACCGGGCTGACCGGCAACCGGGTCGGCCGCCCCGCCACCATGCTCGTCCTCGACGGCGCGCAGTACGCGGCGCTGGGCCTGCAGATCGGCGCGGACGATCTGGTGGTGGTCGCCGTGGACCTGGGCGGCAACCGGCTGCTCACCTGGCGACGGGCGTTCCCCACCTCGACCGCCTCCCCCGCCGACACCGTCCGGGCGCTGGCCACCCTCGCCCGACGCGCGATCGGCCGGGTCACCGGGCAGGGCCGCACCGTGCTCGGCCTCGCCGTCGGGGTGCCCGGCCTGGTCGACACCACCGGCGGGGTGCCCCTGGCCAGCGGCCTCGGCTGGCGTGACGTGCCGCTCGCCGCCGACCTGCGGGCCGCGCTGCGCGAAACCGGGTTCACCGTCACGGTGGACACCGACGCCAACCTCGCCGTGCTGGCCGAGCAGCGGCACGGCGCGTACGCCGGCGCCACCGACCTGGTCCACGTCACCGGCGGGGTCTCCGTCGGCGCGGGGGTCCTCGCCGGTGGCCGGCTGCTGCGCGGTGGCCGGGGCCACGCCGGTGAACTCGGCCACCTCAGCCTCGACCCGGCCGGGCCCCCGTGCCCCTGCGGCCGACGCGGCTGCCTGGCCGCGTGGACCGCGCTGCCGGCCGTGGTGGCCCGCCTGCTGCCCGACACCACCCGGGACGGCCCGGTCACCGACTACCTGCCCGAACTCGACCGGATCGTGGCGTCGGCCCGGCAGGAGGAACCGGCGGTGCTGGCCGGGCTCGCCGAGATCGGCAGGCGCCTCGGGCACGGGGCGTCGATCCTGGCGAACCTGCTCAACCCCGAGGCGATCGTGGTCGGCGGGCACTTCGCCACCCTGGCGCCGTGGCTGCTGCCGGCCGCCCGCGCGGAACTGGTCACCCGGACCCTCGCCCCGCAGGCCGGGGGCTGCCGTCTCGACGCCTCCACGCTGGACTCGGCCGCCACCGCGCTCGGCGGTGCCACCGCCGCGTTGGCCGCCATCGAGGCCGGTCGACTCCCCGTCGACTGATCCGGGTGCCGGTCACCCCTTGACCGGCCGACGCGCAGGTGCCAACCTCGAACCGCCGCCCCGTCGTTCGGGCACCCGGGGCGGCGTGTTTTCCGCAGTCGTCGAAGCGCTTCGCCGCTCCGGGCCGACGACCGCCACCACCCTCACCGCGCGATGCCGCACGTCACCACGGCCGTCGAAACGCTTCGACCGCCGGCCGGACGCCTCACCGCGATCCACCGGAAGGTAACCGCAGATGAACGACCCCACCGGACCGTCCCCCGAAGCGCACGCCGACGACCTGCTGACCCGGCTCACCCTGCCGGAGAAGATCGGCCTGCTGCACCAGTGGCAGGCCCCCGTGCCCCGGCTCGGCCTGCCCGGCTTCCGCACCGGCACCGAGGCGCTGCACGGGGTCGCCTGGCTCGGCCCGGCCACCGTCTTCCCGCAGGCCATCGGCCTGGCCAGCAGCTGGAACCCCGACCTGATCCGGGCCGTCGGCGACGCCGTCGGCACCGAGGTACGCATCAAACACCAGGCCGACCCCGCAGGCGTCGGGCTCAACGTGTGGGCACCGGTGGTCAACCCGCTGCGCGACCCCCGCTGGGGCCGCAACGAGGAAGGCTGGTCGGAGGACCCGTGGCTCACCGGCCGGCTCGCCACCGCCTACGCCCACGGGCTGCGCGGCGACCACCCCCACCGGCTGCGCACCGCCCCGACGGTCAAACACTTCCTCGGCTACAACAACGAGACCGACCGGGCCACCACCTCCAGCGACCTGCCACCCCGGGTCCTGCACGAATACGAACTCCCCGCGTTCCGCGCCCCCCTCGCCGCCGGTGCGGCGGTCGCCGTGATGGCCTCCTACAACCTGGTCGACGGGGTGCCCGCCCACCTGAGCCCACTGCTGAACGGCGAGCTGCGCCGGTGGACCAGCGACGAGGTGATGGTCGTCGGCGACGCCGGGGCCGTCACCAACCTCGCCGGCGTACAGCGCCACCTACCCGACCACGTCACCGGCTTCGCCGCCGCCCTGCGCGCCGGCATCGACAACTTCACCGAGGACGACACCGACAGCGCACCCACCGTCCAACGCCTGACCGAAGCCCTGCGCCGGGGACTCGTCGACGAATCCGACGTGGACCGGGCCGTCCGGCGCATCCTCACCATCCGTATCCGCCTCGGCGACCTGGACCCACCCGGGCAGGACCCGTTCGCCGGGGTCTCCCCCGACCTGCTCGACAGCCCCGCCCACCGGGACCTGGCCCGCGAGGCCGCCCGCCAGTCGATCGTGCTGCTCGACAACGACGGGCTGCTGCCACTGCCCACCCGCACCCCACCGCGGGTCGCGGTCCTCGGCCCGCTCGCCGACACCGTCCACGAGGACTGGTACAGCGGCACCCTGCCGTACGCGGTCACCGTCCGGGAGGCACTGGCCCGGGAACTACCCACCGTCACCCACCACTGTGGCGCCGACCGGATCGCGTTGCGTGTCGGCGACCGGTACGTCCGCTGCCCCCGCTCCTCCGAGGGCGGGCCGCTGACCGCCGACGACGGCCGCGACGGCACCTGGTTCGACGTGTTCGACTGGGGGCAGGACGTGGTGGCGCTGCGCGCCGTCGCCAACGGCCGGCACGTCGGCGCCGCCGACGACGGGGCACTGGCCAACGACCGCCCCGGACCGGGCGGCTGGATCGTGCGGGAAACCTTCCGCTTCCGGCACCGCCCCGACGGCACCGCCCTGCTGCACCACCTCGCCACCGGCGCGTACGTGCGGGTCGACGAGGGCGGACGGCTACGCGCCGACGCCACCGACCCGGACACCGCCACCGCGTTCACCGTCGAACTCGTCGCCGACGGCGCGGCCGAGGCCGCCGCGCTGGCCGACGCCGCCGACGTGGCCGTCGTCGTCCTCGGCAACCACCCGATGGTCAACGGCCGGGAGACCGAGGACCGGGTCGACCTGGCCCTGCCCGCCGGGCAGGAACGGCTGCTGCGCGCCGTGCACGCGGCGAACCCGCAGACCGTGCTGGTGCTCACCAGCAGCTACCCGTACGCGGTGGGCTGGGCGCACGAGCACCTGCCGGCGGTGCTGTGGTCGGCGCACGGCGGTCAGGAGCACGGCACCGCCCTGACGCAGGTGCTGCTCGGTGCCGCCGACCCCGGCGGCCGGCTCACCCAGACGTGGTACCCCGATGCCGCCGACCTGCCCGACCTGCTCGACTACGACGTGATCGGCGCCGACAGCACCTACCTCTACTACCGGGGAGAGCCGCTGTACCCGTTCGGGCACGGCCTCAGCTACGCCCGGTTCGACTACGCTGACCTGCGGGTCGACACGCCGACGGTCAACGCCGGCGACGAGGTCGAGGTGAGCGTCGAGGTCACCAACACCGGCGACCGGGAGGGCGAGGAGATCGTGCAGCTCTACACCCGGCAGCGACGCTCCCGGGTCAAGCAGCCGCTGCGGCAGCTGCGTGACTTCACCCGGGTCACCCTCACCCCCGGCCAGCGGCGCACGGTCACCCTGCGGCTGCGCGTCGACGACCTGACCTGGTGGGACGAGCAACGCGGCGGCCCGGTGCTGGAGGACGCCACCCACACCCTGCTGGTGGGCCGCTCCGCCCGCGACATCCGCGCCGTCGGCGCGGTGACCGTGCACACCCGCGCCGCCGCGCCGCGGCCCCGCCCGGCGGTCGCCGCCGGCGGTACCCGGTGACCGGCGCACCCGGGCGCAGCCGCAAATCGCCCGACCAGGTCACCATCGTCGACGTCGCCCGGCACGCCGGGGTGGCGGTCAGCACCGTGTCGTACGTGCTCAGCGGCAAACGGGCCATCTCCGAGGTGACCCGCACCCGGGTGCTGGCCAGCATCCGGGAACTGGGCTACCACCCCAACGCCGGGGCGCGGGCGCTGGCCAGCCGCCGCGCCAACACCATCGCCCTGGTCCTGCCGCTGCGCGCCGGCATGCAGGTGCCGGTGGTGATGCAGTTCGCCATCGCGGTGGTCACCACGGCCCGCCGCTTCGACCACGACGTCCTGCTCGTCACCTCCGACGAGGGGCCGTCGGGGCTGCGCCGCATCGCCGGCAGCGCCATGGTCGACGGGATGCTGGTGATGGACGTCGAGTTGGACGACTCGCGGGTGCCGCTGCTGCGGGACCTGACCCGACCCAGCGTCCTGATCGGCGTCCCCGCCGACCCGACCGGCCTGACCTGTGTGGACCTGGACTTCCACCGCGCCGGTCAGGTGTGCGTGGAACACCTGGCCCGGCTCGGGCACCACCGGGTGGCGCTGCTCGGCGCACCCGCCGCCGTCTACGACCGGGGCACCGGCTTCGCCCACCGCACCCGCGCCGGGGTGGCCGCCGCCGCCGACCGGCACGGCGTCACCGTCGTCACCCAACCCTTCGAGGAGGGGCCCGCCGCGATCCGTCAGGAACTGGCCGACCTGCTCGACCGGCACCCCGACCTGTCGGCGCTGGTGGTGCAGAACGAGGCGGCCGTCGGGCCGGTGCTGGCCTGCCTGCCCACCCTCGGCCGGCGGGTGCCGCAGGACATGTCGGTGGTGGCGATCTGCCCCGACCAGTTCGCCGAACAGGCCGCACCCCGGATCACCTCGGTGCCGGTGCCCGCCGAGGAGATCGGCCGGCAGGCGGTGGCGTTGCTGATGCGCAAACTGCACGACGAGGCGGTGCCCGAGGTGACGCTGCTGCCGCCCCGACTGACCATCCGGGACAGCACCGCCGCACCGACGGCCCGGACCCCCCGGTGACCGGCGGGCCACCCCCGTCGGCACACCAGGTCTGGGACGACGCACCGGCCGTCGACTGGACCGACGCCTTCCTCACCGGAAACGGCGAGTACGGGCTGATGGTCCCCGGCGACCCGCACGCCGAACGGCTGGTGGTCAACCACCACCGGTTCGTGCTGCCCAACGGCACCCACGACGCGCGGGCCCCACACCTGGCCGCACTGCTGCCCCGGATCCGGGAACTGGTCCTCACCGGCCGCCGCGCCGAGGCCGGTGAACTGCTCACCGGCGGCCGGGACCTGGCCTGGACCCAGTCGTACCATCCGGGGTTCGCGCTGACCGTCGACGCCCCCGCGACGCCGGTGCGGGACTACCGGCGGCACACCGACTTCACCACCGGCGAGGTGGTGGTGCGGTGGTCCGGGCGGCGGCGACGCAGTTTCGTCTCCCGCGCCGACCGGCTGGTCGTCACCCACCTCGACCAGGGCGACTGTGTCGTCGGGGCGACAGGTGACCTGCCCGGCCGCCCCGACACGGTGCACTACGACACCACCGCCCACCGCCACGACGGGCTGGTGTTCCTGCGGGTGCGGGGCCGCTACCCCGACGTCGGCGGCGCGTACGGCTTCGAGGCGGTGACCCTGGTCCGGGGCGACGCCGAACCCGCCGGTGACCGGGTGCTGGTACGCGGGCCGGCGCTGCTGACCACCGCTGTGGAACGCACCGCCACCGCGGCGTGGCCCACCGCCGCGCAGCAGCGGCGACTCGCCGACGGCCCGGCCGACTACCCGACGCTGCTGGCCCGGCACGTCACCCGGCACACCGGCCCCTACCGGCGGGTCGACCTGGACCTGGCGGTGTCGGCGGCGGACCGGGACCTGCCCGTGGGCGCGCTGCTCGCCCGGCAGGCCACCGCCGGTGACCGGTTGGACCCGGCGCTGCTGGAACGGCTCTTCCACGCCGGCCGGTACCTGCTGTTCAGCGCCAGCGGGGTGCTGCCGCCCCGACTGACCGGCATCTGGACGGGTTCCTGGGACGCGGCCTGGGCGGGGGACTTCACCACCGACGCGAACCTCAACCTGCAACTGGCCGGCGCGAACGTCGGCGCGTTGCCGGAGGTGACCGCCGCGCACGCCCGGCTGGTCCGCGCCCAGGTCGGGCACTGGCGGGACAACGCCCACGCCGTCTACGGGGCACGGGGCCTACTGGCGCCCAGCCGCACCGACGGTGAACACGGGCACCTGTTCCACGTCCACCCGCACTGGCCGTTCACCGCGTGGCTGGCCGGTGCGCACTGGCTGCTGCACCCGCTGTACGAACACCACCAGGTGACCGGGGAACCGCTGGGGGAGGTGGCCGGGTGGCTGGCCGAGGTGGCGGACTTCTTCACCGACGTGCTCACCGACGTCGACGGGCAGCCGGCGCTGGTGCCGTCGTACTCGCCGGAGACCGGTCCCCTCGACGACGCCGGCCGGCCGGTGCCGGTCGCCGTGAACGCCACCATGGACGTCGCCGCCGCCCGGCACGCGATGACCGTCGCCGCCGAGGTGACCGGGTCGCAGCGGTGGGCGGCGGTCCGGGACCGGCTGCCCGGCTACCGCATCGACGCGCGGGGCGCGCTGGCCGAGTGGGCGTGGCCCGGCTACCGCCCCGACGACGACCACCGGCACGTCAGCCACCTCTACCCGGTGTGGCCGACCGGGGAGATCGACCCCGACGACACCCCGGAGCTGGCGGCGGCGGCGCACCGGGCGTTGACCGTCCGCGGCGACGAGGACGGCTCCGCCCACGGCACCCTGCACCGGGCCCTGGTGGCCGCCCGCCTCGGCGACGGGCCGCTGGTCGGGACGTACCTGAGGCGGATCGTCGCGGCGGACATGTTCTTCCGGTCGTTGATGAGCGCCCACAACCCGGGCCGGGTGACCTACAACGCCGACGCGGCGCACACCCTGCCGGCGGTGCTGATCGAGGCGCTGGTGCAGTCCCGGCCGGGCCTGCTGCGGCTGCTGCCGGCGCTGCCGCCGGGCCTGCCCCGGGGGACGCTGCGCGGGGTGACCTGCCGGGGCCGGCTCACCGTCGACGAGCTGAGCTGGGACGACGGTCAGGTCACCGCCCGGCTGGTCGCCGCGACCGGCCAACGGATCCGGGTCCGCAGCCCCTACGGCGACACCGGCTGTGACCTGCCGGCGGGCACCCCGGTGCGGGTGACCCACCGCCGGTGACCCGCCGGGTCACAGCGCGTCGGGCCGGCACAGGGCGGGATGCCGCTGGCCGGGACGCGCCCACCAGGGGGCGGCGTCGGGGGCGGCGGCGGTGTCCAGCCGCAGCCGCGCCCACTCGTCCAGCTCCGGCAACGCGTCGGGGGCGAACCAGCCGACCTCGGTGGACTCGTCACCGTCGGCGCGGGGCCGCCCACCGACCGGCCGGCACCGGAACCACACGTTGAGGTACTCGCAGACGTCACCGTTGGGGTACACCACCGGGTGGGTGGCGACCCCGGCGATCCGCTCGACGACGACCCGCACCCCGGTCTCCTCCCACACCTCCCGCACGACCGCGTCGGCGGGCTGCTCACCCGGGTCGACCACACCCGCCGGCAGCGACCAGCGGCCGTTGTCGGCGCGGCGGGCCAGCAGCACCCGCCCGGCGTCGTCGTGGACCACCCCGGTCACCCCGGGTAGCAACAGCAGGTCGTGCCCCACGTGGGCGCGCAACTTCGAGATGTACGGGGAGACGGCCACCGGCCCACGGTAACGGTCCCGGCCGGCCGGGACCTACCGGTGGTGGGGGCGCGCCCGGGCAGCCTCTAGACTTCCCCGTCGATGGACCCGCAGCCCACCACCCCCGACGACCTGCGTCCCTGCGCGCACTGTGGACGTGACGTGCCGCAACGCGCCGGCGCGGGACGTCCCTTCCGGTACTGCCGGGACAACGACGGCGCCTGCCAGCGGGCGTCGCGCAACTCGCGGATGCGCCACCGCAACGCCCCCGGCCTGCCCGGTCAGGTGGCCCGCACCTGGGAGGTCGTCGACCGGCTCGACCAGGTGGTGCAGACCCTCACCGAGGCGTTGCACGCCGAGTTGTCCCCGGCCGGGGTGCAGCGGCAGCTCGCCCAGGCCCGCGCCGACGCCGCCGCCGAGATCGCCGCCGCGCACACCGCCCGCGACGAGGCCCGCGAGGCCGCCGAGACGGCCGCCGCCGAGGCCGCCCGCGCCCGGCAGGAGACCCGGTCCGCGCTCGCCGCCGCCGATGCGGCCCGCGACCGCGCGGAGCAGGCCGACGCCCGCGCCGCCGCCGCCCAGGAACAGACCGAACAGGCAGTCGCCGCCGCCGACACGGCCCGCCGGGACACCGCCGCCGCCCAGGCGCTGCGGGTGCAGGCCGAACGGGACCGCGACGCCGCCCGCCACGAGCTGCGGGCGCTGCGCGCCGACCGGGACGCCGCCCGGCAACTCGCCGCGGACCTGACCGTCGACCGGGACGCCGCCCGCGCCGACGCCGCCCGGCACGCCACCGACGCGCAGCGGGCCGCCGCCGACGCCACCGCCGCCCGCCAGGAGACCCGGCAGGCGCAGGCCGCCGAGGCGGCGGCCCGCGCCGACGCCACCGCCGCCGCCGACCAGGCCCGGCAGGCCGAGGCCGCGGCGCAGGCGGCCCGCCGTGACGCCGACGGCGCGCGCACCGACGCCGACGCCGCCCGGGAGGAGGCCGCCGCGCGGACCGCCCACGCCGCCGAGGAACTGGCCGCCGCGCTGGCCCGGGTGGACGCCCTGACCGCCGAGCTGACCGAGGCCCACGCCGAGTTGCAGCGGGCGCACCGGGCATCGGCCGCCGACCGGGCCCGACTGGCCGACCTGGACCGGGCGTTGGCCGACGCCGACGCCGCCCAACGCCGCGCCGGTCAACTCGCCAACCAGGTCAGTGACCTGGCCACCGCGTTGGCGCGGCTCAGCGGTCAGTCGGGCTGAGCCACGTCGGCCGGGGCGGCCGCCACCTCGACCCGGGTGTCGTGGAACGTCGGCCCACCACCGAGGTCGGTGTCCCGGACCCCGGTGACCGCGTTGACGGTGCTGCCGCCGGGGCTCAACCGCGCCCAGTACGCCTTGTAGGTGAACGCCAACCCGGGGCGGGTGGCGTCGTCCACGGCGACGGTGGCCAGGAACTCCCCCCGGTCGTTGTGCACCCGCGCCGGGTCGCCGTCGGCCAGACCCCGGGCGGCGGCGTCGACGGGGTGCAGGTGGATACGCGGCGGGCCGGTACGACCGAGATGCCACGGCAGCGACGCGAACGTCGAGTTGAGGAAGAACCGGCCCGCCGGGGAGATCAACGCCAGGGGGAACCGGCGGGCCAGCACCGCGTCACCCACCTCCGCCGGCGGGGTGTACCCGACGAGCGGGTCGACGCCCTGCGCGGTCAGCCGCGGATCGTGGAACCGGGCCCGCCCGTCGAGGCTGGGGAACCCGCCCGCCGCGTACGGGGCCGACCCCACCGCCACACCCGTGGCCCGCACGTACGTACGGCGGCTCAACTCGTCGTAGTCGATGCCGGTGTCGTCGAGCAGCTGCCGCACCAGGTCCTCGTCGCTGTCGCGCAGCCGCGGATGGTCCAACCCGAGGGCCGCGGCGATCCGCCGGAAGATCTCCGTGTTGGGCAGCGCCTGACCCGGCGGGTCGAGCACCGGCCGGTTCAGGGTGGCGTAGTGGTGGCCGTAGGAGGTGTGCAGGTCGAGGTGTTCCGGCTGCATGGTGGCCGGCAGCACCACGTCGGCGAAGTCACAGGTGTCGGTCCAGCGTTGCTCCAGCACCACGGTGAACAGGTCGGCGCGGGTCAGGCCACGCCGCAACCGGTTCTGGTCGGGCACGGTCGCCACCGGGTTGGTGTCGAAGACCACCAGCGCGGTGACCGGCGGATCGGCCTCGTCGGTGAGCGCCGCGGCGAGCCGACTCATGTTGATCGACCGGGCCGGCGGCGCGGACATCCCGGCGGGCCGGGCGACCCGGTCGGCGTCGATGCGGTGGTGCCCGCTGGTGGTGGCCAACGCCCCACCACCGGGATACCGGAAATCCCCGGTGAGCAGGGGAATCGCCGCGATGGCGCGGACCGCCTGCCCGGCACCGGCGTGCCGTTGCAGACCCAACCCGACCCGGATGGCGGTGGGACGGGTGGTGGCGATCCGCTCGCCGAGGTCCCGCACCACGTCGACGTCGAGACCACACTCGGCGGCAGCCCGCTGCACCGGCCACTGGTCGAGGCGGGCCTCCATCCGCTCCCAGCCGACGGTGTGCGCGGCCACCCACGACCGGTCGACCGCGCCGACGTCCCGCACGTGCCGCATCAACCCCAGCGCCAACGCGGCGTCGGTGCCGGGCAGTGGCGCCACGTGCTCGTCGCTGCGGGCGGCGGTGTCGGTGCGCAGCGGGTCGATGGTGACCACGTGGGCGCCCCGCTGCTGGGCCTGCCGCACGAACGGCCAGTGGTGCAGATTGGTGGCGAGCAGGTTCGCCCCCCACAGGATGACCAGTTTCGCCTCGACCACCGACTCCGGTTCGAAACCGACCGACCCGCCGTACACCGACCCGAGCGCGGCCCGGGACGCGGCCGTGCAGATGGTGGTCCGCAGCCGCGACGCCCCCAGGTGCGCGAACAGCCGCGGACCCATCGACCAGCCCTGCACCAGCCCCATCGTGCCGGCGAAGTAGTACGGCAGGACCGACTCCGGGCCGTGCACGTCGATGCTGGCGCGTAACCCGTCGGCGACCCGCCGGACCGCCTCCTCCCAACTCGCCGGCCGGTACGACACCGGCCCGACACCCTTCGGGCCGACCCGCACCAGGGGGGTGGTCAGCCGGTCGGGGCCGGTGACCGCGTCGAGGTAACGGTTCACCTTGCCGCACAACGCGCCCCGGGTGAACGGATGCTCCGGATCGCCACGCAACCCCACCGGACGCCCGTCGGTGACGGTGAGCTGCCAGACGCAGGTGTCGGGGCAGTCCAGGGGACACGCGCCGGGATGCACGGTGGTGGCCATGCCGCGGATGCTATCGCCACCGGCGGCCCCGCACGGCCCGTCCCGGCTGCCCCGGCGGCCCACGGCGGCTACCATCGCGGTGCACACACCGATGTCGACCCGGCCGGGGCGAACCCGCCGGGTCGGTGTGGTGGCCGGCTACCCTTGCGGGGGTCGTCCCATCCGCCGGGCGGGAATGCCCCGGCGGTGACCGGCCGTTACACCGGAAGACCAGCACCACGAGCGAGGGGAAGTCGAACATGGGCGAGCGCATGCTGCGCGGTAGCCGGCTGGGCGCGGTCAGCTACGAATCCGACCGCAACACGGAGCTCGCGCCGCGCCAGACCCGCGAGTACCTCTGCGCCAAGGGCCACCAGTTCGAGGTGCCGTTCGCCGTCGACGCCGAGGTCCCCACCACCTGGGAATGCAAGTTCGACGGCAGCGTCGCCCGGCTCGTCGACGGCACCGAACCGGAACAGAAGAAGGCCAAGCCGCCGCGTACCCACTGGGACATGCTGCTGGAGCGGCGGTCCATCGCCGAGCTGGAGGACATCCTCGCCGAACGGCTCCAGGAGGTCCGCACCCGCCGCGGCCGCGCCTGACCCACATCACCACGACGCCCCCGGAACACGTCCGGGGGCGTCGTGGTGTGTCAGGTGTTCAGGGCCGGCGGGGCTCCACGATCTCCCCCTCGATGGCCCGCCCCCCGTCGACCACCTGCGGAGCCACCACATCCTCCGGCGGCGGCGCGGCCGGCTCCCCCCGCCGCACCCGCACCGTACGCGGACCGAACAGGTCACCGGCGACCATCGACGACACCCGCCGCTCGGTGGCCCGTTGCACCCCGGCCCGCGCCAACCGGCGCACCGGCGGCACCAGCAGCAACACCCCCACCAGCCCACTGAGCAGGCCAGGGATCGCCAGCAGCAACGCACCGGCCAAACCGACCAGCCCGTCGGTCACCTGCCGGCCCGGCGGCTGCCGGGACTCCACCGACGTGCGGAACCCCCGCCAGGCGCGCATCCCCTCCCGGCGCAGCAACACCAACCCCAGCAGGGACGCGGCGAACACCAGCAGCACCGCCGCACCGAACCCGACGGTCCGGCCCACCCCGATGAACACGGCCAACTCCGCCACCACCGCCAGCAGCAGGGCCGGTGGCACGAACCTCAGGTATCGGCGCATCTCACCTCATCCGCGTCGCGCGGCACCCGCTCACCGCCACCGGCCGGACAATGCCCGCGGGGCGACAGGCCCGCCCCTCCAGCATGCCACGCCCCCACTCACGGCCACCGGTCGTGACCACGACGCCACCGCACCGGCCGCCGGTCCCGCAACCCCCACGTGGTGATCCGCCACAACGCCTCGGCCACGATCAGCGGACTCATCTTGCTGGCCCCCCGCTCCCGCTCGACGAACGTGATCGGCACCTCCACGATCCGCACCCCCGCCCGGTGCGCCAACCGCGACAACTCCACCTGGAACGAATACCCCTGCGAACACACCGACGAAAGGCCCATCGCCCGCAACGCCGACAACCGGTACACCCGGAACCCGCCCGTCGCATCCGACACCGGCATCCCCAACGCCATCCGCGCGTACAGGTTCCCGCACCGCGACAGCAGCAGCCGCCGCCACGGCCAGTTCACCACCCGCGCCCCACCCACCCACCGCGACCCGATCACCACGTCGGCGTCCCGGGCCGCCACCAGCAACGCCGGCAGGTCCTCCGGAGCGTGCGACCCGTCGGCGTCCATCTCCACCACCGCGTCGTAGCCGTGCTGCCGCGCCCACCCGAACCCCGCCAGGTACGCCGCCCCCAACCCCTGCTTACCGGGCCGGTGCAGCACGTGCACCTGAGCGTCGGTGCCGGCCATCGCCTCGGCCAGCGTCCCCGTACCGTCGGGGCTGTTGTCGTCGGCGACCAGCACGTCCACCGCCGGCGCGGCCCGACGCACCCGGGCCACCACGTCGGCGACGTTGTCGGCCTCGTTGTAGGTGGGGATCACCACCAGCACCCGGCCCACCCCCGGCTGTCCCGCGGCTGCCTCACCCACGTCCGTCCCCCGTTCCTGCCGGCTCACCCGCCGGTGGTGACCTCCCGGCGACGCCGCACCGCCCCCGCGACGACCAGGGCCACGACCGCCAACCCGGCCAGCGCCACCTCCGGCCACCGACCGGCCCGGGTGGCCGGGGTACGCCCGTCGGCGAGCGTCACCTCCCGCACCACCACCGCCCGGGTGTTGAACCCGGTGGCGTCGCTTACCCGCCCGTCCGGGGCGACGAACCCGGACACCCCGACCGTCGAGGCCATCAACGCCGCACGACCGTGCTCCACCGCCCGCAACCGCACCATCGCCAACTGCTGCCGGGCCTCCGCCACGTCGAACGTGGCGTTGTTCGTCTGCACCACCAGCAACTGCGCCCCACCGTCGACGGTGTCCCGCACCAGCCCGTCGTAGGCCACCTCGAAACAGATCACGTCACCGAGCACCACCGGACCCGCGTCGACCACCCCCGGCGTCGACCCCGCGACGAAATCGGCCCGCACCCGGTCGACCTGCTTGGACACCGCACGCGCCACCGACCGCATCGGCACGTACTCGGCGAACGGCACCGGATGCCGTTTCGTGTACACCTGGCCCAGATCCGGGCCGCTGCCCGGCCGCCACAGGATGCCCGCGTTGCGGACCTCACCGTCACCCGGGCCGGCCAGCACCGCCCCGACCAGGATCGGCGCGCCGACCGCGTCGGCCGCCTGCGAGATCCGCGCCCCCGCCGCGGCGTTGCGCAACGGATCGATGTCCGAGGAGTTCTCCGGCCACACCACCAGGTCGGGCCGCCGCTCGGCACCGGAGGCGACCCGCTCCGCCAACTGCAACGTCGCGTCGACGTGGTTGTTCAGCACCGCCTGCCGTTGGGCGTTGAAATCCAAACCCAACCGGGGCACGTTGCCCTGCACGATCGCCACCCGCACCGACCGGCCACCCGAATCGGCCCCCGACGGCACCAGCCACCCCACCGCCACCAGCGCCACCACCCCCGCCGCCGCCCCGACCACCGGCTGCCACCGCACCCCCGGCCACCGCCGCCACACCGCCACCAGCAGCAACCCGCCGGCCACCGCCACCACCCCGGTGACCAGCGGCGCACCCCCCAACCACGCCCAACCCAGCAGCGGCGACGCATCCTGACTGAACGCCAACCGCCCCCACGGGAACCCACCGAACGGGGTACGGTCCCGCAGCGCCTCCTGCCCCACCCACAACACCCCGGTCACCGGCGGCCACGCCCACCGCCACCGGTCCACCACCGGCGACACCCACGCCGTCGCCGCCCCCAGCACCGCCAGGTAGCCGGCCTGCAACAACGACAGCAGCACCCACGGCAGCAGCCCGGTGTGCAGGTTCGTCCACGCCAGCAGCGGCGCGAACAACGCCACCCCGGTCAGGAAACCCAAACCGGCGCCCGCCCGCAGCCGCCGCCGGTGCGTCACCGCCGCCAACCCGGCCACCCCGACCGCCGCCAACGGCCACCACCCGTACGGCGGGAACGCCGCCAGCAACGCCACCCCGGCGGCCACCGCCACCGGCACCGCCACCCGCAACGGCAACGGCGACGCCACCGGCCGCACCACAGTCGGGGTACGCGTCTCATCCCGGTCGAGCGTCGTCACCGGCACCTCACCACGATCACGGGCCGAAGGCTACCCGCCCCAGCCCGGCACCCCGACGCCACCGAGCCCGAACCGGCCGACGTCGCCGTGCGAAGCGGTGGGCGGACACGAAATCGGGGCGCGGCCTAAGCCGCGCCCCGATGCTCCCAGGCCCTTCCCGGCCGGTGGGGCGAGAACGAGCGACGCCGACCTTCGGACCGACCCGACGGTGGACTGGCTGCCCCCGCCTGGCCGTTGTCTACTGGCCGTGCCCCTCACCCTGCCCGTACACCGGTAACCGCGGCCGGTTCGCGCCGCCCCGCCGACCCCCGCCCGCTGGACCTGGCCGCCGCGACGCGATACACCAACAATGTCGCTCGGCCAGCGGACGAAGGGACGAAGCGAACAACAGCCGCTTCCCGTAGTAGGACTCAAAGACGGTACGGCCTACACCCCCGCCGCTGTCAACCCACCCCCGGCCAGTCGCCCCCACCAACCCGGCGTGTCGCGTCGGCGCGGCTCAATCCCCACCCAGATGCCGCCGCAGCAACGCCCCCGCCGCCCCCGGATGCTCCCCGGCGAGCAACCCACCGGCAGCCAGCACATAATCCACGTCCACCACCGGCCGCGCCGCCCGCGGCAACGGCCACCCACCCGCATGGTCGGTCAACACCTGCGTCAACACCCCCACCGCCGCCCCCGCATCGGCGTGACGCAGCACACCCCCGGAACCCACCAACAGCCGCACGTCCCGCAGATCCCGCCCGGCCCGCTCCCCCGTCGCCGCACCCCGGGCATGCCGCCGCAACGCCACCGTCGCCGCCAACGCCGCGAACCGCCCCTCCACCGCCCGGTCCCGACCGTCGACAGGCAGGAACCCCGGCTCGGCCGCCCGCGCCGCCGCCGCCACCCCCAACGCCTCCTGCCCCGCCGCATCCAACAACCGCTCCTCCACCGCCGCCCGCACCACCCCCGGCGCACTCCACCGCATCCCCAGGTCACCCTCCACCGTGCGGGCCCGCCACAACGACCCCGCCACCTCCCGACCCGGCCCGTCGGCCCGCTCGTCCGGCGTCAACACCGAATACACATCCGTCGTCGCCCCACCCACATCCACCACCACCAGATCACCACCCACCACATCGGCGAGGACCTCCACCCCGGTCAACACCGCATCCGGGGTCGCCGCCCGCACCAACCGGCCGAACCGGGCCCCCCGCGACAACCGCTTCCCACCGATGACATGCCGCAGGAACACCTCCCGGATCGCCGCCCGCGCCGACGCCGGCGCCAACACCCCGATCCGGGGCAGCACATTGTCCGCCACCGTCACCGGCACCCCCGCCGCCGTCAACACCCCCCGCAGCGTCTCCCGCACCTCCACGTTGCCCGCCAGCACCACCGGCACCCGCCACCGGGCCCGCGCCAACCGCGTCGCGTTGTGCGTCACCGTATCGACGTCCCCACCGTCGGTGCCCCCCACCAGCAACACCACGTCCGGGCGGGTCGCCCGCACCGCCGCCAGCTCCGCCGCCCCCAACCGGCCCGCCGCCACGTGCACCACGTTCGCGCCCGCCGACAACCCCACCCGACGACCCGCCTGCGCGGTCACCAACGGCTCGTAACCCACCACCGCCAGCCGCAACCCACCACCCGCCGACGAACACACGAACCACGGCAACGCCCCCGCCGCCCCCGCACCGGCCCCATCGGCCGCCGCACCCACCGCCGCATCCAATCCGTGCAGCACATCGGTCCCCACCGACGTAGGCGCCGACGCCGCCCCCACCAACCGGCCCGCGTCCAGATCCACCACCGCCGCCTTCGTCCAGGTCGACCCGACGTCAGCGCAGACCGCCAACCTCACGCCGCCGCCGCAACGACCACGGTGCCCGTCGCCGTCACCGCCACCACCGGCTCCGCCAACACCTCCGCCGCCGACGCACCCCGCTCCGGCCGCCCCCGACACACCACCCGCGCCACGAAATCGATCCCCCGGCTACGGGTACCCACCCGCACCACCGTCGCCGTCACCTCCACCACGTCACCCGCCCGCACCGACGACACGAACTGCACATCCGAATACGACGCGAACAACCCCTCGTCCCCATCGGTACGGATACACACCTCCGTCGCCACGTCCCCGAACAACCCCAACACGTACGCCCCATCCACCAGGTTCCCCGCATAGTGGGCATGCGCGTACGGCACATACCGCCGATGCGTCACCGTCAACCCCAACCGGGCACCACTCATCCCCGCGCCTCCCTGCTCGTCACCAACGCATGCACCAGATACGACGCCACCTCACCCGGCGTGGTACCCCGACCGAAGATCCGGTCCACCCCCAGCTCCGCCGTCATCGTCTCGTCGAACCGCGGCCCACCCACGATCAGCAACGGCCGCCTCCCCGCCGGCATCGCCTCCCGGAACGCCGCCGACATCTCCCGCGTGTTGTGCAGATGCGCATCACGCTGCGTCACCACCTGCGACACCAGCACCGCATCGGCCCGCTCCCGCCGCGCCGCCTCCACCAACTCCGGCACACTCACCTGCGCACCCAGATTCGACACCTTCAACTCCCGGTAGTACTCCAGACCCTTCTCCCCGGCGATACCCTTCACGTTGAGGATCGCGTCGATACCCACGGTGTGCGCATCCGTGCCGATACACGCCCCCACCACCGACAACTTGCGCCGCAACCGCCGCTTCACCACCGCGTTGACCTCCTTGGCCGACAGCAGCGGAAAGTCCCGCTCCACCACCTGCACCTGCGCCAGGTCCACCAGATGGTTCACCCGCCCATAAACCACGAAGAACGTGAACCCGTCACTCATCGGCTTCGCGTGCACCAGCATCGCCGGATCGATGCCCATCCTGTTCGCCAACTGCACCGCCGCACCCTCGGCCCGCTTGTCGTGCGACACCGGCAACGTGAACGACACCTGCACCATGCCGTCACCCGTCGTGTCCCCGTACGGCCGCACCACCGTCTTCTCACTCATGATGGTTGCCGCTCCAGGATCTCCGTGGCCGGGTTGTAGTAGTCCGCGTCGTGCCGCGCCACCCCGGACAGGCCCTTACCCCGGTCCGCCGGCCGCTTCATGATCCCGAACGTGCCCTCGGCGATCGCCGTCAACAACGACTGCTCCCCGATCCGCTCCAGCAACTCCACCGCCTCACCCAACACCCGGTGCGCCCGCTGCTGGATGAACCCACCCGACGCCGGCACGAAATCCTCGTGCAGCCCACCCGCAGCACCCAACACGTACCGCACGTTCTGCAGGGCGATGTCCCGGTCCGACAACCACGGCGTCACCACCGCCTCGGTCATCATCCCCACCAGCAGGATCCCCTGCCCCGTCATCGTCCCCACCAGATTGAAGAACCCGTCCAGCAGATTCCCCCGGAACACGTCACCCGTCATGTGCTTCGTCGGCGGCATCCACTTCAACGGCGCATCCGGAAACAACTCCCGCGCCAACAACGCATGCGCCAACTCCAACCGGAACGACTCCGGCACATCCGGATTGATCTCGAACGCGTGCCCCAACCCCAACTGCCCGTCAGTCAACCCCGCCTCATGCGCGAAGAACTCGTTGAGCAACTGCGACACCGTCACCGTGTGCGCCTCCTCGACCGCGTCGGCGGTCGTGAGGTAGTTGTCCTCACCGGTGTTGATGACGATCCCCGCCCGCGCGTGCACCTGCCGCGAAAACCGCTGATCCACGAACGTCCGGACCGGATTGATGTCCCGGAACAAAATCCCGTACATCGAGTCGTTGAGCATCATGTCCAGCCGCTCCAGACCCGCCAACGTGGCCATCTCCGGCATACACAGGCCCGACGCGTAGTTCGTCAACCGCACGTACCGACCCAACTCCCGCGACGACTCGTCCAACGCCGCCCGCATCAACCGGAAGTTCTCCTGCGTCGCATATGTGCCCGCGAACCCCTCCCGGGTCGCCCCCTCCGGCACATAGTCCAACAACGACTGACCCGTCGACCGGATCACCGCGATCACATCCGCACCCGCCCGCGCCGCCGCCTGCGCCTGCGGAATGTCCTCGTAGATGTCACCCGTCGCCACGATCAGATAGATCCACGGCCGCTGCTTCGGATCCCCGAACCGCCGCACGAGCCGATCCCGCTCGGCCCGCCGCCTGTCGATCCGCCGCACCCCCGCCCCCACCGCCCGCCGCGCCGCCCGCCGCGCCGCCGTGGCCGCCCTGCCCGTCGGCACCGCGAACCGCACCGACCCGGCAGCGGCCTTCTGCGCCAGCAGCGTCACGTCCCCGTGCTGCTCCCGCACCAGCGCATCGAACACCGGCAGCGCCACCCCGTGCCCCAGACCCACGTCCGCCACCACCGTGTCCACCAGCCGGTTCACCCACGGAATACCGTCCGGGTCCGCACCGGTCACCCCGGCCAGCCGCAACACCGCCCGCTCCACCGACACCGTGGTGTGGGTACGCGCCAACTCCACCACCGGCTGCCCGGCCCGACGCGCCAACTCCCGCGCCCGCGCCACCAGCGCCGGATCCAGGTCAAGCTTCGCCGTCACGACACGCCTTCCTCATAGATGACCTCGCCACGCAGCACCGTCGCCCGACACACAGGCAACGGCGTCGGATCCCCCGGACCCCGCAACTCCGGATCCCCGGACTGCAACACCGGCAACCCCCGCTCCACCCCCGCCGGGGCCTCCCACACCGCGAACGTCGCCGGCGCCCCCTTGGCGATCACACCCTCGTTGTCCAGATGCACCGCCCGCCACCCACCCCGGGTGTGCGCCGCGAACGCCGCCCGCACACTCAGCCGCTGCGCCGGATTGTGGTGCGCCGCCGCCGCCCGCACCGAACCCCACGGATCCAACGGCGTCACCGGCGAATCCGAACCGAGAGCCAACGCCACCCCCACCCCGTGCATCGCCCCCATCGGGTTCGACTCCCACGCCCGGTCCAACCCCAACCGCGACTCGTACATCCGGCCCGCACCACCCCACAACCGGTCGAACGCCGGCTGCACGCTCGCCACGATCCCGTACTCCACGAACCCGGCGATCAACCGCTTGCTCATGATCTCCGCGTGCTCCACCCGATGCCGCGCCGCCCGCACCCGGTCCGTGCCCAACACCGCAGCCGCCGCCGCGAACCCCGCCAACACCGTCCCGATCGCCGCATCACCGATCGCGTGGAAACCGCCCTGCACCCCGTGCGCCGCACAGTCCACCAGATGGTCACGCACCTGATCCGCGCTCAGATACCCGTGCCCACACCCCTCACCATCGCGGTACGGCCCCGACAGATGCGCCGTACGCGACCCCAACGCCCCGTCCGCGAACAGATCACCACCCGCCCCCACCGCCCCCAACTCCCGCGCCCGCGCCGCCCCCGACAACTCACCCCAGTACCCGTACACCTCCGGCAACCCCGCACCCGACAAACCCAACAAACCCGTGAAATCCTCCTCGTCGGAAATCTCCGGCCCACCACACTCGTGCACCGCCGCGATCCCCAACGACGCCGCCCGCGCCAACGCCACCCGCTGCGCCGCCACCCGCTGCGCCCGCGTCACCCCCGCCCGCGCCGCCGCCCGCACCACGTGATGCGCATCCCGCCGCAACCACCCCGACGCGTCGAAACCCGGCAAACCCGCCACCTGCGGACACGCCGCCAGCAACGCCTGCGACACCAACGCCGAATGGATCGACGCCTGCGACAGATACACCCGCCGGCCACCCGCCGCCCGATCCAACCGCGCCGCATCCGGCAACGCCGCATCCACCCAACCCGACTCGTCCCAGCCGTGCCCCAACACCACCGCATCCGACGGCAGACCCGCCGCGAACACCGCCACCGCATCCAGCAACCCGGCCGCCGACCGCACCGACGACAGATCCAGACCCGACAACACCAACCCGGTGTCCGTCGCATGCACGTGCGCGTCCACGAACGCCGGCGTCACCAACGCCCCGTCCAACTCCACCACCCGGTCGGCGGCCGGCACATCCGCCTCACCACCCAACCAGGCGATCCGCCCGTCCCGCACCAGCAGCGCCGTCGCGCTCGGCTCCGCCGGACAGTGCAGCACTCCACCGCGGTACAACGTCGAGGGGTTCGTCATGGCACTCAGTCTGCCGCCAACCGGGACGCGAAGAGACCACGTACCCCCGGCTCCGAGCGCACCAACCCCAACGCCAACTCCGCATGCCCCGGCACGTAACCGTTGCCCACCAGCATCGTCACGTCCGCCGCCAACCCCTCCGCACCCAACGCCGCCGCCGCGAAACTCGTCGCCATCGAGAAGAAGATCACCGTGCCGCCGTCCGCCGTGGCCAACACCGCACCGTGCTCACACCCCGGCACGTCCACGCACACCACCGTCACGTCCGCCGGCCCACCCAACGCCGTCGTCACCGCCGACGACAACCCCACCGGATCCCGCGCGTCAGCCAACGCCACCACCGACGCCAGACCCGCCGCCACCAGCGCGTCCCGCTCCGCCGCCACCGGCACCACCCCCACCGTACGACCGGCACCCGCCCGCCGCGCCGCCGCCAACGACAACGACCCGCTCTTACCGCCCCCACCGATCACCGCCACCGACACCGGCGACCCGTCACCGGCCCGCTCCCGCCGCGCCACCTGCTCGGCGACCACCCGGGCCGTCAACGCCGGCGCACCACACACGTCCAGCACCGCCAACGCCAACTCCGGATGCAGATCCGCCGGCAGCACCGCCGCGATCGACCTGGCGAACAGGATCGCGTACCCGTCGCACGGCACCTGCTCGCTGCGCCCGTCCCAGCGGGCCAACCCGTCGAGGATCACCAGCGGGGTCAGCGTCAACGACACCAACGTCGCCACCCGGTCACCCACCGCCAGCCCCAACGGTGACCGCCGACCGACCTCCTCCACCGTGCCGATCAGCATCCCGCCCGACCCGGTCACCGGATTCTGCATCTTGCCCCGCGCCGACACGATCTCCAGCACCTCGGCCCGGACCTTCTCGCCGTCCCCACCGTGCTTCTGCGCCAACTGCCGGAAACTCGCCGCGTCCAGGTTCAACCGCTCCACCCGGATCCGCACCTCGTTCGGGGCGATCCGCGGCTCGGCGTCCAACCGCCAGGCCGCCTGCGGCAGCACCCCCGCCGGTTCCACGACGCGGTGCAGACCCACCGGTGACGTCACGCCGACCTCCCCTCTCCGCCGCCCGAAGCCCCGACCAGGACCCACATCGCGGGAAAACTTACGGCAGACTAATTTCTTCGCCGGATATTTTCCAGTAGCCTTCGGGATCTACCAATCATCGACCGCCGGTCACCCCGGCCGAACACAGCACGAGGAGGGGCCGTGACCCGGACCCAACCGATGGCGACCATCCCCGGGCCCCGCCCCGCCCCCGCCGCCACACCCACCGCCGGGCAGCCCTACGAGTACCGCCGCAGCCCCCTGGTCGAACCCGACTGGACCCGCTTCCCCGGCTGGCGTGACGTCACCCGCGAGCAGTGGGAGAGCGCCCAGTGGCAACGCGTCAACTGCGTCAAGAACATCAAGCAACTGCGCGCCGTCCTCGGCGACACCGTCGACGAGACCTTCTACGCCGACCTCGCCGCCGACCAGCAGGCCCTGGCCACCATGTCGATGCTGGTGCCACCCCAGATGATCAACACGATGGTGCCGTTCGCACCGATGACCACCGAGGCGTTCCGCGCCGACCCCGTCCGGCGCTACATGATCCCCGTCGCCGCCGACCGGCGCACCGACTGGCCGTCGCACCCCTACGCCAGCCGCGACTCACTACACGAACACGACATGTGGGTCGCCGAGGGCCTCACCCACCGCTACCCCACCAAGGTCCTCGCCGAACTGCTCTCCACCTGCCCGCAGTACTGCGGGCACTGCACCCGGATGGACCTGGTCGGCAACTCCACCCCCGCCGTCGACAAACTCAAGCTCACCCTCAAGCCCGTCGACCGCTACGACGCCCACATCAGCTACCTCAAGGCCCACCCCGGCGTCCGCGACGTGGTCGTCTCCGGCGGCGACGTGGCCAACGTCCCCTGGCGCAACCTTGAGTCGTACCTCATGCGGCTGCTCGAACTCGAAACCGTCCGCGACATCCGGCTCGCCACCAAGGCCCTGATGGGCCTGCCCCAACACTGGCTCCAGAACGACGTCGTCGAGGGCCTGGAACGGGTCGCCCGCACCGCCGCCCGCCGCGGCGTCAACCTGGCCATCCACACCCACGTCAACCACGCACAGTCGATCACCCCACTGGTCGCCAGGGCCACCCAGACCGCCCTCGACGTCGGCGTCCGCGACGTCCGCAACCAGGGCGTCCTCATGCGCGGCGTCAACGCCACCGCCCCCGACCTGCTCGACCTCTGCTTCGCCCTGCAGGGCGAAGCCGGCATCCTGCCCTACTACTTCTACATGTGCGACATGATCCCCAACGCCGAGCACTGGCGGGTCCCGGTCTGGTACGCCCAGCAGCTCCAGCACGACATCATGGGCTACCTGCCCGGCTACGCCACCCCCCGGATCGTCTGCGACGTGCCCTTCGTCGGCAAGCGCTGGGTGCACATGCTCACCGAGTACGACCGGGAACGCGGCATCTCCTACTGGACCAAGAACTACCGCACCTCCATCGAATCGGCCGACCTGGCGGCGCTCGACAAGCGCTACGCCTACTACGACCCGATCGACACCCTCCCCGAGGCCGGCCAGCAGTGGTGGACCGCGCACCGCGACGACTGACCCGCACCACCCCGCCGCCCCCGCGACCCGGACCGGTCACCGGCGCTGCGGCCGTCACGCCCCGCGCGGGGCGTACATGATCACGGCGACGCCGAGCAGGCAGATCGCCGCGCCCGTCAGGTCCCACCGGTCCGGCCGGAAGCCGTCCACCACCACGCCCCACGCCAGCGACCCCGCGACGAACACCCCGCCGTACGCGGCCAGGATGCGGCCGAAGTTCGCATCAGGCTGAAACGTCGCCATGAAACCGTAGACGCCCAACGCGAGCACCCCGCCGGCGATCCACCACAACCCCCGGTGCTCCCGCCAGCCCTGCCAGATCAGCCACGCCCCACCGATCTCGGCGAGCGCGGCCAGCACGAACAACACCAACGAACGGGCGACCAGCATGCCCGCACGCTAACCCGGGTGGCCCCCGTACCGTGCCCAGGGGCCACCCGGCCGGCGCGGACCGTCAACGCATGGCGTCCCGTACGTCCCGACCGGCGTCCTTGACGTGCTCGCCGGCCTGCCGGGCCCGCGCCTCGCTCTGCTCGGTCGAGCCCTCGGCCCGCATCCGCTCGTTGTCGGTCATGTCGCCGAGCCGCTCCTTCGCGGCGCCGGTCAGCTCCTGGGCCTTGTTCTTCGCCTTGTCGGTGAAGCTCATGTCGCCTCCTGTCGCTGCGGCGGTCACGAGGCAGGAGCCCCGCACCGGTGGCGTCCCCGATCGGGCCGGGACGAAACAAAATCGCGCCGTAGGCGCTGGTCAGAAGGGGTGCGCCGGGGCGCACCACCTCTAGGGCATCCTAGGACAATAGGTGACCGGCCGGGACCGGCGGATGCTGGTTGACTGGGCGGATGAGCGAGATCATCCTGATCCGGCACGGCGAGACGACGTGGAGCGCCAGCCGACGGCACACCTCGTACACCGACCTGGAGCTGACCCCCGACGGTGAGCGGCAGGCCCGCGCGCTGGCCGGGGTGCTGACCGGGCAGCGCTTCGCCACCGTGCTCGCCAGCCCCCGACGCCGGGCGCTGCGCACCGCGCAGCTCGCCGGCCTCACCGTCGACGGCACCGACGACGACCTCACCGAATGGAACTACGGCCGGTACGAGGGCCGCACCACCGCCGACATCCACACCGAACGCCCCGACTGGAACATCTGGACCGACGGCTGCCCCGACGGGGAGTCCCCCGACCAGGTCGGCAACCGGGTCGACCGGCTGCTGGCCCGGCTCACGCCGCTGCTGGCCCAGGGCGACGTGGCCCTGGTCGGGCACGCCCACCTGCTCCGGGTCGTCGGCGCCCGGTGGATCGGCCTGCCCGCCGAAGGCGGCGGCAAACTACGCCTGGACACCGCCACCGTCAGCGTGCTCGGCCACGAACACGGCCGACCGGTCATCCTGCGCTGGAACGGCCGCTGAGCGGCCGCTGCGGCAGCTACGCCGGGGCCTCCGCGCCGCTGCGGCCACGGCCCCGCAGCTCGCCCACCTCCACCTTCGGCGGACGCCCCTCGTACGGGGTGGACAGCACCACAGTCGTACGGGTGGTGACGTTGGCGGCGGTGCGAATCTCCTGGAGCACCCGTTCCAGGCCGGCCGGCCCGGCCACCCGCACCAGGAGCAGGTAGAAGTCCTCCCCCGCCACCGAGTAGCAGGAGTCGATCTCGGGCAGGTGGGCCAGCCGCTCCGGCGCGTCGTCCGGCTGCGACGGGTCGAACGGCCGGATCGCCACGAAGGCGGTCATCGGCAGGTCCAACGCCTCGAACGACACCCGCGCTGTGTACCCGTTGATCACGCCGCGCTGTTCCAGCCGGCGGACCCGCTGGTGCACGGCCGAGACCGACAGGCCGACCCTCTCCGCTAGATCCGTGTACGACAGGCGGCCGTCGGCGGTCAGCGCGGCGACGATGGCACGGTCGATCTCCTCCACCCGTGCAACCTACCCGGTGGAGCGCTCCCCTGGCGACGACGTCCCGCCCGATGTGACGCTCAGCGGGCCGCCCGGTCGCGCACCGCGTCGGCCGCGAAGTTGAGCACCTCGGCCAGATCCTCCTCGTCGAGGAAGGGCAGATCGGTGAGGATGTCCGTCACCGACATCCCCTCCGCCATCATCGCCAGCAGGGTCGCCACCGGGACACGGGACTGCCGCACGCAGGGCGCGCCGCCCATCACCTCGGGGTCGATGGTGATCCGGGGAAACGTCACCGGCACAGGCTAGTCCCTCGCCAGCGCCCGCGAGATCACCAGCCGCTGGATCTGGTTGGTGCCCTCGACGATCTGGAGCACCTTCGCCTCCCGCATGTACCGCTCGACCGGGTGATCGGCCACGTAACCCGCCCCACCGAGCACCTGCACCGCGTCGGTGGTCACCCGCATCGCCACGTCGGTGGCGAACAGCTTCGCCTTGGCCGCCTCGATCGAGTACGGCCGGCCGGCGTCGCGCAACCGGGCCGCCGCCAGGGTCAACGCCCGCGCGGCGGAGATCTGGGTGGCCGCGTCGGCCAGCAGGAAACCCACCCCCTGGAAGTCGACGATGGCCCGACCGAACTGCTGCCGCTGCCGGGCGTAGCCGACGGCGTAGTCCAACGCCGCCTGGGCCAGACCGACCGCGCAGGCGGCGATGCCCAGCCGCCCCGAGTCCAGTGCGGACATCGCGATGGTGAAGCCCGCGCCCTCCCCGCCGATCAGCCGCTCGGCCGGCACCCGGGCGTCGTCGAAGGCGATCTGCGCCACCGGCGACGAGCGCAGCCCCATCGTCCGCTCGGCCGCCTGCGGCACGATGCCCGCCGTGCCCCGGTCGGCCAGCAGGCAGGAGATGCCCTTCGGGCCCGGCCCTCCGGTGCGGCAGAACACGTTGTAGAAGTCCGCCACCTGCGCGTGCGTGATCCACGCCTTGACCCCGGTGACCCGGTAGTCGTCGCCGTCGCGGACAGCCCGGGTGGTCAACCCGGCGGCGTCCGAGCCGCCCTGCGGCTCCGACAGGCAGTACGCCCCGAGCAGTTCCCCACCCACCAGCTCCGGCAGCAGCTTACGTTGGGCGTCGGTGCCGAACGCGGCAAGCGGATAGCAGGACAGGGTGTGCACGCTGACCGCCTCGGCGACCGCCAACCACCGACCGGCGAGGACCTCCAGCACCTGCAGGTAGACCTCGTACGGCTGGGCCGCGCCGCCGTGCTCCTCGGCATACGGCAGGCCCAGCAGGCCGGCCCGGCCCAGGGTGCGCAGCACCTCCCGGGGGAACTCGGCCCGCTCCTCGAAACCGGCGGCCCGGGGCGCGAGTTCCCGGTCGGCCAGTTCGGTGGCGAGGTCGAGCAGGTCGTGGGCCTCGTCGGTGGGAAGGATGCGGTCGACAGTCATAGCGCGATGAGCTCCAGAGGTGGGTGAGCCGCCGCCCGCCGTCCGCCGGGCGTCACCCCGCCAGCTTAACGGTCGTTCGGGTCGGGGCCCAGTCCGGCGGGGGCCGCCGCCGCGGTGAACCGCGCCCGCCACGGCCACGTACCACCTGACGCCTTCCCCGGTCCCGACGAGCCCGACCGGAGTTCCCATGCACCGACGCGCAGCACTGACCTCGACGGGGGTGGCCCTCGCCGCGCTCGTCGCCGGCTGGGCGGCCCTGACCGTCCCCACCGCCAACGCCGACACCGACGCCGCGCCACCGGCCGCCACCAGCCCGACGCCCACCAGCCCCGCCGGCAGCGGGACGCCCGACCCGGCACCGGCCACCCGCGAACCCGCCGCCGGACAACCGGCCGCCGCGCCCGCCGGGTCACCTGTGGACCGGCACGGCCGGCTGCGGGTGTGCGGGGTGCACCTGTGCGACGCGGCCGGCGAGCCGGTCCAGTTACGCGGGATGAGCAGTCACGGCCTCCAGTTCTTCCCGGACTGCCTCAACCCCGACTCGCTGGCCGCGCTGCGCACCGACTGGCGTGCCGACTTCGTCCGGGTGGCGATGTACGTCCAGGAGGGCGGGTTCGAGACCGACCCGGCCGGCTTCACCAGCCGGGTCGACGAGGCGGTGGAGACCGCCAGCGCGCTCGGCCTCTACGTGGTGGTCGACTTCCACGTCCTGACCCCCGGCGACCCGCTGGTCAACCTGGACCGCGCCCGGTCGTTCTTCGCCGACGTCGCCACCCGGCACGCCGGCCGGACCAACGTGCTCTGGGAGATCGCCAACGAGCCCAACGGGGTCGACTGGGCCACCATCAAGAGCTACGCCGAGCAGGTCATCCCGGTGATCCGGGCCGCCGACCCGGACAGCGTGGTGCTGGTCGGCACCCGGGGCTTCTCCTCCCTCGGCGTGTCCGAGGGCGCCGACGAGACCGAGGTGACCGACGACCCGGTCGACGCCGGGAACATCATGTACACCTTCCACTTCTATGCCGCGTCCCACCGGGACCTGCAACGCGACACGGTGGCCCGGGCCGCCCGGAGCCTGCCGCTGTTCGTCAGCGAGTTCGGCACCCAGACCTTCACCGGTGACGGCCCCAACGACCTGGACAGCGCCACCACCTGGCTGGACCTGCTGCAACGCCTGAAGATCAGCTACTCGATGTGGAGCTACTCCGACGGTCCGGAGAGCAACTCGGTGTTCCGGCGAGGCACCTGCGCCGGCACCGACTTCACCGGCACCGCCGTGCTGACCGAGTCCGGGCAGTTCATCCGCACCCGGCTGCGGGGCTGACCGACCGCCGGGTCCGTCAGCCGGTGACGGCGACGCCGACCCGGCGGACCCGCTCGGCGTGGGTCAGCACGTCCACGCTGTCGACGTACTGGTCCACCGCGCCGACCAGCGGCCGGTCCCGCAGCGCCGGGTCGACGATCGCGGCCCGCAGCGCGGTGGCCAGGCGCGGCGCGTCCAGCACCAGGAAGGGCCGCCCGTGGAAGGGCCGGGCCGCGACGTCGACCGGCCCGGCCAGCCCGGTGTCGTTGGTCCACCCGGCGACCGTCTCCAGCGCCCGCACCAGCCCCACCTGCCGGTGCGGCCAGTCACCCGGCCCGAGCGCGTCCGCCAGCGCCGCCACCACCGGGCCGGCGTCCGGCAGCGCGGCGAACACGCTGCCGAGCCACTTGTCGTACGGCGGCCAACGCCGACGGGCCAGCAGCCCCAGCCGCATCAGGTCCCGGGCCACCCGGGCGGCCACCAGCCGGCTGCCCAGCGCGTCACCCACCTCGGCGCACCGGCCGACCAGGTGCTCGGCCTGCCCCACCCGGGTCCATCCGGCGGCCAGCACGTGCCGCCACACGTCGTCCGGATACCAGGCCAGGGCGGCCCGGACCGCGCCGACCGCGCCGCCGGGCAGGCCGTCGTGGAACACCGCCCCGCCGGTCACCTCGGCCAGCCGCTGGGTCGGCAGGGTCAGCCAGTCGACGGTGGTGACCGCGACTGCCGGGTCGAACCCCAACCGGTCCCGAAGCCAGTCCCGCCAGGGGAACACCTGCACCCCGCTGCGGTCCCCGGCGACGTCCGGCACCCCCAGCCGGGCGGTCGGCCAGCTGAGGAACCGGGTCGGCCGGCCCAGGAAGCGCGACGGCAGGTCGGCCAGCGCCGCCCGCACCGACCCCACCTCGGCCGCGTCGGCCAGGAAGACCTGCGCGCGGGGCCCCCAGTCGTGGTCGGTGGAACGCTCGGTGTCCCGACCCAGCAGCTCCGAACCGCCGTCGAGCAGCCCGGCGGAGTACCGCAGGCCCGGCAGACGCTGTGCCAGCAGCGGTCCGACGACCTCGTCGTGGAAACGCCGGCACAGCACCAGACCGGGCACGAAGTCCATGCCCGCAGTCTCACCCGGCGGGCACCGGGCCGTCACCCCGGTTTCCCGACGGCACGACCACCGGGTGGCCGCCGGACGGCAGCGGCACGGTCCCGGGCACCGCGCCGCTGCCGTGGCCGGTACGGCCGGTGGGCGTCCCCCATCTCGTCGGTGGGGTGTGCCAGGCTGTCGGCGTGGCAGACCAACAGCCGATCCTGCTGATCGACGCCCCCAGCCTCTACTTCCGGGCCTACTTCGGGGTGCCCGAGTCGGCGGCACGGACCGACGACGGCCAGCCGGTCAACGCGGTGCGCGGGTTCCTCGACATGCTCGCCCAACTGGTCCGCACCCGCCGGCCCGACCGGATGGTCTGCGCGCTCGACCACGACTGGCGGCCCGCCTGGCGGGTGGAGCTGCTGCCGTCGTACAAGGCACACCGGGTCGCAGCCGAGGGCGGCGAGGAGGTGCCGGACACCCTCTCCCCGCAGGTGCCGGTGATCCTCGACGTGTTGGCCGCGATCGGCATCACCGCCGTCGGCGCGACCGGCTACGAGGCCGACGACGTGCTGGGCACCCTGTCGGTCACCCAGCCCGGCCCGGTCGAGGTGGTCTCCGGCGACCGGGACCTGTTCCAACTCGTCGACGACGACCGCCGGGTCCGGCTGCTCTACATCGGTCGCGGGGTGGCCAAGCTCGACGACTGCGACGACGCCGCCGTCCGGGCCCGCTACGGCGTCCCCGCCGACCGGTACGCCGACTTCGCCGCCCTGCGCGGTGACCCGAGCGACGGGCTGCCCGGGGTGCCCGGGGTGGGCGAGAAGACGGCCGCCCGGCTGATCGACCGCTACGGTGGCCTGCCCGGCATCCTCGCCGCGCTCGACGACCCCGGCTCCGGGTTCGCCCCGGGGCTGCGCGCCAAGCTCGACGGTGCCCGCGACTATCTGGCGGTCGCCCCGAAGGTGGTCCGGGTCGCCACCGACGTCCCGCTGCCGGCGCTGCCGACCGCGCTGCCGGCGGCCCCCGCCGACCCCGACCGGCTGTTGGAGCTGGCGAAGCGGTGGAACCTGGCCGGCTCGTGCCGGCGACTCGTCGACGCCCTCGCCGCGCGGCCCTGAGACCCCGGCACCCCGACCCCGGTCAGCGGGGCGGCGGGGCGTCCCGGCGGGACGGGAACGGGGTGCCCGGCCGGCCCAGAGTGGTCGACCGGGCGCGCAGGCCCACCGGGTCCGGGGCCGCCTGCGGTTCGACGACCGGCGCGCCTACCTGCCGGGCCTGCAGGTAGGCGGCGGCGGCCCGGTCGTCGTCGGTGGGCGCGGCAAGCAGCGCGTAGACCAACCCCACCACCACGAAGATCACCGCGAGGACGATCGGCACCAGCAGGGTGCTCACCCCCGCGCCGGTCACCTCGCCGCGCTGCCCGTGCAGGTGCACCGACAGCGCGCTCATCCCGGTGAAGTGCATACCGTTGACCGCCACCCCCATCACCAGGGCGGAACCGGCGATCGCCAGGCCCCGGCGGACGGTCATCGCCAGCCACAGCGCCACGGTGGCCGCGACGATGGCGATGGCCACCGACAGCCCGACCCGGGTGGCGTCGTAGTTCAGGTCACCGTTGAGCCGCATCGCGGCCATCCCGGTGTAGTGCATGGCCGCGACGCCGATCCCGGTGAACAGGCCACCGCCGAGGACCTTCGCCGCGCCGAGCCGGCCAGTACCGACGATGGCCAGGCCGATCCCGACGGCGGTGACGGCGATCACCGTGCTCGCGGCGGTCAGCGGCACGTCGTACCGGATGCGGGTGCCGGTGACCGCGAACCCGAGCATGGCCATGAAGTGCATCGCCCAGATCGCGGTGCCACCGATCGCCCAGGCGGCCAGCAGGCCCCACCAGAAGCGCTGACCGGAACCGGTGGCGGTACGGATCCGCCCGGCACACACCAGACCGAGGAACGAACCGAGCACCGACAGCGCGTAACTCAGCGCCGGTGTTATCCACCCGTACTCAAAGTGATTGATCTCCGCCACGGCGGTCTTCCCCCCACTCGTTACCGGCGCGTAGGCGACCGCGCCGGAGCAATGATCGGGGAGGCTCCGAGCAGGCGCAACAGTGCCCCCTCGGCAATCCGGGGGGTGTCGTCACGGTGACCGTGCGATGCGTCGGTTCACCCCCCAACGGTGACCGAAAGTGATGATCAGGCGGAGGTGTAATGGGCCAGTACGCCCCGGTTCACGGCGGCGATCGCCTGCCGGGCGGTCGCCCGCAGCTCCGTCGACGCCCCGCCGGAGTCGGATAGTTGACCGAGCAGGTCGGCGACCTGCCGGGCCCAGCGGACGAAATCCCCCGCCGGCATCTCGCCGTCGAACTGGTGGCCACTGGCGAGCACCTTGGCCAGGGTCTCCCCCCGTGCCCACCGGTAGATCGGCCAGGCGAACCCGAGATCCGGCTCCCGGGTCGCGGTCAGGCCCCGCTGCGCCTCGTCGGCCTCGATCTCGCCCCACAACGTGAGCGTCTCGTCGACCGCGTCGGCGACCGGCCCACGCGGCAGCGACGCCCGCTCGTCGACGTCCCGCCGGGCCTCGAACACCACCACCGACACGGCGGCGGCCAGCTCCGCCGGGGACAGGCCGTCCCAGACACCCCGCCGCAGACACTCGGCGACCAGCAGGTCGGCCTCCGTCCAGATCCGGCCGAGCATCCGACCGGCGTCGGTCACCCCACCGTCGGCCGACAGGTAACCCCGGGCCGTCAGCAGGGCGACGATCCGGTCGAAGGTCCGGGCCAACGAGCCCGTCCGCCCCGACACCCGCTGCCGCAACTCGTCGGTGTCCTTCTCCAACCGCCGTCGCCGCTCCGCCCACCGGGCGTGGTCCTCCCGCTCCGGGCAGGCGTGACAGGGATGCCGCCGCAACTCGGTGCGGAGCTGGCTGAGCCGGTGGTCCTCACCGACGGCCTGCCGGGACCGGCCACCCCGCCGGCCACCGTGCCGATCCAGCCCGGTGCCGCTGACCTCGGCGGCCAGATCCCGCCGGGCGGCAGGCGACCGGTGGTTGAAGTGCTTGGGCACCCGGATCCGGGCCAGCACCTCGGCCGGGGTGGTGAAGTCGCCGGGACTGACCCGACCCGCCCAGCGGTCCTGGGTCAGCACCAGCGGCCGGGGCTCACCGAACCCCCCGGTCGCCGGATCGAGGACGACCGCGAGCCCGGCCCGCCGCCCCGACGGCACCCGGATCACGTCACCGACCCGCAACCGCTCCAACGCCGCCACCGCGGCGGCCTTACGCTGGGTCTGCCCCTGCCTGGCGATCGCCCGCTCCCGGTCGGCGATGGCCACCCGCAGCGCGAAGTACTCGTCGAAATCACCCTGATGGCAGGCCGCCTCCGCGCCGTACGCGTCGATGGTCTCGGTGTTGCGCTGCACCTGACGGGCCAGCCCGACCACCGACCGGTCCGCCTGGAACTGGGCGAACGACGACTCCAGCAGCGCCCGCGCCGGCTCCGCCCCCACGCTGCCGACCAGGTTGACCGCCATGTTGTACGACGGACGGAAGCTCGACCGCAACGGATAGGTACGGGTGGAGGCCAGGCCCGCCACGTGCCGAGGGTCGGTCTCGGGTGACCACACCACCACCGCGTGCCCCTCGACGTCGATACCCCGTCGACCGGCCCGCCCGGTCAGCTGCGTGTACTCCCCCGGGGTGAGATCGACGTGGGCCTCGCCGTTGAACTTGACCAGCCGCTCCAGCACCACGCACCGGGCCGGCATGTTGATCCCCAAGGCCAGGGTCTCGGTGGCGAAGACCGCCTTGACCAGCCCCCGGACGAACAACTCCTCGACGACCTCCTTGAACACCGGCAACATCCCGGCGTGGTGGGCGGCCAGGCCACGCTCCAACCCGTCGAGCCACTCCCAGTAACCCAGCACGCTGAGGTCCTCGCCGGGGATGGCGGTGACCCGGGACTCCACCACCCGACGGATCTCGGCGCGTTCCTCCACCGAGGTCAGCCGCAGACCGGCCGCCAGGCACTGCTGCACGGCGGCGGCGCAGCCGGCCCGGCTGAAGATGAACAGAATCGCCGGGAGCAGCCCCTCCCGGTCGAGCCGGTCGACGATGTCCGGACGCAACGGCCCCCGCCAGCGCGGCCCCCGCCGACCGCCGCCGGGGCCCGTGCTGCGCCCCTCCCCCAGTTCCAGCCGGCGGGTCTGCTCCCGGGTGTAGCGCAGCAGTTCCGGGTGCACGTCGTGCTTGCGGGCCGCGTCGGCGTCGTGGAACAGGTCGAACATCCGCCTGCCGACCAGCATGTGCTGCCACAGCGGCACCGGCCGGTGCTCGCTGACCACCACCGCCGTCTCACCGCGCACGGTGACCAGCCAGTCGGCGAACTCCTCGGCGTTGGAGACCGTCGCCGACAGCGACACCAGGGTCACCGAGGAGGGCAGGTGGATGATCACCTCTTCCCAGACCCCGCCCCGGAACCGGTCGGCCAGGTAGTGCACCTCGTCCATCACCACGTACGCCAGGCCGGTCAGGGCGCTCGACCCGGCGTAGAGCATGTTGCGCAGCACCTCGGTGGTCATCACCACCACCGGGGCGTCCCCGTTGATCGCGTTGTCACCGGTGAGCAACCCCACCTGCGCGGCACCGTAACGCTGCACCAGGTCGTGGTATTTCTGGTTGGACAGCGCCTTGATCGGCGTGGTGTAGAAGCACTTGCGCCGGGCCGGCGGGGTCGACGACCCGTCGGCCGCCGCCGTGGGCGTGCCCCGCAGCGCCAGGTGCACCGCGAACTCGCCGACCACCGTCTTGCCCGCCCCGGTCGGGGCGCAGACCAGCACCCCGCTGCCCCGCTCCAGCGACTGGCACGCCTCGCGCTGGAAATCGTCGAGATCGAACCCCAGGTCGAGGGCGAACTCTTCCAGGGCCGGGAACTGGGCGGCCTGGGCAGCCCGGCGACGTGCCTCGGCGTACCGCTCGGCGGGGCTCGACATGCCAGCAAGATTAATCGGTGCCACCGACACCCACCGCCAAGGCCGTCCGGCACGGGCGTCGGGGCGGGTCGGTAGGGTGCACGACGTGCCGGATCATGCCGAACCGTCCCCGACCCCGAACGGCGTCACGCACGCCACCCGGGCGGGCGCGTCCCGCCATCGCGTCCAGGCGGTGCTCGTCGACTTCCACGGCACCCTCGCCCAGGTCGAACCGGCCCACGACTGGGTGGTCGCCGCCGCCGCGACATGCGGGGTGGAGCTGGAACGGATGCGGGCCACCGCGCTTGCCGACCGGCTGCTCACCGCCGGCCGGGCCGGCGGCCCGCTGCCGGCCCGGGTACCGCCCCGGTTGGCCGAGCTCTGGGCCGACCGGGACCTCTACGAACATGCCCACCGGGCCGCCTACACCGGGCTGGCCGAGACGGTGGACGCCGGGATCGAGGGCTTCGCCGAGGCGCTCTACGAGCGGGTGCTGGCCCCGGAGGGCTGGGTACCCTACCCGGACACCGCGCCCGTGCTCACCGCGCTCCGCGACGCCGGGATCCCGGTGGCGGTGGTCAGCAACATCGGCTTCGACATCCGCCCGCTCTTCGCCGCCTGGGGCCTGGCCGACCTGGTCGACGCGTACGCGCTGTCGTACGAGGTGGGGCGGTGCAAGCCGGACCCGGGCATCTTCCTGCGCGCCTGCGGGATGCTGCGGGTCGACCCGGAACGGACCCTGATGGTCGGTGACACCCCGGCCGACGCCGGGGCGGTCGCCGCCGGCTGCGGGGTGCTGGTGCTGCCGGCCGCCGGACCCGGCCGCCCCAGCGGCCTCGGCACCGTGCTCGACCTGGCCCTGCCCTCCCCGTGACCGGCACGTCCGGCCGGGCGACGGCGGTCGGGCTGGTGCTCGGCGGGGCGTTGTCGGTGCACTTCGGCTCCGCCGTCGCCGCGCTGCTCTTCCCCCGGGTCGGCGTCCCCGGCACGGTCACCCTGCGACTGGCCATCGGGGCGGTGCTGATGCTCCTGGTGTGCCGGCCCCGGCTGCGCGGACACGGCCGGGCCGACTGGCTCGCCGTCGGCGCGTTCGGGCTCGCCCTGGCCGGCATGAACTCGGTCTTCTACCAGGCCATCGAACGGATCCCGCTCGGGCCGGCGGTGACCCTGGAGGTGCTCGGGCCGCTCACCCTGTCGGTGCTGACCGCCCGTCGCTGGACGGCCTGGTGCTGGGCGGGTCTCGCGCTGGCCGGGGTGGCGCTGCTCGGCCGCGGCGGCTTCGACCGGCTGGACCCCGTCGGCGTCGCCCTCGCGCTCGCGGCGGGCGCGCTGTGGGCCGCGTACATCGTCTGTTCGGCGTGGGTCGGCGGCCGGTTCCCCCGCGCCGACGGGCTGGCCCTGGCCCTGGCCCTGGCCGCCGTGGTCACCCTGCCGTTCGGGCTGGCCGACGCGGGGGCTCGGCTGTGGCACCCGGGGGTGCTGGCCCTCGGGGCCGGGCTGGCGCTGCTCGCCTCGGTGCTGCCGTACACCCTGGAGCTGCTGGCGCTGCGCCGGCTGGCCACCTCGACGTTCGCCGTGCTGATGAGCCTCGGTCCGGCGCTCGCCGCGCTCGCCGGCTGGCTGATCCTCGGTCAGGCCCTGCACCCGGTCGAGGTGCTGGCGATCGGCCTGGTGGTCGTCGCCAGCATCGGTGCGGTCCGGGCCGCCGTCCCCCGCGCCGGTGGGGCGACGCCACGGCCGGATACGCCGCTCAGCGCAACAGACGTACCGCCCGGGGCACCGCGCTGATCCGCACCGGCAGGTCGAGGGACCGTTCGCCGTCGGCGTACGTGGTGATGCCCTCGGCGGCCAGTTCCACCGTGCGGGCCCGGAAGCTGCTCGCCAGCGGATGCGTCACGTGGGTGCCGGCGTAGATGCGCGGTTTGACGCGGATCAGGGTGCGCCTGTCGAAGCGGCCACCGACCACCACGTCCAGCAGCCCGTCGGTGAGGTCGGCGGCGGGGCAGATCCGCATGCCGCCCCCGTACCGGGAGCCGTTGCCCACCGCCACCAGGACCGCGTCCACCTCGTGCCCGACGCCGTCGAGGCGCAACGTGTAACGGCGCGGACGCAACCGGGCCAACTCGACCAGGATCGCCAGGTCATAGCGGCGGGGGCCGCGCGGCCAGCGCATCCGGTTGGCCCGCTCGTTGACGATCGCGTCGAAGCCGGCGGCGAGAACCGCCCCGTACCAGCGGTCGGTGCCGTCGCCGCCGGTCATCCGGGCCAGATCGACCGGGTGGGTACGGCCGGCCCGCAGCGCGGCGGCGATCACCGCGACGGCGGCGAGCGGATCGGTCGGGAAACCCGCGTCGGCGGCGAAGTCGTTGCCGGTGCCGACCGGCACCGGGGCGAACGGCACCGCCGTACCGGCGACGGCCTGCAGGGCACGGTGGACCGTGCCGTCGCCACCGACCGCGACCAGCGCGGACGCCCCGGCGGCGACCGCCGTGCGGCAGGCCTCCTCCGCCCCGGCGGGGTCGTGCGCGGTGAGCAGCTCCACCGGGCGGCCGGCGGCGGCGAGGCCGTCGAGAACCCGGGGCAGCAACGCCCGGTGCCGGCCCCGGCCGGCGACGGGGTTGGCGAGCACGGCGACCGGGCCGGCAGTGCGGAGATCGTCTGCGGTCACGGCGAGCACCGTACCGACTCGAGGCTCCCCGTCGGCTGGCCCCCGACCCCTCTCGACGGGTCGTGCGGACCGGGCCACTACCCCTAAGGCATCCTAGGCTGCTAGGTGGGGCGACCGGGGCAGGGGGAACGTGGTGGCTGTCATGTTCTCGGAGAGAATCCAGAGCTGGCGGGCACGTTCGGGGTCGCGGGCTGCCTTCGACGGGGTGGTGACCCTGGGTCGGCCCCGGGACTGGGTCACGCCGCTCGGTGAGATGTAGCTGTTGCCGGGCAGGTCGGCGGTGGCGGCGTGCACGGTGGTTCGGGCACCGCCGGCGTCGGACTGGGACAGCGGGCGTAGCAGGGCGTTCGTCCAGCGGACCGCCCGGCTGCCGCCGTGGCTGAGCAGGTTGGTGGCGGCCAGGCCGGGGTTGGCGGCGGTGGCGAGCACGGCCGAGCCGGACGCGGTGAGGCGACGCTGGAGTTCGGCGGTGAAGAGCAGGTTGGCGAGCTTGGACTGGGCATACGCCGAGAACGGCCGGTAGGGGCGGCTCCTCCAGTGCGGATCGTCCAGGTCCAGGGTGCCGGCCTGGTGCCCGCCGGCGGACACGGTGACGACCCGGCCGGTGATCCGCGGCAGCAGGAGGTTGGTGAGGGCGAAGTGACCCAGGTGGTTGATGCCGAAGTGCGGTTCGAAGCCGTCGACCGTCAGACCCGGCGGTGGCATCATCACTCCCGCGTTGTTGATCAGCACGTCGACCGGTTCGGTCCAGGCCGCCGCGAACGCGCGGACCGAGGACAGGTCGGCCAGGTCGAGACGCCGCACCTCGGCCCCGCCGGGCAGGTCGGCGGCGGCGGCACGGCCCCGGCCCAGGTCGCGGACCGCGAGGACGACCCGGGCGCCCCGGGCGGCCAGGGTACGGGCGGTGGCGCGGCCGATGCCGCTGTTGGCTCCGGTGATCACGACGGTACGTCCGGCGAGAGATGGTGTCATACGTCGAGGGTCGTCCGGTGCCGGTCGGGTAGCCAGGGCCCGCCGCTACGGTAGGAACGGCGTTACCAGGCAACCCGCCGGGAGCCCGGCCATCATGGGGCCATGACGAACGATCTCGGCAGTCTTCTGCGGGCGTGGCGGGACCGGTGTTCCCCCGCCGACGTGGGCCTGTCCGGGCACGGGCGACGCCGGGCGCAGGGGCTGCGCCGTGAGGAACTGGCCGGTCTGGCCGGGGTGAGCGTCGACTATCTGGTCCGCCTGGAGCAGGGCCGGTCACGGCGGCCCAGTCAGCCGGTCGTGGCCGCGCTGGCCCGCGCGCTGCACCTCGACGAGGCAGAGAACGCCCTTCTGCACCAGGCCGCCGGGCTGCCGGTGCCGACCGGGCGGGTGGTGCCGGTGCACATTCCACCAGGGGTCCAGCGGCTGGTCACCCGGATGACCGACTACCCGGTGGCGGTCTACGCGGCGGACTGGAGCCTGATCACCTGGAACACCATGTGGAGCGCTCTGTACGGTGACCCGGCGGGCAGTCCACCCGCCGACCGCAACGTGATCCGGGCGACCTTCTGCGCTGCCCCGAACTGGGCGAACATCCACGGGCCGGACGAGGAGATCGACCGGGCGCTGGTCGCCGACCTGCGTCAGGCCGTCACCACCTATCCGCAGGACGAGGCGCTGCGTGCCCTCGTGGCCGAGGTCTGCGCGGCCAGCCCGCGCTTCCGGCGCCTGTGGCAATCGGGTGCGGCCGGACGGCATGTCAGTTCCCGCAAGACGGTGCGCCACCGGCTGGTCGGTGAGCTGGAGCTGGACTGTGACGTGCTGAGCGTCACCGGCTCCGACCTGCGGATCACCGTCTACACCGCGGCGGCCGGCAGCGCCGCCGCCGAGCGCCTGGATTTCCTGCGGGTCGGCGCGGTGCACACGGTCGGGCCGTGAGGCGGGTCCGGGCGATCGGCGTCAGCGACGTCACGCCGGACAGTCGGTCCGCCACCGCCCCGGCCACGTTGGCCGGGGTCCTCCGCACGTGCGTCGAACGACAGGAACGCCGAGATCATCCTCGGCGTCACCATTCGTTCCGCGATTCCTCACCGACGGAACGTACGGGGCAAGGATGGTCGGTGCGCGTCCTTTCGATCTGACGACGTCAACGACTCAGTTCCGGTCCGCCGACGTCGTCCGGCACGGACGGTTGGGACGCCGGCGGCGGGTGGACGCGTTGCGGCGGGTGATGCGTCGACGTCATCAGCTCGAAAGGACGCGAACCACCCACCGGTCCCGCCCGCCGGTCCGGGCCCACCGTCTGCTCCCCGTCGCCGCAGGAGCCCCACACCGGCCGACCACCACACCGACCGACCACCCCGCCGGCCGGAGCCGGCGGTGGCGCACGCCACCGCCGCGCCCGGTCCGGGTCGGACGGGTCAGCCGTGGGCCTTCTGCTGGCAGGGGACGCAGAAGCGGGCCTGCGGCAACACCTCCAGCCGTTCGGCCGGGATCGCCACCTGGCAGCGTTCGCAGCGCCCGTAGCTCCCCTCGGCGATCCTGCGCAGCGCGCCGGCCAGGTGGTCCAGGCTCTGCCGGGTGGCCGCGATCAGCGCGCCCCGGGTGTGCGCCTCGGCCGGGTCGCCGGTGTCGGCGGTCAACTCGGTCAACCGGGCGGTCTGCGACGCGAACTGGTCGGTGAGGCTCTGCCGGAGCATGGTCAGCCGGCGCTGGTCGGCCTGGTCGTGCAGATCGGTGCTCATGGACGGGTCCCTTCGGAAAAAGAAAAAGGGCCGAAGCCTGCTGGCTTCGCCCTGGTGGCCGTTGCGGAGAATGCGCGGTCTCCGGGTGGGCCACGCCCGGCGGGGATCGGGCTCGGCCGCCCCCGGCCGACCACGACCACCGCCACCGGGGAACCGGTGGCGGTCGGGCGGGGGCTGACGGCCGGGAACATGCGGCCCACCATAGGCCGTGTCCGGGAGAAAACCAACGGATAACCACCGTCGGACCGCCCACTCCAGGGCCGCCGTCGGCGGCCCGGACGACCGGCCCGACGGCTGTGCTTACATGGGCACCATGGCACAGCCGGTGATCCTCACCATCGACGACGACCCCGCCGTCTCCCGGGCGGTCGCCCGTGACATCCGCCGCCGCTACGGCGACCGCTACCGGGTGGTCCGGGCCGACTCCGGCACCGGCGGGTTGGAGGCGCTGCGGGAGATCAAGCTGCGGGGCGAACGGGTGGCGGTGATGCTGGCCGACTACCGGATGCCCGAGATGAACGGCATCCAGTTCCTGGAGGCCGCGATGGATCTCTTCCCCGCCGCCCGCCGGGTGCTGCTGACCGCGTACGCCGACACCGAGGCGGCGATCGACGCGATCAACGTGGTCGACCTGGACCACTACCTGCTCAAGCCGTGGCACCCGCCGGAGGAGAAGCTCTACCCGGTGGTGGACACCCTGCTGGAGGCCTGGGCGACCAGCCCCGACCAGGCCAGCGACGAGATCCGGGTGGTCGGGCACCGCTGGTCGGCCCCGTCGTTCGCGGTCCGCGACTTCCTCGCCCGCAATCTGGTGCCCTACCGCTGGCTGCTCACCGACGACCCGGAGGGCGGTCGGCTGCTCGCCGCCGCCGGGGCCGCCGCCACCGACGTACCGCTGGTGGTCACCCCGGACGGCAAGGCGCTGGTCGCCCCGACGGAGGCGGAACTGGCGGCGGTGGCCGGGCTCACCGTCGCCCCGTCCGCCGACTTCTACGACCTGGTGGTCGTCGGCGGCGGCCCGGCCGGGCTCGGCGCGGCCGTCTACGGGGCGTCGGAGGGGCTGCGCACCGTGCTGGTGGAGCGGCGGGCCACCGGCGGCCAGGCCGGGCAGAGCAGCCGGATCGAGAACTACCTCGGATTCCCCGACGGGGTCTCCGGCGCCCAGCTCACCGACCGGGCCCGCCGGCAGGCGCTGAAGTTCGGCGCGGAGCTGCTCAGCACCCGCGAGGTGGTGGGGCTGGAGAGCGCCGGGGCGGCCCGGCTGCTGCACTTCGGCGACGGCAGCACGATCGCCGCGCACACGGTGGTGCTGGCCACCGGGGTCTCCTACCGGGTGCTCGACGCGCCGGGCCTGGCCGACCTGACCGGGCGCGGGGTGTTCTACGGCGCGGCGTCGACCGAGGCGCCCAGCTGCGTCGACCAGGACGTCTGGATCGTCGGCGGGGCCAACTCCGCAGGCCAGGCGGCGGTGCACTTCTCCCGGTACGCCAGCCGGGTGCACCTGCTGATCCGGGGCGCGGACCTCACCGCGTCGATGTCGTCGTACCTGATCCAGCAGTTGGACCGCAACGACCGGATCGTGGTGCACCCGCACACCGAGGTGGTCGGTGGCGAGGGCGACGACCACCTGGAACGGCTACGACTGCGGGACACCCGCAGCGGCGACGTCCACGAGGTGGACGCCTCGTGGCTGTTCATCTTCATCGGCGCGGAGCCACGCACCGAATGGCTGGACGGGGTGCTGGTCCGCGACGGGCGGGGCTTCATCGTCGCCGGCCCCGACCTGACGGCGGGTGGCCGGAAACCACCAGGGTGGACCCTCGCCCGTGACCCGTACCACCTGGAGTCGAGCCTGCCGGGGGTGTTCGCCGCCGGTGACGTGCGGGCCGCCTCGGTCAAGCGGGTCGCCTCGGCGGTCGGTGAGGGTGCGATGGCCGTCTCGCTGGTACACCGTTATCTGGAGGCACAGTGAGCGACTCCGACGAACGACTCACCCCGGAGCACCTGCGCGAGCTGTTCCTGTTCGCCGCCCTCGACGCCGGCCAGCTCGACTGGTTGGCCGAACACGGCCGGGTCGAGCACCGGGCCGGCGGCACCGTCGTCTACGCCGAGGGCGAGCCGGCGACCTGCTTCTTCACCCTGCTGTCCGGCACCGTGTCGATGAGCCGACGGGTACACGGCGACGACCTGGAGGTCACCCGCACCGACCAGCGCGGCGTGTACGGCGGGGCCACCCAGGCATACCTCGGCGGGCAGGTCGACCAGGTCTACCTGAACACGCTGCGGGCGGTCACCGACGCCGCGTTCCTGGTGCTGCCCGCCGAGACGTTCGCCCACGCGGTGCGTACCTGGTTCCCGATGGCCATGCACCTGCTGGAGGGGCTGTTCTTCGGCATGCGCGACACCCAGACCATCATCGGCGAGCGGGAACGGCTGCTCGCCCTGGGTTCGCTGTCGGCCGGGCTCACCCACGAGCTGAACAACCCGGCCGGCGCGGCGGTGCGGGCCACCTCGGCGCTGCGCGACCGGGTCGCCGGGATGCGGCACAAGCTGGCGATGATCGCCGACGGCCGGCTCGACGGCAGCCGGCTGCACACCCTGGTGGAGTTGCAGGAGGAGGCGGTGAAGCGGGCCGCCCGCGCGCCGCAGCTGTCCCCGATGGCGGCCAGCGACGCCGAGGACGCGTTGGCCGACTGGCTGGACGAACAGCGGGTCACCGCCGGCTGGGACCTGGCGCCGACGCTGGTCGCCGCCGGTCTGGACACCGCGTGGCTGGAGCAGGTCCGCGAGGTGGTCGGCCAGCAGGACCTGGAGTCGGCGGTGCGATGGCTGTCGTACACGCTGGACACCGAGCAGTTGATGGCCGAGATCGACGACGCGGTCACCCGGATCTCCACCCTGGTCGGCGCGGCCAAGCAGTACTCGCAACTGGACCGCGCCCCGCACCAGGTGGTGGACGTGCACGACCTGCTCGACGCCACCCTGGTCATGTTCAAGGCCAAGGTCCCGCCGGGGGTCCGGGTCGTCCGGGAGTACGACCGGGACCTGCCACCCGTCCCGGCGTACGCGGCCGAACTGAACCAGGTGTGGACGAACCTGATCGACAACGCCCTGTCGGCGATGGGCCCTGCGGGCACCCTGACGCTGCGCACCGGTCGAGCCGGCGACCTGCTGGCCGTCGAGATCGTCGACACGGGACCGGGGATTCCCGAGGCAGTCCGGCCGCGTATCTTCGAACCGTTCTTCACCACCAAGGCCGTCGGTGAGGGCACCGGGCTGGGACTCGACATCTCGTACCGGATCGTGGTCAACAAGCACCACGGCGACATCCGGGTGGAGAGTGCGCCGGGGGCGACCGTGTTCCGGGTGCTGCTGCCGTTCACCGCGCCGGCCCGCGCCACCGACGCCCCGGGACGCTGACAGCGAACCGTTCCGTCCAGGGCCTGCGTGATCGCGCGGTCACGGAGGATAATGGTTGGTCGCCGGTGGGGGCAAGTAGTGGTTCCCCTTATGTCGCGCGGGAGAGGCCCGGCCATACGCTCGGCCCGGGGGGTCTGCCGTCCGCCGCAACCGGCCGGTAGGTCGCCGTACCCCGTCCCCGACGCAGGCGGAGGCCACCGTGACCATCGACCGGTTGACGACCGGGCCGGCGACCGCCGGTACCCCGGTCGGCTACACCGTGGAGGAACTCGCCCGCAAGGTGGGCATGTCGGCGCGGAACATCCGTGCCCACCAGGCCCGCCGACTGCTGGCACCCCCGGTACGCCGGGGTCGGGTAGCGCTCTACGACGACTCCCACGTCCGCCGGCTGGAGGCCATCCTGACCCTGCAACGGCAGGGCTTCAACCTGGTCTCCATCGAGGCGATGCTCGGTGTCCGGGCCGGGGACGACACCCCCGACGGGATGACCGCGATGCTGCAACGGCTGGCTGCCGAACGGCCCGCGTTGACCCACGCGCTGACCCGGCACGGGGTGATCGGGCGGGCGCCGGACGGGACGGTGCGCACGGTGCGGCCCCGGCCGTTGCGTGCCGCGTTGGACCTGCACCGGGTCCGGATGGGCACGGTGCCGGCGTTGCAGGCGCTCAGTGAGGTGCTCGACAGCGTCCAGCCCCTCGCCGACGAACTGGTCGCGGCGGTCACCGCCCGGATGTTGACCCTCGCCCCCGAACTGGGTGGCGGCGGGTCCCGGCCGTCGTGGTCCGACGGGGACCGGGAGACGATCCTGCTGACCCAGGGGGTGGTCAACGTGCTCACCGAGGCGTTCCGGCTGGCGGTGGAGCACCAGGCCGAGGCGCACATCGCGGGCCTGCTGGACAACAACGGCCCGCAGGCCGGGCCGGTCGGGAACGGCGCTCTGGTCGACAAGGGCTGACGCCGCCCGGACCGGGATGCGGGCCTCAGCGGTCGGTGTCGTCGAAACGGGACACCCAGGCGACCAGACCGGACCGGGACTCCACACCCGCCTTGCGGTAGATCCGGGTCAGGTGCGCCTCCACGGTACGGGGGCTGATGTGCAGCTGACGGCCGATCAGCCGGTTGGTGACGCCGGTGCTGGCCAGCCGGGCGATGTGCCACTCCCGGTCGGTCAGGGCGGTCTCGGCGAGCGCCCGCACCGGCCGGGCCAGACGCAGGCCGACCCGTTCGGTGCCGCACCGGGCGGCCAGTTCCTCTGCCCGGCGGCGGGCCCGCACGGCGGGGCCGTGCTGGTCCACCGCCTCGGAGGCGCGGGCGATGGCGACCAGGGCGAGGCTGTGCCGCAGCGTCATGCCGGCGGCCCGGAACCGGTCCGCCGCGGTGCGCAGGTACGGCAGCGCCGTCAGCACCTCGCCCCGGGCGAGCAGCACCTCCCCGTACGCCGATTCGGCGAAGGCGTGCTGGCCGGGCAGGCCGAGCAGGTCGGCGTCGGCCAACGCGGCGCGGGCCCGCCGGTACGCCTCCGGCAGGTCCCCGGCGGCCAGGGCGGCGGCGCAGAGCAGTTCGTGCCACATCGGTCGCAGGGAGGCCTGCAGGCGGGTGAGCCGGCTGTCGCCACCGGCGTCGGTGAGCATCTCCACACAGGTGGCGGGGTCCCCGGCGAGCAGCGTCGCGGTGGCCAGCGCGGTCGCCGCGGTCCGTCCCGACCAGCTGTCGAGGTCGTTGGCGAGGTCCACGGCGGTGCGGGCCAGGGCCACCGCCCGGTCGTCGTCGCGTGGGCCGCCCCGCCACGCGGTGGCCTGTGCCTCGAAGGCGAGGGCGAAGCTGAGCAGGGAACGGCTGCCGATCCGGCGGGCGATGCCGCCGGCCTCGGTGGTCAGCCCGATCACGGCGCCGAGCTGGCCCCGGTGGTAGGCGACCTGGCTGCGGCCGAGCAGCAGTTGGCACAGGCCGTCGTCGCGGTGGGCGTCGCGGACCAGGGCGATCCCCCGGTCGAGGTGCCGGGTGGCATCGGCGGGGCGTTCCAGGAACAGCTCGGCCAGCCCGAACGCCAGCAGGCAGTCGGGACGCTCGCGCAGGTCCCGGTCGGGCAGCGCGTCGACGATCGGCGCGCCGGCGGCGAGCAGCTCCCGGGCGATCTGCACCTCGCCGTCGTGGGCGGCGGCGAGTCCGCGTACGGCGAGCAGGCCGGCCCGGTCGATGCCGCTGGCCGCACCGTCGGGTGCGCCGCCGGGCACCGGTGACGGGTGGCCGGACAGGATGCCGATCGCGCCGAGTTCGGTGGCAAGCTGGTACGCCCCGGCGGTCGGCGTGGGTGTGCCGACCAGTTCCCGGCGGCTGATCGCGGCGGCCTCGGCATAGTTGCCGAGCAGGCGTTCCACCCGTACCCACTGGGCGACGGCGGCGACCCGGCGGCCGGTCGGGTCGACGGGCAGCTCGGGCACGACCTCCCGCAGCAGGGTGCGGCTCTCGGCGAGGTTGCCCATCTCGCCGGTGATCCGGGCCAGCAGCAGGGTGACGTCGTGCCGGCAGTCCGGGGAGCCGGCCGGGGGGCGTACCGCGCGCAGTGCCGTCCGCAGCCAGCGGACGGCCAGTTCCGGGGCGTCGCCGCGGATCTGCTCGGCGGCCCGGCAGAGCACGTCGACGTAGGGTCCGACCGGCCGGCCGTGGGGCAGGCCGAGCAGGTGTTCGGCCTGCGCCACCCGCTCGGCCGGCGGGGCCTGCCGGGCGAGCAGCACGGTCAACGCCCGGTGGTGTGCCTCCGCCCGCCAGGCCGGGTCGGTGTCCTGCACGACCGCCACCCGCAGCACCGGGTGCCGGAAGGTGAACCGTGCGGTGGCCGGGACGACCCGCAGCAGGTCCCGGCGGACCAGTCGCCAGGCGGACTCGGTCACCTGCGGGGCCGGCAGGCCGGCGACCTCGGCGAGCAGGTCCACTGCGCAGGGTGTGCCGCACACGGCCGCGGCACGCAGGCAGGTCGCGTCGACCGGGGACAGGCCGGCCCACTCGGCGCGCAGGGTGGCCACGGCCCGGTCGGTGAGTCGGGGCCCGGTGGTTGACGGGGAGTCCTGGTCGCCGTCGGCCGACCCGACGCCGTCCAGCGCGGCGAGGTAGCCGGGGTTCCCGGCGGCCTGGTCGTGGCGGCGGCCCAGGTCGGTGGGGTCGTCGTGCGGGTACAGCTCGACGGTGTCGGCGAGGCTGAGCGGTCCCAGTTCGATCCGTTCCCGACGCCGGCCGCCGGGGACACCGTCGTCGGGCGGGCCGAACGGCATCGCGGTGTCGAGCTGGCGCGGCCGGTAGACCAGGATCAGCAGCAGCGGCGCGGGCACCGGGTAGCGCAGCAGGTGGGTGACGAGCCCGGTGGACGAGCTGTCGGCCCAGTGCAGGTCGTCCAGGACCAGGGCCAGCCCGTCCCGGGCGGCGAGGGTGAGCAGCCGGCGGGCCAGCTGGTAGGTGCGGAACTGGCGTCCGTCGAGCGGGCCGACGCCGGGCACGGTCGGCAGGCCGTCGGATACGTCGGTGGGGTGCTGCGGGTCGATGCTCACGGGGTGGGGGGCGCCGAAGGCGTGCCGGAAGACGTGGAACGGGATGTCCCGTTCGGCCTCCACGCAGGTGCCGACCGCCCGGGGCAGGGCCGGCACGCAGCCGTCCAGCGCGGCGTGGACGAGCCGGGTCTTGCCGATCCCCGGGTCGCCGACCACCTCGCACACCACCTGGGTGCCGGTGCGGACGCTGTCGGCGTGGGCGGCGCGGATGCGGGCGATCTCCGGCCGCCGTCCGACGAATGGTGAGCCGGACAGCGCATCCTCCAGCCCAGCTGCCGTCACGCAGATCACGGTTTTCCCTGCGACACTCCAATGGGGATTGCCGGGACTATACCGGTGGTCGGAAACACGAGGAACATCGATGTCGCGGGGGCGACCGAACGGTTCGGCCTGCTGACCGTACGGGTGGGGGAACCGGCCGTTCCGCCGTGGCGTCGGCGTCGCATCGCCGGTCGGTGCTCAGCCGGTGGGCGGGGCGACCGGCAGCGCGGCGATCAGTCGCAGCTGCGCGGTACGGGACTCGTCGATGCGCCGGGCCAGGTCGCGGACGGCCGGGGCGACCGCCACCGCCAGGTGCGCCCGGGCCAGCGCGGCGGCCTGCCGTTGCTGGGGCACCAGCACCGCCACCAGGGCGGCGTCGTAGCCGGCTTCCGGGGTGCCGCGCAGCAGCGCCATCGGGTCGCCGGTGCCGCCCGGGTCGGGGTGGTTGTGCCGGTGCTGGCCGGTGTCCGGGCCGGCGGTGGCGATCCACCGGCGGGCCTGGGCCACCTCGTCGGTCTCGGTGGCGTCGATCGCCGCGACGAGGATGCGCAACCGGGGTTCCCGGATCCGCTGCGGCGCGGCCCGGACGATGGCCAGGGTCCGCTCCTGGTGGGCCGTCATGGCGTGCAGGAACACCAGGTCTAGGCCGTCGACCACGGTGGTCGTGCCCGACGGCGTCGGCGCGGGGGCGGCCGGGGACCCGGCGGGCGCGCATCCGGCGAGCAGCAGGGCCGTCACGGCGGCCACGGCACCCAGGCGTCGGCGGCCGGGCCCGCCGCCGGCTGATCGGGGGCCGGCGGCGGGTGGGGGCGCGACGCCCGGTCGACGCGGCGGCATGGTCGGCGGCCGGGTCAGATCCGGGTCCACAGGGCGGGCACGTACGGCGGCTCCCAGCCCGGCAGGGCGGTGTGCGCCTGCCGGCACCGGTAGCTCACCGCCTGGTAGGTGACCACGTCGCCGACCTGGTAGCTGCGGCCGGCCGTCCAACTGCCACCGGCGGTCGGCGGCGCGGTGGGGGTGGGGGTAGGCGTACGGGTCGGGGTCGGCGTGGGGCCCGGGGTGCGGGTCGGCGACGGGCCCGGGGTGGGGGTGGGGGTGGGGGTGGGGCCGGTCCCGCCGATCTGCACGTCCACGCAGGAGTAGAAGGCGTTGGCGGTGTCGGCGATGTTCCAGACCGCCAGGATCTTCTGCCGGCCGGTGAAGCCGCCGAGGTTGACGGTGTGCGAGACGGTGGCGTCGGGTTGCCGGCCGCCGCCGTCGACGACGCCGACCCGGGTGCCGCCGATGAAGTACTCCCAGTTGCTGGTGGCGTGCCGGGCGGTGTTCACCCAGGTGAAGGTCACGGTGCTGCCGACCGGGGTGGCCGGCCAGCCCCGGTTGTCGTCGTTCAGGACGTCGAACTGGGTGATCCCGGCGCTGCAACTGCGCAGCCCCTTGACGCCTTCGACGCTCTGCGGCTCGTAGCGGATCTGACCGCAGTCGGGCACCTTGCCCTGGGCGCAGAGGGCCTGGCGGCTGGGTGGGGCGGAGACGTAGCCGTGGGCCTGGGCGGGCGCGGCGAGGCCCAGGGAGGTGACGACGGCACCTGTCGCCACCAGGGGGACGGTGATGGTTCGACGCATGACGCACTCCTCGACGGTCGAGCCGGTCCGGGCGGGCTCGGTGGACCTCGGGTGGACCCGGGCCGTCCGGCGACCCCGCACCCGGTCGGATCGGATCCACCTCGGGACGACTGTCATCACGGTAAATTAAAGATTGTTAACAGTAAAGCGTCCTTACGATTTTTCTCCGCTCGGCCGGTGGACGCCGCGGAGCCGACCGTCCGCGAGGGCGGCCGAGCCTAGCCGTCGAGGCGCAGCAGGCAGCGCGGGTCCTGCACCGTCGTCGGCCGCTGCCGACGGGCCAACGCCTTGAGCAACGACTCCCGCAGCGGCAGCCCGAAGAGTTCCGCCGAGTCGCCCGGCAGATCGACCAGGCTGGGGCAGGACACCCGCGACCTGATCTGGTCGTTGGCGACGATCTCCACCCCGCCCCGGTCGGACAGCACGGTGGTCGACTCGTCGTCCGTCGAGACGACGTACCCGCGCAACTGGCGGGTCGGCGGGTCGGTGTCCGGATCGCCCGCGGCCGGTGACCCCGACGGGCCGGGGGTGGGCGGCGCGGCCGTCGGCACCGCCACCTGGATCGCGGTGGACGGCAGGATCGGCGTGCTCACCACCGTGTGCAGCACGCCCATCGTGAGTAGGACGGCCAGCACGGCGGCGGTCCGGACGAAGGCCGCCACCCGACCCGGACGCAACGGCCCGTCGGCACCGGTCAGCAGCAGCACGGCCGGCCAGCCGGCGATCAGGGCGAGCGCCTCCTCCCCCTCGACGAGGGCCGCCGCGACGGCCGCCCCGACGATCGCGACGCAGAGCAGCAGGCCCGCCAACGCCCAGCCGCGAGCCGGTAGGAACCCGCCGTTGCGCCCGTCGGCCCCGCGTCGACCGACGACCCGCAGCGCCAACGCCCAGGCCGGGGCGAACACCAACGGGGTGCTGGCGGCGGCGGCCAGGATGCTGCCCCACACCACCCATCCCGGTGCCCGGGCCGTCCAGCGCGCCACCGCGTACCGGTCCCGCAGCCGCCGCCGGTCGGCATCGTCGACCGCCGCGCCGAGCACCACCGCGCCGATAGTGAAGACCAGGGCGGGCAGAGCGGGGAAGACCCACACCACGGACAGGCTGACCGCGGCCAGGAAGTTGATCGGGTTGACGCTCTGGGCCAGCATCAGGGTGAACTGGCGGTCCCCACCGGACTGGATCCACAGGTACAGCGCGGACACCGCGACCGGCACGCCGACCAGCAGCGACCACACCCCCGACGGAGCACCGCCCGGTTCCGGCTCGCCCGACGGGGTGGGCGCGGCGGCGACCGGCCGGCGGGTCACCACCCGCCCCAGCGTCCGGCGTCGTCGCCGGTGCGCCACCGTCCGACCCCGACGCGCCGCCACCACGGGTGGCACCACCGCCGGCAGACCGACGATCCCACCCGTTCCGTCCTGCCCGTCGCTGCCGTCGCGCAGCAGCCGCCCCGGCGCGTACGGTTGCGAACCGGTGAACCCCGCCCTGCGCAGGGTGTCCTCCATCGCCCTCTCCCAGGCTCCGCGCTTGCCCTTCCGCCAGCTGGCCACCAGGAACGAGTCGACCAGGGCCTTCAGCGCGGGATCGTCCCGGGCCACCCCGATGCCGTACGCGGCCGACGCGGTGCCGGGAATATCGTCTATCCTCCACCCCGGTTCCGCGGCCCAGACCAGGCCACGCAGCAGGATCTCGTCACCGGCCACCCCGTCGGCCCGGCCGGCGCGTACGGCCGCGAAGCACTGCCGCAGATCCCGGGCGAGCAGCAGGGGGTTTCCCAGCCGGGTGGCGTCGGCCGCGGCGCCGGACCCCGGCACCACGCACAGCCGATCCCGCCCCGGGCCGGTTGGCCGGTTGCCGCGGGTGGCCAACACGGTATAGCCGATCAGGTAGGGGCCGGCGAACTCGACGACGCGTTGCCGCTCCGCGGTGATCACCAGACCGGCGAAGGCGACGTCGACCCGGCCCGAGGCCAACGCGTCCAACCGTTCTGTCGGCTCCAGCGGCACGAATTCGACGGGCACCCCGATCGACCGACCCAGATAGGTGGCCAGGCTGGCGTCGAAGCCGGTAAACCGGACCTTGGCTTTCGGGTCCTCGACGTTCGGGGTGTCGATCCGGGTGCTCAGCAGGGGTTGGTCGGCCAGCACGCCCGCCCGCAGCGCGCGGCCGGCGATCGAGGAGCGCCGCAGGTAGTCCGCGATGGTCGGGCTCTTCGACGCGACCAGGGAGAACGCGGCGGTGGACACGGCCACCAGCGCCAGCGCCAGGAACGGGCCGCTCCCGCGCCACGGGTCCGCCCGCAGAGGTACCCGGCCGGGCAGGCGGCGGACGCGCGCAAGCATGGGCACCATCCCGACGGGTGACGAGCGGCAGCGGCCCGGCCTCGTCCCGTTCCCCGGCCGGGTCCACATCGGAGTCGTACTCAGATCACCAGCCTGTCGACCGGCCCGCATCCCCCGGTCGGCCAGGCCGGCTGTCGGTAACCGGACCCGGACCGTGCGGGGTGCCTGCCCTCCCCGACGACAGCGCCGTCGGGTGGCCGGTCAGGGCCGGAGCCCGGCCGGGCGGGGTGGCGTGCCTGGCCTCGCCGCGGGCGCGTTCCCCCGGGCGGAGCCGGTCGAGGTACCGGCTGCGGGCCAGCGGGAGGCACCCGGCAGGCTCGATCCGGTCGTCGCCCTCGGGGGTGACCGGTCGGGTGACCCGGGACGCCGGCAGCGCCGACCGGCCCTTCGGCTGGCGTCAGGTGGCGATGTCGGGGTAGGGCAGCGAGAAGTGGGCCAGCCGCAGGCCGTACTGCTTCTGGTAGGCCATCGGCTCGGGGTGGTCCCGCTCGAACATGGCGATGAACAGGGTCAGGGTGAGGAACGGGTGCGCACCGAGGGCGAAGAGCCTCACGTGGTCGTGGCTGGCCAGCGCGTCGCGTTCCTCGTCGGTGAAGCGCAGCCAGGTGCTCGCCTCACCGGCGTGGCAGTTGAGGACGGCGTTGGCCCGTTCGGTCTCCCACCAGGTCACCGTGCCCAGCGGGTCGGTGCGGTAACGCTCGACCAGCTCCGGATCGCGGTCGACGGTGTAGAGGAACTTGTCGACCAGGTAGCGGCTCATGCCGGCGCTCCGTTCGGGTACCAGGTGAAGTACGCCTCCATGGTGTGGAACAGGTCCAGGGTGTCCACGTGGTCGGCCTTGGCGCCCGCGCCGGCCACCCCCATCATCAGCATGAAGTCCATGAAGCCGTGGGTGGCGTTGCCGGGGGCGTGCAGGCTGTCCAGGGTCACCTCGGACAGGCAGCCGTCGAGGTCGCCGTTGGCGATCCACTCCACCGCCCGGCGGTCGAACTCCGGGTCCGGGCCCTGCGGGCCGAACTGGCGCGGCCCGCCCAGCTCCAGCGACAGGTGGCCGGTGCCGATGACGGCCACCCGCAGGTGGCTGGGCCAGCTCTCGACGATCTCCCGGATGGCCGCGCCGAGCTGGACGAACCGTTTCGGCTGCGGCAGCGGCGGGGCGAAGATGTTGGTGTAGATCGGCACGATCGGCAGGTCCGCCTCGGGCCGCAGCGTGATGATCGGGCAGGTGATGCTGTGGTCGATCCTTAGCTCGTTGCTGAAGGCCAGGTCGAACCCGGCGTCCAGGCCGGCGCGCAGCACGTGGGCCGACAGGTCCTCCTGGCCGCGCAGCAGCATCTTGGGCAGGCCGAACTCGCGTTCCTCGTTGTACCAGTTGGCGTCGTAGAACGGGGCCTTGCCGACCAGGAACTGCGGCATGTTGTCCAGCCAGAGCTGGTGGAAGTGGTCGGAGCCGACCATCACCAGCACGTCCGGCCTGGCCCGGGTGAGGGTCTCCCGGAAGGCAAGGATCTTGCGGGCCCACTCGTCGGCGAACGGGGGCCGGTCCTCGCCGGTGGCCGTGGTGGCGCGGTAGTAGAACGGATGGTGGGTGGAGGCGATGACCGCGACGACCTGGGCCATGGCCGCTCCTCTCGCAGACGGTAAAGGTGGTGGGGGGATCAGTCGGCGTCGTCCGGCACGTACCGGGCGTTGCGGTCGACGGTGTGGTAGATGTCCATGCCGAGCGGGCGGCGGCGCTCCTCGGCGAGGTGGCCGAGCAGACCGGCGGTGCGGGCCAGCAGGGCGAAGCCGCGTAGCAGGTCGATCGGCAGGCCGAGGTCGGCCAGGGCCGCGCCGCACACCCCCGCGCCGTTGAGCGGCAGGGTGCGGCCGAGCACCTGCGGGTGGACCCGGCCGATCGCCTCGAACAGCCGCAGGTGCGGCCCGCGCAGCCCCTCCTGCTCAGCGATCGCGATCAGCACCGGGGTGCGCGGGTCGGTCTCCTTGTGCACCGGGTGGCCGAGCCCCGGCACCAGACGCCGGGCGGCGCGGGCGGCGCGCACCGCGTCCAGGGCGACGGCGTCCCAGCCGGCGTCGTCGGTGGGCGGGTCGGTGAGACCGGCGAGGGTGTCGGCGAGGAACCTGCCGCAGTCCTCGGTGACGCCGAGGAAGCGGGAGCCGCCGCCGAGCAGGCCGGCGGCGATCGCGCCCTGCAACGCCTCCGGCGCGCTGAGGTACGTCAGCCGGGCGGCGATCGCCGTGGGGGTGAAGCCGTGGTCGGCCAGGGCGACCAGGACGGTCTCGAAGACGCGTACCTCGCCGGGGCCGGGGCGACGCCCGGCGACCAGCCAGAAGGCCAGTTCACCGAAGCCCACCCGGCCCATCAGGTCGCCGGCCAGGTCCTGACCGAGCAGCCGGATGGTGGTCGGGTCGGAGGTGCCGATCGAGGTCGGGAAGTCTAGCTGCCGGTCAGCCACGCGCGGATCTCCTCGCCGTGTTCGTCGAGCGCGGGCGGCGGGGTGCCGTACCGCGCGGGGGTGTCCGAAAGGGTGATCGGGTGCCGGATGCCGGGCACCGCGGCGGCGCCCTCGCCGACGGTGACCACCGGGTCCAGCCCGAGGCGTTCGGCGAGGGCGACCCCGCCGTCGATGGTGTTGATCGGGGCGCAGGGCACCCCGGCGGCCATCAGGTCGGTGAACCACTCGTCGCGGGTGCGCCGGCGCAGCCGTTCGACCAGCAGCGGGCGCAGCTCCTCCCGGTTGGCGGTGCGGTCCTGGTTGCGGGTGAACCGGGGGTCGTCGACCAGCTCCGGCAGGTCGAGCACCTGGCAGAGCCGGCGGAACTGCCCGTCGTTGCCGGCGATGACGATCAGCTCGCCGTCGGCGACCGGCAGCGGCTCGTACGGGAAGAGGCTGGGGTGGGCGTTGCCCATCCGGAAGGGCACCACTCCGCCCGCGACGTAGCCGCTGCTGTGGTTGACCAGGCCGGACAGCGCCGAGGAGAGCAGGTTGACCTCGACGTGCTGGCCGCGCCCGGAGTCGTGCCGGTGGTGCAGGGCGGCGAGGATGCCGATCGACGCGTGCAGCCCGGCCATCACGTCGAACACGGAGATGCCGGCCCGGTAGGGCGGGCCGTCCGGGTCACCGGTGAGGCTCATCAGTCCGGAGATCGCCTGCACCATCAGGTCGTAACCCGGGTAGGCCGCGCCCGCGCCGGTGCCGAAGCCGCTGATCGAGGCGTAGACCACCCGCGGGTTGCCGGCGGCCACGGTGTCGTAGTCCAGGGCGAAGCGGCGCAGCCCGCCGGGCTTGAAGTTCTCGATCAGCACGTCGGCGCGGGCGGCCAGCTTGTGCGCCACGGCCAGGTCGTCGGGGTCCTTGAGGTCGAGCGCGATGGACCGTTTGTTGCGGTTGATGCCGAGGTAGTAGGTGGAGACGTCGTCGCGGACCGGGGGCATCCAGGTGCGGGTGTCGTCGCCGCCGGGCCCCTCCACCTTGATCACCTCGGCGCCGAGGTCGGCCAGCAGCATGGTGGCGTACGGCCCGGCGAGGATGCGGGAGAAGTCGGCCACCACGACGCCGTGCAGCGGACCGGTCCGGCCCGGTGTCTCCTCTGCCATACCCCACCCCTCACGCTGGCCGCCAGGCGGACGAATGTCCGCTGAGCCAGTTTCCCGACGAGCCCGTGGAACGTCAACCACCCCGAAGGAATTCTCGGGAAACTCCCAGCTCTACGCCCTGGTAAACGACCAGACATGCGACGGTAACGTGCCCTTGACATGGCCGGTGACCGGTAACACACTGGCGAAACCTGAACTGACCGCACAGCGGACAAGCGTCCGCAAGCACCCCGAACGGAAGTGGCGGCGATGAGCGCGAACGAGGGGCGGACACCGGCGGCGGGCCAGCCGGTGGTGTTCCGCAACGGCCTGGTGCTGACCATGGACGACGCCCGCACGGTGCTCCCCCGCGCCGACGTGCTGGTGATCGACGACCGGATCGCCGCCGTCGGCCCGGAACTGGCCGTGCCCGAGGGCACCTGGGAGATCGACGCGGCCGGCGGCATCGTCATGCCCGGCATGATCGACACCCACCGGCACATGTGGCAGACCGCGATGCGCGGCTACGGCGCCGACTGGACACTGACCCAGTACTTCGTCTGGTACTACCTGGAATCCGGCAAGCTGTTCCGCCCCGAGGACGTCCACGCCGGCAACCTGCTCGCCGCCATCGAAGCGATCGACGCCGGGGTCACCACCACCGTGGACTGGTCACACGGCCTGCAGACCCCGCAGCACGCCGACGCCGCCGTCGACGCCCTGGAGGCGGTGCCGGGCCGGTTCGTGCTCGCCTACGGCAACCTGCAACAGGGGCCGTGGCAGTGGGCCACCACCCCCGAGTTCCGCGACTTCGTCACCCGCCGCATCCACGGCCGGGGCGACCGGCTCGGCTTCCAGATGGCCTTCGACGTCACCGGCGACCCGGCCTTCCCCGAGCGGGCCGCCTTCGAGGTCGCCCGGGACCTCGGCGTGCCGGTCACCACCCACGCCGGGGTATGGGGGGCCACCAACGACGACGGCATCCGGCTCATGCACGAGCACGGGTTCATGACCGAGTCGACCGTCTACGTGCACGCCGCCACCCTCAACCGCGACTCGTACCACCGGATCGCGGCCACCGGCGGCTCGGTCTCGGTGTCCACCGAGAGCGAGCAGAGCGCCGGCCAGGGCTACCCGCCCACCTGGCAGCTGCGCCACCACGACATCCCGGTCTCGCTGTCCATGGACACCAGCGTCTGGTGGAGCGGCGACCTGTTCTCCGCGATGCGCGCCACGCTCAGCGCCGACCGCTCCCGGGAGCACCTCGAGGCGCACGGTCGACAGGAGACCGTCACCCACTGCCACCTGCGCGCCGAGCAGGTGGTGGAGTGGGCCACCCGGGGCGGTGCCCGGGCGCTCGGCCTCGACCACCTCGTCGGCGCCCTCACCCCGGGCCGCCGGGCGGACGTGGTGCTGATCAAGAACGACCGGTCGCCGGTGATGTTCCCGATCCTGCACCCGTACGGCCACGTGGTGTTCCAGGCCCAACGCGGCGACGTGCACACCGTGCTGGTCGACGGTCGGGTGGTCAAGCACGAGCACCGGCTGGTCGACGTCGACCTCGCCGCCGCCCGCGCCGCCGTGGAACGCACCGTCGAGCACCTCACCGACGCCATGGGCGTCGACGCCTGGGAGAAGGGGATGAACCCGGACGTCCCCGAGACGGCGGTGCTGGACAACCCCTACACCTACACCGAGTGGGACGCCGGCTCGGCACAGTGGAAACATTAGCCATCCGACGCACCCGGCGGGTGACCGCCCGCCGGGTGCGGGGCAGCCAGCGAAGGGACTCCATGGGGCGCGAGACCGGAACCGACTTCATCGAGGCGCTGGCGCGCGGCCTCGACGTGCTGCGCTGCTTCCGGCCGGGCCAGCCGACGATGACGCTCAGCGAGATCGCCGCGGTGACCGGGCTGGCCCGCCCCACCGTCCGCCGCATCCTGCTCACCCTGGAGGAACTGGGCTACGTGCGGGCCGCCGACCGGGGCTTCGCGCTCACCCCCCGGGTGCTGGAGCTGGGCGTGGCGTACGTCAACTCGCTGAGCATCTGGGACGTCGCCCGCCCGCACATGCGGCAGCTGGTGACCGAGACCGACGAGTCGACCTCACTGGCCCAGCTCGACGGCAGCGACATCGTCTACGTGTCCCGGGTGGCGGTGCCCAAGATCGTCACACTCGCGGTGACCATCGGCACCCGGTTCCCGGCCGTGGCCACCTCGATGGGCAAGGTGCTGCTGGCCGCCCTCACCCCGGCGGAACTCACCGCCGTGCTGGCCGTGCCGAGCCGCTCCGGCATCGCCGCCCGCTGGCAGCCCGACCGCGACGAGCTGGACCGGGAACTGCGTGAGGTGCGGGCGCGCGGCTGGGCCCTGGCCGACCAGGACCTGGCTGCCGGCATCCGGTCGGTCGCCACCGGGGTACGCGACGGCGACGGCCGGGTGGTGGCCGCGCTCAACGTCACCGTGCACGCCGCCGAGACCTCACTGGAGCGGCTCACCGACGACCACCTGCCCCGCCTGCTGCGCACCGCCGCCGCGATCAGTCAGGACTGGGCCCGGCTCGACACCGTGCCGATGGCGGTGAAACGACCCGAGCCGGTCCCGCCGGCCTGAGCCGCCCGCGCCGAGCCGACGATCGCCGGATAGACCTGCTCCACGATGGTCAGCAGGGTGGCGGTCAACAGCAGGTGCACCTGGTCACGGTCCAGCGCGCCCCGCTGGAGCCACTCCCTGGCGGTCGAGATGGCCAGCCCGCCGTACGCCCGGATCATGCCGCGCAGCTCGGCCCGGCAGGTCGTGGCGTCGGCCAGCCCCACCGCGACGAGCACGCTGTCCGCCGCGACCTCCTCGGCCTCGGTGAGCACCCGGGCGACGTCGGCGTCGTGGCCCATGTCGCCGGCGGTCACGGCGGCCAGCCAGGAGTCCCGGTGCCGGGAGACCACGTCGAGGAACCAGGTGACGCTGGCGTCGACCCGGGTGCGCAGGTCGCCGTCGGGCAGCCGTTCGACGGCGACCCCGGGCACCATCACCATCACCCGGACGACCTCCAGGTAGAGCTGCTTCTTGGTGCCGAAGTAGTGGTTGATCAGGCCCCGGGCCACCCCGGCCTCGCGGGCGACGTCGGTGGTCGACACGTCCGCGTACGGGCGCGCGCCGAACAGCCGTACCGCGCAGGCGAGGATCTGTCCCCGCCTGGCGTCGGGCTCCAGCCGTCGTCGCCGGGGGTCGGTGTCAACGCTCATCCGCCGAACCCTATCGGCAGGTCGGCACGGCGTGTCCCGGGTCGGTGGGCCGGGCCCGTCACCCGGGCGGCGACCGGGCCGACGACGGACGATGATCAAGGATTGTTGACACGTCGCCAACAGGGCGTGAGGGTGGAACCATGCCGACGCCTGGACTCGACACCTACACCCCGCCGTGGCGCGCGCCCGAACACGACGACCTCGCCGACCTCGCCCGGGACTTCTTCACCCGGGAGGTACTGCCGCACACCGAACGGCTGCTGGCGCAGGGCCACCCCGACCGTGACCACTACCGGCGCGCCGGCGAGCTGGGCCTGCTCGGCCTGTCCGTGCCCGAGGAGTACGGCGGGGGCGGCGGCGGCTTCACCCACGAGGCCGTCCTGCTGCACGAGCAGACGCACGTCGGGGAGAGCACCCTCGGGCTGGCCGTGCACAGCGGCATCGTCACCGGCTACCTGGTCGCCTACGGCAGCGCCGAGCAGAAACGGCGCTGGCTGCCCGGACTGTGCCGGGGGGAACTCGTCGGGGCGATCGCGATGACCGAACCCGACGGCGGCTCCGACCTCCAGGCGATGCGGACCCGGGCCGTGCGCGACGGCGACGACTACCTGGTCACCGGGGCCAAGACGTTCATCAGCAACGGCGGCCTCGCCGACCTGGTCATCCTGGCCGTCAAGACCGACCCGACGCAGGGCGCCGCCGGCATCTCCCTGCTGGTCTGCGAGGTCGACGCAGAGCCCGAGGGATTCCGGCGGGGCCGGCTGCTGTCCAAGATCGGGCTGCACGGCAACGACACCGCCGAGCTGTTCTTCGACGGGCTGCGGGTGCCGGCGGCAAACCTGCTCGGCGGGGCCGAAGGGCTCGGGTTCGGCCAGATGATGCGGCAGCTCCCCCAGGAACGCCTGGTCATCGGCATCGGCGCGGTGGCGGCGATGCAGCGGGCCGTCGAGCTGACCACCGCGTACGTCAAGGAACGCACCGCCTTCGGCAAACCGCTGATCGGCCACCAGAACACCCGGATGGTGCTCGCCGAGTGCGCCACCCGGACCCGGGTCAGCCGGGTGTTCCTCGACGACTGCATCGGCCGGCACGACCGTGGCGAGCTGGACGTGGCCACCGCGGCGATGGCGAAGGCCTGGCTCACCGAGGGACAGTGCGAGGTGGTCGACAGGTGTCTGCAACTGTTCGGCGGCTACGGCTACACCACCGAGTACCCGATCGCCCGGATGTACGCCGACGCCCGGGTGCAGAAGATCTACGGCGGCACCAACGAGATCATGAAGGAGCTGATCGCCCGTGCCCTGTGACCCCGACGCGCCCACCGGCGGACCGCTCGCCGGGGTACGGGTCGTGGAGCTGGCGAGCCTGGCCCCGGCCCCGTTCGGCTGCATGGTGCTGGCCGACCTCGGCGCGGACGTGGTGCGCGTCGACCGGCCGGGCGGCGTCGGCCCGGGACGGCTCAGTGTCCCGGCGACCGGCCCGCTGCACCGGGGGCGGCGGGTCACCACGCTGGACCTGAAGACCCCCGCCGGGGTGGCCGACCTGCTGCGCCTGGTCGACCGGGCCGACGTGCTGGTCGAGGCGTACCGGCCGGGGGTGGCCGAGCGGCTCGGTTTCGGGCCGGCGACCTGCCGGGACCGCAACCCCCGCCTGGTGTACGCCCGGATGACCGGCTGGGGGCAGGACGGCCCGCTGGCCGCCCGCGCCGGGCACGACATCGACTACATCGCGCTGGCCGGCGCGCTGGAGCCGCTGGGCCGCCCCGGCCACCGCCCGCACGCCCCGCTGAACCTGCTCGGCGACTTCGCCGGGGGTGGGATGCTGCTCGCGACCGGGGTGCTGGCCGCGCTGCTGGAACGGGAACGCTCCGGCCTCGGGCAGGTGGTCGACGCCGCGATGGTCGACGGGTCGGCGCTGCTCACCGCGTTCCTGCACGGGATGCTCGGCGCGGGCCGGTGGACCGCGCCCCGGGGCGGCAACCTGCTCGACGGCGGCGCACCGTTCTACGACACCTACCGCACCGCCGACGACCGGTTCGTGGCGGTGGGCGCGCTGGAACCGGCCTTCTACACCGCGCTGCTGACCGGCCTCGGCCTGGCCGACGACCCGACGCTGCCCGCCCAGTACGACCCGGCCGGCTGGCCGGAGCTGCGGCGGCGGTTCACCGCCCGGTTCGCCGGACGCACCCGCGATGAGTGGACGGCTGTCTTCGCCGACCTCGACGCCTGTGTCGCGCCGGTGCTCGCCCCCACCGAGGCGCACCGCCATCCGCACAACGCCGCCCGGGGGACGTTCGTCGAGGTGGACGGCGCTGTGCAGCCGGCCCCCGCGCCCCGGTTCGCCCGGACCCCCGCGCCGCCGCCCCGACCCGCGCCGGACCCGGCCGAGCCGCTGGACGTCGCCACGGTCCTCGACACCTGGGCCGACCGACCGTGACCTGCCGACCCGGCCGGCCGGCGACCACCGGTCCGGGGCCCGACCGGGTGTGGCGGTGGGCGACCGGCGGGCAGTCGAGCCGGAGCGGCGACGGACCGGGCCGGTCAGCCCACCGGGACGGCGGGAGCCGGGCGGGCGGGGGTGGCGGCCGGTAGCTGGCGGTCGTGCCACCGGCTGAGCAGGGCCAGCGAGGTGACCGCCCCGACCAGCGCGAGGAACATGTCCCACTGGGTGTCCCAGACGTCGCCCTGGGTGCCGAGGAAGTCGTCGGCGGCGGCGCCACCGGCCACCGAGGACCACCACTCGATCATCTCGAAGAAGGCGCTGAAGGCCAGGCAGGCGCAGACCACCAGCGGGGCGAGCCACCGGCTGCCGCGCAACGGGGAGCGCCGGACGAGGATCTCGCGGACCAGGATCGCCGGGACGAAGCCCTGCACGAAGTGCCCGAGCCGGTCGTACGGGTTGCGGGACAGGTCGAGCGCGTCGCGTACCCAGTCGCCCAGCGGGACCCGCGCGTACGTCCAGTGGCCGCCGACGACGAGGACCAGCGCGTGCGCCGCCAGCAGGCAGCACAGCAGGGTGGTCAGCGGGAACCGCCGCCACACCAGCAGCACCACCGGCACGCCGACGAGCACCCAGACCGTCTCCAGCAGCCAGGTCAGCCGGTCGTACGGCCGAATGCCGGACAGCACCAGCACCACGACGACGAGACCCAGCAGCACCGGCGGGACGAGGGTACGGGCCCGGGTCACGGCGACCACCTGTTCGATGCGTGGGGGCCGCCCAGTCGCCGCCCGGCCGCCGACGATAACAGCGCCCGCACCCGGTCGCGGTCGCCGGGCCGGATGCTCCCCGCCGGCCCTGACCCGTCCGCTGCTGACCCCCGGGCGGGGCGTCAGCGGCGTGTCGGTGGCATGTCGGCGCGGTGTCAGCCGGCCGGCGCACGCTGGCTGGCATGACAGCTGAGTTGATGATCGAAGCCGAGGGCCTGGTCAAGTCCTTCGGCCGCACCCGGGCGTTGCAGGGGGTGGACCTCGCCGTTCCCCGGGGCACCGTGCTCGGGGTGCTCGGCCCCAACGGGGCCGGCAAGACCACCGCCGTGCGCATCCTGTCCACGCTGCTGACCCCGGACGCCGGCACCGCCCGGATCAACGGCCTCGACGTGGTACGCCAGGCCGAGCGGGTCCGGCAGTCCATCGGCCTCACCGGCCAGTACGCCTCGGTCGACGAGGACCTGACCGGGCGGCAGAACCTGGAACTGTTCGGGACGCTGCTGGAACTCGGCCGGGCCGGCGCGCGGCGGCGGGCCGCCGAACTGCTCGACTGGTTCGACCTGACCGCCGCCGCGAACCGGCCGGCCAAGACCTACTCCGGTGGGATGCGCCGCCGGCTGGACCTGGCCGCCAGCCTGGTCGGCTCGCCGGAGGTGATCTTCCTGGACGAGCCGACGACCGGCCTCGACCCGGCCAAGCGCGAGGACATGTGGGACGTGGTCCGGTCGCTGGTGGCCAACGGGGCGACCGTGCTACTCACCACGCAGTACCTGGAGGAGGCCGACGCGCTGGCCGACGCGATCACGGTGATCGACCACGGCCGGGTCATCGCCCACGACACCCCGGACGGGCTCAAGCGGGTCGTCGGCGGGCAGACCCTGGAAGTGCGCCCGACCGACCCGGCACAGCTGGCCCCGACGGCGGCGATCCTGTCCGCGGTGGGCTCCGGCGCACCCGCCGACGAGATCCGCAGGGGTGTGCTCGCGGTGCCGGTCACCGACGACTCCGCGCTGACCGCGAGCGTCGCCCGGCTGGCCGCCGCCGGCATCGCGGTCACCGAACTCTCGCTGCACCTGCCGAGCCTCGACGAGGTCTTCTTCACCCTCACCGGCCGTACCGCGGCCGACGACGACACCACCCGTACGGAGGTCGCCGCATGAGCACCCTGACCGGCACCCCGCCGCGCACCGGGCCGACGCTGTCCACCGTCGTGGCGCACCCCCGGCCGCTGCGCCTGCTGCGGCACTCGCTGGCGTTGGCCAAACGCAGCCTGATCAAGACCTGGCGCACCCCGGAGGCGTTGATCGACGTCACCCTGCAACCGGTGCTGTTCCTGGTCATCTTCGTGTACGTCTTCGGCGGCGCGGTCGCCGGCTCCACCCACGACTACCTCCAGTACCTGCTGCCGGGCATCCTGGCGCAGACCATCGCCACCGGGTGCATCGCGATCGGCGTCAACCTCAACACCGACATCGCCAAGGGCATCTTCGACCGGTTCCGGTCGCTGCCCGTCCCCCGGTCCGCGCCCCTGGTCGGCGCGGTGTTCGGCGACGTGGTGCGGTACGTGATCGTGACCGTCTCGACCCTGGGGATCGGCTACCTGCTCGGCTTCCGGGTCGAGTCCGGCCCGGTGCGGGCCCTCGCCGGGTGCCTGCTCGCGGTGCTGTTCGCGCTCTGCCTGAGCTGGCTGCCGGTCTACGTCGGGATGAAGGTCCGCACGCCGGGCGCGGTGCAGGGGGTGATGTTCGCGCTGATCATGCCGTTGAGCTTCGCGTCCAACGTGTTCGTCGACGCCGGCACCCTGCCCGGCTGGATGCAGGCGGTGGTGACGGTCAACCCGCTGACCCACCTGGTGACGGCGATGCGCGGACTGTTCCTCGGCACCCCGGTCGGCAACCACGTGTGGTGGACGCTGCTGTGGTGCGCCGGCTTCGTAGCGGTGTTCATGCCACTGGCGCTGCGCGCGTACCGTCGGCGGGTCTGATCCGGCCGAGCAGGTCGTCCATCAGCTCGCCGATGCGGGCGACGGCCGCGGGGGCCGGCCGCGCCCGCCACCCGGCCAGCAACGGCTCCCGCCGCGCCTCGTCACCGAGGGCGGCGGTGAGCCGTTCCCCGATGCCCGACGGGAAGAACGCCGCCGAGTTGCTGCCCAGCCGGGTGCCGAGCGCGAACAGCTCCCGGGCGGTCCCGACGTCGTCGCGCCAGGCGGCGAGTTCGGCACCGCCCAACGCCCAGGTCCCGATCACCGGCAGGTCCCGCGACGACAGCGCCTCCGCGCCGGCGGTGGCCAGCAGCTCGGTGGCGCGGAGGTCGACGTCGCGCCGGGCGGCCGGCCACACCTCGGCGATCCGCAGGCGCAGCACCGCCACCGCGACCCGCAGCACCACCCGGGGCTGCGGCGGCGGGCCGGTCCAGCCGGCCAGCGAGCGGACCACCGCGTCGGCGTGGTCGAGCGCCTCGGCGTGCCGCCCGCGCTGCCAGGCGAGGCGGGCCAACCCCAGGCCCGCCTGCGCGGTCTCCACCTCCTCCCCCCGGCCGGGGGTCGCCGTCTCGACCAACCGCCGCTCGGCCGCCGGGTCACCGCGCAGCGCGAGCTGCACATCCAGCACCACCCGGGCGGCGCGGACGTCCTGGGTGGCGCCGATCAGTTCCATGTGGTGCACGCCGCGCGCCAGCCACTCGGTGGACCCGCCGTCGGTGGGGGTCAGGCCGTGCCCGACGACCTGCGCCGCCATCGCCATCCCCCAGTGGTCGCCGGCCGTCTCGAACCGGCGGTACGCCTGCTCGGCGTCGGCCACCGAGGCCGTCGGCAGACCCCCGCTGTCCCCGATCGCCGCGCGGGCGAACAGGCCGAAGCCCTGCACGTACGGGTCGGGATGCTCGATCAGGGTGGTGGTGCCCGGCAGCGCCTGCTCCGGGTCGAGCTGGTCGAACGCCGGCAGCACCGAGGCGAGCACCGCGTGCCGGGAGGAGACCTCCCGGGGCCGCTCGGCCAGCAGCCGGCGCAGGGCCCGGCGGGCGAGCACGGCGAGCCGCAGCGGGCCGGTGATGCCGGCGTTGACCACCACCAGCAGGCACATCCAGGCCAGCCGGTCGGCGTTGGGCAACGACCGGCCGCTGGCCCGGCCGGAGACGATCGCCGAGCCGCCCCGCCGCTCGGGGGCGTCGAGGTGCAGCAGGCCCCGGGACCAGCCGGAGACCTCCAGGTGCAGGCCCCGCACCGCCCACAGGTGGAACAGCGGGGTGGCGATGTCCACCACCGCCGGTTCGTCGTCGTGCCCGGCCGCCCACCGCAGGCCGGCGACGAGATTGTCCTGCTCGGCGGCGCACCGGTCGAACGCGTCGAGCTGGTCGGGACCGATGAACCGGTCGAGCAGCCCGACCGCCTGCCACCGGGCCCAGCCGACCAGGCCGGCCATGGCCGGGGCACGGTCACCGGCGGCGTCGAGCCGGGCCTCGCCGTACTCGCGGACGGTCTCCAGCATCCGGTAGCGGGGTGGGCCGTCGCTCTCGACGAGGGTCAGCAGGGACTGTTCGACCAGCCGCGCCAGCCCACGCCGGACGTCGGGGAGGCCGGCGACGGCGGCGGCGAGGTCGGCGGTGAACGGGGCGGGGACCACCGCGACCCGCTGAAGCAGGTCCCGGTCGGCGGGGGCGAGCAGTTCCCGGCTCCAGTCGACCATCGCCCACAGGCTCGCGTGCCGCTCCGGCAGGCCGCGCAGCGCGGCGTCGAGCAGCGCGAACCGGTCGGTCAGCCCGGCGAGCACGTCGTCGATCGGCATGTGCCGCAGCCGGGCGGCGGCCAGTTCGAGGGCCAGCGGCAGGTTGTCCAGCCGGTGGCACAGCGCCAACGCCCGGTCGGTGTCCCAGGTGGGCACCGCACCCCCGGCGCGGGCCCGGGACTCGACAAGCGCCACCGCGTCGGCGTCGGGCAGCACGGCCAACCGGTGGACCCGCTCCCCGGCCAGGCCCAGCGGCGCCCGGCTGGTCGCCAGCACGGCCACCTCCGGTGGGCTCACCGCAAGCAGGTCCGCGACGACCGCCGCCACCGGGTCCAGGAGGTGTTCACAGTTGTCCAGCACCACCAGACCGTCGAGATCCGGCGCCAGGGCACGCAGCCGCTCCTGCGGGGTGAGTACCCGGCGGTCGAGGCCCAGGGTGCCGCCGGCCGTCGTGGTGTCCGCCCCGCCAAGGGTCGCCAGGACGGCGGGCAGCACCTCCTCGGCGGCCCGCAGGCCGGCCAGTTCGATCACCCGGGCCGGTCGTCCGGTCACCACCGCCCGGCGTACCACCTCGGCGGCGAGCCGGGTCTTGCCCGCGCCGCCGGTGGCCACGACGGTCACCAGGGCCGCCTCGGTGAGCGCCGCCTGCACCGCCTCGACATCGTGCTCCCGGCCGACGAGCGCGGTCACCGGCCGCCGCCATGCCGCCGGCAGGGCCGTCCGGGCCGGCGACGCCGGGGCGGCCGGGGGGCTCAGTTCACCCCGCAGCAACGCCAGGTGGACCTCGCTGATCACCGGCGACGGGTCGGTGCCGTAGCGGTCGGCCAGTTCGGTGCGCAACCGCGCGAGCACCTCCAGGGCCTCGGCGTCGCGCCCCTGGGCGGCGAGCATCCGGACCAGCAGGGCGGCCGACGGCTCGTCCGGCGGGGTCCGCGCCACCAGCCGCCGCAGGTCGCCGTCGTCGTACGGGCCGGGGCCGGTCAGCGCCGCCTCGGCGCGTAACGCGACGACGTCGGCGAACAGCCGGCTGGTCTCCCCGGTGTCCCACTGCGGCACCTCGGGGAACAGCGCCCGGGCCGCCTCGGCGGCGTCCCGGGCGGCCGGGCCGGCACCGTCGCGCAGAGCGGCCCGGCCCCGCTCCAGCAACGACCGGGCCGCGACCGCGTCGACGGTGACCTGCTCGGCGGGCAATCGGTAGCCACCCGGCACGGCGAGCACCGGGAGCCCGAGCCGGCGGACCCGGGAGACCAGGGCCTGCACCGCGCCGGTCGCGTCGTCCGGCGGCGTGCCGTCCCACACCGCGTCCACCAGCAGCGGGGTGGAGACCGCCCGGCCCCGCGCGTCGACCAGCGTGCGGATCACGGCGGCGAGCCGTTCGCCCCGGATCGGCCGGCCGTCGACAGTGAGCGGGCCGAGGATGCTGATCTGCACGGGTCCAGCATCCCTCACCGGGATGCCGCTGCGTCGTCGTCCCCGGGCCAGCGGTGGGCCCACCGCGCCCGGACGACCCCGACCAGCACCGCCAGCAGCAGGCCGGCGACGATCACCCCGACCCCCAGCAGCAGTGACCGGGTCCCGCCGACGGCCGCCCGGGGACCGGCGGCGGGGGCCGCGCCCGGGGACACCGCCGTCGGGGACGCGCTGGACGCTGCCGGTGCCCGGTCGGATGCCGTCGGGGCGGGCGGGGACGACGCGGCCGGTGTGCGGGCCGCCGGGCGGGCGTAGCGCAGCACCGTCGGCCGGGTGCCGGGCGGCTGGCCGGCGGTCTCGGAGACGGTGAGCAGGAAGCGGCCGTCGCGGCTGTAGCTGACCGACTCGCCCTGCGGCTCGTCGGGCAGCGCCACGATCCGGGGCGTGCCGCCGGTCAGCGCGGCCACCACGTCGCCGTCGGTGACCTCGTACTCGAAGGCGTCGGCGTAGCTGCGCAGCACCACCGCACGGCCGTCCGGGGCGACGGCCCCGCCGGTGACCAGCCGGCGGCCGAAGAACGAGTACGGGTTCGGGGTGGTGGTGAGCGGCAACCGGACCTGCCCGGCCAGCGTCAACGGCACCGTCGCGCCGGCCCGCAGCGGCCCGGCCGGCAGGTAGACGCCGGCGCTGCCGCCCTGCTTGGTCACCACCACCGGCCGGCCGGCCCCGTCGAGCAGCAGCGCCTCCGCGTCGTGCGCCCCGTCGGGGTAGGTCAGGCGGTGCAGCACCGGCCGGCGGGCTCCGGGCGGCAGTGTCCACAGCGCCACCGTCGACCGGGTCCGGTCGTTGTCGCCGATGTCGGCGACCCAGACCGTGCCGTCCGGGCCGACCGCCAGGTCCTCGGTGTCGCGGGGCCGCGACGGGTAGGCCACCGTCCGCACCACCGCGCACCGGGTGTCGAGGAAGAAGATGCGTCGGTGGGACGCCTCGTCGGCACCGTCGTTGACCATCACGAACCCGGAGTCGGTGGCCACCATCCCGGAGATCTCGGTCAGCCGCCCGTCGCGGATCCGGCACACCGTGGTCGGCGTCGCCGCGCGGGCCGGGCCGGAGACGGCCACCGTCGCCGTGCCGACCACGAGCAGCGCGGTGAGCAGCGCCGACCCGCGGGTGGCCGTCCGCCACGCCATCGACCCTCCCCCGCCGTGGCCGGCGACGCCCGCCGCCGACGATCCGAACACAGGAGCTTGCCGGTCGTCGTACGCCGCGTCAACGCCGCCACCGGGCCGGGCACTGAGGTGTACGCCACCGCGCGGTGGCCCCGGACGGGCCGGTGCGGCCGGCGGCCGGTGACTAGCCTGGGTCGGTGCCTCCACGCCTGCCCCATCCGGACCCGGGCACCCCGGACACGGCGGGGCCGCTGCGGTACATCTGGTGGCTGGTCCGCTGCCAGCCGTGGCGGGTGCTGCGCGGCTCGCTGTTCGGCACGGCCTGGATGGTGGGGCTGTCGGTGCGGCCGTTCCTGGTCGCCCGCGCCGTCGACGACGGGCTGCGCACCGGCGACCTACGGGCGTTGCTCGGCTGGGTCGCCGCGATCGTGGCCGCCGGGGCGGTGTTGGCCTGGCTGGGCATCATGCGGCACCGGACGATGACGTTCATCCGCGAGGACGCCAGCGCCCGCTCGGCGGCCGTGCTGCTGCGGCAGCTCGCCCGGGTCGGCGCGGTTCTCCCCCGCCGGCTCGCCGCCGGTGACGTCGCCACCGTCGGCGGGTACGACATCGTGCGCACCTCGCAGGTGCTCACCCTGACCGGCCCGGGGGTGGGGGCGGTGCTGGCGTACGCGGTGGCGGCCGTGGTCCTCTGGTCGATCGACCCGGTGCTGGCGCTGGTGACGCTGCTCGGGGTGCCGGTGGTCGCGTTGGTCGTCGGCCCGCTGCTGCGCCGCCTGGAGCGGGCCGAGGCGGTCTACCGGCAGCAGCAGGGCGAGCTGACCACCCGGGCCGACGACATCGTCGCCGGCCTGCGGGTGCTCGCCGGGGTCGGCGGCCGGCACCTGTTCGCCCGCCGGTACGCCGCCCGGTCGCAACGGCTGCGGGCCGAGGGTTACCGGGTCGGCGCGGTGCTCAGCTGGGTCGACGCGCTGACCACGGTCATCCCGGGCGTGTTCCTCGCCGTGGTGGTGTGGTTGGCCGCCCGCACCGCCGTGGCGGGCGGGATCACCGTCGGGCAACTGGTGGCCGTCTACGGCTACGTGGCCGTGCTCATCGTGCCGGTCTGGTTCCTGCTGGAGGGCAGTTACCAGCTGATCCAGGGCCGGGTCGCGGCCCGGCGGATCGTCGACCTGCTCCGGCTCGACCCCGACCCGGTGGGCGGCCCGGCGACATGTCCCGCCCCGGCCGGCCCGGCCCCGCTGCATGACCCGGACAGCGGGCTGACCGTCCCGGTGGGCCGGCTGGTCGGCGTCGCCGCCGACGACCCGGCCGACGCGGTGGCCCTGGCCGACCGGCTGGGCCGGTACGTCACCGGCGCGGTCACCTGGGGCGGAGTTGCGCTGACGGCCGTCGACCTCGACGAGGTGCGCTCCCGCATCCTCGTCGCCGACCACGACGGATACCTGTTCGCCGGGACCCTGCGGCAGGTCCTCGCCGGCCCGCACGGCACCGTCGACGACGCCCGGATCGACGCGGCGTTGCACGTGGCGTCGGCCCGCGACATCGTCGAGGGGCTGCCCGACGGCCTCGACGCCCCGGTCGGCGAACGGGCCCGTACCCTCTCCGGCGGTCAGCGGCAGCGGGTCCGGCTGGCCCGTGCCCTGCTCGCCGACCCGGAGGTGCTGATCCTGGTCGACCCGACATCGGCGGTGGACGCGCACACCGAGGCCCGGGTGGCGCAGCGCCTGCGGCAGGCCCGTACGGGACGCACGACGGTGTTGCTGAGCACCTCACCGGTGCTGCTCGGGCACGCCGACATGGTCGTCCACCTGCGCGGTGGCCGGGTCACCGGCACCGGGACGCACGCCGCGCTGCTGGCCGCCGACCCGGACTACCGGCGGCTGGTCTCCCGCACCAGCGGCACCGACGACACGCCTGCGGGGCGGACCGGCCGATGACGAAGCTGCCGGTCGCGGGCCCGACGGTGGTCCGGCGGGCCGCCCGTGACATGCTCGCGGGCGACCGGTGGGCGGTCGTCGGGGTGCTGGCGTTGCACAGCGCCGCCGCCCTCGCCGGGCTGGCCGCGCCGTGGCTGATCGGGCGGATCGTCGACCAGGTCACGGCCGGAGCCGGGGCGGGCGCGGTGGACCGGTCGGCGCTGGCCATCGGCGGTTGCGTGCTGGCGCAGGGGCTGCTCGCCCGCTACGCCCAGTACGCCGGGCACCGGTTCGGTGAGCGGGCGGTCGCCCGGCTCCGCGAGGACTTCGTGACCCGGCTGCTGGGCCTGCCCGTCTCGGTGGTCGAGCACGCCGGCACCGGTGACCTGGCCACCCGCAGCTCGGTGGACGTGTCCACGGTGGGCACCATGCTGCGCGACGTGGTGCCGGTGGTGGTCATCGCGGGGACCCAGTTGACGCTGCTGTTCGGCGCGGTGTTCCTGCTGGACCCGCTGCTCGGCCTGGCCGCGCTCGCCGGGCTCCCGTCGATCGCGATGGTGGTGCGCTGGTACCTGCGCCGGGCCGCCCCGGCCTACCTGGCCGAGGGGGCGGCGACGGCGGAGCTGACCGAGGCGCTCACCACGACCGCCGAGGGCGCGCGGACCATCGAAGCGCTGCGGTTGGGCGGCGACCGGGTCGCCCACGGCACCGCCCGGATCGGCGCGGTGTGGACCACCCGGCGGGCCACCCTCGCCCTGCGGTCGGTGTTCTTCCCGGTGGTGGAGGGCAGCTATCCGATCCCGATCGCCGCCGTGCTGATCACCGGGGGTGTGCTGCTGTCGCGGGGGCGGGTCAGTCTGGGTGAGGTGGTCGCCGCCGCGCTCTACCTGCAACAGGCGGTCGACCCGCTGGACCGGCTGTTGCTGTGGGTGGAGCAGGCGCAGCGCGGCATCGCCTCGTACGCCCGGGTGCTCGGGGTGGGGCAGGTGCCGCCGGAACCCCGGGGCCGGGCGGCCCTGCCCACCGGGCGCGTGGTGCAGGTGCGCGGGGCGACGTTCCGGTACGCGGACGGCCCGCAGGTGCTGCACGGCATCGACCTGACGGTCGCGGCGGGGGAACGGCTGGCCGTGGTCGGCCCCTCCGGGGCGGGCAAGTCCACCCTGGCCCGGTTGCTCGCCGGCATCGACGTGCCCGCCCGGGGGATGGTGAGCCTCGGCGGGGTCGCGGTCACCGACCTCGACCCGGCCGAACGCCGCCGCCGGATCGCCCTGGTCACCCAGGAACACCACGTCTTCCTCGGTACGCTGCGGGACAACCTGGCGTTCGCCGCGCCGGGCGGCACCGACGCGCAGTTGCGGGCGGCCCTGGCCGCGGTGGGGGCCGACTGGTACGCCGACCTGCCGGACGGTCTCGACACCCCGCTCGGGGCCGGGGTGCGCGACCTGGGCCCGGCCGAGGCCCAGCAGGTGGCGCTGGCCCGGCTCGTGCTGGCCGACCCGGACATCCTGATCCTCGACGAGGCGACCGCCGCGTTGGACCCGACGACCGCCAGGCGCACCGAACGGGCGCTCGGTGCGGTGCTGGCCGGCCGTACGGTGATCGCCATCGCGCACCGGCTCAACACCGCGCACGACGCCGACCGGGTTGCGGTGCTGGAGGACGGCCGGATCACCGAGATCGGCCGGCACGACGACCTGGTCGCCGCCGACGGCGTCTACGCCTCCCTCTGGCGTTCCTGGCACGGCCACTGACCGGCCACCACCAGTTCGAAAGTTTTCCCTGCCTATGTAGCCCATGGGCAGGGGTTCGACGCCCAGGACCACTTGAAGTTTCCGAAACATTTCCGTAAAGTCATCACGGTCGATGTGGTGGACGGTGGCCCCCGTCGTCGGCAGGCAGGTCCGGGCGGCAACGCCCGTCCCCCGCCCGGACCCCTGCCGCCACCCGGTGGCCGCGCGCCGTAAAACCGTTGTCGCCCACCGGCGGAGGTCGCTACGGTGCCGGGATGCTCCCGCGACACCTGACGTTGACCCTGGACGCGCGGCACCCCACCCGACTGGCCCGGTTCTGGGCCGACCTGCTCGGCCAGGACACCGTCGCAGACGGCACCGACGGGGTCCGCCTGCCCGGCACCGACACCCGACCCGACCTGCGGTTCGTGCCGGGCCAGCCGCACCGCACCGGACCCCACCGGATGCACCTGCACCTGACCAGCGACAGCCCCGACGACCAGCGGCTACAGGTCGCACGGGCGATCGCCCTCGGCGGCAGCCACCTCGACGTCGGGCAGCGCCCCGAGGAGACGCACGTCGTGCTGGCCGACCCCGAGGGCAACGAGTTCTGCGTCATCGGGCCGGGCAACACCTTCCTCGCCGGATGCGGCCGGCTCGGGGAGGTCGCCTGCGACGGCACCCGCGAGGTCGGCCTCTTCTGGAGCCGGGCGCTGGGCTGGCCGCTGGTGTGGGACCAGGACCAGGAGACCGCCGTCCAGGCACCGCACGGCGGCACGAAGGTCGCCTGGGGCGGGCCGCCCGTCGCCCCGCAGCGGGGCCGCAATCCGCAACGGTTCGACCTCGCCACCGCCGGCACCGACCCCCGCACGGAGGTCGACCGGTTGGTCGCCCTCGGAGCCACCCGGCTCGACGCCACCGCCGACGGGGTCGTCCTGCTGGCCGACCCGGACGGCAACGCGTTCGGGGTGACCGTGGGCTGACCCCCACCCCTCGGGGCGGGTCCGCCCGCCTACCGGGGCGCGGCCGCCTCCCGCAGCCCGTCGTACAGGGCGCGCGCCACGGCGGCCGGGACGTAGCCGGCGCGGGCGCTGTCCACGTACACCACCCGGTAGCCGTCGGCGGTGTGCAGCGTGCCGCCGCCGTCGAGCAGCCGCCGCTGGTTCGCCGCGGACAGGTTCTGCCCCGGGTTGGCCACCAGCCACCGCCGCGCCGGATCGGCCCGGAACGCCTCACGCAGGCCCGGCAGCAGCGACAGGTAGCTATCGCCGCCCGGCGGCTCGGGCGCGGTCACCGGATAGATGGTGACCACGTTCTTGCCGGCCGCCACCCGGACCAGCGGGGAGTTGGTGACCAGCCCGGCGTACGCCGCCCGGGACATCATCACCTTCAGCATCACCAGCGCGAACCCGGCCTGCCGGGTGCCCAGGTAGCTCTTGACCGTCTCGTTGTCGGGAATCAGCCGCCCGAACGGCTCCCGGGCGCCGGCCAGCGGCACCGTGTCCAGGGTCTCGTCGTTGCCGACCAGCGGGTCCAGCAGGTACCCCTCGCAGCCCGGGTCGGCCGGCAACGCCGCCCGCAGATCGGGGTGCCCGTTGGTCCCGGCCCAGGCGAGGAAGGCCACCAACTCGGTGCGCATCGCCACCCGCGCCCGGGCCACCGCCGCCTCGTCGCTGGTCGTGGTGTTCGTCGGGGTGAACCGGAAGGCGCTCGGGTAGCCGGCCAGCCGGTCGACCAGGACGTCGGCGGCCGGCAGACCACCCGTCGGCGACGAGCCGGGCGTGGGCGTCGACGGCCCGGCAGCCGACGGTCGGGGGTCGCCGGGCCCGGCACAGCCGACCAGCAGTCCGCCCAGGGTGAGCCCCGCCAACCCCAGCAGCCGGCGGCGGCTCGGCCCGGTCACGACCCGTCCCCGAGCTGGCGGCGCAGCAGGGCGGCGTACGCGGCCTCGGCGATCAGCTGGCAGCGCCGGCGGGACACCCCGAGGGCGGATCCGGCGGTGAGGATCGCGTCGCGGACCGCCTCGGCCTGGGCCAGCACCTCCGGGGAGACCACCACATCGGTACGGCGGGAGCGCGGTCGCCACCGTCGCCACAGGCGTCGCCAGCCCCGCTCGGCGGCGGGTGCCAGCACCTGGGTCAGCGCCGTCGCCAGCACCGGGTAGACCACCGTCACGAGCAGGCCGTCATCCAGCCCGACGCCGATCCGTCCACCGTGCCACCGCCCGCCCCGCCCCGGTGTTCCCAGCTCACCGGCGAGCCAGGCGGCGGTCACCTCGGGCAGCAGCGCCGACTCCTGCGGCGCGGCGGCCAGCACCACCTCCCGCGCGAGGTCGCTGAGCAGCATCGGCCCCGGCCGGGCCGTCAGATCCGTCATGGTGCACCGCCGATCGGTCGCAGGGTCGGTAGGTCGATGGTGGAGGGTCGCCGCCAGCGGGTCGGGTACCGGCGGGTCGCGGTCAGGAATCGAGGGCGTGCACGACCAGACGGGCACCGACCACCGCCAGGTCGTCCAGGAGCAGTCGCTCCTTCGGCTCCAACTGGTCGCGGAACGGGATACCGAGGGCGATCTCGGCGGACAGCACGGTGCGCCCCACCGCGACGACGACCCGCGTCCCACCGGCGACGGCGGGCAACCCGCCCACCGTCGACGAGTCGGTGATCCTGACCCGCAGGCTGTCGTACGGCAGGTCGGCGCGGGGCATGGCCACCGTCCACCGGTGCGCGACGCCACCGTCGGCCAGCGCCGACGGGTACGACCAGCGGGGGCAGGCGGTGACGGCCTGCCGGGCCGCCGCGAGCACCCGGGCCGCCGCGTCGGCCGACGGGTACGACGTCAGCCGCAGCTGGAAGGTCGCGCCCAGCGGCGGCAACGTGGTGGCCGGCACCGCCAGGACGACCGTGCCCTCGGCCGACGCCGGCCGGGCCCGCTCGGCGCGGGCGTCGGCGGCGAACCGGTCGGCGCAGGCCGACGGCCGCACCCCCGCCGGGTCGGTCACCCCGAACGGGCTGAGCCCCGGCGCGGGAGTCCAGTCCGCCGGCAGGCTGCGTCGCGCCTCGGCCAGGGCGGCGTCGACCGCGGCCCGGTCCAGCGGCCGGCCCGGGTCCCGGGCTGCCGGTCGAGGACGTCCGTCGTCCGGCGCGGCGGGTTCCACCCGGGCCGACCGTAGCAGATCCCAGTCGCCGGCCCGCCCGGTCACCGGCGCGGTCCAACCCGCCGCCACCCCACCGGCCACCGCCACGGCCACCAGCGCCGCGAGCACCGGCGGCGGCCAGGACGCCCAGGGACCGTGGCGGCGCGCCGGCCGGCGGCGGCGGGCCCACGCCCGGCACCCGGTCCACAGCTCACGCAGGAGCAGCACCGGGGGCGACGTGACCACCAGCGCGGCGAGCAGCAGCCACGCCGGCCGTTCGAGGAAGGCGAGCAGGTGCGCCGGCGCCGGGCCGACGCCGGCGACGACGTCCCGGGCGAACTGGACGGACCCGGCGGCGACGGTGACCCCGACCCCGGCCGTCCAGGCCACGGCGATGCCCCGGACCCCCCGGGCGAGCAGCACCACCGACGCGACCCACCAGCCGGCCGACGCGCACAGCCACCAGCGGAGGAACAGCAGGAAGAAGGCGTCCCCACCGGCGGTCCGGCCGGCGACCAGCTCGGTCGCGGCGAGGCCGGCGACGACCGCCGTACCGCCGGTCAGCAGGATCAGCGCGATCAGCCGCCGGGGGCCGGCGGCGACCGGCGCGGGCGGCGCGTCCGGCGGGGAGGCCGCCGGGCGCGGTGGCCGGCGGGCACGGGTCGGCCGACGTACCAGCAGCAGGGCGGCCAGCGGCACCGCCGGTAGGGCCACCCGGGCGGCGAAACCGGGGGTGCTCCACAGGGCCCGGTCGATCGGCCCGCTGTGCCAGGCCCAGTGGCCGAACACCAGCAGGGTGGCGGTGGTCAGGACCGCCGTCAGCAGGGCCGCCACCGCGAGCACCGTGACCACCAGGGTCACCCTCCGGCGGATCCCCGACGGCACCCGCGCCACCGCCTCGGCGAACCCGACGGCCACCGCGCCGACCCCGACCAGCACCGGCAGCAGCGCGGCGAACGCACCGAGGTGGAAGCCGGCGAGGAACACCGCGTACACCGGGCTGGTCGCCCCGAAGCCGGGCAGGAGGTATCCGCCGGCCAGCCCGAGCCCGGAGCCGAGCATCCGGGACCACCGCCGACGTACCGACGCGGGGCGGCGGGACCACAGCGGCACCACGACCACGGCCCAGCACAGGGCCGCGACGGCCATCGCGACGTCACCGGCGTCGCCCGGCGCAACCGCGCCGACCCCGTGCGTCAGTGGCCGCAGCAGCGACTGGAAGCCGAACATCGCCACCAGGCCGGCCACCACCGCGACGGTGAAGCCGTCCTCCCAGCGCGGTTCCCGGTCGAGCGCCCGGACCCGCTGCACGCCCGTCGGATGGCGGGCCAGCCAGCGGCCCGGCCACCACCACCGCGCCCGACGGGGCGGGTCGTCGTCACCACCGGCGGCGGCCAGGGTGTCGCGCAGGTCGGCGTGGTCGACCGCGAACCGGTCGGCGGCGTGCTCACGGCGGCGCAGCACCGCCGCCCGCGACAGCAGCGTCCCGGCCGCGAACAGCGCGGTGACCGGCAGGGTCAGCACGTAGTACCGGGTCGCCGGCCCCGGATCGACCAGCACCGGCGTCACCACCAGCACCAGGACCGGCAGGATGAGCCCACCGGTCCACCGGGTCGCCGACGCCCACGCCACATCCCGGGCCCGCACGTGCGCCAACTCGTGCAGCAGCACCAGGTCGAGCAGGTCCGGGCGGCCGTACGCGTGGGCCACCGGCACCACCACCAGCGGCCGGCCGAACGGCACCGCCGTGGTGTACGCCTGCCGGACGCCGACCGGCGCGACGACGAGCCGGGGCCGACGCCGGTCGAGCCCGAGCGTGTCGCACCAGTGCTCGAAGCGTTCCCGCACCACCGCGACACCCCGTTCACCGGCCGGGCGACGGCGGACCCGACGCCACACGGCGTGGCGCGCGGACAGGCCGTCGAGCAGCACGGCCACCCCGGCGAGCCCGAGCACCCCCACCGCCCCGCCGAGCTGGGCCAACCCCCGGACCAGCTCGAAACCCGCGGCGCACCGGTCGTACCGCGCGCCCCGACCGAGTAACCGGGCGGCCTCCCCGCCGTCCGGCGGGAGGTCGTCGAGTGCCGCGCACGCCTGGACCTCGCCCCAGCGGCCCAGGTCGTGCACGACGAAGACGGCGTCGCCGGCCGCCACCCCCACCCCGGCCAGGCAGAGCAACATCAGCAGGTGCAGCCAGCGCAGCCGGGTGGGCCGGCGGCGACGCGGCAGGCCGGCCGGCGGCGGACCCGGCACCGCCGCGGCACCGGACGGGGTACCCGCCGGTGGGGCGGCATCGGCGCGGACGGCGGGTGGGGCGGCATCGGCCGGGGCTTGCGCATCGGTCGGGAGTGGACGGTGGTCGGTGCTGCCCATGCGTCACCCGCTTCCCGCTCGGCGGAGGCAGGGCGAGCGTAGGGTGCCGGTCACCGCAGGGCTGTCGGATCTCCGATCGTCGCCTGACACACCACCCGAAGCGGCGGGGTCGCGGCAGCCGGGTGTCGCCGTCGGGTGGGCCGTCCGGCGCGGCCGGCAGCCGGGCGGGGTCAGTCGGCGAAGGTCACCGTGGTCAGCTCGGCCAGGCCGGAGATGGTCAGGACGCTGGCCAGCAACGGGTTCGCCACCACCCGCAACCGGTCGACGTGGGCGAACAACGCGGCGAGCGCGGCGCTGTCGAGGTACTCCACCCCGGTCAGGTCCACGGTCAGCAGGTGCCCGTCGACCAGCGCGTCGGCGATCGCCGCCCGGAACCGGTCGGCGTTGCTCATGTCGATCTCACCGGCGACGGTCACCAGCGGGGCGCCGTCGGGCTGCCGGCCGGTGGCCAGGTCCAGGGGCGTGTTCATACGGGAATCCTCGTGTGCAGCTCGACGGTGGTGCCGGCGTCGGTGGTCCGGATGTGCACGTGCGACATCAACGCGCGCATCAGGTTGATGCCGCGTCCCCGGTCGTGGTCAATCTCGGGCACCTTCCACCGTCCGGAGTCGACCACCGTGACGAACAGGTCGGTGCCCGCGGCCACCGCGAGCAGCCGGATCAGCCCGGGACGGGCGTCGCGGTGACCATGCTCGACCGCGTTGGCGCAGGCCTCACCGGTGGCCACCAGCACGTCCTGGGCCAGGTGCGGGTCGGCACCGGTGCGGCGCAACCACTGGCGCAGGGTGGAACGCACCGGGGCCATCTGCGACCGGTCGGCGGGGAACGACAGCTCCAACGGTGCCGGGTGACGGTAGAGCAGCAGGGCGATGTCGTCGTACCCGCCCTGCGGGGTCATCCGTTGCATCACCCGGTCGGCGAGCTGCTCCACCCCGGCGGTGTGGTCCTCCCGGACGGCGGAGGCGGCCTGCGCGATGCCGGTGTCGAGCGACTGGCGGCGGCGTTCCACCAGGCCGTCGGTGTAGAGCAGCAGCACGGCCCGGGGCGGCACGACGGCTGCCGCGTCGGGGCGGCCACCGCGCGACGGGATGCCCAGCGGGCTGCCCCGGCCGGCGGCCAGCAACTCGGTGTGGCCGTCGGGGTGGGTGAGGATCGCCGGTGGATGCCCGGCGCTGCTGTAGGTCAGCTTCCCGCTCTCCGGGTCGAGGATGCCGCAGAACACGGTGGTGCAGGCCGCACCGGGCAGCATCCGGGCGAACCGGTCCAGGGCGGTGAGCACCTGCGCCGGGCCGGACGCCTCCAGCAGCAGCGCCCGGCAGGCGCTGCGCAGTTGGCCCATCACGGCGGCGGCGGGCAGGCCCCGGCCGACGCAGTCGCCGACGACGATGCCGATCCGGCCGTCGGGCAGGTCCACCGCGTCGTACCAGTCGCCGCCGACCTCCAGGGGGCGGGTCGCCGGCTCGTAGCGGACGGCGAACCCGGCGGGCAGTTCGGCCGGGCCGAGGATGGAGCGTTGCAGGGCGACCGCCACCTCCCGTTGCTGGTCGGCGGCGTGGGCCCGGTGCAACGCCTGCCCGAGCGCCCCGCACAGCAGCAACAGGAGCATCTGGTCCTCGGTGCCGAAGCCGCGTGCCGGGTCGAGTTCGAGCCAGATCACCAGCGGACCCTGCGGCGAGTCGACAGTGGTGCCGACGCCTGCGGGCCGGGCCCCGGTGGCGGCGTCGATGGTGATCCGCAGCGGCGGCTGCGCCCGCAGCGCGGTGACCGTCTCGCGGACCGGGTCGGGCAGTTGCCCCCAGTCGGTGCCGGGGGTGGCGGTCACCGCCGGTGTGCCGTCGGGTGCCCAGAGGGTGGCGACCGTCCGGTGGGCCTGCCAGAGCTGCCGTAGCTCCTCGACGCCGGCGCGCAACGCCTCGCTGGTGCTGGCGGCCCGGGACAGCCGCTGGTTGAGGGTGCTCAGGGCGGTTTCCCGCTGCACCGCGTAACGTTCGGCGGTGACGTCGCGGATAGTGCCGACGACCATCCGCCGGCCCTGGTCGTCGGTGACCGCGTTGAAGGCGACCGCCGTCCAGAGGCGGTGCCCGTCGCGGTGCCGCAGCGGCACCACGAACGATCCGTGGGCGACGGTCATCGCCTGGGCGAACGCGTCGGCCACCAGCCGGTTGGCCGAGGCGTCGGCGACGTCGTCGGGCCACCACGGGTAGCGGGGTCGGTAGGGCAGGCCCTCGGGGCCGTAGCCGAACAGCTCGGCGAAGGCGGTGTTCATCTCGACCAGCGCGCCGTCGGCGTCGAGGACGAAGAACCCCTCCTGCAACGAGTTGATCATCGCGGTCCGCCAGTTGGCGTGGTGGTTACGCAACCGGGCCAGGTCGACGTTGGCCCGGACCCGGGCCAGCAGCTCCTCGGCGGAGAAGGGTTTGACCAGGTAGTCGTCGGCGCCGGCCTCCAACCCCTCGACGGCGGCCTCCCCGCCGGCGCGGGCCGACAGCAGCAGCACCGGCACCCCCATGGTGCGGGGTTCGGCGCGCAGCGCGGCGACCAGTTCGAGCCCGTCCAGGCCGGGCATCATCACGTCGCTGACGATCAGGTCGGGCGGTGCGGTGCGGGCCTGGGCCAGCGCGGCGAGCCCGTCGCCGACGGCGGTGACGTCGTAGCGGGACCGCAGCAGCCGGTGCAGGTACTCGCGCATGTCGGCGTTGTCGTCGGCGATCAGCACCCGGGGTCGGTCCGCGCCCGGCAGGTCGGCGGGCGACGGCTGCGGCGTCGGCCGGACGTCGGTGCCGGCGGCCGGCAGCCAGCGCAGCGCCTCGGCGACGAACGGTTCGGCGCTGTCCGACGGCACCGGCGCGCCGACGCCGGTGACGACGTGTTCGGCGGGCAGGTGGGCGACACCGTACGGCAGCCGTACGGTGAAGGTGGTGCCGACGTCCGGGGTGCTGTCCACGGTGATCGTGCCGCCGTGCAGGCCGACCAGTTCCCGGACCAGGGCCAGGCCGATGCCGCTGCCCTCGTGGGACCGGGAGCGGGCCTGCGGCACCCGGTGGAAGCGCTCGAACAGCCGGGGGATCTCGTCGGCCGGCACCCCGATGCCGGTGTCGGCGACCTGCACCGTCGGGGTGCCGTCGCGGTCGGCCACGGTGACCCGGATGCCGCCGTGGAAGGTGAACTTGAGGGCGTTGCTGAGCAGGTTGAGCACCACCTTCTCCCACATCGCCCGGTCGACGTGCACCGGCCCGGACAGCGGCGGGCAGTCCACGTCGAGGGTGAGGCCGGCGCGTTCGACGGCCGCCCGGAACACGCTGGCCAGCTCGGCGGTGAACCGGGACAGGTCGACGGGCTCGTAGCTGGCCTGCATCCGGCCGGCCTCGATGCGGGAGAAGTCCAGCAGCGCGGTGACCAGCTTGCCCAGCCGCAACGCGTTGCGGTGCATGACGTCCAGCTCGTCGCGGACCTGCGCGTCCCCGTCGCCCAGCCGGGCCCGCAGCTCCTGCAACGGGCCGCTGATCAGCGTCAGCGGGGTGCGGAACTCGTGGCTGATGTTGGAGAAGAACGCCGTCTTGGCCCGGTCCAGCTCGACGAGTTCCTCGGCCCGCTGCTGCTGCACCTCGTAGGCGACCGCGCCGTTGATCAGGGCGGCGCTCTGCTGGGCCACCAGGTCGAAGAAGGTGCGGTAGCCGTCGTCGAGCGCCCGGCCGGCGCTGGCGGCCAGCACGACGACGCCGATGTCCTCGGCGCCGGTCTCGCCGTGCAGCGGCAGCACCATCGCCTCGGTCGGTGCGGTCTGCCAGCCGCCGGCCGGCAGTTCGCCGGCCCGGTCGAGCAGGTCGGTGACGTGCGCCGGGCGACCGTCGGCGAGCACCTGCGCCACCGGCCACACCGCAGCGGTGGCCCCGCCCGCGCGGTCGACCTCGCCGGCGCGGGTGCTGGCGGTCAGCCGCAGGCCGCCGTCGCGCCCCCGCAGGTAGACCGCCGCGTACGGCACGTCGGCCCCGGCCCGGCCGAGCGACCCGGCGACCAGCTCGCACGCCTCACCGACGGTGCGGGCGGTGCCGGCCTGGGCCCCGAGGTCCTGCAACGCGGCGAGCCGCCGCTGGCCGATGACCCGTTCGGTGGTGTCGCTGACGGCGGTGAACACGCCGCGCACCACACCGTCGTCGTCGTGCAGCGGGCTGTAGGAGTACGTCCAGTAGGTCTCCTCCCAGTAGCCGTGCCGGTTCATCGGCAGCAGCAGGTCCTCCGACCAGGTCGCCTCGCCGGTCTGCACCACGCCGCGCAGCATCGGCCCGATGATGTGCCAGATCTCGCCCCACACCTGGTCGCCGGGCTTGCCGAGGGCCGGGTGTTTGCTGCCGAGCAGCGGGCCGTAGGCGTCGTTGTAGAGAAAGCGCAGCTCCGGGCCCCACCAGACGATCATGGGGAACCGGGAGGTCAGGCAGATCCGGGTGGCGGTGCGCAGGCTCGCCGGCCAGTCGTCGACCGCGCCCAGCGAGGTGGCGGGCCAGTCGAAGGCGCGCATCCGGGCCGCCATCTCGCTGGCACCGGTGAACACGGAACGCCCCGCCTCAGCCTCGGCCATCACCGCCCCGCCCTCCCGCACGTCTCGCGCAGGGACGACCGCGTGTCCGCGGTTCGTCGCCGGCCACCGGCAGAGTCTCCTGCCGTTGCGGCACAGCATGCCGTATGCGTCGCCGCAGCAGAAATCGGACGGGACGCGAAGGTCCGGCGTCTCCCGGTCCGACCCACCGCACCGGACAAGTCGGTTTCGGGAAAGTTTCGGTTTGTCGACGGCCCACCGTCACTCGGGCCGGCACCAGGGTAGGTGCTCCCCGACCGGCCGGCTCCGGGCGGTCGCATCGCCGCGACGACCAGGGCGTCACCCGACCTCCGAAACTTTCGGGCTATGCTGCCGACGGGCGCACGACTGTGGAGGAGATGGGCATGGCGGAGGACCGGGCGACGCTGTCGGAGATCGCGACCGCCGCGGGGGTGTCCGTGCCCACCGTCTCGAAGGTGCTCAACGGTCGACCCGACGTCGCCCCGGCGACCCGACGCCGGATCCAGGACCTGCTCGACCGGCGGTCGTACACCGCCCGCAGGGCGCCCGCGATGCCCGGTGCCGCCGGCCTCATCGACCTGGTCTTCCGGGATCTCGGCAGTCCCTGGGCGATGCAGATCCTCGACGGTGTCGAGGATCTGGCCTACCGGGCGGGCGTCGGCGTGGTCGTCTCCGCCGTGCACGGGCGCAGCCGCAGCCGCCCCGACCGGCGGTGGATCGAACAGCTCTCCAAGCGCCGCTGCGACGGGGTGCTGCTCGTGCTCTCCGACCTGTCCCCCAGCCAGCAGGGCCAGCTCGAAGAACTGGGCATCCCGGTGGTCATCATCGACCCGGCCGGCCAGCCCGGCGCGGGCATCCCGTCGGTGGGGGCGACGAACTGGTCCGGTGGGGTGGCCGCCGCCGAACACCTGCTCGACCTGGGTCACCACCGGATCGCGGTGATCGGCGGCCCGCCGACGGTGCCGTGCAGCCGCGCCCGGGTCGACGGGTACCGGGCCGCGATGAACGCGGCCAACCGCAAGATCCCCGCCGGGTACGTCCGGCACGGCGACTTCACCTCCCCGTCGGGCTACCGGGAGATGAACGCCCTGCTGGACCTCGCCCAGCCCCCCACCGCCGTGTTCGCCTGCGCCGACGAGATGGCGTTGGGCGCCTACGAGGCGCTCTACGAGCGCGGCGCCCGGGTCCCCGACGACATCAGCATCGTCGGCTTCGACGACCTCGACTCGGCCCGCTGGGCGGCCCCGCCGCTGACCACCGTGCGTCAGCCGCTGGCCGAGATGGCCGGCATGGCGACCCGGATGCTGCTCTCCCTGGTCGCCGGGGAGGGGCTGGACAGCCACCGGATCGAATTGGCCACCCCGCTGATCGTGCGGCACAGCACCCGCCGGCTGACCTGACCGACGGCCCCTCCCCGCCGCCCGGCACCTCCCCCGCCGACGCGGGAGCGGGGCCGTGCGGGAGCGGGGTCAACGGGGCAGGGAACGGGCCAGCCGGAAACCGACGTCGTCGATCCGCAACGTCGGGTGGCTGCGGCGGCGTACCGAGGCGCGGCAGCTCCAGTGCTCGTCGAACCAGCCGCCCCCGCGCAGCACCCGGTAGCCGCCGTACACCTCGGCGTCGTAGACGTCGAAGCACCACTCCCAGACGTTGCCGAGCAGGTCGTACAGGCCCCACGGGTTGGCGGTGCGCCCGGCCACCGGGTGCGGCCGTTCGCCGGAGTTGCCCCGGTGCCAGGCAATCTCGTCGAGCGGGCCGTAGCGCGGACCGGTGGTGCCGGCCCGGCAGGCGTACTCCCACTCGGCCTCGGTCGGCAGCCGGTAGCCGTCGGCGGTGGAGTCCCAGTCGGCTCCCTCGCCGTCGTCGTGCAGCCGGTAGGCGGGCGTCAGCCCCTCCCGAAGGGAGAGCGCGATGCAGAACCGGACGGCGTCCGCCCAGGACACCCCCTCCACGGGCAGCCGGTCGCCCGCGACGGTGCTCGGCCGTTCCCCGGTCACCCGGGCGTACCAGCCCTGGGTGACCGGGACGACGCCGAGCCGGTACGCCGACACCTCGACCGACCAGCGGCGCTCGGTGCGGCGGTCGGACAGGGTCACCTGCCCCGCCGCGACGGTCACCATCGCGGTCAGCGCGTCGTCGTCCACGGCAGCCGAGCCTACCGAGGACCCGACCGGGCCGGTCAGCCGACGGCCGCCGCAGCGGCGCGGCCGGCGGTGCGGCCGGAGAACAGGCAGCCGCCGAGGAAGGTGCCCTCCAGGGCGCTGTAGCCGTGCATGCCCCCACCCCCGAAGCCGGCGACCTCGCCTGCCGCGTACACCCCGCCCAGTGGTTCGCCGTCGGGGCGCAGCACCCGGGCGGACAGGTCGGTGTGCAGCCCGCCGAGGCTCTTACGGGTGAGCACGTGCAGTTGCACCGCGATCAGTGGTCCGGCCGCCGGGTCGAGCAGCCGGTGCGGGGTGGCGACCCGGATCAGCCGGTCACCCCGGTAGCGGCGGGCCCCCCGGATCGCGGCGAGCTGGGCGTCCTTGCCGAACGGGTGGGCGATCTCCCGGTCCCGGGCCTCGACCAGCGCGGTCAGTGCGACGGGGTCGAGCTGCGGCCCGTCGGTCTCGGCGGCCAGCTTGTTCATCCCGGCCACCAGCTCGGGCAGGGTGTCGGCGACAACGAAGTCGGCCCCGTTCCGCTTGAACGCCTCGACCGGGCCGGGTGCCCCTGGCCGGACCCGTTGCAGCACCTGCCGGACGCTGCGGTCGGTGAGGTCGGGGTTCTGCTCGGAGCCCGACAGCGCGAACTCCTTCTCGATGATCTTCTGGGTGAGCAGGAACCAGCTGTAGTCGTGCCCGGTGGCACGCAGGTGCCGCAGGGTGGCCAGGGTGTCGAAGCCGGGGAACAGCGGCGCCGGCAGCCGCGCCCCGGTGGCGTCGAGCCAGAGCGAGGACGGGCCGGGCAGGATGCGGATGCCGTGCTGGGGCCAGATCGGGTCCCAGTTGCGCAGCCCCTCGGTGTAGTGCCACATCCGGTCCGGGTTGATCACCTGCCCGCCGGCGGTCTCGGTGATGGCGAGCATCCGGCCGTCGACGTGGGCGGGGACGCCGGTGACCATCCGGGTGGGCGGGGTGCCGAGCCGGGCCGGCCAGGCCCGCCGGACGAGGTCGTGGTTGCCGCCGATGCCGCCCGAGGTGATGATCACGGCCTGGGCGTCGTGCTGGAAGTCGCCGACGACCTCCCGGGAGCTGCTGCGTCCCCGGGGCCCGTCGTCGGGGGCGAGCAGCGCGCCGCGTACCCCGGTGACGACGCCCCCGGTGGTGACGAGTTCGTCGACCCGGTGCCGGAACAGCAGCGTCACCCGGCCCTGCTCGACGGCCCGGTGTACCCGCCTGGCGAACGGCTCGACCACGCCGGGGCCGGTGCCCCAGGTGACGTGGAACCGGGGCACCGAGTTGCCGTGCCCGTGGGCCGCTCCCCCACCCCGCTCGGCCCAGCTCACCACGGGGAACACCCGGTGCCCCATCGACCGCAGCCAGGCCCGCTTCTCCCCGGCGGCGAAGTGCACGTACGCCTGCGCCCACTGGCGCGGCCAGTGGTCCTCGGGCCGGTCGAAGGCGGCGCTGCCGGTCCAGTCCTGCCAGGCCAGCTCGACCGAGTCGCGGATGCCCATCCGCCGCTGCTCGGGCGAGTCGACGAAGAACAGCCCGCCGAACGACCAGAACGCCTGCCCGCCGAGGTTGTGCTCCGACTCCTGGTCCACCAGCAGCACCCGGCGGCCCGCGTCGGCGGCCTCGGCGGCGGCGACCAGGCCGGCCAGGCCGGCGCCGATCACGATGACATCCGTCTCCATGCGCCGACCCTAGGTAGCGCGGTGCCAAAATGATCCGTGCCGGGGCGCAGTATTCACCGCCGGAATTATCACCCCGATGACAAAGGATGGCCGATCGTGTCGGACGCCCTGCTCGACATCGAGCCCGGTCTCGCCGGTCTCGCGCCGTCGGTCGGCGACCACCTGCGGGGGTTGCGCGGGCCGCTGCACGAGCGGATCCTCGGCACCGTCCGGGCCGCGATGGCCGCCCAGGGCCGGTCGCTGACCGGTGGGCAGGGGCAGGGCTTGGCGCTGGGCGTGCAGACCGCCGTCGACACCTTCGTCGACGCGGTCGCCGACCCGGCCCGGGAGCTGACCGGGACCCGGGAGGTGTTCCATGCCCTGGGCCGCACCGAGTACCGCGAGGGGCACCGGGTGGACGCGCTGCGGACCGTGCTCACCCTCGGGGCCCGCGACATCTGGGCCTTCCTGGTGGAACACGCCACCGCCCCGGGCGGACCCGGCAGCCAGGCCACCGCGCCGGCCGCCCCGGCGCCGGCCGACCTGTACGTGATCGCCGGGGCGCTGTTCGGCTACGTCGACGCGCTGGCCGGGGCCGCCGCCGAGGGGTTCCTCGCCGAGCAGCGCGACACCGCCCAGGACTGGGCCACCACCCGACGCCGGCTGGTCACCCTCCTCGTGCAGCCCGACCCGCCGACCGGGGCGGTGCTGCACGCCGCCGCCGACGCGGCCCGCTGGCCGTTGCCGGCGACCGTGGCCGTGTTCAGCGTCGACGGCACCGACGCCGAGCACGTGGCCCGGGGCATCGGCGCGGGCGCGCTGGCCGCCGTCGTCGGCGACGCCATCCGGGTGGTGCTGCCCGACCCCGGTACGCCGGGACGCCTGGACCGGGCCCGGCAGGCGCTGGTCGGGCGGCGGGCCGCGCTCGGGCCGACGGTACGGCGGCAGCGGGCGCGGCTGTCGTACCGGCTTTCCCGCCGGGCGCTGACCCTGCACCAGCACGGCGCGCTCGGCCCGGACCCGGTGGTGTCCTGCGACGACCATCTGCTCACCCTGCTCACCGCGTGGGAACCCGGCCTGGCCGGGCACCTCGCCGGCACGGTGCTGGCCCCGCTGGCCGGGTTGCGGCCGACCACCCGCCGGGCGCTGGCCGAGACGCTGCGCGGCTGGCTGCGCCGGCAGGGGCAGGTGGTGGCGGTCGCCGCGGACCTGCACACCCACCCGCAGACGGTCCGCTACCGGATGCGGCAGCTGCGCGGCCTGTTCGGCCCGGCCCTCGACGACCCGGACGCCCGTCTCCTGCTGACCCTCGCCCTGCACCTGCACCCGACGGGTGAGCCGGATCGTTCCGGTGACGGTTGAACCATGTGATCACGAAATACGAACTACTGTGCGTGCGTACCACCCGTTCCGCCGTCCTGCTGGGGTTCCTCCTCGCGCTGCTGTCCGTACCGCTGACCCCGGCGACCCCGGCCGCGGCGCACGCCGCGCTGGTCGCGACGAGCCCGGTCCGCGACGCGGTGATCGGCACCCCGCCCTGGGAGGTGGTGCTGGTCTTCAGCGAGTCGGTCTCCCCGGTCGTCGGCCGGGTGCAGGTGCTCGGCCCGGACGGGCGGCGGGTCACCGCCGGCGAGCCGGTCGCGGACGGCGCCACGCTGCGCATCCCGGTGCGGGTGTCGAACCGGCCGCTCGGCACCTACCTGGTCAGCTACCGGGTGATCTCGGCCGACAGCCACCCGGTCGCCGGCAGCTTCGCCTACTCGGCCGGTGCGCCGTCGGCGACGCCGCCGGAGCCGGTGAGCGTGGACGAGCGACCCTCCGGCGGGTGGACCCCCGCCGCCCGCTACGTCGGTTACCTGGGTCTGGTGCTGGCGGTCGGCCCCACGCTGCTGGGCGCGGCACGCTGGCCCCGTCGCCGCCGCCGAGCGGTGACCACCACCGGGTACGTCGGCCTGGCGCTGGTGGCCGTGGGCACCGCCGGGACGTGGGTGGCGCAGGCCGCCGACATGGTCGGGGTGCCGGTCGGCGGCCTGACGCGCGGCGACCTGACGGCGGTCGCGGGCAGCGACGTCGGCCCGGTGCTCGGCGCGCGGCTGGCGCTGGCCGGAATCGCCGCCGGGCTGCTGTCGGCGGTGGCCGGCGGGCGGGCCGGGCGTGGCCGGCGGACCGCGCTGGCGGTGGTGGGTCTGGCCGGGCTGGTGACCTGGCCGCTGGCCGGGCATCCGGTGGCCTCGCCGCTGCCGCCGGTGAGCATCCTCGCCGACCTGGTGCACCTGGCCGGGATGAGCGTGTGGCTGGGCGGGCTGGTCACCCTGGCGGTGTTCGTGCTGCCCGGCACCCACCGGCGGGTGCTGGGCCGCATCCTGCCGGCCTGGTCGCGGTGGGCGACCGTCGCGGTGGGGTGGCTGGTCGCCTCCGGCGTCGGGCAGGCCGCGATCGAACTCGGCCGGCCCGGCGCGCTGGTCGGCACCACGTACGGTCGACTGCTCTGCGCCAAGGCGGCGCTGCTGGCCGCCGTGCTCGGCGTCGCGGCCTGGCAGCGGCGGATGGTGCGCGACGGCCGGGCCGCCGACCGGCCGGGCCGGGTGGCGCGGGCCGCCGGGGTGGAACTCGCTGCCACGGCGGTGGTGCTGGCGCTGACCGCCGTGCTGGTGCAGACCCCGCCCGGCCGGACCGCCGACACGCAGGCCGCCCGCGCCACCCGCGAGGGTGTCGCGCAGACTCTCACCAGCGCCGGCTACACCCTCCAGTTCGACATCTACCCGGTCCGGGTGGGGGTGCCGAACTCGCTGCACGCCTACGTCTACACCCCGCAGGGGCAGCCGCTGCCGGTGGCCCAGTGGACGGTCAGCCTCGCCCTGCCGGCCGCCGGGATCGAACCGATGACGGTGCCGGTGGAGAGCCCGGAGCCGCACCACGGCAGCGCCGAGATCAGCCTGCCGGCGCGCGGGGACTGGACGATCCGGTTCACCGTCCGCACCAGCGACATCGACCAGGCCACCGTCACCGCCACCGTCCCGGTCGGCTGACCCGCGGCCGACCCGACAGGGTACGGGGTGACTGGTCCACCGGCCCTTACGGGTCGCCGGGCCGATCGGCTAGCCTGCATCGGCCCGGGTGTCCCCGGGCGGAGGGAGGACACCATGACCACACCGACATCCCGACACGTCGCGCAGGAGCGGGACGCCACCGATCCGCTGGCCGGCCTGCGGGACCGGTTCGTGGTGGACGACCTGCTCTACCTCGACGGCAACTCGCTGGGCCGGCTGCCGGCCGCCACCGGCGACCACCTGGCCGACCTGGTCCGCGACGGCTGGGGCACCGAATTGGTCCGGAGCTGGCCGACCTGGATCGAGTGGCCGCGCCGCATCGGTGACCGGATCGCCGCCCACGCGCTGGGCGCCCGCGACGGCGAGGTGATCGTCTCCGACTCGACCTCGGTCAACCTCTACAAGCTGGCCGCCGCCGCCCTGGACGCCCGGCCCGGTCGGGGCACGATCCTGGCCGACGCCCAGGAGTTCCCCACCGACCGTTACCTGCTGGAGGGGTTGGCCGCCCAGCGGGGGCTCGCCCTGCGGCTGCTCCCCTCCGACCTGGACGAGGGGCTGGACCAGGCCACCCTGACCGAGGCGCTCACCGAGGACGTGGCGCTGGTGGTGCTCTCGGCGGTGTCGTACCGCTGCGGGGCGCTGCTGGACGTCGCGGCGGTGACCGAGGCGGCCCGTCGGGTCGGCGCGCTGGTGCTGTGGGACCTGTCGCACGCGGTCGGCTCGGTGCCGCTGGACCTGACCGCCGCCGGGGCCGACCTCGCGGTCGGCTGCACCTACAAGTACCTCAACGGCGGCCCCGGCGCACCGGCCTTCCTCTACGTGCGGCGGGAGTTGCAGGAGTCGCTGCGCCAGCCGATCTGGGGCTGGTTCGGCCAGCGCGACCAGTTCCGGATGGGTGCCGGCTACGATCCCGCGCCCGGCCCGGAGCGGTTCCTGGTGGGCACCCCGCCGGTGCTCGGGATGGCCGCCCTCGACCCGGCCCTGGACGTGCTGGCCGACGCCGGGATGGACCGGGTCCGGGAGAAGTCGCTGCGGCTCGGCGAGCTGATCATCGAGTTGGCCGACGTCTGGCTCGTCCCGCACGGTTTCCGGCTCGCCTCCCCGCGCGACCCGGACCGGCGCGGCGGGCACGTGTCGCTGTACCACCCGGAGGCGCTGCGGATCTCCCGGGCCCTGGTCGACGCCGGGGTGGTCGGCGACTACCGGGTGCCGGACCGGCTGCGGCTCGGCCCGGCGGCGCTCTACACCCGCCACGTCGACGTGTGGGACGCGATGGACCGGCTGCGGGACATCGCCGAGCGGCGGGCCTGGACCGGGGTGCCGGCGGAGCCGTCCCGGGTCACCTGAGCCGATCCGGGCAGATCCCGGATTCTCCCCGCCTCGCCGTCGACTTCGTACCAGCATGTCGGGTGGAGGCGGGGGGTGCCGTGGACGTCCTGGTCCTGATCGTGGTGCTAGCCACCACCGTGCTGGTCGGCACCACCATCGGCGGCCGGTACCGGGTCGCCCCGCCGGTGCTGCTGATCACCATGGGTGGCCTGCTGGCGCTGCTGCCCCCGCTGTCGGACGTGGTGCTCGAACCCGAGGTGGTGCTGCTGCTCTTCCTGCCGGCCGTGCTCTACCGGGAGAGCCTGGTGATCAGCCTGCGGGAGATCCGGGCGAACCTGCTGGTGATCACCTCGCTGGCGGTGGCGCTGGTGGTGGTGACCATGGTGGCGGTGGCGCTGGTCGCCAAAGGGCTCGGGATGACCCCGCAGGCGGCCTGGGTCCTGGGCGCGGTGCTCGCCCCCACCGACGCGGCGGCGGTGGCCGGCCTGGCGAAGCGGATGCCCCGCCGGATCCTGACCACCCTGCGGGCGGAGAGCCTGGTCAACGACGGCACCGCGCTGGTGCTGTTCTCGGTGACGGTCGGGTTGATCGTCGGTGGCACCGCGCCGGGGGTGTTCGGCTTCCTGGGCCGGTTCGTCGGCTCGGCCGGCGGCGGGATCGTCGCCGGGCTGGTCGTCGGCCTGGTGGTGGTGCTGATCCGACGCCGGTTGGACGACCCGCTGCGGGAGGGCGCGCTGAGCGTGCTCACCCCGTTCGCCGCGTTTCTGCTGGCCGAGGTGGTGCACGCGAGCGGGGTGCTCGCCGTCGTGGTGGCCGGGCTGCTGCTGTCGTACTTCAGCCCGAGGATCATCCGGGCCCGGTCCCGGGTGTTGGCGTACGCCTTCTGGGACCTGTCCACCTTCCTGATCAACGGCGCGCTCTTCGTGCTGCTGGGCATGCAGATTCCCCGGGCGGTGAACCACGTGACCAGCACCTCGCTGGTGCGGTCGGTGGCGATCGCCGCCTCGGTCACGCTGATGGTGGTGGTGGTCCGGCTGGTGTGGTTACAACTGTTCTCCTACGGTCTGCCGGTGGTGGGTCGGGGTGCCGGGGTGAGCCGGCGGGTCCGGGTGGCGGCCGGCTGGGCGGGGTTCCGGGGGGCGGTGTCGCTGGCCGCCGCCCTCGCGGTGCCGGTCACCACGGCCACCACGCACCAGCCGGTGCCGGAGCGTGATCTGATCATCTTCTGCACCGCCGTGGCGATCGTGTCGATCATGCTGGTGCAGGGCATCACCCTGCCGGCGGTGGCCCGCTGGGCCGGCCTGCGCGGCGACGAGGCGCGCGGGGACGAGGTCCGGCACGCCCGCCGCCGGGCCACCGAGGTGGCGTTGGCGGCGCTGCCGGACGTCGCCGCCAACCTCGACGTCGACGGGGCGGCGGTGGACCGGTTACGCACCGACTACCAGCGCCACCTGGACCTGGTGACGGAGTCCGGTGGCGGACGGGAGGCCGACCGGGCCCAGGAGTTGGACACCCGGCTGCGGCTGGGGGTGCTGGAACACAAGCGCCGCGAGGTGACCCGGCTGCGCGACAACAACGAGATCGACGACAGCGTGCTGCGCGAGGTGCAGGCGGCGCTGGACATCGAGGAGATCCGCCTGCTCGGCCCGCAGACCGAGGACTGAGCGTTTCTGCGGTGGTGCGCACGCCACGTCGGACAAGCACGTCACCAGGACGATCAGCCTCGTTGAGCAGGCGGAAGCTGCTGTCTGCGCATTGTCCGCACGTAGCTGGCGAACTTCCCAGACCTCGACCGTAAAGGAGGATCGGGTGGACAGCGTGCAGGACGAACCGGCCCCGAGTCGGGGTGAGCAGATCCAGGCCGCGGAACACGAGGCTGCGCGGCAACGGCTTCTCGCGCAGGCCGAGGCCGAACGGATACCGGCGGAGGAGACGACCCGGGCGCTGCCGGACCGGCGGTGGCGTCATGGACAGTAGCGAGCCGTTGCCGGTGGGCAGGCGGGAGGCGTACTGATGGGGGCGGCGCAACCTGTCACAGCGGGTGTTCGCCGACCGGTCGGGCAGGTCGAAGAGCCGGGCGGACAAGGTCGAGCGGGTGGTCGGAACCCTGGACCGGGTGTCCACCGTCCAGGACATCGCCGCCGTGCCGCGGATCGACCCGGCGGCACTGCTCGGCCGGGTCGGCTTGCATTGACAGTCGCGCATGGGCGGGGTTACGGTGCGCCAGGAAAGCGCTTTCACGCACCGTCGCCCGCCTCCACCCCGTCCCCGGAGGTTCATCCGCCATGCGCAGAAACCGCCGCCCGCTCGTCGTCGCCGCCACGGCGCTCGCCGCCGCGCTGCTCGCCCTCACCCCGCTCGGCGGCGCGCAGGTCGCCCATGCCGCCACCCTGTTCAGCGACGACTTCACCGACGGCGACCTCGCCGGCTGGTCGAGGTCCGGCGGCACCTGGTCGGTGGCCGCCGACGACAGCCCGGCGTTACAGCAGGCCAGGGCCGACACCGGCGACGCACGGCTGTTTGCCGGCAGCGCGTCGTGGGCCGACCAGGCCGTGCAGGCCCGGGTGAAGCCGCTGACCCTGCCCGGCAACGGCATGGTCGCGCTGCTGGCCCGCGCCAGCGGCGCGACCAGCTACTACCGGCTGGCCCTGCACGCCGGCGACCAGGTCCGGCTGGAGGCGGTACGCAGCGGCCGGGTCACCCCGCTGGGCGCGGTGTCCCACCCGGTGACGGTCGGCGGCTGGCACACGCTGCGGATCGAGGTCGCCGGGACGGTGGTCCGCGGCTGGGTCAACGGTGTCCCGGTCGGCTCCGGCACCGCAACCCTGACCGCGACCGGCCGGATCGGCGTGCAGACCGGCAGCGCCACCGCCCGCTTCGACGACGTGCTGGTGACCCGGGGCGAACCCGCGCCGACCAGTGCGCCACCGAGCCCCACCGCCACCCCGTCGGACACCCCACCGCCCACCGGCCCGACGCCCACGCCCACCGGGCCGGCCGAGGGATCCTCGGTGGTCGCCCCGGACGGCAGCGGGGACTTCACCAGCGTGCAGGCGGCGGTGGACGCGGTGCCGGCGGGCAACGCGAGCCGGTACACCATCACCATCCGGCCGGGCACCTACCGGGAGACGGTGACGGTCCCGGCCGGCAAGCCGTACGTGTCGTTCGTCGGGTCGACCGGGAACGCCCGGGACGTGGTGATCGTCTACGACAACGCCTCGGGCACCCCGAAGCCGGGCGGTGGCACGTACGGCACGTCGGGCAGCGCCTCGGTGACCATCGACGGCAACGACTTCACCGCCAGGCACCTGACCTTCGCCAACGACTTCGACGAGGCGGCGCACGACTACAGCGCCGAGCAGGCGGTGGCCGTACTGACCCGGGCGGACCGGCTGGTCTTCGACGACGTGCGGTTCCTGGGCAACCAGGACACGCTCTACCACAACAGCGCCTCGGTCGACGCTGTCGGCCGGGCGTACTTCCGGGACTGCTACGTCGAGGGCGACGTCGACTTCATCTTCGGCCGGGGCACCGGGGTCTTCGACGGTTGCGAGATCCGGTCGCTCGACCGGGGCTCCACCAGCAACAACGGGTACGTCACGGCGGCCTCCACGATGATCGCCAACCCGTACGGTCTGCTCTTCACCGGTTGCACCCTGACCACCGACGCGGCGGCGGCGCAGAGCGTGCACCTCGGCCGGCCGTGGCACCCGAGCGGGGACGTCAACGCGATCGGGCAGGTGGTGTTCCGCGACAGCGTGCTCGGCGCACACGTGAAGGACTCCCCCTGGACCGACATGTCCGGTTTCTCGTGGCGCGACGCCCGGTTCGCCGAATACCGCAACAGTGGTCCGGGGTCGACGGTCACCGCCGACCGGCCACAGTTGACCGACGAGCAGGCCCCGACCCACACCCCGCAGCGCTACCTGGCCGGCACCGACGGCTGGAACCCGATCCCCTGACGACGGTCCCGCCCCGGCGGCCCGACCCGACGTCGGGTCGGGCCGCCGGCCGCCCGGCCCAGCCCAGGCGGGCGGCACGCCCACGCGCAGGCATTTACATTAAACAAAGTTAACTGATAGCCTCCCGGCCATCGACGAGGAGGTATGTCATGCGACTTCGACCCGGGACGACAGCCTGGCTGGCCGGTGCGGTGCTGCTCGCCGCCGCACTGCCCGCCGCGAACGGTTTCGCCGCGCCGACCACCGCCACGGGTGCCGCCAGCGCCCTGGCGGCCTGTTCCGCACCGGCCTGGGCCGAGGGCGTCAGCTACCCCGTCGGCACCCGGGTCAGCTACCTCGGCCGGCTCTACGAGTCGCTGGTGGCCCACACCCCGCCGGCCGGCGCCGGCTGGAACCCGGCAGCCGTGCCGGCCCTCTGGCGGGACCTCGGCGTCTGCACCGGCACCCCCTCCCCCACCCTGACGCCGAGCCCCACCGCCACGCCCACCCGGCCCCCGACCCCGACACCCACCCCGACCCGCACCCCGACCCCGACACCCACCCCCGGCACGACGACACCGCCGCCGGACGGCACGGGCTGCGCGCTGAAGGCCCGGCCGACAGGCAAGGTGCTTCAGGGCTACTGGGAGAACTGGGACGGCGCGGCCAACGGCGTCCACCCGCCGCTGGGCTGGATACCGATCACCGACGCCCGGATCACCGGGCACGGCTACAACGTGGTCACCGCCGCCTTCCCGGTGATCCGCTCCGACGGCACGGTGCTCTGGGAGGACGGCATGGACGCCACCGTCAAGGTGCCCACCCCGACCGAGATGTGCCAGGCCAAGGCCGCCGGGCTGACCCTGCTGCTGTCGATCGGCGGGGCCACCGCCGGCATCGACCTCGGCTCGACCACCGTCGCCGACCGGTTCGTCGCCACCGTCGTGCCGATCCTCAAGCGCTACCACTTCGACGGCATCGACATCGACATCGAGACCGGGCTCACCGGCAGCGGCGACATCACCCGCCCGTCCACCTCACAGGCCAACCTGATCCGCATCATCGACGGCGTGCTGGCCCAGATGCCTGCCGGCTTCGGCCTGACCATGGCCCCGGAGACCGCGTACGTGACAGGCGGCAGCGTCACCTACGGCTCCATCTGGGGCGCGTACCTGCCGGTCATCAAACGGTACGTCGACAACGGCCGGCTCTGGTGGCTCAACATGCAGTACTACAACGGCAGCATGTACGGCTGCGCCGGTGACTCGTACCCGGCCGGGACGGTGGCGGGCTTCACCGCCCAGACCGACTGCCTCAACGCCGGCCTGGTCGTCCAGGGCACCACCATCCGGGTTCCGTACGACAGGCAGGTGCCCGGCCTGCCCGCGCAGCCCGGCGCCGGCGGTGGCTACCTCGCGCCGGCGTCGGTGGCGCAGGCGTGGAACACCTACCGGGGCGGCCTCAAGGGGCTGATGACCTGGTCGGTGAACTGGGACGGGTCCAAGGGCTGGACGTTCGGCGACAACGTCCGCACCCTCCAGGGGCGCTGAACCCACGGGTCGGGGCCCCGCCCACCGCGGCGGCCCCGACCGGACGGCGACCCGCCCGCAGCTAGGCGGTGACGTCGTCGAGGACCAGCCGGGCCCGACGGGACAGCGCCTTGACGCACAGCACCTGCGGCAGGGCGGTGGTGCCCCGCAGGCGTTTGGCCTCGTCCGAGCCCACGCCGTACTCCAGCACCGAGGTGCCGGCGTCGGCGAAGCCGTAGCGCATCGGCAGGTGGTAACCGACCAACGAGTACATGGGCAGGCCCTGGCAACGCTCGTAGTCGAACCCGGCATGGAAGCCGTACAGCCGTCCCTGGTGGTGGATCCACATGCTCATCGCCACCGGGGGACCGGCGTCCCTGGCCGCGGTGAACACCAGCGCGTCGGTGTGCCTGGCGATCGCGTCGAACCACGCCTGGAACTGCTCGTAGCTGGAGCACTGCCCGTACTTCTGTTCGAGCAGGTGGGCCAGCCGGGCGGCGTGATCCACGGTGGCTGCGTCGAGCGGCTCGACCGCAGTCCGCACGCCGGCCCGTTCGACGGCCGCGAACTCCCTGCGCAGCCTGTTCCGCTTCCGTGACGGCAGCGACGCGACGAACTCGTCGTAGTCGCCGTGACCGCACTCGAAGATGTGCCGGGCCGGGGCGGCGAACTCGACGAAGCCCGCTTCCCGCAGCGTACGCCGCAGCCCGGTGTCGGCCGCGTCGACGAACGGGAAGAACACCGCCGCACTGCCCCAGTCATCGGCCAGGTCGACCACGGCGTCGACCAGCTCCTGCCGGGCGCGGTCGGTCCGCCCGGCAGGGGCGTGCGGCGGGGTGAGTATCGACGAGTTGAACCAGGTGCCGCACATGAGGGACGGCTGGAGCGCCCCGGCGAGCACCTCGGCAGGGTGCCCCAGCACCGGCGAGTCCGCCGGGAACATCTTGTCCAGCCGGACGGTCTCGTCGTCGACGTCCAGGCCGAACTGCTGGACCGTCACGCCGGCCAGGACCGTCTCGCCCTCGGCCCGGACCAGGCAGCCGTTCGCCCTGGGCACCCAGGGGCCGACGGCCTCCCGCTCGACGGCGAGCCAGGCGGGGGCGTTGAACAGGTCGGCGGACCCACACAGTTCGGCCCACGCCGTCATGGCGGCCGCCTCGTCCAACCGCAGCAGCCGGACCCCGGTCACGCCGCAGCCTCCATCGTGCTCACCCGCACCGCGCAGACGAACCACCCGTCGGCCGCGGGCGGGCGCGGGTTCACCGGACCGCAGCAGGGCGGCCGGGTGACCGACGGCGTCGTGGCAGCCGGCGGCGGCCCGCCCGACGTGGCGGTGACCGGCTGCGGCGCACCGCCGGGCAGCACGCGGTCCGCCGATGGTGCGGGATAAGTCGACACCCTTGCGTTCACACTGGTGTCACAATCGCCATGCCAGCTCCTGACAGTCCGCACGCCTCGTCCTGATTCCGCTGGCCCGATCCCCATTCCGCCTGGTCCGGCGGATCGCGGACAAGCCGGCACCGAGCGCGCAGTTTAACAAGACCATGGTCGATAGACGCCACCCCCTATCGCGGGGCCAGCGATGGTATCGTCCCCTTCGGACAGTCATTAGGGCAACCGGCGTTCGGGAGCCCCCCGAACATGCGGTTGGTGTACATTCACGGCAGTGACTGGCCATGACTTCGGTCCTCGGGAGCACAACTCCCAGGCCGCACTTCATGAAGGTGGTTCGTGACTGTGAATGCCGTGGCGTCCGCGATGTCGCCTGCCCACGAAGCTTCTCACTGGCTATTGGATAAACTCACCAACGGGGGGCGACTGTCATTCCGGCTGGCCTGTTCACGGCTGACCTTGTGGGAATCGATTCTCGTGCAGCAGGTCCTCGGTCGCCCCGACGTCGAGGTCGTGCACGAGCGGCCGACCACCGGCCCGTCGGTCCGGGTCACCACGGCGGTGCTGTCCGGACTCGCCTTCTGGCCCGCCGAGGAGGAGCCGCCCGAGCACGCCGAGACGCTGGGCTGGTTGCGGCTACCCCCCGAGGTGCTGGAGATGGCGGCCGAGGAGACCCGGGTGCGGCAGGCCCGGGAGGACGCCGAACTCCTCGCCGTCGATGCCGTCCTGCGTGACTGGGTCGCCACCGGAGAACTCGACCGTCGACTGGTCGAGCTGGCCGACCGGGTGGAACGGGTCGAGACGGTGTACGTGCTCGTCGGGCGGGAGGTCTTCTCCAAGTCCGACGCGGGCTCCAACACGTTGACCCGCGACGCGCTGCTGGAGAAACTACGCAACCGGCCGCCCGAGCAGTGGCGCAGCGCCGACCGGCTGTTCGTGGTCGCCGCGCACTGCCTGTTCACCAGTGGCCGGTCGGTCCGGTTCGAGGAGTTCAACGCCCGGCAGCTCTCGGCGACCGCGCTACGCGACTACCTCACCGACCGCTATGCCACCTACTGCACGGCAACGGGTCACGAGCCGTCCGACCTGCACCGGCTGTCCCTGACGGAGCTCGCCGAACGGGTGCGGGCCCTGATGGTGGAGGTCGACCACTCACCGTGGATGCGCTACCGCCGCATCAACGGGCTGACCTTCGTCAAGAACGAGTACCTGGCGGACATCCCGTTGCCGCGCGATCCGGCGACGGTGCCCGAGCTGGTGGCGGAGCACGGCCGGGTCAACCTCGCGGTGTCCCTGTCCGGCGACGTCCGCGCCGACCTCCGGGCGATGACCATGGCCGCAGCGGCCCTGGACGCGGCGAGTGCCGGGCCGGACGCCGACGACGGCGGCGCGATCGGGGAACTGCTGGGCGCGATCGTCCTGTCCGCGGTCACGGCGACCGACTCGGACTACGGAATGAGCAGCGCCGTGCGCGATCTGGCCCGCCTGCGCGGCGCCCGGCCGGGTGCCCCGGACGGCACGCTGGCGTTGAAGAAAGCCAACTTCTTCTGCTGCTGCCTGCCACATCCCACCCGAATGCGTCCGCTCGCCACCGAGGAAGAGACGGTGCCCATCCTGTGGCGTGCCGCGCAACGGATGATGTACAACCGTTGGCACTTCGCGCCCGGCGAGTTCGACCGTGCGGTGATACCGCAGCAACGCCACTACTTCTTTCCGCCGCAGGTGCCCGACATCGCCGAGCACGCGGAACACCACCACGGCGGGCATGTGGCCTCCCGGGTCCGGTTCTCGATTCGGGCCCCCGGCGCGCAGGTGTGGCGACCGCCGTTCGAGATATTCGGGCACGGATACCGTGGTTGTTACGACATCAGACTGGTGCGTATGGAAGGGCCGGCGTACACGATGTCGGAACTGCGGACGGCCGTCGAGCACTGCTCACTCGTCGACGTGCTGTGGCGCACCCTGGCCGACGGCGTGGAGCGCGACGCGTTCCCGGTACGACCGGTCGGCGGGTTCGACAAGACGTGGTACGAGTCGCGCGGCTGGCAGCGGATGCGCCCGTACCCGCTCGCCGCCGGTCTGCTGGCCGGAGCATCCCCGCAATGACGGCCGACCCCGTGCTGACGCCGGCACCACCGATGACCTACCGGCAGGTGCTCACCACCCGCAACGTGCCTCAGCTCCTGCTGTCGGCCTCGTTGTCCCGGCTGGCGTCCGAGATGCTGTTGTTCGTCGTCGTGCTCTACGTGCTCGCGCAGTTCCGTTCCCCGGTCCTGGCCGGGTTGAGCGGGTTCTTCCTGACCCTGCCCGGCTTCCTGGTCAGCCCGATGGCCGGCGCGCTGCTCGACCGGGTGGGCGCCGCCCGCGCGGTCATCCTGGACAACCTCGTCAGCGCCCTCCTCATCGGCCTGATCGCGCTGGCCTCCGTGGGTGACTGGCTCACCCCCGCCGTGCTGCTGACCCTGCTGGGTCTGTACTCGCTGACCAGCCCGCTCAGCGCGGGCGGGATCCGGACGCTGTTCCCCCGGTTCGTGCCCGACGACGCCTACGACAAGGCCAACGCGCTGGACCTCAGCACCTACTCGGTCATCGAGGTCGTCGGTCCGCTGGTCGGTGGTGCCGTGATCGCGCTGATCGGCCCCGACCCGGCGCTGGTCCTGGTGGTCGCGATGTACGTGCTGGCCGCGCTGAGCCTGCTGCTGCTCCGGGGGTCAGCGGCTGAGCCGCCCCGGCCGGAACGCCGGCACCTGCTGCGCGAGGCGTGGGAAGGCATCACCTACCTCGTCCGCAACCCCACCCTGCGCGGGCTCGCCCTGTCCTACTCCTGCTACCAGGTCACCTTCGGGGTCCTCGTCGTGGCGGTGCCGGTCTCGGTGGCCCAGCGGGTCGACGGCGCAGGACCCACCGAGCAGTACGCCGGCGCGCTCTGGAGCCTGGTGGGTCTGTGTGGTGCGGTCGGTGCGCTGACCGCGGGCAAACTGCTGCGGGCCGGTCGGGAACGGCTGCTGCTGATCGTCACCACGGTGCTCTCCGCCTTCGCGGTCTACCCGCTGGGCGCCATCGCGATGCTCGCCACCCTGGCGGTCGGGCTGGCGCTATTCGGTCTGCTGGAGGGCGCCCTCAACGTGAGCGTGCTGTCGCTGCGGCAACGGCGGACCGATCCCGCGCGGCTGGGCCGGGTCATGACGGTCTCCATCAGCATCAACCTGATCGGGTTCCCGGTCGGCACCGCACTCGGCGGCGTTCTGGTCGAGCGTTCCGGGGCGCTCGCGTACGCGGTCGCGGCGGGCTTCGCGCTCCTCGCGGCGCTGTGGGGTGCCCTGGTCATCCCCCGGGAGGCGGCCGGGCGGGAGGCATGGTGAAGCCGGTCCCGCTCGCCGCGTCCCGGCGGGGCGACGGACCGCTGCTGGTCTGCCACCCGGGCGGCCCCGGAATGCATCCGGACTACCTCGACGCGGTCTACACGCTCGCCGACCGCCACGAGGTCGCGCTGCTGCATCCGCGCGGCACCGGCAGCAGCCCCCGGCCGACGCGCCCGGACGCCTACTCGGTGGACGAGTACGTCGCCGACGCCGTCGCGTGGATCGAGGCGTGCGGCGACGCACCGGTGCATCTGCTCGGCCACTCCCACGGGGGCGTGGTGGCGACCCGGGTCGCCGCCGCGCGTCCCGACCTGGTCCGCACGCTCGTCCTGCTCGGCACCCCCGCCTACGGCGGCGACCGCGCCGAGGCCGAAGCGGAGGCGCTACAGGCCGCGCGGGCGGCGGAACCGGAGTGCGCAGCGGCCCGGCAGGCACTGGCCGAGCAGGGCGACGGGTACCCACCGGAACGCGACCTGGGCCGGTTCATCGCCGCCATCATCCCGCTGTGGGTGGCCCCGATGACCGCGCACGCCAGGCGGTGGCAGGCCCGGGTCGCCGAGCAGCCGGTCAACCTGCACGCCATGCGCTACTTCGAGGAACACGTCTTCCCCGACCTCGACGCGGTCACCGCCGACCTGGCCCGGGTCGACTGCCCCGTGCTGGCCCTCGCCGGGGACCTCGACGGTTGGGCCGGGCCTGCGCATCTGGCCCGGCTCGCCGGGTGCGGCCCGAACGTGCGGACGGGGATTCTCGACCGCTGTGGACACATGTGCCACGTCGACCGCATCGACCACATCACCGACCTGGTCACCACGTTTCTGATCGAACACGAGAAAGGCCCAGCATGACAACCGCGCTGTGGAGCGAGGACGATTCCGCGTCGTTCATCCGCTTCGCCGAACACTTCGTCCCCGACCGTGCCGAGCAGATGGCCGTCATCAGTGCGATGGTGGGTCCGCTCGGTGACGGTGTGGCGCTGGACCTGTGCAGTGGGCCCGGCGCGCTCAGCCGTCGGCTCCTGGTCGACCACCCCGCCTGCCGCGTGGTGGGTCTCGACGCCAGCGACGCGATGCTCACCGAAGCGTCCCGGGAACTGGCCGGGTTCGGCGACAGGTTCGGCGTCGAGCGATTCGAGCTGGGCGCCCCCGACTGGCGACGGCGCGACGTCGCGCCCGCGGCGGTGGTGTCGTCGTTGGCCGTCCACCACCTCACCGGGAAGGAGAAGCAGCAGCTCTACCGGGACGTGTACGACATGCTCGCCCCCGGCGGCTCGCTCGTGATCGCCGACCTCGTCGAACCGGTCGGCCCCCGCTCCCGGGAACTGGCCCGCCGGATGTGGGACGAGTGGGTGCGGGACAACGCCGACCGCACCGGCCTGGGCGACGAGCCCTACCGGGCGTTCCACGCTCTCGAGTGGAGCTGCTTCGAGTACCCGGACGAGCTGGACAAGCCGTCCCCGCTGCCCGACCATCTCCGCTGGCTCGATGACGTGGGCTTCACCGACGTGGACGTCTACTGGATGAAGGCGGGCCACGCCATATACGGCGGCACCAAGCAGCGGAGCGGGCGCGATGGCTGAGACCCGGTCGTATCCACTGTGCCTGTTCGCCAACCTGGTCAACGAACTCATGGTGCGGGTGCCCGACGAACGGCACGCCCGTGCCCTGATCGCCGTGTCACCGCGGAAGATCTGGCTCACCCGACCCGGTGACGTCGTGGTTCTCCCCGTGGAGCCACCCCGGCAGTTCTGGGAGTACGCCCACGAGACGCTCGGCCTACAGCCCGGTGACGTGGAGCTGCTGGTCGCTGACTCGACCCCGCTGCGCCCCCTGGCCCACCGGCTGCGCGACCTCGACCTGGTGGAGTCGCTACGTGGGCTGCTGGCCACGCGGCCGGGCGTGCGTGGCCTGCCGTTCGCACTCGACCGCCCGACGCTGGAGCTCTTCGCCGAACTCGGTCTCGACGTGGACGGTTACGCCGACGGCGTGCCGGACGCGGCGGTGGAGACCGCCTACCGGCTCAACACCAAGTCCGGGTTCCACGACCTGGCCGAGCGGTTGCACATTCCCACCGTGCCGGGGGTGTTCTGCGCCGACCGGACGGAGCTGCGCGCGGCGCTCGACCGCCTCCTCGGTGCCGGCAAGGGCGCCGTGGTCAAGCTCGACCGCAGCTCCAACGGCTTCGGGCTGCTGTTCGTCCATCCCCACCAGCGCCCCGAGCTGGACGACCTGCTCGACGCGCAGCTCCGGTCGCTGGCCGGGCAACCGGAGGGGTGGCTGGTGGAGGAGCTGCTGCAGGTGGACGAGGTGCTCACCGTCGAGATGTGGTCGGCCCAGGACGGCCCGGTGGTGGTGCACACCGGGCAGATGAACACGCCGAACGGCAGCTTCAGCGGGCAGCTCACCCCGCCGTCCCGGTGGACCGGTCACCTCGACGAGCTGTCTGCGCACGGCCTGGCCTGGGGCGCCCGACTGCACGCCGCGGGTTACCGTGGCCCGTTCGACCTCGACGCGATCACCTCGGCCGGCCGGCTGTTCGTCACCGAGACGAACGTACGTCGCACCGGCACCACCTACCTGGAGTTCCTGGTGCGCCGGCTCGTCCCGGACGACCGGCAGGTGGTGTGGCTCGCCGACTCACGCGTCGGCTCGCGGGAACTGAGCTTCGCCCAGGCGGTCAAGGCCCTCCAGTCGGCGGGCATCGCCTTCACCGACGGCACCGGCGTGGTGCTGACCGCCGACACCCGGGCGCTGGACCGCAAGTGGCGGTTCCTGATCGTCGGCGCCGACCACGACCACGTCGGCCGGATCGAGAAGCAACTCAACAACATCCTCGAGTTGGGCTGACCGTGCTGCACGGAGGCATACAGCCGCATGCGAGCACGACGCACCACGTCGGTCTGCGCTCGACGGTGGAGATTCCGGCGGGGACGGTGGTGTGGTTCCCCTGCGTCAACTGTCCGACCTGGACGCCGGCGCAGCGCACGCTGCTCCCCGCCGACGTCGACCGGCGGCTGGACACCTGGGGGCACCTGCTCGGGGACGGTTCGCTGCTGGTGCCGTGCGCGGGCGCGGCCATGATGAACCACTCCTGCGCGGCGAACGTCCTCGACTTCGGCCTGGACTTCGGGATAGCGGTCGCCGACATTCCCGTGGACACCGAGGTCACCTGTGACTATTCGACCTTCTTCGCCGACGAGGGCTGGTCGATGCGCTGCGACTGCGGCACGCCCGACTGCCGGGAAGTCGTCGCGGTCGCCGACTACACACGCACGGACCTGCGCCGACGATGGACCGAGCAGATCGACGAGGCGCTGCGGTCGGCGTCCACCGTGCCGCAGCCTCTCGGCCCGCTGCTGGAGACGTGGAGCGAGACCTGGCGTCGTGTCCTGGCCGGGGTGACCTCGCTCGGCCAGGCGTCATCGGGCCACTCGATCGTACGGCCGGGATTCCTGGCGATGCGCTCGTAACCGCAGCGGCTGACCCTGCGGCCGGTGGACCGGCAGGACGCGCGGGAAGTCCGACGGTCGGGTCCGCCGCACGACGCGGCGGCCGGCCCCACGAGGGGACCGGCCGCCGCCGGGGCGTCACCGCCAGGTGTCGTTGGTGCTCCACGAGCCGCCCGACCCGACGGTGGCGCTGCGGTTGCCACCGGACTCCCAGGTCACTGTGCCGTCAGGGTTCTTCTTGAGGTACTTGTACTCGAACGTGGTGTTCGCCGGCAGGGCGACCGTGGCCCGCCACGACGGGTACGCCGCCGAGGAGAGCGCCACCGCGTTGGCCGGGTTCCACGAGCCCAGCGCCGCGACGCTGCCCACCACGAAGACATTCTGCCCGTACGAGGTGGTGGCGGTGACGGCGAACGACGCCCCCTGGGTGCCGGCCGGGTCACCCCGGAAGGTGTCGGTGACCGACGCGGTGCCGCTGCCCGGTGTGGTCAACGTCCGGTTGCTCCCCGACTCCCAGGTCACCACGCCGGCGGTGGTCTTCTTGAGGAACTTGAACTCCACCGCCGTGGCCGCCGGCAGGTTGACCACCGCCCGGTACGTCCCCCCGCCCAGCGCGGTCAGCTTGACCGCGGCGGCCGGAGCCCAGGAACCCAGCGCCGGCACACTGCCGACGACGTAGGCGTCCTGACCACCGGCGAGGGACGCGGTGACGGTGAAGGTGGTGGCGACCGTGCCGGCCGGCGCGGTCGGCGTCGGCGTGGCGCTGGCCGTGGGTGTCGGGGTGGCGGTGGGCGTGGTCGCCGGGCCGCCCTTCGCGTTGACGTGCAGCGCCACCGCGCCGTTGGCGGGGATCTGCACGGTGGCCCGGCCGCCGTTGACGGTCACCGTGGTGCCGGTGCAGCCGGACGTGCCGCGCGCCCCGGAGATCACGTCGCAGTACGACCCGTCGGCCAGGCCGGTGGTGAAGGTGGCGGTGCTGGCGGACCCGGAGTCGTTGATCCCGATCCAGGCCCGGTCGCCCCGGTGGAAGCCGATGACGTTGCTGTTGACCACGGTGAAGTCGGAGACGGTCTTGACCGACTTCGCGGTGTTCGCCCAGCCGACCATGCCCTTGATCCCGGTGGACCGGGTCAGGCAGTTCCAGCTGTTGCCGCAGACGGTGTCGGTGACGTACCCGTTGCCGTCGGCGGGCGGCGACTGGTTACGGTTGGACCAGGTGAAGCTGTCGTAGACCGACGGCTTGCCGTGCGGGTAGGCCAACGCGAAGTAGTTGGCCAGGACGTAGTCGCTGCCGTCGCGGTAGGACAGCACCACCCCGTCGCGCTCCAGGTCGTGGTTGGTGACCATGGCGAACACGTTGGCGCCCGGCGCGTCGAGGTTCCAGCTCCCGACGTTGGCCAGGTTGGCGATCGAGCCCTGGAACGCCGACTTCAGGCCCTTGGCGTACCCGAAGTCGAGCACGTCGCCGTTGCCGATGAAGGCGCGGGCCTTGAGGGCGTCGTTGCTGGCCCCGTCGAAGATCTCCTGGGCGACGTACGGACGCTTGTTCTCGGCGGTGGTGTTGCGCACCTTGCCGAGGATCGCGGCGAAGTCGTCCTTCTTGACGTGCTTGACCGCGTCCACCCGGAACCCGTCGACGCCGAGGCCGACCAGGTCGTTGAGGAACCCGGCGATCTTGGTGCGGACGCTGTCCTTCTCGGTGTAGAGGTCGGTCAGGGACAGCAGCTCGCAGCTGGTCACCTGGGCCTCGTTGTTCCAGTCGTTGATCGCACCGGAGGTCGGGCAGTTGTCACCCGGGCGGTGGAAGTCGCCGGAGCCGTAGGGCACGGCCGGGAAGCTGTAGCCGGGGCCGGAGAAGTCGGTGCCGGCGTACCCGACGACCGACTCGGGGTTGTTGGCGCCGGCCATGTGGTTGACCACCGCGTCGACGTACACCCGTACGCCGGCGTTGTGGCAGGTGGTGACCATGTCGGCGAACTGCTGCCGGGTGCCGAACCGGCTCTCCAGCCGGTAGGAGACCGGCTGGTACACCTCGTACCACGGGTGGACGCCGTCGGCGCTGCTCGGCAGGCTGACCGACTCCTGCGGCGGGGCGACCTGGACCGCGCCGTAGCCGGCCGGGCCGAGGTGGTCGGTGCACGCGGCGGCGACGGAGCGCCAGTTCCATTCCCAGAGGTTGGCGGTGACCTCGCTGTCGTTGAGGGCCGTGGCGGCGGTCGCGGGGGCGGTGGCCGGCAGCGCGCTCAACGCGGCGAGGGAGGAGGCGGTGACAGCGAGGGCGAGGAGGCCCCGTCGCAGACGGGTTCCCCGGGGGACGCGGGGTGTGGACATCAGGAGTGGACCTGCTTCCGGGGGTCGAAGAGGCACTGGTGGGTGTGGACGGCCGTCCGGTGGAGAAGACGATGCGGCATCGATGAAAGGTTTTGCAAGACCTTGCGGCAAAGTTTTCGACATCTGCCGGCAATGATCCGCAAGACCTTGCACCCTTCGGCGCGGCCGGCTCACCCTGCGTCGCCATCACCCCCCGCGTCGGGGAGGTCAGCCCGAGGTCGCGACGGGAACCCGGCGTCCTGCGTACCCGCCCGGGCAGTCTCCTGACCGGCCCGGGCGTGCGCGTCGGTACCGACGCGCACGGCCGGGCCGGCGGATCACCGCCGGTCAGCGTCCCGGCGTCCGGGCGCTCACATCGGGTTCCAGCCGTCGCTGCCGGCAAGGTAGCGCTGCGGCGTGTAGGTGGCCGCCTGCGCGTCGCTGAGCTGCGGACGGTTGCCGTTCGTGCCGGCGCCGGGCCCGGTGTTGCGGTACTCGCGGAACCGCGCGTTCTGCCACACGTTGCCGGACATGTCGGTCCAGGGCTGGGCGGTCTTCAGGGTCGCACTCAGCGTCGACTCCCGGTAGAGGACCTGGGCGTCCGGCCCCCACGGGCGACCGAGCTGGGTGGTGTTGTTGGTCGCCCCGGTGATCGTCGACCGGTAGATCAGCATCCCGTACGTCTTGCTGGCCGCCGTCCGGGCGGCGGTGATCGGTCCACCGGTCGACCGCTTCTCGTAGAGCGAACTGCCGTCGATGACGATCGTGCCGCCGCCGAAGATGAAGTCGACGGTGCCCTCCACGTAGGAGCCCACCACGTACGCCCGGGTCTTGTCGTTGACCAGGAAGGTGTCCTGGTCGCCGAGGAGCCGCACGTTGCGCAGCACCGCCCGGTCGGCGTTCAGGTGCAGCGCCACCGCCTGCTGGTCGACCCCCGAGGTGTTCTCCACGAAGTCGTTGGCGATGGTCAGGTTCTCGGCGACGAAGTTCGCCCCGTCGACGAACATGCTCGCGCTGTTGAAGGTGCCGTAGGTGGTGCCGTCCGGCTTACGGGTGCCGGCCGAGTTGTTGTAGACGAGCACGACGTTCGACGGCGACGAGCCGAGCCCCCGCAGGGTGACGTTGGTCTTGTTCGACGCCACCCGGACGACCTCGCGGTAGGTGCCGGGCTTGATGGTGATGGTGGTGCGGCTGGAACTGTTCGCCGGCACCGCGTCGATGGCGGCCTGGACCGTGCGGTACCTGCCGGTGCCGTCCGAGGCGACAGTCGGCGTCCCGCTGGTCGGTGGCGGCGTCGTCGGCGGCGGGGTGGTCGGCGGCGGAGGCGTGGTGGGTGGCGGCGTCGTCGGCGGCGGGGTGGTGGGTGGCGGGGTGGTCGGCGGTGGCGGGGTGGTCGGCGCGGCGGTGGTGGGGGTGGTCGTCCCGGTGCAGGCCGTGCCGTTGAGCGTGAAGCCGGCCGGGTCGGGGTTGCTGCCGGTCCAGGTGCCGTTGAACCCGACGTCCACGACACCACCGGTGACGATGGCGGCGTTGTAGTCGAGGTTGGTGGCGACCACGGTGCCGCTGGCCGGGCTGGCGGTGAAGCCCCACGCGCTGGTGATGGTCTGCCCGGCCGGGAAGGTCCAGCCGAGCCGCCAGCCGTTGACGGGGTCGCCCAGGTTCCTGATCGAGATGGCGGCGGTGAAGCCGCCGTCCCACTGGGCGCCGACCTGGTAGGTGACCTGACAGCCGGCGGCGGCCTGCGCCGAGACGGCGGTGACGACACCGGCGACGAGGGTGGTGGTGACGGCGGTGGCGACGATCGACGCCGCCCGCCGGGTGCGATTTCTCACGAGCGAACTCCCAGGGGTATCCGACACGGACAGCCGTGGGAGCGCTTTCCTGAGCCTCGCACACCCGACTTCCGCTGTAAAGCGTCACCGGCCAGGCACCCCCGGTAGGCGCGGGTCGGACCGGCCAACCGGCGGCTGATCATCCTGTCGGTCGGGCCTGTTACGGTCGCGCCGCTGTCACACCAGTGAGCCGGAGGTAGGCGTGATCCGTTCGCACATGTCGTCGTTCGCCGGAATGCCGGTGGTTGCCTTCACACCGGGGATGACCCTGCCCGACGACCCGTCGGCCGTCGCCTGGCGGCTGGAGGTCGAGGACTTCGAGGCCGAGCCGGAGGAGTTCGCCGGCCTGGTCACGGCGCTGCGGGCCGAGGTGCCAGGCGAGGCGGTCCGCGCCCTGGTGATCGGGGAGTGGGGCTCGGCGTACGAGCGGGCCCTCCCGGTCGACCTGCTGGCCGACGCCGCGAAGGACTGGACCGCCCTGCGCGCGGTGTTCCTGGCCGACCTGGTCAGCGAGCAGTGCGAGATCTCCTGGCTCACCCACGGCGACCTCACCCCGCTGCTGGCCGCCTACCCGGAGCTGGAGACCCTGTGGGTACGCGGGGCCAACGAGCTGACCCTGCAACCGGTGCGCCACACCGGCCTGCGGGAGCTGGGCTTCCAGACCGGCGGCCTGCCCGGTGCGGTGACCCGCGCGGTGGGTGACTGCGACCTGCCCGCCCTGCGCCGGCTCGACCTGTGGCTCGGCCGGCAGGACTACGGCGGCGACACCGGCGTCGACGACCTGGCCGTCATCCTGTCCGGCGACCGGCTGCCCGCGCTGCGGCACCTGGCGGTCTGCAACGCCGAGTTCGCCGACCACGTCGCGAAGGCGGTGGCCACCGCCCCGGTGGTGTCCCGGCTGGAGGTGCTCGACCTGTCGATGGGGGTGCTCACCGACCCGGGTGCCGAGGCGCTGCTGGCCGGGCAGTCGCTGACCCACCTGCGTCGCCTCGACCTGCACCACCACTTCCTCTCCCCCGAGGTGGCACAGCGGCTGACCGACGCGCTGCCCGGCGTCCAGGTCGACCTGGACGACCCGCAGACCCCCGACGAATACCACGGCACGGTCTACCGGTTCACCGCGGTCGGGGAGTGAGCGACGATGACGTTCGGTTCCCACGCGCAGACGTTCGCCGGGCTGCCAGTGGTCGAGTTCCCCGCCGACGGTCCGCCGCCCGCCGTGGACGGTCCGGTCTGCTGGCGGATCGCCGACTGGCACTTCGACGGCGACACCCGGCAGGACATCCTGTCGGAGCAGTTCCGGGACCGGTTCGACAGGTTCGTCGAACAGATCGGTGACCGGGTCGAGGCGCTCGTCGTCGGGGCCTGGGGATACGCGGCGTTCCACCACGCCCCGATCGCCCAGCTCTGCGCGGCGGCTCCCCGGCTGCCTCGGCTGCGGGCCCTGTTCCTCGGCGACATGGTCGTCGAGGAGTGCGAGGTCTCCTGGATGCGGGTCGGCGACGTCAGCCCGTTGCTGACGGCCTACCCGCAGCTTGAGGTGCTGCGGGTACGCGGCGGTGAGGACTTCAGCTTCTCCCCGGTGCGGCACGGGCGGCTGCGGACGCTGTCCGTGCAGAGCGGCGGCCTGTCCCGGGAGTTCGTCGCCGCGGTGCTCGCCTCGGAGCTGCCCGCGCTGCACCACCTGGACCTGTGGCTGGGTACCGACGACTACGGCGGCGACACCACCGTGGCCGACCTGGACGCGCTGCTGGCCGGCAAGCTCTTCCCGGCGCTGCGCCGGCTCGGGCTGCGCAACTCCGTCATCACCGACGAGTTGGCCGCCGCGCTCGCCACCGCCGCCGTGGTGCCCCGGTTGGAGCGGCTCGACCTGTCGCTGGGCACCCTGTCCGACGACGGGCTGGCCGCGCTGCTCGCCGGGCAGCCGCTGACCCAGCTGGCCGCCCTCGACCTGCACCACCACTACCTGTCCGAAGAGGCCGCCGACCGGGTGGTCGCCGCGTTGCCCGGCGTCGAGGTGGACGTCTCCGAACCGCAGGAACCGGACGAGGACGACGGGGAGACCTACCGCTACACGGCGGTGTCGGAGTGACATGCGACTGACCGTGGTGGGCAACCCCGACAACCGGCGGGTCGCGCTGTTCCGGCGGGCCGTACGCGAGGCGGGGTTGCCCGACCCGGCGGTGCTGCCCTGGGCGCGGGTGCTCACCGGGGCGACCCCGCCGGACGCCGACGCCCTGGTCCGGGTCGACTCCCCCGGCGAGGACGCCGAGGTGGACCGGCTGCTGCGTGGCGCGGCCACCCCCGCCCGGCACGGGGAGCTGATCGGCCTGGCCGACACGTACGCCGGGCTGGTGGCCGGGATGGGCCGGGTGGCCGCCGGGGGCGCGACGCTGCTCAACCACCCCGACGACGTGGCGGCGCTGTGCGACAAGCGCCGCTGCCACGCGCTGCTGTCGGCCGCCGGGGTGCCGGTGCCGGCGGCGCTCCCGCCGGTCGACGGCTATCCGCAGTTGCGGGCGGCGATGACGGCGGCCGGCTGGCACCGGGTGTTCGTCAAGCCGGCGCACGGCTCGTCGGCGGCCGGCGTGATCGCCCTCGCGGTCGGGCCGCGCCGGGTGCAGGCCGTCACCCCGATCGAGGTGACCCCGGACGGGCTGTTCAACTCGCTGCGGCTGCGCCGCTACGACGACGAGGCGACCGTCGCGGCCCTGGTCGACCGGCTCGCCCCGGAGGGCCTGCACGTGGAGCGGTGGCTGCCCAAGGCCGGGTTGGCCGACCGGGTGGTCGACCTGCGGGTGGTGGTGGTCGCCGGCCGGGCCACCCACGCCGTGGTCCGGGCCGCCCGGGGGCCGCTGACCAACCTGCACCTGGGCAACGCCCGTGGCGACCTGGACGCGCTGCGGGCGGCGGCCGGCCCGACGGCCTGGGCGGCGGCGATGCGGACCTGCGAACAGGCGGCGGCCTGCTTTCCCCGGTCGCTGCACGTCGGGGTCGACCTGATGTTCCTGGTGGGCTGGCAGCGGCACGCGGTGGCCGAGGTCAACGCGTTCGGCGACCTGCTGCCCGGGGTGCTGGCCGACGGCCGGGACACCTACGCCGAGCAGGTGCACGCGCTGACCAGCGGCCGGTGGGACAGGTGGCGGGAGGAGGTCGGATGCGCACGCTGATCGGCAGTCACGACATCTGCCTGGTCACCCTGGACACGCTGCGTTTCGACGTGGCCGACGAGTTGGCCGGGGCCGGTCGGACACCCCGGCTGGCCCGGGTGCTGCCGGGCGGGCGGTGGGACCGGCGGCACTCCCCCGCCAGCTTCACCTACGCCGCACACCACGCCTTCTTCGCCGGTTTCCTGCCCACCCCGGTCGGGCCGGGCCGGCACGAACGGCTCTATGCGGCGGCGTTCCCGGGCAGCGAGACCGCCGGGGACGACACCTGGGTCTTCGACGCCCCCGACCTGCCGACGGCGCTGGCCGCAGCCGGTTACCACACCCTCTGCCTGGGCGGGGTGGGCTTCTTCAACCGGCGCAGCCCGCTCGGGTCGGTGCTGCCGGACCTGTTCGCCGAGGCGCACTGGGAACCGGAGTTCGGCGTCACCTCCCCCACCTGCCTGGACGCGCAGCTCGACCGGCTGGCCGAGGTGCTGCCCGGCCAGCCCGCCGACCGGCCGGTGTTCACCTTCCTCAACGTCGCCGCCCTGCACCAACCCAACCGGCACCACCTGCCCGGCGCGGCGCACGACAGCCGGGACAGCCACGCTGCCGCCCTGGAGTACGTCGACTCCCGGGTCGACCGGCTGTTCGCCCTGCTCACCGGGCGGGGACGGCCGGTGTTCACGATCATCTGCTCCGACCACGGCACGGCGTACGGCGAGGACGGGCACACCGGCCACCGGATCGGCCACGACGTGGTCTGGACCGTCCCGTACGCCCACTTCACTCTGCGACCGGGGGAATGGTGACCAGCACCGACACGGGCCTCGACGGCTCGCCGTACCAGCAGTACCTCTACGCGTACCCGCACAAGACCTCCTACCGGGCGCTGCGGCCCCGGCCGCTGCTGGCCGACGTGTGGCGGGCCGAGGCCCGCGACGCGCTCTTCCTCTACGTGCACCTGCCGTTCTGCGAGATGCGCTGCGGCTTCTGCAACCTGTTCACCCGGGCCAACGCCCCGCAGGAGCAGGTGACGGCCTACCTGCGGCAACTGCGCCGACAGGCCGGGCGGGTCGCCGACGCGCTCGGCGACGACGCCGGGTACGCCCGGGTGGCGTTCGGCGGGGGCACCCCCACCTACCTGACCGCCGACGAGCTGACCGAGCTGTTCGACATCGTCACCGGCACCTCCGGGGCGCGGCTGCCGGGCGTACCGCTGGCGGTGGAGACCTCGCCGGCCACCGCGACGCCGGACCGGCTGGCGGTGCTGACGGCGCACGGGGTGCACCGGGTGAGCATCGGCGTGCAGAGCTTCCTCGACGTCGAGGCGCGGGCCGCCGGCCGGCCGCAGCGTCGCGCGGAGGTGGAGACGGCGCTCGGCGCGATCCGGGCCGCGGCGGTCCCGGTGCTGAACATCGACCTGATCTACGGCATCGACGGGCAGACGGCGGCGGCCTGGCAGGAGAGCCTGGACGCGGCGCTGGCCTGGCGGCCGGAGGAGCTCTACCTCTACCCGCTCTACGTGCGGCCGTTGACCGGGCTGGGTCGGCGGGCACACGGCCGGGCCGACTGGGACGCCCACCGGCTGGCCCTCTACGAGCAGGCGGTGCAGGTCCTCGGCGCGGCCGGCTACCGGCAGGAGTCGATGCGGCAGTTCCGCCGGGCCGACGTGCCCGCCCCCGATGGGCCGGACTACTGCTGCCAGGACGACGGCATGGTCGGCCTCGGCTGCGGGGCGCGCTCCTACACCACCGCGCTGCACTACTCGTTCGACTACGCGGTCGCGGTGTCGCAGGTCCGGGCGGTGCTGGACGACTACCTGGGCCGGCCGGCGGACGACTTCCGGTACGCCGAGTTCGGGTTCGCCCTCGACGGCGCCGAGCAGCGCCGCCGGTGGCTGCTCAAGTCGCTGCTGCGCGCCGAGGGGGTCGACGCGACGGCCTACGCCGCCCGGTTCGGCCGGCCGCCGGGCGAGGACTTCCCCGAGCTGGGACGCCTGGCCGACCGGGGCTGGGCGGACGCCGACGGGCTGCGGCTCACCCCGGCCGGGCTGGCCCGCTCCGACGCGATCGGCCCGTGGCTGACCTCCGCCCGGGTCCGGCAGGCGATGACCGGGTACGTGCCCCGGTGACCGGCCGGCCGCTGCTGCCGCCACACGCCGGCACGTCCCGCACGGCGCTGCCGCTGCACCCCGTCACGCCCCGGGCGGCGCAGCCGGGCTGTTCGGGTGCCGGGGGTGCCGACGTCGGGATGGAGCTGGCGGTGCTCTACCGGGGGCCGTTGGCGAGCTGCAACTACGACTGTCCGTACTGCCCGTTCGCCAAGCGGATCGACCCGCCGGAGCTGCTGCGCGCCGACCGGGCGGCGCTGGACCGGTTCACCGGCTGGGTGGCGGCCACCACCGACCGGCGGCTGTCGGTGCTGTTCACCCCGTGGGGCGAGGGGCTGACCCGCAGCTGGTACCGCGACGCCATGGTGACGCTGTCGCACCTGCCGCACGTCGACCGGGTGGTCATCCAGACCAACCTGGCCGCCCGGGTGGACTGGCTGGCCGACGCCGACCTGGCGACGGCGGCGCTGTGGACGACGTACCACCCGGGGCAGGTCACCCGGGGGCGGTTCCTCGCCCGCTGCGCCCGGCTGTCCGAGCTGGGCGTGCGCTACTCGGTGGGGGTGGTCGGCCTGCCCGAGCACCTGGCCGAGGCGCGGGCACTGCGCGCCGCCCTGCCCGGCGAGGTGTACCTGTGGGTCAATGCCGCCGACGGGCACCACTACACCGCCGGGCAGGAGGCGACCTGGACGGCGCTGGACCCGCTGTTCGGCTGGAGCGTCCGTCCGCACCCGTCGCTCGACCGGCCCTGCCACGCCGGGGAGACAGCGATCTCCGTCGCGGGCGACGGCACCGTGCGCCGCTGCCACTTCCGGCCCACGCCGATCGGCAACCTCTACGACGGGTCGTGGCGGGCCGCACTGAAACCCCGGGCGTGCGACGCCGCGCTCTGCGACTGCCACATCGGGTACGTCCACCTCAAGCCGCTCGGGTTGCGCGACGTGTTCGCCGGTGGGCTGCTGGAGCGCATTCCGGCGGCCTGGCCGGCACCGGGCCCCGAACGCTGAGTGGCCCGGCCGGTCAGCGGGTGCGTTCGGCGCGGCGCAGCAGCCCGGCGGCGAGCAGCCCACCGGCCAGGACCGCCACCGCCCCGGCGGTCTGCCCGGTGACCAGCGCCGATGAGAAGGCGTCGGTGACCCGACCGCGTTCGGTATCGCCTGCGGCGGCCAGCGCGGCCGGGTACGACCCGGCGCCGGCCACCGCGACCGGCGCGAGCGCGGCGAACCGGGCGTTGAGCACCGCGCCGAGTACGGCGATGCCGAGGCTGCCGCCCACCTCGGCCATGGTGCCGTCGATCCCGGCGCCGACGCCGGCCTTGGCCGGGGGGATGGAACTCATCACCGCCTCCACGATGGCCGGGTTGGCCAGGGCGCAACCGAAGCCCATCACCAGCAACCCGGTCAGCAGCACGGCGTAGCCGTCGGTGCGGACGTGGGTGACCAGGGTGAGGCCGGCGGAGAGCAGCACCATGCCCAGCGCGATGGCCCCGGGCACCCCGAGCCGGCGGATCAGGCGGGTGGCGACCCCGCCGAGGTTGAGCAGCACGATGGACAGTGCGAACGGCACCATCCGTAGCCCCGCCTCCCAGGCCGGGTAGCCGCGGACGAACTGGAGGTCCTGGGTGAGCAGGAACAGCGCGCCGGTGGACCCGAAGGTGATCAGGACGACGCCGGTGACCGCGCCGACGAACCGCCGGTCGGTGAAGAAGTGCATGTCCAGCATGGGAGCGGCGATCCGCCGTTCCCACCAGACGAACGCGGCCAGCAGCAGCACGCCGACACCGGCCGCGCCGAGCACCGGCGGTGCGGTCCAGCCGCGCTCGGGGCCGTCGATGATGGCCCAGACCACGCCGGTGAGGCCGGCGGTGGACAGCAGCACCCCGCCGATGTCGGGCCGGCCGCCGACCGGGTCGCGGGATTCCGGCACCAACGCCAGGCCGGCCACCAGGCAGACCAGCACGATGGGCACGTTGACCAGGAAGATCGCCCCCCAGGGCAGGTGGGCGAGGATGATCCCGCCGATCGGCGGGCCGGCGGCGTAGCCGAGAGCGCTGGTGGCCGCCCAGATGCCGATCGCCCGGGAGCGTTCGGCCCCGTCGAAGACCTGCATGGCGACGGCGAGGGTGGCGGTGACCAGCAGCGCCCCGCCGACCCCCATGCCGGCGCGGGCGGCGATCAGCTGGTCACCGGAGCGGGCCAGCCCGGCGGCCAGCGAGCCGACGCCGAACAGCACCAGGCCGGCGACGAGCATCCGGCGGCGGCCGTAGCGGTCGGCGGCGCTGCCCGCGGTGAGCAGCAGCCCGCACTGCACCAGCGCGTACGCGTTGATCATCCACTGGATGTCGGTGGTGCTGGCGTCCAGTTCGGTGGTGAGCACCGGCACCGCCACGGTGAGCACGGTGTTGTCCAGCACCACGGTCAGCTGGGCGAGGCAGAGCACCGCCAGGATCAGCCAGCGCGACCGCAGCGGCGTCGCCGGGCCGGGGGGCGCGGCGGGCAGCGCGGTGGTCATCGGGGCGGGGCGTAGCGGGCGAGCGGATTGGTCAGGGTGCCGGCGAACTGGAGCGCCGCCGACGGGTCGGCGAGGTCGACCATCTGCTGGTTGTTGCGCAGTTGCAGCCGGTTGAGGCAGGACAGGGTGAACTCCGGGGCGAACAGGTCGTGCCGGCGCAGCCGGTCGGCCAGGTGCGGCACCCGGGCGGCGTAGTCGCTCGCGCAGTCGGCGACGGTACGCCAGAAGTCGTCCTCGTCGAGCACCCCGGCCCCGGCCAGCACGGCGTTGAGGTGGCGGAAGAAGCAGTCGAAGACGTCGGTGAAGATGGTCAGCAGCTGCTCGTCGTCGGGGATGGCGGCGCGGACCCGGCGCACCAGCGGTGGCAGGTCGGCGTCGGGGTCCATCACCACGATCTCCTCGGCGATGTCCTTGAAGATGACCCGCTCCACCACGCCGTCGTGCAGCACCAGGATGACGTTCTCGCCGTGCGGCATGAAGGCCAGCCGGTGCGCGTAGAAGCTGTGCAGCAGCGGCACCAGGTAGGCGTCGAGGTAGCGGCGCAGCCACTGCCGTGCGGGCAGGCCGGACTCGGTGATCAGGGCGGCGGCCAGCGACCGTCCCTCGCGGTCGGTGTGCAGCAGGGCGGCCATGGTGGACAGTCGCCGGCCGGGGGCCAGGCCGGGCACCGGGCTCTCCCGCCACAGTGCCGCCAGCATCTTGCGGTACGGCGAGTAGCGGTCGGTGGCCGCCTCGTACTGCGGGTGGCGGTAGCCGACGGCGGCCCGCTCGCGCAGGATGGTCAGCCCGGTTCCGGCGAGCACCGGGTCGCCGGTGACCAGGTCGAGAAGCCAGTCGTTGATCGCCGGGGTGGCCTCCATGTAGGCCGCCGACAGGCCGCGCAGGAAGCCCATGTTCAGCACGGACAGCGCGGTCTTGACGTAGTGCCGGCGCGGCTCGGTGACGTTGAAGAAGGTCCGGATGGACTGCTGCGGCAGGTACTCGTCGGGGGCCTCGCCGAGGCAGACCAGCCGTCGGCGGGCGACCTCGCCGGCGAAGGTGACGGCGAGGCGGTTCCACCACTGCCACGGGTGTACCGGGATGAGCAGGTAGTCGTCGGGGTCGACGCCGGCGTCGGTCAGGGTGGCGGTGAACCGGGCCAGGGTGTCCGGGCCGAGTTCGGTGTGCAGCAGGGTGGCGTAGTCGAGGTCGGCGGCACTGCTGAAGGTGGCGTGGTCGCGGTGCGCGGCGACCCAGACCAGCCGCACCGGCCGGCCGGCCTCCGGGGCGTACGCGTGGTATTCGCCGATACCGAAGCCGATCCGGCCGTTGTTGGCCACGAAGCACGGATGGCCCTCGGTCATCCCGGTCTCGATGGCCTGGAAGTCGGCGCGGGCCAGTTCGTCGGCGTCCACCGCCGGCCGGGTCAGCTTGAACGCCGTGCCGGCCAGAGTGGAGGTGATCTCCTCCAGGTAGACGGGGAGCACCTGGTCGCTGAGGCCGAGCGCGCCGCGTAGTTCGAGGCAGAGGTCGACGGCGTCGAGCGGCAGGTCCTCGTCGCCGCGCCGCCGGGTGATGCTCTCCGGGTCGATCTGCCAGTGGTCGAGGGTGAACCGGCGGGCGGTGAAGCGGTACTCGACCGTGCCGTCGTCGGTACGGACGGCCCACCGGTCGTCCCCGGTGGCGGCGGGCTCGATCAGGCGTTCGTGGGCGAATTCGGCAAGCGCCTTGGCGACGAGCAGCCGGTTGGCCTGGGCCCAGGTGGCGGGGGTCAGGTGGGCCACGGATGCGGCGGGGTTCACGCGGGCACGTCTCCTCGGGTGGCGGCCAGGAACTGGTCGCGGGTGCAGACGCTGAGCAGGGCGTCCTTCTCCGGTTTGCGGATCGGTCCGACGACGGTGAAGCCGACGGCGGCGTTGAGGGCGTGCACGGCGGTGTTGCGCACGTCGGGTTCGACGACCACCCGTCGGGTGGCCGGGTCGGCGAACAGCCAGTCCAGCACGGTGGTGATGACGGCCCGGGTGAAGCCGTGCACCGGCCGGTCGGTGGGGGCGCAGAGGAAGTGCATGCCCACGTCGCCGTCAACCGGCGGATAGAGGCCGACCAGTTCGACCCGGGCCGGGTCGTAGCGTTCGGCCAGGAACGTCGGTTCCCCGCGCCAGCAGCCGAGGTACGCGTCGTGGTGCGGGTGGTCGGCGATCGCCCGGTACTCCCGGGCGACCCGGTCGACGTCGGCGTCCTGCATCAGCCAGAACGCCGACTTCGGGTGGGTGACCCAACGGTGCAGCAGCCCGGCATCGCCCTCCGGGTCGAGGGTGCGCAGGGTGAACTCGCCGAGGGCCGGGTCGTGCCGGCGGTGCACGACGGGGGTCACCGGGTGCCGCCGGCCGGGACGCCGAACTCCTGGAAGGCGATCCGCTGCTCGATCGGGTAGTGCTCGCGTCCGGTCAGCTCCCGGATGATCCAGGAGTTGCGGTACGGGCCCATGCCCAGGTCGGGTGAGGTGATGCTGTGGGTGTGGGTGCCGGCGTTCTGCAGGAACACCTCCCGGCCGGTGTGGTCGATGCTGTAGTTGCGGGCCACGTCGAAGCGGCCGTGGGCGTCGAAGCGCAGCCGGTCGCGGATCGGGTCGAGGAACTGCGGCACCCGGTAGTGGTAGCCGGTGGCCAGCACCAGCCCCTCGGTGTCGAGGGTGAGGTCCCGTTCCTGTTCGATCTGGCGCAGCCCGAGGGTGTAGCGGCCGGTGGCCCCGTCGTAGCGGACGCTGGTGAGTTCGGTGTTGGTCAGCAGCCGGGTCGGCACCGGCCCGTGCACCCGGTGGGCGTAGAGCAGGTCGAAGATGTCGTTGATCAGGTCGGCGTTGATCCCCTTGAACAGGCTCTTCTGGGTGCCCTCCAGCCGGTAACGGGTCACCTCGGGCAGGGCGTGGAAGTAGTCCACGTAGTCCGGCGAGGTCATCTCCAGGGTGAGCTTGGTGTATTCGAGGGGGAAGAAGCGCGGCGACCGGGTGACCCAGTTGAGCTGGTAGCCGTGGGTGCCGAGGTCGGTGAGCAGGTCGTGGTAGATCTCGGCGGCGCTCTGGCCGCTGCCGACGACGGTGATGCTGCGCTTGGCCCGCAGCGCCGCCCGGTGCTCCCGGTAGCGGGAGTTGTGGATGACGTCGCCGCCGAGGTCCCGGCAGGCGTCCGGGACGTACGGCGGGGTGCCGGTGCCCAGCACCAGGTGCCGGGCCCGGTGGGTGACCGGTTCGCCGTTCACCACGGCGTGCACCACGTACCGCTCGTCGGCGGGGTCGTACTCGACCGAGGTGACCCGGTGGCCGAAGCGCACCGAGGACAGCTTCGCCGCCGCCCAGCGGCAGTACTCGTTGTACTCGTGGCGCAGCGGGAAGAAGCTCTCCCGGATGTAGAACGGGTAGAGCCGGCCGACCTCCTTGAGGTGGTTCAGGAAGGAGTACGGCGAGGTCGGGTCGGCCAGGGTGACCAGGTCGGCGATGAACGGCGTCTGCAACCGGGTGGCGTCCAGCAGCATGCCGGGGTGCCAGTCGAACTCGTCGCGGGCTTCGAGGAACAGCCCGTCGAGGTCGTCGAGCGGCGCGGTCAGGCAGGCCAGCCCGAGGTTGTACGGGCCCAGCCCGACGGCGATGAAGTCGTGGGTCGACACAGGGGTTTTCTCCAGGGCGGGGTGGTCAGCCGACGGGGCTGGGCAGCTAGGCGGTGGCGCGGGTGCGGGCGTACCAGCCGGCGTGTTCGGCGATCAGGTCGCACACGTGGGCGATGTCGTCCAGGGTGGTCTCGGGGTTGAGCAGGGTGAGTTTGAGGTGGTGGGCACCGTCGACCTTGGTGCCGGCGACCAGCGCCGCGCCGGAGGCGGCCAGCGCCTCCCGGGCGTACAGGTTGGCGTCGTCGACGACGTCGCGGCCGGCACCGGGGGGCAGGTAGCGGAACACCACCGTGCTCAACTGTGAGCGGGTGACCACCTCGAAGCGGGGGTCGTCGGCGAGCAGCCGCCAGGCGGCGGCGGCAAGGTCGACCACCTCGTCGAAGAGGCTGCCGATGGCGTCGGGGCCCATGATGCGCAGGGTGAGCCAGAGCTTGAGGGCGTCGAACCGGCGGGTGGTCTGCAGGCTCTTGTCGACCTGGTTGGGGATGCGCCGCTCGACCATCCGGGCCGGGTTGAGGTAGTCGGCGTGCCAGGTGGCGTGGCGCAGTACCCGCCGGTCGCGGACGACCAGGGCGCTGGAGCTGACCGGCTGGAAGAACGACTTGTGGTAGTCGACGGTGACCGAGTCGGCCCGTTCGATGCCGGTCAGCAGGTGCCGCCGGGTGGGCGAGACCAGCAGACCGCAGCCGTACGCGGCGTCGACGTGCAGCCAGACCCCGGCGGCGGTGCAGATCTCGGCGATCCGGTCCAGCGGGTCGATGGTGCCGAAGTCGGTGGTGCCGGCGGTGGCGACCACGGCGAGCACGGTCTGGCCGTCGCGGCGGCACCGGTCGAGGGTCTCGGCCAGTTCGTCGGTACGCATCCGCCGGCCGGCGTCGGTGGCGATGGTGAGCACCGCGTCGGCGGCGAGGCCGAGCAGCTTGGCGGCCTTCTGGACGCTGAAGTGCCCGGCGGTGGAGGTGATGATCCGCAGCCGGGACAGCACCTCGGGCCGGCTGGGCCGGTCAGGGCCGCCGCCGACGATCCGGGCGTACGCCTCCTCCCGGGCCAGCAGCAGCGCCTGGAGGTTGGACTGGGTGCCGCCGCTGGTGAAGATGCCGTCGGCGGCCGGGCCGAAGCCGATCCGCCCGGCGGTCCAGTCGACCAGCCGGCGTTCGATCAGGGTGCCGCCGGCGCTCTGGTCCCAGGTGTCCAGGGAGGAGTTGACCGCGCTGAGCACCGCCTCGCCGAGCAGGGCGGGGATGACGACCGGGCAGTTGAGGTGGGCCAGGTAGCGGGGGTGGTGGAAGTAGACCGCGTCGCGCAGGTAGACGTCGTGCAGTTCGTCGAGGGCGGCGGTGGTGTCGCCGAGCGGTCGGTCCAGGTCGATGCCGGCGACGCGGGGGGCCATCTCGTCGGGGGTGATGCCGGTGCCCGGCCGGTCGACGCCGGCCACCCGGGCCGCGACCCGGTCGATGCCCTCGGTGACGGCCCGGCGGTAGTCCTCGACGGTGCCGGCGGTGAACAGGTGGGCGCGGGGTGGGGTGGGACGCGTCCCGGTCACGGGGGCCTCGATTGTGGATCCGGGCAGGCTCATGAGCAGTCCTCGACGGTCGGTGACGGGGGCGCGGGCGGGACGGGAGCGGGTCAGGTCGTCCCGGCGGCCCAGTTGATCTCGCCTAGTTAGGTTATCCTAACCTAAATGCTTGTCAATGCTGACACCCCGCCCCCCGAGCACCGGTTCAGCCGACCGGGGTGACGTCCGGAACCGCCGGCTCGGCCGGCCGGATCGTGCCGGCCCGGAACCGGCGCTGGTGGCCCAACCCGACCAGGACGCCGACGGCGACCAGCACCACCGAGGCGAGCGCCACGGCGGGATACCCGACCCGACCGGCGGCGGCCAACCCGACCGAGGCCGCCAGGAACGAACAGATCAGCCCGAACGACGACAGCACGGTGAAGTCGGTGCCCCCGGTGCCCGGCCGGGAATAGTCCATGTTGACCACGTAGAGCACGACGTTGGCCACCGTGTAGGCGGCCATGAAGCAGCACAGCGCGGCCACCGTCGGCCCCAGCGGCGCCCGCCCGTTCAGCAACGGCAGCAGCATGACGGTGGAGACCGCGAGGGCCGCTCCCCCGACGACGAGCAGCCGTGCCCGGCCGAACCGGTCCACCCCGACCCCGGCGAGCAGCCCGGCGACGATCGCCGGGGCGCTGATCACCACACCGGTGACCACGCCGATGCGGGAAAGCGACCAGCCCGCGTCGACCAGCGCCGGGGTGACCAGGGCATAGGCCGCCCCGGCTCCGGTGTAGACCAGCGGCACCACGCCGAAGGTCCACCAGCGGCAGCCGGGCTGCCCGAACACCGACAGCAGCGCCCGGTACGCCTGTCCGGCGCCGGCCACCCGGGCCACCCGGTCCGGTTCCCGCAGCCGCCACACCACCAGCAGGCCGACGGCGGTCAACGCGGCCAGCAGACCGATCGCCGGCAGCCAGCCGAACCGGTCGTAGACCAGCACGCACGCGCCGCCGCCGAGCAGGTTGCCCAGGTAGCTCGCGGCGACCTGGATGCCGTTGCCGGCGCCCCGGGTCCCCTCCGACAGCACCCGGACGGCGACCGCGTCGACGGCGATGTCCTGGGTGGCGGAGAGGAAGACGTAGGCGGCGCAGATCGCCACCACCGGGCCGAGCTGCCGGGTCGGGTCGGCGAACGGCAGCAGCGCCAGCAGGGTCAGCACCAGACCGGCCTGCAACGGCAGCAGCCAGGACCGGTAGTGCCCGAGCCGGCGTGAGCCGTACCTGTCGATCAGCGGGGCCCAGAGGAACTTCAGCGGCCAGACCAGGCCGACGAACTGGAGCAGGGCCAGGGTGTCCAGCGAGGTGCCGCCGTCACGCAGGATGGCGGTCAACCCGACGGTGATGAACCCGATGCCGAGGTACTGCGTGACGTAGAGCGTGGTGAGCGTGCCGAGGCGTCCGGTCACCGCGCGCTCCAGTAACCCAGCGCGGTGAGCTGCTGCTTGCCCACGCCGAGGGTGCGCCGCACGTGCCGGGTGAGCGTCCGGGTGCTGCCCGCCTCGCAGGCCAGCCAGTAGTGGGCGTCCGGGGTGGCCGGCAGTTCCGCCCGGACGGTGTCGACGAGCTGCTGCCCGTCCTGCCCGCGCGGCACCCAGGTGACCCGGTGCTGGTCCCCGGCGCGCGGGGTGAGCGCCTGCTCCCCGGGGTGGGCGTACTCCAGCCAGACCGTGGCGGGAATGTCGGCGGCGGCGTCGAGCAGGCTGTTCACCGCCGGCAGCGAGGCGGCGTCACCGACCAGGTAGAGGTGCGCGGGGGCCGGGTCGGGCAAAGCGAAGGCGCTGCCCTGGAGGGTGGCCACGATGGTGTCACCGACCTGCGCGCCGGCCGCCCAGCGGGCCGCACAGCCGTCGTGCAGGGCGAACTCGAGGCTGAACCGGCCGGCTGCCGGGTCCGGGTCGACCAGGGTGTACGCCCGCTGGTGCGGGCGGCCGGCGTCGTCGAACCAGAGCCGGATCCACATGGTGGGGTGCACCTTGGCCGCCGCCAGCAGGCCGCCGTCGTCCATCAGCAGCCGCTGGTAGTGCTCGCCGACCGGCTCGGTGCCGCGCACGGTCAGCCGGAAGTCCCGGCCGCCCATGGCCTTGAGCACCAGGGCCTCCCAGTTCCGTTTCACACGCCCTCCAGGTAAGGTCCGCCTAAGTTAGGCGAGGGTAACTTACCTGGGGAGTCCTGTGGAGAGTGGGACCGGCACCGAACCGGACGGTCGTCCGGCCACCGGCGTGCACCGCGACCGGTGGGGCGTACCGCACCTGTGGGCCGACACCGTCGACGAGCTGGCCCGATGGCAGGGCCGGGTCACCGCCACCGACCGGGGCTGGCAGCTGGAGGTCGAACGGTGGCGGGCCGAGGGCCGGCTCGCCGCCCACGTCGGCCCCGGCGAGCTCGGCTGGGACCGGTTCGCCCGGCGGGCCCGTCTCGACGACACCGCCCGACGCTGTTTCGAACAGCTCACCCCGGCCACCCGGCGCTGGGTCGCCGCGTACGCCGACGGGGTCAACGACGCGTTGCCGGCCGGCGCGGCGGCAGCCCCGGAGTTCGCCGCCACCGGCAGCACGCCCGGCCGGTGGCGACCCTGGTCGCCGCTGGGCGTGTTCCTGGTCCAGCACATCCTGTTCGGCACCTTCCCGCAGAAGCTGTGGCACGCCCACGTCGCCGCCACCCTCGGCCCGCACGCCCGCGACCTGTTCGCCGTCGAGGGGCCCGGCGGCTCCGGCAGCAACGCCTGGGCGTTGCCCGCCGACCCGGTGACCGGCCGCGCGCCGGTCATCGCCGGTGACCCGCACCGGCTGCTCGAACTGCCCGGCATCTACCAGCAGATCCGGCTCGCCTGCCCCGAGTTCGACGTGGTCGGGCTGGCCTTCCCCGGCGTGCCGGGGCTGCCGCACTTCGGGCACGCCGGTGACGTCGCCTGGGCGGTCACCAACGCGATGGCCGACTACCAGGACCTCTACCGCGAACAGCTGCGCCGCGACGGCGACCGGGTGCTGGTCCGCGACGCCGACGGCTGGGTGCCGGCCCACCGGCACATCGAGCGGATCGAGGTACGCGGCGGCGCGACCGAGACCGTCGAGGTGATCGAGACCCCGCGCGGGCCGGTGATCGACCACGACCGGCACACCGGCGAGGCGCTCAGCCTGCGCACCCCGACCCGGGTGACCGGGAACCTCGGCTTCGAGGCGCTGCTGCCGCTGCTGCGGGCCCGCACCGCCGACGACGTCGCCGACGCGCTGCGCGGCTGGGTCGAACCGGTCAACAGCGTGCTCGTCGCCGACCGGCACGGCACGGTGCACCAGCTCGTCGCCGGACTGGTGCCCGAACGCGACGACAGGTGCCGGCGGGAACCGGTGCCCGGCTGGGACCCCCGCTACCGGTGGCGCGGCGACTACGCCATGCCCAAGCCCGTCGAGGTCGGCGAGCCGGTGGTCTGCGCCAACGACAGGCGCGACGACACCGCCGCGCTCGGTGTCGACTTCGCCCCGCCGCACCGGGCCCGCCGCATCCGTGCCCTGCTCGCCGACGGCGTCGCCGCCCCCGACGTCCACCTGGACACCCGGCGTGGGTCGACGGTCCTGCGGGACCTGCTCGCCCGGCTCGACCCGGCCCCGCTGAGCGCGCCGGCCCGACAACTCCGTGACCGGCTGACCGGATGGGACGGTCGGATGGCCGCCGACAGCGTCGACGCCGGGGCGTTCGCCGCCTGGCGGGCCGCGCTGGTCCATCGGCTGGCCGCGCACCCCGCGCTGGGGCCGCTGCACTCCCCCGGCGGCTTCGACCCCCTCTTCGCGCCATGGACCGACCCGCTGGCCCGCATCGGGCACGCCGTGGAGGGGGTGGTCGCCGGGCTGCCCCGCCTCGGCGGCGCGGTCGAACCACTCGCCGCCGCCGCCCTGGAGGACGTCGCCGACGACGAGCCGGCCGGGACCTGGGGACGGCGGCACCTGCTGCACCCGCTGCACCTCGGGGTGTCCGACGCGGTCACCGAACGGGTCGCCGCGATGCAGGCGGCCACCGTGCTCGGCGGTGACACCGACTGCGTGCTGGCCACCTCCAGCGTCCCCGGAGTCTCCGACGCGTGCTGGCGCGGGCCGGTCGCCCGCTACGTGTGGGACCTCACCGACCGGGCGGCGAGCCGCTGGATCGTCCCCTTCGGCGTCTCCGGCCGCCCCGACGACCCGCACTTCGCCGACCAGTTGCCGCTGTGGGCCACCGGTGGGCTGATCCCCGTCGGCACCGACTGGCACACCCTGACCGCACCCCGAGACGAGGACCCCGTGACCTACCAGGAGCAGATCCCCGGCTTCGGTGAGCTGACCCTCACCGTGGTCGACCCGGACGCCCACGCCACGCTGCTGCACGGCTGGGTGACCGAGCCCCGCGCGACGTTCTGGGGCATGGGGTCGTACACCGTCGAGGAGGTACGCGAGGTCTACACGTTCATCGACGGCCTGAGCACCCACCACGCATACGTGGTCGGGTTGGACGGCACGCCGGTGGGTCTGTTCCAGACCTACCAGCCGGAGGCCGACCCGGTCGGGGAACGCTACCGGGTACGCCCCGGCGACATCGGCATGCACCTGCTGCTCGCCCCGGGCCGGCGGCCCCCGCGCGGGCTCACCGACGCGGTCGGCCCGGCGCTGGCCCGGTTCCTGTTCCGCGACCCCACCCGGCTGCGGATCGTAGTCGAACCCGACGTGCGCAACCGGTTCGCGCTGCGCCGGCTGGAACGCGAGGGGTTCACCTTCGCCGACGAGATCGACATGCCCGACAAGCGCGCGCAGTTGGCGTTCCTCACCCGGGAGCGGTTCGAGGCGGACCACCCCGTCCCGGCCTGAGCCGCCCGGCCCGCCGCCCGTCGAGCGGCTGTGCCGGACGGGCAGGCAGGCAGGTCAACACGTACGGATCCGGCCGTTGTGGCCGGCCGGCACCAGTCGTCCCGCGTATACCCATCCCTGCAACGGGTCGGACGACTGGGACGAGCGCATGTCGTCCCCGGGATCGAGTCGTGGCCAACGGATCTTGATCCAGACGCCCGCGACCTCGTCGTCCAGGACCGGATCGAAGCTCGAGGTGGTCGAACAGCCGGCGTAGACCAGGGTCTTGTCCCATGCCGCACCGGCCCGCCTGCCCTCCGGCCCCGGCGACGTGCGGACGAACAGGTGGCCGGGAGCGACGACGAGGTACGGTGCCAGATCACCTGCCGGGGGCGGAACGTCCGCGTAACTCTCGGCCCGCTCCAGTGCCTCTTCGCGGGTGAGTTCCCTGGCGCCGTTCTGGAAGATGTTGGCATTGTTGATGACATCGGCGGCCTGGCCACCGTTCTGCGCCTGCTTGTTGCCGGTGCCACCGGTCTGGGACTGGCTGTCGCCGTGCCCTTCGCCCTGCTCGGACTGCAGGCACGCCACCACACCGAAGAGGACGGTCGCCAGCACCCCGCAGATCGCAACCGCCAGGTTCTTCCTGTTCCAACTCCACGCCATGGCACTCACTCCGCGACTCGGCGCACGACCTCGGAGGTGCGGGACAGCCGACGATCGCTGGGCGATTCGCCGGAATCTCGACCTGCGGTCAATACAAGCACCGGTTTCGATGTCCACCAAGGCCACGAACTGTCCCGAAGGCGACAAAAGCTCACCTGACCCCGCCGCACCGTGTGCCAGTGCGGCACTCCACCCGGCGCGCGGGTACCCGTGAAGTCACCGGTAGTCACCGTTCGACCGTGGTCGAGGGCGGCAACGCGGCTCACGTACGCCCGCCGGCGACGGACGTCCAAACGGCGCGGCGTAATCGGGTCGCGTCCCGACCGGCCGGCCGGGACGATGTGGCGATGTCCGGCACACCCGAGGGGTTCACCTACCGCCTACGCAAGAACGGGGACGTGGAACTGCTGCACCACGGCCGCCTCGCCACCGTGCTGCGGGGCGTCGCCGCAGCCCGGTTCCTGACCGTCGTGGACAGCGACGACCCGCAGGAGCTGATGGCCCGCCTCACCGGCAACTACCGGCACGGCAACGAACGGACCGCCAAACGGCACCCCCGCAACCGGAACCGCTGACCCTGCGCACACCCGTCCCGGACCGGGACCGTCAGCCGTCGACGATCTGCTCGCGGAGGATGTCGGCGTGCCCGCAGTGCTGGGCGAGTTCGCGGAGCACGTGCAGATACACCCACCGCAGCGGGACCGGTCCCATCCGGTGCCCGGACAGGACGTCGTCCAGGCCCAGCGTCGCGGTCGCCCGGCGGGACGCCGCGCAGACCGCCCGGTACGTGTGCCGCACGCTGGCGATCGTGTCGCCGTCGTCGAGCACGAACGACTCCTCCGACGCGACGGGGATGCCCAGCTCGGCGCGCGACCGGCCGGTGACGGCCTCGTCGAACCAGACCCGTTCCACGAAGGTCGCGTGTTTCACCAGGCCCAGCAGCGTGGTCCGGGAGGCCACCAGCGAGCGGCGGGCCTGTTCCTCGGTCAGCCCCTCCAGGCAGCCGTCGAGCGCGGCGCGATGCTCGTCGAGGAACGTCTCGAACTGCGCAGGCAGCGGCTGGGCGACGACGGCTTCGGCGAAGGTCGGCGGAAAGGCGGGCATGCGGGACAGCATCCCAGACTCGCCGGCCGTCGACTGCCCGGGAATCCTCCTGACATAGTGTCGGTCGGACCCGCCCGGGCACGTGGTGGCCGAAGGACCGCCGGAAGGAGGGCCGGGAGATGACCAGGTGTCCGGTCCGCTCCGGCCTTCACCGGGGCGGTCGAGGCGCTCTATCCGGTGGCCTACCGGATGAAGTTCGCCAGCAGGCGGGAACTCGGGCGGGACTACGTGGTTCCGCCGCTGGAGGGCCTGTGGTGGGCCGAGGACATGACGTCCTTCACCAGCGCGCGGGACACGTCGCGGTGGCGTTGGACGCTGATGCTCATGGTCCCCGACTGGATCGCGCCGGGCATGGTCACCGCCGCCGTCGCGCTGGCCGGGGCGAAGCGGCCACCCGGTCGGCTCGACGACGTCCGGCTGGAGCGGCTGGCCGAGGGACGGTGCGTGCAGACCCTGCACGTCGGTTCCTTCGACGACGAGACCGCCGTGCTGGCCCGCCTGCATCACGAGTTCGTCCCCACCCACGGACTGCGACTGACCGGCACCCATCACGAGATCTACCTGAGCGACTTCCGTAGGGTCGCGCCCGACCGCAGGCGCACCATCCTGCGGCAACCGGTCGCCGCCGACACCCGGGCCGTCGGGGAGCGTCGCGGAGCGACCGCCGACGGCAGCGGCCAGCCGACGCGGTAGCGCAGACCCCTGGGGTGCGCCCACGGTCCGCGACCCGACACGAACCACGGAAAGTGACGGGATCCGATATCACTTTCCGTGCTGGCTGCGCACACCGTTGGGGAGCGCGTGCGCGAGGCCGGCCGCCAGGGGTGGCGTCCGGACCCCGGAGAGTGACGGAACGGCCGGTCGGTGCCGCCGGTCGGACCGGACCGCGGGACGGTACGGCGGGAGGCCGTGGAAGTGTCGTACCCGTGGGCCATGATCTTGTGGTCACGGCGACGCCGGCCCGGCCGGCGCACGCCATCAACCATGGTCGACGCCGGGTTTCCGGCGGGTGGGAGGACGAGCGGTGACGGACGCTGACGAGGCCGCGCGGCGGCGGCGGAGCGTGGTGGCGGTGGTGCCGCCGGCCCGGCCCCGCAAGCTGGCCAAGGTGCCCTTCGTCGAGCTGGCCGACGGGCGGTTACAGGGAGTGGTGTCCAGCGGTTCCGACATCGAGCGGGTCTACGTCTCGTCGGTGACCGCCGGTGACCACGCCTACCACTGCAGCACCAACAACAACCGGCCCTGCGGCGGGCTGCGCGGCGCGCCCTGCAAGCACCTGGAGGCCCTCGCCGACGAGGCCGTCCTCCAGTACGGCGTCGACCGGGTCGCCCGCTACCTGCGGGTGGACGCCGGCGACGGTACGCAGACCGGGGTCGAGCTGCTGTCCCGGCTGGACGCCCGGCACGAGCCGACCTCCGCCGCCGTGGTGTTCAGCCGGTTCCTGCGCCACCTGGCCTACCTCGAACTCCCGGCCAGCGCCACGGCACTGCCCGAGCTGCACTGGTTCCCGTCAACCGGGGCAGGTCGCTGATGCTCGGCACACAGCTGGCGCAGCTGCACGGCGACGCCCCCACCGGGCTGGCCGACGCCGACGACGTGGTCGCCGGATTCGACGAGGCCCTGCTGCGGGGCTTCGCCCGGGTCGGTGAGGCGGACACCCTCGCGCTGACCGCACTGGCCGGCGCGGTCGCGGGCACGCCGCTTCGTGAGCGGGTGGCCGAGGCGGTGGGCAAGGTGACCGCCGGGTCCGGCGGTCAGGAGCACCTGGCCGCCCTGGCCGGAGCCCGTACGGCGCTGCTGGGCGCGAACCACGACGCCCTGACCGCCCGGTTCGACACCGCCCTCGGGCGGGAACGCACGGCGTGGACGGCACCCGCCGGTGAGCCTGCCGACGGCTCCCCCGCCCGCGCCGCCGCCCGGTCCTGGCTGCACGAGACGGCGCTGGCCGGATGGCGGGGCATCGACCACGAACTGCTCTCCGCCGTCGGCACGCCGGTCGAGGCGGCGCTGGCCGAGCCGCAGTCGCGCCGGCTGGCGGTGCTGCTCGACGGGCTCGCCGCCGAGCTGCGGGCCGGGATGCCGGTGGCCACCATGGCGCAGCCGCCGGTACGCCGCTGGGCGGACCTGTGGTCCCGTGGCGTGCTGCTGGCCCAGGACGGGCCGGTCCCCGACCCGACAACCGGCACCACCCTGGTCAGCGGTCGCCTGCTGCCGCTCGGGGTCGACATCCACGAGCACGAGACCGCCGTCCAGGTGCAGCTGCACGCGATCCTCGAACCGGCCGACGCCGGCACGCCCCGGCTGGTCCGGGTCACGGTGGGCGCGGCCAAGGTCGCCACGATCGGTGGGCCGGCGGTGTGGCGGCTGCTGTCGGCGTACCCCGTGCTGCTCACCGCGATCGCGCAGCGGCGGGCGCTGACCGTGACCGACCTGCCCGCGTACGGCGGCGACCTGCACTGGGTCGACGAGCAGGCGCAGGCCGGCGAGCCCGCCGACCCGTTCGCCACCGCCCGGGTGCTGCTCGGCACGGCGACGGCGGCGGCCACCCCGCCGCTGGACCGGCACCCGGCGGCGATCGCCGAGCCGGTGCTGCTGGAGGGTTACACCGTGCACGACGCCGGGTCGACCGTCGACCTCGGCGGGCAGCGCCTCGCGGTCGCCCTGGACCGGCTGCCCGCCGGTGGGCCGCTCACCCCGGCGCTGGTCGCCGCCTCGTCGTCCTGCCTGGGCCTGGCCCGTTTCGACGGCGGCCGGTGGCTGGTGCAGCCACTGGCGGTGCAGGCCACCGTCAAGCGCCGACCGGTCGAGGCGCACAACGGCGACTGGGCCGACGGGGTGACCGACCCGAAGGTGGCGAAGGCCGAGGCCAGGGCGGGCGACGCCGTGGCCGTGCTGCGCGAACGCGCGGGACGGTTGCTGCGCCGATGAGCGAGCCGATCCCGCCGACCGATGCCGTGACACCGGGCGACGCCGTGACACCGGGCGACCTCGCCGCCGCCAACCGCCGGCAGGTGCTCTACTGGCGGCTGCTGGGGCGGCTCTTCGACCCCGACGAGCAGCCCACGCTGGAGTCGGCGAGCGTGGCCGTGGTCGACGACCTCGGCCTGCCCGCCGCCCTGCTGGACCCGACCGTGTCGGTGGACACGGTGGTGCAGCGCTTCCCCGCGCTCGCCGACGAACTGCGGGGCCTGCTCGCCCCCGACCCGGCCGGCGACCGACCCGCCGAACCGGCCGGCTCCATCGACGATCGGCCGGGCGACGACACCGCCACCGACGCCGTGGTCCCGCAGGTCCCGGCGACGGAGGCGACCACCGACGGCGCAGGCGCGCCGGGCGGGGGTGACCCTGCCGACGGCGGGGGCCACCGGCCCGGTGAGGCCGAGGTACGCCGGGCCGCGCTGGTGTCGAAGCTGCTGCTCAACGTCTTCGGCACCGGGTCCGGACCGGTCAGCGCCGGCCAGTTGGCCCGGTGGCAGGCCGACGCCGGCTGGTTCGAGCAGGCGCTCGGCTGCCCTCCGGGCGAGCTGCGTCGGCAGGCCGGCGGGTTGGGCGCCACCCTCACCGGCCTGGAGGGCGACCTGGTCCGCCGGATGCACCTGCGGGAGGTGCTCGCCGATCCGAAGCTGGCCGCCCAGCTCACCCCCAGCATGTCGCTGATCGAGCAGCTGCTGCGGGACAAGTCCAACCTGTCCGGGGTGGCGCTGGCGAACGCGAAGTCACTGATCCGGCGGTACGTCGACGAGGTCGCCGAGGTGCTGCGGACCCAGGTCGAGCAGACCACCGTCGGCACGATCGACCGGTCGGTGCCGCCGAAGCGGGTCTACCGCAACCTCGACCTCGACCGCACCATCTGGCAGAACCTCACCAACTGGAGCCCGGAGGACGAGCGCCTCTACGTCGACCGGCTCTACTACCGGCAGACCGCCCGCAAGACCACCCCGTCCCGGCTGATCGTGGTGGTGGACCAGTCCGGGTCGATGGTCGACTCGATGGTCAACTGCACCATCCTCGCCTCGATCTTCGCCGGGCTGCCCAAGGTGGACGTGCACCTGATCGCGTACGACACCCGGGCGTTGGACCTGACCCCGTGGGTGCACGACCCGTTCGAGGTGCTGCTGCGCACCAAGCTCGGTGGCGGCAACGACGGGCCGGTGGCGATGGCGATGGCCCGCCCCAAGATCGTCGAGCCGCGCAACACGGTCATGGTGTGGATCTCGGACTTCTACGAGTTCGACCGATCCCAGCCGTTGTTCGACGGCATCGAGGCGGTGCACCGCTCCGGGGTGCGGTTCATCCCGGTCGGCTCGGTCAGCAGCTCCGGCCAGCAGAGCGTCAACCCCTGGTTCCGGCAGCGCCTCAAGGACCTGGGCACCCCGGTGCTCTCCGGTCACATCCGCAAACTCGTCTTCGAGCTCAAGAGCTTCCTCACCTAGGAGAATCACCCCTCATGTCCGAGATGTTGCGTGCCCCCGCCGAGGTCAAGTACGCCGACGAACTCGACTACCTGGAGTCGGTCGACACCGGCCCCAAGCCGTTCTCGTGGCGGTTGAGCCCGCGCATGGTGCGGCTGTTCGTCCTCGGCTCGGAACGGGCCGACGGGCTGGATCGGGAGATCCCGCAGAAGTGGTTCGGTGACCGCAGTTTCGTCGAACGCAGCATCGTGACCCTGGCGTCGGACCGGGGTCTGCTGCTCATCGGCGACCCCGGCACCGGCAAGAGCTGGCTGGCCGAGCTGCTGTCCGCCGCGATCTGCCGCAACTCGACGCTGGTGGTGCAGGGCACCGCCGGCACCACCGAGGACCACATCAAGTACTCGTGGAACGTCTCGATGGTCATCGCCAAGGGCCAGTCCCGCGAGTCGATGATTCCGTCGCCGATCATGACGGCGATGGAGCAGGGCGTGGTGGGCCGCTTCGAGGAGCTGACCCGTTCCACCAGCGACGTGCAGGACGCGCTGATCTCCATCCTGTCGGAGAAGTACGTCTCCATCCCCGAGCTGAACGACGACAACATCGTCTTCGCCCAGCCCGGTTTCTCGATCATCGCCACCGCGAACAGCCGCGACCGGGGCGTCAACGACCTGTCCTCGGCGTTGAAGCGCCGGTTCAACTTCGTCCGCATCCCGGTGGTCACCAACAAGCGCAGCGAGGCGGAGATCGTCCGGTTCCGCACCGAGGAACTGCTGCGCCGGCACCGCATCGAACTGGACGTGCCGCCCACCCTGCTGGACATCCTGTTGCAGAGCTTCGCCGACCTGCGGGCCGCCGCCGCGTCGGCGACCAGCGACGACGAGAAGCTGGAGTCGGCGCTGTCCACCGCCGAGCAGATCGGGGTGCTGGAGGACGCCATCCTGCACAGCCAGTTCTTCGGCGACCGGGCCCTGCGGGTGGAGACGCTGGCCTCCTCGCTGGTGGGGTCGCTGGCCCGACGCAGCCCGGAGGACCTGGCGATCCTCAACAAGTACCTGCACGGCGTGGTGGAGCCCCGGGCCAAGAAGAACGGCGAGGGCTGGGCCGGCTTCCTCGACGGCGGTCGCCAGGCGATCGCTTCGCTGTCGTGACCACCGCCGACACCGGCACCGCCGCGCCGCCCGGCGTCGCCGGGGCCGCAGCCGGCGGGGTGACCACCGGGCCGTTCGGGGCGCTGCGCGAGCAGCTCACCGACGCGGCGGCCACGTTCGCCGGTTCCGCCGACGCGCTGGCCGGCATCCTCGCCGGCATCGTCGACGACGTCGACCGGGCGCTGGGCGAGCGGTTGGAGATCTTCCCGGTCTGTCACCACTCGCCGGCCTCGGCGCTGGCGATGGTCCGCCGGCTGCGGCACAAGCAGCCCAAGGTGATCTACCTGGAGCTGTGCGAGGATCTCCAGCCGCTCCTGGGTGAGCTGCGCAACTGCCGGCTGCCGGTGGCGGTGCAGGCGTTCGCCTCCGAGCTGGACGGTTTCCCCGCCGAGTGGGGGCCGCTGAGCGTCGTCGCCCCGGTCACCGAGGCGTCCGCCGAGTACCAGGCGATCGCGTACGCGCTGGAGACACCCGGGGTGGAGCTGGTGCTGGTGGACCGCTCCACCGACCACGTCTTCCAGTGGTCACCGCGCGGCGACGCCGGGGCGGGCACCGATGCGCCGGCCGACACCGTGCCGGAGGTGGCGGGCGGCGAGGCCGGTGAGCAGACGGCCCTGCACGGCGACGCGGTCGGCGTGGAGATCGGCGACCTGCGGCCCCGGTTCGCCGAGCTGGAGGCGTACCTGCTGCACCACGGCAAGGTGCGGCACTGGTCGGAGTGGTGGGACCAGTACGTCGAACGGCCCCTCGCCGACGCCGACCACGACACCTACCGGCAGGTGATGGTGCTGATCGGCAGCCTGTTCCGCCGGCTGCGGCCGGCCGGGTCGGACCGTACCGAGCGCGACGAGGACCGGGAGCGCTACATGTGGACCCGGATGCGGGAGCACCTCGCCGCGTCCGGGGCCGACCCGGCGGACTGTCTCTACGTGTGCGGCGCGTTCCACGCCGCCAGCCGGGTCGAACAGTTCGGCCTGGACTCCCCCGCCCCGGATTTCGCGATCACCCCCCGCACCGGCACCCGCTGGCGGTACGGGCTGATCCCGTCGAGCCACTCGGCCATCGAGGCGCAGTTCGGACTGGCACCGGGGTCGGTGTCGATTGCCGCCGCCAACTGGACGCGGGCGGTCGGCCGGTCGGGTCTGACGCCGTACCGGCTCGACGGCCAACGGGGCGGCAAGGGCGGCCGGGGCAGGCGCAAGGCCGCCCCGCCGGTCGCCGCGCCGGCCGGCCCGGTCGCCGACCGGCTCACCGGCTTCCTCGCCGCGCCTCCGGCGCTGGACGGGCTGGACGAGGCGGAGCTGCGCGGGTGGTGCGTGGACATCGTCCGGTTGGCCCGCCGCAACGGGTACCTGGCCAGCACGGCCGACGCGATCGCGGTGTTCGAGACCTCGATCCTGCTGGCCGGGTTGCGCAACCGGGCCCGGCCCACCCCGTACGACTTCGCCGACGCGGCGGTGACCTGCATCGAGAAGGACGTCGTGCCGGGGCGGCGGGACGTGCGGCGGCTCTGCGAGATCCTGCTCGGCGGGGACCGGATCGGGCAGGTCGGCTACGACGCCCTGCCGCCGCTGGCCCGCGACGTGCTCGACCGGCTCCAACCCCTCGGCCTGGACCTGGAGAAACGCACCATCCAACGGGCCCTGCTCGACCTGCACGCCACCCCGGCGCTGGCCGGCTGCTCGGATCTGCTGTGGATGCTGCGGCACCTGCTGCCCGCCGACGCGGTCCGCCCGATCATGGGTGAGCGCCGGTTGGGGCACCGGTCGATCCAGGAGAGCTGGGATCTGGCGTTGGGCCGGCACCAGCGGGCGCTGATCGAGCTGGGCTACGAGGGAGTGACCGTCGAGCAGGTGCTGGAGCAGCGGCTGCGGCGCTCGGTCCGGGGCCCCGACGCGACGGCCGCCGGCGCCCTCGCCGCGGTGGAGGACGCCATCCGGTTGCTGGACAGCCCCCGACTGGTCGACGAGTTGGGCGCGCGGGCCGTGGAACTGCTGTCCACCGAACGCACGGTGGACGACGCCCCGGAGGTGCTGCGGCGCATCCGCCGGTTGCTGGCCCACCACCGGGCCACCGCGCCGACCCTGCCGGCCTGGTGCGAGGCGTTCGTGACGACCGGGTACGCGCACTACTGCACCCTGCTGCCGACCGCGTTCGTCGAGGAGGAGACCGGGGTCCGGCAGGTCGGGGCGATGCTCGGCTTCCTGTTCAGCATGGAGAGCCTGGCGCTGTCGCTGGGCTGCGACCGGTCCCAGCTCGAACTCGCGGTGGCCCAGTCGCATCCGGAGAGCCCGGCCAAGGTCGCCCTGCTCTGGGCGGCCCGGCACCAGCTCGGCCTGCTGCCGCTGGCCGAGTTGCGGCAGCGCTGCGCCGACCTGCTGGGTAACCCGCTGGTGGTGCCGGCGTTCCCGAGGTACCTCTCCGGTTTCGTGCACGCGCTGGAACCGGTGCCGGGGCTCGCGCCGTTCGTGGTGGAGACGATGTCCACCGCGTTCGCCCGGTTGCCCGACCCGGTGCTGCTGCCCTGGCTGCCCACGCTGATCACCACCCTGCGCGAGCACGGCCCAGAGCTGGTGCCGCTGCTGGTGCGGGAGGCGGCACGCACCTTCCCGGGGACGCTGCCCGAGTTGGACGCCTGGGTGCCGCCCTGGATGGGACCGCCGGCCGGGCCCGCCCCGGTGACCCGGCCGGGCGCACCGACGGGTCAGGTGCACGCCCTGCTCACGGCGCATCCGGTGGCGGTGGACGCGGTCGCCGGGCTGCTGGGCTGCGACGGCGGCTGGTCGGAGCCGGTCGACACCCCGGCGGGGTCGGCGGCGGCGACGCTGCTGCTCGCCCATCCGGACACGGTGGAGGCGGTGTCGGTGCTGCTCGGCTGAGGGCCGGCGGGTGTGCCGAGGTGGCTGCTGGCCCGGGCGCCCGCCGGTCACCCGTGGGGTGCCGCCACCGCAGGTGTGGTGGCGGCACCCCACGGCCGGGTCACCGGGTGGGGGTCGTCGCCGGATCGCCGGGGTGGGTGGTCAGGGCCGGGTCACGGCGTGTACGTCACGCCCGGGTAGTCGGCCTGCGCCTGGACGAACTGCGCCTGCCAGTCGGCGGGCCAGCCGCCGAATGCGGTGGTGGCCAGCGGCTTGAGGCTCACGCCGGCCGCGCCGCTCCAGAAGTGCACGAACTCCCCCCAGTTCAGATCCCGGGCGTAGACGCCGTCGAACTGGTGGAAGTGCTGGGACAGCAGCTGGAAGAACTTGTTGAGCACGACTTTGCCGCCGTAGTTCTGGTAGATCGGGTAGAACCAGTCCCGGAACCAGTACGTGTTGGCGACGGGGAAGTTGTCCGAGGTGAGCAGCTTCGCGTTCTTCCAGCGGGTGGCGTCGGTGGTCCGGCCGGTGCCGACGTAGCAGTCGTACTGGAAGATCTCGGCCCACTTGCTGTCGCCCCAGATGCCGTACGCGGGTGAGCCGTTCACGCCGAACGCGGTGAACTCGACGGTGTGGTTCATCTCGTGGGAGATGACGTCCTCGTTGAGGTCGGTGTTTCCCCAGCCGCCGCCGCTCATGTCGTTGACGTCGCGGAATGCCGTGTTGGGGTCGAACTGGCTCAGCGCGAACCCGCCCGATCCCGCGTCGTCGTGCAGCACCTCGTACAGCCGCTGGCCGCTGAGGTTGCCGTAGTTGGCCTGGACGTACTCCCAGATCTGTTTGGCGTAGTCCTTCACCCAGGTCAGGTCGGTCGAGGCCAGTCCCGGGTCGCGGTAGACGGCCACGTTGGCGTCGTAGTAGTAGCGGGTGAGCGTCTCGTTGGGGGCGTGCCAGGTCTCGGTCCAGGTGGTGGCCGGGGTGGCGCTGAGGGTGGTGGTGTCGGCGGTGGCGTAGCCGGAGTTGCCGGCCACCCCCTCGGCCCGCAGCCGGTAGTAGTAGTGGGTGCCCGCCGGCAGTTTCAGGTTGTGGAACTTCGTGGTGCTGGCCGGCAGCACGTACGCGGTGCTCCAGGTGGTGCCGTTGGTGGAGCGTTCCAGCCGGTAGGCCGTCTCCCACCGGGTGTTGTCGGTCCAGGTGAGCCGGATCTGGTCGGTGGCCGCGGTGGCGAGCAGGCCGGTGGGTGCGGCCGGTGCCGGGGTGGTGGCGGTGGTGGTCCCGTAGATCTGCCACTCGCCGATCTGCATGTTGACCGACCCGTTGGTGGCGGTCACCCGCAGCCGGTAGTAGCGGTAGGCGGTGGTGTTGCTGAACGAGTAGGTGTTGCGGTGGAAGCCGGTGACGAACGTCTGGTTGCTCTGGGTGTCCAGCGGCGTCCAGCTGCCGCCGGTGGTGGAGGCCTCGAAGACCCAGTTGCGCGGGTTGCGGTCGGGCCAGTCGTTGGCGGAGGTGACGGCGTAGCTGGTCACCACGGCCGCCGTGGTCGCCTCGAATTGGATCCAGCCGGCACCGCTGTAGGTGAAGTACTTGCGGTAGGGCGTGTTGTCGATGACCTTCTCGATGCCCTCGTCGCCGGTGGTCGACCACTGGTCGGTGATCGTGCCGGGGGTGTCGGTGATGTCCACCGCGGCGGCGAGGTGGACCCCGGCCAGATGGCTCGGGGTCCCCGCGAGGAGCAGGACGATCGCGGCCACCGCGGCGAGCAGGGGCAGTGCCGTGCCCGCAGGGCGGCGGCGGATCGGGTCAGCGCGCATGGAGTGGGTTCCTCTCGGCGTGGTCGGTCCTGTCCGGTGCGTGCCGGGAGCCGATGTCACCTCCCGGTGACCCCCGCGCACGCGACATGACGACCCGCCCGGTGCTTCCCGGGACCGGGTCGTGGAATAAGTGGCGGGGAATGGCTCCGAAATGGATTCGCCAGAAGCTTGACGAACAGGCCGGACGACACCGGAATAGCATTCGATGCGGATGCCGCCGACCACTCCCCGTTGGCCTTCTGCGAACCGAATACTAGTTGCGGCATAGCAAGCGGTCAATGAGACCTCTTTCTCACCAATGAACCGTAATACAACCGCATAGATATCCCACGCGTGGGAGGCGACCCGGGACGGCAGCCGGGGCCACGACAGGTGGTGGCCCGGCCACCGGCCGGGCCGGGCGCGCGGCAGCGCTGGCCGGCCGTCGTTCACTCCCACCCCGTGCACCGTGCAGCGGCTGTTCACCCTCCTTGCGGAGGCTTCGTCACCGACACGGTCGACATCCGGATCACGTGGAGGGCTCCGCAGTGCAGCACAGGGATTCCGAGGACGCCACAGGCGGTCAGCTGTCCCGCCGCCAGCTGGTGAAGTACGCGGGCGTCGGCGCGACGCTCGCCGCCGCCGGCCCGTTCGTGGGCGTCGAGGCGGCCCACGCCGATCCGGACCGGCAGGATCAGGCGACGGCCGGATCAGATCGGGCCGACAACCGGAGCTGGCGGGCCGGCGACCACCACATCCACTCCGAGTACAGCGGGGACTTCGACACCTCGACGAACCCGCCGACGTTCCGCAAGGGCGCCGACGCGGTCTACCCGATCGTCACCAATGCGATCATGGCGAAGAACTTCGGGCTGACCTGGGCGATGTGCACCGACCACGGGGGACCGACGCACTCCAAGGTGAACCTGGAGCAGGCGTACCCCGATCTGCTGCGGTCCCGCCGGCTGGTGCCCGAGGTGCTGCAGTTCTGGGGGATGGAGTTCGACGCCCCGGCGATGGACCACCACACCCTGATGATCCCCCGGCACGCCGACGAGGCGAAGCAGCTCTTCGAGCTGGAGAGCCGGTTCGCCAAGCGGGACCCGTTCCCGGCCGACCCGGGCCGCGACACCGAGGCCAAGATGGTGGAGTTCCTCCGGGTGGCCCGGACCATGCCGCACAAGCCGCTGGTGATCGCCCACCACACCTCCCGCTCGGCGACCGGGCTCGGAGTGTACGGGCAGGACCTCCCGCACGAGTTCCGCAACGGCAACGACGCGGCCCCGGACGTGTACGTCGGCTTCGAGGGCGCCCCGGGCCACCAGGCGGGGCCGCTCAACGGCAGCGCCCGGGGCGGCTACGGCAACCACCCCACCTACGGCGGCTACGACCAGGCGACCGCCCGGGTCGGCGGGCTGTGGGACGCGCTGCTCGGCGAGGGGCGACGCTGGTGGATCACCGCGACCTCCGACTCACACGTGCACTGGACCCGGGGCGGCACCGACTTCTGGCCGGGTGAGTACAGCAAGACCTACGTGCTGGCCCGACAGGAATACCACGACATCATGGACGGGCTGCGGCACGGGCGGATCTTCGTCACCACCGGTGACCTGATCACCCGGCTCGACGTCACCGTCGGCAGCCAGGGGCGCTCGGCCGGATCGGGAGAGACCCTCACGGTCAGCCGCCGCGACCGTACCGACGTGGACGTCGAGATCAGGTTCCGGCCGCCGGCCGGCACGAACGCCAACGGCGACCGGCCGCAGGTCCGCCGGGTCGACCTGATCGTCGGCCGGGTGACCGGTCCGAGCGTCGACCGGGACGCCGACACCAACCCCACCACCGCCGTGGTGGCCCGGTTCGGTCCGCGCGACTGGCGGCAGCAGGGCGCGCAGTACGTCATCCGGCACACCCTGCGCGACGTCGGGGTCGACAGCTACCTGCGGGTGCGCGGCACCAGCACCGACGAGGCCGAGCCGCTGGCCGACGGGCTGGAGAGCCCGTGGAACGACCTGTGGTTCTACTCCAACCCGGTGTTCGTCCGGGTGCGTTGACCGTCCGGTCCCGGCCCGCCGTCGGCGGGCCGGGACCGCCCGCACCGGGTCGACGACGTTGAATATGATCAGGGGTACGACGAAGGCCAACCCGGCAGACGATGGTCCACGGTGGACGCCGGAACTCGCCACCAAACGCCCGCATTCGAGCGGGTGTGGGGCAATTGGCGAATCGCGTACCGGCCCCGGGTTGTGAATCTTGACCACCCGAAAGCGCAGGTCATACGCTCCGGGCACCCTTGATTCATTTCCCGGGAAGGGAAACGAAACGCCTCATGCGAACGCCGATAATCCGCTCCGCCTCGCTTTCCCGCCAGCGGTTGGCCAGCGCCACCGCCATCGTCCTCCTGGCCGGAATCACCCCCCTGGTGGTCGGCCCGTCCGCCTCCGCCGCACCCCCGACGACGTGTAGCACCGATCCCGCCGACCGCCTGGCCTCGGTGCCCAGCCCGGAGAGCTTCCTCGGCTTCCCGCTCGGCACCGGCCAGGAACGGGTGGTCACCAACGAGGAGGTGCGGGGCTACCTCGACGCCGTCGACACCGCCTCGAAGCGGGTCGTCACCGGCGTCATGGGCACCAGCGTGCTCGGCCAGCCGCTGCCGTACGCGATCGTGTCCAACGAGCGCAACGTCCGGCCGGCCGTGCTCAAGGGCATCGCCGAGGACGTCCGCTCGCTGCGCGACCCCCGGACGGTCAACCAGCAGCAGGCCGGTGAGATCGCCGAGGCGGCCCCGGCCATCGTCTGGGTGACGGCCAACGTGCACGGCGGCGAGAAGAGTGGCACCGATGCCGCCCTCAAGACCCTGTACGAGCTGGCCGCCGGGCTCTCCTGCGAGGTCGAGCAGCGCAACGACAACCTGATCACCGTCATCGTGCCGACGCAGAACCCGGACGGCCGCGACGCCAGCCGCCGGCAGAACGAGTACGGCTTCGACATGAACCGGGACTGGTTCGCCCGCACCCAGCAGGAGACCGACGGCAAGCTCGAACTGATGCGGAAGTATCCGCCGCAGGTCTTCATCGACGCGCACGAGATGGGCGGCCGGCAGTACTTCTTCCCGCCCAACGCCGACCCGATCCACCACGAGATCTCCGGCGAGGCGGTCGACTGGATCAACCGGATCGGCGAGGCCAACAAGGCCGGCTTCGGCTACAACGGCGCGTGCGACGCGACGGTGACCACCGAGTGCTACTTCAACTACTCCACCTACGACCTGTTCTTCATGGGGTACGGCGACACGGTGCCGGCCGCCGGCTTCGGTGCCGCCGGGATGACCTTCGAGAAGGGCAGTTCGTCGGCGGTGGCCGACCGGGTGCAGCAGCAGTTCCACACCCAGTGGTCGACCCTCGGTTGGGCGGCGGCGCACAAGGGTGAGGTGCTGAACGGCTGGTACAAGGTCTGGAAGGACGCGCTCGCCCAGGGCCGGGCCGGCGCGCTGGAGCCCAACGAGGTGGTCCAGCCGACCAACACCGTGCAGTTCCCGGTGCCGGCGCAGACCATCAGGTCGTACTTCCTGCTGCCCGACCGGCAGCTCGCCGACGCCCGCCAGCTCGTCGAGCGGCTGCGCCGGATGGACGTCGAGGTCTACCAGGTCAAGAAAGCCGTCAAGCTGCCCACCGCGAAGCTCTTCGGTGGCCGGTCGGCGACCAACCTGACCGTGCCGGTCGGGTCGTACTGGATCCCGATGAACCAGCCGCAGAAGCACTGGATCCAGGCGATCATGGGTGAGGACCCGTACACGCCGTTCCCGTACTTCTACGACGTGTCGTCGTGGAGCAACCCGCTGCTGATGGGTGTGAACGCCGTCTACACCGGCGCCGACGTCAAGCCCAACGCGGAGCTGATCGACAAGATCCAGAACACCGGTGGCGGCAAGATCCTGGCCGCGCCGCCGCTGAAGGGCTCCTACACCTACGAGCTGGACTCCGCCGCCGCGGCCGAGTTCACCTTCACCCTGCTGGGCAGGGACGTGCAGCTGGTGCGGGACCTCGACAACGGCCAGGTGGGGATGCCGGCCGGCGCGTTGACGCCGGAGCTGAACACCATCGCCAAGAAGCTGGGCGTCACGCTCACCCCGTACACCACGGCGGCCGTCGGCACCCCGATCAGCCGGCCGGACGTCGGCCTGTTCCAGGGCACCGGCATCTCCACCACCTCCGGCTCGCACGGCGAGGCCCGGTACGTGCTGGGCAAGCGGTGGGGCCTGAACCTCACCCCGGTCACCACCGCCGACATCAACGACAACACCCCCGCCTTCACCGGCCGGACGGTGCTGCTGGTGCCGGACGGCAGCAACGCCACCGGCGGGCTGACCGCGACCGGGCAGGCCAACCTGCGGGCCTGGATCGCCCAGGGCCACACCTACCTGGGCCTGCGCAACGAGGGCACCCGGATGGCCCGCGCCGCCGGTCTCACCTCGACCACCGAGAAGCCGAAGCCGACCGGCTACACGGTGATCGGCTCGCACCTGCGGGTGGACGTGGACCCGGACAGCCCGGTCGGGCTGGGGCGGCCGGCCGAGGACTTCGAGTTCAACAACAACGACCCGATCCTCACCCCGAGCAGCACCGGCCGCAACGTGCTGCGCTACCCGAGCGGGGACACCTTCTGGGCCAACGGCTACACGGTGCAGGGTGATGCGCTCAAGGGCACGGTCGCGGTGGTGGACGAGCCGACCGGGGCCGGTCGGGCGGTGCTGTTCGCGTTCAACCCGCTGTTCCGGGCGTACAACGAGAGTGGCCTGCACCTGGTGGCCAACGCGCTGCTGTACCCGGGCGGCGGCACGGCGGCCCGGACCGCGTCGCCGGTCCCGGTCGACCCGGCCCGCGCCGCCGCGGCGGCCGCCCCGGTCGCCGAGAACCTGGGCGGACAGTGGCGGCCGTTCACCCTCCAGGTGGCCGCCGGCGACCTGGCCCGCACCGAGGCGGTCGTGCAGCGGTACACCGACACCGCGCGGGTCACGGTGGCGGACGGCTCGGCGTACCTGGTGATCCCCAACCCGGCGGGTCTCCAGATCGACGAGCACCCGTTCCTGGGTGACCTGGTGCGGACGCTGCGCGCCGAGCAGGTCCCGCTGCGCTCGCTGGTGGGCTGATCCCGACCGGTCGGGGGCGGGCACCGTGCGGTGTCCGCCCCCGACCGTCCCGGCACCCCGCGCGACGCCGGGCAGGACGCGTCGGCTAGGAACATCGCATGCCCCGCTACCTGCTGTTTCCCGGCCGACATCACCTGCTGACCCGGTTCCAGGCCGACTATCTGCACCGGCTCGCCACCACCGGTCACCACGACACCCCGGACGGCGACCGGGCCGCCGACGACGGGGTGACCGTGGTGTGGGCGGTCACCTCGGCCAACCACGAGAACACCCGTCGCAACCCCGTCCCCTACCACCGGCGGGAGGCGGCGATCGAACGGTTCAGCGTGCTGGCCGGGCTGCGGTCGGTGGTGGTGCCGGTCTTCGACACCGCCGAGACCGACCGGTTCGCCGAGGTGACGCTCAAGAACGTCGCCGCCGCCGCCGGCCTGGAGCTGACCCCGGCGAACACCGTGGTCGCCTGTTCGACGCCGCAGGTGGCCGCCATGTACGCCGGGCTGGGGTTCCCGATCGCCGGGGTGGAGGCCGACGTCGAACCGACCCCGGCCCGCCCGTGGGACGTGCTGCTGCGGCTGGCCGCCGACGACCCGTCCTGGCGGGAGCTGGCCCACCCGGCGACCCTCGACGTCTACGCCCGCTACCGGCTCGACGACCTGGTCCGTTCGGTGGTCAACGACCCGGTCGTCGGGGACGAGGGCGGGCTGACCGCCACCCGCGACTACCGGACGTACGCCGAGGCGTTCGCCGACGCGGCACAGCGCAAGTGGGCGGCGGTGCGCGAGCACGTACGGCCCGGCCGGATCGTCGACGTCGGCTGCGGCGCGGGCGCGGTGCTGGAGCTGGCCGACCGGGAGCCGGCGCTGCGGGAGAGCGACCTGATCGGGGTCGAGGTGGCCCGGCACCTGTACGAGGAGTGCGTGCACAAGAAGGCCCAGGGCTTCTTCGCCAACCCGAACGTCTTCTTCTACCGCCGCAACGTGCTCGGCGGGGCGGTGTTCGCGCCCCGCTCGGTGGACACCACGATGACCTTCGCGCTGACCCACGAGATCTGGTCGTACGGCGATCGGATGGCGTCGCTGCGCCGGTTCGTGCAGGCCATCTACGACCACACCGTGCCCGGCGGGGTGTGGATCAACAGTGACGTGTGCGGGCCGGACGGCCGGGACCGGACGGTGCGGCTGCGGCTGTCGACGACCGACGGGGCGAACCCGGCCCGGCCCCGCGAGGATCTGGCGTCACTGCCGGCCGACCAGGTGGCCGCGCACCTCGCCGGGCTGTCCACCCGGGCCCGGCTGGACCAGTTCGCCGTCGACTACCGGTTCCCGTTCGGATTCCGCCCGGTCGACGACGGCACCGGCGCGGTGGTCGAGCTGCCGCTCGGCGCGGCGATGGACTTCCTCACCCGCAAGGACTACACCGACAACTGGCTGTCCGAGACGCAGGAGGAGTTCTGCGGGCTGGAGTGGGCCGACTGGAAGGCCCTGCTGGCCGACGTGGGGTTCGAGGTCGACCCGGCCAGCGGCCCGTACCGCAACGACTGGATCGTCACCCACCGGCTCGCGCCGACCGCGGCGCTGTCGACGGTGGACGGGACCCCGCTGGACTGGCCGGTGACGCACGTGCTGCTGGTCGCCCGCCGGCCGGTCAACACCTGATCCGGCGGCGGAAAGACGGAAGGCCGGGGGCGGGAGGGATCCTCCCGCCCCCGGCACCGCCGTCAGGAAGCCGGTCAGGACAGGAACTTGTCCAGCGCCGCCTCGATGGTGCCGCTGTCCGGCGCCGCGTACGCCTTCATCGTCGTCTTGTTGTACGAGATGAAGCTCGGGCACCGGGTCGCCGGGGCGTTGACGACCCCGCCGTCGCCGATCTTCTCCGCGGTCTTCGCGGCGTAGAAGGTCAGCTGGTAGCGCGAGGAGATGTACGAGACGCTGACGTTCTTGCCGTCGCTGGCCTTGTAGTCGCACTTCTTGGGCGCGCCCTCGCTGCCCGGGACCATCGACATGCAGCCGACCACCGACACGGTGGTGAAGTCCGCCGACTTGGCGTAGTACCGCTTGTCGGAGCCGACGATCTTCGACGACCAGAACGTCGGCCGCTCCGGGTTGTTGGAGAAGACGTACGCCTTGGCGGTGGACGGGCCGCTGTAGGTGGCCGCGTTGAGGATCGGGCTGCCGTCACAGACCGACGACAGGTCGCTGGAGTAGCGCGCGGTCACCGCGTTGTTGTTGTTGTTCGGCTGCTCCGTGGGCGGCTCGGTCGCCTGCGGGGTGGACGAGGTGTCCGTGCCGGGCCCCGGGTTGGCGGCGGTCGCGCTCGGCGTCGGGGTAGGGTCGGGCTCGTCGTCGTTGCCGACCAGGGCGAGCCCGATCCCGGCGCCGCAGAGCGCGAGGATGAGGACCACCGCGCCGACGATGAGGCCGATGACCAGGCCCCGGTTCGACTTCTGCGGCGGCACGGGGACACCGAACTGCGGGGCCTGGCCGAACTGCGGGGCCTGACCGTACTGCGGGGCCTGACCGGGCTGGCCGTACGCCGGGTAGCCGGCGGGCGGTGCCGGCGGCCCGCTCCAAGGGGTGACGTTCGGATCCGGCTGTTCTCCGTACGGAGGGTGACTGTTGCTCATCTGAAGCCCTTATCGCTGTCGACGGTACCCAGGCACTGGATCATCGGTCAGGGTAGTGAGCGGCACAAACCGAGGCGCTGATTGTCGGACGGCAACCAACCTCGACCGACCACGGGCCGATGAGACTCGACTACTACCCGTGACGATGGGCGGCGCGGCAGCCGCTCCACCGGCCTGCCGTGGGTCGCTTCGGCGGTGAAATGTGGGGTGGGGAAAAGGGATTCCGCCCGGAACGTGCCTTCCGTGCCGGACACCGCGAGAAGGGTTCATGATGTGACGTAGATCACCCATCACGATCTCGACAATCGCGACGACCACCCCCATCGACGACGTGGCGCACATCTCCCACCGATCCGCCAAATATCGATATCCATCACATTGATGTATGGGCATGCGACGGTGACTCGGCTTATCGTGAGGCTCATGAGAAGGTCCCGCGCGTCCCCGCGGGCACCCCGCGTCCACCGCACGAGGAGGCGGCCCATGCCTGCCGCGCCCCACCCCACCACCCTCCGCCGGATCGTCCTCGCCCTCGCCGCCTGCGCGGCCGTGCTCGCCCCGCTGACCCTCACCGCCCCCGCCGCGCGGGCCGCACCCGTCACCGTGGTCAACGGCACCCAGTTCACCGACACCGCCGGCGTCGGCGTGCACGCGCACGGCGGCGGCATGATCAAGGTCGGCGACTACTACTACTGGTTCGGCGAGAACCGCAACGACAACAACACCTTCCGGTACGTGTCGGTCTACCGCTCCACCGACCTGCGCACCTGGGAGTTCCGCAACAACGTGCTCACCCAGTCCTCCGCCGGTGAGCTGGCGACGGCCAACATCGAACGGCCGAAGGTGGTCTACAACGCCGGCACCGGCCAGTACGTGCTCTGGATGCACTGGGAGAACGGCGTCGACTACAACCAGGCCCGGGTCGCGGTGGCCACCTCCAGCACGGTCGACGGCAACTACCGCTACCTGGGCAGCTTCCGGCCACTGGGGCACGACTCGCGGGACCAGACGGTGTTCCGCGACGACGACGGCACCGCGTACCTGATCTCGGCCACCCGCAACAACGCCGACCTGAACATCTACCGCCTCACCGCCGACTACACCGGGGTCGCGTCACTGGTGCGTACCCTGTGGCCGGACAACTACCGGGAGGCCCCGGCCATGTTCAAACGCAACGGGGTCTACTTCCTGGTCACCTCGGGCGCCACCGGCTGGTCACCCAACCAGGCCCGGTACGCCACCGCGAGCAGTGTCGGCGGCACCTGGACCAACCCGACGAACTTCGCCGACGGCACCACCTACGACTCCCAGTCGGCGTACGTGCTGCCGGTGCAGGGCAGCGCCGCCACCTCGTACCTCTATCTCGGCGACCGGTGGGCCGGCGCGACGGGCGGCCCGGTCAACCAGTCCCGCTACGTCTGGCTGCCGCTGAACTTCCCCACCGCCACCTCGTTGACCATGAGCTGGTACCCGCAACTCACCATCGACACCGCCACCGGCGTGGTCTCCGGGGTCAACGGCGGCTACACCTTCGACACGCTGCGCGCCCGGCACAGCGGCAAGTGCCTGGACGTGCTCGACCGGTCCACCGCCGACGCCGCCGCGGTGGCCCAGTACGCCTGCAACAACGGCACCAACCAGCAGTGGCAGCTGCGCGACGCCGGCTCCGGGTACGTCCAGATCGTCGCCCGGCACAGCGACAAGTGCCTCACCGTGGCCGGCGGATCCACCACCGACAGCGCGCCGGTGCAGCAGTTCGGCTGCCAGTCGGGGCGCACCGACCAGCAGTGGCAGGTCCGCGACGCCGGCTCCGGGTACGTCCAGTTCGTGGCCCGGCACAGCGGCAGGTGCCTGGACGTCACCGGCTACTCCACCGCCGACGGCGCCCGGGTGATCCAGTACACCTGCGGCACCGCCGCCAACCAGCAGTGGCAGCGGGTCGGCGTCTCCTGACCGACCCCGTCCGCCGTCCCGCCTCCCGCAGGCCGGGACGGCGGACGACCACCGCCCCGCGTCCCACCAGCCCCGGAACAAGGTGTGACGATGCCCTCACCCCAGGTATCCCCCCGGCGACGTCTACTGGACCGGACAACAGACGTCACCGCGGGGGTACGGGGTGCGGGACAACACGCAGGAACAGCTTCACCGGCTCCGGTCACTGCGGATCGCCGCCGGGCTGACCATCGATGAACTCGCCGTCCGCTCCGGGGTGAGCCCCCGGACGATCGGCGGGATCGAACGACACCGGATCCGCCGCCCGCACCAGGGCACCCTCCGGGCGTTGGGCGCGGCGCTGGGCCTGGACGGGGTGGACGCCGACCAGCTCCGCTCGGCCGGCGGACAGGTCGCCGGGGTCACCGGTCTGCCCGGGGTGACCACACACTTCACCGGCCGCCGCGACGACCTCGCCTGGCTGGCCGCACGGCTGGAACACCGCCACGCGGTACAGCTGATCGGTCTGCCCGGGGCGGGCAAGACGGCGTTGGCGGTGCAGGCCGCCACCGACCTCGCCTGGCGGTTCCCCGACGGGGTGCGCTTCCTCGGGCCGGTCGCGGACGCCACCGCCGCGACGATCGCCCGTCGGCTGCTGCCACCTGCCGACGCGTCCTCGCACGGGCCCGACCCGGTGGCCATCGGGGCGTACCGGGACCTGCTGCGCCGCCGGCGGATCCTGGTCGTGCTGGACGACGTGCGCGACGACCACCAGGTCGGGCCGCTGCTGCCGCCCGACGCCCTCGGTGTCACCCTGATCACCGGCCGGCACCCGCTGACGGGCCTCGCGGTGACCGACAGGTGGCTGGTGCCGCCCCTGCCGGCGGCCGACGCGCGGGCCGCCCTCGACACGATGGTGGACGGCACCGCGCCCGCACCCGCGGTCACCGCGCTCGCCGCCGGCTGCGGCGGCCTGCCGCTGGCCCTGCGGGTGACCGCGAACCGGCTGCTGACCCGGCCGCAGTGGAGCGCACAGTGGCTGGTCGACCGGTTGGCCAGGCCGGAGCGGGTCCTGGACGCGCTGGTCGCCGGTGACCTGTCGGTACGCGACGCGTTCGAGCGCACGTACGCGGGGCTGCCGGCCCGGGCCCGCCGGGCCGTCCGGCTGCTGACCCGGCCGGCCGGCCCGGTCCCCGCCGAGGCGGGCTTCCTCGACCTGGCCGAACGGGGCTGGGTCACCGCCGGCCGGGGACACCGCTACGAGCCGCACCCGCTGGTACGCGCCTTCGCCCGCGTCGCCACCGGCACCTGACCGCCCGGATCGACGCCGTCGGGGGCGAGTTCGGCGAGCAGCGTCGCGGCCCGGCCGGCCAGATCCGGATCGTCACAGTCGTCGGCCAGCTCGATCGCCCGCCGCAGATACGCCGGGGCGTCCCGGGTCTCCCCCGTGCGCCGCAGCGCCTCGACCAGTTCCACCGACACCAGTGCCTCGAACGCCGGCATCGCGCTGGCCCGCAACCGCGCGACCGCCTCCCGCAGCGCGGTGACACACTCCGGCCACCTGTCGAGAGCGGCGAGATCACCGGCGATCCGTCGGCAGTTCAACGCGTCGGTGGCGGCTCGGGCGAAGGCCGCGATGGGATAGCGGGGGTCGCGGAGCAGGCATCGCGTCCGCTGGTGCACCCGCAGCGCCTCGGTGGGTCTGCCGAGCGACAACAGCGAGGTGCCGAGCGAGGCCATCGCCTGCGGCAGACCCTCCGGATCGCCGGCGCGGCGCAGCAGCACCCATGCCTGTTGCCGCTGCCGCAGCGCCGCCGCGTGGTCGCCCAACCCGGTGTTGCCGCTGGCGGCGTAGAGCAGTGCCCACCCCTGCTGGGCCAGGTCGCCCGCGTCGACCGCCCGGTCCAGGGCCCGCATGGCGGTGGTCACGCTGCCGGCGTACTCGCGCTGGCAGATCGCCTGCGCCCAGGACAGGTAGTTGAGATGGACCGCCTCGGTGCGGGGGTCACCCAGCCGGGCGGCGGACTCGGCGGACAACCGGAAGACCTCCGGCCAGAGGTCGAGATGGACCCGGCTGTCGGAGAACCAGTGCAGCGCGTCGACGGTCTCGACCACCGGTCCGTACAGGCCCTCGGCGGCGGCCGACCGCAACGCCCCGAACCAGTTGCCCCGTTCGGCGTCGAGCCACGCCGTCGCCGCCCCGCGGTCCCGGAACTGCGTCAGCGACGGCGGTCCGTCCGGTTCGAAGTGCCGCCCCGCCGCCGTGGTCCGGGAAAGCCACCAGCGCAGCGAGGACGTCCGCAACGGGCCGGCCGCGTCCGGCTCCTCGGCCGTCAGCCGGTCGGCGGCGAAGGCGCGTACCAGGTCGTGCAGCCCGTAGCGGTCCGCCGGCACGGCCGCCACCAGACCGCTTTCCACCAGGGCTTCCAGCCGCTGCTCGGCGTCCGCGTCGGGGACGTCGGTGACCACGGCGACCGGGTCCGGGCCGAAGTCCGGACCCGGCATCAGCGACAACCGCCGGAAGGTCCGCCGCAGGTCGTCCCCGAGCCGCCGGTACGACAGGCTCAGCGCGGTGTGGATGCCGGCGGTGTCGGCGTCGATCACCCGCAGGCGGGCCTGCTCACCGGTGAACCGTCGGTTCAGTTCCGCGACGGACAGACCCGGCTCGGCCGACAGCCGTTGCCCGGTGACACGCAACGCCAGGGGCATGTGACCGCAGTGCCGGGCCAGCTCGCTGAGCTCGGCCGGGTCGACGGCGACGGGCCCGGCGATGGCCCGCAGCATCGCGGTGGAGTCCTCGGCCGGCAGCGGCTCCAGGGACAGCCACTGTGCGGGGTCCAGACCGCTGAGTCGCCGTCGGCTGGTGAACAGCACGAGACTGCGTCCGGCCCCGGGCAGTAACGGCCGGGCCTGCGCCTCGTCGGCGGCGTTGTCCCACACCACCAGGGCCCGGCGCTCACACAACGCCGACCGGTACGCCGTCGCCCGCTCGTCGCGGCCGGCGGGGATCCGCTGTTCCGGCACGCCGAGCGCCCGCAGCAACCGGTGCAGCGCCTCGCCGGGGGTGGTCGGGACGTCGTCCATCCCGCGCAGGTCGACGAAGAACCGGCCGTCGGGGAACTCCGTGGCCAGGTCGGCCGTGGCCCGCAGCACGAGGCTGGTCTTGCCCACCCCGGCCGGCCCGGTGACGACGACCACGGTGGCCTGCTGCCGGTCACCCGGCGGGCGGCGGGCGAGGTCGCCCAGCGCCCGCAGCTCCCTCGCCCGGCCGCTGAAGTAACGCGGCGGATCGGGCACGGCCGGCCGGACGGAGGTGGCCTCGACCAGGCGGCGACGCTCGTCGTCCGGCACGGCGAGGACCTCGAACAGGACGGTCAGGGTGCGCCGTTGCGGACGCCGGACCCGGTCGCGTTCGATGTCGCTGATCGCCCGGGCGCTGACCCCGCACCGCTCGGCGAGCGCCTCGATCGACAGGCCCGCCGCCACGCGGCAGCCACGCAGGACAGCACCCAGCGACGGGCTTCCGGGTGCGCTCGGTCGTTCGGGTGTGCTCGGTGTCGGCTTCACCGAGCACACCCTCACAGAACACCACCCGCGACGCCAGGCATCGATCAGTGACTTTTCGCACCGGTCCGATCACCGGCCATTGAGCCGCCACGTCTGGCACCCGTCGTAGGTGCACGCCCGGGCGTACGCGTCACCACTGCCGTGGGTTTCGACACCGATGTAGCGGGTCCCACATCTCGATACACTGGGCGGTCTGCCGGTGCCGACCGTCACCCTGGCTCCGCCTGTCGTCGGTCCGGACCGCCGCCGTCCGACTGTCCCTATTACACCGACGTCTGCCGATGGAAGCCATGCAGAACGGCAGGCGGAACCGTCGTCCGGCCACCGGTGTGGTCACCCTTTCGTGACGTCACCGGGCCGACCGGGAACTGCCGTCGAGTGCGGACGATTTTTCGCCCGCTACCGGTGCGGCGTCAGACGTCAGACCATTCACGTCAGTTTTTCGCGCCGGATAATGCGCCGCCTTTCGACCGGCACCGGCCGGCTGACCTCGGCGGCCACGGACATCGGTATCGCCGGATTGGCTGCGGGCCGCGCCGGAACTGTTCCTGTGCGGCGTCGAATTGCGGAACCGTTATGCTCCACGGGAAGCACGGCGCATTCCCGCGTCGCTGCCGGAATTCGGCGTTGAGGGCGGGCATGAACATCGGGGAGATCGCCCGGCGGGCCGGAGTGTCCCGCAGCACCGTGTCCTACGTGTTGAGTGGGAAGCGGGCGGTGTCGGCGACGACCCGGCAGCGGATCCAGGCGGTCATCGACGAGCTGGGCTACCGGCCGAACGCCAGCGCCCGCGCGTTGAAGGAGGGACGCACCCGCACCCTCGGACTGGTCATCCCCCCGGCCAGCCAGCGCCTGACCGACATGCAGCTGGGCTTCGTCGCCAGCGTCGTCGAGGCGGCCGCCCGGCACGATCTGGACGTGCTGCTGTCCCCGTCCGGCGGCGACCACGACCGGTCGTTCGAGCGGATCGTCACCGGGCGGCGGGTGGATGGGGTGGTGCTGATGGAGATCCGGCTGACCGACGACCGGGTGACCCGGCTGGCGAGGGCGGGCGTGCCGTTCGTGACGATCGGCCGGACGGCCGAACCGCATGGGATGAGCTGGATCGACGTCGACTACGCGGCGTTGATCTCCCGCTGCGTGCACCACCTGGCCGACCTGGGGCACCGTCAGGTGGCCCTGGTGAACCGGTCCGCCGAGCTGGTCGCGGCGGGTTACGGCCCGAGCCACCGCGCCCTGGCCGGTTTCCGGGCGGCAGTCGACGAACGGGACCTGACCGGTGTCGACGTCTGCTGCGGCGACGACACCGCCTCGGGCGAGGCGTGCGTGACGCAACTGTTGGCGACCCATCCGCAGGTCACGGCGGTGGCCACGATCAACGAGGCCGCGTTGCCCGGGATCCGGCGGGCGTTGGACGCCGCCGGTCTGTCGGTGCCTGGCGATTTCTCCGTCACCGGGGTCGCCGCCCAGCACTGGGCCGAGGACTTCCACCCGCCGCTGACCGCAGCGGACGTGCCGATGCGCCAGATGGGGGCCGAGGCGGTGACGCTGCTGCTGGAGCTGATCGCCGCGCCCGGCGGCACGCCCCGCCACCGGCTCTACGCCCCACCCATCTCGCTGCGGTCCAGCACCGGTCCCCGGCCCCGCTGACCCGGGCCGGTCCGGCGGTCACGACCCGACGCCCGGCGGGTTCCGGCGCTCCTGCCGGGCGCCGGCGAGCACGAGATAACTGCTGGCCGTCCAGGTGTACGCCCGGTCACGCAGCCCCGTGCCGGTCTCGGCGTCGAAGTTCTCGGCGAACCCGGACTTCTCGCACAGGGCCAGGAACCGCCGGCTGACCTCGTCGGCCAGTGCGGTGTGCCCGGCCCGGCGCAGCCCGTCCTCGACCAGCACGGTGGACGGGGCCCAGATCGGCCCCCGCCAGTAGCCGTCGGCGAGGTAGTGCGGCGAGTCGGTCGGCTCGGTGGCCAGCCCGTGGGCCGTCAGGTGGGCCGCGACGCCCCGGGCCAGCGCACCGGTGAGCGGGGCCGGCAGGTCGTCGCCGAGGATGACCGGCATCAGGTCGAGCAGGCTGCGGCTGGCCCGGCGTCGCCCGGTGTGCGGGCTGCGGGCGGTGAACCGTTCGCCGTCCCACAGGTCGCGCAGCAGCGCGGTGCGGACCCGGTCGGCCTCGGCCGACCAGCCGGCGGCGGGCTCGCCCAGCTCGGTGGCGAGGTCGGCCAGGCAGCGCAGTTGGACGACCAGGAACGCGGCGAGGTCGGCGGTCTCCAGGACCCGGCCGTCGTCGAAGGTGGTGGCGTTGTCCCAGCCGCTGTCGTTGCCGTGCTGGTAGTGGGGCAGGTCGCGGCCGAGGGCGCGGCGGGCGTCCAGCCAGAACCGGGTCCACCGGGCCAGCCGGTCGTACGTCCGGGCCAGCGCCGTCCGGTCCGGCGGGGTGGGCAGCCGGCGGCGCAGCTGGCCCAGGGCCCAGCCGTGCACGGGTGGCTTGACGTAGTTGTGCAGCACCTCGGAGTGGGTGACCGAGTCGGGCAGGGCGCCGGCGGCGTCCTGGTGGTCGAACGGCAGGTGGAACTGGTGCCAGGCCAGCTCGGGTTCGCCGGCGGCCAGGGCGATCGCGTTGAAGCAGTGGTCCCAGCTCCACACCTTGTCCATCCAGTGCTTGGACATCAACACGGCCGGCCGGGTGACGAAACCGGCCGGCTCGACGGTGGCCGACCACAGCACGTACGCGGCCAGTTCGGCGGCGGGGGTGTCGGCGTCGCGCCAGGGGGCGACCGCGTCGACGAAGGCGGCGAACTCGGCGCTGCGCTCGCGGCACAGCTCGTCGAAGGTGCCGGCCGGCCGGTAGGGGGGCCGGGCGGTGGCGTACTCCTCGACCGCGATCTCCCAGGGCCGGTCGGTGGGGAGGTCCAGCCACCTGTCGGCGACGCCGAGCGCCTCGACGCCCACCACGTCGCGCAGCGGCGCGGACAGCCCGGTGACCCGGTAGCGGCGGCCCGTCTCGTAGGAGGTGAACACGGCCGATCCGTCGACCGGGTCGCGGTAGAGGTAGGTGCCGCTGAACGGGGTGAGGGTGCGGGCGGCGGCGGCGAGCCGCAGGCCGAGCCCCCGGCCCCGCAGCCGGAGGGTGTCCGGCCCCTGGTAGCAGACATCGATCCGGTCGTCGCCGGCGTGCCAGCTGAGCAGCGCGGGGGTGGCGACGACCGTGGCGTCGGCGTGCGGGGCCAGGCGCAGCACCGGGTGCATGCCGGTCTGGTGGGAGACCAGGTGCAGGTCGTCGGCGTACGTCTTCTCGGCCACCACCGGAGAGATGTCGAACCAGGAACCGCGGTAGCTGAACGGGACGTCCTGGAGGGAGAACTCCGGGCCGGACGGTACGTCGGTCATGGCAGGTGACGCCCTTTCGTGGTTCGGATGGTCAGCCTTCGACGGTGCCACGTCGGGCCACCAGCGGCGGACAGCGGGACCGACGCCTCGAATCGATTCGAACGAAGATAGGTCCGCCCGCGCCCGGGGGTCAAGGAGGACCCCGCTGGTCCGGGCCAGCAGGTGCGCCTGGCTGACCGAAACGCAGATCATCTGTGGAAACACCCCCTTCATCGGACCGTCATTACATTGACATCCTTCATCATCTGACCCTACGATCCCTTGCGAATCGATTCGCCCGCGAAGCCCTCCCGGAGAGCGTCCCCACGCCCCACAAGGAGCCGCCGTGAACACCCCGTCCCACCGCCGGCCCGGACGAGCCCGCGCGATCACCACCCGGATCGCCGTCGGCCTGCTCGCCATCGCCGCCACCGCCGTCGCCGCCACCCCGGCCCGGGCCGCCGACGAGTCGATCAGCGTCAACTTCGCCAGCACCGACGGCACCCCCACCTACCGGGCCTCCGGCTGGATCTACGGCATGACCGAGAACGCCAGCGGCCCCGCCGACCACTTCTACCGGGACGTCAAGTTCCAGTCCATGCGGGCCGGGGGTGCCCAGCTGCCGGGCAGCGGTTGGGTGGGCGGCAACTACGACCGCCGGTGGAACTCCACGCTCGCCCAGGCCCGGCGCACCGCCGCCCTGGGCGGCCAGTTCGTCATCCTGCCGCACGACCTGTGGGGCGCGGACGGCGCGGGGATCTCCCGCTTTCCCGGCGACAACGGCAACTGGACCGACTACGACAGCTTCCTGACCCGGCTCATCGGCGACGTCCGGGCGGCCGGGCTGCGGGTGCAGTGGGACATCTGGAACGAACCCAACATCACCATCTTCTGGAACCGCCCGATCTCCCAGTACCTCGAACTGTGGCGGCGCACCTACCAGCGGCTGCGCGCCGAGCTCCCCGACCAGCTCATCGTCGGGCCGAGCTGCGCCTGCGTGCCGTCGACCAACCACGCGTTCTGGAACCAGTACCTCGACTTCGTCCGCTCCACCGACACGGTGCCCGACATCGTCAGCTGGCACGCGCTGCCCGGCGACCCGGTCGCCAACGTCGCCGCCGCCGACGCCACCCTCGACGCGCGCGGCATCGCCCACCCCCGGCCCTACCAGATCAACGAGTACGGCGCGAGCAACGAGCAGAACCCGGCCGACGGCGCCTGGTACGTCGCCCGGCTGGAGCGGGCCCGCGCGGACGGCCTGCGGGCGAACTGGGCCAGCGCCGGCAACCTGCACAACGACCTGGGCAACCTGCTGGTCCGCAACGCCGCCGGCCAGCACCAGCCCAAGGGCGAGTGGTGGGTCTACCGCTACTACGCCGCGCAGACCGGGCAGATCGTCGCGGTGACCCCCAGCCCGTCCTACGACGCCTTCGCCACCAGGACGACCGGGACGGCGAGGGTGCTGGTCGGCGGCGGTCGGACCACCGGCAACCTGACGGTCAACCTGCAACGGCTGGACGCCACCGGCGGCATCGTGCAGAACAACCAGGTGCGGCTGCTCACCCAGCGCATCCCCTACAACAACGGAGGTGCGGTGCAGGGGCCGGTCACGGTGTCGAACACCGTGGTCACGCTGACCAACAACGCCGCCTCGGTGACCCTGCCGTACGGCAACCCGAACGACACGTATACCGTCACCGTGCTGCCGCCTGCGGAGACCGGCTTCACGTCGGTGGCGGTGGCCCAGCACTCCCAGCAGTGCCTGGACAACACCGGCTCGGGCACCACCGACGGCAACCCCCAGCAGCAGTTTCCCTGCGAGGGCGGCGACCAGCAGTTGTGGAACTTCCGGCCGGTCGCCGGGGTGGCCGACACGTACACGGTGGTCAACCAGCACAGCGGCAGGTGCCTGGACGTCAGCGGGGCGTCCACCGCCGACGGCGCGGCCGTCGACCAGTGGACCTGCCAGAACGGCCCCAACCAGCAGTTCACCCTGCGCCGGGTGACCTACGGGGGTAACGATCCGCACGACTACCAGCTCGTCGCCCGGCACAGCAACAAGTGCGTCGACGTCAACGGGGTCTCCACCGCCGCCGGGGCGCGGATCCTGCAGTGGACCTGCAAGCCGGTCAGCCAGAGCAGCCCGCTGAACCAGACCTGGCGGCTCTGGGGCCGGTGACACCGCCGGCCCGTGCGACCGGGGCCGGACACACCCCCCTTCAAATTGATTTATGTCACTGTCTTGGGTGATCCTGGGAGGGCTGGCGAACCGATTCGCCACCACCACCCGAGGGCGGGTCCACCCGGCCCACCCCGTCGACGCACCAAGGAGCCGCCCCGTGCGCACCCCGTCCCCGAACGGACCGGTCACCGGTCCCGTCCCCCGGTCCCGCCGCCGACACCGGCTGACCCTGCTGGTCGGCGCGCTGGCCGGCCTCCTCGTCATCGCCGGGGCCGCCCCCGGTGTCACCTCCCCCGCCGCCGAGGCCGCCGCCGCGGCCATGGCCGCCATCGAGCCGGGACAGAGCACCCGGATCGTCGGCACCGCCTCCGGGCGCTGCCTCGAGGTCCCCAACTCCAGCACCACCAACGGCACCCAGACCCAGCTGTGGGACTGCCAGGGCGGGGCCAACCAGACCTGGACCTGGACCACCAACAGGCAACTCACGGTCTACGGCAACAAGTGCCTGGACGCCTCCGGCCGGGGCACCACCGCCGGCACCGCGGCGATCATCTGGGACTGCAACGGCCAGACCAACCAGCAGTGGAACGTCAACGCCAACGGCACCATCGTCGGCGTGCAGTCCGGCCTGTGCCTGGACGCCAACGGCAACGGCACCGCCAACGGCACCAAGATCCTGCTGTGGACCTGCAACGGTCAGGCCAACCAGCAGTGGACCTCGCCGACCACCCCGCCCACCACCACCCCGCCGACCACGCCGCCGCCGACCACTCCCCCGCCCGCCGGCGCCCTGCCGTGCGACCTCTACGCCGCCGGTGGCACCCCGTGCGTGGCCGCCCACAGCACCACCCGGGCGCTCTACGCCGCCTACGCCGGCAACCTCTACCAGGTCCGCCGCTCCTCGGACAACACCACCCGCAACATCGGGCTGACCGGCACCGGCGGCACCGCCAACGCCGCCACGCAGGACGCGTTCTGCACCGGCACCACCTGCGTGGTGACCGTCGTGTTCGACCAGTCCGGTCGCGGCAACGACCTGTGGTACCAGGGCTCCAGCGTGGTCCCCGGGTCGCCGCAGAGCCGGCCGGCGGTCGCGACGTCGGAGTCGCTGACCGTCGGCGGCGCGAAGGCGTACTCGCTCTACATCAACCCGGGCAACAGCTACTGGCGTGACGGCCACCTGACCGGCATCCCGACCGGCGCGGCCCCCGAAGGCATGTACATGGTCACCAGCGGCACCCACGTCAACAACGGCTGCTGCTTCGACTACGGCAACAGCGAGACCACCCGCAAGGCCGACGCCGCTGGGGCGATGGACGCGATCAACTTCAGCACCCAGTGCTGGTTCGGCGGCTGCTCCGGCTCCGGCCCGTGGGTGCAGGCCGACCTGGAGTGGGGGCTGTTCCCCGGCGGCAGCAGCTCCTGGAACCCCAACCAGCGGGCGTTCCCGCACAAGTTCGTCACCGCCACCCTGAAGAACAACGGCACCTCCCGCTTCGCCATCAAGGGCAGCAACGCCCAGTCCGGCAGCCTCTACACCCTCTACGACGGGTCGCTGCCGCCGGGCTACAGCCCGATGAAGAAGCAGGGTGCGATCATCCTGGGCAGCGGCGGGGACTGCTGCAAGCCCGACGGCGGCGCGAACCTCAGCGCCGGCACCTTCTACGAGGGGGCGATGGTCGCCGGCTACCCGTCGGACGCCACCGAGAACGCGGTGCAGGCCAACATCACCGCCGCCGGCTACCGCTGACACCGGCCACGGGTCGTCGCGCCGGTCACCGACCACGGTGGCCGGCGCGGCGGGTCGTCGGCGTGCGACACCGGTGCTATCCGGCCGGCGCGCCGAGGCGGTGGTCCAGCGCGGTGTGCCGGCGGCCCGCTCCGACGGTACGGACGGCGGCGGCCAGCGCCCGCCGGGAACCGACCAGGACGACGAGTTGCCGGGCCCGGGTGACGGCGGTGTAGAGCAGGTTGCGTTGCAGCATCATCCAGGCGCTGGTGGTCAGCGGCACCACCACCGCCGGGTACTCCGAGCCCTGCGAGCGGTGGATGGTCATCGCGTAGGCGTGGGCCAACTCGTCCAGCTCGTCGAACTCGTAGTCGAGGCTCTCGTCCTCGTCGGTGCGGACGGTGAGGGTCTGCTCCTCCGGGGTGATCGCGGTGACGATGCCGAGGGTGCCGTTGAAGACGCCGGCCTGACCCTTGTCGTAGTTGTTGCGGATCTGGGTGACCTTGTCGCCGATGCGGAACACCCGCCCACCCATCCGCCGCTCCGGTTGGCCCTCCCGGTGCGGGGTGAGCCGCTGTTGCAGCAGGGTGTTCAGCGCGGCGGCGCCGGCCGGCCCCCGGTGCATGGGCGCGAGGACCTGCACGTCGCGGCGCGGGTCGAGACCGAACCGGGAGGGGATCCGGGTGCACGCGACGTCGACGGTCAGCGCGGCGGTGGCCTCGGTGTCCTCGCAGGCGAACAGGAAGAAGTCCGGCAGGCCGTCGAGCAGGGGTGGCCGGCCGGCGTTGATCCGGTGCGCGTTGGTGATCACGCCCGACTGGGCGGCCTGACGGAACACCCGGGTCAGCCGCACCCGGGGGACGGCCGGCGCGGTGAGCAGGTCGCGCAGCACCTCCCCGGCACCGACGCTGGGCAACTGGTCGACGTCGCCCACCAGGAGCAGGTGCGCCCCCGGCGGAACCGCCTTGACCAGCTTGTTGGCCAGGATCAGGTCGAGCATGGACGCCTCGTCGACGACGAGCAGGTCGACGTCGAGCGGGTTGTCCCGGTCGTGCACGGCCTCCCCGCCGGGACGCAGTTGCAGCAGCCGGTGCACGGTGGCGGCGGGGTGCCCGGTCAGCTCCGACAGCCGTTTCGCGGCCCGCCCGGTCGGCGCGACCAGGGTGATCCGGGCCTTCTTCGCCGCCGCCAGCGCGACGATGGACCGCACGGTGAAGCTCTTGCCGCAGCCCGGCCCGCCGGTGAGCACCGCGACCTTCGCGGTGAGCGCCAGCCGGACGGCGTGCTCCTGTTCCGGGGCGAGGTCGTTGCCGGTGACCGCCCGCAGCCAGGTCAGCGCGCGGGGCCAGTCGACGTCGGTGAAGTGGGGCAGCCGGTCGGCCCGGTCGTGCAGCAACCGCAGCAGTGAGGTGGCCAGCGACTGCTCGGCGCGGTGGAACGGCACCAGGTAGACCGCCGGCACCGGCTCGCCGTCGTCGCCGGGCAGGAACTCCCGGACCACACCCTCCTCGGCGATCAGGTCGTCCAGGCAGCGGGTGACGAGGTCACCGGGGACGTCGAGGATCGTCGTGGCGTCGGCGACCAGTGCCGGGGCGGGCAGATAGCAGTGGCCCGCGTCGATCGCCTCGGACAGGGTGAACCGCAGGCCCGCCATCACCCGCTGCGGGCTGTCGTGCGGGATGCCCACCGCCTGGGCGATGGTGTCGGCGGTCTTGAAGCCGATGCCCCACACGTCGGCCGCCAGCCGGTACGGCTCCTTCGTCACCACCTCGATCGACGCGTCGGCGTACTGCTTGAAGATGCGTACGGCGAGCGACGTCGACACCCCGACGCTCTGGAGGAAGACCATCACCTCCTTGATCGCCTTCTGCTCCTCCCACGCCGCGGTGATCTTCGCGGTGCGTCTCGGCCCGAGCCCGGCGACCTCGACCAGCCGGGCCGGCTCCTCCTCGATGATCCGCAGGGTGTCCAGGCCGAAGTGCGCCACGATCCGCTCGGCGAACACCGGCCCGATGCCCTTGACCAGGCCGGAGCCCAGATAGCGACGGATGCCCTGGATGGTCGCCGGCAGCACCGTGGTGTACGAGTCGACCTCGAACTGCCGGCCGTACTTCGGGTGCGACGACCAGCGCCCCGACAGCCGCAGGCTCTCCCCGGGCTGCGCGCCCAGCAACGCGCCGACCACGGTCAGCAGGTCGCCGCCCCGGTCGGTGGCGACCCGGGCCACGGTGTAGCCGGTCTCCTCGTTGACGTAGGTGAGCCGTTCGAGGACCGCGTCCAGGGTGGCGAGCGGCGGGCGGGCGGGGGCGGTCACCCCGTCATCGTGCCGGGTGCCCGTCCCGCCCCGTCCACCGCCCGGACGCCGACCGGCGTCCTCCCCCGCCGGGTGGGCGGGAGAGGACGCCGGGTGCCGCGGTGCGCCTGGTCAGCCGATGGTGAGGTCGCCACCGGACGCGGTCAGGGTGATCTCCCGGGTGGACGCGCCGGTCCAGTCCGAGGAGAAGAGCAGCCGGTCACCGTCCCAGACGGTGATGCCGATCCCGTCGCGCCGGCCCGGCTCTCCCCGGTCGGTGGCCGTCACCCGCATGGTCAGGCCGGTGGCCACCGCGACCGGGTCCTGCGCGGTGGAGATGTCGTACAGGGTCACCTGGTAGCGCAGGTCGGCGACCGGTTCCCCGGCCACTGTGGCGACGCCGAACGACTCCAGCGCGGTGCTCTGGAACTTGTACCGCTTGCCGCCCGACTTGTAGCCGACCTTGGCGCTGCCGACCAGCTTCTTGCCGTTGTTGATCCGGCCGTCCAGGGTCACCTCGATGCGCCGGTCGTCGTCGAGCGGGTAACCACCGGCGGTGGCCCCGCCCTTCAGGTAGCCCGAGCCGGCGACCGACACGCCGTACCCGCCGGCCACCGTGACGGTGGCCGGCACGCTGCCGGTGTACGCCCCCGACACCGTGGCGGTGACCGGGTGCACGCCGAGCGCCAGCACGGCGCGGCAGCTGGCCGAACCGTCGTCCGCCGCCGCGCCGAACGGCGTCGCGACCGCCGTGCAGAGGGTCTCGCCACCCTCGGTGAAGGTCACCGTGGCGTTGCGGACGTCACCGCCACCACCCCGGACGGTGGCCCGCAGCAGCACACCTGTCGAGTCGGCGTCGGCCACCGGGGAGGCCAGGGTGTCACCGGTGTAGGTGACGGTGGCCGCCCGGACCTGGGTGATGGTGAGGTCGGCGTCGCTGAGGTCGAAGAAGACGTTGCCGACCGCCTCGATCTTCAGCCGGCCCCGGGCGGTGTCCACGTTCGGCAGCGTCACCGTCGCCGCCCCGGTGTTCGGGGTGCGTTCGGCCAGCACGTACGGGAAGGTCGCCCCACCGTCGGTGGACAGCGAGATCTTCACCTCACTCACGTTGACCGGCGCGGTGTCCGTGCCGGCCACGTCCCAGGTGACGGGCACGGTGCCGCCGCCCAGGTGGGCCCCCGGCGTCGCCTGCGAGGTGACCAGGAACGGGCCGGCCTCCGGGGCGAGGGTCAACGCCACGTCGGCGCTGCCGATGCCGCCGCCGCCCGGGTGGTGGTCCCGGCCGGTGAGCCGGAAGTGCAGGGTCCGGTCGTTGGCGACGCCGACCCAGTCGGCGGTGGGCAGGAACTCCGAGTAGCAGTCCACCGTCGCGGCGGGCACGTTGCTCGCCCCGCCGGTCGCCGGTGGGGCCGGCGCGGCCGGGCAGGCCCCGGTGACGGCGTTGGTGTTGTTCGCGGCGATCTGGGCCAGGTCCGGGAAGTGCCGGGTCGGATCGGTGGTCACCGCGTTCTCACCCGGCGAGTGGTACTCCAGGGTGTCGGTCGGGCTGACCGCCGCCGCCACGCCGAACTGCCGGAACAGCGGCCCGTTGGTCTTGGTGTTGTTGACCAGCGCGGTGCCGGCGCTGCCGCCCCGGTCGTTCTGCTCCCACAGGTAGCTGACGGTGTCCCCGTCGGCGTCGGTGGCGCTGCCGCTCAACGCGAACGGGGTCCGCGCCGGAATGGTGTACGCCGCCGCCGGCACGGTGACCACGGGGGCCCGGTTGCCGGTCTGCGCGGTCTGGAAACCGTTGTTGCCGGCCGCGCCACCCCGGGCGGTCTCGCCGACGAAACCGGACGCCCCCACGACGCCGGTCAGTTCGAGCCCCGGCACGTCGACCCCGGCCAGCGACCCACCGTTGAAGGTGACCTGGAAGCCGGTGTCGTTCGGCGCGCCGAGCCCACCGAAGGCCGTCACGCTGACGGTGGCACCGGCCGGCCAGCCGGCGATCGCCTCGATGGCCGCCTTGATCCCGGCCGCGGTGTAGTTGCCGCCGCGCACCACCGGCACCGACGACTGCCCCGCGTAGCTGATGCTGAACGCGTCACCGTCGGTGTCGAAGCCGGACAGCGAGACGGTCTGCACCTCGTTGAGCGCCGGGCGGGTGCCGGAGACGAACGTGCTGATCTCGGTGTAGCTGCGCTGCGACCAGTACGGGTCGCTGTGCGGCTGGAGGTTGTCCTGCTGGCAGATGCCCGCGTACGCCATGATCGACGAACCGCTGCCCGGCTCGTAGGAGTTGGCGGCGCTACGGTTGCCGCCGGAGCAGTTGTACTGGGTGCCGTTGAAGGTGTGGTTGCCGGCGAACTGGTGGCCGATCTCGTGCGCCACGTAGTCGACGGCGTAGAAGTCACCGACCGGGGTGGGCAGCCCGGTGCAGCCGCGCGCCTTGCCGTCCAGGCCGACCACGCCGAGGCCGGCGACACCGCCGCCGGGCAGGCCCAGACCGATGTGCCCGACGTCGTAGTTGCCCGCGCCGACGAGCTGACCGAGCACGATCCGGTTGCGGTTGAGCAGCGAGCTGGTGCACGAGGAGATCTGCGTCGGGGTGTAGCAGGCCGCCGCGCCGCACGGTCCGTTCGCCTCGGTGGCCAGGGCGGCGGTGTTCAGGTTGGTCTTGTCGGTGTCGTTGACCAGCACCAACCGGATCGCCGTCTCGTCCTCGTAGATCTGGGTGACCCGGTTGATCAGGGTCACCTTCGCCGCGGTGACGTTCTCCGCGCCGAAGAAGGTGGCGTACGACGGGTCGGTGACCAGGGCCAGCCGGTAGGTGCGCAGGGTGACCGGCGGACCTGCCGGCTCGTCCGCGGTCACCTCCGGCGTCAACGCCCCGGCCGCCGCCGCGACGTCCTCCCGCTCCACCATGGCCGGGTCGGTGTCGAGCAGGTCGCGGGCGTAGTAGCTGGCGTAGACGCTCTGGTCGCCGTGGTAGTACGGGTCGAGGTACCAGCTGCCGCCGGTCGACCGGACCGAGGCGTGGAAGCCCAGCGGGGTCAGGTCGGCCCGGATGGTCGCCGTCGGGTCGTCCAGGCCCCGGCCGACGTACGTGCTGATCTCGGGGTGCCGGGCGGCGAGCCCCGGCTCCATCACCGGCGAGTCGACCAGGCTGAACCGCTGCACGCCCCCGGTGGGGGTGGGCAGCGCGACGGTCAGCGCCGGCTGCGACCGTCGGGCCGTGCCGGCCCGCTCGGCCGGGGCGTCGGCCAGGGTGTCCGCCAACGCGGCCCGGTCCAGGGTGTACGCGGCGAACCGCTCCGCGCGGATGTCGGGGGTACGCCCGTCGCGGGCGTTGGCCGACGGCTCGCTCGGCAGCTGCCGCCAGGGGCCGGAGTCGGCCGGGGCGGCGACCGCCGCGGAGCCGCCGATCAGCGGCAGCGCGGTCGCGACCAGCACCGCGGCGAGCAGGCCGGCCAACCGCCGGCGGCCCGAACCAGCGGGATCGGGGGGTGGAACCGTCATCGAGGGAGCCTCACTTCACCAGGTCGGGGAACGGGCCGGATGGCGTGGCGTTCGTGGGCCACACCGGGCTGTCCCGGAGAAGCACACGCTATGACGGGTCCCCTGTCGACAGACATCATCCGTAAAGTCGAGGCGGCGGCACGGCCCGGCGGTGTAGACCCTCCCCAGTGGAGTCGGCGTGGTGGGCAGGCGGCCAGGGACCGGTGCGTCGCGGCCGGACCCCGCTGACCGTGGCGGGGTGCCACCGGCTCGCCGACGCGGGCGCGGCCGGGACATTTGTCCTGGCCGGACGGGTATCGCCGGCTCTGCCCCGCCGGTCCCCGACTGCCTAGCGTGACAGGCATGGATGACACTGCGGTACGCCTGACCGGCCTCACCCGGCGGTTCGGCCCCGTCCGGGCCGTCGACGGGATCGACCTGACCATCGCGTCGGGCAGCACGGTCGCCCTGCTCGGCCCCAACGGCGCCGGCAAGACGACCACCCTCTCGCTCCTGCTCGGCCTCGCCCCACCCGACGCCGGAACGGTGACGCTGTTCGGCCGGTCACCGGGCGAGGCGGTCCGGGCCGGCCAGGTCGGGGCGATGGTGCAGGACGCCGGTTTCGTCCCCGGTGCCACCGTGCGGGACCTGGTCGCCCTCGCCCGGGGGCTGTATCCCCGGCCGCTGGACACCGCCCGGGTGCTCGCGCTGGCCGGGCTGACCGACCTGGCCGACCGCCGGCTGGACCGGCTCTCCGGCGGCGAGACGCAGCGGGCGCGGTTCGCCTTCGCGTTGGCCGGTGACCCGGACCTGCTGGTCCTGGACGAGCCCGGCGCGGCGCTGGACGTCGCCGCCCGGCAGGCGTTCTGGACGGCGATCCGCCGGTACGCCGCCGACGGTCACACCGTCCTGTTCAGCACCCACCATCTGCACGAGGCCGACGAGCACGCCGACCGGGTGGTGCTGCTGGCCGGCGGGCGGGTGGTGGCCGACGGCCCGCCCGCCGAGATCCGGGCGGTGGCCGGCAGCCGTACGGTGGCCTTCGACCTCGCCGACGGGTCGGTGGCGGGCCTCGACCTGCTGCCCGGCGTCCGGTCGGTGCAGGTCCGGGGCGGTCGGGTGGCGCTCACCACCGACGACGCCGACGCCACCGTGCTGGCGCTGGCCGCCGACCGGGGTTTCCGGGGCCTGGAGGTCACCGGCGTCGGGCTGGAGGCGGCCTTCCTCACCCTCACCACCGCGGAAGGGAACCACTGACATGCGCGCCTATCTGCGCTTCGAGCTACGTCGCCTGGCCCGGGACCCGCGGCTGGCGCTGTTCACCGTGCTGGGGCCGGTCGTCACCTACGTGATCTTCTCGGGCCTGCTTCCGGCGGGCGACCGGCTGGAGGGCGTCACCGCCGCCGCCGCGCTCATGGTCGCCCTGGCCGGCTACGGCGCGATGGCCGGGGTGCTCTCGGTGGGCTCGTCGGTGGCCCAGGAACGCGCGGTGCGCTGGCTGCACCAACTGCGGGTCACCCCGCTGTCCCCCCGCCGGGTGGTCGCGGTGAAGGCGCTGGTCAGCACCGTGAGCGGGGTGCCGTCGCTGGTCGCGGTGGGCATCGCCGGCCGCCTCCAGCACCACGTCGAGCTGTCCGCCGGCAGGTGGGCGGCCCTGCTGGTGCTGATGTGGGTGGGCACGGTGCCGTTCGCGCTGCTCGGGCTCGCCATCGGGTACGGCCTCACCCCGCAGCTCGCCCAGCCGGTCAACTTCCTCGCCTTCCTCAGCCTGTCGGTGCTCGGCGGACTGCTGGTGCCGGCGGCGTACTTCCCCGACCTGCTGCGGCACCTGGCGCACACGCTGCCGACGTACCGGTTCGCCGAACTCGGCTGGCGTACGGCGGCCGGCCTGGCCCCCGACCCGACCGGACTGACGGTGCTCGCCGGGTGGACGGTGGCCTTCGGCGTACCGCGGTGGCGTACCGCCGGTCGACCGCGCGTCGCTGAGATCCCGCTACGGTGTCGACCATGTCCGGTGCCACGATCGCGGCTCCCGCCACCGGCCGCCGCCGGCGGGGATTGCTGCTGGTGGCGTCGCACACGCTCTGGTTCTGGCTGCTGCTGCCACCGTCCACCGCGATCGCCCACGGGCAGGTACGCCCGACGGCGGTCGCGGCGGCCGGACTGGTCACCTTCGCGCTGCTCTACCTCGCGCTGGTGGCGGTGCCGGTGGCCGACCTGGTGGTACCGCCCGTGCTGTTCCACCTCGGCCTGCTGGTGTTCGCGGCGCTCGGGGTGGGCCTCGCGGGCGCGTACGCCGGCGGCCCGGAGGGCTGGCTGATCCTGCTGACGTACGTCGCGACGGCCGGTGCGGTCGGGCTGGTCCGGCCGGTGCAGGGGTTCGCCTGGGTCGGCGGTAGTGCCGCTGCCGTCCTGACGATCGGGCTGGCGCACCGGGTGCCGGTCGGTGACATCGCCGCCTCGGCACTGATCACGGTGCTGGCAGGCGCCATGACCCTGGCGTTCACCCGGACGGCCCGACTGGTGGCGGAGCTGCGCCGCGCCCAGCAGGAGCTGGCCCGGACGGCGGTCGAGCAGGAACGGCTACGGTTCGCCCGGGACCTGCACGATCTGCTCGGCCACACACTGTCACTCGTGGTGGTGAAGGCGGAGGTGGTACGCCGGCTCGCCCCGGCCGATCCGGGGCGGGCAGCGGCCGAGGCCCGGGACATCGAGCGCATCGGCCGTACCGCGCTCGCCGAGGTACGCGAGGCGGTCACCGGTTACCGGGACCGCAGCTTCGGACGGGAACTGGACGGTGCCCGGACCGCCCTCGCCGACGGGGGAATCACCGTCACCGTGCGGCAACCCGGTCGGCCGCTGCCGGTGGAGGCGGACGACGCGTTCGGCTGGGTGCTGCGGGAAGGAGTGACGAACGTGCTGCGGCACAGCCACGCGTCGCGGTGCGAGATCGAGGTGCGCGCCGACGCCGAGGAGTCGGTGCTGACCATCGGCGACGACGGTGTCGGCAGCCGGGTCGAGCCGGGCAACGGCCTGCGGGGTCTCACCGAGCGGCTCGCACGGGCGGGCGGGGAACTGCACGTCACCTCCGTCCGTGGCGGCGGACTGCGGCTCACCGCCCGGATTCCCACCGGCCCGGACGGGGCGGCGCGCGGATGATCCGGCTGCTGCTCGCCGAGGACCAGGGCATGATGCGGGGCGCACTGGCCCTGCTGCTCAACCTCGAATCCGACATGGAGGTGGTGGCCGAGGCCGGCACCGGCACCGCCGCGTTGGCGGCGGCCCTGCAGGTCCGCCCCGACGTGGCCCTGTTGGACATCGAGATGCCCGGCGGCAGCGGGCTGGACACCGCAGCGGCGTTGCGGCGGCAACTGCCCTCCTGCCGGGTCCTGATCCTCACCACCTTCGGGCGACCCGGCTACCTGCGCCGGGCGATGGAGGCCGGGGCGCGGGGATTCCTGGTCAAGGACGGACCGGTGGAGGAGCTGGCGGTGGCGGTCCGACGGGTGCTGGCCGGTGAGCGGGTGGTCGATCCGGCGCTGGCGGCGGCGGCCCTGGCGACCGGCCCGAACCCGCTCACCGAACGGGAACGGGAGGTGCTCGCCGCCGCCGTGGACGGTGCCACGGTGGCTGACGTCGCTGCCCGGCTGCACCTGTCGGAGAGCACGGTCCGCAACTACCTGTCGGCGGCGATCGGCAAGACGGGCACCCGCAACCGGATCGAGGCGGCCCACACCGCCCGCGCCAACGGCTGGCTCTGACCGGCTCCTGACCCCCGGCCGGGGAGCCGGGGTCAGCCGGCTGGCCGATCGCCCCGGATGCGGGCGTGCAGGTGCATGTCGTGCCGGCCGTCGGCGTACACGGCGCCGCTGCGTTTGGTGGAGAGGGGGACCCGCACGCCTCCTCCTCACCTGGTGCCGTGGGCCGGTGTCAAACGCCGGCCGGCGGGTCGAGGTCGACCTCGACGCGGGGGATGCCCCGGTGTGCGGCGAGGCGTTCCGCCTGCGCGACGATGCCGTCGCGGGTGGCTGCGGACAGCTTCCGCCACGGTTGGACGGCGAGTGTCAGCGTCCGGCCGGCCTTGCGGGGCCGCCAGGTGCCGACGATCTCACCGCCGGCCAGGACGGCCCCGGGGCGGCCCAGCACCGGCCACAGCTGCTTGGCGTGGGCCGCGTCCGGCACCAGGGTCGCCCGGTCCCGCGCCTGCAGGAAGAGGTCGAACGGGCCGAGCAGGCGCACGGCCGTGGTGTCGGCGACAGCGGCGAGCGCCGGCTCGTCGGCGGCGAGCAGCGAGCGGGCCTCCCCGTCGACCCGTACCTCGACCACGTCCTGCGGCCAGCGGGCCCGCACCTCCCGGACCGGGGCGTCGAGGTAGTCGGCGACCTGCCTGGGGGTGGCCGGGCCGAGCAGCCGCAGGTAGGCGCGGACCAGGTCGAACCGGTCGCCGGGCGGGGCTGGCCGGGTGAACCCGGGGATGCGGTGCAGCACCGGCGGCGAGGTGCCGGGACGCAGCTCCAGCCCGGCCCGCACGGCCGCCAGCCGGAACGGCATCTCGTAGAGGTGGGTGGCGGCGCAGGGACGACAGAACCGTAGGTAGGGCTCGGGCAGCAGCTCGGCCAGCCGCCCGGAGACGTCGCCCTTGACCGTCGGGGTGGTGACCACGGCCCGCATCCGCGCGGCCACCTCGTCGAGGGCGGCCAGGTTGCCGATACCGGCGGCCTTCAGTGGCCGGGCGGCGTCGTAGATGCGTTTGCCCGCGTCGGCGTCGGAGTAGGGCGCGACCGCCCCCGCCACCTCGGCCACGTCGGCGCGACGGTAGAGGTGCGGCGCGCCGCGGACGGTCCAGAGCAGGACCAGGTCGTCAACGACCGGTGCCGTGACCTCGACCCCGCGCAGCGCCAGGGCCCACCGGCCGCCGTCCGGGCCGGTGTCCTGCACCCCGAGGTCGAGCACGGCGGTGTCCGCGAACGTGCCCCCGGCCCGGTCGAGTTGCTGCGCGTGGACGCGGAACTGCACCACCTGCCGCCGGTCGATCATCCTGCCAGCCTAGGCGGCACGCCCGACAGAACCCGGCACGCCCGGCCCGGACCAGCCGACGGCCCCGACCCGGCACCTCCCGGTGCCGGGTCGGGGCCGGTACCCGCCGCTACTCCTTCAGGCCGATGTGGTCGATGGGCGCGGCCCGCAGCAGCCGCCGGACCGGCCACACCGTCGTCGCCAGCGCCAGCAGGGCGACCCCGCCGAGCACCGCCACCGCGCCCAGCGGCGGCACGTACGGCACCGGGCTGCCGGTCAGCGCGGCGACGATCGCGCTCAGCGTCAACGCCGCGAGCGTCGCGCCGATCAGCACCGCGCTGCCGAGCAGCCCGACCTGCTCGGCGTGGACCATCCTGCGGATCTGCCGCCGGGTGACCCCGACCAGCCGCAGCAGTGCCAGTTCACGGCGGCGGGCCAGCGCGGCCAGCACCATCGTGGTGGCCGAGGCCAGCGCCGCGTAGCCCACCAGCACACCGATCAGCAGCCGGTTCAGCCAGGCGCCCAGCGCCAGGTCGGTGCCGATCAGCCGGGTCCGGGTGGCCACGTCGCGCACCTGCCCGCCCGGCTGCCCGGCGGCCCAGGCGGCCAGCGGCGCGTCGGCGGCCGGATCGGCGCGGACCAGGATCTCGTCGACGGTGGTCCCGGCGGTGTGCCCGGCGACCGTCCCGGTGGCCAGCGTGACGTCACCGAAGCCGAGGCCCCGGCCGTAGACCGCCACGACCCGCAGGGTGACCGGGGTGCCGTCGCCCAACCACAGGTCCGCCCGGTCGCCGACCCGCCACCCGGACGCGGACGCCTGCGACGCGGACAGCGCGACCGCGCCCATGGTCAGGTCCGTCAGGTCGCCGTCACGCACGTCGAGGTCCATCGTGTCGGTGAGGCCGACCGGGTCGACGGCCTGCGCGGGGACCGACGTGATGCCGTCGAGCGACGACCGCACCACCACCTGGGTCCGCCGTACCCCGGTGGCGGCCCGCACCCCGGGCAACGCGCGGACCTGGCCGGCGGCGTCGGCGGGCAGCCCGCCCGGCGCGGTCAGCACCTGCCCGGCGAGCGTCCCCGCGCCGCTCTGGGCGACGGTCTGCCGTTCCAGGTTGGTCTGGAAGAACCAGACCGAGCCACCGAGGCCGACGGCCAGCACCAGGAACGTCAGCACCGTCGCCGTCCCCCGGGCGGTGGCCCGCAGGTTCGCCGCGGCCAGGTAGCCGCCGACCCCCCAGAGGCGGGGCAGCGCCGGGGTGAGCAGCCGCGCGACGTACCCGTTGATCCACGGCGCGAGCAGCCCCACCGCGACGACGAACAGGTAGAGCATGCCGACCGCGCCGGCCAGCGCGGCCGTCGAACCCGTGCCGCCGGCGGCGACCGCCCCGGACGAGACGGCGCCGGCCAGCGTCAGGCCACCGGCGACCAGCCGCACCAGGCCCGGAGGGCGGGATTCGACGGCACTCTCGCCGAGCGCCTCGACCGGCTTGATCGCGGTGACCCGACGCCCGGCGACCAGGGCGGCGAGCACCGCCACCAGCACCGCCGTGCCGGCGGCGGCCGGCACCGCGAGCAGACCGCCGGCCATCGGGAAACCGGCCGGGACGAAGCCCCGGTCGACCAGCTCACCATGCACCCAGCGGGCGGCCAGCAGGCCGGCGGGCCCGCCGAGCGCGGCGGCGACCAGGGCGAGCAGGGCGGCCTCGGCGAGCAGCAGCCGACGCACCTGGCCCGGGGTGGCCGCGACCGCCCGCAGCAGCGCCAGGTCCCGGCGGCGGTGCCGGACGGAGAGCCCGATGGTGCCGGCCACCACGAACACGACCAGCAGGATGACGTACCCGCCGAAGGTCGAGCCGATGGTGACCAGCAGGCTCCGGGCGGCCAGCTCCGCCGGCTGCTCCACGGTGCCCCGGTCGACGCCGACGTGGACGGTGGCGCCGGTGGGCGTGGCGACCCGGCGGACCGCGTCGGCGACCGCGTCGGGGTCGGCGTCGGGGACGAGCCGCACACCGATCGTGTCCACCCGGCCCGGGTGCGCGGACAGCCGGGCCGCCTGCGCGTCGGGGAAGAACACCGCGTCGGTGCCGGTGTCGACGGTGGCGCTCACCCGGTGGGGCCGGGCGACCCCGCCGACGACCAGGTCGATCCGGTCGCCGGCCGACGCGCCGAGCCGGACGTCGACCGCCACCTCGTCGTCGGCGCGGGGCGCGACGCCCGTGGTGACCGGCCGGCCGGCGAAGGCGTACGTGCCCCAGCCGTGTCCGACGGCCGGGGGCACGCCGATCGGCACCCGGTCGTCGGCTGTGACGTCCGCGACGCCGGGCAGCCGACGGACGCGTTCCACCAGGGCGGCGTCCACCGTGCCGCCCTCGGGCAGGGCGACGGTGCTGGTGGTGGTGTCGCCACCGAGCTCCCGCGTCCGCTGGCTGAGCGTAGGGTGGGCGACGATCAGGTCGGCCGTCGCCCAGAGCCGTGGCTCCGGCCGCCACCGCAGCCCGGACTCGACGAGGGTGCCCATGGCGACCAGGATCGTCACCCCGGCGAGCAGGGCGAGCAGCGTCGCGACGGCCGGGCCGGCGCGGTGGCGCAGCAGCCGGGCGGCGAGCCGGGTCATCGGCCGGCCCGCCCGTCCAGCGCCGCCAGCCGTTCGGCGATCCGGGCCGCCCCGAGCTGCGGCAGATCGGCGACGATCAGGCCGTCGGCCAGCACCAGCACCCGGTCTGCGTAGGACGCGGCGACCGGGTCGTGGGTCACCATCACCACGGTCAGCCCGTGCTCGTCGACGATCGCGCGCAGCAGCGTCAGCACCTGTGCCGCGGTGTGCGAGTCGAGCGCCCCGGTGGGCTCGTCGCAGAAGACCACCTCGGGTCGGGTGGCGAGCGCGCGGGCGATCGCCACCCGTTGCTGCTGGCCGCCGGAGAGCTCGGCCGGACGGTGGCGCAGCCGGTCGGTGAGCCCGACCCGTGCCACCACCCGGTCCAGCCAGGCCCGGTCGGGGCGGACCCCGGCCAGCCGCAGCGGCAGCACGATGTTCTCCTCGACGGTCAGCGCGCCGATCAGGTTGAACGCCTGGAAGACGAACCCCATCCGGGTCCGCCGCAGCTCGGTCAGCCGGGTCTCGGACAGCGTCGACAGGTCGGTGCCGCCGAGGACGACCTGGCCGGAGGTGGGCCGGTCGAGCCCGGCGGCGACGTGCAACAGGGTGCTCTTACCGGACCCCGAGGGGCCCATCACGGCGGTGAAGGTGCCCCGGTCGAAGCCGACGTCGACCCCGGCCAGCGCGGTCACCGGGCTGGAGCCGGACGGGTAGACCCGGGTGAGCCGGGCGACGCGCACCGCCGTGCCGACGGGCCCCGCCGGGTCGGCGGTCCGTACGGGGTCGATGGGGTGTGCCGGATGGACTGGCATCCTGGTGGCCTCTTCCGTGTCAGCGGGTGTGTACTGCGCGCACCAGGAACGCTATGCAGGTGGAGGACCGGGAACCATCCAGCGGGCTGCCCGACCGGGGTACCGCAGGCGCTACCCCCGGCCGCCGTCGAGGTGGCGCAGCACCGCGGTGACCCGGCGGTCGACCCGGTCGTCCGGGGGGAGCTGGAGCTTGGCGAAGATGCTGCGGATGTGCTTGTGCACCGCCCCGTCGGTGACGAACAGGCGCTCGGCGATCGCCGTGTTGCCGAGCCCTTCGGCCATCAGCCCCAGCACCTCACGCTCGCGCGGCGACAGCTCGGCCAGCGCGGTGTCCGAGCGGCGGTTGCGGGCCAGCAACTGCCCGACCACCTCCGGGTCGATCACGCTGCCGCCGTCGGCGACCCGGTGCAGCGCGGCGAGGAACTCCTCCACCCGGCCCACCCGTTCCTTGAGCAGGTAGCCGAGCCCGACCGCGCCGACGGAGAACAGGTCGGTGGCGAACGCCTGCTCGACGTACGCCGAGAGGACCAGCACCGCGAGGCCGGGCCGGCGGCGACGGGCCTCCACCGCGGCCACGATGCCCTCGTCGGTGTGCGTTGGCGGCATCCGCACGTCCACGATCGCCACGTCCGGCATGTGGGTGTCGACGGCCGACAGGAACTCACCCGGGGTGCCCGCCGTGGCGACCACGTCCAGGTCCTCCGCCCGCAGCAGCAGCGCCAGCCCCTCCCGCAGCAGCGGGTCGTCCTCGGCGATCACGATCCGCACGGCAACTCCACCTCCAGTCTCGTCGGCCCTCCCGGTGGGCTGGTCAACATCATCCGGCCGTCGTACGCCCCGACCCGCCGACGGATGCCGGTCAGCCCCGAGCCCCGGGTCTCGTCGGCGTCGCCGCGCCCGTCGTCAATGACGGTCACCAGTAGCCGGTCCTGCCGGCGGCGGACGGTCACGTCGACCCGGCCGGCGCCACTGTGCCGGACCACGTTGGTCAACGCCTCCGCCACCACGAAGTAGGCGGTGGCCTCCACCGAGACGGCGCAGCGTACCGGCACGTCGACGGTGAGCCGGCAGGGCACCGCGCAGTCACCGGCCAGACCGGCCAGGGCACCGGTGAGGCCCCGGTCGTCCAGCACCGGCGGCAGGATGCCCCGCACCACCGTACGCAGTTCGCCGAGCGCCTGTTCCGCAGCGTCCTGCGCCTGCCCGAGGATCTCGTCGGCCCGGTCCGGGTCCCGCCGCACCGCCCGGCGGGCCGCCCCCAGCAGCACGTTGACCGCGACCAGCCGGTTCTGGGTGCCGTCGTGCAGGGAGCGTTCGATGCGGCGCAGTTCGACCGCGTGGGCGTCCAACGCCGCGGCCCGGGTGGCGGTCAGCTCGGCGACCCGCAGCGACAGGTCGAAGCCCGGCGGCGGGGGCAGCAGCCACCGTCCCGGCCGGGCCTGGAGGCGGGCCAGCGCCGGGACGAACGCGAGCGTGGCGGCCAACCAGCCGAACCCGAGCAGCCCGACCATCAACGCCTCGCCCAGCCCGTCGATGCGCCACCAGACGATCCCCGGCGCGCCGGCCTCGGGTGGCAGCAGCCGGTACCACAGCGGGAACGTGAGGTCCTGCACGGCGTAGAGCGGCATGCTCAGGCCGAGCAGCCCGCCGATCAGGCCGGTGACCGCGTGCAGCGCGACCCAGCCGAGTTCCCGGCGGACGAACGGGTCGCGTGCCGCCACCCGCAGCTCGGTCGGCACCGGGCCCGGGGCGGGGACCGGCGCGCCCCAGCGGGACAGCCGGGCCCGCTCACGGTCGGCCACCGCGCGTACCGCCCGCAGCGTGCCGGGCACCGCAGGCAGCCCCACCCAGACCAGACAGGCCGTCGCCACGACGATCAGTTGGAGCAGGGTGGCCAGCGCCAGCAGCGCGGTGCCGAGCCCGCCGACGAGACGGGCGACGGCGTCGACGGTGGCCCGGGCCCGGTCCCGCAGGTGTGTCATCGGAAGACCTCCCGCGCCAACATAGGCCACCGGTCGCCCGGCCCGGCACCGTCGGTGCGGAAAGTACCGCCTGCTACACCACAGTCCGTCGTGCTGGCGGGATCGTGTCCGGCCCACCGCAGCGCCTAGCGTCGACCTGGTCGAACACCGGCCCGTCTGAGGAGGCAGCCATGACCGATCCGTACCGCATCGCCGACGCCCCGACCCGACCGCCGCAGCCGGCGGCCGACCGGCTCCGCCCGCTGCTGTGGCTGGCGCTGGCCGTCAGCGTCGTGGCGAACGTGGTGCTGACGACCGTGCTGGACAACCAGTGGGCCGGCTCGGCATGCGGCCTACTGGCGGTGCTCTGCGCCGGGACGCTGATCGCCCGGCACCGCCGCACCCGGTGACCGACGCCGGGGCCCGCCACCGGTCCGGGGGCGGTGGCGGGCGCGGGCACCCGTCGGGTGGTCGGGACGTGCCGGGGTCGTCGGTCACGGCTCCCGGTCGCGGAGCATCAGCACGTACGTCGCGGTGAGCGCCACCGGGCGGTCCGGGTCGGCCGCCAGTTCCGCCAGGGCCCGCGACGCCCGCTCCCCCGGGATGCCGGCGAGCGCCTGGGTCAGCCGACGGCGTACCGGCGACGCGACGGAGTCACCGGTGAGGCCCGCGACGAGCGCGGCGGCGATCCGGTCGGCCGATCCGGTGTCGACGGCCAACGCGGCCAGCGCGTCGGCGGCCTCGACGTCGTTCGCCTCCTGCACGACCATGTCGACGAGCGTCGCGACGGCCTCGGGCACCCCCCGGGCACCGAGCGCGAGCGCTGCGCACCTGCGGACCGTCACGTCGTGGTGGGCGAGGGCGTCGCGCAGCAGCGCGGTCGCGGCGTCGTGCGGGATCTCCACGAGGCACCGGACCGCGCGCTCGCGTACCGCCGCCACGGGCGCGTCGAGCCCCTGCGCCAGCAGTGGCAGTCCCGCCCCGCCGGCCCGCGCCACCGCCCACCGCAGCGCCCCGGCCACGTTCGGGTCGGGTTCGCCCAGCGCCGCCTCCACCAGGGCCTCCACCGCGACCGCCCCGGCCGGGGCCAGCGCGGCCCGTTGCCGCCGCCCCGCGTGCGGCGAAGCCAGGGCCCGCAGCAACGCGACGGTCCGCAGGACGTCGGTCCAGTCGGCCGGCTCGGCGGCGTCGATGCGCTCCAGCCGGGTGAGTAGCCGGGTCTCGTCGGCGATCCGTGCCCGGGTCCGCCGGATCAGGTCGTCGACGAGCGTCGTCGGGGTGAAGCCCGGATCGTCGAGCGCCTGCCCCACCGCACGCAGCGACAACCCCAGCGACCGCAGGCTTTCGATGTGGAAGATCCGCCGGACGTCCGCACCTGAGTACTCGCGGTAGCCCGCGCCGGTGCGTCCGCCCGGCCGTACCAGGCCGAGCGACTCGTAGTGCCGCAGCATCCGGACGCTGACCCCGCAGCGCCGTGCCACCTCACCGATCAGCACCGCCACTCACCCCTGCCGGTCGGCGTCGCCGAGCGCCACGACCCGTTTCGCCTCCTCGATCGAGAACGCGAAGCCGGCGTCCGGGTCACGCATCAGCTGCCGGGTGGCGGCCGCGTGGGTCCGTACCCGGGGGTCGGGGTGGGACGCGGCGGCGTCCAGCACCGGCGTGACGACCTCGCCGAGAGCGGCCAGGGCACGGGCCAGGCTCAGCCACGTCCCCCGGTCGCCCCGCCCCAACTGGGTGGTGAGGATCGCGGCCAGGTCGGCTTCGGCACCGGAGGGCACCAGCGCGACCGCGGCCCGCCAGGCCGCCCGCGCCACCTCGTCGTCGGCGTCGGTGAGCAGCGCCACGGTGAGCGCCGGCCAGGCCGCCCTGTCCCCGATCTTGGACAGGGTGTGCAACGCCTGGCTGCGGGCCTGCGCCTGCGGGGACCGGAGTTCGGCGACCAGCCGGGGGACCGTCACGGCCGCAGGGTGCCTGGTGAGCGCCCAGGTCAGCATCTCGCGTACCGAGAAGTCCGGTTCCACCGCGCACCGGGCGACGAGCGGGTCGACGTCGCGCCGGTCGGGGGCGCTGCCCAACGCGAGCGCCACCCGTAGCCGTACCGACGGGTCGCCGCCCGCCAACCCCCGTGTCCGGTCCGTGTACGCCGCCGACCCGGTCATCGTGACCACCTCCGGGTCACAGTGAAGACCCTGCCACCGTGTCAGGGTCAAGCCGGTCCGGGGCGGGCGTGGTGACTGTCGGCGCGACCCGCCGGGTCAGTGGGCCCGCTGCGGCGTCGCCCCGGTCGGGGTCGACGCCCCGGCCGGGCGGCGGGAGACGAGCACCCCGAAGGCCGCTGCGGTGAAGAACATGAGGCTGCCGTAGACCACCGACGGCATCGCCATCGTGGCGTTGTCCAGCAGCGTCGGGCTCATCCCGATGGTGATGGCCAGGGTGGCGTTGTGCAGGCCGATCTCGAACGAGGAGGCGACCGAGTCGCGGTGCCCGGCCCGCAGCAGGCGCGGCGCGAGGTAGCCGACGGCGAGGCTGACCAGGTTGAACAGGGCGACGATCACGATGATCTCGCCGAGGGTTGCCAGCACGTCGTCCCTGATGCCGAGCACCGCACCCACGATGACCACGGCCAGCACCAGGACGGAGACGACCTTCACCGGTCGGTGCATCCGGGCGGCGAACGTGGGGAACCGACGCCGCAGCAGCATCCCGATCGCGATCGGGACGAGCACCAGCGCGAAGACCTGGACCACCTTGCCGAACTGGAGACCGATCGTGGCGTCCGCACCGGCGAAGCCGGCCACCGACAGGTTGACGATCAGCGGGAGGGTGAACAGCGCCAGCACCGAGTTGATCGCGGTCAGCGACACATTGAGCGCGACGTTGCCCCGGAACAGGTGACTGTAGAGACCGGCCGTGCTGCCACCCGGCGAGGCCGCCAGCAGCATCATCCCCACCGCCAGCTCCGGCCGCAGGTCGAAGGCGGTCACCAGGCCCAGGCAGAGCACCGGCAGGAGCAGCATCTGACACCCGAGGCAGATCAGCACGACCCGGGGGTGGCGGGCCACCCGGCGGAAGTCCTCGACGGTCAGGCTGAGGCCGATGCCCAACATGACGATGCCGAGCGCGACCGGGAAGAGGGCGAGCGACAACCCGGAACCCATGAATCCACCACCCTCCCGGGAGAAAACTGGCTTGTCTCGTTGGAGGATGGCACCGCAGGTGTCCCCGGGCACCTCCCGGCATGCGCACCCGTGACCGTCAAGGCCGCAACCAGCGCCGCGCACCCGCCCCGACCAGGCAACTAGGCGGCCCGGGGTGTCGGGTAGTTGTCGCGGCGCAGTCGGGTGCCCGCTAGAGGTGGGCGCGGCGTGAGCGGAGTGTGACACCAGCCGACCCGCCACTGCGAGACGAGGTAGTCATGCCCGTCACCCCGACCTATCCCGGCGTGTACATCGAGGAAGTCGCGAGTTCCGTCCGCCCCGTGATCGGTGTGGCGACCGGGGTGGCCGCCTTCGTGGGATACGTCCGGACCGGACCGGAGAACCGGGCCGTCCGGGTGAACACCTTCGGCGAGTTCGAACGCCGGTTCGGCGGGGTCGACCGGGACTCCGAACTCAGCCTGGCCGTGCAACAGTTCTTCCGCAACGGCGGGGCCGCCGCCCTGGTCGTGCGGGTGCCCCGGGCCGACGCCCGGGCCGCCTCGGTGAGCCTGCTGGACAAGGTCGGCGTCGGGGCGAAGTCCGCGCTGCTGCTGGACGCGACGAGCACCGGCGCGTGGGGCAGCGGACTGCTCGTCGACGTCGACCACGACGGCGTCACCGACGCCACGTCGTTCAACCTGACCGTCACCGACACCGCCACCGGCGACACCGAACGGTTCACCGGGCTGTCCGCCGACCCGGCCAGCGCCGCGTACGCGGTGGCCCTGCTCAACGACCCGGACCGGGGTTCGGCGCTGGTCCGGGCACGCGCCGGGGCCGCCGGGGCGGGCCGGCCGACGCCCAGCGGCACGGCCGGCACGGCGCTGGGCACCCCCACCGTGGACGCCGCGAAGAACTACCGGCTCACCGTGCAACCCGACCGGCCCACCAAGCCGGACCCGAACGACCCGGCCAAGACCGTGCCGGCGGTCGCCCCGGTGACCGTGACCGTGCTGGACAAGGGCGAGCGGCTGCCGTCCTCCCCCGCCGGGGTGGCCGCGCTGCTGCAACGGAAGGTCAACACCGCGCTGGGCGCCGCCGACGGCGCGGCCGGCCTGCGGGTCCGGGTGACCCCCACCGCCGCCGGCGGGCTGCGTCTCCTCGGCGACGTGGACACGGTGGTCGCCCCCACGGCGGTGGACGCGGCCTTCACCGTCGCGGGGGTCTCCCCCGCCGGGGACGTCGCCGACGGCGCGGCCCTGCTGGGCCTGGCCGGGACGACCGCCAACGTCGGCCGGTTCAGCCCGCTCGGCGTCAAACGGCTCGGCCAGGGTGACCTCGTCACCGGCGCCGACGGCAGTGTCCTGCCCGGCACCGGCGCGCTGATCGGCAGCGAGGCCGCCTACACCGGCATCTACGCGCTACTCAAGACCGACCTGTTCAACCTGCTCTGCATCCCCGACGCCACCCGTGCCCGGCACGGCAACCCCGCCGCCATCGACAACGGGCTCGACCCGGAGGCCGTCTGGTCGGCCGCCTACGACCTCTGCGAGCGCCGCCGGGCGGTCCTGCTGGTCGACCCGCCGCCCGGGGTGGACGACCCGGACCGCGCCCTGGACTGGATCAACCAGCTCGGGGTCAAGGGGCCCAACGCGGTGGCCCACTTCCCCCGGCTGCGCATCCCCGACCCCACCGACGGCTTCCGGCCCCGCACCGTCGCCCCCGGCGGCACCCTCGCCGGCCTGTACGCCCGCCAGGACACCGAGCGGGGCGTGTGGAAGGCGCCCGCCGGCACCGAGGCGCAGCTACGCGGGGTGACCAACCTGGTCTATCCGCTGACCGACGCCGAGAACGGGGTGCTCAACCCGTTGGGGCTCAACTGCCTGCGCACCTTCCCGGTGACCGGCACGGTCAACTGGGGGGCCCGCACCACCGCCGGCGCGGACGCGCTGGCCAGCCAGTGGAAGTACACACCGGTGCGCCGGCTCGCCCTGTTCATCGAGGAGAGCGTCTACCGGGGCACCCAGTGGGCGGTCTTCGAGCCCAACGACGAGCCGCTCTGGTCGCAGCTGCGGCTGAACCTGACCTCGTTCATGCAGGACCTGTTCCGCAAGGGCGCGTTCGCCGGGCGGACGCCCCGGGAGGCGTACCTGGTGCGGTGCGACGCGGAGACCACCACCGGCGACGACCGGGACCGGGGCGTGGTCAACGTGGTCGTCGGGTTCGCCCCGCTCAAACCCGCCGAGTTCGTCATCGTGCGGATCCAGCAGCTCGCCGGCCAGAGCCCGTCCTGAGAGGTGTGAGTCATGGTGCAGTTCGCGGTCAACCCGACGCGCTTCGACCCGTACAAGAACTTCAAGTTCCGGGTGAAGTGGGACGGCCGCTACGTGGCCGGGGTGAGCAAGGTCAGCGCGTTGAAGCGGACCACCGAGGTGGTCAAGCACCGCGACGGCGGCAACGCCTCGACCAGTCACAAGTCGCCGGGACGCACCGAGTTCGAGGCGGTCACCCTGGAGCGGGGGCTGACCCACGACGCCGAGTTCGCCCAGTGGGCGGGCCGGATCTGGGCGCTGCACGCCGGGGCCGGCGCGGAGGTGTCCCTGGCCGACTTTCGCCGGGACATCACCATCGAGCTGCTCAACGAGGCCGGCCAGGTCGCCCAGTCGTACCGGCTGTTCCGCTGCTGGGTGTCGGAGTACCAGGCGCTGCCGGAGCTGGACGCCAACGCCAACGCGGTGGCGATCGAGCACATCAAGCTGGAGAACGAGGGCTGGGAACGCGACGAGGCGGTCGCCGAACCGGCCGAACCCCGGCTCGGGTCGTGACCGCCGGGGGCCCGCCGTCGACCGAGGTGGCGCTGGTCCACGCCTGGGACGACGCGCTCGGCCAGCCCGCGCCGCGCCGCGGGTTGCTGCTGCTCGGCCGGCCCGACGCCGACCGGCTGCCGGTGGGCGAGGTGACGGCGCTGCTGCTGGCCACGGCCGGTGGCTGGACCGGCGGCCGGGTGGCGACCACCGTGGACTGCCCGGCCTGCCCGCAACGGCTGGAGGTGACCCTCACCGTCGCCGACCTGCTGGCCGCCGCGCCACCGCCGGCCGATCGGAGCGCCGGCCCGTTCACCCTGCGGTGGCGGGGGCACCTGCTCACCCTGCGGCTGCCCACCACCGCCGACCTGGCCGGGGCGGCGCGGTCAGGTGACGCGGTGGCGGCCGAACGGTGGCTGCTCGACGCCTGCCTGCTCGACGCCGACCCGCCGCTGGCCGACCCGTCCGCCGCGCTGCCGGCGGTGTCCGCCGCGATGGCCGAACGCGACCCGCTCGGCGTCGTCGCGGTCACCCTGACCTGTCCGGGCTGCGGCGGCGGCACCGAGGTGCTGTTGGACGTGCCGGCGTGGGCGTGGCACGCCGCCGACGTCCGGGTCCGCCGGCTGCTCGACGAGGTGCACCGGCTGGCCCGCGCGTATGGCTGGTCCGAGGCGGAGGTGCTGGCGCTGGGTCCGCACCGGCGGGCGGCGTACCTGGAGCGGGTGCCGTGAGCGGCTACCTGGCCGCGCTGGCCGCCCTGGCCGTCGGGACCGCGCCCCGGCTGCGTCCCCGCCCCCTCGGCCGGTTCGAGCCGCAGGAGCCGGCAGCTGACGGCTTCCTGACCGAGCAGGAGCAGGAGCGCTGGCCGGCCACCCCGCCGCCGGCCCGACCGACCGGCACGCCGACGCCGCCGTCGTCACCGCCGTCGCCCGGGGCGTCGTCGGTCACCCCGCCCGCCGCCCCGGTGACGCCTGTCATCCCGGTGGCGACGCCGACCGCACCGCCGGCGGGGGCACCGGCCCCCGGCCCGGCCCGGCCGCTGCCCCCGCCCGCTGCCCGCGCTGCGGCGTCGGCCCGGCCGGCGGCCGTACCGGACCCGCCCGTGACGACCCGGGCGGCCGGACCCGCGCCCACGACGGCCGCCCCGCACGCGCCGTCCCGACCTCCTGTCGCCCCGACCGGGCCGGCCGCGCCGCCGCACCACCGCCGGGACGACCCGCACCGGCCGGCGGCCCGGCCCGGCGCACCGGCATCCGCCCCGCCGGCTTCGGCCGCCACCGCACCACCGGCCGCCGTCCGGGTGGCACCCACCGCCGCGGCCGTCACGCCGACCTACCGTGCGCCGGCCAGCCGGGTCGAGGCACGGACACCGGAACCGGTCGCCGTGCACGTGCACATCGGTCGGATCGAGGTACGCCTCACCCCGCAGCGGCAGCCGGCCACGCCCCCGGCGGTCGCCGCCCCGACGACCTCCCCGGTACCCGCCGTCGCCCCGGGTCCGGCACCGGAACTTGAGGCGTACCTGCGCGGATCGGGGGCGACGCGATGAGCACCGGGTACGCCCTCGCCGCCGTCACCGCCGTGCTGCGCGGGCAGGTGATGGCGTACCTGCGGGCCACCGGCGCGTCGTCGGCGGTCGGCGGGGTGTCCGTCTCCGCCGGCCCACCCGACCGGGTGACCGTCGGCAACCAGGAGGGCAACCAGGTCAACCTGTTCCTGAGCCGGGTGACCCGCAACCCCGCCTGGGCCAACCTGGGGCCGCCGCCGCGCAGCACCGGCGGGGACGACGTCGCCGCGCCGCCGCTCGGTGTCGACCTGCACTACGTGGCCAGCGTCTACGGTCACGACCCACTGACCGGGGAGATCCTGCTCGGTCACCTGCTGGCGATGCTGCACGAGACGCCGGTGCTGACCCGAGCGGCGATCCGCCGGTCGCTCGCCCCCGACCCGCCGGACCCGACGCTGCCCGCCCCGGTGGCCGACTCCCGCCTCGCCGAGCAGGTCGAACTCCTGCGGGTGAGCGTCACCAACAGTCCCGGCGGTGAGGAGAGCTTCCGGCTCTGGTCGGCGTTCAGCGCGCCGTACCGCAGCAGCGTCTTCTTCGACGTGTCGGTGGTGCTGATCGACCCGCTGCGCGGCGCGCGGGAGCCACTGCCGGTCCGTACGGTCACCGCCGGCACCGTCGACGTCGACGGTCCCGAGGTCGACCAGGTCCGTGCCGACGGGCCGACCGGCACGCCGGTCACGGCCGGCGCGACCCTGGTGGTGACCGGCCGCCACCTGGCCGGGCCGGACGTGCGGGTGCGGATCGGGACGGCCTCGGCCAGCCCCGCCACCGTCACGGCGGGCGAGCTGCGGCTGCCGCTGACCGCGTTCGACAGGCCTGTCGCAGCCGGTATCCGGGGCCTGGTCGTCACCCATGCGGTCGCGCTGGGCGACCCGCCCACGCCCCGGCCGGCGGTCAGCTCCGACGCGGTGCCGGTCACCTACCGGCCGACGATCACCGTCGCCCCCGCCGACGTGGTGGTCGAGTCCAGCCGCACGGTCGACGGGGTGCTGTTGCGCACCGGCACGATCACCGTCGACGTCGTCCCCGAGGTCGAGGCCGGCCAGCAGGTCACCCTCGGGCTGACCGGGGTGGGTGGCACCATGCTCGCCGCGCCCGCCGACAACGGGGTGCCGCCCGGTGGGCAGCGCACCGGACGGATCGGTTTCACCTTCCGCGACGTGCCCACCGGCAGCTACCTGGCCCGGTTGCGGGTCGACGGGGTGGACAGCCCGCTGCACGCCGACCCGACCGGCCGGTACGACGGCCCCGCCGTGGTGCTGTGATGCCCGCCCCGCGCCCGGCCGCCCGCTGGCCCGCCCCGCCCCCGGTGGACGCGGGCGGCGACGGACTCGCCGCCGAACTGGACCGGATCCGTCTGCTGCTCACGGGGAAACCGGCGGCCGAAGCCCCGACCGGCGGCTCCCCGCTGGACCGGATCGGCACCGGGTTCGGGCTGACCGGCTTCGAACGCGACATGCTGGTCGCCACGGTCGCCGGTGAGTTGGGTCTGCTGGACCGGCCACCGACGTTCGCCTGGTGCTTCGACGCCCTGCCCGGCGGGCACTGGGACGCCCTCGCCGCCGACCGGCCGTTACGCGCGGCCCGGCTGGTAGAGCCCGGTGACGGTCCGTTGCCGCACGCCCCGCTGCGGGTCGACGAGCGGGTCCTGCACGAGCTGCACGGCGTCGGCCGGCTCGACGAACGGCTTCGTCCCTACCTGGTGGCGCTGCCCGTACCGCCGGCCACCCTGCCGGCCAGCCGCCGTCGGGCCGTACGGCAGCTCTGCGCCACCTGGCAGGCCGGCCGATACCCGCTGCGGGTGTGCGGTCCCGACCCCGCCGACCGGATCGACGTGCTGGCGGCGGCCTGCGCGACGGTGGGCCGGACCGGGCACCTGGTGGCCGCCGCCGACCTGCCCCGCGCGGTGCTCGACCGGGACGCCTTCGCCCGGCTGTGGAACCGGGAGGTGGTGCTCGCCGACCCGGTGCTGGTCGTCGAACTGACCGGCGACGAGCCGCCGGAGACCCTGGCCACCGTGGAGCACCTGCTGGCCCGGCTCATCGGTGACGTGGTGGTCAGCGTGCCCCGCCCCGTCGCCCTTGACGGGGTGACCCCCGGGCCGACGGTGGACCGGCCGACCCGGGCCGAACAGCGGGCGCTGTGGGGGGAACTGCTGCCGGGGCAGGCCGCGTCGGCCGCCGCCGGCCTGGCCCGCGAGTTCGACCTGGGGCACCGGGAGATCGTCGACTCCGCCCGCCCCGCCGCCGGGCCGGACGGCGACCCGGTGACCCGGGCCCGGGGCCTGGTCCGCGAGCGGGTCCGCCGCGACCTGGACGGGTTGGCCGAGCGGATCGACGTGCGGGCCGGCTGGGACGACCTGGTGCTACCCGCCCCGGCCCTGGCCCAGTTGCGTCAGTTGACCGCCGCCGCGGCCGGCCGGGCGCTCCTGGTCGAGCAGGGTTTCGCCGGCCGGACCGGTCGGGGCCTCGGGGTGGCCGCGTTGTTCGCCGGGCCCAGCGGCACCGGCAAGACCCTCGCCGCCGAGGTGGTGGCCGGGGTGCTCGGCCTGGACCTGCACCGGGTCGACCTGGCGACCGTGGTGAGCAAATGGATCGGGGAGACCGAGAAGCAGCTACGGCGGATCTTCGACGCCGCCGAACGGGGTGGCGCCGTGCTGCTGTTCGACGAGGCCGACGCCCTGTTCGGCCGCCGTTCCGAGGTCCGCGACAGCCACGACCGGTACGCCAACATCGAGGTGTCGTACCTGCTGCAACGGATGGAGCGGTACCGGGGCGTGGCGGTGCTGACCACGAACATGCGCACCGCCATCGACCCGGCGTTCCTGCGCCGGCTGCGGGTGGTGGTGCCGTTCGGGCATCCCGGTCCCGCCGAACGGGCCGGGCTGTGGCGGCGGGCCTTCCCGCCCGGCGCGGCCACCGCCGACCTGGACCTGCCCCGGCTGGCCGAGCTGGACCTCACCGGCGGGGACATCCACACCGTCGCGCTGCGTGCCGCGCTGGTCGCCGCCGGGCAGGGCGTCCCGGTCGGGATGCGGCACGTGCTCGACGCGGTCGCCGCCGAGTACGCCAAGCACGACCGGCCGGCCGACCCGGGACTGTGGTCGTGAACCCCGACGTCACGACCATCGAGGTCGACATCCGCCAGCTGGTCGTCACCGGCGTCGACGCGCCTGTCGACGCCACCCTGGCGGCCGAGGTGGGTGCCCGGCTGACCCGGCTGCTGGCCGAGCGGGGACTGCCGTCGACCGTGGCCCCGGTGACCGACGTGCCGGCCACCGCCGACCTGCCGACCGCACTGGCCGAGGCGATCTGGGTCCGGTTGGGCCTGCCCGGGTGGCGGCGGTGACCGCCCCCGGCCCGGCCGCGCAGCGGGCCCCGCTGCCGGCGACGGAACCCGTAGCGGCACCCGACGACGCCCTCGCCACGCTGACCCGGGACCTGGTCGACCGGTACGCCCCGGCGCTGGGGCTGCGCCCCGACGCGGTGCGGGTGCGTCTCGGCGGGGACGGTCGGCGGGCCGCCAACCACGGCGCGCGGGGGCTGCTCGCCGACGGCACGGTGCACCTGGCCCCGGGTTTCGACCCGTCCCGGGCCGCCGGGCGGGCCCTGCTCGTGCACGAGTTGGGGCACCTGGCGCAGGCGGGCGGCACGACGGCGGACCCGGGGCGGCGGGTCGCCGACCCGGAGGGCGAGGCGCGGGCGCTGGCCGACGCCGCGGCGGCCGGGCGGGCCCTGTGGCGGCCGGTGGCGTGGCTGCCGGCCGGCGCGGTCGCCGCCGACACCGGTGCCGTGGCCACCCCGCCGCGCCCGGCCAGCCCGCCGGCCCCCGACCGGGCGCCGGCCGACGAGGCCGGGACCGGCCCGTTGGAGGCGGAGCTGGGCGCGCTGGTGGAGCGCCGGTACCTGGCGGAACGGGCCCGCATGGTCGACCTGCTCGACGGCCTCTGGGTCTCCGGCGACGACGTGCGGGGCTGCCTGCGGATCCTGGACACCCTGCCGTTCGTGGTCGCCCGCAGCCTGGTGCACAGCCTGCCCGCGCCCCGGCGCACCGACCTGGCCGGCAACCTCGACGACGACCACCACCGCGCCTACCCCCGGGCCGCGCTGGCCGCCCTCGGCGGGCAGACCCCCTACCTGCTGCGGGTGCTCGAAGCCGACAACGTGCACGGGTTGAGCACCGACGGGCTCGACCCGGTGCAGCGGCGCACCGCCCTGACCGTGCTGCGGGCCCTGCGGACCAGCGTGCTGCGGGAACTGCTGGGCGGTGACCGCAAGGCGCACTTCCGGGCGTTGCTGGCCGAGCGGCCCCCGACGGGCGGCGACGCCGACGCCCTGCGGGAGCAGATCACCGTGCTGGGCGGGGCGTCGGCCGACGATGAACGGCTCGACCGGGACACCGACCTGGCCGCCCGGCTGCGTCGGGTGCAACTGTCGATCGACGACCGCCGGGCCGACGAGGCGCTGCGTCAGCTCGCCGACCTGGCTCCCGCCGCACCCACCGCCGGCACCCCGGCCGCCGCCGCGCCGGCCGCCGCCGGGCCGCCCGAGCCGGGGCCCCGGCTGCGGTACGCGGTCCGCCAGCTCGACGACGGCGGCCACCTCGACACGCTGCTCGACCACCTGCCGTGGGAGGAGAAGCGGGTCGACGCGCCGCTCGGCCCGCGGCTGCTGGTCGTCCTCGCCGCCCGCCCCGAGCACCGCAACCTGGCCCGGGTGGAGGGTCTGCTGTCGTACGGGCTGTTCGACTGGGCGATCCGCGACCACGAGGCCCGCTTCGCGTACCTGCTGCTGCGTAGCCTGCCGCTGGCCGCCCAGGACCGGTGGCGGCGGCTGGACCAGGGCAGCTGGTTCGACCGGTTGGAGGAGAACATCCCCGCCGCCGACGTGCTCGGCGGCAGCTACACCGGCGTGGGCACCCTCGCCGAGCCGCTGGATCGGCGGCGGCGCAGCGCCGGGCAGGTCGACGCCGACCGGCTCGTCGCCGACATTCACCGGACCGTGCAGGGCGGCCTGGACGGGGTGAACGCCGTCGAGCTGGTCCGCCGGCTGATCGGCTACGACCGGCCGACCGGCGCGACCGCCGGCCCGGATGCCCGGGGGCGGGAGGCGCTGCGGACCGCCGTGCACCGGTTGGACGCGCTGCGGGACCTGGATCGCATCCTCGCCGCGCTGCCGGACGCGTACCTGACCCACGAGATGTGGCGGGCCGAGCTGCTCGACCTGCTCGCCCTGCGCGACCCGGCGCACCTGGAGCGGCAGGCCCGCGGCCTGCTCGCGATCGGGCTGACCGACTGGGCGGTGAACCCCCGGGAGGCATGGCTGGCGTTCCAGCTGGTGCGCAGCCTGCCGGTGGCCGACCAGGCCCGGCTGGCCGCCGACGACCCGGACCGGTGGGCCCGGATGCAGTCCGGGATGACCCCGCAGATGCGGGCCTCCCTCGCCACCACCGCGATCTCCGGTCCCCGCCGGGTCGAGGCCCGCGACCAGTTGCGGGACCGGCTGCGCGACGACCGGCTCTGGCGGGCCGGGCGGGTCACCGAGCTGCGGTCGCTGATCATCCAGGCGTACGCGTTGGACGACCGGCGCTGGGTGTTCCTGCGTTCCCGGGAGCTGCGCGCGGACCTGCTGCCCGACCTGGCGACGCTGGTGGCGGAGCTGCGGCTCTACCACGCGACCCGGCGGCCCACGTTCGAGCCGGAGTCGTTGCGCACCGACGGGCTGCCGACGGTGGTGGGTGACCTGGCCCGGCTGGTCGCAGTGGGGCTGAAGCTGCTGTTCCTCAGCCGCACCGGGTTGAGCCTGTTCACCGACGAGGTCACCGTCGACGAGTTCGACCTGCACGACGCCCAGTGGATCAGCGGCGACCTGGGCGGGGCCCGGTTGCGCGACACCGACCGGGAACGCGCCAACCGGCTGTCGCTGTCGGTGGACGCCCGGCAGGGGGTGCTGCGGGTCCGGCTGCCCCGGCTGGAGCTCGACGGGGTGAACCGCACCTTCACCGGAAGTTCGCTACGCACCGGCCGGATCACCCTGACCGACCTGGACATCGTCGCCTCGTTCTCCGACCGGGGCTACGAGCGGCCGGTCGGCGCGCAGGCCGGGATGGGCGCGCTGAGCGTCTCCGACGTGGTGTACGCCAGCGACGGCCTGCCCGGCGGGCTGCTCGGCCTGACCCGCTTCGGGCTGTCCACGCTGGCCTTCCGGTCCGGGGCGACCGGGCAGGAGAACGTGACCGAACCAGGCCGGCACGGCTGGGTCGGCATCCCGGTCATCGATCCACTGATCCACCTGCTGCACAACGTCATCTCGTTCTACGGTGGACTGCCGTTCCTGTCCAAGATCAGCGACGCGTTGCTGGCCCCGTACACGGCGGGGGCGCCGTTCCTGGCCCAGCAGTTCACCTCGCTGACCGCCGGGGAGATCTTCACCCCGCTGGCCAACGCGACGATCGGGCTGCTCACCGACGGGGTGTTCCGGCCGCCGCGGACGGTCGGCGATCGGGTCACCGACGCGGTGGAGATGATGCACTCGCTGCGGGTCAGCTTCTCCAGCGCCACCGCCGAGGGGCTCTCCTTCGCCGGCCTGCAACAGGTCGGCCGGATCGAGGTGGGCCGCACCCTGATCGGGGTGGCCACCAGCCTGCCGGCCCGGCTGCGCGCCGAGCGGGAGTCGCTGCGGCTGCGCCGCGACACGGCCACCGGCACGACACGCGCCGCGCTGGACGAGCGGCTGCGCGCGGTCGATAGCCAGCTCACCACGCTGGAGCCGGCCGAGCGGGAACTGCACCGGTTGGAGGCCCGGCACCGCTGGCACGCCGAGTCGCTGTCCGAGGCCGAACGCCGCCGGCTGGTGGAACTGTCCGACCAGCTCCGCCAGTCCGTCGGCGGGACGATCGACGTCGCCGGCCTCCGGGTCACCGGGCTGACCGGCCGGGTCGAGGCCGCCGGGGTGGAGATCGACCCGATCCACGCCGAGGCGTCCCTGCCGTCGCGCCTCGGCGAGTACCTGCCCGACGACGAACTGATCAGCAGGTTCCGCCGCGACCGCGTTCCCGCCGACGCGGCGACGACCGCCCGGGGCAGCACCGGGTCGGCCACCCTCGCCGGGGTACGCCTGCTGCCCGGTGCCCCCGGCCAGCCGGCGCTGCGGATCACCGCCGGGGCCCTGCCCACCCGCACCGACGTCGTCGCCCAGCTCGCCGCGCTGCCCGACGAGCCCCGCTGGGCGCAGCGGCGGGCCGAGCTGACCGGCTGGCTGACCGATCTGGACCGGTTGCGGGAGCTGGAGTCCCTTTCCGTCGAGCCGGTCGACCCGGCCGGCCGCTACCTGCCGGGGCACCGCACCCGGGCCCAGGAGCAGGAACTCCAACTGCTGCGGGAACGGGCCCGGCGGTACTTCGGCATCACCGTCGGCGGGCTGACCGTCGGCGGGCTCGACGTCACCCTGGACCCGACCACCCTCGGGGTGCAGGTGCGGCTGGCCGAGCTGACCGCCACCGACGTCCGCGCCGGGGCCACCGCCGTGGAACGGCTGACGGCGTCCCGGCTGCGGGTGCGCGCCGACCTCGACACCGTCGGCGGCGGTCGGCTCCCCGCCGAGCTGGCCGGCCCGGCCGCCGCCGCCGGCTTGCCGGTCGGCCGCGCGGCCGTCGGTTTCGGCGTCGGCGAGCTGGCGGTGACCGGGGTGACCGGGCCGGGCGTCGAGGCCCGGCGGATCGCCTTCACCGCACCGGTGCGCGCCGACGGCTCCCCCGGCGAGGCGATCCACGGTCGGGTGCTGCCCGTCGGTGACGACCTGCGCCTGCCCGACCTGGTGGTGGAGCAGACCGAGCTGGCCGGGCTGGCGCTCAACTCCCCCGGTCGCAGTCTCTACGCCCGGGGCAGCACCCGGATCGGCCGGATGAGCCTCGACGTCCAGGTCCGCACCGGCGTGACCGCCACCGGCCGGCAGGTCCGTGGCGCGCTGGTCCGCAACCTGGTCATCGACCGGATCGACGCCGACCGGATCGGCATGGACGTCACCGACCCGGCACCGGGGATGAGCGTCGAGGTGGTCTCCGGCGCGCTGATCGGGGTGCGGCTGCGTGACCTCGACGTGGACCTCACCGGCGAGGAGCTGACCTACACCGGGCGGTTGACCGTCGGGCAGCTCGACCGGCTGCGGTTCGCCGTGGTGTCCCGCGCGGTGCAGGGCGGCCCGACCACGATCACCGGCACCGTGGGTGGCCGGGCGACCCGCCCGAACGCCGCCACGGTGACCGTGGACCTGATCCGGGCCGGGCCGCACCAGGTCGACCCGGTGACCGGCCGGATCCTCAGCGACCCCACCGACAGCCAACGCATCCAGCTCGACGGGCTCACCCTCACCGACACGACCCTGCGGACCCCGGACGGCGCGGTCACCGTACGCCGGGCGGGGCTCGGCGGCCGGCTGGTCACCGAGCGGGCCGGCGGGCTGCGCTTCGAGGACGTCGGCCCGGCCCGCATCGAGCTGGGCGCGATCGACTGGCGGGCCGGCGACGGGCGGATCGTCTCCCGGGGGGCGACCGTGCTGGACGGGCTGACCGCCAGCGGTCGCTGGGACAGCACGCCGGAGCAGCGCGACGCCGCCGGTCGGGTCGTCCCGGCCACCGCCGCGCTGCACCTGGAGCGGCTGCACATCGCCCGGATCACCGGGCGGGACCTGCGCTACCGCGACGGGGTGCTCGACGTCGGCCTCGGCCGGCCCGAACCGGTCCCGGCCGGGGAACCGGACCGGCCGCCGCTGGAGATCCTCGACGTGGACCTGCGCGGCCTGCGCTGGTCGGCGGCGGCGGGGGTGACCGCCGGACGGCTCACCACCGGGGCCACCCGGGTGGAGATCGCCGGCCGGATCGACGCCGCGCTGCACGTCGACGGCACGTTGTGGGCCGCCCAGCTCACCCTCGCCTTCGGCCGGGGTGGCCGGATCCAGGCCCGGGTGGTGGGCGGTGAGGCTCAGCTCGGCGTCGGTCCCCGGCCGGGCGAACACGACCAGCAGGTCAGCATCCAGGGGCTGGACACCGGTGTGGTCAGCATCGGCCCGGACCACATCGAGATCGGCCCGGACGGACAGCCGGGGCTGAACCTGGCCACCATCTCGGTGGACGCGCTGAACTGGCAGGGTGCGGCGCTCGGCCTGCGCATCCCGTCGGGCGCGGGGGCGATCACCCTGCTCGGCATCAGCGCGCGGGCCCGGGTCGACCTGTGGCCGGCGGGCACCCCCGGCGGCCGGTTCCGCCGGCTGCTGCTGCGGGAGCTGGTGGTGCAGCAGACCCGGGCCAGCGGGCTGCTGGTCGACCTGCACGACGGCGTCACCATCCGGCTCAACCCGGACGTCGAGGCGGTGCTCGGGGAGCTGCGGCTGGTGCCGGCGGCCGGGCAGGACGGTTTCCTGGTGGAGGCGACCCGCACGGCGGAGGGGATGCGGATCCTCGGCGGCCTGCGGATCGGGGCGATCGAGGCAGCCCGGGTCGGCTTCGACATCGGCACGTTCCTGTCCGGCGGCACGGCCGACTTCACCGCCGGTGGGCTCAGCGTCGACTTCCTCGACCACGGCGGGCTGCGGCTCACCCTGGCGCAGCCCACGCTGACCGCGATCAGCGCCCAGGTCACCGCCGACCCGCGTCGGCAACTGCTGTTCCTCGGCGCACCGACCGGCCGCCCCGAGTACGGGCTGCGGTTCACCTCGATCGGCTACGAGCAGGACCCGGCCGCACCGGACGGCACGACGGCCCCGGGCCGCCGGATCGCCGTACGCGGTGGTGAGGTGACCGGGCTGAGCTTCGCCGACAGCGGGCTCGGTTTGTACGTCTTCGTCGAGCAGGGGCTGCTCGGCGACCTCACCCACGACCTGACCAGCGGGTCGGGCGAGCTGCCGTCGCTGGACATCCGCAACGCCCGGTTCGTGCTGGATCTGGCCACCATGCTCGGCGGCGGCGCCCCGATCCCGGCCCCGCCGCCGGCCCGGACCACCAGCGCGCAGCGGCGGGCCGCCCTGGCCGGCAAGTGGGACGCGCTGGTGCGGGTGTTGGACGCCTACCGCATCGGCGAGGTGCTGGACAGCCTCAACGGGCACATCGACTTCGACGTCACCCACGACGGGTTCCTGTGGGGTGAGCGGAGCTGGGAGGTGCGGCTGGCCCTGCGCGACGGCGCGGTCGACTACCGCCGGCTCACCGGCGCGCTGCCGTGGTGGACCCCGGGCCGGTTCATCGTCGAGGGCGACGACCTGGTCTACCGGGTGCACCTGCCCAGCTTCGGGGCGGAGGGCGCTCCCCCGCCGGACAGCGACGTCGACCTGCTGCGGTGGCAGCTCGACACCGGCGAGGTCAGCCAGGCCCGCACCGAGCACCTGGTACGCCTCAACCGGCTGCTGCGGCCGACCGCCGCTTCCCGCGACGACCTGCTGCACACCGTCGCCGACGTGCAGAGCGACGAACCGTCGACCGGCCCGCCCGGCATGTTGGCGATCGGCAACGTCGACGTGGACCTGTCGGTCAACAACCCCCGGGAGATCACCCTGCCGCTGGGCGGCGGCAACGAGATCGTGCTGGCCCCCGACGCGCTGGTGCACCTCGCCGTCGGCGGCGGGGTACGCCGGGCCGCCGGTGGCGTCGGCCGGCCGGGACGGCTGCGCCCGGTGTCGTTGCAGAGCGCCACGGTGGCCCGGGTGAACCTGCTCTTCGACGGGCTCGGCCTGTCCACCGGGCAGATCCGGATCACCGAACTGACCGACTGCACCGTCGACTTCAGCGGGTTGGACCCGCTGCTGATGCAGGGCCGGATCACCCGGGCCGTGGCGGAACGGATCCGCTGGCGGCGTCCCACCTCTGGAGGCACCCCGTGACCAGTCCCCTCAGCCCCCGTCTGCTGCGCGCCGGTCTGGTCGTGCTCGACCCGGACAGCGGGCACAGCCGCCGGGTGATCACCCTCCAGTACAACCCGGACGCGTTGACCCGCGGCTTCCAGCTCAAGACCGCCGGGGCCGAGGGCGGGGCCCGGGGCGAGGCGTTGCGGATCACCGGCCCGCCGGTGCAGACGCTCACCCTGGAGGCCGACCTCGACGCCGCCGACCAGCTCACCGACCCGCAGACGGCGGAGCTGGGGCTGACCGCGCAGCTGGCCGCCCTGGAATCGCTGGCCTACCCCAGCCTGGCCGCCGTGCAGGACGCGGCGGCGCTGCTGGCCGCCGGCACCCTGGAGGTGGTGCCACCCCCGGCGCCACTGGTGCTGCTGGCCTTCGGACGACGCCGGCTCTGGCCGGTACGGATCACCGAGTTGACCATCACCGAGGAGGCGTTCGACCCGATGCTGAACCCGATCCGCGCCAAGATCCGACTGGGTCTGCGGGTGCTGACCGTCAACGACGTGGGCACCGACGGCCGGGCCGGTGGCCTGGCCATGGCCGCCCACCAGCAGCTCGAACAGCTCGCCGGCCGGGCGCGCGGCGGGCGGCTGGCCGACCTCGGCATCGACCGGCTGCCATGAGCGACCCGGCCGACACCGATCCGGCCCTGGTGGCCGCCCAGGGCCGGGTCGCGCAGACCCTCTTCGCCGCCACCGGCGCCACCGGCGGCCAGCCCACGCCGGGGGCCCTGGCCCCGGACAGCCGCTACGCCGCCGTGGGCACCACGGTCACCGTCGATCAGGAGACCGGGCAGGAGATCGTGCACCTGCGTCGCCGGTTCGTGCCGCCCGCCGAGCGGCTCGCCACCGCCGGCTGGGAACCGGTCGCCGACGGCGACCGGGTCGACCTGCTGGCCGCCCGTACGGTCGGCGACCCCACCGCCTTCTGGCAGCTCTGCGACGCCAACGGGGTGTTCGACCCGGCGGAGCTGATCCGCCCCGGCCAGGTGGTCCGGGTGGCCCTGCCCGAGGGGTTCCCGGGGAGCCTCGATGCCTAGCGGGGTGCGGTTGCAGGTGCTGATCGGGCCGCTGACCTTCCGGCCGGCGCCGATGGAGCTGGTGGCGGCGGTGCAGGAGGCGCAGGTCACCCAGAACGCCGGGCAGCGTTCGGGGTTCCAACTGCGCCTCGCGCTGGGCCGGGGGTCGCTGGTGGAGCGGATGCTCGCCGACGGCAGCCTGGACCCGCCGACCCGGGTACTGCTGGTGCTGCACGTCGACGGGCGGCCACAGGTGCTCTCCGACGGGGTGGTGACCCGGCACGACGTGGCCCGCAGCAACGACGCGGGCGCGTCGACGCTCACCCTCACCGGGGTGGACGTCAGCCAGATGATGGACCTGATCGACCTGTCGGACCTGCCGATGCCGATGCCGGCGGAGGCCCGGGTGCTGACCCTGCTCGCCCCGTTCGCCGCGTACGGGGTGGTGCCGATGGTGGTGCCCAGCGTGCTGGTGTTCGCGCCGAACCCGGTGCAGCGGATCCCGGCGGTACGCGGCACCACCTTCGCGTACGTGTCGCAGCTCGCCGACGAGGTGGGTTACACGTTCTACGTGGAGCCGGGGCCGACCCCGGGGATGAACACCGCGTACTGGGGGCCGGAGGTGCGGGCCGGTCAGCCGCAGCCGGCGTTGACGGTCAACGCCGACGCGGGTGCCAACGTGGAGTCGTTGTCCTTCTCCTTCGACGGGGTGCAGAAGACCGTCTACCTGCTCACCGCGTTCCCCGAGCAGGTTCGGGTGCCGATCCCGCTGCCGGTGCCGGACGTCAGCCCGCTCAACCCGCCGCTGGGCCGCAAGATCCCGATTCCGCTGTCGTACCGGCGGATGAACGTCGGACGGTCCAACCCCGACGGCACCGACGACGCCACCGCCCGGATGGACGTCGTGCAGACCCTCGCCCGGGGCCTGGCCCGGGCCGCCCAGTCGGCGAACGTGATCACCGGGTCCGGCTCGCTGGACGTGCTGCGCTACGGCCGGCTGCTGCGCTGCCGGCGGCTGGTCGGGGTCCGGGGCGCCGGCCGGGCCTACGACGGTGAGTACGTGGTGCGCAGCGTGACCACCACGGTCAAGGCGGGCGAGGTCAAGCAGCGGTTCACCCTCGGCCGCAACGCCCAGGTCTCCATCTCCGGAAGGGCACAGCCATGACGACGAGGTACTACGGCAAGTATCGCGGCACGGTGGTCAACCACCTCGATCCGTTGCAGCAGGGCCGCATCCAGGTGACCGTCCCGGACGTCACGCTGCCCCCGTCGAGCTGGGCGATGCCCTGCTTCCCGCTGGCCGGCATCCAGGCGGGCATGTTCGCCGTGCCGTTGCCGGGCACCGGGGTGTGGGTGGAGTTCGAGCAGGGCGACGCCGACCATCCGATCTGGACGGGCTGCTGGTACGGCTCCAAGGCGGAGATCCCGGCGCTGGTGTCGTCGGCCCCGCCACCCACCCCACCGATCGTGTTGCAGACCCCCGGCCAGGCCACCCTGATGATCTCCGATGCTCCCGGGCCGACCGGTGGCATCCTGCTCAAGACGCTGACCGGGGCGATGATCTCGATCAACGACACCGGGATCATCATCTCCAACGGCAAGGGCGCCTCGGTCACCCTGGTCGGCCCGACCGTGGCGATCAACCAGACCGCGTTGACGGTGACCTGATGCCCGGCCCGCTGCTGCACGTCGGGGCGGTGCTGACCTGCCCGCACACCGGCCCGGTCACCCCGCAGACCGGCAACGCGCGGGTGCTGGTCGGCGGCCTGCCGGTGGTCACCGCCACCGACGCGTACCCGGTCACCGGGTGCACCTTTCAGGTGCCGGTGGGCGCGGGCACCAAACCGCAGCCCTGCGTCCAACTCCAGTGGACCACCCCGGCGGCCCGGGTGCTGGTCAACGGACAGCCGCCGGTGCTCGGCACCAGCGTCGGGCTCGGGGTCAGCGCGGAGGGCATCCCGCAGGGTCCACCGACGGTGGCCGGCATCCAGGTGCGGGCGGTGGCGACATGACGTACCCGGCGTTTCCGTGGCGGCCCGACAACCGGGGCCGCTCCGGGCTGGCCGGCCCGGAACGGCACGTCGCCGACCTGGTGGAGGCGGTGCTGTTCACCGCGCCCGGGGAGCGGGTCAACCGGCCCGACTTCGGTGCCGGCCTCGGCCAGCTGCTGTTCGCCCCGGTCGACGACGCGGTGGTGGGCACCGCCGAGTTGCAGGCCCGCAGCGCGTTGCAGCGCTGGCTCGGCGAACTGATCGAGGTGGACGACGTCCGGGTCGACCTGGCCGAGGCGGCGGTGCGGGTGCACGTCGCCTACCGGCTGCGGGCCACCGGCCGTCCGGCGCAGGTGGCGGTGGAGAGGGGTGCGGGATGAGCGTGCGCTGTGACGACGACGAACGGCGGGCCGAGGTGGCCCGGCCGGGCAGCGCGTTCAACGGCATCGACTGGGTCGAGGTGGACTTCGCCGACCAGCGGCTGCTGCACGTCGGTTTCCTGCACCCGCTGCCCGGCCAGGCCGGCGGGGTGCCCGCCGGCGCGCCGCTGGCCGTGGGTAACGTGGTGGTCGACGGCGGGGTCCGGATCACCGGCGTACGGGTGCTCAGCGTCGCCGCCGCCGGGGCGGAGCTGACCGTCCGGGTGGACCGGGCCGGTGACTTCTCCCCGTACACCCTGCGGTTGGTGCGTTCGGCGGTGGACGACCGGGTGCCGCCCGGCTTCGACCCGGTGCTGTCGGCGCAGGGTTTCTCGTTCAAGGCCAACTGCCCCAGCGACCTGGACCCGGCACCGGCCGCCCCGTCGGTGCCGCCACCGCCGGCGACCACCGCGCCCGCCGACTACCTGGCCAAGGACTACGCCGGCTTCCGGCGGCTGATGCTCGACCGGCTCGCCGCCCTGCCCGACGGCACCGACCGGCACCCGGCCGACCCGCTGGTCACGGTGGTGGAGGCGCTGGCCCACGTGGCCGACCGGTTGTCCTACCGGCAGGACGCCGCCGGCACCGAGGCCTACCTGGGCACCGCCCGCAGCCGGATCTCGGTACGCCGGCACGCCCGGCTGCTGGACTACGCGGTGCACGACGGTTGCGCGGCCCGCGCCTGGCTCAGCGTGCGGGTGGCCGCCGGGTCGGACGTGGAGAGCCGGGGCCTGCCCGCCGGGACGCCGGTGCTGGCCGCCGACCGGGCCACCCCGGCGGTACGCCCCGCCGACGCGGCGGCGTTGCCGGCCGACGGCGTGACCGGTTTCGAGACGTTGACCCCGCTCGTCCCCCGGGCCGCCCGCAACGAGATCGCCCTGTACGTGTGGGGCGGCCGGGACTGCGGCCTGCCCGCCGGGGCGACCCGGGCCACCCTGGTCGACCTGCCGGCGACCGGCCTGGCCGCCGGTGACCTGCTGCTGCTGGAGGAGGTGCGGTCCCCGCTGACCGGGCGGCGCGTCGACGCCGACCCCACCCACCGGCAGGTGGTCCGGCTGGTGTCGGCGAACCCCACCACCGACCCGGTGACCGGGGTGGCCGTGCTGGAGGTCGGGTGGAGCGCCGCGGACCGGCTGGCCTTCCCGCTGACCGTCACCGCCTCCGTCGCCGGTGCGGGCACCGACCACCTGGTCACCTGTGCGGTGGCTCGGGCCAACCTGGTGGCCGTGCAGCACGCCAGCGCGGTGTCCGGGCAGCTCCCGCCGGCCGCCGAGCACCGGTGGCGGCCGGTGTTGACCGACGAACCGGTCGCCGCGGCGGTGCCGTTCACCACCGACACCCCGGCCAGCCAGGCCCTCGACCAGGACCCGCGGGCCGCGGTGCCGCTGATCCGGTTGGAGACCACCGAGGGCAGTTGGCGGCCCCGCCGGGACCTGCTCAACGCCGACCGCTTCGACCAGGGTTTCGTGCCGGAACGCGAACGCGACGGCCGGGTGAGCCTGCGCTTCGGCGACGACGTGTCGGGGCGGCGACCACCGGCCGGCACGGTCTTCCAGGTCGCCTGGTGGCGCGGCGGCGGGGCGGCCGGCAACCTCGGCCACGATGCGCTGACCACCCTGGTCACCGACCGGGTCGGGCTGCTCGCCGCGACCAACCCGCTGCCCGCCGTCGGTGGCACCGACCCGGAGGACGTCGAGCACGCCCGGCAGCACGCCCCGGTCGCCTTCGCCACCCAGGAGCGGGCGGTGACCACCGACGACTGGGTGGCGGCGGCGCGGCGGCTGCCCGAGGTCGCCAACGCCACCGCCCGGGTCCGCTGGACCGGCTCGTGGTGGACGGTGTTCCTCACCCTCGACCTGACCGGCGGGCAGCGGCTGGTCGACGAGCCGGAGCTGGCCCGTCGGGTGGCCGGGCGGCTCGACCGGTTCCGGGTCGCCGGGTACGACCTGCAACTGCGCGACCCGGTGGACCTGCCGGTGGAGCTGCGGCTGTGGGTGTGCGTCACCGGCGGCGCGTTCCGTTCGGACGTGCGTCGGGCCCTGCTGGACCTCTTCTCCGCCCGGGACCTTTCGGGTGGGGCGCGCGGGTTCTTCCACCCCGACCGGTTCAGCTTCGGCACCCCGCTCTACGTCAGCCAGCTGCTGGCCGCCGCGGTCGGTGTCCCCGGGGTCACCGACGTGCGGGTGACCGAGCTGCACCCGGTGGGGGTGGCGGCCGGCGGGGAACTGGCCGCCCGGGTGCTGCGGGCCGGCGACACCGAGGTGATCCGCCTCGACAACGATCCCAGCGTGCCGGAGCACGGCATCCTGCACCTCGACCTGGTGGGTGGACTGTGACCTCACGAGTGGGCCGGGAACCCAATCCGCCCGGCCGGACCGCCATCGGCTACCGGCTGGGCCGGCAGGCGGACTTCGCCGCCGAGCTGGTCGACCGGCTCTCCGGCCGGCCGGAGCTGGCCGGGCTGACCACCCGGGAGGTCGACGACCCGGCGGTGGCGCTGCTGCACGCCTGGGCGACCACCCTGGACGTGCTCGCCTTCTACCAGGAGCGGATCGCCAACGAGGGTTTCCTCGGCACCGCGACCGAACGCGGTTCGGTGCTGATGCTGGCCCGCGCGATCGGCTACGAGCTACGCCCGGGGGTGGCCGCGACGACCTGGCTGTCGTTCACCGTCACCGCCACCCCCGGCGCCCCGGAAGGGGTGCCGATCCCGGTGGGCAGCCAGGCGCAGAGCGTGCCCGGCCCCGGCGAGCTGCCGCAGGTCTTCGAGACGGTGGCCCCGCTGCTGGCCCGCCCGGAGCTGAACGCGGTGGGCCTGCGGGTCACCGCGCCCCGCCCGCCCCGGCCCGGTGACGACACCCTGCACCTGGCCGGCGTCGACACGGTGCTCACCCCGGGCACCGCGCTGCTGGTGCTCGGCCCCGACTGGTACGACGTGCGCCGGGTCCGCTCGGCGACGGCGGTGCTGCCGGCGGTGGTGGCCGCGTCCGACGGCGGCGCGGTGGTGCCGGCGTACACGGTGGTCGGGTTGGACGCGGCGGTGACCGCCCAGCAGCTCGGCACGGAACTGCGCCAGTCGGGCCGCGAGGTGCAGGTGCACCTGCTGACGCAGCGGGCGGCGCTCTTCGGCCACCAGGCGCAGCCGTGGTCGGCGCTGCCGGTGGCGTTGCGGGTCGGCGAGCTGAACCCGGGCACCAACCAGGTGCTGCCGGGCGCGTACGCCACCCGCAAGGACACCTGGGTGGACGCCGCGCTGGGCTCCGACGAGCGGACGCTGCACCTGGACCAGTCATACCCGTCGGTCGTGGCCGGGTCGTGGCTGGTGCTGGAGACCGCCGGGGTGCCGCAGGTGCGTCGGGTCGACGCGGTGACGGAGTCGCCGGTCGCCGACTTCGGCATCGCCGCCCGCACCACCCGGGTCACCGTGGTCGGCGGCGACTCGAACACGTTCTCCCGGCGGACCACCACCGTGCTCGGCGGCAGCCGGCTGCTCCCGACGGCCGCCGCGCCGCTGACCGCCCCGCTGGCCGCGACCGCGACCCTGGAGCTGGCCCGGCCGATGCCCGGACTGCAACCGGGCCGGCCGCTGGTGCTCACCGGCGTCGAACCGGACGGCGGGCCGGTCGGCGAGGTGGTGACGGTGCTGCGGGTGCGGGACGCGACCACCGTGGACCTCACCGCGAACGTGACCCGGCGTTACCGGCGCGACAGTGTCCGGGTGCTGGGCAACGTGACACCGGCGACCCACGGCGAGAGCCGGGCCGAGGTGCTGGGCAGCGGCGACGCGCGGCAGGCGTTCCCCCGGTTCACCCTGCGGCACGCGCCGCTGACCCACGTGCCGGCCGCGACCGCCAGCGGTTCCCGCACCACCCTCGCGGTCTGGGTGGACGGGGTGCGCTGGCAGGAGGTGCCGGTCCTGCTCGGGCAGGCCCCCGCCGCCCGGGTCTACACCGTGCGCCGGGCCGACGACGGCGTCGTCACGGTCACCTTCGGCGACGGCCTGACCGGGGCCCGGCTGCCGACCGGACGGGACAACGTGGTGGCCACCTACCGCAGCGGCATCGGGCGGTCGGCCGACCTCGCGCCGGGCCGGTTGACGATCCCGCTGTCGCGGCCGCTGGGTCTGATGGAGGTGGGCAACCCGGTGCCGGCCGCCGGGGCCGACGACCCGGAGGGGGTGGACCGGGCCCGCCGTAACGCGCCGCTGGCGGTCCGCACCCTGGGCCGGGTCGTCTCGCTGGACGACCACGCCGACTTCGCCCGCGCGTTCGCCGGGATCGGCAAGGCCCGCGCGGACCTGGTCTGGGACGACGCCCGGCAGCTCGTCCTGCTCACCGTCGCCGGCCCGGACGGGGCGGAGATCCCGCCGGACGCGGCGGTCCGCGCCGACCTGCTGCGGGCGTTGGACGCCGCCCGCCAGGCGACGGTGCCGGTGCGCATCCTCGGCCACCACCGCCGCCGGGTGGCGGTGACCGCGCGGCTGCTGCTGGCCCCCGGGTACCGGTTCGCGGCAGTCTCGGCAGCCGCCCGCGCAGCGCTGGTCGCCGGGTTGAGCTTCGACGCCCGCGACTACGCCCAGCCGGTGCGCGCAAGCGAGGTGCAGGCGCTGCTGCACCGGGTGCCGGGTGTCGCGGCGGTGGTGCTGGAGCTGCTGTACGACGCCGGGCAGTCGCCGTCCCGGCTCGACGTGATCACCGCAGCGCCGGCCCGTCGGGTCGGTGACGTGCTGCTGCCCGCCGATCTGCTCACCGTGGACACCGGTGACGTCACCCTGCTGGAGGCATCGTGAGGGTCGAGGAGATCTGGGACCTGCTGCCGGCCGCCCTGCGCAGCCGGGACGAGGCGGCCGGCGGGATGCTGCGCGCCCTGGTGGAGGTGCTGGCCGACCAGGCCGCCGTGCTGGACACCGACATCGACCAGCTCACCGACGACTGGTTCGTGGAGACCTGCGCCGAGTGGGTGGTGCCCTATCTCGGTGAGCTGGTGGGGGCGGGTCGGTTGCATCCGCTGGCCGACGGCGGCGGACTGTCCGACCGGGCCCGGGTCGCCGACACGATCCGGTTCCGCCGGCGCAAGGGCACCGCTGCCGCCCTGGAGGAGCTGACCCGGGCCAACACCGGCTGGAGCGCCGCCGTCGTCGAGTTCTTCGAACGGCTGGTCGCCACCCAGCACGTCAACCACGTCCGCGCCGCGCCGGCCACCGCGTCGATCCGGGCCGCCGCGCCGTTGGAGCTGGTCGGTGGGCCGTTCGAGACGGTCTGCCGGACGGTGGACGTGCGGGCGATGGACACCGGTACCGGCCGCCCCAACATCGGGCACATCGGCCTGTACGTGTGGCCGTTGCCGTCGTACCGGCTGGACCGGGCGACGGCCGCGCCTGTGGTGACGCCGGCGGACGGCAGGTGGTGGATCGACCCGGTGGGGGTGGGCCGGCAGTTGACCGGGCCGACGGTGACCGAGCCGGACATCGACCACCGGGCCGACGAGGCGAACGTGCCCGGTCCGCTGCGTCGCCGGCCGCTACGCGACGAGTTGGCGGCGTTGGCCTCGGACAGCCCGCCGTCGGCGGAGCAGCGGCGCTGGTTCCGCGACGACGACCCGTCGTTCGTGGTGTGGATCCAGCCCACCCCGGCCGACGAGCTGCGCCCGGTGCCGCTGGACCTGCTGCGGATCTGCGACCTGGCCGGCTGGGAGCTGCCGACCGGCAGCGTGGTGCGGGTCGACCCGGTGCGCGGCCGGATCACCGTCGCCGCCGGCCGCCCGGTGCACCGCCTCGCGGTCTCCTGGTGGTACGCGTTCAGCGCCGACGTCGGCGCCGGCCCGTACCCGCGCCGGGGTGACCTGGGGTCGGCGGACGGGCCGGTGGACTGGCAGCTCGCGGTGAGCGTGACCGAGCCGCCGCGCGCCGGGGAGGTGGTCGCCTCGCTGGGTGAGGCGGTGACCGCCTGGCACGACTTCCAGGCCGCGCATCCGGGCGGCACCGGCCGGATCGTGGTGCTGGACAGCCACCGTTACCGGGAGAACCTGTCGGTGCGGGTGGGGCAGGGCAGCCGGTTGAGCGTGCTGGCCGCACAGTGGCCCCGGCCGCCGGACCGGCCCCGCCGGCAGACCGACCTCGACCCGGTCGGGGTGCGGCCCTGCCTGCTCGGCGGGGTCGCGGTCACCGGCGTCGGCGTCGGGGACCGCCCGGGTGAGCTGGCCGTCGACGGGCTGCTGGTCGCCGGGGCGGTGACCGTCACCGCGCCCGATGACGGCGGACCGGGCCTGGGTCTGGTCGAGCTGCGGCACTGCACCCTCGGGCCGGCGGCGACCGGGCTCGGCGTCACCGCCGGCAACGACCGGACCCGGGTGGTGGTGCACCGTTGCGTGACCGGGGCGCTGACCACGACCGACGGGCCGCTGACCGTGACCGACTCGCTGGTGCACGGCACGATCGCCGCCGGGGACGCGGCGGCGGAGCTGACCGGGGTGACGGTGCTGGGTGCCACCACGGCGCGGGTGCTGACCGCCACCGACTGCCTGTTCGACCAGCCGGTGACGGTGGCCCGCCGGCAGCAGGGGTACGTCCGGTTCAGTTACCTGCGGCCCGGGTCGGTCACCCCGCGCCGTTACCGCTGCCAGCCGGATCTCGCCCAGCAGGCCCGCCCCGACGACCCGGACGTGGCCACCCGGGTCGGTCCGGCGTGGGCGAGCACCCGCTACGGCGACGCCACCTACGGCCGGCTGGCCGCCACCGCCGCCCCGGAGCTACGTACCGGGGCGGAGTCCGGGGCCGAGCTGGGGGCGTTCCGCCGTGCCCTGACCCCGCACCGTCTGCACAACCTCACCCTCGCGCTGGCGGAGTACCTGCCGCTGGGGCGGGTGGCCGCTGCCCTGCCCGTCCTGCCGACCGGAGGAACCACACCATGAAGGGCGACATCAGCCGCGTCACGTTCGACCGGCGGCGGCACGCGACGAGCGTCCGCAAGCAGCAGGGCCGGGTCGACCTGGACGCGGACTGGAACGAACAGCAGGACATCCAGGCGCACCTGCGGGCCACCGCGCTGACCGACGTGGTCGGCGCGGCCGGCGCGCCGCTGGTCGGCGGGGCGTTCGGATTGACCGGCGGGGCCGACCTGACGCTGTCGGCCGGCCGCTACTACCTCGACGGGGTGCTCTGCGAGAACGACACAGCGGTCTCCGTGTCCGCCCAGCCGGACCTGCCGGCGGCCGGGCCGTTCGTCCGCAAGACCGACGGCACCTGGCTGGCCGCCGGCGCCCCGGTGCCGCCGGGGGTGTACGCGGCGTGGCTCCAGGTGTGGTCGCAGCACGTGACGGCGATCGAGGACCCGGCGCTGCGGGAGGTGGCCCTCGGTGGGCCGGACACCACCACCCGGCTGCGGAGCGTGTGGCAGGTGCGGCTGTTGCAGGCCGGGCCGCCGAACACCCCGGTCGGCTGCGCGGACACCCCGCCCGGTTGGGCGGAGCTGACCGCCGCCTCGACCGGCACCCTCGCGGTCCGCGCCGATCCGACGGGCAGCTCCGGCGGGGACTGCGTGATCCCGACCGGCTCGCCGTACACCGGGCTGGACAACCAGTTCTACCGGGTGGAGATCCTCACCGGCGGGACGCCCGGCACGGCCGGTTACGTCTGGTCGCGGGACAACGCCGCCACGGTGGCGACGTGGGAGAGCATCGACGTCGACGTGCTGACCGTGAAGGTCCCCGGCCGCGACGGCAGCGCCGGCTTCACCAACGGCTCCTGGGTGGAGCTGACCGACGACGGCCGGGAGCAGAACGCCCTGCCGGGCACGCTGGTGCAGGTCGACCGGGTGGAGGGGGACCGGATCGTGATCCGGCCGGGCACCGCCACCGGCAGTCTCGACCGGGCCGACTTCCCGTCCCGTCCCCGGGTGCGTCGCTGGGACGGCCGGGGCACCGTGCCGGCCGGCGGTGGCGAACTGGACCTGGAACTCGGCATCAGGATCCGGTTCTCGGCGGCGGGCACCTTCCGTACCGGTGACTGGTGGTCGTTTCCGGCCCGCTCGGCGCTGCACGACGTGCAGTGGCCCCGGGTGGGCACCACACCGGTGGCGCAGACCCCGCACGGGCCGCGTCGGGCGCACGGCCGGATCGGCGTGGTCAGTTGGGACGGCAGCCAGTGGAGCGTGCTGCGCGACTGCCGGCCGGTGTTCGCCCCGCTGACCGGGCAGGCCACCCTGAGCCTGCTCGGCGGGGACGGCCAGGAGGCGGTGCCGGTGCCGGGCAGCCCGGCGACCCTGGTGCCGCTGGGGCACGACCTGGTGGCCGGGGTGGCCGTGGGCGGCCAGCCGGTCGCCAAGGCGCGGGTCCGGTTCACCGTCACCGGTGGGGCGGGCCGGCTCACCGCCGGGGCGGTCACCGCCGCCACCGTCACCGTGGAGACCGGTGCCGACGGGCGGGCCAGGTGCGCCTGGCAGCTCGACTCCGCCGCCGCCACCCAGGAGGTCACCGCCCAGCTCCTGGACGAGGCGGGGCAGCCGGCCCACCTGCCGGTGACGTTCACCGGCGCGCTGTCGCGTGCCGACCGGGTGTCGTACGACCCGACCGGGCGGCCGTCGCTGGCCGGGGCGACCACCGTGCAGGCCGCCATCAACCAGCTCGCCGCGTCCGCCACCGGTGGCTGGGCGACGATCACCATCCGACCCGGCATCGACTGGGTGCAGGCGCTCAGCACGCTGCCCCCGGGGGACGTGCTGATCTGCTTCGCCCCCGGCCTCTACACCAGCACCGTGCCGGTCACCTTCACCGGCCGGGCCAACATCCGGGTGCTGGGCAGCGGGCCGGCGAGCCGGATCCGGGTGCAGGGGCAGGAGTACGCACTGATGTTCGTCAACTGCGGCACCGTGTCGGTGGCGCAGCTGGCGGTGGAGACCCCCGGCCCGGCCGACGTACCGGGGCGGCTCGGGCCGGTCTCGGCGATCAACTGCGCCGACGTGACGATCGACCAGTGCCAGCTCACCGGGGTGGCCGGCGCGTCGCCGCGGAGCACCTGCCTGACCGTCCGCAACGACCAGGGCACCGCGCCGGGGAAGGTCCGGGTGCTCGACTCGGACTTCCTCGTCGGTCACGGCCAGCAGGGGGTGCTGCTGGTGAACCCGGACCACGCCGTGGTCACCCGGTGCCGGTTCTCCTGCCCGCCCCGGCCGGCCTCGCTGACCCTGGCCGAGCTGGTGAAGGACGAGAAGTTCCGGGGTCAGCTCGCCACCCAGCTGGTGGGGCGGCTCGCCCTGGACCGGGACGACCGGCTGGAGACGGGCGAGTGGAACACGGCGTTGCGGGTCGGCCGGTGGGGCGTGCGGATGAACTCGATGGTCCCGCTGAGCGAGTGGAGGACCCTGTCCACGCTGCGCCCACCGACCGAGGAGGAGCTGCGTACCGCGCAGGGCGCCGGGGCGTACGTGCTGCGGCTGGCGGACGTGGCCACCGAGGATCCGGCCCAGTTGCCCTCGTACCGGCGGCAGCTCACCTCGCTCAAGGGGCGGCTCGGGCAGAACGCCGGGCGGATCTTCGACACCGACGAGGGCCGCAAGACGCTGCGGGACTACCTGGTCGGTGAGGGCATCGACGTGCGGGAGGCCGACGGGATCGCCCGGGACCGCCGCGAGGTGGCGTTGCCCGTGCCGGGGGCGAGTCTGCGGTTCGACTCGGCGTTGAGCCAGGGCGCCTGGGAGGCGGCGGTGGCGGCGTCGCCCCCGTCGCGTCCGGTGCAGACCCCGTCGGCGGCGGCCCGGCACCTGCGCAGCGTCGCCGACCGGATCCTGCTGGAGCCGGCCTTCGGCGAGAGGTACGCCGGCGGCTACCGGCAGGAGCTGACCGCTGCGGCGGAGGTGTCGGTGGGGGCCTGCGCGGTGGTGATCGGCGGTGGCACGGTCGTCGGTGACGTCGAGGTCTCCGACTGCCGCATCGACCAGATCGCCGAGGGCGTGCACATCGGTGTGTCCTACCACAAGGGACCGCCGATCCAGGCCCGCACCATCCGGGTCACCGGCAACGACATCCACCTCTACAAGGCGTGGTGGCGCAACGCGGGCACGATCCGGGGCATCAAGATCGGCAGTGTCCGCAACGTGTTCGTCTCGGACAACCGGATCTCGGTGGCCGCCGGAACGGGCGTCGGCATCTGGGCCTTCGCCGCCGGCGGCCCGATCATGGCGATCCGCGACAACCTGGTGCAGAACTGCGAGCCGGCGATCCTGTGCAACCCGTCCTGGTCGGGGGCGCCGGCGAAGCGGCTGTGGTCGGTCACCGACAACGTCTCGCTCAACGGCTCCATCCAGGTGGGCGGGGGTGCGCGCAGCACCGGCAACGTCAGTTGAGTGTCGCGAGGGCGACTGCGTCGGCCCGGTAGCCGGGCCTACGCTTTCGGTGACTGCCACTTAGCGCGGTTGCGGATTGCAGATGTGGTCTAGGGGTTCAAATCCTCTGGTAGTCGCCAACAAGCGGCGGGGCGGGCCTTCGGGCCCGCCCCGTTCGTCGTCTGCGCTCCCGGCCCGCACCCCCGGCGGGCGGGCCGGCCCGCCCGCGCACCCCGGAAACCGGTCACCGTAGGCACAACCAAGTTTATGAACGGTGACGCGACAGTTAAATTCGTACGGGGTTCGCCACACATACAAGAACCGGCGGGACAAAACACTCCTGCCTGACAATTGTTTCGTCACACCGGGTCACCTCGGGCCACACAAAGCCGACTGAGCTGCAAAAACGGCCGTTCACCGGCAGGCGGTTCGCACTACATGACCGAGCTATTGACCATGCGCGATGGGTCGCATATTGTTCCCGGTGCAAGTTCCACCGACGAGATAAACACCGCCAGAATCAGCCGCCAGCCGTCGGCAATCGACGCAGCATTTCCGCTGCCCGTCGTGTCGGGTCAACCGCGCACGCATTCCACCCGACCCACAAGGAATCCCCGTGGAAATACTCACCCCTTCCTGGCGCACCCTGGCCCTTTTCGACGGAATAGGTGGCCACCAGGGAAACCTGCTCCCCCTCCTCGGCACGCTGCACGCGCAACCGGAGAACGCACTCTTCTTCGACCGCATGTTCCGGGCCCTCGACGACCTGCGGGAGCATCTGGGCCCCGTACCCGAACCGGTCGTCCCCGCCGGGAGCCGGCTGCGCCGGTGGTTGACCGCCCCCGCCACCGCGCCGCCCACCGGCACCGACGACTCGGTCGTCGCCGGGATCTGCGTCCACCTGATCCAGCTGTGCGACCTGCAACCCCGGCGGGCCGCCCTCGACACCGTCACCGCCGCCATCGGGCACAGCATCGGGCTCCAGGCGGCCATCGTCGCCGGCCTGCGACCGAAGCGGACGGACGCCTTCCTCGCCCTGGCCGAGACCTCGCTCAAGCTGGTCGCGTTGAGCCTCGCCCGGGGGCACCAGGCCACCACCGGCCGCCAGGTGCCCACCGAGCTGACCGAGCAGTACGCCACCACCGGCGACCCACGGCAGCGACCCGGACCGATGGCGCTGGTCAGCGGCCCCTCCCGGGCGGATCTCGCCGCCCTGGTCGACCGCTACCGGCGCGACACCGGCCGGTCGGTAGCGGTCGGCCTGGTCAACACCCCCACCACCGGTGTGCTCAGCGGGCACACCGAGGACCTGCTGCACTTCCACGCCCACCACGAGGCGGTGTTCCGCGGCGGCGCGGCGACGTGGACGTTCCTCACCAACACCCTGCCGTTCCACAGCCCGCACCTGGCCGCCGCCGCCGACCAGGTACGCCGGGACCGGACCTTCGTCGGCCCCCTGCCCGCCGCCGGTGAGCTGCGGATACCCGTGTACGCGGCGGACGCCCCCCGGACCCTGCCGCCCGACGCCGACCTGCTCGACGAGTTCGTCGAGCAGGTGCTGGTCCGCCCGGTCGACTGGGCGACCGCCAGCGTCCACGCCGTCACCGACGCCGGCATCACCACCGTGCTGGACTGTGGCCCCGGCCCCGCCGCCCGCCGGTTCACCAGGGAGTGCCTCGGCGGCCGGACGCTGCGCTTCGAGTCGATCCGACGAGCCTCCCGGCGACCGTGAAAGGACACCACGTGCACTGTCTACTGTTCCCGGGCCAGGGGGTGCAGCGCCGCGGCATGGGCGCCGACCTGTTCGGCCTGTTCCCCGAGGCCACCGCCAGGGCCGACGAGATCCTCGGCTGGTCCATCGAGGAGCTGTGCACCCGGGACCCGCACCGACGCCTGCGCGACACCCGTTACGCCCAGCCCGCGGTGTTCTTCGTCAACGCCCTGCTCGCGCAGCAGGTGATCACTGAACGACCCGGGCACTACCGGTACTTCGCCGGCCACAGCCTCGGCGAGTACAACGCGCTGGTCGCGGCCGGGGTGCTCGACCTCGACGTCGCCCTGCGGCTGGTCGACCGGCGAGCCGAGCTGATGTCCCAGGTCACCGGCGGGGGCATGTCGGCGGTGCAGGGCCTGCCGGTGTCGTTCGTCAGGCGGGCGTTGACCGAGACCGGCCTGCCCCGGGTGTTCGTGGCGAACCTCAACGCCGACACCCAGAGCACGATCGCCGGGGACCGCGCCGAACTGGCCGTCGCCGCCAAGGCGATCGGCGCGCTGCCCGGGGCCCGGGTCGTCCCGCTCAACGTCAGCGGCCCCTTCCACACCCCGCTGATGGCGGCGGCGGAGCAACGGTTCCGGGCCGTCCTGGACGGCTGCGACTTCGCCCCCGGGCACACCCCCGTGGTCTCCGGGGTCACCGGGGACGTCTTCGACACCGACCGCGCCGCCGAACTGCTCGCCCGGCAGCTGTCCACCCCCGTGGAGTGGGTCCGGGCGGTCACCACCCTGCGCGCGGCCGGCGTCACCGGGTTCGACGAGGTCAACGGCAAGACCCTCAGCGCATTTCTCACCCGCATCGCGGAGAGGTGATTCACCGCATGGACACGGATATCGCGGTCGTCGGCCTGTCGGTCGAGGTGCCCGGGGCCGACGACCTCGACACCTTCTGGCAGATCATCAGTTCCGGGGCGAGTCTCACCCGACCGTTTCCCACGAACCGCCGGGAAAAGCTGGCCGAATACATCAAATATCTCCGGGCGACGAGCATCGAACCGGTGAACGAGCCGGACGTCGAATATCACAACGGTTGTTTCCTCGACGAGGTCGACACCTTCGACCACACCGTGTTCGGAATGAATCCCCGACAGGCCACGCTGACCGACCCGCACCATCGAATGGTCATGCGGGCCATGTTCCTCGCCTTCGAGGACGCCGGTTACGGTTTCGACCGGCTCCGCGGCAGCCGGACGGGGGTGTTCGTCGGTTTCGCGGTCAACCCCGGCTCGACCTATCTGGACTACATCTGCCGGGTCGACCCGAACAACGGCCAGCAGGCCATCACCGGCAACATCCCGGCGATGCTGGCGAACCGGCTGTCGCATTTGCTGGATCTGCGCGGCCCGAGCCTGGTGGTGGACACCGCCTGCTCGGCCACCCTGGTCGCCGTGCACCAGGCCAAGAACGCGCTGCTCGCCGGCGACTGCGAGATGGCGGTGGTCGGCGGCGCCCGGATCGTCTTCTCCCCCGTCAAGCACCCGCACTCCAACATCGGCATCGAGTCCTCCGACGGGGTCACCCGCACCTTCGACGAGGCCGCCGACGGCACCGGCTTCGGCGAGGGGTCCGGTGCGGTCGTGCTCAAGCGGATGTCGCAGGCGCTCGCGGACGGCGACCGGATCTACGCGGTGATCAAGGGCAGCGCGGTCAACCACGACGGCAACACCGAGGGCATCACCAACCCCGACTCCGACTCGCAGGCCGACCTGCTCGACGCCGCCTGGCGCAACGCGGGCGTGCACCCCCGGACCCTCGGCTACCTGGAGGCCCACGGCACCGCCACCCGGGTCGGTGACCCGATCGAGCACGAGGGGATGAAACGCGCCTTCGCCCGGTACACCGGCGACCGGGGGTTCTGCGCGGTCGGCACCGTCAAGGCCAACGTGGGGCACCTGTTCGAGGGCTCCGGGGTGATCGGCCTGATCAAGGCCATCGCGGTGCTGCGCAACCGGATGATCCCGCCGCAGGCCAACTTCAAGAACCCCAACCCGAAGCTCGACTTCGCCGCCGGGCCGCTGTACGTCTCCACCAGCCTGCGGCCGTGGGAGTCCCCCGACGGCCCACGCCGCTGCGGGGTCAGCGCCTTCGGCCTCGGCGGCACCAACGCCCACGTCGTGCTGGAGGAGTACGTCGCGCAGGCACCGGCGGCCCCCGCCGGCCCGGGACCGTTCCTGTTCACCCTCAGCGCGGCCACCCTGAAGTCCCTGGTCCGCCTCGGCGAGCGGTACGTGCGGTTCATCGACGCCGCCGGCCTCGACGGCGTCGACATCGCCGACGTCTGCCACACCAGCCAGGTCTCGCGCAGCGGGCACCGGCACCGGGCGGCGTTCGTCGTCCACGACGTCGCCGATCTGCGCCGGCAACTGGTCGCCTCGCTGGCCGACGGGGCGTCGCCGCCGCCGGACGGCCCGCTGGGCGACGAGGCCCGCCGCTACCTGGCCGGCGCGCCGGTGGACTGGCGTCGACTCGCCGACGGCAACCGCCGGATCGTCAGGCTTCCCGGGTACGCCTTCGACACCACCCCCGCGTGGGTGCAGTTCCCCGACACCTGGCGGGCGCAGCTGTCCCTGGGCACCGTCGAGGAGGAGCACCCGGTCACCCACGACGTCGTGTTCGCCCCCGCCCCCGACCCGGTTCCGGCGACGTCCGGGGCACGGGTGCTGGCCCTGGTCGACCCGGACACCGACGCCGGGCGGTTGCTCGCCGCGGCCGGACTGGACGACCTGCGGGTGCTGCGGCTCGGCGAGCCGGTACGCCCCGGCGGCGCGCCCTTCGACGCCCGCTCGGTGGAGTCCTTCGCCGAGATCGCCCAGCTGGTCGACGACGACGGCGTCACCCACCTGGTGCACGCGCTCGGCTTCGACGCCAACCCCGCCGCCGACCTCGCCGGGCTCGACCTGCGGACCGGCAAGAACCTGCACAGCCTGTTCCAGCTGACCAAGGCGTTGATGGCGGCCGGCGTCAAGCTGGAGCTGACGGTGCTCACCCGACGCGCGGTCTGCGCCCACGACGGGGAACCCGACGTGGTGGTGGAGAACGGCGCGCTGGTCGGCTTCGGCAAGGTGATCGGCCGGGAGTACCCGTACCTCGGGGTCACCCACCTCGACGTCGACCCGGGTGTGTCGCCCGACGCGGTCCGGGCGGAGATCCTCTCCCCCGAACACGGGGTGTTCCTGTGGCGCGACGGGCGACGCCTGCACGAGGTCTTCGTGGAGGTGCCGCAGGTCGACACCGACGGTCCGCAGAGCTACCTGCGGCCGGGCGGCACCTACCTGGTCACCGGCGGCACCGGCGCGCTCGGCCTGGCCGTCGCCCACGCCTTCGCCACCCGGCAGCCCGACGTGACCCTGGTGCTGCTCAGCCGCTCCGGTCTGCCGCCCCGCGACCAGTGGCGGGAGCTGCTGGCCGCGCCGGCCGGCGACGCCCGCGCGACACGGGTACGCGCGGTGCGGGAGCTGGAGGAACTCGGCGCGCGGGTGCGGGTGGTGGCCGCCGACGCCGGTGACCCGGACGCGCTGGCCGCCGCGGTGGCCGACGTCCGGGACGAACACGGCCGCATCGACGGCATCGTGCACGCCGCCGGCCTACCCGGTGGCAGCACCGTCATGTTCCGGGACCTCGCCGACTTCGACGCGGTGGTCCGGGCGAAGCTGCACGCCGCGTTCCTGCTCGACCAGCTCACCGGCGACGACCGGCCGGACTTCGTCGTGCACTTCTCGTCGGTGGCCTCGGTGTTCCCCGCCCCCGGCCAGGCCGACTACGCGGCGGCCAACTACTACCTGGACAACGTGGCCCGCAGCCGGGCCGGCGGGCCGACCCACGTGATCGCGCTGGACTGGGTCGCGTGGAAGGAGATCGGCATGGCCGTCGACCACGGCACCAGCGGCGACACCATGTTCCGGGCCCTGCCCACCCGGGTCGCGCTGGACGTCCTCGACGCGGGCCTGCGCTCCGGCCGGTCCCGACTCTTCGCCGGGGAGCTGCACTACCGGGGGGAGCTGATCCACCTGCTGCGTTCCTACGACGTACGGCTCTCCACCGAAATCGACGCGAAGGTCGAGAAGGAGATGCAGGCGTTGGAGCAGCGGCTGCGACAGGCCGCCGACAAGATCAGGGCCACCGTCGACGCGGTGGGCGTCGAGTTGGCGGGCCGGCCGGAGGGCGGGTACACCGACGTCGAGCGGTCCGTCGCGCAGTGTCTCGCCCTCGCCTTCGGCTATCCGACGCTCGACATCGAGGCGGATTTCTTCGACCTGGGCGGCGACTCCATCATGGCCGCCTCGGTGGCCAACACCATCGCCGTCCGGCACGACGTGCAGTACGACGTCGCGGACCTGCTCGCCGACCGGACCGTCGCCGAGATCGCGTACCACGTCGAGGACCTGGTCGCCTTCGCGGAAACCGCCTCCTGAACGACACCGATCGGAGGGTGGCATGTCGGACATGACTACCGGGCCGGCGCTGCGGCGCATCGTCGGCTTCGCCCTGCCGCTGACCGCGGCGAACCTGCTGCAACAGGGCTACCTGCTGGTCGACAGCGTCGTCGTCGGCCGTTACGTCGGAGTCGAGGGGCTGGCCGTGGTGGGCGCCTGCGGGCCCCTGTTCTATCTGCTCAACGCCATGTTCATCGGGCTGGGCACGGCGTTCACCATCCGGTTGGCTCACCTGACCGGCGGTCAGCAGGTCGACCGTCGCCGCGACGTGGTCGCCGCTCTCACCCTGCTCACGGTCGTCTGGTCCGTCGGTTGTGTGATCCTGGCGACGCTGCTGGTCGATCCGGCGCTGGCGGTGATGGGCATCGACGGACGGCTCGCCGCCGACTCGGCCCGGTTCTTCGGCACCCTGGCGCTCGGCTTCCCCGGGATCTTCGGCAGCGCCGCGGTCAGCGCCTACTTCCGTGGGCTGGGTGACTCCCGGTCGGCGATGTGGGTGCAGGGCGTCGGCAGCATCGCCAACGTCGTCCTGGTGCTGGTCTTCGTCGCCGTCCTCGACGGGGGTGTGGTCGGCGCGGCGTTGGCCACCGCCGTGGCCAGCACGGTGGCCCTGGTGGTCGGGCTGGTCTGGGCGGCGCGCGCCCATCCGGTGCGGCGCGGCGGGCCACGGCCGGCCCTGCGCCGGGAACTCGTCGACGCCGCCCGGCTGGGCCTGCCCCTGGCCAGTCAGCACATCGTGCTCGCCGTCGGGATCATGGTGCTGGTCGGGATCATCCAGTCCTACGGGGAGGTGGTCCTCGCCGCGTTCACGATCGTCTCCCGGATCGAGTTGTTCACCGGCATCCTGTTCCTCGACTTCTCGGGGGCGGTGACCGCCTTCGCCGCGCAGAACCTCGGCGCGGGGGAACTGGCCCGGGCCCGCACGGGGCTGCTGCGCACGCTGCGGTTGACGGCCGTGCTGTCGGTGCTGGTCGCCGGGGTGGTGCTGGTCGCCCGCGCCCCGCTCGCCGCGCTGTTCACCGACGATCCGGCCACCCGGGAGCTGACCGGACGCTACCTGGCGATCATCTATCCGTTCCTGCTCCTCTACACCGCCATGGTGGTCATCCACGGCTACCTCAACGGTGCCGGCCGGACGACCGCACCGCTGATCTGCACGCTCATCGCCTTCGTCGCCGTACAGATCCCGTTCGCCTGGCTGCTCAACGGACCGTTCGGCATCGACGCCGTGATGTGGGCGGTGGTGGCCAGTTGGACGGCCGGGCTGACCTACAGCGTGTTCTGCCTGCGGCGGGTGCTGTTCGTCCGGCCCGCGCCGGCGGCGGTGCCCGCCGCGACCTGATGCCCCGCCCATCCCCGCCCGTGAGGACCCCCATTGATCACGCACCGCACCGCCGAGGTGACGTTCCACGCGGGCCGCAGCCGGACCGCCCACCTGACCTGGGGCCAGCAGGGCACCTGGGACGTCCTGCGACAGTGGCTGCCGGAGATGAAGCCGTTCTTCGTGCTGACCCGGTGGCTGGACGTACCCCTGCTGCTGGAGGTCGACGACGTGCTGGCGCAGCTCTCCCACCTGCTCCAGCGGCACGAGTCGCTGCGGACGCTCTTCCCGCCGGGGGTCGACGGCCAGGGCAGCCAGCACGTCCTCGGCGAGGGCGTGGTCGAGGTCGAGGTCGTGGACCGGCCCGACGGTGACCCGGTCAGCTTCGCCGACATCGTCACCGACTGTCTGGGCCGGGCCGGCACCCGGCCGTTCGCCCACGACACCGAGCTGCCGATCCGGTTCGCGGTCGCCACCCACGAGGGCATCCCCGTGCTGCTGATGTTCGCCGTGTCCCACCTGGCGGCGGACCACCTCGGCGCGGATCTGCTGGCCGCCGAGCTGGCCGCGCTGCTGCGGGCCAGGACCGACGGCGACGCCCCGCCGCCGGCCCGACCGGCGGTGCAGCCGGTCGACCTGGCCGTCTTCGAACGCTCCCCGGACGGGCAACGCCTCAACGTCGACGCGCTGGCGCACCTGCGTCAGCAGCTCCGCCGCCTGCCGGCGGATCCGCTGCCCGGGCGGGTCACCCCGGCCGGCCCCCGGTACTGGCGCGGTGAACTCGCCTCCGACGCCGCCGCTGTGGCCCTGCGGCTGGCCGCCCGACGGCTGCGCACCACCACGTCGGTCACCCTGCTGGCCGTCGTCAACGCGCTGGTGCGCACGTTCTGCGCCACGCCGGTCTATCCGCTGGACATCATGCAGAGCAACCGGGTGGAACCGGAGCTGCGATACACCGTGACCAGCCTCAACCAGGCGGTCCGTACCGCCATGGAGGTCTCCGGCGACAGCGTCGGTGACCTGGTCGGGCACGCCCGTGCCGCGATGGGGGCGGCGATGCGGCACGCCCGCCACGACGGCCGGGCCGCCGCTCAGGTGGCCCGCGCCGCCGCCGAGGCCGCCGGGCGGCCCCTGCCGGTCGGCGGGCAGTTCAACGACAGGTGGTCGCTGCAACCGCGACCCGCCGGCCCGGTGCCGGACCCGCAGGTGTTGGCCGGGCTGGCCGCGACGACCACCTTCGCGTGGCCGCAGCGGGCCGCCGCCGAGGCGATGCCGTTGTACGTCGACGCGAGCGGCACCGCCGAGCGGATCCACCTGTCGCTGATGGCCGACACCGCCCTGCTCGCCCCCGCCGACATCAGGGGTTTCCTGTACGCCGTGGAGCAGGTCGCCGTCGAACTGGCCCGGGACGACGTCAGCCTGCGCCGGGTGACGGAGATCTTCGACAGCCACCGGCTCTGCGAGGTCCCCGGCCCTCCGCACACCCCGTGACCGTCCCCGCCCCGACCGCCTCGTTCGCGACCGGGCAACGGGGCGAATGGTCCGGCCGGCCTCGTCAGTGCACGACGACGACCGCCGAGGGCGGTTCCAGGTCGGCGAGCCGCGACGGGCGGACCACGAGGAACAGCACCGCCAGCGCCGCCACCATGCCCCCGGCCACGACCAGCGCCATCGCCACCGCGCCGTTGCCCAGCACCCCCACCATCGGGGCGGCCACCGCGCCGACGCCGAACTGCACCGCGCCGAGCAGGGCCGAGGCGGTGCCGGCGGCCTCACCGTGGCGGGACAGCGCCAGCGCCGGGGCGTTGGGCATCGCCAGTCCGGCCGCCGCGAGCACCACCCACAGCGTCACCAGCAGGGCGGGCAGCCCACCGAACCCGGTCGCGGCGAAGGCCAGCAGGGCCAGCCCGGCCAGGGTCCCGATGCTCAGCGAGGTGACCAGGATGCGCTGCGGCGAGTAGCGGCGCAGCAGCCGTACGTTGTACTGGGCGGCGCCGATCAGGCCCACCGCTCCCGCCCCGAACGCCAGTCCGAACTGCTGCTCGTCGAGCCCGTACCTCTCCTGGAGGACGAACGACGAGCCGGCCACGTACGCGAACAGCGCCGCCATGGCCAGCCCGGCGACCACGACCAGCCCCACGAAGGTCCGGTCGCGCAGCAGCGAGCCGTACAGGCTCACCGTCGACCACGCGCCGCCGCGTTGGCGGCGCTCGGCGGGCAGGGTCTCGGGCAGGCCGATCACGGCGACCACGACGAGCAGCACACCGAAGACGGCCAGGGTCACGAAGACACCCCGCCAGTCGGTCCAGCGCAGCACCCCGCCGCCGAGGGTCGGGGCGAGGACGGGGGCGGCGCCCATCACCAGCAGCAGCCGGGACAGCAGGGTGGCGAAGGCGGTGCCGCTGAACAGGTCCCGCAGCACCGCCATCGCGACCACCGTGGCGGCGGCGACACCGAGGCCCTGCACCACCCGCAGCGCGCCGAGGACGACGATGTGCTGGGCGACGACGCAGAGCGCCGACGCCACGACGTGCAGGGCGAGGCCGGCGATCAGCGGGCCCCGGCGGCCGACGGCGTCGGAGAGCGGCCCGATCAGCAGTTGACCGAGGGCGAGCCCGGCCAGCGTGCCGGTGAGGGTCAGCTGGACCGCCGCCGAGGTGGTCATCAGGTCGGCGGCGATGGCGGGCAGCGCCGGCAGGTACATGTCGATGGTCAGCGGGCCGATGGCGATCAGCGAGCCGAGGACGAGGACGAGCCGGACCCGCTGCCGGCGGGTCATCAGGTCTCCGGGCGTCGGCGCGACCTTGGCCAGCCGGTCGTGGGCGAGGTCGGTCATCGGGGAAGCTCCGCCCGGTCGTGGTGCGGCCGGGCGTGAGACGGTACGACTGTCACACCTGGCTTCAAATCCGGACCCGCTGGTCTGATTCCCGCTCCACCGAGAGGTAACGCGGGTCACAGCCGATGGTCACGGCTCAGGCCGGGTCCACGCGCCCCTGCCGCCAGTACCCCATGAAGGCGACGGCGTGGCGGTCCATGCCCCGCTCGGCGACGAGGTGCCGGCGCAGGGCGCGGATGACACCGGCCTCCCCGGCCAGCCAGGCGTAGACGGGCACGGGCGCGGTCGGGGTCGGCACCTCCCACAGCGGGGCCACGTCGACGTCGACGTCGACGACCGCTGCGGCGGGCACCGTGGCGGTGCGGGTCAGCAGCCGCTGTGCCGCCGCGGCCACGGCGGGCAGCAGCCGGCTGCCGTGTCCGCCGCCGGCCCGGGCCAGCCAGCTGACGGTGACGCCGGGTGGGGCGGACACCGGCAGGACGTCGGCCGGGTCCGGCACCTCCAGCAGCACCTCGCCCCGGGCGTCGAGGGGCAGGCGTTCCAGGATGGCGCTGATCGCGGGCACGGCGGTCTCGTCACCGGCCAGCAGCAGGCGGCCGGCGGGCGGCGGGCGGAACTCGATGCCGCCGTGCTCGCCGTCGTAGCCGGCGTCGGGTCCGAGCAGACCGGCCTCGTCGCCGGGGCGGACCCGCAGCGCCCACCGGCCGGCCGGGCCGTGGTCGCCGTGCAGCACCAGGTCCACGTCCACCTCGGCCAGGTGCGGCCGGACCGCCCGGACGGTGTACGTGCGGATCGGCCAGCGCTCCTGCTCGGGCAGGGCGCGCCAGTGGGTGTACCAGTCGTCGCCGCCGGGCAGGTGGACACCGGGTCGGCCGGGCAGCGGCAGCACCAGCTTGATCCGCTGGTCGTACCCGTTGTCGGCGAACCGGTCGAGGTCCGGGCCGGTGAAGGTGACCCGCAGGAACGACGGGCTGAGCCGACGCGCCGCGCGTACCTGCACGTCGAACAGCCGCCAGGGGGCGACGGGCAGGGTCGCGGTGCCGGTGGGGCGGTGCCGCTCCCCTGCCGGGCGAACTCGATCACCAATCACATAGGCGAGGCTAACCTAACCAGGAAGATGAATGGCGACCCGGGTCACCCACCCCCCGTTCGGGGCACGTCGCCACCCCACCGGGCAGCCCCGACCCTGGTCAGCGGGCCCCGGTGGCGCGGTCGAGGAAGAGCAACCGGGCCCGCTTCTCCGGCAGGTCGATCTCCGGCCCCGGCACGAAGCCGGCGCGGACCAGCCGGTCGATGGCGCGGGCGTTGCGGGCGTCCGGCTCGGCCACGATCCGCAGCCGGGTCGGGTCGGCCAGCACGAACGCCAGGAAGACGTCGAGGAGCACCCCGGTGAAGCCGGGCTCCCGCCCACCGTCCGGCGGGCCGATGAGCAGGTGGATGCCGAAGTCACCGGGGCGTACGTCGTAGCAGTGGCCGACCGGGTCGGCCGCCGGCTCGTAGGTCTGGAACAGCGCCGCCGGCCGGCCGTTGCGGTGGACCAGGTAGGCATGGTGGGTGGTCAGTGAGTCGAGGTACGCGTAGATCTCCCGGACCCGCTCCCGGCTGGCCCCGCCCATGCCCCAGAACCGGGACCGCTCCCGGGTCACCCAGTCGTGGATCACCGCGACGTCCCGGTCGGGGTCCACCGGCCGGATGGACACCTCTCCGAACCCGTCGACCCGGCACGAGGTGGAGGTCGGCGTGGTGGTCATGGCACTCCTTCCGGGCGACGGGCCCGACCGGGCCGTCACTTTTCGCTGTCGAAACGACACCGTCGGCGACGAGTCAGGCAGACCTCACCACAACTTCGGAAAGTACGCAAACGAGCACCCGGAGCAATCTTCCCGCCGCAAGCCCCCGCGCGCCGACGGCGACACCGCAACGGCGACACCGGAATACCGCGCCCAACCACCGGCGATCGGCCACCGCATCCAGGGCGGTCACACCTGTGACGCGTCAGGCATCCCCCGGTATTGACTCACGTAATTTGTTCTGTTAGCACACCCATGCCCGGCGGCAAAGGCGGACTTTTGCTCGGCAGGCCGAGGCTCACTATTTGTGGAACAGGGGGTGACACATTGCTGTTCGTCGTTGAATAATTGCCGTTGTCGAGTGCCGATCCCGGTGCGCGCCGGCGTTTACCGAAGGGACAGCCGTGAAACGTGACCAGTCACCGGTGCTGCCGGGCGACGGCTCCACGGACTACGCCCGTTACATGCGCACCGACGAGCTGCTCGCCCTGCAACGCCGCCCGGAGGAGGTGCTCCACCGCGACGAGTTGCTCTTCCAGGTGGTGCACCAGTCCGCCGAGCTGTGGCTGAAGCTGGCCGGGGCCGAGCTGACCGCCGCCGTCGGGCGGACCGGGGCCGCCGACCCGGCCGGGGCGGCGGCGCTGCTGGCCCGCGCGACGCTCGCGGTGCGGCTGGTCACCGACCAGTTGGAGATGTTCCGGCACCTGTCGCCTGTCGACTTCCAGACGATGCAACCCGCGCTGGGCAACGGATCCGGTGCCGAGTCGCCCGGCTGGCGGCAGGCCGCGACGGTGAGCCGACAGCTCGGCCGGGCCTTCGCCGGGCACCTCGCCACCCGGGGCGGCCGGCTCGACGCGCTGGCCCCGGACGACCCGACCCGGCGGCTCGCCGCCGCGATGATCGCCTGGGACGAACAGGTCCACCGGTGGCGGGCGCGTCACTACGAGGTCGCCCTACAGGTCGGCGGGCACGCCCCCGACGGCACCCCGGGCAGCGCGGCGACCGTGCTCGCCAAGCTCCTCGGGCACCGGTTCTTCCCCGAGCTGCACCCGGGCCGGACGGGCGTCGGCGTCCCGGTGTCGGCGCATTCGGGCACCACCGAGGCATGACGAGCCGCGCCACTCGAAGAAATCGTCGGCGCTCCCCCTGACACATACCCCTCCGAGGTGCGGTTCGTGCATGAGCTGACGAGCTGGTCGTCCGGTACGGCCGATCCCGAGCAATTTCCCTACCATGCAGTGGTCACCGAATTTCATCGCGTCGGTAAACACTTCGTCAAAAAGCAACTTCTCGTCCAGCTGGACCAGGCCCGCGCCCGGGTGAACGCCCGGGCCACCCCCGCCCGCGAGTTGTCCGCCTTCCTCGACGTGGCGCTCGACAAGTGGGACGCCCGATACGACTACCGCAGCTATCTGGCTCTGCCCCTGCTCCCCCTGCCCACCGCGTCCCCGGAGACCGGACCGGTCGGGCGGGCGGCCGACGAGGTCGACCGGGCCGGGCCGGGCAGCGGGCGGTGGGAACGCGACAGGCTCCTGGTCGACCTCGTCGCCGACGCCCTCGCCTTCGAACTGGCCGCCTCGACCGACGCCATCGACCTGCTCCCCGAGCAGCGGCCGGGCCCGGCGCTGGCGGCCAAGCGGTGCCGGCTCGGGGTACGCGCCGTCGCGGCAGCCCTGGCCCGGCTCGGTCACGCCGGGGCGGGCACCGGGCAGGACCCGGTCGCGGCAGCGGTGGCGCTGCACCGGCTCGCCGTCACCGGCCGCGACCCCGGCCGGGAACGCGCCCTGCGGTTGAGCATGCTGCCGGTCTACGTCTCCCACGACGAGTACCTGTTCATCCGGGTGCTCCAGGCGTACGAGTGCGTCTTCGCCGGGGTCGCCGAGGAACTGTGGGGCGCGATCGTCGCGTTGGACACGGGCCGGCCCCGCCCGGCCGCCAGCCGGCTGGCGTACGCCAGGGAGCTGATCAGCGGTGCCGGCGGGCTGTTCTCCCTGCTGGCCACCATGCAACCGGCGGCGTTCCGGACCTTCCGCGAGTACACCGAGGGGGCCAGCGCCATCCAGTCCCGCTCGTACAAGATCATGGAGTCGCTGTGCCGAACACCGGAGGCGGAGCGGTTGGACTCCGCCGCGTACCTGTCGGTGCCTGAGGTACGCGAGGTGGTGCGGGCCGGCCAGCCGTCGATCGACCGGGCCTACCGCGCGGCGGTCCACGCCGGATCGCTGCGCGGGCCCGACCTCGACCGGGTACGGCAGCAGATGGCCGCCTTCGCCGAGGCGGTGCTGACCTGGCGTCGCACCCACCACCGGTTGGCGATCCGGATGCTCGGCGCCCGCTCCGGCACCGGCTACACCGAGGGCACCCCCTACCTGGCGGCCGTCCGCGCCGTCCCGGTCTTCACCACCGTGTCCACCGAGAACCGTCCACCCCGGACCGAACCGATCGGAGGCTGCTGCGAGTGAGCGCACCCGCAACCCACCCGGCGCGTTGCCTGGACAGCACCGCACACGCCGCCCTGCGCGCCGAGTTCCCGGTGCTGGAAACCTGCGTCTACCTGAACAACAACTCCACCGGCGCGGCACCCCGGGGCGTCGAACGGGTGCTCGCCGACTACTGGGCGACCCTGCGCGACTGGCGCGACGACGTGTGGCAGGGCTGGCACGTCGGCCTCGACCGGTACGCCGACGCGGTCGCCGCGCTGCTCGGCGCGCCCCCGGGCAGCGTGGTCACCGACGCGAACCTGAGCACCCTGCTGGCCCGGGTGCTGTCCTGCTTCGACTACCGTCCGCCGCGCGACCGGATCGTCACCACCGACCTGGAGTACCCGACGGTGCCGTTCATCGGCACCGCGTTCGGCCGCTACGGCGCGCGGCTCGACGTGGTCGGCACCGGCGGACCCCGGTTCGACGAGGACGCCCTCGAGGCCCGCATCGACGAGCGGACGCTGCTGGTGTGCGTACCCCATGCGAGTTTCTCCTCCGGGGCCACCATCGACCTGGACCGGCTGGTGGCCCGCGCCCACGACGTCGGCGCGCTGGTGGTGGTGGACGCGTTCCAGACCGTCGGGGCGGTCCCGCTGGACGTCACCGCGCTCGGCGTCGACATCGTCCTCGGCGGCGCGCACAAGTGGCTGTGCGGGGCCGGCACGGCCTTCCTCTACGTCCGCCCCGACCTGGTCGAGCGGCTGGCACCGGCGGCGACCGGATGGCAGGCCGGCGACCGGGCGTTGACCTTCCGGGTGTCGACCGGGTGGGCGGCGGGGGCGCAACGCTTCGCCGGTGGCACGCCGTACCCGTTGACCTCGCTGATCTCCCAGGTCGGCCTGGACCTGCTGGCGGGCGTCGGGATCGGGGCGATCCGGGCGCACTCGCTGGCGCTGACCCAGCGGGTCCTGGACCGGGCGGCGGCGGCCGACATCACCGTGGTCAGCTCCACCGACCCGCAGCGCCGGGGCGGGGTGGTCTGCCTGGACGTCCCCGACGGCGAGCAGGTCAAGCGGCGGCTGGCCGCGCGGAACATGATCTGCAGCTGGCGGGGCTGGCTGCGGGTCGGGCCACACGTCTACAACACCCTCGACGAGGTCGACACGTTCATGGACGCGCTGACCGAGGAACTGGGCCGGTGAGCGTCACCCTGTCCCCCCGGGCGCTGATGAGCCTGCTCGTCAACGGTCCCAAGGCCGTCGACGTGCTGGAGACCGCGCTGACCCTCGGCCTGCTCGACGCGCTGGACCCCGGTCCGGTACGCCTGGACGCGCTGGCCGACCGGTTCGGGGTGCGCCCGCTGCGGCTCTACAAGTTCCTCGACTGCCTGGAGAGCCTCGGCTGCGTCACCCGCCACGAACCCGACGACGACATCGCCGGGGCCAGCTACCGGGCGGTGCCGGGGCTGCGCGACGCCGTGCTGGCGGTGGTCGGCCCGGACGCGATCGAACGGGACCGGGACCGCTACCCGTGGCGGCTGCTGCACGGCCGGCTCGCCGAGAGCCTGCGTGGCGAGGTCGGCATGACCGACGACGACTTCGCCTGGCCGCCGAAGACCGACGCGCAGACCGCCGACTTCGAACGCAGCATGGCCGCCGGGCTCGGCCCGGTGATCGAGACGCTGCGCCGGCACGCCGACCGGCTCTGGTCGGACCGGCGACGCCTGCTGGACGTCGGCGGTGGCGACGGCACGCTCGCCGCGCACATCCTCGACACCGCCGACGGCCTGCGGGCCGACGTGTTCAACCTACCGGCGGTGGCGCCCCTGGTGGCGGCCACCCGGGTCGACCGGGGGCATCCCGACCGGTTGGGCTTCGTCGGCGGCGACTTCCTGGCCGGGCCGCTGCCGACGGGCTACGACGCGATGGCGTTCGTCCGGGTGCTGCACGACTGGCCGAACGACGTCGCCCGCCGCCTGGTCGAGCAGGCGTACGCGGCACTGGAGCCGGGCGGGCTGCTGCTGATCGCCGAGGAGTTCCGCACCCCGGACCGGCTGGCCGTGCAGTTCTTCTGGAGCTACTTCCTGATCGGGGTGGACAGCTGCGTCAGCCGGCTGCGGGAGGTCGAGTTCTACACCGGGCTGCTCGCCGAGGTCGGTTTCACCCGGGTAGGGGTGCTGCCCGGCGGGTGGGAACTGGTCACCGCGTACAAGCCGGGGTGACCGGCGGCCGGGCCGGCGGACCGTGCTGGCCCGCCGGCCGGGCCGGTCAGGGGCGGCGGGCCAGCACCGCGCCGTTCGCCCCGGGGGCCTCGAACGGCACCGTGCGCACGTCGACGAAGCCGACGTCGGTCAGCCAGGCCCGGTACTCCGCACCGGAGTAGTTCTTGCCGCCCTCGGTCTCGACGAGCATGTTCATGCCCATCAGGGCGGCCTCCGGCGGGCCGGTGCGCTCGTCGTTGAGCAGCAGCTCACTGATGACGATCACCCCGCCGGGCGGCAGCGCGGCGAAACACTTGGCCAGCAGCGCCCGGTTGGTCGGTTCGTCCCAGTCGTGCAGGATCATGCTGAGCAGGATCACGTCGTGCCCGTCGGGCAGGGCCGGGTCGGCGAGGAAGTCACCGGCGACCGTGCCGATCCGGTCGGTCAGGCCGGCCTCCGCGATCCGCTCGCCGGCCCGTACGCACACGTGCGGCAGGTCCAGGATCGTCGCCCGCAGCTGCGGCAGCCGCAGGCAGAACTCGATCGGGAACGCCCCCGCGCCGCCGCCGACGTCGAGCAGCCGCCGGTGCGCGCCGAAGTCGTACGCGTCGGCCAGGGCGCGGGCGGTGAACCGGGAGGTGGCGAACATGGCGTCCCAGAACTGGGCCACCAGCTCCGGGTCGGTGGTGTCGAACAGCGAGTCCTGCTGCTGCGGGTCCCAGGTGAGCGGCCGGTTGCCGCGCAGCGCCTCGCCCACCCGGTGCCAGGGCAGGTAGGTGCGCAGGTCGGAATAGCGCACCTGGGCGCCGAAGTAGTACGGCTGCCCCTCGACCAGAAACTGCTCGGCCAGCGCGGAGTTGCGGTAGCCGTCGCCGGCCCGCTCCAGCAGCCCCAGCGACGCGCTGGCCGACAGCAGCAGGTCGGCGGGGCGTTCGTCGAGCCCGAACTCGGCGGCGGCCTGCGCCACGGTGACGGTCCGTCCGCCGGCCAGCCGGGTGAACAGGCCGAACTCGACGCCGACGGCGAGGGTCTTGAAGCCCCAGACGCCGGCGACGAGTTGCATGAGAGGAGTGGGAGTGATCATGGGAACATCAGATCATGGAACGGTGACGCGGTGGCACGCGCCGGTCACTATGGAGTAATGATTCGCTTCGTCCTGAACCTGCTGTGGCTCATCCTCGGTGGCGGAATCGTGCTGGCGCTCGGCTACTTCGTCGCGGCGGTGGTCTGCTTCGTCCTCATCATCACCATCCCGTTCGGGGTGGCGTCGCTGCGGCTGGCGTCGTACTCGCTGTGGCCGTTCGGCCGTACCCTGGTCACCAAGCCGGGGGCCGGCGTGCCGTCCGGGCTGGCGAACGTGCTGTGGGTGCTGCTGGCCGGCTGGTGGCTGGCGCTGTCCCATCTGCTCGCCGGGATCGCGCTCTGCGTCACGATCATCGGCATCCCGTTCGGCATCGCCAACTTCAAGCTCGTCCCGGCGGCGTTCTGGCCGCTCGGCCGGGAGGTCGTCGAGGCCCCCTGACCCCGCGGCGTCGCCCCCGGCCCGGACCGCGACGATCCGGCGTCGTCCGGGGGCACCACGGCCGCGACGGCCGGGGGTACGCCGGTCAGGGCCGCCGGTCGGCGTGCAGCCGGTCGAGGTGGGCGGCGAGTTCGTCGGTGACCAGCAGGTCGGTGCGGATCCGGTCGTGCGGGTAGCCGGCCCGGCCGATCATGTGCGCGGCGACCGGCGCGGTGGCCAGCTGGAACGCCCCGACCAGCACCAGCGTGGTGACGTCCACCCCGGTCCGCAGCCGCAGCGCGCAGCCGAGCAGCACCAGCAGCAGGCCGAGCACCTGCGGCTTGGCGGCGGCGTGCATCCGCGACAGCAGGTCGGGGAAGCGGACCAGGGCGACCCCGGCGGCGAGGCTGAGCAGCGCGCCGCCCAGCAGACAGGCCGCGGCCACCACGTCGAGCACCGCGTCGACGCTCACCTGTCGTCCCGGCGGGTGGCGAAGCGGGCGACGCTGACCGAACCGACGAAACCGAGGATGGCCAGCACCACCAGGATCGGCAGCGCGGTAGCGTCCCGGCTGTAGGCGGCCTCGGTCGCCACCGCGGCCACCACGATCGCCAGCAGCACGTCGGTGGCGACCGCCCGGTCGAGCACCGACGGCCCCCGGACGATCCGGGTGAGGGTGAGCGCACCGGCCACCGCCAGCAGCACGGTGACGATCACGGCGACAGCGGTCATCTCGAACTCCCTTCCAGGGTGGACGGTGTGTGCTCCCGGACCAGCCGTTGCTCCTGCGCCGAACCGATCGCCGCGATCAACCGGGCCTCCAGCTCCAGCACGCCGTCGCGGAAGCGTTCGACCTCGGCGCGGTCGCGCACCCCGAGCACGTGGACGTAGAGGATGCCGGCGTCCCGGTCGACCTCGACGATGAGGCTGCCCGGCACCAGGGACAGCGCCTCGGCGGTCAGGGTCAGGTTGAGGTCGGAGCGGACCCGCAACTGCACCGCGATGATCGCGCCCAGCGGGGGGTGCCCGAACCGCAGCGCCAGCACCGCGATCTGGACGCTGGCCACCACCAGGTCACGCAGGAAACGCAGGGTGAAGCGCAGCAGCGGCAGCGGGTGCACCCGCCCGGCGAAGGTCACCGGGGGTAGCGGGAAGACGGTCAGCACCACCAGCCCCACGACCAGCCCGCCGAGCACGTTGGCCCAGCTCAGCGTCCCCCAGAGCAGCACCCAGACGGTGACCAGCACGATCATCGCGACGGCCCGGTTGCGGCGGCGGGCCGCCCGGGTCAGCGGCCGGTCCTCGGGATGATCCGGGGCCGGCCCACCCCCGGGAAGCGGCGGCGACGGCTCCCCGGGCGGCGGCGACCGGTCCGGGCGGCGCTGCGGCGGCGGATCGTGGCTCACGGGGTCCCCCCGGGGTAGACGGCCTCGACGTACGGGGTACGCCGCAGCAGGTCGTCGGCGGCGTCGGAGCTGAGGTCGAACAGCGGTCCCGCCACCACGGTCAACCCCAGCCCCAGCACCACCAGAGCGACCGTCGGCGCGATCATCAGGCGGGGCAGCATCGCGCCCGGGTGGGCGTCGCGGTCCGGCCCCCGGTAGGGCTGCTCCACCCCGTCGGTGCGCACGGTGTGCACGCTGTCCTGCGGTTCGGGCATGTCCGGATGCGGGCGACGCCAGAACGCCAGGTTCCACACCCGGGCGATCGCGTACAGGGTGAGCAGGCTGGTCAGCAACCCGCCCGCGACCAGCACCCAGGCCAGCGGGCCGCCGTCGTCCACGCCGGCCTGGACCAGGCCGAGCTTGCCCAGGAAACCGGAGAACGGGGGGATGCCGGCCAGGTTCAGCGCGGGCACGAAGAACAGCACGGCGAGCAGCGGCGACAGCCGGGCCAGCCCGCCGAGGCGGTCCAGCGCGGCGCTGCCGCCCCGGCGTTCGACCAGACCGGCGGCGAGGAACAGGGTGGTCTGGATGGTGATGTGGTGCACCACGTAGAAGATCGCGGCGGCCAGCCCCAGCGACGAGCTGAGCCCCACCCCGAACAGCATGTAGCCGATGTGGCTGATCAGGGTGAACGACAGCAGTCGTTTGATGTCGGACTGGGCGACCGCGCCGAGGATGCCGACCAGCATGGTCAGGGCCGCCACCACCAGCAGCAGGTCGGCCGTCCGGCCACCGGGGAACAGCAGCGTCTCGGTGCGGATGATGGCGTACACGCCGACCTTGGTGAGCAGGCCGGCGAAGACGGCGGTGACCGGCGCGGGCGCGGTGGGGTAGCTGTCGGGCAGCCATGCCGACAGCGGGAAGACCGCCGCCTTGATGCCGAAGGCGAGCAGCAGCATCCCCTGCAGCACCAGCCGCAGGTCGTCGGGGAGGGCGTCGAGCCGGTCGACGAGCTGCGCCAGGTTGAGGGTGCCGGTGGCCGAGTAGACCAGCCCGATCGCCACCAGGAAGATCAGCGACGACAGCAGGCTGACCACGACGTACGTGGTGCCGGCCCGGATCCGGGTCTCGGTGCTGCCCAGGGTGAGCAGCACGTAGCTGGCGACCAGCAGGATCTCGAAGCCGACATAGAGGTTGAACAGGTCGCCGGAGAGGAACGCGTTGCACACCCCGGCGGTGAGCACCAGGTAGGTGGGGTGGTAGACCGACAGCGGGGTGTCCTCGTGCCCGTCGGCCATGCCCTGCCCGATGGAGTACACCAGCACGCAGAGGGTGACGGCGGCGGACACCACCAGCATCAGCGCGGCGAGTTGGTCGGCGACGAGCACGATGCCCAGCGGCGCGACCCAGCCGCCGACCTCGACGACGAGCGGCCCGTCGATCGAGGAACGGACGAGCAGGGTGGCGGCCACCGCCACGGTCGCGGTGAGCACGGTGAGGCTGACCCACCGCTGGGCCCGGGGGCGGCTGGCCAGCAGCAGGGTCAGGGCCGCGCCGAGCAGCGGCATCACCACCGGCAGTGGGACGAGGTAGTTCACGCGTCCCTCCCCCGCTCGCCGGCCGTCGCCGCCACTGAGGCCGGCGAAGGCCGTCGGCTGTCCGGGTCGGGCCGGCCGTCGCCGTCGGGCTGGTCGTCGGAGTCGGACTGGTCGGCGTCGTCGGTGCCCGGCCCCTCGTCCCGGTCGGCCAGGTCCATGATCCGGCGGTCCTCCACGTCGTCCTGCACCTCGTCGTGGCCGTTGAGGTGCCAGCTGCGGTACGACAGCGCCAGCAGGAACGCGGTCATCCCGAGGGTGATGACGATGGCGGTGAGCACCATCGCCTGAGGCAGCGGATCGCTCATCTCGTCGGCGTCGGTGGTGCCGACGATCGGCGGGCCGCCGGCCCGGCCACCGGTGAGCAGCAGCAGGTTGGCCCCGTTGCCGAGCAGGATGACGCCCATCAGCACCCGGGTGAGGCTGCGTTCCAGCAGCAGGGTCACCCCGGCGGCGAAGAGCACACCGACCACCACGATGTAGGTGAGGTTGGGGGTCACACCAGCTCCTTGTCCCGTACGTCGTCGTGGGCGTCCTCCTGCTGGCGGTCCATCTCGGCGCCGAGGCTGCGCAGGATGTCCAGCACCAGGCCGACCACGATCAGGTAGACGCCGACGTCGAAGAAGACCGACGAGACGAAGTGGACCTTGCCGAGCAGGGGCAGGTGCAGGTCGAGCACCGCGCTCTGCAGGAAATCCCCGCCCAGTGGCATCGCCACCACGCCGGTGCCGACGGCGAGGAACAGCCCCGCGCCGAGCACCGCCCCGGCGTCGACAGGCGCGGCGGCGTTGAGTTCCCGCCGGCCACCGGCCAGGTAACGCACGGCCAGGGCCAGGCCGGCGACCAGCCCGGCGGCGAACCCGCCGCCGGGGGCGTTGTGACCGGAGAAGAGCAGGTAGACGGAGAACAGCACGATGGCGTGGAAGAGCAGCCGGGTGACCACCTGGAGGATCACCGAGTGCCGGTGCGCCTCGAAGCCGGCGGTCAGCCAGCGCGGCCCGCCGGTGGTCGCCGGTCGGGGGCCGGGGACGGCGCTGCGCCGGTCCAGGTCCCGGGAGCGGCGGAAGATCAGGCTGGCCACCCCGGTGGCGGCCACCACCAGCACCGCGATCTCGCCCATGGTGTCCCAGGCCCGGATGTCGACCAGGGTCACGTTGACCACGTTCTTGCCGCCGCCGTAGGAGACCGCCTCGTCGGGGAACCGCTCGGAGACCGGGATGGCCAGCCGGCCGCTGGACGCGACCCAGGCCATCCCGGACACGACCGCGCCGACGGCGACCCCGAGGGCGATCCGGCCGCGCCGGCTGCGGCGGATCGGCCGGGCCGAGAACTTCACCGGCAGCCGACGCAGCACCAGCACGAACATGACGATGGTGACGGTCTCGACCAGGAACTGGGTCAGCGCCAGGTCCGGTGCGCCGTGCAGGACGAACATCAGCGCGGTGCCGTAGCCGGCGACCCCGACCAGGATCATCGCGGTGAGCCGGCGCAGCGCGCGGGCGGCCATCACGGCGGCCACGATCACCAGGGCGGCGACGACGGCCTGCAACGGGGTGTCCCAGGCGCGGAACTGCCGGGGCCACGGGCCGCCGGTGAGCAGCGCCCCGCCGGGCAGCACGACCAGCACCACCAGGATGATCCCGAGATAGAACGGCAGCGAGCCCCGCTGGGTCGCGCCGGTCAGCTCCACCGCCAGCCGGTCCACCCCGGCGACCAGCCGTTCGTAGCCGGCCGCGCCGTCCAGCGGCGTCCACCGGGTCGCCCGCAGCCGACCCCGGTGCAGCAGCAGGAACAGCCCGGCACCGGCCGCCACCGCCAGGGCGGACAGCCCCAGGGCCGGGGTCAGGCCGTGCCACAGCGCCAGGTGGTAACCCGGCCCGGCGGTGGAGAACCCGTCGGCGTACGGGGCGAGCAGCCCGTCGAGGGCCGGGGCGGCGACACCGACGACCAGCCCGGCGACGGCGAGCAGCGCCGGGGCGGCGAGGAACGACAAGCCCGCCGGATGCGCTTCGGTCGGCGCGACACCGGGCTTGGCGGCGAACGCCCCCCACAGGAACCGCAGCGTGTACGCCACGGTCAGGGCCGAGCCGGCCACCACCCCCGCCAGCACCAGCAGGTCCGCCGGGCCTCCGTGCTGCAACGCGTCGAGGGCGGCCTCCTTGGCGACGAACCCGGCCATCGGCGGCAGCCCGGCCATCGACGCGGCGGCCAGCACGGCGACCCCGGCCAACGCCGGCGCGCGCCGGCCGAGCCCGCTGAGTTCGTCCAGGTCCCGGGTGCCGGTGGTGTGGTCGACGATCCCGACGACGAGGAAGAGGGTGGCCTTGAACAGGGCGTGCGCCAGCACCATGGCCGCGCCGGCCAGTGCGGCGTCCCGGGTGCCGGCCCCGAGGATCACCATCAGCAGTCCGAGCTGGCTGACCGTGCCGTAGGCGAGCAGCAGCTTCAGGTCGGTCTGGCGCAGCGCCACCCAGCCGCCGAGCAGAAGGGTGGCCAGGCCGGTGCACAGCAGCACCACCCGCCAGGCGGTGACGTCGGCGACCGCCGGGCCGAGCAGCGCGACCAGGAACACCCCGGCCTTGACCATCGCGGCGGCGTGCAGGTAGGCGCTGACCGGGGTGGGGGCGGCCATCGCACCGGGCAGCCAGAAGCTGAACGGCACGATCGCCGACTTGCTGAGCGCGCCGAGCAGGATCAGTATCAGCGCGGTGACCAGGTAGCCGCCGCCGGGCAGGTCGGTGGCGACGACCGACCAGCGGTAGCTGCCGGCGTGCTGGCCGAGCATCACGAACCCGGCCAGCATGGCCAGCCCGCCCAGGGTGGTGACCAGCAGCGCCTGCATGGCGGCCCGCCGGCTGGCCCGCTTCGCCGGGTCGTAGCCGATCAGCAGGTACGAGAAGACGGTGGTGAGTTCCCAGAACACGTAGAGCAGCAGCAGGTCGTCGGAGACGACCAGGCCGAGCATGGAGCCGGCGAAGGCGACGAAGACCGCGGCGAAGCGACCCAGCCCGGGGTCGTCGGAGCGGAAGTACCTGGCGCTGTACGCCAGCACCAGCGCGCCGACCCCGCCGACGAGCACCACCATCAGCCAGGACAGGGTGCCCATCCGCAGGGCCAGTTCCAGGCCGATCCGGGGCACCCACGGCCAGGTCTCCACCACCGGCTCACCGGACCGCACCCCACCGGTACGGGTCAGCGCCCAGACCAGCGTGGCGGCCGGGGCCAGCGCGACGGCGTAGAGCGCCCGGCGTCCGAAGCGGCGTACCAGCCCCGGGGCGACCACGGCTGCCAGTGCGTGGACCGCCACCAGGACCAGCACATACCCTCCTCGAAGTTCGGTGTCGGGTCTCGCCCGCCCGCTCGGGGCTGCGCGGGACCGGCGGCGCGGGGACGGGCGTCCCCGGGTCGCGCGGCCACCGCGACGGTGGCGTCACCCTGGTTGGTCGTTCGGTCTGTCGTGGGGTCCGGTCAGTGACCGGCGAGCACGTCCGCGGCGGAGGTGGTGGCCGCCTCCGTACCCGCGACGACCACCTCGTCCCCGGCGAGCAGGACGACGTCGTCACCGGGGGTCGGGACGACCCGGCCGGCGCGGACCACCGCCAACAGCGACAGCGGTCGACCGGACAACCCGGTGTCCCGCCAGCGTTTTCCGTCACCGACGCTGTCCACGGCGACGGGTATTCGCACCACGGTGACGCCGGGCAGCTGGCGTTCCAGCTCGGCGAGGTGGTCGACGGTGACCGCCTGGTTGAGCACGGCGGCGACGGCCTGCGCCTCGGACTGGTCGAGCACCAGCGTGGCGAGGGCGGTGTCGCCGTCCTCCGGGTGGTAGATCACGATGTCGCGCCGACCGCCCGGATGGGAGATGACGCTGGCCCACTGGCCGTTCGTGGTGGCGAAGCGCTGGCAGAGTCCGACCCCGGGAAGAACCGTCCGTTCGAACCGCATGCCTACCTCCCTCGCCCATCACCGAAGGGGCGTCCGGCCGGTAACGGCCGCGCGCCCCTTCATCCCTATCATGATCAGGGCGTGATCGCCCACCGCCACCGTCCCGACCAGTGGGAGACGGCGACGTCGGGACAGTGCCGGGATCGACGGCCGACGCCCGGGGACGACCGCCGGAGGGCGGGCCGCCCGGTCACCGGGCGTCGGTGCGCTCGGCGGTCGGCCGGTGACGGGCCGCCGGCTCGTCCCGGTCGATGCGCAGCTCCCGTTCCAGTTCGGCGATGACCGCCCGCAGGTCGTCCAGGCGCTGGGTCAGGGCGATCCGGTCCACCTCGTCGGGCACCCCGTCGCCGTCGGCGTCGTAGCCGGGCGCCAGCCGCTCGGTCATCTCCAACCGGCGGGCCTCCTCCATCGAGTTCACGATGACCGCGATCAGGATGTTCAGCAGCAGGTTGACCGTGATGAGCACGTAGCTGACGTAGTAGACGAGGGTCCACGGGGACAGCGCCAACCCCTGCTCGACCAGGTCCGGCAGGGTCTCCAGGGACAGCAGCACGAACAGGGTCAGCAGCGACCTGCCGATGTCGCCGTACTGCTCCGGGTAGGCCCGCCCGAAGATCAGCCAGCCGGCCATGCCGTAGACGTAGAGGGTCACCATGGCCAGCGCGAGGAACCCGCCGACACCGGGCAGGCTGCGCCACAGCGCGGCCACGATGGTGCGCAGACCCGGCGAGAAACGCACCAGGCGCAGCACCCGGGCCACCCGGACGACCCGCAGCAACGCCGAGTCGCCGTGCAGCCCGGGCAGGAAGATCGCCGCGATCACCACCAGGTCGAACACGTTCCAGCCGTGCCGCAGGAAGTCCTGCGGCCGACGCCCGTACGCCAGCACCCGGACGGCGATCTCGGCGACGAAGGCGGCCCGGAAGCTCAGCTCCAGCCAGTGCAGCGCAGGTCGGGCCGCACCGAGATCCGGGTAGGTCTCCACCCCGAGCACCGCCGCGTTGGCCATGATGAGTACCACGATCGCCGCCTCGAACGGGCGCGAGCGGGTGATCCGGGCACACCGCTGGGCGAGACCGGCGGGGCGGACGGGCGGCGGATCGGCGGGACGCCGTCGGGTGGGGACGGGCACGGACGGCACCTGTCACCCGGCCCCGGGGCGGTACGGGATCGTGGCGGCCATCCCGACACCCTATCGGCCACCCGGGACGGTGACCGTCGGTGATGGACCGGGCACCCGGCCGCCGGCGATCGCAGGTTCTCGTCCCGACATTGAACGACCAGCGCCCCGGCTTCGTACCACCAGGCGAAGGGAGCTGCTCATGAAGCGCACGACCCCGTTGCTCACCCTGCTGACCGGGACGGGCATGGCCGCCGTCCTGTTCGCGATGAGCGCCCAGGCGGCACCGCGTACGGTCGATGCCGGTGCGGCCGCGCCCGCGACGAGCCCGCCCGAGGCCGCCGTGGTGTCGCCCGCCGCCCCGGCCGCGGAGCCGGACGCCGACCCGGCGGCCGAGCCGGACGCCACCCCGGCGGCGCCGGCGGGGGGCCAGCCCGGCCCGGCGCAGACCACGCCGCCGACCACGCCGCCACCGGCGAAGCAGGCCGACTCGAACTGGACCGGCCGACTCGACGGCGGCGCCACCATCGCGATCACCGTCACCGACGGCAAGGCGGTGGCGTACGTCTGCGACGGCAAGAAGCTGGAGGTGTGGCTCAACGGCACCGCCGCCGACGGCCGGATGAAGCTGACCGGCAAGAAGGGCGAGGTGCTCACCGGGTCGTTCGGCGACGGCGTCGCCTCCGGCGAGATGGTGGTGGGTCAGCGCCGGTGGAAGTTCACCGCCAAGCAGACCGGCAAGCCCGACCCGGTGCTCTACCGGGCCACCGCCCAGCAGCGCCGCGCCGGCGTCGACGGCGGCTGGATCATGCTGCCCGACGGCAGCCAGATCGGGGTGGTCACCCGCGACGGTGTGCCCGTGTCGGCCCCGCCGCTGGACCCCGCGTTCGGCACCACCATCCTCGACGGCCGGACCGTCACCGCGTCACCGGTCGTGGCCGACCCGGGGTCCGGTGCGTGATGACGACGGCACGCCGCAGGTTCGAGATCGACGTGGGACGCGACCTCGACGACGGGCCGCCCGTCCGGGTCCTGTCCGACCCCCCACCCGCCGTGACCCCGCCCGCCCCGATCGGCGTGCCGTCCACCGGCTCCGGTGCCCCGCCCGCCTCGCTGCTCGTGCCGCTGCTGGTCGGGGCGGCGGTCGCGGTGGCCCTCGGGGCGTACGGCCGGATGCACCAGCCCACCGGGATCGCGGTCAACGTGGCCGGCTTCTCCAGCCCCCAGACGGTCAAGGTCTGGCTGGGCACCGGAGCGGCCTTCTTCGCCGTGGTGCAGTTGCTCAGCGCGTTGGCGATGTGGGGCCGGCTCGGTGGCTTCTCGCCCTCCTGGGCGGGTGGGCTGCACCGGTGGAGCGGCCGGGTGGCGTTCCTGCTGACCGTCCCGGTGGCGGTGCACTGCCTCTACGCGCTGGGTTTCGCCGACTACGACCTGCGGACCCTGCTGCACTCGCTGCTCGGCTGCCTCTTCTTCGGGGTGTTCACCATGAAGATGCTGGCGCTGCCCAAGCGGGGGCTGGCCGGTTGGGTGCTGCCGGTCGTCGGTGGGCTGGTCTTCACCGTCCTGATGGGGATCTGGGTGACCTCGTCGCTGTGGTACTTCACCACCTTCGGGGTGGGCACGTGACGCGCGACGGGCTCGGGGCACGGGAGAGGAACGACGGGCAGATGTGCGACGAGCGTGGGACCGGGTGTGCGTCCCGGCGGGCGGTGCTGGCCGGTGCCGGTGGGGTGGGCGTGACCGCCCTGCTCACCGGCTGCCAGACGTATGGCGAGCCGACCACGCCGGCCGCGGCGCCGCAGACCGGCGGATCGGCCGCCGCGCCGGCCGACGCCTCGCCGGGCGGCAGCGCACCGGCCGGGCCGTCCGCCGGGGCGAGCGGCTCCCCCGCCGGGGGCGGCGAGCAGCCGCCCGCCCCGGCGGCGCTGGCCGCGGTGGCGGACATCCCGGTCGGGGGCGGCAAGATCTTCAAGGCCGAGGGCGTGGTGGTGACCCAACCGGCCGCGGGCACCATCAAGGCGTTCTCGGCGACCTGCACCCACCAGGGCTGCACGGTCACCTCGGTCAAGGACGGCACCATCGTCTGCGGCTGCCACAACAGTGTCTTCGGCATCGCCGACGGCGCGGTGCGCAGCGGCCCGGCCGGGAGCCCGCTGCCGCCCCGGGCGGTGACCGTCGACGGCGACGACATCCGGCTGGCCTAGAGGGCCGAGTCCAGCCACGCCATCCGCCGGTCCAGCCAGTCCCGCAGGTAGTCGAGCTGCCCCTGCCACGTGTCGGCGGTCGGGGTGACGATGGGGCCGATCTTCTCGGTGGTCAGGTTCGGCCACCGCTGGAAGTTGCGGCCGGCGGCGTTGGCGAGCGGCGCGGTGAGGGCGGCGAGGCGCGCGTCGAGCCCGGCGGCCGACAGCGGGCCCCGCCGCAGCTCGGCCCAGCGGGCCCGGACCAGCGCCATGAACCCGGGGTCGGTGACCAACCGGTTGATCCAGTTGTTGGGCTTCGGCCACCGGGGCTGCTCGTACTGCCAGCCGGTGGTCTCCAGGTTGTCCCCGCCGCCGATGCCGTAGGTGAGGTCGAGATCCCACAGCGGCCCGGCGGTGATCTTGCCACCCCGGTCCTTGTAGAAGTACGAGCTGCGGGCGTAGGCGTCGAAGTTGCGGGTCAGTTCGTTGAGGATGAACGAGTCGACGAACGATCCCACGTCGATCCAGGCGGGATAGCCGGTCACCGGATCGGCGAAGTCGCGGGACTGCATCAGGTCGTTGAACTGTTGGAGGTGCCCGGTCAGCCAGGCCTGCTGCTCCGGTTGCAGCGGCGAGGGGTCGACCACCTCCAGGTAGTGCCAGCAGGTCGCGGGCCGGCCCTGGCACTCCAGGGTGGGCTCCTCGGCCGTCAGCCACTCGAACTTGACGATGTACCCACCGGTGATGGCCGGCAGGGTGACGTCGTCGGGGTCGAGCTCCTTGAGGTCGAGCCGGTTCTTGGCGTTCTTGATGGTTTCGACGATCAGGTAGACGCCCTGGTAGTCCTCGGCGGCCACCGGCCGGTCCGCGACGTTGTGGTAGAACTCGACGAAGGCGTACCGGGGCGCCTGGAATCCGATCTCGCGGGCCAGGTCGAAGGTGAACGCCTCCCGGATCAACGCCTTGTCGGTGTAGGGCCCGCGCAGCACCCAGTCGGACTCGGCCGGCATCCCGAGCACCGGCAGGTCGACGTCGTCGTCCTCGTTGTCCCGGAACTCGACCCGGTAGGGCGCCTTGTCGAACAGGGAACTCGACGTGCCGCGCAGGTGGTAACCGATCCGGGTGGCGAGGGTGGGCGGCGTGGAGAGCGACGCGTGTCCGCCGGTCGGTGCGAAGAGCAGCGCGGCGGCGTCGACGAACTCCCGTCCCGGCGCACCCTGGCCGTACCCGTCGATCAGCAGGATCGGCAGGTCGAGGCTGACGTCCACGGCCCGCTCGACGTAGAGGGCGGTGCCGGGGTCGCCGGTCGCCACCCCGTCGACGAACGCCCCGGCCCGTAGCTGGGTGGTGGCGGAGACGGTCAGCGGGGTGTCGTCGTAGCGTGGGGAGTCCGCGCGGGGCAGTGACCCGTCCGTCGTGTAGCGGATCTCGGCGTCGGCCACCGTCGTGCGCAACGAGACCGCGAACGCGTCCCGGAAGGTGCCGCTCGGCACGGAGAAGACGATGTCGCCGGTCAGCTCGTCGGCCGGGTCCGCCGCCGGGGCGGCGGTGGCCGGCGCACCGGCCGGCCGGGCCGGGGTCGGCGACGGGCCGCCGACCACCCCGAGCGAGATCGCGGTCACGACGCCCAGGACCCGGGCCGGCAGATTCCGCACAGTCACTCCCCTGCGTCACGGGCGGCTGGAGCACACTCCGATCCATCTACGCACGCCAATGTTACAGGGGATGTCACTTTCGGTGATCAGTCCGGCACTCTCAGACCGCGAGCGCCTGGCGGACCGACCGTTCGGCGTCCCGGCCACCGTCGCCGGTGGCGGTGACCCGGCCGGACTCCAGCACGTAGTGCCGGGTCGCCACCCGCAACGCGAAACCGAGGTGCTGCTCCACCAGCAGCACCCGGATCCCGGCCCCGGTGGTCAGCTCGACGATCCGGTCCTGGATCTCGGCGACCACCGACGGCTGGATGCCCTCGGTGGGCTCGTCGAGCAGCAGCAGCCGGGGCCGGGTGACCAGCGCACGGGCGATGGCCAACTGCTGACGCTGGCCGCCGGAGAGCAACCCGGCCCGCCGCCGCAGCAGACTCCGCAACGCCGGGAACAGGTCCAGCGCCTCGGCGGTGGCGGCGGCCCCGTCGCGCCGGCCGTCGGCCACCAGCCGCAGGTTCTCCGCCGCCGTCAGGTGCGGGAAGCACTGCTGGCCCTGCGGCACGTACGCGAGGCCCCGGGCGACCCGCTGGTGCGGGGCGAGCCGGGTGACGTCCTCCCCGTCGAGGGTGACCGTGCCGGCGCGGGGGCGCAGCAGCCCGACGGCGACCCGCAGCAGGGTGCTCTTGCCCGCGCCGTTGTGGCCGAGCACGGCGGCCACCCCGTCGGCGGGGACGGCCACGTCCACCCCGTGCAGCACCTCGCTGCGGCCGTAGCCGGCGTGTATCCCACGCAACTCCAACATCACGCCTCCGGTGCGGTGTCGACGCCGAGGTAGACCTCCTGCACCCGGGGGTCCGCCTGGACCTGGGCCACGGTGCCCTCGCTGAGCACCTTCCCGGCGTGCAGCACGGTCACGCTGCGGGCGAAGCGGCGCAGGAAGTCCATGTCGTGTTCGATGACCACCACGGTGCGGTCCCGGCTGACCGTCTCCAGCAGGACGCCGGTGGCGTCGCGTTCCTCGTGGCTCATCCCGGCGACCGGCTCGTCGAGCAGCAGCAGCCGGGCGTCGGAGACCAGCAGCATGCCGATCTCCAGCCACTGCTTCTGCCCGTGCGCCAGCGCGCCGGCCGGCTGGTCACCCCGGTCGGCCAACCCGATCGTCTCCAGCGCGGCGGCCACCTCGTCGGGGATCCGGTTGCGCCGGCGGGCCAGCGTCCACCAGCTCCGGGTGGCCCCGGCGGCGATGTCGAGGTTCTGCACCACGGTCAGCTCCTCGAAGACCGAGGCGGTCTGGAAGGTCCGGCCGATGCCGAGCCGGGCGATGCGGTGCACGTCCCGGCCGAGCAGTTCCCGGTCGCCGAAGCGGACCGAGCCGGTGGCCCGGACCAGCCCGGTCACGGCGTCGACCACCGTGGTCTTCCCCGCCCCGTTGGGGCCGATCAGGAACCGGATGTCCCCGGGCGGCACGTCGAGGTCGACCCCGTCGACGGCGGTGAACCCGTCGAAGGTGACCCGCAGGTCGCGTACGCACAGGCCGTCGAGCTGCGTACCGGTCATGCCGCCGACACCTCCGTCCGGGCCTCGGCCGGGTCCGCCGGCCGGGACCGCCGCCACCACCGCGCGCCGGCCGGGTCCGACCGGCGCTTGCGGGCCAGCACCCACAGCGACGCCAGGCCGCCCGGCAGGAACGCCACCACCAGCACGAACAGCAACCCCTGCAGGTACGTCCAGGTGCCCGGGAACCGTTCCGACAGGGCGGTCCGCGCCCAGGCCACCGCCACCGCGCCGAGCACCGGGCCGAGCAGGGTGGCCCGGCCACCCACCGCGACGCCGATGACGAACTCGATGGACGGCACGATCCCGATCAGCGCGGGCGAGATGATCCCCACCGCCGGGACGAACAGCGCCCCGGCCAGACCGGCCATCCCGGCGGCGATCACGTAGCCGACGAGCTTGACGCCGGCCGGGTCGTAGCCGAGGAAGCGGACCCGTTCCTCGCCGTCGCGGACGGCGACCAGCAACTCGCCGTAGCGGCTGCGGATGAGTTGCCGGGCCAGGGCCAGCAGCGCGAGCAGGCTGGCGGCGATGATGAAGTAGACCATCCGCTGGTTGACCGGGTCGTCCAGGTCGTACCCGAAGAAGCCCTGGATGTCGGTGAGGCCGTTGGTGCCGCCGGTGGTGCCCTGCTGGCCGACGAGCAGGATCACCATCGCGGCGGCGAGCGCCTGACTGAGGATGGCGAAGTAGGCGCCGCGCACCCGGCGGCGGAAGACCAGCGAGCCGAGGCCGAACGCGACAGCCATCGGCAGCAGCACGGTGGCCGGCAGCGCGATCCACGGGCTGGCGAACGGCCGCCACCACAGCGGCAACTCGTCGAGCTGGCCGTAGAGCTGCATGAAGTCGGGCAGTTCGCCAGGGCCGGCGTCGGCGAGCTTGAGGTGCATGGCCATCGCGTAGCCGCCGAGGCCGAAGAACACCCCCTGGCCGAGGGTGAGCATGCCGCCCCGGCCCCAGGCGATGCCGATACCGACCGCGACCATCGCCACGCACAGGTACTTGGCCAGCAGCGACAGCCGGAAGTCCGACAGGGTCAGCGGAGCCACGGCGAACAGCAGCGCCGCGCCGAGGGCGAACCCGACGGCGGTCCGGGCCGGGCCCTCGAACCGGCGGCCCCGCCGGCCGCCGGCCGGGGTGCCGGCCGCGCTGGCCGGATCGGTGCCGACCAGCGGCGCGGCGGTCATGCGAGGCTCCGGGTACGCAGGGTGAACAGCCCCTGGGGCCGCCACTGGAGGAACGCCACGATCGCCACGAAGACGATCACTTTGGCGACGCTGAGCGTGGTGAGGTACTCGCCGGTGGCCTGGAGCACGCCGAGCGCGAAGGCGACGATCACGCTGCCCTTGAGCTGGCCGATGCCGCCGACCACGACGACCAGGAAGGCGTCGATGATCAGGTTGGTGCCCATCGTCGGGCCGATCGGCCCGAGCAGGGTCAGCGCGACCCCGGCGACGCCGGCCAGCCCGGAGCCGATGAAGAAGGTGGTCCGGTCGACCCGGGCGGTGGGGATGCCGGAGACGGCGGCGAGGTCGCGGTTCTGCACCACCGCGCGGATGCGTCGCCCGAGCGGGGTGAGCCGCAGCGCCAGGGTCAGCGCCAGCACGGCGGCCAGCGCGAGGGCCAGGATGAACAGCCGGTTGTTGGCGACGGTCAGCCCGCCGGGCAGGGAGATGTTGCCGGTCAGCAGCGCCGGGGCCCGGGTCTGCACGTTGGGGCTGCCGAAGACGTCCCGGGCCAGTTGCTGGAGCATCAGCGAGACGCCCCAAGTGACCAGCAGGGTGTCCAGCGGGCGGGCGTAGAGGCGGCGGATCAGCAGCACCTCCAGCAGCACGCCCATGACGCCGGCCACCACGAAGGCGACCGGCAGCGCCACCAGCAGCGACCAGCCGGCGGCGGTCACGGTCTGCTGGAGCACGTAGGTGGTGTAGGCGCCGGCCATGATGAACTCGCCGTGCGCCATGTTGATCACGTTCATCTGGCCGAAGGTCAGCGCCAGGCCGAGGGCGATGAGCAGCAGCACCGCGCCGATGCTGATGCCGGTGAAGAGCTGACCGAAGAGGACTGTCACGTTCGCGCTCCGAAGTGGTGGGTCGGCCCGGGCGGGGGTGCCTCCCGCCCGGGCCGGGATCGGTCAGCTCAGGCCGCTCGCCCAGGGGTAGCTCTTCAGGTACGGGTCGGGCGTGATCGGCTGGCCCGAGTTCCACACCTCGGTGATCAGCCCGTCCGCGCCGACCTTGCCGATCCGGGCGGTCTTGGCGATGTGCTGGGTGGGGCCGTCCACGGTGACCAGGCCCTCCGGGGCGTCGAAGGTGATGCCGCCGGAGGCGGCCCGGACCTTCTCCACCTCGAACGTGCCGGCCTTGTCGACCATCGCCTTCCACAGGTACACCGCGACGTAGGCGGCTTCCATCGGGTCGCTGGTCGGCTTGTCCGCGCCGTACTTGGCCTTGTACGCGGCGACGAACTTCTGGTTCGCCGCGCCGGGGGTGGTCTGGTAGTAGTTCCAGGCGGTCAGCTGGTCCTTGAGGTACTGGGTGCCGATGCCCTTGACCTCCTCCTCGGCGATCGACACCGACACCACGGGCATGCTCGCGGCGGTCAGCCCGGCGGAGGTGTACTCCTTGAAAAACGCCACGTTGCTGTCGCCGTTGAGGGTGTTGAACACCGCGTCGGCCTTGGACGAGCGGACCTTGTTGACGATGGTGCCGAACTCGGTGGAGCCGAGCGGGGCGTAGTCCTCGCCGAGCACGGTCATCCCGTTCGCCGCCGCGTACGCCTTGATGATCTTGTTGGCGGTACGCGGGAAGACGTAGTCGCTGCCCACCAGGTAGACCGACTTCTTACCCTGCGCCTTGAGGTAGTCCAGGCCGGGCACGATCTGCTGGTTGGTGGTGGCCCCGGTGTAGAAGATGTACGGCGACTGCTCCAGCCCCTCGTACTGCACCGGGTAGAACAGCAGCGCCTTGTTCTTCTCGAAGACCGGCTTGACGGCCTTGCGGCTGGCCGACGTCCAGCAGCCGAAGACGGCGGCGACCCGGTCCTGGGAGATCAGCTTCTCGGCCTTCTCGGCGAAGGTGGGCCAGTCGGACGCGCCGTCCTCACCGACCGGGACGATCTTCTTGCCCAGCACGCCGCCGGCGGCATTGATCTCCTCCACGGCGAGCATGATGGAGTCCCGCACGGTGACCTCGCTGATGGCCATGGTGCCGGAGAGCGAATTGAGCAGGCCGACCTTGACGGTGTCGCCGGACACGTCGGCGCTGACCCCGGCTGTCGACTTCTCGTCGGAGGTCTTGCTGCCACAACCGGCGAGCGCGGCGGCGGCAATCAGTGTCATGGCGCCCGCCAGGATGCGGCGGCCCCGGAACTGTGACATTCATTCTCCCTGCGGAGCGATGTTCGCCGGATAGTTTCCGTGCCGGCCCACACTGGCCGGCAGATATTGCTGTCAATGATTGGTAGGCGGTGCGGTCGCGGTGCACGTCGGCGGCCTCGTCGCGCGACGGGTGGGGCGTCACGGCGGCGGTCCGCAGTGGACTTCCGGGCAGCAAAAGCCTCTGCCCACTTGATTGCCGCCACGTTTCCCGGCCCTTAATTGACTGTTTCCCGGACCGATCTCGACACACACAAAAAAGGCCACCGCACAATGCACGATGACCGATCACAAAAAGCGCAAAGCCCGCCCGACACGGGGCGGAACCCCAACACCAGACTAACCCAACAATACGCAGGAATGGCGATTACTTCACGCAGGAAGCATCCTAGAACCCCCACCCACCCCCCTGTCAACACCCCCCACTCCCCCACCCACCCCGCGCTCCCCCACCCCACCCCCGCGCCCCGCGCCCCGCCCATCCCCCGCCCGCGTGATCAAGAGGTTTGCGTCAGCCGTGGCGCTGGAACTGACGTAAACCTCTTGATCACCGGGGACAACAACCGGGACAAGCGGGGACAACCGGGGGCGGGACGGGCGGGAGGGGGAGCGCGGGGGTCAGAGTTCGGCCAGGACGGTGAAGTCGAGGCCGTCGGCTTCGGCGAGGTAGATGCGTTGGCGGACGTGCCGGCGGCGCAGCTGCAACTCGCCCCGGGGGCCGTGGTAGGTGACCGCGTCCGCCGTCGCCCCGATGGCGCGGACGTCCAGGGTGCGGGCGCGGGCGATCAGGGCGGCGAGCAGCATCACGCCCTCGTAGCAGGACTCCCCCAGGCTGCCCAGCGGCGGCGCGTCCACCCCGAACCGGCTGGCGAACGCCCCGTGGAAGTCCAGGTTCTCCCGGGTGACCAGGCCGGCGAAGAACCCGGCCGTGCTGAACAGCCGGCGGGTGCCGCCGACACCGCTGGCCAGCAGCATGTTCTCGTCCATCAGGGTGCTCAGCCGCAGGCACCGCTGGTCCAGTGCGGAACGGCCGAAGGCGCGGTTGAACCGGACGGCGTCGGCGCCGACCAGCAGCATCAGCACCGCGTCGGCCTCGGCCCGCTCGATCTCCCGCAGCACCGGCCCGAAGTCCTCGGTGCCCAGCGGCAGGAACGCCCGCCCGCACACCCGCGCCCCGTCGTCGCGGGCGTACCGCTGGGCGGCCTGCGCGGTGCGGCGCGGCCAGACGTAGTCGTTGCCCACCAGGTACCAGCGGCGTACCCCCTGCTCCCGGGCGAGCAGCCGCATCGCCGGCCGGAGCTGGGCGTCGGGCGTCTCGCTGGTCAGGAACACCCCCTCGGTACGCTCCCCGCCCTCGTACAGCGCGGTGTAGACGTACGGCACCCGGTGCGCGATCCGGGGCGCCACCGCCTGCCGGACCGACGAGATGTGCCAGCCGGTGACCCCCTGCACCGCGCCCGTGGACACCAATGCCTCCACCTCGGCGGCGACCTGCGCCGGTGGCGCACCGCCGTCGACCGGCACCAGCCGCAGCTCCCGGCCGAGCACCCCACCGGCCCGGTTGACCTCCTCCACCGCCAACTGGGCGCACAGCTCACAGGTGGGGCCGAACATGCCGGCCGGGCCGCGCATCGGGAAGACCAGCGCGACACTGACCACCGACCGGTCGACGGTCAACCAGGGGGCCGCCCCGGCCGGGCCGCCCGGGCGGGGCGACGGCTCCGGCACGCCGTGGGGGCCGGGCACCGGCACGGACATGCTGACATGATTGCCGGCAACCCTGGCGGGCCACCAGACCCGACCGAAAACCGGGACGCTTCGGTAACATGGCAACCCACCGAACGGGGAGAGACATGGCCGACGATCCCACGACGCCCGTCGACCTGATGCGCGCGCTGACCCGCGCCGAACGGCTGCTCGCCCGCCGGGTCGGCGCGGTGCTCACCACCGAGGGGCTCACCGTCGAGGCGTGGCGGGTGCTCTGCCGCCTCGCCGACGGGCAGGGCCACCCGATGAGCGAGGTCTCCACCGAGGAGTCGTTACCGCCGGGCACCCTGACCAAGATCGTCGACCAGCTCGTCGACCAGAACCTGGTGCACCGCCGGATCGACCCGTTCGACAGGCGACGCATCCGGGCCTACCTGACCCCCCGGGGCCGGCGCGAACACGAGCGCATCGACGCCCTCGTCCGGGTCGAGCTGGCCGGGATCATCGATGACGCGGAGCTGACCGGGCAGCTCGTCGACCTGGTCGCCCGGCTCGACCCCCGCCGGCAGCCGGTCCGGGCCGGCTGACCGGAACGACCCGGTCCACCAGGGATTCCGCCTGGAGCATGGCCGGCGGCGATCCGGCGCGGGTGCCGACACGACAGGTCGCCGACCCGCTCGCCGGGCGGCAGCGACGCCCGGCAGGAAGCCCTCGCGGTCGACACCACCGCACCCCGCGCCGCCCGGGCCGAGGGCGGAAGCGAGACAGGGGCCCGGCCGGTGACAGGTGCGGGGTGCGGGCTGCTAGGCGACCGGCACCACGTCGGTCCCGGTGCGGGCGGTGGGCCGACGCGGACCTGCCCCCGGCACCCCCGCTGCGGCTACGCCCCCGGGCGGGCTGTGCCCGTCGGCCGGGTTGGTGAGCAGGGCAGGCGGGATGTGCGCGTCGGCCGGGAAGGCGAGCAGGGTACGCAGGGTGTGCGCGTCGACGGCGGTGGCGGTGAGCAGGGCCGCCGGGCCGCCCGCCAGCGGCAGCCAGGCGGCGGACGCCCCGGGGCCGGCGGGGAGCACCCGGCCCCGGGGCTGACCGCCGCCGTCCACGGTGGCCGGTCCCGACGCGGCGGCGGGACCGGCCACCAGCAGTGAACCGGTCGCCGTCGCCCCGCCCAGCACCGCCGGCCCGGCCCAGCCGGGAGCGGCCGGGCCGGCCGCCAGGGACTGGCGCAGCAGCGGCCGGCCGGCGTGGTCGACCGAGGTGGCCACCACGACGTCACCGGCGGGTTCGCCGTACCGGCCGCAGACCAGTTCCTCGCGCCAGAGCAGCCGGGCCCCCTCGGCGAGGGTCACCCGGGACTCGGCGACGTGGTCGCAGCCGGCCGCCGCGACCAACTGCTCCGGCAGCCAGTGCAGGGTGCCCCCGTCGTGCACCACCGCGTCGACCCGCATCCGGGAGACCGCCCCTGCCCGGCCGGGCAGGGCCACCGACGCGGCGACGGTACGCACCCGCACCGTCGCCCCCGGCCCCACCTCGACGCTCAACCGCAGGTCGTCACCGGCCAGCGGACCGGCCGCGCCGCCGACGACGTACACCGTGGGGACGCCCTGTTCGGCGGCGGCCTGGCGCAGCAGCAGCGGCGACTCGCCGCGCAGCTCGCGCAGCACGGTGCGGCCCCGGCCGTCGGCCACCGCCACCACCCGGGCGACCGCGCGCATCACGCGACGGCCAGCCGGCCGCGATGGTGGGCCAACTCGTGGCGGACCCAGTCGGCCACCCCGGTGGCCAGCGGGTCGCCCACGATGGACAGGAACACCGTCGGCAGGTCCCCCCGCCGGGCCCGGGCGTCGCGGTCCATCACCGACAGGTCGGCCCGGACCAGCGGGGCCAGGTCGGTCTTGTTGATGACCAGCAGGTCGGCGGCGGTCACCCCGGGCCCGCCCTTGCGGGGCACCTTGTCGCCACCGGCGACGTCGACCACGAAGATCTGCCTGTCGACCAGCCCCCGGCTGAAGGTGGCGGTGAGATTGTCCCCACCGCTCTCCACCAGCACCAGGTCCAACGGCCCGACCCCGTCGACCAACTCGTCGATGGCGTCGAGGTTCGCGCCGATGTCGTCGCGGATCGCGGTGTGCGGGCAGCAGCCGGTCTCCACCGCCCTGATTCGCGCCGGGTCGAGCACCCCGGCCCGGCGCAGGAAGTCGGCGTCCTCGGTGGTGTAGATGTCGTTGGTGACCACGCCCAGGCGCAGCTCGTCGGCGAACGCCCGGCACAGCGCCGCGACCAGCGCGGTCTTGCCCGACCCGACCGGCCCGCCGATGCCGACCCGCAGCGGGCGGGCGGTGGGCGGCAGCGGGGCGTGCGGGTCGACCCCCGGCTCGGGGTGGGTGTGCGGCACGGTCTCGTCGTGCGGGATCGACGCGTGCGGGGTCGGCGATACGGTTTCAGGACGCAAAGAGACGCACCTCCCAGGTGGTGTGGACTTCGGCGTGGATGTCGGTGAGCGGGGCGGACGGGGCCGGCAGCCACTCGGGTGGATCGTCGGCGGTGGCGACCGCGCGGGCCGCCGTGGCGTCGCAGTCGACGGCCAGCGCCGCCAGCACCGCGTGCACCCGGTACGGGTCGAGCCCGAGCAGTCGTACCGCCGCGCTGGCCGGTCCGGTGACCGAGCCGTACGCGGCGACGGTCGCCACCGCCACCGGGTCCAGGCCGGCGGCGGCGGCGACCAGGCCGAGCACCAGCGGCTGGTGTGGCCCGGACGGGTCGGCGGGCAGGGCGTCGAATCCGCCGCCGGGCCAGATCTCCCGCCCGGCCCGCAGCAGCGCCCGGCCCTGCCGGCGGGAGACCGCCCGCAGCGCCGGGGCGGCGGTACGGGCGTCCAGTTCGGCGTCCAGTCGGGCCAGCGTCGCCCTGCGGTCGACCACCCCGGCGGCCCGGTGCGCCGCCACCGCGAACGCGGCGGCGACCAGCCCGCCGGTGGCCAACCGGCCGCGCAGGAACCCGGCCAGGGTGGCCGGGTCGGTGACCAGGCCGGCCGCCACCGCGGCCTCCAGGCCACCGGAGTGGGCGTGCGCCCCGGCGGGGAACCTGCCGTCGGCCAGCAGCAGCACCAAGCTCGACGGGGTCATCAGAACAGGTGGTACCGCTGGGCCATGGGCAGTTCGACGACCGGTTCCGGGTCGACCACCACCCCGTCGATGCGGACGGTGAAGGTGTCCGGGTCGACCTCGATGCGCGGCAGCGCGCCGTTGCAGGGCAGGTCGGTCTTGCCCCGCGAGCGCACGTCGGCCACCGGGACCAGCGGGCGGCGCACGTCCAGCCGCAGGCCCGCCTCCAGCGCGGCCGGCGCGACGAACGTCACGCTGGTCGCGGCCGGCACCACGCCGTACGCGCCGAACATCGGCCTCGGCAGCATCGGCTGCGGGGTGGGGATGGAGGCGTTCGCGTCGCCCATCTGCGCGTACGCGATCATCCCGCCCTTGACCACCAGGTGCGGCCGGACGCCGAAGAACGCCGGGTCCCAGAGCACCAGGTCGGCGAGCTTGCCCGGTTCCACCGAGCCGATCTCCCGTTCCAGCCCGTTGGCCATCGCCGCGCAGATGGTGTATTTCGCCACGTAGCGGCGGGCCCGGTGGTTGTCGGCCGGGCCGTCGCCGGGCAGCGCGCCCACCCGGCGCTTCATCACGTGCGCGCTCTGCCAGGTCCGGGTGATCACCTCGCCGACCCGCCCCATCGCCTGCGAATCCGAGCCGATGATGGAGATCGCCCCGATATCGTGCAGCAGGTCCTCGGCGGCCATCGTGGACGGCCGGATCCGGCTCTCGGCGAAAGCCAGGTCCTCCGGCACCGACGGGTTGAGGTGGTGGCAGACCATCAGCATGTCGAGATGCTCGGCGAGGGTGTTGCGGGTGTACGGCCGGGTCGGGTTCGTCGACGACGGCAGCACGTTCGGCTCCCCGGCCACCGTGATGATGTCCGGCGCGTGCCCACCCCCCGCCCCCTCGGTGTGGTACGAGTGGATCGCCCGCCCGGCGATGGCGCGCAACGTGTCGGCCACGAACCCGGCCTCGTTGAGGGTGTCGGTGTGGATGGACACCTGCACCCCGGACGCGTCGGCGACCCGCAGGCAGGCGTCGATCGCCGCCGGGGTGGTCCCCCAGTCCTCGTGGAGCTTGAAGCCACCCGCACCGGCCCGCAACTGCTCCCACAGCGCCTCGGTGGAGACCGTGTTGCCCTTGCCCAGCAGCAGCACGTTCACCGGGAAGGCGTCCAGTGCCTCGTGCATCCGGGCCAGGTGCCAGGCGTTCGGGGTGACCGTGGTGGCCCGGGTGCCCTCGGCCGGGCCGGTGCCCCCGCCGACCAGGGTGGTGATGCCCGAGGTGAGCGCCTCGGTGACGATCTGCGGGCAGATGAAGTGCACGTGGGTGTCCACCGCCCCGGCGGTGAGGATCCGCCCGTTGCCGGCGATCACCTCGGTGGACGGGCCGATCACCAGGTCCGGGTGGACGCCGGGCATGGTGTCCGGGTTGCCGGCCCGGCCCAGCGCCACGATCCGCCCGTCGCGCAGCCCGACGTCGGCCTTCACCACCCCCCAGTGGTCCAGCACCACCGCGCCGGTGATCACCGTGTCCAGGGCGCCCTCGGCCCGGGTGGCCCGGGACTGGCCCATCGACTCACGGATCACCTTGCCGCCGCCGAAGACCGCCTCGTCCCCGCCGACGCAGTGGTCGACCTCCACCTCGATCAGCAGGTCGGTGTCGGCCAGCCGGATCCGGTCGCCGGTGGTCGGGCCGTACAGGTCGGCGTAGCGTCGCCGGTCCACGGTGCTCATCGTCCCGCCTCCGCGTCGCGCGGGTCGGACCCGTCGGCGTCCGGCCCCGGGTCGAGGGGGCCGGCGACCTCGCCGCGCAGCCCCGGCACGATCCGGGCCCCGCCCAGCGGCACCAGGTCGACGGTACGGCTGACGCCCGGCTCGAAGCGCACCGACGTCCCCGCCGGCACCGCGAGCCGCTGCCCGTACGCGGCGGCACGGTCGAAGCGCAGCCCCGGGTTGGTCTCGGCGAAGTGGTAGTGCGAGCCGACCTGGATCGGCCGGTCGGCGGTGTTGACCACCAGCAGGGTGGTCACCGGCCGCCCCACGTTGATCTCGACCGGCCCGTCGCCGGGCAGGATCTCCCCGGGGATCACGGGATCGGGTGGTGCACCGTCACCAACTTGGTGCCGTCCGGGAAGGTCGCCTCCACCTGCACCTCCCCCAGCATCTCGGGGATTCCGTCCAGCACGTCGTCGCGGCCGAGCACGGTCCGGCCGGCGGCCATCAGGTCGGTGACGGTCCGGCCGTCCCGGGCGCCCTCCAGCAGGAAGGCGGTGATCAGGGCGACGGCTTCGGGATAGTTGAGGCGCAGTCCGCGCTCGCGCCGGCGGCGGGCGACGTCCGCGGCGACGTGGACGAGCAGGCGGTCCTGCTCGTGGGGCGTGAGGAACACGGGATCTCCCGGGCGGCTCGGCGTGTTTCCCACCGTAACGGCCGGAACCGGGCCAGGGGCGCGGAACGGGCACAGGGCAGGAGGACACACGGGACCGCCGACGGGCCACCGGCAGGAGGCTCCGGGGCCCCACCGGCCCCGGCCCGCCACGGGGCCACTCGGCGGTGGTGGTTGGGAAGGACCGCACCGCCAACCGCTGGTCCGACGGTAGAGGATCACCCCGGGCCGTGGCAACGCCCCGCCGGCCCGACCCGTTCCGCAGGCGTGCCCGGACGGGTCGGCCGCAAGCGCCACGAACCCGCAGCCGGGGTGTCGAGCCGTCCCGCCGCCGGCTGCGGCAGCGGCACGGCTGACCCCCGGGCGGGACAGCCGGGGGTCAGGTGCCCGGGGTGACCGCCGCCAGCCACTGCTGGGCCAGCACGGCGTGACCGGACGGGGTCAGGTGCACCCCGTCGTCGGTCCACACCCGGTCGTCGACATCGGCGGTGTCGAACCGCGCCTGCACCGCCAGCAGCGTCGCGTCGAACTCGGCGGCCAGCTTGCGTACCGCGTCGATCTTCGGGTCCAGGTCCTCGTGCCAACGCCGCTGGTCATCGTCGACAGGCAGCAGGAACGGTTCCATCAGCACCAGTCGGACGCCGGGCAACGCGTCGCGGGCACCGGCCAGCAGGTGCCGGTAGTCGGCGGTGAACTCCTCGACGGTGGTGGTCTCGCCGCTGCTGTACCGCCGCCAGGTGTCGTTGATGCCGATCAGCACCGACACGACCTGCGGGGACAGTGCCAGGCAGTCGTCCGCCCAGCGGGCCCGCAGGTCGCGTACCCGGTCACCGCCGACACCCCGGTTACGGAAGGTCGCCCGGCACCCCGGGTGCCGCGCGGTGAACCAGGCGGCGGCCATCATCGCCCAGCCCACCCCGAGGTCGGCGGGATCGCTGCGGTCCCGTCCGGCGTCGGTGATGCTGTCGCCGATGAACAACACCCGGCCGTCGCGCGGGATCTCCACCGTCATCCGTCCGCTCCCCTGTCGTTGTCGGACGCCCATCATCCCCCGCTGTCCGACCCGGACACCAGCCGAGAAGTCGACGCGGCGGGTGGTGTCCATCGCCGGTGCGGGCCGGCCGACCGGTACAGTGGTGCTCCGCATCCGACGCCCCCACCGGGTGTCGTGCGTGAGCGTCAAGCAGCGGCGCGGTCCCCGGCCCGTCCCGGCGGCTGCACCCGCGGCCCACCGGCATGGACCGATCATCACGCGCCGCCGGCTCCGGCCGGTGGTTTCGCGCCGGTTCGCAAGGACGTCAGACGCCATGCCGCAGTCACCGCTCGACCTCACCGAGGCTGTCCTCCAGTTGGGGTCCATCCGCCACGACGAGATGGGCCTCGACGCCGTCCTGTCCCGGATCACCGAGGTGGCCCTGGAGAGCATCCCGGACGCCGCCGAGGTGACGGTGACCCTGGTGCACGGCACCGAGGCGACCACCGCCGCCCACACCGGCGAGCTCGCGCTCCAGCTCGACAGGTGGCAGTTCGAACACGGCCGTGGCCCGAGCCTGGACGCGGCCACCACCGGCACGGTGCTGATCGTGGCGGACATGACCGAGGAACGACGCTGGCCGGAGTGGGCGGCCCGGGCGCACGCCGTGGGGGTGTGTTCGTCGATGTCGTTGGGCCTGCCGATCCAGGAGGCGGTGGTGGGTGCCCTCAACCTCTACGGCACCCGGCCGCACGCGTTCGGCCCGCTGGCCGCACCGGCCCGGACGTTCGCCGACCACGCCGCGGTGGCCCTGGCCAACGCCCACCTCTACGACAGCACCGCGACCCTGGCCGGGCAGATGCAGGACGCGATGCGCAACCGGGCGGTGATCGAGCAGGCCAAGGGCATCATCATGGGGCAACGCCGGTGCACGGCCGACGAGGCGTTCGCGCTGCTGGCCCGGGTGTCACAGAACTCCAACCGCAAGCTGCGGGACGTGGCGGAGGCGCTGGTGCGGCAGGTCACCCGGCCGGTGCCCGGTCAGCCCACCGCCGCCGACCGCTGACACAGGACGGTTCAGCGGCTACCGGCGGTGGCCCGACCGACGAGGGCGGCGGCGACGTCGCGCAGCCGGCGGTGGGAGTCCTGGGAGAGCTTGGCGAGGATGCCGAAGGCCTCGTCGGCGGTGCACCGGCGCTGCCCCATGATGATGCCCTTGGCCTGCTCGATCACCGCCCGGCTCTCCATCGCCGAGCGCATCTGGTCGGCCAGGGTCGCGGTGCTGGCGTAGAGGTGGGCGTTGGCCAGGGCAACCGCCGCGTACGCGGCGAACGTCCGGGCCAGTTCCACCGTCTCGGCGTCGAACGCGTGCGGCCGGGTGCCGTAGAGGTTGAGGGCGCCGACCACCGCCTCCTGGATCGGCAGGCCGATCGCGACCACGCTGCCGACGCCGGCGTCGACGGCCCGCATCGCCCAGCCCGGCCAGCGTTCCTCGGTGCCGGTGTCGGACACGACGAGGGTGTCGCCGGTGACCGAGGCGTCCAGGCACGGCCCGTGGCCCTGCCGGTACTGCCACTCGTCGAGCCGCAGCGCGTTGTCGCCGGTGACGGCGACGCTCTGCGGGCTGCCGCCGCGCAGCAGGGTCACCGACACCTCGGACACCCCACGCAGGCTGCGGCAGGCCAGGTCGGCGATCATCCCCAACACCTCGTCCACCCCCACCTCGTCGAGGCGGATCCGACCGAGTCGGGTCAGGGCGTCGTGCGGGGAGAGCGGGGGCGCTGCCATCACGCGACTCCTTTCCGGCGGACGTCCCCACGCCGCGGTGGCGGGGACGCGTGGCGCGTCGGCCCCCGGCCCGACGGTGGGCCCGGCGCACCGGGGTGCGCGACAATCCGCACCATACCCGCACCCGGAGCCGGCCGCCTCCGCACGAACCACTGACCGGTGACCCGCAGGGGCCGGTCAGGCCAGGTAGGCGGGCGGCACCGCGTCGGTGAGCCACACGCCGTTGGCGCTGCGGTAGAAGGTGTGGCCGTCGCGGGCCATGGCCGCCGCGTCGACGGTCAGCACCACCACCGCACCACCCCGGCGGGCCCCGACCCGCCGGGCCGTCGACACGTCCGGCGACAGGTGTACGTGGTGCCGTGCGCCCCGGTTGAGCCCGGTGGCCCGGATCGAGTCGAGGGCCGCGGCCCCGGTGCCGTGGTAGAGGCGGGCGGGTGGCGGCTGCCCGGTCAGCCCCAGATCGACCGGGTAGGAGTGGCCCTGGCTGGCCCGGATGCGGTCCACCCCGTCGGCGTCCCGGGTCACCGCGAACCGTTGCTTGTCGTTGTCGGCGACCACGGCGTCGAGGGTGGACCGGTCGATCCGCAGGGCGGCCAGCAGGTCGGTGACGGCCACCCACCCGCCCGGGTCGGGAGCGAGTCCGAACCGGGCGGGTCGGTGGCGCAGGGCCAGTGCGATCCGTTTGCTGGTCCGCACCAGCGTGTGGTGATCCATGTCGAGCATTGTCGGGCCGGTGGCGGGCCCGCTCCACCGGTTATCCGGTGCCGTGCCCGCCCGTCGCCGCCGGGTCAGCCGGCGACGCGCAGCGCCTCGGCGAGGGTGGTGGGCCGGCGACCGAGCAGCTTCTCCAGGTGCTCCACCGGCACGTACAACGCCCCGTGGGCGATGCCCCGGTCGGCGTCGGCCAGGGTGGCGGCGTACGGCTCGGGCAGCCCGGCGGAGACGAGCACCTCGGTGTACGCCGGCACCGGCAGGTCGGTGTAGCGGACGTCGCGTCCACTCTGGCGGGACACCTCGGCGGCCAGTTCGGTCATGGTGAACGCCTCGCCGCCCAGTTCGTAGACCTGACCGGCGTGGCCCTCGGTGGTGAGCACCTCGGCGGCGGCCTCGGCGTAGTCGGCCCGGGTGGCGGCGCTGACCCGGCCGTCGCCGGCCGACCCGGCGACCCCGTGGGCCAGGTAGTTGGCCAGTTGACCTGTGTAGTTCTCCAGGTACCAGCTGTTGCGCAGCAGCACGTACGGCAGGCCCGAGGCCCGCAGTTCCTCCTCGGTGGCCCGGTGTTCGGCGGCCAGCAGCAGGTCGGAGGTGTCGGCGTGGGCGATGCTGGTGTAGACGACCAGACCGACGCCGGCCTGTCGGGCGGCCTCGATCACGTTGTGGTGCTGCGGCACCCGCTGGCCGACCTCGCTGCCGGAGACGAACATCAGCTTCTCGGCGTCGGTGAAGGCTGCGCGCAGCGAGTCGGGGTCGGTGTAGTCGGCCGCCCGGACCACGACACCCCGGTCGGCGAGGTCGGCGAGCCGGTCCACGGTGCGGCCGAGGGCCACGATCTGCCCGGCAGGTACGCCCCGACGCAGCAGGGATTCGACGATCAGGCGACCCAGGTGGCCGGTGGCTCCGGTGACGACGACGGACATGGCGCTCTCCTTCGGATGACGTGTTCTTGTCGTACTGGCCAACACGCAGGTGGGAGCCGATACTTCCCGACGGAGAGTAGGCACCTTGAAGTTTGTGACGCACTGATGGAGAGTAAGGGGATGCGACCCGACCCGTTCCAACGCGACTGCGGCAGCCGGCAGGTCATCGACCGGATCGGCGACCGGTGGAGCGTGCTCGTCGTGCTCACCCTCGCCGACGGCGAGCGGCGTTACGGCGAACTCGCCGAACACATCGACGGGATCAGCCAGAAGATGCTCACCCAGACCCTGCGCGGGCTGGAACGCGACGGCCTGGTCACCCGCACCGTGCACGCCAGCGTCCCGCCCCGGGTCGACTACGCCCTCACCGACCTGGGCCACAGCCTGCTCGACCTGCTCTCCGGCCTGGAAGCCTGGGCCACCACCCACCTCGCCGACGTACAGGCCGCCCGGGTCCGCTACGACGCCGAGGTCCTGCGCCGCCCACCGGCCACCACGCGACCCGCCCGACGGTAAGGGGCGGACGTGAGGGCCGTCATAACGGGTGGACGACCGGCGGGGCGCTGCTGCTAGATTTCGGGCAGGTCATGAGCGCCAGCGTCAAGCCCCGGCTCGCTGGCCGGCAACCCTCCGCCACGGTGGGGTGCTCCGGGTGAGGACCAGGCACCGGTGAACGGCCCGGTGCAAGCGTGGCCTGGTCACCCAGGTCGACACCGATCAGGGAGAACCCGTGTCGAACCATTCACCCGCCCCGCCCGACGACGGCGTCACCGTCGTGACCCGACCCGGCGTCCGGTCCGTCGGCGTACGGCTGGTCAGGCGGCGACACGTCGACCTCATGCGGGTACACAGCGACTCCTGTCGCCGCTAGTCGAACCCCTCTTCCCGTGACACCTCAGCGGGATGCCCGGTGGGCATCCCGTCGGCGGCGCGCGTCCGCCGCCGCCCGACCACCTCCGGAGACACCCGTGCGATTCCTTCCTGCCCTGCCCACCCCCCGACTGCTCCGCGCCACCTGGACGCGGGTCGCCGCGCTCGGCGTCGCCGCCCTGCTCGCCGGCACCGCGCTGACCGCCTGCGGCGGCGACTCCGAGTCGGCCGACAACCCGTACGGCCTGCTCCAGCCGGGGGTGCTGCGCGCCGGCACGCTCACCGACGCCCCACCGAACGTCTACCTCAAGGACGGCAGGTTCACCGGCTTCGACAACGACCTGCTCGTCGCCGTCGCCGGCAAGGTCGGGCTGACGGTCGAGTTCGTCGGCACCGACTTCTCGGCGCTGCTCTCCCAGGTCAACAACCGCAAGTTCGACGTCGGCAGCTCCTCGATCACCGTCACCGAGGCCCGGAAGAAGACCGTCGACTTCGGCAACGGGTACGACTTCGGCTACTTCGGCCTGGACGTGCCGGCCGGCTCCCCGCTCACCGGCTTCGACCAGCTCGCCGGCAAGCGGGTGGTGGTCGTGCAGGGCACCGTGCAGGACGACTACGCCACCTCGCGCAAGCTCGACCCGGTGCGGGTGCCCGACTACAACGGGGCGATCAACCAGCTCAAGGCCGGCACCGCCGACGCCTGGATCGCCCCCGCCGAAATCGGCGAGAAGTCCGCCGCCGACAGCAACGGCAAGATCACGGTGGCGGCCACCGAACTGAGCCCGGCCCCCACCGCGTACGCCGTCGCCAAGGGCAACGACGCGCTGCGCGAGGCGCTGGACAAGGGCCTCGACGAGGTCATCGCCGACGGCACCTGGACCCGGCTCCAGCAGCAGTACTACCCGGGGCGGCCGATCCCGGCCGGCTTCACCCCCGGCAGCGGCGACGTCACCGCCCCGGGCGCGGCGGCACCGTCGGCGTCGGCCACCTCCTGACGGTACGACCAGACCAGCGAGCGGGGCGGTAGGAGAAGCCGATGGATCCGTTGAGCACCCTGTGGGAGACGTTCTTCGACGGGGAGTCCATGCGCGAGGCGCTGCCCGAGATGCTGACCGTCGGGCTGCCCAACACGCTGATCCTGGCGGTCTCCGCCGCCCTGCTCGGCTCGGTGCTGGGCATGGCGCTGGCCGTGGCGGGCATCTCCCGTACCCGCTGGTTGCGGTGGCCGGCCCGGGTCTACACCGACGTGTTCCGGGGCCTGCCGGCCGCCGCCACCATCCTGCTGATCGGTGTCGGCCTGGCCCCGCTCGGCATGCAGGTGTGGGGCCCCAACCCGTACCCGCTGGGCATCCTGGCGCTGTCGCTGATCGCCGCCGCGTACATCGGGGAGATCTTCCGCTCCGGCATCCAGAGCGTGGAGGCGGCGCAGCTGGAGGGGGCCCGCGCGCTCGGCTTCTCCTGGGGTGAGGCGATGCGCCTGGTCATCGTCCCGCAGGGGGTACGCCGGGTGCTGCCCGCCTGGGTCAACCAGCTGATCGCGCTGATCAAGGACTCCAGCCTGGTCTACTTCCTCGGCCTGCTGGCCAGCCAGCGGGAACTGTTCCGGATCGGGCAGGACTACGCGGCCAACACCGGCAACCAGTCGGCGCTGCTACTGGCCGGCCTGTGCTACCTGCTGCTGACCGTCCCGTTGACCCATGCGGTCAACGCCATCGACCGCCGGCTGCGCCGGGGCCGGACGGTCACCGTCGACCCCGACCCCGACGACGACGGCGGGCTGGCCCTGGCCGGCGAGACCGCCCTACCGCGACCGCGTCCCACCCGGAAGGATCCCCGATGACCGCCGGCACCGCGACCACCACCCCGGTCAGCCTCGCCGTCCGCGACGTGCACCTGGCCTTCGGGGCGAACCGGGTGCTGCGCGGCGTCGACCTGGACGTCGCCCGGGGCGCGACGGCGTGCGTCATCGGCCCGTCCGGCTCCGGCAAGTCCACCCTGCTACGCACCGTCAACCGGCTGATCGAACCGGACGCCGGTGACGTCCTGCTCGACGGGCGCAGCGTGCTGCGCGACGACCCGGACGCCCTGCGGCAACGGGTCGGGATGGTCTTCCAGCAGTTCAACCTGTTCCCGCACATGACCGTGCTGCGCAACATCACCCTGGCCCTGCGCCGGCTCAAGAAGCTGCCCGAGGAGGAGGCGGTCGCGCGGGCCCGGACGCAGTTGGCGCTGGTCGGCCTCGCCGCCAAGGCCGAGTCCCGACCCGCCCACCTCTCCGGCGGGCAGCAGCAGCGGGTCGCCATCGCCCGCGCGCTGGCCCTGCAACCTGAGGTGATGCTCTTCGACGAGGCCACCTCGGCGCTCGATCCCGAGCTGGTCAAGGGGGTGCTCGGGGTGATGGCCGAGCTGGCCGCCGGGGGCATGACGATGGTGGTGGTCACCCACGAGATGGGCTTCGCCCGCTCGGTCGCCGACACCGTTGCGTTCATGGACCACGGTGTCGTGCTGGAGGCCGGCGCACCGGAGGCGGTCTTCGAGGCACCGCAGCACCCCCGGCTGCGCCGCTTCCTGTCCCAGGTGCTCTGAGACGGCGACGCCGCTCCCGGCAGGGCGGGAGCGGCGTCGGATGGTACGGATGACCCGGCGGTCAGGTCATGTCGTCGTAGCGGCGGTCGATCGGCTTGGGCGGGGCTACCGGCTCGGAGGCGTGCACCGGCTCGGACAACGCCAGTTCCGGCGTGGCCACCACCGGGTCGTCGTCCAACTCCAGCGGCGACACCTCGTCGTCACTCAACCCCGCGTAGGAGCCGTCGCGCCGCTTCCTGCGCCGGTCGTTGATGAACGCCACCCCGACCGCGACGAAGTACAGCAGCGACAGCGAGAGGGCCAGCAGCGTCATGCCGAACGGACCCGGGTCCGGAGTGGCGATCGCGGCGAAGGCGAAGCAGATGAAGATGACCGCCCGCCACCAGCTCAGCAGGCGCTTCGCGCTCGCCACGCCGGTGAAGTTGAGCATCAACAGGATCAGCGGGAACTCGAACGCCACCCCGAACAGCAGGATCATGTTCGTGACGAACGAGATGTAGCGGGTCACCTCGAGCTGGGTCGACAGCCCGGTGACACCGGACTCCATCAGGAACGCGAGGCCCTTGTCCACCACCAGGTAGGCCAGGACCGCCCCGGCAGCGAACAGCGGCGCCGCGATCGACACGAAGACGTACGCCCACTTGCGTTCGTGCCGGTGCAGGCCGGGCGCGATGAACGCCCACAGCTGGTAGAGCCAGACCGGTGCCCCGACGATCAGGCCGATCCAGAGCGCCAGCTTCAGCTTGAGGATGAAGCCGTCCGCCGGTGACAGCTGGAGGAACTGCTGACACTCGCCCGCCGCGTCGAGGGCACCGGGCAGCTGGCAGTACGGCTCCTTGAGCAGATTGAACGCGGGCTGCGCGAGCCAGAAGCCCACGATCAGCCCCACCACGATCGCCAGCGAGGCGCGGAACAGCCGGTTCCGCAGCTCGCGGACATGTTCCATGAGCGTCATGGAACCGTCGGAGGCCCGTTCGAAGGTGCTGGGGCCACGTTTACGGAGTGCGAAGGCCACGGTGATCGGGCCCTTCGGTCAGTTGTCGCGGACGCGCTGCACCGGGTCGACCGGCGGGGCGAGCGGCTGCTGCTGGGGCTGCGGCGGGGCGTACTGCTGCTGAGGCTGCTGGGCGTACTGCTGCTGGGGCTGCGGCGCGTACGGCTGCTGCTGCACGGGCTGCTGCTGGGGCGGCAGCGGCTGGTAGCCGGCCTGCGCGTCGGCCTTCTCGGCCAGGTCGCGGTCGTCGTCGGCCAGGCTCTTGGTCTCCGCCTTGATGATCCGCAACGAACGGCCGAGCGAGCGGGCCGCGTCGGGAAGCCGCTTCGCGCCGAACAGCAGGATCAGCACGACCACGAGTACGGCGATGTGCCACGGCTTGAGGGCACCCATGGGAAGCTCCAGTCGCTCTGTGTCGAAGGGTGGGGTCGTCGCCCATCGTACGTGCGCGACGGGCTGCTGCCACCCGCCGGGCCACCGCTGATGCGGCCCGGCCGGTGAAGTCTTGACCACCGCTGAGTGTCCCGTCAACCACCTGTACGGGTGCAGAGCCGCGTGAAACGGACGCCGGGCGGACGGCGGGCACGCGATTCACCGACCGGCGTCGATCACTCTCCGCGCCTGGCATCGATCGGTTCGCGCCCTCGACCCCGGTCAGTTCCCGCGCTTGGCCTTGATCAGTTCGAGCCGCTGCTGGGTCGTCTCGGTCTGCCGCTGCAACGCCTCGGCCCGCTCCTGCAACGCCTCGGCGCTGTGCCGCAACGCCTCCGCGTCGGCCTGACGACGCTGCAACCCCACCGCCGCCCGGCGCAGCCGGGGCAGCCGCACCAGCACCGGGCGCACCGCCAGGGCCAACACGACGAGCGCGAACAGCAGCACCGCCAGCACGATCCACTTCACCACGGCGGTCAGCCTACCGGGACGTCACCGCGCCCGCCGGGCCGGCCGGGGCGGGCGTCGCGTACGCCTCCAGCGCGGCGGTGGCCTGGGCGCGGACCTGGGTGGCCAGCTCGACCGGGGCGAGGACGGTGACGTCCGGGCCCAGCCCGAGCACGAAGCGGCGGGCCCAGTCGAGATCGGTCACCCGCAGCGACACCAGCCAGTGGTCACCGTCGACCTCGACCCGCTCACACGGGTAGTACTCGGTGATCCACCGCTCCCCCCGCCCGATCCGCAGGGTGATCAGCGGCAGGTCCGCAGACGGCTGGAACACCCCCTGCCGCAGGTCGTGCGGGCGGGCCTGCGGCGGCACCACGGCCGGCTCGTCCAGCTCGACGACCGCGTCGATCCGGTCGGCCCGGAACAACCGGACCGCCTCGGCGCGGCGGCACCACGCCTCGACGTACGCCCGGCCGTCGACCATCAGCATCCGCAGCGGGTCGATGACGCGGTCGGTGCTCTCGTCCCGGGCGGCGGTGTAGTAGGTGATCCGCAGCGCCCGCCGTCGCTCGACCGCGGCCCGCAGCTCCTGCACCCGCTGGCCCTCGCCGGGCAGCCGGACGGCCACCGGGGCGCCGACCAGGTCACCGGCCGCGTTCTCGATCTTGGCCAGGGCCCGTTCGACGGCCTCCCGGTTGGCCACCCCGGGCGTCTCGGCGAGCATCCGCAGCGCCACCACCAGGGCCAGCGCCTCGTCCGGGGTGAGCCGCAGCGGCCGGTCGATGCCGGCGTCGTAGGTGATGGTCACCCGGTCGCCGTCGAAGGCCATGTCGATCAGGTCACCCGGGCCGTAGCCGGGCAGCCCGCAGACCCAGAGCAGCTCCAGGTCCTCGCGCAGCTGCCGTTCGGTGACGCCCAGGTCGCCGGCCGCCTCGGCGATCTCGATGCCCGGCCGGGCCAGCAGGTAGGGCACCAGGTTCAGCAGCCGGGCTAGCCGGTCGGCGGAGGTACGCGCGGCGGGGCGGGTCACCTGGCACCCCCGGCCACGGCCAACTCGTCGTGCCGCACGGCGATCTCCTTGAGCCGCTGGATCACCGCGTCGCGCACCTCGGGTGGGTCCAGCACCCGGACGTCCGGGCCGTATCCGACCAGGTGTCCGGCCAGCGACTCCGGATCGGCATAGGGCAGCACCAACCGGTCACCGTCGGGGCCGGGCACGCACTGCACCGCCCACCGGCGCAGCCCGGCGGCCCGCCCGGGGGTGGCCAGCACGGTGGCCCGACCGGTCCGCTCGACCGGCCCGGACCAGGCGGCCACGTGCGAGATCAGGTCGACGCCGGCCGGGGGCTCGTAGCCGCCCGGCGCACCGGTGACGCGCACCGCGCCGGTCACCCGGGACAGCCGGAAGCAGCGGGTGGCCGCCCGGTCCCGGTCGTGGCCCACCACGTACCAGCGGCCCCGCCAGCAGACCACGCCCCACGGTTGCAACCGGCGGCGGGTCGGCGCGTCCCGGTCGGGCACCCGGTAGTCGAAGGCGACCTCGCGGCGGTCCCGGGCGGCGGCGGTGAGCGGGGCGAACGCCGGGTCGACGGTGACCATCGGCTCCAACCCGAGGGTGGCCTGCGGATCGACGTCCACGCCGGCCGCGCGCAGCTTGGCCAGCCCCGAGGAGGCGGCGGCGGCCAGCCCGGCGTGCTGCCACAACCGGGCGGCGATGCCCACCGCGGCGGCCTCGTCCGGTTCGAGCGGGATGTCGGGCAGGGCGTACTCCCGGTGGGCGATCCGGTAACCGGGCTCGGCGTCGAACACGCTGGCCGTCCCGGTCTCCAGCGGCACCCCCAGCTCGCGCAGTTCCGCCTTGTCCCGCTCGAACTTACGCTGGAACGCCTCGTGTTCCCGGGCGTCGTCCGGATCGTGTTCGTAGCCGGGCACGGTCGCGGCGATCTGCGCGGCGGTCAGGAACCGCCTGGTGGACAGCAGACAGATCACCAGGTTGACCAGGCGTTCGGTACGACTCCGCGACACGGGGTGAACGCTAGCAGCCCGGACGGGATACCCGTGCACCCACGCCGGACCGGGCCCGCCCCACCCGACCACGATCCCCGCCCCACCCCGCCCCGTCCTGCCCCACCCGCCCCGTCCAGCTGCGGTGATCAAGAGGTTCGCGTCATCCGTAAAGATCAAATTGACGTAAAGCTCTTGATCACCGGGGCACGACCCGCCGGCCGCTGCGGGCGGAGGCGGGTTCACGCAACTACGGTGACCGCATGTCGGAAGCCGCAGTCAAGAACGAGAGCGTCGGCACGGTGGTGGTGGCCGGGGCGGCGAACCTCGCCATCGCGGTGGCGAAACTGGTCGCCGGGATCCTCTCCGGCTCCGCGGCGATGCTCTCCGAGGCGGCCCACTCGGTCGCCGACACCACCACCGAGGTGCTGCTCTACCTGGCGCTGCGCCGGGGGGCCCGGCCCGCCGACGTCCGGCACCCGTTCGGGTACGGCAAGGAGAGCTACGTCTGGGCGTTCCTGGCCGCGCTGTTCACCTTCGTGGCCGGTGCCGGCTTCGCCATCACCCACGGGGTGACCACCATCCTGGTCCACGAACACAGCGGCGACTACCTGATCTCGTACGTGGTGCTGGCGGTCTCCTTCGCCATCGAGTCGGTGTCGCTGGCCCGCGCGGTCCGCCAGGTGCGCGGCGAGTCCCGCCGCTGGGGGACCACCCCGCGCCGGTTCCTGCGGCTGACCGCCGACACCACCGTCAAGGCGGTGTTCCTGGAGGACAGCGCCGCCCTGATCGGCCTGCTCATCGCCGGGGTCGGGCTGGGTCTGTCGCAGTGGACCGGCGACGAGCTGTTCGACGGCATCGCCTCGATCCTGATCGGCCTGCTGCTGCTCGTGGTCGCCGCCATCCTGGCCAGGAGCAACATCTCGCTGCTGGTCGGCCGGGCGGTGCCCGAACGGCTGCACCGCGAGATCGAACGCGAGCTGGCCGGCCTGCCGACGGTGGACCGGGTCGACACCCTGCTGACCATGCAACTCGGCCCGGACGACATCCTGGTGGCCGCCAAGGTCGACTTCCGGGACGAGGCGACCGGGGCCGACATCGAGGCCGCCGCCGACGAGGCCGAACGGCGGCTGACCGACCGCTACCCGGAGATCGGGTACGTCTTCCTCGATCCCACCCCGTCGCTGCCCGGTGTCACCGGCCGCCACGCCCGGCGTACCCAGCAGGAACCCGGCCCGGTGGGCGACGCACCGCTGGGCACGGCGTACCCCGGCCCGGCCGGCGGCACGCGACCGGCCGACGGGCCGTCCGATCAGGAGCCGGACGGGCGGGGCTGACCGGCCACGGCCCCGGACGCGGCCGGCCGGATGGTCGGCGATAGCGTGCCGGGCATGGTGCGATGGCGGTCCGGGACGGTCACGGCGGTACGGCGACGGTGGGCCGGCGCGGTGGAACTCGACGTCGCCCTGCCCGACGGGGCCAGCATGCGCGCGCTGGCCTACCCGGAGCTGGTCGGCGACCCCGTCCCCGGCGACCGGGTGCTGCTCAACGCCGGCGCGCTGCTGATGGGCCTGGGCACCGGCGGGTACTCCCTGGTGGTCGCCCTGCCCGACCGGCTGCCCGCCGACCCGCCGCAGGCCGGCGACACCCGCGACGCCGGTCACCTGGTCAAGGCCCGGTACACCCCGTTGCAGCCGATCATGCTGGGGGTCGACGAGGAGGCGTCGCCGCACCACGCGCTGCTCGCCGCCGTCGACGACCTGGACGGGCTGCCGGTGGTCACCGCCGACCTGCACTCCGCCCTGCCGGCGATCCTCGCCGGCATCCACGCCGACGCCCCCCGGGCCCGGGTGGCCTACCTGCTCACCGACGGGGGCGCGCTGCCGGCCTGGTTCTCCCGCACCCTCGACGGGCTACGCGACGCGCTGGTCGGCACGGTCAGCGTCGGGCAGGCGTTCGGCGGGGACCTGGAGGCGGCCACCCTGCACACCGGCCTGCTGGCCGCCCGGCACGTGCTCCGCGCCGACGTGGCGATCGTCGCGCAGGGGCCGGGCAACCTGGGCACCGGCACCCGGTGGGGGTTCTCCGGCGTCGCCGTCGGCGAGGCGGTCAACGCGGTGGCGGTGCTGGGTGGCCGGCCTGTCGGTTCGCTGCGGATCTCCGACGCCGACGCCCGCCCCCGGCACCAGGGGGTGTCGCACCACAGCCTCACCGCGTACGGCCGGGTGGCGTTGGCCCCGGCGGAGCTGGTGGTGCCGGACGGCCTGCCACCGGAGCTGGCGGCCCAGGTGGACACCGCGCTGGCCCCGCTGGCCGACCGGCACACCCTGGTCCGGGTCGGCACCACCGGCCTGGACGCCGCGCTGCGCGCCCTGCCCGTGCGACTGTCCACGATGGGCCGGGGTCTGGACGCCGACCACGCCTACTTCCTCGCGGCGGCCGCCGCCGGCCGGCACGCCGCCGCGCTGCTCGGCTGACCGGTCCCGGCACCGCCCGCCGGGGCGGTCGACCCCGTGGTCAGGCCGTGTAGCCGTGCTCGACGATCCGCGCGGCCGTCGCCTCGTAGCCCTCACCCTCGGGGGCGTAGGTGCCCAGCCCGTCGACGTACCGGTTGAACATGCAGAACGCGGCGGCGATCAGCACCGTGTCGTGGATCTCCAGGTCGGTGGCGCCCTCGGCGCGGGCCGCCTCGACCAGTTCGGTGGTGACCTGTCGCCCGTCGGCCTGGACCGCCGCGCCGATGCGGAGCAGGGCCCGCAGCTTCGCGCTGATCGGCGCGGTGTCCGGGTCGGCCCGCACCTGGTCGACCAGGGTCATCCCGGTGGGCAGCTGGGCGGCGGCGAACGCCGAGTGGGAGGCGCAGCAGAACCGGCACTCGTTGAGCCCGGAGACGTAGGCGGCGATCAGTTCCCGCTCGCCGGGCGTCAGCGTCGGGTGCGGGGCGCGCAACAGCACCTCGGCCAGCTCGTTCAGCGGTTTCGCGGTCTCCGGCCGGTAGCGCATCGGCCCGGTGATCCCCGGGAACGCCTTCTCGTCGAGACCAAGATCGATATGCGCCACCGGCACCCCCTGATTCGTCGGCCGCCTCCGACGGGCCGCCGTCGCACCAGGGTGCCAGCACCGGGCGGCCGGCTCATCTTCCAGATTGCTCGATCGGTCGGCGGCGACCCCACCGGGCGGTGCACGGCGGGGGACCGCGACGGCCCCGCGTCAGCCGACCAGGAAGATCAACGCGAGCCAGCCGACCACGATGACCACCAGCGCCACGGTCAACACCCAGGTCGGCACGGTGTACTCGCCCCGGCGGTTGCGGGCGATCTCGTCGCGGATCTTCGCCCGGCGGCGGTCGATCCAGTTGAGCCGCTGGGTGTCGCCGCGCTCGCGGTCGGCGGATTCGGAATCGTTCATCGCCCCGCCAGCGTACCGGTGGGCCGGCGGCCGTCACCGACCGCCGGCCCACCGGTCACATGCTCGCGATCAACCGCTCCACCCGCTCGTCGTACGCCCGGAACGGGTCCTTGCAGAGCACGGTGCGCTGCGCCTGGTCGTTGAGCTTCAGGTGCACCCAGTCGACGGTGAAGTCACGCCGCTTCTCCTGGGCGTGCCTGATGAACTCGCCACGCAGCCGGGCCCGGGTGGTCTGCGGCGGGGTCTCCTTGGCCTCGAAGATCTCCGGATCGGTGGCCACCCGGTCCACCTGGCCACGCCGTTCCAGCAGCCCGTACAGGCCCCGGCCCCGACGCAGGTCGTGGTAGGCCAGGTCCATCTGCGCCACCCGGGGGTGCGACAGCGGCAGGTCGTGCTTGCGCTGGTAGCGCTCGATCAGCCGGAGCTTGCTCACCCAGTCGATCTCCCGGGCCACCGGGTCCAGGTTGCCGCTCTCCACCGCGTTCAGCACCCGCCCCCACAGCTCCACCACCCGCTTGGCGGTCTGGTCGCCGCCGCGACGCTCCACGAACTCGGTGGCCCGCGCCAGGTACTCCTGCTGGATCTCCAACGCGCTGACCTCCTTGCCGGAGGCGAGCCGCACCTTACGCCGGCCGGTGATGTCGTGCGACACCTCCCGGATGGCCCGGATCGGGTTCTCCAGCGACAGGTCGCGCATCACCACGCCCGCCTCGATCATCCGCAGCACGATGTCGGCCGAGCCGACCTTGAGCAGCGTGGTGACCTCGTTCATGTTGGAGTCCCCGACGATGACGTGCAGCCGCCGGTAGCGTTCGGCGTCGGCGTGCGGCTCGTCGCGGGTGTTGATGATCGGCCGGCTGCGGGTGGTCGCCGAGGAGACGCCCTCCCAGATGTGCTCGGCCCGCTGGGACAGGCAATAGACCGCCCCGCGCGGGGTCTGCAACACCTTGCCCGCCCCGCAGATCAGCTGCCTGGTGACCAGGAACGGGATGAGCACGTCGGCCAGCCGACCGAACTCACCGTGCCGGGAGACCAGGTAGTTCTCGTGGCAGCCGTACGAGTTGCCGGCCGAGTCGGTGTTGTTCTTGAACAGGTAGATCTCACCCGCGATGCCCTCGTCGTGCAGCCGCTTCTCCGCATCGACGAGCAGGCCCTCCAGGATGCGCTCACCGGCCCGGTCGTGGGCGACCAGGTCGGTGACCGAGTCGCACTCCGGAGTGGCGTACTCCGGGTGCGACCCGACGTCCAGGTAGAGCCGGGCCCCGTTGCGCAGGAACACGTTGCTCGACCGGCCCCACGACACCACCCGGCGGAACAGGTACCGGGCGACCTCGTCTGGGGACAGCCGCCGCTGCCCGCGATAGGTGCAGGTGACGCCGTACTCGGTCTCGAGGCCGAAGATTCGCCGCTCCATGATGTGACACTAGCCGCCCGGAGGGCCGGTTCGTCACTGTCACAGCACAGGTAGTGTGCTCCGGTCGCTCAGATCCCGTCCGAGTACGACATTCCGTCCGGCCCCAGCCCGGCCACGAACTCCCGGCAGGCGGCGTAGTCCGGCAGCGTCCCTGCCGCCCTGACCTGCGCAAACGTCGGCGCCGCCGCGTCGCGGGCGGACAGTTGCGGCACCTCGGCGGGCCACTCGATGCCCAGCTCCGGGTCGAGCGGGTGCACCGCGTGCTCCCCGGTCGGGTTGTAGGTGGTCGAGCAGAGATAGTTGAGGGTCGCGTCGTCGGTCAACGCGCAGAAGCCGTGCCCCAGCCCCTCGGCCAGGTAGACCGCCCGCCGGTCGGTGTCGTCCAGCCGGACGCCCTCCCAACGGCCGAAGGTCGGCGAACCGGTCCGCAGGTCCACCACCACGTCGAGCACCGCGCCCCGCACACAGGTGACGTACTTGGCCTGCCCGGGCGGGACGTCGGCGAAATGGATGCCGCGCACCACACCCCGTCCGGAGATCGACAGGTTGGCCTGGGCCAGCCGCAGCGGATGGCCGACCGCCTCGGCGAGCTGGTCGAACCGGTACCACTCCATGAACAGGCCGCGTGGGTCACCGTGCTGCTGCGGGGTGACCTCCCAGGCGCCCTCGATGCTCAGCGGACGAATCTTCACCGCGCCCCCTCCGTTCCCGACTGTGCCGCGCGCAGCACCGCCTCGTCGTGCTTGTCGGCCAGCAGACCCAGCAGGTAGTCACCGTAACCGCTCTTGGTCAGCGGCTCGGCCAGCGCGCGCAGCTGCCCGTCGTCGATCAGGCCGGCCCGCCAGCAGACCTCCTCGACGCAGCCGATCTTCATGCCCTGCCGTTCCTCGATCACCCGGACGAACTCGCCGGCCTGCATCATCGAGGTGAAGGTGCCGGTGTCCAGCCAGGCGGTGCCCCGGTCCAGCACGGTGACCGACAGCTCGCCGGCCTCCCGGTACGCCTCGTTGACCGCGGTGATCTCCAGCTCGCCCCGGGCGCTGGGGGTGAGCTTGCCGGCGATCTCGACCACCCGGTTGTCGTAGAAGTACAGGCCGGGCACGGCGTAGCGGGACTTCGGCCGGGCCGGCTTCTCCTCGATCGACAGCACCCGGCCGTCGCCGTCGAAGTCGACCACGCCGTACGCCTGCGGGTTGGCCACCGGGTAGGCGAACACCCGCCCGCCGACCAGGTCGCCGTTGTCGGCCAACTGCCGGCCGAGGCCGACGCCGTGGAAGATGTTGTCGCCCAGCACCAGCGCCACCGAGTCGTCGCCGATGAAGTCCGCGCCGAGCACGAACGCCTGCGCGATGCCCTCCGGGCGGGCCTGGGCGACGTACTCCAGGCGCAGCCCCCACTGGCTGCCGTCGCCGAGCAGCCGCTGGAACTGCTCCTGGTCCTCCGGGGTGGTGATCACCAGGATCTCCCGCACCCCGGACATCACCAACGTCGACAGCGGGTAGTAGACCATCGGCTTGTCGAAGATCGGCATCAGCTGCTTGGACACCGCCCGGGTGATCGGCCACAGCCGGGACCCGGTGCCACCAGCGAGAAGGATTCCACGCACTGGGGGAGCCTACCGGGACCGGCGCGAACCGGACACCGGGGTCACGGTCCCCGGAGCTGCGGGCCGATGCGCGTACACTTCCGTCCCCGTGAGGATTCTCGTCACCGGCGGAGCCGGATTCATCGGGTCGGAGTACGTACGGATGCTGCTGGGCGTGCCCGGTGGCGACGCGTCCGGCGTGCCCGCGATCGAGCCCACGACGGTGACCGTGCTGGACAAGTTGACCTACTCCGGCAACCTGGACAACCTCGCCCCGGTGCGCGACGACCCCCGGCTGCGGTTCGTCCGGGGCGACATCTGCGACCCGGCGACGGTCGACGAGGTCGTCGCCGGCCAGGACGTGGTCGTGCACTTCGCCGCCGAGTCGCACGTCGACCGGTCGATCGCCGGCGCCGCGCCGTTCGTCACCACCAACGTGCTGGGTACCCAGACCCTGCTGGACGCGGCGCTGCGGCACGGCACCGGCCGGTTCGTGCACGTCTCCACCGACGAGGTGTACGGCTCCATCGACTCCGGGTCCTGGACGGAGACCTGGCCGCTGGCCCCGAACTCGCCGTACTCGGCCTCGAAGGCCGGTTCCGACCTGCTGGCGCTGGCCTACCACCGGACCCACGGGATGGACGTGGTGGTCACCCGCTGCTCCAACAACTACGGGCCCTACCAGTTCCCGGAGAAGGTCGTTCCGCTGTTCGTGACCAACCTGCTCGACGGCGGGACGGTGCCGCTCTACGGCGACGGCGGCAACGTGCGGGACTGGCTGCACGTGCACGACCACTGCCGGGGCATCGCGATGGTGGCGCACGCCGGCCGCTCCGGCGAGGTCTACCACATCGGCGGCGGCACCGAGCTGAGCAACAAGGAGCTGACCGGGCGGCTGCTGGAGGCGTGCGACGCCGGCTGGGACCGGGTCGTCCCGGTGACCGACCGCAAGGGCCACGACCGCCGCTACTCGCTGGACATCAGCAAGATCAACACCGAGCTGGGGTACGCCCCGAGCATCGGCCTCGACGAGGGCCTGACCCGGACCGTCGCCTGGTACCGGGACAACCGGGCCTGGTGGGAGCCGCTGAAGACGGCACCGGCCGCATGACCCGGGTCCTCGTCACCGGCGCGGGTGGCATGCTCGGCCGGGACCTGCTCGCCGTGCTGGCCACCCGGGGCGACCTCAAGGTGACCGCCGCCACCCGCGCCGACCTCGACGTCACCGACGCCGGGGCGGTGCACGCCGCGGTCGCCGGGCACGACGTGGTGTTCAACGCCGCGGCGTGGACCGACGTCGACGGCGCGGAACGCGACGAGGCGGCGGCGACCGCGATCAACGGCGACGGCGTGGCCCACCTGGCCCGCGCCTGCGCCGGGCACGGTGCGCGGCTGCTGCACGTCTCCACCGACTACGTCTTCGCCGGTGACGCCGACACCCCGTACGCCGAGGACGCCCCCACCGACCCGGTCAACGCCTACGGCCGCAGCAAGCTCGCCGGGGAAAGGGCCGTGGTCCGATTTCTCCCCGAAACCGGCTACCTGGTGCGGACCGCCTGGCTCTACGGCGCACACGGACGCAACTTCGTCACCACCATGCTCGACCTGGCCGCCACCCGGCAGCACCTCGACGTGGTCGACGACCAGCACGGCCAGCCCACCTGGTCGTACGCGTTGGCCACCCGGCTGGTGGCGCTCGCCGACGCGGCCCTGGCCGACCGGGCACCCGCCGGGATCTATCACGGCACCTGCACCGGCCAGACCACCTGGTACGGGCTGGCCCGCGCCGCCTTCACGCTGGCCGGGCTCGACCCGGACCGGATCCGACCCACCACCAGCGACCGGTTTCCCCGTCCCGCCGCGCGACCCGCGTACAGTGTGCTAGGGCACGACCGGTGGGCCGAGGCCGGCCTGCCCCCGCCGCCGGACTGGCACGACGCGCTGTCCGACGCCTTCGCCTCCCCGACTGCACCCGCCCCGTGGAAGGTCGCATGAAGCTCACCCTCGTCACCGGTCTGACCGGCCTGATCCTGCTCGCCGCCATCGTCGAGCTGCTGCGCCGCCGGCAGCTCCGCGAGAAGTACGGCATGCTCTGGCTCGGCGTGCTGGTCATCGTCATCCCGTTGTCGCTGTTCCCCCGCCTGCTGGACAACGTGGCCGGCTTCTTCGGCGTGGTCTCCGGCGTCAGCCTGGTGCTCTTCCTCGGCATCGTCTTCCTGCTGCTGGTCTGCGTGCACCTGAGCTGGGAGGTCAGCGCGCTGGAGGAGGAGACCCGGACCCTGGCCGAGGACTTCGCCCTGCTCCGCGCGCAGATCGACGCGGAGCGCGCCGCCCGGCTCGCCGACGGCGCCCAGCTCACCGCAGCCACCCGAGACGAACTGGTGTCCCACGATGGTTAACGGCAAGCGCGTCCTGATCATCATCCCGGCGCTCAACGAGTCCGGGTCGATCGCCGACGTCGTCGGCGAGGTCCGGGGCGAACTGCCCGGCGTCGACGTGCTGGTGGTCGACGACGGCTCCACCGACCGCACCGCCGCCGTGGCCGCCGCCGCCGGGGCCCGGGTCGCGAAGCTGCCGTACAACCTCGGGGTGGGCGGGGCGATGCGGCTCGGCTACCGCTACGCCCGAGACAACGACTACGACGTGGCGATCCAGATCGACGCCGACGGCCAGCACGACCCCCGGTACGTGCCCAAGCTGGTCGACCTGCTCGACGACAACGACCTGGTCATCGGTGCCCGGTTCGCCGGTGAGGGCGACTACTCCGTGCGCGGGCCCCGCCGCTGGGCGATGGTCATGCTGTCCGGGGTGCTCTCCCGGGTGGCCAAGACCCGGCTGACCGACACCACGTCCGGGTTCCGGGCCGCCAACCGGCGGGTCATCGAGATGTTCGCCGGCTGGTACCCGGCCGAGTACCTCGGCGACACGGTGGAGACCCTGGTGCACACCGCCCGGCGCGGCTACCGCATCCGTCAGGTGCCGGTGGCGATGCGCAAACGGATGGCCGGCACCCCCAGCCACTCCCCCGCCAAGGCGATGATCTACCTGGGCCGGGCCTTCGCGGTACTCACGCTGGCGCTCATCCGCCGGTGATGCGGCGGCTGCTCCACCTCGTCCCGCCCGGCACCCTCGCCGTCGGAGGCGGGCTCGCCCTGCTCGGGCTCGCCTCCTACGTGCACCTCGCGGTCGCCGGACACGCCCTCGACCGCGCCGACTACTCCTCGCTGTCGGTGCTCTGGTCGATCGTGTTCACCCTCGGCATCGGCGTGTTCATCCCCGTCGAGCAGGAGGTCGCCCGCGTCGTCGCCGCCCGCCGCAGCCAGGGGTTGCCCCCCGGCCCGGTGCTGGCCAGGGGAGCCACCGTCGCCGCCGTCGTGCTGGCGCTGCTGGTCGTGGCCACCCTCGTCGGCCGCCAGGCGCTCACCGACCGGCTCTTCGCCGGTGACGCCACGATGGTCGCCGTGCTGATCGGCGCGCTGGTCGCGATGGCCGTGGCGTACACCACCCGGGGCGTGCTGTCCGGCCTGCAACTCTTCCCCTGGTACGGCACCCAGCTCGGGGTCGACGGCGGGGTACGCATCGCGCTGGTCGCCGGCCTCGGCGTCAGCGGCGTCACCGACCCGGTCTGGTACGGCGCGGTGCTGGTCGTCGCCCCGCTGCTGTCGGTGCTGGTGACCCTGCCGCCGGTGCTGCGGGCCGTCGGCGGCGGCGTCCCGGTGGCCTGGGGCACCCTGCTGCGCGGCCTCGGCCTGCTCACCGTCTCCAGCCTGCTCTCCCAGGTCGTGGTCAACGTCGGCGTGATCAACGCCCGGCTGCTCGACCCGGCCGACGTGGCGACCGCCGGTGCGCTGCTCTCCGCCCTGGTGCTGGTCCGGATCCCGCTGTTCGTCTTCGGCTCCATGCAGGCGTCGCTGCTGCCCGGCCTGGCCACCACCGCCACCACCGGCGACGTGACCGGTTTCCGCCGCCTGCTGCGCCGGGCGCTCGGCGTGGTCACCGCCCTCGGCGTCGCCGGGGCGGTCGGCGCGGTGGCGCTCGGCCCGTGGCTGGTGCACCGGCTCTTCGACGCCCCCGGCGTGCTCGGCCACGGCGACTTCGCCTGGCTGGCCGTCGGCACCCTCGCCTACCTGTGGGCGATGGTGCTCGGTCAGGCGCTGCTCGCCCTCGACAGGCACCGCGCCCAGGCGGTGTCGTGGACGATCGGGGTGGCCGCCCTGCTCGCCGTCACGGCCGTCCCGGCCCCGGTCGCGCTCCGCGTCGAGCTGGCCTACGCCGTCGGTTCCGTCGTGGTGGCCGCCACCATGGCCGTCCTGCTGCTGCGCCGGGGCGCCCGCCCGGCCACCCCCACCCCCGGCCGGCCGCTCGACGACGTGGTGGCCGCCGGCGTCTCCGGAGGTCTGTAGATGTCCCGCCCCCAGGTGTCCGCGGTGATGCTCGCCTACGGCGCCGAGCCCTACCTGGTCGACGCCGCCCGCGCCGTGCTGGCCAGCGTCGACGTCGAGATCGAGCTGATCGTGGTGGACAACGGCTGCACCGGTGACGGCATCGACGTGGTCAAGGGCCTCGCCGGGGTGCGGGTGGTCCGGCCGGAGGAGAACACCGGCTACTCCGGCGGCTGCCGGGTCGGTGCCGCCGAGGCCACCGGCGAGTGGCTGGCCTTCGTCAACTCCGACGCCGTCGTCGCCCCCGACGCGTTGGCCCGTACGGTGGCGGTGGCCGGTGAGCCGGGTGTGGGCGCGGTGATGGCCTCGATCCGGCTCGCCGAGAACCCCGACCTGATCAACACGTCAGGCAACCCGCTGCACTACATCGGGCTGTCCTGGGCCGGCGGCAACGGCCAACCGGCCAGCGCGCACGCCCGGCGTACCACTGTGCCGTCGATCAGCGGCTGCTGCTTCGTGATCAACCGGGCGCTCTGGCAGGAGCTGGACGGCTTCGCCGCCGAGTACTTCGCCTACCACGAGGACACCGAGATCAGCCTGCGGCTGTGGCAGCGCGGACTGCGCCAGGAGTACGTCCCGGACGCCGTGGTGGTGCACCACTACGAGTTCTCCCGTAACAAGCTCAAGCACTACCTGCTGGAACGCAACCGGCTGATCTCGCTGCTCACCGCGTACGAGACGCGGACGCTCGTGGTGCTGGCCCCGATACTGCTGCTCACCGAGGCGGCGATGCTGGTGGCGGCGCTGCTCGGCGGCTGGAGCCGGGAGAAGACGCGCGGCTGGGGGTGGCTGTGGACCAACCGGGCCTGGGTGCGGGCCCGGCGTCGCCGCCTCCAGCAGGAGCGGATCGTCCCCGACGGCGTCATCGCCGAGCTGATGACCGCCACGGTCGACCCGTCGAACGTCGAGTCGCCGCCCGGCATGGGCATCTTCAACGTCATCGCCGCCGGCTACTGGGCGCTGGCGAAGCCGCTGCTGCGCAGGGCCTGACCGTCGACCCGCCGCCACCGGTGCGTGCCGGTGCCGGCACCGGTGGGCGGGCGGCGGTGCGTCGGCGCGGATGGCGGATGGCATCCACGGGTCGGGGCCGGGGTTCTCGTCACCCCGGCCCCGACCCGTGTCACCGTCACGCTTCCGGCTTCTCCTGGGGCTGACCCTCCAGGTCGGCCGAGCCGGCCGAGGTGGTGGGCTTGTGCGCCTCCTCGGTCGGCACCGTCGGGGTCGCGGCCCGGCCGTCGGCCGGCGCGGCGTCACCTGCCGCGTCGCCCTCCAGCAGCGCGGTCAGCGCCGCGCCGGTGATCCGTCGGAAGGTACGCCCCACCCGGCCGCGGTCCAGGACCGCCACCTCCAACTGGTTGGGGGCGATCGTCCGGGCCGCACCACCCTCGCCTCCGACGCTGCTCAGCGCCTTCATGGCCACCCTGACCGCCTCGCTGAGCGACAGGTCGGGGCGGTGCTCGGACTTGAGCACGCCGGTGATCGCCTCGGCCTGACCGCCCATCGCCATCCGGCCCGGCTCGTCGTTGACCGAGCCGTCGTAGGTGAGCCGGTACAGCTCGTCTTCCTCGACCGTGGCACCGACCTGCGCCACGCAGATCTCCACCTCGAACGGCTTGGACTGCTCGGTGAAGATCGCGCCGAGGGTCTGCGCGAACGCGTTGGCCAACGCCCGGCCGGTCACGTCCCGCCGGTCGTAGCTCAGGCCGTTGAGGTCGGCCATCCGCACCCCGGCGCGGCGCAGGTTCTCGAACTCGTTGTACCGACCGACGGCGGCGAAGCCGATCCGGTCGTAGATCTCACTGACCTTGTGCAGGGCGCTGGAGAGGTTCTCCGCGACGAAGAGCACCCCGCCTGTGTAACTCAGGACCACCGCGCTGCGCCCCCGGGCGATGCCCTTGCGGGCCAGCTCGGAGCGGTCGCGCATGATCTGCTCGGGCGAGGCGTAGAACTGCATGGCCACGGCGGCGGTTCTCCTTCTGGCGCTGTGCTGACGACTGGGGCTGGTGGGGGTGGGGACGGCGTCAGCCGCCCGGGTTCTCCATCCGCCCGGCGACGACGGCCTCGGCGATGGTGGCCGTCTCGGCCTCGGTGAGCCGGTGGGTGCCCTCGGCGGTCGCCGTCATCACCACCGGGTAGATCCGCCGGGTCAGGTCCGGCCCACCGGTGGCCGTGTCGTCGTCGGCGGCGTCGTAGAGCGCCTCGACGGCGAGCCGGGTCGCGTCGTCGATGGACAGGCCGGCCCGGTAGCGCTTCTTCAGCGCCGACTTGGCGAACAGCGAACCGGAGCCGATCGCGTCGTAGCCGGTCTCCTCGTAGGGGCCGCCGGTGACGTCGAAGCTGAAGATCCGCCCGGCCCGCGCGGGGTCCCGGGCGGCCAGGTCGAAGCCGGCGAACAGCGGGACGACCGCGAGCCCCTGCATGGCGGCACCGAGGTTGCCCCGGATCATCGCGGCGAGCCGGTTGGCCTTGCCGTCGAGGGAGAGCATCGCGCCCTCGATCTTCTCGTAGTGCTCCAGCTCGACCTGGAACAGGCGCATCAACTCGATGCCGATGCCCGCCGTGCCGGCGATGCCGACCAGCGAGTACGCGTCGGCGGGGTGCACCTTCTCGATGTCGCGCTGCGCGATCAGGTTGCCCATGGTGGCCCGGCGGTCGCCGGCCAGCACCACACCCCCGGTGGCCGAGATGGCCACGATGGTGGTGGCGTGGGGTGCCAGGTCGGCGGCCATGCCCGGCGGCAGCGGCCGTCGGCCGGGCAGCATCTCGGGGGCCACCCTGCTCAGGAACGAGGTGAAGGAGGACGTCCCCGCGTTGGTGAACACATCTGGTAGACGCCCGGATGGATCAAAGCCCGCTGCCACGTGGTTCCTCTCAGGTACGTGATCGCCCTGGCCAGCCTCGTGGGACTGTCACGGAACTGGCCAAGACCACCGTTGCAGTTGAAGCAGAGTATCCCGCGCACCCATCCGGTGCGGTGATCGTGGTCCACATGTTGAGGATCTTCCGCGCCGCAAACGGCGCAGACCCCTTCCTGCTCGGCGAGAAGCTCCCGGAACTCCTGCTCGCCGATCCCGTAGCGGCGACGCAGGTGGTACTCGCGACTGCCGCCGTACAACCGGAGCTTGCTCTCCCTACCCTTCTCGTTGTGGCAGGGCTTGCAGTATCGGCCGTAGCCGCCGCGCCCCGACCGGTTACGGGGAAAGTCGTCGAGCGCTTTCGTCTCACCACACGTCGGGCAGCGACGGTGGCCATCCGGAACCACAGGTGGTTGGCGAACCTCCCGGCCGTGCTTCTCCCTCGTCCGCTTGGCATAGCTCACCTTGGAACGCAGGTTGAAGCAAGGCTTGCAATAGCTGCCCCGGCCATCGGGCCGACGGCTGTTCACGCAGAACTCATCGAGCAACTTCCACTCGCCGCAGTCTCGGCAACGACGGTGTCCGTCTCGATCGTCGAGCGGATAGGGCATGTCCGATTTAACCCGTTAAGCCCTATTCACCCCCTTTCTGTACGTAGCCGCGCACAAATTCTTCGGCGTTCTCCTCCAGGACCGAGTCGATCTCGTCGAGCAGGTCGTCGACGTCCTCGGTGATCTCCGCGTGCCGTTCCGCCACCTCGGGGTTGGCCTCGGTGGTGACGTCCTCGATCTCCTCGGCCTGGTGCGACTTGCCCGCCTGCGACTGGCCGCCCTCTTGTGAAGCCATCTCGGTGCCTCCTCCACGATCGCCTGCGATGAACTTACCTCGCGGAGGCGACGAAAAGCCCGCCGCGCGCCGGCATCCGACGCACGACGGGCCACCGGCACCTGTCGGATCAGCCGCCGGTCAACGTCTCCAGCAGGTCCTTGGCGGTGTCGCACCTGTCGAACAACGCGCCCACGTGTTTGCGGGTGCCCCGCTCCGGCTCCATCATCGGCACCCGGACCAGCGACTCCCGGCCCACATCGAAGATCACCGAATCCCAGCTCGCCGCGACCACCTCGGAGGCGTACTGGGCCAGGCAACGGCCCCGGAAGTAGGCCCTGGTGTCCTCCGGCGGCTCGGTCATCGCCCGGCGGGTCTGCTCGTCGTCCAGCATGGTCTTCATCGAGCCCCGGGTCACCAGCCGGTGGTAGAGGCCCTTCTCCGGCCGGACGTCGGAGTACTGGAGGTCGACCAGTTGGAGCTTGTGCGAACCCCAGCCCAGCTTCTCCCGCTCCCGGTAGCCCTCCAGCAGCCGCAGCTTGGCCACCCAGTCCAACTCGTCGGCGCAGAGGAACACGTCGCGGCCCAACCGGTCCAGCACCCGCTCCCAGCGCTCCAGCACGTCCAGGGTCTGCGCGTCGGCGTCCGCGCCGTACCGCTCCTCCACGAAGGAGCGGGCCCGCTCGTAGTAGGCCCACTGGAGGTCCAGGGCGGTCAGTCGACGCCCGTCGCGCAGCCGCATCCGGTGGGTCAGGGACGGGTCGTGGCTGACCGCGCGCAGCTCGGCGACCGGATCGGCGATGCCCAGGTCGGCACCGAGCGCCTTCTCCTCGATCATGGTGAGGATCAGCGCGGTGGTGCCCACCTTGAGATAGGTGGAGATCTCCGACAGGTTGGCGTCGCCGATGATGACGTGCAGCCGGCGGTACTTGTCGGCGTCGGCGTGCGGCTCGTCGCGGGTGTTGATGATCGGTCGCTTGAGGGTGGTCTCCAGCCCCACCTCGACCTCGAAGAAGTCCGCCCGCTGGGAGATCTGGAAGCCGCTCTGGCCGCCGTCCTGCCCGATGCCGACCCGACCGGCGCCGCAGACGATCTGCCGGGTCACGAAGAACGGCGTCAGGTACGCCACGATGTCGGCGAACGGGGTCTGCCGCCGCATCAGGTAGTTCTCGTGGGCGCCGTAGCTGGCACCCTTGTTGTCGGTGTTGTTCTTGTAGAGGTGGATCGGCTGGGTGCCGGGGATGGTGGCCGCCCGCCGGGCCGCCTCGGCCATCACCCGCTCCCCCGCCTTGTCCCACCGGACCACGTCGAGGGGGGTGGTCACCTCGGGGGTGGAGTATTCCGGATGGGCATGGTCGACGTAGAGCCGGGCACCGTTGGTGAGTATCACGTTGGCCAGGCCCAGATCCTCGTCGGCGAGCGCCTCCGCCGGGTCGTAGGCGGCCCCGGAGTAGGTGAACCCCCGGGCGTCGCGCAGCGGCGACTCCTCCTCGTAGTCCCACCGGGCCCGGCCGCCCCGGTTGAGTTCCGGGCGCGCACCGTACGCATTGACCACCTGCGACGAGGTGACCATCGGGTTGGCTCCGGCCTGACCGGGCACGGAGATCCCGTACTCGACCTCGGTGCCCATGATCCTTCTGACGCTCATCGACCTACCTGCTCCGCTCGCCTCACCCGGTCCGCCGTCACGTCGAGCGTAGTCCGCCTCACCGGGGAAGGGGGCACGCCGCTTCGGCCGGGTCGGGAGTCGCGGTCTCCAGGGTCGGCGGAGGCGGCTCGTCGGAGGGGGCCACGTCGCACTCGGGGACCGTCAACGGCACCCAACTCAACCGGTGCCGCAGGGCGGGCTCGTCGCGCAGCATACGGTGCACCCGACGTTCACCCTTGGGGTCGGAGGTGATGAACCGGATCGGGCCGGCCACCCGGCGGACGATGATGTCGGTGCGGTCCGGTTCGAGGAACGGCAGACTGTAGATGCCCGGATCGGTGGCCGCCGTGGTGCCGTGCAACGCCGACAGGCACAGCGAGATCAGGTAGGACCGCATCGGCCCCCGGTCGATGACCAGGGTGGTGGTGCCCGGCACCTCGGGATAGCGCTGTTGGGCGTCGGCGCACACCCAGGCCACCCGGGACGGCAGGGTGAGGTCCTGGTGGACCCACCGCTGCGCCCAGGTCTGCTCGTCGACCACCAGCAGGCTGCGGTGCCAGCCGGTCACCCCGCACAGTGCCACCGCGACCGTCATGGTGAGCGCGGCGGCGAGCACCCCCGCCGTGGTGCTGCCGACCCCTCGCCAGCTCAGGGCGGGTCGGGGCACCGGCAGCAGCCGGACCACCCCGGCGGTGCCGACGATGAGCAACGCGGTGGCCAGGTGGGTGCCCTTGACGAAGTAGTAGCCAGGGGTCACCCCGGCGTCGGTGTTGATCTGCGCGATGGTCAGCGGCAGGGCCGCGCCGACGACGCAGACCAGCAGCCAGCGCCGCCACGCCGGATCGGCGCGGGCGACCTGGACGAGCAGGGCCACCCCGACGATGCCGCCGAGCCAGATCAGCGCCCGCCAGCCCTCGACGGCCTGGGACGAGCCGATGACCAGCGCCTCGGTCTGCCCGGCCCGCAGCACGCCGAGCAGCGGGGCGATCAGGGCCAGCGCGGCCCCGGCCAGGCCGACCGTCAGCACGGTGAACCACCGGCGCAGCGCCTCCCGCCAGTGGGTGAGCACCCAGCACAGGACCAGCACGGCGGCGGCCGGCAGGAACAGGTAGTAGGTGAACCCGACGGCGGCGAGCAGGGCGCACAGCAGCACGACCTGTTCCCGGGTGCCGGGCACGGGGCGGGCGACCAGGGTGGCGATCAGGACGGTCAGCGTCAGGCCGAGCACCTCGGTGGGGTAGCCGGCGTTGAGCAGTCGCGGCAGCTGGGTGCCGAGCACCAGCGCGCCGACGACCACGGTGAGCACCGTGCGGTGCAGCAGGTGGATCGGGCCGGCCAGCCGTTGGGCCGCCCAGATCAGCACGAGGGTGAACAGTCCGAAGCCGGCGACGGTCCAGCCGAAGTAGTGGGCGACGAGATCGTCGACGCGCGGCCCGGTGGGGGTCAGGAAACCGTCGAGCAGGGCGGTGGCCAGGTGCCAGCCCTGCGGGTAGTAGACGAGCTGGGCGGTGATCTGCTCCCGGGCGGCGGCCGGGTCCACGAAGGTGTAGCCGTCGAGGCGGCCCATCGCGTCGAACAGCGCCAGGTGCCGCCAGTTGTCCTCGCCCGCGCCGAGGACGGTGAGCCGGTCGGCGAGGTCGGTGGCCCGCTGCCAGGGTTGCCGCAGGTAGAACACCATGGCGGCGGCACCGGCCAGCGGGAACAGGTCGGCCCAGCCGGGTCGGGGCAGCCGGGGACGGCGGCGTAGCGCGGCGGCGGCGAGGACCAGCGCGGTGAGGGCGGTCCCGGTGAGCGGCACCGGCCGCATCCCCCAGGGCCAGACCGGGAAGACCAGGCCGGCGATCGTGGTCAGGCCGAGCAGCAGGCCCAGGGCGAGCATCAGCCGGTCGAGCAGGGTGCGGCCACCGCGCAGCAGGCTGGCCGTGGCGACCAGGACGATCGGCGGGAGCAGCCACTCCCGGTGCAGGGCGTGCCCGGCGACGGGCACGGCCCAGGCGGCGACGAGGGCGGCCAGCAGAATAGGTATCCACCGCCAGCTGCGGCCCCGCCGGGGCGTCGGGACGGTGGGGGGCGTGCGATCCACTGCCGGGGACAGCGGCGGATCGGCGACGGACAGCTCGGGCGGCACGCGGTTCCTCGGAGTCGACTAGCGGTGGGGGAAGTCTAGCGACGAGTCCGGCATTCCACCCGCCCGGCGCGGGGTGGCGCGGTTAACAGTGGGTGACGCCGACGCCAGCGGGCCCGCGACGCGTCGCGTCGCGGGCCCGTCCGGTCGTCCGGTCAGAGGTACTGGCCGGTGTTGCTCGCGGTTTCGATGGAACGGCCGGCCTCGGTGCCCTTGCCGCCGGAGACGAGCGTACGGATGTAGACGATCCGCTCGCCCTTCTTGCCGGAGATCCGGGCCCAGTCGTCCGGGTTGGTGGTGTTGGGCAGGTCCTCGTTCTCCCGGAACTCGTCGACGCAGGCGTCGAGCAGGTGCTGCAACCGCAGCCCCTTGCGTCCGGAGGTGAGGAACTCCTTGATCGCCATCTTCTTGCCCCGGTCGACGATGTTCTGGATCATCGCGCCGGAGTTGAAGTCCTTGAAGTACAGGACCTCCTTGTCGCCGTTGGCGTAGGTGACCTCGAGGAAGCGGTTCTCCTCGGTCTCCGAGTACATCCGCAGGACGACCGCGTCGATCATGGCCGCGACGGTGGCCTGCGGCTCACCGCCGTGCTCGGCCAGGTCGTCGGCGTGCAGCGGCAGCCCGGCGAGGATGTACTTGGAGAAGATGTCCTTGGCCGCCTCGGCGTCCGGACGCTCGATCTTGATCTTCACGTCGAGCCGGCCGGGGCGCAGGATGGCCGGGTCGATCATGTCCTCCCGGTTGGAGGCGCCGATCACGATCACGTTCTCCAGGCCCTCGACGCCGTCGATCTCGCTCAACAGCTGCGGGACGATGGTGTTCTCCACGTCGGAGGAGACACCGGAGCCACGGGTCCGGAAGATCGAGTCCATCTCGTCGAAGAACACGATGACCGGGGTGCCCTCCCCGGCCTTCTCCCGGGCCCGCTGGAAGATCAGCCGGATGTGCCGCTCGGTCTCGCCGACGTACTTGTTGAGCAGCTCCGGGCCCTTGATGTTGAGGAAGAAGCTGGTGTGCCGGTCCTTGCCCAACCGCTCGGCGATCTTTTTGGCCAGCGAGTTGGCCACCGCCTTGGCGATGAGCGTCTTGCCGCAGCCCGGCGGACCGTAGAGCAGGATGCCCTTCGGCGGCCGGAGCTGGTGCTCCCGGAACAGATCGGCGTGCAGGAAGGGCAGCTCCACCGCATCGCGGATCTGCTCGATCTGCGACTGGAGGCCGCCGATGTCGGTGTAGTCGACGTCGGGCACCTCCTCCAGCACCAACTCCTCGACCTCGCTCTTCGGGATCCGCTCGTAGGCGTACGCCGAGCGGGGCTCGATCATGAGCGAGTCGCCGGCCCTGATCGCGGAGCCGATCAGGGTGTCGGCCAGATGGACGATGCGCTCCTCGTCGGAGTGCGAGACCACCAGCGCCCGGTCACCCGGAGCGCCCTCGGGACCCGCGAGGATCTCCTTGAGCATCACCACCTCACCGACCCGCTCGTAGCCGAACGCGTCGACGATGTTGAGCGCGTCGTTGAGCAGGACCTCCTGGCCGCGCCGCAACTCCTCGGCGTCCAGTGAGGGTGAGACGGCTACCCGGAGCTTCCGTCCGCCGGTGAAGATGTCCACCGTGCCGTCGTCGTGTCGCGCGAGGAAGACGCCGTAACCGGACGGCGGCTGTGCCAGCCGGTCGATCTCCTCCTTGAGCGTCACGATCTGCGCGCGAGCCTCCTTGAGGGTGCTCACGAGCCGGTCGTTGTTCTCGGTGAGCCGCGCCAACTGTGCCTGGGTGGCCGCCAGCCGCTCTTCGAGCTGCCGGACGTGTCGGGGGCTTTCGGTCAACTTGCGCCGCACCAGAGCGAGTTCCTCCTGAAGGAACGCGACCTGCGTGGAGAGATCGTGGGCCTCCTTCTCCCACCGTGCGGCGCGCGAGTCCGCGTCGTCACTGCGTGCCACGTCCCACCTCCCCGGGGGGCTTGAACGTTCTGCCCTAACACTAGCCGCTATGAGGCCGATTCGGTCCCACGCAACGCCCTCGTCACCGAACCTTGATCGCCACGGGACGCCTGAGGGGCAGGTCCGGCCGTTCGGGTACCGTCGGGGAGTGGGACGGGAGAACATGGGGGGTGCCGGGTGACCGACGTCGCTACCGACCAGTTGCAGGTCTGGGTTGACCAGGACCTCTGCACGGGTGACGGGCTCTGCGTGCAGTACGCACCGGAGGTCTTCGAGTTCGACGTCGACGGCCTGGCGTACGTCAAGGGCGTCGACGGTGAGCTGCGGCTCGCCCCCGGCAGCCGGGTCGACGTGCCGGAACACCTGCGGCTGGAGGTGATCGACTCCGCCAAGGAGTGCCCGGGCGAGTGCATCCACGTGGTGCGTGGCAGCGACGGCGTCGAGGTCGCCGGCCCGGAGGCCGAGGACGACTGAGCCGACGACGACCGGCTCCCGGGCCGGGGTGGCCCCGGCGTCGCCCCCGGCCCGGTCACGGCGCTACAGCAGCGGGCGGCCGACCACCGAGGCGACCAGCCGGGCGAACTCCTCCAGCCGGGCGATCTGCCCGGCCCCGCCGTCGTCGAGGGTCTTGCCGAAACGTAGCGCGTCGTGCCGGGGCGCGCCGACTATGTCGTCGCCGGGCGGGGCCTCGTCCAGCGAGGTGAGCAGCAGGTAGACGTCGATGCTGTCCACCCGGACCTCGCCGTTCTCGGCCCGGGTGAGCCGCCGCCGGCAGCCCACCTCGGTGACCGTGGAGACCGGCACCACCCGCAGCGACGACGTCATCGACCCGGGCGGCCCCTCCCCCGGCGGCACGTCCTCGCCGTGCCAGAGCACCAGCCGGCTGCCGTCGCAGACGACGACCTCCTGCCACACCCCGTTGACCTCGTTGACGAACCGTTCCAGGGTGAAGCCGAGCACCGAGGCGCCCCGCAGCACGCCGCCGAGCGCCTCCAGGGCGATGTCCGGGTCACGCAGGTAGGCCCGCGCCGCCGACTCCAGATCCTGGTACGGCGACCAGTCGGGGAACACGGCCGGCAGCTCACCGCCGCCGAAGCCCGGCCGACTCATGCGCACTCCCTGCGGTCACACCGTCGGCCCGCACCGGCCGTCGGGTTCTGCCCGTTCACGCCCAGCAGCTCCGATCCGCCGTCACGGCCGGTCCACCCCGTCGGCTGCGGTGGCCGACGCGGCGGCGGTGGCCTGTGCCGCCGCCTCCCGGGCCGCCGCCGCCTCCCGCAGCGCCTGCTTGCGTTCCGCGTACGCCTCGGCGCCCTTGCTGGGCTTGCGGCGGCGCGGCGGCGCGGTGACGCCCGGAGCGAGCTTACGCGCGGAGACCAGGAACGCGGTGTGCGCGATCATCCGGTGGTCGGGGCGGACGGCGAGCCCTTCGGCGTGCCAGTCGCGCACCAGCGACTCCCAGGCCCGCGGCTCGGTCCAGCCGCCCCGCTCGCGCAGCGCCTCGACCAGCTCGGACAGCTGCGGGGTGGTCGCCACGTAGCCGATGAACACCCCGCCGGGCAGCAGCGCCCGCTCGACCATGTCGAGGGTCTCCCAGGGGGTGAGCATGTCCAGGATGATCCGGTCGAAACCGGTCTCCGGGCAGTCGGCGACGTCGCCGACGTGCAGCCGCCAGGCGGGGTGCGGCGCGCCGAAGAACGCCTCCACGTTGCGCCGGGCGATCTGGGCGAAGTCGTCGCGCACCTCGTAGGAGTGCAGCTCACCGCCGGTGCCGACGGCGCGCAGCAGGGAGCAGCTCAGCGCCCCCGAGCCGGCACCGGCCTCCAGCACCTTGGCGCCGGGGAAGATGTCGCCCATGGCGACGATCTGCGCCGAGTCCTTCGGATAGATCACCTGGGCGCCGCGCGGCATGGACAGCACATAGTCCGACAGCAGCGGACGCAGCGCCAGGAACGCCGTCCCGCCGCCGGCGGTGCTGACCACGCTGCCGTCGGGCCGCCCGATCAGCGCGTCGTGCGACAGGATGCCCCGGTGGGTGTGGAACTCCTTGCCGGGCTCCAGGGTGACGGTGTGCATCCTCCCCTTCGGGTCGGTCAGCTGCACCCGGTCACCGGGGCGGAACGGGCCCCGGTGCACCGGGGGGAGTTCCGCGACGGCGGGGGGCGGCGGGGTGCCGTTGCGGGCCGGGAGGGTGGGGGGATGTGCTGCGGTCACCTGTTCGTCTTCCGTGTGGGTTCGAGGACCTGGGCGAGATCCGCGGTGTGCAGAACGCCGACCACATCTTCGCCTGACGTCACCACGTAGCGTGCGCCCGGGTGGGCCTGGACGGCCGCCATCAGCCGCTCGCCGTCGAGACCGAGCGGCACCGCCGGCAGCGCGGCCAGCGGCCGGGCCACCGCGTCGACCCCGAGCCAGGGCCGCCGGTGCACCGGTACGGCGTCCGCCGCGGCCGGGTCGACCAGGGCGACCGGCCGGCCCGCGCCGTCGACGACCAGCACGGCGGACCCGGGCGGGCCCTGCTCGGCGTGCCTGCGCTGCGCCTCGGCCAGCGGCGTGCCGGTGGGTACGGCGACGACCGGGCGGGCCAGCCGGGCCAGGTCGAGCAGCGGCACCCGGCGGCTGATCCGGGCGTACCGGATCGACTGTCCGGCACCGCGCCAGAGGGTGACCGCGACCAGCAGCATCAGCGGCAGCGCCAGCGGCACCAGCACCCGCTGCACGGTGAGCAGCACGACCAGCCCGGCGGTGCCCACCGCGACGGCCCGCCCGACCCAGCCGGCGACCTCGGTGGCCCGGTGCCGGTCGCGGGTGATCCGCCACAGCACGGCGCGCAGCGCCCGGCCGCCGTCCAGGGGCAGGCCGGGCAGCACGTTGAACACGGCGACGATGATGTTGCTCAACGCCAGTTGCAGCGCGAGCTGATGGGCCAGGGTGTGGTCGGGGGTGGCCAGCGTGGCGGCCACGGCGAGCCCGCCGAGCAGCGCCGAGACGGCCGGGCCGGCCAGCGAGACCAGCAGCTCCACCCGGGGGGTGGGGGCGTCCCGGTCCATCTCGGTGTAGCCGCCGAGCAGTTCCAGGGTGATCCCGCGCACACCGATGCCGTGACGCCTGGCGGTCAGCGCGTGCCCCAGCTCGTGCAGCAGGACCGAACCGAGCAGCGACACCACGAAGCCCAGACCGATCAGGTAGCCGCCGAGCGGGGACAGGCCGAGCCGGTCCCGGGCGAACTCGGCGTAGGTGACGGTCACCAGCAGGGTGAGCAGCAGCATCGACACGTTGAGGTGCAGCGGCACCCCGAACACCCGGCCGACGGTCAGGCCGCTGCGGGGCCGACGCGGCGGGCGGGGACGGGACTGCACCGCCCCGATGTTACGCGCCGACCCGATCATGCCCGGTGCGGCGAGCACGGCCCTGTCACACCGGTGTCCTAACCTTCGGGGCATGACGGCGGAACCGGTGATCGACCAGCAGCATCCTCCGGCGGCGCTGCCCGCCACGGTCCGGGCCTCGCTGTCGCCGTCACGGGCGGCCGACTTCAAGACCTGCCCGTTGCTCTACCGGTTCCGCAGCATCGACCGGCTGCCCGAGCGGCCCAGCGTCGAGCAGGCCCGGGGCACCCTGGTGCACGCGGTGCTGGAGCGGTTGTTCGACCTGCCGGCGGGCGGGCGCACCCCGCAGGCCGCCGGTGACCTGGTCGGCCCGCAGTGGGACCGGCTGGTCACCGAGCAGCCCGAGCTGGCCGGGTTGTTCGACCCGGGCGACGAGCCGGGCACCGCCGAGTTCCTCAGGTCGGCGGCGGCCCTGCTGGAGGGCTACTTCGCGGTGGAGGACCCGCGTCGGCTGGAGCCCGCCGAGCGGGAGAGCCTGATCTCCGCGGTGGTCGACGACGAGTTGCTCATCCGGGGTTACCTCGACCGGCTCGACGTGGCTCCCGACGGGGCACTGCGGGTGGTCGACTACAAGACCGGCGGTGCGCCGAGGGAGGCGTTCGAGGCGCGGGCGCTGTTCCAGTTGAAGTTCTACGCGCTGGTGCTGTGGCGCACCCGGGGCGTGGTGCCCCGGGTGCTGCGCCTGCTCTACCTCAAGGACGCCGAGGTCTGCGACTACTCCCCCGACGCCGACGAGCTGCTGCGGTTCGAGCGTACGGTGGTGGCGCTCTGGCAGGCCATCGAGCAGGCCACCGCGCGGCAGGATTTCCGTCCCCGGCCGAGCCGGCTCTGCGACTGGTGCAACCACCAGGCGCACTGCCCGACGTTCGGCGGCACCCCGCCACCGTTCCCGCAGCGGGCCGGGGCGGCCGACCCGCTGCGCGACGCCCGGTCCCGACCGGCCACCCCGGGCGCCGACGAGTAGCGCCGGCACCCGCCCGGCGGAGGCGGGCTCCTCCGTGAGGAGGAGACGAGGTTCACCGTCGGCGACGACCGGACGCCCCGGCGGGCGGCTAGCGTCGCGGTATGACCGAGGGACCCGAGCGGTGGTGGGTACGCCGGCCGCTGGCCGGTGACGCCCTGTTCGCCGCCGCGCTGGTGCTGGTGGAGGTCGCCTTCGTCCTGCTCACCCCGCGCGAGTTCTGGCCCCGGCAGCTGCCGTCCGCGCTGGCCTGGAGCGTGCTGTGCGCGGCCCCGGTGGTGCTGCGCCGGATCGCCCCGTGGCCGGCGGTAGTGGCGGCGCTGGCCACCCTGGCGGTGCCGGCGGTACTCGGGCACGCGCCCACCACGCAGAGCCTGACGTTCCTGGTGCTGACGTACACGACGGCGGTGCACCGGACGGTGCTGCCGGCGGTGGTCGCCACGGTGCTGCTCTGGGTGCCGGTGGCCACCCTCAACGTGGTCACCCCGCTGGACACCGGGCTCGACGTCGGTCCGGCGTACCTGGTGCTCAACAACCTGCTCACCGCTCTGCTCGCCTACGCGGTGGGGCGGGCGGTGCGGGCCCGGCGCACCTCGCTGCGGGCGCTGCGGGAGCGGGCCCGGGCGGCCGAGGACAACCAGCGGGCGCTGGCCGAGCAGGCGGTGGCCGACGAGCGGCGACGGATCGCCCGGGAACTGCACGACGTGGTCGCCCACCACGTCAGCGTGATGGGGGTGCTGGCCACCGGGGCACGGCGGGTGCTGCACCGCGACCTGGCCGCCGCCGACGAGGCGATCACCACCATCGAGGACACCAGCCGGGTCACGCTGCGGGAGATGCGCCGGCTGCTGGACGTGCTGCGCACCGACACGGAGCCCGCCGCCGACCTCACCCCGCAGCCCGGCCTGGCCGGCATCACCGCGCTGGTGGAGCAGGTACGCGAGGCGGGGCTGCCGGTCGTCCTGGAGGTCACCGAGCCGGTGCCGACGGTCGACGAGGGAGTCTCGCTGACGGTGTACCGGATCACCCAGGAGGCGTTGACCAACGCGCTCAAACATGCCGGGACGGCCACCGCGACCGTCCGGTTGGGCGTCGACGGCGGCGGCCTGACCGTGGAGATCACCGACACGGGGCGGGGACCGGAGCCGGGACCCGACCGGATCGGGCACGGTCTGGTCGGGATGCGGGAACGGGTGGCGCTCTACGGTGGAACCCTGCGGATCGGGCCTCGGCCCGGTGGCGGCTTCCGGGTGTACGCGAGAATTCCGGTGGAACCGGCCGGGACGGTCCCGGCGTGACGGGGGAACGGGGACAGCAGATGGGCCAGACGTACGGCAGCCCTGCGCCGTCCGCGCCGGACGGGCGGGCCGGACACCCGCCGGGGCGGCCGGTGCGGATCCTGCTCGCCGACGACCAGCCGTTGCTGCGCACCGGGTTCCGGATGGTGCTGGGCACCGAGGACGACCTGGACATCGTCGCCGAGGCCGGCGACGGGCAGGAGGCGGTGGAGTTGTCCCGCCGGCTGCTGCCCGACGTGGTGCTGATGGACATCCGGATGCCCCGGATGGACGGGGTGGCCGCGACCCGGGCGATCGTCGACGCCCGGTTGCCGGTGCGGGTGCTCATCCTCACCACCTTCGACCTCGACGAGTACGTGGTGGGGGCGTTGCGGGCCGGGGCGAGCGGCTTCCTGGCCAAGGACGTGCCGGCCGACGATCTGGTCACCGCCATCCGGACGGTGGCGGCCGGGGAGGCGGTGGTGGCGCCGCGCATCCTCAGGCGGCTGCTGGACCGGTTCGCCACCGTGCTGCCCGATCCGGCGGCGAGCCCACCGAAGGCGTTGGGCACGTTGACCGAGCGGGAACGGGAGGTGCTCGTCCAGGTGGCCCGGGGGTTGTCCAACGCGGAGATCGCCGCCGCGCTGTCGGTCAGCGAGACGACGATCAAGACGCACGTCGGACACGTGCTGACCAAGCTGCGGCTGCGCGACCGGGTGCAGGCGGTGGTGCTGGCGTACGAGTCGGGGCTGGTCCGCCCGAAGGCGTAGCCGGGCGGCGCCGGGTGCCCCTCGGGGCGTACCCAGGGTGAGGCCGGTGGGGGGACGGCAGCGTTGCCGCGCTCACCTACCGTGACGAAAGACGGCGTGGCGCGGTTGACCGTGTCGTGGCGTCGGATCCTGAACTTGATGCCGGGCCCCGCCGCAGGGTGGGGGTGGCACGACCGGTCGCCGGCTCAGGGTCAACCCTGAGCCGTTCTCCGGGCCGACCCGCAGCGGGAAATCCGCGCCGGGTCAGTCCGTGGTCGGACGGATCCGCGCCGACCGGCACCGAGGATGGGATCGACCCCACCGACCAGCGGGGGCGGTGGGGGCACACACAGCCAGACGGAAGAGGTAGATGACGTGACCGCGACGGTAGGCCGGCATGCGCAGGCCGCGGCCCGGGCGAACGACGTGTGGAAGGTGTACGGCACCGGCGAGGCGCAGGTCGCCGCGCTGCGGGGGGTCAGCGCCGAGTTCGAGCGGGGCAGGTTCACCGCGATCATGGGCCCGTCGGGGTCGGGCAAGTCGACGCTGATGCACTGCCTGGCCGGGTTGGACTCGGTGAGCAGGGGCACGGTGCAGATCGGCGACACCACGGTGACCGGGCTGGGTGACTCGGGGCTGACGAAGCTGCGCCGGGACAAGGTGGGCTTCATCTTCCAGCAGTTCAACCTGCTGCCGACGCTCACCGCGCAGGAGAACATCCTGCTGCCGATGTCGATCGCCGGTCGCAAGCCCGACCCGGCCTGGTACGACACGGTGATCGACACCGTCGGTCTGCGGGACCGGCTGGGGCACCGGCCGTCGCAGCTCTCCGGTGGCCAGCAGCAGCGGGTCGCCTGCGCGCGGGCGCTGGTCGCCCGACCCGAGGTGATCTTCGCCGACGAGCCGACCGGCAACCTGGACTCCCGTTCCGGCGCCGAGGTGCTCAACTTCCTGCGCAACTCGGTACGCGAGCACGGGCAGACCATCGTGATGGTCACCCACGACCCGACCGCCGCCGCGTACGCCGACCGGGTGGTCTTCCTGGCCGACGGGCAGATCGTCTCCGAGCTGATCGAGCCGACCGCCGACACGGTGCTGGACACCATGAAGAAGCTGGACACCCCGGTCGAGGTGGCCGGCTGATGTTGCGGGCCACCCTCAAGAGTCTGCTGGCGCGCAAGGTGCGCCTGCTGCTGTCCGGCCTGGCCGTGGTGCTGGGCGTCATGTTCGTGTCGGGGGCGTTCGTGCTCACCGACACGCTGGGCCGCTCGTTCGACGCGGTCTTCGCCGACGCGTACGAGGGCATCGACGTCAACGTCGCCGGCAAGCCCAAGGTGGCGCTCAGCGAGATGCAGGGCGAGCAGGTGCCGGCGACGGTGCCGGCGGCGACGGTGCAGCGGATCGCCGGGGTGCCCGGGGTGGCCGAGGCCACCGGCGTGGTCACCACCGACGGCGCCCAGCTGATCGGCAGCAACGGCAAGGTGGTCACCTCGTTCGGGCCGCCGCAGCTCGGGTCGAACTGGCAGGGCGAGAGCGACCTGGTGACGCTGCGGGAGGGCCGGGAGCCCCGGGCGGACGACGAGATCGTCGTCAACGCGGCGCTGGCGCAGGCGGGCAAGGTGAAGGTCGGCGACCGGGTCGGGGTGCTGACCCCGCTGGTGCCGAAGGAGACCTTCACCCTGGTCGGGGTGTTCGGGTACAGCGGTGACCGGGACTCGATCGGCGGGGTCAACGAGATCGCCTTCACCACGCCTGTCGCGCAGCGGCTGCTGCTGGGCGAGCGGGACACCTTCACCAACGTCACGGTCCGGGCCGCGGCCGGGGTCGACGACGCCGCGTTGCGCGACGACGTGGCCCGTACGCTCGGCGACGGCTTCGAGGTCAAGACCGGCGCGCAGTTGTCGGCGGACGCCTCGGCGAGCCTGAAGGAGGGGTTGTCCTTCTTCAACAAGATCCTGCTCGGGTTCGCCGCCGTCGCGCTGCTGGTGGGCACGTTCCTCATCCTCAACACCTTCTCGATCATCGTGGCGCAGCGGACCCGGGAGCTGGCGCTGATGCGGGCGATCGGGGCCAGCGGCCGGCAGATCATCGGTTCGGTGGTGCTGGAGGCGGTGGCGATCGGCCTGATCGCCTCGGTGCTGGGGCTGGGCGCCGGCATCGGCATCGGTGCGCTGCTGGCGTACGTCTTCGGCAACCTGGCCGGCGGGTTGACGCTGGCCGGGATCGGCGTCCCGGCGTCGGCGGTGGTCGGCTCGTTCGCGGTCGGCCTGCTGATCACGGTGGTGGCGGCGTTGCTGCCGGCGCTGCGGGCGGCGCGTATCCCGCCGATCGCGGCGATGCAGGACGTGGCCAACCCGGACCGGCCGTTGACCCGGGTCACCGTGACCGGTGGGGTGATCACCGGGATCGGCGCGGTGCTGCTGTTCCTCGGGCTCAGCGGCAACGCCGGAGACAACACCCTGGCGGTCATCCTGGGTGGGGTGCTGTTCGCCTTCATCGGGGTGGCGCTGCTGACCCCGCTGATCAGCCGCCCGGTGGTGTCCCTGCTGGGGGCGATTTTCGCCTGGTCGGTGCCGGGCAAGCTGGGACGGTTGAACTCCGGCCGCAACCCGCGCCGGACGGCGATCACGGCGGCGGCGCTGATGGTCGGCATCGCCCTGGTGACCGGGGTGACGGTGATCCTGGACTCGGCGAAGGGCAGCATCGGCGCGCTGGCCCAGGACACCATCAAGGCCGAGCTGGTGATCTCCGGGGCGTCGACCGGTCCGCGCCCGGCGAGCTTCGACCCGGCGGTGCTGACGAAGGTCGCCGCGCTGCCCGGGGTGCAGCTGGCCGACGGCGAGTACGGCGACATGGGCATGGTCGACGGGAAGGTCACCTGGCTGGCCGCGTCCAGCGACGTGACCGCGTTGCAGCGGATCTTCGGGGCCAAGACGACCGCCGGTGACATCAGCCGGCTCGGCCCGGACCAGATGCTGTTCAGCTCGGACGCCGCCCGTTCCCGCAACATCTCGGTCGGGTCGACGGTGACCGTGCAGGCCTCCCGGGGCGAGCCGCGCACCTATACGGTCAGCGGCATCTACGAGAGTTCCGAGCTGACCAGCCCGGTGCAGTTGCCGCCGCAGGCGGTGAAGGACTTCGCCATCCCGAAGCCCAACCAGGGGTTCATCCAGCTCGCCCCGGGCACCCGGGTGGCGGACGTGCAGCCGCAGGTGGAGGCGCTGCTGGCGGACAGCCCGGAGGTGTCGGTGGCCGACCGGGACGCGTTCATCGAGCAGCAGACCGGGTCGCTGGACAGCCTGCTCACGATGATCCAGATCCTGTTGGCGCTGGCCATCGTGATCGCGGTGCTCGGCATCGTGAACACCCTGGCCCTGTCGGTGCTGGAGCGGACCCGTGAGCTGGGCCTGCTGCGGGCGATCGGGCTGCGCCGGGCGCAGACCATGCGGATGATCACCGTGGAGGCGGTGGTGATCTCGGTCTTCGGGGCGCTGCTCGGGATCGTGGTGGGCGTCGGCCTCGGTGCCGCGGTGGTCCGGGCGCTCAAGGACGACGGCATCACCGACCTGATCCTGCCGTGGGGCCAGATGGGGCTGTTCCTGCTGCTGGCGGCCGTCATCGGCGTGGTGGCGGCGGTGCTGCCGGCGGTGCGGGCGGCCCGGATCAACGTGCTGGGCGCGATCGCGCACGACTGATCCCGTCCGCCGCGAGGGGGCCCGCCGGCCGGCGGGCCCCCTCGTCATGTCAGACGACTCAGCCGGGTGGCTCGCCGAGCAGCGCCGCCAGCAGCTCCAGGTCCGCCGAGGTGAGGCTCTCCACCTGGTGTACGCCGTCGGTAGGCGGCACCGGCACCTCCGCCGGGACGGCCAACACCGCCGCACCGGCGGCGAGCGCGCTGGCCACCCCGGTCGGCGAGTCCTCGATCGCCACGCACCGGTCGATCGGCACGTCGAGCAGCCGGGCGGCGGTCAGGTAGGGCTCGGGGTGCGGTTTGGTCGAGTCCACCTCGTCGCCGCAGACCACGGCGTCGAAGCTGTCCCGGCCGAGGGTGTCCAGGGCGACCTCGACCAGGGGCCGGCCGCTGGAGGTGACCAGCGCGGTGGGGATGCCGGCGGCGCGGACCGCCCGCAGCAGGGTCAACGCGCCCGGCCGCCAGCGCAGCCCGGTGCGGAACAGTTCCAGGATGCGCGCGTTGATCCAGTCGGCGCTGGCCTGCGGGTCCCGCTCGGGTTGGCCGAGGTCGTCATGGAGGATGCGCATCGACGCGGCCATCGCGGTGCCGATCATCGCCCGCCGGGCCGGGCCGCTGAGCGTCCCCCCGTAGACGGTGGCCAACTCGTGCAGGGCGACGTCCCAGAGCTTCTCGCTGTCGACCAGGGTGCCGTCCATGTCGAAGAGCACGGCGGCGGGGTGTGGGCTGCTCAGCGGAATCCTCCTGGCGCTCGCGGGTGGTCTCCGGGCGATCCTGCCAGGCGGGCCAGGACCGTCCGTCGCCGTACCGGCCGGACGTGACCTGCTCCTCAGCGCAGGTTGCAGGCGTCCAGGGAGCGCTCGTAGCCGCGGAAGAACCAGTCGGTGCGCTGTTCGGCGGTGCCGTGCGAGCCCTCGGCGAACCACGGCTGGTCGGGGTCGTCGCCGACGGCGAGCAGCCCCTCACGGAACTCGTCGAGGTCACCGGCGTCGAGCCGCAGGGTGCCGTCGCGTACGGAGTCGCCGAGGTAGGCCCCGGCCATGCAGTCGGCCTGCAACTCCTGCTGGATGGTGAAGTTGGCGCGCAGGCCGAGGCGGACCTGGATGCCGTGGGCATACTCGTGGCCCAGCAGGTAGAACACGAACGCGTCGCCGACCTGCCGGAACGCCGACACCGACCAGTTGACGTCGTAGGCGATGAAGTCGCCCTGGGAGCAGTAGACCGCGTTGTTTCGGGGCAACGCCTGCCCGGCGCAGGAGATCTCGCCCTCACGCTGGTAGGGCACGATCCGGCTGATCGGGCGGAACTGCTCGCCGGAGGTCCGGAACTGGGCGGCCCAGTAGCGTTCGGCGATGGTGACGGCGTCGGCGATGTCGCTCTTGAACTCGGCCACGCTGGTGGTGCCGTCGGCGCGGGTGGTCTCCGCCTCGGGCGAGGAGGGGGCCGCCGCCGGGCGCGACGACTGCCGGGGGGCCGGCTCCCGGGGTTCCTGCGGAGCGTTCTCCCCCACCCCGCCGGCCGCGCAACCGACCGCCACCACCAGTGCCGTCAACGCGGCGAGCAGTGGTCCGTGCGAGCGGCGTCGCGAGCCTGCCGTCACCGTGTGCCTCCCAGGCGTGCCGGTCCTGCGATCGGTGGTACCCCGACCGTGGAACGATCATGCCCGGCCGGCGTCCCGTTGACCATGGGTGAGCCAGGTCGGCCCCGCCGGGCGGTCAGTGGTGCTCCTGGCCCCGATGGATCGTGTCGTTCTGGGCGAAGTGGCGTTCCGCCTCGTACCGGTGCTGTCTGGCCTGGGCGTCCCGCCCGGCGGTGCGGTCCTCGGCCCCGACGGTGCGGGCCCGGTCGCGCCAGGCGACCCAGCCGACCGTGCCGATCATCACCAGGGCCGCCACCCCGAGCACGAGCCACATCGTCGTCATGAGGCCACGGTAGGTGACCGTCGCCACCCGCCCGGTCGGCGACTAGCCTCGCAGCCGGTGTCCGGATCGGCCCGGCGGCTCCGACGTCCCGGGTGTCCGGCCGCACCCGGCGGCCGAGAGGAGAGCCCGTGAAATACATGATCATGTTGTACGGCTCGCAGCGCGACTACGACGCCATGGCCGGCCGCCCCGGGGCCCAGCCGCCGATGACGCCGGAGCAGGTCGCCGCGATGCACGAGCACATGGCGGCGGTGCACCAGGAACTGGCCGAATCCGGTGAGCTGGTCGACGGGCAGGGGTTGACCGCGCCGGTGCACGCCCGCCGGGTGCGGCTGCGACAGGGCACGCCGGTGGTCACCGACGGGCCGTACCCGGAGACGCAGGAGGTGCTCGCCGGGTTCACCATCGTCGACTGCGAAAGCTTCGACCGGGCCACCCAGATCGCCGCCCGGTTCGTCGACCCGGACGCCGAGGGCGGGTACGTCGACGTACGGCCGGTCGCCGACGGCATCGACGACCTGGACGGCTGACCCTCACGCGATGGGACCGTCCACCGTCGAGGACCTGTTGCGCGTGCTCGCGCCGCAGGTCCTCGGCGCGGTCGTCCGCCGGTACGGCCACTTCGACGCCGCCGAGGACGCCGTCCAGGAGGCGCTGCTGGCCGCCGCGACCCGCTGGCCGGTCGAGGGGCTGCCGGAGCAGCCCCGAGGCTGGCTGGTCACGGTGGCCGCCCGGCGGCTGACCGACCTGCTCCGCGCCGAACAGGCCCGGCGACGGCGGGAGGACGACGTCGGCCGGGCGCAGCCGTGGTCCGCCCCGGCGGCCGACCACCGGGAGCCGGGCGACGACAGCCTGGTGCTGCTGTTCCTGTGCTGTCATCCGGCGCTGCCGCCGGCCGCCCAGATCGCATTGACCCTGCGCGCCGTCGGCGGGTTGGGCACCGCCGAGGTGGCGCGGGCGTTCCTGGTGCCCGAGGCGACCATGACCCGGCGGATCACCCGCGCCAAGCAGCGCATCCGGGACAGCGGGCTGCCGTTCGCGCTGCCCGGACCCGACGAGCGCGCAGCCCGGCTCGACGCCGTCCGGCAGGTGCTCTACCTGATCTTCAACGAGGGGTACGTCGGCACCACCGGCCCGCGCCTGTGCCGGGTGGACCTGTCCGCCGAGGCGATCCGGCTGACCCGGCTGCTGCACCGGTTGCTGCCCGACGATCCGGAGGTGACCGGGCTGCTGGCGTTGATGCTGCTCACCGACGCCCGGGGGCCGGCCCGGGTCGGCCCGGACGGTGAGCTGGTGCCGATGGCGCAGCAGGACCGCCGCCGCTGGCGGGCCGACCAGATCGCCGAGGGGGTGGCCCTGGTCAGCGCGGTGCTGCCGCGCGGCGACATCGGGCCCTACCAGCTCCAGGCGGCGATCGCGGCGGTGCACGACGAGGCAGCCAGCGCCGCAGCGACCGACTGGGCGCAGATCGAGGCCCTGTACGGGGTGCTGCTGGGGATGTCGGACAACCCGGTGGTGGCGCTCAACCACGCGGTGGCGGTGGCGATGGCCCGGGGTCCCGCCGCCGGGCTGCGGCTGCTCGACGCGCTGGCCGACGACCCCCGCGTCGGCGACGACCCCCGGCGGCACGCCGCCCGCGCCCACCTGCTGGAACGCTGCGGCAGGACCGCCGAGGCCCGGACCGCGTACGCGCACGCGGCCCGACGGTCGACGAACCTCGCCCGCCAGCGCTACCTGTACGGCCGGCTGGCGCGGCTGACCGATGCCGGGGACGGTGAGCACGGCAACGGATGACCGTCGGCGGGCGACGCTGCGATGGTGGGTGGGTCGCCTGGCCGGGCCCGTCACCGTCTTCGAACCTGGAGTGCTCGATGGACCATCAGCGCGATCTGCTGGGCGCCGCGACGAAACTGCGCGCCGAGATGGTGGACCGGCTGGGGGACCTGGTCGCGGCCGAGTCCGCCCCGGGCGACCTGCCCCACCTGGAGTCCTGCGCCGACCTGCTCGCCAGCTGGGGCGAGCAGGTGCTCGGCCGGCCCGCCGAACGGGTCGTCGTGGACGGGCTGCCGCACCTGCTGTGGCCGGCGGCCCGGCAACGGGTGCTGCTGCTCGGCCACTTCGACACGGTCTTCCCCATCGGCACCGTCAGGTCCCGGCCGTTCACCGTACGCGGGGACGTCGCCACCGGTCCCGGGGTGTGCGACATGAAGGCCGGGATCGTGCAGATGTTCACCGCGTTGGGCCTGCTGGCGGACACCTCCACGGTCGGCGTGCTGCTCACCTGCGACGAGGAGACCGGCTCCGGCACGTCCCGGCCGCTGATCGAGCGGGAGGCGCTGCGCTCGGACGCGGTGCTGGTCTGCGAGGCGGCCACCCCGCAGGGGGAGGTGAAGGTGGCCCGCAAGGGGGGCTCGGTGTACCGGGTCATCGTGCAGGGCCGGGCCGCCCATGCCGGGGTGGAACCCCAGCGGGGGGTGAACGCCACCGTCGAGGTGGCCCACCAGATCCTCACGCTGCGCGCCCTCGGCGCGGGGCACAGCGGCGGCACGTCGGTCACCCCGACGCTGCTGGCGGCGGGCACCACCACCAACACGGTGCCGGAGCTGGCCAGTCTGGCGGTCGACGTCCGGGCGTGGACCAGTGCCGAACTCGAACGCATCGACCGGGCCATCCACGAGCTGGTGCCGTTCCTGCCCGAGGCGACGGTGGCGGTGGAGGGCCGCATCGGCCGTCATCCGATGCCGGCGGAGCTGGCCCGGCCGCTGTTGGAGACCGCCCGGTCGGTCGCCGACCGGCTCGGCCTGCCGGCCCTGACCGGGGCGCACGTGGCGGGCGCGTCCGACGGCAACTTCACTGCCGCGCTGGGGGTGCCGACCCTGGACGGGTTGGGCGCGGTGGGTGGTGGGGCGCACGCCCGCGACGAGTACGTCCGCCTCGACCGGATGCCGGAGCGTACCGCCCTGCTGGCCGGTCTGGTCGACCAACTGTCCACGAAGGATAACTCCTGAGCGCGGTCCGGCCGGTGGGGCCGTAGGCTACCCCCTGTCGGCGAGCGACCGACGGGCAGGGGTCGAACGCGCGCATGAGCACGGCACAGCGGTCAGGGTCGTCCATTCCCCGGCTCGGCGTCGAGGAGGAGTTCCTCGTCGTCGACGCCGAGCGGGGCGAGGTGACGCCGCAGGCCGCCACGGTGGTCGACCGGGCCCGGGCGGAGCTCGGCGGCCGGGTGGGTGGCGAGATCACCGAGTTGCAGATCGAAACCCGTACCGAGCCCTGCCACGCGGTGGCGGAGCTGCACGCGCAACTCGTCGGGGCGCGTGGCGCGTTGCAGGCGGCGGCGGGTCGGGACGGGCTGCGGGTGGTCGCCACCGGTTCTCCGGTGCTCGGCCCGGCGGTGCCGCCGCCGATCACCCAGGGGCCACGGCAGGACCGGGGCAACGCCACCTACCGGGGGTTGCACGACGACCTGGCGATCTGCGCGGTGCACGTGCACGTGGAGCAGCCGGACCGCGACCGGGCGGTGCTGGTCGGCAACCACCTCCGTCCGCACCTGCCGGTGCTGCTGGCGCTCACCGCCAACTCGCCCTACTGGCGCGAACGCGACACCGGCTACGCGAGCTGGCGCAGCCTGACCTGGCAGCGCTGGCCGGTGGCCGGGCCACCGCCCTTCCTGACCTCGGCCCGGCAGTACGACGCACACATCGACCTGCTGCTCGACGCGGGCGCGATGGTCGACTCGGGGACGATCTTCTGGGACCTGCGGCTGTCGGCCCGCCATCCCACCCTTGAGGTGCGGGTGGCCGACATGCCGATCACCGCCGCCGAGTCCGCCGGGTTCGCGGCGCTGGTCCGGGCCCTGGCGATGGTCGCCGCGACGGCCGTCGAGCGGGGCGACGAGGGGCCCCGCACCGACCCGGATCTGATGCGGCTGGCGTACTGGCGGGCGGCACGCGACGGGATGTGCGGCCACGGCGTCGAGGTCGGCACCGGCCGGCTGCTGCCCGCCGGGGTGCTCGCCGCGCAACTGGTCGAGCTGGCCCGGCCGGCGTTGGAGGAGACCGGCGACGGCCCCCGGGTGCAACGGTGGCTGGCCGGGCTGGCGGTCGACGGCGACGGCGCGGCCCGGCAGCGGGCGGCGGCGGCCACCAGGGGCCGGCTCACCGACGTGGTCGCCGCGCTGGTCGCCGCGACCGCCGCGGACGGGCCCGGCGGGCAAGACAGCACACTGGCGTAACGACGAACCGGCCCGCCTCGGAAATGCTGGGAGCAGCCGGCCCGCGCGGTCCCCGCGTCCACTGTGGAGTGGGACACGACCGGGTCCGGCCGCGGCTCTGCCAGGGAGGCGACAGATGGCCGACACGGTCCAGCTACCCACCGTTCCGATCCGACTCGAACGCCGTCCGGCAGCGGACATGGTCCGCGCGGCGGAGGCGTTCGCCGAACAGATGGCCCGCCGCCGGTCGGTGCGCGACTTCGCTCCCGACCCGATACCCGAGGGGGTGATCGAGGCGGCGATCAGGGCCGCCTCGACCGCCCCCAGCGGGGCCAACGTGCAGCCGTGGCGGTTCGTCGTACTGACCGATCCGGCCCGCAAGCGCCGGCTGCGCGCGGCGGCCGAGGCCGAGGAACGCGACTTCTACCAGCGGCGCGCGCCGCAGGAGTGGCTGGGTGCGATCGCCGCGCTCGGCACCGACTGGGAGAAGCCGTTCCTGGAGACCGCACCCGCCGTCATCGTCGTGTTCGAGGTGCACCAGGGGCCGCACAGCCCCAAGCCGTACTACGTCAAGGAGTCCGTGGGCATCGCGGTCGGCCTGCTGATCACCGCGCTGCACCAGGTCGGTCTGGCCACCCTGACGCACACACCCAGCCCGATGCGGTTCCTCAACGAGGTGTGCGGACGCCCGCCGGAGGAACGACCGAACCTGGTGCTGCCGGTCGGGTACCCCGCGCCGGATGCGCGGGTGCCCGACCTGGCCCGCAAACCGCTTGACGAGATCATGATCCGTCAGTGAGGTCCCGGCTGAGGAAGCGCACCAGTGGCTCCACGTGCCGGTCCGGCCGCCGCCACTCGGCCAGCAGATCCTCCAGCAGGTGCTGCTCGGCCACCAGTTCGCCGTGGCGGTACCGCCGGATCACCGGGTGGATGAAGGCGCTCTCCCGGGCCCGGTCCGGGGTCGGGTGCCGCTCGATGGCGAACACGTCGCCGTAGTCGTCGCGGCCCCAGCGCAGGGCCAGGGTGTAGCAGTGCGGGGAGTCGGCGAACCGCTGCACGGCGTAGTCCTCCGGCAGGTCCTCGTGGTGCCGGAAGTCGCCCGTGGCGTCGTCGCGGACGAAGACGTCGCAGAGGTACTCGAACTGGGTCCACAGCGCCGAACTCCAGTTGACCCGGTCCAGCATCACCTTGGTCAGCGAGGCCGGCTCGCCCGACACGGTGCCCACGGGCAGCGGCACGTCGTCGTACCGCTCCCGCAGCAGCCGGGTGAAGGTACGCAGGTTGTACCGGAACCCGTCGATGAACGGCGACGAGGCGTGCTTCACGTCCCGCGCCTGGGCGATGGTGCCGGCGAAGTACAGGTCGTCGACGTTGCTCGACTGCCAGTCGGGACGCAGGCCCGGCATCCGGCCGTCCCGCACCATGTCCGGGACGCAGGAGGCGTCGAACAGGGAGGTGTCCATCCGGAATCCGGTGCAGCGCAGCACCTCGTGGTAGTCGAGTTCGGCGGTCTCGCCCTGCGCGTGGGTGTAGGTGATCGAGACCCGGAACCTGCCGTCGACAGGCCGGATCTCGTCGATGGTGCAGTCGAGCACCGAGTGCAGCGTCTTGAACTGGTAGCTGTCGAGGATCGCGCCGTACTGGCCCCGGACGTCGCCCGGGTGCTTGGTGTTCCAGGCCAGCCGCAGCGGCTGCCGGCTGGCCAGGTGCACCATCGACGCCTTGCCCAGGAGCGACGAGGCGGTCTCGAACGCCGAGTTGCCCTTGCCGATGATCAGGACCCGCTTGCCGGCGTACCGGTCGGGGTCGACGTCCATCTCCTCGTAACCGGTGGCGTGCTCGATGCCCTTGATGTCCGGCACGAACGGCCGCCCCCAGCCGGTCGCCACGATCAGGCACCGCGCCCGTACGACACCCCGGTCGGTACGGACGGTGAACCCGTCGTCGTCGCGGGAGATCTGCTCGACGGTGGTGCCGTAGCGGACCCGGAGCTGGTGTACCCGCTGGAACTCGGCGAGGTACCGCACCAGGTCGTCGGCGGCCGGCAGGTACTCCTGGCTGAAGTTCGGGAACAGCAGTTCCGGATCGTCGTTGAGCAGCGAGTTCCAGTCCCACCGCAGTCGGATCTCGGGGTCGCTGCTGTCGGTGTGCACCTTGTTCAGCGAGATCAGGCGGCGGTGGCGCGGGAACCGCCGGAAGAAGCCCCCCGGCTCGGCGCCACGTTCGAGCGTCAGGTAGTCGGCGCCCTGCTGCTGAAGGTAGTAACTCAGTTGCAGGCCGGCGGGCCCGGCTCCGACGATGACGTACGTGTGCGTGGTGTCGACCATCAGGTGAACCCTTCGGTGCGGAGGCGGTTGCTCCGACGATGGAGTGGACCACGAGATGTGTCAATGGGGCGGTGCACCCGTCAGGATCGGTCGTCGCGCTGCCGACCCGACCGGCCAGCACGGACGACCACGACGGCGGCGGCGAGACTGAGCGCCGCCGCGCCGAGTTGCAGCAGGCTGTCGAGCAGGTCGACGAGATCGGCGAGGTAGATGGTGTCCACGGTGGCCTCCGAGGGGGGTCGGTCCACGCCGTCCGCGCGGTGCGGAGGCGCCCCCCGGAGCCGATGGCGACAGCCACGGGCACCCGCACCGATTATGGCACCCCGCACCGAACGCCGACACCCCTGCACCGCCGGCCCGCCGGCAACCCGGTCACCCGCCGAGTGGCGTCCCGGCTGGCCGGGCAGCACGGCGGAATAACGGTCAGCGGCCCGGGGCCGCGCCCGACCTGATCGCCCGGGTGAACCCGGCCCAGGCACCACCGGTGAAGGCGAGGGTGGGGCCGCTGCGGTCCTTGGAGTCGCGTACGCCCACCTCGCCACCGGCGAACCGCACCTCGACGCAGTTGGCGTTGTCGGAACTGCGGGACGACTTGAACCAGTCACGCTGCGGAAGGGTCACATCATCTCCTTGGCGATCCGGCGGATCAGCTCGACCGAGTCGTCCGAGCCTAACGCCAGCTCCCGGGTCTCGGCGAAGGTGACCACGTAGTCGGTCACCCGAACGGACTGGTCGATGATGTCGACGGAGGTCAGGTTCTCCTGCCAGACCAGGTCCGGCAGCCGGGGCGACGGGAACGACAACACCTGGAACGGGCCGCCGAAGGCGGGGTGCGCCCCGACGGTGAACGGCAGCACCCGGATCTCGATCTGCTCGGGCCGCTCGGTGGCCAGCCGGACGAGGTGGTCGAGCTGGGCGCGCATCACCGCCGGGCCGCCGACCTGTTGACGGAGCGCGCCCTCACTGAGCACCGCGCTGATCCGGAGCGGGTGCTCACCGTCGAGCCGGGCCTGTCGGGCCATCCGGACCCCGACCCGCCGGTCCACCTCGGTCAACCGGATCGTGGTGGTGCCGCCCCGGATCACCGCGCGGGCGTACGCCTCGGTCTGCAACAGGCCGTGGATCGCCTCCGGATGGAAGCTGCGGATCTGGTCGGCACCGGCCTCGTAGCCGAGGAAGCGGAGGAACTCCGCCGGAAAGAGCTGCGAGTACTCGTGCCACCAGCCGCGTCGGGCCGCCCCGGCCCGCAACTGTTCCAACTCGGCGGCGTCCTCCGGCTCCAACTCGTACGCCTCGACGATCTGGGCCAGCCGGCGGGCCGGTAGCTTGACCCGCCCGGCCTCCACACCGGAGACGTACGCCTGGATGATGCCGATCGCGCGACCGGCCGCCGCTGCGGTGAAGCCGACCTCCTCTCGGCGCTGACGCAGCCGCATGCCCAACTCCCACGCCTGTACCACGGGTGAGGACGCCAACTGCGCCAACCCTTCTCGGCTGTCGAACGAGGCCGAGGACCCTCCGGACATGACCACTCCTTCCGCCAGCAGTACCAACGATGAGTATTCATGGCGATACTCTTGATATCAAGTTGACTCGGGTGCATCCTCGAAGTCAAGCCGACAACATCAGGAAGGAACGGTTTTGGAACAGGTGGGTCGCTGGGTGCACCAGCAGCAGCGGGTTCCGCACGCATTCTCGCTGTGCCGGGTGCTCGACGCCGGCACCTTCGAGCAGTCCTACGACCTGCTCGGCGTCGTCCAGGTCACCGTCGACCGCCGTTATCCGGAGAAGCTGCCCGCCAACCTCCGACCGTGGGCGCTGGCCACCTTCACCACCTGCGGGTACGGCTTCGGTCGGTTCTACGCCTCGTACGGCACCCTCGACGACGACGGCGAGCCCGACCGGTCCCTCAGCGAGGAGTACATCGACTGGTCCGGCAGCGAGGTGCTCGCCCCACCAGCGCCGCCGCCGGACGCCTGCTGACCGCCAGCCCGGTCGACACACCGGCGGGGGCCGGTCGACCATACCGGCCACGCCGCCGGTGCGGTCCGTCTCCTGCCCGGCGTCGCCGTGAGCCTGGCCGGACTCGCCGGGCTGAGCTGGTGGTGGGGTCACCGCCGCCGGCACCCGACCAGCTGCGCGGGCGACGGGTGCACCTGCCCGACGACCCGAGCCGCGGCGGTCAGAGTTGGCCGGGGAAGAAGCCAAACCGGGCCAGGGGTTCGACGATGTTCCGTTCCTCGTAGGACAGGTGCGACAGCAGGGTGTCGGTGAGCACGTCCACCGCCTGCTGCAGGCCGGTCAGCCGCCCCGGGTCCCCGATCAGCGCGACCAGGGCCCGGTCGACGCCCTCCACGACGTCGTGGATGACCACGTGTTCCTGCTCCAGCCGGTCGATCACCGGGACCAGCCCCGGATCGGCCCGCCGCAGGTGCGGGAAGATCGCGTCGTCCTCCAACCCGTGGTGCTGGGTGACCAACGTGCAGTAGGCGGCGCAGTACGCCCCCAGCGTCCAGTTGTTCTGCCGCAGGGTCATCCGGTTGAGCGCGCCCCGGGCGTCCCCGGCGGAGACCACCCCCCGGCGGACCTGGTCGAGCAGGTCGCGGATCTCGCCCAACTCCCGGCGTAGGTGGTCGTGCACATCGACCAGGTGCCCGCCGACGGCCTGGGCCTGTGGGGAGTAGACGTGCCCGGCCGGGGCGGGCGGGGCGACGGGCCGGGTCGACTCGTCCCAGAGCCGGTGGTCGCTGTGCCGTACCTGCGGTGCGGGGGTGGGGGTGACCGCGAGCCCCGCCACGCCCCCGGCCCGGACCGTCTCCCGCCGCCCCTGCGCCGGTCCCGTCGCACCGGTCGGCTCCGTCGCACCGGTCGGTTCTGTCGCCCCGGTCGGCCCCGCCGTGCCGGTCGCCTCCCCCGGCGGCGGGGTGGCCGACGTCGAGCCGGCCCGCTCGGCGGCGACCAGCTCGCGGACGCCGGGGGCGACCTCCTGGGCGAAGAGCTGGATGCTGGCGGGGTCGTCGGTGCCGAGGACGAACCCGGAGGTGCCGTGCTCCAACGCCAGGTCGGTCAGCTCCCGCACCCACTGCCGGGGCGGCCCGTCGAGGAAGCCCGCGCCGGTGCCGGTGAACCGACCGGAGACGTTCAGCAACCGCCGTACCCCGGCGGGGTCCCGCCCGGCCGCCGCCGCGCCCTCGTCGACCAGCGCGTTGAGCCCGGCCAGGTCGGCCGGCCCGTTCGGCAGGTACGCCAGGGACGGCAGCCAGCCGTCCGCCGTCCGCCCCACCAGCCGCAGCAACCTAGGCCTGTACGCGCCGACCCAGATTCCCACCGGGTGCGCCGGGGCGGGGCCGCGCTTCGCGCCGACCACCCGGTAGTGCTCGCCGTCGACGCGTACCCCGCCGCGCCGGTCGGCGGCCCACACCTCCCGGATGATCCGGATCGCCTCGTCGAGGGCGTCCACCGCCTGCCCGGGGGTACGCCGTCGGCCCCCGTTGGCCTCGATGGCGTCCCAGAACGCGCCCGCGCCGAGGCCGAGCTCGACCCGGCCGCCGCTGAGCAGGTCGAGGCTGGCGACGCTGCGGGCCAGCACCACCGGCTGCCGCAGCGGCAGGTTGAGCACGTTGCCGGCCAACCTGATCCGGCTGGTCGCCGCCGCCAGGTAGGACATCAGCGTCCAGGTGTCGAGGAAACCCGGCTGGTAGGGGTGGTCCTGGAAGGTGACGAGGTCCAGGCCGACCTGCTCACAGAGCCGGGCGCGGGCGACGACCTGCTCCGGCTGCCGGGCGTCCGGGGTGAGGAAGCCGCCGAACAGCAGCTCGTGTCCGTAGTCGGTCATGACGTCGCCGTCACCTGTCCCCTCGTCGCGTGCGGCGTCGCCCGGCGGCCCGGCGCGGTGGGGCGACCGGCCCACCGTAGCGCCGACCTGCGCCGACCCGCCTGGCGGTCGCGGGTTTCGGGTCCGCGCGGGGCGGGCTGCCGGTGTGCTCAGACGTCGACGGTGAGGTGCACGGCCACCCGGTCGCCCACCGCGAGCCCTTCGGCCGCCCGCACCCGGGTCTTCACCGGCACCAGGTAGCGCCCGTCGCGGGGGAACAGCGAGGTCCGCCAGCTGGTGGCCCCGATCCGGGCGGTGACCGGGACCATGCCCCAGCCGTAGCTGACCGAGGCGGACGCCGCCGACAGCGCCGCGCACTCGTCGTCGGGGACGGTGACGAAGTGCCAGGGCGCCGGCCCCTTCCACCACCACAGTTCACCGCTGAACGCCAGTTCCACCGGGTCAGGATAGGAACAGCGCCCCGTCCCGGCCACCGGGACGATCACGACTGGCGGAAGTTGCGGCACCTTGCGAGGCTAGGTGCCGTGTATGACTACGACCTGTTGGTGCTGGGCTCCGGGCCCAGCGGTCAGAAGGCGGCGATCGCCGCCGCGAAGCTCGGTAGGCGGGTCGGCATCGTGGACCGCCGCGACATGATCGGTGGGGTGTGCATCAACACCGGCACCGTCCCCTCCAAGACGCTGCGGGAGGCCGTGCTCTACCTCACCGGCCTGAGCCAGCGGGACCTGTACGGCAGCAGCTACCGGGTCAAGGAGGAGATCACCGTCGCCGACCTGGCCGCCCGCACCCAGCACGTGATCGAGCGGCAGACCGACGTGATCCGCAACCAGCTTGCCCGCAACCGGGTCGCGCTGATCACCGGCACCGGCCGGTTCGCCGACCCGCACTCGATCTGGGTGGACGGCGGCTCCGGCCACGACACCCGGATCACCTTCGACAAGGCCGTCATCGCCGCCGGCACCCGGCCGGCCCGCCCGGACAGCGTCGACTTCGACGACCGGACGATCGTCGACTCCGACGGGGTGATCAACCTGCAGGCCGTGCCGCGCAGCATGGTGGTGGTCGGTGCCGGCGTGATCGGCATGGAGTACGCCTCGATGTTCGCCGGGCTGGGCACGAAGGTGACCGTGGTGGAACGCCGGGACCGGATGCTCGACTTCTGCGACGAGGAGATCATCGAGTCGCTGAAGTACCACCTGCGTGACCTGTCGGTGACGTTCCGCTTCGGCGAGGAGGTCGCCGCAGTGGAGAAGCACCAGAACGCGGCGCTGTGCGTCCTCAAGAGCGGCAAGAAGATCGTCGCCGACACGGTGATGTACTCGGCCGGCCGGCAGGGGCAGACCGACGACCTGGCCCTGGACGCGGCGGGCCTGGAGGCCGACAAGCGTGGCCGGATCGCGGTGGACGAGCACTACCGCACCAGCGTGGAGCACATCTACGCGGTGGGTGACGTGATCGGCTTCCCGGCGTTGGCGTCCACCTCGATGGAGCAGGGCCGGATGGCCGCGCAGCACGCCTGCGGCGAGCCGGCCCGCGAACTCCAGGAGTTGCAGCCGATCGGCATCTACACGATTCCGGAGATCAGTTTCGTCGGCAAGACCGAGGAGGAGCTGACCAACAGCTCCACCCCGTTCGAGGTCGGCATCGCCCGCTACCGCGAGCTGGCCCGGGGGCAGATCGTCGGCGACTCGTACGGCATGTTGAAACTGCTCGTCTCCCCGCAGGACGGCCGGCTGCTCGGGGTGCACGTGTTCGGCACCGGCGCGACCGAGATCGTCCACATCGGGCAGACCGTGATGGGCTGCGGTGGCACGGTCGACTACCTGATCGACACGGTCTTCAACTATCCGACCCTGTCCGAGGCGTACAAGGTCGCCGCCCTGGACGCGGCCAACAAGATCCGCAACATCACCCGGATCGACGGCTGACCCGCCCGCCCGGTGCGGGCACCGCGATCCTGCGGGACCCGCACCGGTGGGTGGGGACGGTCACCGGCCCCGGCACGCGGGGTGACGCACGGCAGGTCGGCGACTACGCTCGACGGGTAGTCAGCAGCCGATCGACAGGGCCCGCCGTGATGCCGAGAAGTCCCACAGTGGACGGGCAGTCGCCGGGTGACAGCCGCCGCCGGAGCCTCGGGGCGTTGCTGCGGCGGGTGCATCTCGGTGGCCCGGTGTCGCGGGCCGGCCTGGCCGAGTGGCTGGGCGTCAACCGCAGCACGGTCCTGGCGCTCACCACGGAACTGGTCGCGGCCGGCCTGGTGCGGGAGGACTCCGCCGAGCTGACCGGGCGGGCCGGGCGACCGTCCCTGATGGTCCGGCCGGCCGCCGACCGGGTCTACGTGATCGCCTTCGACATCGCGGTGGACCGGCTGGTCGCAGCCCGGGTGGGGCTGGGCGGGGCGATCCAGGATCGCCGCGAGGCGCGCCGGGCCCGCGCGGGCGTCGACCTGGACACCGTCGTGCGGGTGCTGGCCGACCTCGGCCGGCAGCTGCACGCCACGGCGGCGTCGGGGGCGGCCTGCGTCGGGATCGGCGCGTCATACTGCGGGATGATCCGGCCGGGCGACGGGATGGTGCGCTTCGGGCCGGACATGGGCTGGGTGGACCAGGCGTTCGGCGCGGAGCTGGCCCGCCGGCTCGATCTCGGCCTGCCGGTCCTGGTCGGCAACGAGGCCCACCTGGGCGCGGTGGCCGAGCACCGGCGCGGGGTGGGCGTCGGGGTGGACAACCTGGTCTACCTGCACGGCGACGTCGGGGTCGGCGGCGGGATCATCGTGGGCGGCGAGCTGCTCGGCGGCGACGGCGGGTACGGCTCCGAGGTCGGTCACATGCTGGTCAACCCGTACGACGGCAGACCCTGCGGGTGTGGCTCACGCGGCTGCCTGGAGGCCGAGGTCGGCGAGCGGGCGCTGCTCGACGCCGCCGGTCGGCCCCGCGACCGGATCGGCCGGGACGCGGTCCGCGAGGTGGTCGACGCGGCGGACCGGGGCGATCCGGCGGCCCGGGAGGCGCTGCGGACCGTCGGCGACTGGCTCGGTATCGGGGTGGCGAACGTGATCAACCTGTTCAACCCCGGCATGGTGATCTTCGGCGGGATGCTGCGGGAGGTGTACCGGGGCTCGGCGGCGCACGTGCGGGAGCGGATCGCCGTCAACGTCCTGCCGGTCTCGCGTACCCGGGCGCGGTTGCGGGTGTCCGCCCTCGGCGACGACGCCACCCTGGTCGGCGCGGCGGAACTCGGCTTCACCCGGCTGCTCACCGACCCGTTGGGGACGCCGGTCGGCTGAGCGGCCGGCCGAAAACCGGTTGGCGGAAGCGGTCCGGTGGGCCAGGCTGACGGGCATGACGTACTGACGGACACCCCCGCATCCCGCACGCCCGTGCCGCGCCACCGCGCCGTCGCGCCGCCGCCCGCCATCGTGCCGCCGGCTGCCATCGTGCCGCCGCGTGCCGTCCGTCGTTCCCGTCACCCGAAACGAGCATTCGTGTCCGCACAGCATTCCCCGCCGTCCCCGACCACGGCCACCGTCACCGTCTTCGCCTCCCCCGAGAGCTGGATCGAGTCCGACGCCGTGCGGCAGTGCCACCAGGTGGCCGCACTCGACGGCATGCGGCACGTCGCCGCCATGCCCGACCTGCACCCGGGCAAGGGCGCCCCGATCGGCGCGGCGATGGCCTCGACCGTGCTCTACCCGCACCTGGTGGGCTCCGACATCGGGTGCGGCATAGCCGTCTTCCCGATCGGCCTGAAGCGGGCCGTACCCGAGCGGATCGCCGCCCGGTTCCCGGACCTGGACCGGTCGCCGGACCCCGACGACCCGGCCTGGGCCGTCGCGCCCGGCGGGCCGCCCGCCGGTCACGTCGAAGGGCTCGGCACGGTCGGTCGGGGCAACCACTTCGTCGAACTGGCCCGGATCGACACCGTCCTCGCGGCGGACCACACGGACCGGCTCGGGCTCGTCGCCGGTGACCTCGTGCTCGTCGTGCACAGCGGGTCGCGGGGCCTGGGCGAGCGGATCCTGCGGGCGCACACCGAGGCCCACGGCGCGGGGCCGGCCCCCGACCCGGCCGGCTACCTGGCGCGGCACGACGAGGCGGTCCGCTGGGGCGCGCTCAACCGGCGTGTGCTGGCCGCCCGGGTCGCCCACGCCCTGGGGGCCGAACCCACCGAGCCGGTCGTCGACCAGTGCCACAACCTGGTCGAGGTCCGCGATGGCGAGTACCTGCACCGCAAGGGGGCGGCCCCGGGCGACGGCCGGGACGTGCTGGTCGCCGGCACCCGGGGCACCCCGTCGTACCTGGTGGCCGGGCACGCCGGCCCGGCGGCCAACCACTCCGTGGCGCACGGCGCGGGGCGGAAGATGTCCCGCGCCGACGCGCTGCGCCGGGGCCGTGCCAAGCACACCGTCGCGCAGTTGCGGCGTACGCCGGTGGGTTCGCTGGTGGTGTGCGGCGACCGGCAACTGCTGTTCGAGGAGGCGCCGACGGCCTACAAACGCATCGAGCAGGTGATCGCCGACCTCGTCGCGCACGACCTGGCCACCCCGGTGGCGAGCACCGTCCCGCTGGTCACCTACAAGACGCCCGACCTTGGGCCGGACCGCCGGGACGAGCGTCGGCGGGGTCGTAGGTGAGCGTCCACCTGCTACTGTCGGCCGGGCGCGGTCCACAGGAGTGCGAGTGGGCGGTGGCCCGGCTGCTGGGCCGGTTGGCGGCCGACGCCGCCCGGCACGGGGTGGACAGCCATCGGGTCGAGTCCGTCGCCGGCGACCGACCGGGCACCTACCGGTCGGTCCTGCTCCGGCTCGACGGGCCCGACGCGGCGACGTTCGCCGCCGGGTGGACGGGCACCCTGTGCTGGCAGGCGCCCAGCCCGTACCGGCCGGGGACCGGTCGGAAGAACTGGTACGTCACCGCCCGACCGTGCCGGGTGGACACCCCGAGCACCGCATTCGTCGAGGCCGACGTGTACGTCGTCGCCTGCCGTACCGGGGGACCGGGCGGTCAGCACCGGAACAAGGCCAGCACGGCGGCGCGGGCGACCCACCGCCCTTCCGGCACCGTCGTGGTGGTCGACAGCGAACGGCAGTTCAGCCTCAACCGCGCCGCCGCGCTGCGTCTGCTGCGGCAGCGTCTCGCCGAGGGTGACGCGCGTGCCGGCCGCGCCGTCACCGCCGCCCGCCGACGCCTGCACGACGAACTCGTCCGGGGCGACGCCGTGCGGGTCGAACGTCCCCGGCCGCCCGCCGCGACCGGGGCCGGTGTCAGGAGCCGTTCCGCAGGTCGGCCAGCCGGTCGCGGGTGAAGCGGAGGTTGTCGAAGACGACCCGGCAGCCGTCGCCGGTCGGCGACTGCGCCTCCAGGCCGATCGTGGCGGCGGTGGCCGCGCCGTCGATGCCGAAGTAGCGGACCATCCGCCAGGTCCGCCCGTCGACCGAGGCGTGGTACGCGAACGCGTGGTCGATCCGGGACACCCGCAGCCAGACCGCGCGGGCGTCGACGACGAAGGCGTTGGCGTCGTCGGCGGCGCCCCGGGCGACCACCGAGACGATCATCGGTTCGCCGTCGGGAGAGAGTTCGAAGCAGAGCTTGCCCCAGTGCCGCTCGTCGACCCAGAGCAGCAGCACCCCGGCGTCGTAGGTGGCCGCGAAGTCGACGGTGACCCGGGCGCTGAACTGGAAGTCACCGTCGGGGGGCAGGCCGAGCAGGGTCGCCGCGTCGAGGGTCGCCCCGACCGCCGGGTCACCCGCCGCCGGGTCGATGAAGATGTCGCTGCGCGGGGCTGCCGAGCCGGTCACCACGCCGTCGGCCTCGACGATCGTCCACGCCGCCTCGGGTGACGGTGACAGGGCGAACGGCAGACCCGGGACGGTGCGGGTGGTGGTCATGACAGCCATTATCCGCCGCGGCCCCCCACGCGCGTCGCCCCGGTGGCGCGTCCGGGTGACGGTGCGCGACCGGGAACAGCGGGACCGGCGGACGCCGACCCCCGGCTCCCGCACCGGGCCGGTACGCACCGTCGTCGGCCGGGCCGCCTAGGGTGAGGGCATGGTAGAGCGAGGTCTGACCCTGATGGCGGTGCACGCGCACCCGGACGACGAGGCGACGAGCACCGGTGGCGTGTTGGCCCGGTATGCGGCGGAGGGCATCACGACGGTGTTGGTGACCTGCACCGACGGTGGTTGCGGCGACGGCCCCGGCGGGGTCAAGCCGGGCGAGCCGGGGCACGACCCGGCGGCGGTGGTGGCGATGCGGCAGGCCGAGTTGGAGGCCAGCTGCGCGGCGTTGAAGGTCAGTCACCTGGAGACGCTCGGCTACGCCGACTCCGGGATGATGGGCTGGCCGAACAACGAGTCGCCCGGCGCGTTCTGGACCACGCCGGTGGCGGAGGCGGCGCAGCGGCTGGCGGAGCTGATCCGTCGGTACCGGCCGGACGTGGTGGTCACCTACGACGAGAACGGCTTCTACGGCCACCCCGACCACATCCAGGCCCACCGGATCACCATGGCCGCCGTCGAGATGACCGACATCCCGGCGAAGGTCTACTGGACCACGGTGCCGCGCACGGCGTTCGCGGAGTTCGGCCGGGTGATGAAGGAGTTGGGCGTCGAGTGGGCCGAGCCGGACGCGCAGGACGCACCGGGGCCGCAGCTCGGCCTGCCCGACGACGAGATCACCACCTGGGTGGACACCAGCAGCTACGGCAACCAGAAGTTCGACGCGCTGGCCGCCCACGCCAGCCAGACCGAGAACATCTTCTTCCTGCGGATGGGCCGGGACCGGTTCGTCGAGCTGATGGGCCGGGAGACCTTCGTCCGGGTCCGCGACACCACCGGGGCGGCACTGCCGGAGGACGACCTGTTCGCCGGTCTGCGCTGACCGGTCCGGCGATTGTTGCCGGGGTGTTCCAGCTGTAACCGGGACGGAACACCCCGGGGGGTGACCCGCCGGCCATCACCTCGGAAAGATGGACAACTCGGTATGGTTATCCATCGACAACCGTCTTCCCAGACTCTCCACAGCCGACGATGATCGCGTCATCGAAAGATGCGAAAGCATCTCGGATCGGGGAGGTCAGTTTGAGATCAGCCCTAGCGCTGGCCGGCGTCACCATGCTGGTCGGCAGTGGTCTCGTGGTCACCACCACGGGCGCGTCCGCCGCTCCGCCCTCCACCGCGGGACCATCGCTGGTCGCCGCCGCCGACACCGCGCTCAAGGAGCACTCCCGCGACGTCAGGTCGTCGGCGAAGGACCGCTACGCCGTGCACAGCAGCAGGCGCGACGCCCAGGGCCGGGGCGCGGTCCGCTACACCCGCACCTACGACGGGCTCCGCGTCTACGGCGGCGACGTCGTCATCCGCACCGGGGCCGACGGCGACTACGCCGGCAGCTCGGTCGGCCTGGCCGCGCCGCTGAGCCTCGCCACCACCCCGAAGGTCAGCGCCGCCAAGGCCGGCAAGGCGGCGACCACCGCATTCTCCGGCCGGATCACCGGCACCGGCGCGGCGGAGCTGTTCGTCGACGCCAGCAGCGGGACCGGACGGCTGGCCTGGGAGACCGTGGTCACCGGCTGGGCGCCCGACGGGCAGACCCCCTCGAAGCTGCACGTGATCAGCGACGCGCTCACCGGGGCCCGGATCGGCTCCTACGACGAGATCGAGTCCGTCGTCGGCACCGGCAACAGCATCTACGCCGGCCCGGTCGCGATCGACACCACCCTGTCCGGGTCGACCTACAGCATGATCGACCCGACCCGGGGCAACGGCCGTACCTGCGACATGAACAACGGCACGTCGACCTGCACCACCTTCACCGACGCCGACAACGTGTGGGGCACCGGCGCGGCCTCGAACCGGCAGTCCGCCGCCGTCGACGCGCACTTCGGCGCGGCCACGACCTTCGACTACTTCACCGAGGTGCACGGGCGCAACGGCATCTTCGGCAACGGCACCGGCGTGCCGAGCCGGGTGCACTACGGCAACGCGTACGTCAACGCCTTCTGGGACGGCGCGCAGATGACCTACGGCGACGGCACGGGCAACGCCAAGCCGCTGGTCGCCCTCGACGTCGCCGGCCACGAGATGTCCCACGGCGTCACCGAGAACGTGGTCCCCGGCGGCCTGACCTACTCCGGCGAGTCCGGCGGCCTGAACGAGGCCACCAGCGACATCTTCGGCAACATGGTGGAGTTCTACGCGAACACCCCGGTCGACCCCGGCGACTACGAGGTCGGCGAGAAGATCGACATCCGGGGCACCGGCGCGCCGCTGCGCTACATGTACAACCCGACGCTGGACGGCTCGTCGCACGGCTGCTGGTCGACCAGCACCAACAGCCTTGACGTGCACTACTCCTCGGGCGTGGCCAACCACTTCTTCTTCAACCTGGCCGAGGGCTCCGGCGTCACCCCGTACGGCACCTCGCCGCTGTGCGGGTCGGCCCCGCCGGTGACCGGGATCGGCCGGGAGAAGGCGGAGAAGATCTGGTTCCGGGCGCTGGACGCGTACTTCGTGTCGAACACCCGCTACGTGAACACCGCCCAGCCGACCAACACCGCGCGGATCCACACCCTGTCGGCCGCCACCGACCTGTACGGCCTGTGCAGCACCGAGTACAAGGCCGTGATGGCCGCCTGGACCGCGGTGAACGTCACCGGCACCGAGTCGTGCGCCGCCAACGACTTCACCGTCGCGGTCTCCCCGACGACGCTGACCCTCGACCCGGGCACCTCGGGCTCCGCCACCGTCAGCACCACGGTCATCCGGGGCACCGCCGAGACGGTCACCTTCTCGACCGGCCCGCTGCCGGCCGGGGTGAGCGTGTCGTTCTCCCCCGCCTCGGTCACCGCCGGCGGGTCGACCACCGTCACGGTCACCGCCGCCGCCACCGCCGGCAGCGGCACGGTGCCGATCACGGTGGTGGGCACCGCCCCCTCGGTGGCCCGCACGACCACGCTGAACGTGACGGTGAACGGGCTGCCGGGCTGCTCCGGCAGCAACGGCACCGACGTGCCGATCGCCGACAACTCGACGGTGCAGAGCACCATCGTGATCAGCGGTTGCGCGGCGACCCCGTCGACCGCGAGCAAGGTCGAGGTGCACATCGTGCACACCTACATCGGTGACCTCGTGGTCAGTCTGATCGCCCCGGACGGCAGCGTGTACACGCTGCAGAACCGCTCCGGGGGCAGCACCGACAACATCGACCAGACGTACACCGTGAACCTCTCCTCGGAGACGGCGAACGGCACCTGGCGGCTGCGGGTGCAGGACGCGGCGAGCCTGGACACCGGCTACCTCAACAGTTGGAGCCTGAACCTCTGACGCATCGGCGACACGGGCGGGCCATCCGGGGTTTCCCGGGTGGCCCGCTCACGCGTCGGCGACCCGAACCCACCCCGCTATAGTCATGTTTATCTATTGGTGTCGCCGTCCCGACGCCGGCAGCTCCCCCACCACCACCCCACCACCGAGGAGGTCCGGATGACTCCGTACCGCTCCCGCCTGCGGGCCTGGGCCGTCGCGTTCCTCGCGGCGGTCGCCCTGCCCGCCGCCCTGCTCGGCCCGCCGACGCCGGCGTCGGCCGCGAACACGTTGACCATGCTCGGCGCGGACGTCTCCTCCGTGCAGCGCAGCCTGGACCTCGGCGCGCGGTACTACGACGCGGCCGGCACCGCCCGCGACCCGCTCGACATCCTCAAGGGCGTCGGCGTCAACTACGTCCGGCTGCGGGTCTGGAACAACCCGGCCAGCGGCTGGAACAACAAGGCCAAGGTGCTGGCGTACGCGAGGACGGTCAAGGCCAAGGGCCTCAAGCTGATGATCGACTTCCACTACTCCGACACCTGGGCCGACCCGGGCAAGCAGTACAAGCCGGCCGCCTGGGCCAACCACGGCATCGGCCAGCTCCAGACCGACGTCTACGACTACACCTACGACGTGTGCACCAGCCTGCGCAACCAGGGCACCACCCCGGACAGCGTGCAGATCGGCAACGAGATCAACGTCGGCATGCTGTGGAACGACGGCAAGGTCGTCAACAACGACTTCACCAACCTCAGCCTGCTGCTCAAGGCCGGTTACCAGGCCACCAAGGCGTGCAACGGCGGCACCCAGGTGATCATCCACACCGCCAACGCGGACAGCATGGACCACGCCCGCTGGTTCTACGACGGCATCCGGGCCAAGGGCGTGCAGTGGGACCTGACCGCCCTGTCGTACTACTGCATGTGGCACGGCACGCTGGCTAACCTCTACAACGTCATCACCGACGTCCGCACCCGGTACGGCAAACCGGTGGTGCTCACCGAGACGGCGTACCCGTTCACCGCCGCGAACGCCGACTACGAGGCCAACGCGATCAACGGCACCGAACCCTGCGCGGGGCACCAGGCGAGCTGGACCGGCCAGGCCACCGAGTTCTCCTGGGTGCAGGACACCGCCCGCAACGCCGGCGCGATCGGCGTCTTCTACTGGGAACCGACCTGGTACGCGGTGCCCGGCAACGGCTGGGACCCGGCGAACATCAACGGCACCGGCAACCAGTGGGACAACATGGCCATCTTCAACTGGACCGGCCAGGTGAACCCGAACATCCGCTGGCGGCCGTAGGCCGGACGGTCGGCGGGCCACCGTCGGTGGCCCGCCGACCGGGCACTACCCTGGCGCGGTGCGATACGACGAGTGCGAAGCGGCCATCCGTGAGCTGGTCGACGCGGCCGACGAGGACGCCCTGCACGCCTTCGGGCTGGCGACCGTCACCCGCCTGCTGGAGGCCGACCTGATCGACGAGGCCGGTACCGACGACCTCGACGAGGACGCCTGGGCGGCGCTGACCGCCGCGCGGGAGCGGATCACCACGGCCGACGCGAGCGAGCTACGCGCCCACCTCGACCGCATCGACGAGGGCATCCTCGCCGACGGCGACATGGATCCTGGCCTGTTGATCGCCCTGTCGGCCCTCGAACACTGGACCAGCTACCTGGAGGAGCACCGGCGCGGCGAGCTGCACGAACTCGCCCTGCGTTCCGTCGAGGAGGTCGACTACCGGGTCTCGGCCGCGCTCGACGACTTCCTGGCCACGCCGGAGATGGCCGCCGAGTACGCGCGGATCAGGCAGTCGCTGACCGCCTGACGGGTCGATGGGTGGCGGGCCGGACCGACGGTGTGCCGCCAACCGGGTGGGTGGCGGCACACCGGTGTGCGCCTCAGTGCCGTGTGGTGTGCCCGCGCGCCGGCACGACCGTCACCCGCCGGACGGTCACCGGCCGCAGTTCAGCGTCAGCGGGCCCGGCGCGTTGGTCCAGACGAGCATGCCGAAGGTCGTGCTGCCACCCGGGGCCAGCGTCCCGTTCCACGAGGCGTTGCGCACCGTGACGTCGGCACCGGAGATGGTGAGCACGCCGTTCCAGAGGGCCGAGATGCGCTCGTCGCCCAACCACCGCCAGGTGACCTGCCAGCCGTTGAGCGTCTCCTCGGCGGTGTTGCGTACGGTGACCGTGGCCGCGTACCCGCCGGTCCAACCGTTGTCGATGGTGATCGTCGCCCGGCACGACGCCGACCCGGCCGGCAGCGTGCGGACCGGCCCGTTGAGCACGTACGGGTCGTGCTTCTCCCCGGCGCTGAACCGGTACCAGTAGTCGCTGTCCGGGGTCAGCCCGGTGACCGTGATGTCCCCCTGCCGTTCCGGGCCGGACACCGCCGAGGCCACCGGGTTCAGCCACGCCGTCGCGTCCTCCCGGCTGGCGAAGAGGACCAGGGTCATCGGCGGGTTGTAGCCGCACGGCGGGGTCATGATCATCGAGTACCGGACGGTGATGCTCGTGGCGCTGGCCGACACGAACTGCCCGGAGACCGGCAGCGCCGGGGGGCAGGCGTAGGTGGGGGTGGGAAGGGGGGTGGCCGAGAGCGCCGGCTGGGCCTGGGCGCCGGTGAGCGTGCCGGCCCAACCGGCCAGGGTCAGGGTCGTGGTCGCCAGCACCACGCCGAGCGTGCGGAGCATCCGTACCTCCGAGAGGGTTGCGGGGGGCACCGGCGGCCGGGACGGGCCTGGGGTGCCGGGCGGTGAGGGGTGGGTGATCTCTGCGCGACCGACGGCGGCCGTGGACCGGGTGGTGCCGGACGACACGGGCGGGGCGACCGGCCGGTGGTCACCGTCGCGGACTGCCCGGCGCGGGGTGGCGCGGTCGCCCCGCGTGTCCGACGGATCGGCGCACGAGTGGTCACGCTGGCTCCCGAGCGTGACGACGTCAGAACAGTCTGGCATTCGATGACTGTCGATGCAATGCCCGCCCGGCCGGCCGGCGTGCCAGCCGGACGGGCGTGCCGCGCCGCCGTCCGACCGATCACCCAGAACGGGTCGGATCAGCGGTTACGCGGCGGGGCGGCGCTGTCGCGGACGACCAGGTCGGTGGCGAGTTCGATCCGCGGACTCTCGATCGTCTCGCCCCGGGCCAGCCGCAGCACGGTACGGGCGGCCAGCATGCCCATCTCGGCCAGCGGTTGACGGATCGTGGTCAGCGGCGGCGAACACCAGCGGACCTCCGGCAGGTCGTCGAAGCCGACCACGCTGACGTCGTCGGGCACCCGCAGGCCACGCTTGCGGACCGCCTCGTAGACGCCGAGCGCCATCTGGTCGCTGGAGGCGAAGATCGCGGTGGGCGGTTCGGGCAGACCCAACAGGTGCATGCCGGCGGTGTAGCCAGACTCGTGGTAGAAGTTCCCGGGCCGTACCAGCCGGTCGTCGATGGCGAGGCCGGCGGCGTCGAGCGCGGCCCGGTAGCCGTCCATCCGGGCCCGGCTGCACATCAGCTGCGGCGGGCCGGCGATGAAGCCGATCCGCCGATGGCCGAGGCCGAGCAGGTACTGGTTGGCGCGCAGGCTGCCCGCCCAGTTGGTGGCGCCGATGGTGGGGGCCTCCTGGGGGGCCACCCCGGCGGGGTCGACGATGACCACCGGCAGCCGTAGCCGGCGCAACTCCGCCTGCAACGGCGGCTCCACCATCGAGGTCACGAAGATGACCCCCTCGGTGGAGCGGGTGCGCATGTTGTCCAGCCACTGCTTGGCCGACGAGGTGCGCCGGTGGATGGCCGACACGACGGTGCCGGCCCCGCTGGCCTGCGCGACGTCCTCCACCCCACGGATGATCTCCACGGCCCACGGGCTGTCCAGGTCGTTGAAGACCAGGTCGATCAGGGCGGACTGGGTGCGTCGCGCCGCCGAGCGGGGACGGTAGCCGTGCCGGGTGAGCAGTTCCTCCACCCGTTCCCGGGTCTGCGGGGCGACGTCGGACCGGCCGTTGATCACCCGGGAGACCGTGGGCACGGAGACGCCCGCCAACCGCGCGATCATCGCGATGGTGACGTTCCTGCCGTTCTCGGAGCCCACGGTCGCCCTTTCGGTCGGGGGAACTACGGTCGCAGAAGGCTATCGCAGCAGGTCGGGGTCACCCCTTCACGCTGCCGGAGAGCCCACCGATGAGCTGACGTTCGGCGATGGCGTAGAAGCCCAGCGCCGGGATCATCGACAGCACGACGTAGGCGAGCACCTTCGCGGTGTCGTCGGAGTACTGCCCCTGGAACGCCTGGACGCCGAGGGGCAGGGTCCACCAGCTCTGGTCGGTGAACACCACCAGCGGCAGCATGAAGTTGTTCCAGCTGCTCACCAGGGCCAGCACCGACACGGTGGCCAGGGCGGGACGGGCCATCGGCAGCAGCACCCGCCAGAAGAAGCCGAACGGGCCGCAGCCGTCGAGGGTCGCCGCCTCCTCGACCTCGCCGGGAATGGTCCGGAAGAACTGCCGCAGGATGATGATGGTGATCGGCAGGCCGAACGCCGCCTGGGGCAGGATCACCCCGAGCGGGTTGTCCAGCAGCCCCATCCCGCGCAACAGGATGAACAGCGGCAGGATCGCCACCGCGAACGGGAACATCAGCCCGATGGCGAAGATGGTGACCAGGAACTCCCGCCCCCGGAAGGCGAACCGAGCGAAGACGTACGCGGCCATCGCCGCCGCGGCGACCACGACGAACGTGCTGGCCACGGCGATGAAGACGCTGTTGCCCACGTTGCGCCAGAACACCCCGGCGGTGAAGATCTCGACGTAGTTGCTCGGCACCCACGGGTCGGGCAGGCCGAGCGGGTTGGTGGAGAGCTGCCCGTTGTCCTTGAACCCGCCGATCACCCCGAACCAGACCGGCACGACGATGAGTGCGCCGACGGCGATGCAGACGAGGTGCAACAGGAGGCGGCGGGCCCGCTGGGCCGGGTTCGCCGGGCTGGTCATCGCTGGTCTCCTTGGACGGTGAGGGCGCCCTCGGTGTCCCGGCGCAGCACGACGCGCTGGTAGATGAGGGCGAAGACGAGGCTCAGCAGGAACATGATGATGCTGATCGCGCTGGCGTAGCCGACCTCGAAGCGGCGGAAGCCGAACTGGAACATCGTCACGGCCATGGTCTCCGAGGCGTGGATCGGACCGCCGCCGGTGAGCACCCAGACCATGTCGAAGAGCTGGATGGTGCCGATGACCGACAGGAACACGCTGATCCGGATGGTCGGGCCGAGCAGCGGCAGGGTGACGAGCCGGAACGCCTGCCACGCGCTGGCCCCGTCGGTGACCGCCGCCTCGTTGAGTTCCTTGGGGATGTTCTGCCGGGCGGCCAGGAAGAGGATCATGTAGAGGCCGAAGTACTTCCAGGAGACCACCAGGAAGACGGCGTACAGGACGGTGTCCGGGTCGGCGAAGACGGCCCCCGCGTCGGCTCCCAGGAACCGGGAGATCGCGTCACCGAACCCCCGGTTGGGCGAGAACACCAGGTTGAACAGGACCGCGGTGGTGACCTCGGAGAGCACGTACGGGGCGAAGAAGATCACCCGGTAGATGGCGCGTCCCCGCAGCGGCTGGTTGAGCAGCATCGCCAGGCCCATCGCGACCGGCAACTGGACGACCAGGGAGAGCACGATCAGCACGAGCCCGTGCCACAGGTCGCCCCGGAACACCGGATCGGCGAAGGCCCGGGTGTAGTTGTCCAGCCCGATGAAGTTCTCGGGCAGACCGAAGCCGTTCCACTTGTAGAGGCTGGCGTAGCTGGCCACCACGATCGGCGCCAGCACCAGCAGCAGGAACAGCAGCAGGGACGGGGTGAGGAAGATGGCCAGGGCACGGCGGCGGCCCGGCCGGGGCCGGCGGCCGGTACGGCGTCCGCCGCCCGGCCCCGGCCCCGACGGTTCGGTCACTCGGCCGCCGGGTCCCGCGTTCGACAGGATCGATGGCGTGGTCATGCCTGCTCCACTCAGTTCTCGCCGGCGGCTGGTGATCGGTGGGGGTGGGACGTCACTACTGGGTCTTCGCCACCTGGGTGATGTCCTTGAGGATCTGCGCCGGTGACTTGCTGCCGGCGACCAGGGCGGCGACGCTGTCGTTGACCTGCTGGCCGACGGCCGGCGGGTACGCCTGGTCGAGGTAGAGCTGGAAGCCGGTGGCGGCGGCCAGGCTCTCGGCGACGATCTTGTTGTTCGGGTCGGCGATGGCGTCGGTGGCTTCCTTGACCGTCGGCAGCACCGCGCCGGTCTTCGCGCTCCGGCGCTGGACGTCGACGCTGAGCAGCGTCTTGAGGAAGTCCATGGTGGCCGGCGGGGCGTCCTTGCCGACGGCGAAGCCGTTGCCACCGCCGAAGACCTCGGTGGCCGAGCCCTTGCCGCCGTCGACGGCCGGGAAGGGGAAGAAGCCGAGCTTGTCGCCGAGCCCCTTCTTGCTGGTCGAGCTGGACGCCTGCACCGACGGTGCCCACTGCCCCATCAGCTCCAGCGCGGCGCCCCCGTTGCCCATGGTGGCGGCCTGACCGTCCGGGGAGCCGTACTCGGCACCGAGGAAGCCCTTCTGGAACGGCTGGAGGTCGACCAGTTCCTTGAGCCGCTCACCGGCGGCCGCGAAGTCGGGGGTCTCGAAGTTCTTGTCCTTGGCGGCCTGCTGGAGGGCACCGAGCCCGCCGATGCGCATGGACAGGTAGGCCCAGTAGTAGTGGGCCGGCCACTTGTCCTTGCCGGCCAGCGCCACGGGGGTGATCCCGGCGGCCTTGAGCTTGCGGACCACGTCGAGCAGCTCGGCCCAGGTGGCCGGCGGCGCGGTGATCTGCGCCCGGGCGAAGAGGTCCTTGTTGTACCAGAAGCCGACCATGCCGATGTCGAACGGCACCCCGTAGATCTTGCCGTCCACCGTGTACGGCTCCAGGGACAGCGGCAGCAGGGTGTCCTTCCACGGGGCGACGGTCTCGGTGAGGTCCTTGACCAGGCCCGCGTCGACCTGCTGCTTGAGCACCCCGCCACCCCAGGACTGGAACAGGTCCGGCGGGGAGCCGGCCTGGGTGGCGGTGGTCAGCTTGGCCTTGAACGCCTCGTTCTCCAGCGGCTGGATCTCGATCTTCACGTTGCTGTGCGCGCCCTGGTACTCCTGGGCCACGGCCGCCCAGACCGGCAGCATCGGCTCGGTGTTCTGGATATGCCACCAGTTGATCGTCTGGGGCGCGTCCGGGTCGTCGGACGCGTCGTCGCTGCAGCCGCTGAGCAGGTACGCGCCGGCACCGGCGCCGACGAGGCCGAGCAGCGATCTGCGGGAGAGGTGCGCTGTCATGATCCATCCCTTCAGGGACTCACGAGGTGCTCGGGCGCCGGCCGGGCCGGCGGGATTCGAAACGTGTATCTCCGGAACTTTCAGAGCGTCGCCGGTATTACCGATCGATGGCGGGCACGCTACGAGTTGTTTCCACGCGGGTCAAGACCTCTGTCCTATCGCGGCGAAAACGGCTAGCGTGTGCAGGGCTTCACCGAGCACGGACCTGATTTCGAAAGTTTCGAGAGCTGCCCCGAGGAGTGCACGTGTCGACCGACACCGCTGAAGTGGCGACCGCTGCCCGGTCGATCCGCAATCCCGTCCTCGCCGGGTTCCACCCGGACCCGTCGATCCTGCGGGTCGGCGACGACTACTACCTGGCCACCTCGACGTTCGAGTGGTACCCCGGGGTCCGCCTGCACCACTCGCGCGACCTGGTGCACTGGCGACCGCTCGGCGGGATCATCACCGACCGCCGCCTGCTCGACCTGCGCGGTTGCGGCGACTCCAACGGCGTGTGGGCACCCGACCTGACCTACCACGACGGGCAGTTCCACCTCGTCTACAGCGACGTGGCCAGCTTCGCCAGCGGCTACTGGGATCCGCAGAACTTCCTGATCACCGCGCCCGACATCACCGGCCCCTGGTCGGACCCGGTGAAGCTGCACGGGCGCGGCTTCGACGCCGCGCTGTTCCACGACGACGACGGCACCACCTGGCTGCTGGCCATGAGCGCCGACTGGCGGCCCGGCCGGGACCGCTTCGGCGGCATCGAGATCCAGCAGTACGACCGGGCCACGCGCCGGCTCGTCGGCCGGCCCCGCATCCTGTTCACCGGCACCCCGGTCGGGGTCACCGAGGGCCCGCACCTCTACCGCCACGACGGCTGGTACTGGCTGATCACCGCGGAGGGCGGCACCAGCTGGGAACACCAGGTCACCGTGGCCCGCTCCCGCGAGCTGTTCGGACCGTACGAGGTGGACCCGGACGGCCCGCTGCTGACCTCGGTAGGCCGGCCCGACCTGCGGTTGCAGAAGGCCGGCCACGGCAGCCTGGTCCGCACCCCCGACGGCGGGTGGTACCTCGCCCACCTGGTCGGTCGCCCCTACTCCCCGCTGGGCAGTTGCGTCCTGGGCCGGGAGACGGCGATCCAGCGGGTCGAGTGGCCCACCGGCGGCTGGCCCCGGATTCCCGGCGGGGTGCCCGCCGACGAGGTCGACGCCCCCGACCTGCCGGCGCACCCGTGGCCGGCGGAGCCCGCCACCGACGACTTCGACACCGACGAGCTGGGCCCGGCGTGGTCGACGCTGCGCCGGCCGGCCGCCCCGGACTGGATCGACCTGCGGTCCCGCCCGTCGCACCTGCGGGTCCACGGTGGGCAGTCCCCCGTGGGACGGCAGGCCCCCAGCCTGGTCGCCCGTCGGGTCGGCGCGACCCGGTGCGCCCTGGAGACCGTCGTCGAGTTCGACCCGGTCGACCACCGTCAGCTCGCCGGGATCACCGCCTACTACAACACCCTGAACTGGCATCACCTCTACCTGACCCGCGCGGACGACGGCCGTACCGTGCTGGAGCTGCTCAGCTCCGACAACGGCCGGCGCACCGCCCACCCGGAGCTGACGGTGGACACCGGCGGCGTCACCCGGGTCGGCCTGCGCGCCGAGTTCGACGGGCCGGTGGTGCGCTTCGGCTACGACCTGGGCGCCGGCTGGCAGCAGCTACCGGTCGAGCTGGACGCGACCATCCTCTCCGACGAGCACGCCGCCCTGATCATCGACGGCGAGCCGGCCGCGTGGGGGTTCACCGGCGCGTTCCTCGGGCTCTGGGTCCAGGATCTCGGCGGCGACGGCGGGTACGCCGACTTCGACCGGGCCACCTACCGGGAGCACTGACCGCCGGGCGTACCACGACCGACCGCACCACGACCGGCTCCGGTGGAGCCGGTCGTGGTCGTGCCCGGAGCCCGTCGCCGTCGAAACGTTGCGACTCGGCGTCGGCGGCCTGACCAGGAGTTCCGGAAGTATCGATGGTTGACCCGGCGGGTCAGCACTCGTAACGTTCCAGTCGACTTCCGGAAATCGATAGTGAACTATCGGTAGGTTCCGGCGCGGCCGTCCCCCGCGCGCATCGGTGGCCGCACCGCACCCCTGCCCCACCTCGCCGCCGTCGACCCGACGACGCGCCTCGGGAAAGGAACGCAGATGATGCTCAGACGGTGGATGGCTGCCGGACTGGTCGCCGTCGCGACCGCCGGTGTGTTGAACGCCGTACCGGCCGCCGCCGAACGGCCGTACGACCCGACCGCGCAGAGCCTGCGCGCCCTGGGCCAGCGCCACGGCCTGTACGTCGGCACCGCGGTCGACATGGCCGCCCTCGCCGACCCCGCCGAGCCCCGCTACCGGGAGATCGTCCGCGACGAGTTCTCCACGGTCACCGCCGAGAACGTGATGAAGTGGGAGTCGCTGGAGCCCACCCGGGGCAGCTACGACTGGTCGGCGGCCGACGAACTCGTCGCCACCGCCCGGCGCAACGGCCAGAAGGTCCGGGGCCACGTGCTGGTCTGGCACAGCCAACTACCCAAGTGGCTCACCGACGGGGTGGCCGACGGCTCCATCGACAACACCGAGCTGCGGTCGATCCTGCGCCGGCACATCACCACCGTCGCCAGCCGCTACCGGGGCAAGATCTGGCAGTGGGACGTGGTCAACGAGGCCGTCAGCGACCCCTGGGACACCCCGTCCACCCTGCACTACAAGGGGTTCTGGGCCGAACACCTCGGCCCCGGCTACGTCGCCGACGCGTTCCGCTGGGCCCGCGCCGCCGACCCGACCGCCCTGCTGTTCTACAACGACTACAACATCGAGGCGTTCGGCTCCGGCGACCCGGCCAACGACAAGACGCAGTTCGTCTACGACATGGTCAAGGGCCTGCTGGCCCGGGGCGTGCCGATCGACGGCGTCGGCAGCCAGGGCCACCTGGGCACCCAGTACGGCAACTACGACACCCTCCAGGTATCCGACGCGCTGCACCGGTTCGCCGGGCTGGGACTGTCCACCGCGTTCACCGAGGTCGACGTGCGCAGCCGGCTGACCGACGGGGTGCAGGCCGGCGACTCGGAGGAGATAAACCCCCGGCTCCAGGCGTCTGCGGCGAACTTCCACGTGCTGTTGCAGGCCTGCCTGGCCGAGCCGCGCTGCCTGTCGTTCACCGTCTGGGGCTTCACCGACCGGCACTCCTGGGTGCCCGGCACCTTCGACGACCCGCCGCAGGGCCTGGCCACCATCTACGACGAGAACTACCAGCCCAAGCGGTCGTACCAGCTGATGAAGGCCGACCTGATCTACGCCGGACCGCCGTACGTGCGGATGCGGGCCACGCCGAAGCCGCGCCGGTAGGCCGGCCGGTGGTCGCCGACATCCTCGACGCGGCCCGGGGCGGCGGACGGACGGTCAGCCTCACCTTCGACGACGGCCCGAACCCCACCGACACCCCGCGCCTGCTCACCGTCCTGCGGCGGCACCGGATCGCGGCCGTGTTCTTCCTCTGCGGCGGGCAGGTCGAGGCCCACCCCGAGGTGGTGCGCAGGATCGTGGCCGACGGCCACCACCTGGGCAACCACAGCATGCACCACGACGACATGTCCGCCTGGTCACCCGAGCGGATCGAGGCGGACCTGCGGGAAACCAACGAGGCCATCCGGCGGGCCGTGCCGGCGGCCAAGGTCCGGTACTTCCGGGCCCCCTACGGGGCCTGGGGGGCGACCCCGACGGTGGCCGCCGCGCTGGGCATGCGACCACTCGGGTGGCGGCTGGCCGTCGGGGACTGGGAGCCGCCGGGCACCGACGAACTCGTCCGCCGGCTGCTCGACGGGGTCACCCCCGGCGCGGTGGTGCTGCTGCACGACGGCGGCGGCGACCGCAGCCAGAGCGTTGCGGCGGTCGACCGGGTCGCACCCGTGCTGCGCGCACGACGCTGGCGGTTCACCCTGCCCGCCTGCTGATCGCGGCGGCCGGCGTGGCCCGGGAGACCGGGCCACGCCGGCACGGGCGGCGGTCCGACCGGCACGGGCGGACCGGGGTACGCAGCTGGCCCGCCGCCCTGACGTCGGGGTGCCGCCGGGCCCCGTGCGGGACCCGGGACACCCCGACGTCGACGGTCATGACGACGGCTCAGCTCCCACCGCTGGTTCCGCCCCGCCGGTGCCCGCGGTTGTCCCGGTCACGGTTACGGTCGGCCCCGTTGCGCCGGCTCACCGGCTCCCGGGCCGAGACCTCGTCGCGGCCCGTGGTGCGGGACGTGTGGTCACGGGAGGTATGGCTACGGGACGTGTGGTTACGCGAGGTGTGGTTACGGGAGGTGGCCCCGCTCCTGTGGTGCGAGCTGGCGGTGTCGGCGATCTCCCCGCGGGACTCCGTGTCCTGGTGGGAGCGCCTCGGCTGTTCCCGGGGGCCTCGGGTGACCATGAACCCGGAGCCCACACCGTGCACGATGGCCCCGGTGTTGCCGGCCGTGGTGTCCTGTCCCGGCGCGTAGCCGACCCCCCAGGTGATCGCGCCGGCTGCGGCCACCGCGCCGTAGGCGGCCCGGACCAGGTCACCCTGTTGGCCGTTGCGCAGCGAGTTGATCACCTCCTTGCCCACCACGTACATGCCGGGGCCGGCGGCCAGGGCCAGGCCCACACTGTTGGCCACCGCGTTGCCCCGCAGCCCGGCGGCACCCTGCACCCCGGGCGACGCGACCATCGACACGAAGTTGACGATCTTCTCGTCGTTCTCGTAGACCCACTTCCCCGCCTGCTGCGCCCAGGTCATCACCCGGTTGCGGCTGTCCAGGGAGTGCTCACTGGTCTCCCCCTCGTTCCACTCGACGCTGATCGAGTCGCCCGGGCCGGGGCTGCTGCGGCCGGAGGAGTTCGACGAGCCGTACGGCTGGACCACCAGGTCCTGGTAGTCGGCCGCGCCGTACTGGCCGTAGCCCGACGCCACGGACGAGCTGCTCGGCGCGTCCTGGCTGTAGTTGCTGGGGGTGTAGCTGACCTGCGGGTTACTGGCCTGGCTGTAGACGCTCGGCGAGTAACTGATCTGCCCGTACTCGCTCTCGGTGGGCGGGTAGTGGACGCTGTAGTTCTCGCTGCCGGTGGGACTTCCGGTCCCGCCCGGTGGCGGCTGATGGGGTGAGGACACCTGGGCTCCTTGATGCTCGACCAGCGGTTGACACGCTCTTTACGACCGGCCCGGCGGGCCGGTTCAGCCGGCGGCGGGGGTTTCTCACCGGTTCGCCTGCCACGGCGTCGCGGTGGCCTTGCCGGCGGCCCGTTCGGTGATCGCCGCAACCTCCTGCCGGGCCTGCGCCGAGATCCGCGCCGCGTCCGGCTCCTTGTACCAGGGCCGCAGCGTGATCACGGCGGGCCGGATACCGGTGGCGAGCAACAGTGCGGTCCCCTTCGGCAGGGCCCGGATCCGGTCCGGCGGCAGCACGTGCTCCTGCCGGTACGAGGTGGACCGCGACGAGCCGTCCCGGCTACGCGAGACGCTGACCGTGCTCACGTCGTGCTGCCCGACCAGCTTGGACACCTTCTCCACGAAGTCGGCGTCGTCGAGGCCCGCACCGAGCAGCTTGATGGTGGCCGCGCCCCACAGCGCGTCCATCCCGGCCTCCCCCCAGACCCGGGACCCCTGCCGGTAGCTCTGCAACAGGGTGACCACGTTGATCCCCCGCGATCCCAGGTGCGAGTAGAGGTCGGGCAGGTCGGAGATCCGGCACACGTTCGCCGCCTCGTCCAGCACCGCCGTCATCGGCGGGTCGAGCCGGCCGCCCATCCGTTCGGCGGCCACCACCCCCGCCCGCAGCGTCGCGTCGGCGAGGCCGGCGATCACCCCGGCCGCCGAACCGCCACCGTCCTTGGACAGCAGGAAGAGGGTGTCCCGGCCGAGCACGTGCTGTTCCGGGCGGAACTGCGGCAGGTACGGGTCCGGGGACACCCAGGCCAGGATCTCCGGGTCGAGCAGGCACGCCACGCACTGCCGGGCCGTCTCGTAGATGCCGTCGCGGGTCTCCACCGCCCCGCGTACGGTGCCCTGGAGCTGCTCGGCCATCGCCGGCAGCCCGGCGTCGCGCAGCAGGTCGATCGGGGTGCGGTCGGCCGGGTCGGCCAGCCAGCCGAGCAGCTCGGCGACGGGTACCCGCCCCCGGGCGGCGGCCAGGAAGAGCGCGGTCAGGGTGTTCTGCGCCGCCGAGATCCAGAAGTCCTTCTTGGCGGTGTCGTCGTTGACCGACGCGACGAAGTGCCCGGCCAGTCGGCGGGCCCCCTCGATGCTCGTGCAGTCGGCGAGGATGTCCCACCACATCCGCCGGGGCACGTGGGCGATGCCCTGCGGGTCGAACGTCCACACCGTACCGACGCGTTCCCGTTCGGCGCGGGTCACCGCGTACACGTCGGACTTGTTGGAGGTGAGCAGCACCGCCCCCCGGGCCCGCAGCACCCGGGGCACCGCGATGCCGGTGGACTTGCCGGCCCGGGGGGCCATCAGGTCCAGCTCCACGTCCTCGAAGGAGGAGCGCAGCTCCGGGCCGTTCGGCGCGAGGTCGCCGAGCAGGTTGCCGGTGTCGTCCGGGCTGAGCTGCCGTACCCCGGCCAGCGAGGGACGCAGTTCCCGGGCGCGGGCGGCGATCCCGGCGGGGGCCAGCGGGGCCAGGTCACGTACCCGGGCCAGTCCGACCCCGCGCCCGCGCAGGTCCAGCAGCCGGCGTCCGGCGAGCACCGCCGGCACCACCAACAGCAGCGCCACCACCAGCATCCCGGCGTAGACCGGGTACGGCGACGCGCCGGGCCAGAGCGTGCCGATGTCGCCGGAGATCAACGCCAGGTACGCGCCGAGGGTGAACGGCGGTGGGTGCCAGCCGTGCCCGGTCACCGCGGCGCCCAGGGTGCCGCCCAGCCAGGCGACCGTGAACAACGCCGCGTTGGCGAGGACCACCAGGCAGAACGCCCAGAAGAACAGGTCGGCCCCCCGGGGTGCGCCCGACGACATCCGGCTCATGCCCGCCACCCCGGATCGCCCGCGAGGGCCTCGTCGGCGAGGTGGGCCAGCTCCGGCCGGGTGGCCAGGTTGCCCAGTTCCGCCTCGGCCTCGAAGACCGCCTGCCGGGCCGCCGCCCGCTCGGCGGCCTGCTGGGCGGCGTACCCGTTCTGCACCCAGCGTTGGTTGGTGTCGTGCAGCCGGCGCTCGGTGTCGGTGATGGACACCCGGATCGGGATGCCGGGCCGGCCACCCACCTTGATCAGGAACCGGCCCCGGCCGGGTGGTTCCTCGTTGCTGCCGGTGCTCGCCCAACCCGGCGGCGACGACCAGGACGAGACCAGCTCGATCTCCCGCTTGGACAGGCCGATCACCCGGCCCAGGTCGGTCATCTCGGCCGCCGGCAGCCCGGCGCAGGCCACGATCCCGGCCCGCTCCACGAAACCGCGCGCCTTGGCCCGGTCGGCGTCCGAGCCCAACGCCTCGGCGTCCTTGAGGGTGTGGGTGATCTTGGCGTCGCCGAGGCCGAGCGACCGGTTGAGCCGGGTCAGCGCGTCGATCCGGTCGACGATGCCGGAGGCGGCCCGCAGCGGTCGCCACAGCTCGTCCAGGATGGTGAAGAACCAGCGGCGCGGAGCCAGGCCGGCGTCGGCGAGGGCGTGCGAGGCGGCGACCGTGCCCAGGCCCTCGGACCAGGCGGCCAGCATCGCCGCCGCGGTGAGCTGGGTGTCCGACTCCCCGATCCGGGAGATGTCGATGCAGACCGCCGGGGCGTCCGGGTCGATCCGGGTGGAGGTGGTCGAACCGAAGGTGTCGCCCAACGCACCGTCGAGGATGCCCAGCAGCGACCGGTGCAGCGGGTCCACCGCATCGCGGTAGCGGCTCTCCTGACCCCGGTCCAGGGTCACCGCGCGGACCCGGTCGGGTCCCTCCTCCAGCACCCGCAGCAGGTCCGGCAGCAGCGGCGCCCGGCCCTGCGGCGTGCGTTCGCGCAGGTGCCGCAGGCAGGCCGAGAGCACCGACTGTTCGTGGTCGTCCAGGGCCCGGCCGCGCACGATGGTCAGCAGCGCCGCCACCATGTTCAGCACCCGGCCGTGCGTCTCGGCGGCCAGCGCCCGGCCGGCCCGGCCGCCGATCCGCTCGGCGGCCAGCCCCATCGCCCCCGGGTCCAGCACGTTGATCCCGCCGACGCCGCGCCCGATCGGGATCACCTGACCGCCGAGGGCGCGCACCGTGTCCGCGTAGTCCGGCTTGAGGTCGCCGAGCACCAGTGGCACCACGCCGGTCGCGGCCAGGCCCACCGCCATCCGGTTGATCAGGGTCGACTTGCCCAGACCGGGCATGCCCAGCATGAACAGCGACGGGTTGGAGATGTAGCGGGCCCGGGTGAACCAGGAGATCGGATCACCGCAGACCGTGGCGCCGGTGTAGAGGTGCTGGCCCAGCGGCACCCCGGACATCGGCGCCCCCGAGCCGGCCGAGAACGGCCACAGCCCGCACGCCTGCACGGTGGTGGCCCGCCACATGGTGGGCGCGTCCAGGTAGCCGACCCGGCCCCCGCCGGGCCCCTCCCAGCCCCGCGCCGAGGCGGGCAGCTCCCGGCGGGGCCGGGGCGGCCTGGTGTTCTTCGGCGGTACGGGGGCCCCGTCGTCCGGGTCGCCGACCAGCCCGGTCAGCGCGGTCCGCGCCCCCGAGGTCCCGGCCGGCCAGCCCGCCCCGAGCCCGTCCGCGCGGACGGCAGGTGCGCCGCTCACATCGCCTCCTGGAGTTCGTGTGGCAGCACGGTCTGCTCCCACGGAAGGATTCCGGCCGGCAGGGTGCAGGTGAACGCCGCCGCCTGCATCCGGTGGGCCGGCCGCATCGCGATCCGGGTCGCCCCGGTCATGTTGCGGACCAGCACCGACGCGTCGTCGAGCTGGGACCGGTCGTCGACGGTGACGGTCAGCATCAGCGAGAACTCCACCAGCCCCGCCCCGGTGGCCTCCTCGGCGGCGGCCTGCTCGGCGGCGCGGACCTCGGCGGCGGCCCGCGCCTGCACCATTCCCCGCCCGGAGGTGGCCATGAACTGCGCCGTCCGCCGGTCGGCCTCGACGATCCGGGCCGAGGTCGCCGGGTCGATCGGCCGGTACAGCAACGCCACCCGTTTGCGGCGGGTGCCGGCGGAGGCGTCGAGCATGGTGCGCAGCACACTGGAGCGCACCGTGCCCCGGGGCGCCAGGGTGAGCAGCCAGGTCCGGGAGACCCCCGAGTCGTGCTGGTAGGCGTCCACCGACTCGACCGCGGCGACCGGCCCGCAGTCGGCCCACTCCAGCCCGGTCTGCCCGTGCTCGGCACGGACACTGAGCACCTCGGCGGCGCAGGCCGGGTCGTACGCCACCCGGACCACCTCGGCGATCTGCTCGGCCGACAGCGGCTCGGCGACGCCCCCACCGGCTCCGATCAGCCCGGTCAGCAGGCTCGGCACCCGGATGGCCAGGTCGGCGACCACGTCCTCCGGATCCCGCCGCGCCCCACCCACCGGGGCGTAGGTGAGGGTGATGTACGAGTTCATCTCCGACGACGCCGACGGGTAGTCGTCGACCACCTCCTCCAGCACCGCACGGGCGGCGGCGGGAGCGGCGGCGTCCAGCCGGGGCAGCACCTCCGCCGCGAGCCGGGTGCCCGGGTCCGGTGCGGTCTCCACCACCACCGCCGCCCCGCGCAGCCCCGGCTCGTGGGCGAGCCGGGACAGCCACTCCCCCCACAGCGACACCCACGTGTCGACCTGCTCCGGGTCGACCAGCGACCCGCCGTCGGGCTCGCACCGCAGCACGATCGTGTAGAGGTTGCGGCTCTTGTGGTGCAGCACCCCGAACGGCCTGTCGTAGGCGTCCCGGCCCTCCCGGGCGAGCACCCCGCTGAGCAGGCCGGGCGGCGGGAACCGGCCACCCGGCCGCGCCGACAGCGGCCCGGAGACGTACAGGTGCTCCCGCCGGGACACCCGACGCGACCAGCCGATCCGCAACGTCAGGAGCTGGTACATGTTGCGGCCGTCCTGGGTGCGTACGGCCATCGGCAGCAGCGCCACCACCAGCGGCACGCCGACCACGAACGCCGCCTGTAGCGACGCCAGCGAGGCCAGCAGCACCAGCACCAGCCCGCCGAACACCCCGACCGTGCCGACCAGGCCGAGCGGGCCCAGCCCGGCCCGGCGCGGCCGACGCCAGTTGCCGTACGTCGGTTCGATGACGGCTTCCGTCGACATTGCCTCTCCCTCGTCTCACCAGACCACCACCGGCCGGATCGTCCGGTCGGCGGCGGTCCGCGCTGTCAGTTGTGGCCGGCGTCGCCGTCCGCGCCCGACACGGTGCCGGCCACCATGTTCCGGCCGGTCCGGGCCGCCCGGTGCGCCCCGTCGATCGCCGCCCCGACCGGCCCGGCCAACCGGGCGGCGGAACCCGCCGCCGCCGTGCCACCGGCGGAGCTGCCCGCGTTACGACCGGACCGGCCCTCGCTGCCGGACGGTCCCTGCCGGCCGGTGTCGCCCCGGCTGCCCTGCGGCCCGCGTGCGCCGGACGGCGCGCCACCGCCCCCGCCGCCGGAGGACAGGGCGGACCCGGCGACCCGTTTCGCGCCGGAGGCGACCATGCCGCCCGCGGCCGAGACGGCGGTGCCGGTCGGATCACCGGTGCCCAGCGCCGCCGTGGCCGGCACCACGATCTTGAGCAGCGCCGGCAGGGCGATCGCCGACAGCAGCAGGACGCCGATGCCGGCGATGCGGATGTGCGAGGAGTTCTGGGTCCGGCTGCCGACGGCGAGCATCTCCGCGCCGGAGAACATGATCAGACCGACGGCGGGCTTGTAGAGCAGCCAGGCCACCGTCCAGCCGATGTGCTTGCGCCACCAGCCGGCACCCCAGTTCGTCATCGACGCGGCGGCCGCCAGCGGCAGCGTGCCGAGCATGATGGTCATCACGCCCAGCCGCAGGTAGAGCATCAGCACGTGCACGATGGCGGCGATCAGCAGCAGGAAGGCCAGCACCAGCAGCAGGAACGACTCGATGGACGAGCCGTTGTCCACACACGGCACACCCATGATCACCTGCATGGCCGCCGACTTGAGCAGGTGGTCGGAGAAGCCGTCGGAGAGGCTGGCCGCCCGGCCCACCACCCACGAGCCGGCCCCGGCGACCAGGATGACCCGCAGGAAGCCCTGCAACGCGGTCCGTCCGGCGGTGCCCTTGCGTTCCATCGCCATCCGGGCGGCGGCGAACAGCACCGACCCGATCGCCAGATAGGTCACGACCCACTCGATCTGGTCGCTGATCAGGCTCGGTACGTCGTCCGGGCCGCCCTCGGTCGTGGTGCCCAGCGTCGGCACCGAGGCGCTCAACTCGGCGAAGATCGAGATCGCGGCGGCCAGCATCAGGTTGGCGATCATCCGGACCAGGGTGCCGATCGGGTCACCCAGGAACGAAAAGAAGCCGGTGATGATGTCCAGCGGACTGGGAGGTGAACACCCGCCCATCTACTTCCTCCAGAGGGTGTAGCCGGCGCTGCCGGTGACCGTGCCGAGCGAGGCGTGCACCACGCCGGCCCGCGACGGCGTCACCTTCCAGTCGCCGGCGTCCCAGCGCAGCTCGACCAGGGTCGCCACGTAGCCCCCGGCACCGGTCTTGACCAGCAACTGCACCCGGGCGGCGTCGGCCGCGTACCGGGACAGGGCGAAGCCCGCATAGCTGCCGCCGCCACGGCTGGTGACCACCCCGGCGGCGGCCTCCAGCCGGGCCACCAGCACGTCACGGCCCGGCCCCGGCAGCACCTGCCGGTCGGCCACCGTCCGCCAGGCGGGCCCGGCCAGCTGGGTGGGCACGGCGTGTGCCGCCAGCACCGCACCGATCGGGGTGTGCGCGAAGCAGCCCAGCACCCCGTCGGCGGTGCGCGACGGCCCCTGCGTCGCGGAGACCGGCACCCGGTCGCCGCCGTCGAGGGTCCGCCACGCCACGTCCTCCGGCGGCACCGCCGGGCCCGCCGTCACCACCGGTCGGGGTGGACACTGCGCCACCTGCGCCTCGGCGGCGGCGCGGGCCACCGGGTCGACGGACGTCTGCCGGGTCACCCCGGACACCCAGACCCCCGCCGCCAGCAACGCCATGCCGGCGAGGAACGCGACGGACAGCAGCCAGCCGCGCTCGGCCCAGAACGGCGGGTCCGCCGGAGACCGGCCTCGCCCGCCGGTCACTGCGGCTGGCCGGCGGTGGTGCCGGCGCCGCCGAGGAAGAAGTTGGCCAACGGACCCGCGACGGCGACCAGGATGCAGCCACCGAGCACCAGGCCCAGGCGGGACATGTGTTCGGAACTCTCACCCCGCTTCACCGAGATCGCCATCATCGTGCCGGTGATCAGCACCCCGGCCACCCCGGCTGCGGTGCCCGCCCAGGCGATCAGGCCCAACAGCTTGTTCACCAGGGTGTTCAGCTGTCCCGGGGCGTTGGGGGTCGGGTTGATCCCGCCACCGGGTCCCGGGTCGGGGGCCATCGGGAGGCGGGCGAACAGGTAGGCCGCCGCGTACTGGGACAGGCTCGTGAACGTCATCGGAACAGCTCCTTCAGGGCAGGTGGCATCACCGGAGGCGTCGACGACGCTCCGGCGGTGACGGGGGTGGAACAGGGCCGGGCAGTGCGGGGTGCGCTGTCCGGCCGGCGACGGTCCGGCTCAGAGTCCGAGGTCGCCGAAGAACGTGACGAGCGGTCCGGCGGTCGCGCCGAGCGCGCAGCCCATCGCGACGAACACCGCCCCGCGGAAGTGGTCGCTCATTTCCCCGGGCACACCCCGGTTGAGTTGGATGGCCATCGAGATGCCGAGGATGAGCAGCCCGGCGACGCCCGCCGCGCTGACCCCCCAGGCGAGCAGGTTCAGCAGGTCGTCGGCCGCGCCACCGGCCGGGTCGTACGGCGGCGGGGGCTGGAAGGCCGGCAGCGGGGAGGGCGCCGCCGCCGGACCACGCGCCAGGAACGCGGCGACGATCCCGTACCCGGAGGTCACCGGGTCATCCCCTCGCCGGCCAGCCCGGTCGCCGCCCGCAGCCGGTCCAGGGCCTTGGGCATCCGGGCGGGCTGCTGTCCCAGCCGCCAGGCCGGAATCCACGGCACCCGGTGCACCGGCGCGACCGACCGCAGCACCCGGATGCGGCGGGTCAGTGCCGGCGGCAGCCGGCCCGGGGCGTCGGCCAGCAGCGCCAGGCCGACCAGCCGCATGCCGGGCGGGTGACGCCCCTCCCGCAGCGCGTTGAGCGCCCGGGAGACCGCCCGCATCCCCTCGGCGTTGGTCCGGCCGACCAGCATCACCGTGGCCGGTTCCGCCCGCGCGGGGTCCGGCCACCGGCAGCCGAGGTCGACGCCGCCGAAGAGCCGGGTCAGCGTGGTCGTGCCGGCGCCGCCGTGCGCCGCGATCCAGCCCAGCCCCGTCTCGGACAGGGACCGCCGGGACACCGCCGCCCCGGGACCGGTCCGGACGGACGGCGGCCCCGGTGGCATCCGCGGTGCCGGGTCGGTCATCGTCGCGGACCCCATGGCACCCACCTCCTGTCGAATGTCGCTCCACTTCGTCGACGTCCCGGTTGAACCACCCCGGGTCCGGACCCGTCAGTACGGCGGGCCGGGCGGTCGACGGACGCCACTACGACGGGCCCCGCCACCCGGTTCACGCCGGGGACGAACTTTTTTCCACCGCGGTGATGACCAGCCTGGGAGGCGACATGGCAGCGTCCGACAACGACGGCGCGGAGCCGACGCAAGGGTCGAACCGGAGCAGCGCGGCGCTGATCGGCGCGGCCGTCGCGGCCGGGCTGAGCTGCCTGGCGACCCCGGTGGCCGGGGTGGTCGGGGCCGCCGCCGTCTTCGTGATCGGCGCGCTGGGCGTGCTGCTGGCCCCGCTCGTCGCGCTGATCCTGTTCTTCGGTGGCGGCGGTGGGTCGGCCGACCCGGTCAGCGCCGCCGACGACTCGCTGGCCGCCGCGCAGGGCGACGGCAAGGGCACGCTCGACCCCGACCAGGTGCCCGAGGGGCTGGCGGACAGCATCGAGGACGCCGGGAAGACCTGCACCCAGATCGGCCCGGTGGTGATCGCCGCGCAGATCGAGGTGGCCTCCGGGTGGGACCCGGCGAAGGTCGGCCCGAACGGGGAGAAGGGCATCTCCCAGCTGCCACCCGCGGTCTTCACGCAGTACGGCGAGGACACCGACGACGACGGCGACACCGACGCGGTCGACGAGGAGGACTCGATCGCCGCCCAGGCCAAACACGTCTGCGCCCTGGCCCGGCAGGCCCAGGCACTGCTCGACGACGGCGAGGCGATCGGCGAGGTGCTCGACCTGACGCTCGCCGCGTACGCCGTCGGCATCGACGAGGTACGCCGGGCCGGTGGCGTCCCCTCCACCAACGCCGCCCAGCTCTACCTCGCGCAGGTCCGGTCCCTGTTCGCCAAGTACCAGGGGCTCGGCGGTCCGCCGCCGTCGTTCCCGCCGACCGCCTCGCCCAGCCCCGCCTCGCCCAGCCCCGGAGCGTCGGGTGACTGACCCGTACCGACCGGCGGAACCGATCCGACCGGCAGACCGACGAGGAGTGTCCATGACGGTGACGACCCCGCAGGAGCAGACCCGTGCCGACGACGCGCCGCCTGAGGACCGGCCGCCCACCTCACCGTTCATCCTCTACCTGCGTGACGACGAGTACGTCGAGGAGTTGGAGCTGCTCAGCAACTGGGTCCGGCTGCTGCTCGTGCCGATCTACGCCCGGGAGGCGTCCTCGACCGCGCCCTGGTGCGGGCAGTGGTGGCGACACCCCGAGGCGGTGGCGCAGTTGCACGGCCTGTGGTTGGCGTGGCAGGAACTCACCGGCCCGGAGGCGGGGCTGTGCGGCCCGGCCAACTGGCACCGCGACTACCTGGAGCCGGTGCTGAACAGCCTGCGCAACCCGGCCGGACCGTTCGCCGGCTGCAAGGCGGGCGCGCACCGGGCGAAGGAGGTCCCGCACACCGACCCGTACTGACCACCGCGAACCCGCCCGCCCGGACCGGCAGGTCAGGGGCGGGCGGGTCGGTGGCCCGGGTGGGCTCAGCGGGAGATCGGGGCGGTGACGATCGCGGTGCCGTCGACCAGGCCCACGGTGACGAAGGCCAGGTCCGCAACCGGCAACGACAGTTCGCCGGTGACCTCCTGCGGGCCGGTCGAGGCGGTCCAGTCCCGCACCACGTGGGTGACGCCGTCACGGGTCACCGCGAACAGCCGGTACCGCAGGCCCTGGCGCAGGCCGGTGGCGGTGATCCGGATGGTGGAGCCGCGCCCCTCGTCGGTGGTGATCGCCACGGAGAGGCTCACCCCCTCGGCCGGCGCCTCCCCGGTCGCGGTGAGCACCACGCCGCTGTGGTCGCCGAAGCCGGTGACCGCGGCGATCCCGCCGGCCAGGACGACGGCCACCAGCGCGGCGGCCACCCCGCCCCAGAGGAGCATCCGGCGACGCCGGGCCGGGTCGCCGGGGCGGGTGCCTGCCGTGCCGGAGGCCGTCGCGGGCCGGTCCCCGCCGGGGCGGCTGCCCGCCCCACCGCCGGTGGTTCGCGGACCGGTGCCCCGGCGAACGCCCCGCCGGGGCGTCGCGACCGGGGCCACGTCGGTGAGCGGCTCGGCGGCCGGTGCGTCGGCCGTCGCCCCAGCGTCGTCGACGGTGGGTGGTGGCGGGGAGTCGGCCGGCGGACGCGCGACAGGCACCGGTGCCAGGGCGGCCGGCGTCGGGGCGGCCGGCGGGGTCGGGACGCGGTCCGGCGGTGGGCCGAACTCGGGCGGCAGCGGGAACTCGGGCGTCAGGCCGGCGAGATCCTCCCAGTCGGCGGCGTCCAGCCCGCCGAGGGCACTGGTCACGCCGCCCATCTCACCCGCCGTGGACAGGCACTCGTCACAACCGGCCAGGTGGGCCTCGAACGTGACCCGGTCGGCGTCGTCGAGCGCGCCGAGCAGGTAGAGAGCCAGGGCGGCGTGCTCGGCGGTGGGCTGGTCACCCCCGATCCGCATCACGCCCTCCTTCTCGACCCGGAGACACCGGTGACGGTGTGACGACCCCCGGGACGGCAACCGTCCGGCGGATCGAGCGGGAAACCGACACGTCGCGTCATCACGACGACTCGGTCGGGCCGATCGCTGCGTGCAGCGCGCGCACCGCATAGTACGTCCTGGACTTTACCGTACCCTCCGGGATTCCCAGTCGCTGTGCGGCCTCAGCGACCGAGGAGCCCTTGTAGTACATCTCGACGAGCACCTCACGGTGTTCCGGTTTGATCTGCTGCAACGCCAGCCGGACGGTGTGGGTGCTGACCACCCGGTCCATCTCGTCGTCGGCCGAGGCGAGCCGGTTGAGGTCGGGGATGGCCACCTCGGGCGGACGGGACTGGCGGGCGCGCATCGCGTCGATGGCCACGTGCCGGGCGACCGTGTAGAGCCACGGGGCGATCCGGCGCGGGTCCTCCGCCAGCGTCTCCAGATTCCGCCAGGTGCGCAGGAACGTCTCCTGGACCAGGTCCTCGGCGAGTTCCTGCCGGCCCAGGAGCAGTCGGGTGAGGAACCGCAGCAGCGGTCCCCGGTACTGCTCGTGGATCCAGCCCATCAGGGCCTCGGGGGAGGCCCGTTCGGTCGCCGCGTCGCCGGTCACCCCGGGCGCTTCGTTGGGCACCGCCGACACAGAACGCCTCCCCCTGACGTACGGGTCACCCCCGTACGGCCGCGCCGTCGTCTCGGCGTCGGGCCCGCCTAGGAAGGAAGCATAACCATGCTCATCGGACGGTCGACCGGGCCGTCGACCGGTCGGTCGGTGCCGCCGGGGTGCGGCGGTGGACGGTGCGGTGGCGGCCCACCGGTCGGTGTCGTGGCCCGGGGCGACGAGGGTGGCCGTGCTCATCGGGTGAAACGCAGCCAGCGGACGTTGACGAACTCCTCGGGTTGGCCACTGGCGAACGTGAGGTAGACGTCGTGCACCCCGGTCACCGGGGCGAGGTTCCCCGGCACGGTCACCCAGTTCTGCCAGCCTCCGGTGCCGGCCACCGCGATGCTGCCCACCGGCGGCAGGCCGGGGGCGTCGAGGCGTACCTCGATCAGGCCGGAGACGCCCTGCGGCGCGCCGGAGGCCACCCGCACCTGGAACTGGGTCGCCGGCTCGCGGCCGAAGTCGACTCCCCGGTACCCGGCCCAGTCGCCGTGGGCGAGGAAGCCCAGGTGCTCGCCGCCCTCGCTGGAGGGTTCGGTCCGTACGCCCTGCTGCCGGTCGAAGCCGGCGGCCGGGATCTCCTGGCCCACGCCCCGGGCGGCGACGACGGCCGCCGGCCCCTCCACGACGACCGGTCCCTCGACGACCATCGGGCGCTCGGCCTCGGGTGCCGGCTGTCCGGCCGCGCCCCCGCCGAACGGGGTCAGGGTGATGGTCATCTCCCGGGGCGTGGTGTCCTGGATGTAGGAGGCGTCGTCGGCGACGTCGTCGAACGGGAAGCCGTACGCGCGGCCGTCGGCGCTGTGCCGGTGCAGCACCCGGGAGTAGTGGTTGGTCACCGGATGCTGGTAGTAGGCGTCCCGGCTGGTGGTGGGCTGGTCCGGCTGGTCGAGCACCGACCGGTTGAACCCGGCCCCGAGGACCGCCGCCACCGGCCCGGAGCGCCCGTCGTTGGGTGCGGCGAGCGCCCCGTCGCAGTGGAACACGTTGAGCGTGGAGGGCCGGTCGAAGGCGCGTACCCCGCCGTCGAAGGTGAACCGCCCGTCGACCACCCGGCCCCGGACGGTGCCGGTCGGTCCGTGGACCCGCAGCTCGGTACGGCTGTACCGGTCCCAGGTCTCGGCGATGTAACCGTCGTAGTACGCCGGGTCGAAGCGGCCCGTCTCGATGCCCTTGCCCGGCGCGATGACGCGCAGCCCGTCGCCGAGCACCAGCCGTTCGAAGCCGGGCTGACGGGACAGCTCGGCGAAGATCGCGTCCCGCCCGCCGTCGACGAGCTTGCCGGTGGCCTGCTCCACGTCGCCGAGCAACCGGATCGACAGCGGAATGCTGAACATGTCCACCGTGGTGGTGTTGCAGAACATGCCGGAGGCGTTGTAGGTGAACTCACAACAGTCGTGCAGCACACCGAAGCTCGGGTCGTCGGCCACCCAGCCGACCGGGTACTGCAACGCCGGGCGGCCGTTGCCGTCGGTGACCACGGTGAACCGCAGCTCGCCGTCGATGGCGAAGTAGATCCGGCCCGACATCATCGGCAGGACGAACCGGGTCACCCCGGAGTCGGCCAGCCGGACGCCGATGTCGGCGACGCCGTCCGGGCCGTTGTGCGCCGGGTCGGCCGGGGTGAACCGTCCGCTCTCCCGGACGTAGCCCATCGCCCCGGTCTCCGGGTCGGTGCCGACGACGTACATCCGGATCGCCGGGTTGGCGAACCGGCCCGTGCTGTTCACCACGTTCAGTGGCAGACCGCCCGAGGCCCGTGCCCGCGAGATCAACGGGGCCGCCACCAACGGCACACCGACCACGGCGGCGCCGGCGAAACCCATCCCGAGTACCCTGCGGCGAGAAAGCATCCCAAGCTCCGATCAACGACACGGCCATCGCCGCCGTTGCCCGGTGTGACTCCGGCCCGGCCCGGCGGTAGCCACGTTGACGGCCCACTACGCCCCTCGGTTCAATGTCGACCGGACCAAAATCATCCGATCCGATTCGAGCCCGGTGAACCAAGGACATCGCGCATCCGTCACGACAGCGATGTCGCCACGCCGGAAGGGACACCTCCCGTGAAATCCGATCACCCCTCCGTACTCGCCCGACTGGGGTCGATCCCCCGTCGTACCGCAGCCTTCGCCGTCGCCGGACTCGCCGTGCTGTCCATGGTGGTGGCCGCTGTCGGCTGGGGCGCGGCCGAGGCCCGCGACGACGACCTGACCGGTCGGCCCGTCTCCCAGGAGCACCTGACGACCATCCAGGCCGCCGCCCGCTCGTGTCCGACGCTCACCCCGGCCCGGCTGGCCGGTCAGCTGATGGCCGAGTCGGGTCTGGACGGTCGGGCCGACCGGACCGCCTCCGGCGGGCAGGGCATCGCCGGTCTCGACGCCGCCGCGTGGAAGGCGTGGGCACCGTGGCCCGGGGCGGAACGCTCCGACCCCGCCGCCAACATCCTCGCCCTGGCCCACCTGATGTGCGACCTCAGCGGCCAGGTCCGGCTGGCGGACGTCCCGGGTGACACCTGGCGGCTCTCGCTGGCCGCGTTCCACACCGGCCTCGACGAGGTACGCGACGCCAAGGGGGTGCCCACCGACGCGGTGAAGTACGTCGACCAGGCCAGCGGGTACGCCGCCTACTACGCCAAGCTGACCGCGTTCGGCGGTTCCGGCCAGCCCCGCCCCAGTTCCGGCGTCCAGCAACCCAAGGCGGTGCCCGGCAACTACACGGCACTCGTCGTGCGGGCCGGTTCGGTCTGCCCCGAGGTGACGCCGCCGCTGGTCGCCGCGCAGATGATGGCGCTGTCCGGGTTCGACGCCAACCTGCTCGGCCCGGAAGGACAGCGGGGCGTCGCGCAGTTCCGATCCGAGGTGTGGCAGGCGTACGGCCCCGCCGACGCCTCGGCCTGGGACCCGCAGGCGGCGATCCCGGCGGTCGGCACCGCCCTGTGCGCCCTGCACAAGGAGCTGTCCGGGCTGGAGGGCGACCCGTCGCTGCTGGCGCTGGCCGCGTACCGCAACGGCCCGGCCGCCGTCCGCCAGTCCGGCGGTGACCTGGACGCCGGGACGCAGGCGTACCTGCGGACCGTGCGGGAGCACACCGACTACTACACCCTCGACAACCGGCTGCGGCCGGCACCGCCGTCGGCGTCGCCGTCGCCCAGCCCGACCGGGACGCCCCCGGCGTCGCCGTCGCCCAGCCCGAAGGGCAGCTCGGACGCCCCGCCGCCGCCCGCGAGCCCGTCGGCCAAGCCGGCGGCGGCACCGACCCGACCGGCCGGCACCAAGCAGCTCGTGGGCAAGGAGACCGGGCTGTGCGTCACCGCCGGGACCAGCGACGGGGTACGGGCGGTGCTGAACAAGTGCCGGGAGGAGCGGTCGCAGTGGTGGGACTTCCGCTCCGACGGCAGTGTCCGGGCCAACGGGCTCTGCCTCGACGTGGCCTGGGGTGAGAAGAAGGACGGCACCCCCGTGCAGGTCGCCGTGTGCAGCGGCAACCCCGCCCAGAAGTGGGAGTGGATCGAGTACAACGGCCGCACCTCCCTGTTCAACCGGGAGACCGACCGCTGCCTGGACGTCGACGGGCACGGCGTCGGCGCGCCGATGATGTCCTGGATCTGCGTGTTCAACCCGAAGCAGACCTTCACCCGGCGGTAGCCGACCCGGCCGGCGGGCTCCGGTGGGCCATCATGGTCCGCCGGAGCCCGTCGCCTGTGGGGCCGCCGTAGCCGGGCGCTGGCGGCCCGGCCCGGCGTCAGCGGCCGGGCCGCTGTTGGGCCTCAGCCGGCGAACCGGCGGCGGCGCAGGCGCAGGCCGAAGACCACACCGACGCCGCAGAGCAGCGCGACGCCGAGGATGACGGCGAGCGCCGCGCCGTTGTTGCCCTGCTGCTGGCTGGCCACCTGGTTACGGTCGTCCACCGCCACCGACACCGAGGCGGCCGGGTTGATCATGCCGGAGCCGTACCTGGCGTCGGGGGCCGTGCCGATCGCGTCGGCGGTGCTGCGGATGCGCTCCTTGACCTGGGCGGCGGTCAGGTCGGGCTGGGCCGCCCGGATCAACGCCGCCTGCCCGGCGACGAACGCGACGGCGAACTCGGTGCCGGTGTTGCTGACCGCCTTGCCGCCGCCCACGCCGAGGCTCGCCACGTCCACCCCGGGCGCGACCACCTCCACCCCGCCCTCCACGTACTGCTCGGCGAGCTGGTCGCCGGCACCGACGCCACCGGTGAACAGCAGCGCCCCGCCCCCGGACCGGCCGGCCGGGGACGGCGGCGTCACCGCCTTGGTCGGCGCACCGGCCACCAGCAGGACGTCGTGGTCGAGGGCGGTGGCCACGGACGACGCCACCGCCGGGTCACCGAGGTCGACGTGCGAGCCGACCGCGACGACCGACGCGCCGGCGCTGACCGCCACCTCGATGGCGTTCGCCGCGTCGGCCGCCCGCGCGGCACCCGAACCGCGCACCACCCGTACCGGCAGGATGGTGGCGTCCGGCGCGATGCCCACCGGGCTGCCGTCGACGCTGCTGTCACCGGCGATGATGCCCGCCATCGCGGTGCCGCTGCCCAGGCAGTCGGTGTCCCCCCGCCCGTTGCCGACGGTCACGTCCGCGCCGACCGCCACCCGGCCGCTGAGCTGCTGCACGCTCGCGTCGACCCCGGTGTCGACCACCGCCACCTTGACCCCGTTGCCACGGGTCAGGGTCCAGGCGCTGTCGGCGGCCATCCGCAGCTGCGCCCAGTCCGACCGGCTGCTCGACCCGGTGGTGGCGGTGCACTTCGGACCGGTCGCGCCCGGTCGGGGGCTGCCGCCCGTCCGGGTCGGGCTCGGAGTCGGGCTCGGGCTGACGGCCCTGGGCGTGGGGTCGGCCCCGCCGGAGGGCCGGGCACTCGGGGTGGGTCGCTTGCCGGTCGGGAGCTGGCCGTACTTCACCCCCTCGCCGGCCGCGTCCCAGGGCAACACCAACTGCCAGCCGGCCTTCAGGCTGCCCGGGTCGGTCAGCCGGGACCCGTCGGGCTGCACCCGGCCGGTGTTGAGGTGGTAGATCTCCGCGGACCGTTCGCCGCTGCCGAGGAACCGCCGGGCGATCGCCGTGAGGCTCTCCGGCTGGCCCTGGTACTGCGCCACGACCACGTAGTACTTCACGTACGGCTGTGGATCGTTGGCGGCCCTCGCCGCAGCCGGCCCGGTCGGCGTCATCAGCACGCAGCCGGCCATCACCACCGCGAGCAGGCGGGCAAGGATCGAGCGCTTCGCCAGCACTGGGTGTCCCCCTTCAGTCACCATGGCCGAGCGTCACCGGCCTTCACCGTCTATTGCGGATGAGCGGCCGGTCCGTTCAAATCAATCTGAACCAGATTTCCATGATCCTCGTCATGAGGTCAGCCGAGGGTACCGGCCGCCGATGACGGGAACATCTCCTCGGGCCGTCCCCCGGTGGGGACGGGTGACCGGCAGGCGGACGTCCACCGGCGACGGTGGCGACGAACGACGGCCGGACGATCAGGTGCCGGTGGAGACGAAGGTGGGGCGGCGGTGAACGGGCTCGGGCGCACGGCGGAGCCGGTGGGCGGCAACGGCTTGGACCGGGTGCCGGCCACCCGCCGGTTCGACGTGCGCCGGCACCGCCGCATCGCCGGCCTGTACGACCTCTGGCTGGCCCCCGGTCCCGGCGGGCGGCTGGTGGTTCCCAGCGCCCCCGGCCGGCCGCTCGACGCGCGGGCCGTCGCCACCCTGGTCCGGCACGGCGCGGACGCGGCACAGGACGTCCGGATCCTCGCCGACGACGGGGCCCGGCACCTCGACCTGTTCACCGAGGTGGCCGGGCTGCTCGGGCACGACGTGCTGGTCAGCCCGGACGGCTCGGACATCAGGCACACCGTCGACCGGTCGGCCACCGGGCCCGCCCGGCCGGCCGCCGACAGCGGGCCACTGGACGCGGTGCCACTGGACCGGGTGACCCGCCAGCCGATGGACTGGCTCGTGCTCCAGCCGCCGGACCTCGCCACCTCGCTGCCCGGCTGGTTCGCGGTGGGCGACGGGCTGGTCCGTCCCCGTACCGGGGTGGTGGGCCTGCCGCTGCCGGACGGCCTCGCCCTGGCCACCCGGGCCGACTTCGTGACCAGGCGGGCCACCGCGCACCGACTCGGCGCGTCGACCGGGGTGGTCACCGTCGCCGTCACCGCCCGCTCCGGCGGTTTCCTGGTCGGCACCTACAGCGGCACCCAGGACGTGCACAGCGGCGGGCAGCTCGCCGCGCTCCTCGGCGACCTGCCGCTCTACGGCGCCGACCTGCGGCTCTGGTTGACCTGGCCGTCCGACGCCGACGAGCAGGCCCGGCTCGTCGCGGAGGTGGTCGAGCTGGCCGAGACGACCGGGGCCACCGTCTGGACCCCACCTGCGGGCGGCCGGGCCGAGCTGATCGACGACCGGCGTGACCTGCGGGCGTTCGACCCGACGGGCGCGGTCGCCAGGTGGCAGGCACACCGACCGAGGTACGCCGACGGCCCGTCGACCCTGGACGCGACCCCCGAGGGGCTGCTGGTGTCCCGGCTGGTCCGGGAACGGATCGTGGTCGCCTCACCCGCCACCGGGGGCGTCGACGCCGAAGCGGCCGACGGCCACCGGGCACCGGCGCGCGCCGACGACCCGGCCCCCGGACCGGACGGCACCGACGCGTCCCTTCCGACCGACCCGGCCGACCCGGCGTCCCGTACGCCGGTCGACGACGCCGGGGCGGCTGAACAGCCGGCCACGCCCCTCCCCCGGCCCGCCCTGGTCACCGAGAGCCGCCGCGCGGCCGACTACGGTCCACCCTGGTTGCGGCGCGGCCAGCAGGTCAACGCCGCGACGTTCGAGGCGTACGTCCTCGTCGAGGGTGACCCGGCGCGGGCGGTCAGCGACGGGGTGCCCGGCGTCGAGTTGTTCGTGGCCGCGTTCCTCGACCCCCGGTCCGCCCCCGCCGGCAGCGACCTGCTGCGGGTGCGGATCTCCCCCGGCGGCGCGATCCCGATGGCGGTCCTGCGGGCCCACGTGCCGGCACGGTTCAAGTACGTCCTGGGCAGCCCCGACACCTACCTGCTGCCGGCCGCCCGGCTGGACCGGGTCCGGCTGGTGGGCGGATTCCGCTCGGACGGGTTCAGCCGCCTGCTGCCCACCGTGGACGCCGACGGCGAACCCCTGCGGATCCGGCCGGCACCCACCAACCGGTCGGTCGCCGGGTTGCCGAACGACGTCCGCCGCTGGCCCGGCTTCGGCACCCGGCAGGCGTACGCGCTGCTGCCGGCCCGGTCCCGGGGGCTGCCCCGGGGCTGGCTGCCGCTCTACCAGCAGCGGCCGGTGGCCCGGCCGGGCCGGTTGCTGGTGGAGGTCCGGGTGCCGGCGGGACGCACCGTCGACGTCGGCGCCACGCACACCATGCTGGCCGGGTTGACCCTGGTCGGGAGCAGGGTGGACCGGCTGCACCGGGCGGGGGTCGACCTGGTCCTCGGCAGCCGCTCGTACGACCGGATCGTGGTGCAGCGCGCCTACCGGGCGCAGGCGGGCGGCTGGCAGCGGATCGGGGAGGTCACCCCGGGGCCGCTGCCGTCCGCCGCCGCCGGCCTTCAGTCCGCCGTACCGGCCCGGGTGGTGGACCCGCCGTCGACCGGGGACACCTGAACCGACCACCGGCCGGCCGGCACCGGTCCGATCACCACCGGCACGCACCGCCCGCCGGTGTCCGTGGCGAGTCGCCGTGCCCCGGCCAGTTCCGCACCGGCCAGGCCGGGGGTGAACACCACGTACGGCGCGGGCGGCTCGGCGTCGGGGGCGGTCGCCGTCGGCAGCCCCGACAGGGTGCGGCACCCCTCCGGGGCCTGCCCGCCGAACACGTCGCCCACCGTGGCCACGCCGATCCCACCGGCCCGCAGCCGCCCGGCGAACAGGGCGGCCGTGCGCCGGCAGTCGTCGGTGTCGCCGACCAGGGTGAGCACGTCGGGTGCCCGCCCCAGGTCCACGTGTAACCGCCACGGTCCCCGGTGGCCCAGCACCAGGGGCAGGGTCGCCGGGGGCGCGGCCTCGTCCGGGCCGAGCCAGGCGTACGCGGGCGCACCCCGGCCCGCCGCGACCCCGACCAGCCGGACCCGGATCGGCCCGAGTTCGGTCTCCAGCTCGGTGCTCAGGTACGGGACCTCGTTGCCGGTCGGCACCGCCGGGCGTGGCAGCTCCGCCCCGGCCGGCACGTCGGCGGGTCCGACGGAGGCCACCGCGGCCGGTGCGACGGCGGCACCGGTCGGCGGTGGCGTCGGGGCCGGCGGCGGTGGGACGCCCACCGTCACGCCGACCGGCGGCGGCGGGACGGCCGGGCGGTCGACCGTCGTCGGTCGGGGTGGTGCCGACTGTGGTGCCCGGGGCGGCCAGACCGGCTTCGCGGGCAGCCCGCCCACCGTCGCCGGGGGGCCCGCCGCCTCCGGTACCGCCACGGCGGTTCCCGGTCCCGGCAGTGCCGCCGGAGCCGGCGCTACGGTCGGTTCCGGCACTACGGTCGGCTCCGGCACCGCGGCCGGTCCCGGCACCGCGGCCGGTTCCGGCAGGGAGGCCGGCTCCGGCGGGACTGTCGGTTCCGGCCGGACCGACGCCTGTGGGCTCGCGGTGCCCGGCAGTGGTTCCGGTGCGGCTGCCGGGGACGACGCCGGCAGGGCGGTGGGCCCGGTGACAGTGGGCCGGGCGGCGGTGGGCCGGGCGGCGGTGGGCCGGGCGGCGGTGGGCCGGGCGGCGGTGGGCCGGGCGGCGGTGGGCGGTGCCGGCAGGACCACCGACGGCGGCGGAGGCAGCATCGGCGGGGTGACCGCCAGCGGGGCCGGTCGTCGGGCCGGTGCCGTGACCGGCCTGGTGAGCGGCGGGGGCGACGGCGGTGCCGGCGGCGCGGACGGTGCGGGCGTCGGTCGGGTGACCGGAGGCGGGCCGGTGCCCACCTCGTCGGCCACCGGCCCGGCGGCGAGTTCGGCGGGGGTCGGGGTGTGATGCCGCTGCGGCGGCCACGGCCCGTCGTCCTCCAGCACCAGTCGGCGGGGCCCGCTTCGACGCAGCAGCAGCACTGCCACGGCGGCGAAGAAGACCGCCAGCAGCCCGGCGCCGACCCGGATCAGTAGCGGGTCCAACCCGCCGCCGGCCTGCGGGGGGTCGGGGGGCCGGGCGACCGCCCTGGTGCTCGCGACGACGGTCCCGGCCGGACGGGAGGGCGCTGCGGACGACGGGGCCACCGTACGCGGGGTCGAGGCGCGTGGGCTGGGGCTGGCCGGGGCCGGGGCCGGTGACCGTGGGCCCAGTTGCGGCAGCCGGCCGATCCGTACCCCCTGGCCCTGCGCGTCCCTGGGCAGCACGAGCCGCCAGCCGGGATGCAGGACCACCCCGTCGGTGAACGTCTCGCCGTCGGGCTGGACCCGGCCGACGTTGAGTTCGACGATCTCCCGGAACCGGTTGCCGTTACCGAGGGTGCGCAGCGCGATGGCGTAGAGGTACTCCCGTTGCCCGTCCACGGGTGGCCCGACCACGTAGTACCGACCGGTTTCGGCCGGCACCGCGTGGACCGGCCGCACCGCACCCACCGGCTGCGCCACGCCCGCCGCCTGCGTCGGCTGTGCCGCCACGAGCAGCGCGATCCCGGCCAGCAGCACCGTGACAAAGGCCCGCCGCATCCCCACCATCGCTTTCCACACCCTTGGTCCCACCGACATCCTCCCGTCCCGGCCCCCTTATACGAACCGGGGTGCCGACGGTTCAACGCGAGCCGGATCGTCCTGCCCGGCGGGCGGCGGTGCGTACGGGTGCGTCGGGTCCGGCTGGCGGCATGCCGCCCGCGCGCACCGCGTCCGACGGTCATGCCAGGATGTGGCGATGTCGTACCCCCCTCAGCCGTCGTACCCGTCCGCGCCCGGCCCCGCGCCGCTGACCGCCTACCCGCAGCCGATCCCCCCGCCGCCGGGGCACGCGGTGCTGGCCGTCTCGGTCAACCGGGGCCCGTACCTGGTGCCCGTCCCGTCCACCAGCCGGTTCAAGGTCGACGGACGGGTGGTGTCGATCCCCGGCGAGGGGACCTGGTACGTGGCCGTGCCGGCCGGCGCGCACGACATCCGCTACACGGACTTCATGGGCATCCCGATCGTCACCACCGCGCTCACCGTGCAGCCCGCGATGGTGTACCCGCTGTCGTTCCGCTTCGGCGGTTGGCGCAACCGGGTCCACGACGGGCAGGGCACCGACGTGACGAAGTTCGGCATGTGGTCGAACTACAGCATCCTGCTCGTCACGCTGGCCGTGCTGGGGGTGCTCTGCTGCGGGGGCTTCGGCCTGCTCAGCACGCTCTCGACCTCCCCCTGAGCCGGTCCGGGGCCGGTCGGCCCCCCGGGGCGGGGTGGTCACCGGCCGCAGGCGGGGTCGCGGCCCGGTCCCGGGTGCGTTGGATCAGCACCACGCTGACCAGCACCAGCAGGGCCGTGCCGAGGGTGGCTGGCGCGACGTGCTCGCCGAGCAGCAGGGCCGACCAGAGCAGGGTGAGCACCGGCTGTCCGAGTTGGAGCTGGCCGACCCGGGCGACGCCGCCCCGGGCCAGGCCCGCGTACCAGGCGAAGAAGCCCAGGAACATGGAGACCACGGTCAGGTAGCCGAACGCCGTCCAGGTGCCGGTGTCCGCCCGGGGTGGGTGGGCCACGGCGGCGACGAGGGTCGCGGCACCGGTGACCGGCAGTGCGTAGAGCAGCGCCCAACAGATCGTCCGGGCGCCGCCCAGTTGGCGGGCGAGCGCGCCGCCCTCGGCGTACCCCAGGCCGCAGAGCAGGACCGCGACGAGCAGGAACAGGTCCGACGGGGCCGGTGCACCGTGCACCGCGCCGCCGACGGCCAGAAAGGCCAGCACCGCCACCAGGCCGACGCCGCTGGCCAGCCAGAACGCCGGCGGGGGCCGTTCGCCGCTGCGCAGCACCGCGAAAACAGCGGTCACGGCCGGTAGCACGGTGATCACCACCGCGCCGTGCGCGGCGGTCCGTTCGGTCAACGCCAGCGAGGTGAACAGCGGGAACCCGACCACCACGCCGAGGGCGACGACCGCCAACCGCCGCCGCTGCACGGGGGTGGGTCGTGGCCCGCCGGCGCCGCCCAGATAGGCCCCGGCCAGCAGGGCCGCGCCGACGGCCCGGCCGAAGGCCACGAACCACGGGTCGAGCTGCTGCACTGCGACCCGGGTGGCCGGCAGCGACATGCTGAAGGCGAACACGCCCAGCGCCCCCAGCGCGAGACCGGTCAACCGGTCCACTGTTACCGTGCGGGACGCAGTAGCACTACCATGCTCTCTCATGAATAACGATAACGCAGCCGATCGCGTTATCCACGATCTGCGTCGGGCGGCGGCTGCCGCCGCGCCGGGTGACCGGCTACCGTCGGTGCGGGAGCTGACCGCCCGGCACCACGCCTCGCCGGTGACCGTCGCCGCAGCCGTCCGGCACCTGGTGGCCGAAGGGCTGATCGAGGCGCGCGCCGGCCGGGGCACCTTCGTGGCCGCCGTCGCGCCCCCGCAGCGGCCCGCCGCCGACGTTTCCTGGCAGACCGTGGCGCTCGGCCCCCGCCGACCCGGCGAGGACGAGATGCAGGCGCTGCTGGCGCTGCCGCCGGCCGGGGCGATCCCGCTCTCCGGCGGCTACCTCGACGCCGATCTCCAACCCGACGCCGCGCTCGGTGCCGCGCTGACCCGCGCCGCGCGGCAGCCCGCGTCCTGGCAGCGCGGCCCGACGTCGGGCCGGGCGGATCTGCGCGCCTGGTTCGCCCGGGATGCCGGGGGCGGGCTGCGCGCCGAGGACATGGTGATCTGCTCGGGCGGGCAGGCGGCGCTGTCGTCGACGCTGCGGGCCCTCGCCGCGCCCGGCGACACGCTGCTGGTGGAGTCCCCGACCTACCTGGGCGCGCTGGCCGCCGCGCGGGCCGCCGGGCTGCGGGTGGTGCCGGTGCCCGCCGACCCCGACGGGGTACGCCCCGACCAGCTCGCCGGCGCGTTCGCCCGGACCGGCGCCCGGTTGTTCTACTGCCAACCGTTGTACGCCAACCCGCACGGTGCGACGCTCGCCCCGCACCGCCGGGCCCTCGTGGCCGACGCGGTACGCGACGCCGGAGCGTTCCTGATCGAGGACGACTACGCCCGTGACCTCACCATCGACGGGTCGGCCCCACCGCCGCTGGCCGCCGACGACCCCGACGGGCACGTCGTCTACCTGCGGTCGCTGACCAAGTCCGCCGCCCCCGGATTGCGGGTCGCGGCGATCGGCGCACGGGGTCCGGCCGGCCACCGGCTGCGGGCGGCGCGGCTGCTCGACGACCTCTTCGTCGCCGGGCCGCTGCAACAGGCCACGATGGAGTTCGTCACCGCGCCGGCCTGGAAGCGGCACCGGCGGGCCCTGCGTTCCGCGCTGCACGCCCGCCGCGAGGCGTTGCTGGGCGCGCTCCGCCGGCACCTGCCCGCCCTCGCCGGGCAGCCGGTCCCGCGCGGCGGGCTGCACCTGTGGGTCCGGCTGCCGGAGGGCACCGACGACGTCGCGGTCGCCGCCGCCGCAGCCGCCGCCGGGGTCGTCGTCTTCCCCGGCCGTCCCTGGTACGCCGCCGAGCCCCCGGCCCCACACCTGCGCCTGAGCTACGCCTGCGCCCCGCCCGAGGTGATGGACGAGGCCGTCCGGCGGCTCGCCCGGGTCCTGCCGGCCGCCCGCCCCGGACGCCGGGACGCCGACGTCACCGCAGCCGGCGGGCGGTGAACCGGGCCGGCGGGTCGGCGATGGCGTCCTGGGCGGCGACCAGCTGGATCTCCCGGGTGCCGGCCACGAGGGTCCGCTCCAGCACGGTGAAGACCGAGGCGATGGTGCGTTCCAGCGCGAGCGCCGGTGAGCCCGTCGTCCGCAGGTGGGCCAGGTAGAGCGCGGCGGTGACGTCGCCACCGCCGTTCGGGTTGATCGGCAGCAGCGGTGTGGTCACCGCCCAGGCACCCTCGTCCGAGACGGCCACCACCTCCAGCGAGCCGGCCGGCACGTCGTCGTGCAGCACGCTGGTCACCAGGACGTCCCGGGGCCCGGTGGCGCGGACCACGTCGACGGCGTCCAGCACGGCGGTCAGTGAGGTGGTCGTCCGGCCGGCGAGGAAGTCCAGCTCGAAGTGGTTCGGGGTGATGATGTCGGCGCGCGGGACCACGACGTCGCGCAGGTACTCCGGGATGCCGGGCCGGACGAACATCCCCCGGCCGGTGTCGCCCATCACCGGGTCGCAGCAGTAGACCGCGTCCGGGTTGGCCGCCCGGACCCGGTCGACCGCGGCGAGGATGACCGCGCCCATCGCCGGGTCGCCCTGGTAGCCCGACAGCACCGCGTCGGCGGTGCCGAGCACCCCCCGGTCGGCGATGCCCTCGATCACCTCGGCCACGTCGGCCGGGGCCAGCAGCGGCCCGCGCCACGCGCCGTAGCCGGTGTGGTTGGAGAAGTGCACGGTGAGCACCGGCCAGACCTCGTGCCCGAGGCGCTGGAGGGGGAACACGGCCGCCGAGTTGCCGACGTGGCCGTAGGCGACGGAGGACTGGATGGACAGGATCTTCACCGGATCATCATGGCTGTTCCCCCTGACAGCCCGGGTACGGGCCCACCGATTCGCCCCCCACTGCCGGGTCGGGATTCACCCCACTGCCGGGCCGGAAGGCGCGGTTGCGGCCGGTCCGCGCGGCGCACGCGGGGGTCGGCCGCAACCGCGCTCAGGTCAGGTCGAGGGTGTACTGCGCGGTGTGCACCTTCCCGTCGACCTGGAAGTCGAAGAACGCCCGGTAGCGGCCCGCGCTCGGCGCGGTCAGCCAGAACCGCACCGTCCCGTCCACCAGTTCCTGGTCGGGGTGGACGTGCACATAGCCCAGGTCGCCCTCGCGTACCACCACCAGGTGCCCGTACGCCCCCAGGTAGCGCTCCAGGCGGGCCGGGTCGACGCCGTCGAGCCGGAAGGACAGCGGCACGGTCACCCCCACCGTGGGGCTGCCGCCCATCGTCACCGTGAACGGCCCGGCCGTCGACTGCGAGGCGGCCGGCGGCAGCGGGACCGGGGCGTGCGCGCCGGGCACCTGGTGGTCGACCCCCAGCACCAGCGGGACCGTGGTGCCGTCGACGCCGGTCACGGAGAAGTCGGCATAGATCCGGTAGCCACCGGGCCGGGTCAGCGTCAGCGGGACGCTCCAGGTGCCGTCCGAGGTCATGGTCGGGTGCAGGTGCTGGTATCCGCTCAGGTCCCGCCCCACCACGACCAGGTGCAGCGGCTTGTCGTGGACGACCGCGAACCGGGTCGCCGGTTTGCCGTCCGCGCCGACGATGCGGAACCGGTAGTCGGCGCGGACGCCGGCCGGTTGGGTCCGGGTCGTCGGCTGCACGGTGTAGCCACCGGCGTTGACCGACAGCCCGGTCACCTGCGCCTGAGCACCACCGGCGTCGCCGGGATGGGTGTGCGCCCCGGTGCCGGGCCCGTGCTGGTGCCCGTCCCCGGCCGAAAGCGCCGCACCGGTGGCCGGCGGGGCGGCGGTGGTGCCGTCGGCGGGTCGCGCGCCCGAGCCGATCCGGCCGAGCCCGAAGCCCGCCAGCAGGGCCACCACCAGCCCTCCGACCAGCAACGCGAGACCCGTGTTGCCCAGTCGACCCCCGGCATTCGGCGCGGCAGCGGCGGATGCCGTCTCGTCGGCGGCGGACGTCTCGTCGGATGCCGTCTCGGCGACGGCGGATGCCGTCTCGGCGGCCCCGGAGGTCGCTTCGGCGGACCCCGCCCTGGCCGTGACCGTCCCCGCCGCCGTGGCCGGAGCCGCCCCGGCGGGGAGTCGTCTCGCCTTGCCGGAGGCCGGGGCAGCCTTACCCGAGGCCGGGGCAGCCTGGGCCGCAGCCGGGACCGCCTGGGCCGAGGCCGCGCCGGTCCTGGCGGGGGTCGTCACCGGGGCGGTGACCACTGCACGTCGGGCGGCGGGACGGGCCGTCTTCCTGCCACCGCCCGTCGTCCCACCACCCGTCGTCTTCGACCGGTTGACCCGGCTGCCGCCCCCCGACCGGGCGGCCGTCCGCCCGGGGCGGGGCCGACCGGCGGGCCGGGTGGCGGGCACCGCACGACGCCGCCACGCCGCGAAGCCGACGGCCGCCGCGACCAGCACCGCCCCGCCGGTCCAGGCCAGCCAGCCGAGGCCACCCCCGTCGTCGGGGGCGGCGGCCGCCGGGGTGGCCGGGGCGGCGGCGGTCACCGGTGCGGTCGGCACCGCGGACGTTGCCTGGCCGGGGGCGTGTCCTGAGGTGGCGTGCTGTTCGGCGGCGGCCACCAGCGCCGGGTCCGGCTGGTCGACCGGGGGCTGCCAGCCGGCCGGCGCGGCGGTCGGGCGTCCGGTGTAGCGGAAGGTCATGGTGCCCCGGACCGGCTCGCCGTCGGAGGCCACCGACAGGTAGCTGACCGCGTACTGGCCGGCCGCCGGCAGGTGGGCCAGGGTCACCACCGCCGGGTAGCCGGTGCTGTACTCCTTCGGCTCGAACGTGCCGTTGACCAGCAGGTACTCCCGGACCGGCTTGTCCAGGGGACGGGGGGCGCCCTGCCGCCAACCGTCGTCGACCCGGCCGCCGCCGGGCCCGGTGACGGTGAAGTACGCGTTCGCCGCGACCTGCTCGGTGAAGTACAGCTCCACCGTCGTCAGCGGCTCGGCCACCGTGGCGTTGGCCGCCGGGGTGGACATCGCCAGCGTGCCGTGCGCCTGTGCCGCAGTGGTGGGTAGCAGGACCGCCGCCACCGCGAACACGAGGGCGAGCAGGCCGGCGAGGGTACGCCCGGCGGGTCCGGTGGCTGGAGGGGGACAGCGCATCGGATCATCCTCACGAAGAGCGGACTTCAATCAATAGTTCACTAACTTTTTACGCAGATAGCAAAAGTTTTGGCTATGGCGTCCCAAGCTGAGGTCAAGATGATCAAAACTCGGTCACGGCTGTGCACCACGTGCCCGGCCGGTCACGGTGGGCCTGCCGTCCCGATCCCGGTACGGATGATCCGCCGACGCCTCCCGTCCGTACCAGTGGGCGGGGGTGACGCCGGGTATGCCGTACGCTCACCCGGGACCTACTACACCCCGTCGTTACCGTTGCCCGGACGACGACGGGGGCAGGCAGGCGGCAGAACCGGACACGGAGGTGGCAGGTGGGCGACGACGACGCGGAGGTCACCGCGTGGGCGCTGGCCGCCGGTCGGGGTGACCGGGAGGCCGCGGCCCGCTTCATCCGGGCGACCCAGCAGCACGTACGACGGTTCGTCGCGCACCTGATCAGCCCGGCCGAGGCCGACGACCTCACCCAGGAGACGTACCTGCGGGCGATGCGGTCGCTACCGTCGTTCGCCGCCCGTTCGTCGGCCCGCACGTGGCTGCTCGGCATCGCCCGCCGGACCGCCGTCGACCACGTCCGGGCCGCCACGTCCCGGCCGCGTACGGTGCCGCTGTCCGAGTGGCACGACACGCCGGACACCCGGGGCAGCGGCTTCGACGGCGAGGTGGTCCTCAACGACCTGCTGCTGGCCCTGCCCGCCGACCGCCGGGAGGCGTTCGTCGCCACCCAGGTCCTCGGCCTGTCCTACGCCGAGGCGGCCGAGGTGTGCGGCTGCCCGGTCGGCACCATCCGGTCCCGGGTCGCCCGGGCCCGCGAGGATCTCGTCGCGGCGGTCGAGGGGAATCCCCAGGCGATCCGCCGCCGGCCGGGAAGCGCCGCCGGCTGACCGACGACCCGGGCCGCGACCTGGCCCGGGAGAGGTTACGGGAACCATCACGCCCTGCCGGCCGACTACCTGTACATGGGGTGTGAGCAGTGGCGGGAGATCCTGTCGGCACAGTTGGACGGCGAGGAGACCCCGGCCGAGCGGATGGCGGCGGATGCGCACCTGGACGGGTGCGCGGACTGCCGGATCTGGTGTGACCGGGCCGCGACGGTGGCCCGACGGTCCCGCCTGACGCTCTCCACCGCCGACCGCTGCGACCCGGCCGTCGGCACACCCCGTCGGCTACGGTCGACGACCGCCACCCCGGCAGGGCCGGCACCGGTGGGCACTGCGGCCCGTCCGGATCTCGCCGACGTCGTGCTGGCCGCGCTCCCCGCCCGCCGCCGGCTGCGGGACCGGCTCGTGCCGGGCCTGCGCGCCGGGCTGGCCCTCATCGGCGCCCTGCAACTGGTGCTGGGGCTGACCCAGGTCGGCCGGGGCCCGGCCGCCGGGCACGCCCACGGCGCGCTCGACACGTTGGCGTCCGGGCATTTGTGGCACGAGTCGGCCGCGTGGAACATCGCCGTCGGCGCGGGTTTCCTCGTCGTGGCCGCCCGGCGCACCCCGACCGGGGGGTTACTGCCGATGTTGAGCGCCTTCGTCGGCGCGCTCGTGCTGCTCTCGGCCAACGACCTGGTCACCGGCCGGGTGGAGCCGACCCGGCTGGTCAGTCACGGGTTCCTGCTCACCGGTTATCTGATCGTGGTCGCGCTGTCCCGGCCCCGGCTGCGGCCGGACGGCCCGGCGGGACGCGGCCGGGGTGACCGGCCCGCCTGGCGGCTGCGCGCGGACGACGTACCCACCGCCACCCCGACGTTGCGCCTGTTGCCGCCGCACCCGGGCACGGCGCGGACCCGCGACCGGTCGGCCGCCTGACCCGGACGCCGCCCGGCCGGCACGGCACCGCCTCCGCGACCCGGCGACGTCAACCGGTCCGCCAGCGGGACGGCCGGCACGGCGGTCGGGTCACCCGGGAGAAGACAATCCCGACCGGCCGGAACTATCGGCGACAGGTGACCGACCAACGGGACAGAGCATCGGCACAACGGAGGAAGAACCCCATGCGTCCCACCGGTCCACTCGGCACGAATCGACGCGCGTCAGTCGTCTTCGCCGCCACCACCACCGCCGCCCTGCTGGCCGTGGGCACCGCCGGCTGCGGCCCGGCCGACCCGGCGTCGGGCCCCCGGCCGGGCGCCTCGGCCCCGGCGAGCACCCCCGCCGGGGTGATCGGCATCCGGGACCCGTGGGTGAAGGCGGCCGACAAGGGCATGACGGCGGCCTTCGGGACGCTTGTCAACGACAGCGACGCCGACGTCACGCTCACCGGGGCCAGCTCCACGGTGTCGGCGCTGGAACTGCACGAGATGACCATGCAGGACGGCAAGATGATCATGCGGCAGAAGCAGGGCGGCATCGTGATCAGGGCGAAGGGCACCCACGTGTTGGAGCCCGGCGGCGACCACCTGATGCTGATGGACCTCCGCCAGCCGGTGCGGGCCGGCGACGAGGTCACCGTGACCCTCACCTTCGCCGACGGCCGGACCCAGCAGTTCACCGCCGTGGCAAAGCCGTTCACCGGGGCGCAGGAGAGCTACGCCCCCGGCCACGGCGCTCCCGTGCCGCAGCCGAGCGGACAGCCGGCCATGAGCGGACAGCCGACGACCGGACCGACGTCGTGACCGGACACCCGGGGGTCCGTGCGGTGGGCCGGCGTGGCCTGCTCGCCGGCGGGGCACTGGCGGCGGGGGGCGCGCTGGCCGGCGGCGCGGTGGTCGTCGCCGGGCGGGACGGCCCGAGCGACGGGCCGGGCGTGCCGCAACCGAGTCCGGTGGCGGCCGTCGGCAGCCTGGTCGAGCCGTTTCACGGGCCCCGGCAGGCGGGCGTGGCCACCGAGCCGCAGGCCCACGCCGCGTTCGTCGCGTTCACCCTGCGACCGGGAACCGACCGGGCGGCGCTGGGCCGGCTGCTGCGGCTGCTCAGCGATGACGCCGCCCGGCTCACCCAGGGCCGGCCGGCGTTGGCCGACACCGAGGCCGAACTCGGGCTGCTGCCGGCGCGGCTGACCGTGACCTTCGGTTTCGGTCCCGGCCTCTATCGGGCAGCGGGCGTCGACGACAGGCGGCCGGCGTCGGTGGCCGACCTGCCGGCGTTGCGGATCGACCGGCTCCGACCGGCCTGGTCCGGTGGGGACCTGCTGGTGCAGATCTGCGCCGACGACGCGGTCACCGTCGCGCACGCCCAGCGGGTGCTGGTCAAGGACAGCCGGCCCTTCGCCACCGTCGCATGGGTGCAGCAGGGCTTCCGGCGCAGCCCCGGCGTCGAGCCCGCCGGGCACACCCAACGTAACCTGTTCGGCCAGCTCGACGGCACCGCCAACCCCCGCCCCGGCGTCGCGTTGGACACCGCCGTCTGGGTGCCCGACGGTCCGGACTGGCTGCGCGACAGCACCACCCTGGTAATCCGCCGGATCAGCATGAACCTGGAGACCTGGGACCTGCTCGGCCGTACCGACCGGGAACTCGCCGTCGGCCGTCGGCTCGACACCGGCGCCCCGCTCACCGGCACCGGCGAGCACGACGAGCCCGACTTCGCCGCGGTCGGCGACGACGGGCTCACCGTCATCCCCGACTTCTCCCATCTCACCCGGGCCCGGGTCACCGACGACCGGTTGAAGATCCTGCGCCGCCCGTACAACTACGACGGTGTGCCCTCCCCTCAGGGGCACGCCGACAGTGGCCTGATCTTCGCCTCGTACCAGGCCGACGTCACCGCCCAGTTCCTGCCCATCCAACGTCGACTCGCCGACCGGGACCTGCTCAACGAGTGGACCACCCCGATCGGCTCCGCCGTATTCGCCGTCCCACCCGGTTGCCCGCCCGACGGGTGGATCGGCCAGCAGGTCCTCGGGTGAACCGGCCCATGACGACCAGGTCACCGTCCCGCCGGGCCGCCGGGCCGCCCCGCCGAGTCACCGGCCGGTTCGTCGCCGCGCTGCTGGCCGGCGTGCTGAGCCTGTTCGTCGCCGCCCCGCCGGCCCGGGCGCACAACGGCCTGCGGTCCGCCTCGCCGGCCCGGGACGCGACGCTGACCCACGCGCCCACCGCGATCACGCTGGAGTTCCTGGCCCGGCTCGACCCGACATTCACCACCATCGTGCTGACCGACGGGACGAAGCGACGTGTCCCTACCGGCGATCCGGTGGTCTCCGGCACGACGGGAGCCGTCCGGGTGACCGGTCCCCTGCCCAACGGGACGTACACCGTGGCGTACCGGGTGGTCTCCGCCGACGGGCACCCGGTGCAGGGGTCGTACCCGTTCACCGTGGCCGACCCGGCCGGTCCGGCCGCGCCGTCCCCCGGTCCGCCCACCGCGTCCCCCGACCCGCCGACCGCTGCGGCCGTCGCGGTGGGGCGCGGCGGCGGGCGGTCCACCGTCGTCGGTGCCGCCGGCAGCGCGGTAGTCGTCCTGCTGGCCGCAGCAGCCCTGCTGCGTCGGCGACGCCGGTCGCGGCGCCCCTGAAGCCACCCGCCGCCGCTGGGCCGCAGGCGGTCGCGGTCGGCAGACCCGTGCCGGCAGACGGTCGTCCCTTGTGGACCCGTGACGCCGCCGGCCCGTCCGGACATGTGCCGGGAACCGCGGGGACGTCCGCTGCGACTACCTCACCAGGCGGGGCCGATCGCAGGGAATCGGCTGACCCGCAGGCACGGGGCGACCATCGAATACATCCAACACATTCGATCGGATGGATATGTCTGTCACTGAGTTGTCCGACCCGCCGAGGCCGGAACCCGCCCCACCCGCCCGGCCGGCCCGGGGTGGCTCCCCGTTCGGCGCGCTGCTGCTGCGGCTGCACTTCTACGCCGGCATCCTGGTCGCGCCGTTCCTGGTGGTCGCCGCGTTGACCGGGCTCGCCTACACGGTGGCCCCGCAGGTGGACGCGGCGCTCTACGGCGAGGTGTTGACCGTGACGCAGGTGGGTGAGCGCCCGGTGCCGGTGGCCGACCAGGTCGGGGCGGCCCGCAACGCCCATCCGGAGGGCAGCGTCAGCGCGGTGCAGCCCGGCACCGGCGACCGGACCACGAGGGTGGTGTTCACGGTGCCGGAGCTGGCGGACAAGCAGCACACCGTGTACGTCGACCCGTACACCGGCCGGGTGCAGGGGCAGCTCACCACCTGGTTCGGGTCCACACCGGCCACCACCTGGCTGGACGACCTGCACCGCAACCTGCACCTGGGCGCGGTCGGCCGGCACTACTCGGAGCTCGCCGCGAGCTGGCTGTGGGTGCTCGCGCTCGGCGGGGTGGTGCTGTGGTGGCGTCGCCGCCGCGCCTCCCGGTCCACCGCGCGGCACCTGCTCGTACCGGACCTGACCGCCGCCCGCGGGGTGCGCCGGACCCGCAGCTGGCACGCCACCACCGGGATCTGGCTCACCGTCGGCCTGCTGTTCCTCGCGGCCACCGGGTTGACCTGGTCCCGGTACGCCGGGGCGAACTTCGGCGCCGGTCTCGACGCCCTCGACGCCCGCGCCCCGCAACTCTCCACCGCCCTCGCCGCCGGACCGGCTCCGGCCGACCCCGGTGGCGGCCACCACGGTGCCGCCGGGGCCGGCGGGGTGGTCGAGTCGGCCGCCTTCGACCGGGTGCTGACCGCCGCCCGGACGGCCGGGCTGGCCGGCCCGGTCGAGATCGCCCCCGGCGAGCCGGGCTCGGCCTGGACGGTCACCCAGGTCGACAACACCTGGCCGGTGGCCAAGGACCGGGTCGCCGTCGACCCCACGACGGGGACGGTCACCGCCCGCAGCGACTTCGCCGACTGGCCGCTGCTGGCCCAGCTCAGTGGACTCGGCATCCAGGCCCACATGGGGGTGCTCCTCGGCCCGGTCAACCAGATCCTGCTCGCCGCGCTGGCCCTCGGGCTGCTCTGCGTCGTCGTCTGGGGCTACCGGATGTGGTGGCAGCGCCGGCCCACCCGGGCGGACCGCCGGGCCCGCACCGGCACTCCGCCACCCCGGGGTGGTGTGCGGGGCCTGCCGTGGTGGGCGGTGCCCGTCGGCGTACCGGTGGTGGCGGCGATCGGCTGGGCCTTGCCCCTGCTCGGGCTGAGCCTGCTCGCCTTCCTCGTCGTCGACGTCGCCCTGGGCGTGGCGGCCCGACGTCGCCGCGACGCCGCCCCCGCACCGGCCGGCGGATGACGTGCCGCCCCCGGCCGGCACGTCACATTCCCCGGGCGACGATTGACCGGTCGGGGGTCGCGCCGTTACGGTCGACCCACTATCTGCGGCGTCGCGAGGTAAGCCGGTGGGAATCCGGCGCGGTCGCGCCACTGTGAGCGGTTCCGTCGTCGACGGGTCCGTGAGCCAGGACGCTCGGTCGTCCGCAGCCTTGCGATGGGGACGCGTCATCCCCGGGAAGGTTCGAATCCCATGTCGAGTCCCACTCCTGCCCAGCCGCTGGTGCACCCCGTCGGGTCCACCCGTCTGTGGTGGACGGCCCTGGCCGTCGTCGGCGTACTCCTGCTGCTCACCTACCTGGTCGCGTTCGACCAGGGTGCGGTCTCGCGCAGCGGCATGTTCCTGCACGAACTGATGCACGACGGCCGGCACCTGCTCGGTGTCCCGTGCCACTGACCGCTGCCCACAACCCACCCACCTTCGTCACCGTCCTGCTCCGCGGGCTCCTCGCCGGCCTCGTCGCCGGTCTACTCGCGGGCGGTTTCGGCTACCTCGCCGGTGAGCCGCGCATCGACGCGGCCATCGCGATCGAGGAGGCCGCCACCCACACCGGGCCGGTGGCCGACGACCACCACGCCGAGGACCTGGTCGGCCGGGACGGGCAGCGGTTCGGCCTGTTCCTGGCCACCGGCCTGTTCGGGACGGCGATGGGTGGCCTGCTCGCGACCGCGTACGTGCTGCTGCGCCGACGGTTCCCGGCCGCCGACGACGGCCGGTCGGCGTTGCTGCTGGCGGGCGGTGCCCTGCTCGGCGTAGTGCTCGTGCCGTTCGGGAAGTACCCGGCCAATCCCCCGGCGGTGGGCAACCCCGACACCATCGACCAGCGCACCGCCGCCTACCTGGCGTTGGTGGTGCTCGGCCTGGTGGCCGTCTGGGCGGGCACCCTGGGCTACCGGTCGGTCCGCGCCGACGCGCCGCCCTGGCAACGGTGCGGCGCGGCCCTCGGCGGGTTCGTCCTGGTCGCCGGCGTCGGGTACGTCGTCCTGCCGTCGTTCCAGGAGGTCCCGGAGGACTTCCCGGCAGCCCTGCTGTGGAATTTCCGGCTGGCCTCGCTCGGCACCCAGGTGGTGCTGTGGACCGCCCTCGGTCTGTTGTTCAGCGCCCTGATGAGCCGACGCACCGCAGGGCCGCGCCCCGGCGACCGGGCCCGTGCGCCGCTGACCGGTCAGGGCACGCCGGCCCGCCCGTGACCTCGACCAGCCTGCGGCTGGTCGCCCACGCCCACACCGGCGCGCTGCGGCGGGCGGTGTTCGGCGCGGGCGACGACGACCTGGACGAGGGCGGTCGACAGGCCGCCCTCGCCCTGGCCGGTCACGGCCGGACCGGGCCACTGGGCACCGTGGACACCTGTCTGACCAGCCCGGCGACCGCAGCGGTGCAGACCGCGTACGCCCTGGGGTTACGGCCCACCGTCGAGGCCGCGCTGGCCGACTGCGACTACGCCGGCTGGGCCGGGCGCAGCCTGGCCGACGTCGGGGCGCGCGAGCCCGGGGCGCTGCGCCAGTGGTGGGAGACGCCCGGGGCGACGCCGCACGGCGGGGAGTCCCTCGTCGCGCTGCGCGAGCGGGTCGCCGGCTGGCTCGACGACCGGCTCGGGCCGGGCCGGCGGATCGTCGCGGTGACCCATCCGATGGTGATCCGCGTGGCGATCGTGCACGCGCTCGGCCTGCCGATGGCCGCCCTGCCCCGGCTGGACGTCGCCCCCCTGGCGGTGGTGCGCCTCAGCCGGTACGGCCAGCGGTGGCAGCTCCGGTTCACCGCGCCGGCCGGGCCCGGAGACCGACATGCACCATGACCGGCCGGTCCGCCTCCGGCGAACAAGGTGGCGGTGCGGGCCGGTGGCGGTGAGACTCGGTCCTGGCCCCGACCTACCCGGGCGGCGGGGCACGGCAACCGGCTGCGGGTAGGGTCGCGCAGATGACCGGTGATCCGTCGCTGCTCGCCGCCGACGATCCGTTGGCGGTCGCGGTGACCGGGGCGATCCGCGACGGTGACCTCGCCCGGCTGCGGTCGCTGCTCAGCACGCACCCGGGGTTGGCCGCCGGGCACATCGTCGACCGGGTCGGCGGGGTCCGCACCCTGCTGCACGTGGTCACCGACTGGCCGGGCCGGTTCCCGCGTGGTGCCGACACCGTCGCCGCGCTGGTCGCCGCCGGTGCCGACGTCGACGCCCGGTTCGCCGGTCCGCACCGGGAGACACCGCTGCACTGGGCGGCCAGCTGCGACGACGTGGACGTCGTCGACGCCCTGCTGGACGCCGGCGCCGACATCGAAGCTCCCGGGAGCGTGATCGCCGACGGCACGCCGCTGGCCAACGCGCGGGCCTTCGCCCAGTGGCGGGCGGCGTTCCGGCTGGTCGTCCGGGGCGCCCGCACCACCCTCGTCGACGCGGCGACGCTCGGCCTGCACGACCGGGTGGAGCGGGCCTGCACCGGTGACACCCCGCCGTCGACCGACGAGATCGACTGGGCGTTCTGGGGTGCCTGCCACGGCGGGCGGCAGTCCTGCGCCGGGTACCTGTGGACACGCGGCGCGCGGCTCAACCGGGTGCCGCCGTGGGAGCACCGCACCGCCCTGGACGCGGCCGTCCGGCGCGGTGCCACCGAACTGGTCGGCTGGCTGCGGGCGCGAGGTGCCGTCACCGCCGCCGAGTTGGGCCCGCACCCGCCCGATGCCACCGGCTGACCCGGGTACGCCCACCGCCCGGCCCGACGCGACGGCTGCGGGCTACTCCCCGGCGGCCAGCTGCTCCTTGGCCTCGTCGTAGCCGGCCGCCGCCGGGGCGTCGGTCGGCGCGTAGATCACCCGGATCACCCCGGTCGGGTACACCTCGGTCGTGGTCACCCGCAGGTGGTACGGGGTACCCCCGTCGTCGAACAGCCGGCGGCCCTTGCGCGCCGCCACCGGGTGCACCAGCAGCCGTAGTTCGTCGACGAGACCGGCGGCGAGCAGCTGCTGCACCACGGAGATCGAACCGGGGATGAGGACGCCGCCGACACCGGGGTCGTCGCGCAGCGCCGTGACGACATCGACGAGGTCGCCGTCCAGCACCTCGGAGTTGCGCCAGGGCAGCTCCCTCGCCTGCCGCGTGACGACCACCTTGCGCAGGTCACCGAGCTGCTTGGCGAAGGGCGCGTCGTCGCCACCGGCGGCCTCCCGGTCGGGCCACGCCCCGGCGAAGCTGTCGTAGGTCTCCCGGCCGAACAGCAGCACGTCGGCGGCATCGTAGTCCGCGCTGACGGCCCGCCCCATGTTGTCGTCGAAGTACGGGAAGTGCCAGTCGGGGTCGATCTCGGCCACGCCGTCGGCCGAGATGAACAGCGTGGAGATGACCTTTGCCATCGGAAGGGTCCCTTCGGGTCGGTAACCGGACCGGCTCAGCATCCCAAACTCCCCGATCGGGCACCGCCCATCCCCGGTCGCCGGTCCGGCCTGTCGTGAGCAGGCCCTATCCGCGCAGCATGATCCAGTAGCGTCGGGTGGGGCCGAACCGGGTGTCCCCGACGCCTTCGAAGAGGCCGCCGCACCGCTCGATCGTCCGCGCGGAGGCGACGTTGTCGGTCGCGCACACAACCAGCAGCCGTTCCCGACCGAGTAGCCGCGCCTCCTCCATCATCCGTCGCACCGCCCAGCTGGCCAGCCCCCGGCGACGGGCGGACGGACGAATGCCGTACCCGAGGTGGCCGGCCCAGGGTGCCTGCTCGTCACAGTCGGAGCGCAGGGCGATCCCGCCGAGCACCTGCCCCCGCTCGATGATCCAGCGGTAGGTGCAGGTGTCGCCGGGGGCCACGGTCCGGTCCGGCGGTGGTGTCAGTCGTACCAGCCACGCGGCGAACCCGGCCGGCGAGTCCACGTCGTCGGACGGGCACAGTCCGAACCCGTCCTCGTGCTGCCCCGGCCCCCACTCCGCGTGCGCTTCCTGCCAGGCGTCACGCAGGCGGGCGGTGGGGGCGACCAGGTCGGGCACCCGCCGAAGGTACTCCCGCCGGACGGGGGATGCTGCGATCCCGTCGCCGGTGGCGGAAAAGATCGTGGCGGCTGGTGAAACCCGGGGGCGGTTCCGGACATCCTGAGGGGTGAGTCGGGTACCGGCGGCGACCATCGGGCCGGTACGCCGACCGCGATCCCCCACCAGAAGGAGCGGACGATGTCGACGAAACGATGGCTCGCGGGCGTCGGGTTGCTGGCCCTGACCGGCGCAATGGCGGCCTGTGCGCAGACCCGGCCCGAGGCCGAGGCGCCCGGGGCCGAGCCGCAGCGCAAGCCGGCGGCCGTGGCGGTGGGGCTGTCCGCCACCCCGCCGAAGACGAGTTCCGCCCCGCGCGGGTTCACCGGCACCCGGCAGTACACGATCGTCCGGGTCGGGTCGTTCGAGGGCGGCCTGTCGCTGACCGACTCCGGGCGGTTGGCCGAGGTCGACGACGACCAGGGGCGGCAGCTGTTCGTACCGACCCCGCTGGGCGGTGGGAAGTACCTGATCAAGGCGTACGCCCGGACCAGTGCCGGCCCGCTGTGCTGGCGGGTGCATAATCCGGGCAACAGCCAGCCGTTGGTGGTGCAGGCGGCCACCTGCCGCAGCGACGACGCGCGCCAGCAGTTCGAGATCGTCGCGGCGGCCGGCAGCACGCCGTCGTACCTGATCAGCAGCGCCGGGGCGTTCCTGCGGACCTCCGCGCGCTCCGGCCTCATCCTCGAGGAGTTGGGTGACGCCCCGCCGACCAGCAGTTTCCGGTTCACCGACAACGGGCCGGCACCGGCCGGACGGTGACGCTCGGCCGGTCGGGTCGGCCGGGGGCACGACCCCGGCCGACCCGACCGGAACGGGGCGTGGCAGGGGCACGCGGGGCAGGGCCGGGTGGGCCCCGCGCCGGGGTGGGACGGGACCAGAGGCGAGCGGGTGGGTGGAGATCGTGATCGATGCGTGACGCCGAGGAGTTCGACGCGTTCTACGCCTCGTCGGCCCAGCGGGTGCTGGGGCAGGTGTACGCGATGGTCGGCAGCCGTACCGAGGCCGAGGACGCGGTGGCCGAGGCGTACGCCCGTGCCTGGAGCCGCTGGTCGACGGTGCGGGAGTGCGACAGCCCCGAGGCGTGGGTGCGCAAGGTGGCGTACCGGATCGCGGTGAGCGCCTGGCGCAAGACGGTGAACCGGGTGCGGGCCCACCGTCGGGAGGCGGTCGCCCAGCAGGTCGATGCGATCTCGGTCGATCATGTCGTGCTGGTCGAGGCGTTGCGGCGCATCCCCGGCGAGCAGCGCCGGGCGATCGTGCTGCACCATCTGGTCGGCCTCAGCGTGGCCGAGATCGCCGTGGAGACCCGGGCGAATCCGAACACCGTCAAGACCCGGCTGGCCCGGGGCCGCCGGGGCCTGGCCGGGTACCTGAGCGGCGACGAACAGCAGACGACGGCGGGGAGGGGCCATGGGGTCTGACGACATGCTCGACGACGCCCTGCGGGGGCTGGCCCGGCACGCCGGGCAGACCGGTCGGCTCGCCACGGTCGCCGAGGTCCGCCGGCGGGGCGACCGCAGGCGTCGGCAGCGGCACGTCGCGACGGCCGCGGTGGGGGTCGTGGTGCTGGGGACGCTGGGGGCCGGTTTCGCCCTGGCCCGCCTGGCGGGGCCGCCGCAGGCCACCGTGCCCGTCGGTCCGCCCGCCACGACGTCGACGCCGCCTACGGCGACCCCGTCCGCCGGGCCGACGCCGCGTACCCCGGCCACCGGTGGCCCGACGCCCGGCGCGACGGATGCCACACCGCAGGGTTCGGCGACCGCCGATCCGTTGCGGCTCGGGCAGCGCCGGTACGCCCTGGTGCGGTCCGCGGCGGCGGAGGGCGCGGTGTCCCTGCTCGACGACGGTCGCCTCGGTGAGGTCGACGGCGACGAGGGCCGGTCGCTGTTCGTCTTCGTACCCCAGGGTTCCGGCACCTACCTGGTCCGGACCGCCGAACCGGACGCCGACGGCGACCTGGCCTGTTGGCAGGTCCGGTCGTCGGGTTCCCAGCCGCTCACCGTGGCCGGGGCCCCGTGTGAGCCGACGGAGCCACGGCAACTGTTCTCGATCACCGTCGACGGCACGGCCGATGGCCAGCGGACCTACGCCGTCAGCAACAACTCGGCGTACCTGCAGTACTCCAGCCGTCGCGGGCTGATCCTCGAGGAACTGGGCGACGCCCCGCTGACGACGGTGTTCCGGTTCGTCGACAACGGCCCCGCACCGCAGGGCTGAGCCCGGCCCGGGCGCAGGTGGGCCGCGCTCACCGTCGGGGCAGGCCGGCCAGCCAGCGGTCCAGTTCCGCCGGGGAGTCGAAGCGCAGCACAGGCGGCCCGGTGGGGTCGGTCTGCCAGGCCCGCATCCGGCGGCGGGCCCGGCCGTACGCGCCGACGTGCCAGAGCAGGATCGAGTCCCGGGACAGCACGCTGCGCAGTGTCTCCCGGTTGCCGTTGCAGATCACCTCGCCGGTCACTAACCGGCGGAGGGTGCGGCGCAGCAACCGCCCGAAGGACAGCCAGCGCGGGTAGTCCAGGGCGACGACCAGGTCGGCGCGGCCCAGCGGCACGTCCCGCCACCCGTGGTAGGCCCCGTCGATGATCCACTGTTCGCCCTGGCAGATCCGCGTGATCCGGTCGCGTTGCTCGGCGACCGGCACCTCGACCCAGCCGGGCAGCCACAGCAGGTCGTCGACGGGGTGCCAGGGCAGGCCCAGCCGGTCGGCCAGTTCCGCGGCGAGTGTGGACTTGCCCGCGCCGTACACCCCGTAGACCAGGATGCGGGACGGAGCGCTCATCCGGGCAGCCTACGCAGCAGGTACGCGGTCCGCACGGTGCGCCCGGGGCGGTCCGGCGCGACGGTCGCCGGGCGCGGACGGCCGGTCGCCGGTCGGCACGGCGGGTGTCGATGCCTCTTGTCGGAATCTCCCGCCGTCCATTAGTTTGTTTAACATCCAGACCAACTAGCTCCACTTCCACCTGCGAATCCACCACCAGCCCTTTTCGAGGGGGAACCGATGACACCCCAGCAACCCGGCTCGAAGGCCTCGCGCCGCCACTTCCTCGGCCTGGTCGGCCTCGGCACGGCCGCCATCGCCGGCGGCCCCCTGCTCGCCGGGTGCTCCGAGAAGCCGGCCGGCTCCGGCGCCGCGCAGAACCTGGACGCGTACGCCAACCTGCTGCCGACGCAGAAGGACCTCGCCCAGAGCATCAAGCCCGACATCATCGGCACCCGACCGGTGCCCGACGGCTACACGAAGTACCCGACCTCCCTGGTCGACGCGATCACCGAGCGGCCCGGCACCAGCGGCAAGGAGATCACCGCGATGACCCCGGCCTGGGGTCCGGCCCCACCCGGAGTCGCCCAGAACGCCTACCTCCAGGCGGTGAACGCCGAGCTGGGCACGCCGGTGAACTTCACCATCCAGGACGGCAACACCTACGCCGACAAGCTCAACGCGATGCTCGGCGCCCGGGACGTCCCGGAGCTGCTCTGCGTGCCGGCCTGGGAGGTGGACAAGATCCCGCGCTTCTCCGAGGCGATCAAGGTGCTCTTCGAGGACCTCACCGACTACCTCAAGGGCGACGCGGCCAACGCGTACCCGATGCTGGCCTCGTTCCCCACCGGCGCCTGGCGCAACTCGCTGTGGAACGAGCGGCTGATGGCCGTGCCCAACCCGACCGACGGGCCGTTCCCGTGGGCGTTGTTCACCCGCAAGGACCTGCTCGACGCCCGCGGGCTGGCGGTGCCGGCGTCGCTCGACGACCTGCTCACCGTGGCCAAGCAGGTCACCGACCCGGCCAAGAAGGTGTGGGCGTTCGACAACGTCTTCGAGATGATCCAGATGTACCACAAGGTGCCGGCCTCCAAGCAGGGCTGGCGGCTGAAGGCCGACGGGACCCCGGAGTTCAAGTACGAGACCCCGGAGTACCGGCAGGCCCTGGAGGTGATGGCCAAGATCTACAAGGACGGTCTGGTCCACCCCGAGATCGTCGCCAGCAAGGGCGCGGACAACGTCCAGCTGTTCGCCAAGAACGGCGCGATCGTCTTCTCCCGCAACGGGGTGGGCTTCTGGCAGGGCGCCCAGGCCGAGCACCAGAAGGTCAACCCCAAGCTGAACATCCAGCCGGTGCCGATCTTCTCGGCCACCGGCGGTGACCCCCTGGTCTGGGGCGACGACGAGCCGATCTCCTTCACCTTCGTCAGGAAGGGCGTCGGCAAGGACCGGGTCGAGGAGCTGCTGCGGATCATGAACTGGTGCTCCGCGCCGCTGGGTTCGCAGGAGGCGCAGCTGCGGGACTACGGGGTGGCGGGCAAGCACCACACCAGCACCCCGAACGGGCCGGTCAAGACCGACCTGGCGTTCAAGGAGATCGCCAACCAGTACTTCTTCATCAGTGGGCGCAACCCCACCATCGGCCCGTACCCGGAGACCCCGAACTACGTGCCGGACCTGCTGAACTACTCCAACAACATGGTGAAGTTCCTGGAGAAGGACCCCTGGGACGGGGTGAAGCTGGAGATGCCGGCCGCGTACAAGGCCAACCAGGTGCCCACCGAGGACAAGTTCACCGACATGCTGCGGGGTCGCCGGCCACTGTCCGACATCGACGCCATCGTGCAGGAGTGGAAGGCCAACGGGGGCGAGGAAGCGCGGGAACTGCTCGCCAAGTCGCTACCCAAGGCCGGGCGATGACCACTCGCGACACCACCGTCGCGGCCGGGTCCGACCGGACCCGGCCCGACGGGCCCACCCTGGCGGGGCGAGAACGCCGTCCCGCCCGTCGGCGGCGGGTGCCGCTGCGCACCCGGCTCGCCCGGGACTGGCAACTGCTGGCCATGGTGACACCCGGCTTCCTCGTCCTGCTGGTCTTCAGCTACCTGCCGATCCTGGGCAACGTCATCGCCTTCCAGGACTACAACCCCTACCTGGGGGACAACCCGTTGCAGGCGTTCGCGCGCAGCAACTGGATCGGGTTCGGGCAGTTCCAGCTGTTGTTCGAGGACTCGGCCTTCTGGGAGGCGTTCCGCAACACCCTGGCGATCACCGCGTTCCAACTGGTCTTCTTCTTCCCGCTGCCGATCTTCCTGGCGATCATGCTGCACAACCTGCTGTCCAGCCGGTGGCGCGGCTTCGTGCAGACCGTCGTCTATCTGCCGCACTTCTTCAGCTGGGTGCTGGTGGTCACCTTCTTCGTCGCCATGCTCGGCGGCGCCGGACTGCTGGCGCAGACCATGCGCGACGCCGGGATGCAGCCGTGGAACGTGATGACCAACCCGGACACCTTCATCATCCTGGTCACCGCCGAGGCGGTCTGGAAGGACGTCGGCTGGGGAACCATCGTCTTCCTCGCCGCGCTGTCCACCATCGACACCAGCCTCTACGAGGCGGCGGCGGCCGACGGCGCCGGCCGGTGGCGGCGGCTGTGGCACATCACCCTGCCCGGTCTACGCCCGGTGATCGTGCTGCTGCTCATCCTGCGGCTGGGCGACGCGCTCTCGGTCGGCTTCGAACAGTTCCTGCTGCAACGCGACGCGGTGGGCCGGCAGGCCGCCGAGGTGCTCGACACGTTCGTCTACCACTTCTCCATCGCCACCGGGAACTACGGCTACGGCGCGGCGGCCGGCCTGTTCAAGGCCGCGATCGGGCTCGGCCTGATCCTGGCCGCCAACCGGGTCGCCCACCTGCTCGGCGAACGGGGGATCTACTCGAAATGACCGAGACCGTCGCACTGCGGGCCCGCACCGGACGCAACCGCCGGCCGGTGTGGGAGGAGCCACCGACCCGGATCGGCCAGGGGCTCAAGGCCGCCTTCCTGGGCCTGCTCGTGCTCAGCGTGCTCTTCCCGCTCTGGGTGATCCTGGTGACCAGCCTGTCCTCCCGGGAGACCCTCGCCGAGGCCGGCGGCATCGTCGTCATCCCCCGGGGCATCGACACCGCGGCCTACGAGACGATCTTCGCCGGTGGGGCGGTCACCCGGGCGCTGTGGATCAGCACGCTGGTCACCGTCATCGGCAGCGCGCTGGCGTTGACGGTGACCGTGCTGGCCGCGTATGGGCTGTCCCAGCCGCGTTCGGTCGGCTACCGCTGGCTGCTGATCTACTTCCTGGTCCCGTTCCTGGTCTACCCGCCGCTGGTGCCGAAGTACCTGGTGGTGACCGGGCTGGGCCTCAAGGACACCATCTGGGCGCTGATCCTGCCGCCGGCGATCAGCGTGTTCAACCTGGTCGTGGTGCGGGGCTTCTTCCAGGCCATCCCGCAGGAACTACTGGACAGCGCCCGGGTCGACGGGGCGAGCCACTTCCGTACCCTGGGCCAGATCGTGCTGCCGCTGTCCCGGGCGGTCATCGCCGTGGTGGGCCTGTTCTACGCGGTGAGCTACTGGAACGTCTGGTTCGACGCGCTGCTGTTCATCGACCGCAACGACATGTACCCGATCCAGCGGGTGTTGCAGAGCTACCTGCTGGCCGGTCAGGCCCCGCACACCTCCGGCGGCAGCACCGGAGTGTCGATGCCGCCGACCGAGGCGATCAAGATGGCGGTGGTCGTGCTCACCGTCGCCCCGATCGTCGCGGTGTACCCGTTCATCCAGCGGCACTTCATCAAGGGCGTGCTGATCGGTGCCGTGAAGGGCTGACCGGTCCGGGGCGGGGGCGGGTCGGCGGGGATGGCGGCCCGCGTGCGACAGTGGGCGGTCGTGAGCACCCTTGCCGTACGCGGGCTGACCCGCCGGTTCGGCGCGCTTGTCGTCCTCGACGACGTGCGCTTCGACCTCGACGCGGGTCAGGTCGCCGTCGTCGTCGGACCCAACGGCGCCGGCAAGACCACCCTGCTGCGCTGCGTCGTCGGGGCGGACCGCCCGGATGAGGGCGAGGTCCTGCTCGACGGCCGGCGCTGCGACGAGACCGACCCCCGGGTCCGGGCGGCGGTCGCCGCCGCCCTCGACGACATCGACTTCTTCCCCGACCTGTCCGTCGTCGAGCACCTCGAACTGCTCGCCTACGCCCACGGCGGCACCGCCGGACCCGTCGCGGAGGTGCTCGCCGAGCTGGGTCTCGAACCGGCCCGCGACCAACTACCGGCGACGCTGTCCAGCGGGCAGCGCCGCCGCCTCGCCCTCGCCTCCTGCTTCGTACGCCCACGCCGGCTGCTCGTCCTCGACGAGCCGGAGCAGCGCCTCGACGTCCGGGGCCGGGCCTGGCTGGCGCAGCGGCTGCTGCGGGAGAAGGCGACCGGCACGGCGGTGCTGATGGCGTCACACGACACCGACCTGATCGACGCGGTCGCCGACCGGCGGATCGAGATCGGCGGTTGAGGTGACGTCGACCAGGACCTCTCCGCCCGCGCTGGCCACGCCCACGCCCCGGCAGGTGCGGGCCCGGCTGCGCGACGCCCGCCGCCGGCACCATCCCGGTTCGCTCGGCGAGGTGCTCACCGACGCCTACGTCGTGGTGCTGTTCGTCGCCCTGTACGGCTGGTTCGCGGTCGCCGCGATCCGCGACCACCTGACGGCCCCGCAGGTCGCCCGCACCGACCCGGGCGACAGGTACTGGATCGCCGTCGCCGCCGTCACGGCGGGGGCCGGGCTCGTCTGGTGGGGCCTGCGGCTGACCGGACCGCTGCTGGTCACCCCGGCCGCACAGGCCTGGCTGGTCAGTTCCCCGGTGGACCGGCGGGCGTGGCTGCTCCCCCGGTTCGGTGCCCTGGTCGGCGGCGGCACCGTCGGCGGCGGTGTGCTGGCGGTGGCCGCCGCCGTCGCCGGCGGCCACGACCGCCCCGCCGACCTGGCCTGGGCGGCGGTGGCCGGGGTCAGCTGCGGGGCCACCGCGACCGGCTGGGCCGTGGTCGCCCAGAGCGCCCGCCCCACGCCCCGCTGGGCGCGACGGCTCGCCGTCGGGCTGCCCGCCGCCGGGGCGACGATCGCGGTGCTGGTGGTGCTCGGGCACGCCGCCGGACGGTCCCTCCCGCTGCTGCCGGTGCCGCTCACTCCCACCGTCGGCCTGGCGTTGCTGCCGGTCGCGGTGGCGTCGACCGTCAGCGCGTACCGGCGGCTGCCCCGGGTGGACCGGGCGGCGCTGACCACGGGGGCGCAGTTCGCCAACGCCGCCACCACCGCCGCCGTGCTGCTGGATCCGTCGCTGCTCGCCGCGCTGGTGGAGAGCCGCAGGTGGCGCGCGATCGGCCTGGTAAGCGGCCGGCCCCTGCGGGCCGGCGGCCGGTTCGCGGTGCTGCTCCAGACGGAGGTACGCCGGTTGTCGCGGCGTCGGGGCGCCCTCGTCGGCTGGGCCGGGGCGCTGCTGACCATGTACGCCGTCGCGGTGGCGCTGCCGTCGATCGCGGGTCCCGCGCACCTGGTCCTGGCGTACCTGGCGACCTGTCGGCTCACCGGTGGGCTGCGCGCGGTGAGCCGGTCGGCGGGGCTGCGGCGGTCCCTCGGCGGCAACGACGCCCTGCTGCGGCTGACGCACCTCGTCGTGCCGGGCCTCGGGGCCACCGTGTGGTACCTGGCCACCCTGCCGGCGCTGCGGCCGGTCCCCGTACCGCTCGACGCGGTGCTGCTGCTCGGGATCGTGACGGCCGCCTTCTGGGCCGGCACCCGCCCACCCATGCGGTACGGCGGGGCGGTGGTCAACACCCCGTTCGCGATGGTGCCGGTCGATCTGGTCCGGCAGGTGCTGCGCGGCCCGGACCTGGTCGCCGTGCTGGTGGTCGTCCAACTGCTCACGGGGTGACGGCGGCGGCCGGACGCTCAGCGGGCCGGCAGGCAGACCCGGCCGGTGAACGCCGGGTCGGGTTGCCGGTTGCCCGCCCAGGCCGGGTTCGCCGCGATCGGCAGCGGCGGCGCCTGCCAGGCGGCGGCGAAGCTCTGCAACAGCGGGTACTCGGCCCGGGTGTGGGCGATCGGTTTACCGAGCAGGAAGTCGATCAACCGGTCCTGGAGCAGCCTGCGGTCCAGCAGGCCACCGTGCACGCCGGGGATCTGGTAGACCGGAATCCGGCTGTACTCCCCCGGCGGCGCCTCGGTGGCCGTCGCGGTGGGCAGGAAGGCGACGATCCGGACCCCCGGCACGGGACACATCAGCTGGTTGCGGTAGAACGGCGCGTCGTCGAGCAGCGACCGGATGAACGGCTCGTCCGGACCGCCGCCGACGTCGGCGAGCCCGAAGATGGCCCGCAGTTGCCAGCCGGTGACCACCCCCCAGCCCTGGTCGTGGTGCGGGGGCGGGTAGTAGGCCCGGCCGGCGTAGATCAACGGGCTGAACATGACGAGGATGTCGACCGCCGGGTCGTGCCGCCGGGCCAGATAGGTGCGGGCCACCATCGCCCCCTCGCTCTCCCCGATCAGCGCCACCTGCCGTCCGGTGCGCCGGTGCAGCAGCTCCACCTGCCGGGCGAGCAGCGCCACGCTGTCCGCCATCGACCGGGTGGTGTCCGCCGACCCGTACGCCAGCGGCTTCCCGGCGGGGTCGAGGCCCCGGTAGGAGAAACGCTGCACCCGGGGGTCGGACGGCTGCTCACCGCCGTATTCGGAGCCGTAGCCGGTGAGCACGATCACCGCGTGGGTGACCGCGGCGGGCAGCGGTCGTTCCAGCACCGCCGTCCTGATCCACTGCTCGTTGCCCGGGACCAGCTCCGTCACCGGCGGGATGACCAGCGGCACGGCCACGGCCAGCAGCGCCGCCAGCGGGGTCACCGGCACCCGGGCCCACCGTAGCCGCGAGCGCAGCAGCGCCGCCCGGACGGTCCGGTTCCACAGCACCCCGTTGAGCGCCCCCGCCACCCCGGCCACCGGCACCGTCCACCAGCCGGGCACCACCCAGCACAGCGCGCCGGCCACGGTGAGCACCACGAAGTTCAGCAGTGACCAGCCGACCAACGAGATCGACGGCAGCCCCCGCCACCAGTGCTCCACCACGGCCACCCGTTGCAGGAACGGCGCGAGCAGGAACATCGGCAGCAGCGACGCCAGCAGCACCCAGGACAGGGCCACCACCGACGCCGCCACCGAGATCGCCGCCCAGGGTGCGACGAACCCGCCGACCAGCACGCCGAGCACGACGTTGCGGCGCAGCAGCCACCCCAGTGAGGGTCGGGGCACCCCCACCGGCCAGGCCAGCAGCACCAGGCCGGTGGTGAACAGGCCCCGGGCGACCAGCACGTAGGTCAGCCAGAGCACGAACTCCCACCACGACCGGTGGTAGACGTAGAGCCACCGCAGGTCGTGGTAGGTGTCGTACGGCCAGAGGGCGGTGAGCTGCGGGGGGATGCCCTGGGCGGCCCGGAATCCGAGGGCGACCAGCACGGTGGCCCCGATCATCGGCACCAGGCTGGTCACCAGCAGCAGCCCGACGAACCTTCGGTTCACGACCACCCCGTTCCGCCGTACCGTACGCGATCGCGTCTCTCGCAGGCTCCACCGGAACGACGGCCGGCGTCGGCGAATCCGGCACATTGCCCTGGTTCGACCGACTGCGGTGAGTGTTTCCGTCGGCGCTGCCGCCTGGGCCGGACGGGCCCGGGTGGCGCGGGGGACGGCGGCCGGTCCGGGGATGACCGGACCGGCCGCCGTCGCTGATCACTGGACCAGGCAGGTGCCCCCGTTGAACTGGAAGGCGGCCGGCCGCGGGTTGCTCGCGCCTGAGGTGCCCTGGACACCGAAGCTGACCGTGCCGCTCTGCGGCACGGTGCCGTTCCAGGCGGCGTTACGGGCGGTCACGGCGACGCCGGACTGGGTGACCTGCGCGTTCCAGGCGTTGGTGATCCGCTGGTCGGCGGCGAAGGACCAGGTCAACGACCAACTGGTGACCGGGGAGCCGAGGTTGGTGATCGACACCTCGGCGGTGAACCCACCGTTCCACTGGTTGGGCTGCCAGACGACCCGGCACGAGACGGGCGGCGGGGTGGTCGGTGGCGGAGTGGTGGGCGGCGGGGTGGTCGGCGCAGGCGTGGTCGGGGGTGGGGTGGTGGGCGGCGGGGTCGTCGGCGAGGGGGTGGTGGTGTCCCGCGGCGGGAAACGCAGGATGCGGTCGTCGGTCGCCGCCGGGGTGCCGCGTCCGTCCCGGTTGCTGGTGGTGACCCAGAGCCAGCCGTCCGGCCCGTACTCGACGGTGCGCAGGCGGCCGTAGGTGCCGGTCAGCTCGGCCGTCGGGGTGCCGACGCCGCCGGTGCCGGTCAGCGGCACGGTCCACAGCCGGGTGCCGCGCAGGGCGGCGACGAAGAGCCGGTTGCCGGCGACCGCAGCGCCGCTCGGGGACGCCTCCGCGGTCGTCCAGACCAGCAGCGGGTCCCGGAACCGGGGGTCGTTGGCCCGCCCCTCGACCGTCGGCCAGCCGTAGTTGCCGCCGGGCACGATGAGGTTGACCTCGTCCCAGGTGTTCTGCCCGAACTCGGCGGCGTAGAGCCGCCCCTGGGCGTCCCAGGTCAGGCCCTGCACGTTGCGGTGTCCGAGGCTGTAGACCAGGGAGCCGGACGTGGGGTTGTCCGACGGCGCCGACCCGTCCGGCCGCATCCGGAGGATCTTGCCGTTGCGGCTCTGCGGGTTCTGCGCGTTGGCGGTCTGTCCCGCGTCACCGACCCCGGCGTAGAGCATCCCGTCGGGGCCGAAGGCGATCCGGCCGCCGTTGTGGATGGTGGACCGGGCCAGGCCGGTGAGGACCGTCTCCTGGGTCTGCGGCGCGGTGAGCCGGAACCGGACGATCCGGTTGTCGGTGGCGGTGCTGAGGTAGACGTAGATGTAGCCGTCCTGGGCGTACCCCGGGGAGACCGCGAGGCCGAGCAGGCCGCCCTCGCCGGTCGCGGTCACCCCGGAGATCTGGGCCACCTGCTCCGGGGCCTGCCCGGGGCGGACCCGCAGCACCTGGCCGGAGTTGCGCAGGGCCGTCAGGGCGCTGCCGTCGGGCAGGAAGTCCATCCCCCAGGGGACGGTCAGGCCGGTGGCCACGACCTGCGGACGGGTGAAGTCGAAGTCGCCGAGGGCCAGGGTCGTGGCGGCCGGGGCGGCCCCGGCGAGCGTCGCGGTGCCGACGCCGGTGGCCGCGAGCCCCGCCGCGACCGCTGCCGCCACCATCGAACGGACTCTCACGTCGGGCACCTCCGAAGCAGTAAGTGACTTGCGTCAATATAGCCTGACCTCGGTGAAAGCCGCAGCGGTGGACGAAACCGACGCCCGGCGGCGGCCCTCCCGCCGACGCCTACCGGTACGGCGGGCCTGTCGGGGGCGGCGGCTAGCATCCGCCGGTGACCCTCACCCCTGACGACCTGACCGGTTACGTCGAGCGTGACCTCGACGCCGATCTCGCCCGCTGGTTCGCCGACCGCCCACCGGTCGTCGTGCCCGACTCGACCCGGCCGGTGACGCCGATGCTCGACCGGCTGCCACCGCCGGCCGCCTCGGCGTTGGCGGCGTTCGACCGCCGCGTCCGGTCCGGGCGGATGCCCCGGTTCCTCGACATCCACGACTGGTCCTACGGCTTCGACTTCGCCGGGAACGACTGCCGGCTCCTCGACGCCGACTACCGGCCGACGCTCACCGACGACGACGTCTACTCGATCGGCGCCGACGGCGGCGGCAACCTGCACGTGGTCCTCGCCACCGGGCAGGTCGGCCTCTGGTTCCACGAGGAGGAGGTCGTCGAGGGCGGCACCCGTTTCGACACCCTCGACGTCTTCCTCTGGTCGGTCGTGCGTTACCACGCGGTGCGGGCGGGCCGGCTGGAGCGGGCCGCCGTCGAGGCCGACTTCCGGTCGCTGGGCCAGGACGGCGTCCTGCGCCCCGAGGTCGGGCTGCTCAGCACGATGCCGTGACGCGCCACCCCGCCCCCGACACCCCCGATCCGTGACGCCGGCCGGGCCGGGGTGGGCACGCCGCCCGCTAGCGGGCCCGACCGGTGTCGCCGGACTGGGCCCACTCCTTGGCCAGCAGCTGGTAGGACCGCACCCGGTCGGCATGGTCGTGGGTGATCGTGGTGACCAGCAGTTCGTCGGCGTCGGTGACGTCCCGCAGGGTGCGCAGCCGCTCGGCGACCGTGTCCGGCGCGCCGACGAACCGGGTGTCCAGCCGGTCGGCGACGAGCTGCCGGTCGGCGGCGGTCCACGGCAGGGCGGCGGCCTGCTCGGGGCTCGGGTACGGGATCGCGCCCACACCGCTGCGGATGCTGTGCACCCAGTGCCCGTACGGGGTGGCCAGCCGACGCGCCTCGGCGTCGGTGTCGGCGACGACCACGTCGGCGGAGACCACCAGGTAGGGCTTCGCCAGCACCGCCGACGGCCGGAACGCCGCCCGGTACGCGGTGACCGCGTCGAGCACCGTCGCGGGGCTGACGTGGTAGTTGGCGGCGAACGGCAGGCCCCGCGCCCCGGCGAGTCGGGCGCTCTCCCCGCCGCTGCTGCCCAGCAGCCACACCTGCAGGTCCACCCCCTCCCCCGGTACGGCGTGCGCGTCGAGACCGTCGGCGTCCCGGTAGTCGCCGCGCAGCAGCGCGAGGATGTCGTCGAGCTGCCCGGCGAACCCGGGCGGTCGCGCGCCGGCCTGGTGCAGCAGCGCGGTGGCGAGCGCGTACCGGGGTGCGGCGGCGAGGTGGGCGTAGGAGAACGGGGCGGGGATCAGCAGCCCGTCGACCACCCGGGCCCCGGCCGGCGGTGCGACGGACGCGGCGGGTTCCCGGGCGGCGTCCGCGCGGGGCGGTCCGGACCGGCCGATGCCGAGATCGATGCGGCCCGGGTGGAGGGTGGCGAGGGTGCCGAACTCCTCCACCACCGACAGGGCGGTACGGTGCCCCACCAGCAGCGCGCCGGAGCCGACCCGCAGCACGCTGGTGGCTGCGGCGACCTGCCCGATCAGCACGGCCGGCGCGGCGCTGGCCACCCCGGCGGCCAGGTGGTGTTCGGCCACCCAGTAGCGGCGGTAGCCGAACTGCTCGACCCGGCGGGCCAGGTCGACGGTGTGCCGCAGCGCGCCGGCGACGGTGCCACCGGCGGGCACCGGCGACAGGTCGAGCACGGACAGCGCGGTCGATGGCATGGGTGACCCCGTTTCTGCTCAGAGCGGCTCGGCGGCGGACGCCGGCGGACGGAAGGGACGGCTGGGGATCTCCCGGCGCAGCACGGGTGCCACCTCCGCCTGGAACAGCTCCAGGCTCCGCCGGTGCGCCTCGGCGGTCAGCCCGTCCTGGTCGGCCCGCAGGTGCATCACCTCGTGGCCGAGCTGCCCGTGCTGGCGCAACACCTTGTCGACGATCTGCTGCGGGCTGCCCACCAGCAGGGAGCTGCGGGCCAAGGCGTCCTCGATGGTGGGGAAGACCGGCTCCACGCCGAGCCGGCGGGACGCGGCGACCCGGGCGTCGAAGATCGGCCGGTACGTCTCGACCGCCTCCTGCGAGGTGCGGGCGGCGTAGAAGCCGGCGGTGCCGGCCCCGACGAGGGCGTCCGCCGGGTCGTGGCCGTGGTGCACCCACCGTTGCCGGTAGTACCAGACCAGCTCCGCGTACGGCTCGATCGGGTTGACGACGTTGGCGGAGAAGATCGGGTCGCCGTGGCGGGCGGCCAGGTCGACCGAGTCCCGGCTGGTGGCGCTGCCGTGCCAGATCCGGATGGTCTCCTGCAGCGGGCGGGGCCAGGTCTCGGCCTCGGTCAGCGCCGGCCGGTACCGGCCCGACCAGGTGACCCGCTCCTCCCGCCAGAGCCGGCGGAACAGCTCGTAGCCCTCCCGGCTGCGGTCCCACTGGTCCTCGGCGGTGACGCCGAAGAGTCGGGCCTGGACGGCGCCGTTGCCCTTGCCGATGATCAGTTCCAGCCGGCCGTCGGAGAGGTGGTCGAGGGTGGCGTAGTCCTCGTAGGCGCGGACCGGGTCCAGCAGGCTCAGCGTGGTGACCGCGGTGAACAGCCGGATGGTGCGGGTCCGGGCCGCGATGTGGCTGAGCACCACCGGCGGCGCGGAGGAGATGAAGGGGCGTTCGTGGCGTTCGCCGACGCCAAAGCCGTCGAACCCGAGTTCCTCGGCGAGCACGGCGGTGTCGACCACCTCCCGGAACCGTCCGGTGGTGCTCCGCAGTCGCCCGGTGACCGGGTCGGGCAGGTGGGTGATCAGCGTGACCAGCAGGACCTTCATGCCGGGACCGGAGCCTTCCGTCGGGTACCGGGCTGGATCACCAGCGCGAAGCACCGGGAGTAGGGCAACGCATCGTACGGCGGGAAGACCGCGATCGGCCGGTAGCCGGCGCGTTCGTAGCGGCGGACTGCGTCGGGCTGACGGTCACCTGTCTGCAGGACGATCCGGCCCGCGCCGAGCTGCCCGGCCGCCTCCCGGGCGGCGTCCAGGAGCTGATCGGCGATGCCCCGCCCCCGGTGGGCGGGTGCCACGTACATCCGTTTGAGTTCCAGGTCGCAGCCGTGCCAGCGCAGCGCGGCGTGCCCGACCGGGGTGGCGTCGGCGGTGTAGGCCACCCCCGTCCAGGCCACCGAGCCCGGCGCGAACACCCGTTCCGGGGGCAGGTGGATCGGGTCGTACGGGCGGTCGGCGTACCGCTGGCGCAGCTCCCCGGTCATCGCGGCCCGCAGGGCCACCGCGTCCGGGTCGTCCGGGCGCAGCCGGCAGACGGTGACCGGAGTCGCCCGCGCGGCGGTCACGCCGCACCGACCCGGGTGACCGGGCGGGCGGCCCGCAGGCCGAGATGCTCCCGCAGGGTGGTGCCGGCGTACTCGGTGCGGAACACGCCACGTTCCTGCAGCAGCGGGACGACCCGGACGACGAACTCGTCGAGCCCGCCCGGGGTCAGGTGCGGCACCAGGATGAACCCGTCGGCGGCGTCGGACTGCACGAAGTGGTCCATCTGCTCGGCGACCCGCTGCGGGGTGCCGACGAACGACTGCCGGCCGGTGACCTCGATGACCAGGTCACGGATCCCGAGCCCCTTCTCCCGCGCCAGCGCCCGCCAGCGCCGGGCGGTGCCGACCGGGTCCGGGTACATGCCGGCGCGGCCCCGGCTGATCGTGACGGCGTCGACGTCGGGGTCCTCCGCCGGCAGCGGGCCGTCCGGGTCGTAGCCGGACAGGTCCCGGTTCCACAGCTGCTCCAGCAGCAGCATCGCGGTCTGCGGGCTGACCTGCTGGCGACGGATGTGGTGGGCCCGTTCCTGCGCCTCGGCGTCGGTGTCGCCGAGCACGAAGGTCGCCCCGGGAATGATCTTCAGGTCGTCCGGGGTGCGGCCGTACCGGGACAGCCGGGCCTTGACGTCCCGGTAGAACTCCCGCCCCTCGGCCAGGGTGCCGTGCCGGGAGAAGATGGCGTCGGCGCTGGACGCGGCGAACTCCCGGCCCTCGGGCGAGTCGCCGGCCTGCAGGATCACCGGGTGCAGTTGCGGGCTGCGCGGCACGGTGAAGTGCCCGGCGATGTCGAACTGGTCGCCGTGGTGGGCGAAGACCCCCGGGTCGGCCCCACGGACGTACCTGCCGGTGGCGCGGTCACCGACGACGGCGTCCGCCGGCCACGACTCCCACAGCCGGCGGGCGACCCGGACGAACTCGGCGGCCCGCTCGTAGCGCAGCGACCGGTCGAGGTAGCCGCCCCGGCGGAAGTTCTCCCCGGTGAACGCGTCGGAGGTGGTGACCACGTTCCAGGCGGCCCGCCCGGCGCTGAGGTGGTCCAGGGTGGCCAGCTGCCGGGCCAGCTCGTACGGCTCCCGGAAGGTGGTGTTCAGGGTGCCGGCCAGCCCCAGGTGGGTGGTGACGGCGGCGAGCGCGGCCAGCACGGTGAGGGTGTCCGGCCGGCCCACCACGTCCAGGTCGTGGATCCGGCCGCGTTGTTCCCGCAGCCGCAGGCCCTCGGCCAGGAAGAAGAAGTCGAACCGGCCGCGTTCGGCGGTGCGGGCCAGGTGGACGAAGGAAGCGAAGTCGATGTGGCTGCCGGAGGCCGGGTCGCTCCACACGGTGGTGTTGTTCACGCCGGGGAAGTGCGCGGCCAGGATGATCTGCTTGGGCATGGGTCCTCTCCGGGGGTCAGCGGGGGCCCGCGACGGCGTACCGGTTGGCCGGGCGGGGCAGCCCGAGCAGGTCGCGCAGCGTGCCACCGGGGTAGCCGGCGCGGAACAGGCCCCGGTCCCGCAGCGCGGGCACCACCGCCCGGGTGATCATGGTCAGGTCGTCGGGCAGCACGGCGGGACGCAGCCGGAACCCGTCCACCCCGGCCCGCCGCCACGCGGCGAGCAGGTCGGCGAGCTGCGCGGGGCTGCCGGTGAAGGTGGCCGCGTCACAGGTGTGCGCCGTCCCGTGCAGCTCGTCCAGCCGGTCCCGACGCCGTCGGGCCGCCGCCGGGGTGTCGTCGAGCAGCACCTGCAGGTCGGCGAGGATCCGCAGGGGCGGCCCGCCGCGGCCGATGGTCTCCTCGACGGCCCGGACCTCGGCGACGACGGTCTCGGCGTGCGCGGCGTCGGTGGGGGTGACGAACACGACGTCGGCGTGCCGGGCGGCGAACGTGTACGGCACCGTCGCGTGGGCCAGCACGGCGACCACCGGTTGCCCCTGCGGTGGCCGGGGAACGATCGACGGGCCCTTGACCGAGAACCACCGGCCGGTGAAGTCGGTGTAGTGCAGCCGGTCCCGGTCGATGAACCGGCCGGTCGGGGCGTCCCGGATCTCCGCGTCGTCCTGCCAGCTGTCCCAGAGCCGGCGGACCACCTCGACGGCGTCGGCGGCCTCGGCGAACAGGTCACCGACGAGTCGTGCCCGCTCGGGTTCGGCCAGTCGGGTCGGGTCCGGCGGCAGCTCCCGCCGACCGAAGTGCCCGGCCTCGGCCCGGTGGGCGGAGATCCGGGGCCGCCAGCCGGCCCGGCCGCCGCTGACGTGGTCGAGGGTGGCCACCGCGGTCGAAACGTGGAACGGCTCGGTGTGGGTGACGCTGGTGGTCGGGACCAGCCCGATGTGCCGGGTCAGCGGGGCGATCCGGGCCGCGACCAGCAGCGCGTCGAGCCGGCCCCGGAGCTGGTCGACCCGGCCGTCCGGCCCGTCGGGCAGGGACGACTGGAGGTCCAGCGAGTCCTCGATGGTGACCAGGTCCAGCGCGGCCTGTTCGGCCTGCCCGACCAGGGCGGCCCACCAGCGGGGGAACAGCGGTGCCGCCGGGTCGGCGTGGGACAGCCGCCAGGCGGCGGGATGCCAGCCGAGGCCGTCGAGGGCGACGGCCAGGTGCAGGGTGGGTTCGGGCATGGGTTCTCCTCCTCGGTCAGCCGGCGGTGACCAGCGTGGGCAGCGCGTCGAGCAGGGACCGGGTGTGGTCGTGCCGGGGGTAGCTGAAGACGTCGCCGACGGGGCCCTGCTCGACTACCGCGCCGTCGTGCAGCACCAGCACCCGGTCGGCGAGGTGGTGCACCACGCCCAGGTCGTGGGAGATGAACAGCAGGGCGGTGCCGTCGGCGGCCCGCAGGTCGGCCAGCAGGTCGAGGACCTGGGCCTGGACGCGGACGTCGAGGGCGGAGACCGGTTCGTCGCAGATGATCAGGCTGGGCCGGGGGGCGACGGCGCGGGCGATGGCGACCCGTTGCCGTTGCCCGCCGGACAGCGACCGGGGGTGCCGGTGCAGCAGGTCCGGGCCGAGGCCGACCCGGCGCAGCAGGGCGACCACCCGGTCGGTGCGGTCCGGCCCGGGGTCGAGGTTCTCGGCGACGAGCCGACCCACGGTGTACCGGGGGTCGAAGGAGCCCAGCGGGTCCTGGGAGATCAGTTGCAGTCGGCGGCGCAGCGGCCGGCGGGCCCGCTCCGGCACCCCGGACCACCGGGTCGACTCGAAGGTGACGGTGCCGGCGTCGGCGGCGAGCAGGCCGGCGACGAGCCGGGCGACGGTGCTCTTGCCGGACCCGGACTCACCGACCAGCCCCAGCGTCTCGCCCCGGGCCACGCTGAACGACACGTCCCGCACGACGGTGTGCGGGCCGTACCGTCGGGTCAGGCCGACCGCGTCGAGCACGGTGTCGTCCGGGCGGACGGCGGGCCGCGCCGGCAGCGGGGTCCGCGCCAGTGCCGGCACCGCGCAGCCGTCGCGGACCCGGGCCGGTTCGCTGAGCCGACGTCCCCGGGACGAGGCCGACGGCACCGCCGCGAGCAACTGCCGGGTGTACGGGTGCTGCGGCGCCTGCAACAGCCGGCCGGTCGGCCCCTCTTCGACGATCCGGCCGTCGCGCATCACCAGGACCCGGTCGGCCACCTGGGCGACCACCGCCAGGTCGTGGCTGATCAGCAGCAGACCGACCCCGGTGGCCCGGCGTTCGGCGAGCAGCCGCAGGATCTGCGCCTGCACGGTGACGTCCAGCGCGGTGGTCGGTTCGTCGGCGACGAGCAGCACGGGTTCCCCGGCGATCGCCGAGGCGATCAGCGCCCGCTGCCGCAACCCGCCGGAGAGCTGGTGCGGGTACTGTCGGGCCCGCCGGGCGGGTTCGGGCACGTGCACCTGGTCGAGGAGGTGGGTGACCCGGCCGGCGCGTTCCCGCCGGCCGACGATGTCGTGCGCGGCGAGCACCTCGCCGATCTCCGCACCGACGGTACGCAGCGGGTCGAGGGAGACCAGCGCGTCCTGCACCACCAGCCCGGCGAGCCGGCCGCGCACCCGCCGCCAGTCCCGGGGCCGGTAGCCCCGCACGTCCCGGCCGGCGAGGTCGAGCCGGCCGGCGCGGACCCGGGCGTCGACGCCGGCCAGACCGACCAGGGCACGGGCGGTGACGCTCTTGCCCGAGCCGGACTCCCCCACGAGGGCGACGCACTCGCCGGCCCCGACGGTGAGGTCGATGCCCCGGACCGCCGCCACCGGGCCGGTCGGCGTGTCGAAGGTGACGTGCAGGTCCTCGACGGCGAGCAGCGGGCCCATCAGGGACGCCGCCCGTCGAAGCGGGCCTGCCAGTGCCGACCGACGACGGTCAGCGCGACCACCGTCGCGGTGACCGCCGCACCGGGCAGCACCGTCATCCACCAGGCCACCTGGAGGTAGTTGCGCCCTTCGGAGAGCATCGCGCCCCACTCCGGCGACGGTGGTTGCGGGCCGAGGCCGAGGAAGCTGAGCCCGGCGGCGGCCAGCACCGCCTCGCCGAGCCCGATCACGGCGAGCACCGGCACCGGACCGACCACGTTGGGCAGCACGTGCCGCCACACCAGCCGGGGACGGGACAGGCCGAAGCTGACCGCCTGTTCGACGTAGTCGGCCCGGCGGACCAGCCGGGTCTGCCCGCGTACCACCCGGGCGTGGTGCGGGAGGGTGGCGATGCCGATGGCGACGACCAGGCTGGCGGTGCCGGGGCCGGTGACCGTGATGAACAGCAACGCAAGCAGCAGCAGCGGGAACGCCGACAACGCGTCGAAGGACCGGCTGAGCGTCTCGTCGGCGAACCGGTGGGCCAGTCCGGCGAGCAGCCCGAGCAGCACCCCGCCGGTGACCGCGATCCCGGTCGCGGCGAGGCCGATGGTCAGCGAGTGCCCCGCGCCGTGCACCACCCTGGTCCACACGTCCCGGCCGAGTTGGTCGGTGCCGAACCAGTGCGCCGGGTCGGGGGCGGCGAGCGTGGCGCGCGGGTCGGCGGCGAGCGGGTCACCGGGGGCCAGCAGCGCCGGGAGGACCGCCGCGACGACCAGCAGGACGAGGTACGCCCCGGCGACGAGCAGGCCGGGTCGAGGCCGGGTGCGGCGTCGGCCGGCGGGGGTGGGCGGGTCGGTGGCGAGCGGGACCGCCGCGCCGGCGGTGGGCGTGGGCCCCAGGGTGACGGTCATCGTCAGCTCCTTCGCAGGCGCGGGTCGACGAGCAGGCAGGTCAGGTCGGCGGCGGTGTTGACCAGCACGTAGACGGCGGCGGAGAGCGTCACCACGGCCAGCACCACCGGCATGTCCTTGCTGGTCACCGCGCTCAGGGTGACCTGGCCGAGGCCGGGGCGGCCGAACACCTGCTCGACGATGACCGCGCCGCCGAGCAAGACGCCGAACAGCCAACCGGCGAGGGTGACCGCCGGCAGCAGCGCGTGCCGCAGGGCGTGGCGCAGCAGCACCGTCCGTTCCCGTGTCCCCCGGGCACGGGCGGTCAGCACGAACGGCTCGTCCAGCGCCCGGTCCAGGCCGTCGCGGAGCACCTGGGCGAGCAGGCCGGCGATGGGCAGGGCGAGGGTGAGCGCCGGCAGCGCCAGGGCGGCGGGCCCCCGGTCGCCGGCGACGGGGAACAGCCCGTACCGGAAGGAGAGCACGCTGAGCAGCACGATGCCGATGAGGAACGGCGGGGTCGAGACCAGCAGCAGCTCGGCTGCGGAGCTGACCCGGCGCGGCCACCGCCGGCGACGGCCTGTGGTGCCGACCGCCACCACCACGGCCAGCAGCACCCCGAGGCCGGCGGCAGCGACGGCGAGCGTCGCGGTAGGGGCGAGCTGCTCGCCGATGACCTCGGCGACCGGGCGTTGCAGCAGGTAGGAGCGGCCCAGGTCACCCCCGGCCAACCGCCACAGGTAGTCGAGGTACTGCACGGCCGGCGGCCGGTCCAGACCCCACTCGGTGATGATCTGGGCCCGGATCTGCGGGGTGTCCGCGCCGTCGCCCACGATGCTGTCCACGGTGTTCCCGGGCGCGGCCAGCAGTGCCAGGTAGGCGGTGGTGGCGGCGGCCCACAGCACGACGAGTCCGGCGGCGACCCGACGGGCCACCGCCCGCAGCAGGCTCACCGCGCGATCCACAGGTCGTACGCGCTGGCCGGCACCCCGGCGGTGGGCTCGAACCGCACCCCGCCGACGGCGGTGCTGGCGGCGATCTGGTCGGCCGGGGCGTAGAGCGGCAGGGCGAGCGCCTGCCCGGCGACGACCCGCTGTTGCAGGGCGGCGTAGCTCTCGGCCCGCCGCGCGGGGTCGGTGGCGGCCTGCCCGGCCTCCAGGAGCCGGTCGAGCTGCGGGTCGGCGACCCGGGTGCGGTTGATGCCGCCGGCGGAGTGCAGCAGCAGGTTCAGCGCCGCCCCGGCGTCGGTGTCGGCGCGGGAGTTGTCGAAGACCTCGTACTCGTTGCGGTCGAACGCCTGCCGGGCGGTGCCCTGGTCGACCACGGAGACCTTCAGGTCGATGCCGGCGCTCTGTTTCACCGCCGCCTGCACGGCCTGGGCGAGCACGTCGCGGCGGTCGCGCACGTACGGGGCGGCCTGCACCAGCCGTACGGTGAGCCGCCGGCCGCCGCGGGTGCGGTAGCCGTCGGCGTCGCGGCCGGTCCAGCCGGCCTGGTCGAGCAGGCGGTTGGCCTTGGCGGCGTCCCCGCCGTAGCTGCCCTCCAGCCGCTTGTCGTAGAGCGGGCTGGACGGGCTGACCACGCTCCACGCCCGGGTCGCGGTGTCCCGGTAGACCGAGGCCAGCACGGTGTCGACGTCGAGGGCCTCCCGGAACGCCTGCCGGACCCGCAGGTCGTCGAACGGTGCGTGGGAGACGTTCAGGTAGTACGTGTAGGCGGAGCCGGAGTTCAGCTCGCGGGTCAGCCGCAGCCGCGGGTTGCCGGTGATCAGTGGCTGGTCGGTGGCGGGCACCCCCTCGATGAGCTGCACCTGCTGTGCGGTGAGGGCACCGACCCGGACCGCGGACTCTTTGAGGAACCGGTAGGTGATCTCGTCGAGGTGGGCGGGGCCGGTGTGGGTGGCGGTGGGCGGGGCCCAGTCGTAGCCGGGGTTGCGCCGGTAGTGCAGTTCCTGACCAGGGACGTAGCGGTCGAGCACGAACGGTCCGGTGCCGACGACGTCGACGCCGCCGGCCTTGAGGTTCCTGGCCTCCCGCAGCGACCTCGGGGACACCTGGGCGCCCTGCGGGGAGGCGAGGAAGTCGAGGATGAGCACGTCGGGGGCGGTCAGGGTGAGCCGTACGGTGTGCGGGTCGACGACCTCGACGGCCTTGAGGTGGCGCAGTTGCACGGCGGCGACGGCGGGGGCGTACCCGGGTTCGCGGAGTTTGTCGAGGTTGGCCTTGACGGCGGCGGCGTCGAACGGGGTGCCGTCGGTGAAGGTCACTCCGGTGCGCAGCGGGAGGGTGTAGGTCAGGCCGTCGGGGGTGATCTGCCAGCCGGTCGCCAGCCAGGGCACGGGTCGGCCCTGCGCATCGTAGGTGAGCAGTGACTCGAAGCTGTTCCAGACCAGCAGGCGGGCCTTGGCCTGCGCGTACTGGTGCGGGTTGAGGGTGATCGGTTCGGTCTCGACGGCCCAGGTGAGCGCGCCGCCGGGGCGGGGTCGCCCGGCGGCCTCGGCGGCCGGGGTGGTGGCGGTGGCGCAGCCGGCGAGGGCGAGCACGGCGGCGACGGCAAGGGTCCGCAGGGGGCGGACGGGCATGGCGGGTTCTCCTGTCCAGGCAGGCGATCGGGTACGCCGACACCCGGCCGGGCGCGGGGCGCGGGCCGGTGCGGTGTCGGGAAGGGTGCGGCGGTCAGCTCGGCGGTGAGCCCCACCTCGACGGGCCGGGGTGGCGCGTCGGGTCCGGGTGTGGGTGCCGGGTCAGGCCAGACAGGAACTCGACCACACCCGACCGAAGTCGATGTGGCCGCGGATCGTCAGCCGCAGCTCGCTGGACATGGGTCGAGTCCACCTCGGGGTGCCGGAGGTGTCAACGGAACACGGGACGGATGTCGGCTATCGCACCGAGGGGTGTCGATCCGTTGACGCAATACCTACTAAGGCTATAGGATTTACATAGATTGCGTCCGTCAGGCGGCGGGACGGCGGGTGACGCCCTCCGGGCCGCCGGCCAGGCCGGTGTAGCGGCCCCGGTGGTAGAGCAACGGCGACCCCACGTCGGCGTGCCGGATCAGCTCCGGCTCGGCGAGCACGATCGCGTGGTCGCCGACCGGCACCCGCTCGACCACCCGGCAGAGCAGCCAGGCCAGGGTATCGTCGAGGATCGGCACCCCCTCCGGCCCGGCCTGCCACCGGGTCGGCGCGGCGAACCGGTCGATGCCGCTGGTCGCGAACGTACGCGCCAGGTCCTGCTGGTGGTGGGCGAGCAGGTGCACCGCCACGTGCCGGCTGCGGGCCACCGTGGGCCAGCTCGACGCCCCGAGGTTCAGGCAGAACGAGACGATCGGCGGGGCCAGCGACACCGAGGTGAACGAGGTCGCGGTGAAGCCGACCGCCGGGGCACCGGGGGCGGTGACCACCACGACCGTGCTGGCCTGGTGGCGCAGCAGCGTACGTAGGGTGTCGGCGTCGGCCTCGACCGGCGGTGGACGATGGTCGGAGTCGGTCATCGCAGGGGCTCCCGCACGGGGGTCGAAGGGTCACGGCGGCACGGCGGACGCCGCGCGGGCCTACGGAATCGTCCCTGCCGGCGGCGGCGGCGGTCGGCAGCGCGATGCGGCGACCGCAGCGGGTCAGGCGGCGGGGGACGGCCCGGGACACCGCTGGGCGGCGACCCGCATCAGGTCGACGACCCGGCGGGAGGTGAACAGCCGGACGAGCAGCACCGGACCAGTTTCCTATCGAATCGATAGGATTTCAAGCCCCCGTCCCACGTAGGCTCCTCCCCCACTGACCCCGGGGTCAGGACCGGCGGAACGCCCGTGCTCCGCCGGCTGTCGCGCATCGGTCGCCGCCACCGCGACCGTCCCCCTACCCGGACCACCCCGGCCGCCCGCCGTCACCCCACCGTCACCCGGCGATGACCTCCCGCAGCCGGACGGCGAAGCCGGCCGGGTCGTCGGTGAAGCCGATGTGCCCGCCGGGGAACATGGTGGGCGGCACGCCCAGCGCGGCGGCCAGCGCACGGGAGCTGCGGTCGCACAGCTCTCCGGCCGACTCCTCACCGAGGCCGACCAGCACCCGGGTCGGGCCGGCGCGCAGGGCGGTGACGTCCGGCTGGTAGCGGGTCGTGCCGCGCAGCGTGTGCAGGTACTGGTAGCGCTCGTCGGCGGCGTCCTGCGGGTCCGGCTCGTGGCCGAACATGCCCTGGACCATCTCCTCGGGCATGACGATGTTGGCGGTGGCGAGGAACTTCCGCCAGGCGCCCAGCCGGTCCCCCCGCCGGTAGGTGGCGATCATGTCGTCCTCCCGGGCCAGGAGTTCGTCGCGGTCGTCGAGCAGCAGCACCAGCGGCGGCTCGTGGGCGATCACGGTGTGCGCCACCTGCGGATGCCCCTGGGCGAGCGCCAGCACGGTGACCGCGCCGCCGCTGGACCCGAGCACCGTCGCCGGGCCGGCGTCGAGGTGGGCCAGCAGCCGGGCCAGGTCGTCGGCGCGCAGTTCGGGCGTGGAGTCCTGCTGCGGGTCGTGCAGCCGGCTGCGGCGGATACCGCGCGGGTCGGTGGTGAGCACGGTGTGGTCGGTGGCGAGCAGGTCGGCCAGCGGGGCGAACGCACGGGCGTCCATCGGGGCGGCGACCAGCGCTACCAGGGGACCCTGGCCGCGTACCTCGAAGTGCAGGGTCCCGTCGGGGACGGCCAGGGTGGCGGTGGTCACCGGAACGGTCGTGGAACTACTCATGGTCGGGTCCTCCGGGTCGTGACGTGCGGCTCCTACCCGATGCAGACTCCCAGCGTGGGGCAGAATCGTCGGTCGTGAGCAGGATTCTTGCCGAGATCACGGCCGACGACCATGCCGCGACGCTGACCCGGGCCCGGGGCGGGGACGACGCCGCGTTCACCGCGCTGGTCGCGCCGTTGCGGCCGGAACTGCACGCGCACTGCTACCGGATGCTCGGTTCCCCGCACGACGCCGACGACGCGCTGCAGGAGGCCCTGCTGCGGGCCTGGCGCTCGCTGCCCCGGTTCGAGGGGCGCAGCTCCCTGCGGACCTGGCTCTACACCGTCGCCACCCGCACCTGCCTGGACCTGGCCACCGGCCGGGGGCGGCGGGCGTTGCCCGTCGACCTGGGGCCGGCCAGCGAGCACGCCGTGCCGGGCAGCGTCGCCGCCGACCACGTCCGGTGGCTCGGTCCCTACCCCGACGCCGCCCTGGCCGCCGGCCCCGCCGCCCCGGAGGCCCGCTACGAGCAGCGCGAGGCCGTCGAGCTGGCGTTCGTCACCGCGCTGCAACACCTGCCCGGCAACCAGCGCGCCGCGCTGCTGCTGTTCGACGTGCTCGGCTTCACCGCCGCCGAGATCGCCGCCATGATGGGCACCTCCACCGGCTCGGTCAACTCGGCGCTGGCGCGGGCCCGCCGGGTCGTCGCCGAGCGGGTGCCGGCCCGCAGCCAGCAGCAGACCCTGCGCACGCTCGGCGACGCCCGGCTGCGCGCGGTCGCCGCCGGCTATGCCGCCGCGCTGGAGAACGGCGACGCCGATGCCCTGGTGGCCCTGCTCACCGAGGACGTCACCTGGTCGATGCCACCCCTGCCGAACTGGTACGCCGGCCGCGCCGCGGTGCTGGACTTCGCGCGGGCGATACCGTTGGGCAGTTGTGGCAGGTGGCGGCACGTGCCGGTGGCGGCCAACGGCCAGCCGGCGGTGGCCAACTACCTGCGCGCGGGCGACTCCGGCCCGTACCTGCCGTGGTCGATCACGGTGCTGACGGTGCGCGACGGCCGGATCGCCCAGCTCGTGTCGTTCCTGGACGGCACGCTGTTCCGGACGTTCGGCCTGCCGGCCACCCGCTGAGCCCGCGCCACCCGCTGAGCCCGGCCGGCCGAAGAGCCCGCGCCACCCGATGGGCCCGCGCCGGCCGGTGGGCGTGCGGCACGTCCGCCGGCCGGCGCGTCGGACCGCTCAGGCCAGCGGCGTGGTGAGGGTGAACGAGGCGTCGCCGGCGAAGGTGCTGCCGGCGGCGTACGGGTCGACCCGCAGCACGTAGTCGTAGTGGCGCAGGTAGCGGCCGGGGTGGTTCCACGACTCGAACGAGTAGCTGCCACCCCCGGCCAGCCCGGTACGGCTGCAGAAGGTGGCGTCCCCGGCGAAGACGGCGCTGCCGTCGTTGCCGGCGAGCCGCATCGTGAAGTCCCAGTGCCGCAGGTAGGAGCCATTGACCGCGCGGAACGAGTAGCAGGAGGCGTTGGCGAGCCCGGCGACGATCTGGAAGGTGGCGTCCTGCCGGTCAGCCAGCGCGCTGCCGCTGCTCAGCACGTCGATGCGGGCGACGTTGTCACGGTGACGGACGTAGCGGTCGGGGAAGTTCGCCGAGCGCAGCGAGCGGCTGCCGGTGGGCGGTGCGGAGTTGTCCCCGACGCTCTCCCGCAGCACGGTGAAGTGCCGCACCGTGCCGGACAGCCCGGCCAGTTCGGTCTTGCCGGTGAAGCCGTACAGGTCGCTGCTGTCGGCGGAGTAGTAGCGGCCGGCGCCGTACTGGTCGAAATAGATGCGCCAGCGGTTGTCGGGCAGCCGGACCAGGGCGGGACCCTCCAGGCCGGAGCCCCAGCCGGCCCAGTTGCCGGTGCCGACCCAGCTCCACGGGCCGGTCAGCGCGGGGGCGGTGGCGTGCTCGATGTACTTGGTGGTCTCGTTCTTCATGAAGTTGTGGTAGGTGCTGCCGACCTTGACGATGAAGCTGTCGATGTGGTTGGTGCCGATGCCGGCGAGCGCCGCCGGTGCGCTCCACGCCGACAGTGCGGCGTTCGTCGCGGTGATCCGGTACGGCTGGAACTGCCCGGCGGTGCCGGTCTGCGATACGGAGACGACGATGTGCACGCTGCCGTCGCTGTCGACGAACCACTCGGGGGCCCAGGTGCTGCCGTTGGCCGGCGCGACGCCGATGGTGACGTTGCGCTGGAACGTCCAGGTCAGGTAGTCGCTGCTGCGGGCGATGCCGATGGTGTTGCCGGTCCAGCCGGTGGTGTAGACGAGGTAGTAGTAGCCGTCGGTGTGCCGGATGACGCTCGGGTCGCGGACCAGCCCGGACGGCGGGGTGTAGGCGTTGGCCCGCTGGAGGGTAAACCGGCTGGCGTCGGCCGAGTCGTAGACGTACATGTTGGATTCGCTGCTGTTGGTGAACGCGGTCATCAGATAGTGCGGGACCGGCCCGGCGGCGTTGGCCCGCGCCGGTACGGCGACCAGCAGGCCGCCGAGCACGCAGAGCACCGCCGCCAGGGCGCCGTAGCGGAGACGTCCCATCGACACACCTCTCTCTATAAATCGATGGTTGTCATCCTGCACTATTGCCAACGGTTTTCGTAAGTGTTGCGATAAGCCCCATGGCCCGGACCTCACGCGACATCCGTTCCGCCAACCGGCTCACCGTCGTCCAGCAGGTCGTCGCCGCCGGCACCACCAGCCGGCAACGCCTCGCCGTAGACACCGGGCTCAGCCTCGGCACCGTCGCCACCCTGGTCGCCGAACTCACCGACCTCGGGCTGCTCACCGAGGCCGGCCAGGAGGACTCCGGTGGCGGGCGACCGCGCGGCCTGGTCGCCGCCGACCCGCACGGCGGCCTGCTCGTCGGCGTCGACGTCGCCGAGACGTACGTGCACGTCGACCTCTTCGACACCACGCTGACCCGGCTGGCCGGAGCCGAGGAGGCGCTACGCCCCCTGGAACGCCGCCCCCACCAGGTGGTCCGGCACATCGTCAGCGGCATCGACACCGTCCTGGCCGGCACCGGGGCCCGGGTGCTCGGCGTCGGGGTCAGCGTCCCCGGCCAGGTCGACCGGGAGGGCGGCGTGTCGGTGTTCGCGCCCAACTGGAACTGGCACGACGTACCGCTGCGGGACCTGCTCGCCGACCACCTGCCGCTGCCGCTGCACCTGGACAACCCGCTGCGCGCGGCGGTGCTCGCCGAACTGTGGGCCGGGGCCGCCCGGGGCCGCGACGACGTCGCCGTGATCAACCTGGGCACCGGCGTCGGCGCGGGCCTCGCCTTCGGCGGCACCCTCTACCGGGGCAGCAGCAACAGCGCCGGGGAGTGGGGGCACACCACCCTGGTCCTCGACGGCCGGCTGTGCCGGTGCGGCAGCCGGGGCTGCGTCGAGGCGTACGTCGGCGCGCCCGGCATCATGCAGACCCTGCGCGACCTTGCCCCGACCAGCCCGCTGCTGCACCCCGAGGACCAGACCGCCACCCTCGACGCCCTCGCCGCCGCACTGGCCGCCGACGACCCCACCGCCGCGAAGGTGGTCGCCGAGACCGCCCGCTACCTCGGCGTCGCCGTCGCCGACCTGGTCAACCTGCTCAACCCGGAGGTCATCGTGCTCAGCAGCTGGGTCGCCGACCGGCTCGGTGACCGGCTGCGCGACGAGGTCCGCGCCGTGGTCGCCCAGCACGCGCTGCGCCGCCCGCTCGCCGCCACCGGGATCGTCCGCTCCCCCGTCGCCGGAAACCCGGTCAGCCTCGGCGCGGCCACCCTCGCCCTGGAGGGCTTCCTCACCCAGGGCCGCTGAGCCCGCGCCAGCCCGGCCTGGCCTGGCCTGACGGGCGCAATATCGGCGATCCAGCGGTATCGGACCGCTCGGATACCGCTGGATCGCCGATACAGGTAGTGCCGGGCCGGGACCTCAGTCCAGGATCGCCGTCGCCTCGACCTCGACGAGAACGTCGGGCTCGAAGAGATAGTCGACGCCGATGAGCGACGACGGCGGCAACGGCTGCGGCAGGCCGAGTTCCCCCGCGACATCCGCCACCCCGGCCATGAAGTCACCGATCCGCTCCGGCGACCAGTTCGTCACGTAGAACGTCAGGCGCACGACGTCGGCGAAGCCCGCGCCGGCACCGGCCAGCCCGTACCCCGTGTTGCGCAGCGCCTGGGCGACCTGGCCCCGCAGGTCGCCGACGGCGACCGGCCGGCCGGCCTCGTCGCGGCTGATCTGTCCGGCCACGTGGACGTGGCGCGACCCCGACGCGACCGCGACGTGGTGGTAGGGAACGGGCTGCATCATGCCCGGCGCGGAGAAAAGCTGAACACCCATCTGAGTTCCTCCCTCGTTGGTATCTCATGGATACCTGGTGCTCCGAGGACACTTCAACGAGACTAGGTGTCATGCCGGAAACCACACCCCTGCCGTCGGAAGCCCTCCAGATCACCCCGCCGCACCGCGAGCTGCTGGACCAGGTGCTCGACAAGTGGTCGTTGGAGGTGCTCAACCAGCTCTGCGAACGGCCCTGCCGGTTCAACGAGCTGCGCCACGCCATCCCCGCCGTGTCCCAGAAGTCACTGAGCGCCACCCTGCGCCGACTCGAACGCAACGGCATCGTCGCCCGCCACGTCCTGTCGTCACGGCCGGTCGCCGTCGAGTACCGCATCACCCCGCTGGGCAAGACGCTCCGGCACCCGGTCGACGTCCTGCTCGACTGGGCCGGGCGGCACCTGCCCGCGATCGAGGCCGCCCGACGGACGTACGACGAGACGACCTGACCGGCGCGCGGCCGTGTCGCCTCTCCCGAGTGCCGCCTCAGACCAGGCGCTGGAGACGTACCTTCGGATGCTCGTTCCGGAGATGGCCCTCCTTGTGCTGGCGGACCTCCTCGTTCCACATCTCCTGGTCGTAGTCCGGGTCCGGCGGGACCCACCGGTGCGAACCGTCGCTGTAGTGGTACTTCTCGTCGCCGCGTCGCAGGATGCTCATCGGGTCCAACCGAGAAAGCGGTGGTGCAGCCGGCCGGCGGGAAGCACGGCAAGGTCCCGGCCGGCGGCGACGAGCTGGGCAGCCAGGTACAGCGCGAGGGCCACCCGGGCGTCCCGGTACTCGGCCAGTAGCTGCCGGCGAGCCGGCCCACAGGGCCAGTCGGTGCCGCAGCCGCCGCAGGTCCAGGCCGGCGGGACCGGGTGATGGTTCGTCACCGGGGATCGTCGCGATCGGGCCAGTGGCCACGGTTGATCGGGATGCGGTGCCGGCTGGAGCAGGGCAGGTCAGCACCGCAGCGGCAGACCCACCGCCAGCGCCGCCAGGAAAAGGCCGGCCGGTGCCGGCGGGCGAGCGTCAACGCCACCGCCGCGACATACCCGTCGTACGAGACGCGCCTCGTCGGTTCACCCATTCACGTACGCCAGGACCCGGCGCATCGGATCGCTGGTGGTGAGCACCCCGACCTCCTCTAGCTGCAGCTTCTGAAGGCGTGGATGCCCGGTCACGAGAGGCACCGCGCATCCACGCCGGCGAGGACGGCCCACAGTGCCAACCGAAGGAATCGACCTCCCAAGCAACCTCCCATAGGTACCGTTGGGTAGTCAAGGGCGGACATAGGTGGTCTACTCGTGTTGCCAACCGAGGGGAACCACGTGCCACCGCGCTACCGCTACGAGCAGATCGCCGACGACCTCGCCGAACGCATCGCCGCCGGCGAGTTCCCGCCGGGCGGCAAGCTACCCAGCCGACGAGAGTTGATCGAGCACTACGGGGTCACCGAGCCCGTGATCGACCGGGCGATGCAGGTGCTACGGATCAAGGGGATGACCGAAACCCTGCCGGGCGTAGGCGTCTTCGTCGCCGAACAGCCCCCGGCAAGCAGGCCATGAACAGGCAGCTACCACCTCGATGAGCGGCCGGAGGCTACGACCACAGCCTCACCATTCCCCCGCCGACTGATCGCGACATCCCAACCGAACTATGGCACCACAGACGGATCGCGATCCCGAGGGTTAGCACGGTTCGACACATTTACCATTGTGCCCTCGACTGATTTCGATGTAGCGTCGCTCCATGACGGCCGATGACAGTCGGAGCACTCTCCAGTCACCCGAATTGGAGAGGAAGATCCTCTCCTGGCTGACAAGCCAAGGCTATCCCCTGGAGATGCGGTTGGCGCAAGCTCTGCAGAGAGTATCCCACGTCACGCAGTCCGACTTTTATTTCGATCCCGACCACGGAGTCCGACGCGAAATTGATGTCGTTGCACGCTCAAGGCCCTGGCATTCCGAAGACGGGCAGACGTGGTTCGATTTCAACCTGTGCATCGAAGCGAAAGGATCGCCCGAAAAACCATGGATCCTCTTCTGCGGCGACCGGGATCCGCTGCATCCGGTGGCCTCGGTCTACCAGCGACACCGGTCTCCTGCCACGCGTCACTGGTGGAGAACTCTTGCCCATGACGCCGCGATACAGCAACTCCCGTTGTTTGCGATAGAGGAAAACCCCGGCTACGGTATGGTACGCGCCACATTCTCGTCATCACAACGCGAGGACGTGGCATATGCGGCCGTGCTGGGAGCAGCCAAGGCAAGCGCCGCACTAGTTACCCGGACCGACGTCGCGCCACCCCTATCAAAAATCCACGTGCTGGCCCAGCCGATCGTGTTCGTCGATGCACCATTGTTCAAGTGCAGCCTTGACGACGCTGGTCATCCACAATTATCCAGAGTTAATAGGGGTACCCTCGTATGGCGCAACTCCGTGGGAGGCTTCATAGGCCACACGATCGTTCTCGTCGTCTCGGAGGCCGGCCTGACGTCACTGGTGGACGACTTTCAAGAGACGACAACCAAACTGGGCGACTGGCTTACGCAGAACGCCGCGTCGGTCCAAGCCATGACCACCGAGATCGCTGATCAGTGACGCGGACCGGTCACTCCGACGAAGGCATGATCGAGTAAATCGGAGTCTCTTCGGGAGCCCGAACCGCCGCCGTAAGAGCGCACGGCGTTCCGCCGCAAGATAGCGCTCCTGCGGTGGTCATGATTACTTGGCGTTGAAGTAGTTGGCCTCCGGGTGGTGCACCACGATCGCGTCGGTGGCCTGCTCCGGCACCAGCTGGAACTCCTCCGACAACTGCACGCCGATCCGCTCCGCCCCCAGCAGATCCACCATCTTCGCCCGGTCCTCCAGGTCCGGGCAGGCCGGGTAGCCGAACGCGTACCGGCAGCCCCGGTAGTCGTTGCGCAGCAGGCCGGCCAGGTCGGTCGGGTCGCCGGTGGCGACCGTGCCGCCGCCCGGCAGGGTCAGCTCGGAGCGGATCCGCCGGTGCCAGTACTCGGCGAGCGCCTCGGTGAGCTGCACGGACAACCCGTGCACCTCCAGGTAGTCGCGGTACTCGTTGGCGGCGAACATCTTCGCGGTGTACTCGCTGATCGGCTGGCCGACGGTGACCAGCTGCAACGCCACCACGTCGAGCCCGTCGCCCTTGGGCCGGAAGAAGTCGGCCAGGCAGAGCCGCCGTTCCTGCCGCTGCCGGGGGAACGAGAACCGGGCCCGCTCGCTGGCGCCGTTCTCATCCAGCACCACCAGGTCGTTGCCCTCGGAGTACGCCGGGAAGTAGCCGTACACCACGGCCGCCTCCAACACCTGGTCGGCGATGAGCCGGTCCAACCAGTACCGCAGCCGGGGCCGCCCCTCGGTCTCCACCAGTTCCTCGTACGACGGGCCCTGGCCGCCCCGCGACCCGCGCAGCCCCCACTGGCCGAGGAAGGTGGCCCGCTCGTCCAGCAGGGACGCGTAGTCGGCCAGCGGCACCCCCTTGACCACCCGGGTGCCGAAGAACGGCGGGGTAGGCACGGCCACGTCGGTCGCCACGTCGGAGCGCACCGAGGCGTCGTCCAGCTCCGGCAGTGCCTCGGTGACCATGGCGCGCTGCTTCTCCCGGCGGGCCCGTCGGGCCGCCAGGGCCGCCTCCCGTTCCGGGTCGATCACGGGTGCGCCGCCACGCTTGGCGGTCATCACCCGGTCCATCAGGGCCAACCCCTCGAAGGCGTCCCGCGCGTAGTGCACCTGGCCGGGGAACATCGCCCGCAGGTCGTCCTCCACATAGGCCCGGGTCAGCGCCGCCCCGCCCAGCAGCACCGGCCACCGCTCGGCGACCCCGCGCGACGCCATCTCGGCGAGGTTCTCCTTCATGATGACCGTGCTCTTGACCAGCAGCCCGGACATGCCGATCGCGTCGGCCCGGTGCTCCTCGGCGGCGTCGAGGATCGCGGTGATCGGCTGCTTGATGCCGATGTTGACGACCTCGTAGCCGTTGTTGGACAGGATGATGTCGACCAGGTTCTTGCCGATGTCGTGCACGTCGCCGCGCACGGTGGCCAGCACGATCCGGCCCTTGCCGCCGTCCTCGACGGCCTCCATGTGCGGCTCCAGGTAGGCCACCGCCGTCTTCATCACCTCGGCGGACTGGAGTACGAACGGCAACTGCATCTGCCCGGAGCCGAACAGCTCGCCGACGACCTTCATCCCGTCCAGCAGGATGTCGTTGATGATGGACAGCGGGGACCGGCCCTGCGCCATCGCGGCGTCCAGGTCGGCCTCCAGGCCGTTGCGCTCGCCGTCGATGATCCGCCGCTTGAGCCGCTCGTCCAGCGGCAGCCCGGCCAGTTCCTCGGCCCGGGTGGCCCGCGCCGACGCGGCGTCGACACCCTCGAACGCCTCGATGAACCGCTGCACCGGGTCGTAGCCCTCGCGCCGCCGGTCGTAGATCAGGTCGAGGGCGACCTCGCGCTGCGCCTCGGGGATCTTGGACATCGGCAGGATCTTGCTGGCGTGCACGATCGCCGAGGTCAGCCCGGCCTGCACACACTCGTGCAGGAACACCGAGTTGAGCACCTGCCGGGCCGCCGGGTTGAGCCCGAACGAGACGTTCGAGATGCCCAGGGTGAAGTTGACCCCCGGGTAGCGGGCGGCGATCTCCCGGATCGCCTCGATCGTCTCGATGCCGTCCCGGCGGGTCTCCTCCTGGCCGGTGGCGATCGGGAAGGTCAGCGCGTCGATGAGGATGTCCGACCGGTCCATCCCCCAACGCCCGGTCAGGTCGTCGATCAGCCGGGCCGCCACCCGGACCTTCCACTCCCGGGTACGGGCCTGACCCTCCTCGTCGATGAGCAGCGCCACCACGGCCGCACCGTGTTCGGCGATCACCGGCATCACCCGCGCGTAGCGGGAGTCGGGGCCGTCGCCGTCCTCGAAGTTGACCGAGTTGACCACGCACCGCCCGCCGAGCATCTCCAACCCGGCCTCGATCACCGCCGGCTCGGTGGAGTCCAGCATGATCGGCAGGGTGGACGCGGTGGCGAACCGGCCGGCCAACTCCCGCATGTCCTGCGTGCCGTCCCGGCCGACGTAGTCGACACACAGGTCCAGCAGGTGCGAGCCGTCGCGGGCCTGGCTGCGGGCCACCTCCACGCACGCCTGCCAGTCGGCGGCGAGCATCGACTCGCGGAACGCCTTGGAGCCGTTGGCGTTGGTCCGCTCCCCCACCATCAGCACCGAGGCGTCCTGGGCGAACGGCACCGGGTGGTAGATCGACGAGACGCCCGCCTCGTGCCGGGGCTCGCGCGGCACCGGGGTCGCACCGTGCAGCCGCTCGGCCAACGCCCGGATGTGCTCCGGGGTGGTGCCGCAGCAGCCGCCGATCAGCCCCACGCCGTAGTCGGCGACGAACCGTTCGAGGGCGTCGGCCAGCTCCACCGGGGTCAGCGGGAAGTACGCCCCGTCGGCGGTCAGCACCGGCAGGCCGGCGTTCGGCATCACCGACAGCGGGATCCGGGAGTGCTGCGACAGGTAGCGCAGGTGCTCGCCCATCTCGGCCGGGCCGGTCGAGCAGTTGAGCCCGATCAGGTCCACCCCGAGCGGCTCGATGGCCGCGAGCGCCGCCCCGATCTCGCTGCCCACGAGCATGGTGCCGGTGGTCTCCACCGCCACGTGGCAGATGATCGGTACCTGCTGGCCCAGCTCGGCCATCGCCCGCTTCGACCCGACCACGGCCGCCTTGACCTGCAACAGGTCCTGGCAGGTCTCGATGATCAGCGCGTCCGACCCACCGGCGATCAGTCCGGCGGCATTTTCCTGGTACGCGTCGCGCAACGTCGCGTACGGGGCGTGGCCGAGGGTGGGCAGCTTGGTGCCGGGGCCGATCGAGCCGAGCACGAACCGCGGGCGCTCCGCCGTGGCGTACGCGTCGGCGGCCTCCCGGGCGATCCGCGCGCCGGCCTCGGACAGCTCCCGGATGCGCTGCGGGATGTCGTACTCGGCGAGGTTGGCGAGGTTGGCGCCGAATGTGTTCGTCTCGACGCAGTCCGCGCCGGCCGCCAGGTACTCCTCGTGCACGCCGCGCACCACGTCGGGCCGGGTCACGTTGAGGATCTCGTTGCAGCCCTCCAGCCCTTCGAAGTCGTCGAGGCTCAGATCGGCTGCTTGCAGCATTGTCCCCATCGCCCCGTCGGCGATAAGGATCCGGTCGGCCAGCACATCCCGCAACGAAGTCCGCACAGGTTCAGGTTAGTGCGAGGATTCCGACGATTGTCGACGCCCGACCCCGTCCCACTATGTGTCGATCCGCTCACCGGGTCGGTTCGTACCGGTTCGGGGCCGGGTGGATCGGCGGACCGGCGCGGCCGACGGGCCACGCGCCGCGCCGGGACGTAGGCTTGCGGACGTGAAGGACATCAGGGACGCCACCGTGCACGGCGGGCGGATGACCGGGCCGACCCCCGGCACCGTCGGCGACGAGCGGGGCGAGGTGACGGCGTGACCGAGTTCGACGGGCTGCCGGTGCTGCGGTCCCCGGTGGCGATCGCCGCCTTCGAGGGCTGGAACGACGCCGCGGACGCCTCCACCGCCGCCGTGGAACACCTGGAACAGGTCTGGCAGGCCCGCCAGATCACCGAGATCGACCCGGAGGAGTTCTACGACTTCCAGGTCAGCCGCCCCACGATCACGATGTCCGACGGCGAGACCCGCCGGGTGGAGTGGCCCACCACGAAGTTCGTGGTGGCCAGCCCCGAGGGCACCGACCGCGACGTGGTGCTGATCCGGGGCATCGAGCCGAGCATGCGCTGGCGCACGTTCTGCGAGCAGGTGCTGGAGATCTGCCACAGCCTGGAGGTCGAACGGGTGGTGCTGCTCGGCGCGTTGCTGGCCGACGTGCCGTACACCAGGCCGTTGCCGATCAGCGGCAGCGCCTCCGACGCCCAGGCCGCGCAGCGTTACCAGCTCACCCCCACCCGCTACGACGGGCCCACCGGGATCGTCGGTGTGCTCCAGGACGCCTGCACCCGGGCCGAGGTCGACGCGGTGTCGTTCTGGGTGCACGTGCCGCACTACGCCAACAACCCGCCCTGCCCCAAGGCGACCCTGGCCCTGCTGCACCGGGTCGAGGACGTGCTCGACCTGCCGGTGCCGATGGCCGACCTCGCCGAGGAGGCCGCCGAGTGGGAGCAGCGGGTGCGTGGCGCCGCCGAGCAGGACGCCGAGCTGGGCGAGTACGTGCGGGAGCTGGAGGAACGCGTCGGCGACGCGGGCATCACCCCGTTGACCGGTGACGAGATCGCCCAGGAGTTCGAGAAGTACCTGCGCCGCCGGGGCGGTTCCGCCGGCCCCACCGCCGGTTCCTGGTAGTCGTCCCCGTAGGGCCCCGGGCGTCGTGGCGTCCGGGGCCCTCGGCGTGTCCGGGGTGGCGTCGTCACCCCGTCTAGGGCATCCTAGGAACCTAGCTGTCAGGAGGAGGCGGGCGTGCAGATCAACCCGGGAGCCGCCGAGTTCCCGCACCGGCAGATCGCCGCGCAGCTCAAGGCCCAGGTGCGGCGGGGCGACTGGGGGCCGGGCGAGCGACTGCCGTCCATCCCGGCCATCGCCGAGATGTTCGGGGTAGCAAAGCAGACCGTGCAACGCGCCGTCGACCAGCTGCGGGTCGAGGGCATCCTGATCACCAAACCCGGCTCCGGTACGTACGTGCGGGGCACCCGGCGGCGGCTCAACCGGCTCTCCCGGGGCCGCTACGGTGGTTTCCGCGGCTACCACGCCGACCTCGCCGCGCGGTACCGCCAGCAGCTCGTCTCGGTCGGTCGGTCGCCCGCCCCACCCGAGGTGGCCGACGCGTTCGGGGTCGCCGACGGCACCGAGCTGCTCTGCCGCCGACACCTGGTACGCACCGACGAGTCCCCGGTGGAGGTGGGCGCGTCCTGGTTCCTGCCGAAGGACACCGCCGGCACCTCCCTGGAGCGGGCCGAGGCGTTCGGCCGACCGCTCTACCAGGAGGCCGAGGAAGCCACCGGCCGGCGGTACACCACCGCCGCCGACACCATCAGCGCCCGCCAGCCCAGCCGGGAGGAGGCCGAGACGCTCCAGATCCGCCCCGACACGCCGGTGCTGCACCTGCTGCACGTCGCCTACGACGCCCACCGCAAGCCGATCGAGGTCGCCCAGGCCACCTGGCCCGGCCCGATGACCACGCTGACCGAGGAGTACCAGGTTCCCGCCCCCGCGCCGGACCCCGACCCCGACCCCGGACTGGTCCTCGGCTGAGCCCGACCGGGCACCGCCCGCCCTCCGGTCCGGCCCCCGTCCCGGTCCGGTCCTGTCCCGGTCCGGTCCTGTCTCGGTCCGGCCCCGTCCCGGTCCAGCCCTCGCACAGGGGCTGGGCCGCACAGGGGCTGGGCCGCACCGTACAACGGCGGCGGCACGGCCGGCGGGACGGCACCGGGCGCAAGGGGGTCGGCCGCGCCTCAGGTGAGCGCGGTGACCACGATGACGGTCGCTCCGAGCGCGACGACGATCAGGGAGGCGACCACCCCGAGCAGGTCGGCGACCCGTACGGGGACGGTGGCACCGAGGGCCGCGCCGATCGTGGCGAGCCCGGTCTGCCAGAGCAGGGAGGCCAGCCCGGCGGCGACGACGAACACCCCGGGCCCCGTCCAGCTGCCCGGCACGGCGTTCACCGTCCCGGCCAGGGCGAAGAAGTACACCAGGGTCAACGGGTTGACCGCGGTGAGGAGCACGAAGCGGACGTAGACCGGTCCGGCCGCGGTCCGGGCCGGACGTTGCCCGCCGGTGCCGTCCCGCTCGACTCCGCCGCCGCTACCGTCCCGCCGGGCCCCGCCGGTGCCGTGCCGCTCGGCACCGGCCCCACCGGTGAGCTCCCCCTCGGCACCAGCCCCGCCGGTGGGTTTCCGCCCGGCACCGGCCTTGCCGGTGGAATTCCCCTCGGCTCCGGCGGTGTCGGGGCCGGCCCCGGGGCGTGCCGGGGGGCGGCGCAGGGTGGCCAGTTGGTGGCAGCCCAGCCCGACGATCACCAGCCCGGACAGGTAGCGGGGGGCGTCCCCCCACGAGGCGATCACCGGCGCGAGCGCCGCCCCGGTCAGCAGCGCGCCGAGGCAGTAGAGGGTGTCGACGGTGGCGACCCCGAACGCGGCGGCCAGGCCACTGCGGTGGCCGCGCAGCATCCCCTCCCGGACGATCAACACCCCGATCGCCCCCAGTGGCATGGCCACCCCCAGTCCGGCGGCGAACCCGGCGACCGCCAGGAACACGATTCCATCAGCCATCCGCCGAGTCTGGGGCACCCCGCCGGGTGCGACCGACAGATGAGCGGTGCCGACGTACGATTGTTGGTGTGGACCGTCTGGACGAGCAGATTCTCGGCATCCTCCAGGAAAATGCGAGGTGTTCGTTCAGTGAGATCGGTCGACGGGTGGGCCTGAGCACGAACGCCACCGCTGCCCGGGTCCGCCGGTTGGAAGCCGACGGCGTCATCCTCGGGTACACCGTCGTCACCGGCCACGAGACGCCGGAACTCCGGGGCGGGTTGGAGGTGCTCATCGACGTACGCCTCGACGTCGGGACCGACTACGAGACGTTCGTCGACGCCATCGCCCCGATCGAGCAGATCGTCGACGCGGTGCACATGACCGGGCCGTACGACTACCTGCTGCGGGCCCGGCTGCGGGACACCGCCGCCCTGGACACGTTGCTGCGTCGACTCAAAAAGAGCTGCGGCGTGGTGCAGACCCAAACCCGGGTCGCCCTACGCCCACCCACCCCCCACCCCCGCTAACCCCTTACCCCCACGCCCCGGCCCAGACCCAGACCCAGGTCCGCTGCGTCGATCATGAAGTTGTGGGGCTCCGAAAACGTCGCATATCCGGGCTTAACCCCCACCACAACTCCATGATCGACGGGCGGGGCGGGGGGCGGGGGGGCGGGGGGCGGGGCCGGGGGTGGCGGGTGGGTGGGGGTTAGAGGCGGATGCCGAGGAGGGCGTTTATGGTGTCGGCGAAGAGTGACGGGGCCTGGGGGTCGTCGCCGGTGCCGGACAGCGCCGCCGCGGCCCAGTGGTCGGCCAGGGCGAGTGTGCCAGGGGTGTCCAGGTCGTCGCCGAGGCGCTCGCGTACCCCGGCGAGGAAGGCCGTGCCGGACGGCCCGGACGGCGCGGCGGCGGCCCGTCGCCAGCGGTCCAGGCGCTGCTGAGCGTCGGTCAGCACGTCGTCGGTCCAGGCCCGGTCGTCGCGGTAGTGGCCGGACATCAGGCCGAGCCGGACCGCCATCGGGTCGACCTGGTCGGCGCGCAGCCGGGAGACGAAGACCAGGTTGCCCTTGGACTTCGACATCTTCTCGCCGTCCAGCCCGATCATGCCGGCGTGCACGTAGTGGTCGGCGAAGGGGGCCGTGCCGGTGAGCTGCTCGGCGTGCGCGGCGGAACACTCGTGGTGCGGGAAGATCAGGTCGTTGCCGCCGCCCTGCACGTCGAGCCGGTCGCCGAGCAGGTTCAGCGCGATAACCGTGCACTCGATGTGCCAGCCGGGCCGGCCGGGACCCAGCTCGCCGCCCGGCCAGGACGGCTCGCCGTCGCGGGCGCCGCGCCACAGCAGCGGGTCCAACGGGTCGCGCTTGCCGGCCCGATCCGGGTCGCCACCGCGCTCGGGGAAGATCTCCAGCATCTGCTCCCGGGTCAGGTTCGACTCGTAGCCGAACGCCGGGGCGGCGGCGATGTCGAAGTAGACGTCGCCGGTGCCGTCGTCGAGCCGGTACGCGGCACCGTCCTTGAGCAGCTCCTGCACCCGGTCGGCGATCTGCGGGATCGACTCCACCGCGCCCACGTAGTGCGCCGGCGGGATGATCCGCAGCGCCTCCATGTCCTCGCGGAACAGCGCCGTCTCCCGCATCGCCAGGACCTTCCAGTCCTCGCCGTCGCGCTCGGCGCGTTCCAGCAGCGGGTCGTCGATGTCGGTGACGTTCTGCACGTACCGGACGGTCAGGCCGGCATCGCGCCACATCCGCTGCACCAGGTCAAAAGTGATCATGGTGGCGGCGTGCCCCAGGTGGGTCGCGTCGTACGGGGTGATGCCGCAGACGTACATGGTGGCGGGGCCGGCGGGCCGGCTCGGGTGGAGACCGCGCCGCGCCGAGTCGTACAAGCTCAGGGGCCCGCCGTCACCCGGCAGCCGTGGCACCTCGTGTCCCGCCCAAGACTCCATGACCGCCAGCCTAACGAGCCGCCCGGCCGCCGGGAGGAACCGCCCGGGTGATCAACACGACAACGGCTCAGATCGGCGGCCACGGCATCGCCGGCCACTCCTGCGGCGGCAGCGGGTACCGGCCGGTGTCGCGCAGCCGCCGCACCCGGGCGGCCACCTCGGCCACCTCGCCGAGGGTCAGGTGCTCCGCCAGCTCCTCCCCCAGCTCGCCGGTGAGCTGCCGGTCGAGGGTGTCGAGCACCTGCACCGCGTCCGGTGGGAGCTGCCGGCCGGCCCAGCCCCACAGCACGGTCCGCAGCTTCTCCTCGACGTGGAAGCAGACCCCGTGGTCCACCCCGTAGATCCGGTCGTCCGCACCGGCCAGCACGTGCCCGCCCTTGCGGTCGGCGTTGTTGATGACCGCGTCCAGCACGGCCAGCCGGGCCAGCCGGGGGTCGTCGGCGTGGGCCAGCGCGTACGCCGCGCCGTCGTCGTCGCGGGCGGCGGCCACCGGGAACCAGCGCGGCGGCACCGCCTCGGCCGGCACGAAACCGACAAGCGGCTCGGCGTCGTCCGGTTCGTCGATCCAGAGCTGGCACGACCCGGGCCCCAGCGGCCCGTCGCGCAGCACCGTCGGCGGGACCAGATCCCAGCCGGTGGCCCGGGAGACCAGGTAGGCGCAGACCTCCCGGCCGGCGAGGGTGCCGTCGGGGAAGTCCCAGAGCGGGCGCTCGCCGCGCACCGGCTTGTAGACGCACCTGGCGGTACGGCCGTCGAGGGTCAGGATCGCCCGCAGGGTGGTGTTGGAGGCGTCGACCAGTCGACCCTCCAGCTCCAGCGCACCGTCGCACAGCAGCCGGAGCGCGGCGTCGGCGTCCTGACGCCGCACCTCCGACGACGTCACCGGTGGTAGCCGTTGTGCCGGGGGCAGAGGTGCCCGGCCGGGTCGAGCGGCTGGCCGCACAGTGGGCAGGGCGGGCGGCCGGCGTTGACCACCCGGCGGGCCCGTTCGATGAACTCGCGGGTCGCCTCGGGGGTCAGCCGAACCCGCAGCCGGTCGAGGTCCTCGTCCGGTTCCTCGTCGTCGTCCTCGTCGGCCTCGTCGTCGCCCAGCTCGACCTCGGCCTCCGCCTCACCGGCGGCGATCGCCTCGATCACCACGGTGGCGGAGTCCACGTCGAACGCCAGCCCGAGGGTGCCGACCCGGAACTCCTCGTCGACCGGATTGTCCAGCGGGTCGTTGTCGCCGACGGACACCGGGGACTCCGGCAGCTCGACGCCGAAGCGGCGCTGCGCCTCGGAGAGCAGCTCCTCCAGCTTCTCGGCGAGCAGGGAGACCTGTACCTTCTCCAGCGCGACGCTGACCAGCCGGCCGCCACCGCGGGCCTGGAGGAAGAACGTGCGCTCCCCGGGCGGCCCGACGGTCCCGGCGACGAACCGCTCGGGCGGCTCGAAGGCGTGCACCTGGTGGGTCATACCCACGACCCTATCCGGAGCGTGGAACGGTCGCGCAAGGCACCGACGCCGAATCAGCCGAGGGCGAAACGGCGCGACCCGTGCCCGGCGGCGACCGCCCCCGGTGGGCCGGCTCAGCCGGTGGCCCCCGCACCCCCGCCGACGGCCGCGTCGGAGTCGGCCGGCCGGGTCGCCCGACGCCGCCGCTTGGCCGGCGGCGGCACCAGGGAGGCCAGGTCACCGCCGGTGTCGTTGAGCCGGACCAGGAACGGCCGCAGCGGGGTGTAGCGGATCGCGGTGACCGAGGCCGGGTCGGCGACGATGCGTTGGAACAGGTCGAGGTGCACCCCGAGGGCGTCGGCGACGATGGCCTTGATCACATCGCCGTGGCTGCACGCCAGCCAGACCGCCTCCGGCCCGTGTTCGGCGGTGACCCGGGCGTCCCAGGCGCGTACCGCGGCGACCGCGCGGGCCGACATCTGCGCCATCGACTCACCGTCGGGGAAGACCGCGGCGCTGGGGTGCTGCTGCACCACCGGCCAGAGCTTCTCCTTGGCCAGCTTCTTCAGCGGCTGTCCCTCCCAGGCACCGTAGCCGCACTCGATGAGCCCGTCCTCGACCACCGGGGTGGCCTGCGGAAGGGCCAGCTCCAGGGTCTGCCGGCAGCGGATCAGCGGGCTGGTCACCACCGCCGAAAGCGGCAGGCCGCGCAGCCGCTGGCCGACCGCGCCGGCCTGGGCCCGCCCGGTGTCGTCCAGCTCGACCGGCTGGCGGCCGGCCAGCCCGCCGTCGGCGTTCGCGGTCGTCCGGCCGTGTCGCAGAAGCAGAAGGGTCGCCACGCCCCCACCCTAGGGGCAGCCGGACCGCAACCGGCCCCCGACACCGGCGGTGGTGTCGGGGGCCGTGGGCCGACACTGTCAGGTGGCGCTGATCGTGCCGGTGAGCAGCAGCGCCAGCACCAGGGTGCCGAGCGCCACCCGGTAGAGCACGAAGACGTACAGGGTGTGGTGCGCCACGTAGCGCAGCAGCCAGGCGATGGCCGCGTAGCCGATGCCGAACGCGATGATCGTGGCGACCACCATCTGCGCCACCGAGGGCACCGAGGTGCCCGGGGCGGCCGGCTCGAAGACGTCCCCGACGCTGAAGATGCCGGACATCACCACCGCCGGGATGGCCAGCAGGAACGAGTACCGGGCGGCGGCCTCCCGGGTCAGGTTGAGCAGCAGGCCGGCGGTGAGCGTGCCGCCGGAGCGGGACACCCCGGGGACCAGCGCCATCGCCTGGGCGAAGCCCATCACGATGCCGTCGCGCATCCGGAAGTTCACCAGGGTGCGGCTCTGCCGCCCCCAGTACTCGGCGAAGGCCAGCACGAAGGCGAACACGATGAGCGTGGTGGAGACCACCCACAGGTTGCGCCCGGCGGTACGGATCTGGTCCTTGAACAGGAACCCGAACAGCCCGATCGGGATCGAGCCGACGATCACGTACCAGCCCATCCGGTAGTCGAGGCTGGAACGCACCGAGCGGTCCCACAGCCCCATCAGCCAGGTCCTGGTGATCCGCCAGATGTCCTTGGCGAAGTAGATGAGCACGGCCGCCTCGGTGCCCAGCTGGGTGACCGCGGTGAAGGACGCGCCGGCGTCCCGGTCGAAGAAGATCGCCGAGGTGATCCGCAGATGCCCCGACGAGCTCACCGGAAGGAACTCGGTGAGCCCCTGGACGATGCCCAGGACGATGGCCTCGACCCAGGTCACTCGCCGACTCCCGAGAGGTCGAGGGCCTCGGCGACGGTGCGCAGGGTCTGCACGCCGCTGTCCCGGTCGGCCACGAACAGGGTGACCGACAGGGTGGTCACCCCGGCGGCCGCGTACTCCCGCATCCGCTCGGCGATGCGTTCCTTGGGGCCGAGCAGCGAGGTGCGGTCGATGAACTCCATCGGCACCGCCGCCGCCGCGTCGCGCTGCTGCCGGGCCAGGTAGAGATCCTGCACCTGACGGGCGGCGTCGGCGTAGCCCATCCGGGTGGCGAGCTGGTTGTAGAAGTTCTGCTGCCGGCTGCCCATCCCGCCGACGTAGAGGGCGGCGTACCAGCGGACCAGCTCGGCGCAGGCGGCCACGTCGTCGCCGACCACCACGGGCACCGAGGGCACCACGTCGAAGCCGGCCAGCTCCTTGCCGGCCCTGGCCCGGCCGGCGCTGACCGAGGCGAGCTGCTCGTCGGCGAACTCGGGGGCGTAGAAGACGGCCAGCCAGCCGTCGGCGATCTCGCCGGCCAGTTCCAGGTTCTTGGGGCCGACGGCGGCCAGGTAGATCGGGATGTGCTCGCGCGGCGGGTGGAAGCCCAGCCGCAGCGCCTTGCCGGGGCCGTCGGGCAGCGGCAGGGTGTAGTGCTCGCCGGCGTAGGCGACCTCCTTGCGGGCCACCGCCAGCTTGACGATGTCGACGTACTCGCGGGTGCGGGCGAGCGGCTTGCCGAACCGGACGCCGTGCCAGCCCTCGGAGACCTGCGGGCCGGAGACGCCCAGGCCGAGCCGGAACCGGCCGCCGGAGAGGGTGTCGATGGTGGCGGCGGTCATCGCGGTCATCGCCGGGGTACGGGCGGGGATCTGCATCACCGCGCTGCCCACGTCGATCCGTTCGGTCTGCCCGGCCATCCAGGCGAGCATGCTCGGGGAGTCCGAGCCGTACGCCTCCGCCGCCCACACCACCGAGTAGCCCAGGCGGTCCGCCTCCTGGGCAAGCGCCAGGTGGTCCGCCGGCGTACTCCACGCCGTCTGATATCCGAGGCTGAGCCCGAGTCGCACTGATCCTCCCCATCCCGCACCACAGGTCGCATCAGGTTACGCAATGCCCCGGGGCCCGCCGCCCACCGGCTCGCCACCGCAGCACGGACGCCCGGACGCCGGGGCGGGGTGGACAGCCAGCGACCGGACCGGCGCGTCCGGTGCACACCGTGGCGTCGCGGACGGCGGTGACGGTCGGATCGGCGACGCGACAGGCAGAGATGCCGGCAGCAAGGATATCGGTTGCGCCGCGTTCGAAATAAGGTTCACCCATGCAACAGCGACCGCTCGGCCGAAGCGGGCTGGCGGTTTCCCGGCTCGCGCTCGGCACCATGACCTGGGGCCGGGACACCGACGCCGACGACGCGGCGGCCCAGCTGAAGAGTTTCCTGGACGCGGGCGGCAACCTGGTCGACACCGCCGACGTGTTCGCCGACGGCGACGCCGAGTCGGTGCTCGGGTCGCTGCTGGGCACCCTGGTCCCCCGCGAGGACGTGCTGATCGCCACGAAGGCGGGGCTGCGGCCGGGCAGCGGCCGGCGGCGGGACGGCTCACGCGGGCACCTGCTGCGCACGCTGGACGCCTCGCTGCGCCGGCTCGGCACCGACCACGTCGACCTGTGGCAGGTGCACGGCTACGACCCGGACACCCCGCTGGAGGAGACGCTGGCCGCGCTGGACCACGCGGTCGCCTCGGGCCGGGTCCGCTACGTCGGGGTGTCGAACTTCTCCGGCTGGCAGACCGCCCGTGCCGCCGCCTGGCAGGCGGCCTGGCCGGGGCGGGCGCCGGTGGTCGCCACCCAGATGGAGTACTCGCTGCTGGAGCGGGGGGTGGAGCGGGAGGTGCTGCCGGCCTGCGCCGCGATGGGTCTGGGCGTGCTGCCCTGGTCGCCGCTGGGGCGGGGGGTGCTGACCGGCAAGTACCGCAACGGCCGCCCGGCGGACTCGCGGGCGGCCTCGGCCCACTTCGAGGCGTTCGTCGCCACCTACCTGGAGCCGCGCTGCTCCAGCATCGTCGAGGCGGTGAGCATCGCCGCCAGCGGGTTGGGCGTGTCGCCGCTGGAGGTGGCGCTGGCCTGGATCAGGGACCGGCCGGGGGTGACCGCGCCGGTCCTGGGCGCCCGTACGGTGGGGCAACTGCTCGGCGCGTTGCAGGTGGAACGGATGACCCTGCCGGAGGAGATCACCACGGCGCTGGACGACGTGTCCGCCGTGCCGGTCGGCTACCCGGAGCGCGAAGGCTGATCCCGCCGCCGGCGCACAAGGTGGCGGACCGGACCAAAAGCACACCGGTACGTGTCAATTCCACCGATCACCCTTTACCAACTGGCACTGCCCCATATTTGGTTCAGGCCGCTTGCGATGTTCCGTCCGAATAGGCGGCTTCGAACCTCCTGGCGCTGTTGGGCCGGGTTTCGGCGTCCGATTTTCGGTGGGCCTGTCCGGAAAGAGATTCAGGCCGACGGAAACTGTCCGATCAGGCCGTCGGAAACATTGTGGCGAACCAATGACGGTGCTCTAATGATTGCGGCGTGAGCGACCCCCGCCGCGCCGTTTCTCCCATTTCGTTGGAGGACCCGTGGACCGTAAGACCGACGTCAAGCGCAAGCCCGCCAAGGTCGTCGTGCGCAAGCTCGAGCGGCTTGAGACCACCGTCGCCATCATCAGCGAGCCGGGCTGCCGCAACGACGTCTGCGGCTGACCCACCCCGTTTCGGCCGGGGCGCGGCAGGCCGCGCCCCGGCCGTCCATCGTCCAGGAGGTCTTCGCCCGATGCAGCGGCCCCGGATCAAGGGCATCCACAAGCCGGTACGGCTCCACCCGACCCTGATCAACATCGGTGGTCGGCAGCTGGGGATCGGCGCGGAGATCGACGACGAGGACGGCAGCCTCTGGGAGCTGCTCCGCCTGATGGACGGCACCCGGACCCGGGCCGAGGTCGTCGCCGCGTTGCTCGCCGCACGCCCCGAGATGGCCGCCGAGGACGCGACCGACGCGATGCAGACGATCATCGACGCCGGGTACGTCGAGGACGCCGCCGCTCCGCCGCCGCCCGAGCTGAGCCCCGCCGAGGTCGACAGGTACGACCGGGCGTTCACCTACCACGCCTGGGTGGATCTCACCCCGCGCAGCTCCCGCTACGAGGTGCAGGCCCGGCTCAAGGCCGCCCGGGTGGTGGTGCTGGGGCTCGGCGGCTCCGGGTCGGCGGTGGCCGCCTCGCTGGTGGCCGCCGGGGTCGGCACGGTGCACTGCGTCGACTTCGACGTGGTCGAGGCGGGCAACCTGACCCGGCAACTGCTCTACACCGAGGACGACATCGGCGCCGCCAAGGTGGCCACCGCGGTGGCCCGGCTGCGCCGGATGAACTCCCACGTCACGGTGACCGGCGAGGAGGCCCGGGTCGACTCGACGGCGGACGTGGCGGCGTTGATGCGCGACCGCGACCTGCTGGTGCTCTGCGCCGACCAGCCCCGGCACGCCATCCGGGAGTGGACCAACCGGGCCGCCCTGGCCACCGGCACGGCCTGGATGCTCGCCCAGTACGCCGGCCCGATGGCGGTGATCGGCCTCTTCGTGCCCGGTCAGACCTGCTGCGAGGCGTGCCTGCCGAGCGTCACCGACCGGCTGCGCGAGGAGTACGGCAGCGAGCCGGAGGAACTGTTCGGGTTCACCGGGCACGCGGTGATCGCCCCCACCGCCAACCTCACCGGGCACCTGGCCGCCCTCGACGCCGTCTACCACCTCGCCGGCATCCCGACGACCACCCGGGGCCGGATGTTCCACCTGAGCCTGACCGACCTGACCTACCACTACGTGGTCGATCCCCGGCCCGGCGCGAAGTGCGACACCTGCGGCTGGGTCCAGGAGGAGCGGTGAGCGTGCTCGGGTTGGACAGCCGCCCACCCGTGGCGCACCTGGTGGTCCGCCAGGAGGAGGAGGACGAGTACGTCGTCGGCGACCTGGCCAGCGGAAACTTCGTGGTGGTGCCGGAGGTGGGGGCGCGGCTGGTGGCGCTGTTCGCGGCCGGCCGGACCGTCGCCGAGGCCGCCGACGAGGTGGAACGCGAGACCGGTGAACCGGTCGACGCGCTGGACTTCGTCGAGGTGCTCGTCGAGGCGGGCATCATCCGCCCGCAGTCCGACGAGGGGCCGCCACCGGCGCAGGCCCGACCCTGGTCGGTGTCGCGCATCCCGGCCCGGCTGGTCCGGCCGCTGTTCGGCCGGGTGGCCTGGACGGTGTACGTCGGCGCGCTGGTCGCCACGCTGGCGATGTTCGTCGCCGAACCGTCGCTGCTGCCGACCTACGAGGACACCTTCATCTTCCCGGACGTGGTGCTCAGCCTGCTGATCACCAACGTCACGGTGGCCCTGCTCACGGTGGTGCACGAGGCGTGGCACGCGTTCGCCGGGGCGGCCGTCGGCGTCCGGTCGCAACTGCGGTTGGAACGCCGGGGGATCTTCCCGGTGCTGGAGACCGACCTGACCGGGCTCTGGGCGCTGCCGCCGGAACGCCGCTACGGCCCCTTCCTCGCCGGCATGGCCATCGACGGGATCCTGCTGTTCGCCGCCGTCGCGCCACGGTTCGCCTGGTCGCGGGGTTGGCTGGAGTTGCCGCCGGGAATGGTGCGGTTCCTCGCCATGGTGGTGTTCAGCCAGGCCGTCAAGCTGGCCTTCCAGACGCTCGCGTACCTGCGTACCGACATGTACCTGGTGATGGCCACGGCGACCGGCTGCCGCAATCTGCACGAGGTGACCCGGCTCAGCCTCAAGAAATGGATTCGTCGGCTGACCCCGGCCGAACGCACCGTGCTGCGCGACGCGCACGCCCGGGATCTGCGGGTGTCCCGCTGGTACCGATTGTTGTATGTCGCCGGAGTCATCTGGATGGTCTGGTTCGCCGTCCATTTTCTGCTACCGGGGGCGAAAGTGACACTCGGGTGGGCCGCCGGGGTGTTGACCGGAGCGCCGTTCGGCAGCGTCTACTGGTGGGAGGGAATTGCATTGGCCGCATTCGCCTCGCTGAACGTGCTGCTTCCGCTCGGGGTGGTCGTCCGTAATCGTTACCGCGCCGGGAAGTTGGCCACGTGAAACGCAGATGGCTCGGGCCGGTGGTCAGTGTGGTGGTCACCGTGCTCAGTGTGGCGACCATGTCCAGCCTCGGGGTGGGGGTGCTGGTCAACCTGGTCGGCGGGGACACCGCGCTGCCCTGCGACCGGCTGCCCGGCACGGCGCAACCGTTCGAGGGCGACCGGCACATCGCGTACGAGGGGGCGCCGCACGAACCGTACCGGACGCTGCCGCCCACGTCGGGGCCGCACTCGCCCCGGGTCGTCGTACCCGGCGTCTACCGGGACCCGGTGCCGGAGGAGCTCCAGGTGCACGCCCTGGAACACGGGCACGTGCTGGTGCAGTACGCCCCGGACGTCCCGGCCGGCGACGTCGAGAAGCTGGAGCGGCTCGGCCGCCGCCATCCCCGGGACGTGGTGGTGGCCCCCTATCCGGCGCTGGGCCACGGCATCGGGTTGACCGCGTGGCAGCGGCTGGACCGGCTGGACTCCTTCGACGAGCGGGCGGTCGAGGAGTTCGTCGAACGGCTCGCCGGCCGCTACGACCACTCCTGGCGGCACGGGGCGACGGACTGCGCGGCGGTGTGACCGATGGCGGCGGGTGGCGCGGCGCACCGGTCAAAGGGTGGCGCGGGGCCGCCGGGCTGGGCAGCATAGGGACCATGGACTACGAATACGCGCCGCTGCGGTTGCCGCCGAATGTCGACCGGTTGACCGCCGCGGCGCAGCTGGCGATCCAGGCGGAGTTCTCCGGGTGGGAGTTGGCCCGGGTGCAGCTGTTCCGGGACGGCACCCGCAAGGTGGTGCTGCGCCGCCGCCGGGTCAACCAACCCCAACCGGGCCTGTCCTACTGACCTGCGGGCGGCGACTCCGCTGCCCCTGCGGGCGGCGACGACCGGCACCCGGCCGGCCCGGGGCCGCCGGCCGGCGTGCGCCGGGCGACCCCGGTGCCGCCGCCGGGCGACCCCGGCCGGCGCCTAGTGCTGGTGCCCGGCGTGGTCGTGGTCGTCCTCGTCGAGGAACGGGTGCTCGTCGAGCCGGCCCACCAGCCGGTCGTCGGCGGCCGGGGTGAACGGGCCCACCGGGTCGTCGTCGTCGAACGACTCCAGGTCGACCGGGGTGCCGACCTCGCTGACCATCACCACCCCGTCCAGCGGCTCCAGCTCCGGCACGTCCAGGGCGGACAGCGATCCGTCGCCGCTCTGCAACAGCTCCAACACCGCCTCGCCGACCCCCTCGACCGGCGCCGGCTCGGCGTCCTCGGGGGTGCCCTCGCGGCGGGCCACCTCGGCGACCCGCAGCAGCGCCGACACGCTGGGTACCCGGTAGTCGCGGCGCTGGCGTACCGAGATGACCTGCGGGTGCGGGTCGGTGGCCGCGGCGTCCCCGGCCGCCCCGCCGAACCGCTCGTCGGCCTCGTCCGGGTCGATCGACTCGACGTCCCAGGGCGTGACCTCGCCGAACGCGTCGAGCAGCTGCTCGTCGTAGGCGAAGGAGGCGTTGTTCAACGCCACGTACGCCTGCCACACGTCGTCGTCGTCGATCCGCCCCTGCGCGGCCCGCACGGCCGTCAGGTGGGCGCGGGCCGCGTCGATCACGCGCTCCAGGGCGGCGTCCAGCTCACCGTGCTGGTCGGTCATGAGGCTGTCCCTTCGAGACATGGGGGAAGGTGCGGCACCGGTGCGGTCAGCAGTTGCGGAGGAACCGGTCGAGCACCCGCACGCCGAACTGTAGTCCGTCCACCGGTACCCGCTCGTCGATGCCGTGGAACAACGCCGAGAAGTTGAGGTCCGCCGGCAGCCGCAGCGGGGCGAACCCGAAGCAGCGCATGCCGAGCTGCGCGAACGCCTTGGCGTCGGTGCCGCCGGAGAGCATGTACGGCACCGGCCGGGCCCCCGGGTCCTCGGCCCGCAACGCCGCCGACATCGCGTCGACCAGGTCGCCGTCGAAGGTCGTCTCCAGGGCGGGCTGGCGCTGGATGTACTCGATCTCGATGTCCGGGCCGACCAGCTCGCGCAGCTGCCGTTCCAGCAGCTCGGACTGGCCGGGCAGGCTACGGCAGTCGATGGTGGCGGTGGCCCGGCCGGGGATGACGTTGTCCTTGTAGCCGGCGGCCAGCCGGGTCGGGTTGGCGGTGCTGCGGACGGTCGCGCCGATGATGTTGGCGATCGGGCCGAGCTTGGCGATGGCGGTCTCCGGGTCGTCCGGGTCCAGCGCGACGCCGAGCACGTCGGACAGCTCGGTCAGGAACGCCCGGACGGTCGGGGTGACGGTCAGCGGGAACCGGTGCCGCCCGACCCGGGCCACCGCCTCGGCCAGCGCGGTGACCGCATTGTCGTCGTGGACGAACGAGCCGTGCCCGGGGCGGCCCTTGGCGTGCAGCCGCACCCAGTCCAGCCCCTTCTCGGCCGTCTCGATCAGGTAGAGCCGCTGGGCGTCGCTGATCGAGTAGGAGAAGCCGCCGACCTCGCCGACCGCCTCGGTGCAGCCGTCGAAGAGGTCCCGGTGCTGCTGGACGAGGAAGTGCGCACCGTAGTCGCTGCCCGCCTCCTCGTCGGCGGTGTAGGCCAGCACGATGTCGCGGGGCGGGCGGACGCCGGTGCGCTGCCAGTGCCGTACCACCGCCAGCACCATCGCGTCGAAGTCCTTCATGTCGATCGCGCCCCGGCCCCACAGGTAGCCGTCGCGGACCTCCCCGGAGAACGGGTGCACCGACCACTCGTCGGGGTCGGCGGGCACCACGTCCAGGTGGCCGTGCACGAGCAGGGCGTCGCGGCCGGGGTCGACGCCGGGGATCCGGGCGATCAGGTTGGCCCGGCCCGGCGCGGACTCGTGGATCTCGGCGGTCACGCCGACCTCGGCGAGCTTCTCCGCGACGTACTCGGCGGCCCGGCGCTCGCCCGCGCTGGTGTCGTTGTCGCCGGTGTTGGTGGTGTCGATGCGCAGCAGGTCACGGCAGAGGTCGACGACCTCGACGGTGGGGTCGGGCGCGGCGGAGGCGGCATCGCTCGTCATCGCCTCTTTCTACCAGTCGCCGCCCCGGCCGCGAACGGCCCGGCCGCCCCGGCGGCGGCCACCTCGGACCACCCGCCGGACGGCGGGGCCGCACGCGGCGCGGACGTCGTCCCGGTTTGCCGATCACCGGGTACGGGTACCGGCGCTGGCGTCCCCGTTCCGCCCGTCGCACCGGCCGGCGACCCCCGCCGACCCCCGCCGAGGAGGACGTCATGTCCGCCGTTCCCCTGCCTCCGCTGCCGCCGTCCGCCGACGACGCCTACCGTCCCGGTGGGCGCAGCATGGCCGACCTCGCCGACACCGAACACCGGCAGCTGCTCGCCCTGGTCGACGAGGTCACCGACGTCGCGGTGGCCCCCGGTCGGCGGCGCGAGGTGCTCCAGGTGCTCACCGCCATGGTGTCGCGGCACCTGTCGGCCGAGGAGCAGTACCTGCTGCCCACGGTGCGCGCGGCGCTGCCCGACGCCACCGCCCGGGTGCAGCGGGAGATCGCGGCGGACGCGGCGCTGCTGACCGCGCTGAAGGCCCTCGCCGGGCCGGACGACCCGACGCTGGCCGACGTCGCCGCCCGGATCCGGCGGCACGTCGCCGCGGTGGCCGAGCTGGTCACCCCGCTGCGCGAGGTGGCCTCCGACGCGGAGTTGATCCGGCTGGGCAACCGGTGGGAGATCGCCGAGGAGGCGGCGCCGACCCGGCCGCATCCGGGCACCCCGGCCACGCCGCCGTGGAACCGGATCGTCGAACCGGCCGTCGGAGTGGTGGACAAGCTGCGCGACGTGGTGACCGGTCGGCGTACCCAGCTGGCCGACCTGAACCGTCGTCCGCGAGAGTGATCGACCGGCCCCGATCCGTCAGGTTCACCGGCCCGGTTCGGTCCGGGGCCTTCCGTCTATCGACATGTGGCCATACCGTCACCATATGAATCTGGAGCTGCGTCACCTCCGGGTGGTCTGCGCTATCGCCGAGACGGGCAGCGTGACGAAGGCCGCGTCCACCCTCGGCCTGGCCCAGCCGGCCCTGACCGCCCAGCTTCAACGCATCGAGCGGGCGCTGGGCGGTCCGCTGTTCGAACGCGACAGGCGGGGTGCCCGGCCGACCGCCCTGGGCGAGCTGGTGCTGTCCCGGGCCCGGGTGCTGCTGCCGGCGATGAAGGGCCTCCAGGACGAGGCGGCCCGGCTGGCGGGGGCCGACGACGCCCTCGGCCGGTACCGGTTCGGCGGGGTGAACAGCCCGATCCTGGGCCGGCTGGTGCACCGGCTCGCCGCCGAGCAGCCGCATGCGCAGATCACCACGTACGCGTCGTGGTCGGCCGACGAGCTGGCCGCCCTGGTCGCCGGTGGCCGGCTCGACTTCGCGCTGACCGGCGTCTGCGGCGACGCCGCCCCACCTGCGGAGTTCGGGCTGGCCTGGCGGGAGGTGGCGGTCGATCCGGTGCTGGTGCTGTTGCCGTCCGCCCACCCGTTGGCCGACCGCGACGAGGTCGGCCTGGCCGAGCTGCGCCACGAGCAGTGGGTGGCCGCGCCGGGCGACGGCTGCTTCGGCGACTGCTTCGCCGCCGCCTGCGCCCGCGCCGGTTTCACCCCCCGCAAGGTGTACGAGACCGACGTGCGCGGCTGCATGGACCTGGTCGACGCCGGGGAGGCGGTGGCGTTGTGCCAGGCCACTTTCCGTCCGGTCGCCGGGTTGGTGACCCGGCGGCTGGCCGGCACCCCGCTGCGCTGGCGGCTGCTGCTCGGCTGGCACCCGGAGTCCCCGGCGGCCCGGGTCGCCGAGGCGGTGCTGGACGACGCGGTCGCCGCGTACACCGACTCGCTGGCCGCGCACCCGGACTACCTGGCCTGGCTGCTGCGGCATCCCGAGTTCGGGGCCCGGGACGCCGGCACGGCCCGCCCGGTCCCACGGGTGCGAACGGCGTGACGGCGGGTATCAGCCCTGCATGACCGATCTCTATCCGGCCGCCGACCAGCGGGAGCTGCTGCGTCGGGCGGCCAGCGCGCACACCGCCGCCGCCCGCGACGTCGAGGCGTTCCTGCGCCGGCTGCCCGAGGTGCCCGACCCGGCCGACATCACCGAGTACGCGACGCTGCTCACCCGGGAGGAGCAGACCCGCGCCGAGCGGCAGGACGCCGCCGACGCCGCGGGCCTGCAACTGCCCAGCCTGGAGGCCGAGTAACCCCACCGACGCGCCGGGCACCCGGGACGGCGTCCCGGGTGCCCGGGACGGCGTCCCAGGTCCGGTCGGCGGGTCAGCGTTCGACGAGGACGTCGTGGCCCAGGTCGAGCAGGGCGTGCCGCCACTCGTCGTCGGCGTTGCCGTCGCCGGGCCTCTCGTCCACCAGCACCCGGATGCGGTCGATCGCCGCCCGCATCACCGCGACGTCGGCCGGGGTGAGGTCGACCTTGCGCTTGCGCAGCACGGCCAGGATCTGCCGGCCGGGCTCGGGCAGGTCGAGGTCCGGGTCGGGGCCGAACGCCTGCTCGCCCGACCCCCGGGTCAGCAGCCACTGCCGCAGCTGCTCGGAGGGGACGTTCACCTCGGCGTGGAAGTCCTCCCAGATCAGCTCGACCTCCGGGTCGAGTCGCTGCTCACGTGCCATCACGCCTCCTCCTGCGGTGGTCCGGGTGGTGCCGGGTCCCCGTCGTCGGTCCACTGCCCCGGGCCCTCCGGCGGCACCTGGACCCGGGCCGGGTTCGCCGTCGGGGGCGCGAGGATGGGTGGGGTCTGCTCGGCGTACTCCTCAGCCTGCTCGGGTTCGGTCATCGCGGCCCTCCGGTCATCACGGCACTGAGGCTCATCGCGGCACTCCGGTCATCGCGGATGCGTGGTGCTGGCGGGGGTGTGGTCGCGGTCGCCGGCCGACACGTCGAAGGCGAGCGCGCCGTCACGCGCGTCGACGGTGACCCGCTGGCCCGGGGAGAGCTGGTTCTCCAGCAGCATCCGGGACAGCCGGTTGTCCACCTCCCGTTGGATCACCCGGCGCAGCGGGCGGGCCCCGAACTCCGGCTGGTAGCCGTGCTCGGCCAGCCAGTCGGTGCCGGCCGGGGTGACCTCGACCTGGATGTCCTGGGCGTGCAGCCGGCGGCGGGTCTCCTCCAGCAGCAGCCCGGTGATCTGGCGCAGCTGCTCGGCCTCCAGCCGCTGGAAGATGATCGTCTCGTCGATCCGGTTGAGGAACTCCGGGCGGAAGTTCTCCTGGAGCCGGCGCATCAGCCGCTCCCGCAGCTCGTCGGCCTCCTGCTGGTCGCCCTGCGCGCCGACCCCGAACCCGACCGTACGCTGGGCGCCGGTGATCAGCTCCGAGCCCAGGTTGCTCGTCATGATCAGCACGGTGTTCTTGAAGTTGACCGTACGGCCCTGGCTGTCGGTGAGCCGGCCGTCGTCGAGCACCTGGAGCAGGATGTTGAACACGTCCGGGTGGGCCTTCTCGATCTCGTCGAGCAGCACCACCGCGTACGGGCGGCGGCGGACCGCCTCGGTGAGCTGGCCGGCCTCCTCGTAGCCGACGTAGCCGGGGGGCGCGCCGACCAGCCGGGCCACCGTGTGCCGTTCCTGGAATTCGCTCATGTCCACCCGGACCATCCGGTCGGCCTCACCGAACAGCGCCTCGGCCAGGGCGCGGGCCAGTTCGGTCTTGCCGACGCCGGTCGGTCCGAGGAACAGGAAGCTGCCCATCGGCCGGTTCGGGTCGGCCAGCCCGGTACGGGAGCGGCGGACCGCCTCGGCGATGGCGCTGACCGCGTCGTCCTGGCCGACCACCTTCTGGTGCAGCTGCCCCTCCAGGCGCAGCAACCGGTCCCGTTCCTCCTCGGTGAGCTGGCTGATCGGGATGCCGGTGGACCGGGAGACCACCTCGGCGATCTCGGTGGTGCCGACCGAGGGGACCTGGGTGTCCCCGCCGTCGCCCCGGGCCCGGCCGATCTGCGCCTCCAGCTCGGCGATCCGGTCGCGCAGCGCGGACGCCTTCTCGTACTGCTCGTCGGCGACCGCCTGTTCCTTGTCCCGGCGGACGTCCTCCAGTTGCTGTTCCAGTTCCCGCACGTCGGAGGCGGGGGTGCGGGTGCGCAGCCGGACCCGCGCGCCGGCCTGGTCGATCAGGTCGATCGCCTTGTCCGGCAGGAACCGGTCGGTGACGTACCGGTCGGACAGTTCGGCGGCGGCGACCAGCGCCTCGTCGGTGAACCGGACCTGGTGGTGGGCCTCATAGCGGTCCCGCAGGCCGCGCAGGATGGCCACGGTGTCCTCGACGCCGGGCTCGGGCACCAGCACCGGCTGGAACCGGCGGGCCAGGGCGGCGTCCTTCTCGATGCTGCGCCGGTACTCGTCCAGCGTGGTCGCCCCGATCACCCGCAGCTCACCCCGGGCCAGGGCCGGCTTGAGCATGTTGGACGCGTCCATGCCGCCCTCGCTGCCGGCACCGCCCGCGCCGACCAGGGTGTGGATCTCGTCCAGGAAGATGATCAGCTCGTCCCGGTGGGCCCGGATCTCGTCGATCACCTTCTTGAGCCGCTCCTCGAAGTCGCCCCGGTAGCGGGTGCCGGCGACCAGGCCGGCCAGGTCGAGTTGGACGACCCGCTTGCCGAGCAGCGTCTGCGGCACGTCGCCGTCGCAGATCCGCTCGGCCAGGCCCTCCACGATGGCGGTCTTGCCGACGCCGGCCTCGCCGATGAGCACCGGGTTGTTCTTGGTGCGCCGGGACAGGATCTCGACCGCCTGTTCGATCTCGTCGGCGCGGCCGATCACCGGGTCGATCTGGTCGTTGCGGGCCAGGTCGGTGAGGTCCTGGCCGTACTGGTCGAGGGTGGGCGTGCCCCGGTCCGGTTTCGGGCCGGCCATCGGTCCGCGTTCGGCCCCGGCCGCCTGCAACGACTCGGGCTGGATCCGGCCGGCGGCGAGCATCCGACCGGCGGGCGACTCGGGGTTGAGCGGCAACGCCATCAGGATGTGCTCGGGTCCGATGTAGTTCGCCCCCATCGCCCGGGAGAGCTGGTGGGCGTCGAGCAACGCCCGTTTCGCCGCCGGGGTGAGCGAGAGGTTCGGTGGCACCTCGCCGCGGGGGGCGCCGTCGGCCCGGCCGCCGAGCGCGTTGACCAGGGTGTCCGGGTCGGCGCCGGCCCGGCGTACCAGGTCGCGCAGCGGCTCGCGTTGCAACGCCGCCCAGAGCAGGTGGTCGGTGTCCAGGTCGGTGCTGTGCTTCTGGGCGGCCCGCCGGGCGGCGTCGGCCAGCATCTCCCGGGCGTCGGCGGTCATCAGCCGGGTGATGTCGACCCGATGGGCCGGCCGGCGTCCGCCCTCACCCCGGCCGAAGTACCGGGCCAGGAACTCGTCCCACGGGTCGGAGCCGAAGTCACCGGGTCCCATCATGTCTGTCCTCCGCTCCTCGGGCGCGGCCGGGCCGCCGAGGGCGGCACGCAGGCGCGACACGATCGCCGGTGGCTACCCGACGGTCGCCCCGACAAACGCCGACAGGTGGCAGGGTGGGGGCATGGACACCCATCCGCTGCTGATCGTCGACGGTGCGAACGTGGTCGGTTCCCGGCCGGACGGCTGGTGGCACGACCGGGCCGGTGCGGCGGCCCGGCTGCGCGACCGGCTGGTCCCGGTGGCCGACACCGGCGTACCCCCGGAGCTGCCGGCGCCCGTCGAGGTGGTGCTGGTGGTGGAGGGCGCGGCCCGCGACGTGCCGGGCGTGGCCGGGGTACGCACCGTCGCGGCCCCCGGTTCCGGCGACGACACCATCGTCGACCTGGTCCGCGAGTCGGCGGACCGGCGACGGCTGGTGGTCACCGCCGACCGGGAGCTGCGCGGCCGGGTGGGCGAGTTGGGTGCCGAGGTGTACGGCCCGCGCTGGCTGCCCTCCTGACCCCCGTCTGCCGCGTGGGTGGGCGGCGCGGCACCCCGCCGGGGCGGTCCCGTCGACGGGATTCGGTGTCCCGCTACCGGGACCGGGTCGACGGCTTCGCGCACGTCAGGGCGGTAAACGGACAACAGGGCGGCAACACCGCCAGGGCGGATGTTCTCTCCCCGTCGGGGATACGTTGTAATGGAGATCTCCCCGCCCCCTGGAGGTCACCCGTGGCGAGCGTCGCCGAGCTGAAGGCCGCGATCGACATCGCCCTCCAACAGATCGGTGACGGGCAGAGCGCCGTCCAGGCCGCCGGGGAGAAACTCGCCGAGGCGCAGCAGACCCTCGCCGGGGCGCTGGAGGGCAGCGGGCACGAGACCGTCGAGGCCGCCCAGGCCTCCCTCACCCAGGCCGGCCAGGAGCTGGAGGAATGTCTCGCCGCGACGCTCGTCGCGGTGGAACAGGCGCAGCTCTACGTGTCGTCGCTGTAGCGGGGCGTCGTGTCGATCGTCGAGGACGTCGGAGCCCAGGTACGGGCCGCCGCCGAGGATTTCCCCCTGGCCCAGCTCGCCCTGGCCCTGGAGAAGTTCGGCCAGGCCACCGAGCGGCTGCGTTGGGTACGCCAGGAGTCGACCAACCCGATGGGGGTGCCGGAACTCGCCGCCGCCACCGAACACGCCGAGTCGGCCGGACACGCCCTGCGGGTCGCCCAGGAACAGCTCTCCGGCTACCTGGCCGCCATCGGGCTGGCCCCCGACGGCCCGCCCCCGGCCCGTGCCGACGGTCCCGCGCCCCGCCACGACGGGCCCCGGGGCGACACCACCGCACCGCCGGCCGCCCCGGCACCGGACTCCGACGAGGACCCCACCGTCAAGCGCTGGTGGGCGGTCCGGGTCGCCGAGCTGACCGGCGGCCGGGAGGGTCCGCCCGAGCAGCAGCCGGACGAGCGGGTCGCCGACTCCCGGGAACTGCTGCACCGGGTCGTCGCCGGCATCCGCTCCGGCGACCGGGACCGGCTGCACCGGGAGCTGCGTGCCGCGCACGCCGACGTCGGCCTCGGGCTGGCCGCGATCGCCCCGCCGCTGCTGCGCGACCTCGCCGGGGAGCTGCTCGGGCATCCGCCCCGCGCCGACGACCTGCCCCGGCTGCGCCGGGAACTGGACGGCCGGGTCCGCGACCTGCTGCCCGGCCTGCCGCCACCGGTGCTGCACACCCTGCTCACCCGGGTCTGCCGGATGCCCCCACCCCGCCGGGGCGAGGACGGGCAGGAGCAGCCGCACGCCGCCGACCCGGCGGTCACCGCCGGGGTGCTGACCGGTGTGCTGCTGGCCCGGCTCGGCCGTGACCTGCCCCGCGAGGACCGTGACCCGCAGCGGGAGCAGGTGCCGCAGCGGGCACCGGAACCCGACCGGTCGCCGCGCCGCCCACCCGCCGACCGGCGCACCGAGCCGCGTCGGCCCGAGCCGCCCCCGCCGCGTCGGCCCGAGCCGACTCCCCCGCCCGCCGGGCCGGCCACCCACCGGCCGAGGAGCCCGTGGGCGGACGGCGGCCCCCGTGGCTGATCTGCGGGCCCAACTGGCGACGCGGGTACGCGGAATGCTCTCCGAGGCGCTCGGCGTCACCCGTACCCGGGTCGCCACGGCTGAGTCGGAGCTGACCGCCGCCCGGGACCGGCTCGCCCGGGTCCGGCGGGCCGCCGCCGGAGTCCCGGAAAAGGTGGGCGTCGAACGCGACAGGCGGCTGGCCGAGATCGACAGACGGCACGCCGCGCGGCTCGCCGAACTCGCCCACCGGGCCGCCGAGGCGGCCCGCCGGGAGGCCCCCGGTGCGGCCAGCGCCCCCTGGTCCCACTGGCAGGTCACCCCGGCGGGTCGCGACGAGAGCCCCGGCCCGCTGCGGGTCGGCACCCTGCGGGTCGCCGACGCCGAACCGGTCCCGGCGCTGGTGCCGCTGCTCGACGCCGGACACGTGCAGCTGCACGGCGACGACCGGGAGGGCGCCGAGGCGGTGGTGTCGGCGCTGCTGCTGCGCGGGGTCGGCCGGACCGACCCGGGCACGGTCCGGCTCTACGGCTACGACCCCGAACACCTGGGCGGCGGGCTCGCCGGCTTCGCCCCGCTCGGCACCGCCGGACTGCTGACCTTCGTCGGGCCGGGCGGGCTGGCCCGGCTCCTCGACGACCTGGTCGAACAGATCCGCCGGATCAACGAGACGGTGCTGGCCGGTGAGTACGGCTCACTGCGGGCCCTGGCCGCGGCCACCGGACGGCGGCCCGAGCCGTGGCGGGTGGCGGTGCTGCTCGGCGGGGACGAGCTGTCCCGGCACGAACGCGGCCAACTCGACCGGGTGGTCCGCACCGGCGCGGCCTGCGGGGTGCACCTGGTGGCACACGGCATCGACCTGCCCGACGACCCCGGCCTGACCCGGATCCGCACCGACCCGGACGGCACCCGGATCGGCACCCCGCCCGGCCCCCCGGTACGCCTCGACCCGCCCCCGCCGGCCACCCTGGTCACCGAGACCTGCCGCGAGATCGCCGCCCGGGTCAACGCCGGCCCGCCGCCGACGCCCTTCACCGACCTGCTCCCCCCGCCGGAGCAGATGTGGAAGGAGGACTCGGCCCACGGGCTGACCGCGCCGATCGGCGAGGGCCCACATGGCCGGCCGGTGCTGCTGACCCTCGGCGACTATCCCCCGCACGCGCTGATCGGCGGGCCGTCGGGCACCGGCAAGACCAACCTCATCTTCGCCTGGATCGGCGCGCTGGCCGCCCGCTACTCCCCCGCCGAGCTGGAGTTCTATCTGCTCGACTTCAAGGAGGGGGTGTCCTTCGCCCGGTTCGCCCAGGGCCGGCGCGACCCGAGCTGGCTGCCGCACATGCGGCTGGTCGGCATCAACGTCAACACCGACCGGGAGTTCGGCCTGGCGCTGCTGCGGTTCCTCGCCGAGGAGCTGCGCCGGCGGGCCGACGCGGCCAAGAAGCACGAGGTCACCAAGCTGTCCGAGCTGCGGGCGGTGGACCCGGCCGGGCACTGGCCCCGGATCGTCGCGGTGGTCGACGAGTTCCAGGCGCTGCTCGCCGGCCGGGACGTGGTGGCCCGGGAGGCCGCCGACCTGCTGGAGGATCTCGCCCGGCGGGGCCGCTCGCAGGGCATCCACCTGGTGCTCGCCTCGCAGGACGTCCGGGGCATCGAGGCGCTGTGGGGCCGGCCCGCGCTGGTCGCCCAGTTCACCCTGCGCATCGCGCTGCCCAAGGCGCTGCGCATCCTGGCCGAACGCAACGACGCCGCGCAGGCGCTGCCCCGCTACCACGCGGTGGTCAACGCCGAGTCGGGCCTGACCGAGGGCAACGAGGTGGCCCGCATCCCGTCGGCCAGCGACTGGGAGACGTGGAGCGAGTTGCAGCACCGGCTGTGGCGGATGCGGCCCGCCGACGCCGCCCCGGCACGGCTGTTCGACGGTGACGCCATCCCCCGCCTCACCGAGGCCCCCGACTTCCGGGCCCTCACCCCGCCGCCGGGCGACGCCGCGCCGCGCGGCCCGGTCGCCGTGCTCGGGGAGATCATCGACGTGCAGTCCCGGTCGGCGGCGCTGCGGCTGCCCCGGGCGCCCGGCCGTAACCTCGCGGTCCTCGGCACCCGGGTCGACGAGGCGTGCGCGGTGCTCGACGCCGCCGCCCGGTCGCTGGCCCGGCAACACCGCCCCGGCACCGCCCGGTTCTCCATCGCCTGCCTCGACCCGGACGCCGACCCGGCCGCCCGCGCCCTCTACGAGGACCTCGCCGACGACGCCGCCTGGTACGACGAGGAGACCGTCGCCGAGCTGATGGCCGAGACGGCCACCGCGCTGACCCGCCCCGGCACCCCGGGCACCCCGCACTACCTGCTGCTGTTCGCCGTCGACGCGGCGGCCGGGGCGCTGGCCACCGGCTCGCCCGGATCGACCGGCCTGGACCGGCTGCGCCGCATCCTGCACGACGGGCCGGAACGGCGTACCCACGTGTTGGCCTGGTGGCGGGGGGTGGCCCGGATGCGGGCCGACCTGGGCGGGCCGGCCGCCCGCACCGACCAGATCGGCGCGTGGGTGGCCCTGGACGTGCAGGGCGGCGAGCTGGGCTCGGCGCTCTATCCCGGTTCCGGCGGGCCGGACTGGTACCCGCGTCCGTGGCGGGGGCTGTTCTTCGACCGGGCGGTGCACCGCACCGGACAGGTGATCATCCCTTATGGACCGTCCCGATGAACCAACCGGTCCCCAGTGACACCTACGCCACGCACGTGCGCCGGCTCGCCGAGCTGACCGGCCGGGTGGCCGCCCAGCGGGCCGAGGCGCAGGCCTGGCACGACCAGCAGCGGGCCGCCGCCGAGCGTGCCGTCGCGCAGGCCACCGCCCAGCTCCACGACGCCGAGCAGGAGGTCGTCGACGCCCGCTCGATGCTGGAGCGGGTCGACGCCGAGGTCGGGCACCTCTGGGCCGAGCTGCGGTCCCGGCTGGGCACCAGGCGGACCGGCGACCCGCCGGGGCCCGCCCGGGACGTCACCGGCGACCCGGTGCCGCTGTTGCGCGGGGTCCGCGAGTTGCTGGACCGGACCGGCCAACGCGGTGAGCTGCCGGGGTCGGTGAACCCGCTGCTCGCGCTCTGCGGGGTGGCCGGCGCGGTCGTCGCGTACGCCCTGGGGGCCGCCGCCCGCGCGATGGGCCAACGCTACGGCGGTGACCTGGCGGTGGGCATGCCGGTGCTGGCGCTGGTGGTGACGTTGCTCGGTCCGGTGGCCGGGCTGGCCCCGGCGAAGCGGTTGGCGGACCGCCGGCACGCGCTGCTCGGCCCCCGCCCGCTGGCGATCGTGTTGGCCGCCGGGGTGCTGACCACGGTGCTGCTGCTCGTTTCGGCCCGCTGACCGTCCCAGGCGTCACCCGGGACGGTCAGCCTGACTCACGCCGGTACCGCCACAGCGGCTCAGGCCGGCACCGCCACAGCGGCTCACGCCGCTACGGCGACAGCGAATCACGCCGGTACGGCGACCGCCTCGCGCAGCAGCCGGCGGGCCAGCACCAGCCGGTCCGCGTCGTCGTCCAGGCCGGGCAGGTCGCCCACCCGCAGCCCGGTGGAGCCGAGCAGGGCGTGCAGCGCCGGCCCGCACTGGTCGGGCAGGGTGACGGTGCGGTCCACCAACCGCAGCGCCACCCGGGCGTCGGCGGTCGGGGTGAGCTGCCAGCGCAACCCCGGCCGGGGGGCGATCCGGCTGTCGGCGGTCAGCGCGGTGAGCGCGGCGGCCTGTGCCAACGGCCGGATCGGGGCCGGGCGGGCGGCCGGCCAGGACCGACCCCGCAGCCGGGCGGCCACCGCAGCCGGGTCGGCCCGCAGCAGCCAGTCGCGCAACGCCTCCACCGTCTCGGTCAGCTCCGGTTCGATGGCGTCCGGGTCGGCCACGTCGGTGCCGAACGGCAGCCCGGCCCGCAGCCGGGGGTCCTCGGCGGCCAGCGCCAGCAGCTCCTCGACCAGGGCGTACCGGGTCAACGCGCGGATGCCGACGGTCAGGTGCAGCGAGCTGGTCTCCTGTGCCTGGGCGCTGTGCAGCCAGCCGCGCGGCAGATAGAGGGCGTCGCCCGGTTCGAGGACCACGTCCAGCGCCGCCGGCCCGTCGGCGGTGGCGGACACCTCGTCGGCCCGGCCGCCCCAGGGCTGCTTCTCCAGCGGGTCGATCAGCACCGGCGGGTGGATCCGCCAGTGCTTGCGGCCGTCGACCTGGAGCACGAACACGTCGTGGGTGTCGTAGTGGGTGGCGAACCCCTGGTTGCCCGGTGGGGTGAGGTAGGCGTTGACCTGCAACGGCTGGGTCAGCGCGGTGCCCAGGTCACGGGCGAAGTCGATCAGGGCGGGCCAGAGCCGGTGCAGCCCCTGCAACACCAGCGTCGCGCCGCCGGCGTACAGCTCCAGGACACGTTCGTCGAGGATCTGGTCGCCGATCTCCGCGCCCGCGCCGCCGCCGCCGGTGAACCGGGCCGCCGGCACCAGCTGGCCGTCCCGGGCCACCCGCAGGAACGGGGTACGCAGACCCCGCCGGCTGAGCAGCTCGTCGGCGTCGGCCGGGCTGAGCAGATCGGTGAACCCGTCGGGGTTGGGCAGCTCGGCGGCCCGCGACAACAGCGGCGCGCGGCCCCAGTGGGCGGCGGCGAACTTGGCCGGTTCGACGCTGACGCAGCGCTCCAGCGCCCGCGTCGCGGCCGACGGGACCGCCGGGCGGCCGTGGCCGCCCGGCGGGTCGATGGTCGTCATGGATGTCGGTCAGCGGGCGCTGCCGTCGGCGCCACCGTCGTGCTGACCGGGCGTCGCCCCGCCGTCGGCCGGACCCTCCGCGCTGCCGTCCGCACCACCGTCGTGCTGACCCGGGGTCGCCCCGCCGTCGGCCGGACCCTCCGCGCTGCCGTCGGCGCCACCGTCGTGCTGACCGGGCGTCGCCCCGCCGTCGGCCGGACCCTCCGCGCTGCCGTCCGCACCACCGTCGTGCTGACCCGGGGTCGCGCCACCATCGGCCGGACCCTCCAGGCCGCCGCCGCTGGTGGTCTGCATGTCGTCATCGTTCAGTGCCATGGGTGCTCCCTCGGGTGTGCCGCCCCGCCGCAGGGCGGGGTCTGTCGTACGCGGGTGGTACCCCCCACACGATCTTCTCTAACCACACCGTAGACGGCCCGTCCGACGCGCGGGACCGATCGCCGGCCCTGGACCGCACGGGCTCGGCGGTCCAGGGCCGGTCGGGTCAGGGAATCAGCCGTTGCAGGTCACGGGGCATGCCGGCCTTCACGTCCTGCCACTCCCCCTGGGTGACGTGCCGGCGCAGGGCGTCCAGCACCACCCGGGCCACCCGCTCGGGGCCGCCCTGGACGTCGTAGGGGAAGCCCTGCCGGACCTCGTAGAGGAAGTCGTCCCGGTTGAGTTTCACCGGTACGTCCTCCGGCCGCCACCCGTCGAAGTAGATGCCCCGGACCAGCACCGGGAGCTGGGCGGAGAACTCCGCGCACTCCTGCACCGTCATCCGGTCGCGCAGCAGGTGCAGCACGGTGCGCAGCGCGGCGTACGACTGGTTGCGCTGCGCCCGGGGCCACCCGTACGCGTCCTCGATGTCCTTGAGGATCAGGTTGGTCTTGTCCACCGAGGACTCGATCGCCGACATCAGCTGCTCGGCCATCGGGTCACCCCCCGTCCTTCGGCTCGCCGCCCCGACGCCTGTCGTCGGCGCGTCGGGGTGGGCCCGCCGGGCCCCGCCCCTGCCGGGCCGGGCTGCCGAACCGTCCGGGCCGCTCCGGTCGGCGGGTGCCGCCACCCGTGCCGACGACGTGCAGCACCGCGCCACGTCGGGGATCCGCCACCACCCGTGCCGTCATCTCGGTCACCTCCGTACCCGTGCGCGGTCTGTGCGACCGCTGCCCCGTCGGGCCGTCGACCTGACCGGGGCATGCTCCGGCCGCGGGCGCGGCCGGCACCGTCGAGGCTGCCCGTCAGTCGGGTGAGCCGCCCTCACCCGGCCGGGGTGAGGTACGGCCGCCTGGTCACCGGGCCGATGTGGCGGCATCGCCACGCGGGGATGCCGCTACACCGACTCCCCGGAGTCGATCAGCGGTGCGGGTTGGGCGTGGTGGCCGGTCGGCTGCCGGGTCAGGCGGCCCGCCGCTCCCGGGTCTGCTTGCAGCCGACGCAGGAGGTGGCGGACGGGAAGATCTCCAGCCGCTCCACCGGGATGGGCGCGGTGCAGCCCTCACAGAAGCCGTAGGTGCCCTCGTCCAGCCGGGTCAGCGCGTGCTCGAACTGGGCCCGTCGGTCGAGGATGGTGCGCAGCAGGGACTGGGCGGTGTCCCGCTCGGCGGTCTTGGTGCCGCTGTCGGCCTGGTCGTCGCCGGCGGTGTCACCGACCTCCACCAGCCGCAGCACCTGGCTCTGCGCGACCGCCTGCTCGTACTCCGCGGACAGCTCGTCGTAGCGGGCCCGCAGGGACGCCCGGATCTGGTCGGCCTCCGCCGTGGTGCGGGCGGTACCGACGGTGTCGTGGACGAGCATCGCTGCCTGCCTTTCCTGGGACCGGCGCGACCTGAGGGCACGCTCCGGGCTCGGCGGGCACGGTGAGATCATCCGTGCCGTGTGAGTCCGGCGATTACCCACCGGCACGTCCCGTCAAACCACCGGTTCCGTCACCGTCGTGGCGGGCGTACCGGGCCCTCCCACCGGCCCGTCCCGCCGGCCCGGTGCGGGTCCCGCCGGCACGGCGGCTTCAGCCGGCCCCGTCGGTCCGTTGCACCAGGGCCGGGTGCCGGGGGTCGTCGACGCGCACGACCACGTCGGCGAAGGACTGCGGGGCGACCTCGTCGGCGTACCTGGCGAAGGCGGGCAGGGTCCACCGCTGCGCCGGATCGGTACGCCGGGCCAGCGCGGCCGGCGAGAGCACCAGGTGCACGGCGACGTCGAACGGCAGTCCCCCGCCGAGCAGGAGCGCCCCGCTGACCAGCAGCACCGTGCCGGGTGACAGCTCCTGGTAGGCCGCCCGGCTGGCCCGGTCGGTCTCGGCGTCCCACAGTGAGGGCAGCACCCGTCCGGTACCGCCGGGACCTGCCGGGTCGAGCACCTCCCGGCGCAGGCCGGCCTCGTCGATCCAGCCCTCGTAGTAGGCGTCGGGGTTGGTCCGGCCGAACTCGAAGCGGACGGAGGCGGGCCGCAGGAAGTCCCCCGCGCGCAGGTGCAACGCCGGGCGGCCCCCGGCGCGCAGCGGGTCGACCAGCGCGGCGGCGAGCCCGTCCGGGGCGGCGGCGGGGGGACCGTCCACCGCGACCCGCAGGTGGGCCGGCGGCGTGGCCCCGTCGACGGTCGGCCCGGACGCGACCGTGAGGAGCCGTTCGGTCAGCTCGGCGACGAGCCGGTCGGGTGAGATCGGACGGACACGCATCCGACCATCGTGCCCCGTCGGCCGACGACCGACCCCGGCGCACCCGCGGCGGTGTCCGCCCGGACACACCTGTCGGGTCGTCGTGCCGGGCCCGCCGTCGACCCGGGCTCCGGTCCGGTCGACGGGACTCGGGGCGACAAAATTCTTGCCCGACGGTGGCTCCGGGAGCGGATGAACCCGCTCGTGGCCGGCGCACGGCACGACGCAGGCGGTCCGGTGGGGCTGCCCGACGGCGGCCGGCGGGCGGTGGCGGCGGTCCGGTGGGGCTGCCCGACGGCGGCCGGCGGGCGGTGGCGGCGGTCCGGTGGGGCTACCCGACGGCGGGCGTTGGCGGCGGCGGGCCCGACGGGTCAGCCGGTGCGGTCGACGGTGACCCGGGCGTCGTCGGCGAGCCGGTAGCCCACCCCGTAGACCGTGGTGACCAACGGGACGTCGACGCCGACCTTGCCGCGCAGCCGACGCACGTGCACGTCCACCGTGCGCACCCCGGCGTGCTCGTAGCCCCAGACGGCATTGAGAAGTTGCAGCCGGGTGAACACCCGACGGGGGTGGGCCACCAGGTGCAGCAGCAGGTCGAACTCCAGCCGGGTCAGCGGCAGCGGCTCGCCGTCGCGCAACACCGACCGGGAGGAGGCCAGGATGTGCAGCATCGGAATGGTGGCGGCGAGGGAACGCCCCGCCGTCCGGCCGGCCGGGACCTGGTCGGGTCGTCGTTCGGCGGGAACCCCGGTGGTGGCGATGGTGCCCTCGCCGCGTTCCAGCATCTCCCGGGCCGCCTCCAGCAACCGGCGGGCCGGCGCGGTGAGCGACTCCTCGCTGGCCAGCGGGATGGAGAGGGTCACGGTGAGCACAGGGGTGGCCGTGGTGGCCGGGCGTCGCTGACCGCCGGGAGGTCGACCGGGGACCGAGGGCTGGGACGTATGCCATCCGGCGCGCGACGATGCGGGGCTGACCGACATGGTCCTCCTTGGGCTGGGTCCGGGTATCTCCCCACGGCCCGGGACGCCGCTGCATCGATGCTTCCCGGCCCCTGGACGAGGGTCAAGGGGCGACCGCGTTGCATGAATGTGACAATTGACGAACAGTTCGCAGCCGATCCCTCGCTCTGCGTACGAGCCAGATGATTACAGCAGAAGCGTCGAAGTGCCCGGATACGGGGGTGCCCGCCGGTTGGATCACGGCCGGCACGCCGCGACGCACCCGGCTCGGGGCGGGCCGGGTGCGTCAGGGAATGGTCGCAAGGTCAGCGGAACCGGTCGATCCGCACCCTCGCCTCGTCGGCGAGCCGGTAGCCCACCCCGTACACGGTGGTCACCAGCGTGTTGTCCGCGCCGAGCTTGGCGCGCAACCGCCTGATGTGCACGTCCACGGTGCGGGCGACGGCGTGTTCGTAGCCCCAGACGTTGGCGAGCAGTTGCAGCCGGGTGAAGACCCGGTGCGGGTGCTCGGCCAGGAACAGCAGCAGGTCGAACTCGATACGGGTGAGCGGGATCTCCCGGTCGCCCTGACGCACCACCCGGGTGCCGGCGGAGATCCGCAGGGTCTGCGGGTGTTCGTCGGTCGGCACGGGCTCCCCGGCCACCGGCGCCGGCCGCGGGGCCGGCAGCGACGACAGCAGGCGCGGTGCGGTCGGCTCGCTCAGCCGGACCACCCCCTCCCCCGCCTCGGCCAGTTCGCCGAGCAGGTCGACCAGACGGGCCAGCCGGGGCGTCAGCGGCCCGGCGGTCAGGTCGAGGGTGATGGTCAGCGAGGGCGTGGATCGGGGCCGACCCGGCACCACCCGGTCGGGACGGCCCGGCGGGTGCGGACGCGCGGTGAGGGCGACGAGGGACATGGGAGCCTCCTGTGTGGCGGTGCGTCCGCCACGCCCGGTGGGGCGCGACGGTCAGTGTGGCGTCCGGCCGGCGGTCACCGGCGGCGCGAAGGACGGGGTGCGGTGCGACGGCGTCGGGCCCAGGGCCGGCAGCCCGGCTATCCGCCAGGCGACGAAGCCACCCACCACGTCGGTGGCCCGGTGCAGGCCGATGTCCTGCAACGCGGCGGCGGCCAGCGACGAGGTGTAACCCTCCTGGCAGATCACCAGCACCGGCAGGTCGTAGTCGACCGCCTCGGGCAGCCGGGCCGGGCACCGTGGGTCGAGCCGCCACTCCAGGACGTTGCGCTCGATCACCAGCGCGCCCGGCACGGTGCCGTGGGCGGCCCGCTGGGCCGCCGGCCGGATGTCGACCATGAGCGCCCCGCTCCGGTGGGCCAGGTGCGCCTGCTCGGGGTCGAGCCGACGCAGTCGGGTACGGGCCTCGGCGAGGATCTCGTCGATGCCGCGGGAACCCGGGGGTGGGGCCGGACAGCTCTCGGTGAGGGTGCAGTGCTGCGGCATCGTCGCGGTCCTTCCATGGGCGAGCCGGCGGGTGGGGGAATCGGGGGCGGGCGGCGTCACCAGGCGACGCCGGCCCGGGCGACCTCGGCGACCCGGAGTCGCCCGTCGACGAGGTGGTAGCGGGTCATGTGACGCAGCGCGGGCAGGTAGACGTGCACGCTGACCGCCGGCTGGTCGCCGCGGTTGGTCACCGTGTGCACGTGCCGGGGGCCGAACCGGCGACCGGAGCCGGCGGCGAGGCGGTGCGGACGCAGCCGCCCACCGGAGACCGTCTGCTCGGTCAGCTCACCGGCGACGACCAGGAAGGCGCCCGAGGAACCGCCGTGGTCGTGCAGGTCGGTGCCCTGGCCGGGCAGCCAGCTCAACGCCCAGACCTCGTGGTCTTCGGCCGAGGCGAGCCGGGTGTACCACCGCTGCGTCGGGTCGAACCGCAGTGGCACCGCCCAGGTGGCCGGGTCGGCGTACCGGCCGGCGACGGTGAGCAGGTCGGTGGCGTGGATGCTGGTCATGTCTTCTCCCGTGTGGTGCGTCCCCCGACACTCTAGACTGCAAAGCCTATAGGTTTAGTAGGTAATACCGCATGCTGGGACACGCCTGGCGGCCGCTTCCCGTCACCGGCGGTGACCGGGGCACGGGCCTCTAGGCTGGGCGGATGACCGAGGAGTTCGACGCCGAGACGCTGGCCTTCGCCCACCGGATGTTCGACCTGGCCCGCGCGGGCGAGGCCACGGAACTCGGCGGCCACGTCGACGCCGGGCTGCCGGTGAACCTGACCAACGACAAGGGCGACACGCTGCTCATCCTGGCCGCCTACCACGCCCGTCCGGAGACCGTCGCCGCCCTGCTGGCCCGGGGCGCCGACCACACCCGGGTCAACGACCGAGGGCAGACCGCGCTCGCCGCGGCGGTGTTCCGGCGAAACACCGACGCGGTACGCGCCCTGCTCGACACCGGAGCCGACCCCGACCACGGGACCCCGTCGGCGGTGGAGACGGCCCGGTTCTTCGACCTGCCCGAGATGGTCACCCTGCTCACCACCCGCCACGTGTGATCGACCCGCCGGAACCGATGGCGCGCCGTCCCCACGCCGGATGCCCTGGCGTCACCCGCCACCACGGGTCCTTCAGGCGGGCCCGTCGGTCGGCTTGACCGCCTCGATCAGGAAGCGTCGGGAGTGGGCCACGAAAGCGCCCTCGGCACGGATGTGCGCGTGCAGCCGTTCGAGCTGTGGGCGGTACCGGTCGACGTCGAAGTCCGGCACGGTCCAGACCACCTTGCGCAGGAACCAGACCACCGCGCCGACGTCGTGGAACACCGCCCGCAGGGTGGCCTGCTCCAGCCGCGCCACGTGCAGGCCGGCGGTCCGGGCGGCGGCCACCGCCTGCGCGGTGTGCCGGGTGGCCGGCGGCGGCAACGGGCCCAGCACCGCCTCGCTCAGCTCCCGCATGGTGCCGGCGCCGATCTGCTGGGACAGGTAGCGCCCGCCGGGGCGCAGCACCCGGGCGATCTCCGCCCACCCGGTGTCCACCGGATGCCTGCTGGTCACCAGGTCGAAGGCGGCCGCCCGGAACGGCAGCCGGGACCCGGGAGCGATCTGCACCACCCGACCGCCGACCCGTCGCAGCGTACGCCGGGCGACCGCGACGTTGGGCGGCCACGCCTCGGTGGCGACCAGCAGCGGCGGCGGCTGGGGCAGCTCGGCGAGCACCTCGCCGCCGCCGGTGTCGATGTCCAGCGCGGCCGTGACCGTCGCCATCCGCGCGGCCACCTGACGGGCGTAGCCCCACGGTGGACGCTCCTCGGTGGCCCTACCGTCCAGCCAGCCGAAGCCCCAACCGTCGACGGGGGCGGCGGCGGCCTCGGCGATCAGCTCCGCACAGCTCGGCTCGACCATCCGTCCACCCTGCGGCAGGGCCGTTCGGCACGGCAACCCGTTTACCGCAGGGCGGCGCGGACCCCCGCGACCACCGCCGGACAGCGCGACGGTGGTAGGGGCGGGGCGCGATCAGGGGGCGGGGCGGAGGATCTCCACGGTGGAGCCGGCGGGCACACCGTCAAGGCTGTCGAAGCCGGTCGGCTCGCCTCGGCCGGACTCGAACTGGCGCATTAGCCGGGCACCCAACCCGACGCCCACCGCACCGACGAGCAGCGCGACCAGCTCGGTCACCAGCAGCACCCCGGTCGCACCGCGCTGCGGGGAATCCGCCCGGACCAGGCAGGACAGCAGGAAGAGCGCGGCCATGCCCGCGTTGACCATGTTGAAGGTGACCATGGTGCGACGGTGCGGCCCCGGCCGTACGTCCCACAGATCGATCATGCCGGCCACCCCGGCGAGCCCGGCGGCCACCAGCGCGGCGACCGCCGTCCAGTAGCCGACCTCGCCGAGGAACGCCGGACCGCCCGCCACGTCGGCGAGGTCGAAGACGGTGGCGCTGACGAAGAGCCCGAACGGGAACGTCACCAGCATCGGTTGGATGGGATGCCCCTGCACCCTCAGGCGGCTCTCCATCGTTTCCTCCCCGGAATCGGCTCAGCTCACCGGTCCAGGGTGCTACCCGGGGGTCGCTCCGACGAAACGGTCGGGCCGGGATTCGCGGGTCCGGGGAGAAACGACACCGTCGGCTACGGGCGTCCGGGAACCAGGGGCGGCGACCTGGCGGCATCCTCGCGGGTCGATGCCGCCAGGTCGGCCCGGGTGAGTGGCTCAACCGGACCGGAGGCGGTCAGGACTCGCGGGGACGGGAGACCGTGGTGACCAGCCGTTCGGCCACCTCCCGCAGCGGGATGTCCAGCGAGGTCGCGGCGCTGCGCAGCACGTCGAGGGCCTCCGGGGCCGGGCAGCCCCGCTGGGTCATGATCACCCCGACGGCCTGGCCGACGACGTTCTCCCCGAGCAGCGCGCCGTCGCGTTCGCCGGCCCGCTCGGCCCGCCGGGCCCGGTCCCGCACGGCGGCCAGCAGCAACCCCGCGTGCTCGGCGAGCAGCATCGCGGTGAGCTGGTGCCGGGTGCCCAGCGTGCCGGGCCGGCCGGCGTACAGGTTGATCGAGCCGATCGCCCGCTCGTCGACGTCCACCGGGGCGGAGATCACCCCGCGCACGCCGAGCCGGCGGGCGCGGTCGGTCCAGGCCGGCCACCGGTCCTCGACGGTCAGGTCCGCCGCGATGATCATCTCGCGGCGGCGGATGGCGTCCATCGCGGGTGACTCCGCGCCGTGCCCCAGGTCATCCAGCTCGGCCAGCCGGGGGTCCGAGGCGGCCACCCCGGCGGGCTCACCGGCGCGCAGCGCGGTGAAACCGCACCAGAGCGCCCCCGGGACGGCATCCGCGGCGATCCGGACCAGCTCGGTCAGCGCCTCGTCGAAGTCGTCGACCGCGATCAGGCCCGCGGTCAGCTCCCGCAGCAGGGCGGCCGTTTCCAGTACCCCGAGCGTGTCGATGGTCAGCTCCCGCATGTCCAGGTTCACCGGCCTGCGGGCTCCGTCGTACCCCTGCCGACCGGCACCGGCGTCGTTGCCTGTGTCATCGTGATGATCTCTCTCCCGAGTCGTGGGCCCCGGGCTACTACCCTCGCAAAACCGGGTCGAAACCGCGTAAAGGGAACCCCTCCGGCACATCCCGCGCCGGAGGGGTTCCCGGGCCGCTCAGCGGGCGGCGGCGAGCCGACGGCCGACGGAGGCGATCAGCCGGTCCAGTTCCGAGCCGAACGGGTTGTCGTGCACCAGGTACGTCCAGGTGGCGCTGGGCCGCACCAGCTTGGCGGCGTCCGGCTCCCAGTCCTCGGCGAACTCGGTCTCCTCGAAGGTCGCCAGGGTGCGCGTCTCGATCTCGGGGATGAGGTTGGTGAACGCCGGCACCGCCGCCCGGTGGAACTCGTCGAGCGGGTCGAGCCGGCCCAGCGCCCGCAGGTGCACGCCCTCGCGGACCTCGGACAACTCGGCCAGGTGTTCCGCCCAGAGCCGGTCGGTGTGGTAGAGCGCGATGGAGCGGGCCACCCGGGCCAGCAGGTCCTCGTCCATCTCGCCGGCCTTGTCGGGCATCCGGTCGAGCAGCATCAGCGCCGCCACGTCCGAGGTGAGCAGCCGCTCCCGGCGCTCGGCCAGGGCGATCCGCTGCTGCTCGATGACCACGCTGTAGCGCCAGGTGTTGCGGTGGATCTCGTGGTTGACGCCCTCGGCGACCCGCTGGGCGTGCTCCACCGCGTAGTCGACCTGCTCGTCGGTGACCAGACCGTCGGCGTTCATCCGGGGCGAGGCCGGGACGGTCTCGCCGGCATGCCGCACGACCAGGTCGTCCTCCAGGCTGACGAAGAAGACCGAACCGCCCGGGTCGCCCTGCCGGCCGGCCCGGCCACGCAGCTGGTCGTCGACCCGGCGGCTGTCGTGCCGGCCGCTGCCGATCACGTAGAGGCCGCCGAGTTCGGCGACCCGCTCCTGGTCGACCTGCTCGCTGCCGCCGAGCCGGATGTCCACGCCCCGGCCGGCCATCTGGGTGGAGACGGTCACCGCGCCGTACGCGCCGGCCTCGGCGATGATCGCCGCCTCCTCGTCGTCGTTCTTGGCGTTGAGCACCACGCACGGCACCCCGGCAGCCTGGAGGCCGGCGGCGAGCCCCTCGGACTCCTTCACGTCGAGGGTGCCGACCAGCACCGGACGGCCCGCCTCGTGACAGCGCCGGATCTCGTCGATCAGCGCCTCCTCCTTCTCGGCCCGGGTCGCGTAGATCCGGTCCGGCTCGTCCTCCCGGACGCAGGGGGTGTTCGGCGGGATGACCGCCACCTCCAGGCCGAAGAACTCCCGGAGCTGGTCGCCGACCAGCACCGCGGTCGCCGTCATGCCGCACAGCTTGGGGTAGAGCGCGATGTACGCCTGCACGGCGATGGTGCCCAGCACCTCGCCCTCGGCGGTGGCGTCCAGCCCCTCCTTCGCCTCCACGGCGGCCTGCAGGCCGTCGGGCCAGCGACGGCGCTGGGCGACCCGGCCGCGCATCTCGTCGATCAGCTCCACCGAGCCGTCCCGCACGATGTAGTCGACGTCCCGGTGCAGCAGGGCGTGCGCGTGCAGCGCCACGTTCACCGCGGAGAGCTGGCCGACGTGCTCGGTGTCGTACAGGTCGATGCCGCCCAGCTTGGCCTCGACGGCGGCCAGGCCCTCGGTGGTGAAGGCGACGCTGCGACCGTCCTCGGCGACCGTGTAGTGCCGGCCCTTGCGCAGGCCGCGCACCAGCGCGGCGGAGGCGTGCACCGGGTCCTGTTCGCCGGCGGTCGAGCCGGCCAGCACCATCGGCACCCGGGCCTCGTCGATCAGGATCGAGTCGGCCTCGTCGACGATGGCGGTGGCCAGCGGCGGCTGGACCCGGTCGGCGATGTCGGTGACGAGTTGGTCGCGGAGGAAGTCGAAACCGGCCTCGCTGACCGAGACGTAGGTGACGTCGCAGCCGTACGCCTCCCGCCGCTCGGCCGGGGTGGACGCCTCGTTGACCCAGCCCACGCTCAGCCCGAGCAGCCGGTAGACAGGCGTCATCCACTCGGCGTCCCGGCGGGCCAGGTAGTCGTTGACGGTGAGCACGTGCACCGGGCCGTTGCCCAGCCGGACGTGCCCGTAGGCGGCGACGGTGGCGGTCAGCGTCTTGCCCTCACCGGTGGCCATCTCGGCGACCTTGCCCGACAGCAGCGCCATCGCGCCCAGCAGCTGCACGTCGTACGGCCGCTGGTCTAGGCCCCGGCGGGCGGCCTCGCGGCCGACGGCGCAGATGTCCACGTACTCCGTCGCGGCACCGGCGGCCTCGGTCAGCGCCTCGTCGTCCAGCGCCGACAGCTCGTCCTCGCGCGCGGCGATCCGCGGCAGCAGCTTCTCCAGGGGAGCCAGGTCGACCGTCGTCCCCGGGCGTTGGAGGAACCGGCGGAACCTGCTCTTCAACCGTTGCGACACACCCATGAGCGGCAACGGTACGCGAACCCGGGCGGAAAAGGCTGCCCGGTCCGCACGTTGCGATCCCGCTGTCCGGTTCCCGGCCCATCCGGGCAGGTCAGCGAGGTGCGCCGGCGGCCCACCGGAAGGTGGCGGGCAGCTGGTCGACCGGGACGCAGGCTGACGGTCGTCGATGATTAGCCAGGCCAGCCCCGCGGGCGCGGGGAGGCGGGCGATCGCGCCGCCGGTCGGGCCCGGCGGGCCATCACCGCCGCGTGCGCGGGGATGCAGAATTACCGAGCTGGGGCGCTATAGATCAACTTCCTGGATCACGTCACCGTGCCGCACGAGCCGACTCCCACCGGCTCGCGAAGTCGACGAAGCCACGCCACGCCGCCGGGGCGAACGCGAGCACCCCGCCGTCCCGGTCCTTGGTGTCCCGCACCAGGACGACACCGGAAAGGTTGCCCGCGACCTCGACACAGTTGCCGCCGTTGCCGCCGCTCTTCGTGCTCTTGTGCCACCGCGCAGCGGTCAGGTCCATGATGCAGCCGCTTCTCTCAGGAGATCCAGGGTCCGTCCACGAGGGAGCGCCTCCCCACGGATACGCTCCCACCGCCGCTCAAGGTTAACAAGGTCAGAGGGCTTGTCCAGAATCTGCGCCTGCGCCGGACCATCGACATGCGCCACTCTCGCCCCCTCCGGCAGGTCGGCGATCACGAACGGCCCGTCGAGCCCCGGATAGCTCGGCGCGTCGGCCGGGACGACGTGCAGCTGCACGTTCGGCAGCTCGGCACAGGCGAGAAGGTGCCCGAGCTGGGCCGCCATCAGCGCCCGACTGCCACCGACCCGTCGACGCAGGACGCCCTCGTCCAGGACGGCGACCAGCAGGGGGCTGCGCTCACGGTGCAGGATCGCCTGTCGACCGAGCCGCGCATCGGTCAGCTCGTCCATCGCCTCGGCCGTCAGCGTTCCGCCGGTCAGCGTCGCCCGCGCGTACGCCTCGGTCTGGAGCAGGCCGGGCATCCAGGCAAGTTGAAAGGCCCGTAAGGTGGTGGCTTCCCGCTCGATGTCGACCCAGGGCCGGAACCAGACCGGCTCGCGCCGCTTGACGATGTCCGGCCAGAGGGCATCGACATCTCGCTCCAGCAGTTCTGCGACGGTGGCCCGGTGGCGACTCTGCGGAATGTGCCCAGGATTTGCCCAACGGGCGACGGTCTTCGGATGCAGACCGAGCTTGCCGGCGAGACTCTCGGCCGTGTAGCCCGCCTCGGTGATCGCCTTGGCCTGGCCGCCCCCACCTGCCGCCCCTTCACCGCAGTGATCAAGAGGTTTACGTCAAGAATCCGTTCCACCATGACGTAAACCTCTTGATCACCGGGGCGAGGCGGGCGGGGCGAGGCCGTCGGGATGGTCAGGCGGTGAGGACGACCTGGAGTTCCTGACGGCGACGTTCGGCCAGGTCGGTGAGGAGGGTGGGTGCCTGCGCGAACGGGACCACGGCCGAGACCAGGTGGGTGCGGATCAGGTCGCCGTACCGGCGCAGCAGGTCGATCGTCTCGGCGGAGAGGCGTTCCCGGTCCCAGGTGGGGGCGAGACCCCGGGGCACCCGGCCGATCTGCGCGCAGCGCAGCGACAGCCCGTTGTGGTGGAACTCCTCACCGAGCCGGACGGCGTCCGCGCCGCCCTGGTAGAACGCCAGGTCGATCACGGTGCCCTGGGGGCGCAGCAGGCGCAGCGCCAGGTGCAGCGCCCAGTCCTGACCCCGGCACTGGAACACCACGTCGGCGCCCCGGTCCCCGGCGCTGTGGTGCCACCTGGTCTTGAGCACGACGGCGGGGTCGTCGGCGTCCGGGTCCAGGGTCTCCAGACCGAGTGCCTCGGCGACCTGGCGGCGCTGCGGCGTCGGGTCGACCACCACCACCGAGGCGGCACCGTGCTGCCTGGCGAACAGGGCGGTGAGCAGGGCGACCACGCCGCTGCCGACCACCGCGACCCGTCGGCCGCGCACCCCGTCGCCGAGCGAGCGGACGTCGGTGCCGTACAGGTCGGCGGCGGCGTGCAGCAGCCCGTTGGCGCAGATCGGCCCCATGTGCGCCACGTAGACGCCGAGCAGCGGATCGAGATCGTCGGGCAGCGGCACGAACCGTTCGGCCAGCGGGTCGGCGACGTACCCGGTGCGGTGGCCGTAGGTCATCGCACCGACGGTGCCGACGGCGATCGCCGGGGTGCGGCTCTGCACCACCTCGGCGACCTGCATGTAGCCGAGTCGGGTGACCGGGTACGGCGTGCTGGCCGTCCCGGGCCGGAACAGGCCGAGGCCGGTGTCGAAGGTGACGTTGAGGTAGGGGTTGGTGCCCTTGACGAAGCTCAGCTCGGTGCCGGCGGAGATGCCGCTGTAGCGGGTCCGTACCCGGACCGTGCCGTCGCGCAGCTCACCGGCCTCCTGTTCGGCCAGCTCGACCCGTCCCGGGCCGCTGACCACCACCACCGTGTCACGCATCGGCGGCCGTGCCCACGGGTGTCGCCGGCACGCCGCCGGCCACCGGCGTGAGCGCGGCCGGGCCGGTGGGCAGGGTGACGGGGCGACCGGTGCGGGCGCTCTGTGCGAGCGCGACCGCCAGTCGTTGGGTGCGCAGCGCCTCCGCGTACGGCACCCGGATGTCGTCGCCGACCCCGGTGACCGCGTCGACGAAGGCCCGGTCGACGGCGCTCCGGGCGGCGTCGGGGTCGGCCGGGAGGTGGCGTTCCCCGTCGGCGTCACGGACGGTCAGACCGTCCTCGGTCAGCGCCAGGGCCAGCCCGTCGGCGAGGATCTCCAGCCCGGCCCGGTGCTTCCAACCGAGCACGCAGGCGGCGGCGAGGGTGCCCACCGCGCCGGAGGCGAAGCGCAGCGTGGCGGCGGTCACCGAGTCGATGTCGGCGTCGTCGACCGGGGGCGGGTTGCCGTCGCCGTAGGCGGTCACCTCGACGGCCTCGCCGACCAGCGCCCGGGTCAGGTCCAGCACGTGGGCGGCCTGCTCGACCACCGGGCCGCCGGAGCGGTCCCGCACCGGCCACCAGGCCACCGGGGGCACCTTGTCCAGCCAGGCCCCGTTGACCATCCGCACCTGACGGTCGGCGAGCAGTTCCCGGGCCCGCGCCACCACGTGCAGGTAGCGCCAGTGGTGTCCGACGGCGGTGAGCAACCGCCGCTGCTCGACCAGGGCGGCGATCCGTTCGGCGGTGTCCAGGTCGACCGCGACCGGCTTCTCCACGAACATCGGCACCCCGGCGGCGATGACGGCCTCCTCCACCGGCCCGTGGGCGAACGGCGGCACGCAGACGTAGACCGCGTCGGGGCCGGCGGCCAGCAGGTCGTCGACGTCGGCGAAGGCCCGGGTCGAGTGCGTGTCGGCCAGCCGGGCGGCGGCCGACCGGGTCACGTCGGTGACCCCGACCAGTTCGACGTCGGCGAAACTCCCCAGCACACGGGCGTGACGGTGCGCCACCCCACCGGCCCCGACCAGCCCCACCCGACACGTACGCATACCTGGCCCTCTCGACGCGGTCACCACCACCGCGCACAGCACTGCCCCGGCGCGGCGGGGCCAAACCCGGCGGTCACCGCAACACAGCGTTCATCTGCCGGGAACCAGCCGGTGGAGCCGCCGTGATCAAGCTGTTAGGCAATATCCAGTTAACGAATGTGCAGAGACGGGAAAACCAAGTCTGCGTTTTCCGCCATGGATCTGGGGGTTTGCCAGTGCGGGACACAGAACCGATCGTCTCCCCTGTCGTGGAGGCATGGGCCACCTACCGGACGACGTCGGCGCAGGACTGGCCCACGCGACGGCTGATCAGAGCCAAGGGGGAGAACCGGGTCAGCGTGGTGCTGCCCGCCCGCAACGAGGAAGCCACCGTCGGGGCGATCGTCTCGACGATCCGGGAACACCTGATGGACCGGGTCCCCCTGGTCGACGAGCTGATCGTGGTCGACTCCCGGTCGACCGACCGCACCGCGCAGGTCGCCCGGGCCGCCGGCGCGGAGGTGGTCGGCCAGGACGAGATGACCCGGGGCCTGCCCCGGCTGACCGGCAAGGGCGACGCGCTCTGGGCCGGGCTGGCCGCCGCCGAGGGCGACATCGTCGCGTTCGTCGACGCCGACCTGCGGGAGTTCCGGCCGCACTTCGTGACCGGCCTGATCGGCCCGCTGCTGGTCGACCCGTCGGTGGAGTTCGTGAAGGGCTTCTACCACCGGCCGCTGGTCGGCACGACCAGCGTCGAGACCGACGGTGGCGGGCGGGTGACGGAGCTGATGGCCCGGCCACTGCTGAACCTGTTCTGGCCGGAGCTGGCCGGTTTCGTGCAGCCCCTCGCGGGCGAGTACGCCGGTCGGCGCGAGGTGCTGGAGCGGGTGCCGTTCGTCACCGGTTACGGGGTCGAGACGGCCATGCTGATCGACCTGCTGGAACTTGTCGGCCTGGACGCGTTGGCCCAGGTCGACCTGGGCGAGCGCAAGCACCGGCACCAGGACACCGCGGCCCTGGGCCGGATGTCCGCGCAGATCATGCACACCGCCTGGGCGCGGTTGCAGCGGCGGGGCTGGGCCGCCCCGGGCACCCACCCCGGCACCCTGCTGACCCAGTTCCGTCGGGGCGGCTCGGAGGCGCTGCCGAATCTCGACCGGGAGGTCGTCGTCAACGACGTCTCGGTGCAGGAACGCCCGCCCCTGGCCGAGCTGCGGCCCCGGCTGCCGCGTCGGCGGGTGGCCGCGTGACGACGCGCCGCACCGGCGGCGACGTCACCCGACGCGCGGGGTCGAGACCCGCCCGGGACCCGGTCCGTCCCGAGAGGAAGTCCCGACCATGAGCCTCACCGTGCTGATGAACGCCGGCCCGTGGCTGTCCGTGCCGCCACCCGGCTACGGCGGCATCGAGAACGTCGTCGCCACCCTGGTGCCGGAGCTGCGCCGGCTCGGGGTGAAGGTCGTGCTGGCCTCGGTCGGATCGAGCACCCTGCCGGTGGACGAGAAGTTCTCGGTCTATGCCGACGGGCAGTTCGCGGCGCTGCAACGGCCGTACAACCAGGTGTGCGGGGTGTCCCAGGCGCACCTGGCCGGGGTGGTCCGGCAGGTGCACGGCCGCGACGACATCGACCTGGTGCACGACCACGTGGAGGCGGTCGGGCTGGCCACCTTGACGGCGATGGGGCCGGCCGCCCCGCCGGTGCTGCACACCCTGCACTGGGACCTGGCCAAGCACCCCGAGCTGTACGGCACCCTCGACGGCGGGACACGGGTACGGGTCAACGGGGTCTCCGCCGCCCAGCTGGCCCGCGCCCCCCGGGCGCTGCGGGAGCACGCCGTCGGGCACGTGCACCTGGCCACCCCGCTGGCGGTGCACGCCGACCGGACGCCCCGGCCGGTGAAGGGCGACTACACGGTCATCCTGGGCCGGATCAACCCGGGCAAGGGGCAGGACGTCGGCGTCCGGCTGGCCCGGCGTACCGGGGTGCCGCTGGTGCTCGCCGGCCCGGTCGGGCCCTACCACCGGCCGGCGGACCTGGCGGCGGCGGGCGACGGGGCCCGGCAGAACCCGGACGTGCGGTTCTTCCACGACGAGGTCGCCCCGCACCTCGACGGCGACCTGGTCCGCTGGGTCGGCACGGTCGCCGGCCGGGAGCGCGACGACCTGCTGGCCGGGGCGCGGGCGGCGCTGTTCCCGCTGCGCTGGGAGGAGCCCGGCGGGACGGCCGTGGTGGAGTCGCTGGCGCTGGGCACGCCGGTGGTGGCGACCGCCCGGGGCTGCCTGCCCGAACTGGTCGAGCACGGGCGCACCGGACTGCTCACCGACGACGAGGACGAACTGGGTGAGCTGCTGCTGGCCGCGCGGCGACTCGACCCGGACGAGTGCCGGCGGGAGGCCGCCGAACGGTTCACCCCGGCGGTGATGGCGCGGCGGTACGTCGCCCTCTACGAGACGGTCCGCGCCGCGGCCCGGCAACCGCAGCTCCAGGCGGCCTGAGCCACCCGCCCCGACCGGGCCCGGACCGTCACGGTCCGGGCCCGGTTTCGGTCCACCGGGCCGCGGGTACCTGGCGGTTCTCCCCAGCACCACGAGCGGAATCGAGGGGCCGATGGTCAGCCGGATCACCTGCGAGGTCAGCGACGAGTCACCGGTGACCGTCGTACGCCTCGCCGGCGCGCTCGACCTGGGCACCATGCGCGCCGTGCACACCGTGTTGGACCGCTGCCTGACCACGCTGCCCGACGCGCTGGTGGTCGACCTGGGCCGGGTGACCGTCGCCGACCGGCTGGCGCTGTCGGTGTTCGCCGCCACCGCCCGGCAGGCGGCCGACTGGCCGGCCGTGCCGATGGTGCTCTGCTCTCCCCCGCCGGATGCCGCCGCCTGGCTGGCCACCTCCACCACCTGCCGGGTGGTGCCGGTGCGGCAGGACTGCGCGGAGGCGACCCGGTGGGCCGGGGCGACCGCCGCGCCCCGGCTGCGGGCCCGGTTGGAGCCGGTGGCGGGGGCCTGCCGGCGGGCCCGTGAGCTGGTCGGCGACGCGTGTTCCCGGTGGAACGTGCCGCACCTGGTGGAGCCGGCGTCGCTGGTGCTCAGCGAGCTGGTCGGCAACGTGGTCCGGCACGCCCACACCCCGATGCGGATCACCTTGACCCTGCACCAGCCGTACCTGCGGGTGGCCGTGGCCGACGGCAGCCGGACGGCGGCGCGGGCGGCCAGCCCGGACCTGTCCGCCGAGGGCGGTCGGGGGCTGCTGCTGATCCGGGAGATGGCGCAGCGCTGGGGCAGTTCCCCGCTGGCCGACGGCAAGGTGGTGTGGGCACTCCTGCCGGCGAATTGACCGAAATTCCCCCTGTCGCCTGGTTACATGGGCGGAGGGCGGGTAGTCGCGCCCGTCCTTTCTGTCGTCACGACGGGGTGAGAGAGCCATGCCCAGACGGGTAACCACGGAACCCGCCCGAGACCGGGGGCCGGCCATCCTCGCCCCGGCCCGGTTCGGCGGCTTCCCCGGACCGGTCCGCCCGACGCTGCCCGGCAACAAGCTGCTGCGGCTGCTCGGCACCACCGACGCCAAGCAGATCGGTCTGCTCTACCTGGCCACGGCGTTCGTGTTCTTCCTGATCGGCGGGGTGCTGGCCCTGCTCATCCGGGCCGAGCTGGCCCGACCGGGAATGCAGTTCCTCTCCCCCGAGCAGTACAACCAGGCGTTCACCATGCACGGCACGATCATGCTGCTGCTCTTCGCCACCCCGCTGGTGTTCGCCTTCGGCAACTACATCGTCCCGTTGCAGATCGGTGCCCCGGACGTGGCGTTCCCCCGGCTCAACGCGTTCGCGTACTGGCTGTACCTGTTCGGCGGGACGATGGTCGTCGGCGGCTACCTCACCCCCGGCGGCGCCGCCGACTTCGGCTGGACCGCCTACAACCCGCTCAGCGACGCGGTGAACTCCCCGGGCATCGGGGCGAACCTGTGGGTGGTCGGTCTGGTCGTCTCCGGCCTGGGCACCATCCTCGGCGCGGTCAACCTGATCACCACCACGCTGACCCTGCGCGCCCCCGGCATGACCATGTTCCGGATGCCGATCTTCACGTGGAACATGCTGCTCACCGCCGTCCTGGTGATCCTGGTCTTCCCGCTGCTGGCCGCCGCGCTGCTGGCGCTGGGGGCGGACCGGCTGCTCGACGCGCACGTCTACGACGCGGGCACCGGTGGGCCGATGCTGTGGCAGCACCTGTTCTGGTTCTTCGGCCATCCCGAGGTCTACATCGTGGCGCTGCCGTTCTTCGGCATCATCACCGAGATCATCCCGGTGTTCAGCCGCAAGCCGATCTTCGGCTACACCGGGCTGGTGCTGGCCACGGTCGCGATCACCGTGCTGTCGATGACCGTGTGGGCGCACCACATGTTCGCCACCGGCCAGGTGCTGCTGCCGTTCTTCAGTTTCCTGAGCTACCTGATCGCCGTGCCCACCGGGGTGAAGTTCTTCAACTGGATCGGCACCATGTGGAAGGGACAGCTCACCTTCGAGACGCCGATGCTGTTCGCCATCGGCTTCCTGGTCACCTTCCTGCTCGGCGGCCTGACCGGGGTGCTGCTGGCCAGCCCGCCGGTGGACTTCCACGTCACCGACTCGTACTTCGTGGTGGCGCACTTCCACTACGTGCTGTTCGGCACCATCGTGTTCGCCGCGTTCGGCGGGGTCTACTTCTGGTTCCCCAAGATGACCGGCCGGCTGCTCGACGAACGGCTCGGCAAGCTGCACTTCTGGACCATGTTCGTCGGCTTCCACGCCACCTTCCTCGTCCAGCACTGGCTGGGCGACGAGGGCATGCCCCGCCGGTACGCCGACTACCAGCCCGGCGACGGCTTCACCACGCTCAACATGATCTCCACGGTCGGCTCGTTCGTGCTCGGCGCGTCCACCCTGTTCTTCCTCTACAACGTCTGGAAGTCCTGGCGGTACGGCGCACTGGTGACCGTCGACGACCCGTGGGGCTTCGGCAACTCCCTCGAATGGGCCACCACCTGCCCGCCGCCGCTGCGCAACTTCGACCGGATGCCCCGGATCCGCTCCGAACGCCCCGCCTTCGACGCCAAGTACGGCCCACTCGTCGCCGACCTCGGCCGGGACCTGCCGCAACGCACCACCCGGCCGCCGCAGGAACTGCACGACGAGTTGCACCACGAACGGCACGTCCCCGAGTCGCCGGCGGCCGAGGGCGCGCACGGGGCCCGGGAGGCGGTGGAGTACCAGCCCGCCCCGCAGTCGGGCGCCCGCCCGGTGGTGGTGCCCGAACCGGAGGACGTCCGCCGGCCCGGCTTCGCGCACTCCGACGCCCCCGAGGACGACCGGCCCGACGACACTGACCCCGACACCCCGCAGCGGTGGCGGCACCCGCACGACAGGGACGACCCGGGGCAGCGCTGACCGACCGGCACACCGTCGGGCCGGCACCGCGAGGCGGTGCCGGCCCGATGTCGGCTCGGGCCGACGGGGTCGATTCAGGCGTCCACGGTGGCGGGCAGGCCGGCGGCGGCCAGCGACCGGCGCACCGCCGGCCGCACCCGGGTCAGCCGCAGCGGCACCCCGGTCCGCAGGGCGGCGTCCCGGCCGGCCACCAGCGCGGCGATACCCCCGGCGTCCACCCCGCCCGCGCCGTCCAGGTCCACCACCAGCTCGCGGGGCTGCCCGGCGACCGCCTCCAGCATCATCCGGCGCAACTGGTCCGCGCCGTCGCGGTCGATCTCGCCCCCGACCTCGACCACGGTCCGCTCCGCGGTGCGTTTGACCGCGATCCGGTTGCGGCCGGTGTCCGTCTCGGCGGTGCCGTTGCACCAGGGCGGCGGGGTGTCGGCGAGCATCGCCTGACGCAGCCAGGTCAACGCCCGCGACAGCAGCCGGGACACGTGCATCTGGGAGATGCCGAACCGGGCGGCGATCTCCGCCTGGGTCTGGTTGCCGTAGAAGCGCATCGCCAGGATGCGCCGCTCCCGCCAGGGCAGCCGGTGCAGCAACCCGCTGACGGTCACCCGGTCGTCCACCGACTCCAGCGCGTTGTCCGACTCGCCGACCAGGTCACCGAACTCGGCGGAACTCTCCCCGCCGACCGGCGCGTTGAGCGAGGCGGGGCTGTAGCCGGCCGCCGACTCCAGGGCGGCGAGGATCTCCTCCTCGGGCGTCTCCAGCCGGGCCGCCAGCTCGGCCACGCTCGGCGCGCGGGACAGCTCACTGGTCAACGCCGAGGTGGCCTGCCCGACCTCCAGGATCAGGTCGCGCAGCCGGCGGGGCACGTGCACCCCCCAGGTACGGTCCCGGAAGTGCCGCTTGATCTCCCCGACGATGGTGATCGCCGCGTACGCGGTGAACGAACCCCGCTCGGGGTCGTACCTGTCAACGGCGTTGACCAGGCCGAGCCGGGCCACCTGCTCCAGGTCCTCCAACGGCTCACCCCGGCCCCGGTAGCGACGGGCCAGCCGGCCGGCGAACGGCAGGGCGAACCGGACCAGGTCCTCGCGGGCCTCCCCCCGGCGCTCCGGTGGCAGGCCGGCGATCCGCGCGGCGTACGCCAGCGCGGCGGCGTCCAGGTCCTCCAGCCCCCGGTCGGTCGGAGGTGGTGTGGTCGTGGTGGTCTGTCCGAACATCCGCGCCTCCCTCAGGAAGGTCCCCCGCCCGGATCGGGCCGGTTCGGCGCGTGGTGGCACCACGCACCGGGTCGGAAGTGGGGTTTCACGTGCCGTGCCGGGATCACCGGACACGCGCGGGCAACGACCGGCCGCCACGCGGCGGACCGTCGCGGCGAGCGGTCTTCCCGCTCCCCAGGTACTCAACCACGCGTCCCCGGGTTCGCGAGGATGTTTCGGTGTGCCGGCTCCGGCCGGGCGGCGCGGACACCCCCGGCGTCCCCTTTCCGGGCGACCCGCCGGCCGTCCCCGATCCGGCCGCGCCGTGGGACCCGGCCGGTCAGGACACGGCCAGCCCCAGCGGCGCACCCGCCTCGCGCAGCCCGGCCAGCGCGTCACCGACGCTCAGCGGCGGCGGTGTCGGCAGGTCGTACGGCTGCCCGCGCAGCACCTCGGTGGCCCGCCGGGTGGCCACCGACGCCACCGGGTAGCCCCGGGCGGCGGTCCGGTCCAGGGCCCGCCGGCGACGGCCGAACGCCGCCACCGCCAGCCACTGCGGCAGCCCCGCCACGGCCGGTGAGCGCAGCCCCGGCGACTCCGGCAGCACGTCCACCGAACTGAACGGCTCACTGCCGGCGAGCCACCACTCCACCTCCTCGACGCTGCGCCGGGTGGCGTTCTCGCACCAGTACGGCACCAGCCCCGCCCGCACCACCTGCCACGGATCGAACACCCGGCCGCACTCGACCACCAGCCGGTCGCCCGTCTTGCCGGCCCGGCGCAGCCAGCTGCGGTACAGGTCGGCGGTGGCCGCGCTGAGCGCCCCCGGGTGCGGCACCCCCACCTGGCGCAGCTCGTGGCCCCGACCACCGGCCCAGTGCCCCAGCGCGCGGACGAACTCCGGTTCCACCCCGTGTTCGGCGGACTCCCCGGCGGCGGTGACCGCCGGCGGCTCCCACCCGTCCCCGGTCGCCCCGGCGGCCCGTAGCACCTGACGTAGGGCGGGCGAGTCCGGGTGGAAGTCCACCGGCCGCAGCCCGCTGGCCGGGCAGCCGAGCTGGAAGCTGTGCCCCTGCCCGGAGTCCGACACCGGCCACCGGCGGGCGTCGTCGACCAGCAGCACCGCGGCCCCGGGGGTCAGCCGGTCGGCCAGGAACCTGGCGTACGCCACCGGCAGCACCCGCCAGCGGGCCACCAGGCTGAGCGCCGTGCCGGCCGACGCGCCCCGGCTCGCCGGGCAGTGCACCTGACGCAGGTGCAGACCGGAGTTGCCGGCAAGGATCCGGGCGGCGAACGCGGCCCCCTGGTCGAGCGCGGCGGCGGGACGGTCCACCGCGCCGTGCGTCCAGTGGGCGGTCATCTCGAAGCCGGTGGGCAGCCAGGGCACCCCGAGCGCCACCGCGAGGTGCACGGCGGCGGCGTGCGGCGCGCCCAGCAGCACCGCCGGGTACCGCTGTCGGGGGTACTGGTCGGCGATCCAGCCGGCCACCCGTTCCCCGTCCACCTCGCCGGCCTGGGCGACGGTGAGCGGCCCCCGGCCGGCGTTGCGCGCGACGGCGAACCGGGAGGCGGACGTCGCGTGTCCCAGGTCGGCGCAGTCCACCCCGCGCAGCGCGCGGGCGGCGGCGGCCACCAGCACCCGTGCGGTGCTGCCGGCCGTGACGATCCGGTCGCCGGCCAGGCCGGCGCCCTGGGCCGTCGGCCCGGCCGGTGCCGTCCGCACCGGCTCCACCCCGCCTCGTTCGCTCACCACGCGGCCCGGCTTCCCGCCCCTTCGGGGTCTAAACGGGGCATCGCGCCCTGACCGGTGCGATCCCCGACCCGCCCGCCGGTACGCCCTGCCGGTGCGCCCCGGTCGGCGACCGCCCAGCGCGGCCCGGGCCGGCCGGGGTGGGCGTCGACCGGACCGGGCACCGGGCCCGGAGACTAGACGAGATCCTCCGCCTCGACGATCTGCCGCTCGGCCGCCATCATCCGGTCCCGGATGCGTCGGGTGGCGTCGCCGTCGGCGAACAGACCCCGCAGGTCGGCCAGGGACGGCTCCGGAGCGCCAGGCGACACCGCCGGGTCCACCACCGCCTCCAGCACGCACGGCCGGTCGGCGGCGAGCGCCTCGTCCCAGGCCGCGCCGACCAGTTCCGGCCGGTCCACCCGGACGCCGTGCAGGCCGAGCAGCCGGGCCCAGCCGGCGTACGGCACGTCGGCGCGGCGACCGGGCACGCCCGGCTGCCGGCGGCCGTCGCCGAGCCCGGCGTGGTCCCGGTTGTTGAGCACCAGCACCACCAGCCGGGGGTCGGCCCAGTCCTGCCAGCGGTGGGCCACGGTGATCAGCTCGGCGAGGCCGTTGAGCTGCATCGCCGCGTCGCCGAGCAGGGCGAGCACCGGGGTGTCCGGGCGGGCCAGCTTCGCGGCCAGCGCGTACGGCAGGGCGCAGCCGAGCGAGCCGAGGGCACCGCAGAGCTGCGCGTCGACCCCGGGTGGCAGCAGCAGGTGGCGGGCGTACCAGGAGAGCACCGAGCCGACGTCGACGGCGACCGACCCGGCGTGGGGCAGCCGGGCGGACAGTTCCCGCAGGACCAGTTGCGGGTTGACCGGCTCGGCCGGCTCTGCGGCGTGCGCCGCGGCCTGGCTGCGCCACCTGTCGACGGTGCTCTCGACGGTGGCCCGCCACTGCCGTTCGGGGCGGTCGGCGACCTGGCCCAGCAGCGCGCGCAGGGTCTCGGTGGCGTCGCCGACCAGCGGCACGTCCACCGGATACCGGGTGCCGATGCGTCGCCCGTCGATGTCGATCTGGATGGTGCGGGTCTGGCCGGGCAGCGGGAAGTAGTCGGTCCAGGGGTCGTTGGTGCCCACCAGCAGCAGGGTGTCCGCGCCGCCCATGAGCTGCGCGGCGGCCGTGGTGCCGACCTCGCCGAGCACACCGGTGTGGAACGGCAGCCGTTCGTCGAGGACCGGTTTGCCCAGCAGCGAGGTGGCCACCCCGGCGCCCAGCCGGTCGGCCAGCGCCACGATCTGTTCCGCCGCGCCCCGACCGCCCTGCCCGACCAGGATCGCCACCCGCTGACCGATGGTGAGCAGCGCCGCGGCGGCGTCCAGGTCGGCCTGGTGCGGCAGCACCCGGGCCAGCGGTTCGCCGGGGGTCGCGGTGAACACCCCGGCCGGGTGTGGTTGCAGGTGCGCCACGGCGGCCTCCTGCAACGCCCGGGGCAGCACCACGCAGGTCGGGCTCCGGGTCGCCGCAGCGGTCCGGAACGCCTGGTCGAGCAGGGACGGCACCTGCTCCGGGGTACGCCCGTAGCGGACGAACTGGTGGCACACGTCGCCGAAGAGCCGGCTCAGCCCGATCTCCTCGTGCACCTCGCCGAGTGGCCCGGTGACGTCCTCACCGAGGATCGCCACCACCGGTTTGCCGTCCAGCTTCGCGTCGTACAGGCCGTTGAGCAGGTGCACCGCGCTGGGGCCCTGGGTGGCCAGGCAGACCCCGATGCCGCCGGTGAACTTGGCGTGCCCGGTGGCCATGAAGGCGGCGCTCTCCTCGTGCCGGGCGGGGACGAACTCCGGGTCCCCGCCCGCGGCGTCCAGCGCCCCGACCACCGGGGCGATCGCCGCCCCCGGGCAGCCGAAGACGCGGGGCACCCGCCAGGCCCGCAACCGCTCCACGACCAGGTGCGCGACGGTGCGGTCAGCCATGGTCGCGTCCCGGGGTGGCCGGGTCGACGTAGCGCAGCACCGCGCCGACGCCGTCAGCCAGGTCGGGGGCCTCGTCCGGCCCGAGGACGGTCAGGTCGGCGTCGGTGCCGACCAGTGCCCGGACCAGGGCGGCGTCGGTCCGGACCCGTTGCGGGTCGGCCACGGCGGCGAGCTGGTCGGGCGCGGTGGCGATGTCGGTGGCCCGGGGGCCGATCCACAGCTCGCCGTCGGCCGACGGGTCGTCGACCAGCAGCATGGTGTCGACCTGGTTGCGTTGCAGGGCGGCCACCACCGCGTCCAGCCCGACGCCCACGTCCTGCTGGGTGCCGAACCGGTCCAGCGCGGCGCTGACGTGCTGGTCGGCGACCTCGGCGATGGTCTGCACGGTGACGTCGTCCATCGCCGCCGGGTCGGCGCCGCCGGCCCGGGAGCCGGCGTCGGTGCGGACCACCAGGTCCTGCCAGCGGGCCGGCAGCTGGGCGGCGATCATCCCGGTGGCCCGGACGTCCCCGGCGACCACCACCACGTCCGCGCCGACCCGGTCGGCCAGTTCGGCGGTGGCCGCGGCGGCGTCCCCGGCGTTGTGGTGCCAGGCCTCCGTCGCGGCCCGCTGGTAGCGGGACTGGGACCAGCCGCCGGGCTGCACCCGGCGCAGCGGGTAGCTCTGCCGGCCGGTGACGTGGGCCCGTCGGGGCACCCCGCCGGCGCTGACCGCGACGGCGTCCGCGCCGGTGCGGTCGGCGAGCACCCGGACCCAGGCGACCTGTTCCCCGCGCTGGGCGAGCAACGGCATGACGTGCGGCAGCGGGGCGTACGCGGCCAGGTCACGCAGGGGCGGCGCGGCGAGGTACTCGGAGAGCACCACCCGGCCCCGGTTGGCGAACGCGGCGAGTCCGTAGTCGCCGGGCAGCGGGTCGTGGCCCCGGACCACCCGGTCCAACGCCGCGATGGTCGGCTCGTCCGCGCCGTCGGCGGCGAGTTGCCCGGCCAGGGCCCGCCAGCGCAGGTCCAGCGCCGGACGCGCGTCCTGGGTGTCCCGGGAGGCGTCCAGGTAGACCGAGCACCACGGCCCGGGACGGTCGTAGAGCGGGTGCAGGAAGGACAGCTGCATGCTCGACCCCTTTCCGGCTCGGCCGCCCGCTTACCCGCGCCGCCGGGGATGTCACCTCGGCCGGGCCGGGGGACGTGACCGTCGGTTCATTCATGTCATTCGACCCGGAAGACGGATACCATCAGTGAACGGAACCGGACTCTCGGTGGTGAACATGGACAGCGATCTCCGTAATCGGGTGATCCGCCCGACGCAGCGGATATTCACCGGGCGGGTCGTCCGGTTCATGGACGGCTACACCCGCGAGGTGCGCATCGGCCAGCCGGTGCTGGTGGCGGTGCTGACCGCGGCGAGCGTGGCGGGCCTGCTGGTGATGCTGGTGCGCACGGCGCTGTCGCAGTCCGGCGGCGGCGCCCGCCGCAAGTGGAAGGACCTCAAGAAGGGGCCGGAGTTCCTGGTCACCCCGGTCCGGCTGCGCGACGACCAGGGCCAACTCTACGAGGTGGAGCTGCACGGGCACCTGGCGCAGAGCGCGGTGCACCCGTCCGACTGGGTGCAGCTCACGCTGCGCCCGCAGGACGTCGACCTGCCGCCCCGCATCGAACGGATCGTCAACCTGACCACCGGGCAGTTGCTCACCCCGCGTACCGCCACGATGTGGAGCCACCTCGGCCCACCGCTGCTGATCCAGGCGGTGCTGGGCGCGGTGCTGGTGCTGCTGGTCGCCGCCGCCGTGGTCCTCGTCTGACGCCGACCGGCCGCGCCCGACCCGACGGGTCAGGGCCCGCGCGGCAGCAGGCGGCGACGGGCGGCCGGGGGTGGTCAGCCGACCGGGGTCAGCGGGCGCTGCTCCCCGGTGCTGCGCAGCAGGCCCCGGCGGGCGGCCCAGCGTTCGAAGAGCAGGGTGGCGAAGGGCGGCACCGCGCAGACCAGGGCGACGAAGGTGACCCCGGGCGACCACCGGTGCAGCCGGGCCACGGCGAGCACCAGCAGGCCGTACGCGACGAAGAGCGCGCCGTGGATCGGCCCGAAGACCTGGACGCCGATCTCGTTGCCCGGCGGGCCGTACTTGACCGCCATGCCGACCAGTAGGGCCAGCCAGGAGCAGGCCTCGGCGATCGCCGCCGCCACGAACAGCCGGGTCGTCTTCTCGCGCATCGCGCCATGCTATCCAGCAGCCGTGGCCTGCCGGCCCGTGACGGGCGGCGGGCGACGGGGATCACCCGGGTCGCCGGTGGGTAGGTAAGGGTCCTTCGGGTCTTCCCGGTTCGCCGGGGACGTGCGAGGTTTGTCGGGACCAACGGTGACAGGGCGGTGGCCATGGGCGAGGAAGTCGGAGCGCGCACGTTCAGCCGGGAGGACCGGGCCCGCTACCGGGAGAAGGTCCGCCGGTGTCTGGACGTCTTCGCCGAGATGCTGCGGGAGTCCCGGTTCGACGTGGAGCGGCCGATGACCGGTCTGGAGATCGAGCTGAACCTGGTCGACGACGACTCCCGGCCCACGATGCGCAACGCCGACGTGCTCGCCGCCGTCGCCGATCCCAGTTTCCAGACCGAGCTGGGCCAGTTCAACGTGGAGATCAATGTCGCGCCCCGGCGGCTCGTCGGCACCGGCACGGCCGAGTTCGAGTCCCACGTACGCGCCAGCCTGAACGCCGCGGAGGAGAAGGCCCGCACGGTCGACGCCCACATGGTGATGATCGGCATCCTGCCCACCCTGGAGCCGGGGCACCTGACCGCCGGGGCGCTGTCGTCGAACCCGCGCTACGCGCTGCTCAACGAGCAGATCTTCGCCGCCCGGGGCGAGGACCTGCGGATCGCGATCAGCGGGGTGGAGCGGCTGGCGACCACGGCCGACACGATCACCCCGGAGGCCGCCTGCACCAGCACCCAGTTCCACCTCCAGGTCAGCCCGGCCGACTTCGCCGGCTACTGGAACGCCGCCCAGGCGATCGCCGGCGTCCAGGTGGCGCTGGGCGCGAACTCGCCGTTGTTCTTCGGCCGGGAGCTGTGGCGCGAGACCCGGGTGCCGCTGTTCCAGCAGGCCACCGACACCCGCTCCGAGGAGATCAAGGCCCAGGGGGTTCGCCCGCGGGTGTGGTTCGGTGAGCGCTGGATCAACAGCGTCTTCGACCTGTTCGAGGAGAACGTGCGCTACTTCCCGGCGCTGTTGCCGGTCTGCGACCCGGAGGACCCGGCGCAGACGCTGGCCGCCGGTGGGGTGCCGAGGCTTGCCGAGTTGCGGTTGCACAACGGCACCATCTACCGCTGGAACCGCCCGGTGTACGACGTGTGGAAGGGCCGTCCGCACCTGCGGGTGGAGAACCGGGTGCTGCCGGCCGGGCCGACGGTGGTGGACACGATCGCCAACGGCGCGTTCTATTTCGGGCTGGTCCGGGCGCTGGCCGAGTCGGACCGGCCACTGTGGTCGCAGATGTCGTTCAGCGCGGCGGAGGAGAACTTCACCAGTGGGGCCCGGCACGGCATCGACGCGCAGGTGTACTGGCCGGGGTTGGGTTACCTGCCGGCGACCGAGCTGGTGCTGCGCCGACTGCTGCCGTTGGCCCACCAGGGGTTGGACCGGTGGGGGGTGGACCCGGCCGAACGTGACCGGCTGCTGGGCATCATCGAGCAGCGCTGCCTGACCGGACGTAACGGCGCGAGCTGGCAGGTGGCGACGTTGCACCGGCTGGAGTCGGCCGACCACCTCGACCGGCCGGAGGCGTTGCGCGAGGTGGTCCGCCAGTACGTCGAGCTGATGCACAGCAACCTGCCGGTCCACGAGTGGCCGGTAACCGATTGACTTTCGATAGGTTGCGAGCGATAGTCGATACATGACGACGGCGCGCTGGGCGGTCACCGCCCTCAGAGTCTTTCTCGTGGTCCTGTTCGCGGTGTTGGTGCTGTTCCAGACCATGTCGCTGCCCGGCCAGTTCGCCCACCTGGCCCGGGAGTCGCCCGAGCAGGCGTACCTGCGCTGGCCGGCCACCGCCGTGACGGTGTTCTGGGTGCTCTGCGTCCAGGTGGTGATCGTCGCCACCTGGCGGCTGCTCACCCTGGTCCGCGACGACCGGATCTTCAGCGAACCCGCGTTGGCCTGGGTGGACGCCATCGTCTGGGCGGTCGCCGCCGGGTGGCTGACGCTGGTGGGCGTGTTCGGCTACGTCGGGTTCCACGCCGACGACCCCGGCCTGCCGATGCTGCTGTTCCTGCTGTCCGTCGGGGTCACCGTGCTCGGACTGCTGATGGTGGTGATGCGGGCGCTGCTGCGCCAGGCCACCACGCTGCGCTCCGACATGGAAGCGGTGATCTGATGCCCATCGTCGTACGCATCGACGTCGAGCTGGCCAAACGCAAGATGAGCGTCGGTGAGTTCGCCGAGCGGGTCGGGCTGACCCCGGCGAACGTGGCCGTGCTGAAGAACGGCCGGGCCAAGGCGGTGCGGTTCAGCACCCTGGAGGCGATCTGCCGGGTGCTCGACTGCCAGCCGGGCGACCTGCTCGAATTCGTCGACGACGGGGAGCCGACGCCGTGAGGTACCTGCTCGCCCCCGCCGCCGCCGTGCTCCTGGCCGCCGGGGTGGCCGGCGTCGTGCTCGGCGAGTCCGACGACTCCCCCGGGCTCCAGTTCCTGGGCGGACTGCTGGTCATCGGCGCGGTCGCCATCGGCGTCCGGCTCGCCCGCCGCCCACGCTGACGCCACCGAGCCGACCCGGGCGGGCGTGCCGGCGACGGCGGTCAGGGCGTCGGCCAGTTCCGCAGCAGGGCGTCGAGGGCGTCGAGGACCCGGGTCCAGCTCTGCCCGGTGTCGGGGGCGCTGTGGTCGAAGCTGCCGCCCAGTTCGAGGTTGACGTAGCCGTTGAAGACGCTGCCGAGCAGCCGTACCGCATGGGTCTGGTCGGGTTCGGGCAGGTCGTAGCCGCGCAGGATGGCCCGGGTCAGCTCGGCGTGCCGCCTGCCGGCGCTGGCGGCGGCGGTGGCCGGGTCGAGCCTGAGCTGGGCGGCGGCCCACCGGCCCGGGTGAGCGCGGGCATAGTCGCGGTAGACGCCGCCGAGGGCGGCCAGCGCGTCCCGGCCGGCCCGGCCGGCCAGGGCGTCGGCGGCCCGGACGGCCAGCTCGTCGAGGGCCAGCAGGGCGATCCGGGTGCGCAGGTCCCCGGAGTTGCGCACGTGCGCATAGAGGCTCGCGACCTGTACGTCGAAGCGCCGGGCGAGCGCGGAGAGGGTCACCCGGTCGAACCCGACCTCGTCGGCCAGCTCCGCGCCGGCCCGGGTGAGACGTTCCGTGGTCAAGCCCGCACGTGCCATAACTCATTATGCGTTTGCCTAAAGTTTTTAGGCAAATTACCGTGACCGCTATGGAGCCACTGACCGAGCAGGAGATCCGTTCCGCGTTCGTCAACTGCACCAAGGGCGAGAGCAAGCGGCTGTACGTCCCCCGCGACCTGGCCGGGCGCCCCTGGCCCGACCTGGACTATCTCGGCTGGCGCGACCCCCGCGCCCCCGACCGCGCCTACCTGGTCACCGAGGTGGCCGGCCGGCGGACCGCCCTGGTGCTGCGCTGCCCCACCCCGACCACCAGGCAGCCACCGCGTGGCCTGTGCGCGATCTGCCTGACCTCACCCGCCGGTGGCGTCAGCCTGATGGTCGCGCCGAGGGCCGGCAAAGCCGGGCAGCAGGGCAACTCGGTGGGCACCTACCTCTGCACCGACCTCGCCTGCCCGCTCTACGTCCGCGGACGTAAGGACCCCGGCCCCGGCACCCGGATGCAGGAGTCGCTCACCACGGCCGAGAAGGTCCAGCGGCTGACGACGAACGTCGCCGCGTTCGTCGCCCGGGTGACCGGCTGACCCCGACCGACGGGGCGGCGTGGCCGGCGGCGGGACCGCGCGACAGCGGTCCGGTGCGCACCGGGCCACGCGGCGACGCTCACCCCGGGGGTGACACCGCCTCGTCGAGCACCATCCCGGCCCGGCCCGCCACCTCGCCGAGGACCTCGCGCACACTGCGCCGACGGTCGAGCTGCGCTCCGGCGAAGCTGACCGGGCCGTGGAACGACGCCCGCCCGACGCCACCGCCGAGCGTGAAGGTCGCCGCGGTGAAGACGCTCCCCGCGAACCCGGTGCCGCCGTGGAACTGGACACCCGTGAAGTCGGCGTGGCCGACGTGGCAACCGCCGAGGTCGAGGTCGACCAGGGTGGCCCCACAGAGCATGAGGTCCGTTCCCGCCCAGTGCGGCGGCCCACCCGGAGTGTCCGTCGACGGACGCAGCCGCGCCGCGAGCATCCGCTGCGCGGTGCGCCGCAGCTCCAGCTCGGCGGCCTGCCCGTCGGTGCGGGGCCCGGCCAGGTCGAACGACAGCGGCATCCGCAGGTAGCCGCAGACCGCGTCCACCACCCGCTGCCGCAGCTCCGGCCGGGCGTCGCCGAGGTCGGCGAGGGCCGCCAGCCCGGCCCGGCGCACGTCCGGGTCGGCGTCGGCGAGCTGGCCAGCGTACGGCCGGACGGAGTCGTCGGGCACCAGCTGCGCCCCGTCCGGCCCGGCCGGTGCCAGCGCCGGCGTCCAGCCCAGCGGCCAGCACACCGGGCCGTCGTCGGCCGCGCCGGCCCAGGTCGCGGCGGTGAGGTCCACGGTGGGCTGGTCGAGGTGGACCGGACCGGCGAACCGCGCCTGCCGGAACGTCGCGGCGGCGGCGAACCGCGCCTTGAAGAACCAGGTCGGACCAGCGAAGCGGGCCTGCCGGAACGACACCGGTCCAACGAAGCGGGCACCGTCGCCACCCTCGCTCCACTCCTGGTAGTCACCCATCAGCACGGCGACGGGCCAGTGCGGGTCGGCCTCGTTCGGCTCGTCCCAGGGGGCCGGGGAGGTCTCCTCGACGGTCTCCCAGGCTGGGTCGTCCTCCCACCACTCGTCCTCGCCCCGGCCGAACCAGGCGAACGCGGCGAACCGGGTGTCGGTGAAATCGGCGTCGGCGCGGAAGCGGGCCCGACCGAATGCGGCATGGTCGAGGAACCGGGCCCGGGTGAACCGGGCCGAGCCGTGCCAGAGGGTGCGGGCGAAGTCGGCGACACCGGTGAACCGGGCGTCGGCGAACGAGGTGGCCCCGAGGAACCGGGCGTCGGCGAACCGGGCCGCACCCAGCACCGCGCCGGCGAGGTCGAGATCCACCAGGGTGGCCGCCCGCAGGTCGAGGTCGACGGCGGACGGTGGTTCCGGGTCGACGCCCGGGTCCACCGACCCGGCCGGGGTCTGCGCCGCCGGGCGCAGCAGCACGGCCAGCACCCGGCCCGCCTCCCGCCGGGCGTCGGTGTCCCACCCGTCGGCGTCCGTCGACGCCCGCAGCCCGTCGGCGAGCGCCGCGACCGCCCGGGACCGCAGCCCGGGATGCCCGGCCACCAGCTCACCGAGGCTACGCAGGGCGGCGAGCCGGCCCGCGCCCGTCTCCTGCGTCACCGCGCGGACGGCTTCCTGAAACGCCGGTTCCGCCTGTCCGACCGTCACCCGACCTCCCCACCCGAGCCCCCGCCGGGACGCCCCGGCGTCGCGCAGGATAGCCGGACCGACCGACACCGGCCCCGGGCGGGCGGGCGGCGCGGCGTACGCGTCAGCCGCCCCGGGCGAACAGGGCCAGGCGTACCCGGTTCGGGCTGTCCGTCTTGGTCATCAGGCTGGTGATGTGGGTCTTGACCGTGGTCACACCGATGTGCAGCCGGTCGGCGATCTCGGTGTTCGACAGCCCCTCGGCCACCAGGGCGAGCACGTCCTGTTCGCGGGCGGTCAGCCCGGCCACCGGGCGGGACGGCTCGGCGCGGGCGTGCACCGCCCGGCGGACCAGCCGTTGCAGCACCTCCTCGCTGAACGGGCTGCCCCCGGCGGCGGCCCGGCGCACCCCGTCGACCAGCTCGCCGGGTGGGGCGTCCTTGAGCAGGAACCCGCAGGCCCCGGCGGTGAGCGCGGGATAGAGGTGGTCGTCGTCGCCGAACGTGGTCAGCACCAGCACCCGCGTCGCCGGCCGGTCGGCGAGGATACGGCCGGTCGCGGTGATCCCGTCGACGCCGGGCATCCGCAGGTCCATCACCACCACGTCGGGGACGAGCCGGGCGGCCAGGGTGACCGCGTCGCGTCCGTTGTCGGCCTCCCCGACCACCTCGATGTCCGGCTGCGCGTCACAGAGCATGCGCAGGCCCGCGCGGATGAGGTGCTGGTCGTCGACCAGCAGCACCCGGATCACGACCGCCGCGCCGGGTAGGGACCGGCCGACCCGGGCGGCGGGGTAGCCGTACCGCCGGGAGGGGGGCCGGCGGCCGGGGACGGGCCGGCCTCGGTCGACGCCACGGCGGGCAGCACCGTGCGGACCCGCCATCCGGTGCCGGCGGGGCCGGCGTCCAGCCGCCCACCGAGCACCTCGACCCGTTCCCGCATGCCGGTGAGGCCGTGCCCACCGCCGGGTGGCACCGCCGCCGGCGCCCAGCCCCGCCCGTCGTCGGCCACCTCCCAGTGGACGGCGTCGTCGATCACCGACACGGTCAGCCGCGCCCGCGCGGACGTTCCGGCGTGCTTCACCACGTTGGTCAGCGCCTCCTGGGTCAACCGCAGCACCGCCAGCCCGCGTACCGCGTCGAGGGCGCCCACCGCCGGGGCGACGTTCGCCTCCACCGTAACCCCGGCCTGCCGGGCCCGGTCGACCGCCGCCCCGAGCGCGGCCGGCAGCGCCGACGGCTCGATCGCGGTCAACGTCGCGTCGCCGTGCGCCACGTCGGGATCGCGCAGCACCGCGACCAGCCCGCGCAGGTCCGCCAGCGCCGCCGTCCCGGTGGCGTGCACGTCGTCGAAGACGGCACCCACCCGGGGGTCGAGATCGGTGAGGACGTGCCGGGCGACACCGACGCGCAGCACCATCGAGGCCACGTGGTGGGCCACCACGTCGTGCAACTCCCTGGCGATGGCGCTGCGTTCGTCGGCGCGGGCCGCCCGCTGCTCCGAGTCGCGGTGCAACTGCTCGGCCCGGTCCCGTTCGTCGGCCTGCCGGCCGAGCTCCCGGTTGGTCCGCACCACGGTGCCGATCAGCAGCGGCAGGCCGACGTCGACCAGCAACCCGAACACCGTGCCGGTGACTCCCCGGCCGGTGTGCCCGGACGGGTCGAACGCGGCGACCACGGTCAACGCCACCGCCGCCCACCATCCGGTGCGGGGTCGCCGGGACCGCATGGCCACCTCGAGCAACGCCCAGCTCGCCCCGACCTGGTTGATCGTGGTGTCGTCGAGGACCACGATCGCGGCCACCAGCAGCGCGGTCTGCGCCGTCAGGTTGAGCAGTGGCCGGCGGTGGGCCAGCAACGCGACGGCGAAGGCGGCCGCCGCGAGCGCCCACTGCCGGCCCGTGGGTGGCTGCCCGGTCTTGGTGCCGAAGAGCAGGTAGCACAGGCCGCTGAAGTCGAGCAGGACCATCCGCACCAGCGTGTCCCGCGTGTCGAACAGCCGTCCCAGCCAGCCCACGCCGATCAGCCTACGGACCGCAGGACCGGCGCCGGACCCGCCTGGTGGGTGGCGGTCACGCGGCCAGCGCCAGGTCCGGACGACGCCGCCGGGACACCACCACCGCCGTCGTGGCGAGCGCGGTCGCGGCCACCAGGGCGGCCAGCGCGGCGACCGTGGTCAGGTCCGGCCGCAGCAGCGGCTGCCCGCGCAGCGCCTGCCAGGTCAACAGCAGCGTGAGTACGCCGTACCCGGTGCCCGCGACGGCCAGCAACCGGACCCGGTCGGTCTCGTCGAGCCGGCGGCCCAGGTATCGGCGCAGCAGGAAGGCCAAAATCGGCAGCGCCTGCATGGCGTGCAGCCCGACGAAGTGCCCGATCCGCAGGTCGCCGCCGGTGGTGCTCCAGCCGAGGACGGGCAGCCCCGGTCCGCCGTCGGGCACCCCGACGCTGTGCGCACCGGTGATCCCGGCGTCGGCCGGTGCCTGGCCCGGCTGGGTCATCGGCACCGCCACCAGCATGCCCAGCGCGGACACGCCGAGCCCGAACCCCATCGCCCACCGGGTGACCCGGTCCCCGGCCCGCCGCACCAGCAGGGTGCCGGCGACGACGACGTGCGCGACGAACAGCACCATGACGGCCGCGCCCATCACCCGCCAGAGCGCCGCGTTGAGCGGGCTGGTCGCGTTGTAGTGGCTGGTCGTTCCGCGCAGCACCTGCCCGACGATCACCGTCATCTCGATCAGGGCGGTGGCCACCACCACGCTGGCGGCCCACTCCCCGACCCGGCTGCGGCGGGGCAGTTGGGCCAGCATCCAGGCGAGGGTGATCCCGTAGACGACGAAGGACACCGAGAACTTGAACGGCTTGAGCCAGATCGGCACGCCGGTCAGCACCCGGGGGTCGGCGACCATACCGACGGCCGTGACCACGGCGAGCACCGCCATCGCGGCGCTGAGCAGAACCAGCGGGCGGTGCCGTCGGGCCGCCCGGGACATCAGGTGAGTCATGCCTGTAGACGTTCGTCGGTCGGCGGCCCGACCGCGTCCGACCGGGAGCCCCGGTCACGACCCCCGGTCGGAGATCGACTCCTCCCCAGGGAGGAGGTGGGCCGCCTGCCGATTGACGGCATCGAAAACGGTCAGTACCGTGGGACGGAAAGCGCTTACCTACTCGAATTGACTGGTCAGCGCGTCGGGACCGGCCCCGGTCGTCCCGCCGGCAACATCTCGCGTCCGACGATCCGGGCTGGTCCGGCGCGAGGGGTCCCTCCCGTGACGGGCCGGTAGGACGGGCCCGCCCGCACCGACCCCGCCGGGCACCGGAGTCGCCGGTCCCCCGTGCGGGCTCCCTCACCACATCCACAGGAGAGAACCATGATCCTTCGCCAGCGCCGTACGGCGTGGTGGATCTCCGCAGTCGCCGCGACGGCGCTCACCACCGCCGGCGCGGTGGTCACCGCGAACGCGGCCCAGGCCGCCGCCGGCTGCCGGGTCGACTACACGGTGGCCAGCCAGTGGTCAGGCGGTTTCACCGCGAGCGTCACCCTCACCAACCTCGGCGACCCGATCAGCTCCTGGGCGGCCACCTGGTCGTTCACCGCCGGGCAGCGCGTCGACCAGGGCTGGAACGCCACCTTCAGCCAGAGCGGCAGCACCGTCAGCGCGGCGAACGCCGACTACAACGGCGCCCTCGGCACCAACGGCACGGTCACGTTCGGCTTCAACGGCACCTGGACCGGCAGCAATCCGACGCCGACGGGCTTCGCGGTCAACGGGGTGGCCTGCGGCGGCCCCACCGCGCCCCCGACCACGGCACCGCCCACCACCCCACCCCCGACCACCCCACCCCCGACCACCCCGCCGCCCACCACGCCCCCGCCGACCACGCCGCCACCCACGACCCCGCCGCCCAGCGGCAGCACCCTGTACGTGGCGACCAACGGCGGCGCCGGCGCGGCCGGCACCCAGGCGAACCCGACCACCCTCGCCTCCGCCATCACCCGGATACCCGCCGGCGGGACGATCTACGTGCGGGCCGGGACCTACCAGCTCGCGCAGACCGTCACCATCGAGCCGGGCAACAACGGCACCGCCAGTGCCCGCAAGAAGCTGTTCGCCTACCCGGGCGAGAAGCCGGTGCTGAACTTCTCGGCGATGAGCGAGGACCCGGCCAATCGGGGGCTGGCGCTGAACGGGTCGTACTGGCACGTCCAGGGCCTGATCGTGGAGCGGGCCGGCGACAACGGGATCTTCGTCGGCGGCAGCAACAACATCATCGAGCGGACGGTGACCCGGTTCAACCGGGACAGCGGCCTCCAGCTCTCCCGGATCGCCTCCAGCACCCCCCGCGACCAGTGGCCGGCCAACAACCTGGTGCTCAGCGCCGAGTCGCACGACAACGCCGACTCCGACGGTGAGGACGCCGACGGCTTCGCCGCGAAACTCACCGTCGGCACCGGCAACATCTTCCGGTACGCGGTGTCGCACAACAACATCGACGACGGGTGGGACCTCTACACCAAGACCGACACCGGCCCGATCGGCCCGGTCACCATCGAGGACTCGCTCGCCTACAACAACGGCACGCTCAGCAACGGCACGCAGAACGGCAACGGTGACCGCAACGGCTTCAAGCTCGGCGGCGAGGACATCGGGGTCAACCACATCGTCCGGCGCAACATCGCCTTCCGCAACGGCAAGCACGGTTTCACCTACAACCGCAACCTCGGCACGATGACCGTCTCGAACAACCTCGGCATCGACAACACCGAGCGCAACTTCTCGTTCGACGGCGGCAGCTCGGTGTTCCGGAACAACACCTCGTGCCGTAGCGGCAGCGGGTCCAACGACAAGATCGTCGGCAACAGTGACAGCTCCAACCAGTTCTGGAACGGCAGCAACGGCTCCCGCTGCGCGTCGTACACCGGGGCCATCGGGTGGTCCTTCGCCGCCGACGGACGGCTCGTGGTGACCCTCGGCGGCCGGCAGGTCACCCTGTAACCGCCGGTATCCGTCGGGTGGCCCGGCCGGTCGGACCGGCCGGGCCACCCACAGGCAGCCCCGGTCACCGGGTGGTGAGGCCGACCAGCGTGGCCAGTCGCGCGACGCCGGCCGTCGTCGGCCGCCCCCGGGCCAGCTCGGCGATCACCGTACGGCCCACCGGCCGGCACCGCACCTCGGCCGGCGCGATGCCGTCCGCGTCGATCAGCACCCGACCGGCCCCGAACAGGTCGCCGACCTGGAGGTACGCCCGCGCGGCGTCGACCAGGTAGGCGGCGCGGTACTCGGCCGGCAGGCGCCGCCAACCCTCCCGACGGACCACCTGTTCATGCCGGTGGACCGCCTCGTCGGCGTCGCCCGCCTCGATCGCCGCCACCACCCGGGCCAGCTCGACGGCGACCGGCCCGAAACCACAGTGGTGCGGATCGTCGCCGGCCCCGACCCGGACGGCGATACCGGCAGCCAGGTCGATCAACTCGTCGGCCCGACGGGGGTCACCGTGCTCGGCGGCGGCCAGTGCGGCCTCGATCAGCAACGTTCCGCAGAGGGCCTGCCGCACCGGCGGGGCGTCGCGTACCGGCCTCGGGGCGACCTGGCGCGCAGCCGCCACCGTCACCGCGAGCGCCAGCCGCCCACGGCCCAGCGCGCGCAGCGCCTGCCCCACCGCCACCGCCGCCGTCCCCGCCAGTGCCGGATCGTCACCGGCCACAGCGACCGCCCGGTCGGCGGCCAACCACCCGAGGTCGGCCTCACCGAGTTTCACCAGCACCGCCGAGGTGAGCCGGTACGTCCGCACCAGCAGTTCCGCCGCCCCCTCGGGCACTGTCGCGTGCCGGCTGCGGGCGGCGTCGAGCAACCCCGGCAGTGCCCGCACCACCTGTGCGTAGTGGGCGTGCTGGTAGGTCAACCAGGCGTGCGCGACGTGCCGTTCCAGTTCCGCCGACGACACCGCCGCCGCAGTGGGGTCGTAGCGGGCGAGGGCGGCGCGCAGCCCGTCCACCCCATCCAGCGCGCCGGTCCGATCTGACGACGGCAGCTGGGTGCCGAGCAGGAGCGCCGGATCGATCCGCAGCACCTCGGCGATCTCCTGGATCACCGAGTACCGGTCCAGCGTGCGGACCCCCCGTTCGACCTTGTCCACCCAACTCTTCGACTTGCCGAGCCGGTCGGCGAAGACCTGTTGGCTCATCCGACGGCGCACCCGCCAGCGCGCCACCCGTCGCCCGACCGGAAGGTCGTCACCGCCCACGCCGCCACCGCCGATCCGACACGGCACGCGTCGTGTCCGCCACGGGTATCCGCTCCGCCTCGGCCTGCGCGAGCAGTCGACGCCGGGCCGCCTCCCGCTCAGCCGCATCGATCTGCTCGCCGCGATCCGCCCGGCTGGCGTCTTCCCCACCCGAATCCACCGAACACTGGTACCACTTCCACCAGGGCATACCACTCCCTCGCGCAGGTTTACGGAGACTCACCCAGGGTAATCCATCCCGTCCTACCTGTACAGCCTGTTCTATACGGGTTGCCCGTACTTGACGCTCATGATCGGGCTGGCTATCCATAAGGTCCGCGCATGGTTGACGAGATGTCTCCGGTGGCGTTCTACGTTCAGCTCGCAGACCTCCTCACCAAGGAGATCGACGCGGGCAGACTCAAGCCCCGCCAGCCGCTTCCCAGCGAAAGTCACCTTCAACAGGAGTACGGCGTCAGCAGGGGGACCGTACGGGCCGCCATCAGGCTGTTGCGTGACCGAGGACTGGTGGTGACCTTTACCGGTCGTGGCACCTACGTCGTCGATCGCTCGTGAACGGCTACGTCCCGACCTTCCGGGTGGTCATCAACGACATCCGGAAGTCGATCGCCTCGGGGCAACTGAAGGAGGGCGACAAGCTCCCCTCACTGCCTGAACTCGCCCAGCAGTACGACTGCTCCATCGGCACGGTGCGCCGGGCGATCGAGCATCTCCAGATCACCGGGGAGCTTCAGGGGCGACAAGGCAAGGGCACATACGTGACCGGGAAGCTGTTCGAAGGGTCCTGAGCGGACCGTCTATGTTGCGGTACTCGTCGCCCAGCGTGGGTCGGACCCGGGGAGTACATGTTTGCACTCGGGCTTATGACACACAGGCATAAATATGCCTGACAGGAATACCCCTCCCACCCGTATTACGGTCCGCCGCGCCCGTGACCCAGCGTGACGACCGGTCGCCGGACAGGCCCCGGCGCTCCCCGCCGCCGCAGCGGCAGCGGCCCGTCGCGAGGCCGGCCCGGAAACCAGGCCGAACACCACGCGCGCCCGACACGGGACCGGGCCGCAAAACCGCCACTGCCTCAGAGCGCCACGATCGCCGCTGTCTCCGCCGGCAGCTCCACCCGGTCGCGCATCACGGTGACGCCCTCCCCGGTGGTGAGCAACACCCGACGGGCCACCCCGGGCAGGGTGACCCGCTGCGGCCGGCCGGCGAGGTTCGCCACCACCAGGCACCCGCCCCGGCGGACCACCAGGAACTGGTCGCCGTGGCGCACCTCCATCCGGTGCAGACGGGGGTCGGACAGGTCGGCCCGGCTCTTGCGCAGCGCGATCAGCCGCCGGTAGAACTCGTACATCTCGCGGTGTTCGGGTTTGTCCAGCTCGGCCCAGTCGAGCCGGGACCGCAGGAAGGTCTGCGGATCCTGCGGGTCGGGCACGTCACCGGGCGGCCAACCGTGCGCGGCGAACTCCCGCCGCCGGCCGGTGGCCACCGCCGCCGCCAGCTCCGGCTCGGGGTGGCTGGTGAAGAACTGCCACGGGGTGCTCGCCGCCCACTCCTCCCCCATGAACAGCATCGGGGTGAACGGCGCGGTCAGCAGCAGCATCGCCCCGACCCGCAGCAGCGCGGGCGACAACCCGGCGGAGATCCGGTCGCCGGTGGCACGGTTGCCGACCTGGTCGTGGTTCTGCAGGTACGCCACGAACCGGTGCCCGGGGACGGTGTGCCGGTCCACCGGGCGGCCGTGGGTGCGGTTGCGGAAGCTGGACCAGGTGCCGGCGTGGAAGAACGCCCCGGTCAGCACGTCGGTCAGGCACTCCAGTGAGCCGAAGTCGCCGTAGTAGCCCTGGCGTTCCCCGGTGAGCAGGGTGTGCAGGGCGTGGTGGGCGTCGTCGTTCCACTGCGCGTGCAGGCCGTAGCCGCCCGCCTCCCGGGCGGTGATCAGCCGGGGGTCGTTGAGGTCGGACTCGGCGATCAGCGACAGCGGCCGGCCCAGGTGGGTGGCGAGCGACTCCACCTCGACCGCCAACTGCTCCAGGACATGCACCGCCCGGGAGTCGGGCATCGCGTGCACGGCGTCGAGCCGCAGGCCGTCGACGTGGTAGTCACGCAGCCACATGAGCACCGAGTCGATGATGTAGCGGCGTACCCCGTCGGAGTGCGGGCCGTCCAGGTTGACCGTGCGGCCCCACGGGTTGCTCTGCTCGCTCAGGTACGGCGCGAAGCTCGGCGCGTAGGCCCCGGAGGGCCCGAAATGGTTGTAGACGACGTCGAGGATCACCCCCAGCCCCTTGGCATGGGCGGCGTCGACCAGGCGTTTCAGCCCGTCCGGCCCACCGTAGGGTTCGTGCGGGGCGAACCAGCACACCCCGTCGTAGCCCCAGTTGTGCTCGCCGTTGAACGCGTTGACCGGGAGCAGCTCGATCAGGTCGACGCCGAGGTCGACCAGGTGGTCGAGGCGGCCGATCGCCGCGTCGAAGGTGCCCTCCGGGGTGAACGTGCCGATGTGCAGCTCGTAGAGGATGCTGCCGGGCAGTTGCCGGCCCGTCCAGCCCTGGTCGGTCCAGTCGAAGGCGGCGTGGTCGTAGCGCCGGCTCGGCCCGTGCACCCCGGCCGGCTGCCACGCCGAGCGCGGGTCGGGCAGCGGGGTGTCCTCGTCGTCGAGCAGGAAAGCGTAGTCGGTGCCGGGGCCGGCGTCGGGCACCTCGACCCGCCACCACCCGTCCGGCCCGATCCGCATGTCGTGGTCGGCGACGCCGGGCAGGCGCAGCCGCAGCCGGGCGACGTCGGGCGCCCAGACGGTGAACTCGGTCATGCGGCAGCCTCCGCGGGGTCGGTGGGAGCCAGCAGGGCGGTGGGCGCGAGCAGAGCCACCGGATAGCTGCCCAGCAGATCATGAAGGAGCAGCTCAGACCCACTGTAGACCTGGCCGGTGAACACGTCGGTAACACTGTTGCCGGGCATCGACAGGCGGGTGTCGCGCCAGCCGCCGTCGCGGGCCAACCCCACCGGCAGCCGGGTGGCCACCGCGACCGCCCCACCCCGGTCGAAGGCGACCACGTGCGCGGCGGCCGGCCCGTGCGCGGCCACCGGCCGGTAGCCGTCGAACAGTTCCGGGTGGTCGCGGCGCAGCCGCAGCGTGCGCGAGACCACCAGCAGCTTGGCCGCGCCGTCGGCGGTCACCGCCGGCTGCCAGCCGGCATCGAGCCGGGCCAGCAACTCCCGGCGTACGGCGAAGTCGACCGGGCGGCGGTTGTCCGGGTCGACCAGGGAGTTCTCCCACAACTCGGTGCCCTGGTAGGTGTCGGGCACCCCGGGCATGGCGAGCTGCACCAGCTTCTGCCCGAGCGCGTTGGACCAGCCGGCCGGGGTGATCCGGTCGGTGAACGCGGTGATCTCGGCGTGCAACTGCGGGTCGTCGTACATCCGGTCGACCAGGGCGTGCAGGTCGCGTTCGAAGGTCGGGTCGGGGTCGGCCCAGCTCGTCGCGACCGACGCCTCCCGGGCGGCCTTCTCCACGTACGCGTGCAGCCGGTCCCGGCCGATCGGCCAGGCCCCCACGGCGGTCTGCCAGACCAGGTGGGCGAAGGCCGGATCGGCCAGCGGTGTCCGGGCCATCCAGTCGCCGACCTGCTCCGCCCAGCGGGCCGGCAGCTCGGCGAGCACGGCCAGCCGGGCCCGGACGTCCTCACCGCGCTTGGTGTCGTGGGTCGACAGCGTGGTCATGCCGGCCGGCCAACGGACCTGCCGGGCGGCGGCGAACCGGTGGAACTCCGCCGGCGGCACCCCGAAGTGGGCGGGTGAGCCGCCGACCTCGTTCAGCGCCACGAACCGGCTCCACCGGTAGTAGGCGGTGTCCTCCACCCCCTTGGCCATCACCGCGCCGGTGAGCTGCGGGAACCGGGCGGCCAGCTCGTGCCCGGGACGGCGCAGCAGCGCGGTCACCGCGTCCAGGGTGGCGGTGAGGTCGGGTCGACGCCGGCCCGCCTCGGCGCGGGCGGCGGCCAGGTGCCGGGCCCCGTGCGGCGGGTAGCCCCGGTAGACCGGGAAGCAGGCGGCAAGCTCCGCCAGGGCCGCCCGGGTGGCGTCCCGGTCGAGCTCCGGGGCGAGCGCGGCGAGCCGACTCAGCTCGGCGGCGAGCAGCCGGGTGGCGGCCGCCAGCTTGGTGGCGTGGGTGAGGTCCTGCCAGGAGGTGTGGTGACCGGTGAGCCGGGCGTCGAGGGCGGTGAAGTCGCCCTCCGCGCGCCCGTCGACGAACAGCCCGCACACCGCGGCCAGCGCGTCGTAGCCGGTGGTGCCGTCGACCGGCCAGTCCGGCAGTTCCTCGCCGTACTCCAGGATCTTCTCCACCACCAGCCAGGCGTGCGGGGCGGCGGCGCGCAACCTGGCCAGGTAGCCGGCCGGGTCGCGCAGGCCGTCGGGGTGGTCGACCCGGATGCCGTCGACCTCACCGGCGGCCACCCAGCGCAGCACCTCGGCGTGGGTGGCGTCGAAGACCGCCGGGTCCTCCACCCGCAGCCCGGCCAGGTCGGACACGGCGAAGAACCGGCGGTACGTCAGCTCGGTGTCGCCGCGCCGGCAGGAGACCAGCTCGTAGTGCTGCCGGTCGTGCACCTCGCGGGGGCTGCCCGCTCCCGTGCCGTCGGCGACCGGGAACCGGTGCTCGTGGTAGCGCAGCTCCCCGTCGACCAACTTGAGGTCGTCGACGGCGTCGGGGCTGTCGGCGAGCACCGGCAACAGCAGCCGGCCCCGCTCCCAGTCGATGTCGAACCAGTCGGCGTACGCCGAATCCCGGCCCCGGCGCAGCACGTCCCACCAGGCCGGATTGGCGGCCGGCTGGGCGACCCCGGCGTGGTTGGGCACGATGTCGACGACCAGGCCCAGCCCGGCCGCCCGCAACGCGCGGACCAGCCGTTGCCGGCCGGTCTCCCCGCCCAGCTCCGGGTTGACCGCGCGGTGGTCGACCACGTCGTAGCCGTGCGTGGAACCGGGGGTCGCGGTGAGCAGGGGGGCGCTGTAGAGGTGGGTGACACCCAGCGCGGCGAACCAGTCGGCCAGCCCGGCGGTGGTGTCGAGGTCGAACCCGGGTCGGACCTGGACGCGGTAGGTCGACCCGACCGTCGCCGTCGAGTCGGGTCGGGGCTGTGCGGGCATGTCAGACCGTCCTCTCCAGGACCACCAGGGAGCGGTCCGGCACGCAGACCGTGCCGCCCGCCTCGACCACCGTCGGCTTCTCCGGTTCCGGTTCCGCCGTGCTGATCACCAGCTCCCAGCGCTGGCCGAACTCCGCGCCGGGCAGGGTGAAGTCCAGCGGCGCGTCGTGGGCGTTGAAGCAGAGCACGAACGATGAGTCGCGGTGCCGCTGACCGTACTGGCCGCGTTCGGGGATGCCGTCGCCGTTGACGAACAGGGCCACCGAGCGGCCGAAGTCGTTGCCCCAGTCCTCGCCGGTCATCTCCCGGCCGTCGGGGGTGTACCAGGCCAGGTCCGGCAGCCCCGTCCCGGCGTTGCGGCCACCCACCGGCAGGCCGGTGAAGAACCGGCGGCGGCGGAACACCTGGTGCCGGTTGCGGAAGTCGGTGAGCCGCCGGACGAAGGCCAGCAGTTCGTCGTCGGCGTGTTCCCAGTCCACCCAGGCCAGTTCGCTGTCCTGGCAGTAGGCGTTGTTGTTGCCACGCTGGGTGCGGCCCAGCTCGTCGCCGTGGCCGATCATCGGCACACCCTGGGAGAGCATCAGGGTGGCCAGGAAGTTGCGCCGTTGCCGGGCGCGCAGGGCGGTGACACCCGGATCGTCGGTCTCCCCCTCGACGCCGCAGTTCCAGGACCGGTTGTGGCTCTCGCCGTCGCGGTTCTCCTCCCCGTTGGCCTCGTTGTGCTTGTCGTTGTACGAGACCAGGTCGTTGAGGGTGAACCCGTCGTGGCAGGTGACGAAGTTGATGCTGTGGAAGGGGCGGCGGCCGTCGTCCTGGTAGAGGTCGGCCGAGCCGGAGATGCGGGAGGCGAACTCGGCCAGGGTGGCCGGCTCGCCCCGCCAGAAGTCGCGCACCGTGTCGCGGTACTTGCCGTTCCACTCCGTCCACAGGGGTGGGAAGTTGCCGACCTGGTAGCCGCCGGGGCCGACGTCCCACGGCTCGGCGATCAGCTTCACCTGGCTGACCACCGGGTCCTGCTGCACCACCTCGAAGAAGGTGGACAACCTGTCGACCTCGTAGAACTCGCGGGCCAGGGTGGCGGCGAGGTCGAAGCGGAACCCGTCGACGTGCATCTCGGTCACCCAGTAGCGCAGCGAATCCATGATGAGTTGCAGCGAGTGCGGGCTGCGCACGTTGAGGCTGTTGCCGGTGCCGGTGTAGTCGACGAAGTAGCGTCGGTCCTCTTCGGACAGCCGATAGTAGCTGGGCGCGTCGACGCCCTTGAAGCTCAGCGTCGGGCCCAGGTGGTTGCCCTCGGCGGTGTGGTTGTAGACCACGTCGAGGATGACCTCGATGCCGGCGGCGTGCAGCGCCTTGACCATGCCCCGGAACTCCTGCACCTGCTGGCCGAGCCGGCCCAGCGCCGAGTAGCCGTGGTGCGGGGCGAAGAAGCCGATGCTGTTGTAGCCCCAGTAGTTGCGCATGCCCAGGTCGGCCAGCCGGTGGTCGTGCACGAACTCGTGCACCGGCATCAGCTCGACGGCGGTCACCCCGAGCTGCCGGAAGTAGTCGATCATCACCGGGGAGGCGATCGCCGCGTAGGTGCCGCGCAGTTCCTCCGGGATGCCGGGGTGGCGCATGGTCAGCCCGCGCACGTGCGCCTCGTAGATCACCGAGTGGTGGTACGGGGTGCGCGGCGGCCGGTCGTTGCCCCAGTCGAAGTACGGGTTCACCACCACCGACTTGGGCATGAACGGGGCCGAGTCGGTCTGCGACATCCGGTCCGGGTCGCCGCCCAGCTCGTAGTCGTAGACGGCGGGGTCCCAGGTGACCTCCCCGTCGACCGCCTTGGCGTACGGGTCGAGCAGCAGCTTGTGCGGGTTGCACCGGACCCCGTTGGCCGGGTCGTACGGGCCGTGCACCCGGTAGCCGTACCGCTGGCCCGGCTCGATCCCCGGGATGTACGCGTGCCAGACGTACGCGTCGACCTCACGCAGCTCGACCCGGCGCTCGGCGCCGGTGTCCCACTCGTCGAAGAGGCACAACTCGATCTTCTCGGCGACCTCCGAGAAGATCGCGAAGTTGGTGCCCATCCCGTCATAGGTGGCGCCCAGGGGGTAACGCTCACCCGGCCAGACCTGCATGTCGCTCCTTAGGCCCATGATCATGAGCGCACCGGCCGGGTCGGAGACCGCCGGTGCGCACGCCGCTAATGCCCCGCGCCCGGTCCGGCCAATCCACCCGTTCGGACGGCGCCCGACATCCACCCGTCCGAGGGGTCACGCACCGTCGGGTGTCGTCCGTCACGATAGGCCCTTTCGAGATGCGCCGGGCCGCCCGATGCCCTTTGCTAGACGCGACGCGCCCGCGCGGGCACGTCACCACTCGGCCCTCGGCCACCCCCACCACCGCCCCCCTCTCGCCGTCACCGTTGCCGGCGTGATCGCGTGCGCATGGACGGAGATTGATGTGACCACCCTGCGGGTCAGCGAACAGCTCGCGACCGCTGTGGACCGGACCTGCCGGCCCACCCCCTCCTCCCGGCCCCCGGTCCCCCAGCAGGGCGGCGGCTCCGGCGTGCCCCCGCGCACCCGGCGCATCCTGATGCTCTCCTGGGAGTACCCGCCGGTGCTGGTGGGCGGGCTCGGCCGGCACGTGCACGCCCTGTCGGTGGCGCTGGCCGCCGCCGGGCACGAGGTCACCGTGGTCACCCGGCACACCGACGGCGCGCCGCTGGAGGAGTACGCCGACGGCGTGCGGATCGTCCGGGCGGCCGAGGACCCGGTGACCTTCCCGCTGGCCACCGACTCGCTGCTGGCCTGGACGATGGCGTTCAACCACACGCTGACCCGGGCCGCGCTGCGGGCCGCCGAATCCGGCGCGTACGACGTGATCCACGCCCACGACTGGCTTGTCGCACACACCGCCATGACGCTGCGCGCCCACCTGGACGTGCCGCTGGTCAGCACCATCCACGCCACCGAGGCCGGCCGGCACCAGGGCTGGCTGCCGGGCGAGATGAACCGCACCATCCACGGGGTGGAGCAGTGGCTGGCCGCCGAGTCCGGCCGGGTGATCGTCTGCTCCGGCTACATGCGCGACGAGGTCAACGCGCTGTTCGACGTGCCGATCGGCCGGGTCGACGTGGTGCCCAACGGGGTCGAGCCGCACCGGTGGAAGGTACCGGCCTCGGCGGTCACCTCGGCCCGTGCCCGGTTCGCCGGGGACGGGCCGCTGGTCACCTTCGCCGGGCGGCTGGTCTATGAGAAGGGCGTCCAGCATCTGCTCGCCGGCCTGCCCCGGCTGCGCGAGCGGCACCCCGGGCTGCGGGCGGTGATCGTCGGCGACGGGCCGTACAAGGCCGAACTGGAGGCCGAGGTGCACCGGCTCGGGCTCGGCGGCACGGTCGCCATGCCGGGCTTCCTCGGCGGCACCGACCTGCCGGCCGTGATGGCCGCCTCGGACTGCTTCGCGGTGCCCAGCATCTACGAGCCGTTCGGGATGGTCGCCCTGGAGGGGGCGGCGGCCGGCGCGCCGCTCGCGGTCGCCGAGACCGGTGGGCTGGCCGAGATCGTCGAGCCGGGGGTGACCGGGGTGACCTTCGCCCCGGAGGACCCGGCCGACCTCACCGAGGCCGTGCACGCGCTGCTGTCCGACCGGGAACGCGCCAGGGTGCTGGCCCGCCGGGCCCGTGCCATGGTCCACGAGCAGTACGGCTGGTCGGCGATCGCCGCGCGCACCGCGACGGCGTACGCCTCGGCGATCGCCGGGGACGCCGCGTTCACCGCCCGGCGTGCCGAGCAGCGGATGGCCACCGGCCGGGTCACCGCGCCGGTCCCGGCGGGCAACCTGCTGGTCGCCGCCGGCCTGCGCTGAGCCCGCCGTATCCACGACAAAGGCCGCCGACCCGCGACGGGTCGGCGGCCTTCGTGCGTGACCGGGAGGGTCAGCGCTGCCCGATGGCGGTGAACTCCCGCTCCGGGGCGCCGGTGTAGATCTGCCGGGGCCGGCCGATCTTGGTCTCCGGGTCGCTGATCATCTCGCGCCACTGGGCGATCCAGCCGGGCAGCCGGCCGAGTGCGAACAGCACCGTGAACATCTTGGTGGGGAAGCCCATGGCCTTGTAGATCAGGCCGGTGTAGAAGTCCACGTTCGGGTAGAGCCGGCGGGACACGAAGAAGTCGTCGGCGAGCGCGATCTCCTCCAGCTGCATGGCCAGGTCCAGCAGCGGGTCCGGCTTGGACATCCGGTTGAGCACGTCCTGGGCGGCCTTCTTGACGATGGCGGCCCGCGGGTCGTAGTTCTTGTAGACCCGGTGGCCGAAGCCCATCAGCTTCACGCCGTCCTGCTTGTCCTTGACCTTGCGGACGAAGGACGCGACGTCGCCGCCGTCGGCCTCGATCTTCTCCAGCATCTCCAGCACCGCCTGGTTCGCCCCGCCGTGCAGCGGGCCGAACAGGGCGTTCACCCCGGCCGAGACCGAGGCGAAGAGGTTGGCGTTGCTGGAGCCGACCAGCCGGACGGTGGAGGTCGAGCAGTTCTGCTCGTGGTCGGCGTGCAGGACGAGCAGCATGTCCAGCACCCGGGCCACCACCGGGTCGACCTCGTACGGCTCGGCGGGCACGCCGAAGGTCATCCGCAGGAAGTTGTCCACGTAGCCCAGCGAGTTGTCCGGGTACAGCAGCGGCTGACCGATGGATTTCTTGTAGGCGTACGAGGCGATGGTGGGGACCTTCGCCATCAGCCGGACCGTGGACATCTCCACGTGCTCGGAGTCGAACGGGTCCAGGCTGTCCTGGTAGAAGGTGGAGATGGCGCTGACCGCCGAGGACAGCACGGCCATCGGGTGGGCGTCCCGGGGGAAGCCGTCGAAGAACCGGCGCATCTCCTCGTGCAGCAGCGAGTGCCGTCGGATCCGCTCGCTGAACTCGCCCAGCTGCTGCTGGGTGGGCAGCTCACCGTAGATGAGCAGGTACGAGACCTCCAGAAAGGAGGACTTCTCGGCCAGCTGATCGATCGGGTAGCCGCGGTACCGCAGGATGCCCGCGTCACCGTCGATGTAGGTGATCGCGGAAGAGCAGGAGGCGGTGTTCACGAAACCGGGGTCGTATGTTGTCATCCCGGTTTCCTTGAGCAACTTACTGACCCCGATGCCCGCAGGGCCCTCGACCGCGCCCTGCACCGGCATCGAAAGCTGCCCACCGGGGTGGTCGAGCTTCACTTCCGTCATGTGGTTCCTCGCTTCGCCGGCGAATCTTCGTTGAATTGCCTTCGCTTTTACCGTAATCGCGGTCGCGGGGATACCGCCCGCCGTGGTTCTGCGGTGAGGTATGCGTCACCCGTTTCCCGACCCGGCGGCCCGGAAACCCGCCCGGCGCGGGCGGGTCAGCCGGGAACGGACGCCCGGAACGGCACGGTAGAAAGCGGCGAAAGCCGACGAAAGATTAGGAAAGTGTCAACCGGCGCAACGCACCGTCGGCACCCACCCGGTAGAGGTCCAGCCGGTTCGCCCCGGGCCGGAAAAGATGGTCGTCGGGGAGGAACGCCGCGAACCGGCGACCCCCCGGGTCCGCGGGCACCACCGGGACGACCGCGCCGACCCGGCCGTTGACCGCGACCGCGAGCAGCGTGCCGTCGGGCACCTGCCGGGGCACGGTCCCCCACACCAGGGCCGGCAGCTCCCCCGCCGCCGGATCGACGTGGTCGAACGCGCCCAGGTGCGCCACCGAGGCGGTGCCGTCCGTCGGCTCCTCCCCCACCGTCGTGCCGACCAGCGGGTGCGGGACGGACGGCGCGGGACGGGTCGGCACCCCGCCGGGAAGAACCACCCGCTCACCGGGCCGGTCGTAGAAGTACTTCTCGGTCCGCTCCCGGGCGGGCTGCTCCGCCGACCGCCCGTCCAGCCGCCACGGGACCCGCACGTGCACCGCGTCGGCGATCGTGGGCAGCAGGTCCACGTGCTCCCAGTTGCGGTCGTCGACCCGGCCGGCGCGCTGACCTGGCTGCTTGACGAACAGCGGCACCCAGGCCACCTCGCCGGGCGCGTGCTCGATCGCGCCCATCCCCCGCCCCTGCCAGTCCGGGGCGAAACTCACCCCGTGGTCGGCGGTGAGCACGACCAGCGACCTGTCGTACAGGCCCGTGGCGCGCAGCGTCCGCAGCGTCTCGCCGACCAGCCGGTCGGTGTACCGCAGCTGGGCCAGGTGCCGGGCCCGGGCCAGGTCCGCCCAGCCCGCGCCGTCGTTGGGCAGGTCGTCCGGTGCGTCGTACCGCGCCCCGGACGGCAGGAACGCCCACGGCGCGTGCGGCATCAGCAGGTGCAGGAAGTGCAGGGTCGGCCGGTCGGCCGGACGCAGCCCGGCCAGGAAACTGGTGAACCGCGCCGGCTGGTTGTCGTTCAGGCTGTCCCAACGGAACTTCGGGTCGGCCGGGACCGGTTCGGCGGCGTCCAGGCCCACCTCGGCCGCGGTCTGCTCCCGGAACGACTCCTGCGGGTCGATGCGGCTGTCCACCGGGGCGGCGATCCGGCCCAGCAGCGCGCCGCTCTCCCGTACCAGCACGCCGAGCCCCTGTTCGGGGGCGACCGGCTGGTCACAGCGGCTGGGCGGGCAGAGCCGGGTGATGCTCTCCTGCGCCCGGATGTCGTACAGGCCGCCGAGGGCGGTGAAAAGGTTGTCCGGGTACTGCGAGTAGTGCGGGGCGGACGGGGTCGACGGGTAGCGGCCGGTCAGCATCGCCGGCAACGCGTACGGCGTCCACCCGCTGACGCCTGTCGCGTTGCGGTACCAGGTCGAGCCACCGGCCAGCTCGGCGAAGTTCGGGTAGCGGGCCGCGTCGATCCGTCCGTCCGGGCCGAGCAGCGACACCAGCGGCAACTCGTCCAGGACGATCATGACGACCGGCGGGTGCGAGCCCGGACCGGCCACCCCGGCGGCACCCTCGTGCGCGCGGGGCAGCACCACCGCCGAGGCGGGCGAGGCGAACAGGAACAACCCGACGAAGACCAGCGGCCCGAGGGCGGCCACCCGCAACACCCGGCCGGGCAGCGACCAGCGCCGGTGTGCCACCGCCCCGGCCACCCCGGCCAGCACCGCCACCACCACCAGCGGTACGCCCCGCAACGGCGTCACCTGCCGGCCCACCTGCACCGCCAACGCGGCCAGCAGCAGCCCGACGATAACCGTGTGGGCACCCGCCCGGACCCGGGCCCCGGCCGGCCGGGTCGCCGCCCCGAGCAGCACCACGGCGGCACCGGGCACCAGCGTGACCAGCGCCACCAGCACCAGGACGTCCCTGCTGGTGGCCCGGTGGAACAGGAAGAAGTCGGGGCTACGCCCGAGCACGTCGAGCAACGGCTGGGTGACCACCAGACCGACCAGGGCGACCACCTCCGCCGCCCGGCGCAACTCGACCCGCCGGGCGGACGGCACGCACCCCTGCGGCGCGGGTGGCGCAACGGAGGCGGGCCGGTTCGGCGCACCGGCGAGGGTCGGCTCAGCCACCCGCCACCGCCTGGTAGAGCGTCCGGGTGCCGGAGGGCAGTTCGCACTGACGCTCGATCCGGCAGTGGGCGTTCAGCAGCCGGGTGAACTCGTCGCGTCGGTAGTCGGGGAAGATCCCGGCCGGCTTGTTCGCCAGCAGCCGCCGCGCCATCGGGTCCTGCGGATCGACGAACTCCACCACCAGCCGGCCACCGGGACGGACGTACCCGACCAACTGGTCGACCACCTCGGCCAGCGGCACGTTGTGGCCGATCGCCAGGTGGTGCACCACGGCGAGGGCGAGCACCACGTCGGCGTGGGCGCGCTCGGCGAACCCGGCCCGTTCCACCCCCCGCCAGCCGCCGCCGGGCGACGGGTCGGCGAGGTCCATCACCAGCGGCAGGATGCGCTGGTCGCCCTCGGCCCGCAGCGCCCGGTAGAGGGCGTCCACCACGGCCGGGTCCTGCTCGACGGCAACCACCTGGGCGGCGTGCCGGGCGGCGATCCGCGCGTACCGGCCGTCGTTGGCACCGAGATCGAGCACCAGCCCGGCGGCGACGCCCGCCACCGCCGCCTCGACGAAGCTCTCCTTGGCGGCCCGGTCCGCCGTGGTGTAGCCGCAGGTGCGCTGGTAGTCGACCCAGTGGCCGCCGGCCACCCGACGGTCCAACCGACGGACCAACCGCGTCAACCGTCGTACGGTGGCCAGGGCCAGGTCCCGGGAGTAGCCGGCGTCGCGCAGTTGGGCGGCGACGGCGCTGCTGCTGGCCCCGGCGTGCCGGGCCTGCATCGCGGCGTGCAGGTGCACGTGCGTCGGCACCCCGGGCAGCAGCCGGCGCACGCCCCGGAACAACGGTCGGAGCTGATCGGGGGTGATGCCGTCGACCCGGGCCCGCAGCCAGGGCTGGAAGTCCACGCCCAGGTGGGCCTGGAGCAGCAGCGGATAGAGCAGGGTCTGGCAGAACTGCCGGTAGCCGGCCCACGGCTCGCCCCCGCCCAGCGGCGCGAACGAGCCGATGTCGATGAAGACGGGTGTGGCACCGCGCCACTGCAGGTTGTAGGCCGACCCGTCCTTGGTGGTGAAGCCCGCCTCCAGGGCCCGGTGCAGGATCTCCAGGTGCAGCAGGGCGGCATCCCGCAACATGCCGAACGACCATTCGTAGGGGTGCGAGACGAACGGGATGCGCTCGTGCCGCAGCACCATCGTCCACCCGGTGTCCGGCAGCGTCGCCGGGTCGACCGGGACGGTGCCGCAGACCTTGCCCTCGGCGAGTAGCGCGGCGAAGAACTCGCTGCCGGCGAGCGCCTGCCAGTCGGCGGCACCCTGCGGGCCGAGGCCGCGCAGCACCTGGTCGCCCAGGTGGAAGACCCGGTTGGCGGGGTCGCGGAAGGAACCGGGTTCCGGTCGGATGCGCAGGTCGGCGGTGGTCATCGGTACGCCCACCGGTCAGTTGCCGGCGGGCTGACGCGGCTGCCGCTCGGTCGGGGCGGGCTGACCGGTCGCAGCGGGCCCGGTCGCAGCGGGCCCGGTCCCGGAGGGCTGACCGGTCACGGCGGGGTCGGTGGCGGGGGACCCGGTGTGCCCGGCGGTCTGGCCGGACGTGGTGGCCTCGGCGGCTTCGGTGGGCTGGCGGCGGAACCGGGCCGCCACCCGCCGCCAGTAGAGCTTCGCGGCGACCGCTGCGCCCGCTGTTCCGCCGACAACCGCCTGCACGATCAGGCTGCCGGACCCCGCGTCCAGGTAGGCCAGGTGCATCATCGGGCCCGCTCCCTTCCCTCGCCGTCATGGACCGCCGACAGGTGCACCCCGATGGGGTATTTACACCTTAAAGGCGGATTGCTCCCCTGACACCGTACGTCGTCCGGTCCGGCCGCGAGGGGCACATGGTCTCCTCGGCCCGGTCCGTTCCGTTCAAGACCCCGGGGCTCGCCTCGCCCTACCCTGGCCACATGACGCCCCGTTTCGATCTCATCGGCACCGCGGTCAACGACATGGCCCGCACCCTGGAGTTCTACCGTCGGCTCGGGTTGGACATCCCCGCCGGGGCCGACCACGAGGACCACGTCGAGGTGACCCTGCCCGGTGGGCTGCGGCTGGCCTGGGACACGGTGACCATGCTGCGGAGCTTCCACCCCGAATGGACGCCCCCCAGCGGCAGCCCACGCGCCAGCCTCGCCTTCCTGTGCGCCGACCCGGCCGAGGTGGACCGGTACTGGACCATGCTCACCGAGGCGGGTTTCCACGGCGAGGTAGCCCCGTGGGACGCGGTGTGGGGCCAGCGGTACGCCATCCTGCACGACCCCGACGGCAACGGCGTGGACCTGTTCGCGCCCCTCGGCACCACTCCCGACCGGAGCTGACCGACCGGCTCCACCGTCACGGGACGGGAGCCGATCCGCCGACGTCGCCGCGCTCCCGGACGCCCCCGGGCCTGCCGCGCCCCTCCCACCCCGCCTGCCCGCCTGCCCGCCTGCCCGCCTGCCCGCCTGCCCGCCTGCCCGCCTGCCCGCAGGAGGATCCGCCCCGAGCAGGGGCAGGGGCAAGCGGGTCACAGGTATGTGGTGCGGGTCCTTTCGACCTGATGACGCTGACGGTTCACCCCGACCGGACCGCCGTCCGGGCCGCCGTCCGACACGCCCGTTCGCCGCACCTCCCCTGTTCGGTGGGACGACGACACCCGGGTGAAGGTCCCCCTGGCGAGGTGCGGCGGCGCAGGGCCCGTGCCGGCCGGGCGGATTCGGCGACGGCAGCCGGGGCCGGATCCGGTCCCGCAGCATCCAGCGCCCGGCCCGAGACACCCAAGTTCCCGTGGCGCAGCCTGACGACCAAAGGCACCCGAACCCCGACAGCCATCCCGCACATCGGCGACGCAACTGCTCGGCCACCAGGAGCGAGAAGAAACCGCCCCACCTCGGCGCAACCGGACCACCAACCCGGACACAACAACTCGACCACCAGCCCACACATCAGTCACATGACACAACCCGACCACCAGCCCGCCAGACACACCAAACCCCATCCGCCAGCCCGTACAGCGACGCGCATGCCACGCCAACCGAAGGGTCCTGCGGCAGGTGGCGGCTACCACCTGCCGCAGCCCGGCGGGTAATTCGGCAGCCCGGCGGTGATTCGGCAGCCCGGCGGGTGATTCGTCAGCGTCATCAGTTCGAAAGGACCCGCACCGCATATCGTCGGCCGGCCCGGCCGCCATGACGCGGGCCGGGTGGACGGCGACTCGGGCCGGCCGGACGGCGACTCGGGCCGGCCGGACGGCGACGCGACCCGGGGCCGGCCGGGAGGCCGGTCAGGTGCGTCCACGGTCGGGTGACGGCCGGCCAGCAGGACTCGGATACAGCGGGTGGCCCGACGGGACCGCGGAGAACCCGACGACTCGGGCCACCGGCTGAAGGCGCGCGGCGCACGACCCGAGGGGGCGCAGCGCACGATCCGCACCGGACCGGGCGCGCGCACGCGCCGGGCGCACGACGCACGGCGCGAGGACACGACGGCACGACGCACGGCGCGAGGACACGACGGCACGACGCACGGCGCGAGGACACGACGGCACGACGCGCGGCGCGAGGACACGACGGCACGACGCACGGCGCGAGGACACGACGGCACGACGCACGACGCGAGCGCACTACGGCACGACGCACGACGCGAGCGCACTACGGCACGACGCACGACGCGAGCGCACGACGGCACGACGCGCGGCGCGGGGGCACGAGATCGGTGGCCCGGTCCCGCCACGGCGGTGGTCAGCGGGCGAGCAAAGTGGTCGGTGCGACGCCGGCCAGGTCCCTCACCTCGCGGGTGAGGTGGGCCTGGTCGGCGTAGCCGGCGCGGGCGGCCACCTCGGCCAGTCCGACGCCACGCCGGGCCAGCGCCAGGGCCCGGTGCAGCCGCAGGATGCGGGCGAGGGTCTTGGGGCCGTACCCGAAGAGGGTCCGGCTGCGCCGGTGCAGGGCACGCGGGCCCAGGCCGATCTCGGCGGCGGTCGCGGTGACCGTGGCGCCGGCGGCGAGCAGCGCGGCCACCCGGGGGCCGAGCGGATCGACGCCGCCGGACCGGGCGAGCCGGTCGGCCGCGACCACGGCCAGGGCGGCGGCGGTGGGCGCGGTGCCGAGCTGCTCGGCGAGCCGGACGGCGGCACGCCCCCAGAGGGCGTCGAGGGGGACCCGGAGGTCCCGCAGTTCGTCGGCGGGAACGCCGAAGACGGCCGGGCCCACCCCGGGTGGCAGCCGGACGCCGCGCCACCGCTCCCCCGGCACCGACACGCTGAGCTGCGCCGTGCGGTCCGGGCCGGCGACCAGCAGGCCCGCCCGGCTGGACCAGAGCAGGTCGAGACAGCCGTCGGGCAGCACCCGGGTCGGTGGGGCGTCCGGGCGGCTCTCGCTCGCCCAGAGCACCGCGCCGTCGATCACCCCGGCGGGCCGTTCCCGGTACACGGTCCCAGCCTGCCACGCCGTCGGCCTATCACCGCGACCCGACGCCGGCGTCCCGGGGAACCGGACGGCGACGGACACCGCAACAGGCACGACATCAGGGCGTCATCGCCCCGGCCACCAATCCATAACTTCTACGGGTTCACGTTCTCGCAGCTCTTGTGCAGGACGAACGTTTGTGCAACCGTCATCACCTCGACTGAGCAATCGTTTGCGCAAGGGGGTGTGGCTGGTGCGGATCGCGGTTCTGGCAACCGGTGGGACGATCGCGTCGCGGTGGGACCCCGACGAGGGCCTGGCCGTGACCGACTCCGTCACGGACCTGCTGAAGAACGTCATCGGTACGACCGACGCGGAGATCCACGGCTTCGACCTGTCCTGCCGGCCGAGCTTCACGCTCTCCCTGGACGACATGCTGACCACCGTCCGGGCGGTACGGGCCAAGCTCGCCGACGGGTTCGCCGGGGTGGTCGTCACCCACGGCACCGACACGCTGGAGGAAGCCGCCTACCTGACCGGGCAGTTCACCGGACCCGACGCCCGGGTCGTGCTGACCGGGGCCCAGCGCGGCGCCGACGAGCCCGACTCCGACGCGGGGCGCAACCTCGCCGACGCGATCCGGGTGGTCACCGCGCCCCGGCCGCTCGGCGCGGCGACGGTCATGGGCGGCGTCGCGTACGCCGCGGTGGAGAGCCGCAAGGTGCACACCTCGGCGGTCTCGGCGTTCTCCGGCGGCACGGCCGGCGTGCTGGCCCTGGTCGACCCCGACGGCGTGCTGCGGGTGTCGACAGCCGCCCGGGGCGGCCACTACGCGCACCTGCCGGTCCCCGCCCGACTGCCCCGGGTGGACCTGGTCAAGCTCGTCGCGGGCGTGGACGGCACCCACCTGCGCGCGTCGCTGCACGCCGGGGCCGCCGGCATCGTGGTCGAGGCGTTCGGCGCGGGCAACGCCCCACCCGCGGTCGCCGAGGCCATCGCGGAGGCCGGCCGACGCGGCGTACCCGTGGTCATCACCAGCCGAACCGGCGCGGGCCGGGTCCGCCCGGTCTACGCCGGCGGTGGGGCGACCCTCGCCCGTGCCGGCGCGCTCTTCGCCGGTGACCTCACCGGCACCCAGGCCCGGGTGGCGCTGGCCCTCGCCCTGGCCGTCGAAGAACCCGGCGCCGTGCCGGAAGCCCTGCGCACCATGGTGGAAGGACGTCACGCGTGAAGACCGAAGCAGTGACCATGAACGGGTACGGCGGCCCCGAGACGCTCACCCTCACCGAGGTCGACCTGCCGGACCCCGGCCCCGACGAGGTCGTGCTGCGGGTGCTCGCCGTCGCCGTCAACCACCTCGACGCCGACCTTCGCAGCGGGGTGTCCCGGATGCCGCTGCGGCTGCCGCACGTGCTCGGCCGCGAGGTCGTCGGCGTGGTGGAACGGCTCGGCTCCCGGGTCACCGGTCGGGCCCCCGGCGACCGCGTGCTGGTGCTGCCCAACACGCCCTGCGAGAGCTGCCCCCGCTGCCTGACCGGGCGGGCCAACCTCTGCCCGAACGCCGACATGCCCGGCATCACCAGGTGGGGCGGGTACGCCCGGCACGCGGTGGCCCCGGCGCGCGGCCTGCTGGACATCGGCGACCTCGACCCGGTGGTCGCCGCCGCCACCCCGATCTCCTTCGGCACCGCCTGGCGCACCCTGTACTCCATCGGCCGGCTCGCCCCCGGCGAGTGGGTCCTCGCCCCGGGGGCCGCCGGTGGGCTCGGGCACGCGGTGGTCCAGCTCGCCAAGCTGGGCGGCGCCCGGGTGGTCGGCCTCATCGGCGACCCGGCGAAGGCCGACTTCGTCTCCTCGCTCGGCGCGGACGCGGTGCTGAGTACCCGGAATCCCGACTGGGCCGCCGAGGCCCGGGAGATCACCGGAGGTGCGGGCTTCGACGTGATCGTCGAACACATCGGCGGCGACGTCTTCGAGGCCGCGCTGGGCACCCTCGCCCCCACCGGCCGGCTGATCGTCGGCGGTGGCCACGCCGGGGAGCACCCGCACCTCGACCTCATCGAGACCTTCCGCAACGAGTACGAGCTGCGCGGCTCGCGCAGCCAGCGCCCCGACGAGATCGCCCGGGTGCTGGGCCTGGTCGCGGCGGGACAGCTCACCCCCCGGGTCGACGCGGTCCTGTCGTTGGCCGACGCCGGCCGGGCCCACCAGGCGCTCGCCGACCGGCGGGTGCTCGGCAAGCAGGTGATCACACCGTGACCGGGCACCGGCGGGGGGATGCCCGCGGTGACGTGCTGGCCACGCTCGTCGCCGGTGCCGTCGAGGCCGCCGACACGCTGCTGGCCACCGGCGCGGGACAGGTGCTGGTGCGGCAGGTGGCGGCCCGGCTGACCGCCAACGCCGTCGCGGCCCGTGGGCACCTGCCCGCCGGGCTGGACACCGCCGGCGACCCGGACGGCCCGTGCAGCCTGCTGGCCGCGCCGGGCGGGACGGACCAGCCGGCGCGGGCCGCCGCGGTGACGGCGGCGGCGATCACCGTCAGCCAGTGCGATGAGGGTCTGCGCGAATCCCGGGGGCACCCGGGGCTGCACGCGTACGCCGCCGCGCTGGCCACCGCCGAGGCCGACGACCACAGCCTGCGGGTGTTCCTGCGGGCGCTGGCGGTCGGCTGGGAGGTGGGTGCCCGGCTCGGGCTGCTGCTCGGCGCACCCCGCCCCGGGGTGCACCCGCACGGCGGGTGGGGCGTCGGCGCAGCGGCGGCCGCCGCCGGGACCGTCGCCGGGCAGGACGCCGCCGGACTGGCCGCGACGGTGAACCTGGCGCTGACCGTGGCGCTGGCCGGGCCGGAGGCCGACACCCGGCGGGGTAACCCCGCCCACTACCTGCTGCCCGGCCTCGGCAGCGCCAACGGCCTGACCGTCGCCCGGCTCGCCACCGCCGGGTTCCCGGCCACCGGCCCGGCGCTGCCGCACCTCGGCCGGACCGTCCACCAGGGCCTCACCGACCGGCCGGTGGACGCCGCGCTGCTGCCCCGACCGCTGCTGCCCGACGCGTACTTCAAGCCGGTCGGGGTGTGCGCGCACACCCTGACCGCCTGGACGGTGGCCCGCGCGATGGCCCGGGACCTGCCCGCCGACGAGGTGGCGGCGGTGACCGTGCACACCTACGCGGGGGCGGCCCTGCTCGCCGAGCGGCGTCCGGCCGGCCGGCTGGCCCGCCAGTTCAGCATCCCGTGGGTGGTGGCCTGCGGGCTGCTCGGCACCGACCCGGGCGTCCCGGACGGGTCGGCGGACGACCGACGGGCCCGCGCCGCCCGGCTCGCCGAGCGGGTGACCGTACGCCACGACCCCGGCCTGGACCAGGGATATCCGGCGGGCCGACCGGCGGTGGTGGAGGTGACCACCCGCAGCGGTGCCCGGCTGACCGGGCGGGCCCGGTTCCACCACGGCGACCGGGAGGACCCGATGACGGCCGACGACCTGGCCGCCGTCGACGCCGCGCTGCTGCGTACCCCGGGGGTGCCGGGCGGGGCGGCCGAGCTGCTGCACGGGCTGGCCCGCGCGCCCGGGGCGACCCGACTGCGAGACCTCACCGCGCTGGTGCGCGGCGGGGCACCGAATCCGAACGGCGGTCCGCCGCCGGTTCCCGCTGGGGCCGGCCCATCCGGCAGAAAGGACACGACGACATGGTGATCAGAGTCGAACCCGGCACCGAGCGGGACTTCATCGGCTACGGCGGGGACCTCCCCCGCGTCGAGTGGCCCGGTGGCGCCCGGGTGGCGGTGAGCCTGTGCCTCAACTACGAGGAGGGCGCCGAACACAGCCTCCTCGACGGCGACAGCGTCAACGAGTGGGTCGGCGAGATCTCGTACACGCCGACCAGCGCCGAGCACCGGGACCTGTCCCAGGAGTCGGTCTACGAGTACGGCAGCCGGGCCGGCGCGTGGCGGCTGCTGCGGCTGTTCGACCGGACGCAGACCCCGGTGACCGTGTACGGCTGTGCCGAGGCGCTGGCCCGTAACCGGCCACTGACCAGGGCGTTCGTCGACGCCGGGCACGAGATCTGCTCGCACGGCCTGCGCTGGCGGGAGCCGTCGGGGATGACCGAGGACGAGGAACGCGCCGAGATCCGGCAGGCGGTGGCGACGATCACCGAGCTGTGCGGGGAGCGCCCGGTCGGCTGGTACTCCCGGTACGCCCCGTCGGACCGCACCCGGCGGCTGCTGGTCGAGGAGGGCGGCTTCCGCTACGACTCCAACGCCTACAACGACGACCTGCCGTACTGGGTGCAGGTGGCAGGGCAGCGGCACCTGGTGGTGCCGTACACCCACACCTACAACGACGGCCGGTTCGCCTTCAGCCCCGGTTACGGCAATCCGACCGACTTCTTCGAGAACTGCCGGCGGGGCATCGAGTACCTGTGGGAGGAGGGCGAGACCTCCCCCAAGATGATCTCGATCGGGCTGCACGCCCGGCTGATCGGCCAGGCCGGGCGGGCCTCCGCGCTGCGTGACCTGATCGCCTGGGCGCAGGACCTGCCCGGCGTCTGGTTCGCCAGGCGGCGCGACATCGCCGACTGGTGGCACCACAACTACTCCGACCTGCCGGCCCACGGAGGGCAGTGACCATGCGTATCGAGATCGACAACGTGGCCAAGGGGTATCCCCGGGCCGACGGGAGCCGGCTGTCCGTGGTCGGCAGCCTCAGCACCACGATCGAGGCGCAGGAGTTCATCTGCGTGATCGGTCCGAGCGGATGCGGCAAGTCGACGCTGCTCGGCCTGCTCGGCGGGCTGCGCCGGCCGGACGACGGGGAGATCCGGTTCGTCGGGGAGCGCACCGCCGCCGGCCCGCTCACCTCGATCGTCTGGCAGGACTACGCGCTGATCCCGTGGCGCTCCATCGCCGACAACGTGGCGTTCGGCCTGGAACTGCGCGGGGTGCCCGCCGCCCGGCGGCGGGAGGTGGCCCGGGAGCACCTGACGATGATGGGCATCGAGGCGTTCGCCGACAACAAGCCGCACGAGCTGTCCGGCGGGATGCGCCAGCGGGCCGGGATCGCCCGCGCGCTGGCCAGCGACCCCGAGGTCCTGCTGATGGACGAGCCGTTCGCGGCGGTGGACGCCCAGACCCGGACCCTGTTGCAGGACGAGCTGCTCCAGGTCTGGTCGAGGCACCGCAAGACGGTCCTGTTCATCACGCACAGCATCGAGGAGGCGCTGCTGCTGGCGGACCGGATCATCGTGCTCGGTCCCCGGCCGACCCGGGTGGTCGAGGAGATCCGGGTGCCGTTCCCCCGGCCGCGTACCCGCGACGTCGAGTTGGACCCGCGGTTCACCGAGTTGAAACGCCACCTGTGGGCGCAGTTGCGGGACGCCACCCTGGCGGCCGAGTGGGCGGAAGCGAAGGGGGACCGATGAGCGAGCAGAGCGTGCCGACCCAGGAGCGGACGACCGACGAACCCGTGGTCCGCTACGCGGTGGACCCCCGCGCGGAACGCCCACCGGGTCGCGGGTTCAAGCTGCTCAGCAGCGGGCTGGGCAGCATGGTGCCGGTGGTCGTGGTGCTGGCGCTGTGGCAGGTCGGCAGCATGGCCGGGCTGATCGACAAGACCTTCTTCCCGGCCCCGTCGGAGTGCGTGCAGGCCCTGGTCGACCTGTTCTCCTCCGGGGAGCTGCTGCCGAACATCGGGATCACCGCCCAGCGCATCCTGCTCGGTTTCCTGCTCGGGGTGATCCCGGCGACGCTGCTGGGCATCGCGATGGGACGGTCGCGGTGGGTGCGGGTGCTGATCGATCCGCTGATCGCCATCACGTACCCGATCCCGGTGGTGGCGATCCTGCCGCTGCTGCTGGTCATCTTCGGCACCGGTGGCCGGCCGATCGTGGTGCTCGCCGGCATCATCTCGTTCTTCCCGGCGGTGGTGAACGCGATGTCCGGGGTGCTCCAGGTCGACGAGCGGCTGATCCTGATGGCCCGCAACCTGGGCGCCGGTCGGCAGCAGATCCTCTGGAAGATCGTCCTGCCGGGGGCCCTACCGTCCATCTTCGCCGGTATCCGGCTGGCCGCGGGGCTCGCCCTGCTGGGCACGATCGCCGGTGAGTTCCTCGCCGCCAGTGACGGCGTCGGGTCGATGACCTGGCGGTACTGGCAGATCTATCAGATCGACAACATGTACGCCACGCTCGCGGTGATCGCGGCGATGGGCTTTTTCCTCACCACGGTGACGCTGCGCGTGCAGCGGCGCTTCTTCAGCTGGACGGAGGGCCAATCATGACAATCAAGAACAAGGGTGTCATCGCCGCGCTGTTGGGGGCGAGCCTGCTGCTCGGCACCGCGGCCTGCGGTGACGACGCGGAGTCGACAGGCTCCGGCGGTACCGACAAGGTGACTGTCAACTCGCTGGAGATCCTCTCGCTGGCCCCGATGATGGTGGCCGACGCGAAGGGCTTCTTCGGCAAGCACCAGGTCGAGGTGGAGTTCAGCAACGCCGACATCTACTCCCGGCTCGCGGTGCAGGGTCAGGGCAAGCTGGACGTGAACATCCCGGGCACCGGTGGCGCGTTGTTCAACGCGGTCAACCAGGGGCTGCGGGTGCGGGCGGTGGCCGACCGGCAGCAGTACCGGTGTGCCTCGGACAACCTCCTGCTGGCCCGGACCCAGGCCTTCGACGGCGGCCTGAAGAGCGTGGCCGACCTCAAGGGCAAGAAGGTCGCCATCCTGGCCAAGGGGTCGACCACCGAGTACTGGCTGGACCGGGCGCTGGGTGAGGTCGGGCTCAAGCAGTCCGACCTGGGGCAGATCGTGACCCTGAGCTACCCGGACACGGCCAACGCGCTCAAGAGCGGTGCGGTGGACGCCGGCTTCGTGGTGCAGCCGCTGGCGTACCAGCTCATCACCGACGGGCAGGCCAAGCGGGTGCTGGCGATGAACGAGGTGGCCCCGAACCAGGAGCAGGGCCTGATCACCATGTCGCAGGACTTCATCAGCAAGCGGCCCGAGGTCGCGGCCCGGTGGATGGCCGGCTGGCTGGAGGGTGTGCGCTACTACCAGGACCCGGCCAACAAGGACGACGTCATCAAGATCGTGGCCGAGCGGACCAAGGTGCCGGCGGAGACGATCACCAAGCTGTACGGCACCGACCAGTGGCCGTACATGGACCCGAACGGCCGGGTGGACACCGCCACGGTGGTCGCCGAGGACGGCAAGTGGCTGCTCGACAACAAGATCATCGAGAAGCTGCCCGAGGTCGGTGAGTGGCACGACGGTTCCGTCGTCGACGCCGCCCTGAAGATCGTCGGCGAGGTGCCGGTCAACCGTGACTGCGGCAGCGTCCAGAAGCTGGAGTCCTGATGTTTCCCCGTCCGAGCCGGCTGGCCGAGGTGTTGCGCGACGGTGGCGTCGCCCTCGGCAGCCTGACCCTGCTCCAGGAACCGGCGATCGGCGAGATCCTCGGCGCGCTCGGCTACGACTTCCTGGTCGTCGACACCGAGCACGCCGCGGCCGACGAGCAGAGCGTGCTGGCGATGGTCCGGGCGGCCGGCTCGGCGGGGACCACCCCGCTGGTCCGGCTGCGCCGGATCGAGGAGAAGGACCTGCTCTGGTCCCTGGACAGCGGTGCCGGCGGGGTGGTGCTGCCGCTGGTGGAGACCGGCGCGCAGGCCGTCGAGGCAGCCCGGCTGACCCACTACCCGCCGGTCGGCGACCGGACGCTGTGCTCGGCGGCGCGGGCCGCCGGGCACGGCACCGCCCGGGGCGACTTCGACCGCTACCTGACCTGGGCCGGGCAGAACACCACGGTCGTCGCCCTGGTCGAGACCCCCACCGGACTGGCCAACCTGGACGACATCCTCGCCGCCGACCTCGACGTGCTGATGCTCGGCCGGGCCGACCTGTCGGTCAAGCTGGGCCTGGGCTACCAGCCCACCCATCCGGAGGTGGAGAAGCACGCGGTCGACTTCGTCGAGCGGGTCGTCGCCGCCGGCCGGGTCGCCGGCATGCTGGCCTACTCCGCCGAGGAGGCCCGCCGCTGGATCGACCGGGGCGTCCGCTTCGTCGTCTACTCCCAGCCGGAGATGCTGCTCTCCGACGCCTACCGGCGGGCCCGCGACGAGATCCTCGGCGGTACGTCGTGAGCCTGCTGGTGACCGGCGGAGCCAGCGGCATCGGCGCGGCGGTGGTCGCCACCGCCCGCGCCCGGGGCGAGACGGTGCACGTGCTGGACGTCTCCACCGGCGTGGACGCCGCGGACCCGGTCGCGGTCGGCGAGTTCGTCGACGCGATCGGCACCCCGACCCGGGTGGCCCACCTGGCCGGGGTGGTCAGCGCCGGTGGCATCGAACAGACCAGCCTCGCCGAGTGGGAACGCACCCTGCGCAACAACCTCACCGCCGCGTTCGTCGTCAGCCAGGCCGTGGTGCCCCGGATGGCGGCGGCCGGCGGCGGATCGCTGGTGCTGATGAGCAGCCTCAACGCCCGCGACGGCGGCACCCGGCTGTCGGGCACGGCGTACGCGGCGGCGAAGGCCGGGGTGCTGGGCCTGATGCGCCACCTGGCCGTCGACTTCGGACCGCAGGGGGTACGGGTCAACGCCGTCGCGCCCGGCCCGGTGGCCACCCCGATGCACGACCGGCTCACCGCCGAACAGAAGGCGCGGCTGCGGGCCCGGATGCCGCTGGGCCGGGTCTCCTCGGCACAGGAGATCGCCGACATCGTGCTGTTCCTGCTCTCCGATTCCTGCGCCACGGTCACCGGCATGACCTTCGATGTGAACGGGGGCAGTCATCTCAGCTAGGTTGCCGGGTACGGGTACCGGTCCGGCACGGGAGGCACAGTGAACAAGCGGGTGACCCTGCGCGATGTCGCCGGCCACTGCGGTGTGCACGTCTCCACGGTCTCCCGGGTGCTACGCGGCGACGACGTCCGGGTCGCCCCGGCGACCGCGGCCCGGATCGTCGCCGCCGCCCGGGAACTGGGCTTCCACCCGGACCGTTGGGCGGCCAGCCTGCGCAGCGGCAAGACCGGGGTGATCGGCGTGCTGGTGCCCCGGATCACCGACATCGTGCTGGCCACCGTCTTCGAGGGCATCGACGCCGCCGCTGCCGCCGCAGGCTACCAGGCGGTGGTCAGCAGCAGCTGGGACGACGACGAGGCGCGGGCGGTGCGTATCCGGCGGTTGATCGGGGAACGGGTGGACGGGCTGATCATCGGCGACGCCCGCCGCAACGATCCGATGCTGGCCCGGCTGGCCGCCGACGGGGTTCCGTTCGTGCTGGTCAGTCGGGCCTCCCGGGGTTTCCCCTCGGTGACCGGCCGGGACCGCCTCGGTGGTCGGCTCGCCGCCGAGCACCTGATCGACGTGGGCTGCCGGCGGCTGGCGGTGATCGCCGGTCCCGGGCACGCCAGCACCTCCGCCGACCGGGTCGCCGGCTTCCTCGCCGCGGCGAAGGCCCGGGGCGTGCCGGTCGACCCCCGGTGGGTCGCACCGTCCACCTTCGACGTCGCCGGTGGGGCGTCGGCGATGGCCGGGCTGCTGGACACCGGCCGCCCCGACGGGGTCTTCGCGGTGAACGACTTCGCCGCGATCGGGGCGATGGGCACCCTGCGCGACCACGGCCTGCGGGTTGGCCGGGAGGTGGCGGTGGTCGGCTACAACGACATCGACGTGGACGCCCAACTCCTGGTGCCGCTCACCTCGATCCGTACCCCGCTGCGGGACATGGGCTCGCAGGCCCTGCACGCCCTGCTCACCCTGCTCGGCTCGGGCAGCACCACGTCGGTACGGCTGGACCCGGAACTGGTCGTCCGGGCGACCACCGCCGACTTCTCCCCCGGGGCCACGGAGCCGGTGGCGCGTACCGTCGCGCTGCCCGAGGTGCCCCACGGAGAACACCTACGAGAGCACTCCGCGGGCGCGGTGGTCACCCCGGTGAACTGACGCCCGGCCGACCCGGTCCTGCGGCCCCCCGCCGCACGGCCGGTGCCGGCAGGGCGCGGAGGTCGCCCCGCCCCGCCGCCCGGCCGGTCAGGCCCGGCGGTGGTGCATCGCCAGGCGCAGCAGCAGGAACCGCAGCGCCGTCGCGGCCAGGTTCGCGACCACCAGCACGGCCAGTTCGACCGGCCGGGACGGGGTGCCGGCCGCGTGCAGGGCGGCGAGCGCGCCGCTGGTCAACGCCAGGCCGAGGGCGAAGGCGAGCAACCCCTGCAGGTGGTGCCGGCCGGCGGCCCGCCGGCCGGTGATGCCGAAGGTGAGCCGGCGGTTCGCCGCCGTGTTGCCCACCGCCGTCACCAACAGCGCCAGCAGGTTCGCCGGTTGCGCGCCGAGCATCCCCCGGGTCGCCACGAACAGCACCAGGTACGCCACCGTGCTGACCACGCCGACCAGGGCGAACCGGGCCAGCTGGCCGGGCAGCCCGGCCGGCACCCGCGCCGGTGCGGCGGCCAGCGGTGCCCGGCCCCACTGGGCGCGCAGCGCGGCCAGCGGCAACGCCCCGGTGACCAGGGCCCGCCCCAGCCGGCCGATGCCGCGCAGGTCGGCCAGGGCGGTGGCCACGATGTCGACCCGGCTGTCCGGGTCGTCGACCCAGTCCACCGGCACCTCGTGGATGCGCAGTCCGGCGCGCTGGGCGAGCACCAGCAGCTCGGTGTCGAAGAACCAACCGGTGTCCTGCACCAGCGGCAGCAGCTCCCGGGCCACGTCGGCGCGGATGGCCTTGAAGCCGCACTGCGCGTCGGAGAACCGGGCGGCGAGAGCGCCCCGCAGCAGCAGGTTGTAGGCCCGGGAGATCACCTCCCGTTTGGCGCCCCGCACCACCCGGGAGGTCCGGGCCAGCCGGGTGCCGATGGCGAGGTCCGAGTGGCCGGAGATGAGCGGGGCGACCAGCGGCAACAACGCGGCCAGGTCGGTCGACAGGTCCACGTCCATGTACGCCAGCACCGGGGCGTCCGACGCCGACCAGGCGACCCGCAGGGCCCGGCCGCGTCCCTTGGCGGTCAGGTGCCGTACCTCGACGTGCGGGAGTTCGGCGGCGAGCGCCTCGGCCACGGCGAGGGTGCCGTCGACGCTGGCGTTGTCCGCCACGGTGATCCGGAACGGGTACGGGAAGTGCGCACTGAGGTGCTGGTGCAGCCGACGTACGCAGGGACCGAGGTCGGCCTCCTCGTTGTAGACCGGCACCACCACGTCGAGCACGGCGGTCGGCGTGCCGGTCCGGGTTTCGACGGCGGGCCGGGGGCTGCCGATCGTGGTCATCACTGTGCCTCCTGTCCGGCGCTGGTCAGGTCGTAGACGGTGACTCCGTCGACGGTCTGCGCGGTGAAGTTCTCGGTGACCCAGGTGGTGATCTCCTGGGAGGCGGAGCTGCCGCCGTTGGCCCGGAAGCCACTCCCGCCGATGAAGTAGTGGATCTTCCCGGCCGCCACGTACTCCTGGAACCGGGCCAGGGTGGGCGACGGGTCACTGCCGTTGAAGCCGCCGACCGCCATCACCGGACGGCCGGTGGCGAGCTGGTAGCCGGAAGCGTTGTTGGAGCCGACGGTCGCCGCCATCCAGGTGTAGTCGTCGGCGTCGGCCGTCAACAGCGCCTTCAGCGCGGCGCTCGGCTCCCGGGAGTCGAGCAGGCCGCCCATCCCGCCGGCCATGCGTCCCTGGCCACCCCCGGTACGCCCACCGTCCTGGCCGGTGCCCCCGTCCTGACCGGTGCCGCCGTCCTGGCCGGTGCCGCCGGGGAGGCCGGGGAACTGGCCGGTGCCGCCGTTGGCGGTACCGCCGGGGAAGCCGGGGGGCTGACCGTTCTGGCCGGTGCCGCCGTCCCGGTTGCCGCCCGGGAAGCCACCACCAGGGAAGCCGCCACCACCGGGGAACTCCATGCCGTCGCCCATCCGGCCGCCGGGCCCGCCACGACCGGGGCCGAAGCCGCCCTGCACGGCCGGGCCGGCGGTCGGGATGGCCCCGGTGTGCGGGGTGCCGGCGGTCTGCGCCGCGTACGCCGCCGGGCCGGCCAGCGCGACCGACGCGCCCAGCACCAGCACCACCGGCACCAGACGCCGGGGCAGCCGCCGGGTGAGCAGGATCAGCACCGCCACGGCGAGCCCGCCGACCAGCACGGCCGGCCGTAGCCAGGGCTGGAAGTCGGCGCTGCGGCCCAGCAGCCGCCACGACCACCAGGCGGTCACCGCAAGGGTGACGGCGAGGGTGCCGGTGGCGAACCACCCCCGCCACCGCAGCGACCGGCGACCACCGGTCACCGGTGCGGTCACGGGGGCCGTCGCGGCGTCGACACCCGGGGCGGCGGTCGGCGCGGTGGGCACCGCGGAACCGGTGACCGGGGGTGACGGTTCCGGCGGCGGCCCGGCGTTCCCGCCAGAGCAGGACGGTGCCGATGCCGACCAGCGCGCCGACCGCCGGGGCCAGGGCCACCGTGTAGTAGGCGTGGAAGATGCCGGACATGAAGCTGAAGATCAGCCCGGTGACCAGCAGCCAGCCGCCCCACAGCAGCAGCCCGGCGCGACGGCGGTCCGTGCGCGCCGCCCGACCCGCCAGCACCAGGCCGGCGACGAGCAGGATCAGCGCGGCCGGCAGCAGCCAGGAGATCTGGCCGCCGACCTCGGTGTCGAACATCCGCAGCCAGCCGGTCTGTCCGGAGAACGGCCCACCGCCGCCGCCCATCCGGCCACCGCCGACGCTGCCCTCCTCGTCACCGGTGATCCGGCCGAGACCGTTGTAGCCGAGGGTCAGCTCCAGGATGCTGTTGTTCTGCGAACCGCCGATGTACGGGCGGGCGCTGGCCGGGACCAGCTCCACGGTGGCCACCCACCAGCCGGCGGCGACGACCAGGCCCAGGCCGGCCAGCAGCAGCTGCCGGATCCGCCGCCAGAAGCCGGTCGGCGCGGCCAGCAGGTAGACCCCGGCGAAGACCGGGATCACCAGGAACGCCTGGAGCATCTTGGTGAGGAAGCCGAAGCCGACCAGCACCCCGACCAGCACGATCCACCGGGTGCTGGCCGTCTCCACCGCCCGGACCGTGGCGTACGCCCCGAGCACCAGCAACAGGACCAGCAGCGCGTCCGGGTTGTTGAACCGGAACATCAGGGTGGCGACCGGGGTGAGCGCCAGGACCGTCCCGGCGATCAGGCCGGCGGCCGGGCCGTACCAGCGGCGGACGGTGGCGTACAGGACGCCGACCGAGGCGACGCCGAGCAGCGCCTGTGGCACCAGGATCGCCCAGCTGTTCAGCCCGAAGATGCGTACCGACAGGGCCATCAGCCACAGCGCGGCCGGCGTCTTGTCGACGGTGATTGAGTTGGCCGCGTCGGAGGAGCCGTAGAAGAACGCCTTCCAGCTCTCGGAGCCGGCCTGCACCGCCGCCGAGTAGAACGAGTTCGCCCAGCCGGACTCCCCCAGGCCCCACAGGTAGAGCAGGCCGGTGCCGAGCAGCAGCACCGCCAGCGCGGGTCTCACCCAGCGCGGGTCACGTCGTGGTGGGGCGTCGTCTGCGCCCGGGTGGACCGACGCCGACCGGGCCGGCGGTACGGTCGCGGCGTCGGGCTGGCCCGACGGCGGTGCGGTCGCGGCGTCCGGCGCGCTGGCCGGCGTCGTCAGCAGGCTCTCGGTTCTGTCCATACGGCCAGCCTGGCCGGGCCGGTTGGGTCGCTCCCGTGCCCTGGCTATGCGTTGGCTGTGGAATCCGGCGGCCCCGCTGCGCCGGCCTCCGGCAACGCGGGGGCGACGGAATGACGCGACGAGGGCGCGGCGGAATACGGCGGCGTGGGCGGGTCGGCGTCCCGCGGTGCGGGCCCGGTGGAGTCCGGCAACCGCACGGTGAAGACGGTGCGGCCCGGTCGGCTCTCCAGGGCGACGGTGCCGTGGTGGGCCTCCACCACGGCGGCCACGATGGCCAGGCCCAGGCCGGTGCTGCCGTGTTCCCGGGACCGCGAGCTGTCGCCCCGGGCGAACCGTTCGAAGACCTCGTCGCGCAGCTCCGCCGGCACCCCCGGGCCGTCGTCGGTGACGCTGATCTCCACTGCCCCGGGCACCGGGGCGAGCCGGGTGGTGACGATGCTGCCGGGTGGGGTGTGCACCCGGGCGTTGGCCAGCAGGTTCGCCACCACCTGGTGCAGCCGGACGGCGTCGCCGGGCACCTCCACCGCCTCGTCGGGCAGGTCGAGCTGCCACCGGTGTTCGGGACCGGCCACGTGCGCGTCGCTGACCGCGTCGACCACCAGGGCGGTCAGGTCGACCGGCCCGGTGGCCAGCGGCCGGCCGGAGTCCAGCCGGGCCAGCAGCAGCAGGTCGTCGACGAGGCTGGTCATCCGGGTGCTGGCGGATTCGACCCGGCGCAGCGCATGGGCCACGTCCGGGGGCACCCGGTCGCGGCCCCGCCGGGCCACCTCGGCGTAGCCCCGGATCGCGGCCAGCGGGGTACGCAGCTCGTGCGAGGCGTCGGCGACGAACTGGCGTACCCGGGTCTCGCTGGCCTGGCGGGCGGCGAGCGCGGCGGCGACGTGACCCAGCATCCGGTTCAGCGCCGCGCCCACCTGGCCCACCTCGGTACGCGGATCGGTGTCGGCGGCGGGCACCCGTACCGACAGGGCCACCTCGCCCCGGTCCAGCGGCAGCTCGGCGACCCGCCCCGCGGTGGCCGCCACCCTGTTCAGCGGGCGCAGCGTGGCCCGGACGATCAACGCGCCCAGGCTGCCGGCGACGAGCAGTCCGGCGGCGGCGACGCCCGCCTGGGCGACGACCATCCACCAGACGGTCTCCTGCACGAGACTCAGCGGGATGGCGAAGACCAGGATGTCGCCGCCGGGAACCTGGCGGGCCACCGCCCGGTAGTCGCCCCGCTCGCCGAGGTCGACGGTGTGCGGCCTGCTGTCGGCGGGCAACCTGGTCAGCGGGGCGACGTCGGCGGCGGTGAGCGCCTCGGTCGTGCCGGAGGCGCTGCGGATGCGGGCCGAGGGCTGCTCCTGCGGGATGATCCGCATCCCGATCGAGCCGACCGGGTAGGTCGGTGGCGGGTCGGGTTGCCCCTGCCGGCCGCTGGCCTGGTCGAGGGGGCGGGGCTGGCCCGGGGTCCGGTCCCAGGGCAGCCGGGTGTCGAATCGGCGGTTGTCCCCGACGAGCTGGGTGTCGACCTGGGTGATCAGGAAGTGCCGCAGCGCGACGGTGGTCAGCCCGCCGATGCCGACGCTGACCAGCGCCAGCAGCGCGACCACGGTGAGCACCAGCCGGCGACGCAGTGACCAGCCCGCCAACCGGTGAGCCAGCCGGCGGCGGAGGCGACCGACCGGGTCACGGCGCGGGCTTGAGGACATAGCCGGCGCCGCGCAGGGTGTGGATCATCGGCGCGCGTCCCACGTCGATCTTCTTGCGCAGGTACGAGATATACAGCTCGACGACGTTGGCCTGCCCGCCGAAGTCGTAGTTCCACACCCGGTCCAGGATCTGCGCCTTGCTGAGCACCCGGCGCGGGTTGCGCATCAGGTAGCGCAGCAGTTCGAACTCGGTGGCGGTCAGGGTGATCAGGTCGTCGCCCCGGCGTACCTCGTGGCTGTCCTCGTCGAGGGTGAGGTCGCCGACGGTGAGCACGGCCTCCTCCCGGGCGGTCACCGCGAAGCCGGTACGCCGCAGCAGGGCGCGCAGCCGGGCGATGACCTCCTCCAGGCTGAACGGCTTGGTGACGTAGTCGTCGCCGCCGACGGTGAGCCCGGCGATGCGTTCCTCGACCGCGTCGCGGGCGGTCAGGAAGAGCACCGGCACGGTCGGGGTGTGCTCGCGCAACCGGCGCAGCACCTGGAAGCCGTCCAGGTCGGGGAGCATCACGTCGAGCACCACCGCGTCGGGCTGGAACTGGCGGGCCGCGCTCAGCGCCGCCATCCCGTTGCCCGCGCTGCGCACCTGCCAGCCCTCGTAGCGCAGCGCCATCGACAGCAGGTCGGTCAGGGTGGGTTCGTCGTCGACCACCAGCACCCGGACGGGTTCGCCGTCCGGGCGGCGCAACTCGATCCGGTGCGGTGCGGTCTGCCCCTCGGTCACCATGCCCCCATCGTGGGACCGGTTACTGGCGCTGCCCTGTGCCCATCCTGTGCGCCCGCTGTGCGCGCGGCCCCACTCGACCGTACTCGGCCGGGCGGGGCCGGGGGGCGGTTCCCCGGATCGCGCCCGGTCATGCACGGGCCGGTGCGGCGGGCGGTTACTGGCTCATACCGGTCGGGTAGGTGTGCACGAAGGACATCGTCCAGTGGTCGTCGCCGGCCGGCTGGTCTCGCTGGTAGAGGTGGTCGGGGCCGCCCCCGCCGGGGGCCGGTGGGGCGTCCGGGTGGCGCAGCACCCAGCGGGCGGGCGGCGTCCCGGCCGGGTCGGCCGGCAGAACACGGACCAGGTCGTGGGCCGGCCCGCCGACGAAGCGTACGGTCACCTCGCCCATCGGGGCCTCCCTCCGGCCGGCGGTCGCGGGCCACTGACGGCAAGCTACCGCACCCGGGGCCCGGCCGGGGTGGCTCGACCGGGTCCACCCGGGTCCGGGGCGCAGCGGGCACGGTTTGCCCAGCGCAGCGGCCGGGTACCGGCTCGACAGCGCCATCGCCACCCCGGCGACGCGGTCGGCATGGACGGGAGCGGGTCGATGAGGACGCTGGCCGGGCGGTACCAGCTCGAACAGCGCATCGGCATGGGTGGGATGTCGGAGGTCTGGCGGGCCCACGACGTCGTGCTGGACCGGCCGGTCGCGGTGAAGCTGATGTCCCCCGCCCACCGGGGTGAGCAGACCTCGGTCGAACGGATCAGGGCCGAGGCCCGGTCCGCCGCCCGGCTGGTGCACCCGAACGTCGCCAGCGTGCACGACTTCGGCACCTCGACGCCCCTGCCCGGCCGGGAGCTGCCGTACATCGTGATGGAGCTGGTGGAGGGCGAGACCCTCGCCGCGCACCTGCGGGCCGGCCCGCTGGACTGGCGGATCGCGGTCCGGGTCTGCGCCGAGGTGGCCGCCGCGCTCGCCGCGGCGCACGCCCACGGGATCGTGCACCGCGACGTCAAGCCCGCCAACGTGATGCTCACCCCGTCGGGGGCGAAGGTGCTCGACTTCGGTATCGCCACCCCGGCCGGAGCGCCCGACCACAGCCCGGACGGCATGCTGGTGGGGACCCCGGCGTACCTGGCGCCGGAGCAGTTCGACAGGCAGCCGGCCACCCCCGCCGCCGACATGTACGCCCTCGGTGTCCTGCTCTACTACTGCCTCACCGGACGACTGCCGTACGCGGCGGGGACCACCGCCACCCAGCTGGTCGGGGCCCGCCGCAAGATCACGCCGGAGCCGCTGCCGCCGGTCGCGGGGCTGCCGCCCGAGGTGGCCGACCTGTGCCGGCGCTGCCTCGCCGACGACCCGCGCGAGCGGCCCACCAGTCTGGTGGCGGCCCTGGAGCTGGCGGAGGTGGTCGACGCCCGGGTCTACGTGCCGATGCTGGCCTCGGTGCCCCGGCCCCGCGCCGCGCCGGTGTCGCCGTGGACCGAACGGGCGGCGGCCGAGGCGACCGAGGCGGTGGCGTTGCCCGACTGGTCCCGGACCGGACAGGTCTGATCCCGGCCGTCGGCGTGTCCCGGGCGTTTCACCCGTTCGTGGCCGGGAACCCGGCCGACGGATGAGGGGGGAACGCGATGCCGGATCCGAGTTCCTGGCTGCACGAGGCCAGCGCGACCGCCACGGGCGGGCACGTACGCACCGACGACGGCGAACTGTCCACCGCGCTGGCGTCGCCGCTCGCACCGCACTGCACCGGGTTGACCCCGGAGCAGCTGCTGGCCGCCGCCTTCGCCTCCTGCCTGCACCACGCGGCGGTCGAGGCGGCCGGGGAGATCACCGACGAGGCGCACACGGTGCAGGTGACCGCCGAGGCGAAGCTGGGGCGCGACGACGACGGCCGGTACCGGGCCGACGTGCACGCCAGCATCTCCTCGGCCGGGTTGAGCCGGGGGCAGTTGGCCGAGCTGGTCGCGTACGCCGACCGGCTGTGGCCGTTCTCCAGCGACGACAGCAGCCGGCACCGGCTGACGGTGAGCGCGGCCGAGAACGGCAGGCACTGAACCGGCGAATCCCGCCACGTCCGGGTGAGCCGGTCCCATCGGGTCGGCGGAACCGGCTCACCCGTTCGGCGGAGGCCCGTCCGGCGGCACCGCCAGGGCCGCCGCCCGCCCGATTCCTCCGCGCTTCGACGGTCAGGACCGACAAATACCGCCTAACCGTTTCGCGGCTTTGGCACGGCGATACGGGGAATATCCGGGCGGATTCCGGCCGATTGTGGCGTAGGCCACCCATACCGCCGCCGGTCTACGGCCGAAACCTCTCTAACCTCGTCGGGTGCACCCCGACGAGACCGCTGCGCGGCAACCGCCCCGGAACCGCCCGACCACCCCTTCGACCCCGGAGGCCTCGGACGAACGGAGGATCGGCCGGCACCGCGCGCCGGAGCCGCCCCGCCGGGGTGCCCGTGCCACGCTCGCCTCGACCCCCGCCCGGATCGCCCTCGTCGGGGGTGTGACCTGCTGCCTGGGGCTCGTCGCGCTGGCCGGGATGCACCGGGTCGACAGGCAGCCCCGGCCGGTGCAGGAGGTGCTGGCCGACCGGGCCATCGACGAGCAGCGGGCCTCCCGGGCCCGGGAGCGCACCGCCCTGCCGTCAGGCGCCCCCACCTCCGCCGACCCCGCCCCGTCGGCGAGCCGCACCGCCACACCGAAACCCCAGCGGCCGGCCCGACCCCGCCCGGTCGCCGGGCTCACCCCGGTACAGATGGCCAACGCCCAGGTGATCGTCGAGGTCGGCGTCGAGCTGGGGGTGCCGCGCCGGGGCCTGGTGGTCGCCGTCGCCACCGCGATGCAGGAGAGCGACCTGCACAACCTCGCCAGCGACGTGCTGCCCGAGTCGTACGAGCACCCGCACCAGGGCAGCGGTTCGGACCACGACTCGGTGGGCCTGTTCCAGCAGCGCCCGAGCAGCGGCTGGGGCACGGTCGCCGAGTTGATGCGCCCCACCTACGCGGCGCGGGCGTTCTACTCCGCGCTGGCCGAGATCCCCGGCTGGCGGCAGCTCAGCATCACCGCCGCCGCGCAGGCCGTGCAGATCTCCGCCTACCCGGGTGCGTACGCGCGGCACGAGGACCGGGCCACCACCGTGGTCGACGCGCTGACCTGACCCGGCACTGCCGGCACCGCGGGTCGGGCGGCGGCGGGGCCGGGCCACGGCCGGCAGGGTGTCCGGTCAGGCGACCCGGGTGCCCGGCTCCGGCTGGTCGACAGTCACCTCGTCGGTGCCGGTGGCGACCCGGGTGGCCGGCACACCCCCGGCGGCTGCGGTCGGGGTGTCGACCGGCACCGGGTCGACGCTCAGCCCGGTCAGGATCTGGTCGACCCGGGCCGCCCGGTGCCGCCGTTCGTGCAGCGACGCCTCGAACTCGCGGCGGGCCTGCACCGCCTCGGCGTACACCCGCTCGCGCAACTGCCGGGCCTCCTCCCGGGCGGCGTCCAGCTCGGCGCGGGCGCGGGCCAGCAGCTCGTCGGCCGCCGGCCGGGCCGCGCCCCGGTCGGCGTCGACCCGCCGCCGGTCGACCAGCGCCAGGAGCAGGGTGGTCTCCTGGCGGATCTGGTCCCAGTCCCGCCCCGCGTCGGCGATCACCTCCGCCCGCGCGGCGAGGCGGGTCAACCGGACTCCGAGCTCGTCCAGGCAGGAATCGACCTGACGCCGGTCGTAGCCGGACTCAACGACGGAGAACCTCATACGTGTCGCCCCCCAGGAAGCTGGTACGTCTGTCCCAGCTCGATCCTCGCGCCAGCCGACGACCCCCGGGGCGGTTCGAGAAAAATGTTCAGCAATTGCGGGGCGGCTCCCGAGACCGTCGTCCGGGGGACGCCCCGGGCTGCTCAGGAACGCTTCGGCAGCACCACGACCCGACCGAAGAACTCGTCGATCCGGCGTACGACGTCGTTGAAGTCGTCCAGGTCGATCGGTTTGGTGACGTAGGCGTTGGCCTGGAGGCTGTAGCTGCCCACGATGTCGGTGTCCGCGTTGGAGGTGGTCAGCACCACGATCGGGATGGTGCGCAGGTCGTCGTCCTGCTTCACCTCGCCGAGGACCTGCCGCCCGTCCATCCGGGGCATGTTCAGGTCGAGCAGGATCACGTCGGGTCGCCGGGCGTCGACGTGCCGCCCCTGCTGCCGCAGGAACTCCATCGCCTCCTGACCGTCACCGACCACGTCGATGATCTTGGCGATGCCGGAGTCCGCCAGGGCTTCCTCGATCATCAGCACGTCACCCGGGTCGTCGTCGACCACCAGGATGCGGACGGGGTTCGTGGCGCCTCGGTCCATGGGTCCAACCTGTCTGTGTCGGCGAGCGGGGGACGACGGTCTCGGTACCCCGTTGGCGGCCCGACCGAACGCGGTCACCCGCGGCGCGGGAACTGCGCGGTCAGCCGCTGGCGGGGAAATTTAACCCATCAACGGGTGGACGGCGACCGCGGGTCGGCGGTGTCGGGCTGAAAGAGCAGCACGTCGGCCAGGCCGGTGATCTGGAGGACCCGGTCCACCCGGCCGGTCGCCCCGCACAGCCGCAGCCAGCCACCCCGGGCGGCAGCGAGGTTGTCCCCCCGGACGAAGGCCGCGATGCCTGTGGAATCGCAGAAGGTCAGCTCGGTGAGGTCGAGCAGCAGGTGCCGCTCACCGTCCGCGGCGAGCCGGTCGATCTCGGTGTTGAGTGCCCCGGCCGAGCTGAGGTCCAGCTCGCCGGCGAGCCGCAGACACACGCCGCCGTCGCCCCGCCCGGCATGCGTCACGGTGAAGGTCAACGTCGTCCCTCTCGCTCCCACCACAGGCAGACCCTTGCAGTGCAGCAAGTATACGCAGCGTTCCCCGGGGGGCCCGCGCGGCGCGTCAGTGCCGTACCCCGCCGGACGCCACGGTCGCCGCCGTGCCGAGCGCCAGGAACCGCGCCGCCCGGGGGAAGTCACGCAGGACGCGCCCGTAGTGACCCAGGGTGTCGGCGACCGACCCAGCCGGCACCCCCCGGCTGGTCAGGATCGACACCAGCCACGACACGAAGTCGGTGAACAGCGCCGCGTCGTCGACGTAGACGGCGGCGGCCAGGAAGTCCACGATATATCCCAGATCGCCCGTCGTGGCGTCCCACTGCGCCGGGGTGTAGTCCACGACCGACGGCACCCGGGCCAGCAGGTCCGCCACCGCCGAGTCGATCAGCTCACCGCGCCGCTTCACCAGGCTGGCGTACTCGTCGTCGGCGAGATGGGCGAGGTCCGCCGGGGGCACCCGGCGCAGGGTCCGTTCGTCGGCGACCAGGTCGGCCGCGCCCGGGGCGTCCGGGGCCCAGGCGGCCCCGAGCCGCCGGGCCCACCGGCCGTCCAGGCCGAACCCCCGGCCACCGACCACCACAGGTACGTCCGAACGCCGGCACGCCTCGATCATCCGGTGCGCCTGCGGCAACCGCATCGGCAGGGCGCAGGCCAGCGCGACCGCGTACGCGTCGTGCCGGTGCAGGTACGACACCAGGTGGGCGGCCGGCACGCTGGCCCCCAGGAAGGTCACCTGCCAGCCGCGCAGCCGCAGCACCTCGGCGACCAGCCGGGGCGGCAGGGCGTGCCACTCACCGTCCATGCAGGCCACCACGATCCGGCCCCGGGTCGGACGCGGATCGGCGTACCCGGCGACCGCCGCCACCGCCCGCTCGCTGATGTGCGTCGCGGCATGCTCCTGCGCCACGCTCCACTCGTTGCGGGCCCACCGCTCGCCCACCTCGGTCTGCGCCGGGGCGACCAGGTCGAGCAGCACCCGCTCCGCCGGGACGCCGACGTCGAGCAGCCCGGTGACCACCTCGATCGCGCCGTACTCGTCGGCCTCCTCCAGGCAGGCAAGGAAGTCGCCGAAGGCCCGGTACGGGTCGGCGGGGACGGTCACGGTCGGGACGTCCTCTCCCCGGCCGGGTCCGGCACGGCCGGCACGGAGTGCAGGTGCCGCCGGGAGCGGCCACCCGGTCCGGTGGCCCGCAGCGCGAGCACCGCGATGTCGTCGTGGTCGCCGTGCGCCAGCCAGTCGCAGGTGACCTGCTCGACCCGCTCGGCGAGCGCCGCGGCGGGCATCCGGTGACACCCGGTGACCACGTGGACCAGCCGGTCCTGACCGAACTGCTCGTCGCCGCGCCGACCGCCCCGGGCCTCGGTGACCCCGTCGCTGTAGAGCAGGCAGGTCTCCCCCACCGCCAGCCGGACGGTGACCTCGCCGATGCGGGGGTCGGGCACCACGCCGATCAGCATGCCGCTCAGCGGCACCGTCTCCACCTCGCCGCCGTCGCGCAGCACCAGCGGCGGCAGGTGCCCACCACCGGCCAGGGTCAGCGACAGTCCGCCGTCGCGGTGCGGACGCACCACCCCGAGCACCATGGTGGCGAACCGGCCCTGCCCGTGCGCCTGGGTGGTCTCCAGCAGGGCGTCGTTGAGCAGCTTGAGCAGCCGGCCGGGCCGCGACTCGACCCGGTAGAGCGCCTGCAGACACTGGCGGAGCTGGCCGGTGAAGACCGCCGCCTCCACCCCCTTGCCGGAGACGTCACCGAGGAAGAACACCGCACCGCCGTCGGCCAGCCGGTGCGCGCCGTAGAAGTCACCGCCGATCCGCAGGCTCGCCTGGGAGGGCCGGTACGCCGTGCCCCACTGCACCCCGACCACCTCGGCCGGTTCCACCGGCACCAGGCTGGCCTGCAGGGTGTCGGCCACCTCGGCCTGGTTGCGGTAGAGCACCGCGGTGGTGAGCGCCGCGCCGGCCCGGGCGGCGAAGGCCCGCACCAGCTCCACGTCCGCGTCGTCATACCAGCGGGTACGCCGGGCCACCAGCAGCACACCCGCCGGGGCGTCCCGGCCGGGCAGCGGAACCACCCGGGCGGTCACCTCGCGGGCGCTGAGCCCCGGCAGCCAGCCGGCCTCGACCGCCTGGTCGGCCAGCCAGTCCACGGTGTGCGGCTCCACACCGGACAACCCCTCGACGATCGCCGGGGGCAGTGTGGCGGCGGGCAGCATGCCGCTGTCCACCGTGGGCGACTCGTCGTCGGCCCGGGTCGCCCGCCACCAGCGGGCCCGCCCGGAGCGGGGGGCCAGCACCAGCACCGCCACCTCGGCCAGGGTGGGCACCGTGAGCCGGACCACGGCGGCGGCGGCCCGGTCCGGATGCAGCGGGTTGCCCAGTTTCTCGCCGACCACGGCGAGGAAGGCCGACCGGGCCCGCTCGGCGAGCAGCGCGTCGGCCCGGGAGACGATGTCGGTGACGTCCTCGACGTACAGACAGCTGCGGGAGCCGGACAGCGGCACCCGGCGGATGCGCAGCCGCCGGCCGTGGTGCCCGAACCCGTCGGGCTCGGCGGCGGCTGCGGTCAGCACGGCGAGACCGGCGGCGGCCAGCGGGCGGCCGGGGGTCACCTCGGGCAGCAGCCGCCCGGCGACCGGGCTGACGTGCCGGACCACCCCGTCGGCGTCGCAGACGACCAGGCCCTCCCGGAAGTGTTCGACGACCTCGGGCCAGGCCGGGTCGACGCGGTCCGGGTCGGGCCGGACGGGGTCGGGGCCGCTCCGGTCGGGGGCCAACGGCGGCAGCCCGACGGACCGCGCCGCGGCCCGACCGGCACTCGGCGTGGAGATCCGTCCGTCGCCCGGCTCGAAGCCCCTGACGTCGGCAGCACTCACCAGCTGAGCCCCACTCCCCCTGTCGCCATCCGGCACATCCCGGATGTAGGTCGTATGTTCCAATCTGTTCCGCTCAGCCTACGCCGGAACGCGGGCACCGCCACCGCACGGCGTCCTGCGCGCACGCGCACCCCTGCGGACCCACCGGCGGGTTGTTACGATCCGGCGTAGTCCGGCCCGACCGTCGGCCCTGCGGAAAGGCGTGCTGTGGTGCCCCCTGGAAGGAAACCCGAGACCGCCCCGTTGACGATGTCGGTGGACCGTTCCGACCCCGCGACGCCGGTCCTGTCGGTCGGCGGTGAGCTGGCCTACGCCACCTCCCGACCGGTGCGGGTGGAGGTGGACCGGCTGCTGGTGGAGCGCCCTGCGGTGGTCGTCTTCGACTTCTCCGGGCTGACCTTCATCGACAGCACCGGCCTGTCGGTCATCGTGCACGCCTGGCGGGAGGGGCAACGGGTCGGGACGCTGGTCCGGCTGCGGGCCGTCCCCCGCTTCCTGACCACCATCCTCGACATGACCGGGGTCACCGGCCTGCTGGCCCGTCAGGTGCCGCCGCAGTCCGCCCCCGCGCCGCAGCACCGGGCCGCGTCCGCCTGAACCGGTCACCGGGCGCAGAAACCGGGGCTGCGCACCCGTGGCGGGCCTGCGGGGGGACCGCGCCGGGCGAACCCCGGCGTTTCCCGATCACCTGATGCTGGGAACATGGGGGCATGCGCCCGCAGCTTCTGACCATCGAGGTGACCCGGCCCGACGCCGGCACCGCCCGGCTGCGGCTGACCGGCGACCTCGACTTCGACACCGCGCCGGAGCTGGTCGAGGCGGCGGCCAGGGTCCGCGCGGACGGTCACCGCGCGCTGGTCATCGATCTCAGCGGGGTCGGCCTGTGCGACTCGTCGGGGCTGAGCGCGTTCGTGGTGCTGCGCCAGGGTGGGGCCGGCCCGGTCCGGCTGACCGGCGTCAACGCCCGGCTCCAGCAACTGCTCGACCGCACCGGCCTGGCCGAGTTGCTGGCGGGGCAGGAGCAGCCGGCGGCCGGCGCCGTCGACGACGTCCCCGAGGTGGGCTGAACCGTCCGGCCGCAGTGGCCCCCGACCCTGGGACCAGGGGCCGGGGGCCGGGAGGAGGGCCCGGGCGGCTCGCCGTCACGCGCTGACGGCGGCCTCCTGTGCCTCGACTGCCGGTTGCCGGCGCGGCCCGGTCGACCGGGGCGCGGCGGACGACGGGGGTTCGACGTCCTCCGGAGGACCGGAATCGGGCAGTTGGAACAGGTACCTGACGAATCCCCCACCCGACTCGTTGTGCTCCGCCCCGGGCCACTGCCCGGCGCAGTCCATCCCCACCACCTCGCGGCCTGAGCCGTCGGCCTCCTCCACCAGCGCCCAGAGGCTCACCGGGTAGCACCGGGTCACCTCGGGGCCGACCTGCCAGCGGGAGTACCAGCCGGGACGGGCCGGGACGATCTCCACGATCCTCTTCATGACGACCTACCCTTCCGCGTTCCTCGGAAGACCTCCGGTCGCCCCGATGGTCCGTCCCGGGCGGGTGAGCACCCCTCACCCCACGGGAGTGAAGCCGGGCCCCGGGCGTACCGGGGCCGTCCGGCCGGCACCGGCTCAGCGGGTGCGCATCGGCACCTCGGGCGAGGAACTCTCCAGCGGCACGGCGTGGGCCGGGACCAGGCCGAGCTGCGTCGCCGGGCGGGGCAGCGCGGCGTCGAGCACCCAGTCGGCGCTCACCCGCGCCCGGTTGCCCGGCATCGCCAGCAGGTGGTAGCCCCGGGTGACCGCCTTGGCGGCCAACCCCGACAGCGACACCTTCAGCGGGTTCGCCGCCGCGTCCTTTCCGCCCAGGTCGACCACCCAGCCCAGGTCGTGGTGCTGGTACGGACGACGCCTGCCGTGCCCGTAGGAGGCGGCGATGTTGTGTGCCGCGAGCTTGCCCTGCCGCTGGGCGTGCTGGGCGGTCATCGTGCAGAGCTGCCCGGGGCGGGTCAGGTCCGGCACGGCGGCGGCGTCGCCGCAGGCGTACACCTCGGGGAAGCCGGGGACGTTGAGGTACTCGTCGACCACCAGCCGGCCCTTCTCGGTACGCAGGCCCAACTCGGCCACGAACGGGTCGGGGCGGACCCCGACGCACCAGGCCAGCGTGCAGGTCGGGACGTACCCGCCATCGGTGAGGTGCACCCCGTCGGCGGTGGCCTCGGCGACCGAGGTGCCCATCCGGACGTCGACCCCCCGGCGGCGCAGCACCCGGTCGGCGGTGCGCGACATCCGTTCGTCCAGTTCCGGCAGCACCCGGGGGGCGACGTCCAGCAGCATCCACCGGGGCCGGACGGTCAACCGGGGACGTTGGGCGTGCAACGCGTCGGTGAAGAGCTGCCCGTGCGCGGCGACCTCGGTGCCGGTGTACCCCGCGCCCACCACCACGAAGGTGGCGCGGGCCTGCTGCTCGGCCGGGTCCTGCGCCTGCTCGGCCAGCTCGATCTGGCGGACCACGTGGTCGTGCAGGTAGACCGCCTCGGGCAGGCCCCGGAAACCGTGGGCGTACTCGGTCACACCGGGGATGGGCAGCAGCTTGTTGACGCTGCCGACGCAGAGCACCAGCCGGTCGTAGGCGAGCTGACCCCGCTCCCCCTCCGGGTTGGTGAAACCGACCCAGCGGTGGCGCAGGTCGACCCGGTCGGCCTCGCCGACGACCACCCGGACCCCGGGCAGGGTGCCGGTCAGCGGGACCGAGATCCGGGTGGGCTCGACCACCCCGGCGGCCACCTCGGGCAACAGCGGCAGGTAGAGGAAGTAGTCGGTCGAGTTCAGCAGCACGATCTCGGCCCGCCCGCCGGCCAGCCGACGCAACGTCTTCGCCGCGTGGTAACCGGCGAAACCGGCCCCCACGATCACCACCCGAGGTTTCGTCATGTCCGTTCCCTTCCCGGCGGTCCGCCTGACAAACGTGGCGCCCGCCCCGGCACCCGCGCGCCGGGGCGGGCGGCGGGCGACCCGGGGTCACCGTCCGCGCCGCCCACGCCGCCGGTGGACGAGGCCGTCGCGGCCCGTTTGATACCTCAGTGACGGGCTCCCGACTGTAGTCACACCGGGTAGGCGACACCGTTGCTTTCGGCACGCCTTCCGCTCACGCTGAGTTTCTGTTCGACCACCACCAAGGAGGGACAGATGAGAGTTCGTCGTGTCGTCGCCGTCGTACTGGCCGCCCTGCTGGCGGCCGTGGGGCTCGCGCCGACCGCACCCGCCACGGCGGCCACCGCGGACCGCTGGGGCTTCGCCTACGTCGACAACCCCACCGTCACCAGTTGGACCGTGCTGGACACGAGCCGGCAGTGGGGCACCTGGAAGACCGCCTTCCCGGCCGCCTGGGCCACCGGCATCAAACTCGCCCCGGGCCGCTTCCAGGTGCGTTTCCCGCAGATCGGCGCCGGTGCGCGCGGGGTGCCGCACGTGACCCCGGTGGACCGGGCCGGGCACTACTGCACGGTGGTGCGCTGGTTCCAGTCGGGCACCGACGAGATCGTCGACGTGCAGTGCTTCGCCCCCGGCGGCACCCGCGACGACAGCCGGTTCACCGTGCTGTGGACCGCAAGCTCCGGGGTGCTGCCGGCCGGCACCGCACACGCCTACGTCCAGGGCGGGGTCAGCGGCCTGGTCCAGTCGTACGTGTCGACCGGGGCCCCCGCCGCGCTGGCCCCGGTCGGCGTCGGACAGTGGTCGGTGAAGCTGCCCGGGGTCGGGCTGGCCGGGGTGCTGGCCGGCAACGTGCAGGCCACCGCGATCCAGCCGAACGCCGCGCCGCGCCGGTGCACCGTCGCCAGGTGGGGCGCCTCCGGCTCCGACGTGCTGGTCTACGTGTTCTGCTTCGACCAGGCCGGCGCGCCGGTGAACACCGACTTCACCCTGTCCTACCACCGGGGACGGTCGGTGGTCGGGTCGTTGGCCCCGCCGACGTTCTTCGGTCACCTGGCCAGCGCGGCGGGCGGCCCCACCAACGACAACTCCCAGCTCGGGGTGGGCGTGAACACCATCGCGCCGCTCGCCCCGGCCGGCCGCTACCTGGTCACCTTCAAGCAGCTCGGGCAGAAGGAGACGCACGCCCAGGTCACCGCGCAGGGCACCGGACCGAACTACTGCAACCTGACCCAGCCGTGGTCGTACGCGGTGGACGCCCCGGTGGACGTGATCTGCTTCGACAACACCGGCACGCCCGCGCCGTACCAGGTGCTCGTCGCCTTCACCTCGCGGATCTGAACCGGACGGTGCCGCCCGCCGGTGGGCCGGCGGGCGGTGCCGCGTGGGCGGACCACCGCCCGGCGACCCGCCGGCACCGCCGGGCGACCATCCCGCAAGTGGGCCGCTGGTGATCTCCACGGGTGGATCCGGTCGGCTAGCGTTGTCGGACCGTCGGGCCCGACGGCCGAGCCACGAACGACGCGAAGGTGAAGCGATGGGACCGAAGGCGAGCATCCGGGACGTCGCCGCCGCCGCGGGCGTCTCGGTGACCACCGTGTCCCACGTGCTGAACAACAAGTCCGGCACCCGGGTCAGCGCACAGACCCGGGAACGGGTCGAGACGGTGGCCCGCCAGCTCGGTTACGCGGCCAACGGGCTGGCCCGGGGACTGCGGCTGCAACGGTCGTACGCCCTGGGGCTGCTCGGTGACGTCGTCGCGGCCACCGGCCGGGCCGGGCGGCTCGTCCTGGGCGCGCAGGAGACCGCGTCGGCGCGCGGGTGGGTGCTGCTGCTCACCACCGGCCGCGATCCCGAGGTCGAACGGCGGGAGATCAGGGCGCTGGCCCGGCACCGGGTCGACGGGGTGCTCTACGCGACCACGGACCACCGGGTGGTGCGGGTCCCCGACGAGCTGCGCCCGATGCCTGTGGTGCTGCTCAACGCCCGCAGCGCCGACGCCACGCTCCCCTCGGTGGTGCCGGACGAGCGCGGCGGTGCGGCGACGGCGGTACGGGAGCTGCTCGCCCACGGGCACCGGCGGATCGGCTTCGTCACCACCGTCGACGACGTCCCCGCCGCTCAGGGCCGGTTGCTCGGCTACCGGGAGGCGCTGTGGGCGGCCGGGGTGCCGTACCGGCCGGAGCTGGTGCGCGCTGACGCCGGTGACCCCGTCGGCGGGCACCGGGCGGCCCGGGCCCTGCTCGCCGCGGCCGACCGCCCGACGGCGCTGTTCTGTTTCACCGACGCGATGGCGATGGGCGTCTACCGGGCGGCGGCCGAACTCGGTCTGCGCGTCCCGCAGGAACTCTCGGTGGTCGGCCACGACAACCAGGAGGTCGTCGCCGACGGGCTGTTCCCCGCCCTGACCAGCGTGGCGTTGCCGCACCACGGGATGGGCGCGTGGGCGGTCGAGACCATGGTGGAGCTGCTCGACCGGCCGAAGGGCGCCCGCCGTCGGGTGGCCCGGCACGTGGCCCTGCCGGGTCAGCTGGTGCGTCGGGCGTCGGTCGCCGCCGCGCCGCGCTGATCAGCGCAGGGACGGCGGTGTGGTCGGCGGCACCGGCACCCGGAGGTAGCTGGCGCCGCGCAGGTCCAGCCAGGCCCGGTCGGGGGCCCGGACCAGCCGGAGCATCACCTCGGTGCAGGCCGGGCAGCGCCCCACCAGCCCGGGGGCGTGGGCGTAGACGCGCAGGCCGGCCAGCGGGCCGACCATGCCGCAGGACGCGCACCGTCCGGTCGCCGCGCTCAGGTCCACCGCGAACAGCTCCCGCAGCGGCCCGTCGAGCATGTTGCCGTCCAGGTAGGACATCTCGGTCATCGGTTCTCCTCGCCGGTCAGCCGGTCGGCCCGAACCGTTCGGTGCGGACCCGGCGGGTCGGGTGACCCAGCCCCACCAGCAGATCCGCGACGGTCTCCACGAAGCCGGTCGGGCCGCAGACGTAGCACAGCGGCTCCAGGTCGGCCGGCCAGCCGTGGGTGTTCACGTCGGCCAGCCCGATCCGGTGCGGCTCGCCCCGCCACCCGTCGGGGGCCTGCCGGGTGTAGACGTAGCTGACGTCCAGGCCGGCGTCGTCGCGGGCCCGGGTACGCAGCTCGTCGGCGTAGATCACGTCCGCCGGGGTGCGGACGGAGTAGATCAGCCGGAACGGCACCCGGTTGCCGGCGGCCCGGCGGGCCCGCACCATCGCCATCAGCGGCACCACCCCGGAGCCCCCGGCGACCAGCAGCACCGGCGCGGTCCGCTCGGGCCGCCAGACGAACCAGCCGCCGACCGGGCCGCGCACCTCCACCGGGTCGCCCTCGGCCCAGGTGTCGGTCAGGTACGGCGACACCTCGCCGTCGGGCACCCGCTGCACGGTCAGCGCGATCCGGTCGCCGTCGACGGGCCCGGCGAGCGAGTACGACCGGGCCGCCTGGTAGCCGTCGGGGGCGGTGAGCCGGACGTCGACGTGCTGCCCCGGCAGGTGCCCCGGCCAGCCGGGCACCGACAGGACCAGGGTCTGCGCGGTGGGCGTCTCGACGCGGCGCTGCGCCAGCCGGGCCACCCGCCAGCCCAGCGGCGTGGCCGGCCGACCACCCGCCGAGGTCACCTCAGTCGCCCTGGTAGCGCTGCTCGCGCCACGGGTCGCCGTAGTCGTGGTAGCCGGCGGTCTCCCAGAACCCGGGTTCGTCCTCGACGGTCAGCCGCAGCCCGCGTACCCACTTGGCGGACTTCCAGAAGTAGAGGTGCGGCACCAGCAGCCGGGCCGGACCGCCGTGTTCGGCGGGCAGCGGTTCGCCGTCGTAGCCGTGCACCACCCACGCCTGCCCGTCGCGCAGGTCGTCCAGCGGCAGGTTGGTGGTGTAGCCGCCGTACGAGTGGGCCTGGGCGTAGTCGGCGGCGGTGTCCACGCCGTCGAGCAGCACGTCCAGCGAGACGCCCTGCCAGCTGGTGCCGAACTTCGACCACCGGGTGACGCAGTGGATGTCCACCGTGGGGGTCTCCTGGGGCAGCTCCATCAGCTCCGCCCAGGACCAGCGGACCTCGTCGCCGGTCTCGGTGGTGAGGACGAACTCCCACCGGTCCAGGGGGACCCGGGGGGTCGGCCCGGCGGACAGCACCGGGAAGTCCTCGGTCAGGTACTGCCCCGGCGGCAGGGCCGGGTCGGTCGTCCGACGGCGGCCCTGGAAGCCCGGTGACACGATGCCCACCCGTCAGTCGTACCACCTGGGAGGCGTTGGCGGGAGGGTTCCGGCGGACCGGGCCACGACCGGCGGCGGCCCCGTCGCGGGCCGCCGCCGGTCGCGTACGGTCAGTGCTTGTCGACGACCACCTCGGCGTCGCCGGGCTCCCGGTCACGGGTGGCCCGCAGGCTGGTGAGGGTGACCACGACCAGCACGCCGATGATGACCCCGAGCGAGGCCAGCGTGGGGATCTCCGGCACGCCCGGCCAGATGCCGTGCGCCCAGTGCAGGCCGAGCTTGACGCCGATGAAGGCCAGGATGATCGCCAGGCCGTAGCTGAGGTGCACCAGCCGGCTCAGCGCGGCGTGCAGCACGAAGTAGAGCGCCCGCAGCCCGAGCAGGGCGAAGGCGTTGGTGGCGAAGACCAGGTAGGGGTCCTCGGTGATGCCGTAGACGGCGGGCACCGAGTCGACCGCGAAGACGATGTCGGTGGCGAGCACCGCGACCACCACCAGGGCGAACGGGGTGAGCGCCCGTCGGCCGTGCTGCCGGATCGTCATCCGGGTGCCGTGGTATTCCTCGACCACCGGCATGAACCGGCGCAGCAGCCGCACCGACCGCATCTTGTTGATGTCCACCTCCTGCTCGTGCCCGGTGAGGGCGTCGCGCAGGAGTTTGACCGCGGTGGCGATGAGGATGACGGCGAAGATCAGGAACGCGAAGTCGAGGGTCTGCAAGGCCGCCGCGCCGAGGGCGATGAAGACCGCACGGAGCACCAGCGCGCCGGCGATGCCGTAGAGCAGCACCCGCTGGGCGAGCACGGCGGGCACCGCGAAGGCGGCCAGCAGCAGCATGAACACGAAGAGGTTGTCGACCGACAGCGACTTCTCGACCAGGTAGCCGGTCAGGTACTCGACGCCCTGCTGGGAGCCGAAGCGCCACCAGACCCACCCGCCGAACGCCAACGGCAGCGCGATGTAGAACGCCGACCAGCCCAGCGCCTCCCGGATCGACACCTCGTGCGGGCGTCGGGTGACCAGGAAGTCGAGCACCAGCAGGGCGAGCACGCCGACGATGGTCACCGCCCACAGGGTGGGGGTGCCGACCGACGACAACCCACCGGCGGCAAAGTACGACAGATCGGTCATGGAGCCTCCTCGAACACCGTGCCATGTTCGAGGTCTCCTTCACCCACGTTCGTCGTGGGCAACCACCCGAGGCGCACCCGGAGCGCGCCGTACTGACCGGAATGGTTCGTGGGAAGTACTCCCCTCGTGCCGACCAGGTTAGGCCAGATCCGGACGACCCGCCAAGCCAGTCCCACCGTGGTTGCCCTGGTCAACCGCTGTGCGCCGCCCACCGACCCGGGCCCGACCGTGGGTCAGGCCCGGCGCGGGGCGCCCATTCCGGGGGCGAGGGCCGGCTCCACCAGGTCGCGGTAGTCGCGGGGCAGCCGGGTCACCAGATCGTCGAACTCACCACCGCTGACCGCCTCGTGCACGACGCCGAAGACCACCCGCACCCCGTCCCGGGCGGCCGGTTCGTCCAGCTCGGCCCGCCGCGCCACCCGGGCCACGAACTCGGCCGCGCCGAACTGCTCGGCCGCCTCCGTGCCGGGGCCCGGCCGCAGTGCCAGCCGCAACGGCGCGGGCAGCTGCGTCGCCAGGTCGAGCACCTCACCCCCGGTCAACCGTTCGGCGAGGGTGGCCAGCGTCGCGTGGACCAGCACCACCGCCCGCTCCGGGTCGGTACGGACCCGCCGGGCCACCTGGTCGACGAAGGTGTCGTAGTTCATGCGGGGCTCCCTTCGACATGAGGCGGCCCGGTTACCCGCCGGGACGACCCGGAAACGACACCGCCCACCGGGGTTTTCCGCCCGTGGGCGCGTGACCTGCCACCGGACGGGTAACCGCCGCCGATCGTGACCGGATCGAGGCGGCGAGGAGGCCCACCGATGGCCAGTCGGACCGAAGTCCTGCGGTACCTGTCCAGCCTGGACTACCCGGCGGCGAAGGACGCCGTGGTGCGTCAGGCCGAACGGGAGGGCGCACCACCTGACGTGCTGCGGGCGTTGCGGGCGCTGCCGCCGGTGGACTACGCCAACGACGCGGAGGTGGCCCGCTCGGCCCGGATCGATCCCGCCCCGGAGGTCGACCCCGCCCGGCGGGCACAGCAGGCGAGGGAGAAGCAGCACCAGCGGGTCGCGCAGCACCTGCGGAGCATCTGACCCCGAACAGGCGGGCGCCCCGGGTCACGAACCGCGACCTGGGGCGCACGCGTGCCTGTTCACCGGCGAACCGCCGGGTGGCCACCCGAACCGGGTGGGCATCGCTGCCACGATCATCATAGGTCACGCCATCACCCGTACGGCTGATTTCGGCGAGACTGTGGGCGAGCACACCACCGGGGCGGATCGGTCAACCGTGCAGGTCACCCCGGCGGTCCCGGGCCTTCAACCGGACGGTCGGCAGTTCCGGGGCGGGCAGCGGCGGGGCCGGGTCGTCGGTGACCCGCCCGAACCGGTCCCGACCGGCCATCCAGTCCGCCCGGGCGGTGGCCACCTCCTCGTGCGAGCGGCCGACGAAGTTCCACCACATGACCAGGGGCTCGTCGAACGGCTCGCCGCCGAGCAGCATCAGCCGGCTGCCCGGCTCGGCGGTCAACTCCAACCCGTCCCGCCCGGTGCCGAGGTAGAGCAGCGCGCCGGGCTCCAGCGACACGCCGTCCACCCGGGCCCGGCCGGACATCGCCAGCAGGGCGTACTCGAAGCGGGGCCGCAGGCGCGGCGTCGCCGGGCCCGGGCCGTGCGCCGCCAGTTGCACGCCGAGCAGCGGGGTGTGCACCACCGCCGGGGACGCCTCGCCCGCCAGCTCGCCGACGAGCAGGGTGTGCTCCCAGTCGCCGGAGCGCCAGCGGGGCAGATCGGCGTGGTGGGCGAAGCCGGCGGCACCGGCGCGCGCCGGGTCGGGCAGCGCCACCCACAGCTGCACCCCGTGCATCAGCGGCGGATGGCTGGCCGGGGACCGCTCGGAGTGGGCGATGCCGTGCCCGGAGGTCATCACGTTGAGCTGGCCGGGACGGATCGGCTGGACGTTGCCGAGGCTGTCGCGGTGCACGATCTCCCCGTCGAGCAGCCAGGTCACCGTCTGCAACCCGGTGTGCGGGTGCGGCGGCACCTCCATGCCGGGCCGCTGCGCCACGTCGTCCGGGCCGAAATGGTCGACGAAGCACCACGCCCCGACCATCCGGCGGGCCCGCTGCGGCAACAGCCGGCGCACGGTGGTGTACCGGCCCAGCGGCACGTCGTGGCCGGGCAGCAGCACGCTGCCCGGGTCCTCGGCGGCGACGCCGGGTGGTCGGGTCTGTGCCGGCAACGATTCGGTACGGTCCACCGCCCGACTCTATGCCGGCCGGCCCGCGACGGCTCCGGTCCCGGGCGGTTCAGTCCTCGACGACGGTGACGGTGTTCGCCCCGGCCACCAGGTCGAGGTAGAGCCGGTCGGGTGACCGGTCCCAGTTCGGCGAGCCGACCGTCGCGCCCCGGGCCAACCCGTCGCGCCGGTCGCCGTACCAGACGACGCTGCCCGCGCCGGAGGCGGCGCGGACCCGGACCGGGGGGCCGTCGGGCGCGTGGACGACGAACTGGTTGACGCCGCCGGTCATCCGGACGGTGCGGGTGCCCGTGGTCGGCGGCAGCCGCAGGTCGATCCGGGCCGCGCCGCCGATCAACTCCACCCCGGACAGCCGCGCGCCGGTGAGGTCGAGGACGTGGTCGCTGACCCCGCCGACCAGCCGCAACCGCCAGGTCAGCCGCGCGTTGAGCGTCACGTCGACGACGCCCCGGCCGGGCCGGTCCTTGCGAGTCACCCGCAGCTGCACCCGCTCACCCGCGACCTGGGGCCGGGGGGTGAGTCCGGCGTCGGCCGGGCTGCTGATCCGGTACAGGTCGGCACCGAGGTCGTCGGTGCGCAGCCGGAACGAGGTCACCCCGTCCACCAGCTCGAAGGTGGCCCGGCGCAGCCCGTCGACCGGCGCGGTCAGGGTCCGCCCGTCGGCCTCGGCGGCGCCCGCGCCGCCGGGGTCGGCGCTCACCGACGCCGGGGGTGCGGCGGCGCGGTCCCCGGAGGAGACGATCCCCAGCCGGTCGGGGTTCGCCATGGTCACCACCACCGCGATCGCACCGAGCGCGACCACCAGCACCGCGGCGGCGGCCAGCAGCCGCGCGCTGCGGGGCCAGGGTGAGCGGTACGCCGGTTCCGCCGTCACCCCGACCGGCTCCCCGGTCACCTCGATCACCGGCTCGAAGACCGGTCGCTGCTCCCCTGTCGTCGGACGGTGCTCCTGCCCCGGCTCCGCCATCGTGCCTCCCCTGTCCCGGTCCCCGCACAGCAGTACGGCCCGGCCGCCGCAACGGATCATTCCGGGCGCGGTCGGTGTGCCCGGCCGCCACCCGGTCGCCGCGCCGGTCAGTCGGTGTCGCGGCCCCAGAGTCCGCCCCGGTAGACGGTCCCCCGGTAGGGCGTGCCGTCGGCGACGTCCGGCTGCCCCACGACGTCACCCCCGGGCGCGGCATCGGCGGCCGGGCGGGCGTTGGCGGACCGGGCGTCGGCGGCCGGGGCGTCGGCGCGGGCGGCCCGCGCCCGGCGGACCCGGGTCACCACGAACCAGCAGGCGGCGGCGACGCAGACCACGATGACGACCTTCTGGAACGACCCGACGTACTCCTCGACGACGTGCCAGTTGTCGCCGAGCAGGAACCCGGCCATCACGAAGGTGGTGTTCCAGATCAGGCTGCCCAGCGTGGTGTAGAGCAGGAACGTCATGATCGGCATCCGCTCCACCCCCGCCGGGATGGAGATCAGACTGCGGAAGATCGGGATCATCCGGCCGAAGAACACCGCCTTGACCCCGTGCTTGAGGAACCACGCCTCGGTACGGTCCACGTCGCTCAGCTTCACCAGCGGCAGGCGGGCCGCGATCGCCCGCATCCGGTCCCGGCCCAGCGCGGCGCCGATGCCGTAGAGCATCCACGCGCCGACCACCGACCCGAGGGTCGTCCAGAGGATCGCCGACACCAGGCTGATCCGCCCCTGGGCGGCGGCGAAGCCGGCCAGCGGCAGGATCACCTCGCTGGGGATCGGCGGGAAGAGGTTCTCCAGCGCCACCGCCAGCCCCGCGCCGGGCCCGCCGAGCCGCTCCACCAGACCGGTGACGAACCCCACCGGCCCGTCCGAGGGGGGCTCGGCGGCGGAGACGACCGTACGGGGGCTGAGCGCCAGGGAGCGTGGGATCATCCGACAAAGTTACGAGCCGGTCGACGAATCGACCACGCGTACCGGCGACACCGCACCGGTACGCTGGGCCGGTGCCGGGACGACTGACCGAACTGTGGCGGTATCCGGTCAAGTCGATGCTGGGCGAGGCGCTGCCCGACGCCACGGTGGACGGTCGCGGGGTGGCCGGCGACCGTCGACTCGCCGTGCTCGACCACGACACCGGGCGGGTGGGCAGCGCGAAGCGGCCCCGACGCTGGTCGGCCCTGCTCGGCGTCCGTGCGACAGGCGACGCCCCCGACCGGGCACGCCTCACCTTCCCCGACGGCACCGTCCTGGACCATCCCGACGCCGGCCTGGACGCCGCCCTGTCCCGGCTGCTCGGCCGGGACGTCACGCTCACCGACGCGGTGCCCGCCGACGCCCTGCTGGACCGGGCCGACCCGGACGCGGTGCTGGCCGAGGGGGTGGACGCGGACGTGCCGGTGACCGGCAACCCGCTCGGCGGCGTCGCCCCGCCGGGCAGCCTGGTCGACTTCGCGCCGGTGCACCTGGTCACCACGGCCAGCCTGGACGCGCTCGACCTGCCCCGGGAGGCGGTGCCGCGCTACCGGCCCAACCTGGTCGTCGCGACCGAAGCCCGGGGGTTCGTGGAGAACGACTGGGTGGGCCGGGAACTGCGGATCGGCCCGGAGGTGGTGCTGCGGGTGCTCGCGCCGACGCCCCGCTGCGCGGTGCCCACCCTGGCCCACGGCCCGCTCCCCCGTGCCCCGCAGGCACTGCGGCAGCCGGCACGACGCAACCGGGTGGTCCCGCTGCCGGGCCTGGGGCCACAGCCCTGCGTGGGGGCGTACGCGGTGGTGCTACGGGGCGGCCGGGTGGCCGTCGGGGACCGGGTCGAGCCGGCCTGACCGCACGGACGGGTGCCCGGCCGCGCACGGACGGCCGGCTTCCGGTCAGGGCTTGCGGGCGACCGCGCCGTACACGCTGACCTCCTCGACCGTCGGCCGGGGCTGCGGTTCGTCCTCGGCCCACCACTCGGCCACCGAGACGAGGCCGGGCGCGACCAGGTCGAGGCCGTCGAAGAAGCGGGCGAACTCGTCCCGGCTGCGCAGGTTGATCATCCCGGGCGGGTTGCCGCTCCGGTTGCCCGCCCGGGCCTGCTCGGCCACGGCGGGTGGCAGGTGGTCGTAGGTGGCGTGCGAGGCGGCCAGGTAGCTGCCCGACGGCAGCGCCGCGAGCAACCGGCCGACCACCCCATACGGGTCCTCGGTCTCGGTCACGAAGTGCAGGATGGCCACCAGCATCAGGGCGACCGGCTGGTCCAGGTCGAGGGTGCGGCGCAGTTCGGGGTGGTGCAGGATCTTCTCGGGCTCGCGCAGGTCGGCGTCGATGTAGGCGGTGGCCCCCTCGGCCGAGCTGGTCAGCAGCGCCCGCGCGTGGGCCAGCACGATCGGGTCGTTGTCGACGTAGACCACCCGGGCCTGCGGGGTGATCGCCTGGGCCACGTCGTGGGTGTTGTTGGCCGTGGGGATGCCGGTGCCGATGTCCAGGAACTGCCGTACGCCTGCCTCGCGGGCCAGGTGGGCGACGGCGCGTTGCAGGAACCGGCGGTTCTCCAGGGCGGCGGTACGCACGGTCGGGAAGGCCGCGGCCATCGCGTCGCCGGAGTCCCGGTCGGCCTGGAAGTTGTCCTTGCCACCCAGCCAGTAGTTGTAGCGGCGGGCCGGATGGGCGACCGAGGTGTCGATCCGGTCGCTGGGGTGCTGGGCGGCGCCCGTCGGGGCATCGGCGGTCACAGGGTCCTCCATGACTCCGCGCCATCCGATCGTCGATGGCGTCCGTCCACTGTCTCCGGTCGATCATCGTAGAGGCCGCCCTGACGGGGCCGGCGACCCGGTGCGGCAGTCACTGCGGGTACAGCTCGTCACGCAGCCGGGTGAGCACCTCGGGCGTACGTTCCGGCGGGGTGGCCTCGACGCAGAGCCGCTCCATCGCGGCGGCGTAGTAGTCCAGGTCCTCCCGCTTGTCGAGGTAGAGGGCGCTGGTCAACTGCTCGATGTAGACGATGTCGGGCAGGTCGTCGTCGCCGAAGCGCAGGATGGTGAAGGCCCCACCGGCGGCGGCGTGGCCGCCGGCGTCGAACGGGATGATCTGGAGTCGGATGTGCGACGAGCGGGTCGCCTCGATCAGCGCGGTCAACTGCCCGCGCATCACCTCTGGGCCGCCGATCGGTCGGCGCAGGACGGCCTCGTCGACCACCGCCCACAGCTGCGGCGGGTCTGTGCGGTGCAGCACCTGCTGGCGTTGGATACGCAGCTCCACCCGCCGGTCGACCTCGTCGACCGCGGCCCCCCGGTGGCCGAGCAGGACCACCGAGCGGGCGTACTCCGGGGTCTGGAGCAGGCCGGGGACGAACTGCACCTCGTAGCTGCGGATCAGCGCGGCGGCGGCCTCCAGGCCCAGGTAGGACTGGAACCAGGCGGGCAGGACGTCGCCGTATCGGTGCCACCAACCGGGGCTGTTGGCGTCGCGGGCCAGCTTGAGCAGTGCCTCGCGTTCCTGCACGGCGGTCACCCCGTAGAAGGTGAGCAGGTCGGCGACGTCGCGTTCCTTGAAGCCGACCCGGCCCAGCTCCATCCGGCTGATCTTCGACTCCGAGGAGCGGATCTCCCAGCCTGCGCCCTCCCGCGTGACACCCTTGGCCTCCCGCAGCCGGCGCAACTGCGCGCCGAGCAGCATCCGCAACACCGTGGGGCCGGTGGCCGGTCCCCCCTCGGCGGCAACCATCGTCACGTGCCCCGCCCCTCCGCGCATGCCCTTACACCCGATCACGGTCCCTGGCCCCCGCCCGACCGACGAGTAAGCATGCCATGAACCGACGGTGAGGTGAACATCCTCCGGACGGATACGGTCCCGTGGGCGGGACCGCCGGGCCTCAGTCGATCAGATGGTCGAAGTCACCGTCGCGGGCGCCGAGGACGAACGCCGTTATCTCGTCCACCGTGTAGATCAGGGCGGGCCCCTCGGGGTGGCGAGAGTTGCGCACGGCGATGCCGGCTCCGCCGGGCAGTTCGGCCAACTCGACGCAGTTGCCGCTGGGGTTGCTGCGCCGGCTCTTCTCCCACCTCAGCGGGGGCAGCTGGGTGGTGGGGACGCCGTTCTCAGGCTGCTGCATGGGTGTCTTTCTGTCGGGGTGCGGAACCACTGTCGCGAGGGGACGTTGCGGTGTCGAAGGGGCGCTGCGACATCAGATCCGGCCGTGCTGCACGTGCATCTGCTATTGCATCTGCTTCGGACAGCGAGCATGATAGCGCACATGGACGGGTACTTATCCGTTCACTTTGGGTTACCAGACTCAGGGCTTCACCTGGGCAAACGACGACCCGGCGGGGCACGACGGCCGCCGCCGCGCGGGTCGTGCGCCGACATGCGAGGGAGGACCCGTGCCGGATCCGTTGACCGTCGCGTCCGGCGTTTCCGCAGCCGGAGCCCTGGTCTCGGTGTGGCAGCTACGCCGCCGGGCCCTACAGGCCGAGGCGGAACTGGAGCACCTGCAGGCCGAGCTGGCCGCGGAACGGCACGCCGCCAGCCACGACCCGCTCACCGGGCTACCCAACCGGCGGGCCTTCTACCGGCTGGCCGCCGCGCTGCTCACCGACGCCGGCGGGCAGCCCCTCATCGCGGTGGTCCTCGACCTCAACGACTTCAAGCAGGTCAACGACAGCTACGGGCACGCCGCCGGCGACCAGGTGCTGATCAGCGTCGCCCAGCGGCTGGCCGCCTTCGCCGGTGACAACCTGGTCGCCCGGCTCGGCGGCGACGAGTTCGCCGGCCTGCTGGCCAGCCCCTCGGTCGACCGGCGCTGGATCGACCACGCCACCCGGCGGCTCTGCGAGGCCATGGCCGCACCCATCCCGCTGGGCCCGTGCAGCGTCCGGGTCACCGCCTCGGTCGGGCTCGCCCCGGTCACCGGCCCCACCCAGCTCGCCGACGCGCTCTGCCAGGCCGACGCCGCGATGTACCGGGCGAAGGGCGTCACCAGCCGGCAGTCACCCCGGCAACTGCTCGACGTCGCCCGCCTCGCCGAGTGCTGAGCCGCCCGGCCGAGGCGGCACCGCGCCACGACGTGACGGCATGACGGGACGGGTCAGCGCCAGCCGTAGCCGGCCCGCAGCGCCTGCCCGACCCGGTCGAAACGCCCCCGGTCCAGCACCGCGCCCTCGCGGCGGATGCCGTCCTCGCGCATGGTGAGCACCCGGTCCAGCCGTACCCAGCTCGGGCGGGCCTCCCGGTCCCACTCCCCCGGGCCCAGCGCCAGCCAGTGCCGCTGGCCGTCCCGCTCGCTCTGGCTGGACAGCATCAACCCGAACAGGGTGCGGCTGGACCGGCCGACCACCAGCACCGGACGGTCCTTGCCCTGCTTCGGGTCGTCCTCGTAGGGCACCCAGGTCCAGACGATCTCCCCCGGGTCGGCCTGTCCGTCCGGCTCCGGGGCGTACGACAGCTCCCGCCGTTGCAGGGCGCTGACCTGACGCCGCCGGGCCAGCTGCGCCGGGATCGGACCTGGGGTGGCGCGCTGCGCGCCGGTCACCCGGCTCAACCGGGACGCCACGTTCCTCAACAGACCTGCCACGGCGGGCAGCCTACCGCCAGCCGGGCCGGATCACCCGTCGAGGCCGTCCGCCCGGCGCAGCAGCACCGCCCGTTCCCGCACGTTGCGGCACAGCCTGGCGGCGAACTCCAACTCGGCCCGCGCCTCGGCGGTCCGGCCGAGCCGGGCGAGCAGCTCACCCCGGACGCCGGGCAGCAGGTGCGACCCGGCGAGACGGCCGGTGGCGGCGACCTCGTCCACCACGGCCAGCGCCGGCTGCGGCCCGTCGGCCATCGCCACTGCCACCGCCCGGTTCAGCTCGACCACCGGCGACGGCGCCACCCGGCCCAACGCCTCGTAGAGCAGCACCACCCGGGCCCAGTCGGTGCGCTCCACCGAGGGGGCGGCGGCGTGGCAGGCGGCGATCGACGCCTGCAACCCGTACGGCCCGAGGCCACGCCCCGACGCCATGGCCCGGCGCAGCGCGGCCGTCCCCCGACGGATCGCCGACCGGTCCCACCGCCGCCGGTCCTGGTCCGCCAGCAGCACCGCCTCGCCGTCGGCGTCGACCCGGGCCGGGAACCGGGCGGCGGTCAGCTCGCACAGGGCGAGCAGGCCGTGCACCTCCGGCTCGCCGGGCAGCAGCGCGGCCAACATCCGGCACAGCCGGATCGCCTCGTACGCCAGGTCGGGGCGGAGCAGGTCGTCACCGGTCGTCGCCGTCGACCCCTCGGTGAAGATCACGTAGAGCACGCCCAGGACCGCGCCGAGGCGTTCCCGCCGCTGCGGTGGCTCCGGCAGCGCGAACGGCACCCGCGCGGCGGCGATCACCTTCTTGGCCCGGGTGATCCGCGCCTGCACGGTGGGCACCGGCACCAGCAGCGCCCGCGCGATCTCCTCGCTGGACAGGCCGCCGACCACCCGCAGCGTCAACGCCAGCCGGGCCGGCGGCGCGAGCACCGGATGGCAGGCCACGAACATCAGCGCCAGCACGTCGTCGTCGACCCGGTCCGGGTCCCACGGCAGTTCCCCGGCCCCGGACACCGGACCGGCGAGCTGGCCGGCGAGCACCGCGTACCGGTCGTCGAGCGCGGCCCGACGGCGGAACGCGTCGACCGCGCGCCGCCGGGCGGTGGTGAGCAGCCACCCCACCGGGTTCGCCGGCACCCCGTCACGCGCCCAACCGACCAGGGCCTGCGCCACCGCCTCCTGGGCGACGTCCTCGGCGAGCGCGAAGTCGCCGGTGTACCGGGCCAGCGCGCCGACGATCCGGGCCGACTCGATACGCCAGAGCGCCTCGACGGCCCGCCGGGCCGACTCGGCACCCGGCGGGTCGTCGGTGGGCACCGTGCTCAGAGCTGGCCGGTCCGCTCGCGCCACGCCCGCTCCCGGACGATGAACTCGTTGTCCTGCGGGAACTCGTCGATACCGGGGACCCGGCGCACCTCGCACTTGCTGCCGGGCAGCGCCGGCATCCGCCGGGCCCACTCGACGGCCTCGTCCTTGGACGCCACATCGAGCAGGTAGAAGCCGCCGAACAGCTCCTTCGTCTCGCCGTACGGGCCGTCGGTGACGACCGGGGTCTCCCCGCTGTAGTCGACCACCACGCCCTGCGCCGGGTCCTCCAGGCCCTCGGCGGCGACCAGTACGCCCGCGCGGATCAACTCGTCGTTGAACCGCCCCATCGTCTCCAGCATCTCCTCGAAGGGGATCTTCATCATCGCCGCCAGGGAATCGTCGGTGTTCCGCATGATCAGCATGTACTTGGCCATCGTCGCTCCTCGCTACCGGGTCGCCGTTCGACCCTCTCACCCCCAGGTCGAACGGGCACCCGGCCGGATCGACACGACCACCCGACGACTTTTTCTCAGCCGGGTCGGCGGGCCAGCACCAGCGTGGTCCGCAGGTCGAGGGTGACCGTGCCGCCGAAACCGTCGACCGCACCGCCGATCGCCTCGACGACCCGCTCCCGCAACCGCGGTGGCCGGCGCAACTGCGGCGAGAAGGTGCCGACCAGCCGCTGGTACTGCGCCGTGGTCAGCGGCACCGCCCGGCGCAACGCCACCGACCGGACGTCGGTGAACAGCCCGCTGTCGGTGATGTCGGCGTGGAACCAGTCCTCCGGCCGGTCGTGGTGCGGCACCGGGTCCACCGACTCGAACGCCGCCCGGATCGCCGCCGACTGGGCCGGGTCGACGTAGTCGTAGCGGTGGGCGAAGACGGCCAGGGTGCCGCCGGGGGTCAGCGCGTCGTGGGCCCGCCGGTTGCGGGTGCCCGGGTCGAGCCAGTGCCAGGCCAACGCGCAGGCCAGCAGGGGCACCCCGGCCGGGGGCGGCGACCACTGCTCGAACCGGGCGAGGACGACCTCGACGTCGGGGAACCGGGCGGACAGCACCGCCGCCATCCGCGGGTCCGGCTCGACGCAGGTCACCCGCGCCGGGTGGGCCGCTGCGTCCGGGGCGACCAGGTCGCGCAGCAGCGCGGTGGCCAGGCCGGTGCCCGCTCCGACCTCGACCAGCCGGGACGGGGGTCCGCCGTGATAGGCGAGGATGGTCGGGGCGAGGGCGGCCGGATAGCCCGGCCGGATCTCGTCGTAGTCGTCCGCCACCGCACCGAAGAGCTCCACCATGATCGCCATCGTCGCACCGCCGCCGCCCGGCCGGTGCCCCGTCGAGGGAGGCCCATGACCGAACTGCCCCGGGACCTGCCGGTGGTCGAACGCACCGCCGTCCGGCTGGTGGTCCGCGACCGGGACGGCCTGATCCTGCTGTTCCACACCCGTGACCCGGAACATCCCCGGCTGGGCACCTGGTGGGAGCTGCCCGGCGGGGGCGTCGACCCCGGTGAGACGTACCCGCAGACGGCTCTGCGGGAGCTGCGGGAGGAGACCGGCTTCGTGGTCACCGCCGCGCAGCTCGGCCCGCCGACCTGGCGACGGCGGGCCAGCTTCATCCACCGCCGGTTGCGCCACGTCCAGGACGAGGTGGTGCTGACCGTACGCCTCGACGCCGCCGCGCCGGACGTCGACGGCGCGGACCGGCTCGACTACGAGGTGGAGGACTACTTCGGGTTCCGCTGGTGGCCGGCCGAGGAGATCGTGACCAGCACCGCCCGGTTCTACCCGGGTCGACTGCCCGCGCTGCTCACCGCGTTCCTGGCTGGCGAACGGATCGACGAACCGTTCGAACTCTGGTCCTGACCGGGGTGCCACCGGCCCGCCCGGTGGGCACAGTGGGGGCATGACGACGCTCCCGTACGACCCGCTGGCCCGGTACGCCGCCCGGCTGCACGCCGACCTCGGCGACCGGCACCACGTCGCCTCCCCGCTCGGGGCCTGGCTGCTGCTGGCGCTCGCCGCACCGGCCGCCACCGGCGCACAACAGGCCGAACTGACCGAGGTGCTCGGTGTCGACGGGGCGGTCGCCGCGCGGGCCGCCGCCACGCTGCTGGACCGGCCGCACCCGCTGGTGCCGTCGGCCACCGCCGTCTGGCACCGGCCCGGCACGGACCCCGGCCCGCTGGCCGGCTGGTGGGACGGGCTGCCCCGGAGCACCGCCACCGGCCCGCTGCCCGACCGGGCGGGCCTGGACGCCTGGGCCCGTGAGCACACCCTCGGGCTGATCGACAGGTTCCCGCTGACCGTCTCCCCCCGGGTGCTACTGGCGCTGGCCAGCGCCCTGGCCACCCGGATCTCCTGGGCCACCCCGTTCGACCTGGTGCCCGGCACGGCACTCGGCCCCGACGCCCCCCGCGAGGCGGCCCTACCGGACGACGGGCCCGCCCACCGGCCGGGCGCGGGGCACGGGCCGGACCAGGGGCACGGACCGGCCGGGTCGGGCGGCGGCTGGGCCGGGCGGCTGACCCGGGCGTTGCGCAGCCCGGAGCACGGGCACCGGGCCTGGATCGCGGCGACCGGGCCGGCCGGTGACGTCGCCGTGCACGCCGCCGGTGCGGTGGAACGCGACGGGGCCGGCCTGGTGGTGCTCTCGGTGCTCGCCGACCCGGCGGTCCCGCCGGCCGACGTGCTCGCCGCCGGCTACGCGCTGGCCGGCGCGGCGGTCGACGGCGAGCCGGCCCGCCGGTCGCTGTTCGACCTGCCGCTGGGCACGGGTCCCCTCGGCACCCTGCGTGAGGAGCCGGTACGCACCGCCGCCCGCGACGGCCGGGAGGAACGGCACCGGGCGGTGCTGCCCTGCTGGTCGGCCCGCGACGAGCACGACCTGACCGCCCCCGGGCTGGGGTTCGCGGCGGTGGGGCGGGCGCTGGGTGGGCTGCTCGGCGTCGACGTGGGCGTCGAGGCCCGGCAGGCGGTGGTGGCCGACTACGGCCGGTACGGCTTCGAGGCCGCCGCCGTGACCGGGGCGTTCGCCCTGACCAGCCTCCCGCCGCAGGGCGTACGCCGCAGCGTCGAGTTGCGGTTCGGGCACCCGTACGCGGTGCTGGCGGTGGCCACCGACCGCCGCGACGGCGAACCGGGGCCGTGGCACGGGCTGCCGGTCTTCTCCGCCTGGGTGGCCGAGCCCCGGGAGCCGGCGGACACCGACCTCGCCGACCCGGTCGAGTCCTGGTGACCGGCACCGGGGCGACCTGACCCGGCCGGCACCGCCCGGGAGCCGGCACTGTCGAGGGGCCGACGCCACCGGATTGCGGCGTACGGGGACCGGCCGCCGCGACCAGGCCCGACCGCGACGTACGCCCCCGGGGCGGCACCGTCCCCGGGGACCGCCGCGGTCGGGGGTCCCGCTGCCGCGCGGGCACGACGGGTGTCGTCGTGCCCGCGCGGATGGTCAGCCGGCCACCGACGCCGGCTCCGGGCGGGCCTTCGCCCGTTCGGCGAGCCGCCGCTGCCGCTCCTGCGCCCCGATCAGGTCGTCGGGGAGCGAGTCGGGCACCTCGATGTCGAACCGGCGCAGCGTCCGGATCGCGAACCCGCCGAGCGTGATCAGCACCAGGGCCAACCCGAAGCAGACGTACGCGAAGCCGATGCCCCGGCCGGGACCGGTGCCGATCACCGCGCCCACCGAACCGGCGAGCGCCCCGCCGTCGGCGAGCATCGGCTCGAACAGCGCGGTCGCACCCGGGGCGAGCAGCGCGAAACCGATCGGCAGGGTCGACCAGGAGATCGTCTGGTTCAGGCTGAACACCCGGCCGTGGAACCGCTGCGGCACCTTCACCTGGACGATCGTGGCGTAGATCGACTGGGCGGTGGTCATCGCCATGGCCAGCCAGAACGCCCCGAAGGCGATCATGACGACGGAGGCGTCCAGGCCGATCAGCACACAGCCGACGGCGGTGCCCAGGTTGCCGATCAGCACCCCGATCATCCGCCGCTGCCGGGGCCCGCCCCACAGCGACATCAGCACCCCGCCGGTCACCGCGCCGATCGCCTCGGCCAGCGCCACCTGCGCCACCTGGGTGGCGGTGCCGAACGACAGCACCAGCGGGGTGGTGAGCACCAGCGCCGGGGCCAGGAAGACGTTACCCAGCGCGAAGTAGCCGAGCATCAGCCGGAAGCCCCGGTGCCGCCACGAGTAGCGCAGGCCGTTGGCGATCGCCACCAGCAGCCGTTCCCGGGGCCGCCAGCCGAGCAGGTCGGGGAAGCGGACCACGGCCAGCGTCAGCACCGCCACCAGGTAGCTCGCCACGTCGATCAGCAGGATGCCCTTGAGGCCGATCGCGGCGAGCAGACCGGCCGCGAAGACCGGCATCAGCAGCATCGCGAACCCGCTGGAGAGCTGGGTGATGCCCATGGCGTGCCCGAGGTAGCGCTTCGGCACCAGCTGCGGCACCGCCGACTGGAAGGCGATCCGCTGGAACGACCCGGCCACCTGGCTCAACGCCACCAGCCCGTAGATGTGCCACAGCGCCAGGTTGTCGGTCCAGAGCAGGGCGGCCAACACGAGCTGGATGGAGCCGGACACGCAGCTGGCGATCATCATGATCCGTCGCCTGCTGACCCGGTCGGTGAGCGCGCCGGCCACCGGCAGCATCAGCACCCCGCAGATCAGCGCCAACGCCCACAGCAGGCCCAGGTCGGCCACCGACCCGGTCCGGGTGAACAGCCAGATCGGCAGGGCGAACGCGGTCAACGCCGAGCCGGTGGTGGAGACCAGCTGCCCGGCGGTGACCGCGACGAACCGGGCCATGCTCGGCTTCACCACCGCCGGGGCCGGCCGGTCGGTGTCGCCGACGCGCTGATGGTCGGTGACCACCCAGCCGGCGTCCTCACCCCGGACCGCCGGGCCCAACGCCGTCACGTCCCCGGCCCGCACGGCCGGGTGCACCTGGGTGACGATCTCGGCCAGCTCGTCGGCCCGGTACTTGAGGAAGAAGTGCCCGGCCTGGTCGAGCACCACCAGGCCCAGGGTGTCGCTGAGGAACTGCCACTCCGCGTACCGCTCGGAGTGGTAGTCGGTCACCGGGTCCTCGGAGCCGACCACCGAGACGATCGGCGCCCGCAGCTTCTCCGCGCCCCGGTCGAGCAGCCCGGTGAAGTACTCCTCCGACGCGCGGGAGTCGGCCCGCATGTTGCTGATGATCCGGTCGGCCTGCTCCGGCTCCAGCTCGTCGGTGTCCACCCCCATGCTCTTGAGCCAGCTCGCGTAGTGCCGGTTGCTGCTCAACTGCTCCAGCCGGTTACGCAACGCCGCGAACGCGCCCTTCGGGCGGGCGAACGGGAACATCGCCCCGATGTAGACGACCTCCAGCTCCCGCCCGGCGGCCTCCACCTTGCGGGCCACCTCGGCGATGATCGCGCTGCCCACCCCGCAGTGGCCGTAGAGGGCCAGCGGACCCTCGATCCGCTCCACGATCTCGGCGGCCACCCGGCTGGTCAGCTCGTCGAACGGCAGGGCGTCCTCGGTCAGCCCGACGTCGTGGCCGGGGATCGCCAGCGACCACAGCGCGTGCCCGGCGGGCAGCGCGTCGGCCAGCGGCTGGTAGACGATGGCGCTGCCGCCGCCGTACGGGACGCAGACGTAGCTGAGCACCCGCCTGCCGGCCGGGATCGGCTTGGTCAGCTCGTAGAGCAGCCGACGCGGGCCGGCCGCCTCGGCGTCACCGGTCATGAACGCGGCCAGCTCGCGGATGGTGCGCTGCTGGAACAGGTCCATCACGCCGACCGCCCGGCCGCCGTGCTCGGCCCGGCGGATCTTCGCCACCACCTGCGTGGCGAGCATCGAGTGCCCGCCCAGGTCGAAGAAGTCGTCGTCGATGCCGAGCGTCGGCACGCCCAGCACCTCCGACCAGATCCCGGCGAGCAGCCGCTCGGTGTCGTCGCGCGGCTCCACCAGGGCCACCGACGCCTCGCGGGTGACCACCGGCGCGGGCAGCGCCTTGCGGTCGAGCTTGCCGTTCGGGGTCAGCGGCAACGCGTCCAGGGTGACGAACGCGGCCGGCACCATGTACTCCGGCAGGGTCTCCTTCAGCGCCGTCTTCAGCGCGGCATGCTCGGCCGCACCCACCAGGTAGGCGGTGAGCCGCTTGTCGCCGGGGCTGTCCTCGCGGACGATCACCGCCGCCTCGGCCACCCCGGGCTGCTCGCGCAGGGCGCTCTCGATCTCGCCCAGCTCGATGCGCAGGCCACGCAGCTTGACCTGGTGGTCGATCCGGCCCAGGAACTCGATCACCCCGGCCGGGTCGGCCCCGGTCGTCGGCCCCGCCGGGTCGGGCACCCAGCGGGCCAGGTCACCGGTGCGGTACAGCCGGGCGCCCGGCTCGCCGGAGAACGGGTCCGGCACGAACCGTTCGGCGGTCAGCGCCGGCCGCAGGTGGTAGCCGCGGGCCAGGCCCACCCCGCCGATGTGCAGCTCACCGGCCACCCCGACCGGGCACTCCCGACCGGCCGGGTCGAGCACGTGCAGCCGCAGGTTGGCGATCGGCCCACCGATCGGCACACCGGTCAACCCGGCCAGCAGCGCCGGGTCGCAGTGCCAGGCGCTGACGTCGATCGCCGCCTCGGTCGGGCCGTACAGGTTGTGCAGGGCGCAGTGCGGCAGCCGGGCGGTGAAGTCGACCGCCGAGGCCAGCGGCAGCTCCTCACCGGAACAGATCACCCGGCGCAGCGCGGTGGCCGCCTCCACCCCCTCCTCGGCCAGGAACACCGTGAGCATCGACGGGACGAAGTGGGCGGTGGTGACCCGCTCGGCCACCAGCACGTCACGCAGGTAGCCGGCGTCCTTGTGCCCGCCGGGCTTGGCCAGCACCAGCCGGGCCCCGGTACGCAGCGGCCAGAAGAACTCCCACACCGACACGTCGAAGCTGGCCGGGGTCTTCTGCAACACCGCGTCGTCGGCGTCGAGCCGATAGGTCTTCTGCATCCAGTCGAGCCGGTTGACGATGCCCCGGTGGGTGTTCGGCACGCCCTTCGGGCGACCCGTCGACCCCGACGTGTAGATCACGTACGCCAGGTGTTCCGGGCCGGCCAGCGGGGTCGGGTCGGTCGACGGCTGGTCCGCCCAGAGGGTCGGGTCGTCCAGCGCCAGCACCGTCGCGTCGACGGTGGGCAGCACGTCACGCAACTGCTCCTGCACCAGCACCACCGGCGCTGCCGCGTCGGTCAGCATGAACGCCAGCCGGTCGGCCGGGTACTCCGGATCCAACGGCAGGTACGCCCCACCGGCCTTGAGCACCCCGAGCAGCCCGGCGACCAGCTCCACGGAGCGCTCCGCGCAGACCCCGACCAGGGTCTCCGGGCCGACGCCGGCCGCCCGCAGCCGGTGCGCCACCCGGTTCGCGGCGGCGTTGAGCTGCGCGTACGTCGTCGAGACGCCCTCGATGGTGACGGCCACCGCGTCCGGGGTGGCCGCCGCGGCCGCCTCGATCGGGCCGTGCAGCGTCTCGGCGGTCGGAAAGTCGGCGGTGGTGTCGTTCCAGGACGCCAGCAGCGCCCGCTCGTCGGCGGGGAGCAGATCCACCGCCGAGACCGGCACGTCCGGGGTGGCCGCGACCGCCCGCAGCAGGGTGCACCAGCGGTCGGCCATCCGGGTCACCGTGTCCCGGTCGAACAGGTCGGTGTTGAAGACCAGCTTGCCCCAGAGCCCGTCGACGGTCTCCACGGCGTGCAGCTCGAAGTCGAACCGGGTGGCCCGCAGCTCCATCGGGGTCCAGTCGAACGTCACGTCGGTGGCGTCGGAGACCCCGGTGAACCGGCCCATCTCGTAGTTCTGCAACACGAACATCGCCTGGAACACCGGCGAGCGGCTGACGTCACGGGGCAGGCCCAACTCGTGGACCACCTTCGCGAACGGCACCTCGGCGTGCTCGAAGCCGTCCAGCACGCTGCGCCTGGTGCGTTCCAGCAGCTCGGTGAAGGTCGGGTCACCGCCCAGCTCGGCCCGCAGCGGCAGCATGTTGATGAACATGCCGACGACGTTCTCCAGCTCCGGGGCCGACCGGCCGGCCACCGACGCGCCGACCGCGAAGTCCTCCTGCCCGGCGTGCCGGGCCAGGAACACCTGGTAGGCGGCGAGCAGGGTCATGAACAGGGTGCCACCGGACTCCCGGGTCAGCGCCGTCAGCCGTCCCGTCTGCGCCGGGTCGAGCCGGAACTCGACGAAGTCGCCCCGGTAGGTCTGGGTGGCCGGGCGGGGACGGTCCAGCGGCAGCTCCAGCGGGGTGATCCCGGCCAGCCGGGACTTCCACCAGTCCAGATGCGACCGGGCCGCCGGGCCGCCCAGCTCCTGCGCCTCCCAGACCGCGAAGTCGCCGTACTGCACGGGCAGGGTGGGCAGCTCACCCCCCTGGTAGGCGGTGATCAGATCGCGCAGCAGCACGTCGACCGACCAGCCGTCGCCGACGATGTGGTGCTTGCTGAGGAACAGCACGTGGTCGTCGGCGGCCAGCCGGATCAGCAGGGCCCGCAGCAGCGGCCCGGCCGCCAGGTCGAACGGCGCGAGCGAGGCCGCCTCCACCAGTTCCTGCGCGGCCCGCTCGTCCGGGGCGTCGACCACGGTCAACGGCACCTCGACCGCGTCGGCGACCACCACGGTCGGCTTGCCGTCGGCGTCGGCGGGGAACCGGCTGCGCAGCGACTCGTGCCGGGCGGTCAGCGCGGCCAGGGCGGCGCGCAGCGCCGTGACGTCGAGCGGGCCACGCACCCGCAACGGCACCGCGATGTGGTACGCCGCCTCACCCGGGGCGAGCTGGTCCATGAACCAGACCCGCTCCTGGGCGTACGACAGCGGCACCTCGACACCCTCGGGCCTGGGCGTGATGCGGGCGGCGGGCGTGGCCTGCCGTCGGCGTAACCGTTGGGCGATCAACGCCGCCCGGGCGGCCTCCCGGGAATCCTTCAGGTCCGTCATGTGGGGGTGTCCTTCTCCGCCGCCAGCAACGCGGCGACCTCGGTCTCGGAAAGCTCGTCCAGTTCGGCGGCGATCTGCGCCTCGATCTGGGCGGCCAGGTCGGCCACCACGGGGCTGCCGAACAGCGCCCGCATCGGCAGGTCGACGTCCACCTCGGCCCGGATCCGGGCCATCGCCCGCATGCCGCGCAGCGAGTTGCCGCCGAGGGCGAAGAAGTCGTCGAGCGCGCCGACCTTCTCCACCTGGAGGATGTCGGCGTACACCTCGGCGACCAGGGTCTCGGCGTCGGTGCGCGGGGGGACGTAGCCGTCCCCGGCGACGGACTCCGGCGGGGCGGGCAGCGCGGCCCGGTCCAGCTTGCCGTTCGGGGTCAACGGCAACGCGTCGAGCCGGACGAACGCCGCCGGCACCAGGTGCGCCGGCAGCTCCCGGGCCAGCTCGGCGGCGAGGTGCGTCTCCTCGGCGGTGCCGACGTGATAGCCGACCAGGGTCGGCTCACCCGAGTCGGTGCGGACGGCCACCGCCGCCTGGTGCACCTCCGGGTGCTCCCGCATCGCCGCCTCGATCTCGCCCAGCTCGATGCGCATCCCCCGCACCTTGACCTGGTCGTCGCGGCGGCCCAGGTAGTCCAGGGTGCCGTCGGCCCGCCACCGGGCCAGGTCACCGGTGCGGTACATCCGCTGCCCCGGCGGGCCGTACGGGCAGGGCAGGAACCGCTCGGCGGTCAGGCCGGGCCGGCCCAGGTATCCCCGGGCGAGCTGGTCACCGGCGACGTACAGCTCACCGACCACCCCCGGTGGGACCGGCTGCCCCGCCGCGTCGAGCAGGTACACCCGGCTGGTGGCGGTGGGCCGGCCGATCGACACCGGGCCGGCGGGCACCGGCTGCCCGGGGGCGATCCGGGCGGCGACGCAGCCGACGGTGGCCTCGGTCGGGCCGTACTCGTTGACCACCGCCACGTCCGGGTGCGCGGCCCGCCAGTCGGCGAGCTGCTCACCGGTGAGCGCCTCGCCGCCGATCACCAGGTCGGTGGTGGGCGACAGGGCCTCCTCCAGCAGCGGCAGGTGACTCGGGGTGACCTTGAGGAAGGTCGGCCGGCCACCCACCCGCGCCGCCGGGGAGTCGATCCCGGCCAGCCGCACGGTGCCCCCGGCGGTGAGCGGACCGAGCAGCCCGGTGACCGTCAGGTCGAACGAGACCGGCGAGTGCAGCAGGGCGGTGCCGGCCAGTCCCGGGTAGGTGTCCCGGGCCCAGGCCAGGTACGCGGCGATCGCCCGGTGCTCCACCACCACACCCTTGGGACGGCCGGTCGAGCCGGAGGTGTAGAGCACGTAGCCGGGGTGCTCCGGGCGCAACGGGGCGACCCGGTCTGCGTCGGTGAGGTCCGCCCCGTCGGCGGCGGCACCACTGTCGGCGTGCGGGCCGGCGACCCCGTCGACCAGCAGCGCGTCGGCCGGCACCAGGGCGGCGGTCTCCGTCACGGCCAGCACCAGCGCCGGCGCGGCGTCGGTGAGCAGGTAGCCGATCCGGCCCGCCGGGTAGCCGGTGTCCACCGGCACGTACGCGCCGCCCGCCTTGAGCACGGCGAGGATCGCCACCAGCAGCTCCGGGCCGCGCGGCAGGGCCAACGCCACCCGGGACTCCGGGCCGACACCCCGGCCCACCAGCACCCGGGCCAGCCGGTTCGCGGCGGCGTTGAGCTGCGCGTAGGTGAGGCTGACATCGTCGCAGACCAGCGCGGTGGCCGCCGGCGTGGCCGCCACCTGCCGCTGCACCTCGTCGACGACCGTGGCCGACGGTCCGGCCGTGGCCGTCCCGGCCCAGCCGCCGAGCACCAGGTCCCGTTCGGCGTCGGCGAGCAGCGGCAGCGCGGAGACCGGCTGGCGCGGGTCGGCCACCGCCGCGTCGAGCAGCCGGACGTAGCGGGCCACCACCGCCTCGGCGGTGACCCGGTCGAACAGCGCAGTCCGGTAGACCAGCCGGCTCTCCCCGGTGGTGATGTCGAACGCCAGGTCGTCCTTGGTGGTGCCCAGCTCCACCGGGTCCAGCCCGGAGTCGGGGATGAAGTTCAGCGCGGTCTGGAAGATCGGCTGCACCGACGGGTCCCGCTCCGGGGCGACCGCCTCGACGATCGCCTGGAACGGGGTCTGCCCGTGCTCCAGGGCGTCGACCAGCCCGTCGCGGACCCGGCCGAGCAGGTCGGTGAAGCGCGGGTCGCCGCCGACGTCGCAGCGCAACGCCACCGGGTTGACGAACATGCCGATCAGCGGGGTCAGCTCGGCGGTCTCCCGGCCGGCGGTGGAGACCCCGACCACCACGTCGGTGTCGCCGGAGATCCGCGACAGCAGCGCCGCGAAAGCGGCCAGCAGCACCATGTACGGCGTCGCCGCCGACCCGGCCGCCAGCCGGGTGACCCGGTCCAGCAGGCCGGCGGGCAGGTCGAAGCGCACCTCGTCACCGGCGAAGCCGAGCTGCGCCGGGCGGGGCCGGTCCAGCGGCAGGCCGGTTACCTTCGGGGCACCGGCGAGGTGCCCGGTCCAGAACGCGAGCTGCCGGTCCCGTTCCACGCCGGCGAGCTGGTCGCGCTGCCACACCGCGAAGTCGGCGTACTGGATGGGCAGCTCCGGCACGGCGGCCGGCACACCGGTCGACGCGGTCCGCGCGAACGCGGCGACCTCGGCACCGAACAGCACCGCCGAGTGGCTGTCGAAGACGGCGTGGTGCACCACCAGCAGCAGCGTCCACCCGTCGTCGAAGCGGATCAGCCGGGCCCGCCACAGCGGCGGCGCGTCCAGTGGGATCGGGGTCCGGGCCAGCTCGGCGCGCAGCGCGTTGGACCGCCGCAGCCGCTCCGGCTCGGTCAGCCCGCGCAGGTCGTCGACGGGCAGCCGGGGCGGCTCGTGCTCCCGGACCACCTGCACCAGGGTGCCGTCGTCGACCCGCAGGTGGGTACGCAGCGCCTCGTGCCGGGCGACCACCTGACCGAACACCTCGGTCGCCGCCTCGGCGTCCAGGTCGGCGGGCAGCCGGCACGGCACCGACACGTTGTAGACCGGCGAGGCCGGGTCGAGCTGGTTGGCGATCCAGACCCGTTCCTGGGCGAACGAGGCGGGGAAGGTCCACTCGCGGGTCATGCCGTCTGCTCCCGTACCGAACGCGGGCGCATGTCGGTCCAGACCTCGTCGACGTGGGCCAGGCACTCCTCGCGGCTGCCGGTGAAGCCCGCGTCGAGCCAGCCGGCGGGCAGGTCGCGGTCGGCCGCCCAGATCGAGTACTGCTCCTCGTCGTTGCGCACGACCAGGAATCGGGTGTCGGCCATCAGTTCGCTCCAGCGGTGTCGGGGGTGTGCGGTTCGGCCATCGCGACGGCGATCTTGCGGGGGCCGGTGAACGGCTCGCGCCCGTGCGCGGCGGTCATGTTGTCGACCACCAGCACGTCGTCGCGCCGGTAGTCGAAGCGGACGCTGGCCGCCCGGTACGCGGCCCGCAGGTGGTCCAGCACGTCGGCGGGAATCTCGCCGCCGTCGCCGTAGTAGGTGTTCGCCGGCAGCCCCTCGGGGCCGAACATCGCCAGCAGCCCCTCCTGGTAGTCCTTCGGCAGGGTGCTCAGGTGGAAGAAGGTGGCGTGGTTGAACCAGCGCGGGGTGTCCGAGCCGGGCCGGTGGTGCACCACGTCGCGCACCGCCCGGGTCCGCAGCCCGTCCTTGCCCACCCACTCCAGCTCGATCCGGTTCGCCGTGGCGTACGCCTGCACCTGCGCGCGGTCGTCGGTGCCGAAGACGTCCTGCCAGCGGGTGCCGAAGTCGGCGTGGAAGTTGCGCACCAGCAGCCAGCGCCGCCTGACGAACTCCTCGCGGACCGCCGGGTCGATCTCGGCGTACACCCGGCGCACGTCGGCCAGCGGGGTCGCGCCGAGGGTCTGCGGCGCGGTGAGGCAGTAGAAGAACAGCGTCAGCGGCCAGCGCGCCTGGTACGAGTTCTCGTTGTGCAGGAAGATCTCCTCGTCCGGCGGGTAGTCGGTCGAGGTGTAGACCTTCCCCTTGATGGCGTGCCGGGGCGAGGACCGCTCGGTGTAGGTCAGCGGTTCGCCGGAGAACGCCCGTACCACCGCGTCGAAGCCGTCCACCCCGCCCACGTCGAAGCCGCGGAACAGCAGCCCGCCGTGCGCGACGAGGGTGGCGCGCAGCTCGGCCCGGCGGCGGTCGATCAGCTCGGTCAGGGCGGTGCCGTCGTTCTCGACGACGACCGGCAGCGTGGCGATCGTGTCGCTCATTGCGTGGTCTCCTGTTTTCTCGACGTCAGGCGCGGGGTAGCCGCGGGATGGCGGGGATGGTGGCCGGCGCGGCCGGTTCGTCGGCGGCGGCGGCCCGCAGCTGGGTGATGCGCTCGGCCAGGCCGGCCACGGTCGGGGTCTCGAAGAGGCTGCGCATCGGCAGCCGGACCCCGGTCGCCTTGCGCATCGCCGCGATCAGCTGGACCGCGACCAGCGAGTTGCCGCCGAGGGCGAAGAAGTCGTCGTCCACCCCCACCTCGGCCACCCCCAGCCCGTCCCGCCACACCCCGGCGATGGTGACCTCCAGCTCGGTACGCGGGGCCGCCGAGCCGCCGCCGGTCGCCGTCGCGGCGGCGGTCGACGGCTCCGGGTCCTGCTCCAGGGAGTCGGTGGTGACCCGGGCGGCCCGCCGCCGGATGTCCGCCACCGTCCGGGTGGCGATCACCACCTGCGGGCCCAGGCCGGCGGTGAGGCTGCGCCGGAACGCCTCCGCGCCGTCGACCGGGCGGATGTCCTCGGTGGCCGCCCCGGCTGCCGGGTCGGCCGGGGCCGCGTCGGCGGCACCTGTCAACCCGCCGGTGACCGCGCCCTGGTCGACCCGGCGCAGCACGAAGTCGCCGATCGCGACGAGTTCCCGCCCCTGCGGGTCGGTCAGCGACAGGTCGGCGGCGACCACCTCGTCGGTGGCGCTGGCCCGGTGCCGCAGGTGGCTGTGGAACACCGCCGGCAGCGGCCCGCGCACCACGATCCGCCCGTACGACAGCGGCAGGTAGGTGCCGTCGCCCTGGCCCCGGCCGAACGCGGTGGCCACGTCCAACAGCGCCGGGTGCAGGCCCCACGCGGGCAGGTCGGCCCGGACCGGCTCCGGGGCCTCGATGCGGGCGAGTTCCTCGCCGTCACCGAGCCGGTGCTCGGCCAGCGACGCCCAGCGCGGGCCGAAGGTCAGCATGCTGGTGCGGCCCCGGCCGAACGAGGCGTCGTCGTCGACCCGCCGGCCGTCGACCACCGGCACCCGGGCCGGCGGGGCGGCCTCCACGGTCCACCCGGCCGAGCCGCGCACGTGGGTGCGGAGCTGGCCGGCGGCCAGGCTGCGGACGGCGAAGTCGACGCCGTCCTCGGCCGGGGTCAGCTCGACCCGGTACTGGGCGACGGTGCCCTGCGGCACCGCGAACGGCTCCAGGAACACCACGTCGCGCAGCTCCACCGCGGCCTGTGGGGCGGGGGCGGGCAGCCCGGCGGCCACCGCAGCCCGCACCGACTCCAGGTGGGCGGTGCCGGGCACCACCGGCACCCCGCCGATGCGGTGCTCGTCGAGCAGCCAGTGGGTGTCGGCGGAGACCAGCCCGTGCAGCACCGTCGACTCCGGTCCGACCACCTTCGTGGTGAGCACCGGGTGCTCCACCGGCGTGGTGACGGTGTCCCGGCCGGCGGCCCGGAACGCGGCCGGCGCGGCGGTCTCCACCGCCATGCCGACCTCCGCCCAGCCACCCCAGTTCTGCGCCAGCACCGGGGCCCGGAAACCCGCGCCGGAGCGGGCGAAGGCGTCGAGGAAGGCGTTCGCCGCGCAGTAGTCGACCTGACCGAAGCCGCCGATCACCGACGTGATCGACGAGCACAGCGCCACGAAGTCCAGCGGCAGGTCACCGAAGACCTCGGCCAGGGCGAGGGTGCCGGTGAGCTTCGGGGCGAGCACCCGTTCGGCCTCGGCCCGCTCCTTCACCTCGGCCATCCCGCCGCCGGGCAGGCCGGCGGCGTGCACGATGCCGTCCAGCCCGCCGAACTCGGCCTCCACGGTGACCCGGACCCGGCGCAGGTCGGCCGGGTCGGTGACGTCGGCGGCGAGCACCAGCACCGTCGCGCCGGCCGCCTCCATCCGGCGGATCGCCGCGATGGCCCGGCCGGCCCGGTCCGCGCCGCCGTGCACCGCCAGGTGGTCGTCCCACCGCTCACGTGGCGGCAAACCGGAACGGGCCAGCAGCACCAGCTTCGCCCCGGCCCGCCGGGCGAAGTCCTCGGCGAGGGTGACGCCGACGCCGCCCAGGCCGCCGGTGACCAGGTACCGGCCGCCGTCGCGCAGCGCCCCCGACCCGGTCTCGGCGGCGACGGTGACCTGCTCGTAGCCGGTCACCCAGCGGCGGGTGCCGCGCAGCGTCACCTCCGCCCGCTGCGGGTCGACCGGGCGGCGCAGCTCGGCGGCGAGCGCGTCGACCCCGTCGCCGGCCGGGTCGGCGTCGACCAGCCGGACGGCCAGGCCGGGCAGTTCGGCCGGCAGCACCCGGGCCAGGCCGGCGAGGGTGGCGTGCTCGGGGCGGACCAGGTCGGCACCGGTGACGTCGCCGACGCCCGCGGTGACCAGGTCGAGGGTGAGTGGCCGCTCCCCGGCGGTCGCCCCCGCACCGGCGAGCGCCTGCACCAGGTGCAGGGCGTCGAAGAAGCCGCGCTGCTGGGCGTCCCAGGCGGCGGTCGCGTCGAGGCCGGCCGGCGTGCCGTCCAGGGCGAAGGCGTGCACCAGCCGGGCCGGCACCCCGCCCGCATTCAACGCCGCGACCAGCGCGTCGTGGTCCTCCCGGTGGCCGGGGCGCAGCCGGTACCCGTCGTCGGTCGCCGTGAACGCCGCGCCGGGGCGTACCACGACCGGGTCGTCACCGGCGGCCCGCAGCGCGTCGAGGAGCGCCTCGGCGCGCGGACCGGCGGCGAACACCAGGCAGCGACCGCCGGGCACGGTCGCCGGGTCGGCGGCGGCCTGCCGCCACACCGGCACCGCGAACCACCGCTCCAACGGCTGCGGACCGGCGTCGGCCGGGGCGTCGGGCGTCGCCGCCACCGGGTCCGGGTCGACCCAGTAGCGCCGACGCTCGAACGGGTACGTGGGCAGCGGCACCCGCCGGGCGGCCGGGTCGGCGTCGAGCCGCACCCCGGTCCCGGCGCACCACAGGGCGGCGGCGCTGGTGAGCAGGGTGGCCAGGTCGCCGGTGGGCTCGCCCGGGCCGGGCAGGCTGCCCAGCGGGGTCAACGCCCGCTGCTCCGGGGAGCCCTTGGCGACCTGCATCCGGGCCAGGTTGGCCAGTTGCCGGCCCGGACCACACTCCAGCAGCGCCCAGGTGCCCGCCCCGAGCAGGGTCGCCACGCAGTCACCGAACCGCACCGGCTGGCGCAGGTGCGCCGCCCAGTACGCCGGGTCGGTGGCCTGTTCGGCGGTGATCCAGGTGCCCGTCACGTTGGACAGGAACGGGATGGCCGGCGCGTGCAGCGGCACCGTCGCCATCAGCGCGGTGAACTCGGCCAGGATCGGGTCCATCATCGGCGAGTGGAACGCGTGCGAGGTGCGCAGCGGCTTGCTCTTCTTGCCGCTGAGGCTGTCGGCGAACGCCGCGACGGCCTCGCTCCTGCCGGCCACCACGCAGGTGCCGGGCCCGTTGACGGTGGCGATCGACAACCCCTCGGGCAGCCGGGCGGCGACCTGCGTCTCGTCGAGCGACACGGCCAGCATCGCCCCCGCCGGCAGCGACTGCATCAGCCGGCCCCGGGCGGCGACCACCCGCAGCGCGTCGGGCAGGGTCAGCACCCCGGCGACGGTGGCGGCGACGTACTCGCCGATCGAGTGGCCGATCATCGCCGCCGGGCGTACCCCGGCCCGCTGCCAGTGCAGCGCCAGGGCGTACTCGACGACGAACAGCGCCGGCTGGGTGTAGCGGGTCTCGGTGAGCTTCTCCGCCGCCTGCGGGTCCCGGCCGAGGATCAGGTCCCGCAGGTCCAGGCCCAGCTCGGGCCGGAGCAGCGCGGCGCACTCGTCGACGGTGGCGGCGAAGGCCGGCTCCTCGGCGTAGAGCTGCGCGCCCATCCCGGCGTACTGGGCGCCCTGGCCGGAGAAGAGGAACGCGGTGCGCGGCGCGGCGGCGTCGACCACCCCGGACTGACGGCGGCGCGGGGTGCGCAGCGCGGTCACCGCCTCGGCCAGGTCGGTGGCGACCACGGCCACCCGGTGCGGGTACTCCTGGCGGCCCACCCGCAGCGTGTGCGCCACGTCGGCGAGCAGTTCCGGCCCGCCGTCGGTGGCCGCGGCCAGGTGGTCGGCGAGCCGGGTGACGGCGCTGTCCAGCGCCGACGCGGTCTTCGCCGACACCGTCAGCAGGTGCGCCGGGCGGACCCGCCGGTCCGCGCGGTGCGCGGCCGGCGACTCCTCGAGCACCACGTGGGCGTTGGTGCCGCCGATGCCGAACGAGCTGACCCCGGCCCGGCGCGGCCCGCCGTCGGTGTCCCACTTGGTCAGGGTGTTCGCGACGTAGAACGGGGTGTCGGCGAAGTCGATGCCCGGGTTGGGGGTCTCGTAGTTGATCGTCGGGGGGATCAGCCCGTGCTCCATCGCCAGCACCGTCTTGATCACGCTGACGATGCCGGACGGCTGGCTCAGGTGCCCGATGTTGGACTTCACCGAGCCGATGCCGCACCAGCCCCGCTCGTCGGTGTCCCGGGTGAACACCGCCGACAGGGCGGCCACCTCGATCGGGTCGCCGAGTGCGGTGCCGGTGCCGTGCGCCTCGACGTAGCTGATGGTGCGCGGGTCGATCCCGGCCATCCCGACCGCCTGGGCGATCGCCTCGACCTGCCCGTCGACGCTGGGGGCGGTGAAGCCGACCTTCCCCGCGCCGTCGTTGTTGATCGCGTTGCCCAGCACCACCGCGCGGATCGTGTCGCCGTCGGCGACCGCGTCGGAGAGCCGCTTGAGCAGGGTCACCCCGACGCCGCTGCCCCAGACCGTGCCGTTGGCCCCGGCGTCGAACGGCCGGCACCGGCCGTCGGGCGAGGTGAAGCCGTCCATGCCCAGGTAGCCGACGTGCGGCAGCTCCACGTTGACCCCGCCGGCCAGCGCCATGTCGCACTCGTGGTTGCGCAGCGCCTCGCAGGCCAGGTGGAAGGCGACCAGCGAGGTCGAGCAGGCGGTGTGCACGGTCAGGCTCGGCCCGCGCAGGTCCAGCCGGTACGACACGTTGGTCGCCACGTAGTTGGGCGAGTTGCCAGTGGCCAGCGAGACCGCGCCGTGCGGGTTGCCGCCGACGCGCTTGTTGCGCAGCACGTACCGGTGCAGGTAGGTGTTGCCGCCGGTGCCGGCGTACACGCCCACCGCACCGTCGTAGCGGGCCGGGTCGTAACCGGCGTCCTGCAACGCGGTGTAGCAGCTCTCCAGGAACAGCCGGTGCTGCGGGTCGGTCATCTCCGCCTCACGGCTGGTCATCCCGAACAGCCCGGCGTCGAAGGTGTCGTACCCGTCGATCAGCGGCGCCCGGTTCACCCAGCCCGGGTCGTCGACCTCGTCGGCGCTCGCGCCCCGGGCGAGCTGTTCCTCGCGGCTCAGCTCGGTGACCGACTCGACGCCGTCGACCAGGTTGCGCCAGAACGCGTCGACGTCGGCGGCACCGGGCAGCCGGGCGGCGAGCCCGACGATGGCGATGGGTTCGATGCCGTCGTCGGTGGGCGGCACGGTGGCGATCTCGTTCTGCATCGGGGTTGTCCTTTGTCGCAAGGTGCCGCCCGCGGGCGGTGGGGAGGGAGGCGTCGTCACGGTTGGTGCGGTCGGCGGGGTGGCGGGGGCCGACGGGTCCGGCCGCGCCGGGCGGCGGCGCGCAACGCGGCGCGGGCCAGCTCGGGTCGGTCGGCGGCCCCGTCGAGGCTGGCGGCGAGCGCCCGGACGGTGGGGTGCCGGAATAGGTCGAGCATCGTGATCGACCGGCCGGTGGCGGCGGTGAGCCGGGCGTGCACCGCCGCCAGCGCCAGCGAGTGCCCGCCGATGTCGAAGAAGTTGTCGGCGACCCCGACCCGGTCGCGTTCCAGCACCTGCCGCCAGATGCCGGCGATCAGCTCCTCGGTCTCGGTCAGCTCGTCCGGCCCGGTCGGCACCGGCACGGCCGGGGCCGGTGCGGCGGCGGCCACGGTCATCGCGCCCAGCGCCGCCACCCGGACGGTCGGCCGGGGCAGCGCCTCGGCCACCGTGTCGGCAGGGGTGTCGGGGTCGGCGGCGAGCGCGCCGACCAGGTCGGCGAGGTCGGCCAGGAGCGCGTCGATCCGGTCGGCGTCGAACAGGTCCGGGTTGTAGACCACGTCCACCCCGCACCGGCCGTCGCGCTGCACCACGTAGACGGTGATGTCGAACGGGGAGCCGGGCTTGGGCACCGGCAGCATCTCGGCGGTGAGCCCGCTCAGCGTCAGCCGGGGAGCGGTGAAGTTGAGCACGTTGAACAGCACCTGCACCAGGGGCGCCCGGGAGGTGTCCCGACCCACGCCGAGGGTCTCGACGAGTTTCTCCAGCGGCGCACCCGGGTGGGCGGTCGCCTCGTGCAGTTCGGCGGCGCACCGGTCGACCAGTTCGGCGAACCCGACCCCACCGCCGGTCGTGCCGTCGGGGCCGGTGCGCAGCCGCACCGGGACGGTGTCGATGAAGAAGCCGACCACGTCGTCGAAGGCGGCCAGCCGGCGGTCGGCGACGATCGCCCCGACCAGGTGGTCGTCGCCGCCGGTGAGCCGGCGCAGCAGCTCGGCGAAACCGGCCAGTAGCACCGCCGCGACGGTGCTGCCGCGCCGCCCGGCCAGGTCCCGCACGGCCCGGTCGGCGGTGGCGGTCAGGGTCACCGCCGCCTCCGCGCCCGCGTACGTCTGCACGGCCGGGCGGGGACGGTCGCGGGGCAGGTCCAGCACGGTCGGCACGCCCCGCAGGTGCTCCGCCCACCAGGTGAGGTCGGCGGGGCCCTGCCGGCGGTCCCGCGCGTCGCGCCACACCGCGTAGTCGGCGTACGAGGCGGACAGCGGCGGCAGGGCCGGCGGCGTCCCGGCGACGGCGTGCGCGTACCCGGTGGCCAGGTCGGCGTAGAGGACGGCCTCGGACCAGCCGTCGAAGACCGCGTGGTGCATGGTCATCGCCAGCACGTGCTCGGCGGGGCCGAGCCGGTAGACGGTCACCTGCCAGGGCGGGCCGGTGGCCAGGTCGAAGGCGTGCGCGGCACCGGCGGCGAGCATCCCGGCCAGTTCGGCCTCGGCATCGGCGCGGCCGGTCAGGTCGACCACCGGCACCGCCACGTCGGTCGGTTCCTCGCACACCGCGTAGGGCACCCCGGCGGTCTGCGGGATGCGCCAGCGCAGCACGTCGTGCCGGGTGGCCACGGCGCGCAGCGCCGCGCCGAGCGCCCCGGTGTCCAGCGGGCCGCGCAGCCGGTGCGCGACGGCGATGTTGTAGGGGGCGCTGGAGGGGGCGAGCTGGTCGACGAACCACAGCCGGCGCTGCGGCGGGGACAACGTGGGGGGGTTGCCGGTGGTCAGCCCGTCGGCGTCGGCGGGCGCGGCGGCCCGCAGCCGGGCGGCCAGCGCGGCCGGGGTGCGCCCGGTCAGCACGTCCCGGGTGTCGACGTACCGGCCCAGCTCGGCGCGCAGCGCCGCGACCAGCCGCATCGCGGCGATGGAGTTGCCACCGGCGGCGAGGAAGTCGGTGTCCGGGCCGGGTGCCGCGCCGAGCAGCCGGGTCCAGGCCCGCCGCACGGCCCGCTCGACCGGGTCGGCCGGCTCGTCGGTCGGCCCGGCGGCGGGGGCGGCGGTCAGGGCGGCGTCGGCAAGCGCCCGCAGTGCCGGCCGGTCCAGCTTGCCGGTGGTGGCGCTGACCGGCAGGTCGTCGCGGCGCAGCAGCCGCGCCGGCAGCATCGCGGCGGTCAACCGCCCCCCGGCGTACGCCCGGACGGCGTCGTTGTCGGGCGCGGTGGCCGGGGTGAGGAAGGCGACCAGTTCCGTCCCGGCCGGGCCGGGCACCGCCTCCACGGCCACCCGCTCGACGCCGGGCACGGCGGCCAGCACGGCCTCCACCTCGCCCAGTTCGATCCGCTGGCCCCGGATCTTGACCTGCCGGTCGGTCCGGCCAAGGTAGACGATCCGCCCGTCGTCGGCCTGCCGGACCAGGTCGCCGGTGCGGTAGAGCCGCTCGCCGGGCAGCCCGGAGAACGGGTCGGGGACGAACCGGTCGGCGGTCAGGCCGGGCCGGTTGAGGTAGCCGTCGGCCAGCCCCGGCCCGCCGATCAGCAGTTCACCGGTCTGCCCCGGCGGCACCGCCCGCAACGCGTCGTCCACCACGTAGGCCCGGTGGTTGGGCAGGGGCAGCCCGATCGGCACCGGGTCGGTGTCGACGCCGGTCAGCTCGCCGCTGACCGCCAGCACGGTGGTCTCGGTGGGGCCGTAGCCGTTGAGTAGCCGTCGGCCCGACGCCCAGCGGGCGGCCAGGTCGGCGGGGACGGCCTCGCCGCCGCAGAGCACCGTACGCCAGCCGGGCACCCGGGCCGGGTCCAGCATGGACAGCACGGTCGGGGTGATGAAACCCCAGTTGACGTCGTGGGCGGCGATGAACCGGGCCAGCCGGTCCGGGTCGGCGCGGTCGTCCGCGCCGAGTAGCTGCACGCTGCCGCCGAGCAGCAACGGGACGAACAGGTCGATGCTCGCCGCGTCGAAGCCGAGCGAGGCGATGCCGAGGCTGCGCACCCCGGCGTCGGCGGCGCTGAGCGCGGCGCAGCCGGTGACGAACTCCACCACGTTACGGTGGGTGGTCAGCACCCCCTTGGGCCGGCCGGTGGAGCCCGAGGTGAACAGCACGTACGCCGGGTCGCCGGCCCGCGCCGGGCAGGGTGCCAGCGGGGCCGGGCCGGTGGCGGTGACCACCTCGATCCCGGGGGTGTCGGCGAACTCGACCGCCGCCGCGTCGCCGACGACCAGCGTCACCCCGGCGTCGGCGGCGATCTCCCGCAGCCGCCGCCGGGGGCCACCGGGCTCCAGCGGCACGTAGCAGCCCCCGGCGAGCAGCACACCGAGGACGTCGACCACCAGGTCGGGGCGGCGGTGGGCGCAGATCCCCACCCGGGTCTGCCGGCCCACCCCCCGGGCCCGCAGCGCGGCGGCCAGGCCGGCCGCCCGGCCGACCAGCTCCCGGTAGGTGAGCCGGTCGTCCCACTGGCGCACCGCCACCGCGTCCGGGCAGCGGGCCGCCCGCTCGACGATCAGGTCGGCAAGCGTGCCGTCCGGCCAGGGCAGTGTCTCCCCGGCGACGGCGCTGACGGTCAGGATGTCGGTCACTGCACTCCCCGTACGGTGGCGGGGTCGGCTCCCCGGTGGCTGGCGGGTTCGACGCCCGGGTAGGTGGCCGGGTCGGTGATCAGCAGGCGCAGCTCGCTGACGTACCCCCGGCCCGCCGCGTCGGGCACCCAGGAGTCGGCCGGGGTGGGCAGCAGCTCGGTGACGACCAGCGGGACGTCCGGGCCGGTCCGGGCGGCGGTGTCGACCATGGCGCACAGCGACTGGGCGTACAGCGGGCCGGTCAGGTCGACGTAGCAGGGCTTGACCTCGGTGCCGACCTTGACGAACACCCGCTCGGGCAGGTCGGCGGCGGCCCGGAAGCGGCGCACCGCGAGGTAGCGGGCCGTCTCGTCGGGGTGCCCGGCGAGGCCGCTGGCCCCCACCGTGGTCCGCCAGGTGCGTCGGGCCACCACCAGCCGGTCGATGACGATCCGGGGCATGTGCGGGGCCGGGTCGAGCAGCTTGAACGCGTCCAGCAGCAGCGCTCCGAGGACCTGGGCGAAGACCTCCACCAGCGGCCAGCGGACGCCGTCGGGGAAGACCGCGACCAGCTCGTCGCCGTCGTGGCAGACGGTGACGGCGGTGGACGCCACCAGCCTGTCGACGTCGGCCCCCTGCGCGGTGTCGATGCCCAGCTCACGGTCGGTGGGTCCGGGCAGGCCGTAGGTGGTGCGGGTGGCCCGCCGGGGGAAGCTCTCCGGCCACAGCACCCGCAGCCGGGTCGGGCCGAGGTCGGTGTCGAAGTCCGCCCGCAGGGCCGCCGGGTCGGGGTGGAACATGCTGAGCACCGCGCTGTCGAACGCGATCGCGGCCGGATGCAGCTCGCCGAGGACCAGCAGGAACTCCCCCCGCTCGAACGCCTGCGGGGAGGCGGCGGCGAGCTGCACGTCGGGGTTGTGCAGCCGGGCCGACGGCCAGCCGGGCCGGTCGGCGGGGAAGACCTCGGCCACCTGCCCGGCCAGGTCGGCGGCGGACAGCCGCAGCTCGACGCAGTCGGTCGGCAGGTCCCGCAGGCCGAACAGCCGGGCCCACCGCTCGGTGAGCTCGGCCCCCGCGGTGGCGATCGGACCGTGCGGGGAGATCAGCGTGCCCTGGGCCAGCGACCAGATGTCGGCGAGCCGGACCGGCCCGTCGACGGCCAACTCGTCGTACAGCTCGGCCAGCAGGGTGCCGACCCCGACGCCGATCTCGGCGGTCAGCCAGCGGGCGGCCTGCAACACCACCGCCAGCGGGGCGGCCAGCGCGTCGAGGACCGGCGCGCCGAGGCGGAACTCCAGGTCCCGGGCGGAGTCCTCGTAGCAGACGGTGCGCCCGGCGTACATCTGGCCACGGTGGCGGGTGGCGGGCCGCCCGGTGACAGCGGTGAACTCGGTGTTGAGGCCGGCCAGCGCGGCGGCGAGCCGGTCCGGGTCACCGGCGGCGGCGGCGACCTCGTCGCGGGCCGCCCGCAGCCGGTCGAACCCGGCGGCGGCCCCGGCGCGGGCCGGGTCGTCGCCGATCGCGGCGATCCGGTCGGCGAGCACCCGTTCGGCGTCCGGACTGACCGGCAGGTTGGCCCCCCAGGAGAGGTGGCCCCGCTCGACCCAGCGGTCCAACAGCAGGTAACCGTCGTCGACGCGGTGTACCAGCCCGTCGGCGTGCAGCCGCCGGACCAGTTCGACGGCGGGGGTCCGGCCGTCGCAGTCGGCCAGCAGCCGGGCCTCGGTGGCGGTCAACGCGATCGGCGGGTGCAGCGGCCGGCGCAACTGTCGGTCCTCGACGGTCAGGTGCGGTTGCCGCATCGGCGCCCACCACCGGCGGACGGCGAGGTCGTCGGCGAGCCGGTCGGCGTACTCGGTCAACGCCCACGCCTCGAAGAACACCTGCCGGCGGGTGACCAGGGCCGGGCCGGGCCGCAGCTGCACGCCCGGGTGGGCGGGGTCGAACACGCCCCAGCAGACCGGGCCGAAGAAGCCGATCGTCTCGGCCTTGCCGCAGTACCGCTGCCAGTAGCGCAGCAGGCTCGACTCGCGCTTGCGGCGGCGGACGTTGCGCACCGCCGGATCGGTCCGCAGCAGCCCGTCCAGCGCCGCCAGCATGTCCGGGTTCTGCCAGGTGACCGCCTCCCGCAGCAGCGGGTCGGCGGCGATCTCCCCGGCGGCGGCCGAGGACTCCAGGAAGGCCGCGCCGAGGATCTTGCCGAAGACCTCCGGTGGGACCTCCCCGGCGAGCACACCGTCGGCGGCGGCCGCCGCGCCGGGGGCGGCGAACCGGTCCAGCCCGGTGGCCGGGAAACCGGCGCTGCGCAGCACCACGTCCCGCCACACCGACCAGCCGGTGCCGCCCAGGGGTATCAGGTGGCTCATCGGGTGGCCTCCCCGGCGGGGGCGTCGACGATCTGCAACCGCAGCTCGCTGAAGTAGCGCCGGCCGGCGGCGTCGGGCACCCACGCCTGGTCGGGGGTGGGCAGCATCTCGCTGACCACCAGGGAGACCGCGTCGCCGCCGTCGACCCGGGCGGCCCGGACCATGGCGCAGAGCACGTTGGCGAAGGCGGGGCTGCTCAGGTCGACGAAGCAGGGCTTGGTCTCGGTGCCGAGCTTGACGTAGACCTGCTCCGGCAGGCCCAGCCGCCGCCGCCAGGCCCGGACGGCCAGGTAGCGGTCGCGTTCCCCACGCGCGTCGGCGAACCCGCACTGCCCGACGGTGGTCCGCCACGTCTCACGGGCCACCACCAGGTTGTCCAGCACGATCCGGGGCGTACGGGGGGCGGCGGCGACCAGCTTGAACCCGTCGACGGCGTGCGCGCTGAGCAGTTCGGCGAAGATCTCCACCAACGGCCACCGCTGTCCGTCGCCGGCGGTCGCGACCAGTTCACCCCGCTCGTCGGTGACGGTGAGATCCACGGTGGGCAGCAGCCGGGCCGGGTCGCCGCCGGGCGCGGGCAGGAACGCCAGGTGCCGGTCCGTCGGCCCGGTCAGCGCCTCGGCGGTGCGACTGGTCCGGCGCGGCCAGTCGGTCGGGAAGAGCAGCCGGACCCGTCGTGCGCCGAGATCCTCGGCGAGCGCGGCGCGCAGCCGTTCGACGTCCGGATGCGCGGGGGTGAACACCGAGCAGTCGAACGACGACCAGCCGGCGTGCAGTTCACCCAGCACGACGGTGTAGTCCCCGCGCCGCAGGGCGTCCACGTCGGGGGCGCAGATCTGCAGGTCGGGGCTGTGCAGCAGGGCGTTGGACCAGGTCGGTCGGGTGGCGGGGAAGGTCGCGTCGACCCGGTCGGCGAGGTCGGCGACCCGCAGCCGGACCACCCCGGCGTCGGCGGGCCGGGTGTCCAACCCGAACAGTCCGGCCCAGCGGGCCGCGAACTCGGCGGCCACCGCGTCGACCGGCCGCTCCCCCTCGCCCCAGAACAGGCCCTGCACCAGGAACCACAGGTCGGACAGGGCGACCGGGCCGTCGCCGGCCTCGGCGCGCAGCTCCTCGTAGAGCGACCGGAACACCGCGTCGTACGCCTGCGCCAGCGCCTGCACCAGCCAGCGCGCGGCACGCAGCAGCACGTCGAGCGGGGCGGCGAGGTCGGCCAGCAGGGGTGCGCCGAAGACCGCGTCGAGGTCCCGGCTGGTGTCCTCGTAACAGATGGTCCGGCCGGCGTACATCTGGCCCTCCCGGCGGCGGGCGGCGGCCCCGGTCAGCGCGGTGAAGGTCCCGTCCAGCTCGTCGAGGGCGACCCGCAGCCGCTCGGGGTCGCCGGCCGCCGCGGCGACGGCGTCACGGGCCGCCCGCAGCTCGTCCCAGCCGGCCTGTGCGGCCAGCCGGGCCGGTTCGTCGCCGATCGCGGCGATCCGGGCGGAGAGCACCGGCTCGGCGTCGGGGCTGACCGGCAGGGCGGCGTCCCAGGTGAGCAGTTCCCGGGCCACCAGCCGGTCCAGCAGGGCGTAGCCGTCCTCGGGCCGGCGCAGCCCGACCGCCGGGTCGGCGACCAGGTCGTACGCGGGCCGGTGGCCGTCGACGGCGGCGAGCAGCGCGGCCTCCACCGGGGACAGCGGGACCGGTGGCCGGCCGGGCCGCAACACCTGGCGTCCCCGGACGCTGAGCTGGGCGCAGAGCCGCGGCGGCCACCAGCGGCGAACCGCCTCGTCGGCACCGATCCGGTCGGCGTAGGCCGTCAGCGCCCACGACTCGAACCAGACCCACCGGCGGCGGACCAGCGCCGTGCCGTGGTCGATCCGGGCCACCTCCGGCTGCTGCGGGTCGACGGTCACCCAGCAGCTCGGCCCGAAGAAGCCGACGGTCTCGTTCTTGCCGGCGTAGCGCTGCCAGTACTTGAGCAGCGCCCGTTCGCGGTCGCGGCGGCGCACGTTGCGGGCCGCGTCGCCGCCGCTGCGGGCCAGTCCGTCCAGGGCGACCAGCGCGCCCCGGTTCTGCCAGGTGACCGCCTCCCGCAGCAGCGGGTCGGCGGCCAGTTCGCTGCACCGGTGCGCGGCGGCGCGGACGGCCTCGGTGAACTCCTTGTCGAACCGGTCCGGTGGGGTGTCGCCGTCGAGCAGGTCGTCGGCGGCGGCGGCCAACTGCGGCGCGGCGAAGCGGGTCAGCCCGTCGGCGGGGAAGCCGGTGCCGCGCAGGATCGCGTCGCGCCACACCGACCAACCGGTGTCGCCCAGCGGCACCCGGTGACCGCCGACCCCGGCCGGCACCGGCCCGACGGCGGCTGGCAGGTCGGCGCGGATCAACCGCAGCAGCTCGGGCAGCCGGTCGTGCAGGAAGAAGTGGCCGCCGTCGAGTTCGTGCAGGGTGAAGCCGGCGGTGGTGTGCTCCGCCCAGGCGGCGCTCTGTTCCCGGCTGACCGCCAGGTCGTGCCGCCCGGCGAACACCACCACCGGCACCGGCAGCGGCGCCTCGGGGACGTACCGGTAGCTGTCGACCCGGCCGAAGTCGGCGCGCAGCAACGGCAGCAGCAGCTCCACCAGTTCCGGGTGGTCCAGCAGGCCGTCGGGCAGGCCACCACCGTCGGCGAGCCGGCGCAGCAGCTCGTCGTCGTCCACCCGGGACAGCCCGTCGAAGGAGCTCGCGGCGGTGACGTGCGGGGCGCGGGCACCGCCGACGTACAGCCGCACCGGCAGCTGACGGCCGGCCCGGCGCAGCTCCCGCACCACCTCGAAGCCGAGCCGCCCGCCCATCGAGTGTCCGTAGATCGCGTACGGGCGGTCGGCCCGGTCGGCGATGGCGGCGGCCAGCTCCGCGACGGTGAAGTCCGGGTCGTCGCCGATCCGGTTCTCCCGACCGGGTAGCTGCACCGGCAGCACCTCCACGTCCGGGCCGGCCTCCGGCTGCCAGCGGCGGAACGCGCTGGCTCCACCCCCGGCGTACGGCAGACAGAACAACTGCACCGGTGCCTGGGGTCGGCTTCCGGGCGAGACGAACCAGTTCACCGTGCGCCTCTCTGCGGTGGGTCGATCCAGTGCCGCCGGCGCTGGAAGGGGTAGCCGGGCAGTCCGGTGCGTCGGACGACGCCCTGCGGGTGCAGTGCGGCCCAGTCGACGTCGCGGCCGGCCACCCAGCCGGCGGCCAGGTCACGCAGCGCCCCCGGCGCACCGGCCACGGTGGCGTCGGTGGCGAGCAGTTCATCGAGTCCGGCGACCGCCTCGGCCAGGTCGGCGGCGACCACGGCGGCCCGCCGGGCGAAGGACCGCCGGCCCAGCGCCAGGGTCGCGGCCACCTCGGGCAGGGCCGGCCCGACGCCGGCCAGGTGGTGCCGCAGCCGGGTCAACGCCGCGTGCAACGCCTGCGGGGTACGCGCCGACACCGGCAGCAGCCAGGCCCGCGGCGGCGACGGCTCGACCGGTACGGCAGGTGGCGGCTGCTCCACGACCACGTGCGCGTTGGTGCCGCCGAGCCCGAACGCGCTGACCCCGGCCACCCGGCGCGGCGCGTCCGGCCAGTCCCGCGCCTTGGTCGGTACGTAGAACGGGCCGCCGGCCAGGTCGATCTCCGGGTGCGGGCGGGTGAAGTGCAGGTTCGGCGGGATCACCCCGTGCTGGACGGCGAGCACCGTCTTGATCAGCCCGGCGATGCCGGCCCCGGCGTCGAGGTGACCGATGTTGGTCTTCACCGCGCCGAGCGCGCAGGACTCGGCGGGGGCGGCGCCGCCGTACACCTCGTGCAGGGCGGCGACCTCGATGGCGTCGCCCAGCGGCGTACCGCTGCCGTGGGCCTCGATGAAACGAACCTCGCCGGGGGCGACCTCGGCGGCGGCCAGGGCGTTCGCGACGGCGGCGGCCTGGCCGGCGGGTCCGGGGACCGCGAAGCCGGCCCGGTCGGGGCCGTCGTTGGTGACCGCCCAGCCGGGCAGGACGGCGTAGATCCGGTCTCCGTCGGCCTGGGCGTCGGCGAGCCGGCGCAGCGCCACCACGCCGACGCCGGACCCGAAGCCGGAGCCCTCGGCGGCCTCGTCGAAGGCGCGGCAGCGGCCGTCCGGGGAGGCCAGCCCGCCGGGGGTGGCCCGGTAGCGGGGCCAGGTGACGTTGACCCCGCCGGCGAGGGCGATGTCGCACTGGTAGTCGGCGAGGCTCTGGGCGGCGGTACACACCGCTACCAGGGAACTGGAGCAGGCGCTCTGCACGGCCACCGCCGGCCCGGTCAACCCGAGCCGGTACGCCACCTGGCCGGGCAGGTGGTCGGTGGACTGCCGGCCGATCAGCCGGGCCTCCCAGTCGTCCGGGTCGACGTCGCCGACCACCGCCGGGTTGTCCATCAAGTGGAACAGGAAGTAGCGGTTGGCGGAGGTGGCCGCGTAGACGCCGACCAGTCCGGGGAAGCGGGTCGGGTCGTGCCCGGCGTCCTCCAGCGCCTCCCACGCGGTTTCCAGGAAGAGCCGGTGCTGGGGGTCGGTCCGGGCGGCCTCCTCGTCGCCCATGGCGAAGAACTCGGCGTCGAAGTCGGTGACCCCGTCGAGCCGGCCGGTGGCCCGCACGTGCCGGGGGTCGGCGCGTAGTCGCGGCCCGATGCCGAGGGCGGTCAGCTCGGCGTCGGAGTGGTCGTGCACCGAGTCGACCCCGGCGCAGACGTTCCACCAGAAGGTGGCCGCGTCGGGTGCGCCGGGGAACCGGCCGGCGAGCCCCACCACCACGATCTCGTCGCCGGTGTACTCGCGGGCGGCGACCGACGGCGCGGTCGGGGTGGGCAGGCTCGGCGCGGGGGTCGGGCCGGTGCGCGCCGCCCCGGCCGGCGGCCCGTCGACACCCGGGTCGAGCAGCCGGGCCTGGGCGGCGATCGTCGGGTGGGCGAACAGCCGCACCATGGGCAGCGTCGCGCCGAACCGGTCGGCGATGCGCTGCTGCACCTGGCCGAGCAGCAGGGACTGTCCTCCGGCGTCGAAGAAGCTCTCCTGCCGGCCGACGGCGTCGCGGCCGAGCACCGCGCACCAGATGTCGTGCACGGCCCGCTCGGTGTCGGTGGCCGGTTCCTGCCCGGCGGGGACCGTCCGGGGCGGGTCCGGCAGCGCCCGCTCGTCGATCTTGCCGGTGACGGTGAGCGGGAACGCGTCGAGGACCAGTACGGCGCGGGGCAGCGCGTAGTCGGGCAGCCGTCGGGCCAACGCGGTGCGCAGCGCCGCCGGGTCGAGGTCACCGCCGGCCGGCACGGCGTACGCGAGCAACGTCCCGTCGCGGGCGATGGCGCGGACGGCGGCGACGCCTGGCTGCGCGGCGAGGACGGCCTCGACCTCGGTCAGCTCCACCCGGAACCCACGGACCTTGACCTGGCGGTCGAGTCGGCCGAGGCAGACCAGTTCCCCGCCGGGCAGCCACGCGCCGAGGTCGCCGGTGGCGTAGCTGGGCGTCCCGTCGGGGTCGACGCCGAACCGGTCGCTGTGTTGGCCGAGGTAGCCGGGGGCGAGGTGCGGGCTGCGCACCACGATCTCGCCGGAGTCGGCCAGCCGCAGCGTGTAGCCGGGTAGCGCCGTGCCGATCGGCAGCGGGCCGGTGCGGCCCGGGTCGGCGTCGGCCAGCGGCAGCGCGTACCGGGCGGCGAACGTCATCTCGGTGGCGCCGTAGCCGTTGACCAGCACGCATCCCGGGGCGAACCGGTCGCGACCCCGGGCGGCGTCGACGTGGGTGGCCTGCTCGCCGCCGAGCAGCACCACCCGGATGCTGTCCAGCCGTCGCTCACCGAGGGTGTCGAGGAGGAACCGGTAGACCGTCGGGGTGGAGTGGTAGACGGTGACCCGGTGCCGGGCGAGTTGCCCGACGGCGTACGCCAGGCCGTGCCGGCGCAGGTCGACCGGGACGACGGCGGCCCCGGTGAGCAGCGCCGGGTAGAGGTCGGGGATGGCCGCGTCGAAGCTGAACGAGGCGAGCAGGCTGAGCCGGTCGGTCGGGCCGATGGCCAGGGTGCGGATCTGGTTGTCGACGACGTGCCGCAGGTTGCGGTGGGTCTGCGCGACGGCTTTCGGGGTGCCGGTGGACCCGGAGGTGAACAGCACGTAGGCCGGGCTGTCGGGATCGACCGGCACGGGGTGCAGCACGGCGGTGGCGGTCGGGTCGAGGACCAGCACGGCGGTGCCGGGGCGGGCGGCGCACAGGGCGTCGGCGAGGTCGCGGTGGTCGGGGACGCAGGCCACGACGCGCACGTCGGCGGCGGCGAGCATGTGCCGGAGCCGGTCGACCGGGAAGCCGGGGTCCAGCGGCACGTACACGCCACCGGCGGCGAGGGTGCCGAGGACGGCCGCGATGGTGCCGACGCCGTGCCCGGTGAGCAGGGCGACCCGGTCGCCGGGGCGGACGCCGGCCGCGGTGAGCGCGACCGCGTGCCCGCCGACGGTGGCGGCCAGGGCGGCGTAGCTGACCTCGTGGGTCTCGCCGAGGATCGCCGGGTGGTCGGTACGGGTGGCCGAAACCTCGGCGAACTGTTGGATGATCGTCGGTTGCGCCATGTCAGCGGATCGGCTCGACTCCACTGTGGGCGGCCGCGCAGGAACAGCCGATTGTGATCATGATCCCCCCCAGGACTTCACAATGGAAGCAGAATAGGGCGACATCCGGCCGAGGAAAGATCATCGATCGGAGTCGGACCGAAGGGCCCACCAGGCCCTGAAGATCGGACGGCGAAAATCGGCCGATCATCCCCCTAGCGCGAAAAGGAGTTTCAGCTTAAGTGTCCAACGACAAGTGATTTTGCGGCGAAAGAGCTTGCAAACCGGCTATTTTCCATCTTGGACGGCGCCTTAACGCCAGGTCAGGCGGGTTGCCGCAGCCGCCGGCCCACGCCATCCTAGGGTCGGCCGACCACCCGGGACCTCCGGCCCGTCAGGACGTGACGGCGGTCGACGCGCGCACGGTGGACGAGGGCACCGGCTACCGGACGGTGGTGGACCTGCTCACCGCCCGGCACGTCACGGCGGCGCCGGTGGTCGACGACACCCGACGGGTGCCCGGCGTGGTCTCCCAGGCCGACCTGCCGACCCGGGGCCGGGGTCACGCCGGCGGGGCACCCGTCCCGCACCCAGGGTCGACCCGGCGACACCCTGCGTCACCAGGGCCGACCCGCCACCCGTGGGGGCTGACGATGGCCGCCCGGGTCCGTAGCATCTGTCGGGTGTCCGCGTCGGCGCGGACACCCGACGGCCGGCGGCGTGCCCTCCGCACGCGCGCCGGGTGGCGACGTTTCCGCGACGGGCAGAGAGGCCGGCGATGAGTCGAGCAGAGCAGGACACCGCGGCGGGCACCGAGGGTGAGGACTACACCCAGCGGTTGCAACGCCTCGGTGGCGCACGCTGGAAGCAGGTGCTCGACGTGCAGGCGCCGTACCGGTGGAACCTCCAGCGGCTCGACCTGGGCCGCACCCTCGACGTCGGCTGCGGCCTCGGCCGCAACCTGGCCAACCTGGGCGAGGGCGCGGTCGGGGTGGACCACAACCCCACCTCGGTGGCGCACGCACGGGCCGCCGGACTGGAGGCGTACACGATCGAGGAGTTCCACCAGTCCCCGCACGCCCGGCCGGGCGCCTTCGACGCGCTGCTCGCCGCCCACCTGCTGGAGCACCTGCCCGCCGACGCGGCCCTGGAGGTCATCTCCAGCTACCTGCCGTTCCTGCGTTCCGGCGGCACGGCGGTCTTCATCACCCCGCAGGAGCGGGGTTACGCCAGCGACGCGACCCATGTCCGGTTCGTCGGGTTCGACGAGGCCGCGCAGGCCGCCCGGGATCTCGGCATGACGGTGGTCAAGCAGTACTCCTTCCCGTTCCCCCGGTCGATGGGCAAGGTCTTCACCTACAACGAGTTCGTCACGGTGGCCCAGCTGCCCTGAGCCCCGCCGTGACCGGCCCGCCTCCCCCGGCACGGTGGGCGGTGCCGTGCCGCCCCGGCACGCCGGGCCGGCCGGTTACCGTGGCGGCATGACCAACCCGACCCGGTGGGCGACCGAGACCGGCCCCGAACACTCCCAGTGGTACATCGACCGGTTCCGCCGGCTCGCCGCCGAGGGGGCCGACCTGGCCGGGGAGGCCCGCCTGGTCGACGCGGTGGTGGCCCCCGGCTCCCGCATCCTCGACGCCGGCTGCGGCACCGGACGTGTCGGTGCCGCGCTCGCCGCGCGGGGGCACCAGGTGGTCGGGGTCGACGCCGATCCCGCCCTGGTCGAGGCGGCCCGCACCGACCATCCCGGGCCCCGCTGGCTGGTCGCCGACCTCGCCACGCTGGATCTCGCCGCCGACGGCGAGGCCGAGCCGTTCGACGCCGCCGTGGTGGCCGGCAACGTGATGGCCTTCGTCGCTGCCGGCACCGAACCCGCCGTGCTGACCCGGATCGCCGCCCACCTGCGCCCGGACGGGGCGGTGCTGGTCGGGTTCGGCCTCGACCGGGGCTACCGGCTCGACCACTTCGACAGCGACCTGGCCGCCGCCGGCCTGCGGCTCGAACAGCGCTTCGCCACCTGGGACCTGCGCCCCTGGCGCGACGACGCGGACTTCGCCGTCAGCCTGCTGCGCCGCCCCACCGGCTGACCCCCGCGCACCGCCCCGGGCGCGGGCCGGGCCGGGTGGTCAGGACGGGGCAGCCGCCGCCCGGGCGGCGGCCGGGTCGAGGGTGCTGCCGGCGGGAACGAGGCTGACCAGGCCGGCCGGGAGCCGGACCGGGGTGACCCCCCGGTAGCCGAGCATGCCGAGCACCCCCTCGTCGGCGAGCACGTAGCGGCGGCCCAGGTCGGTGACCACCGACACCGCCCCGCCGTCGGCGCCCGGCGCGGCCACCGACTCCACGAGCGCACCGCGTCCCGGCTCGACCAGCACCTGGTCGGCGCGCACCCCGCCCGGGGTGTCGGTGCTGCGGGCGGCGGTGAGATCCGGCACGGTCGCGTCGACCCGCACCTCACCGACCGTGCCGTCGTCGCCGATCCGGGCACAGAGCACGCCGCCGTCGACCCCGGCCAGGCGGGGCGGGGCCGGTGGCGGCGCGGTCGGCCCGGTCGGCACCAGATCGGGCAGCTTGGGCGACGCGGCGAACCGGCCCAGGCTGATCGGGGCCGGCTCGTCCTGGCCGGTGCGGGCCATCAGCAGGGCCGCCTGGAGTTCGGTGATCCCGGCCAGGCCCGCGCGCCCGGCGACCGCGTACTGCCGACCGCCGCCGGAGTTGCGGACCAGGTAGACGTCCCCGACCGTGGCGTCGGTGACCCCGGACGAGGGCTCGCCGAGCCCGGCCAGCGACGGCGGGGCCAGGTCGACGCCCGCCGGCAGGGCGTTGAGCAGCGCCGGGGCGGCGGGAACCGCGCGTTCCCTGGTGGTCGCCAGCGCGGCGAGCACCCGGGCGGTGTCGCGCAGCAGGTGCCGACGCTGGTGCCAGATCAGGTGCAGCCCGCCGTCGGGGTGCCGGACCAGCACCGCCTCCTCGGTGAGCCGCCGCCCGCCGGTCGGCTCCCGGCCGATCAGCAGCGCCGAGCGGGGCACGGCCCGCGCCGCCTCGGCCGACGCCCGCGAGCAGACCGTCCACGGCGCGGTGGACAGCCGCCCGGCCGCCGGCAGCGAGTCCGGGGCGTCGGCGATGCCCAACGGCAGCCCGCGCGGCACCCCCTCGATGGAGCGGCGGGACACCAGCACCGTACGGGACCGGTCCGCGCCGACGATCAGCAGCGCGGAGGCGTAGTTGAGCACCGGGTGCAGCCGGCCGTCACGGTAGACGAACCGGGCCCCGGACTCCTTCTCGACGATCACCGCACCGGCGTCGCGCCAGCTCGACCCGCCCCCCACGAACAGGCCGTAGAGCGCGCAGCCACCCAGCCCGATCGCCGCCACCAGGACGCTGGCCAGCCCAGCACCGGCCAGCCGGCGAAACGGTGACCGCGCCGGGTCGGTCTCCCGCATGACCAGGGCGGCGACGGCCCGCTGCACGGTGAACTGGTAGGAGTGGAGCTGGTCCTGCCGCGACGGCATGGCGTCCCTTCCGCGAGTCCTCGGCGGACAGGATATGCGCTGCGTCGATGTCCCGTGGACCCTGCGTGGTGACCGGCGGCGTCCGCCCGGCCGCGTCGCCGCGCGCCGGTGCCGCGCCGAACCGGTCACCCGGTAGCATCCCGGCACGACGACGGTGGAGGGACGACCGGGTGGGCGTGCGATTCGAGGAACTGGCCTGGCGGGAGACCCCGATCGGCGCGATCAGCCTGCGCCGGCGGCGGGAACCCGCGCTCGACGTCGACGTCTACGAGGTGAAGCTCGACGACGAGTATCTGATGTCCAGTCTCTTCCCGGTCGCCGAGATCGAACTGGCCCGGCTGGGGCTGGCCCCGTTGGGCGACGGGCCGCTCGACGTGGTGGTCGGTGGTCTCGGCCTCGGCTACACCGCCCGTACCGCGCTGGAGGACACCCGGGTACGCACGGTGCTGGTGGTGGAGACGATCGAGGACGTCATCGACTGGCACCGCCGGCAGTTGCTGCCCTTCGCCGCCGGTCTCGCCCCGGACCCACGGACCCGGTTCGTCCGGGCCGACTTCTTCGCCGCGGTCGCCGACGGCAGCGGTTTCGACCCGGACCAGCCGGGCCGCCGGTTCCACGCGGTGCTGCTCGACGTCGACCACTCCCCGCGCAACGTGCTGCACCCCAGCCACGCCGCCTTCTACACCGCCGACGGGCTGCGCCGGCTGGCCGACCTGCTGCTGCCGGAGGGGGTGTTCGCGCTCTGGTCGGACGACCCGCCGGACGACGCGTTCGGCCGGGTCCTGGCCGAGGTGTTCACCACCTGGCAGGCGCACGTCGTCCCGTTCGCCAACCCGCTGACCGGCGGGAAGTCCGCCAACACCGTCTACGTCGCCCACCGGCGGCCCGACCCGCGCTGACCCCGCTCCCGGTGGCTGCGGGGCATACGGCGGCCCGGAACGGGAAGGCTGCCCGGTCAGCGAGTCACGGGAGGTGGACATGCGGGCCATGCTCTGGGTCGTCGGTGTCGTCGGCGGCGCGCTCATCCTGCTCGGGCTGCTGCTGGAGGCGGTCCGTTGGCTGGCCATCATCGGCCTCGTCGCGCTGCTGGTGGTGATCGTGCTGGCGTTCGTGCGGGGACGGCAGGTGGTGCACCGGCACTCCGCGGGCCGCCGCTAGCCCACGTGCCACAGCCGGCCGACCCCGCACCGGGGGCGGCCGGCTCAGTGCGCCCCACCCAGGTTGAGCACGATCACTCCCCCGATGATCAGTCCCACCCCGATCACCTTCGTCAGGCTCAGCGGCTCACCGAGGAAGGCCGCGCCGACGGCGACGATCGCGGCGGTGCCGAGCCCGGACCACATCGCGTACGCCACCCCGACCGGGATGTCCCGGACCGCCAGCGCGAGCATCCCGAAGGCCAGCAGGTAGGCCACGGCCAGCCCGACCGTGGGCCAGAGCCGGGTGAACCCCTGCGTCGCCTTGAGCAGGCTGGTGCCGGCCACCTCGGCACCGATCGCGATCAGCAGGAACAGGTAGGCCATCGCATTTCCTCCGCTGCTTCACCCCCGCGGTCCCGCACCGCCGGGACGCCGGGCAGGGTCCGACGCGGGACGGACCGGCGGGCCGGTCGCGTATCGGACACCGCGCAACCTGACCTCGGTTTCGACCGTAATACAGACAAACACAGGCGTCCGGTCCGCCCGGTCGACACAGCGGGACGGGCCGGTACGCCGGACCAACCCGCACCGGTCGCGCCCCGCCGCGACCGACGTGGCGGGGCCGGGCGGGTGCCGGGACCACCACCACGTCCGAAGGGATCCGCCATGATCGGTCAACGAGTGTTCGCCGGGGCCGCGGTCGGCCTGCTCACCGCGGCGCTGGCCCTGCCCGGGTCGGCCGCGGCCGGGCCACGCCGGGACAGCATCGGGTACTGCGCGTTGCGTCCGTTGCCACTGCCGGCGGGGCTGACGCACGGCGAGGCCCAGGCGGTGGACCCGACCGGCCGGTTCGTCGCCGGCATCGGCACCCGGATCACCGACGGGGTGTGGGAGCAACTCCTGCTGATCTGGCAGGGCAACCGGGTCACCGCCGTGGACACCCCGCTGGCCGGAGAGGTCACCGGGATCAACCCGGCCGGCGTGGTGATCGGCAACGGGGCCATGTCCGCGACGTACCGCCCCTGGCGTTACCAGGACGGCCAGCTCAGCGAACTACCCGTCCCGGGGACCGTCTCGAACGTCTGGGCCGAGGGGATCAACGCCCGCGGCGACATCGTGGGACGCGGCTCGGTGGACGCCACCGAGACCCAGGTCCCGCTGCGGTGGCCGGCGGACCGGCCGGGCACGGTCGAGACGGTCGCGCCGCTGACCGACGCGGTCGCCAACGCGGTCCTGGACGACGGCAGCGTCGTGGGCACCTCGGTCGGACCGGACGGCCCGCCGAGCTACGCGGGCTGGGTACGTCGCCCCGACGGCAGCATCCGCTGGCTCAGCGTGCCCGGCAAACCCCGCGCCTGGGCGTCCGTGGGTCGGGGTGACTGGGCCGCCGGTGGGGTGGACGACACCCCGGAGGAGGGGGACGGGACCCCCCAGCGGTGGAACCTGCGCACCGGGGCGGCGACACCGGTCCATCCGGCGGTGGGGTGGCGGATCTACGGCGTGACGGCAAGCGGTGTGGTGCTCGGCGAGTCGGCGGTGGGGCACGGTGACCGGGTGACGCCGCTGCCCGGGGCGGGCAACACCATCCGCTTCGTCCGGGCGGGCGCGATCGCGGACAACGGCACGGTGGTCGGCTGGACCGTCGGTGACCGGCTCACCCCGGTGCGCTGGACCGGCTGCTGACGGGCCACCCAGCGGGCCGCCTGCGGGGTCAGACCCCGGAGGTGGCGAGCACCCGGGCCGGGGGTTCGTCGGTGGCCGGCGGGGCGGTCTCCCGGTTGGGCAGGGAGAGCCGGATGACCTTCCACCAGGCGGAGGCGACCTGCTTGGGCAGCGGGCCCGTGGTGTAGGTCAGCCCGTACCTGTCGAACAGTGCCCGCACCTGCGGGGCGATCTCCTGGTAGCGCTTGCTGGGCAGGTCGGGGAAGAGGTGGTGCTCGATCTGGAAGGACAGGTTGCCGGTCATGATGTGCATCAGCCGGCTGCCGCTGATGTTGGCCGAGCCGAGCATCTGCCGCAGGTACCACTCGCCCCGGGTCTCCCCCTCGATCGAGGTCTTGGAGAACGTCTCGACCCCGTTGGGGAAGTGGCCGCACATGATCACCGAGTGGCTCCAGAGGTTGCGGAGCAGGTTCGCGGTGAAGGTGGCGGCCAGGGTGGTCAGGAAGGACGGACCGGACAGCAGCGGGTGGATGACGTAGTCCTTGAGCACCTGGCGGCGGATCTTGCGGCCGACCGCGCGCAGCCGGGCCCGGAACTCGGGGGTCTTGTGCCGGCCCTTGCGCAGGTTACGACCCAGCTCCAGGTCGTACGCGGCGATGCCGTACTCGAAGAAACAGGCGTTGACGAAGTTCCACAGCGGCTGGCCGAGGTGCATCGGGTACCACTTCTGGTCCTCGTCGACGCGCATGATGCCGTACCCGAGGTCGTTGTCCTTGCCCAGCACGTTGGTGTACGTGTGGTGCAGCTGGTTGTGCGAGTGCTTCCACTGGTCGGCCGGGGAGACGTGGTCCCACTCCCAGGTGGTGGAGTGGATCTTCGGATCGCGCATGAAGTCGTACTGGCCGTGCAGGATGTTGTGGCCGATCTCCATGTTCTCCAGGATCTTGGCCACCGTCAGGCCGGCGGTGCCGACCACCCAGGCCGGCGGGAAGAGCGAGAAGAGCAGCACCGCGCGGCTGCCCATCTCCAGGGTCCGCTGCGTCTTGATCACCTTGCGGATGTAGGCCGCGTCGCTCGCGCCGCGCTCGGCGAGCACCCGGTCCCGGATGGCGTCGAGTTCCTTGCCGAGCGTCTCGATGTCCTCGGCGCTCAGGTGGGCGATCGGGTTGACGGGCTTGTGCTGGATGACGGTCACGTCCGGCCTCCGGTCAGAGATCGATGTCGCAGGAGCCGGCCGCCGCCGACACGCAGGTCTGGATGAGCACGCCGTCACCGGGGACGGCGGTGGTGAGTTCCCCGGTCCGCAGGTCCCGCACCGCCCCCTGGCGCAGCGGCAGGACGCAGCCGTAGCAGATCCCCATCCGACAGCCGGACGGCATCAGCGCGCCGGCGGCCTCACCGGCGTCGAGGATCGGGGTGCCGCCGCCCGCGGCGAGGGTGAGGCCGGTGCGGGTGAAGGTGACGGTGCCGCCCTCGCCGGGCGCGATCACCGTCGGCCGGAACCGTTCGGTGTGCAGCCGGTCGGCGACGCCGGCCGCCGCCCAGTGCTCCTGCACCGCGTCGAGCATCCCGACCGGACCGCACGCCCAGGTCTCCCGGTCGAGGTAATCGGGGACCAGGGTGGCCAGCTCGTCGACGCCGAGCAGGCCGTGCCGGTCGGTGTGCCGCTCGACCAGGCGGATGCCGCCCTGCCCGGCCAGCGCCCGCAGCTGCGGGCCGAACACGACGTCGTCGGGGGTCGGCGCGGAGTGCACCACGACCACGTCGGCGCGGGTGTGCACACCGGCGCGGAGCATGCCCATCACCGGGGTGATGCCGCTGCCGGCGGTGAGGAACAGCACCCGGGCGGGAACCGGGTCGGGCAGGACGAAGTCACCGAGTGCCTGGTCGAGCTGGACGACGGTGCCGACCGGGGTCCGCCGGACCAGGTGGTTGCTGACCCGGCCGTCGGGGATGGCCTTGACGGTGACGCTGATCAGGCGGTCGGGGCGGTCGGGGGCGGAGGTCAGCGAGTAGGCCCGCCACTGGCGTACCCCGTCGACGTCGACGCCGAGGCGGACGTACTGGCCGGGGGTGTGGCCGCGCCAGTCGCGGCCGGGCCGGATGGTGAGGGTCGCCGCGTCGGGGGTCTCGGGCTCGACGGCGACGATCCGCCCGCGCAGGGCGGCCCCGGCGCGCAGCGGCGCGACCAGGTCGAGGTAGTCCTCCGGCAGCAGCGGGGTGGTGACCGTCTCGGCCAACCGCAGGAGCCGGTCCCGGACGGTGGTCTTCGCCGGGCGGTGCGGGACGGTGGTGGTCATGAACCCAGGGTCCTCGCACTTCCGCATAACATCTTGACCAGGGAAGGTGAATCGGACGCGATAACTTGTTCGAAGGGAACAACATGTCGGAAACGGAGGCGGCCGGCCACCCCGGCGGACGGCTGGAACTCGACGCGCCGGTGGCCGCCCGGTTACGCGGCCGGTTGCCGATGGTCGCCGCGCACACCGTGACCACCATCACCGCCGAGGTCCCCGCCTACTCCGGCACCCTCACCGGCCAGATGCGCGAGAAGATCGAGAATGCGGTACGCATCGCGTTGGGCACGTTCCTCCAGCTCATCGAGCGGGCCGGCACCGCGGCCGACCCGAGCACCCCGCTGAACCGGGCGCTGGAGGCCGCGTACGCGCTGGGCGCCGGGGAGGCGCGGGCGGGGCGCAGCATGGACGCGCTGCTGGCCGCGTACCGGGTGGGGGCCCGGGTGGCCTGGCGCGAGGTCTCCACCACCACCGTACGCAGCGGGCTGTCCGCCGAGACGGTCGCCGAGTTCGCCGAGCTGATGTTCGCCTACATCGACGAACTCTCCGCCGCCAGCGTCGCCGGCCACTCCGACGAGCTGGCCAACGTCGGCCGGGCCCGGCGGCGCGACCTGGACCGGCTCACCCAGCAACTGCTGACCGGCGAGCCGGAGGAGGTGCTGCGGCGCAGCGCCGAACGGGCCGAGTGGCCCCCGCCGCAGACCCTGACCGTGGTGGTGCTGCCCCGCAGCAGCCTGCGCGGGGTGCTCGCGGTGCTCCCGACGCACACCCTGGAGAGCGGTGAGGAACTGCCCGGGGCGCAGTGGGCCGAGGAGGGGGCGCTGCTGCTCGTACCGGACATGCACGGTGGACGGCGGCGGCAGCTCGCCACGGCGCTGCACGGGCACCGCGCGGTGCTCGGCCCGGCCCGGCCCTGGGTCGCGGTGGCCCGGTCGTACCAGCGGGTGCTGAAGGCGCTCGCCCTCGGCCTGCCGTCACCGGCGGACGCCGCCGCGTGGGACACCGAGCAGCACCTGGCCCGGCTGGTGCTGCACACCGACCCGGAGGCGCTGGCCGACCTGCGCGCCCAGGTGCTCGCGCCGCTGGCCACGCTCCCGGCGGCGACCGCCGCGCGGCTGGCCGAGACGATGCGGTCCTGGCTGCTGCACCAGGGCCGGCGCGACGACGTCGCCGCCGACCTGTTCGTGCACCCGCAGACGGTCCGGTACCGGATGGGCCGGCTGCGCGAGCTGTACGGCGACCGGCTCAACGAGCCCGGCACGGTGCTCGACCTGACCGTGGCGCTGGCGTTCCCACCCACCGACGACACCGTGCCCGCCGGCTCCTGAGCCGGCACTCCGTCACCACCGACGCCTCCCCCACATCGGACGGTCCACCGGCCGCGCAATTCACACCGGACTCGGTCGTGGCGGTGGTCCGACATGGACGGTCGGCGGGACTGTGTCGACAGGACGACAGGAGAGCGTCCCGCGGCTGACACCGCGTGACGGCATGGGCCATGATGACGGCATGCGTCTGATCTTCTCGGTCTCGGACTCCGACGAGTCGCCGGTGCACGACCTTCGCGACGAGTTGGTGGCCGACCCGGAGCTGCGCGACGCCCGGGTCCGGCTGATCCACCGCGCACCCGAGCCGGGCACCCTCGGGGCCGCCGAGGTGCTGGAGTTCATCGGCCAGGACGTGCTGCTGCCCGTGGTGATCCAGGCGGTGTACGACTGGTACCAGGCCCGGCGCGGCGCCCGGCGCGGCGGCGACACCACCGTCACGGTGACCCTCACCGACAGCCCGGACGGCACCCGGGAGGTGAAGATCGAGGCCAGCGGCTCGGCCGAGGACGTCGTCGCGGTGCTCAAGCAGGGCCTGCGGTGACCGCTGCGCACCAACCACGGTTCGATCCGGCCCAGTCCCGTGCCGTCCTGCTGGGGGTCAGCTCCTACGCCCATCTGGGGCTGACCGTCCCGGCCGCCGGGGACAACCTCACGGCCCTGGCCGAGGCGTTCGCCGATCCCGCCGTCTGGGGGCTGCCGAAGCGGCGGATCGCCGTGGTGCCCGACCCCACGGCCGACGACCTGGCCGGGTACGTCGAGGACGGGGCCCGGCTCGTCGGCCGCGACGGCGTGCTGGTGGTCTACTTCGCCGGTCACGCCGTCCTGGCGGGCCGGTCGCTACGGCTCCTTCCCCACGAGGCTGCGGACACCTCCGGCAAGGAGTTCCCGGTGGAGAGTTTCGTGGCGGCGGCCAGGGGCACCGACGCCCAGCGGTGCCTGCTGATCCTCGACTGCTGCCACGCGGGCAACGCCAGCCTGGTCCTGCCGTCGGAGGCGCTGCACCTCGACGAGGACCGTGGCTGGCAGCTGATGGCGGCCGTCCGCAGTGGGCCGGCGCTCGACGCCGGCCCGGACGAGCTGCACACCCCGTTCACCCGGGCCCTGCTGGAGGTCTTCGGGCGCGGCCGGGCGGACGCGCCCGAGTGGCTGAGCCCGACGGAGGTGCTGCGGGAGGCCGGGGAACTCCTGGCCGGCGAAGGCTTTCCGCCGCCGGCCCGCAGCCCGGTCGAGTTCGACCGGGGCTGGGTGCGTAACCCCGCGTGGCGTCCGCCGCAGCGGCGTGCGGTGCCGTTCCCCCGCCGGCCCGCCGGCTCCCCCACCGACCACGGCGAGCGGGCCGGCTTCGAGAGCGCCTGGCCGGACCGGCAGCTGCCGTTCGCCGGCCGGGTCCCGGAACTGGTCCGGGGCGGGGCCAGCCTGCGCCTGCCACAGGGGGCGGTGCTGCCGGTCGTCGGGCCCCGGCACGCCGGCAAGCGGTACTTCGTCGACGAGGTGCTGGCCCGCTTCGCCGAGGAGGCCGGGCAGCTCGACGAGGTGGCACTGCTGCGGCTGGACATCCCCAACAGCAGCGCGCCCGAGCCGGTGCTCGGGGCGCTCGCCCGGGAACTCGACGTCACCATCGACGACGTCACCGACTACGGCATGGACTACGCCGAGGCGGTCCGGACGACCCTGGTCGAGGAGTTGCAGCGGCAGCTGCACCGCCGACGGCTGATCCTGTTCGTCGAGGGTTCCCGGTTGGGCACCCGGCCGGGGGCGGTCCGGGCGCAGCTCGACCGGCTGCTGGAGCTGTCCGTGTTCGACCGGGCGCTGGTCATCATCGCCACCCGGGCGGAGGTCCACGTCAGCGGCGACAACCGGTTGCGCTACCTGCCGGTGATCCAGCTGCGGGAACTCAGTGAGGACGAGGCCACCGCACTGGTCGACCAGGTGCTCGCCGACCCGCTGTACGGCGGCGGCCTGACCATCGCCGGGCTCGCCGAGGGCCGGCTCTGGACGGAGCTGGACGACAAGCTGGTCCGGCTGCCCGGGGTGCTGCACAACGGCATCGACGAACTCGCCAACGACGTGCTGAACAAGCGCATCGAGCAGCCGGGCGTCGAACACCTCATCGACGCGCTGCTGCGCCGTTCGGCCGCCACGGTCGGTGCCGGCCTGCGCGACGTGGACTGCTTCGCGCTGTGGACCGGCGTCGACGGCAAGCGGGGCCGGCCCGGTGCGCTGGCCGTGCTGACCGCCTGGGCGATCACCGACGGGCTGTGGATGTCCGCCGAACTGCTCGAAACGATGGGCTGCGGGCTCACCCCGCAGGCCACCCACCACCTGGTCGAGGCGCGCATCCTCACCCAGCAGGAGCACGACGGCGTCCTCTGGCACGACCTGGGCCGGTCGGCCCGGCACGCGCTGAGCAACGCGTTGACCGCCACCCTGCGCGGCAGCGGCGGCGACAACGTCTACGGGCGGGCACTCGTCGATGGTGCCGAACTCACCCCCGACCAGCTCGACGAGCCGGTGGCCGAGGCGATGTTCGCACTGGTCATGGCGATGCTGCGGCAACGGCAACGCCACCCGGACAACTCCGACCGGCACGTCCTGAAGGGCGTCGACCGGGCGATCGGCTGCCTCGACGAGGCGGTGGTGGCCGGATACCCCCGGCTGCGGGAGACGCTGACCAAGCTCGCCGCCGCGCACTCTGGCGACGCGGCGTTCAGCCCGGTGCTGCTGGAGGCCACGGCCGTCGCGGCAACCGACGGGCCGGTCACCACCCCGACCGACGCCGTCGCGCCGCCGGTCGAGGTGGACGTCCCCGCCGCCCGGCCGGTCCGGGCCAGCGGCTACCCGGTGGTCGCCGGTGCCGCCCGGCTCAACCAGGCGATGCGGGCCACCGGGCAGAGCCAGCAGGTGCGCGAGGCGTTCGTGGCCGCCGCCGACGCGGTGGCGGAGGCGATCGGGCAGGCCGACCGGGACGCGCTGTCGCACCGGCTGCTGAAGTCGATCGACACCGCGCTGTTCATCGGTGGCCGCCGGTTGCGGGCGGGGACGAGCCTGCTGCCGGCCCGGGAGCAGGCCGCGCCGGTGCTGGCCGACTGCGCCCGGGTGGCCGGCGGCAACCGCCCGGATCTGATCACCGTGGCGATCTCCTGGCTGCTGAACACCGTCGACCTCCAGCTCACCTCGGGCCGGGTGCCGGCCGCGCGGGCCGCGCTGGGCACCGCGTTCGAGCTGTTCGGGCTGATGCCCGAGCCGGTCACCCTGCGGGACCGGTTCGCGGTGTTGCAGATGCGCCACCGGCTGCTGTGCGGTCGCGCCCGGGGGGAGCGCACCCTGGCGGAACGGGTGGCGACGCTGACCGAGGCGACGGCGGCGGTCAGCGAGGGGTTGGCCCTGTCCGGGTCGGACAGCGACCGGGGACTGTGGAGCATGCGGCTGTGCGGCGTGGCGACGCTGCTCGTCGCCGAACAGCCCACCTTCGCCGACCAGGAGGCGACGGGCCGGCGGGTGGTCGAGGAGCTGACGACGGCCTGGGGTTCGCCGGCCCGCTGGCCCGGCGACACCCGGATGTACGTGTGGCGGCTGCTGCACGCCGTGCACCGCAGCGACCCGGACGTGGTCAGCCAGCTGGAGGCCGCCCGACGGACGATGGCCCTGGTGCTGACCGACGGCGAGTTCCCGCTGTTCCCCGGGATCGAGGCGGAGGTGCACCTGTTCGTCGCGCACTGCCTGCGTCGCAACAACAGGTTCGCCGAGGCGACGACCGAGGCCGAGGTCGCGCTGGAGTGCGCGAAGCGGGCCCACGAGGACCGGCCGAGCGCCCGGTCGCTGCTGCGGGAGCTGCGTATCCAGCGGGAGCTGGGCGGCTGGCGGGCCGAGATCGACGCGTCCCCGCGCGGCGGTGACGCCCCCCGGACCCGACCCCGCGACCAGAAACTGCTGCGCCGGATCAAGGAGGTGCAGAACTGGCTGGCCGAACAGGAGCACACCACCTGGCACCACGCGGTGCTCGACCTGTGGTGCCACCGGGCCCGGTGGAGCAGCGAGGGTAACCTGCTGGCCGCGGCCACCCCGGAGGGCGTGGAGCGCCTGGAGCGCAGGAAGCGGCTGCGGCCGGAGGATCTGGTCGACATCCGCCGGGTCTACCGGCTCCGCCGGGACAAGCTCGACGGGCACCTGCGCCGGTTCAGCCACTCGATCGAGCTGCTCCAGATGGAGGTGGGACTGGAGCGGCAGTACCGGCGCTGGCTGGGGGTGGGCGAGCAGCAGCCTGACGAGCAGGGGGTGCACCGGCGTAACGACGTCGACAACAGCACGGTCTGGGAGCTGATCCGGGCCGCCGAGCAGCGCTGGCCGGACCATCCGGGGGTGCTGGAGGTCCGGGCGGAGTTCCACCGCTACATCTGGGAGTACCGGCAGGCGATCGAGACGTACCGGCGGCTGATCGTGACCGCGTCGGACGGTCGGGGACGGTTGCGGTACGGGCTGGCCATGGTCGAGGCCATCGTCGGGTACGCCCACTTCGGCTGGCCGCGTAACGATCCCGACCCGCGTCCGCTGCTGCTGGAGGCGGGCGACCTGCTCGCCGCCGAGGAGCGGGAGGGTCCGCTGCTGGAGCAGTTGGTGATCCTGCGGACCCGGGTCGACCTGGAACTGAACCGGGAGATCGCCTGGAGCGACGTCGAGAACGTCGCCACCGAGATCATGAGCAACGGCGGCTACACCGAGGGTGTCGCGCGGATGCTCAACCGGCGGCGCAGCGGCGACGCCGTGGTCACCAGCCTGGCCGACCGGGGGGTGTGGCGGATCGCCGAGGGCAGCGAGTTCGCCGACCAGCTCAGCCGGGTCTTCGACCCCACGCCCCGGGTGCGTCCGCCGGCCGACCGGGAGGTCACCGACGAGTCCCACTCGACGATCGCCGACCTCCTCCGGGAGAACTTCACCGAGGTGCAGCTCCTGCGCGGTCTCGGTGCGGTCTACCTGCGGATGGCGGAGCTGCGGCGGGACCCCGAGAAGGCGGTGAAGGCGTTCCACTTCTTCGACGGGTGCCGGGTGTTCCAGCAGGTCCACCTGGCCGGTCGGGTCACCCCGGTCACCATGTTCCTGATGGCCCGCGCGATCCTGCTGGCCGCCGAGCTGACCTCCGCGGCCGATCCGATCGCCGAGCCGTGCCCGTGGGAGGGCCACAGCTGGCTGGAGTACGCCGAACGGCTGCTCCAGGCGAGCAAGGACCAGTCGGTGGGCGAGTTCGGCAAGCAGTGCAGCCACTTCCGCAAGGAGACCAGCAAACTGCTGCGTACCGTCCAGGCCCGGCAGGGCATGGAGAAGCTGGCCAACCTGCGTCGCCGCCCCCGGTGACCGCGCCGCAGGCCCGGCCGGGTGGTCAGTCGGCGGGGCGGGGCGCTGCCCGACCGGCCCCGGACGGGGCACGTCGGGCACAGGCCAGCGCGGCGAGCGCCGCGCCGGCCGCGAGGCCGGCCAGGCCGGTCCACAGCGCCGGGTCGGCCCGAACCTCGCCGGGTAGTTGCCGGACCAGCACGAAACCACCCATCACCAGCACGAACCAGCCGAACGACCGACCCAGGACCTCGGCCGGCACCCGGCCGGTGAGCCGCCCGCCGAGCAGGCTGCCGAGCACGGCGGCGGCCGTGACGGCGAGCGCCAGCGGCCAGTGGATGTCGACGGTCCAGAGGTAGCCGGCGAGACCCGCGAACGACTTCATCGCGATCACCACCAGCGAGGTGCCGATGGCGACCGGCACCGGCAGGCCGCCCAGCAGCGCCAGCGCGGGCACCACCAGGAACCCGCCGCCGGCCCCGACGAGTCCGGTGGCCAGCCCGACCACCGCCCCGTCGGCGAGCACCCGGGCCAGAGGCAGCCCGTGCGGCCCGGTCCCCCCGGCGACCCGTCGGCCGCGGATCATGGCGACGGCGGTGGCCAGCATCAGCACCGCGAATCCGGTGAGCAGGAGCGTCGGCGGGAGGTGGCCGGCCAGCCGCCCACCGACGTACGCCCCGGCCATGCCGGCGAGGCCGAACACCAACCCGGTACGCCAGCGGACCCGGTGTGCCCGGGCGTGCGGCAGCACCCCGACGAGGCTGGTGACGCCGACGACGAGCAGCGAGGTGGCGATCGCCTCCCGTACCGGCAGGTCGGCGACGTAGACCAGCAGCGGCACGGCCAGGATGGAACCGCCACCGCCGAGCAGGCCGAGGCTGACCCCGATCAGCACGGCCAGCCCGACGGTCAACGGCAGGGTGGCGCTCACCCCTGCCGTCCGGTGTCACCGCGTAGCTGGGCGACGACACCGTCCAGGTCGCATCCGACGCCCCGGTTGTAGGGCAGCCGGCCCAGCAGCATGCCCATGGCGCAGGTGTCGGTGAGGGCGGCAACGGTGAGCCCGCCGCCGATCAGCGCGGCGACCCACTTCAGTCCCGGCACCAGCACCGAGCCGAGGACGCTGACCAGCACGATCGACCCGGCGACGAGGCGTACCTGCCGTTCCAGGTCCCAGCGGGGGGTGCCCCGCCGGACGGGTGCCGACGTCTTCTCCCAGGCGAGCATGCCGCCGTCGAGGACCCGCAGGTGGGGCAGGCCGGCGGTGGCGAGCGCCCGGCCGGCCTGGCCGGCCCGTGCGCCGGAGCGGCAGATCAGCACCACCTCCTCGTCGAGGTGTCGCCGCAGCTCCTCGCGGTGTTCGCGGAGCAGGTCGAGCGGGACGTTGTAGGCGCCGGGGATGTGTGCGGTCGCGAACTCGGCCGGGGTGCGGACGTCCAGCAGCCGGGGTGCCCGGCCGGCGTCGACCAGGGCACGCAGGGTCTCGGCGTCGACGGTGGCCGTGCGGGTGGGGTCGGTACGGTCCATCTCTCCTCGTTTCGGGTCCGCCGTGGCGGGTGGGGATGTCAGGCGGGGGTGGTGAGGGTGAGGCCGGCGGGCGCGGCCCGGTCGAACCGGTCGTCGACGACGACCACCGTCCGGCCGGCGTTGGCCAGCAGGGACGCGGCGGCGCTGGCCCGGTAGCCGGAGCCGCAGTGCACCCAGATCACCCCGGTGGGGATCTCGGCGAGCCGGGCCCGCAGGTCGGGCAGGGGGACGTGCACGGCGTCGGTGAGGTGCCCGGCCGTCCACTCGTTGGTCATCCGCACGTCGAGGACGACCTGCGGGGCGGGCAGTCCGGCGGGCGGGTTCCCGGCGCGGGCGGCGGCCAGGGCCGCGAAGTCGGCGGTGGGCTGCTCGCGGAGCTGGCCGGGGTCGGCGGCCCACCGTTCGGGGCCGCCGGTGGCCTGGGCGGCGGGCCGGTCGATGCCGATGCGGGCCAGTTCCCGCTGGGCCTCGGCGATCTGTTCCGGGGTCTCGGCGAGCAGGGTGAGCGGGGCGCCCCAGTCGATCAGCCAGCCGAGCCAGGTGGACATCGGCCCGTCGAGGCCGAGGCTGACCGTGCCGGCGAGGTGCGCGGCGGCGTACGCCTTGCGGTGCCGCAGGTCGACCACCCACTGCCCGGCGGCGATCCGCTCACGCAGTTGACCGGCGTCGGCGCGGGTGACCGGGGTGAGGTCGATCGGCGCAGGGCCGGCGGCGTTGGTGGCCCCCATGTGCGCGTAGTACGCGGGGTAGGCGTCCAGGCCGGCGAGGATGTCGGTGACGAAGTCGGCGGCGGCGAGCCGGAGCACCGGGTTTACCTGCCGCTCCCGGCCGATGGTGGAGTCGGGGGCGTCGGACTGGGTGGCGGAGCAGAAGCTGCCGAAGCCGTGGGTGGGCCAGACCTGGGTGCCGTCGGGCAGCAGGTCGGCCAGCCGCCGGGCGGAGGCGTACTGGTGGTGGGCGAGTTCGTGGGCGTGCTGCTGGCCGAGCAGGTCGGTGCGGCCGGTGGTGCCGAAGAGCAGGGAGCCGCCGGTGAAGACCCCGACCGCCTGCCAGCCGCCGTCGGTGGCGGCGTCCAGGACGTAGGACAGGTGGTGGAAGGTGTGGCCGGGGGTGGCGACCACCCGCAGTCGCAGGGTGTCCGACACGGGCACCTCGTCGCCGTCGTCGACCGGGGTGCGGGGGAAGTCGACCTGGTCGGCGGCGGCCACCAGGTATTCGGCGCCGGTGAGCCGGGCGAGTTCCCGGCCGCCGGAGACGTAGTCGTTGTGCAGGTGGGTCTCCACCACGTGGGTGATCCGGACGTCGTGCTGGCCGGCCAGGCGCAGGACGCGGTCGACGTCGCGTTGCGGGTCGACCACGACCGCGACCCGGCCGTCGGTGGCCAGGTAGCTGCGGTCGCCGAGGGAGGACGTGCTGAGCACCGTCACGTCAACAGTCATGACAAACCTCTCTTTCTGCTTATACCCCAGGGGGTATGTAACGGACAGACGGGTGTTCGTGTTCCGAGGTACGGAGTACCCGCCCGGAGCGCGCTCAGGCGGGCCGGGCGGGACGCCGTTCGCGGGTCAGGCCAGCGCCAGGAAGAGCTTCTCCAGCTCGGCCTCGGTCATCTCGGGGGTCTCGCCGCGCCCGCGCGCCGCGTCGCAGTGCCGCATCCCGGAGGCGATGATCTTGAAGCCGGCCCGGTCGATGGCCTTGGAGACCGCCGCCAGCTGGGTCAACGCCTCCCGGCAGTCCTCGCCGTTCTCCATCATCTCGATCACGGCGTTGAGCTGACCCCGGGCCCGCTTGAGCCGGGTCAGCGCGTCGCCGGTCATCTCCGGTCGCAGTTTCACGGTGCACCTCCTGCCGCCAACATACCCCCGGGGGTACCTGGACCGCCACCCGGCGCAACGGCCGCGTCGGCCCGCCCCGGGGAGAGGGCGGGCCGACGCGAGGGGGTGCGGGTCAGTGCCGACGTCGGCCGTACGTGCCGGCGAGAACAGCCACGCCGACGGCCGCGAAGGCCACCTGGAGGAACAGCTCGATCCAGTCGATGCCCGGGGTGTCGTCCACCCCGAACGCGCCGGCGAGCAGGGTACCGAGGATCGCCGCCACCACGCCGATGGCCAGGGTGAGCAGGATCGAGATCTTCTGCTTCCCGGGCACCACGAGGCGACCCAGGGCACCGATGATCAGACCGATGATGATGGCGGTAAAGAAGCCCTGTACTTCCACGTGTGTCGTCCCTCCACGAGTCGCTGTCGACCTGGACTCTGCCCCCGGCGGGCGGGCGGTGAAACCACGGCGGGACGCTGCGGGCCGAATGTCACGCGACTGTCATACGCTCGCATGGGGACCGTCATCCGACCGCCGCGCCGACCCCCGGAAGGTCCGGTCCAGCAGGTCGAACAACGCCGTCCAGTGCCGCTCGGCGGCCCCCTCGTCGTACATCGCGGTGTCGGCCATCGTGAAGCCGTGCGGGGCACCGACGTACACCTCGGAGCGGTAGGCGACCCCGGCGGCGTCGAGCGCCGCCTCCAACGTCGCGATCTGGTCGGCGGTCATCGAGTCGTCCCGGTCGGCGTGGGCGAAGTACAGCTCACCGGTGACCGCGCCGACGCCCCGGTGCGGGCTGTCCGGCTCGTCGGTGACGACCCGTCCGGCGTGGAAGCTGGCCAGCGCCGCGATCCGGTCCGGGTGCGCCTCGATCGCGCGCAGCGCGTTGGTGCCACCCATGCAGTACCCGACGATCGCCGCCGGCCCGTCCGCGACGTCGTCACGGGCGGCGAGGAAGTCCAGATAGGCCCCGGCGTCCCGGGCCACCAACTCCGGGGTGAGCGCCATGATCAGCGGCACGATCCGGCCGAACAACTCGCCGCGCCGCTGCGGGTCGGCCAGGTCGGCGAGGTCGACGCGCGGCATCGGGCCGGTGCGGTGGAACAGGTTCGGCACCAGCACCAGGTAACCCCGCGCGGCGATCCGCTCGGCCATCTCGGCGAGCCGGGGACGCAGCCCGAAGGCGTCCATGAAGAACAGCACCGCCGGGAACGGCCCGTCCCCGTCCGGCCGGGCCAGGTACGCCTCCGCCGCGCCGTCGCTGGTCGGAACCTCCACCGTCGTCGTGCCCGCCATGGTGTCTCCTCACCCGGGTGCCGGCGCACCCACCGCGGGAACGCTACCCGCTGCCGCGGCCACCGGCGGACCGTGACCCGGCCACCCCACCGGGCCGCCGCCCCGCTCCCGGCCCGCCACGACGCCTGTCACGGATCACCGGTCCCGTCGGTCGTAGAGGTACGGGGCGGCGCGACCGCCAGGGACGGACAGGGAGTGGATCGACCATGAAGATCGTCGTCATCGGGGGCAGCGGACTCATCGGCAGCAGGCTGGTGGCGCTGCTCGGGCAGCAGGGCCACGAGGCGGTGGCCGCCTCGCCACGGACCGGGGTCGACGCGCTCACCGGCGCGGGCGTGGCCGAGGCGCTCGACGGCGCGGACGTCGTGGTGGACGTGTCGAACTCCCCGTCGTTCGAGGCGGACGCCGTGCTGGCGTTCTTCGGGACGTCCACCCGGACCCTGCTGGAGGCAGCGGCGAAGGCCGGCGTACGGCACCACGTGGCGCTGTCGATCGTCGGCGTCGACCGCATCCCCGACAGCGGGTACATGCGGGCCAAGGTGGCCCAGGAGGCGCTGATCGCCGCCGCGGGCGTCCCCTGGACGGTGCTGCGCGCCACCCAGTTCTTCGAGTTCGTGCCGGCCATCGTCGAGTCGTCAGTGGTGGACGGGGAGGTACGGCTGCCGTCGGCGCTGATCCAGCCGGTCGCCGCCGACGACGTGGTGACGGTGCTGGCCGAGATCGCCCTCGACACGCCTGCCGACGGGATCGTGGAGCTGGCCGGACCCGAACGGTTCCGCCTGGACGAGCTGGGCCGGGCGACGCTGACCGCCGCCGGTGACCCCCGCCCGGTGGTCAGCGACCCGCAGGGGCGCTACTTCGGGGCGCTGCTGGCCGAGCAGGCGCTGGTTCCGCTCGGCGACGCCCGCACCGGCGGCACCCGGCTGGCGCAGTGGCGCGGACGCTGACCCGGCGCGGGGGGCCGGCGGGTGCCGCCGCGCCCCCGCGCCGCACCCCCTACCGTGGGTGCATGACGACCGGGTCCGGGGCCGCCGCCGACGCGCCGGCGGCCGTCGCGCCGGCCGACCTGACCGCGTTCCTCGACGTACGGCCGAGACTGTTCGGGCTGGCCTACCGGATGCTGGGCAGCGTCGTCGAGGCCGAGGACGTGGTGCAGGAGGTGTGGCTGCGCTGGCAGCGCGCCGACCGCAGCGGGGTACGCAACCCGGCGGCCTTCCTCACCACCACGACCACCCGGCTGGCGGTGAACGCGGCCACCTCCGCCCGCGCCACCCGGGAGACGTACGTGGGGCCGTGGCTGCCCGAACCGGTCGCCACCGACGCCGATCCGACCCTGGGCGCGGAACGGGCGGCGGCCCTGGACGTCGCGGTCCTGCTGCTGCTGGAGCGGCTGACCCCCGCCGAGCGGGCCGCGTACGTGCTGCGTGAGGCGTTCGACTACCCGTACCGGGAGATCGCCGAGGTGCTCGGCACGTCGGAGCCGAACGCGCGGCAGCTGGCCACCCGGGCCCGGCGGCACCTCGCCGTCGAAGGCCCCGCGCCCGCCGCGCCGCAGCACCGTCGGCGGTTGGCGCAGGCGTTGCTCGGCGCGGCCCGCGACGGCGACCTGGCCACCCTGGAGCGGCTGCTCACCGCCGACGTGGTGGCCCGCTCCGACGGCGGTGGCCGGGTGCACGCGGCCCGCCGGGACGTGTGCGGGCCGGCCCGGGTGACGAACTTCCTGGACAACGTGCGGCGCAAGTACTGGCGGGGCACGACGGTCGGCCTGGTCCAGGTCAACGGCGGCCCGGGGGTGCTGGTCGCCGCCGACCGGCCGGTCACCCTGATCACCCTGGACACCTCGGTACGGGGCATCGAACGGCTGCTGCTGGTGGTCAACCCGGACAAGCTGGCTCGGCTGCCGACCCGCCGCTGACCGGCGAGTTCGGCCACCGTTCACACCGGGCCCACTGGACCGTTCCTTCGACTTCCGTCTATACATGGGGCAACGGAGCCCGCATCTGACCGGACGGAGCACCCATGAACCGACACCTGCGCGCCGCCGCGACCATCCCCGCCGCGGTCCTCGCCGCCACGCTCGGCCTCGCCCACCCCGCCGAGGCCGCCGGCTACTCCGCCCCGCTGACCACCGCCGTCGCCGACCTTCCCGTCGCCACCGAGATCCGTACCGGATACAGCCGTGACCTCTTCCCGCACTGGATCGACGCCGACGGCGACGGCTGCAACACCCGCAACGAGGTGTTGCTCGCCGAGGCGGTCAGCGCGCCCACCGTCACCGGCACCTGCACGCTGAGCGGGGGACGCTGGTACTCCTACTACGACAACGCCTACTGGACCGCCACCGGTGACCTCGACATCGACCACATGGTGCCGTTGGCCGAGGCATGGGACTCCGGCGCGCGTACCTGGACCACCAGCCGCCGCCAGGCGTACGCCAACGACCTCGGCGACAGCCGCCCGCTGGCCGCCGTCACCGACAACGTCAACCAGGCCAAGAGCGACCAGGACCCGGCCACCTGGCTGCCGCCGTACGCCGCCGCCCGGTGCCGGTACGTCAACGAGTGGGTGGCCACCAAGACCCGGTGGCGGCTCACCGTCGACAGCGCCGAGAAGAGCGCCCTGACCAGCCTGGCCGGTGGCTGCCCCAACGCCACCATCTCGGTCACCTACGCCTACTGACCCCCGTACGGTCAGCGGGGCGTCATCCGCAGCGCCCCGTCGAGCCGGACCACCTCGCCGTTGAGGTAGTCGTTGCCGACGACGGCGAGCACGAGCGCGGCGTACTCGCCGGGGTCGCCGAGACGGGCCGGGAACGGCACCCCGGCGGCGAGCCCGGCCCGGTACTGCGCCGACACGGTCTGCATCATCGGGGTCAGCATGATGCCGGGCGCGATCGTCATGACCCGGATGCCGTGCGGGGCGAGGTCCCGGGCGGCGGGCAGGGTGAGGCCGACGACGCCGCCCTTGGACGACGCATACGCCGCCTGACCGACCTGCCCCTCGAACGCGGCGACCGAGGCGGTGTTGACGATCACGCCCCGCTGGCCGTGCCCGTCCGGGGTGGTCTGCGCGATCCGCTCGGCGGCCAGGGTCAGCACGGTGAACGTGCCGACCAGGTTGACCCGCACCACGCGGGCGTACAGGTCAAGGTCGTGCACGCCGCGTCGGCCGAGGATGCGCTGTGACGGGGCGATCCCGGCGCAGTTCACCACCGTCCGCAGGGGCACGTCGCCGTCGGCCGCCCGGTCGACGGCCGCCCGCACCGACACCGGATCGCACACGTCGACGTCGACCAGCCGTACCCCGGACGGGGTGTCGCCGGCCGCCGCGATGGCCGGCCCGAGGTCGAAGCCGTGCACGGTGGCACCGGCGGCGGCCAGCGCGGCGGCGGTCGCCGCGCCCAGCCCGGATGCGGCGCCGGTGACGATGGCGGTGGTACGGGCGAGATCCATGGATGCTCCTTCGTGCCGGGGCGGGGTCTGCTGCCGGTGACAGCGCGGCTTCGGCCGGGGACGGGTCTTCGGCCGGGGGCGGCGGGTCTTCGGCCGGGGGGCGGGGTCAGACGTCGGTGACGCGCAGGCCCGCGTGGGCCCGGTAGCGCCGGTTGACCGAGATCAGGTTGGCGGTGAACGCCTCGACCTGGTGGGCGTTGCGCAGCCGGCCGCCGTAGACGCCCCGTACACCGGGAATGGCGGCGGCGAGGTCCCGGACCAGGTCGGTGGCCTCGCGGTCGTCGCCGAGCACCAGCACGTCGGTGTCCACCCGGTCGAGGTCCGGGTCCTCCAGATGCACGGCCGAGACGTGGTGGAACGCGGCGACGACCCGCGACCCGGTGAGGATCGCGGCGGCCTGCTGGGCGGCGGAGCCCTCCGCGACGGGCAGCGCGTAGGCACCCTGCTTGTCGAAGCCCAACGGGTTCACGCAGTCCACGACGATCTTCCCGGCCAGCGCCGGGGCGAGCGTGGCGAGCAGTTCGGCGTGCCCCTCCCAGGGCACCGCGACCACCACGATGTCGGCCTGCCCGGCGGCATCGGCGTTCGACCCGCCCCGGACCCGGCCGGGCAACCCGGCCGCCGTCCGCGCGGCCCGCTCGGCGTCCCGCGACCCGAGTACGACGTCCAGCCCGGCCGCCCCGAACCGCCGCGCCAACCCCCGCCCCTGCGGCCCCGTCCCGCCGAGCACACCGACGGTGAGGCCCCGCAGTTCGTCACTCACACTCACATCGATCTCCTTCTCGTACCTCTCCGACCGCCCGTGCCCTCCCCTGCCCTCCGTACCAGCCGCCCCGCCCCCTCCCGCCCCCGTGCCCTGCCGGCCCCTTGCCCGCTCTCCGTGTCCTACCCCCGCCGCTGCGTGAGGTGGAGGTGCTGTCCCGGCTCGCTTCGGTGATCAAGAGGTTTGCGTCAGATGATCAAGAGGTTTGCGTCATCGTGGAGATCACTCCTGACGCTTTTCTCTTGATCACCGGGGTGGGGTGGGGGTGGGTGAGGGGGTGGGGTGGGGTGGGGTGGGGGTGGGGTGGGGGGTGGGGGGTCAGGGGTGGGGTTGGTAGAGGGTCAGGGGGTTGCCGGTGGGGTCGGTGATCAGGGCCCGGCGTTCGTGCGGGCCGGTGGTCGGGGTGGTGGCGGTGACGCCTACGGCGGCCAGTTGGGCGAGGCAGGCGTCGAGGTCGTCGACCTGGATGCTGAGCACGGTGCGGCCGGCGACGGGTTGCTGGCCGGCGTCGGCGAGGCCGATGGTGACCGTGCCGTCGGTGACGGCGGCGTAGCGGTCGCCGTCGCGGAACCGCACCGTCAGCCCGAGCGCGGTGTAGAAGGCGAGTTGGGCGTCCAGGTCGTCGGCGGGGACGATCACGTGACCGATCCTCATGGCCGGAACCTCGGCATCACCTCGCGGGCGAACCGCTCGACGATCTCGATGGACCGTTCGATCGGCAGGCCGAGCCACTGGGCGCGGAAGACGAAATGGTTGAAGCCGGCGTCGGCGAAATCCTGAATCTTGGCGGCGATGTCGTCGGGCGAGCCGAAGAAGAGCGCCTTCTCCTTGATCGCGTCCCACTGCGACTCGAAGAAGTCCATGCCGTACTGGACGTACTCGCCGTAGGAGCGTTTCACCTGTTCCCCGGCGACGGCGAACGCGGCGTCGGCGGAGTCGGCCACGCACAGGTCCCGGTGGATCGGGAAGACCGCCTCCCGTTCGTCGAAGCCGGCGGCCCGCCGCTGCTCGCGGTAGTCGGCCAGGTTGCCCACGGCCCAGTTACGGCGCACGTTGGACGGGGCCAGCCAGGGCAGCCCCTGCCGGGCGATCCGGGCGATGCCGGTCGGGCCGTTGGCACCCACCCACACCGGCGGGTGCGGGCGCTGCACCGGCAGTACGCTGCACCGCACCCCGTCCAGGGTGAAGTGCTTGCCCTCGTGGTGCACCGGCTCCCCGGTCCACAGCTGCTGCATCACCGCGAGCGCCTCGTTCATCCGGGACACCCGGGTCCGCCGTTCGATGCCGAACGACGTGAACTCGACGTCGCGGTAGCCCGAGCCGATGCCCAGGACGAACCGGCCGCCGGACATCTGGTCGATGGTGGCGATCTCCTCGGCCCAGTGCACCGGGTGGCCCAGCGGCAGGATGAGGATGCCGGTGCCGAGCTGCATCGTCCCGGAGTGGTCGATGAGCCGGCTCAGCAGCGGCAGCGGCTGCGGGGTGCGCAGCGACGACAGGTAGTGGTGGATGCCGAAGACCGAGTCGTAGCCCAGGTCACGGACGTGCTGGACGTACTCGACGGTCTCCCCGATGCGCCGGCCCAGGTCGTCGCCGGGGGCGTACTGGTGGTCGAGCAGGATGCCGAACCTCACGCCGTCGCCTACTCTTCCCGCGACCGGCTGTCGCTGAGCCGGAAGTACGGGGCGACCAGCCGGTCCCGGTCGGCCAGCGCCTGCCCGATGCCCTTCTCCCGGCGTTCCTTGAGGAAGTTCCAGTCGCCGTCGGCGAAGCTGACGTTGGTGGCCCAGCCGTGCCCGACCCAGCCGGTCATCGCCCCGAGGCCCTTGCCGCGCGCCTCCATCACCACCTGCATCATCGACTTGCCCATCATCAGCGAGTCCAGCGGCATCACCGCGATCGCGTCGGCGTAGTCGTCGACCCACTTCTGGAGTTCGTCACGCGGGACGACCTTGGTGACCAGGCCCTTGCGTTCACCCTCCTCCGCGCCGATCGCCCGCATGGTGAGCATGACGTCCTTCATCGTGGTCAGGCCGACCTTCTCGATCCAGTGGTACATGTCCTGCGGCGCGGGCCCCAGGTAGCGGAACGCCGGGTGGGTGAACCGGGCGTCCGGGGAGGCGATGACGATGTCGGCCGACAGCGCGATCTGGAAGTGCCCGCCGTAGCAGTAGCCCTGCACCTGGCAGATGGTCGCCTTGAGCGATTCGATGATCGGCCGGGTGAAGCCGGAGCTGAGCACGTTGCGGTCGGGCAGGATGCGCTGCCGCTGCGCCGGACGACGCCGGGACGCCTTGTCGGTGCCGGTCTTGTAGCCGATGTAGTGCCCGAGTTCGGCGGCGTCGGCACCGGTGCCGAAGTGCTCCCCCTCCCCGGTGAACACGATGACCTTGACCCGGTCGTCGGTCTCCGCCTCCTTCACCAGGTCACCGACCCGTTCGAAGGCGGCCACCGGGATGGCGTTGAGCCGCTCCGGACGGTCGAAGGTGATGGTGGCGACGGCCCGTTCCTCGTCGACGTGGTAGCGGACGTACTTGGCGAGGACCTCGGGGTCGACCTCCATGTTCTCGACGTCCCACTGGTTCTCCAGCAGTTCGGCTTCGGTCTTCTTCACGGCGAATTCCTTAGGTCAGGTGGTGGTACGGAAGGCGGGGATCACCTCGGCGGCGAACAGCCGCAGCGAGGCGCGGAGCTTCTCGGTGGGCATGCCCAGCCACCCGGGCCGGAAGATGAGATGGTCGAACCCGAGGTCCCGCAGGGCGGAGATCCGCTCGACGAGGAACTCGGGTGAACCCAGCAGCAGCGTGTTACGGACCAGCTCGTCGAACCGGTCCCGCTGCCAGCGCAGCGCCGGATACTCGGCGTACGTCGAGTACTCGACCCGGGCGTGCGGCAGCGCCTCCGCGACGGCCTGTTCGGTGCTCGGCGCGCAGTACAGCTCCACGCCCACGGGACGCTGCACCGTCGCCGGGTCCCGCCCGTACTCGGCCAACGCCTCGTTGTAGACGGCCAGGTGCTCGGGCAGGAACCGGCGGCTCGGCGAGTTGCCCGGCGCGTACCAGGCGTCGCCGAGCCGGGCGGCCCGACGGACCGCCTTCTTGCCACCCGCGCCGACCCAGATCGGTGGCCCGCCCGGGGTCAGCGGCGGGATGCCGATGGTGGCGTCGACCTGCGGGTAGAACTCCCCGTCGTGGGTGACCGGCTTCCCGGTCCACAGCGCCCGGATCAGCCGCAGGCTCTCGTCGAAGCGGCGGAACCGGCTCTCCGGGTCGACGCCGAAGGCGGCGAACTCGTTCTCCCGGTAGCCGGCACCGACGCCGAGGATCACCCGCCCGCCGGAGAGGTGGTCCAGGGTGGCGAACTCCTCGGCGACGTGCACCGGGTGGAACATCGGCAGCAGCAGGATGCCGGTGCCGAGCAGCATGTCCCCCGAACGCGGGATCAGGCTCGCCAGCATCGAGATCGGCTGCGGGGTGGCCAGGTTGGACTGGAAGTGGTTGATCGTCCAGACCGAGTCGTAGCCCAGTTCGGCGGCCAGCTCGACGGTGCCGAACAGGTCGTCGAGGTGCCTACCGAGGTCGTCGCCGGGCGGGTACTGGTGCGACGCCATGATGCCGAACCTCATCGTCCTCCGCCTCCCTGCGATGGGGCCGCCACCCGGCTGAGCTTGCCGGTGGCGCTGCGTTCCAGCGCCGGCACGAACTCGATCCGCCGGGGGGCCTTGAAGTGGGCCAGCCGTTCCCGGGCGTACGCGACGAGCCGCGCGGCGAGGTCGGTGTCGTCGACCGTGTCGTCGGCGGCGCGGACCACCAGCGCCACCGGGATCTCGCCCAGCCGGTCGTCCGGCCGGCCGAGCACCCGGACGTCGCGCACCAGCGGATGGGTCCGCAGTTCGTCCTCGATCTCCTCGGGCCAGACCTGGAAACCACCGCACTTGATCATGTCCCGCTTGCGGCCCACCAGGAAGAGCACCCCGTCGGGGTCGACGTAGCCCATGTCGCCGGTGTGCACCCAGCCGTCGCGGACCAGCTCGGCCGAGGCGGCGGCGTCGTCGACGTACCCCCGGGTCAGGGCGGAGCGGACCACCACCTCGCCCTGCGCGCCGGTCGGCAGCGCGGCCCCGGCGTCGTCGCGGATCTCCAGCTCGACGCCCGGGTAGACCCGGCCGGCCGAGCCGGGCTTCCACCGGCCGGCCCTCATGTCCCGGCCGGTCCAGCCGGCGATGTGCCCGGCCTCGGTCGAGCCGTAGTTGACCAGGATCGGCACCCGGTAGCGCTCCTCGAAGGCCCGCCGCACCGGCCAGGAGATCGCCTGCCCGGCCACCAGCACCGACCTGACCCCGGCGAACGGCAGGTCCCGTTCGGCGTGCACGATGTCGTAGACCATGGTGGGCAGCAGGAACAGGTTGTCGAAGCCGAAGCGGGGCATCAGGTCGGCGAGCCGGTCGACGCCGAACCGTTCCCAGACCACCGCCGGCCGGCCGACGAAGTACGCGAACAGCAGCGCGTGCTGGCCGCCGCTGTGGAACAGCGGCAGGGCGATCAGGTTGGGGCGGGCGTCGCGGGCGGCGCTGCCCTCGGCCTCGGTGCCGGTGGTGACCCGGGCCAGCCGGATCAGCGACTCCCGCGTCCCGCCGTGGGTGACGCTGACCGCCTTCGGCCGCCCGGTCGTGCCACCGGTGAACAGGATGCACGCCTCGGCCTCCGGCCCCACGTCGACGCCGGTGACCCGGGTCTCCTGCCGCCACGGCAGTTCGGGCACGTCGGTCAACGCCGCCGTGACGGACCGGACCGGGACGGCGGTGGCGTCAGCTACGCCGTTCCCGTCGGGGTCGGACCGGGCGGCGAGGAACGCGGCGACCACGTCGGGCCGGCGGTCGTCGACCAGCAGCAGCCGGGGCGCGGTCTTGGCCACCGACTCGGCCAGTTCGGCGGCGTTGTAGAGGCTGCTGACGGTGACCGGCACCGCGCCGATCTTCCAGGCCCCGAAGAGCAGGAAGACGATCTCGGGGCCGTTGGTCAGGTAACAGGCGACCCGGTCACCGGGGCCGACGCCCTCGGCCCGCAGCGCGGCGGCGACGCCCCCGGCGAGCAGGTCGATCTGGTCGAACGTCCAGGACCGGCCGTCCTCGCCGTACAGGCCGGGCAGGTCGCCCCGGTCGGCGCACCGGCCCTCCAGAATGCCGACCAGGCTGCCGGCGCTCACCGGGTCACCCCGGGTGCGGTCGCGGCGACCCTCGGAATGACCTCCGCGCCGAAGCGGGCGAGCTGTTCCATCGCCTCGTCCTGGCCCGCGCCGACGAACTGGTGGCGCAGCGACACCTCGGTGATGCCCAGTTCGGTCTCCCAGCGGAGCAGCTTGGCCACGATCTCGTCGGCCGAGCCGACCAGGCAGTCCTCGGCCAGATAGCGGTCGAGATCGAGGGACTGCGCGTCGTCCCAGGACCGGTAGCCGGCGTACTGGCGTTGCAGGTGCGGGCGGACGGCCGCGACCGCCGCCGGGTAGCTGTCGCCGAGGTACGCCTCACGGCTCATCGGGTACTCCCGGTCGAGGGAGAAGCCACGCTCGCCCAGGTCGGCCCGGTAGATCCCGAGTAGCCTGGCCAGCTCGGCGTCGTCGCCCTTGGGTCCGATCAGCCAGGGGGCGTCCAGCCGGGCGGCGCGGCGGACGGCCGGCTCGGCGAACGCGCCGATCCACAGCGGCGGGCCGCCGGGCTGGGCCGGGCGCAGTGCCAGGGACGCGCCGGGAGCCTCGCCCCAGCTGCCGGCGACGTCGACCGTCTCGCCGTTCCACAGGGCGCGCAGGATCGGCACGTACTCCCGCAGCCGGCGCAGCCGGTCCTCCCAGGCGACGCCGAACGCGGTGGTCTCACGCTTGCGGTAGCCGGCGCCGATGCCGACGGTCAGCCGGCCCCCGCACAGCACGTCGAGGGAGGCCAGGTCCTCGGCGAGGGCGACCGGGTTCAGCAGCGGGGCCAGCAGGACGCCGAACCCGATCCGGACCCGCGAGGTGGCGTGGGCGAGGTAGCCGGCCAGCGGGACGGGTTGGACGAACGCCGACCGGGCCAGGTAGTGGTGGCCGAGGTAGACGGCGTGGAAGCCGGCCGCCTCGGCGGCGGCCGCCTGGGCCAGTACGCCGTCGATGCCCTCGGCGGCGGACGCCGACGGATCGAACTGGGCGCTCAGGAAGCAGCTGATCTTCACCCGAGGACCGCCTCGGCGGTGGGCACCCGCCCGGCGGCGCGGTCCTGGGCCCGGAAGTGCGGGATGACCTTGTCGGCGAACTCCTCCATGGAGCGCAGCGCGGCGGCCCGGTCCAGCGACGGGATCCGCAGCCAGCCGATGTAGTGGTTGATGCCGAGCTGGTCGCGCAGCATCTCGATGGTCTCGATGACGCGCTCGGCCGAGCCGAAGTTGCCGCCGTGGGTCAGGGTCTGCTCCAGGGTGAGCAGTTCGATGTTCTTGGCGACGGCCGCGTAGTAGGCGCGTTCCTGGGCGATGGCGTCCTCCGAGCCGGGGATGACCTTGCCGACAGACTTGTAGTAGTTCATGGCCGCCTGGGCTGCCGCGCGCAGTCCCTCGTCGCCGTCGCCGCACCAGACCTGCTGCATGAACGGCAGGTCGTAGGTGGACAGGTCGAAGCCGTTGTCCCGCATGCTCTGCCGGTAGAGGTCGAAGTTCTTCTGCATGATTCCCAACGGCGTGAAGTTCGGTGAGGTGATGATCGACTCGCCGACCGCGCCGCGTTCCCGGAAGCTCTCCGGGGAGACCGTGCCCTGCAGGATGGGCGGCCCGCCGGGGGTGAACGGCCGGGGGTAGGTGGTGACGTTGTCGTAGTGGAAGATCTCGCCGTGGTAGGAGAAGTTCTCCTGCGACAGCGCGAGCCGCAGGATCTCCAGGGTTTCCTGGTAGCGCTGCTTCGACTCCTCCAGCGGCACGCCGAAGCCGGCGAACTCGGCGGGCTGGTAGCCGCGGCCGACGCCGATCGAGACCCGGCCGCCGCTGAGCACGTCGAGGGCGGCGATGTCCTCGGCCAGGCGCAGCGGGTGGTGCAGCGGGAGGACCAGGACGGCGGTGCCGATGGTGATCCGGCGGGTCCGCTCGGCGACGGCCATGCCGAAGTTCACCGGGCTGCCGAGGATGCCGTACTTCGAGAAGTGGTGCTCGGCGAGCCAGACCGAGTCGAAGCCCAGCTCGTCGGCCAGCTGGATCTCTTCGAGGGTTTCTCGGAGCACCTGATGGTCCGATGCGCCGTCGGCCACCGGGAACAGGTTCATGATTCCGAACTTCACGGCCTTCTCCTCATTTATTCCGACCAGCCGGTATGTTACTGCTCCGGGTTGGCACCCGGCAAGACTTCCGCAGGTCAGCCCCGCGTGGCCCGACGTGCCCGGATGCGCAGCTCGCCGGCCCGCCGCCGGTGCCACGACCCCCGCCCGCAGCGGGCGTCGAGCACGAACGCGCGACGCAGGAACAGGTGCGGGTCCGCCTCCATCGTGATGCCCATCCCGCCGTGCACCTGGATGCACCGCTCGGCGGCGAACACCGCCGCCTGTCCGGCCGCCGCCTTCGCCGCGTGCACCTGGACCCCGGCGTCCGGGCGTCCGGTGTCGACCGCCCACGCCGCGTACAGGGTCAGGTCCCAGGCCGCCTTGCGGGCGGTGGCCGCCTCGGCCAGCGGGAACGCTACCCCCTGGAACGACCCGATCACCCGGCCGAACTGGCGGCGGGTGCGGGCCTGCTCGGCGGCCAGGTCGATCGCCCCCTGCGCCACCCCGCACAGCTCGGCCGCCACCACCAGCGCCGCCCGCAGCGGCCCGGCACCGGACGGCTGGGGCCGCTCGGGCGCGGCCAGCGTCAGGTCCGCCAGCGGCACCGACGGGTCCAGCGACTGCCGCGCGGTGATCCGGACCGGGTCGGCGAACCAGACCCCGGCCGGGCCGAGCGCGACGACGCCGTCGGCCTGCGCCGCGTACGGCACCAGGGTGCGTACCAGCGGGTCCACCGACGCCGTGTCGGCCCAGCCGGAGTTGCCCGGCACGTCGACCGCCGTGGTGAGCACCCGGCGGCCGTCGAGCACCTCCTCGGGCAGCGGCCCGCGCCGCCCGTCGCCGCAGAGCAGCTGCACGGCCGCCGCGTGCGCCGGGAACCGGCTGGGCACCAGCCGCCCGCCGAGCGCCTCGACCGCGACCAGCAGGTCGATCAGGCCCGACCCGATGCCACCGGCCGACTCGGGCACCCCGAGCAACCCGAAGTCACGCAGCAGCGGCCCGTCCCCCGCCGGGGCCCGCCAGCCGCCCGACCACGCCGCGCGGGCCGTGCCCCGGTCGGCGTCCGCGAGCGCGCCCACGGTCCGGCCGATGTCCTGCTGTTCCTGGGTGAATGTCGCGCGCACCGGACCACCTCGCTCAGCGGGAGCGGGGCAGGCGCAACACCCGCTCCGCGAGAATCGACTTCTGGACTTCCTCCGTGCCGCCCTCGATGGTGTGGGCGCGGGCCCGCAGGTAGCGGCGCATCCGGGCGGCGGCGCCGGCGCCGTCGACCAGCACCCCGCCGGCCTCGTCGAGCTGCACGGCGAGCCGGTTGGCGTTCTGCACCACCCGGGCCCACAGGCTCTTGAGCGCCGAGGTCTCCGGGCCCGGCACCCCGCCGGCCCGGCTCTCGCCGAGCATCCGCATCGACCCGATCCGGACCGCCTCGGCGTCGCACTGCAACGCGCCCACCGCGTCGACGAACGCGCTGTCGTCGGCGACGCCCCGCTCGACCGCGACGTCGATCAGCCGGTCGACCGCCTGCCGGGCCCAGACCCACAGGTTCAGCGCCATGCTGCCGCGCTCGAACGCGAGCGTGGTGAGCGCGACGGTCCAGCCGTTGCCGACCCCGCCGAGCACGTCGTCGTCGGCGACGAACACGTCGTCGAGGAACATCTCGTTGAACTCGGTGTCCCCGTTGATCATCACCAGCGACCGGACGGTGAACCCGTCCATCGGGGCGAGGAAGTAGGTGATCCCCTGGTGCTTCGGCGCGGCCGGATCGGTACGGGCCAGCAGCAGGCAGCGCGAGGCGTTGTGCGCATTCGACGTCCAGATCTTGGCCCCGTTGATCCGCCAGCCCCCGTCGACCCGGGTCGCCGCCGTGGTCAGGCTGGCCAGGTCCGACCCGGAGCCGGGCTCGCTGAAGCCCTGGCACCAGTACTCGTCGCCGCGCAGGATGCCGGGCAGGTGCCGGGCCTGCTGGGCGTCGGTGCCGTGCGCGATGATCGTCGGCCCGGCCAGCATCATGCCCACCCCGTTGAGCGGGTACGGCGCGCCGCGTACCGCGGCCTCCTCGTTGAAGACGGCCTGGGCCAACGCGTCCATCCCCCGGCCGCCGTGCGCGACCGGCCAGGACAGTCCGGCCCAGTTGCCGGCGCAGAGCCGATCCTGCCACACCCGGGACCAGTGCTCCCGCTCGTCCTGGGTCAGCTCCTCCTGGTCGGGCACGTCGGCCAGCGCCCCGTCGAGCCATCCGCCGACCTCGCGCCGGAACGCCAGGTCGGTGTCGCTGTCAGCGAAGTCCATGCCCACCCCCCTGTGGGTCGTCGGTGTCGCCGGTCATGCGCTGGCCTCCTCGGCGGGCACGAGCCGGGCCTTGTAGAGCTTGCCGTTCGGGTCGCGGGGCAGCGCGTCGCGCACCACGTAGGACTGCGGGCGCTTCGGCTTGGCCAACCGCCCGGTGAGGTACCGGCGCAACTGCGCGACGGCCGTGTCCGGGTCGGGCGCGGTGCCGGTGAGCACGACGTGCGCCTGGGGCACCTCACCGAACTCCGGGTCGGGCACCCCGACGACCCCGACGTCGGCAACCCAGTCGTGGCCGATCAGCGCCGCCTCGATCTCGGCAGGGTAGACGTTGACCCCGCCGACCAGGATCAACTCGGCGGCGCGGCCGGTGATGTAGAGGAACCCGTCGGCGTCGACGTGCCCGACGTCCCAGACGGTCAGCAGGCCGTCGCGACGCGCGCCGTCGGTCTTGCCGGGGTCGTTGTGGTACTCGACCCGGTCGTCGCCCTGGCGCATGTAGACGATGCCGGTCTGCCCGACGGGCACCTCGTTGCCCAGCTCGTCGAGGATGCGCAGGGTGGAGATCGAGGCCGGCCGGCCCACCGTGCCGGGGTGGGCGAGCCACTCGTGCGGGCGTGCGATGGTGGTGCCGACCTCGGTCGAGCCGTAGTACTCGTAGACCACCGGGCCGAACCAGTCGAGGATGCGCTGCTTGACCTCGCGCGGGCAGGGCGCCGCGCCGTGCAGCACGTAGCGCAGCGACGAGACGTCGTAGCGCTCGCGCACCGCCTCGGGCAGTTGCAGCAGCCGGTAGAAGTGGGTCGGCACCATGCTGGTGCCGGTGACCCGGCACTGCTGGACCCGGCGCAGGAAGCCCTCCGGCGTCCAGCCGTCCATCAGCACCATGGTGCCGCCGGCGTGCAGCGCGCCCATCGCCGGGGTGATGTTGGCGGAGTGGTACATCGGGGCCGACACCAGCCAGGACGCGAACGCGTCGCGTTCCATGCCGAACTCGCGGAACAGCCAGACGTAGGTCAGCGCGCCGGTGTCCGCGTCGACGCCGCTGAGTGGGCGCTTGACCCCCTTGGGCCGGCCGGTGGTGCCGGAGGTGTACATCATCAGTGAGCCGGCCGGGGTCTGCGCCGGGCTGGTGGCGGGCATGTCGGCGGTGAGCGCCGACAGCGGCCGGGCCCGGTCGGTGCGGGGCGTGCCGTCGACGAAGACCTGGATGTCGGGCACGTCCGCGGCGGCGTCCACCACCACGTCCTGCACCCGCTCGGAGCCGACCACCACCTTCGCGGCGCTGTCGGCCAGGATGTAGCCGATCTCGGGCGCGGTGAGGTGGTAGTTGAGGGTCACCAGGTAGAGCCCGGACTGCATCGCCGCGAGATAGAGCGCGACCAGGCCGGGGCTGTTGGTCAGCACCGCCGCGACGGTGTCGCCGGGCCGCAGGCCCGCGTGGCTACGCAACCCGTGCGAGATCCGGTTCACCTCGGCGAACAGGTCACCGTAGGAGATCCGCCGGTCGTCGGCGGTCACGATCGCGCACAGCTCCGGTTCCGCGGCTGCCCACAGCCGGAACCCGGTCCGCTCGTCGCTCATCGAACTCCTTGAGCTAGATTCCGACCATCCGGTATGTTGATGTCCCACAGTAAGGGAGCCTCCCGACGATGTCCATACCCGTGAGCGACGCCCACGCCGCCAGCTGGCGGGCCCGTCAGGTGCCGGTCCCCGCGCAGGTCGTCGCCGGTGTCTGGGCCATCCCGGTCCCCCTGCACGGCAGCGCCCTGCGGTCCATCACCGTCTTCCTGATCGAGACCGGAGACGGCCCGGTCCTCGTCGACGCCGGCTACGACCACCCGAGCTGCTGGACGTCGTTCCAGCGGTCGCTGGCCGCCATCGGCCACCGGGTCGAGACGATCCCGGCGGTCCTGCTCACCCACAACCACCCCGACCACGTCGGCTTCGCCGACCGGGTACGCGCCGCCTCCGGCGCGCGGGTGGTGATGGGCGCGGCCGACGACTTCGCCACCATGCACCGGCGGCGCGGCACCTTCCTCCAGCAGGTACGCACCGCGCTCGACCTGACCGGCGCGCCACCCGACGTCGTCGCCGCCATGTACGCCGACGCGGTCGCCGTCGCCGTGCACCGCGAGGACCTGCAGCTCGACGTGGCCGTGGTCGACGACACCGAGTTCCGCTTCGGCGACGTGGGCATCCGCGCCCTGCCCGCCCCCGGGCACACCTACGGCCACACCGTCTACGTCGACGACCGGGGCCTGGTGTTCACCGGCGACACGATGATGGCCGAAGGGCCCACCCAACTCGCCATCGTCAGCCGCCCCGACGACGACCCGGCCGCCGACCTGTTCGACACGCTGGCCCGCATCCGCGACCTCGGGGCCGCCATCGCCTGCCCCGCACACCAGTTCCCCTACCGCGACGTCGCCGCCCGGGCGGGTGCCCTCGCGGCCCTCCACCGCGACGAGGTCGGGACGGTCCGGGAACTGGCCCGCGACGGCGGCACCGCGTGGGATCTCGCCCAGCGGATGACCTGGAAGAAGCCGTGGGACGAGCTGGGCCGGGGCACCCGGCGGTTCGCTCTCGTGCACACCCTCGCCCTGCTGCGGCACGCCACCGGCCGCTGACGCCGGGGCGGCCGGCCCGGCGCGGCCTCAGTCGCGCCGGGGGTCGTCGTACGTCCAGTCGGGGCGCAGCGTCGAGCGCAGCTCCCGCAGGGACCGCTTGAGCACCTTGCCCGACGGGTTGGTGGGGAACTCCGGCACCAGGTAGACCTCCTTGGGCACCTTGAACCGGCCGAGCCGCTGCCGGGCGTGCGCGATCAGCGCCTCGGGCGTCAACCCCGGCCGGGCGACCACGAACGCGGCCGGCACCTCCTGCCACACCGGGTGCGGGGCCGCCACCACCGATGCGGCCAGCACCAGCGGGTGGTCGGCCAGCACGTTCTCGATCTCGGCGCTGGACATGTTCTCCCCGCCGCTGCGGATCATGTCCTTGAGCCGGTCGCGGATGTAGAGGTAACCGTCGGCGTCGAAGCAGCCGATGTCGCCGGTGTGGAACCAGCCGTCCCGGAACGCGGCGGCGGTCGCCGCCGGATCGTCGAGGTAGCCGGGGCTCACCTTCGGCCCGCGCGCGACCACCTCACCGTGCGCGCCGACCGGCACGTCCACGCCGTCCGGGTCGACCACCCGGACCTGGACCCACGGCACCGGCAGCCCCACCGACCCCTGCTTGGACTCCTGGTGCGCGGCGTCCAGGTAGGTCAGCCCGCTGCACGTCTCGGTCAGGCCGTACCCCTCGATCAGCCGGGCGTTCGGGAACAGTCCCCGGGCCACCCCGAACAGCGCCGAGGTGACCTGCGAGAAGATCAGCCAACGCACCGACGACAGGTCGGTGGTCGCGGCGGTGGGCTCGCGGCGGACCAGGTCCAGCATGGTCGCCGCCACCACCATGCCGGTGATCCGTTCCGTCTCGATCGCCCGCAGCACCGCCGCCGGCACGAACCGGCGGTGCAGCACCATGGTGCCCCCGACGTGCCAGATGCCGAAGCCCGGCAGGTCGGTGCCGCCGACGTGGTAGAGCGGCGCGGCGTTGAGGATCCGGTCGGTCGGCCGCAACCCCAGCTCGACGATCTGGGCGTGCATGTTCCGGTTCACGTTGCCGTGGGTGAGCAGCACCCCCTTGGGCAGACTGGTGGTGCCGGAGGTGTAGACGATCCGTTGCAGGGCCGCGTCGTCGAGGTCGGCGTCGGCGACCCGCGCCCCCCGGTGCGCCGCGACCAGCGCCCGCACGTCGGTCCAGCCGTCGTCGACCGGTTCCAGCGCGAACCGGCGCACCGCCGGCAGGTCAGCCAGGGCGGCGGCGGTGAGCGCGGCGAACTCCGGCACCGTGGCCACCGCCTCGACCCGGGCGTGCGCCAGCAGCCGGGCCAACTCCCCCGCCGTCAACCGGTAGTTCAGCGGTACGACGACCGCGCCGAGTTTCGCCAGCGCCAGGCAGAGCAGCAGGAACTCGGGGACGTTGTCCGCGACCACCGCCACCCGGCCCTCGGGGCGTACCCCCTCGGCGGTCAGGCCGGCGGCCAGCGCGTTGACGTCGTCGTCAAGCTGCCGGTGGGTCCACCGACGCCCCTCGAAGACCAGCGCGTCGGCGTCGGCGAACCGGCGGGCGTTGCCGGCCAGCATCGCGGCCAGGTTCGCGGTGCTCACTCCGCCGCCTCGCGCAGCGCCTTCTTCAGCACCTTGCCGGAGTCGTTGCGCGGCAACGACGTCACCAGCTGCACGTACCGGGGGACCTTGAAGCGGGCCAGTTCGGCCCGGCAGTGCGCACGCAGGTCCTCGGCGGTGCCGGTCGCGCCGTCGCGGAGGATGACGAACGCCTTCGGCACCTCGTCCCACTGCGGGTCGGGCACCCCGATCACGGCGACCTCGGCGACGTCGGGGTGCTGGGCCAGGACCCGTTCGATCTCGGCGCTGGCGATGTTCTCCCCACCGGACTTGATCAGGTCGGCCCGGCGGTCGACGAACCACAGGTAGCCGTCGGCGTCGATCCGACCCACGTCGCCGGTGCGGAACCAGCCGTCGCGCCGGCTGCGCCGGTTGGCCTCGTCGTCGTTCCAGTAGCCGGGCGAGACCTTCTCCCCCCGGACGACGATCTCCCCCTCGACGTCCGGGCCGACCGGCCGGAAGTGCTCGTCGACGATGCGGATCTGCACCCCGGGGAAGGGTGCGCCGAGCGCGCCGAGCTTGCTCTGCTCGTGGGCCGCGTCGAGGTAGCACACGCCGTTGCACAGCTCGGTCATGCCGAACGTGTCGATCAGCCGCACGTGCGGCAGCCGGCGCTTCACCTCCTGCCGCACGCTCGGCGCGACCCCGGCGAACAGCAGGTAGCGCAGCGTTCCGAGATCCGGCGGGTCGTCCAGGTCGAGCAGGCCGAACAGGATCTGGGCGGCCAGCACCATGCCGGTGATCCGCTCCTGCGCGGCGATCCGGGCGATGTCGGCCGGCTTGAACGTCGGGGTGAGCACCATCGTCGCGCCGGCCACGAACGTCGCCAGGCCCGGCGCCTCCAGCCCGCTGACGTGGAACAGCGGCGCGGAAACGAGGATCCGGTCGGCGGCGGTCAACTCCAGTTCGAGGACCTGCGCGAAGTGGTTCGCGGTGAGGTTCCCGCAGGTGTGCACCACCCCCTTGGGGCGGGCCGTGGTGCCCGAGGTGTAGAGCAGCCGGTGCACGTCGGCGGGGCCCTTGTCGGCGTCGGCGACCCGCACGCCCGGCGGCTGCCCGGCGAGCAGGTCGGCCAGCCGTCGCGCGTCGCCGACGACCGTGTCGCCGTTGGCGACCAGCGTGCGCAGCCCGGTCGTGGCCGCCAGCCGGGCGGCGTCGGCGGCGAAGTCGTCGTCGTAGAGCAGGCCGGTGACGCCCGCCTGGTCGATGACGTACGCCTGCTCGTTGGCGTGCAGCCGCCAGTTCAGCGGCACCGAGACCGCGCCGAGCCGGCTCAGCGCCAGCAGCTCGACGACGTAGGTGGCGGTGTTGCGCCCGAGCACCCCGACCAGGTCGCCGTCGGCGATGCCGGCGTCGCGCAGGGCCGCGGCGTGCCGGTCCACGTCGGCGTCGAGTTCCGCGTACGTCCAGCGGGCCGCCCCGTCGACCAGGGCCTCGGCGTCGGCGCGGCGCAACGCCTGCCGGCGCAGCGTCTCGGTGAAGTTGCTGCCGCCCATCAGTCGCCGCTCCCCCGCCGCCGGGCCAGGATCTCCTCCCGGGACGGCAGCGACACGAACTCCAGCAGGTTGCCGTCGAGGTCCCGGGCGGCGAACGCGGTGATGTAGCCGTAGTTGTCGAGCAGCACCCGGTTCGGCGCGGACAGGCACTGCGCGCCCAGCTCGGTCAGCCGCCGGTGCAGGTCGTCCAACTCGTCCAGGGGCACCTCGAAGCTGAGCAGGAAGGTGCCCAGCTCCAGGTGACCGGCGGTGGCGGTGCGGGTCTTCACGCCGTTCCACTCGATGAGTTCGAGCTGGCCGACCCGGCTGGGGCCCTGGAGGTACTGGACCCGGCCGGTGGTGCCGGCGGGCAGGCCCAGCGACACCTCGATCCCCGGCCCGCCGACGTCGGTGCGCAGCGTCCGGCGGTAGCCCAGGGCCCGTTCGTAGAAGTCCGCGGCGCGGTCGACGTCCGAGACGGTCATGGCCACGTGGTGCACTTCGCTGACCGGCATGGTGCCTGCCTTCCTGTTGGTTCGCGCCGGAATCAGGCCGACGGGCCGGACGGCCCGCCGAGGACCCGTTGGATGAGGGTGACCTCGTCCGCGCCGCTGTCCGGCACGATGAAGTCGTCGAGCCGGCAGATCTCGTCCACCGCGCCGAGCACGTCGTCGGGCGAGGCCGGGGTGGGCCCGCCGTACCAGCCGGGGGTGACGCCCAGGAAGATCCGCCCGACCCGGCCGCCGCCGACGGTGAGGATGTGCCGGTTGAGCTGGCACTGCTCCGAGGCGAGGAAGGTCGCCACCGCCGCCACGTGCTGCGGGTCGAACCGGTCGGTCAGCTCGCCGAGCAGGTTCTCGGTCATCCGGGTCGCCGCCGTCGGCGCGATCGCGTTGACCAGGATGCCCCGGCGGGCCCCCTCCAGCGCGAGCACGTTCATCAGCCCGATCAGGCCGGCCTTGGCCGCGCCGTAGTTGGCCTGACCGAAGTTGCCGAACAGGCCGGACGACGAGCTGGTCAGCACGATCCGGCCGTAGCCCTGGGCGACCAGGTGCGGCCAGGCGGGCCGTAGCACGTGGAACGCCCCGGCCAGGTGCACGTCGAGCACCGCGCTGACGTCCTCGTCGGACATCTTGGCCAGCGTCCGGTCCCGCAGGATGCCGGCGTTGTGGATGACCGCGTCGAGCCGGCCGTACGTGTCGATCGCCCGGCCGACCAGGTCCGCGCCCCCGGCGGCGGTGGCCACCGAGTCGGTCGAGGCGACGGCGGTGCCACCGGCCGCGCGGATCTCGGCGACGACCCGCTCGGCCGCGCCCGAGGAACCGGAGCCGTCGACCGTCCCGCCGAGGTCGTTGACGACCACCGACGCGCCGCGTGCGGCGAGGGTCAACGCGTGGGCCCGGCCGATGCCGTTGCCCGCGCCGGTGACGACGACGACCCGGCCGTCGAGGGTGACCCGGGCGCTCATCGCTCGTTCCCCAGGACCGCCACGAACGCGACGCAGGAACCGGGCTGCCCGCCGAGGTTCTGGGCGACCGCCAGCCGGGCGTCGGGCACCTGCCGGGGCCCGGCCTCCCCGCGCAGCTGGGTGAAACACTCGAACATCATCCGCAGCCCGGTCGCGCCGATCGGATGGCCGAACGACTTGAGCCCGCCGTCGGTGTTGACCGGCAACGCCCCGTCGAGGTCGTAGCGGCCGTCGAGGATGTCCCGCCATGCCTTGCCGCGGGCGGAGAAACCCAGGTCCTCCATCAGCACCACCTCCGTCGGGGTGAAACAGTCGTGCACCTCGGCCAGCGAGATCTGCGCCGCCGGGTCGGTCACCCCGGCCTGCTCGTACGCCTCACCGGCGGCGGTGACCACCTCGCGGAAGGTGGTGAAGTCGTAGCCGTCGGCGGCCAGGCCGGCCCCGGAGCCGGCGACGAAGCTCATCCCGCGCAGGTAGACCGGCCTGTCGGTGTACCGGTGGGCGTCCTCGGCGCGGACCAGGATCGCCGCCGCCGCGCCGTCGGAGACGCCGGAGCAGTCCATGACGCCGAGCTGCCCGGCGATCCGCGGGGACCGTTCCACCGTCTCGGCGGTGACCGCCCGACGGAACTGGGCGCGGTCGTTGCGGGCCCCGTTGGCGTGGTTCTTCACCGCGACCCGGGTCATCGCGGCGCGCATCTCCCGCTCGTCGATCCCGTACGCCGCCTGGTAGGCGGGGGCGAGCAGGGAGAACCCGGCCGGCGCGGTCCAGTCGACGTCGGTGCCGTCGGCGGGTGGGAACACCGCCGACAGCCCGGAGTAGGAGGAATCCTTCAGCTTCTCCACCCCGGTCGCCATGACCATGTCGTACGCGCCGGAGGCGACGGCGAAGGCGGCGTTGCGGAACGCCTCCGAGCCGGTGGCGCAGTAGTTCTCGACCCGGGTCACCGGCTTGCCGGTCAGCCGCAGCGGCCGGGCGAGGGTCTGCCCGGACATGCCCGAGCCCTGGGTGCCGACCCAGAACGCGTCGACGTCGTCGAGGGTGACGTCGGGCAGCGACCCGACGCACTCCTGCACGGCGTCGACGAGCAGGTCGTCGGCGGAGGAGTTCCAGTGGTCCCGGAACGGGGTGCAGCCCATCGCGACGATCGCGACGTCGTGGGTGGTGCGCCTACTGGCCATCGGCGGTGTCCTTCCCTGGCGCGGCGTCGGCGGGTGCCGGGCGGAGCTTCCAGAAGTAGTTGTGGATCGAGTCGGTGGTCCAGAGCCGCCGGAACACGGGGGTCATCGCCATCCCCACCGCCACGTCGGCGGGTGCCACGTCGGTGGCGTACGCGCTGAGCCGGCCACCGCCGTCCACGTCGGCGACGACGATCGCGACCTCGGGTTCTGGCATGGTGGTCAGGTGGTCGCGGGTCACCGAGACCACCCGGGCGGTGCGGTCGCGCAGCGACACCGGGGCGCTGCCGGACCCGGCGGTGCCGCAGGAGGCGCAGACCCGCCCGGGGGGTGTGGTGACCCGGCCGCAGGCGGCGCACCGGCTGCCCTCCAGCCGGTACTTCCAGCCGGCCCGGCGGTGCATGGGCGGGGCGGCCGGGGCGGGGGCGGCCGGTCGGGCCGGACCCTGCACGTCGAGCAGCCCGCGCCAGCGCAGGTAGCGGCCGTAGCCGAGGCGCTGCCGGGCGGCGAGCTGGGCGCGGACCGACGGCCCGCCCCGGGCGGCGCGGACGCCGTCACCGACCCGCAGCACGAACGCGTCGCCGCCCTCGGTGGCCGACAGCAGCAGGATGGTCTGCCCGGGTTCCGCCTCGTCGAGAGCGGCGGCGAGCAGCAGGCCGGGGTGGGCGACGCCGGTGAAGCCGGTGGCCCGTTCGACGGTCGCGTCCCCTCCGGTGCCGCCGAGCGTCTTGCGCAGCGCCGCCGCCGCACGCGGGTTCGACGACGACACGACGACCTCGTCGACGGTGTCCAGGGACGCCTGCGCCAGGGCCCGGCGGGCGGCGTCCAGGCCGGCGGCGACGAGGATCTCGGCGGTGAACCGTTCGTCCCAGACCCGGTCGTGGCGTTCGCCGGGCAGCCGCCAGCGGTCCAGCAGCTCGCTGGTGTGGCCGGCGCGGGCGAGGAGCACGGCGGCCCGCCCGCCGCCGACGAACGCTGCGGCGGCGTCGCCCTGGGCCAGTTCGTCGGGGGCCCCGGGGCGGGTGGTGCGCACGTCGGCCAGGGCCGCCGTGGCGACGCCCCGCAGGACCAGGTCGAGGGCGGACGCGCCGGCCCGGTGGCCGCGCAGGTCGAGGGCGGTGACCCCGGGGTCGAGGCCGAGCGCCTCGTGGACCACCCCGGCGGAGGTCTTCGTCTCGTACGGTGCGCTGGTGGTGGCCAGCAGCAGGTGCCGCCCGGCCGGGGTGCCGGCGGCGACGTGCCGCAGCGCCTCGACGGCCATGGTGACGGCGTCCTCGTCGTAGCCGGCGACGCCGCGGGTGGGGCCGCCGGCACGGGCCGGGGCGCTCGGGTCGAGCCGGTTGTCGTCGAGCACGTACGCCGGGAGGTAGGCCGCGTAGGCGTCGATGCCTGGTTGCTCGGGCATGGGTCGCGGGTTCTCCTTCAGCTCCACGAGGGGATGGCGGCGAGCAGGCGTCGGGTGTACTCCTGCTGCGGTCGGTCCAGCACGGTCAGCGCGTCGCCCTGTTCGACGACCCGCCCGCCGCTCATCACCGCGATCCGGTCGCACAGGTCGCTGGCGAGCATCAGGTCGTGGGTGACGAACAGCAGGCCGATGCCGAGTTCGTCGACGAGGGTGCGGAACAGGTCGACGACCTTGGTCTGGGTGGTGACGTCCAGGGCGGTGGTGCACTCGTCGGCGATCACCAGCGCGGGGCGGGTGACGACGGCGAGCCCGATGGCGACCCGCTGGCGCAGGCCGCCGGAGAGCTGGTGCGGGTAGCTGGCCAGCACCCGGCCGGGGTCGTCGATGCGCATCTGGGCCAGCACCTCCACCGAGCGCCGCTCGACCTCGGCCCGGCTGATGTCCCGGACGTGGCGGCGCAGCACCTCGGCGAGCTGGGTGCGGACCTTCAGCAGCGGGTTCAGCGACCGGGACGCGTCCTGGAAGACCATGCCGACGGCGCTGCCCCGGACCCGCGCGGTGCGGTCGACGCCGGGGGCCACCACCTGTTCGTCGCCGACGGTGACGGTGCCCCGGTCGACCCGGACGTTGCGGTCGAGCAGGCCGACGACGGCGCGGGCGAGGGTGGTCTTGCCGCTGCCGGACTCGCCGACGACACCGACGATCTGGCCCCGGCGGATCTCCAGGTCGACGTCGTCGAGCAGGGTCAGCTCGCCGTCGGCGAGCCGGGCGGTGATGGACAGCCCGGAGAGCTTCAGCAGTGCGCTCATCGCCGCCTCTTCCGTGGGTCGTGGTGGGTGAGCAGCGCGTCGCCGAGCAGGTTGACCAGCAGCACCAGCACGGTGATGGCGAGGCCGGGGAAGAAGGCGATCCACCAGGCCTGGCTCAGTTCGTCCTGGCCGGAGGCGAGCATCGAGCCCCAGCTGTTCATCGGCGGCACCACGCCCAGGCCGAGGAAGCTCAGCGCGCTCTCGACCAGGATCGCGGTGCCGACCTGGAGGGTGCCGAGCGCGACGATGGTGCCGGCGAGGTTGGGCAGGATGTGCCGGAAGACGATCCGGGGTTCGGACGCGCCGGCCGCGCGCAGGCCGACGACGAACTGGCGTTCCCGGATGGCCAGGGTCGCCGCCCGGGTGACCCGGGCGCAGACCGCCCAGCCGGTGAGCGCCAGCACCAGGAACAGCACCGGCAGGGAGCTGCCCCGGTTGGCGATGATGGCGAGGGCGACCAGGATGAACGGCAGGGCCAGCTGGGCGTCGATGAGGATCGAGATGACCCGGTCGACCCAGCCCCGGAAGTAGCCGGCCAGCAGGCCGAGCAGGGTGCCGGGGCCGATCGCGACGAGCGCGCCGACCAGGCCGATCACGATGGTCAGCCGGCCGGCCGAGACGAACTGGGTGAGCAGGTCCTGGCCGAGCTTGTCGGTGCCGAGGGGGTGCGCCCAGCTGCCGCCGGCCAGGAACGCGGGCGGCTGGCGGGTCGCGTCGAGGTCCTGGCCGGCGGCGGGCAGCAGCCCGGTCAGCGGCAGCACGAACACGGCGACGGCGGCCACCGCCAGCGGCAGGGCCAGCCAGAACACCGAGGTACGCGCCCGGCGGCCGGCCCGGCGCGGGGGCACCGCCGGGGCGGTGACCGGGTCGAGTTCGAGTTGGCTCATGCTCACCGCACCCTCGGGTCGACGATCGAGTGCAGGACATCGACGAGCAGGTTCAGCAGCACGAACACCAGCGCGCCGAACACCACGATCGCCTGCACCAGCGGGAAGTCGCGGAACTGGATGGCCTGCAACGCGAGCTGGCCGAGACCGGGCCAGGAGTACACGTACTCGACGGCGACCGCGCCGGAGAGCAGGATGCCGGTCTGGAGCACCACGATGGTGAGGATCGGCATCATCGCGTTGGTGAAGGCGTGCCGCCACACCACCCGGCGGGTGCTGATGCCCCGGGCGCGGGCGGAGTCGATGTACGGCTCGGCCAGCGCGTCGCTCATCGAGGCGCGGGTGAGCCGGGCGATGTGCGCCATCGGGTAGACCGACATGGTGAGCGCGGGCAGGATCAGGTGTCTCGGGCTGCCGGACTGGCCGGCGGGCAGCCAGCCGAGTTTGACGGCGAACAGCACCACCAGCATCATGCCGAACCAGAAGACCGGCACGGACTGGCCGAGCAGGGCGAGGGTGGATGCCCCCCGGTCCCACCAGGTGCCCTCCCGGGTCGCCGCGAGCACCCCGAGCGGCACGCCGACCAGCAGCGCGAGGGCCATGCCCGCACCGACCAGTTGCAGGGTGTACGGCAGCCGGTCGGCGATCATCGAGGTGTTGGACTGGTAGAACTGCAACGACTGGCCGAGGTCGCCGGTGAACACGCCCTTGAGGTAGTCGAGGTACTGCACGACGACGGGCAGGTCCAGGCCGAGCTGCTGGCGCAGCGCCTCGCGTTGTTCGGGCGGGGCCATCGGGCCGAGGATGGTGGCGGTCGGGTCGCCGGAGAGCCGGCCGAGCAGGAACGCCAGGCTGAGCGCGATGAGCAGCGAGGCGAACAGCGACGCGAGCCGCCCGCCGACGCGGCGTACGGTGCTGGCCTTCATCGGCGGGACCTCCAGCGCGCGCCGGGCATCGCGGCGAGCAGTTCGCGGGTGTAGTCGTTCTCGGGGGTGCCGAAGACCCGGTCGCAGGGTCCCGCCTCGACGACCCGGCCCCGGTACATCACGTGCACGACGTCACAGAGCGACCGGACCACGGCCAGGTCGTGGCTGATCATCAGCAGCGCCGCGCCGGTGGTGGCCCGGATCTGGCGCAGCAGGGCCAGCACGTCGGCCTGGACGGAGACGTCGAGGCCGGAGGTCGGTTCGTCGGCGACGATGAGGCGGGGGCGCATCAGCAGCGCGCGGGCGATGCAGACCCGCTGCGCCTGGCCGCCGGAGAGCTGGTGGGGGTAGCGGTCGAGCAGGTCCGGGGCGAGCCGGACCCGGCCGAGCAGGTCGGCGTCGTCGATCCAGGAGGTCCGTTCGGGTTGCAGCGCCCGCAGTTCCCGTAGCCCGGAGCGGACCGACTGGCGGGGGTCGAGCGAGCCGTGCGGGTCCTGGAAGACCACCTGCACCTCGGGGCGCAGCCGACGCAGCTGGGCACGGCTGACCGCCGCCAGCGAGTGGCCGAGCAGCCGGATGTCGCCCCGGCCGCGCGGGCCCAGCCCGGTGGCCGCCATCGCCAGGGTGGTCTTGCCGGAGCCGGACTCGCCGACGACGGCGACGCTCTCGCCGGCCGCGATGCGCAGCGACACCTGGTCGACGGCGCGGAAGAGCGCGCCGGTGCCGCCGTCGCGGTGCTCGACGACGAGGTCGTCGACCTCCAGCACGGGAGGCTCCGACTCCGGGGTGCGGGGGTGCCGGGCGAGGTCGCCCGGCACCCCCGTCTCCACTACCTCGGACATCGTCAGCGGGTCGTCTTCGTGAAGTCCACGGTGTTCAGCGGGCCGAACACCACGCCGGAGACGCCGGGGCCGGTCGCGTAGTTGAACACCTGCCGGTACAGCGGCACGTAGCAGTGCTTCTGCACCACGCCGATCGTGTTGAGCTGCTCGTAGATCGGGGCGGCCTGCTGGGCGTCGTTCTGTTCCAGCGCCTGCTGGGCCAGGGTGTCGATCTGCGGGTCGGGGCAGTTGCCGGTGATCGACTTGGTCTTCATGAAACCGCTGACGAAGTAGTCGGGCACGGCGACGTTCGGCACCCCGGCGAAGATCGACAGACCGGGCACCTGGCGGCCGACGATCCGCTTGACCAGCGTGCCGTAGTCCAGCGGCACGTAGCTGACCTTGAAGCCGGCCTTCTCCAGGCTGCCCCCGACGGCCTGGGACACCTCTTCGATGTTGGTGTACTGGGCCGCCGGGTAGGTGATCTGCACGGTCGGGGTGGCCCCGCCGAGGAGTTCCTTGGCCTTGGCGGCGTCGGCGGTCACGCTCTGCGTCGGCTGCTGACCGGGTTTGACGTTGAGCAGCCCGGCGTCGGCGACCGCCTGGCCGTCGAAGATGCCCTTGACGATGGCGTCGCGGTCGATGGCCAGGGCCGCCGCCTCGCGCAGCTTCGGGTCGTCGAACGGCGCCTTGGTGGAGTCGAGGAAGGCGATGATCTTCATGGCGGTCTCGGTGCTGACCACCTCGACCCCGGCGGCCTTGGCGGCGCTGGCCTGGGCCGGCGGCAGGTCGAAGGAGACGTCCACGCTCTTGCTCTGGATCAGCGCGAGCCGCTGGGCGGCCTCGTTGGCCCAGGTGAAGGTGACACCCTCGTTGGTCGCCTTGGTGCCCCAGTAGTCGGGGTTGCGCTTGACCGAGATGTCGCGGCCGGCGTTCGCGCCCGACCAGACGTACGGGCCGGTGCCGACGGGTGCGGCGGCGAAGCCCTCCGAGCCCTTCTCCTGGTAGTACTTCGGCGGCACCAGGTAGACGGTGGTGAGCAGGTCGGGGATGTCGTACTGCGGGGTCTTGGTCGTGACCACGACGGTGGTGGCGTCGGGCGTCTCGATCGCGGTGACGTTGCCGAAGTACGACTTGAGCTGTGAGGCCGGGTTGTCGCGGGTGAGCGTGATGGTGTTGGCGACCGCCGCCGCGTCGGCCTTCTCGCCGTTGCTGAAGCTGATGTCGGGCCGGACCTTGAACGTCCAGGTGGTGGCGTCGGTGCGGGTCCAGCTCGTGAGCAGGCCGGTGTCGGCCGGCGCGAGGTCGCTACCGGTGTTGATCAGAGGTTCGAGCATCGTCGCCCAGACGATCTGGGCGGAACGCGCGCCGACGATCGGGTCGAGGGTCGCCGGTTGGGCGGCGAGCAGCGCCCGGATCGGGCCCGTGCCCGAGCCGCCGGAGTTGTCGGAGTCGGAGCCGCCGCACCCGGTGAGGCCGGCGCCCACGACGGTCAGCGCGGCGGCCAGTGCCAGGAAGCGCCGGGAGCGCAGGGATTTCATGATCATCATGGGTGTCCTTCACTGCGATGGACCCGTTCTGTCTCCGCGTGAGGCGGCGGTGACGTTCGCCACAAAGTACCGACCAGCCGGTATCAAGTCAACGGGTCAACCCGGTATCCCGCTCATGACATTCGCATGACAAAGGCCCGCCGGCCAGCGCCGTTGTGTTCATACCGACCGGTTTGTATGATACCGCGGTGACCATCACCCTCACCCATGGGCACGACGGCCGCCTCGCCCGGGTCCGCTTCGACAACGCGGCGCGCGGCAACTGTTTCGACACCCCGACGCTGCACCGGCTCGTCGACACCCTGGAGACCGCCGCCGCCGACGCGACCTGCGCGGTCATCCGCCTCGACATGGCCGGGCGGCACTTCTGCGCCGGCTGGGACACCTCGTCGTTCACCGCGCTGGCCGGGGCCACCCGCGAGGAGGTCGCCGCCGACCTACGCGCCAGCGACACCGCGGTGCAGCGCATCCGTCGGCTCCCGGTGCCCGTCGTCGCCGCCGTCCGGGGACGGATCATCGGGTTCGGCGTCGGCCTGCTCAGCGCCGTACACCTGCCGGTCGCCGCCGCCGACGCCCGGCTGTCCCTGCCGGAGGCGCGCTACGGCTTCGCCCCCGCCGGGGTCGGCCACACCATCGCCCGGTCGGTGCCCCGGCCGCACGCCTACCACCTGCTCACCGGGGTGGCGGAGGCGACCGCCGGGCAACTGCTCGACTGGGGCCTGGTCGCCCGGGTGGTCCCCGACGACGAGCTGGACCGGGCGGTCGACGAGCTCGTCGACGCGCTGCTGGCCGTGCCGGGGGCGACCCTGCGCGCGGTGGTCGGCGTCGTCGAGTCGAGCCTGGCCACCGGGACCGCCGACCAGGCGTACGACATCTCGGCCCGCACGATCGTCGCGGGCCCGGCCACCAGGGGGGCAACCGGATGAGACCACGCTTCCAGCCCGGCGAGGCGGTCTGGGTGGAGCTGTGCACACCCGACCCGGCGCAGGCCGAGACCTTCTACGCCGCGCTGCTCGGCTGGACGGTCCGCGCCGAACGCCTCGGCGGCACCACCTACCGGATGTGCAGCATCGACGGGCGGGACGTCGCCGGGATCTCCGACGCCGCCGCCCTGCACGGCGACCGCCCCCGGGGCTGGCTCACCTACTTCGCCGTCGACGACATCGCCGCGTCCGCCCGGCAGGCGGTGGCGCTCGGCGGCGAACTGGTCGCGCCGCCGCGGTACCTGCCGGCGGCGGGCACCGGCGCGGCGGTGATCGACCCGTTCGGCGCGGCCTTCGGCCTCTACCAGGGTGAGTCGCGTGTCGGCGTCCAGGCGGTCAACTCGGTCGGGGCGCTGTGCTGGAACGAGCTGGACACCGGTGAGCCGGCCGAGGCGGTGGCCTACTACCGCACGTTGTTCGGCTACACCACCCAGCAGCGCGACGACTCGCCGACGGCCCGGCCCTACACGGTGCTGATGCTCGCCGACGTGCCGGTCGCCGGGGTCCTCGAACTCGACAACGCCTGGCCGAACCCCATCCCGTCGACGTGGGTCACCTACTTCGCCGTCGCCTCGCTCGACGACGCGCTGGCCCGGGTGACCGCCCTGGGCGGCAAGCCGACCGTCGGTCCGGTCGACACCCCGCACGGCCGGCTGCACCTGGTGAAGGACCCGGGTGGGCACACCCTGTGCCTGATCCAGCTCGACACCGGGCTGCGTCCCGACCACGACTCCTGCGACCCGGCGGTGAACCGATGATGGCCGAGCCCCTGTTCGACTCCGCCGAGTTCCGCCAGGTGTGCGGGCACTTTCCCACCGGCGTGACGGCGGTGACGGCGGTGACCGCCGGGGGCGCGGTCGCCGCGCTGACCGTGAACTCGTTCACCTCGGTCTCCCTGCACCCGGCGAAGGTGCTGTTCTGCGTCACCAGCTTCTCGTCGAGCTTCCCGGTGCTGATGGACGCCGACCGGATCGCCGTGCACATCCTCAGCCAGGACCAGGAGGACGTGGCCCGGCGGTTCGCCACCTCCGGGCTGTCCGGGGAGCAACGGCTCGACGGGGTGTCCTGGGTGCCCGGCCCCGACGGCGTCCCGCTGCTGCCCGACACCCCGGCGATCCTGGCCGGACGGCGCGACGAGGTGATCACCAGCGGCGACCACGTGATCGTCCTGATCGACGTCGACCGGGTCCACCTCAAGCCGACCGACGTGCCCGCGCTGTCGTTCTACCGGGGCCGGTTCGTCGCGCCGTCGCGGACGACCGAGTGACCACCGCCGCCGGGCCGGGTGACCGCCGGCCCGGCGGCGGCCGTGACCCGGCCGACGCCTGGCGGCGGCTCCCCGCTCAGGCGTAGTAGCGGAACAGGATCTCCGCCACGCAGCAGGGCTGCGACGTGTCGGCGAACTCCACCGCCACCGACGCCTTGGCCTGCACGCCGGGGGTGGCCTCCGGGCCGGGCGCGGTGATCGCGGTGGCCGCGACGAGCGTCGCGGCGCCCTGGATCTCGACCCCCGGCGGCAGCGGCCTGACGAACCGGACCCGGTCGAGCCCGTAGTTGACCCCCATCGAGAAGGTCCGCACCTCCAGGATGTCGGCGAGCAGGCACGGGACGAGGGCCAGGGTGAGGAACCCGTGCACGACGGTGCCGCCGAACGGCCCGGACCGGGCCCGTTCGACGTCGACGTGGATCCACTGGTGGTCCCCGGTGACGTCGGCGAACTGGTCGACCTGCCGCTGGGTCACCACCTGCGGCGCGCTGACGCCCAGCTCCGTGCCGACCAGCCCCAGCAGGTCGGAAGGGGTGTCGACGGTGGTCCGTCTCATGGTGCGCATCAGGGGTGCTCCGTTCCGGGTGGTCGGTCCAGGGTGGCGGGTCGGGTCGGTGTCCCGGGGGTGTGGCGGTCGGGCGGGGACGCGGCTGCGGCACGGGCCGCCGCCTGGGCCGTGACGTGCGCGGTGAGGGTCTCCCACTCCCGGTCCCAGTCCGCCTCGGCAACCGGCGGGCGGGCGAGCGTGAGCATCCGGCGGACCGCCGCCGGGTCGCGGGCCGCGACCGCGTCGGCCAGCGCGTCGACGTGCCCGACGAGCCGGTCGGCGGCGACGGCGGCGCTGACCAGTCCCCGGCGCTCGGATTCCTCGGCGGACCAGGTCTCCCCCGTGAGCAGCAGACGGCGGGCGGGCGCGGGGCCGACGGCGAGGGGCAGCAGGACGCTTGACCCCCAGCCGGGGACCTGACCGGCGGCGAGGTGCCGGTCGCCGATCCGGGCGGTGTCGGCGGCGACCGCGATGTCGCAGCCGAGCAGCAGTTCGAGGCCGCCGCCGAAGGCCGCCCCGTTGACCGCGGCGACGGTGGGCACCGGGGCGGCCCGGAGGGCGCGGACGAGGCGGCGGCCCCGGTCGAGATGGGCCAGCAGCGCGGGCAGGTCGCCGAGCAGGGCGGTGGCCTCGGCGAGGTCGGCTCCGGCGCAGAAGCTGCGGCCGGTGCCGGTGAGCACCAGCACCCGTACCGCTGGGTCGGCCGCGCCGGCCAGCCACCGTTCGAGACCGGCCAGCACGGTGCTGTCGCAGGCGTTGCCGGACCCGGGCCGGTCGATGCGCGCCCAGAGGGCGGCCCCGCGCCGGGTCAGCACCACGGAGGTCACGTCAGGCTCACGCAGAGCTTGCCGAACGCGGTGCCGGCCAGCATCCGGGCCGCCTGGGTGCGGATGTCGGCGAGGTCGACGACGCTGTCGACGACCGGCCGAATACGGTGGGTGTCGACGAACCCGACCAGCGCCTCGAACTCGTCGAGGGTGCCCATGGTCGCGCCGTGCACGCTGATCTCCCGGGCGAACAGCCGCGGCAGGTCCAGCTCGGCGGTGAAGCCGCTGGTGCCGCCGCACACCACGATGGTGCCGCCGGCCCGGGTGCAGCGGGTCGAGTGGTCGAAGGTGGCCGCGCCGACGGTCTCCACCACGATGTCGGCGAGTTCCGGGGTCCGCGCGCCGACGTCCAGGGCGACGGCCGCGCCGAGGGCGAGGGCCCGTTCCCGTTTGGCCGCCGACCGGGAGGTGACCATGACGGTGGCGCCGGCGGCCACGGCGAGGCTGATCGCGGCGGTCGCCACCCCGCCGCCCGCGCCCTGCACCAGCACGGTCCGCCCGGGGCCGACCGCCGCCCGGGTGAACAGCATCCGGTACGCGGTGAGCCAGGCGGTCGGGAGGCTGGCGGCCTCGGCCCAGCTCAGTCCGGCGGGCTTGGCGACGAGGTGGGCCGCCGGGACGACGATCCGTTCGGCGAGCACGCCGTGGCCGGCGTCGGGCAGCAGGGTGGCGTGCGGGACGGTCCGGCCGTCCGGCGCGGTGGGCAGCACCGGGTAGACGATCACCTCGCGGCCTGCGGCGACGCCGGCCGCGTCGCTGCCGATGACCCGGGGCCCGTCGTGCCCGGTGGTGCCGACGCCGCGCAGCGTCCACAGGTCGTGCATGTTCAGCGCACCGGCCCGGACGTCGACCTCCACCCAGCCCGGTGGCGTCTGCGGGACGGCGAGGTCGCCGACGAGCAGCGCACCCACCGGGTCGGCGGCGCTCGGGGTGCGGACGTGGGCGGCTCTCACCGGGTCGCCGATCCGGCCGGCTCGGTGGGCCCGTTCCAGAACGCCACGTCGGCGAGGTCGGCGCGGGCGGCGGGGCGGAAGTCCAGGCCCCGGGTGTAGGCGACCGGGACGAGGGTGACCGGTCGCCAGTCGTCGGGCAGGCCGAGCACCTCGCGTACCCGGGTGGCCCGGTGGGCCAGGGCGGTGGCCAGCACCGAGCCGAGGCCCCGGGAGCGCAGGGCGAGCTGGAACGACCAGGCGAACGGGAAGATCGACCCGTAGTAGCCGGAGGCGGTGCCGCCGACGGGCCGTTGCGGGACCGGTTTGGTGCTGCACAGCACGACCAGGACGGGCACCTGCGCCAGGTGGTCGACGAGGTGCTTGACGGCGGCGAGGACCCGCTGCTGGCGGGCCTGGGCCTGCGGGTCGGCCCGGACGCCGGGTGACAACCGGGTGGTGGTGGCCGCCTCGCCGTCGGCCAGCGGGCGGGCGACGGTGGCGTGCCAGATCTCGGTGTACAGGGTGGACAGTTCCCGCTTGAGTGTCGGGTCGTCGACCGCGACGATCCGCCAGTCCTCCAGGTTGGAGCCCATCGGTGCCTGCTGGGCGAGGCGCAGGCACTCCTCGACGACGGCGCGGCCGACGGGCCGGTCGAAGTCCAGCCGGTGGCGCACCGCGCGGGTGGTGGTCAGCACCTCGTCGATGTCGGTGATCACTGCGCCGGTCATCGGTGGTCCTCTCCGGTGAGTCGGTCGACGGGCTTGTCCCGGTAGGGCAACGGGGTTCCCCACCGGTCGAGGTAGCTGACGCTGCGCACGGGTCGGCGGGCGGCGACCCTGAAGTCGGTGCCGAGGGTGTACGCGACCGGCAGCATGGTGATCTGCACCGCGCCGTCGGGGATGCCGAGCAGCGTGGCGACGGCGGCGGCGTGGTGCAGGTGCAGGGTGGTGATGACGGTGCCGAGTCCGCGCGCCCGCAGCGCCAGGTTGAACTGCCAGATCGCCGGATAGAGCGACCCGTAGAGGGCGGAGTTGGTGCCGGGGCCGCCGGTGGCCGGGTCGGGTCGGGTGGCGCACGGGATGACCAGGTACGGGGCCCGCCCGATGTGCTGCGCGAGGTGTTCGGCTCCGGCGAGGATACGGGCGGTGCGGGCGCTGACCGTGCCGTCCGCGTCGACGCCGCCGAGGCGGCCCCGGACCAGGTCGTTGCCGGTGCCGGCCGCGCTGTGCAGTGGTTCGTGCACGTGGGTGCGGTAGGCGGCGTGGTAGAGCGTAGCCAGTTCGGCCTTGAGTTCCGGGTCGCCGACGACGAGCCAGCGCCAGTCCTCGGCGCCGCCGCCGGTGGGCGCCTGGACGGCGAGTTGGAGGCACTCGCCGACGAGGTCGAGGGGCACCGGGCGGTCGTAGTCGAGGCGGAGTCGGACCGACCGGGTGGTGGTCAGCACGTGGTTGAGGTCGGTGAACGGCAGGGTCATCGGTCGGCCCCCGGTGCGACGCCCAGCAGGTCGGTGACGTGCAGGGTGTCGCAGTACTCGCGGACCCCGGCGATGCCGCCGGGTCGGACGTCGACGATCCAGAGGTAGCGGTTCTGGTAGCGGGCGCCGTCGCCGAGGACGGCGTGTCCGTGGGCCTCGACGGCGACCAGGGTGTCGTCGACGATCCACCGGTCGGCGGTGACCGCGATCCCGGGGGACGCGTAGGTCCCGCCGGCCAGTCGGGCCCGCATCGCGGCGAGTTTCCCGCTCATCGCGACCCGGCCGTGCAACGGCCCGTTGGCGTCGAGGTCACCCCGGCCGTGGTGCCGGCCGAGGTCGCGGCGGCGGCCGGAGTCGGTCCACCAGGTGGCGTCGGCGGTGAACAACGCGCCGAATGCGTCGAGGTCGCCCCGGGCGAGGGCCGGCCACATCGCCAGCGCGGTCGCCAGCGCCGGGGGCACGCCGACCGGGTCGGGCGGGTCGGGGTGCGGGGGGTCGTCGAGGCTGCTGCGGGGTACGGGCGCGTCGTCGCCCACGACGTGCTGCGCGTGGGCGGTGTCGAGGTACTCCCGCACGGCGACGATCGCGCCGGTCGGGTCCACGTCGACGACGAAGCCGTAGCGGTTGGCGTACTCGCGTCCGCTGGCGTGGACGCCGCACCCCTCGACCTCGATGACGCAGGTGTCGTCCCCGGCGACGATCCGGCGGGGGATCTGCCGACAGCCGGCGGGGAACGCGTGCGGGCCGAGGGACCGCATCAGCGCCAGCTTGTCGTCCATCCGCATCAGGCCGTGCAGCGGGAAGCGTCCACTGCCGTGCGGCGCGAGATCCGGATCGCCGCCGCGCCGGTCCGGGCCGGTGTCCACCCACCAGGTCGCGTCAGCGGCGCACAACCGGGCGAGGCCGCCGAGGCTGCCCCGGTCGAGCGCGGAGACGAAGTCCATGCCTGCCCGGACCGCGCGGGTCATCCAGCCTCCCACATTCCGACTGGTGGGTATTTAACACCGCCGGCCCGGACAACTCAAGGGGTGACTAACATACCGACCGGGTGGTATTTTGCTGGCCGGCGGTTCCGACGAGGGGGTCTGTGGTGTTCGAGGCGTACCGGTTGCCCGAGGAGCACGAGGCGGTCCGCGAGGCGGTCCGCGAGGTCTGTGCCGCCAAGGTGGCCCCGTACGCCGCCGAGGCCGACGAGACGGGGCAGTTCCCCACGTCGTCGTACGACGCGCTGCGCGCCGCCGACTTCCACGCCCCGCACATCCCCGTCGAGTACGGCGGGGCCGGTGCGGACGCCCTGGCCACCGCGATCGTCATCGAGGAGGTCGCCCGCGCCTGCGCCTCGTCGGCCCTCATCCCCGCCGGCAACAAGCTCGGCACCATGCCCCTGCTGCTGGCCGGGTCCGAGGAACTCCGACGGCGTTATCTGACGCCGGTGGCGGCGGGTGAGGCGATGTTCTCGTACTGCCTGTCGGAGCCCGAGGCCGGCAGCGACGCGGCATCGATGACCACCACAGCAGTCCGCGACGGCGACCACTGGATCCTCAACGGCGTCAAACGATGGATCACCAACGCCGGCGTCTCCGAGTTCTACACCGTGTTCGCCGTCACCGACCCGGCGGCCCGCTCCCGCGGCATCTCCGCCTTCGTCGTCGAGAAGTCCGACCCCGGCGTCAGCTTCGGCGCACCCGAGAAGAAACTCGGCATCAAAGGCTCCCCCACCCGCGAGGTCTACCTCGACAACGTCCGCATCCCCGCCGACCGCATCATCGGCGACCCCGGCACCGGCTTCGCCACCGCCATGCGCACCCTCGACCACACCCGGGTCACCATCGCCGCCCAAGCCGTCGGCATCGCCCAGGGCGCCCTGGACTACGCCAAGGGCTACATCCGCGAACGCAAACAGTTCGGCAAACCGGTCGCCGAGTTCCAGGGCATCCAGTTCATGCTCGCCGACATGGGCATGAAGCTGGAGGCGGCACGGCAGCTGACCTACACGGCGGCGGGGAAGTCCGAGCGTGGCGACGCGGACCTGACCTACTTCGGGGCGGCCGCGAAGTGTTTCGCCTCCGACGCCGCGATGGAGATCACCACCGACGCCGTCCAACTCCTCGGCGGCTACGGCTACACCCGCGACTACCCCGTCGAACGGATGATGCGCGACGCCAAGATCACCCAAATCTACGAAGGCACCAACCAGGTCCAGCGCATCGTCATGGCCCGCCAACTCCTCAAGGACTGAGCAGCGGGGACCGGCGCGCGCCGGCGGGACTCAGGCGGTCAGACCCTCCAGCACCATCGCGCTGAACTGGCGGGCCACCTCGTCGACGCTGAGCGGTCCGCCGACGTTGAGCCACTGGTAGGCCCAGGCACACATGCCGACCAGCCCGAAGGTGGCGATGCGCGGGTCGACGTCCGCGCGGAACGTCCCCCGGGCGACCCCGTCGGCGATCATCCCGGCGAACGCGGCCTCCACCAGGCCCCGCTTGCGGGTCACCTCGGCGAACAGGTCACCGGAGAGGTACCGCCGCTCCTGGTAGAAGATCGTCACGTGGGCCCGGTACTCGGCCACGCTGGTGAGGCTGAACCGGATCAGCTCGCGTACCCGTACGGTCGGGTCGTCGCTGTCGGCCTCGATCTTCTGGATCGCGGCGAGCTGCGCCTCCAGGTACTCCTCCTGGATATGCCGCAGCAGGTCGTCCTTGCTGGCGAAGTGGTGGTAGAAGGCACCCTTGGTGAGCTGCGCCTGGTCGGCGATCTCCTGCACCGAGGTGCGGTCGAAGCCCCGTTGCTCGATCAGCCCCAACGCGCTGGTGATCAACGAGTTGCGGGTGTTCTCCGGGTCGTACCCGTCGGGCCAGCGCTGCCGGCGTCGGGTCGACTCCGGCCGGGACGTCGCACGCGCCATTGGTGGCCTCCTATCCCCGGTGCAACCCCACAATGCTACCGTCCGGTCGGAAGGAAACGAAGAGAGCCACCCCGGTCAATTCGTCCGGGAAGTGTCGCACCCCCCGGGGGGAAGCCCCCGCGGTGACACCGGCCGTACGCGGGGCGGACTCAGCGGCGGGTGTCGCCCGAGCGGCCCCGACCCGGCCCGGCGGCGCGGAGGCCGACGCGTGGCGCGCGGACCACCGGGGACGCCCCGGCACCGGGACGGAACTCGCGGGCCGCGGCGGCGACCAGTTCGTCCGGGTCGTCGGTGAGCGCGCGCCGCAGGTGCGCCGGGACGAGTTCCGACGTCGCCACCGCCATCCGCACCTGCGCCGACCGGTCCTCGACCAGGGGACGCAGGTCGGCCTCGTCGAGCGCGACGGCGGACACCAGCACGGCCCGGACGTCCGGCACCGGGTCCCCGGCGAGCGCGCGACGGTGCTCGGCGGTGGTCCGCGGGTTGCGCGCCAGACCCTTGCGTACCCGGGCCGTGCGGTCGGCCAGCAGCGTGGTCATCACGTCGGAGTCGTGGGTGTGCGCGGCGAGGCGTTCCCGCACCTCGGGTGAGACGTCGTCGACCAGCCGCGCGGCCAGCTCCGGCTCCAGGTCACGCGACTCGGCGAGCAGGCCCCGCAGTTCCTTGTCGGCGGTCTGCGCCATCGCCCGGCGTACCGACGCGTCGCAGGCCGGGTTGCCGGCGACCGCCCAGCGGACCCACCGGTCGGCGTCCCTGACCAGGCGCAGCAGGTTGGCGATCGAGGTGGCGGGATTACGCGCCACGGCCTCCCGCACCTCGCGGTCACGGTCACGGGTGAGCGGGCGCAACGCCTGGGCGGGCGCGTCGGCCCGGGTGGCGACCGCCCGGCGGACCACCGGCGACGGGTCGGCGGCCAGGTCGATCAGGGTCAGATGGCTGGTGCCCGGGTCCTGCGCGAGGCGCAGCCGGGCGTCCACGTCGCCCTGCGTCGTCGGGTCCGGTCCGGTGTCCGCCCCTGCGTGCCGCCCGGTTCCGTCGACGTCCTGCGCTCTGCCCATCGCGTCATCATGTCACGGTCGACCGGGGACACCGCGGGGCCGACCACCGCTGCGCCGACCTCGGATGTTCGCCGGGGTGGTGATGGCGTGCGCGATCGGCATCCTGCGTGTTCCAGGACTACAGCCGCTCGCTGTTCCCTTGGCTCACCGACGAACGCGACATCGGGCTGCCGCTGCGCCGCGACCGGGGCCAGATCGTCAGCAAGCAGGCGCCCCTGTTCGGCAAGCTGCGCAGCGAGGTGATGGACCTGGTCATGGGCCACTGACCGATCCGGCGTGGGCCGCCGGGACCGTCCTGCCGGCGGGCGGCCCGGCGGCCTCACGGGTGCGCCGGTCGGCGGGCGTCGGCCATCTGGTGGTGCGACAATCTGTCGGGGTGACCGCCGAACAGCCCGTCCCCGACGTCCGCACCCCCCGGGCCCCGCTCGGGTCGAGCCCGCAGCACCTGCTGGCCACGCTGCTCGGCGAATACCTCGACTCGGCGGACGCCGACCTGCCGTCGGCGGCGGTGATCGCGATGCTGCGGGAGTTCGGGGTCACCGAGCCCAGCGCCCGCGCGGCGCTGTCCCGGCTGGTCAAACGGGGTCTGATCGCCACCCGGGGCGACACCCGGCCGCCGGTCTACCACCTCACGCCCACGGCGATCGCCCGGCACCGTTCCCGGATGCGGCACTTCCTGACCTTCGGCGCGCAGCCGCCGCCCTGGACCGGGGACTGGGTGCTGGTCTCCTACTCGATCCCCAGCGCCGGTCAGGCCGCCCGGCACGCGGTGCGCCGGGCGTTGGCCGGGCTGGGGTTCGTGGGCCTCTACGACAGCGTGTGGATCAGGCCGGGGGTCGACGCCGCACCGGTCCGGGCGGAGCTGGCGGCGCTGCTGCACCCCGTCGTGGGGGCCCGGTGGTCGGTGCTGCACGCCCGGTTCGACGAGGAGGCCGGACCGCACGGCCCGGCCGCCGCGTACGACCTGGCCGGCCTCGCCGCCGGGTACGCGGCCTTCGTCGCGCGGTTCTCGCCGTTGCGGGCGGCGGCCCGCCGGGGTGCGGTCGACCCGGCCACGGCGCTGGTGGCGCGCACCTCAGCGATGGACTCCTGGCGGCGGTTCGCCGACACCGACCCGGATCTGCCCGCGCACCTGCTGCCGACGCCCTGGCCCCGCCGACAGGCCCGGGAGACCTTCCTCGACGTCCACTCCCGGCTCGGTGCGCTGGCCCGGTCCCGGCTGATCGAGGTGACCGCGCCGCACTGGCCGGACGCCGCCCGGTGGATCACCCACTTCGACGCCCCGGACGACCCCACCCGACCCGAACCGGCCGGTGGCCCGCGCGGCGTCGCACGCCGCCTCCGCTGACCGTGGGCCGCGTGTCGGTCGCACCGGGCCCGACAGACGGGCGTCGCACCGGCCCGACAGACGGGCCACACATTGACACTTTTCGTTACCCCGGTGATAGTAACTGCATACCGCGACCGCCTGTGGGACTGCGGCCGGCCGGTCGACGCGTCCACGTCGACCCGCCCCGTTGCCGGCGCTGACCACCCTGGTCGGGCCCGGCGGCAGACCCGCCACCGCAGGGGGTGCCACCGCCGACACCCGCAGGAGGGTGCATGCCAAGGAGATCGAAGCTCTACGCGGGTCTGACCGCCGCGCTCGTGCCGGCAGCCGCCGTGCTGATGGCCCTCGGCGCGACGCCGGCCGACGCCGCAGTGGGCGGCTCGGGGCCCTACCCCGCCGACTACGAGACCTCGACCAGCCTGCCCAACCACACCATCTTCCGGCCCCAGACGCTGCCGACCGAGCGCCTGCCGATCCTCGTCTGGGGCAACGGCGGCTGCTCGGCCAACGGCCTCTCGCAGGGCAACTTCCTGCGTGAGATCGCCTCGCACGGCTTCCTGGCCATCGCCAACGGCGGCCCGAACGCCTCCGGTTCCACCAACTCGCAGATGCTCACCCAGTCCATCGACTGGGCGGTGGCGGAGAACTCCCGCCAGGGCAGCAAGTACTACAACCGGATCGACACCGGCAAGGTCGCCGTCGCCGGCTTCTCCTGTGGTGGCCTGGAGGCGTACGCCGTCTCCAACGACCCCCGGGTGACCACCACCGGCATCTTCAGCAGCGGCCTGCTCAACGACGCCGACGACTACCAGCTGCGGCGGCTCACCAAGCCGATCGCCTACTTCGTCGGCGGGCCCAGCGACATCGCCTACCCCAACGCCATCGACGACTGGGGCAAGCTGCCCGCCGGGCTGCCCGCCTTCATGGGCAACCTCAACGTCGGCCACGGCGGCACCTACGACCAGCCCAACGGTGGCGAGTTCGGCCGGGTGGCGGTGCTCTACCTCAAGTGGCGGCTCAAGGGCGACACCACCGCCGGCACCAACTTCGTCGGCGCGAACTGCGGGCTGTGCCGTACCCAGTGGACCGTCCAGCAGAAGAACCTGACGCTCGACGGCCCGCCGCCGACCACCCCGCCGCCCACGACCCCACCCCCGACCACTCCCCCGCCCACGACCCCACCCCCCACCACTCCCCCGCCCACCACTCCCCCGCCCGGCGGCGCCGGCTGCACCGCCGTCTACGCCGTGCAGGACCAGTGGAACGGCGGGTTCGTCGCCAACGTCAGCGTCACCGCCGGCTCCGCCGCGCTCACCGGCTGGCGGGTCACCCTGACCCTGCCGGGCGGGGCGGCGGTCAGTTCGGTGTGGAACGGCGTCGCCACCGGCACCAGCGGCACCATCACCGTCACCAACCAGAGCTACAACGGCAGGCTGGGGGCCGGACAGAGCACCAGCTTCGGGTTCCAGGGCACCGGAAACGGCACCGGAACCACCGCCACCTGCACCGGAAGCTGACCGTCGCACGGGCGGGTCGCACGGTGCGGCGGGCCGGTACCGGGTACCGGCCCGCCGCACCGTGTTCTATGGTGCCGGAATGACCAGCGCACCCCGGGAGGCGGAGACGCGCATCGGCCCGGTCGGCGCGCTGCTCTGCCGGCTGATCTTCCTGGCCATCTGCCTGCCCGGCCCGGTCCTGCTCGCCGCCGACGTGACCGGCGACCTGCCGGTGTCACCCGGGGAGCGCTGGGGGCTCGTCGCCGGCGGGGTGTTCACCACCATCGTCGGGGTCGGCTTCGGTGTCTTCGGCTGGCGGGTGGTCGACCGGTCCCGCAGCGACGCCCGCCGGCTCGACGCCAGCGGGGTCGACGCCACCGCCGAGATCCTCACCGTGGCGCACCACCTGGGCGGGGAGAGCCCGGAACTCGACCTACGGCTGCGGATCAGCGGGCCCGGCTTCGCCCCCTTCGAGGCGGACACGGTCCGGCCCGACGACCCGGGACTCGTGCCCGGCCGGCTGCTGACCGCCGTCGTGGACCCGGCGAGCCGGCTCTACCGGGTCCGGTGAGGGCGTCGGGGCCTCACCCGCCGCGCAGGTCCTCCTCGATCCGCCGGGCGGTGGCCAGCAGCGGCGGGAGCAACTCGCGCCGGATCAGCTCGAACGACCCCCGCGAGGCGTGCGCGGACAGGTTCACCGCCGCCACCACCGACCCACGCGGGCCGTGGATCGGCGCGGCCAGCGACCGCAACCCCTCCTCCAGTTCCTGGTCCACGATCGCGTACCCCTGGGCGGCGATCTTCGTCAGGACGGCACGCAACTTCGCCGGGTCGGTGACCGTACGCCGGGTCAACGGTTGCAACCGCGCGGTGGCGAGGTAGTCGGTCAACCGGTCCGCCGGCTGCGCGGCGAGCAGCACCCGGCCCATCGACGTGGCGTACGCGGGGAACCGGGTCCCGACGCTGATCCCCACCGTCATGATCCGTCGGGTGGGCACCCGGGCGACGTAGACCACCTCGTCGCCGTCGAGCACCGACACCGAACAGGACTCGTGCACCTGCGCGACCAGCGCCTCCATGTGCGGTTGGGCGATCTCCGGCAGGCCCAGGCCGGACAGGTAGGCGTAGCCGAGGGCGAGGATCCGCGCCCGCAGCGAGAACAGCCGGCCGTCGCTGTGCACGTAGCCCAGCTCGACCAGGGTGAGCAGGAACCGGCGGGCCGCGGCCCGGGTCAGCCCGGTGCGGCGGGCCACGTCGCTCAGGGTGAGCTGCTGATGCTCGGCGTCGAACGCCCGGATCACCGCGAGCCCACGCTCCAGCGACTGCACGAACTCCGGTGACCGTGCCGCCTGACCGCCCACCTCACCCAGCCTCCCGCCGCAGCGCCTCCCGGGCCACCGAGAACGCCCGGTTCGCCGCCGGTACGCCAGCGTAGACGCCCACCTGGAGCAGGACCTCCGCCACCTCCAGTTCGGTCAGCCCGTTGCCCAGCGCGGCCCGCACGTGCATCGCCAACTCCTCCTCGTGGCGCAGGGCGGCGAGCACCGCGAGGGTGACGCAGCTACGGGTACGCCGGTCGAGGCCGGGCCGGGTCCACACCTCACCCCAGGCGTAGCGGGTGATGAAGTCCTGGAAGTCGGCGGTGAACGCGTCGGTGCCGGCCACGGCGCGGTCGACGTGCGCGTCACCGAGCACCTGTCGGCGTACGGTCATGCCGGCCTCGTGCCGTTCGCGGTCGTCCATCAGCCACCCGCCTGTTCGAAATGCTCCCGCAGGAGTCGGCCCACCTGTCCGGGTCGCTCGACGTTGGCCAGGTGGGCCGCCGCGTCGAGGACGACCAGCCGCGCCCCGGGGACCAGGTCGACGATCTCCCGGGCGTGCCCGACGGGGATCGCCGGGTCGTCCGCGCCCGCGACGACCAGCGTCGGCACGCCGATCCGGCCCAGGTCGGGGCGCAGGTCCAGGGCGGCGATCGCCTCGCAGCAGGCCGCGTAGCCGGCCGGGGAGGTCGCGGTCAGCATCGCGCGGTACCCGGCCACCAGGTCCGGGCGGGCGGCGGCGAGGGTCGGGGTGAACCAGCGGGCCACCACGGCGTCGGCGACCGCCGGCAGGCCGGCGGCGCGGACCGTGGCCGCCCGCTGCCGCCACGGGTCGGGCGGGCCGAGCCACGCCGCCGTGCAGAGCAGGGCGAGTCGGCGCACCCGCCCGGGTGCGTGGGCGGCGAGCCACATGCCGACCATGCCGCCCAGCGACAGCCCCGCGTAGTGGACCCACGGCACGTCGAGGTGGTCCAGCGCCCGCAGCACCTCCCGGCCCAGCAGTTCGATGGTGTACGGGCCGGTCGGCGTCGCCGAGCGGCCGTGGCCGAGGTGGTCGTAACGGATCACCCGGAACCGTTCGGCCAGCGCCGCGACCTGGGGTTCCCACATCGCGCCGGTGGTGCCGAGGGAACTGCCGAGCAGCAGCACCGGCGCGCTGGGCGGGCCGTCGACGGTGAGGTGCAGCCGGGAGGTCACGGTGCCGCGTCCCGGGCGACGGCCGGCGTCGCGTCGACGGACCGGTCGGCCGACCCGGGCCGGTGGTCCCGGTCGCGCACCTGGTCGATCCGCCCAGCGGACATGCCGGTGAGCGGGCCGTCAGACGGCGAAAAAGACGGTCTCACGGTCGCCCTGGAGGTGGATGTCGAAGCGGAACCCGTCGGGTGCGGCGCTGGCCAGCAGCGTGTCCCGGCGGTCGGCCTGCACGCTGCCCAGCACCGGGTCGACGGCGTTGGCCGCCGGTTCGTCGGGGAAGTAGAGCCGGGTCACCAGGCGGTGCAGCAGTCCCCGGCCGAGCACCGACAGGGTCAGGTGCGGGGCCTCGGTGCCGCCGTCCGGGTCGGGCAGCGGCCCGGGCCGGACCGTCAGCAGCCGGTAGCACCCCTGCTCGTCGGTCTCGCTGCGGCCGAACCCCCGGAACCCGGCGAGCCGCGGCGGCCGGGCCCCGCGCGGGTCGTCGGGGTGGTCGAACCGGCCGTCCGGGTCGGCCTGCCAGCTCTCCACCAGCGCGTCGACCACGGGTTCCCCGGTGCCGTCGACGATCCGGCCCCGGATCCAGAACGCGCCGGGGGTGCCCTCGGGGACGACGTACGGGCCGTCGGGCCAGTGCAGGCCGATGCTCAGGTACGGCCCGACGGTCTGCGCCGGGGTGACGCCCAGCCGGTCACTCATCGTCGTCCCCGTCCTCGAAGGGGGTGTCCTCCCGGCCCCGCAGCACGATGTCGAACGCGTAGGCCAGCGCCCACTCGGGCTGGGTGGCGGCGTGGTCGTAGCGGGCGACCAGCCGTTGCCGGGCCGTCGGGTCGCGTACCGAGTGCAGCACCGGGTCCTGGAAGAACAGCGGGTCGCCGGGGAAGTACATCTGGGTCACCAGCCGCTGGGTGAACGCCCGGCCGAACAGGGAGAAGTGGATGTGCGCCGGCCGCCAGGCGTTGTCGTGGTTGCGCCAGGGGTAGGCCCCCGGTTGCACGGTGACGAACCGGTAGCGCCCCTGCTCGTCGGTGAGCGTGCGGCCCACCCCGTCGAAGTGCGGGTCGATCGGGGCCGGCCAGGTGTCGCGGGCGTGGCGGTAGCGGCCGGCGGCGTTGGCCTGCCAGATCTCGACCAACGTACGCGGCACCGGCCGGCCGTCGCCGTCACGGACCCGGCCGTGCACGATGATCCGCTGCCCCTGCGGTGACCCGTCGTGTTGGCGGGTCAGGTCGTGGTCGAGGTCGCCGAGGCGTCCCTCGCCCAGCAGCGGGCCGGTGATCTCGGTGAGCCGCTGCGGCAGGTGGGCCAGCGGTTGCCGGGGGGCCCGCGTCACGGTCGACCGGTAGCCGGGGCTGAACAGCGGCGGGTGGGCGTCAACGTCGTCGCGCCGGTACGCCGGCAGCGGCAGCCCGCGCCCTGCGGTGTCCTCGGTCATGGTCGGCTCCCCTCGGCCGTCGCGCGCAACGCGCGCAGCACCGCCAACTCGTGTGCCGTGGGCGGGTCGTTCGTGGTCAGCGGCTCGGCGACGGCGAGGTCCCAGCCGGTGGCGGCCCGCGCCTGTTCCCGGGTCACCCCGGGGTGCAACCGGGTCAGGGTCAGCTCGCAGCTGACCGGGTCGGGTGCCAGGACGCCGAGGTCGGTGATCACCAGTCGGGGGCCGCCGCCGCGCAGGCCGAGCCGTTCCCGGTCCCCCGGGCCCGTGCCGTAGCCGACCGAGGTGACGAAGTCGACGCGGCTGGTGAAGGTGCGCGGGTTCTGCCTGACGATCACCACGACCTCGCGGCAGGAGGCGGCGATCTCGGGGGCCCCGCCCGCGCCGGGCAGCCGGACGGCCGGGGTCGCGTAGTCGTCGCCGACGACCGTGGTGTTGAGGTTGCCGTACCGGTCGAGCTGGGCCGCGCCGAGGAAGCCGACGTCGATCCGGCCGGGCTGGAGCCAGTAGTTGAACACCTCGGGCACCGACACGACCGCGTCGGCGGTGTCGGCGAGGACGCCGTCGCCGATGGACAGCGGCAGCCGGTCCGGTTTCGCGCCGAGGCAGCCGGACTCGTAGACGAGCACCAGGTTCGGGGCGTGGGTGGCGCGGGCGAGGTTCGCCGCGGTGCTGGGCAGTCCGATCCCGACGAAGCAGGCGACGCCGTCGCGGAGCTGCCGGGCGGCGGCGACGGTCATCATCTCGTCGGCGGTCCAGCCGGCCGTCGGGCCGTTCATCCCGGCCTCCCGGGGCGGGGGGCGGGTCGCGCGGTCACGCCGTCGCCCCGGCCCGGTGCACGTGCCGGTCGAGCCAGGCGCGGAAGGTGTCGCGGTCCCGGCTGACGGCGTCCCAGGCCCGGTAGAAGTCGTTGTCCCGGACCGAGTAGCCCTGGGCGTAGGAGGGGTGGGCGCCGCCGGGCACCTCGGCCACGGCGGTGACCGCCCAGCCGGGCAGCACGACCTGCCCGGGGACCGGGGTCAACTCGGGCACGACCTCCTCGACGGTGACCAGCGACCGGTGGGCGGCGAGCACCGCCTCCTTCTGCACGCCGGTGATGCCCCACAGCTGCACGTTGCCGGCCCGGTCGGCGCGTTGGGCGTGCACCACTGTCACGTCGGGGCGCAGGGCCGCCACGGCGGTGAGGGTCTCGCCGGTGAACGGGCAGTCGACCGAGCTGACGTTGGCGGTGTGCCGGGGCAGGTCGGTGCCGGTGTAGCCGCGCAGCACGGCGAACGGCAGGCCGGACGCGCCGGCCACGTAGCGGTTGGCCATCCCGGCGTGGCTGTGTTCCTCCAGCTCCAGCGGGCGCGGCCAGGAGTGCTGCACGGCGTCGCGGAACCGGTGCAGCGATCCCACGCCGGGGTTGCCGCCCCAGGAGAAGACCAGCCGGCGGGCACACCCGGCACCGATGAGCTGGTCGTAGATGACGTCGGGGGTCATCCGGACCAGGGTCAGCTCCTGCCGTCGCTGGCGGATGATCTCGTGACCGGCGGCGAACGGGATGAGGTGGGTGAACCCCTCCAGAGCCACCACGTCGCCGTCGTGGACCAGTTCCGCCACGGCCTGCGCGAGCGGGACGAGCGTCGCCATGCGCCTCCCGCCTCGCCTCGGACCGGTGTTCGCCATACGGACCATCGTGCTCAGGTCGAACGTACGACCGACGGCGACATCCGTCAATGTCCGCAGGGGACCGGGCGGCGGGGTGAGCGGCGTCCGGGCGGGACGTTGACGGGAGCCGGGTCACGTGCCAACGTTCAACAAGAGAACACCCGTTCGCTGCGCGAACGCTGTCGGTGGCCCGCCCGCCGGGCCCCGGTGTCGGGCCGGCGTCCAGGAAGGACGGACCGGGATGCGTACCCAGGTCGGCATCGTCGGCGCCGGACCGGCCGGCCTCATGCTGTCGCACCTGCTGCACCGGCAGGGCATCTCCTCGGTGGTGCTGGAGAGCCGCAGCCGCGCGCACGTCGAGCACCGGCTGCGCGCCGGGGTGCTCGAACAGGGCTCGGTCGACCTGCTCTGCCGCACCGGCGTCGGCGAGCGGCTGCTCCGCGAGGGGCTGCGGCACGAGGGCATCGAGCTGCGCTTCGCCGGGGAGTCGCACCGGGTGCCGATGACCGAGCTGACCGGGCGGGCGATCACCGTCTACGGGCAGCAGGAGGTGGTCAAGGACCTGATCGCCGCGCGCCTCGCGGCCGGCGGCACGATCCGGTTCGACGCCGAGGTGACCCGGCTGGACGGACTCGACTCCCCCGACCCGGTGGTCCACTACCGACGCGACGGCCGCGACGAGGAACTGCGCTGCGACTTCGTGGCCGGCTGCGACGGGTTCCACGGGGTGAGCCGGGGCGCGGTGCCCGACGGGGTGCTGACCAGCTACGAGCGGGCGTACCCGTTCGCCTGGCTGGGGGTGCTCGCCGCCGCCGCGCCGGCCGTGGACGAACTCGTCTACGCCCACCACGAGCGGGGTTTCGCCCTCTACAGCATGCGCTCGCCGCAGGTCTCCCGGCTCTATCTCCAGGTCGCCCCCGACGAGGACCTCGCCGCGTGGCCGGACGAGCGGATCTGGGCGGAGCTGCGGGTCCGGTTGGAGACGGTGCCGGGCTGGTCGCTCACCGAGGGCCCGGTGCTGGAGAAGTCGATCACGCCGATGCGCAGTTTCGTGGTGGAGCCGATGCAGTGGGAGCGGTTGTACCTGGCCGGGGACGCCGTGCACATCGTCCCGCCCACCGGCGCCAAGGGCATGAACCTGGCGCTGGCCGACGTGGCGCTGCTCGGCGAGGCGTTCGCCGCCTGGTACGCCCACGGCCGCACCGACCTGTTGGCCGACTACTCGGCCACCGCGTTGCGCCGGGTCTGGCGGGCGCAGCACTTCTCCTGGTGGATGACCTCGATGCTGCACCGGCTGGCGCACGACGACCCGTACGAGGCGAAGTTGCAGACCGCCACGCTGCGGTACGCCGCCACCTCGCGGGCGTACGCGACGAGTCTGGCCGAGAACTACGTGGGCCTGCCCGAGGTCTGAGCGACGCCACCGCGACGCAGCGTCGTTCAACTTATTCATGACGGGCGTCAGAAATTCTTGACTTTCGATGTCGAGGTGGCTGACCATGGCCACCACAGCGGCGTGCGCCCCCACGCAGCGGTTGGTTCTCCCCGCAGGTCCGAGGCATCCCGCCGACTTCCGACGCACCCCACCACCCCCGCCCAGGAAGGGCCTCGTCAATGAAGAAGGTCATGGCTCTCGGGTTGATCGCCGTCGCCGCGGTCGCCCTCACCGGATGTACCGACTCCGACGCCTCCACCCCGTCCACGCCGACCTCCGGCGACCTGCGCACGGTCCGGGTCGCGGCGCTGCCGATCACCGAGACCGCCGCGCTGTGGGGCGGCATCAAGGCGGGCCTGTTCGCCGAGCACGGGCTCCAGGTCGAGGTGCTGCCCGCCCAGGGTGGCGCGCAGGCCATCCCGGCGCTGATGAACGGCGACATCGACTTCGCCATCGGCCAGCCGTTCGGCCCGTTCCGCGCCGACCTGCAGAACCTCGGCGTCGTCATCATCGGCAACTACGCCTCCTCGTACGCCCAGGGCGACGACATCAACGCGGTGGTGGCCTCGGCGAAGTCCGGTGTCACCCGGCCGGCCGACCTCGCCGGCAAGCGGGTCGCGGTCAACAGCCTGGGCGCGGCCGGTGACGTCACGATCATGGCGGCGGTGGAGAAGGACGGCGGCGACCCCAAGAAGGTCAAGTTCGTCGAGGTGGCCTTCCCGGACGCACCGGCCCAGCTCGCGGCGGGCAACATCGACGCCGCCTGGGTGCCGGAACCCTTCGTCACCCAGCTGAAGGGCCGGGGCGACACGGTCGTCGTGGCGCCCTACCAGGCGGTGGTGCCGGGCCTGGCCACCCTGACCACCATCACCACCACCGCCCGCCTCGACAAGGACGCCAAGCTGGTCGAGGACTTCTCCACGGCGATGAAGAAGACCCTCCAGTGGGCGCAGGACCCGGCCAACGCACCGGCCCTGCGGCAGGCCATCAAGGACAACCTCCAACTGCCGCCGCCGGTGGCGGAATCGGTCCGGCTGCCGGCGTTCGGCTGGGACGTCGACCGGGCCAGCCTCCAGACCCTCGCCGAACTCGCCGGCAGGTACCGGGTGCTCGACCGGCAACCCGACCTCGACCGGCTCATCCGCCAGCAGTAGCCGACCCGGCGACGCCCCGGCAGCCGGGCCGCCGGGGCGAGGCCGACCCCGCCACCTTCGGAGGTGACCCGCCCGTGCCCACCACCCGACGGCCGCCCGCGTTGCGCAGGACGCTGCTGGGCGTCACCGGCCTGGCCGCTTTCCTCGTCGGCTGGCAGGCGATCCCGACGCTGGGCCTGATCGACCCGCAGTACCTGCCGTACGTGACGGACGTGCTGGCGCGGCTCGCCGAACAGCTCGTCGACCTGGCGTTCTGGCGGCGCCTCGGCAGCACCATGACCTCCTGGGCGATCGGGCTGACCGTGGCGACCCTCGCCGCCGTGGCCCTCGGCACCCTCGTCGGCCTGGTGCCGTTCCTGCGCCGCAGCACCCACACGATGGTCGAGTTCCTGCGCCCCATCCCGTCGGTCGCGCTCATCCCGCTCGCCGTGCTGATGTTCGGCATCCAGCGGCAGGCCGCCCTGGTCATCATCGTCTACGCGTCGTTCTGGCAGGTGTTCGTGCAGGTGATCTACGGGGTCGCCGACGTCGACGCGGTCGCCCGGGACACCGCGCGCAGCTTCGGTCTGCGCCGCCGCGAGCAGTGGACGCACCTCGTCCTGCCGACCACCCTGCCGTACCTGATGACCGGTCTGCGGCTGGCGGCGGCGGTGGCGCTCATCCTGGCCGTCACCGCCGAGATGGTGATCGGCAACCCCGGCCTCGGCCGCATGATCGAGCTGTCCCGTTCCGGCGGCGACGCGGTCGGCCTGTACGCCCTCGTCGTGGTCACCGGCCTGCTCGGACTGACGGTGAACCTCGTCTTCCGGTTCGTCGAACGGCAGACGCTGTCCTGGCACGAGTCCGTCCGTGGGGAGCGGGCGCGGTGACCGCGTACCCGGGCCGGGTCGTCGCCGCGCCACGCCGCCGCCGGGCCGGCGCGCGGGCCGGGGCGGGCCTGCTGCACGCGCTCGGGCTGCCGATGCTGCTGCTGGTGCTCTGGGGCTTGGCGGCGACCGGGACGACGAACCGGTTCTTCCCCGACCCGGTGACGATCGCCGACGCCTTCGTCGACACCTGGATCGGGCCCGCGTTCGTCCAGGACGTGCTGCCCAGCCTCTACCGGCTCGGCCTCGGGGTCGCCGCGTCGGTCGTGCTCGGCGTCGCCGCCGGCACCGTCATCGGCCTGACCCCGTGGCTGCGCGAACTGCTCGAACCGCTGCTGGAGTTCCTCCGGGCCGTCCCGCCGCCGGTGCTGATCCCGGTGGCGATGCTCCTGCTCGGCATCACCGACACCATGAAGGTCGTGGTGATCGTCTCCGGCGCGGTCTGGCCGATCCTGCTCAACACGGTCGAGGGGGTGCGGGGCACCGACAGCGTGCTGACGCAGACCGCGCGGTCGTTCCGGGTCACCCGGTGGGAGCGGCTGTGGTTCCTGGTGCTCCCCGCCGCCAGCCCCCGGATCATGGCCGGGGTCCGGCAGGCCCTCTCGGTCGCGCTCATCCTGATGGTGATCTCCGAGATGTTCGCCTCGTCGGCCGGGCTGGGTTACCGGATCGCCTACTTCCAACGCAACTACCTCGTCGCCGAGATGTGGAGCGGCATCCTGCTGCTCGGCGGGGTCGGCGTGCTGCTCGCCGTCGTCTTCGGGGTCGTCGAACGGCGCGTGCTGCGCTGGTACCACGGAATCAGGGAGGTCAACCGTGTCTGACCGGGGCACCCTGCTGCGGGTGGCGCAGCTGCGCAAGGTCTACGAGTCCCGCACCGGCGACGTCGAGGCGATCGGGGACCTCAGCTTCACGATGGACACCGGCGAACTCGTCTGCATCGTCGGACCGTCCGGATGCGGCAAGACCACCCTGCTCAAGTGCCTCGCCGGGCTGCTGCGCCCGACCGGCGGCACCGTCGAGATGCACGGCGCGCCGGTGACCGGCCCCAGCCCCGCCATGGCCGTGGTGTTCCAGGAGTACGGCCGCAGCCTCTACCCGTGGCTGACCGTACGCGGCAACGTCGAGCTGCCGCTGCGGCACAAGCGGCTGTCCCGCGCCCAGCGGCACACCCTGGTCACCGACGCGCTCGACGCGGTGGGCCTGGCGCACGCCGCCCGCAGCCACCCGTGGCAGCTCTCCGGCGGGATGCAGCAGCGGGTGGCGATCGCGCGGGCCGTCGCGTACCAGCCGGAGGTCCTGATCATGGACGAGCCGTTCGCGGCGGTGGACGCGCAGACCCGGGCCGACCTGGAGGACCTGGTGCGGGAGCTGCACGCTCGACGCGGGATCTCGGTCCTGTTCGTCACCCACGACATCGACGAGTCGGTCTACCTGGGGCAGCGGGTGCTGGTGCTGTCCCACGCGCCGACCCGGGTACGCGAGGACCTGGTGATCGACCTGCCGGCCGAGCGTGACCAGATCACCACCCGGGCCCTGCCCCGGTTCACCGAGCTCCGCACGCACGTCTACGGCGAGATCCAGCGGGCCAGACGCGGGCAGAATGTGGCCCCGCGACCCGCGCCGTGAGTGCGCCGGGCGACGGAGGCGGCGGAGGGGATGACCGTGGGTAGGCGGCAGCCGAAGCAACTGGTGCTCGCGTTCTTCGGCGAACACGTCGTCGACGGCGACACCGGTCCGATCCGGGCCAGTGTCCTGATCACCGTCCTGGAGGGGGCCGGGGTCGCCGCGCCGGCGACCCGGGCCACCCTCGACCGGCTGGTGCGCAGCGGCATCCTGGCCCGGGGCCGCAGTGGTCGGGAGACGTTGTTCTCGCTGACCGAGCACGGGGCGGCGGTGCTGCGGGAGGCGACGTACCGGGTGCGTGGGCCCCGACCGTTCGACCCGCAGGGCAGCGGCTGGACGCTCGTCACCTTCTCGATCCCGGAGGAGCAGCGGACGCTGCGGCACCGGCTGCGCTCCACGCTCACCTGGGAGGGCTTCGCGCCGATCCGCGACGGGCTGTGGCTGGCCCCCGGCGAGGTCGACCTCGCCGGGTCGCTGGAGCCGCTGCGCCAGGATCTCGCCCCGCACCCCGTGGTCGCCTTCCACGCCCGCGAACTCGCCGGCTTCCCGATCGGCGACAGCGTCCGCGCCGCCTGGGACATCGAGGCGATCCGGCGCGAGCACCTGGCGTTCATCGACAGGTGGGCCGACCCGGCCGCGACCACGGCGACGGCGGGCGCGTTGACCCTGCGCACGATGCTGGTGGCGGACTGGCTGGCGCTGCTGCGGGCCGACCCGAGGCTGCCCGCCGAGTTCATGGACGCGCAGTGGCCGGCCGCCCGGTCGGCGCAGACCTACCGCATGGCGCACCGGGCGCTGGCCGAGGCGTCCGCGGCGGAGTTCGCCGCCCTGGTCACCCACCGGCCCACGGTCAGCCGGCGAACCGCGCCCGCAGCTCGGCCTTCCTGACCTTCCCCGAGGCGGTGCGCGGCAACTCGTCCACGATGACCACGTTCCTGGGCAGCTTGTAGCGGGCGATCCTGCCGTCGAGGTGGGCCCGGACGGTGCCGGTGTCCACCGACGCCCCCGCCCGGACGGTCAGCACCGCCCACGGCACCTCCCCCCAGCGGTCGTCCGGCACGCCGATGACGGCCGCCGAGACCACCCCGTCGATCTCGCCGAGCAGCAGTTCGACCTCGGCCGGGTAGATGTTCTCGCCGCCCGAGATGATCATGTCCTTGAGTCGGCCGGAGACGTAGAGGTAACCGTCGTCGTCGAGGCGTCCCAGGTCGCCGGAGCGGAACCAGCCGTCGGCGGTGAACGCCTCGGCGGTCGCCTCCGGCAGGCCGTGGTAGCCGGGGAAGACGTTGGGCCCGGCCACCTCGATCTGGCCCACCGCACCGGCGGGCAGCACGGCCCCGCCCGGGTCGGTGATCCGGACGTCGGTGAAGAAGTGCGGCAGGCCGACGCTGCCCTGCTTGGCCCGGGTCATCGCCGGCGGCAGCGCGGTCGCGCCCGGCGACGCCTCGGTCATCCCGTAGCCCTGGGAGAACGACAGGCCACGCGCCTCGTACGCGTCGAGGACGCGGGTCGGCACGGCGGACCCGCCGCAGGTGAGCTTCGTCAACGTGGACAGGTCGGTCGCGGCCCAGTCGGGGTGGTCGGCCAGCAGTTGGTAGGTGGTCGGCACCCCGCTGAGCATGGTGACCCGGTGCCTGGCGATCTGCGCCAGCGCCCGGCCCGGTTCGAAACCCCGCTCGATGACCATCGTGGCCCCCTTGAGGATGACGGGCAGCGCGCCCATCCCCAGCGAGGCGACGTGGAACAGCGGCGAGATCATCAGCGCCACGTCGGTGGAGACGACGTCGTAGTCGACCACACAGTTGAGCGCCACCCAGGTCAGGTTGCCGTGGGTGAGCACCGCGCCCTTGGCCCGGCCGGTGGTGCCCGAGGTGTAGACGATCGCCGCCGGGTCGGTGGGGCCGGGGTCGGCGTGCCCGGCCCGCGCCGGATCGGCGTCGCGGGTGAGCGTCGCCAGGCCCGGCCGGTCCGGGGTGCCCTCGCCGGTGACGACGACGAGTGGGGCCCGGGCGGCCGGCAGGGCGGCGGCCACCGGCACCGCGAAGTCCGGGTCGTGGATCAGCACCCGGGCCGCGCAGTCGGTCAGCACGTGGCCGATCTCGGGGGGTGCGAGCCGGGTGTTGACCGGCACGAACACGGCACCGAGCCGCACCGTCCCGAACATCACCTGGAGGAACTCCGGACTGTTCTCGCCCAGGTAGGCGACGGTGTCGCCGGTGCCGACGCCGAGCTCCGTCAGCACCGCCGCGACCCGGTCCACGGCGTCGGCGAACTGCGCGTAGGTGACGGTCGCGCCCGCACCGTGCACCAGGGCGACCCGGTCCGGGGACCTGAGCCGACGTCGGGTGACCCAGGCGTCGATTCCGTGCTGGTGCATCAGCGGTCTCCCGGTGGTGGAGGTGGGGTGATGACCTGGCCGCACGCCCGGGGTCTCAGGCGTGGAAGCGGTACAACCCGCGGGCGACCACCGCCGGCTTGCTGCCGCCCTCGATCTCGATGGTCTGGTCGACGGTGAGCTGGTAGCCGCCCCGGACCTCGGCCACCTCGACGATGGTGGCCCGCATCCGCACCCGCGCGCCGACCACGACCGGCGCGGGGAAGCGCACCCGGTCGAGCCCATAGTTGACCTTGGTGGTCACGCCCTTGACCTCCAGCAGTTCGGTCCAGAGCGGCACGGCCAGCGACAGGGTGAGGAAGCCGTGGGCGATCGGCGCACCGAACGGGCCGGTCGCCGCCCGCTGCGGGTCGACGTGGATCCACTGGTGGTCGTCGGTGGCGTCGGCGAACAGGTTCACCTGCTCCTGGGTGACCGTCCGGTAGCCGGTGTGCCCCAGGTCCGTGCCGGCGAGGTCGGCAAGCTGGTCGTAGGTGACGGTGGTGGTCATGGCGCTTCCTCTCGTCGTTGCCCGGCGAGGCCCAGCAGCCGGGCCGCGTTGTCCTTGAGGATGCCCGGGAGCACGTCGGGCTTGAGGTCGGTGGCCGCCACGTCGCGCAGCCACCGGTCGGGGGTCAGCAGCGGATAGTCGGTGCCGAACAGCACCCGGTGCCGCAGGACCGAGTTGGCGTGGCGCACCAGCGCGGCCGGGAAGTACTTCGGGCTCCAGCCGGACAGGTCGATCCAGGTGTTGGGTTTGTGGGTGGCCACCGACAGCGCCTCGTCCTGCCAGGGCACCGACGGGTGGGCCATGACGATCTGCAGGTCGGGGAAGTCGGCGGCGACCGGGTCGAGCAGCATCGGGTTGGACAGTCCGAGCCGCAGGCCGTAGCCGCCGGGCAGGCCCGCGCCGATGCCGGTCTGTCCGGTGTGGAAGATCGCCGGGAGGCCGGCGCGTTCGATCAGGGCCCACAGCGGGGCGTACGCCGCGTCGCCGGGGTCGAAGCCCTGCACGGTGGGGTGGAACTTGAACCCGCGTACCCCCTCCTGCTCGATCAGCCGGGCGGCGAGGTCGAGCGCCGCCGCGCCGGTGCGCGGGTCGACCGACCCGAAGGGGATGAGCACGTCGGCGTGTTCGGCGGCGGCGCGGGCGATGTCGGCGCTGGACAGCGGCGGGTGCCGCAGTTGGGTGCCCGCGTCGACGGTGAAGACGACGGCGGCCATCCGCCGCTCGCGGTAGTACCGGGCCACCGCGTCGACGGCGGGCCGGGGCCCGTCGGTGCGGAAGTACTTCGACACGGCCGCCACCAGCGGTTCGGGCAGCGAGGCATGGCCGTGGTCGTCGACCTCGATGTGCACGTGCATGTCGATCGCGGTGACGGCGTCGAGGTCGATCGCGGGCTGGTACATGGGGCGGCCTCCGTCGGGCGGGTCCGGTCCGGCGGGTCGGGCGGTGTCGCGGGTCGACTGACGCGGGCCGGGTCAGGGGTTGGCCGGCTGGAACCGGGCGGGCAGTTCGGGGAAGCGTTCGCCGACGCTCTGCGTGGCCCCGTCGAACGTCGTCGGCCAGGCCTCCACCAGCGCGTCGTAGGTCCAGCCGCCCTCGCGGTAGGCGGTCAGCGCCGCCTCCGGGTGGGTCCAGATCTGGAGGCGGTCACCGCCCACCCCGATCACCTGGCCGGTCACCTGGGCCGCCGCGTCGGAGGCGAGGAAGGCGACCAGGCCGGCCACGTCGGCGACGGTGCCGAAGCCGAGGTCGTGCCGGAAGAACGCGGGCATCGGCTCGCCGGCTGCCTCGGCGCGCACGGCGGCGGCGAAGTAGGGGACGGTGGCGGTCATCGCGGTCGCGGCGACCGGGACGACGGTGTTGGCGGTGATACCGGCCCGCCTGAGCTCCAGCGCCCAGGTGCGGACCATGCCGACGATGCCCGCCTTGGCCGCCGCGTAGTTGGTCTGGCCGAAGGTGCCCCGCTGCCCGGTGGGCGAGCCGATGCAGATGATCCGGCCGCCCTCGCCGGCCTGCCGCAGGTGCCGCACCGCCTCGCGCACGGTGGTGAAGGTGCCGCGCAGGTGCACGGTGACGACGGTGTCGAAGTCGTCGTCGCTCATCTTCCACAGCACGGTGTCGCGCAGGACACCGGCGTTGGTGACCAGGGCGTCGAGCCGGCCGAACGCGGCGAGGGCGGTGTCGACCAGTTCCTTGGCGGTCTCGGTCGGGCCCACCGGCGCGGTCACCCCGACGGCCCGGCCGCCGGACGCCTCGATCGTGGCCACCGCCTCGGCCGTGACGTCGGCGTCGATGTCGTTGACCACGACGCGGGCGCCCCGCCGCGCCAACTCCCGGGCGTAGGCCAGGCCGAGGCCGCGCCCGGAGCCGGTGACGATGGCGACTTTGCCGTCCAGTGACATGGGCACTCCCTTTCGTCGATGCGATCTGAGCACGAACCATTGAGAATGTCAATTATTTAGGAAGCTTGCTACCATCGTCGCCATGCCCGCCGAACGGACCCGGTCGACCGGCAGCGACCGGCTGCGGGACAGCGCGCTCGCCGGTGACCTGAGCTTCCTGCTCGCCCGCGCCAACGCGCTCGCCCTCGCCGCGGCGAACGCCGCCCTGGCCACCCATGGCCTGAAGGCCCGCTCCTACTCGGTGCTCGCCCTGGCCGCCGACGACGTCCGCCCGACCCAGCGGGAACTCGCCGAGTTCCTGCGGCTCGACCCCAGCCAGGTCGTCGCCCTCGTCGACGGGCTGGAACAGCGGCACCTCGTCGAGCGGCACGCCGACCCCGCCGACCGGCGGGCCAACGTCCTCGTCGCCACCGACGCCGGCCGGGCCCTGTTCGCCCGCGCCCGTGACGCCGTCCGCGCCGTGGGGATCGACTCGCTGTCCGTGGTGCCGGCGCAGGACCAGGCGCGGCTGGCCCGGTTGCTGCGGCTGCTGGCCTTCCCCGACTGAACCCCCGGTTCACCGGGGCGTGCTGCCCAACGCCCGGGACAGCACCCGGCCCGCCGCCTGCACCAGCGGGGCCAACGCCACCGGGTCCGCCCGGTCGTGGGCGACCACCAGCGACAGCGCCGCCACCACCCCCTCCGGGGCCCGCACCGGCGCCGCCACCGACAGGGCGTCCATGGTGACCTGCCGGTCGCTGACCGCGTACCCGACCCGGCGCACCTCGGCCAGGCAGCTGCGCAGCCGCCCCGGATCGGTGACCGTCAACGCGGTGTAGCGCTCCAGCGGCGCGGCCAGCACCCGTTCCTGCACCTCGGCCGGGGCGTGGGCGAGCAGCACCAGCCCGACCCCGGTGGCGTGCAGCGCGAACCGGCCGCCCACCCGGGTGCGCACCGGCACCGCCTGCCGGCCGGCGATCCGTTCGATGAAGACCAGTTCGAGCCCCTGCCGGACGGCGAGCTGCACGTTCTCGTGCGTCACCTCGTACAGGTCCTCCATCACCGGCAGGGCCACCTCACGCAACCCCAGGCCCCGCGGCGCGAGTGAACCCACCTCCCACAGCCGCAGGCCGATCCGGTACCGACCGTCGTCGCCCCGCTCCAACGCGCCCCAGGCGAGCAGTTCCGCCACCCGACGGTGCACGGTGGACAGCGGCAGCCCGGCCCGGCGGGCCAGCTCGCTCAAGGTCAGGGCCGGCCCGTCCGGGGTGAACGCGTCGAGCAGCGCCAGCACCCGACTGGTCACCGTCCGACCCGGTTGCCCACGCATCCCACCATCCTCCCCGCCCGCGCCGGCCGGTCACAGTTCCAGGACGAGCCGGGGGGTACGGGCCCGCGAGACACAGATCAACATGGTGTCCCCGGCGGCGCGGTCCTGCGCGGACAGCAGGCTGTCGCGGTGCTCGGGCACCCCGGCCAGCACCGGCGTCTCGCAGGTGCCGCAGGTCCCCTCCCCGCAGGACGACAGGACCGGCACCCCGGCCTCCTGCACCGCCCGCAGGATCGGCACCCCCGGCGGCACGGTCACCGTCCGCCCGGACAGCGCGAGTTCCACCTCGATCGCCGTCTCCGGGCCGGTTGTGGCGTCCCGGGGGGCGAACCGCTCCACGTGCAGCCGACCGGGCGGCAGATCCCGGCAGTGCTCCTCCACCGCCCGCACCAGCGCCTCCGGGCCGCAGCAGTAGACCAGGCCGTCGCCGGCACCGGCCAGCAGCCCGGCCAGGTCGAGCAACCCGGTCTCGTCCTGCGGGTACAGGCCGACCCGGTCGCCGTACCTGTCGCGCAGCGCGGCGGCGTACGCCATCGTGGCGCGGGTCCGCCCGCCGTACGCCAGGTGCCAGTCGGCGTCCGCGGCATCGGCGGCGGCGACCATCGTCAGAATCGGGGTGATCCCGACGCCACCGGCGACGAACAGGTACCGGCGGGCCGCGACCAGCGGGAACGTGTTGCGCAGGCCGTGCATCCGGACCGTGCCGCCGACGGCGAGCCGCTCGTGCGCCGCCCGGGAGCCGCCGCGTCCCGCCGCCTCCCGCTGCACCGCGATCCGCAGGACGCTCCGGTCGGCCGGGTCGCCGCAGAGCGAGTACTGCCGCACCAGCCCCGGGCCCAGCTCCAGGTCGACGTGCGCGCCGGGCGCCCAGCCGGGCAGTTCACCGCCGTCCGGGCGGGTCAGGCCGAACTCGACCACCCCGTCCGCGACCGGCTGCCGGGCCACCACCACCAGGTCCGTCCCGGTCACGCCGGCACCGCCCGCCGACCGGTCGGGACGCCCGCCGCCGGGGTGCGGTGGCCCCGCGGGTGCCCGAGCAGCCACTGCCACAACTCGGCCGGTTCCTCGGCGAGCCGCTGCGCGCCACAGTGGCAGGTGCCCCGCAGGGTGTCGGTGCCCGGCACCCAGTGCACCCGGTAGACCCGGCCCCCGCCGGCCCCGGGCGTCACCGGGGCGCTCCCACCGTCCCCGGGGCGACCAGCCGGGCCAGCAGCCGCCGGGCGGCCAACCCGCCGGTGTCGATGTTGATGCTCAGCTCCTGGTACCGCTCCGGTTCGGCCGCGATCACCCGCTCCAGCACGTTCAGCGCCGCGACGTCCTGCATCACCACCGTGTGGTTGCTCTGGTGCAGGTACGCGCTGACCGACTCGTCGTCGACCGCGAAGTCCCTGGCCACCGCCCAGAAGTCGTACGTGCTGTGCGTGGTCGACGGGGTGATGGCGTAGACGATCTCGGCGTGGAAGGCGTCGCTGTCCTCCCCCTGCGCTGGCGGGTAGACGCCCTGCGGGGCGATCCGGCTGTGCAGCAGGTAGAGGCACGGCGGGTGGTACTCGATATCCTGCCAGCGGGTGATCCGGCCCTGGATGCCTGTCGAGCGGGCGTAGAACGGCGGGCACTCGGCGTCGTCCATGTGCCGGCTGACGTGCACCACGCCCCGGTCCTCGTCCACCTCGGTGGTGATCGGGGTGTCCGCCACCTCGGGGGTGCCGATGTAGCCGCCGTGCAGGTAGGTCTCGTGGGACAGGTCCATCAGGTTGTCCACCAGCAGGCCGTAGCGGGCGTCCAGCGGGGCCATGCCACGGACCACCGCGTACCGGGGGTCGGCCAGCCACGGCGCGCGGGGGATCATGGCCGGATCGGCCCGCTCCCGGTCGCCGATCCACACCCAGACGAAGGAGTCCTGCTCCACCACCGGGTACGCCGCGACCCGCGCGGTGCGCGGAATCCGCCGCTGACCGGGGACGAAGACGCAGGCACCGGTGGGGTCGTAGGTGAAGCCGTGGTAGCCGCAGACGACGGTGTCGCCGTCGAGCCGGCTCTGCGACAGCGGGTAGCGCCGGTGCACGCACCTGTCGGCCAGCGCCACCGCCTCCCCCGCGCCGGTGCGGTACAGCACCAGCGGTTCACCGAGCACGGTACGGGCGAGCAGGTCCCGGCCGACCTCGACGCCGTGGGCCGCCACGTACCACTGGTCTCGGGCGAACTCCATCCGGACGACCTCCTCGCCGGCTCACCATCGACAGAGGTGAATCATCGCGCCCGGGGCCGCCACCGGGGAGCATGCCTTCCGTCGAGTGGAAGCCGGGGTCCGGGCACCGCCGCCGGGACCGCGCCGGGTGCCACGCGAGCGGGGTGCCGCGGCTGCGGATCGTGCGGCACGATGGTCAGGTGAACACCCAGGGGTACGCGTTCGACAACGCCAGCGACCAGGCCACCGCCCACCACGACGCGCTGGCCGACCTGCTGGACGGGCCGACCCGGGACGCGCTCACGGAACTCGGCGGGCTGACCGGCCGACGCTGCCTGGAGGTGGCCGCCGGGGCCGGCAGCATCGCGCTCTGGCTGGCCGACCGGGCCGCCGAGGTGGTCGCCACGGACATCGCCCCGCAGCACATCCCGGCGCACCCCCGCCTCGTCGTACGTCGCGAGGACATCGTCACCGACCAACCAGCTGGCACCTTCGACCTGGTGCACGCCCGGCTGGTCCTCGGCCACCTGCCCCGGCGGGAGGAGGCCCTGCGGCGGATGGTCGCCGCGCTGCGGCCCGGTGGCGCGCTGCTCATCGGCGAGTTCGCCCACCCGTCCGCCGACTTCGTCGTCGACGCGCCCGACCCGGCAACCGCCGACCTGCTGATCCGTTACCTGGCCGCGCACGTGGCGACGCTGACCGCCCGGGGCCTCGACACGGGGTGGGCGCAACGGGCCCCCGCCGTCTTCGCCGACGCGGGACTGACCGATGTGCGGTCGGGCACCACGGCGGGCCGCTGGCGTGGCGGCGGCCCGGGCTGCCGGCTGCTGCGGGCCGGCATTCCGCAGCTGCGGGCCGCCCTGCTGAGCCACGGGATGACCGACGCCGACCTCACCGCGACGATGGCCGCCCTCGACGATCCCCGGGTGGTCGTCAACGGCTTCCCCTTCGTGCAGGTCAGCGGTCGCGCCCCGGACCACCCCGGTCCGGCCTGACGCAGCCGGCCCGGGTCACCCGGCCACCGGCCGGGGCGACGGCGGCCGTGGGTGCGCCGGTCAGGCCCGGACCCGACGGGCCGAGCGGGGCGCGGGGCGGACGGGCCGGCCGACCCGGGTGACGTGCAGCAGCCGATGCGGTGCGACGTCGAGCAGCGCACCGAGCGCCGCCCGGGTGGCGGGGACGTCGATGAGCTGGCTCAACGGGTGGGCGGCCAGTCCCGCCGTGTGCAGGGTCAACCAGGCCCGCAGCAGCACCCGCCCGAACGTGACCTGCCCTGGGTGGTCGAGATGGTCCGGGGCGAGCAGCACCAGCACGGTGCCGCCCTGGGCGAGGGGGTCGCCGGCGGCGGCGAGCAGGCGCGGCAGGCCCAGCGGGCGCAGCACCGGGTACCCGGCCAGTGCCGCGCGCAGCCCGACGGCGGCGGGGCGGGACAGGGCGAGGCACCTGTCGGTCAGCCCGTCGGCGTGGTAACCCGGGTGGGTCGGGTCCAGCCGCAGCCAGTGCCGCAGTTCCGCGACGACCGCCGGGTCGGCGTACTGCCGGCGGTCGGCGGTGCGCAGCAGTACGCCGAGCCGGCCGGCGTCCGGTACGGCCCGCACGCTGCCGCCGGCCGGGCCGGCGACCGCGTCCAGGGCGGTACGGGTGTCGGCGTCCACCGCCCCGACGAGGACGCCCCGGTGGGTCCGGCGTTCCCACACGTCGGTGGTGCGGAACGGGGTCGGGTAGCGGTCGGGCGCGGGGCGCAGCAGCCCCACCCAGCTGTGGTGCTCGTCGTGGTCGGCGACGTACTCCAGCCGCAGGCCGGCGTCGGCCGCGACGATCAGGCAGGTCTCCACGAACGCGCCGAGGGACAGCCGTAGGTCCCGACCGGTGGGGTCGCCGACGGGCAGGGTGTGGGCGGGTTCCCAGCCGATCCGGATCGCGTCGGCTTCGTAGCGCAGCCGCCACGGTTGGGTGTTGTGCGCGCTCGGGGCCCGCCAGCACCACGGTTCGAGGGCGCGGAACGCGTCGTGGTCCACTAGCGCTCCCTGGCGTAGAAGGTGTAGCCGTGTAGCGGGCGACCGCCGAGGCGGCGGTACTGGGCGGCCGAGGCGGCGTTGTCCCGTTCGACGTAGGTGCTGCGCAGCGTGGTGTAGCCGCCGGTGTACAGGTTGCGGTGCAGGTGGGCGGAGAGCAGCCGCTGGTAGCCGCGTCCCTGGTGCTGCGGGAGCACCCCCTTGACGATCAGCACCGCCTCCCGACGGTAGCGGCGGCGGGTGGCCAGCAACCGGGCCTGGTTGAGCGGGTGCAGGTCACCCCGGACGGCGATCAGGAACTCGCTGATGTCGGGCACGCAGAGCACGAACGCGACCGGCTCGCCGTCGCGGGTCAGGTAGAGCAGCAGCGACTCGTCCAGCAGGTACGCCAGCCCGTCGGTCTGCAGTCGCAGCTGCGCGGCGGAGATCGGGGTGTAGTAGCCGAGCTGGGCGAAGGAGGCGTTGAGCATCCCGCGCAGCAGGTCGAGCTGCTCGTCGAGGTGGCGTACGTCGCCCCGGTGCAGCGCGATCCGGGCGCCGTCCGGGTCGACGTGCTCTGCCGGGACCGGCTCCGGTGGGGCGGGCACGGGGCAGATCCAGGTGTCGGCCTCGAACCGGCGGACGAACCCGTACGCCTCGTAGGCGGTCGGGTACCACGGCGGGTTCCAGGCGCTGTCGACGAAACCCCGCTCGGCGTGCCCGGAGGTGATCACGCCGCCGGCCTGGTTGGGCAGCAGCGCCACCGGGCCGAACAGCAGGTCCCGGTCGGCGTCGGCGTGCGCGGCGATCGCGTCGAACAGCGGCTGCGCCGCCGGCTCGGTGAACTCGGTGAGCCCGAAGAGCTGGCACCGGCGGCCCAGTTTGGCGTCGAAGTCCGCGTCGGTGTGCAGGGTGGTCCGGCCGACGACCGTGCCGGTGGCGTCGCGCAGCAGGTACAGCGGTACGCCGTCGCGCCACCAGCGGCGGATCTGCTGGCGCGGGATGGGCACGTGCCGGGGTTCACCGGCGTAGAGGCGGTCGCCGAAGGCGAGGAACTGCCGCAGGCCACGCCGGTCGGTGACCCGGGTGAACCGGTGCCGGGCGGAGCTCATCGGCGTACCGCCGGCCCGGTCGTCTCCGCGCCCAGCGGGGTGAAGGTCTCGATGTGCCCCATCTCGGGGTCCTCGGCCCGCCAGGTGCCGTTGGAGTAGCCGTCGGGGCTGGCGGTGTAGAGCCGGATGAAGCCGGCGGTGGCGTTGCGGGTGCCGTCGGTCAGCCAGACCATCAGCCGGCGGTGGTGCCGGGTACGGGCGAAGCGCAGCATCGCGTCGCGGTCGGTGAAGAACGCGATGGTGCCGAGGGTCAGCGGGAACTGCCAGTAGACGGTGTGCCAGCAGTAGCCGTTCATCCGGCGCATGTCGCGCAGCATCCGGAACCAGGAGGGGGCCAGCCGCAGCAGCACCAGCGGGTTGGTGTAGCGGGTGCCGCCGATGAACATCGCGCCGGCGCGGGCCTGCGCGGGGGCGCGGGAGAAGTCACGGGTACGCATGGTCACCTCACCAGGTAGCTGTTCTTGATCTTCTGTTGCCCGGCGAACGGGCCGGTGCCGGGAGCGTGCAGCTCGACCCGCAGGTCACCGGCGGTGGCGTCCTCCACCAGGGACTGGGCGAAGTCGCGGGAGACCGAGGTCAGGTGGCGGCGGACGCCGAGGCGGCACGCGTCGGCGAGCGCGGCGCGTTGCGGGGCGGTCAACGGGCGGCGTAGTTCGAGGTGGATCACCGGTCGGCTCTCCAGCGTCGCGTCCTCGACCAGGGCCAGGCAGAACCGGCTGATCTCGGCGGCGTACGGGTTGCCGACGTAGAGGCCGTACTCGACATCCTGCGGGTAGAGGTTCGCGCCGAGGTAGGAGATGGTGGAGTCGCTGCGGCCGAAGAGCAGCAGCAGCGGCAGGGTCATCCGCTCGGCGGCGAGCGCGGTGCGCAGTTCGGCCCGGCGTACCGGGTCGGCGCAGACCAGGTCGACGGCCCGCTGGTATGACACGAGCAGCGCCTCGTCCCCGACGTTGTACCGCAGCCGGGGCTGGAGCACGTCCCCGCCGGTGACCGTGCAGAGCAGTTCCCGTCGCTGGTTGGTCTCCAGGTAGGTGGCGAACGGGTTGTACTGGAACACCATCGGCAGCCGTTGCTCGCCCGCGCCGAGCAGGGCGTCGCGCAGCCCCCTGTCGGTCTGCAACCGCCGGCGCAGCCACACCGTGAACCGGGTCTCCGCGCCGATGCCGATGCTCAGGTCCGACGCCCCGTACGCCGACCGGACGAGGGTGAAGCGTTGCTCCAGGTAGTCGCGCAGCGCCTCGGTCATCGCCTCCCCGCCGCAACTGGCCGCGACGCGGTACCGCGTCCAGGGGAAGCCCTCGGCGTCGAGCCGGTCGCGCAGGTGCTTGAGAAACGGCGGGTAGGCGGTCACCAGGTAGTCGAAGTCGGGACCGAACTCCCGCAGGGTGTCGATGATCTTCCCGAGGTCGGGGCCGGTGTTCTTCACCACCGCGATGCGGGCCATCGCCGCGCCGGTGGTCGTCCCGGTCGCCCAGGCCCCCATCGAGTAGGCGTTGATGACGAACGGTCGGCGCATCGGGAAGACCAGTCCGGTGTAGCCGGCGATGTCGCGGTGCACCGCGTGCAGTTCCCGTTCGCCGCGCGGCCAGTTGAACGGTTGTCCGGCCGAGCCCGCCGACTCGTCGACGATGACCCCCCGGCTGGGCAGCCGGCCGTGCCGGCACCGGGCGGCGACGTCGTGCGCCAGCACGTAGCTGCGCTTGTCGGTTTCGGGGAAGTCGGTGAGCCGGCGGCGCACGCCCGTCGGGTGGGCACGCAGGAAGTCACGGTAGGCGGGGACCTGCCGGGCGGCCCGCGCGCACACCGCCCGGGCGTGCGCGGCGGCCAGCGCGTCCAGGGCCGGGTGGTGCCGTCGGGCCGTCCAGCGCCAGCCGGCGGGGTGCCGGGCGGCGAGCCGGCCCAGCGCGGCCACCGCGCGGCCGAGGGCCCCCAGGCCGACCTGCCGGCCGTGCGCCACCACGGCCGGCAACGGCGATTCGACGGTACGCAGGGCGACGGGTCGGTGTGGTAGTTCGGCCATGCCGACCACTCTGTCCGGGCCGGCGCGCCGGGTCCTGAGGCCGGATGCGGTGGGTACCTGAGTATTCCTACTCGGTCGGCCGCCCCGGCCCGCTCGTGCCGGGTGTTCCTGGCACGAGCGGGCCGGCCGGGGTCAGCCCCTGGGTCGGCCGAACCAGCGGGTCAGGTGGTCGTCCAGGTCGGTCTGGTCGTCGCCGAGCCAGGCGACGTGGCCGTCGGGGCGCAGCAGGACGCCCGGGGCGTCCAGGGCCGCCGTGGGGTCGGCGAGGTGGTCGACCCGGTCGGCCCAGCCGGCGACGCCGAGCCGGCCGGTGCGGTCCAGCAGCAGACCCCGGCCGTGGCGCAGCCGGTCGTAGAGGCGACCCTGGCGCAGGTCGAGGTCGCGCAGCCGCCGGCCGAGCAGGTCGGGTCCCGGGCCGAGGTCGTAGCGGACGCCGATCGCGGTGATCTTCTCGGTCAGGTGGCGGTTCACCGCGTCGATGGCCATCAGTTCGGTGAGCAGCCGGCGTACGGCCTGCGCGCCCGGTCCTTCGGAGAGCAGTTCGGTCTGGGCGCGGGTGTTGTCCAGCACGTCCGCGGCGACCGGGCGTCGTTCGGCCTGGTAGGTGTCCAGCAGGGCGGCCGGCGCCCAGCCCCGGACCTGGGCGGCCAGTTTCCAGCCGAGGTTGACCGCGTCCTGCACACCGAGGTTGAGCCCCTGCCCGCCGATGGGCGGATGGATGTGCGCCGCGTCGCCGGCCAGCAGCACCCGTCCCACCCGGTAGGCGTCGGCGAGCCGGGTGGCGTCGCCGAAGCGGGACAGCCAGCGTGGGGAGTGCACCCCGAAGTCGGTGCCGGCGACGGCGCGTAACCGCTGCCGGACCTCGTCGATGGTGGGCGGCACGGCCCGGTCGGTGACCCCGGCGGCGGGGACGACGACGCGGCAGCCGCCGTCGCCGAAGGGGGTCAGGCTGAACCGTCTGTCGAGCTTGCCGAGCCCGGCCAGCGTGGCCGCGATCTCCTCGGGCGACACGCCGACCGCCATCTCCCCCATCAGCGTCTCGGTCCGCGCGGGTTCGCCGGGGAAGCCGACGCCGAGCAGCTTGCGCACGGTGCTGCGGCCGCCGTCGCAGCCGACGAGGTGGCGGGCCCGCAGCCGGTGCCCGTCGGCCAGCGTGACGCCCACCCCCGTGTCGTCCTGGTCGAGGCCCACCACCGGCGTGCCGTGGCGGACCTGCGCCCCGAGGCCGGTCGCGTGTTCTTCGAGCAGCCGCACGACGACCGGCTGCGGGATGCCCAGCAGGTAGGGGTGGGCGGTGTCCAGACCGGGGGGCGGGGGCGCGGCGATGGCGGCGAAGAAGCCGGCGGCGGGTCGTCGCCGGCCGTGTTCGTGCAGGCGGTCGAGCAGTCCGCGCATCGCCATCAGTTCGATGGTGCGCACGTGCAGGCCGACGATCCGCACCATCGAGGTGGGCTCGGTCTCCCGTTCCAGGACGAGGACCCGCACGTCGTGCAGCCGTAGCTCGGCGGCGAGCATCGCCCCGGTCGGGCCGCAGCCGACGATGACCACGTCGGCGTCGTGGGGTGGCCGGCCGGCAGGGGGCGGGAACCCTGGTGCGGGCCCGGCCACGGCGGTGGGCGGGGTGGTGACGAACTGCGACTGGTGCACGGGAAGCGCCTTTCGGGAGAGCCTGGTGGGCGGGCGCTCCCGGGCGACGGTTACGTCGGTCGCCCGACCGCGACGTTCAGAGGGAGCACCCACGTGGGTACGGCGTTCATGGGTCTCACCTCCTCGGGCGGTGTCACGGGCAGCGGCAACCTATCCACCGGCCGGCGGCCTGTCCAGCGTTTTTCCGGCCGTCCGGCCACCGCCGGACCGGATTTCGAATGTTTCGGCGTCCGCCCGGCGCACGGTGGAGGCAGCCACGCGTGGCCCTTCGGGCGCCCCCACGTCCCGGCGTGTCCACCTGCGAGAATCTGACTTCCACCAGCTCAGCACACCCACAGAGGTTTCCGGAACATTTCCGAAAGTTGTTGACAGTGCGGTCGGGCGGTATCGATACTGACCCTTCGATGGGCATACACATTCATCAATTATTGACGTCATGTAGCGAGGAGGTTCCGTGGGCAGCAGCCTGAGGCGACGCAGGATAGTGAGCAGAACAGCCTTACCGGCGGCGGTGTTGCTGCTGGTCGGCGGCGCGGTGGCGGTCCAGTCCGGCACCCCGGCCGCCGCCGCCGAGACCACGCTGCGGGCCGCGGCGGCCAAAGCCGGCCTGTTCTTCGGCACCGCGTCCTCACCGAACCGGCTGTACCCGATCCTTGCCCAGGAATTCGGCCAGCTGACCCCCGAGAACGACATGAAGCCCGACCGGATCGCCACGTCGAGCGGTGGGTTGCAGAACACCAGCGGCGCGGATCAACTGGTCAACCACGCGCAGAGCAACGGCATGCTGGTCCGGGGGCACACCCTGGTGTGGCACTCGCAGGCCGGCGCGCTCCAGGGCGCCAGCCAGGCCACGCTGAACACCTTCATCGGCAACGCCATCAACCGCTGGGGCAGCAAGATCGCCTACTGGGACGTGGTCAACGAGGCGCTGGAGGACAACAACACCGGCCGCCGCCGCAACCAGTGGCCGCACACCATGAACCGGGACGCCAACGGCGACGGCGACTTCTTCGACGCCGGGGACACCGACGTCATCCGGGACTCGTTCATCCGGGCCAAGCAGGTCGTGCAGGCCGGCGGCTACTCCACCAAGCTCTGCATCAACGACTACGACGTCGAGGGGCTGACCGTCCAGGGCGGTGGCCCCAACCGCAAGGCCAACGCGCTGTACGACATCGTGCGGACCTACCGCCAGTACATCGACTGCGTCGGGTTCCAGTCGCACTTCAACGACAACCCGAACAGCATCATCAGCAACGACCTCCAGGCCAACATCCAGCGCTTCGCCGACCTCGGCGTCGAGGTGCACCTGTCCGAGGTCGACATCGACGACGACCTGAGCAACAACGACATCGGCACCGGCCAGGCGGACAACTACCGCAAGGTCGTCCGGGCCTGCCTGAACGTCGCGAAGTGCACCGGCATCACCGTCTGGGGCATCTCCGACAGCGAGTCGTGGCGTTCCTCCGAGCGGGGCCTGCTGTTCACCGGCGGCAACGGCAACTACCAGAAGAAGGCCGCGTACTACGCCGTCCTCGACGAGCTGAACAAGGGCCGGACCACCACCCCGCCGACCACCACGCCGCCGCCGACGACTCCCCCGCCGACCACGCCGCCGCCGACGACCCCACCGCCCACCACGCCGCCGCCCACCACCCCACCGCCGACGACTCCCCCGCCGACCACGCCGCCGCCGACGGGCGGCTGCACGGCCACGGTGTCGTTGAACTCGTGGACCGGCGGTTTCGTCGCCACCGTCCGGGTCACCGCCGGCAGCGCGCCGATCCAGGGCTGGAACGTCCAGCTCACCCTGCCGTCGGGCGCCGCGGTCACCGGCGTGTGGAACGCCAACCGCACCGGCACCAGCGGCAGCATCCAGTTCAGCAACGTCAACTACAACGGCTCGGTCGCCGCCGGCCAGTACACCGAGTTCGGTTTCCAGGGCACCGGGGCCGCCACCGGCCTCACCCCGGTCTGCACCGCCTCCTGAGCGCCGTCTGTCCGGGACGGGCGCACGCCGTCCGTCCCGGACAGCTCCGAGGGGACCGGCCACGGGGCCGGTCCCCTCGGCCACGGACCGGTCAGCCACGCCCGGCCCGGCGACGGTGCACCACCACGAGGGCCGCCGACAGCAGCACCACCCCCGCGCCGACCCCGGCCGACAGCCACCGGGCCGGCCCCGGCGACGGGTCGACCGTGTCGGCGATCCACTCCCCGAGCACGTCGGTGCGGGCACTGAAGTCGGGGCCCGGGTGGGGACATCCCGGCCCGGTGCTGACCACGGCCACCAGGACGGCCGAACCGTCGGCGCGCTCCCGGAAGTACGGGCCGCCGGAGTCGTGCGGACACGGGCTGGTGTCCGCCCGGGGCCGCCGGCCGGAGGTCTCGACGAGGGCGGCACCGACCCGACCGACGGTGAACTCACCGGTCTGGAGCCGGTCCGTCGGCGCGACGGCGTCGGCGGCGGTCAGCCCGTACCCGGTCAACCGCAGCACCTCACCCGGCACCGGCGGCACGTCGGCGAGCCCCAGCGGCGGCACACCGGTGATCGCGGTGTCGAGTTCGACCAGGGCCACGTCCGCGTCGTCCGCCTGCCGGACCGCGACCACGTCGGCCTCGTAGCCGTCCCAGCCGCCGAGGTCCGTCCGCCCCACCGTGACACTCGTCCGCTCGGCCACCGTCCGGCTGACCCGCCGGCCGTCCGGGGTACGGAAGCAGTGGCCGGCGGTGATCACCCACCGCGGGGCGACCAGCGCGCCGGAACACCAACTGTCCCGGGTGCCGCCGCCGTCCACCGGCAGGCCGGTCATGGTCAGCCGGGCGGTGAACCGGTACGCGCCGTCGGCCGCGTCCTCGCCGTGGGCGATCGCCGACGCCGGACGGGGCGCGACGGGAGCGACGGCAACCGCGGTGGCCGCCACGGCGACCATGACACACTGTGTGGCGAGTCGGAGCACGGGTTTCACCAGCCTGTACGTACGGGGAGCAGGAACGCTGCGATGCTGCGCACCCGGCCGTCCGGGCGGCGTCAGCGGCACCCTTACCGGTTCTTTATGCACCGGGTGCCAGCCTTGCGGGCGGTCCCCGGCACCGGGGAGGCGACGGGAGGGGGACGGCGTGCGGGTGCTGATGGCCGACGACGAGCGGGTGCTGGCCGACATGGTCGCCGAGGGGCTGCGCCGGTTGTCCATGGCCGTCGACGTGGTCTACGACGGCGACAGCGCCCTGGAACGGCTCGCCGTCAACCGCTACGACGTGGCCGTGCTCGACCGGGACATGCCCGGCCAGAGCGGCGACGAGGTGTGCCGGTGGATCGCCGGCTCGGCCACCGGCACCCGGGTGCTGCTGCTGACCGCCGCCGCCGGCATCCGGCACCGCGTCGAGGGTCTCGGCCTGGGCGCGGACGACTACCTGACCAAGCCGTTCGCCTTCGCCGAACTCGTCGCCCGGTTGCAGGCGCTGTCCCGGCGCTCCACCCCGGCGCTGCCCCCGGTGCTGGAACAGGACGGCATCGTGCTGGACGTCACCCGGCACACGGCCAGCCGCGACGGGATGCCGCTGTCGCTGTCCCCCAAGGAGTACGCCGTCCTGCACGTGCTGCTGCGCGCCGGTGGCCGGGTGGTCAGCGCCGAGGACCTGCTGGAACAGGCGTGGGACGAACACACCGACCCGTTCACCAACACGGTACGGACCACCATGGTGACCCTGCGCCGCAAGCTCGGGGACCCGCCGGTGATCCACACGGTGCCCCGCGTCGGCTACCGGCTCGGGGCATGAACCTGCCCTCACCGGCCCGGCGGATGCTCCTGGTCGTCGGGGCGCTCCTGCTCGTCGCCCCGTTCGTGACGACGGCCGCCGACCTGCTGCTCGCACTGTGGCGGGAGTTCGGCCCGTCCTGGTGCGCCACCCCCGAGTTGCGGGCGCCGGGCGACGACGCCCCGTTCGTCTGTGTCCAGGTGTTCCGGCGGCCGAGCATCCCCCTGGCGATCGCCGTGACGATCGTGCTGCTGGCCCTGTTCGCCGCCGCCTACCCGGCCGTGCGCTGGTGCCTGCGTCCGCTGCGGGACCTCGCCCCGGTGATCGCCGACGTCGGGCCGCAGAACCTGGGCCACCGGCTCAGGCCCGGCCCCGGCCGCGACGAGCTGGCCGTCCTCGGCCGCACCATCGACGAGATGATGGACCGGATCGCGGTGGGCTACGAGGCGCAACGCCGGTTCGCCGCCGACGCGTCCCACGAGCTGCGCACCCCGCTGGCCGTCCAGCGCACCCTGATCGAGGTCGGCCTGGCCCGCACCCTCACCGACGACCAGCTCGCCCTGCTCGCCGCGCAACTGCTGGAGACCAACGAACGCAACGAACGCCTGATCGAGGGGCTGCTGGTGCTCAGCGAGAGCGACCGTGGCCTGCTGACCCGCGTCCCGCTGCGGCTCGACCGGATCGTCGCGACGGTGCTCGACGCGCACCGCGGCCGGGCCGAGGAGGGCGGCGTCACGATCGTCAGCCAGTTGAGCCCCCGGCTGGTCGTCGGCGAGCAGGTGCTGCTGGAACGGCTGGTCGTCAACCTGGTGCAGAACGGCCTGAAGTACAACCGGCCCGACGGCACCCTCACGGTGCGGGTGGGCACCGACCCGGCGCTGGTGGTCGAGAACACCGGCGACGACGTCCCCCCGGACGAGGTCGCCGCCCTGTTCGAGCCGTTCCGACGCCGGTTCGGCAAGCGCATCGACCACAGCGGCGGCGCGGGGCTGGGCCTGGCGATCGCCCGCTCGATCACCCGGGCGCACGAGGGCATCATCACCGCCTCCTCCACCGGTCGCGACGGGCTACGGGTGCAGGTCACCTTCCCGACCGTGGACACCGGCACGGCCGACGGCTGAGCCGGCGGGCCGGCCCCGACCCTGCCGGGATCGGGGCCGGCCCGCCGCAGCGACGGATCAGTAGTTGCAGACGTCCACGCCGGGGATCCAGTTCGCGTAGCCGGTGTAGGTGTAGTAGTCGGCCACGTACCCCTCTCCGCCGCTGTAGGAGATGTAGTTCCAGACCGGATCGCCGTAGATGGTCTGGCCGGAGTGCTGGCAGATGATGTGCACGGCGGTGCCGGCCGGCACGGTCTTGATGGCCGTGCAGCTCTGGCTCGGCTGCGCCGCCTTGGTCGGGTGGTAGCAGTCCCGCAGGGTCACCGCGGTGTTGCCGATGCTCGCGTTGTACCAGCTCGCCTGTGCCGGTGCCGTGGTCACGGTGAGCAGCGCGGCGGCCGTCCCCGTGGCCAGGGCGACGGCGGTGGCGGCCCGCCGCAGCCGGCTTCCCGCCCGGGGCGAGGTCCGGCTGGTCGCGGAGGTGAGGTTCATCGGGTCTCCTTGGATCGGCGTCGGTGCGGTGGTCCCGCCCCACCAGCTGACTCCGCCGCCCGGGGTGTCGGGAAGGGCGGCCGACCGGTCCGGATGAAGTCCGTACCGGTGCCGTACAGACCCGTACAGGCTGGTCAGACGCACGGCGGCTGGTATCGGACGCCTGGCACGTAGCGACGCCAGTCGTCCCTGCTGATGGGGGCCCCGGACGTCGCGCAGACCCACCCCGAGACGCGGTCGGCGTCGGTGTCGGCGAGCCGGGTGACGTGATCGCTGCCGGCGGCGGCGAGCGTCCGCCCGTCGGGGCTGTACGCCACCGCGTAGACCGCGTCGGTGGCGCGGGACAGCACGGCCGTGGCGGTGGGCCTGGTCCGCTCGCCGAGGTCCCACAACCAGACGGTGCCATCGGTGGCGGCGACGGCGAGCTGTCGGTTGTCCGGACGGAAGGCCACCATGTACGCGTAGCCGGCCGGGCCGGTCAGCGGTTCGCCGACCGCCGACGGGGCGGCCGGCGTGGTGACGTCCCAGAGCCGCACGGTGCTGTCGGCGCTCGCAGCGGCCAGGGTGCCGCCGTCGGGGCTGAAGGCGACACTGTAGGCGTAGCTGTGGAAGCCGGTGAGTGGCTCGCCGACCGATACCGGATCCACGCCGCCGGTCACCGCCCACAACCGGACGACACCGTCCGAGCCGGCGGAGGCGAGGAGCCGACCGTCCGGACTGAAGGCCACCGTCAACACGATCGCCGCGCCGACCTGCGTGCCGCCGACCCGCCGGCCGGCGTCGTCCCACAGCGTGATCCGGTGGTCGTCACCACCTGCGGCGAGGAGCCGGCCGTCCGGACTGAAGGCCACGGACTGCACCAGCGCCGAGCCACTGACCAGGGTACGCACCAGCGCCGGCCGTCCGGGTCCCGCCAGGTCCCAGACCTGGATCCGGCCGGTCCGGGTGCCGACCGCCAGTAGCCGGCCACCCGGTCCGAAGGCGATCGTCCCGCTGAACGCGTCAGTGGTGGGTGACCGCAGCGGCGGCCCCAGCGGTCTCGGCGCGTCCGGTCGGCTGACGTCCCAGAACCAGACGGTCTCGTCCCGGCTGGCCACGGCCAGGCGCGTGCCGTCGGGGCTGTACGCGATGCTGAAGACGGCGTCCTGCGGCCCGGTCAGCACCGGGCCGGGAGGGGTCCGCCAGAGCCGGACCGTGCCGTCGGTGCTGCTGGTGGCGAGGCTCTCGCCGTCCGGGGTGAAGCTCACCCCGGTCACCGGGGAGGGTTGCGGCAGCACGCCGACCCTGCGGCCACCGTCGACCTCCCAGACCGTGACGGTGTTGTCGGAGCTGCCGGCGGCGAGGCTGCGGCCGTCCGGGCTGAAGGCGACCGCGTTGATCCAGCTGTTCGGGCCGGTCAGTGGCGTGCCGACCGGGCGGGGACAGCGGGCGTCGGTCAGCTCGAACAGCCGGACCGTCTTCTCCGCACTGCCGGCCGCGAGGGTGTGGCCGTCCGGGCTGAACGCCACGCTGAGGATCTTCCCGCCGCCGCCCGAAACGGTGCACACCGCCCTCGGGCGGCCCCGTGCCGACGTCTCCCACAGCCGCACGATCCCGTCGGCTCCGGCGGCCGCGAGCAGCGGACGCGTCGGGTGGAACGCGACGGACTGCACGGCGGGGCCGGACCCGGCCAGGGCCGGCAGTTCGACCGGCTGCGCGGCTGCCGGGACGGCCCAGCGTCGCACCCGTCCGTCGGCGGTGCCGGCGGCGAGGACGGTGCCGTCCGCGCTGAACGACAGGGCGTACACGGTGGCACCGGCCGGGTCCGGAAAAGACTGGAGCAGCACCGGACGGCCCGGGTCACGCACGTCCCACAACCGCACGGTCCCACCGGCGCCGCCGGCGGCCAGCGTGCTGCCGTGAGGATCGAAGGCGACGCCGAAGATCTCCTCGTCGACCCCGGGCAGCGGGGTGCCCCCGGTGGTCGCCATGGCGTCCACGGGACGGGTGGACCACAGCCGAACGGTGTGGTCGGTGCCGCCCGCCGCCAGCAGGCGGCCGTCCGGGCTGTACGCGACCGCCTGGGCGGACCCGGCGAACGGGAGCAGCCGGGTCGAGCGGGCAACGGTGGAGGCGTCGAGGAGGCTGGACCGGGCCTCGACAGTGGGTGCTGTCCGGTAGGCGGCGAGGCTCAACTGCATGGCCAGGGAGACATCGCTGTCACGCAGCTTGTCGGCCCGGCCGGCGATGAACCGTGAGACCGCCTCGTTGCGCTGCCCGACGGCCTCGCGTCGTTGCCGCTCGGCGTGGGCGCGTTGATCGAGTGCCACCCCGGCGAACACGACGGTCAGCGCGGTCAGCACGGTCAGCGTCGTGACGAGTTGGGTCACCCGCCGGGCACGGCGTCGCGAGTGTCGCCGGGAGGCCGCCAGGAACTCCGCGGCGGGGGCGGTGAGGTCGGCGTCGGCGGACGCCGCCCAGGCCTGCGCAGCGGCGAGCCGGCTGCCCTGGTAGAGCTGCCCCGGATCGTGTCCGTCCGCCTGCCAGGCGAGGGCGGTGACGTGCAGCTGCCTGGCGATCAGCAGGCCGGAGCGGTTGCTGTCCAGCCAACCTCGCAGTCGTGGCCACGCCGAGACGAGGGTCTCGTGACTGATCTCCACCGTGTCCGTGGCCGTGGTGATGAGCCGCTGTGCGACGTACTTCTCCAGGACCTGGGCGAGTTCGCCGTCGCTGTGGTCGAGGTCGGCCAGTTCCGCCGGAGTGACCCGCCGCCGGGTGTCCGCGGTCTCCGGGGCGACGTGCACCAGCCGCAGGAACAGGCGACGGGCCAGTTCCTGCTGCGGCCCGGTCAGCGAGGCGAAGACCGACTCGGCGGTCTCGGAGACGGCACCGGCGATCCCGCCGATCCGGCGGTAGTCGCCGATGGTCATCCGGCCGCCGCCCCGCGACCAGGTGGCGAGCAGGGCGTGGGACAGCAGCGGCAGCGAGCCGGAGCCGGGCGGGATGTCCCGCAGCAGCACCTCGACCAGTCCCGGTTCGACCTGCGCCCGGGCCCGGCGGGCCGGCTCGACGATCACGTCGCGAAGTTCGTCCTCGGTCATCGGCCCGATCGTCAGCTGCCGGTGGCGGGCGGTGGCCAACAGGGCGGGGAACCGCAGCGCCTCGGCGTAGAAGTCGGCCCGTAGCCCGATCACCACCACTGCGCCCCGCGGCCCGGCCGCCAGCCCGAACAGCCGATCGACGAACGCTCGCCGTCGGGTCTCGTCGACGCAGACGGTGAACAGTTCCTCGAACTGGTCCACGACGATCAGGAGACGACCCTCGCCGGTCTCCCCGACACCGTGCAGCCCGGCGAGGGGGTCGACGCCCGGCGTGCACAGCACGATCTCCCAGTCCGGCTCGGGACCGATCCCGGCGGCCCGGACCCGGGGGATCAGACCCGCCCGCAGCAGCGACGACTTCCCGGCCCCGGAGACCCCGACGGCGAGCAGCACGGCCCGGCCCGGGGGCAGATCGGCCAACTGCCCGAGCAGGGCGGTGGTCAGGGCGGTACGCCCGAAGAACCAGCCGGCGTCCTCGGCCTGGTAGGGGCTCAGACCCCGGTACGGTTCCGCTCCGGACCGTCGCACCGCTGTCGCCCGGGCCCGACGCCACCCGGCGAGCCAGCGGGCGCGCTCCTGCGGGTCGTCCACCCCGCAGGCGGTCAGAACCTGTACCAGGAGCTCCTGCGACGCCAGCGACGGCAGCCCACGCCCGGCGAACCAGTCCCCGATCGTGCTGTGCGTGCCACCCGCCTGGGCGCGCTCCGCCACCTCGCGAACCGTCAGACCCGCCAGCAGCCGCAGGGCGGTGAGCTGCCGGCCGAAGCTGGAACGGTCGTCAATGGCTTCCGGGTCGGGACCGTTCTCCACCATGTTCCCTCTCCACCCCTGGCAGTACAGGGTGGAGAGATTACTCTGGGCAATCGAAAATCAACAGGGTGTGATCAATTCGGCCGACTGCGCGGGCACCCGACAGGTTTCCCGTCGGTGCGGAAGCCGCAGCTCAGTCGCGCTCGCCCGGGCGGGCCACCGGTTCGCCACCGATGCAGCCCACGTTCACCTCGAACTCCCCCGCCGGGCCGGCGAAGGTCACCTCGGCGTCGTCGTCCGGGCCCCGGTCCACGTCCTTCACCCGGTAGTCCTGCGCCGGGGCCCAGGAGACCAGCCGCACCTCGGACCCCACGCACTCGGCGACCGCCGTACCGCCGGGGGTGGAGAAGCTGCGGCGCAGGCCGGGCGTCGCGGACGGGGACGACGTCGCGGACGCCGCCGGGGCCGACGGTGTCGCCGGGGTCGGTTCCGGGGCCGCCAGGGCCCGCTCGACCTCGGCCTGGCTGCGAACCCCCCCGGGGGTGCCGGTGATGCTCTCCCCGACCAGCCGGATCGCGGCCACCCCGATCAGGGTGGCGAGCACGGCGGCGGCCAGCCAACCGGCGGTGGCGAGGAGCGTACGGCGACCCATGCCCCGACTATGCCCCACCGGCCGCTAAGCCGGGCCCGGCGGCAGGATAAGCGGAGGTTAAGAGCGGCCCGTGGCCGGTGGCACCGGCTAGCCTGCCTAGCGGTGGCAACCCTGCTCCTGATCGGGGACGATGGATGAGACGGCGGCTGGCGCTGCTGGTCGCGGCGACCAGCTGCCTGACCCTGGTGGCCTTCCTGGTGCCGCTGGCCCTGCTGGTGCGCACCGTCGCCGAGGACCGGGCCACCGTCCGGGCGACTGCCGACGTGCAGGGGTTGGTGCCGGTGGTCGGCACCGCCGACACGGCGACGATCCGGTTGACCGTGGAACAGCTCACCGCCGAGTCGGGGCGGCCGGTCAGCGTCTACCTGCCCGATGGCACGGTGCTCGGCGCGCAGGAGCCGCGTACCCCGGCGGTGGCGCTCGCCGCCCGGGGCCAGAGCCTCACCGCGGAGCTGGACGGCGGTCGGGAGATCGTGATCGCGGTGCAGGGCCGGGCCGACGGCACCGGCGTGATCCGCACCGTGGTGCCCCGCGCCGACGTCACCGCCGGGGTGGCCCGTGCCTGGCTGGTGCTGGCCGCGCTCGGCGTCGTGCTCGTGCTGCTCGGCCTCGCCGTGGCCGACCGGCTGGCCCGTACCCTGGTCCGGCCGATCACCGAGCTGTCCTCGGTCTCGCACCGGCTGGCCAACGCCGAGCTGACCGCCCGCGCCGAGCCGGCCGGCCCGCCGGAGCTACGGGAGGTCGCCGGTGCGCTCAACCACCTGGCCGCCCGGATACAGGTGCTGCTGCGGGAGGAACGCGAGCAGGTGGCGGACCTGTCGCACCGGTTGCGGACGCCGTTGACGGCGTTGCGGCTGGAGGCGGAGTCGCTGCGCGACCCGGACGACGCGGCCCGGGTGGCGGCGGCCGTGGACGGGTTGGAGCGGGCGGTGACCGGCCTGATCCGGCAGGCGCGCTGGCGCAGCGACCCGGCCGACGGTGATCCCGGCGCGGTCAGCGCCGACGCGGCCGCGATCGTGGGGGAACGGGTCGCCTTCTGGTCGGTGCTGGCCGAGGACACCGGCCGCACGGTCGACCTCGACCTCGCGGCCGGGCCGCTGCCGGTCGGGGTGCCCGCCGACGAGTTGGCCGCGGCCGTGGACGCGCTGCTGGGCAACGTCTTCGCGCACACCCCGGAGGGCACCGGCTTCACCGTCCGGTTGACCCGGGAGCAGGCCGGTGCCGCGCTGACCGTCTGCGACGCGGGGCCGGGGATACCGGCCGCCCTGGTGCAACGGGGGGCCAGCCGGGCCGGCTCGACCGGGCTCGGCCTGGACATCGCACGGCGGGCCGCGCAGGCCAGTGGCGGTCGGCTCGACCTGGGGTCGGGTGCGCAGGGCGGCGCGGTGGTGACGCTGCGGCTCGGACCGCCCAGGTCGGCCTTAACCGGAGCTTAGGGTCGGCGCAGCGCGCCGCTATCCACCACCGGAGCACGCTGGGCGCACCAACCGAGAACTCCGGAGGTACGCAGCATGAAGCGCACATCCCTGCTCCTGGCCGCCGCCGGCGGCGCGGCCGTCCTCGCCGTCACCGGCACGGCGATCGGCGTGTCCGCCGCGGAACGGGCCCCCGGCCCCACCGCCACCACCGCTCCGGCCCCGGTGGACCCCACCGGCACGCCGACGGCCGGCACCCCAGGCGGTACGCCGACGGCGGAGACGCCCGGTGGCAGCCCGACCGTGGCAACGCCTGGTGGCAGCACCGCCCCGGCCACCGACGACGCGGTGAGCCAGCAGCGGGCCGGTGAGATCGCGCTGGCCAAGGCGGGTGGCGGTCGGATCACCGAGGTCGAGCGGGAGCGGGAGGAGGGCCGCCCGGTCTGGAGCGTGGAGATCATCAACGGGGACACCGAGCACGAGATCGACGTCGACCGGGAGAACGGCAACATCGTCAAGTCCGAGCAGGAGAAGGCGGACGCCGACGACCGGTCCGGTCACGACGACTCCGACGACGACCGGGACGACGACTCCGACGACCGGGACGACGACTGACATGTGTCGGGTGCGGGTGCCCGGGCGGTTGCGCACCGCCGACCAGCGGTGCGCAACCGGCCGGTGCCGGCCCCGCACGGTGACGGGTGGGCTGCCCGGCAGAGATCGCCCGGACGGCCCACCCGTCGGTGTCGGTCAGAAGGTGTGCAGGTCGACCGCGAGGCCGCCGGTGCCGGCATGGCTGACCGCCACCCAGTCCGTGCCGGCCCCGGCGAGCCACCCCGGAAAACGGCCGAGCTGACGGCCCGTGTCCACCTCGTACACGAGCACCATTGGGCGCTCGTCCTCGGCTCCGCTGACCGCCACCAGCCCGGCCGTCACCGCCGACCGCCAGCTCGCCGACGTGCCGGGCAGCGCCGGGTCGGGCGCGGTCCAGCGGGAGGCACCGGTGGCCAGGTCGAGCAACGCCAGCGCACCCGAGTCGGCGGTGTCACGCACCAGGACCGACCGGTCGTCGCCGTCGATCGGCACGCCCGCGTTGGCACCCTGCCAGACCGTCCGACCGGTGCGCAGGTCGACCAGTTGCGGTCGCTCGTCGGCGGTGACCGCGACGAGCCGGGTCCCGGCCCCGATCAGCTCCCTGCCGCTGCGGGGGTGCGCCAGCCGCTTGGCGCACTCGCCGTCCTCCCGACGCCCGCTGTAGACCGCGCCGGACCAGCCCTTCGCCCCGGTGCGCGCGTCGACGCTGGCGATGCTGACCGTGCAGCGCCCATCCCCCTCGGGCGGGTCGTGGTCGGTGCTGACCAGCAGGTCGTCGGCGGCGAAGCCGAACCAGGCCCGGTTCGGCAGGCGCCCGGCGCCGGCCCGCCCGGTGGTGGGGGCGACGGGGGTGTAGGTGGCCGCCCGGGCGGAGGTACTCAGCCGCACCACGACGTACCGGCCGGCGGCCGGCGCGTACGGCAGTCGCGCGCCGAGGGTCACGTCGCTGACCCGGGCGAACCGGTCGGAGGGCAGTTTCCACAGTTGGCGGCCGCTCTCCAGCTCCCGACCGATGATCACGCAGGTCGCCTTCGTGCCGGCACCGACGCATTCCCGGGCGTGGACGACCGTGCCCTGCACGACGACGTCCTGACTGCTGTCGGCCCGCCACCGGGTGGCCCCCGTGAGCGCGTCGAGCACCTCCACGCCGTCGCCGTCGTTGTCGCCGGCCACGATGGACCCGTCGGCGATCACGTACCGGTAGCCGCCGTCGAGCGGGTGCCGCCACCGCTCCTGCCCCGTGCCGCGGTCCACCGCCCGCAGCTCCCGCTCGTCGGGGATGACGATGAGCTGACCGGTCTCCCCCACCTCATGGTCGATCCGCCGCAGCGACACCGACCAGGCCGACGCCGGGCCCGGCGAGGGCGACGGGTCGGGCCCGTCGCGCAGCCGCTCGGGGGTCTGCTCGACAGGCGTCGGCGAGCGGGGCGGGCGGGGCGCGGCGCAGGCGGGAAGCCCGACGACCAGGGTCAGGGCGACGGCGGCGGTACGCCAACGGGCTGGTCGGTGCGACGGCACGGGTTCCCCCTCGGTGGACGGTCGAGCCGTCACCCTAGGACCCGCGCGCATCCCGTGCCACCGGACGGACGATGTGCCGGTCCCGGCGACGCGGGACATCCACCCCTGGCCGGCGGGACGGGACGCGGAACAGGCTGCGCTGCGCGTCCGCCGATCCGGCGGCACGCGGTGACCCGGAGGAAGCCCGTGGGTGTGCTGGTGCGGCCCCCGTCGCCGACGGCGGCCGGTGACGCCGTCCGTGGCGGTGGTGGTGGTCATGCTGAGACAGTGGACCGGCCATGCCGAACGTATCCGTGACCGCGCGATCGACCGGGTGGGCGGTGCTCACCGGCACCGTCCTGCTCAGCCTCGGCGCGGTCGTCGCCTGGTCGGTGGCGACACCGCCGTGGTCGGCCACCCAGCTGTACTCGCTCGTCGACCTGCTGGACGGCATCGTCTACGGCACCCTGGCGTGGCTGATCCTCAGCCGGCAGCGGACCGGCAGCCGGATGCCCGCCGTCATCACCTGCCTGGCAGGGCTGGGCAGCGCGGTCGCCGCCTGCGCCGGGCAGTGGCAGCTCGCCGTGGGTGGGCCGCCGGTGCTGACCGCGCTGCACCGGTGGGCCTGGGTGCCCGGCCTGTACGCGCTGGTCGTGGTGATGCCCTGGCTGCTGCCGGACCGGCCGTTGGACCGGTTCGGCCGGGGCGCGGTCACCGCCGGGGTCGGCTACGTGGTGGTGACGATGGCTGCCGCCGTCACCGCGCCGACGCCGCTGGGGGTGCTGCCGCTGCCGGACGGGCTGCGGGGCGTCCGGGCCGCGCTGCTGCCCGTTCTGCCGTACCCGCTGGTCGGGCTCGGTCTGCTGGCCTGCGCCGGGTTGGGGTGGCGGTGGCGACGTGGCCCCACCGCGCAACGTCACGGCCTCGGTTGGGCGACGGCCGGCAGCGGGCTGCTCACCCTCGCCTTCCTCGCCACCCTGCTGCCACCTGCCGTCCCGGCGGCCCTGCCGGCGCTGCTGATGCTCGCCTCGCAGGCGTTTTTTCCCGCCGCGGTGGCGGTGGTGGTGCTGCGCCAGCAGCTGTGGGGGCTGCGGCTGGCCGTACGCCGGACCCTGGTGTGGTACCTGATGACCGCGGTGGTGATCGCCGCCTACTGCGCGACGGTGGCGCTGCTCGACCGGCTGCTGCCGCAACGGCTGCCGCTGCCGCAACTCGTCGTGACCGGGGTGCTCGCGGCGGCGTTCCAACCGATGCGCGAGGCGGTGCAGCGGCGGGTGGACCGGCTGGTGCACGGCGAGGCCCCGGGGCCGCTGCTGCACCGGGTGGCGCACAGCGTCGGCAGCACCACCGAGATCAGTGCGACGATCGCCGCCGCGCTCCGGCTCGCCGAGGTACGCATCACCGAGGGTGCGCCGCAGCCGCCACCGCACCCGTACGGCTGCCCGTTGACCGTGCCGTTGACCAGCGGCGACCGGCTCGTCGGCCAGTTGCACGCCTGGCCGCTGCCCGGTGAGCTGCTCGACGGCCGGGCCCGCGAGCAGCTCACCGTCCTGGCCCCGGTGGTCGCCGCGGTCGTGGACCTGGCCGGCACCAACCGGGACCTGGCCCGTTCGCGGCAACGGCTGGCCGAGGTACGCGACGAGGAGCGCCGCTCCCTGCGCCGCGATCTGCACGACGGCCTCGGCCCCGCGCTCAGCGGCATCGGGTTGGGGTTGGCCGCCACCCGCAACCTGCTGCGCCGCGACCCGGAACGGGCCGAGGACCTGCTGGACCGGTTGACCGACGAGCTGACGGCACGGGCGGCGGAGGTCCGGGACATGGCGCACGGCCTGCTGCCACCGGTGCTCGCCGACGGCGGCCTGAGTCCCGCCCTGCACCTGCTGCGGGACCAGTACGCCCGGACCGGCCTGCGGATCGTGCTGCACGGGCCGGCCACCCTGACGCCGCTGCCGGAGCCGGTCGCCACCGCCGCCTACGGGGTCACCGCCGAGGCGATCCGCAACGTGCACCGGCACGCCGGGGTGGACCGGTGCACCGTCTCGCTGGACCAGCGGCCCGACCGGCTGCGGGTCACCGTCACCGACCAGGGTCGGGGCCTGCCGGCCGGCCCCACCGGCCACGGCGTCGGCCTGCACGCGATGCGGGAGCGGGCCGAGGCGGTGGGCGCGACCCTCACCGTGGGGCCGGCCGGCTCCCGGGGCACCACCGTCTGCCTGACCGTCCCCCTGGAGCAGTCGTGACCGACACCCCGATCCGCGTCGCCGTGGTGGACGACCATCCGGTCTTCCGGCTGGGCATGGGCGCGTTGCTCGACACCCTGGGTGGCATCGAGTGCGTGGGCGAGGCCGCCGACGCGTCGACCGCCCTGGCGCTCGTCGACCGGGTGCGCCCGGACGTGGTGCTGATGGACCTGCACCTCGGCCAGGGGTCGGGGATCGAGGTGACCCGGCTGCTGCGCCGCGACCATCCGTCGGTGCGGGTGCTGGTGGTGAGCATGCTCAACGACGACGCGTCCCTGGTCGCCGCGCTGCGCGCCGGAGCCCGGGGCTACCTGCTCAAGGGCGCCTCGGCCGCCGACGTGGAGCGGGGTATCCGGGGGGTGGCCGGCGGCGACCTGATCCTCGGGGGTCCGCTCGCCGACCGGGCCGGCGCGCTGCTGGGCGGCCGCGCCGACGCCCCGTTCCCGCAGCTCACCGACCGGGAACGGGAGGTCCTCGAACTGCTCGCCCGGGGGTTGTCGAATCCGCTGATCGCGCACCGGCTCGGGTTGAGCGCCAAGACCGTCCGCAACAACGTCTCGGTCATCCTGGTCAAGCTGCACCTGGGCAGCCGCGCCGAGGCGATCGCCCTGGCCCGCGACCACGGGCTGGGCGCGCCCAGCCCGGCCGAGGCCCCCACCGCCCCGGTCCCGGGCCGGTCGGCGTGACCGGGGACGACCGCGGCCCCGGTCACGGGCCGGCCGGTGCCCCGGCTGCCGGGCGGGCCGGGGTCGGGCGGGCACCCGACCGGTGCGACGCCGCTGTCGCGGGGTCAGCTCGGTCGGGCGTCGGGCAGGGGGACGCCGGTGAGCTGCGCGCAGTAGGCCAGCAGGTCCTCCCCGAGCGGGGCGAGCCGCGACGGCGACGGCCGCCAGTCGCGGGCGCTGACGTACCGGCCGCTGACCAGGACGTCGGGGTCGGTGCCCACGGCGAGGCGCACCTGGGCGCGGGCGGCGTCCTCGGGGCTGGTCGGGGCGGCGGCACCGCCCATCCGGGTGCGCACCCAGCCGGGGTCGAGCGCGTTGCTCAGGGTGGCGGGCCAGCGGCGGGCGACGGCGACGGCGAGCGCCAGGTCCAGCAGCTTCGAGGTGGCGTACGCCTCGACGCCGTCGAAGCGGCGGGTGTCGTACCGCAGGTCGCCCAGGTTGGCGAGCCCGTCGGCGGCCATCGCCGACGACACGAACACCAGCCGGCCGGGCGGCGGCAGCAACGCCGTCAGCAGGTACGGCGCGAGCACGTTGACCTGGAACGTCGACTCCAGCCCGTCCTCGGTCAACTCCCGTTCGACGGCGTCGAGACGGGCGATCCCGGCGTTGTGCACGATCGCGTCGAACCGGCCGAACGCGGCCAGCGACCGGGCGAGCGCCGTGGTCTGCGCCAGCGAGGCCAGGTCGCCGACCACCACCCCGGCCGCGTCCGGGACGGCCGCCTTGGCCACCGCCGCCCGTTGCTCGTCGCGGGCGTGCAGCACGACGCGGTGCCCGGCGGCGACGAGTCGCGCCGCGGCACACCGGCCGATGCCGTCCACCGATCCGGTGACCACCATGGTGCCCATACCGTTTCCTCCGTCCTGGCGCGACCGCACCCCGGGCAGGTCGCTGCCCTGACCGATGGGACCCGGCGTCACTTGGTGACGGCTGAACGGGGCCACCACCCGGCACGCCAGGTGGACGCCAAGTGGTGGTTGCTGTGCTGGGGGTATGAAGAGAATCCTCGCCATCGGCCTGACGCTCGCCCTCAGCGCCGGGCTGACCGTGACCGCCGCCGGCAGCGCGCTCGCCCGCCCCAACTGCGACGTGCCCGACCCGCCGTCGGCCTGCGACGACAGCCCGGTCGAGCCGACTCCCCCGCCGGTGGGCAGCGACAAGTACCCGATGGGCTGGCTGGAGTCGTGGGAGTACGTCGGCGGGGCGGTCCGGGTCAGTGGCTGGGCCAGCGACCCCAACGGCGGCCCGGTGCAGGTGACGGCGCAGACCGACGTGCCGCCGGCGGTGACCCGTCCGGCGAACCTGTGGCACGTCGAACGGGGCGGTTTCGTCGGCTTCTCGTTCACCGTGCCGAGTTCGGCGCTGGCCGGGGTGCACACGTTCTGCGTCACCGCGAACAACGTGCCCGACGGCAGCCAGCCGGTGCCGGAGGTCGTCCCGCTGGCCTGCCCGCAGTACCGGATCAGCCCGGCGACGCCGAGCGGGCTGACGCTGTCGGCCGGCTACCAGGAGGGCAGGCGGACGCTCGACGTCACCTTCACCGACAACTCGGTGCGGGAGGACAACTACCGGATCGACCTGAGCTGGCTGCAGACCACGCCGGACGACACCCCGACCGGTCCGGGGCTGCCGACCACCCCGCCGGGCGGGCCCTCGTTGCCGATCCCGCAGCCCACCTGGGGTGCGCCGATCCCCACCACGGAGGTCGGCGTCGCGCGGGCGGTCATCTACGGCACCCCGGACACCGGGCGGCGTACCTGGCACTTCACCCACATGCCGCAGGCCTTCGTGCACGTTGTGGTGGTCTCGAACGAGGCGGGGCTGACCTCCGCCGCGCTCAGCGGAGGCATCTCCACCCGCTGAGCGGGGTCCGGACGTGACGACGATCGGCGTGCTCGGCCCGGTGCGGGCCGCCCGGGACGGCACGCCTGTCGACCTCGGCGCACCCCGGCAACGCGCGGTGCTGGCCCGGCTCGTCGCCGGCGGCGGCCACGTCGTGTCGGTGGACCGGCTCGTCGACGATCTCTGGGCGGGAGACCCGCCGCCCCGGGCCCAGGCCGCCCTCCAGGTGTACGTGTCGAACCTGCGCCGCGTCCTGGAACCGGACCGTCGCGCGCGGACCCCCGCCCGGGTCCTGGTCACCGTCGCCCCCGGGTACGCCCTGCGGCTGCCGACCGCAGACGTGGACGCCTGGCGGTTCGAGGCGGCCCTGCGCTCAGCGACGCCGGACGCCGCGCTCGGGCCCGTCGCGGCGCTCACCGTCCTCGACGCGGCGCTCGCCTGCTGGGGTGCCGGCACCCCGTACGCCGAATTCGGTGGGGAGCCGTGGGCGGACCGGGAGGGTGAGCGGCTGGCCCGGCTCCGGTCGACCGCCGTCGAGCAGCGCGCCGGGCTGCTGCTCGAACTCGACAGGCCGCACGAGGTGGTACGCGACCTCGACCCGCACGTCCGCGAGCACCCGCTGCGGGAACAGGCCGCGATGCTGCTCGCGGTCGCCCTGTACCGCCTCGGCCGGCAGGCCGACGCGTTGGACGTGCTGCGTACCGTCCGGACGACGCTGGCCGAGCAGTTGGGCATCGACCCCGGCCGGGCCCTGCGGACGCTGGAGACGGACCTGCTACGGCAGAGCCCCCGGCTGGAGCCGGCCGTCCCCGGGCCGCCGATGCGCTGCGCTCCGGGACCGCTGCCGGTGGCCGCCGTGCCCGGCCCGCCACCGGCGGCGACCGCACCGGACCCGCACCCGGTGTGGGGGCGTACCGCGGAGCTGGCCCGGCTGCGGGCGGCGGCCGACCGGGCCGCCCGGTCAGGGCTCGGCGTCTGCTGGCTCGGCGCGGAGGCCGGGGCGGGCAAGTCGACGCTGGTAAGACAGCTCGCCGGGGTCCTCACCGACGCCGGCTGGGCGACGGCGGTCGGCACCTGCCCGCCGGTGGCGGGTGCTCCCCCGGCGTGGGCGTGGCGCGAGGTGGTCGCCGCCACCGGGCGGTTCCAGTCGCCCGGGGAGACGGCGCACCGGGGCCTGCACCCGCTGCCGGGCCCCGACGGGCCGGAGGACACCCGGGACGGGTACGACGAGTTCCACCTCCGTCGGGCCCTGGCCGCCCACCTGTCCCGGGTGGCCGGGCACGGCCCGCTGCTGCTGGTGGTCGAGGACGTCCACCACGCCGACGGGGCGACCCTGCGGGTGCTGCGGCATCTCGCCGCCGCGCTCGGCCACGCTCCGGTGCTGGTCGTGGTGACGTACCGGCCGGACGAGGTGCCCGACGACGTGCTGGCGGCACGGGCGGCGCTGGCCGGGGTGCCGGCTGTCGACATCATCCTCGGCGGCCTCGACGCGGAGGCCGTCACCGCGGTGCTGCGCCGGCACGGCGTGCACGACCCTGCGGTGCTGCGTACGGTCCGGGACCGCTCGGCGGGCAATCCGCTGTTCGCCATCGAGCTGGCCGGGCTGGTCGCGGCGGAGGGGCCGGCGGCGGCGTCCGACGGTGTGCCGGCCGGCCTCGGGCACCTGCTGGCCCGCCGGCTGGCGCGGCTGCCGGCGGGCGCGCGGACGGTGCTGCGGCACGCCGCGGTCTGCGGTGTGGAGGTCGACGTCGACCTCCTGCTCGCGGTCGACGGTGGCCCGGAGGAGCCGGTCCTGGCCGGGCTGGAGGTCGGGGTGACGGCTGGCCTGCTCGTCGAACCCGCGCCGGGGCGGGTGCGGTTCGCCCACGCCCTGATGCGTGACGTGATCTACCACGGTCTCCCGCTGCTGCGCCGGACCCGGCTGCACGCCCGCGTTCTCGCCGTGCTCCGCGAGCGGCGGAGCGACGACGTGCCGACGCCGGGACGGCACGCGCTGGCGGCCCGCACCCCGTCCACCGCCACCGACGCGGTGCGGGCGGGTCGCCGGCTCCGGTGATCAGGTCGTCCACCCGGGCGGTCCGCCCCGAGGTGCGGGGGCGGCTACGGGGTCCGGGGCCGCTGGAGGGCGAGGTGGTCGAGCAGCTGGGTCAGTCCGTCGTCCCGGGGCGCCACCTCCAGCGCCGGATCGTCGGCGAGGACCGCCTGTTGGAGCAGGTGCAGCCGCTTCGACGGCTCCAGCCCCAGTTCCTCCACCATGGAGGTGCGCAGCCGGTGGAAGACCGCCAGCGCCTCGCGTCGCTGGCCGCTGCGGTGCAACGCGACCATCAGCTGCGCGCACAGGTTCTCGTTGAGCCCGTGCTCGGCGATGAGCAGGGTGAGTTCGGCCAGCACGTCCTGGTGGTGGCCGAGTCGCATGCGGGCCTCGATGCACTGTTCGACGGTGGTGAGCCGGGTCTGTTCCAGCGCCTTGAGGCGGGGTTCGGCCACGGTGCCGGCGCGCACGTCGGCGAGCGCCGGGCCGCGCCACAGCGCGCAGGCGCGCACCAGCAGCGCCGCCGCGTCGACGTTCTCGCCAGCCGCCAGGGCGCGCCGGCCGGCCGAGGCGAGCTGTTCGAACAGGCGCAGGTCGAACTCGTCGGGGCCGACCCGGAGCACGTACCCGCCCGGAACGGTGACCAGCACCCGCTTGGCCACCTCGGCGACCGGGACGTCGAGCAGGCCGGCGAAGCACTTGCGGATCTGGAGCACGTACGTCTGGAGGGTGGTCAGCGCGCTGACCGGTGGGGACGCGCCCCACAGATCCTGGATCAGCGCGGAGACCGGCACGGTCTGGTCCGCGTTGAGCAGCAGCAGGCCCAGTACGCTGCGGGGCTTCGGGGCGGTCGGTGTGGCGGCGTGGCCGGCGTGGGCCAGCACGAGCGGTCCCAGGATCCGGATGTCCATGGCCTCTCCCCCAGAGAACGAGCTGCCTGCGTCTCGACGTGCCGCTGCGGGGACCGAACGACAACGGGAACCGCACCTGTCTCCATAGACAGGCGACAGTTACATGCGGCATTCACGTCTTTTTGCGTCGCAGTGGTACGTGGTTCGACTGAGAGGCTAGCCGGTTTCTGGACGACCGTCGTCGATTGTTCGAGCGATTTTCGAGCGATGGCGGGAACACCGAGGTCAGAACCCTCGGTGAAGCGAAAAAACAGGGCCCGGGTCGGACCCCGGCCGGAGCCCCTTCGGTGATCATCCGGCCACATCGACATCATTGATGGCCTTCATTAAAAATGGGATTTGTCGCCCCGAAGGGTCCCGACTGCCGCGCTTCGGTCAGGCAGGTTTCACCGCCGGCGCAGCGCGGCCGCCCCGACCCGCCACAGGAGGTCCGGTCGGCGCAGCCGTTCGGGGCCGGCGGTCAGGTTGACGACCTCCAGGAACGCCCGGTGCACCACCTCGTCGGTCACGGTCGCGTGCTGCACCGCCTCGGCCAGGCCACGGCGCAGCCGCCAGCCGAACGGTCGGGCGACCGTCACGTGCGGCAGGTAGCAGTCCTGCGCGGCGGAGAAGTCCCAGGCGTCGTCCACCACCGCCCGGACCCGCCGGAAGTACCCGTACGCCGGTCGGTCCACCGCACCGGGTTCGGCAAGCCACTCGGCGAGCGCGAGCGCCTGCACGGCCGCCACCGAGATGCCCTGGCCGTAGGTCGGGTTGAACGAGGCGACCGCGTCGCCGATCGCCACCAGGCCGGCCGGGAACCGGTCCAGCCGGTCGAAGTCGCGGCGCACGCTGTCCGGGAAGCGGTGCACGTACACCTCGCTGGCCGGCTCGCACGCGTCGGGCAGCAACCGCAGCGGGGTGGCCGGGTTCGACCGGCAGCGCTGGAGGAACCCGTCCAGGTCGCGGCCCGGCCGCCGGTCGCCGTAGCCGCTGACCAGCGTCAGCCAACGGTTGCCCTCGACGGGGGTCATCGAGCTGGGTCCGGTGCGCGCCCGGCTCGGCGTGTGGACCGAGTACACCGCCACCTGCCCGGCCAGCCGCTGGCCGGGCTCCCGGTGGAACAGGCAGGTGGCGTAGCCGAGGTCGAGGGCCATCCGGTGCTTGTCGGGTGCGGGGTAGTCGAGCCGGCCGAGCCAGTCGGCCAGCCGGCTGGACCGCCCGGTGGCGTCCACCACGAGGTCCGCCCCGTGCCGCTCGGCGTCGGTGTGGCCCCGGGCGCGGACCAGCGCGCCGTCGACCCGGCCGGCGGTGGCGGTGAGCCCGACGGCGGTCCCTGCGACCAGGGCCACGTTGGGCAACGCGAGGACCCGCCGACGCAGGTGCCACTCCAGGAACGGCCGGGACACGCTGACCACGCTGCCGCCGCGTACCGGGACCTTGGGCCGGCCGTCGAGGAACCACTGCGCCCCGCCGGGACCGCTGGTGACCAGTTGGCCGCCCTCGCGCACCATCTGCCGCACGACGCCTGGCAGCAGCCGCTCGATGACCGTCCGGCCCCGGCCGAGCAGGGTGTGCGCCTGGCTGCCGTGCGGCGCGCCACGGCGGATCACCGGGGCGTCCGCCAACTGGTCGGGCTCGACGATCCACACCTGGTCGGCGTGGTCGGCCAGGACCCGGGCGGCCACCAGTCCGGCGATGCTGCCGCCGAGGACGAGCGCGGTCCGCATCAGCGACCGAGGGCCGGCGGTGGGGGGCCGGGCCGCACCGACGCGCGGGCGACCGCCAACACGTGACCGGGCAGTTCCCGGTGGGTCACCAGGACGCCGGGGGCATCGACGGCGGCCCGCCACGCCGGCGGTGCCGGTGGCGCGGTGCGCCAGCGCAGCAGCCGGCCGCCACGCAGCCCGGTGCCGTACAGCTTGGCCACCGCCTCCTTGCCGGTCCACAGCGCCAGGAAGTCGACGCCGAGCCGCTCCACCGGCCGCCCGCGCAGCCAGTCGGTGTCCTCGGGGGCGAACCACCGCCGGCTCAGCGGCAACGCGGGCACCGGGCGCAGCGCCTCCACGTCGATGCCGACCGGCCCGTGTCGGGACACCGCCACCGCGACCAGGCCACGGGTGTGGCTGACGCTGGTGTGCCAGCCGGTGGCGACGCCGCCCAGCACCGGCGCGCCCGCCGCCGTGTGTTCCACCGCGACCGCTCCCGGCGGGGTGCCGGCCATCGCCGCGGCCGTCTCCACGAGCAGCGCGCGGGCGGTCGCCCGCCCGTCGCCCACCGTGCGGCGCAGCCGCACCACCAGGTCAGCAGGCACCACGGTACGCCCCGACGGACGTACGCCCCGGGTGCCCGGCGGACCACCCGACCGCACCCATTCGATCCCCCACGGGTTCCCATTCACGACAATTGTCAGCGCACCCTGGTTAATGCGAGGATGACCGGGCCGAATTGACCATACCGAGGCGCCTGCGGGCCTGGCCCGCACTTCTCTGGACATTCACTAGAGTCTCAGTGGAGGGCCATCCGTGGCGCGTGACGACGACTACTTCCGCAAGCGGCTGCTGAACGTGCTCTGTGCCACCTGGACGGCGCAGGCGTGTTCGGTGTTCGCGCTGCTCGGACTGGCCGACCGGATCGCCGCGGGCACCACCGGCGGTGCCGACCTGGCGACCGCCGCCGGGGTGGACCCGGTGGCATTGCGCCGGCTGCTCGCCGCGCTCGCCGACGCCGGTGTCCTGCGCCAGACCGGCCCCGACGACTTCGTCCTGTCCGGCATGGGGGAATACCTGCGCACCGACGCCCCGGGTTCGGTACGCGACACGGCAGTCCTGTACGGCCAAGAGGTCTTCGCCTCGTTCGCCGGCCTGCTCGACACCGTACGCACCGGCCGGCCGGCCTTCACCGACCGCTTCGGCGAATCCTTCTACCAGTACCTGGGCGGACACCCCGAGCTGGCCGCGACGTTCAACGGGGCGATGTCCACCGCCCCGGAACCGCCACCGCCCCCCGCTCGGCTGTTCGACGACGCCCGGACGGTGGTGGACCTCGGCGGCGGCGACGGCGGCCTGCTCGCCGACCTCCTGCGGGCCCGTCCCGGGCTGCGCGGGGTCCTCGTCGAGCTGCCCGAGGCCGCCGCCCGGGCACGCGTCCGGCTCGCCACCGCCGGGGTGCTGGACCGGGTCGACATCGTCGTCGGCAGCTTCTTCGAGCAGGTGCCCACCGACGGGGACCGGTACGTGCTGCGGCGGGTCCTGCACAACTGGGACGACGGGAACGTCGCCCGGGTGCTGTCCCGGGTGCGCACGGCGATGCCGGCCGGGGCGCGGCTGCTGGTGCTGGAGGAGTTGTTGCCCGCGCAGCCGCAGCGGGCCGGGGCCGGCGCGGGCACCTGGGGGGCGCCCCGTAACCGGATCGTCGATCTGCTGATGCTGGTCCTGATGGAGGGCCGGGACCGCACCGCGGCGGAGTACGGCCAACTCCTCGCCGACGCCGGCTTCGCCGTCACGGGCGTCACCGACGGCGTGATCGAGGCGGTCCCCGGCTGAGCGCGGCGGTGGGCCCGGCGTCGCTCCCCGGCTCAGCGGGCGGGCCGGGTCAACAGCAGCCCCTCCTGGGCCACCGTGGCCACCAGGTCGCCGTCGCGTGCGTACAGGCGGCCGGTCGCCAGGCCACGACCGGCCCCCGCCCACGGGCTGTCGCAGTCGTAGAGCAGCCACTCGTCGGCCCGGCAGGGTCGGTGGAACCACACCGTGTGGTCGATGCTGACGCCGAGGTCACCCGGACCCCACTCGGTCGCGTGCCCGGCCACCATCGCGCTGAGCAGCAGGGGCAGATCCGAGATGAGCACGAGCGCACCGGCGTGCAGCGACCCGTCGTCGGGCAGCCTCCCGGCGACCCGCACCCAGGCCCGGCGGTGCGCCTCGCCCGCCCGTTCCCCGACGGTCCGCGCCCCGGGCGGCGGGCCGAGATACCTGGTGTCGAACGCGAACAGCATGTCCTGCACGGCGGCCAACCGGGCCGGCGCGTCGGCGAGCAGTTCGGCCAGGGTCGGCACCTCGTCCGGCGGCGGAACCTCGGGTGCCGGCCGCAGGTGCGCCGGCCCGACGCCGGGCTCGTGGAACGAGGCGGTCAGGAAGAAGATCGGGGTGTCCCGCTGGAGGGCGACCACCCGTCGGGAGGAGATGGACGGGCCGTCGCGCAGGGTCTCGACCAGGTAGGTGACGGGCCTGCGGCTGTCGCCCGGCCGGGTGAAGGACGCGTGCAGCGAGTGCACCGGTCGACCGGGGCGCACGGTGTGCGCGGCGGCGGTCAGCGCCTGCGCGGCGATCAGCCCCCCGTACCGGCGGGTGGTGCCCCGCGTCGTACCGCGACCGGAGAACACCCCCGCGACGGGGACCAGGCGGTCCGTGGTGACCGTCGCGGGGTCGACGGGTGCCAGGTCGAGCAGTCCGACCACCTCCGCGACGACCGCCCGGGCACGGTCGGCGGCGGTCGCTGCGCCGCTCATCCGGCGAGGTACCTGTCGACCTCGTCGGCGGCGACGAGCGTGCCGTGCGGTTCCGCGCGCATCCGCTCGCCGAGCTGCGCCGCCCGCCGTCGCAGCGCAGCGGTGGTCAGGCGGGACATGCCCGCGAGCAACGCGTCCTCGGACAGGTCGGTGAACCGCACGTGCACACCGACGCCGAGCCGTTCCAGCTGGCGGCCCCAGAACGGCTGGTCGGCGTACGAGGAGCAGACCATCGTGGGGATGCCGGCGCGTACCCCGGCGGCGGTGATGCTGGCGCTGCCGTGGTGCACCACCATCGCGCAGTGCGGCAGCACCAGGTCGTAGTCCACGTAGGGCACCACCCGCAGCTCCGGCGACGTGGACGGCTCGACCCCGGCGAGGCCCCAACCCATGGCCACCAGGCCCCGCAGGCCCAACGACCGGCAGACCCGCCTGATCGACGCCATCATCGCGGCCGGGTCCGACACGTGCGTGCTGCCGAACGTCACCAGGACCGGAGGTTCACCAGCCGCCAACCATGCGGCCAGCTCCGGGTCGAGTGTGGACATGCCGGCGCGGTCCAGGTCGGCCGGGGTCAGCCGGAGGTCACCGACGATCGGACGGTAGGCGTCCCAGGTCAGGCCCGGCACCAGGGTGGGGCTGTAACCCTGCAGCTCCAACGGCCGCCGGAGCTGCTTCGGCGGCGGCGGCATCTCCGGGAGCCCGAGCTGGCGACGGAACTGGAACATCAGGTCGCGCCGGTACCGCCAGGCCCGTCGGGTGTAGTGCAGGTACGTCGCCCGGTTCGCCGCGGCGGTCGGCAGCGGGTCGACGGCCACCAGCGGATGCGGCACCACGTCGTTGGGCCGGGACGGGGTGAGGTCGTACGCGACGAGCGGGACGTCGTACGCCTCGGCCAGCGTCGCGGCCCACTGCTCGCTGACCACGGCGCAGACGATGGCCTCACTGCCGGCGGTGATCTCGATCGCCTCGTCGCCGAACCGACGGCCGTAGTCCCGGTACGCCTCGATCGTGATCTGCAGGAAGGAGTCGAGGGTGCTCTTGGTGACCCACTCCCGGCCCCGCTCGGTCTGCATCATCGACTGCTGGTTCCAGCCGACCGGCACCACGTCGAGCCCCAACTGTCGGGGCAGGTCCACCAGGTTCAGTGAGGCCGCGAGGCGTACCTCGTGGCCGTGGCGGGCCAGCTCGGCGGCGAGCGCGGTCAGCGGATAGACGTCACCGCGACTGCCGAGCGCCAGGACGGTGATGCGCATCGTCGTTCCCCTCCGGTCCTCGGTGCGGCGTCGACCCGTCGCCGGCGTCCAGGTCGGTGGAGAACGCGACCTGCCGCTGGTCCTCCAGCTCGGCCAGGCGCGCGGTCAGTCCGCGCCGGATCGTGGCGTACGCGTCGCTGCCCAGCGCGAGCCGCAGCGGGGCGGTCGGCCCGGTGGCGACGTCGACCACGGCGGCGGCCATCTTCGCCAGGTCGCCCCGGCACGGCAGGCGACCGTCCTGCGCCCGGCGACGCAGGATCGCCGCCGGGGTGCCGGCGTAGGCGGGTGAGGCGGTGGTCAGCTCCTTGCTGCGCCCGAAGAACCCGGTGTGCACGGTGCCGGGCTCGACGATCGTCACGCCTATCCCGAAGCCCTTCACCTCGGCGGCCAGCGACTCGAAGAAGCCCTCCACGCCCCACTTGGTGGCGCAGTAGACGGCCGTGCCGGGCGAGCCCCGTTGCCCGGCCATGCTGGAGATCTGGATGATCCGCCCGCCCCCCTGCGCCCGCAGGTACGGCAGCGCCGCCCGGGCCAGGTGGATGGGCCCGGTCAGGTTCGTCCGGATCTGCCTGTCGACCTGCTCGCCGCTGGCCTCCTCGGCGGCGCCGACCAGCGCGTAGCCGGCGTTGCTGACCACCACGTCGAGGCGGCCGAGCGCCTGGGCGGCGGCGTCGACCACCTGCCGGACCTGCTCCGGGTCGGTGACGTCCAGCCGGGCCGTCCACAGGGTCCCCGACGCGGGGGGCCGCAGGTCGGCCAGGGTGCCCGGGTCGCGGGCGGTGGCCGCCACCGTCTCGCCCCGGGCGAGCAGTTCGGTCACCAGCGCCCGGCCGAGCCCGGTCGAGCTGCCGGTGACGAGCCAGGTACGCGGGGACACGGTCATGCCCCGGCCCACTCCGGGACGTCCAGGATCTCCAGGACCGCGCAGGACATGGTGGCCGGCGCGCCGCCGTACAGCAGCAGGTGGTCGCCGGCGGTGAGCTGCCCGGTGACCAGCAGGTGGTTGAGGGAGAGTAGCTGGTCGCTCGCGCCGGTGTGCCCGACGCCGCGGCCGAACTGCCAGGTGGTGCGCTCCATCGTGATGCCCAGCGGTTCCACCAGGTCGTGCTGCACCATGTACGCCGCCGCGTTCCCGCAGATCACCCGGGTCATGTCGGCCAGCTTGCGGTCCGCCTCGTCGAGCGTGCGGTCGATCAGGTCGAGCCGGGCCCGGTTGCGCAGTTCGTTGGCGTCGCTCAGCGACATCACGTTGGTGCGGAAGTACTCGGCCCGTTCGCGCATGTCGATCGTGCGGCCCTGGCCCGCCGCCGGGGGGTACAGCGGCTCGCCGCCCCGGTACAGCGGCTCCACCTCGGGCACCGCCACGCTGCCCACGGCGCACAGCCGGGCGAAGCCGTGGTCGCGGTCCAGCAGCAGCGCGCTGCCGGCGTCGCCCAGGATGAACCCGGGGGCCGAGTTCCACCTGTCGATCAGCGGTGAGCCGAGGTTCTCGGCCGTGGTCACCAGGACCGTCCGGTCCGCCGCCGCGCCGGCCAGGTGCCCGGCGGCGATCTCCAGCGCCGCGAACACGCCGTTGCAGCCCAACCGGACCTCGAACGCGGGGGCCGCCGTGCCGACGACCTCCCGCTGGATGTACGGGGCGGGCAGCCACATCTCCGGACCCTGGTGGTAGATGGAGGCGTGCAGCACCAGGCCGATCCCGCTCGGGTCGGCGGCGGCGCGGGTCAACGCCTGTCGGGCCGCGTGCACGGCCATCTCCGGCGGCGAGACGTCCCCGGCGATGCAGGCACCCGTCAGCCGGTTCTCCAGGTAGGCGGCCGGGCTGTAGTCGCCGCGCCGGGCGGCCTGCCCGGCGTCGGTCACGGGCGGCTGGAAGACACCCAGCCCGGACAGGTGAACGTTGGTGATCTTCAACCGCGTCTCCCGGGTCGGCCGGCCACGGCGTCACGTCCGCCTTTGGCAAGGACTGTAGTGGCCCCGCGCGGGCAGGCGGTGTACCCGACCTCGACGCCGGGCTGAGGACTGCTCGAATTCCGCTGCCGCTACGACTTCAGCACCCGTGGAGGCCATGTCCGGCGCATTGACCAGCGCGAGTGTCCGTTGGTAGCTTCGGCCCACTCATTTCGGAAATATGTCGTCGACCGACGTGATGACGCCGCGGGTCGTCGGTGACAGCCGATGACGACGTCGACCGACGCCGACCCCGCCGCCCCGCGCCATCCGAGAGGAAGGTAGCTCAACCATGTCAGCCGACGAGGTCCTGGCGTTCACCATGCAGGCGCTCCGCGAGATGAACTTCTACACCGACGACACCGGCCCCGACTCCATGCTGGGACCGTCCGGGGTGGACCTCGACTCGCTCGCCGTGTCCGAGCTCGCGCTGCGGGTCGAGGACCAGTTCGGCGTGACGTTCGACGACGACGACATCGAGACGCTCGCCATCATGACGCTCGGCGAGTTCGCCGCCGAGGTGGCCCGGCGTGCAGAGCTGATCCCGCAGGCCGACGCGGCACGCGGCTGACGGCGCACCGGGGCGACCGGCGCACGGGGCGACACCCCACGTACGACCCGGTGGCGGTGACCGGCACGCCCGCGGTCACCGCCACCACCCGTGTCCCGACCCGGGTGCGCCGAGAGCGGGGGCCCCGCCGTACCGCCCACCGGCCCGGCCCGGTCAGCGCCGGCCGGCCCCACCCAACTGGCTGAACACCTCACCTGCCAGGTCGGCGACACTGTGGCCGCCGAGCATCTTCGCGATCGGCAGCAGCATCCCCAGGTCGCGCTGGACCCGGGTCCGGACCTCCACGGCCATCAGCGAGTCCAGGCCCTGCCGCTTGAGCGGACGCCGGGTGTGCACCTGAGCCGACGGCATGCCCAGCACCTCCGCGAGGACCTGGGCCAGGTAGCGTTCCACGGCGTCCCGGTCGGTCAGCGTGCCGGCCACCCCGGGCCCCGCCTGCGCGGTCCCCACCTCGCCGGCACGCGGCTGCCCGGGATGCGCAGGCGTGGCGTCGGTGACGTCCACCGGTCGCGCCGGGGCCGGGGCGGTCGGCGGCGACCCGGGGACGACGGCCGACGCGGCGGCGGGTACGGCGACGGCGGCGGGTACGGGTGCCGCGACGGCCGTGGGGTCGGCGAGCAGGTCGCGCAGCAGTGGAGAGGTCGCCGCGTCCGGGTGCGCGTCCGCCCACCGCCGCCAGTCCGCCGGCAGCACCACGCCGTGGGTGGCGTCGCGGGCCAGCAGCAGGCGCAGCGCCTCGATGCCCTCCCGGGGACTGAACGTGTCCATGCCGGCCGGGTTGATCGCCCGGCCGTGCTCCCGCCCGACCCGCGCCGGCATGCCTACCGACCAGAAGCCCCAGTTCACGCTGAGCGCGGTCAGCCCGGCGAGGCGGCGCTGGTCGGCCAGCGAGTCCAGGGCCGCGTTCGCAGCCGCGTACGCGCCGAGCATCGGGGAGCTGAGCACCGCCGAGCCCGAGGAGAACAGCACGAAGAAGTCCAGCGGCTGCTCGGCGAAGAGCCGGTGCAGCACGGCCGCGCCGGTGACCTTCGGGCGCAGGACCGCCGACATGGTCTGGTCGTCCAGCTCGGACAGGGCGCGGTACTCGATCACCCCGGCGGCGTGCACCACGCCCCGGATCGCCACCCCGTCCTCGCCGTGCCGCTCCACCACCGTCCGCATCGCCTCCTCGTCGGCCACGTCGACCGCCTCGTACGCCACCCGCACCCCGTGCCGGCGCAGCTCCGCCAGCCGGTCCGCGCCGCCGGTCCCGGAAAGCGGGGTACGCCCGGTGAGCACGATGTGCCGGGCCCCCTCGCGGACCAGCCAGTCGGTGACCACCAGGCCGAGGTCGCCGAGCCCGCCGGTCACCAGGTAGCCGGCTGTCGGATCGATGCGGACCGGCCGGTGCGGGACGGGTGGTGCGGCCGGCTGCGGCGCGGTCAGCTCCCCGACCGACACCAGCACCTTGCCGACGTGCCGGGCCTGGGCCATGTACCGGAACGCGCCGACCACGTCGGTCGCGGGAAAGACGCGGTGCGGCAGCGGTTCGAGCAGACCGGCCTGTACCAGGGCCAGGGTCTCCTGAAGGATCGCGCCGAGCCGACGCGGTTCGTTGAGCCCGAGGTCCACCACGTCGACCACGAAGAACGACGCCCCGCGCGCCAGCAGCCGCAGGTCAAGCCGGGTGCCCTCGACCAGGTCACGCCGGCTCAGCTCGACGTAGCGCCCCCGGTCGGCCAGCAACTCCACGCTGCGCAGCAGGCCCTCCCCCGCCTGCGTGTTGAGCACCACGTCGACGCCCTCGCCCCGGGTGGCGTCCCGGATCTCGTCGGCGAACCCGGTGCTGCGCGAGTCGGACACGTGCGCGACGCCCATCATCCGCAGCAGCGCGCGCTTGTCCGGGCTGCCCGCGGTGGCGTACACCTCGGCGCCGCGCCAGCGGGCCACCTGCACCGCGGCCAGGCCCACCCCGCCGGTGGCGTGGTGGATCAGCACCCGTTCGCCGGGCCGCACCTGCGCCAGGTGCACCAGCGAGTGGTACGCGGTGACCATGGCCACCGGCACGGTGGCGGCCTCCTGCGCGGTGAGCCTGGCCGGCCGCCGGCGCACCAGGTGCGCGTCGACGCAGAGGTGGCCGGCGGCGGGTGAACGCAGCGAGATGGCCACCACCTCGTCGCCGGGCCGCAGTCCGGCCACGCCCGGTCCGACCCGGGTGACCGTGCCGGCGCACTCGCCGATCACGCTCGCGGGCTGGTCGGACAGGCGCGGATACAGGTCCATGGCGATCAGCACGTCGCGGTAGTTCAGGGCGAGGTGGTCGGCGCGGACCTCCACCTCGCCCGGCCCCGGCGGCCGGCGCGGCACCGGCACCAGGCGCACCCCGTCGAGCAGGCCGGGCGAGGTGACCTGGATCTGGTGGGTGACGTCGGCGTCGTCCGGCCGGGCGGTGGGCGTGGGCAGCAGGCGGGCGGCGTACCGCTGGCCGTCACGCAGCGCCACCTGGTCCTCCGGTCCGACACCTGCCAGTTCCCGGTCCAGCGCGGCGGCGAGTTCGGCGGGTGGACCCGCCGGGTCCAGGTCGACCAGCACGCAGCGCAGTTCCCGGTGCTCGTGGGCGACGACCCGGCCCAGGCCCCAGAGCGCGCCCTGCCACATCGACACGGTCCGGTCGGCGTCGCGCACCCGGTGCGCGCCCCGGGTGCCCAGCGACAGCCGGGGCGGCTCGGGCAGACCGGCGTCGGCGAGCGCCCGCAGCAGCCGCAGGACGCTGCCGCAGCCGAGGCGTTCGGCCTCCCCGGCCGCCTGCTGCGCCGGTTCGGAGCCGTCGGGCTGCGCGTCCAGCGTCCAGAGGTGCACCACCTCGGTCGGCGCGAGGCCGTCGAACCCGGCCCGGACGTCGGCGAGCAACCGCCGGTACTGCGCCGGTGCCGTCGGGTCGATCTCGTACCGGTCGGCCGCCAGCCGTTGGTACCCGTCGCCCGCGAACACCCGGACGTCGGCGGGCAGGGCGGCACCGACGCCGGACCGGTCGGCGAAGACCAGCCGGCGGTCGGCCGGCCGGTGCGGGTCGGACAGCGCCGGCAGCGGCTGCCAGCGCAGCTCGTGGAACCACCCGTCGGGGTCGCGCACCGAGTCCGGGGGCTGCAGGTACTGCAGGCGCAGTCCCTCGATCTCGACGATCACCCGGCCGTCGGCGTCGGCCACCACGAGGTCGCCGCAGACCGAGTCGGACCGCCAGGCGGTGACCGCGACGGCGTGCGCCCAGCCGGGGACGCCCGGGTCGGGGTGGACCGTCACCGCGTCGATGCCGCCCAGGACGAACGCCGACGACAGGTCCCCGGCCGGGATCAGCGACGCGAGGACCTGCCCGCAGGCGTCCAGCAGCGCCGGGTGGCAGGTGTACCCGGTCGGGTCGACCCCGGCGGGCACCTCGATGCGGCCCAGGGCCTGCCCGTCGCCCGTCCAGAGTTCCGCGATGCCCTGGAACGCGCCCCGCCACTCGTTGCCCCGGGCGGCGAACCGGCGGTAGAAGTCGACCCCGGTCAGGTGGTCGGGGCAGGCGGCGCGGGTCGCCTCCAGCGGCAGCCGACGCCGTCCGGGCGGCGCGGTGCGGGTCACCGTCGCGGTGACGTGCGTCGTGTCCGCCCCGGTCACCGCCACGTCCCAGGTGTCGGGTCCGCGCGGGGTGAACGTGGTGGACAGCGCGGGCGGCGGCTGGTCCGGACGCAGGAACAGCGCGTCGAGGTAGCGGATGTCGCGCAGCACGGGTGTCTGTCCGCCGCAGACCCCGGCGGCGGCGGTGTTCAGCAGCTCGACGTACGCGGTGCCCGGCAGGACCACGGTGCCCTGCACCCGGTGGTCGAGCAGGTACGGCTCGCGGGCCGGGTCGACGACCCGGTCCACGCGGTGCGGGGCCGGTTGTCCGGCCGGGGTCGGGGCGAGCCAGTACCGCTGGCGCTGCCACGGGTAGGACGGGAGCCGCACGTAGCGGGGCGGGGGCCCGCCGACCACCCGGTGCCAGTCGACCGGGCAGCCGGCGCGGTGCAGGGCGGCGACGGTGTCGAGCAGGCTGGCCCGTTCCGGCTCGTCGCGACGCAGGCAGCCGACGGCGGCACCGTCGGTCCCGGCCGCCGCCAGGGTTTCCTGGATGGCCGGCAGCAGGATGGGGTGCGGGCTGATCTCGACGAACACCGTGTCGCCCGAGCCGGCGAGGTGTGCCACCGCGGCCCCGAACCGCACCGGTTCGCGCAGGTTACGGATCCAGTAGGCGGCGTCCCACCCGGAGCCGTCGCAGGGGGCGTCGTCCACGGTGGAGTACAGCGGGACGTGACCCGCGTGGGGGGTGATGTCACCGAGGTCGGCCAGCAGTTCGTCGCGGAGCTGGTCCATCTGCGGGCTGTGCGAGGCGACGTCGACCCTGACCTGCCGGCAGAACACGCCACGCTCGTCGAGGCCCGCGACGATGGTCGCCAGCGCCTGCGGGTCGCCGGAGAGGACGGTCGAGGTGGGGCTGTTGCTGACCGCCACGGAGACGAGGTGCTCGTGGCCGGCCAGGGCGGCCTGGGCCTCGGCGGCGGACAGCTCCACCGAGTACATGACGCCCTGCCCGGCGACGGTGCGCAGCAGCCGGCTGCGCCGGCAGATGACCGCGCCGGCGTCGGCGAGGCTGAGCGCGCCCGCCGCGCCCGCCGCCGCCACCTCGCCCATGCTGTGCCCGACCACGTGGTCGGGTTCGATGCCCCAGTCGCGCAGCACCGCGCACAGCGCGGTCTGCATCGCCCACAGGGTCGGCTGGACGGTGTCGATGGACGCCGGGGCATCGGTCTCCCCGGTCAGCCGGGCCAGCAGCGACCAGCCGACCTCGGCGCGGATCACCTCGTCGCAGCGGGTGAGCGTGTCGCGGAAGACCGACGAGCGGGCCAGCAGTTCCCGGCCCATGCCGTCCCACTGCGAGCCCTGTCCGGGAAAGACGAAGACGACCGTGGGCCGGTCGCCGTCCACCGGTGCGGACGCGGTGACGCCGAGCCGGGGGCGGGACTCACCGGCGGCGTACGCCAGCAGCCGCTCGACCAGGTCGTCGGGTGACGCGCCGACCGCGGTCAGCCGGTTCTCGTGGTGGTCGCGGCGGGTGGCCGCGCTGAAGCACACGTCGCGCAACGGCAGGTCCCGTCCGCCGCCGCCCGGCCCGAGGAACCGCGCGTAGTCGGTGGCGAGGGCGGTGAGCGCCTCCCGGTCGGGTGCGGAGAGCACCAGGAGCTGCGCCGCGTCCCCGTCGGGCGCATCCCCGTCGGCGGGCGTGGGTGCCGGTGCGGTGTACTCGCCGAGCACCACGTGGGCGTTGGTTCCGGAGATGCCGAACGAGCTGACCCCGACCAGGCCCGGCCGGCCGGTCTGCGGCCAGGGGGTGCGCTCCCGTACCAGCCGTAGCCGCAGCCCCGCCCAGTCGACCGCGCCGGTCAGCTCGGCGGCGTGCAGGCTCGGCGGGATCTCCCGGTGCTGGAGCGCGAGCACCGCCTTGACGACCCCGGCCAGCCCGGCGGCCGCCTCGGTGTGGCCGATGTTCGTCTTGACCGAGCCGACCAGGCAGTGCCCGTCCCGGCCCGCGCCGGCCACCGCGCCGAGGGCACCCAGCTCCACCGGGTCACCGGCCGGGGTCCCGGTGCCGTGCGCCTCGACGTAGTCCACCAGTGCGGCGGACACGCCCGCGTCGGCGTACGCCGCGCGCAGCGTCTCCTCCTGGCCGGCCTGGGAGGGCGTGAGCAGGTAGCCGCCGGACTGGCCGTCGTTGCCGACCGCCGACCCCCAGATCACCGCGTGGACGGCGTCGCCGTCGGCCTCGGCGCGGTCCAGTGGTTTGAGCACCAGCACCGCCACCCCCTCGCTGCGGACGAACCCGTCGCCGTGGGCGCTGCCGAACTTGCACCGGCCGTCGGCGGCGAGCATCCGGGCCGCCGAGAACGGGATGGTCTCCTCGGGGGCGAGGACCAGGTTCACCCCGCCGGCCAGGGCCAGTTGGGTCTCCCCGTTGCGCACGCTCTGGTAGGCCAGGTGCAGCGCCGCCAGGCTGGAGGAGCAGGCGCAGTCCACCGCCATGCTGGGGCCGCGCAGGTCGAAGGCGAAGGACACCCGGCCGGCCAGGAAGCTGCGCGCGCCGCCGGTCGCCGCGTGCAGGTCCAGCACCGACGCGTCGTTCAGCAGGTTCCCGTACGCCGACGACATGCCGCCGACGTAGACGCCGGTGCGGGTGGTGGACAGCCGGTCGCGGGTCAGACCCGCGTCGGCCAGCGCCTCGGCCGCGGTCTCCAGCAGCAGCCGCTGCTGGGGGTCCATCCGTTCCGCCTCCCGGGGCGCCACCCCGAAGTAGCCGGCGTCGAACTGGTCGATCTGGTCGAGGAAGCCGCCCCGGCGGCTGACGATCCGGTTCGGCGTGCCCGGTCGCGGGTCGTGGTAGGCGTCGATGTCGTACCGGCTGGCCGGCACGTCGGTGATCGCGTCTGCGCCGTCGCTGAGCAGACGCCAGAACTGCGCCAACCCGTCGGCGCCGGGGAACCGGCAGCCGATGCCCACCACGGCGACCGGTGTCCCGCCCGGTGTCCCGGCCCGCGTGCGCGCCGACTCGTCCCGTCCGGTCATCCGCCCCGCCTCTCTCGGCGTCCGTGTGCTGACTGCGACCCGAGTCTTCCGGCCACCGCTCGGAAACGACTTGAGAAACCACGGACACCGGTGGGCAGACCCGCTCGTCTTCCGGTCGGGGCCGCCGGCACGGGGCCCCGCCCGGCCGTGGCCGGCGGTGGCCTCGTCCTTGAGAACGGCTCGACGACGGGCCGGGGACGGATGCCGACTGTCGACAACGACGGCCGTGGATCGATAGTTTGACAGCCGGTCCGTCCCGGCCCACAGGTCGGGCACCAGGGCGCATCCGGTGCGGTCCAACGGCACGAACCACCAGCACGATTGGACGCCGACCATGCGGGTCATCACCATCGCCACCGACCTCGACCACCCCTTCCTGCGGCGGCTGCTGGAGCCGTCCTGCGCGGCGGTGGGGCTCGAACTGGTCGTCCTGGAAGGACGGCAGAAGGGGTTCCGGCCCCGGGACAAGCGGGCGCTGCTGACCGACTACCTCGCCCGGCACGTGGCACCAGACGAGCTGGTGCTGTTCACCGACGCGTACGACACGCTCCTGCTGCGCGGGGAGCAGTACATCCGCACGGCGTACGCGGGTTTCCCGCAACGGGTGGTGTTCAGCGCCGAGCCGAACAGCTGGCCGATGGGCCCCGTCGGTCTCGCGTTGCACGAGGACCCGCCCGTCGGCCCGTACCCGTATCTCAACAGCGGCGGTTTCCTCGGGCCCGCCGGTGACCTCCTGGCCCTGTGCGCGGCGTATCCGGACCCCCCGAGCGGGCGTTTCCCGCTGCTGAACCGGCTGCGGGCGCACCAGGTCGACACGGACCGGCTGCACGGCACGAGCGACCAGTACTACTGGACCCTCGTGCAGCTCCTCGAACCGGACACCGTCGGGCTCGACCACGGGGCCGTCCTGTTCGAGAACTTCGCGCCCAGGGTCAGCAACTTCTGCGAGCTGAACCGCTGGACCGACGACTTCCGCACCCACGGCAGGCAGTCGGCCAGCTACCGGCGGGAACGCTCCCGGCTCCTGTCGCGGCTGCGCACGCCCAGCGGGGCGGCCCAGGTGCACTTCGCCTCCGCCCTGGCCAAGACGGTGGTCCTCGACCTGCTCGACGAGGATCTGCTGCCCTCCTGGCTGGTGGGGATGGTGGCACGGTGACCGCGCGACCGGAGTACGAGCAGCGCCACCGTCCGTCGCTGCAACGCAACGAACTCCAGCGCAACGACCTGCTGGCCATGCAGGCGCTGGCTCCGCTGTCACTGACGTACCTGCCGTGGAGCGCGAGCGCCATGCGCCCGAGCGGGGTCGTCGCGGTGCTCAACGAGATCATGGTGAACCGGCGGCGGTGCGTCGTCGAACTGGGCGGCGGGGTCTCCACCTTCTATCTCGGCCGGCTGCTGCGGCAGCGCGGCGGGCACCTGTGGACGGTGGAGCACGACGGGCGCTGGGCGGAACTGCTCGGTCAGGAGCTGGCCGACGAGGGCCTGGCCGACGTGGTGACCGTGGTGCACGCCCCGCTGACGTCGGTGCCGGCGTCGTGGCCGGGCGAGGAGTCGACCTGGTACGCGCCGGAGCGGCTGCGGGAGATGACCGCGGGCCGCCCCGTCGACCTGCTGCTCGTCGACGGGCCGCCCGCCCACCAGAGCGGGTACGCGCACGCCAGGTATCCCGCCGGTCCCTTCTTCGCGCCGCTGCTCGCCGAGGATTTCGCCGTCGTGCTCGACGACATCGACCGGCAGGGTGAGCAGGACATCATGCGGTGCTGGGAGGAGGAACTGGGGGTGACGTTCGAGCACCGCCCGACCAACGGCCGGATCGGCATCGGCCGCCCCGGTCCCGCGTTCACGGTGTGAGCGGGGCCTGCCGCTGCGCGACGGCGGGCGCGAGCGTCGACGCGCACCACTGCCGGAAGGTGGTCCCGCCGTCCCCGCCGGGCGCGGGCGGGTAGACGCCGGCGGCCTGCGCGCGGGCCATCTCGACCATGGCGTCGACGACCGCCGGGCTGGCTCCGGCCGCCGTGTACCGGGCACGGTGGTCCTCGAACGTGGCCCGGTGGTAGGTGACCGGGCGGCCGAGCGTCTCGGAGATGATCTGTGCCAGCTCGCGGGGAGTGTGGTCGACGGGCTGCCGGACGGGGACGCCGGCCCGGCCGGTCCAGGTGCGGTCGGTGAGCAGTGCCGTGGCCGCGGCGGCGATGTCGGCGGTGGCGACGGCGGGCAGCGGCGCGTCGGGGTCGGCGGGGAGCACGAACCTGCCCTCGTCGCGGATCAGATCGACCTGGTGCAGCAGGTTCTCCATGAAGAACGGTGGCTGAAGGGAGCGGTAGGCGGCCCCGCTGTCCTCCAGCGCCGAGTCCATCGCCCAGGCCGCCGCGAGCAGCCCCGACGGGCCGGTGAAACCGCGGCCGAGTGAGGAGACCGCGACGACCCGGGATACGCCGTGGGCCCGGACGGCGGCCGCGATCGGGCGGGCGAAGCGGAGGTAGTGCTCGGTCACGTCCGGGGCGGTGTAGTCGGGCGGCACGAGCACGAACAGCGCCCCGGCGTCGGCCAGCGCGGTGTCGAGCACGGCGGGGTCGGCGTGGGAGCCGGCGACCACCTCGGCGTCGGTGCGCAGGTGCTCGGGCAGGCGGGCGGGGTCGCGGGCGACGAGGCGCAGCGGCGCGCCGGTGGCGTGCAGACGGGCGGCTACGGCGGCACCGATGGTGCCCGTGGGGGTCGTGACGACGATCATGACGCCCATCGTCACGCGGTGGGCGTCATGGTGAGAAGGACCGGTTCGGGCGCGATCATTAACCTGGGGGCATGAATCACGTGGAGTCGAGGGCGCTGCGCTACTTCGTGGCCGTCGCCGAGGAACTCAACTTCACCCGGGCGGCCCGCCGGCTCGGCATCGCCGCACCGGCGCTGTCCAGGGCGGTCGCCGGCCTGGAGACGGACCTCGGCGTACGGCTGTTCGCGCGCACCACCCGCAGCGTCCGCCTCACCGAGGTGGGCGCGCTGCTCCTGGCCGACGCGCGGGCGGCGCTCGTCGCGCTCGACGCCGCCACCCTGCGGGCCCGCCGGGCGGCCGGGGTGACTGACGGCAGGCTGGTGCTCGCGGTGAAGGCCGACGTCGAGGCGGGGCTGCTGGAGGACGTGCTCGCGGCGTACGCCACCGAGCCGGCGGCGGTGCCGGTCGAGGTCGTGTTCACCGGCTGGCGGGAACAGCCCCGGCTGCTGCGTGCGGGCGAGGCCGACGTGGCGATCGTCGTCGAGCCGTTCGACACCGACGGGCTGGACGTCGAGCCACTGCTGCGGGAGCCGCAACTGCTGGCGCTGCCGGCCGGTCACCCGCTCGCCGGGTCACCCCGGCTGCGGCTGGCCGACGTCGAGACGGGCCACCGGCCGGCGGTCCCCGGCGCGCACGTCTACGTACGGCACGGGGAGCAGCGGCCGCCGTTCGGGGACATGGTGCAGATGCTGCGGCAGATCGAACTCGGACGGATGGTCGCGCTGTTGCCCGCCTCGGTGGCCGCGCGCAACGCCCGGCCGCAGTTGACCTGGCGGCCGGTCGAGGACGCGCCGGAGGCGGCCTTCGCGGTGGCCTGGCCGCAGCATTCGCATTCGCTGGCGGTGGCGGCGTTCGTCCGGATCGCCACCGCCGTCGCCGCTGACCGCCCGGCCGACGCCTGTACGCTGCGGGCGACCGGGGCGACCGACTCCGGACAGGTGCGGGTCGTCCCCTGACCGGCCGACCAGAGCCGTCAGGCCGGGCAACAGGCAACCGGGGCTCTCAGCCCGCGATCGAGGCCCGGAAGTACCAGCCGTTGTACTGGCTGTCGGGCAGGGTGCGGTAGACGCAGCTGTTGGCGACCTCGCCCCAGTAGCTGGCGTCGATGCGCCACTGCTCGCACTCCTCGTACGTGGCGAAGGCCCCGTTCCAGTCCCACGGCACGGCGGCGGCCGGGGCCGGCTGGACGGTGAAACTGACGGCGGCAGCCGCGGTGGCGACCACCGCGAGTCGGGTGAACCGGCGGCGCATCGGCTGGGGCATGGGGGTCCTTCCGCAGGGGTGACGGGACTGCGACCGATCGTAGATCCACAGTGGCCGATCGCTGATCCACCGTTCGGCCAACCCCCGGGAGGGCGGCGCGGGGCGGCCGGGCCGTACGGGAGGTGTCAGTCGTGGACGCCGACGTGGAAGTTGAAGACCGCACCGTTGCGCTTGAGGGTGAGGTTCCACTTCCCACCGTCCTTCAGCACCACCGGGTTGGAGGTCGGATACCGCTGGAGGAACCAGTCCTCCAACCGCTGCGCCTCGGCCACGGGAAGCACCCCGACCTCCCCGATCGCCGCCGCGTGGTGCGGTTCCTGGTTGCAGCCGGCGTTGAACCGGTAGCTGCTGTCGCGGTTCCACCGGCCGCTGCCCAGCATCGTGACCGTCACCGGGCCGGAGTGCTGGAACGCCAACTGCGGGACCGCGGGATCGGCGACGACCACGCCGGGTGGCGTCTCCAGGGACGGGAACGGCACCGCCACCGTCTCGATGACGGCCTGCGACGCCCAGTTGAAGTCGACCTCGAACGGCATGCCCATCCTCCTGACCGGGGTGTCCCGTCCGCCGGCCTGTCGCGACGGCACGTCGACGTGACCCATCATGGGCGGGACCCCTCGTCACATGGCGGCTACTGTCCGTGCCCGGACACTGCCGACCAACCGACAGCGTCCGACACGGACCCGGCCCGGCGGGCGGTGGCGACGCCGACCGTCGGTGACGGACCGGTCGTCGTGCCGCCGACCCTCGTCAGCAGGCGGCGCGCTGGCCGGAGTAGTGGACGCCGATCCGGCCGACCACGGTCAGGTCGGTCAGGGCGGTGTCGGCGGCACGGTTGACGTAGCAGGAGTACCGGTGCTGGTTGATCACCTCAAGGTGGATGTGCGCGCCGCTGTCCCCGTTGACCTGGTAGCAGCTGGAGTACCGGAACCGGCCGGTCTCGCCGAGCTTGGTCCACGGGCCGACCGAGGCGCCGACGACCACACCGCCGGGCTTGTTGTTCACGTGCATCACGTCCGCCCGGCCGACGACCCCGCCGGTCGTGGTGTCCCGGGCCTCCAGCCCGATCCGGTAGCCGCCGTCGGCGAGGTTGCCGGTCGCGCAGCCCGGCCGGACGGTGACCACGGTGACCGCGACCGGGTGCCCGGCCGCGGTCTTGGTGCCGAACGGGGAGACGACGGTGGCCCCCGGGTTGCGGTAGATGTCGACCGCCCAGTCGTTGGTGTAGCCCCAGTTGCCGAACACGATGTGGTGGTTGGCCGGCCCGGACCCGCCGAACCTGTTCCAGGTGGACGAGTCCTGGATCGGCGGGTAGACCCCGATCGCGTCGGCGGTGTCGTGCGCGGCGGCCGGGGTCGCCGGTACGGCGACGGCTCCCAGCACGAGCGCGAGTGCGCCGAGCGTACGGGCGATGCGGAACCTCATCGTGCCTCCGAAGGGTGTGCGGAGCGGAACGAAACCACCTCGCCGATCGACGAGAGTGGATGAGGATACCGCCTGCGGCGGGACGTCGACAGCCGCCGACGTCGCGACCGTGACGGGCCGTGCCGGTCGCCCGGCTCAGGGCATGAGCGTCTCCCACAGGTGCGGGTGCCGGGTCAGGTGCAGCAGCCGTTCCAGCAGTCGTCGGTGGGCCGGGGTATGCGTCGGGGCCCCCCACAGGGGCGCGCTTCCCATGCCGTCCGCCGCCGCGACCACGAGCGCCAGCACGTCGGCGGGCAGCCCGTCGGCGGCGAGGGCCGCCGCCAGCCGTTCCGCGTCGGCGCGGGCGAGTTCGGCGACCGCGGGCAGCGTCATGAGCTGGGTGACCAGCGCCATCGAGGCGCGTACGGCGGCGTCGTCGTCGGCGGGGGCGACCGACGCGCGTAGGTAGGCCCGGGTCAGCCGTCCCGGTGCGGTGTCCGTGGGGTCCAGCGCGGCGTCGATGCCGGCCTGGAAGGAGGCGAGCTGGTCGCGGGCCAGTTCCAGGATCAGGTCGTCCTTGCTGGCGAAGTGGTAGATCAGGCCGCCCTTGGACACGCCGGCGAAGCGGGCGATGTCGTCCAGCGAGGCGTGGATCCCCCGGGCGCGGACGACGTCCGCGGCGGCGTCCAGCAGGGCACGTCGGGTGTCCTGCGGCGACCGGCCGGCTGTGCGTCCCACGGCGACACCGTACCTACGGCCGCGTGGGACGCGGTGAGGGGATGAGCACCCAGGCCAGCACCGCCGCGCCGAGGGTCAGCGCCGCGGCGAGCGACGAGGTGACCTGCACGCCGGTGATGAACGCGTCCCGCGCCCCGGCGGCGGCCTGCGGCGGCAGCACCTGCAACGCCGAGCCCAGCGAGTCACGGACCCGGGCCGCGTCGGCGGCCGGCAGACCGGACGGAACGTTCACCGCGTGCCGGTAGACCAGTGACAGCAGGGAGCCCAGCACCGCGATGCCCAGCACCACGCCGAGTTCGTTGGCGGTCTCGGTGATCGCCGAGACGGAACCGGCCTTGCGCGGGGGTGCGGCCGAGATGATGGCGTCGCCGGTCAGGGTCATCGCCAGCCCGATGCCGAGGCCGATGGGCACGAGCGCCAACCCGAGCCACAGGTACGGCGCGTGCGCGGCGACCGCCACCCCGGCCAGCCCTGCGGCGGCCAGGCCCAGGCCGAGCGCGATGGCCCGGCCCCGGCCGAACCGGGCAACCACCGCGGCGATGATCACGACGACGACGATCGAGGCCAGGGTCGCGGGCAACTCGGCCAAGCCCGCCTGCAACGGGCCGAACCCCCTGGCGAACTGGAGGTACTGCGAGAAGAAGAACAGCATGCCGACCAGCGCGAAGATGGCGATGACGTTGGCGACGACCGCCCCGAGGAACGCCGGGTTGCCGAACAGCTCGACGTCGAGCATGGGCTGTTCCAGCCGCCGCTGCCGCCGCACGAACAACACCCCGGCGGTCACGCCGACCAGCAGGCAGGACACCGTCACGCCGTCGACGCCAGCCCCGACCACGTGTTTGACGGCATACACCAGCGGCACGACCGCCGCCATGGACAGCACCGCGGAGAGCACGTCGAAGCGGCCCGGTCGCGGGTCGCGGGACTCCGGGAGCAGTAGCACGCCGGAGACCACCACCAGGACCATCACCGGCACGTTGATGAGGAACACCGAGCCCCACCAGAAGTGCTCCAGCAGGAACCCGCCCACCAGCGGCCCGACCGCCGACCCGGCGCCGAAGGCGGTGGACCAGATGGCGATGGCCCGGGTCCGTTCCCCGCTGTCGGTGAAGATGTTGCGGATCAGCGACAGGGTGGACGGCATCAGCGTCGCGCCGGCCACGCCGAGCAGCAGCCGGGCCCCGATCAGCGCCGGTGCGCTGGGGGCGAACGCGGCCAGCAGCGACGCCGCGCCGAACGCCACCGAACCGACCAGCAGGACCCGCTTGCGCCCGAACCGGTCGGCCAGGTTGCCCATCAGCACCAGCAGCCCCGCCAGGGTCAGCGAGTAGACGTCACCGATCCAGAGGACCTGTTCCGCGGTCGGCGTCAGGCTCGCGGTCAGCGCCGGAACCGCCAGCGAGAGCACCGTCCCGTCGACGGCGAGCAGCAGCACCGCCGCGGCCAGCACGGCCAGTGCCGCCCACCGGCGGCGGGTGGACAGCACCGGAGCGGAAACCGGGGTCGAGGACGTGACCACGCCGGAACTGTACCGACCAGCCGGTACAGTTCGTCAGGGTGACCTGCCGCACCCCCGGCTGCCGGCCCGTCGGAGCGCGGGCAACCCGGGCACGGGGACCGGTCGGATGGCAGGGTGGGGCACATGGACAGGAAGCAGGTCGACGACTGGCTCGTCGGCTACGAGCGGGCCTGGCGCACGCCGGGTACGGACACCCTGGTCACGCTCTTCACCGAGGACGCGAGCTACCAGCAGGGGCCCTATCTGACCCCCGTGGTGGGCCTGCCGGCCATCGCCCGGATGTGGGAGGAACAGCGCGACGGCCCCGACGAGGTCTTTCGGATGACCAGCACGGTCGTCGCGGTCGACGGCGACACCGCCGTGTCCCGCCACGAGGTGCACTACGGCGACCCGGTCACGCAGGAGTACCGCGACCTGTGGGTGATGCGCTTCGCCGACGACGGCAGGTGCCGGTCGTTCGAGGAATGGCCGTTCTGGCCGGACCGGCAGCCGCCCGGGGTGCCGCAGTCGTGACGGGGAGCGCCGGGCCCGGGTCGGTCAGGCCCGCGACCGGAACGGGGCCAGGGTGGCCCGGATCGTGTCGGCGGCACCCCAGTCGTCGTCGAACTGGGCCAGCACCGCCAGGTGCTGCCGCAGCTGGATGATCGGCATCCGGTCCCGCCAGTCGGCGTCGAGGCCGGTCAGCTCGGCGTAGACGGCGAAGAACCGATCCGACTCCGGTGGGGCCGCCGTGGTCCACAGGTGCGCCAGGTCCACCTCGGCCCACAGGTACGACACCGCCGGGTCGATCAACGCCGCCCGCCCCGACCCGTCGGACAGTACGTTCTGCGACCACAGGTCGCCGTGCGTCAGGCAGGCCGGCCGGTCCGGCAGCAGCTCGGGCAGCCGGGCACACAGCCGCTGCACCGCGGCCCGGTCGGCGGCGGCGAGCGCGGCGAGGCCACCGTTCACCGGCTCGACGGTGACGACGTCACCGATCCCGGCCCGCAGCAACCGTTCGGCGAGCAGTTGCGTCGCCCCGGTCACCCGCCGGTGCCCTCCTCCGCGCCGTCGTGCTGGTCGCCGTCCAGATAGACGTGCTGGTGGCCGTGGCCGGCGTCGACGTTGACTTGGTCGAGTTGGGTGGCGGCGACGGACCAGGCGGCGGCGGCCTGCTCCGCCTGCCGTTTCGCCAGTGCCGTCAGCGCCGCCCGCTGCGCCGGTGGCCCGGTGACCGCGAGCAGGTACGACTCGACGGCCAGGGACGTCTGTTCCACCGCGCCGCGCAGGCCACCGCGTGCCACGTTGGTCGCCGTGCTGCCCGACGGCGGATTGGCGAACGGCTCCGCCGCCCGCAGCAGGGTCTGCTGCCACTGGCGTGCCTGCTGCGGGTCGGCGGTCGGCTCGGCCCGCAGGGCGTCGAGCACGGGGGTGATCTCGTCGCGGAGGCGTCGGGCGGTGGCCGTCAGCTCGGTGATCTGCTGGGCGTCCCGCTTCGCCTCGGCCCGGCGCAGGTCGGCGATCGTCGACTCGGTGGCGTCCGGTCGACCTACCGCATAGCCGATGCCGCCACCGACGAGGGCGACGACGAGCCCGATCGCGGCGACGACGGCGAGCCGGGACAGCCGGCGGCGAGGCGGTGGCGACGCGGCCAGCAGATACGAGGGCCTACCGGTACGACGCGACACGTCATCTCCCTGCTCGACGGGGACTGGTCGCAGCATAGTGCCGTCCGGCGGGCGGCGGGTCGGCCGTTTGTCGACCCGCCGTGGTCACCACAGCGCCACCACGGCATCGGTGCCCCCGTGGTGGCGCAGCACGGTCTCCGGCGTCGGATCGTGGCGCAGCAGCGTGTCCCGGACGAGGTCGGTGCCGGCGGCGAGATCGTCGAAGACCGCGATGTCCACGCTGACGGCGTGGGTGACGTAGCCGCCGGAGGCGTCCCGGCGCATGCTGCTGCCGGTCTGCCCGGCGTGGCCCAGTCCCCGGTCGCGCAGCGCCCGGTCGAGGTCGCGGGTCACCGTGGTGGCGTACCCGCGTGGATCGGGCCGTCCGCCGACCTCCAGGTGCAGGCTCAGCCGGTGGCGGCGGGCCGCACGCAGCGCACTCGGGCCGAACCACCGGGCGACGAGGGAGCCCTGCGCCGCGCCGGTGACCGTTTCGAGGATCCAGCAGACCTCGGCGGGGTTCGCTGGTTCGGCGAGCCCGCGCAGGAGCACCGGATGCCCGACGCCGGCGGCGGCGAGCACCCGGCCGGTCTGCGCGGCCAGGCTCAGGTCGCGGCCGGCGACGGCCCGGGCCGGCAGGTCACCGAGGGCGTCCGGCGCCGACGCGGGCACGGCGTCGGCGACGGTACGCCCGGCGGCGGCGAGCAGGTCACGCCAGGCGTCGAACGGGAACTCCGACTCCGGTCCACGCAGGCTGTAGAGCGTGAAGTCGCCGCCCTGTTCCTCATCCTGCTCGACGGTCCAGTTGCCGGCGTCGTCGCGCTGCCAGGTGACGCCCCTGCCGCGCCCGTCGCACCGGTACAGCCAGGAACGGACCGTCGGCCAGTAGGCGGCGGCGTCGGGGCCGGTTCCGAAGGCGGCGGCCAGCAACGGGGTGACCGCGTCGAGGTCGTCGTGCTCGCCGAGCAGCACGAACCGGCTGGCCAGCGCCAGCAGCGGGCCGGGATGCGGCAGGTCCGGGTCCCGCAGGGCGACGGCCCGGGCGATCAGGTCCAGTTCGTCCCAGCGCAGGGCGTGCGGGAAGGGGTGCGCGTCGTCGTCCCAGCCGAGCTGCAGCGGCTCGTTCACACCGGGCGGGCACACCCCGAGGTTGACCATGCCGAGATCGATGTCGATCTCCAGGACGAGGGTGTGACCGTCGCCGACGTCGGCGGTCAGCGTCCACCCGGGATGGTCCTCCCAGCGCTCGTCGTCGTCATCACCGTCATCGCCGTCGCAACGGTCGTAGGCCGACCAGAACGACGGGTCTTTCAGCAGGTCACGCAGGTCCGCGGGGAGAGGCACGCCGGGCATCGTACCCAGCCACCCTGACGTTTCCCCGGGTCGGTTCGGCACACCGCCGGGTGCGGATCCACGACGGCGGGGAGGGGACAGGCACCCTCCGCGACCCGCTCACCGACGGTCGGGGTCGACCACCCGTACGCCGGGCCAGCGTGCCGCCGGACGCTGGCGGGCGAGCCGACGTCGGGACACCTCGCGGCCGGCCCGGGTCGGGTTGTGCCGCCACACCCCGTCGAGCAGGTCGTCCAGGCCGTACGGCGCGCAGACGGCGATCGTGTCGTCGGCGCGCAGGCGTACCGCGACGGCGGTGGCGTACTCGGGCCAGGTGGCGACCGCCTCGGCGATCGTCCGCAGCGGGGCCACCGGGTCGCCGCCGAACGTCGCCGGGTACCAGGTGTGCACGGCGGCCTGGTTCTTCGCCTCCCACGGCGGCTGCGGCCAGGCCGTCACCAGTCGCGCGGTGGCCCGGTCGTCGTTGGCACGGGTTAGGTCCGTCGGGTCGAGGAAGACCACGTCGACGTCCCGTACCGACGACGGTTCGAAGCCGTCGCCGTAGCGGCGGCCCCAGACGAGGTCCCGCACCACCCCTGCCCCGATCCACGCGTCGGGTAGGCCGGTGTCTCGGACCACCCGCAGCGCCCGCATCAACCACCCGCTGCCGCGGAGCAGGTCCCGTAGTTCGTCCTCGCGCACCCGACCAGCCTAGGAGCAGCGCGTGGACGGGGACGGTGGGTGGTCAGGGCCGCACCGGGAGGAAATCGGCGTCGCCCCCGGTCAGGGGCAGCCCGGCGGTGGCGGCGATCCGCCGGACCGCCTCCTGAAGCGGGGTCGTCTCGGGCAGGACCATCTCGTCGTCGTATCCGAGCAGGTCACGCGGGGTATACCAGCCCCGCATGTCGTCGGCGGTGAACTCGGTGGCCTGCGGACGCGTCTCGTGTCGTCGCAGGGTCTCGGGCAGCGACACGTCGAGATAGACGAACACCGTCCTGCCCCGGTGGCCGTCGCGCAGCGCGGTGAGCATCCGCCGGTACCGGGCGGTGTGGAGGATTCCTTCGAGGATCACGTGGTAGCCGTGGTCGAGGGCCAGCCGGACCGTCTGCCCGATCAGGGTGGGCGCGAGCCCGCCCGGCCTGTCCCGTTCCCGTAACACGACCCGCCGCAGGTAGTCCTGCTCGACCAGGGCGCAGCCGCGACCGTGCCGCAGCCGCATCTGCCGGGCGATGCTGCTCTTGCCCGCCCCGGAGTTCCCCCGGACGGCGATCAGGATCGTCCGGTCGCTGCCGGTCGGGATCACCTCGTCCATCGCGGTGGTCCTCCCCGGGGGTCGGCCGGTCGGCCACCGGCGTCACGTCGACCGGTGGGCCCGCCGGGACTCTGCGACGATGCCCTGGCCGCGCGGGCGGGTGCGGCGGAAGGGGGGCGGCGCGGATGGTCGCGGACATCCTGGTCGGTGGCGCGGTCGCGGTTGCGGTCTCGTGGGTGGCGTTGCTGGTCGGTCTGCTGATCGTACGACCGCAGGGCCCGTTGCTGACCGAGGCGCTGCGGGTCCTGCCCGATCTGGTGCGGCTGCTGCGGCGGCTGGCCGGGGACAGGACCCTGCCGCGCGGCGTCCGGGTACGCCTGGGCCTGCTGCTGGCGTACCTGGTCGTCCCGGTCGACCTGATCCCGGACTTCGTCCCGGTCCTCGGGTACGCCGACGACGCGATCCTCGTCGTCGCGGTGCTGCGCTCGGTGGTCCGCAGGGCGGGTGTCGGGGCGCTGCGCCGACACTGGCCGGGTACGGAGGACGGTTTCGCCGCCCTGTGCCGACTGACGGGCGTACGCCATGCCGGCAGCGACCACGGCCCGGGCGACGCCGGCCCCGGATGACGGGCGCGGCCGTTCACCGGATGACGGGGCGTGGGGAATCGATTCCGGCGCTCTCACCTGCGGAGACGATCGGGCGGAACCCCCACTGACACCCGTCAATGTTGCAAGAGCGGCTCCAGACGTGTTGGAATGGCCCATATCGCCGCAGCACGGGGGCAACCGTGCTGAGCACGGCCACAGCACGGGAGCACCGCGGTACGGGTCGCACGCCATCCTGGCGGGCACCGGCACGTCACCGCGCCGGGCCATCGCCCTGACGACGGGCATTCCGCCGGGCAGGCATCCGCACCTGCCATGCGCACCCCTGGCACATGTCCCCGACGACGGCGCGTTCGACGCCCCGGGCCACGGACGGTCCGCCAGCATCAGAACCGGCGACGAGGTGAGAAGCGATGAGTTCCGCTGAGAGTTCCGCGTGGTACCGGCACCGCCTGGTGTGGGTGGCCGTGATCCTGCTGGTGGTGTCGGTCGGCACGGTCGTGCTGGCCAACCGGGGCGGCACAAGTGCGCAGCCGGCGGACCTGCCGGCGCAGATCACGGCCCGGATGCGTACCACGCTGGAGCGGGCGGACCCGGCCCAGCACCAGCATGCCGGGCACGACGCCCAGCAGGGTGCCGGCGCGGAGAAGCCGCCGGTGATCTGCGGGGTCCGCGTCTACGGCTACGAGCCGGCCGGGGCCGCCACGTTCGCCGACGTCAAGACGGTGTACGGCTTCCACCTGTGCGGGATCGCCGAGCAGAAGCGCCCCTGGGACGTGGCGGTCAAGCTGGCCGGCCCGCTGATCATGGACATGTCCACCGATCCCCCGGGCATCCGGGTCGTCGAGGCGACCGCGGAGGTCAGGTTCGTCGACCGGCTGCGGGAGATGTTCCCGCCCGCGTACGCCACGATGGCGCAGCAGGAGTCGCTCGGCGCGACCGAGATGGCCGACCTGCGTCGCCGCTACGACGCCGCCGCCAAGCTGTGACGCCCCCGGCGGCCTAGCGGTCGTCTCCGGCCACCGGACCGGCACCCGATCTGCGGTGATGCCGTGTCCCCGGTCCGTCGTGCCCGTCGACCGATCCGGTGATCCCGGACAGCTCGACCAGATCCGACAGCTCGATCCAATCCGACTAAATATCGATCAACATTGATATTTGTAGCTATTGGTGCCACAGTGGATTCGGGAGCATTCGCCTCCCGATGTCTCGTACCGACGAATGGAGGATGAACAGTGCGTTCACACCAGTCCGACCAATCCGGCGGACGTCCCCGGTCCACCGTCCGCCGGTCCCTCCAGGCGCTCGTCCTGATGTTCGCCATGGTGGTCGGTACGCTGCCCATGACCAGCCCCGCCCAGGCGCACGGGACGATCATCAACCCGGCGACCCGGGCGTACCAGTGCTGGCAGACCTGGGGCAGCCAGCACACCAACCCGGCCATGCAGCAGCAGGACCCGATGTGCTGGCAGGCGTGGCAGGCCAATCCGGACACCATGTGGAACTGGATGAGCGCGTTGCGCGACGGCCTGGCCGGCCAGTACCAGCCCAGCACCCCGGACGGGCAGCTGTGCAGCAACGCCCTGTCCCGGAACAACTCGCTGAACAAGGCCGGGGCGTGGAAGGCGACCACCGTCAGCCGCAACCTCACGGTCCAGATGTACGACCAGGCCAGCCACGGTGCGGACTTCTTCCGGGTCTACGTCACCAAGCAGGGGTTCAACCCGGCCACCCAGACGGTCGGGTGGGGCAACCTCGACCTGATCACCACGACCGGGCGGTACGCGCCGGCACAGAACATCTCGTTCAACGTCTCGATCCCGTCGTCGCGTTCCGGGAGCCACGTCCTGTTCTTCATCTGGAAGGCGTCGCACGCGGACCAGACCTACATGTGGTGCAGCGACATCAAGATCGCCTGATCGACGCGCCACTCATCCGGCCCAGGGCTGCCCGCCCTGGGCCGGGTCCGCTTCCGGGCCGGCCGGGCCCAGCGCGGCCCGCAGGCCCCGCCGCCCCCGGCTCAGCCGGGTCGGGGCGCGTCCCGGCGGCGTTCGTAGTCGGCGACCGTCGGGACGACGGGAAGCACGAACAGCCCGACGAGGTACGCCACGGCGAGCAGCCCACCGGTGACCAGGGTCAACAGCAGCACGACGGTACGCACCCAGTCGACATGGAATCCGCCGTACGCCGCGAGGCCGAGACAGACGCCGCCGAACCACCCGCCTTCGCTGATCCGGCACCAGAACCGGCCGCATACCGCTCCCCCGACCTCGGCCGGCACGGGGTGCGCCGGCCGCACCGGCCCGATTTCGGCCAGGATCGCGGTCATCCGGGCACCGGTCACCGGGTCGCCGTCCGGATCCAGCCGGTCGCCGACGGCGGCCTCCAGGTCACGCACGATCTCGTCGGCGTCCGGGTCGCCGCGCAGCGCACGTCGGGCGTCGTCGAGATACCCGCGCAGGGCGGCGTACGCCTCGCGGGTGGCGGGATAGGCCGCGGCGTGCCCGGTGAGGCGGATGGCGGTGGGCTCGTCCATGGTCATCGTCCAACCGAATCGATCATGCGGGTCAGGTCGTTCCAGTGCTCCCGGAACGCGGCGAGCCGCTGCCTGCCGGCGTCGGTGAGCAGGACGTACTTGCGGGGCGGCCCGGACGGCGACTCCCGCCACTCGTGGTGCACCAACCCGTCCCGCCGGAGCTTGCTCAGCAGCGGATACAGCGTGCCCTCCTGAGCGGGGAAGTTCACCTCCCGCAACGCGGCGAGGATCTCCGCCGCGTAGCGCTGCCGGGACTCGACGGCGGCGAGCACGAGCGGTTCGAGCAGGCCGCGCCGCAACGCGACGAGCATCGGGTCGACCTGCATGCCGCTACCTTGCCACAGCAAGGTACCTGTTGCAATGTTGGTTGTTCGGGCAGGGCCCGTCCCACCCCGGGAGATCCGACCGGGCTGACCTCGGAGCTGTTGTTACGGTTTCCGCATGCTGCCCGACCGCCGCCCCACGGTTTCCCCGTGACCGCGCCGCCGGTGCTGCGGGTGACGGACGCGGCCGTCGTCCGCGACGGCAGGCCGATCCTGGCCGAGGTCTCACTGACGGTACGGGCCGGCGAGCACTGGGCGCTGCTCGGTGCGAACGGGGCGGGCAAGAGCACCCTGCTCAGCCTGCTCGGGGCGATCACCCACCCCACCCGGGGCACCGTCGAGGTGCTGGGTCACCGGCTCGGCCGGGTCGACCTGCGGGAGCTGCGTTCCTGCGTCGGCCACGTCGATCCACGGCACGACCCGGGTGCGCCACTCACCGTGCACGACGTCGTGCTGACCGGGTTGACCAACACCAACGACCGCGTTCCCCGATGGGCGCCGACACCGGAGCAGGTCGCCGGGGCCGACCGGCTGATCGGCCTGCTCGGCCTCGGTGAGCGGCACGGGGCCCGGTGGCCCACCCTCTCGCAGGGGGAACGGGGCCGCACGCTCATCGCCCGCGCGTTGATGCCCAGGCCCCGCCTGCTGCTGCTCGACGAGCCCGCGACCGGCCTCGACGTCGCCGGCCGGGAACAGCTCATCGAGCGGCTCGACGCACTTCAGCAGACCTACCCGCAGCTCGCGTCCGTCCTGGTCACCCACCATCTGGAGGAGCTTCCTCCCGGGACGACCCACGTCATGCTGCTGCGCGACGGACGCCCGCTGGCGTCCGGCCCCGCCGACGAGGTCCTCACCGGCGACCAGGTCAGCAAGTGCTTCGACCATCCGATCCGCCTCACCCGCACCGACGGGCGGTGGAGCGTGCGGGCGAACCGTCCGACCGTGCGTCCGGATGGTCCGGGTCGGTGAAGGTCAGGCGCGGCCGGCCGTGACGTGGTGGCGGCCGATCGGCAGCATCAGCGGCCGACCGGAGACCGGATCGACGATGACCCGGCTGTCCAGGCCGAAGACCGCCCGTACGCACTCCTCGGTCAGCACCTCGGCGGGCGGCCCCGCCGCGTGCAGGCCACCGTCGGCCAGCGCGATGAGGTGGCCCGCGTAGCGGGCCGCCATGTTCAGGTCGTGCAGCACCATCACGATGGTGGTGCCGCGCGTCGCGTTGAGGTCGGTGAGCAGGTCCAGCACCTCGACCTGGTGACTGACGTCGAGGAAGGTGGTCGGCTCGTCGAGCAGCAGCAACTCGGTCTGCTGGGCGAGCGCCATCGCGATCCACACCCGCTGGCGTTGGCCGCCGGAGAGTTCGTCGACCGACCGGTCGGCCAGGTCGGCGGTGTGGGTGGCGTCGAGGGCGGCGGCCACCGCGCGGTCGTCGTCCCCGCTCCAGCGGGACAGCAGCCGCTGGTGCGGGTTGCGGCCCCGGCCCACCAGGTCGGCCACGGTGATGCCCTCCGGCGCGATCGGCGACTGGGGCAGCAGGCCGAGGGTGCGGGCCAGTTCCTTGGCCGGCATCCGGTGCACCTGCCGGCCGTCCAGCATGACGTGACCGGTGCGCGGGGCGAGCAGTCGCGACATCGACCGCAGCAGCGTCGACTTCCCGCACGCGTTGGCGCCGACGATCGCGGTGATCCGGCCGGGCGGGACGAGCAGGTCGAGTGATTCGATGACGACCCGGTCGCCGTAGCCGACGGTCAGTTTCTCGGTCGTCAGGGCGTGGTCGGTGGTCACAGCGAGCCTCCGGCGCGGTTCGTGCGGACGAGCAGGTAGATGAGGTACGGGGCACCGAGCACCCCGGTGATCACCCCCACCGGGAAGCGGATGTCGAAGGCGAACTGGCCGATGAAGTCGGCGACCAGCACCAGCAGCGCGCCGACGAGGGCGGACGGCACCAACGGCGAGCCGCCGGCCCCGACCAGCCGGGCGGCGATCGGCCCGGCCAGGAAGGCCACGAACGCGATCGGCCCGGTGGCCGAGGTGGCGAACGCGATCAGGCCGACGGCCGCGACGATCGAGACCAGCCGGGTACGTTCCAGCCGGGTGCCGAGCGCCGCGGCGGTGTCGTCACCGAGTTGCAGCATGGTGAGGTTCCGGGCCTGGCTCAGCAGCACCGGGCCGAACAGGGCCAGCGCGGCCAGCACCGGAACGACCTCGTCCCAGGTGGAGCCGTTGAGGCTGCCGTTGAGCCAGCGGGTCGCCGCCTGCAGGTCCCACTGGCCGGCCTGGTTGAGGATGTAGGCGGTGGCGCTGTTGAGCATGGCGGCGATGCCGATGCCGATCAGCACGAGCCGGGTGCCGGCCACCCCGTCGGTGAACGACAGCAGGTAGATGAGTACGGCGACGCCGAGCGCGGCGACGATGGCGAAGACCGAGACGCCGGTCTCGCCGAGGCCGAGCACGATGATGCCGAAGGCCGCCGCGGCGCTCGCCGCCGAGCTGATGCCGATGATGTCGGGGCTGGCCAGCGGGTTGCGCAACATGGTCTGGAAGGTGACGCCACCCATGCCGAAGCAGAGCCCGGTCGCCAGGGCCAGGACCGTGCGGGGCAGCCGGAGTTCACCGACGGTGAACGAGGCACCCGGCACGGTGTCGCCGAGGATCACCCGCAGCACGTCGCCGGCCGGGTAGAAGGTGCGCCCGACCATCAGCGAAACGACGACCATGGCGGCCACCGCCACGGCGAGGGCGGCGAGCACCGCGCGGCGTCGTCGGTTGCGCCGGACCCGGCCGTGGGTGACGGCCTGCAGGGTCGTGGTGCTCACAGTTCGCGTACCTTCTGCCGGCGGACGATGTAGATGAAGAAGGGGGCGCCGATCAGGGCGGTGATGATGCCGGCCTCGATCTCGTCGGGGCGGTTCACCACCCGTCCGGTGACGTCCGCGACGGTCAGCAGCGCCGCGCCGACCAGGGTCACGAACGGCAGCAGCCAGCGGTGGTCGAGCCCGACCAGCAGCCGGCACAGGTGCGGGACGATCAGGCCGACGAAGGCGATCGGCCCGGCGACGGCGGTGGCCGCGCCGCAGAGCACCACCGCGCCGGCGGCGGCGATCCCGCGCACCAGGGCGACGCGTTCGCCCAGACCGGCGGCGAGGTCGTCGCCGAGCGCGAGGGAGTTCAGGGCCCTGGCGCACAGCAGGCAGACGGCCAGCCCGGCGAGCAGGAACGGCAGGACCTGGCCGATGCTGTCCCAGCTGGCCCCGCCGACGCCGCCGACCTGCCAGGACTGGAAGTTCTCGGCGATGTCGCCACGGGGCAGCACGACTGCGGCCACCAGCGACGCGAGGGCGGCGGAGGTGGCCGCCCCGGCCAGGGCGATCTTGAGCGGGGTGGCGCCGCCGCGGCCGAGCGAGCCGACCGCGTAGACGAACAACGCGGACACCGCCGCACCGGCGATGGCGACCCAGATGTACGCGGTGGCGGTGTACAGGCCGACGGTGGCCATGCCGACGGCGATGGCCAGCATCGCGCCCATGTTCACCCCGAGGATGCCCGGGTCGGCGAGCGGATTGCGGGTGACGCCCTGCATCACCGCGCCGGACAGGGCCAGCGCCGCACCGACGAGGGCGGCGAGCGCCGTACGGGGCAGGCGCTTGACCACGGCTGCCTGGTCGAGGGTGTCCTGGGTGCCGCCGAGCGCGGCGGTGATGTCGGCCCAGCCGACGATCCGGGAGCCGAAGGCCACCGACGCGACCAGGGTGAGGACCAGTGCGCCGAGGACCACCAGGAGCCAGGTCAGGCGGGTCCGGGCCGGACGTCGCCGCAGGGAGACGTCCGGCCCGGATGTCGTCGGACCGGTCATCAGAGCTTGTCGGCGGCTTTGCCGAGCAGGTCGACGTAGTCCTTGAGGACGTACGAGACGCCGAGCGGGGTCGGGTTGGCGGCGGTGGCGACGGGGGTGCTGCCGGGCAGCGAGACGAAGGAGCCGCGCTTGATCGCGGGGATCTTGGACAGCAGCGGGTCCTTCTGGAGGGTGGCCAGGGTGGTGCCGTCGGCGTCACCGTAGGTCACGATGATGTCCACGTCGCTGAGGTTCTGCACCTGCTCGGCGCTCTGGGTGAGGCTGAACTCCTTGGTGGTCGCGGAGGCCTTCGCGATGCTCTCCGGGTGGGTCATGCCGAGGTCGGTGAAGAACTGGGCCCGGGTGTCGTTCGTGGTGTAGAAGCTGATCTTGCTGAGGTCCGTCGGGTCGAGGTGGGTCAGGAACATCGCCGAGCGGCCGGCCAGCTTCGGGTAGCGGGCGGCCTCGTCCTTCATCTGCTGCTCGATCTTCGCGATCAGGGCGTCGCCCTCGGCGGCCAGGCCGAGGGCCCTGCTCTCCAGCGTGATGCTGTCGCGCCACGACGTCGCCCAGGGCGCCTGCGGGTACGCCACCACCGGCGCGATCTTGCTCAGGGTGTCGTAGTCCTGCTTGGTCAGGCCGGAGTAGGCGGCCAGGATGACGTCCGGCCTGGTGTTCGCCACCGCCTCGAAGTCGATGCCGTCGGTCTCGTCGAACAGCACCGGGGTCGACGCGCCGAGTTCCTTGAGCCGCGCGGCGTCCCAGGGCAGCAGTCCGTCGCCGTCCTCGTCGCCGAAGTTGGCCTTGGCGTAGCCGACCGGGACGACACCGAGGGCGAGGGGCACCTCGTGGTTGGCCCAGTTGACGGTGGCGACCCGCTCGGGCTTCTTCGCGATCGTGGTGGTGCCCAGCGCGTGGGTGACGGTCAGCGGGAAGGTCGCCGCCGCGGCGCCGGACGCGGCGGGCGTCTCCCCGACGTCGGAGGACCCGCCGCAGGCGGCGAGGGCGAGCGCGGTGGTGGCCGCGACGATTCCGGCGAGCAACCGGGAGGGGCGCATGCGGAGTACTCCAACTCACATAGTAAGGACAGGCTTACCTAAAACTTGATCGGTAAAGTACTCCACGTTCCTGAGCCGTTGACCAGGGGGTTCTACGTAGTGAGCAAGGTCAGTACCGGTGCCGCGGTCCTGCGCCGGGCGGTCGCCCGCAACGGGTGGCACCTCTGGACCGGCACGGCACTGGCCGGCGTCTACCAGCTCTGCGCGGCCCTGGTGCCGATCCTCATCGGCGTCATCGTCGACCGGGGCGTCGCCACCGGAGAGGCGACCGCGCTGCTCGTCTGGATCGCCGTCCTGGCGGCGGTCTATCTCGTCCTGGCGGTGACCTACCGCTTCGGCGCACGACGCTTGCAACGGGCCATCGCCGCGGAGGGTCACCAGCTGCGGGTCGAGCTCGCGGCGCGGATCCTGGACCCACGGGTGCTGCGGACCGGACGGCACACCGGCGACCTGCTCGCGGTCACCACCACCGACGCCGAGTACACCTCCTACCTGCTCGACCACATCCCCCGGATCACCAGCGCGCTGGTGGCGGTCACGGTCAGCGCGGTCGCGCTGCTGCTGATCTCGACGCCGCTCGGGCTGACCGTGCTGATCGCCGTCCCGGCCGTGCTGGCGATCCTCACCCGCACCGCCCCGCTGATCGCCAGACGCGTCAAGGACCAGCAGGACCAGGCCGGCCGGGCCACCGCGCTCGCCACGGACCTGGTCACCGGGCTGCGCCCGCTACACGGCATCGGCGCGCAGGACGCCGGGGCGCGGCGGTACCGCCTGGTGAGCCGGCACAGCCTGGCGGCCACGCTGCGCGCCTCCCGGACCCAGAACGCCTACCTGGGCGCGTCCACCATGCTGAGCAGCCTGCTGACCGGGGGCGTCGCGCTGATGGCGGGCTGGTTCGCACTGACCGGCCGGATCACCGTCGGCCAGTTCATCACGGTGATCGGCTCCGCACAGTTCCTCGTCGAACCGTTCGGCGTGCTCGCGGTCGTGCCCAGCTGGACGGCCGCCGCCCGCGCGGCGGCGGACCGGGTCGCCGCCGTCCTACGGGCCGACGTGGTCCTGCCGCCGGGCACCGCCGCGCCGGCGGCCACCGGGTGCGAACTACGCCTGACCGACGTGACGTACGGCCCGCTCGCCGGCCTGCACCTGCACGTCCGCCCCGGGGAGTTCGTCGGCGTGGTCGCGCCCCGGCCGGCGGACGCCGAGGCCCTGGCGCGGCTGCTGGCGGTGCCCGCCGGCCACATGGGTGACGTCCTGCTCGGCGGCGAACGGCTGGAGACCGTGGACCGGGACCGGGCGCGCCACCTGCTGCACAGCGAACCGCACCGCACCGACCTGTTCACCGGCACCCTCGCCACGAACATCGCCCTGCGCGACGACGCCGGGCAGCACGACGACGACGCCGGACGGCTCGACCAGGCCCTGCGCGCCGCTGCCGCCGACGAGGTGGCACACCTGCACCCGGAGGGTCTGCACATGCCGGTCACCGAACGCGGCGCGAACCTCTCCGGCGGCCAGCGGCAACGTGTCGCGCTCGCCCGCGCGTTGCTCGCCGGAGCGCCGCTGCTGGTCCTGCACGACCCGACCACCGCCGTCGACGCGGTCACCGAGCAGGCCGTCGCCGACGGCATCCGGACGCTGCGGCACGGGGCGGACGGCGGTTACGGCACCGTCGTCATCACCGGCAGTCCGACGTTGCTCGCCGCCACCGACCGGGTCGTGTTCGTCGCCGACGGCGTCGTCGCCGCCGAGGGCACGCACACCGACCTCGTCACCCACCACGACAGCTACCGCCGGGCGGTACTGCGGTGACGTCCCCGATCCTGCCCGTGGCCGGCCCGCGCGAGAGCAGGGCGTGGCTCGGCGCACAGCTGCGGGCCCGCCGGGGTGCCGCCGTCGGCACGCTGGTCGTCGGGCTGCTCGCCGCCGCCACCGCGATCGTGCCCGCCTACGCCTTCGGCCTGCTGGTCGACCGGGTCCGCGCCGGTGGCGGCACCGGGGCGCTCGTCCCGGTCGCCGTGCTCATCGTGACCGCCGCGGTCGTCGGTGGTGCGGCCACCGGCGTGAGCGCCCACCTGATCCGCCGGTTGGGCGCGCACATCCTCGCCGACCTGCGCGAACGCACCCTGGACGTCGCGCTGCGGCTGCCCGTGACGGTGCTCGACCGGGCGGGCCGGGGCGACCTGGTCTCGCGGGTCGGCGCGGACGTCGGCGCCATCGACCGGGCCGTCACCGAGGTCCTGCCCACCCTGGTCTCGGCCCTGTTGCTGGCGGCGATCAGCCTCGCCACGATGATCGGCATCGACTGGCGGCTCGGGCTGGCCGGCGCGGTCGCCGTCCCGCTCTACGTGCTCGGTGCGCGGTGGTACCTCCCCCGGGCCGCGCCGGCCTACGCGGCCGAGCGGGTCGCCATCGCGCAGCGCTCGCAACGCTTCGTCGAGAGCGTGCAGGGCATCCGTACGGTGCACGCCTACCGGTTGGAGGACCGGCACCTCGCCGACATCACGGAGGTCTCGGCCCGCGCCCGGGACATCTCGACGAGCGTGTTCGCCCTCTACACCCGGTTCGTGGGCCGGATCAACGGGGCGGAGCTGGCCGGGCTGGGCGCGGTGCTGGTGGTGGGGTTCCTGCTCGTCCGCCGGGAGGCCGTCACCCTCGGCGAGGTGTCGGCGGCAGCGTTGCTGCTACACCGGCTGTTCGGCCCGGTCCTGCAACTGATGGTCACCTTCGACAAGGCCCAGGACGCGGGGGCCAGCCTGGCCCGCCTCGTCGGGGTGCTCGGCACCGACCCGGACCGTCGGGCGGGCGGCACCGCGCCGTCGACGCACGACCTCGTCCTGACCGACGTCGGCTTCAGCTACGACGGGGCCACGCCGGTGCTGCGTGACGTGTCCCTGCGGGTCGGGGCGGGGCGGGTGGTGGCGCTGGTCGGCTCCACCGGTGCCGGGAAGACCACCGTCGCGTCGATCGCCGCCGGGGTCCTGCGACCCGGGCACGGTGTGGCCAGCCTGGGCGGCGTTCCCGTCGCCGAGCTGCCCGCCCGGACGATCGCCCTGGTCAGTCAGGAGACCCACGTGTTCGCCGGCCCGCTCGGTGCGGACCTGCTGCTGGCCCGGCCGCAGGCGTCACCGGACGAGCTCACCGCCGCCCTGGCCCGCGTCGACGCCCTGTCCTGGGTGCTCGCCCTTCCCGACGGGCTGGACACCGTGGTCGGCGAGGGCGGCCATCCGCTGACCCCGGCGCAGGCGCAGCAGTTGGCGCTCGCCCGGGTGGTGCTGCTCGACCCGGCGGTCGTGGTACTCGACGAGGCGACCGCCGAGGCCGGCAGCGCGGGTGCGCGCGATCTCGAACAGGCCGCCGCCGCGGCGTTGGCGGGACGCACCGCCCTGGTCGTCGCCCACCGCCTCACCCAGGCCGTGACGGCGGACCAGATCGTCGTGATGGACCAGGGCGAGATCGTCGAGCGCGGCCCGCACGCCGAGCTGGTCGGGGCGGACGGCAGCTATGCCCGGCTGTGGGCGGCGTGGACCGCCCGGGCCGACGACACGCCGGCCCGGGGCGGTGACGCGCCGGGGTCCGGGGTGGTCGGCGGCGGCCCGCCGGTGCCGCACCAGGGGCAGGCGCGGTGGACCGGGCCGCCGCTGACCGTTCAGCGGGAGTAGAACTCCACCACCAGTTGCTCGTCGCAGATCACCGGGACCTCGTGCCGGGCGGGCTCGCGCACCAGGGTGACGCGCAGCCCGGTCAGCTCCACCGACAGGTACGGGCGGGGGCGGTCGTCGGCGTGCGCGCCGGCGGCGGCGAGCTGGAACGGCGGCAGGGCCCGGCTGCGCTCGCGTACCGCGACCACCTGGCCGGGCCGCAGCCGGTACGAGGGCCGGTCGACCTTGCGTCCGTCCACCGTGAAGTGGCCGTGCCCGACCAGCTGACGTGCCTGGTAGATGCTGCGGGCCAGCCCCGCCCTCAGCACCACCGCGTCGAGTCTCCGTTCCAGGAGGGCGACCAGCGACTCGCCGGTCTTCCCGACCCCCCGGACGGCCTCGTCGAACGTCCGGCGCAGCTGGGCCTCGCTGACGTTGTACTGGTGGCGCAGCCGCTGCTTCTCCAGCAGCCGTACCTGGTAGTCGGAGGTCTTGCGCCGGTTGCGGCCGTGCACGCCCGGCGGGTAGGGACGCCGCTCGAAGTAGCGCACGCACTTGCGGGTCAGCGGGATGCCGAGAGCACGGGAGAGCCGGGCCTTGGGGCGGGGGTGGTTCACGTTCGACGTCTCCGATCACATGGTCTAGCCTGCTAGTTAGGTAAGGCTAACCTACATTGAGGAGATCGGGATCATGCGACCCAGCCCGGCGGAGATCGTGCGTACCCTCGTCGCGGGCCGGCTGCCCGCCCTCGCCCACCTGGCCGGCAGCACCGGCCCGCAGCAGGTCCGGCACGCCACCGACCCGCAGGGCCGGGTGCTGCTGCTGGTGCCGACGTCCGGCGACCTCGCCACGGCGCTCACCCCACCGGCCGGGGACACCGACGTCGCCACCGTCCTCGACGTGCTCGACCTGCCGCCCACCGCCGACGCCCCCTCGCTCGGCCGGACCTGGGTCTCCGGCTGGGCCGAACGCCTCGACGGCGACGCGGCACGACAGGCCGCGATGGACTTCGCCGCCACCCGGCCGACTGGCGACCTGCTCGACGTGGGCAGCCGGTTCCGGCTGCACCGGTTCGCGGTGACCGAGGCCCGCTGGGAACGTGCCGGCGCGACGCGCCCGATCGACCCGCAGGAGTACGCGCAGGCCGAGCCCGACCCGCTGCACGCGGCCGAGGCGGACCTGCTGGCCGACCTCGCCGACCACCACGGCGAGCAGGTCGCGGCCCACCTGCGCCGGCGGTTGCAGCTGCCCGGGACCGAGTCGCCCCGGGTGGTCCGGATCGACAGGTACGGCCTGACGGTCGCGTACGGTCGGCCCGGCGCGGTCCGACGGGCGAGGGTGAGCTTCGCACGACCCGTCACCGACGTCGACGAGCTGTCCCGGCTGCTGCACCCGATGATCTGCCCCCGGCAGGCGGCGGCCTGAGCCCGTCGCGACGGCGCTGAGTTTCGACGAGGCGAACCGGCCCGCCCCGGGGTTTCACCCGTTGCCCGTTGCGGGTAGCGGAGGGCCGTGAACCGCGATCTCGTGACGGCCTTGCAGGCGGCCTGGGGCCTGCCGGAGTTCCGCGACGGGGTGCGCCACGTCATCGACCTCGACGAGGTGGCGCTGCTGCTGGCCGCGCTCTCCGTCCCGGACCACGACCGCGAGGTGGAACGCAGCCTGCTGCGGCTGCTGCGGTCCAGCCTGGACACCACCGAGATCCGGGAAGCGGTGTTGCTGCTGCTGGAACGCGACGAGGTACGCCGGCCGCTCCTCGCGGCGGTGGTGCCCCCGCGTGCCGACCGGCCGGGTCTGGCTGCCGCCGTCACCGCGGCGGCCGAGGACCCCCGGGTGCGGCGTGAGGTACGCGCGGTGCTGGACGACGCCCGGGTGCGCGAACTGGTCTGGCAGGTGGTCGAGAACCAGGTGGACGCCGACCGGGTCGGCCTGGTCCGCCGCGCCGCCGTGCTGTTCGTCAGGCACCCGAGCGTTCCCCGCCTCGCCTGGGCCCTGCGCCGCCACGGCGTCCTGCGCGAACTGCGCCGCACCGCTGCCTCCGATGATGACGCGGCGGCCTGACCAGCCGGTCCTACACTCCTGCCATGTTCGAGTACCACGGATGGATCACCCTCCGCTCGACAGCCGAAGCGGTCGACGACGACCCGCCCCTACGCCTCGACGAGATCCAGGATCTGATCAACGGGTACACCGGTCCCGGACTGGTGGATCTCCGCCCGGTCAACGGCGCACACCACGTCCATCTCGGCGGGTTCCGCAACCATCGGGGCGGCCGGGACGCCGACGTCATCGAGCTGTTCACCAGGATCGGTCACCTGGCCCTGGGGTCCTACGGGTTGCTGTACGTCCACGACGACGAGGACCCCGGGCACGAACTGACCTTCCGGGTACACCGGCTGGTCCGGGGCGCCGTCACCGCACACGCCGACCAGCTTCTGTCGCCGGTCATCCCCACCCTCGAAGACGAGTACGTCGACTGACAGCGGCGGGGCCCTTCGCTTGAAATCGCGAGCGGCATGCACACAGGTGGACGATGCTAGGGCGGCCAGCCAGGAGGTGACGATGGGGCAACCGACACTGTTCCTGACCGTGGGACTCCCCTGCACCGGGAAAACCACGGCGGCGCGGCGGATCGAGGTCGAGCGGAACGCCCTCCGCCTGACGAAGGACGAGTGGGTAAAGGCGCTCTACGGGCCCGGGAACCCTTCCCTGGCGGGGGCCGTCATCGAGGGGCGGCTCATCGGGATCGGACTGCGCGCTCTCGAACTCGGCACCAACGTGGTAATCGACTACGGCCTGTGGAGCCGCGACGAACGTTCCGCCCTGCGCCAGGCCGCAGCGGACCTCGGCGCGCGGGTGGAGTTGCACTACTTCACCCTCACCCCGGCCGAGCAGCGCAGACGGCGGGACCGACGTCAGGCCGACGCACCGCACACCACCTGGCCCATGGCGGATGAGGAACTCGCCGAGTGGGCCACCCGCCTCGACGTCCCCACGCCGGGGGAACTCGACGGCAGTGAACCCATCGATGCTCCCCCGGCGGGATTCCCGACCTGGCACGCGTGGCGCAGGTACCGCTGGCCCCCGTCGGCTCACTGAGACCTGCGGGTCGACCCGCCCGCCTGACCGCAGGCTCAGCCGAGCGCGCAGGGCGTCCCGTTGAGGGTGAACGAGGACGGGCTGCCGGTGTCACCGGTGTGGTCGGCCACGTACCCGATGGCGATCGCCCCGCCCGGCCCGATGGTGACGTGGTCGTCGTGGCCACGGGCCGTGACGGTGCCACTCGACGGCGAGTACACCGCGTTCCAGCCGGTGGTGATGCGTTGCCCGGTGGGCAGCGGGAACGTCAGCCGCCAGGAGGTGATCGTGGTGACGCCGGTGTTGGTGACGGTGATGCTGCTCGTCAGGTAGGTGTCCCAGGTGTAGGCCGAGTACCTGACGGTGCAGGCGACCCCGCTGGGCGGCGGGCTGCCCGGCACGGCACCGCCCGACCCGGCGCTGCTGGCGGGTGGGGTCGTGCCGGCCACGGCCGTGGTGGGCGCGCTGACACCACCCAGGGCGACGGCCAGCGTCACGGCCGCCGCGGCGGCGGCGGAAAGGCTGCTCTTCGGTCTCATGGTGGCGGTGGTTCCTCCGGGGACGGCGCACGGCTGCGCGGCGGAGCGGGGATGCCCGCCGACACCGGGTGTCGGTGCACCTCGCGAACACCACACTAATCGACTTACTTCGATCATGTGCCGGGCAGACATCGACGACTGTCTTATTCGCCGGTCCTGGCGTCATCTGACGACCGGCCCCGCCACGGTATTTCCCGGCACGTTTACGGCTCTTCAACAACGTCATCGCGTCGATACGGCACCGCAACACGCCGCACTCGGCGTCCCCCGCCGATGGGAGAAAACCTGTCATGGGCAAGGTAGGAAAACGCGTCCGTCGCTCGACGCTGGCCGTCCTCACGGGCGCGGCGCTGGCCGGGCTGCTGGCGGTCACCGCCGCAGCCGCGGCACCCGGCGAGGCACCGCAGGGCAAGGCCGCCGCCGCGGCCCGTACCGACGTCTACATGAAGGACGTCACCGCCGACACCGGCTACCAGCCGCACTCGTACAGCCCGCTGTGGGCCAGCCCCGACATCAAGGTCTGTCCGACGGCCGTGGAGTGCTCCGTCAGCCAGAACCCGAGGGTCGGGGTCACCAACTACCTCTTCGTGAAGCTGCGCAACGCCGGGCCGTACGGCTCGGGCACCGACAACGGCGTGCTGCGCATCTACCGGACGACCCCGGGCGGCGGCGCCACCTGGCCGACACACTGGACCCAGATCGGCGCGGTCAGCGTGCCCGTCTTCGCGGGCGTCACCACGGTGACGATCCCGTGGACCGGGGTGCCCGGACCGGGCCACTTCTGCCTGCTGGCGCGCTGGGTCTCGCCCACCGACCCGATGACCTTCGAAGGCCCGAGCACCAGCGTCAACACCCAGTACAACAACAACATCGCCTGGCGCAACGTCGACTCGGTCCGAGTCGTCTCGGGCGGGCCCCGGGTCGTCCGGCCGTTCGCCATCGGCAACGTGACCACCGTGGAGACCAAGAACGACCTGGTCTTCACCCAGCCGGCGGAGCAGGCCCAGGGCGCCCGGGTCTTCGTCGACCTCGGCCCGACCCTGTTCGAGCGCTGGCAGGCCACCGGCAAGGCCGGCACGGGAGTCCGCCAGGTCGGCAAGACCGAGTTGGAGATCGTCGATCCGGGGCGGGCCAGCATCAGCGGACTGCTGTTGAAGCCCGGTGAGCGCATCGAGTTCTCGCTGGCCTTCTCGGCCGACACCACGCTGACCAAGGAGACCGCGCTCAACGTGACCCAGTTCGGGCCCGACGCCGACGGCACCGCGCGCGCCGACCTCGGCGGAGTGCAGTACCTGCTGGCCGGTGAGCAGCGAGAGTAACGCCGCCACCACCTGAGGACGGGGGCGCGGGCCGGTCGGCCCGCGCCCCACCGTCGTCGCAGGCCGCGACCGGGCACCGGATGCGACGGTCGGGCAGGTCACGCACCACCCACCGGATGCGACGGTCAGCGCAGACAGACCCAGGCGGTGGATACCGCGTAGCCGACGGTACGCGCGCACAACTGCACCGGGCCCGGCGGTGGAACGCCCAACGAGAAGAAACCCACGGCGTCCACCGACGCCTCGTCGTAGGTGCCGGCGGCCGTGCGGGCACTGACCCGGCCGCCACCGGACGGGGAGAGCTGCCCGACGATCCCGGCGTCGCTCACCTCGATCTCCACCAGCACCGACCCGGCACGGAAGGACAGCGTCCGCGCCGACGCCGCGGAACGGGTCATGCCGGCCAGCTCGGCGTCGACGGCCGAGTCGAACGTCAGCTCGGCGACGGCCAGCTCCGCGTCGGCGGTACGCCAGGTGAACGCGGCCAGAGCCGCGCTGAGGTACGCCTCCGAGACCGGCCCGGTGTCCCACAGGGCCGCGCCCAGCTCCGTCGTCAGCGCCTCGTCATCCGCCGGCGGCCACGGCTCCATCCGGTTCACCCCCGTTTCGTGCCGATGGTGGAAGCTCCGAGAAACTCGACGATCGCCGGGCACTCCCGCAGCCTACGCAGGCATCGTGCCTGGGTGGGCCCGATGCTGCCGACCGGCACGCCCAGCCGCTCGGCGACCTCCCGGTAGCTCACCGGCGGGTCGGCCGTCAGCAGCGACAGCAACGCCTGGCAGCGCGACGGGAGCTGCACGAACCCCTCCCGCAACGCCTGTCGACGCTCCGCGCGCAGCAACTCGTCGTCCGGAGCGGGCGTCATCGCGGCCAGTTCCCGGGAGAACCCGTGCTGGTTCTCCAGGGTCTGGTCGTACGGGTCGACGGGGTGGGACCGGCGGCTCAGCCGGGATAGCCGGTAGCACTCGCGGCGGGTCGTGGTGGCCAGCCAGCCCGGTAGCGCCTCGGGTTCGCGTACCCGATCCAGCTGCTCCACCAGGCGCAGCCAGACGGTCTGGTTGACGTCGGCCGCGTCGGAGCGGCTGAGGTCGTAGGCGCGGATGACCGCGTACACGACCGGGGTGTACCGGCGGACCAGCTCGGCCCAGGCCGACTCGTCCCCACCGGCGGCGGCGGACAGCAGACCGGTCGCGCTGGCACCTGTCACCGGGTCACCGCCCGGGGCGTCGACCCGGCTCATCCGACGAGCACCCCGTAGTCGGGGTGCCAGCGGGGGGCGGCGAGCAGGCTCGCGCGGGCCGCGTCCGCGCTGAGGCCACCGGCGGTCATCAGGGCGGCGAGCCGCCCGGAGACGTGTGCGGTGGCGAACGAGGTGCCGGCCCAGATGGCGAACCCGTGGAACTGCCGTACCGGCCTGCCGGGCAGCGGAAGCTTCCCCTCGACGTAGGTGCTGTGCCGCTCGCCGACGGCGCAGGCGTCCACCCAGCGCCCGTAGCAGCTGTCGGCCGCCGGCACCGGGCCGCCCGACGTCTGGGTGACCGCCGCGACCGCCAGCACCCGGTCCAGGGCGGCGGGCCAGAGCGGACGACTGGTCCCGGCGTTGCCGGCCGCGGCGACCACAGCGCTCGTCGCCGGCAACGCCGCCAGCGCGTTGGCCAGTGGCAGCGACGGCTGATCGTCCAGGGTGTAGCCGCCGAGCGAGAGGTTGAACACGGTGACCTGCGGCGCGAGCCGGCTCAGGGCAGCCACCACCGTCGACTCGTCACCCACCCCGTTCGGGTCCAGGGCCAGTTCCGGGTCGACGCGTACCCCCGGGGCGGCCTGCCGGACCACGCCCGCGACGAAGGTGCCGTGCCCGCCCTGCGTGGCCAGCACGTCGGTGCTGACGTAGAGCGGATCCTCGTCGTCGAGTTGCGGCAGGTACGCGCCGCCGAGCCACTGCGGGTGGCAGACGCCGGCCTGCTGCCAGATCCCGGTGTCACAGATGCCGACGGTGACGCCGGCGCCCTCACCGAGCCGGCTCGGGTCGGGAGGCGGCAGCGCCGCGGCGGCGCTGGGCGGCGTGCCCGGGTTTCCCATGATGTTGCCCAGCCCGAGCAACACGTGGTGGGGCTGCACCGCAGGCACCTGTTGGCCGGGCCACTGCTGGGGGTCGCGCAGTTTTCGCACGACACCGGGGATGTCGGTCTCCCGGTCGAACAGCAGCCGGGTGACACCGGCGAATCCGGCGCCTACGGTGACCGGATAATCGTGGGCGCGCAGCCAGGTGGCGACCCGGTTGGCGTCGGCGGCGGCGGCGAGCAGTTGCCGGGGACGGTAGAGGATCTCCCGGCCGGGGACGGTGTACCGGCGTACGTTCTGGTCGGCGGCCAGCGCGGCCTCGAACGCCTTCTGGTAGGCGGTGGCATCGGCGTCGCCGGCCGAGGCGGGGGCCGGACGCGGCACGACACCGAACGGCGTCGCCACGGCCAGCGCGGACAGCGCCAGGATCCGCCGTCGGGACAGCTGGCCGCCCGGACCAGGCACGGTGGGGTGGTCAGACGGCGGCACGGATCCTCCATGCTCGTGAAAGAAGCGCGCCCACCGATGGTGAGCTCGGCGAATTCCCCGACCGCCAATTATTCCGGACCATCGCCGATTGTCAATTAGGGGCAACCGAGCAGGACACCCATTGACGACATTCCCGCGATGGATTCCCGGCGTTGACTCACGGCTGTTCGTCGTGGACTCTCTAGGGCATGCCCGACAGCACCGTTTGCGGTGCCGCGGCGGCCCAGGCGGCACTCGACGCCGTCCAGCGATTCCCACCCGAGGCGATCAGCATCGCCCAGCGGGTGCTCGCGAGCCAGACCGCCGACGACGACGAGCGCTCCACCGCCGAGCGGGCCATCGGGCTGGCCCTGCGCGAGCTCAACGACCTGCCCGGTGCGCTGCGCCACCTGCGCCGGGCGGTACGGGTGTCCGGCACCCCCCGGACCCGGGCGCTGGCCCGGATGAGCCTCGGGTACGTGCTGGCCAACGCCGGCCGTACGGCGGCTGCGCTGCGGGCGGTGACCGCCGCGCTGCCCCAGCTCGCCGGTGCCGACGCCGGCCGGGCCCGGATGCAGCGGGGGGTGGTGCTGCACTACCGCGGGCGCTACGCCGAGGCGGTACGCGACTACGGCATCGCCATCGACATCGCCCAACGCGAGAACGATCCGCTGTTGGAGGCCCGCGCCCGCAACAACCGTGGCCTGCTCAACGCACACCGGGGCTCCTCCGGTGGCACCGGCGACGACCTGTCCCGGGCGGCGGCGGTCTTCCACCGGCTCGGGCTCGATCTCGCCGCGGCCGACGCCAGGTGGAACAGCGGCATCGCCGCCGGGCAACGCGGCGAGATCGCCGTGGCGCTGCGCTGTTTCGCCGACGTCGACGAGGAGTACCGGCGGCTCGCCGTCCCGCGTCCGGCGCTGCTGCTGGACCGGTTCGAGCTGCTGCTGTCGGTGCCGCTGCTCGACGAGGCGGTCGAGGTGGCCGCCGCAGCGGTCCGGGAGCTGCACCGCCGGGGCATGGCCTCGGACCTCGCCGAGGCGCTGCTCGCCCAGGCCCGGGCCGCGCTGCTCGCCGACGACCTGGACACCGCGACCGCCGCCGCCGCGCAGGCCCGGGTCAGGTTCCGGCGTCAGGGCCGGCGCACCTGGGCCGCCTTCGCCCGGCACGTCGAGCTGCGCGCGGAGTTCCGCCGGGGCACCCGGACGGCGGCCCTGCTCACCGCGATGGTGCGGACGGCCGACGAACTCGACGCCACCGGCTGGCCGGGGCCGGCGCTGACCACCCGCCTCGAGGCCGGCCTGCTGGCCGCCGCCTCGGGTCGCGTCGACCGCGCCGTGACCCTGCTCGACATGGCCGCGCAGGCCCGCCGTCGGGGCACCGCCTCCCGCCGCGCCCAGGGCTGGTACGCGCTGGCCCGCTCGCGTCGGCTCACCGGTGACGACGCCGGGGCGGCCCGGGCGCTGCGACGGGGGCTGGCGGTGCTGGACCGGCACCGCACGTCGCTCGGCGCCACGGAGCTACGCGCGCACAGCGGCACGTACGGTCGGGAACTGGCCGCCGAGGGGCTCGACATCGCGGTGCGGGCCGGCGCCCCGGCCCGGACCCTGGCCTGGGCCGAACGCTGGCGGGCCAACACCCTGCGGATGCGTCCGGCGCTGCCCCCTGACGATCCGGACCTGTTCGCGGCGCTCACCGAGCTCAGGCTGGTCAGCAGTCTGCTGGAGGACGAGGTGCTGGCGGGTCGGCCGGCCCACGCCCTGCGTGGTCGGCAGGCGCGGCTGGAACAGCGCATCCGGGACCTGGCCCGCCGGGTGCCCGGGGGGACCGGTGTGGTGGACCCGCCCGGTGTGGGCGTGCTCGCCGGGCGGCTCGGCTCCCGGGTGCTGGTCGAGCTGGTCGCCCACGGCGACCGGCTGCGCGCGGTGCTGGTCCGCGACGGCCGGGCCAGCCTGCACGACCTCGGGCCGCTCGCCGAGGCGGTGCACCTGACCCGGTGGCACCGGTTCGCCCTGCGCCGGCTGGTCACCACCGGCGACACGGCGACCGCACGGGCCGGGGCCGGGCACGCCGCCGCCGCGCTGGACCGGCAGCTCTTCGATCCGCTGCGCCGGCACCTCGGCGACCGCCCCCTGGTGATCGTGCCGGTCGGGGCCCTGCACGCGGTGCCGTGGTCGGGTCTGCCGACCTGCGCCGGGCGTGCCGTGACCATCGCCCCGTCGGCCACGGCCTGGCTGCGGGCGGACGGCGGGGAAGACCCGACCGGGCCGTCGGTGCTGGCCTGCGGGCCGCGCCTGCCGGCGGGTCAGGCGGAGGTGGCCCGGCTCGCGCAGGTGCTGCCGGGGGCGACCCTGCTCACCGGCGCGGACGCCACCGCCGACGCGTTGACCGCGGCATTGGACGGGGCCGGCCTGGTCCACATCGCCGCCCACGGCACCTTCCGCGCCGACAATCCGCAGTTCTCCACCCTGGAGCTGGCCGACGGCCCGCTGTTCGCCTACGAGTGGGAGCGGGTCGCCCGGCCGCCCGGCTGTGTGGTGCTGTCCGCCTGCGACTCGGGGCTGACCGGGGTCCGCCCCGGCGACGAGGTGATGGGCTTCACCGCCGTGCTGCTCGGCCTGGGCACCCGCTGCCTGGTCGCCACCGTGCTGCCGGTGCCCGCCGACCCCACCACGGCGCTGATGCTGGACCTGCACCGACGGATGCGGGCGGGGCTGCGCCCGGCGCAGGCCCTCGCCGACGCCCAGCGGGACTTCGTCGCCTCCGGCGACAGCACCGCCGCAGCCACGGCGGCGGCGTTCGTCTGCCTCGGCGCCGGTTGACGCGCTGGTTGACGTCCCGCCCCGGCACCGCCGCCGGTGCGGGTCAGCCCAGCGCCGCGACCCGGGGACGCAGACCGTCGATCAGCTCCGGCGGGGCGGCCAGCACCCGGCTGCCGCTCACCTCGACCGCGACGCCGGCCTCGACGGCGATCACCTGACCGGCCGCCCAGTCCCAACGGAACGTGCGGTCCTCGACGTAGGCGTCGCACCGGCCCGCCGCGATCCAGGCCAGCGCCAGCGCCGTCGAGCCCAGCATCCGTACCCCGCGCACGTCGGCGGCCAGGTCGGTGACCACGGCCGCCTGCACCCGGCGGTGGTCGACGTCGTAGGCGTAGCCGGCGGCGAGGACGACCTCGCCGAGCGGGATGCCGGCACGCCGGGTCAGCGGGGTGCCGTTGAGGACCGCACCGCCGCCCCGGACGCCGCAGAACGTCTCGTCGTGGACCGGGTCGTGGACCACCCCGACGACGGGCCGCCACCCGTGTCGGGTCTGCTGCTCGCAGGCGACGCTGACGCACCAGAACGGTATCCCGGAGACGTAGTTGACGGTGCCGTCGAGGGGGTCGAGCACCCAGCGCAGTCCGGAGTCGCCGACGTGGTCGCTGCCCTCCTCGGCGAGAATGCCGTCGCCGGGGCGGCGGGCGCGCAGCAGCTCGACGATGCGCGTCTCGCTGGCCCGGTCCGCCTCGCTGACCAGGTCGGTGGGGGCGGTCTTGTAGTCGACGCGGCCGTGGTCGCCGAAGCGTCGCAGCAGTTCCCGGCCGCCGAGGCGGGCGGCCTCCTCGGCGACCCGCCGGCAGTCGTCCAGCTCGGCACCGGTCGCCATCGTGCTCTCCTCGGGATCGTCGGCAGGGCCGGTGGAGATCGTCGCACCCGCGCGGGCGCGGACACCAGGCGGACGCGGGCAGCGGTGGGGCCGCCCGGTCGGGCACACTGTGGACGGCGACCGGGGAACCGACGCTCGCCGACACCCGTCGACCCGCCCCGTCGCCACCGCGGTGGGGAGGCAGCGCGACATGGGTACGGTGGACACAGAGCGGCTGCTGGCGCGGATCCGCGACGGGCTGATCGGCGAGGGAGAGGTGCTGGAAGGCCCGTACGGGCCACGCCGGATCACCTACGCCGACTACACCGCCTCCGGTCGGGCGCTGGACTTCGTGGAGGACACCGTCCGGGACTGGGTCCTCCCCCGCTACGCCAACACCCACACCGAGAGTTCCGCCACCGGCCGGGTGACGGGGCGGCTGCGGGAGGACGCCCGACGGACGATCCTCGACGCCGTCGGGGGCAGCGACGAGCACGCGGTGATCTTCTGTGGGGCGGGGGCCACGGCGGCGGTCGACAAGCTGGTGGGCGTCCTCGAACTGCGGCTGCCCGCCGGGCCGGCGCGCCGCCACGGCCTGCTGGACGGCATCGCACCGCAGCAGCGCCCGGTGGTCTTCGTTGGCCCCTACGAGCACCACTCCAACGAGCTGCCGTGGCGGGAGACGTACGCCGACGTGGTCGTCATCGGCGCGGACGCCGACGGGCACATCGACCGGGCCGAGCTGGCCGAGCGGCTGGCCCGGTACGCGGACCGCCCGCTGCGGATCGGCAGTTTCTCCGCCGCCTCCAACGTCACCGGCATCCTGTCCGACACCGACGCGATCGCGGCGTTGCTGCACGCCCACGGGGCGCTGTCGTGCTGGGACTACGCCGCCGCCGGCCCGTACGTGCCGATCCGGATGGGCGAGTCGTCGCCGGGCGTCGGGGACGGCAAGGACGCGGTCTTCCTGTCCCCGCACAAGTTCGTCGGCGGCCCGCAGACCCCGGGCGTGCTGGTGGTGCGGCGGGACGTGCTGCGCAACCGGGTGCCGGTGGTCCCCGGGGGCGGCACCGTGGCGTTCGTCGACCCGCTCGGGCACCGGTACCTCGACGATCCGGTGGCCCGCGAGGAGGGTGGCACGCCGGCGATCGTCGAGTCGATCCGGGCGGGCCTGGTGTTCGCCCTCAAGCAGTCCGTCGGCACCGACGTCATCGCCGACCGGGAGGAACGGCTGTGGTCGCGGGCGCTGCGCCGCTGGTCGACGAACCCGGGGATCGTGGTGCTGGGCAACACCCGGGCGCGGCGGCTGCCCATCGTGTCGGTGCAGATCCGCCACGGTGCCCGCCAGCTGCACCACAACTTCGTCGTGGCGCTACTCAACGACCTGTTCGGCATCCAGGCGCGCGGCGGGTGCTCCTGCGCGGGCCCGTACGGGCACCGGCTGCTCGGTATCGACGAGGAACGTTCCCGCGCGTTCCGGGTGGAGATCGCCCGGGGGTGGGAGGGGATCAAGCCCGGCTGGACCCGGATCACCTTCGGCTACTTCCTCTCCGAGCGGGTCGCCGACTATCTGATCGACGCCGTCGACCTGGTCGCCCGGCAGGGGCACCGGCTGCTGGCCGACTACCGCTTCGACGCCCGTACCGGCCTGTGGCAGCACCACCGGGGCCCGGGGCGGTCGTTGCGCCTGGCCGACCTGGCCCGCCTGGTGGCCGGCGGGGAACAGCCGACGCCCCGGCGGCAGGCCGGGGAGGACGCCCTGACCGGCTACCTGCACGAGGCGCGGTCGATCCTGGCCGATCGCCGGGACCAGGTCGACGAGGGGCCCACCGGCCTACCGGCCGGCGTGGAGGCGCTGCGCTGGTTCCACCTCCCGCCGGCCTGCACCGCCACCGCGTCGTCGCGCTGACCCGGGCGACGCCCGACCACCCGGCCGGCCGTCCCCCGGTCGGTCCCGGGAGCGGTTCCCGCCCGCCGCCGGGGCCGCTACTCCGACGGCTCCGTGCGGGCCGGGCCGCCGAAGGCGTAGGCGACCAGCCCGGCGAGGGCGAACGTCACCGCCGTCACCGTGGCGGCCCGGCTGTCGGCCGGCTGGCCCTGCCAGGTGGCGACCGCTCCCCAGACGCCGCCCTGCGGGTAGAGGGCCGCGATGGTGGTCCAGCCCACCGGCAGGAACCATGACCGCGCGGCGCCGACCACGCTCGTGCACAGCGCGGTCAGGCCGAGCAGCCCGGCGGCGTCGCGGGCCACCAGCGCGGCCGGCCCGAACCGGGCTGCGGTGTGCAGCGTGGCCAGCAGCACCGCGACGACGATCACCAGGCCGGCGAGCACGTGCCCGCCGCGCCGCCAGGGCCAGCGCAGTGACGCCGTCCGGTCCAGGTTCGCGTCCGGGCCGGCGAGGGTGGGGGCGAGCGCCGCGACCATCAGCAGGACGGTCAGCACGACCACCAGCGGGGTGGCGTCCCGGTCCTCGGCGAAGGTCAGGTGCAGCGCCCAGATCACCGCCGCGCCGCCGACCGCCGCGGCCAGGGCCAGGGGTACGCGCCGGGAGCGCAGGTAGAGCAGCATCCCGGTCACCTGGTGCTCCCGGACAGCAGCCCCTCGGGGTCCCGGCAGGCCAGCAGGGCGTCGCGGACGGCCGTGACCCGGGCCACCGCCTCCGCCTCGGGCAGTGCCCGCAGGCCCTGCCACAGGGTCCTCGCCCCGGTGGTGATCGCCGGGTCCTCCTCGATCATGCCGGGGACCAGCCCGACGTCCGAGCGCGGCTCACGGCCCATGAGCCAGTACGCCGCCGCCCGTTCGACGGTCTCGTTGCGGTTGCGGCAGTCGCCGTCGTACGGGACGCCCAACCCTCTGACGACCTCCAGGAACACGACGTCGGGGTGGGCGAGCCGGCCCCGCTTGTCGATCCGGACCTCGACCGTGACGACCCCGTCCGGGACGGTCGGCTGCTCCCGGCGGTACCCGATCGTGTGGGTGTCCTCGTGCACGACGGTCGGCGCGCCCGGCAGTTTCGCCAGTGCCGCGAGGCCCTCCCGGGCCGGCGGGGTGATCGTGTCGAGCACGGTGGCGTGGACCCGGCTGACGCACACCGTCGGGGTGTCCTTGGTGCACACCAGTTCCCTGGCGACCGGGTCGACCGGCCAGGTGAGCACGTCCCGGTCGGTGGGGAGGAGCGCCGTCGCTACCGCGACCCCGAGCAGCACCGGGAGCACCGCCATCACCCGGGCCCGCCAACCGTCGGCGACGAACAACAGCAGCCCGGTGAAGGCGAGCGTGATCATCGAGATCGCCAGTGCGCCGCTGACCCGGTTGTCGATCGTCTGGTAGTCGTGGAAGCCGCCGGAGCCGTGCGCCGGGGAAATCGCCGCAGCCAGCCGCTCCGGGGGCGAGATGGTGGCGAAGAAGACCAGCAGCACGCCGCCCACCGCCAGCGCCGGGGCGGTCACCAGGGCGGGCAGCAGCCGCCCGATGCCCAGTCCGAGCCACGCCGCGGCGACCAGTGACAGCGCGCCGACGGCGGTGACAACGACGAAGTTCAGCAGCGGCAGGTACGAGGCGGTGGTGACGATCCAGGCGATGCCCGCCGCGGTCACCACCAGGTAGGCGACCGCGAGGGTGAGGGCCATCGTGCCGAGCACCGGCAGCATCCGGGCGGGGTGGGGCCGGGCGGTGGTGGCGAACAGTTCGCCGACCTTCGCCCGGTGTTCCCGGCGGCCCTGCCAGGCTCCGGCCGCGAGGGCGAGCGGCCAGAGCAGGAGCAGGTACTCCCGGATGGCCAGGGCGAGGGCCATCCAGCCGGTCGACCAGCGTCCGGTCGCCACGTACAGCGCCCCGACCCCGACCACCACCGTGATCAGCGCGGCGCCGAGCGCGGCGGAGCGGCGCAGTTCGATCCCCGTGACGCCCACGCGGGCACCCCGCTTCCCCTCGGGCCGCCGGGCGGCGGCGGTGTGCACATCGACGGTTCGCCCGCTCATCGGGTGGCCTCCGCACGGTGCTGACGCAGCAGCGCGGAGTAGCCCCGCTCGGCCGGGCTGTCACCGGCGTGGCCGGCGTCGCCCTGCGCGGCCAGTACCTCGGGGGTGCCCTGCCACACCAGGCGGCCCTCGTTGACCAGGACGACGTCGGTGCAGGCCGCCACCACGTCCTCGACCAGGTGGGTGGAGACCAGCACGCAGGTGTCGGTGCCGAGGTCGCGCAGCAGTTCCCGGAAGTCGAGCCGTTGTTCCGGGTCGAGACCGACGGTCGGCTCGTCGAGCAGCAGGAGCCGTGGGTCGTTGACGATGGCCTGGGCGATGCCGGCCCGGCGCAGCATGCCGCCGGAGAGGGTCTTCATCCGGGCGTCGGCCTTGGCGGTGAGCCCGACCCGGTCGATGGCCCGCTGCACCGCTGCGGCGACGCCCGCCTTGGGCATCTCCTTGAGCCAGGCCAGGTAGGCGACGAACTCCCGCACGGTGAACCGGGGGTAGTAGCCGAAGTGCTGCGGCAGGTAGCCCAGGGCACGGCGGACCGCCCGCAGCTCGGAGCGGCCGTCGACGGGGTGCCCCAGCAGCGTCAACCGGCCACCGGCCGGGGGCACGACGGTCGCCAGGGCGCGCATCAGCGTGGTCTTGCCCGCGCCGTTGGGGCCGAGCAGCCCGTGCACGCCGGTGGGCAGGGCCAGGTCGAGGCCGTTGACGGCGAGGTACCGGCCGGCCCGGACCTGGAGGCCTTCGGTGTGGATCGCCCAGGGATGGGTGGTGGTGGTCGTTTCGACCGCGCTCACCGCACGCATCGTCGCTGTCTCCTTCGATAATTGCCAGGGCAGGGTGGCGGTCCGGCCGGGTGGCCGTACCGCGGGGTCACAGGTGGGGTCAGTCGCGGTGGGAGAGCCGCCGGAACCCGTCGGCCCGGAGCAGGGCCATGACGGTCAGGGCGGCCGTGACCAGGGCCCAGGTGCGGGCGCTGTCGGCCGACAGCACCACCGGCATCCGGGCGGCGACGAGGCTGGGGGCGATCACCGCGAGCGTCCAGGCCGTGATGAGACCGAGCGCGGCGCGGCGTACGCCGACCAGGGTACCCAGCAGCAGGGTGGCTGCGGTGAACGCCAGGCAGGGCAGCAGCAGCAGCGCCAACGACGTCCCGGTGCCGGCGCCGACCACCGCGAGCGCGGGGATGACGAACGCCAGCACCGCAGCGGTGCGCCGCAGCAGCATCGTCAGGCCGGCGGCGGGCGTGGCCGCGATCAGTTCCCAGGCCGGATCGGCCCGGCGGTGCCAGGCAGCCGCCACGCCGGGCAGCGGCGCCAGGGGCGCGATCAGCAGCACCACCGAGGGCAGGCCGACCCACAGCGCGCCGAGCAGCGCGGCACAGCCGAGCACCGTCACCGTCATGACCAGCCAGGGCAACAGGGTGCCGACGAACCAGCGGTGCCGGGCCACCGACCAGGACCGGCTGCGGCCGGCGGGAGCCGGCGTGGCCGCGATCTCCCGGTCGAGGGCCGTGGCGACCAGGTCGATCACGGCCCGACTCTGCGCCGTGGTGCTGCCCGCCAGGCGGGCCCGGCAGTCGGCGCAGTCTTCGAGGTGCACCTCGATCGCCCAGACGCTTGCCTCGTCGAGGCCGGGATCGCCGGTGGCGTACCGGTCGATCTGGGTCAGACTGGGGTGGGTGGTCATGACAGCGCCTCCCGTAGGGCGACCCGGGCCCGGCGGACGCGGGACTTCACCGTGTTTTCCGGTACGCCGAGCAGCACCGACGCCTCGCGCGCCGAGAGCCCGTCGAGGACCGTGGCCCGCAGGGCGGCCCGGACGGCGGGCGGCAGGGTGAGCAGGGCCTGCTCCAGTTCCTGGCCGATCCGGGCGGCCATCACCTCGTCCTCGGCGGCGGGGGCGGTGCTCGGCATCAGCTCCACCTGCGGCACCTGACCCCGGCGGGCGCGGCGGCGGAACGCGTCGACCAGCCGGTGCGCGGCGATGGTCCACAGCCAGCCCACGGCGCTGCCCTGCGCCTCGCCGCCGGTGCGCGCCCGGGTGCCGGCGAAGCTGCCCGCCGCCCGCCAGACCGCCAGGTAGGTGTCCTGGAGCACCTCGGCCACCACGTCCGGGTCGGCGCAGCGGCGCCGTAGGCGCACCTCCAACCACGGGGCGGTACGGCGGTAGAGCTCGTCGAACGCCTGTCGGTCGCCACGGGCGACGCGGCGTACGAGTTCACCCTCGTCGTCCGCTTCCATGTCTGTCCTCACACCTGGTAAGACGACGGCCGCACCGGATCGGGTCCCCGATTGGTATGACCGGCGTCACATCATCGCCGGGTCGGGCTGCCCCCATCCTGACGCACCCGCCCGAAGCGGGTCGACGGGCCGCCTGCCGTGCCGGTGCAGGTCAGTGCTACTGGGCCGCCGGGAACGCCGGCAGGGCGGTGTCCCGGGACACCGCGTCACCGTCGCGCTGAGCGACGATCCCGGCGGTGATCTCGTCGGGCGGCACCGGACGACCGAAGTGCCAACCCTGTCCGTTGTCGCAGCCGGTCGCGGCCAGCCGGTGGGCCTGCTGGGCGGTCTCGATGCCCTCGGCGGTCACGACCAGGCCCAGCCGGTGCCCGAGGGACACGACGGTACGCAGGAAGTCGTCGTCCGTGCCGGGACGGCGGGCCCCCGGCCGACGGACCGGCTGCGCCGACGGACGGGTCAGGCTGGCATCGAGCTTGAGACCGTGCAGCGGCAGGGAGCGGAGGTTGGCCAGGTTCGCATAGCCGATGCCGAAGTCGTCGATGACGATCCGGACGCCGAGGGCCATCAGCGCCGCCAGGGATTCCGCCACCACGCCGGTCAGGTCGATCACGGCCTGTTCGGTGACCTCCAGTTGGAGCAGGTGGGGCGGCAGGCCCGTCCGGTCCAGGATCTGCGCCACCTCCCCGGCCAGGCCGTTGCGGCGGAGTTGGCGTACCGACACGTTCACGCTCACGTACAGCCCGGGTTGGACCCGCTGCCACTCGCTGGCCTGCCGGCACGCCTGCTCCAGCAGGTGGCGGCCGAGCGCCACCACGAGGCCGGTGTGTTCGGCGAGGTCGATGAACCGGGCGGCGGTCAGCAGACCGAGCCGGGGGTGCCGCCAACGGGCCAGCGCCTCCACGCCGGCCAGCCGCCCGGAGCGCAGCGCGGCGATGGGCTGGTAGGCGGCGGTGAACTCGCCACGGTGCAGCGCCGCCGGCATGGCCGCCGACAGCCGGTAGCGTGCCGCGTCGGCGGCGCTACGGTCCTGGTCGAAGCGGCGCAGGATGGCCTTCCCGTCGGCCTTGGCCCAGTGCAGCGCGATCTCACTGTCGCGCAGCAGGGTGGCGCCGTCATCGGCGACGGTGCCCTCGGCCACTCCCGCGCTCGCCGTCAGGGGCACTTCGGTGCCGTTGACGCGGAACGGGGCGACGAGCGTGGCCAGGGCCCGGTCGGCGATCTTGATGGCGTCCTCGGCGCAGGTGGTGTCGCGGACCAGGATCGCGAACCGGTCGCTGTCCAGCCGTGCCACCAGCTCGATCCGCGGGTCGGTGAGGGTGGCCAGCCGCTGGGCGATCTCGCGGAGCAGGAGGTCACCCACCTGGTGTCCGAGGACGTCGTTGACCGCGGCGAAGTCGTCGACGTCGAGGCAGCAGACCCCGATCCGGTCGACCGGCACGGCGACGGAGCAGAGGCGTCCCAGTTCCTCGGTGAACCGGGTCAGGTTGGGCAGGCCGGTCAGCTGGTCGTGGGTGGCGAAGCGGCGGAACCGGGCCTCGCTGACCCGCAACGCCTCCTCGGCCTGGGTGCGGGCGGCCAACGCGGCCAGCCGGACCGCGTCCTGCTCCCGCAGGCTGCGGTCGTGCGCGGCGGACGCGAAGCCGGCCGCGAGATCCGCCAGCAGGTCGTTGAGCCGGGCGGCGCGGGTCGGGTCGGCGGCGACGCCCAGCCCGGTGAGCAGTCGCGCGCCGACGACCGCGATCGTCCCGCCGAGCGCCTCCGGCGAGCCGAAGCCGGCCGCCACCAGATCGACGCCGATCCGCTGGCCCTCGCCCGGCCGCACCGGATCGGCGAGGACCGCGGTGACCAGCCGGTCGGCCAGCGCGCTGACGATCCGGTGCCGCTGCCCGGCGCTGATCGGCACGTAGTGGGCCCGGTGCAGGGCGGCGGCCCACGCCGTGACGAACTCCTCGACGCCCGGCCGGTGCCGGTCGTCGATGCCGTCGGCGTCGGGCCGATCGCTCACCTGCGGCGTCCGACTCCGACGTAGAAGCTCATCCGCTCCGGGTGCTCGCCGACCTCGGCCGGTGACTCGGGACGCCACAGCGGTGACCACACCACGCCGGGCTCCACCAGGTCGAGGCCGTCGAAGAACTCCTCCACCTGGGCCCGGGTGCGGGCGGTGACAGGCGTGTTGGTCCGGCCGCTGAGCCGGGCGCCCTCGCCCATCTCGTCCGGGCGGCTGTCGGTGGTGACGTGGCTGATCGCCACGCAACTGCCGGGGGCCAGCGCCGTCCACAGTCGCCTGACCAGGCCGTACGGGTCGTCGTCGTCGGGGACGGCGTGCACCACCGAGACGAGCAGCAGGCCGACGGGCCGGTCGAGATCCAGCAGCCGGCGGGTCTCCGGGTGCTCCAGGATGGCCTCCGGGTGGCGGAGGTCTTCGAGCAGGGCGACCGCGTTGGGCTGACCGGCGAGGATGTGCGTGCTGTGCGTCACGGCCACCGGGTCGATGTCCACATAGACCACCCGGGCGTCCGGGTCGACCTGCTGGGCGATCTCGTGCACGTTGCCGACGGTCGGAATGCCGGACCCGATGTCGAGGAACTGCCGCACGCCCTGGTCGAGCATGTACCGCACCGCGCGGTGCAGGAACTCCCGGTTCGCCCGCGCGACCAGGCGGAGGTCGGGCACCGCGGCCAGCGCCTGGCGGGCGAATTCCCGGTCGACCTCGAAGTTGTGCGAGCCACCGAGCCAGTAGTCGTAGGCTCGGGCCACGCTCGGCCGGCTGAGATCGACATCCGCTGGCGCCCACTCCGGCCGTTCCATCGCCACCCTTCCCGCCGCCACAGTGACGTGACCGCCGCCACTATAGTCGGATATTTTCCACTACCACCCCGCACCGCGATCATGCTGCGGGATTGCGGCGTCGGCCGGCGGCCGGTATGTCCACACGGTACATACATCGACCGTCGCGCGCCCGGATCGGGTCGGACGTTGACGTCGGGCGCACGGACGGTGACTCACGGCTACGACCACGGGTCCCGGTTCACTCAGCCACCGTCCAGGTTTCGTTGCTAGCGTGCCGGCACAGCGGTATTCCACTGTGGATGCCGCTGGAGTCGTTGTCGGACAACGGTTTCGCGCAGTTCCGTCGGGTCCCGGGACATCCTGGGCCGGGCGGCCGTCGAGGGAGAGGTTCGTGGTGTTCACGAAGATGCTGGGCGCGTTCGGCGTGGGCGGCCCCAGCGTCGATACGGTCCTGGCCAATCCGAGCACCCGACCGGGGCTGATGCTCACCGGGCAGGTGAACCTGACCGGCGGCAGCCACGACGTGGAGATCGACCAGATCACCGTCGGCCTGGTCACCCGGATGGAGCTGGAGGGCGCGGAGGAGGAGTACGACGCGTTCGTGGAGTTCCACCGGGTGCCGGTCGCCGGTGGCCTGTTCCTGCGCGAGGGGCAGCAGCTCAGCCTGCCGTTCCAGGTGGCGGTGCCGTGGGAGACGCCGGTGACCGAGCTGAACGGTCAGCACCTGCCCGGCATGACGATGGGTCTGCGTACCGAGGTGGCCGTGCGGGGCGCGGTCGACAAGGGCGACCTCGATCCGGTGTACGTGCACCCGCTGCCCGCCCAGGAGCGCGTCCTGGAGGCGTTCGGCCGGCTCGGCTTCACGGTGAAGGCGGCCGACCTCGAACGGGGCCACATCGCGGGGCTGCACCAGACGCTGCCGTTCTACCAGGAGATCGAGTACTACGCGGCACCGCAGTACGCCCACGCCGTCACCGAGGTCGAGCTGACCTTCGTCGCCGACGAACACGGCGTGGACGTCGTGCTGGAGCTGGACAAGCACGGCGGGCTGTTCACCGGTGGACACGACTCGTACGGCCGGCACCACGTCGCGCACGGTGACGCGCACGGTGACTGGACCGCGCAGGTCGACGGCTGGCTCCGGCAGGCCGTCGACGGCCGGCAGGATCCGCACGCCGGTTACGGCTACGCCCCGCCCGCGCCTGCCTACGGGACGCCCGGCTACCCGCCGCCGCCGCCCCCGCCGCCCGGCTACGGCGCGCCGGCTTACGGCGCACCCGCCTACGGGCAGCCTGTTTACGGGCAGCCCGCGTACGGGCACGCGGGGTACGGGCATCCCGGCGGCCACCACAAGGAGGGGCACCACGACCACGACGGGCCCGGCATGGGCGCGGTCGCCGCCGGTGTGGTCGGTGGCGCGGCTCTCGGCTTCGCCGGCGGCATGATCGCCGACGAGATCTTCGACGACGAGGACGAGGGCGGCGACGAGGACGCCTGATCCCCCGCCGGTCCACCGTGGATCGGGTAGCGCAACCATGATCTAATTCGTGTAGTTAGTACGTATATGGTCGGAATTTCCGATCAAGAGTCAAGGAGTGTGCATGCCCGCTAGCGCCGACCTCACCAAGCTGGTCGACAAGGCATACCAGGACAAGACCCTCACCGAGATCGTCGACGCCCCGGTGTCTGCCCTCGCCGGGGTCAGCGACGGCGACGCCAAGCTGCTCAAGGAGGCCTTCGGCATCACCACCGTGGGCGACCTCGGCCGCAACCCGTACTTCCAGACCGCCAACGCCCTGGTCGCCCTCACCGGCGCCAGCTGATCCGACCCGGTGGCCCGGGCTCCCCCGGGCCACCGGGCCCCCGCCCCCGCCCGCACCGCCGGCCGGACCCCGACGGCACCGGCTCACGGTCGCCGCCGACAGGCGCATCCGACCGTCGTGCCGGATAATTGTCCGATGACAAATCCTGACCTCGACCCGGACGTGTACCCGCCCCTCGACCCCCGTGAGCCGGTGCCGGACGACGTCGGCGAGCTTCTTCCCGACACGCCCGGCGAGCTGCCGGAGGCCCCGGTCGAGCCGATGCCCGACGACGGCGATCCGGGCGGTGTGCCCGAGCCGGCCTGACGGCGGGCCCATCCGGGCCGGCCGCACCACCGGGCACCGTCCCATCACGCCCCGGTCGGCGCGGCGCGGGTGACGGTCGGGGCGCTGCACCGGCGACGCCACCGTCCCCCGCCGGCCCGGGCCGTCGCTCAGCGGCCCCGACCGGCCGGAACGTGCCGCCACCCGGCGAGCTTGCGGGGGTTGCGGACCACCCACAGGTGCCCGACCCGGCCGGCGCCGGTCGCGGCGAGCGCGAGCACGGCGAGGACACGGCCCAGCCGGTCGGTGGCGACCAGCCCCGGCTCCCCGTTGACGGACGCCTCGTCGACGACCAGGTCGGGCTGCCGGTCCCACACGCCCAGCAGGAAACCGGCGACGGCCTGCGGCCCGTGCAGCGGCACGGCGGAAGCCGAGACCAGGCCGCCACCATCGGTGGTCGCGGTGACGGCCGGATCGAGCACGTCGACCAGAGCGGCGAGGTCGCCGCTCTGCCAGGCGGACCGGAACGCCCGCACGACCGCGGCGTGCTCGGCCGGCCGCACCGGAGTACGGCGTTGCTCACGGACCCGACGCCGCGCCGACGAGGCGAGTTGCCGGCACGCGGCCGGGGTACGGCCGACGATCCCGGCGATCTCCGGGTAGGTGAACCGGAACACGTCGTGCAGCACGAACGCGACCCGCTCGGCCGGGGTCATCGCCTCCAACACCACCAGCAGGGCCATCGACACCGAGTCGTCCAGGATCACCCGGTCGGCGGGGTCGACCACCGTCGAGGGTTCCTGGCTGCTCCACCCGGTCGCCGGGAGGGGTTCGGGAAGCCACTCGCCGACGTACTGCTCCCTGCGGGCCCGCGCCGTGGTGAGCATGTCGAGCCCGATACGGCCGGCGGTCCTGATCAGCCAGGCTCGGGGGTTGGCGACGGCGTGGCGTTCCCCGTCGCTGAGCCGGTGCCAGCGGATGTAGGTCTCCTGCACGGCATCCTCGGCGTCGGCGAGCGAACCGAGCAGGCGGTAACTGAGCCCCAGGAGCACCGCACGCTCGCGGGTCACCGGGTCCGGCGAACCCGGGTGGCCCGGCCCGGCGTCCTGCGGCACCTCCGCTCCCTCCCCCGGGCCGGCACAACGACCGCCGCGCGCCGCCCACCACTATCGGATCACGTCCGGCGCGCCGGGCACCACCTGACAGTTCACCGACCCACGTCGTCTACCTCACCGAGCGGGCGGTCCCGTCCGCTCCCCCGGCAGCTCCGTGCGGCGTCGGGTGCGGCCCGCCGAGGCGGCACCGCCCGTAGGGAGCGCGAACGAAGGAGAAGACGATGTCCGACCACGTCACGTTCGTCAACGTCATCGACGTCGACCCGTCCCGACAGCAGGAGGTGATCGACCTGCTGGTCGAGGGCACCGAGAAGGTGGTGTCCCGGCGACCCGGCTTCGTCTCGGTCACCCTGCTCGCCAGCCTCGACCGGACCCGTGTCGTCAACGTCGCCCGGTGGCGCAACGCCGACGACGTCAGGGCCACCCAGGCCGACCCGGAGGCCGCCGAGTACGCCCGGCGGACCGCCGCGCTCGCCCAGGCCAGCCCCGGTCTCTACACCGTCGTCGGCGAGTTCGCCCCGTGACCCCGACGGCGGCGGTCCGGTCGGCGACCGGCCGGCGCCGGAGTGGGGCTACCCCGACGGCCGGGCCGTTCCCGGGCAGCGCCGGTGTCCGCCCGGTCGGCTAGCCGGTGCCGGTGGTGCCCGGCCCGGCCGGCCGGGCACCACCGGTGGCGTTCGCGCTCGTGCGCGCCGGACGACCTGTCGGGTTCGAGCCGCGCGAGAACCTGACCGCCACCTTCGTCGTCACTCCGCTGGCCGCACCGCGCCCGACACCGGCGACCGGCGCACTGCTGGGACACTGCGCTCATGAGTCAGGGTGTGCCCGACGTGGCGTCCGGCCGGTGGTGGGGTGCGGTGCGGATCACTCTGGTCCTGCTGTGGCTGCTCGGGGCAGCGACGACGTGGTGGACCGCCCCGCGCCAGCAGGACTACGACCGGGCCGGGGCGGACGTGGCCGCGGGCCGGGTGGTCGCCTACCAGTGGGGTGACCGGTGGGAGGTGGATCGTTCCCCGCTCTGGTTCGGTTCTGCCACCCTGTGGGCCTCGGGCCGCCACGGGCCGCTGTTCGCGTGGCGAACGTCCGACGGCCGGGTGCACTGGACGGACACCGACCGGTTCGGACAGGTGACCACCACCGGTGCCGTCGAGCAGGAACGCTACTCCGGACCCGGCGCCGTCGGCATCGCGCAGGAACTGCGGGCCGCCGGGGGTGAACACCGCACCGGTGACCTCGACGCATCGGCATCCGTCGTCGGCGGAGTCGGCGTCCTGCTCGCCGTCGTCGCCCTCGTCGTCGTGGTCACCGGCCCGACGCCGGTCCGGGGCACCAGGTGGTACTGGTTCTGGTTGATCTTCCTCTGCCCGTACGGTCTCGGGCTGCTGCTCTGGACGGCGCGGGAGCGGCCGTGGTCACGGTCCGCGGCGGCGGTGGCCGCGCGGAACCCGACGGCCCCGCGGGACCGGGGCGTTCTCGGCTTCGGCCTCGGCATACTCGCGTCGGTTCTGCTCGGTGCCGTCCTGTTGGTCCTCCACGGAGCACTGGGTGACTGGTGGGTGCCGCGACCTGACGCCTAGCGGCACGCCGTCCCCCGCCTTCCGGCCGGGACGGGTCCGATCGGCCATCGGGAGCGACCGGGGTACGGCACAATGCGCCCATGGCCTCTACCGGATCGTCACGGCTGTCGTTGTGGTCCACCGACTCGGTGCTGTCGATCGGGTCGCGGGGCTCGGTGCTGTCCATCGGCAGCGTCGGGTCGATCGCCTCCGTCGGCAGCGTCGGCTCCGCCGGATCGGTGCTGTCCATCGGGTCGGCGCTCTCGGTCGGGTCGGCCCTGGCGTGGCGGTCCCGCTGGTCGTTGCTGGCCGACCGTTCCTCGGGGGTCGCGATGGGTTCCCGCGCGAGCGCCCGCGCGCTGGCCGGCCCGTCGGCGACGGTGGCGGCCGTGGCGCTGGCCGCCTACGCCGGCTACCTCCTGACGCGCAGCCGCCGGCCGGACGACGGCAGCCGGGGACGGTGACGTCGTCCCGGACGGCGGGGCCGCGTCGCCGCTGTCCGCTCCCGGGCCGGGTCAGCAGTTGCCGATCTCGTCGGTGCGCGTCACCGCCGCCGAGGTGAGCGGCTCGCCCGGCACGTCGGGCACCGCGTAGGGCGTTCCGTCGTGCGTCGTGAGTTCCCTGGCGTACGCGTCGCTGACGAGGAAGACGTGCAGTTCGAAGCGCTGTCCCGGCGACCTCTCGTCGCCGACGACGACCCGTTTGGCCCGCCAGTTGTGCGGGGTGGGGAAGTGCAGCGGCTGCTCGTAGAAGTAGCTCCCGCCGGCCGGGCGGACGAAGAGCACGGCGGTGCGGCCGGCCGGCGGCTCGTTCCCCGTGCCGAACACGTCCGAGCAGTTCGGCACCACCGTCGCGCTGGTGATCGCGAACCGCACCGTCGGCGTCCTGGTCACGGTCGGAGCGACCGTGGGACGCGGTGTCCGGGTGGGAGGTGGGCTCGGTGTCGTCGATGCCGTGGGGGTGGGCGGTGGGGTCGGTGGGTCGGTCGGCTCCGGCGTCCCGGGTGGACCCGTCGTCGGTTCCGACGGTGGGGTGGAGTTGGCCGCAGAATCGGACCCCGCCGGTGTCTCCTTGGTGGCGGTGAGGTACGCCGGCACCGCCGCGATGACACCCACGACCAGTGTGACCAGCGCGCCGAGCGCCACCACCTGCTCGGCGGGTTTCAGCGTCCGCCACCATCGCCGCATACGCACCCTCCCGGGTCGACAGACACCTGCTTGCAGTGAACACCGCGCGGGCAACCCGGGCCCTCGTCCCGATGGGGTCGACGGCGCGGAATCCGGGTGGACCGGTCGGGTCCTGATCGTCGAGGATCGGCGGGTGTCCGTTCCCGAACGCCAGATCCGTGCCCGCCACTCGGCCACGACCGTCACCGTGTACCAGGCGTACCCCCCGGACATCGCGGTGCCGGCGGTGGCCGCCGGTCGTTTCGTGGCCCCGTTCAAACGGGAGCGGATGACGTGGATCAAGCCGTCGTTCCTGTGGATGATGTACCGCTGCGGCTGGGCCACGAAGCCCGGCCAGGAGCGCGTGCTGTCCATCGAGATCACGCGGGCGGGATTCGAGTGGGCGCTGGGCCGGGCCTGCCTGAGTCACTACGACCGTGACCTGCACGGCGACCGGGAGAACTGGTCACGGCAGTTGCGGACCAGTCCGGTCCGGGTGCAGTGGGATCCGGAGCGTTCGCTGCGGCTGGCCGCGTTGCCGTACCGGTCGTTGCAGGTCGGGCTGTCCGGCGAGGCGGTCGACCGGTACGTCGACGACTGGATCGTCGCGGTCGAGGACGTCACCGCCACCGTCGGGCAGATCCGGGACCTGCTGCGCCGGGGTGACGAGCAGGCGGCGGTGGCGCGCCTGCCCGTCGAACACGTCTACCCACTTCCGGACGCGATCGCCGTGGGTCTCGCGGCCAGCCCCGCCGAGAATCCCGATCGGCGGCACCGGCCGTGACAGCGCATCCGCCGCCACCCTGACCGCGCCGGGTCACCGGCGCTGCGGCGGGTTCGGCCGCCGCCGCACCGTGCGCCCCGGGTCCGGGGCGCACGGTGGACGCCAGGGTCACGTTCCGGCTCAGGGCGGGAAGCCCGGTGGCCGGGGCCACTGCTCCGCCTCCGGGTCGGGTCGGTAGCCCGGTCGGGGTTGCCCGGCCGCCTGGCGTTCCGGGGCCGGTGACGCTGGGGGCACACCCGGCCGCTGCGCTCCCGCGGCGGGTGGAACCGGGGCGCCGGCCACGGAAGGACCGCCGCCGGGCGGTGGCGCAGCCGCCACGCCGACCACGGGCCGGGCCGCGCCGGACCCGCCCGGCACACCAGGCGCGGAGGGGGTGACGGGCCGTGCCGCCGGTGCCGGGTGGCCGTCGGGCTGCGGTCCCGGGAGCGCCCGTACGGCGGCAGCCCGGGGCCGCCAGACCGGTTCCGCACCGATCAGGCTGCGGAAGTCGAACTGGCACTTCGGGCAGGTACGCAGTGCGGTCTCGGCGCGGCGGTCACCGCATTTCTGGCAGTAGGTCACCACCGTCTCGTCGGCGTCCATCCCCTGGCAGCGGGGGCAGGCGAACGTGGGGCCCTTGTTGTTGAGCTGCACCAGGCGGCCGGCGAGCACGTAGGGCGTGACGAGGCCGCTGATGCTGCTGGCCAGGTCCCGGGTGCGCCGGGTGCGCTCCTGCATGCGTTCCATCTCCGGGTTGGCGACCTTCTCCAACCGGCAGGTGGTGCAGGTGCGCAGGGTCCGTACCGGCAGCAGGCCACGCAGCCGTGCCTGCTGGTGCAGGAAGGTCACCGCCGGCACGTCCGCCGGCTCGACGGTGATCCGGTCCGTGTCGCCCGCCGCGAGGCGTTCCTCGACCCGGAACACCAGTGACTGCACCTGCCCGACCAGCTTCGGCGGCATGCCGCCCGGTCGGCTGACGATCAGCGTGCCGACCATCAGCATGCCGTCGGCCAACTCGGCGGGGACCTCGGCGACGGTGTCGGCCGTCTCGAAGGTGAAGGTCGCACCGCCGGTACGGGCGACCACCGCCTGCCGCTGCGCCGACTCGCCGTCGAGCAGCCGGCCAGCGTGCCGGGAGAGCGCCGCCTGCGCCCGGTTGGCAAGGCCGGCGGCGTGCTGCATCATCGCCACGTCACCCGGGCCCGTCTGCCGCCACCACGGGGTGAACGAGGCCGCAGCCGTCGGGTCGAGCCGGCCGAGCACGGCATCGAACGCGCTCAGCACCGACTCGAAGAGACCGACGTACACCGAGGTGACACCCCAGTTCCGCCCCAGCCTGCCCGGCCAACGGTCGACCAGCAGCACGCCCACCCGGACGCCGGGGCCGTCGGCCTCCAGGGTGACCCGCAGCAGCACCGGCACCTGCGTCGGCGAGAGGGTGACCCCGCCCAGGCGGGAGCCGCGTACCGCCTCCAGGAGGCTGAGCTGCTCGGTCTTCAGGTCGAAGGCGAGGTCGCGGATGCTGCGCAGCAGGTGCTGGCGGGCCACGCTGGGCGGGGCGCCGAGCCGACGGTGGACGCCGGCCGCCAGCCGGCCGGGCTCCAGCCCGGCCGCGACGGCCGGCGGCACGGCGCCGGGTCCACCGGCGTCAGCCCACTTCATTCCGCTGCGTCGTAGGAGGTGCCGGCGTCGAAGCTGGACGCCGCGTCGTAGCCCCCGGCGTCGTACGAGGTGTCGTACGACGTGCTGGCGTCATACGTCGTGCTGGCGTCATACGTCGTGCTGGCGTCGTAGCCGCTGGCGTCGTAGCCGGAGGTGGCGGCGTCGGTGCCGCTGGTGGCCCAGTCGACCTCGGCGGCGGCGGTCTCCATGTGGTCGGCGACGGCGTCGGAGTACTCGTCGGAGACCGTGTAGTTGCCCTCGGCGATGCTCGCGTGGTCGGCCGCCCGTGCCATGGCGTTCTCGGCGACCTCGACGTTGCCGGCCGCCGCGTTCTCCACGGCGTAGTCGGCCCAGTCCTGCGCGGAGTCGGCCCAGTCGTCACCGCTGTCCGCGTGCCAGCTCGACCAGTCCTGGTCGGCGACCGCGCCGCTGATCTCGCTCTCCACTATGGATGCCGACGGTTCCGGAAGCGCCGCCACCGCCTCGGTCAGGGTGGTGTCCCCGATCGGCGTGTCGGCGGTCAGGAAGTCGCCCCAGTCTGAGTCGGCACTCATGCTCTGATTCCCCAGCTTCTGATGAACGTTGCGGTCAGCGGTCGTCGCCGGGTGGTCCGGCCGAACGACCAGAACTGTCCCACGCCCACGCCCGCAGCCGCGCGGTCGCGGCACCGGGCCCGCAGGGCGTCGGCCGAGGTCACGGCGGGTGCCGGCCGGCAGGGTGACGCCGGTGTCAACATGCCGACAGACCCGGTCGACGCCGCACCGGTCCGCCAGGTCGACGGTGACCGCCCCGGTGGCGGGGTCAGCCCTTCACCGCTCCGGCGGTGAGACCCTCGGTGAGGAACCGCTGCCCGAAGGCGTACATGATCACCACGGGGATGCTGACCAGCAGTGACGCGGCGGCGAGTTGCCCCTGCGGCACGACGTCACCGGTGATCATCGACTGCATGCCCACGGGGAGGGTCTTGTACTCGTCCTTGGTGATGAACACGAAGGCGAAGAGGAACTCGTTCCAGGCGTTGGTCAGGGTGAACAGGGCGACCGCCAGCAGTCCCGGCTTGGCCAGGGGCAGCACCACCCGCCCGAACGCCTGGAGCCGGGTGCAGCCGTCGACCAGCGCGGCCTCCTCCAACTCGATCGGGATCGACGCGAAGTATCCCGCCAGCAGCCAGGTGGCGAACGGCAGCGTGAAGGTTGGGTACGTCACCACCAGCGACCACAGCGAGTCGGTGAGCCGGGCCCCGATGAGCAGTTGGTACAGCGGGATGAACAGCAGCGCGCCGGGCATCACGTAGGTGACCAGGACCGTGACGGTGAAGCCCTGTGCCCCGCGGAACCGCAGCCGGGCCAGCGCGTAGCCGGCCAGGGCGGCGCAGACCAGCGCCACCACGGTGGACGCCACGGACACCAGCACCGTGTTGAGGTACCAGCGGCCGAACGGTTTGGTGGTGAACAGGTCGGTGAACTGTTGCATGGTCCATGGTGTGGGCCACAGGTCGTGCTCGTGTAGGACGATCTGGCCGTCGGACTTGAAGGCCGTGACGACGATCCAGTACAGCGGGGCCAGGACGAAGAAGAGCAGCGCGGCCAGGGCGAGGCCGGAGGCCAGGCCCGACACCAGGGCGGACGTCCTGCGTCGTCCCCACGACTGCAACGCCGAGAGGACCCGGCCGACCGCCGCCACGACCAGCAGGACCACTCCGAGGATCAGCGCCGCCTTCCACATGATGTGGGGTGACGCCCAGGCCAGCGCACCGGTGACCACCACGGCGGCGGCCCACGGCAGCGCCCGGCGTACCGGCCCGGCGGGTCGGGTGGGCGTGCTGTCGGCGTCCCGCCGCAGCAGCCGGACCAGCACGTACACCAGCACGCCGATGACCGGCAGCATGACGAGCGTGACTGCCGCTCCCGCGCCGTACTGGAGTTGGAGGATCGCCTTGGAGTACGCGACCAGCACGTACGGCGCGGTCGCGTCGCCGGGGCCACCCTGGGTCAGCAACCAGATGAGGTCGAAGTTGTTGAACGTCCAGATCGACGACAGGGTGACCGTCACGGTGATGACGTGACGCAGTCCGGGCAGCGTCACGTGGACGAACCGCCGCCATGCCGACGCCCCGTCGACGGTCGCCGCCTCGTAGAGGTCGGCGGGGATGGCCTTCAACCCGGCGAGGAAGGCGACGGTGAAGAACGGCACCCCCTTCCACACGTTGACCATGATCACCGATGGCATGGCCAGGGACGGCTCGGACAGCCAGCCCGCCGGCCAACTGTCGACCAGGTGCGCGTCGACCAGCAGCGGCCCGATCCCCGACTCGGTGAGGAGCAGGTTGACGCTGCCGAAGATCGGGTCGAGCAGCGAGCGCCAACTGAACGCGGTGACGACCGTCGGCACCACCCACGGCAGCAGGAGCAGGCCGGCCAGCACGGCCCGCCCCCGGCGTCGGTGGTGCAGCAGCAGGGCCGCGGACAGGCCCAGCACCACCTTGAACACCTCGGCGTACGCGGTGAAGACGAACGAGTTCACCACGCCGGTGTGGAACTGCTCGTCGTCGGTCAGAGCGAGGTAGTTGGCCAGACCGACGAACACGCTGTGCTGGCCGTGCCGTTCGGTGGTGCTGGTGACGACCGCCCAACCGATCGGGACGAGCACGAGGGCGCCGACGAGCACGGCCGTGGGGGCCAGGAACAGCGCCGCCAGCCGCCAGTCGCGGCCGAGCCGTCGTCGGGTCGCGGGGCGGGCGGCGGGCTTGCGCCGTCGGGATCCTCCTGACGCCGGGGCCGACGCCGGGCGGACCGACGTCACTGCGGCAGACCCTGCTGGGTGAAGATCTGCACCATCTTGGCGTGGGCGGCCTGCACGGCCTGCGCGGGCGGGGTGCCCTGGATGACCTGCTGCATCATGTCGGTCAGCACGTAGGCGCCCACGGCGGCCTGCTGCCCGGCGCTGGCCTGCTGCGGGAAGTCCAGGCCGTTCTTCGTCGACAGCGGCAGTTTCTGCTGGGTGATCCTGCGCATGATGGGGAACGCCGGGTCGCCGCTGGTGAAGAACGGGTCGGCGTCCCAGACCCGGTCCCAGGCCGGCAGGGCCAGCCCCGGTGCCTCCTTCGCCACGCCGACGAGGGCGGGCGCGCTGACCAGGTACTGCGTCAGCAGCTTGGCGAGGTCGGCGTTCTTGGCACCCTTGAAGATGACGAAGCACTGGGACTGTCCCAGCAGCAGGGAGGTGTCGGTGGCCGGGCCGGTGCAGTCGGGGAAGACGTGGGTGCGTTCGTAGACCGGGTTCTTTTTGGTCTTGGAGTCGGCGTAGACGCTGAACTGGTTGCGGGTGTAGCCGAGGATGCCGGCGAGCCAGTTCTCGTTGTTGCTGGAGTCGGTCCAGGCGGCGACCCCCGGCGGCAGCATCGGCTTGTACTTCGGGTTGGTGTAGATGTCGCCGAGGAAGGTGACCGCCTGGACGGTCTCGGGAGAGTCGAAGGTGACCTTCCGGCCGTCGTTGGAGGCGATCGCCCCGCCGTAGGAGTTGATCAGGGCCTCGATCATGCCGTTGGCGTCACCGGAGCGGTTCACGGTCATGCCCCAGCCGAACCGCCGCTTGCCGGGGTCGGAGATGGCCAGGCAGAGGTCCCGCAGTTCCTCCCAGGTGTAGCTGTCCTTCGGGGTGATGCCCTTGTCCTGCATCCAGTCCTTGCGCAGGAACGACCCGATCCCGATGAAGTGGTACGGGATGGCGTACCACCTGCCGTCGAAGACGCAGAAGTTCTTGGACTCGGCGGTGGGTTCGCCGTACTTCGCGGTCAGCGCCTGCACGACGTCCGTCACGTCCTCCAGGTCGCCGAGCGCCTGGAACTGGGCGACGAACCGCGAGTCGGTCATGAACGCGAGGTCACGCGCGACGCCACCCTTGACCTCGGCGTCGATCTTGGCGACGACGTCACCGGCGTCGGCCTGCACCAGACTGTTTCCGATCTTCGTGCCGGTGGTGTCGGCGAACTTCCGGATCGAGCTGTCCAGGGCCGCGTTCGCCGCCTCCGAGTACAGCTTCTGCGACAGCATCCCCATCGAGGAGCCCTTCAACGCCGCCGCGGCGTCGACGAGTTCCTGCGGGACCTCGGCCTGTGCCTTGGGCGTCGACGGTCCACTTCCTCCGCAGGCGGCGAGGCCGGCAGCTCCGAGCAGCCCCACCCCCATTCCCAGGAAGCCGCGTCGGGTCCGTAACGAGCCGTCCTCCGTGGACATCTGTCTCCTCCCTTTCGCCTCAACGCGACTCACCGATGGCCGGGGAAGGGTGACCCTCCCTTGTGGACGCTGGTGCCGTCCGTAACCGGGGACGATCGCCCGCCCTGATGGATGACCGCAGCCCGCTGCTGGCGCGCGGCAATCGGGAAGCGGCTCCGCCGGTGGCGGGCCCTCCCCAGCCTGTCCGAGATGCTCGTGCCCCGGGCGGCCGGATGTCGGCCGGGGCGGCGCTGCGCTCACTCTACACATTTCGGAAAGTCGCGACCAGACTTTCCTTCCCACCGGAAGACACTTTCAACAATTCACTATGATCAATAGGGGTGTCGGTGACGCCACCGCCGGACGGGACGCCCGCCGCACGGCCGGCATCGGTCACGGGCGGGGCGTCGAGGTGGCCACAGGCACGCGCGCACCGACCGGGCGGCACGGGGGCGCACCCGCCCGTCGCCCACGATCCGGCGTCCCACGGCGGGGCGCTGCCGCGTGGGTCGCCCGACGACCACCCCCGACCCGACACCACCCGACGGCCGCACCCACAACCAGCCACCCGCACCGTTTGCCGATCGATGGGTGTGCATCTATTCTTTGGCGGCCCATCGACTGCCGGACAGGTAGTCGAAATAATGTCGAAACGCTTCGACGATCGTCGCACGACGGTTGACCCGAAGACGGGAGATGCTGATGAAATCCACACTGAGGAGGGTTCAGTTCGCCGTGCTTTCCGGCGTACTGGCGCTGGCTGGATCGACAGCCGTCATGACGAGTTCCGCATCGGCCGACAGCATGACCCAACTGAACGCCACCCAGCTCGTCGCCAACATGGGGGCGGGCTGGAACCTGGGCAACGCCCTGGAGGCCAACGCCAACGGAATCCCCAGCGAGACGGCCTGGGGTAACCCGGTCGTGACGCAGGCATTCATCGACCGGGTACGGGCGGCGGGATTCAAGACGATCCGCATTCCGGTCTCCTATCTGGGAAACATCGGGGCCGCCCCGAACTACACGATCAGCTCCACCTGGCTGAACCGGATCCAGGAAATCGTCGACTACGCCTACGGTCGCGGCCTGTACGTGCTGATCAACATGCACGGCGACGGCTACAAGACCATCAACGGTTCGTGGCTCATCTGCGACTCGTCGAACCAGACGACGATCAAAGACAAGTACCAGAAGGTCTGGCAGCAGGTAGCGACCAAATTCCAGAGCTACGGCGAACGCCTCGTCCTCGAATCCATGAACGAGGAGTTCGACGGGCAGTACGGCAACCCCACCCAGCCGTGCTACTCCAACATCAACGCCTACAACCAGATCTTCGTGGACACGGTCCGGCGGACCGGCGGGAACAACGCCTCGCGCTGGCTGCTCATCCCCGGCTGGAACACCAACATCGACTACACCGTCGGCAACTACGGCTTCGTGCTGCCGACCGACCAGTACCGGTCGTCGTCCGTTCCGGCCAACGAGCAGCGGATCATGATCTCCGTGCACTACTACGACCCCTGGGACTTCGCCGGTGAGGAGAACGGCACCATCACCCAGTGGGGGCCGGCCGCCACCAACCCGGCACGCAAGTCGACCTGGGGACAACAGGACCACATGGACGGGCAACTGAAGAAGGTGCGGGACACCTTCGTCGCGCGCGGCTACCCGGTGTTCGTCGGTGAATACGGCTCGGTCGACAAGACCTCGGCCGACTCGACGAACAACCGGTACCGGGCGGACTACGCGCGCACCCTGGTAGCCACCGCCAAGAAGTACGGTGCGGCCACCGCCTACTGGGACAACGGCTACAACGGCGCGTACGGTTTCGGGCTGTTCAACCGCAGCAGCGGCGCGGTCACCCAACAGGGCATCATCGACGCCATCATGAGCGCCGTCGGCGGCACCACCCCCACCACGCCGCCGACCACCACGCCGCCCCCGACCACCGCTCCCCCGACCACCACGCCACCGCCGACGACCGCCCCGCCGACGACCCCGCCGCCCGGCGGGCGCTCCTGCTCGGCGACGTACACGGTGACCGGTCAGTGGCAGGGCGGCTTCCAGGCCGAGGTGCGGGTCACCGCCGGCGGCTCGGCGATCAGCGGCTGGACCGTGACCTGGACGTTCGGCAACGGGCAGCAGGTGTCGCAGGGGTGGAACGCGACGCTGACCACCAGCGGCGCGACGGTGACCGCCCGCAACGTCAGCTACAACGGCGCCCTCGCTGCCGGCGGCAACACGACCTTCGGTTTCCTGGGCTCGTCGGGCGGCACCAACGGCGTACCGGCGGTGTCCTGCGTGGCGAGCTGAGCGGGCGGCGACCGACGCGGGCCGGGGGTCACGGACCCCCGACCCGCGCGGAGCCGGGCCGGCCCAGCGCGCCCAGCAGCAGGTCGTAGGTGGCCTGCACCGCCCCCGCCGCGCTGGGCACCAGCACCGCCCCGGGGCGTAGGCGGACCACCCGCATCAGGTCGTCGTACATGGTGCCGAGCACGGCCGATCCGCCGGAGCGCGCGATGAGCTGCTGATGGAGGCGGATCCACTCGTCGTCGGCGTCGCGCGCGCGGCGGTGGAACCGCTCGATCGCGGTCTCCCGCCCGTCGACCAGGACAACCTCGTGGAAACTCGCCCCCTGCTCGCGTGCGAGCGCCGCGAGACCGTCGATCTCGTCGACCGTCGCGAGGTACTGCGGCAGGACGACGTCACCTCCGCCGGCCAGCCGGACCGTCACCATCGCCCGCACCAGGGACCACACGACGGGCCAGGTGTCGAACTCCTCGTCGCGCCATCCGCCGACGAGGCGGTGTAGCGCGTCGACGTCGAGATTCAGGGTGCCGGGGTGGCGGTCGCCGTAGCGCGCCGAGAGGGTGGACTTCCCGATGCCCGGCGGTCCCGCCAGGCGTCGACGGCCAGCCGGACGGCGGGGCGGTGGGGTCTGGGACCGGCCGGTCCCCCGCCGTACCGGCCGGGGCTTGCGCCGCTGGTGGCGCGGTGTCCGCAGCAGGCGTGCCGGCGCCCGGCGGGTCGGGAGCGACGGGGGCGCGGTCAGGACAGGCGGCTTCGCGACTACGGGCAGCGGCGATCCGGGTGGCCGCGTCCCACGCGCGGGTGGCCGCGCCCGGGGACGCGGCGGCGGCGACCCGCGCCTCCAGTTCGCGGACCTGGGTGCCCGGCAGGTCCCGGCGGTCACCTCGGCGACGCAGGACCACCGTGGTCACCGCGATGAGCGAGACCGCGACGACGAGACCCACCGCCAGTTCCAGCAGGCTCGCGTCGGTGCCGCCGGGGCTCACCGGGTCGGACGGCCCCGGCCGGGCCGGTGCCGGTCGGCGACGGCGCGGAGCGGTACCCGGGCCAGGCGGGATGCGGTCGGTACCCGGCAAGCGGCGGCCGGCGACACCGTCGCCACGCTCGTCGCGGTCCCCCACCCCATGCCTGGCATCGTACCGGCGGGAGGGCCGCCCGCCGGGCTGCGCCCGGTCCGTATGCGGTCCCTTTGTCCCTGAGGGTCCGATACCGTGAGACGGCATGACACGTCCCGATCCCGTCCGCCTCGCCGCACCCCTCCTGCTCGTCCTCACCCTGGTCGCCGGACTGCTCATCGCGCCGGCCGGCCCGGCGCACGCCGCACCGGCCAAGAACCCGCCGCTGACCACCCCCTGGACCGCGCAGGCGCTCGACGGCACACCACTGCCGGAGTACCCGCGACCCCAGATGACCCGGCCGGACTGGCTCACCCTCAACGGCGAGTGGCAGTTGCGCCAGTCCGCCACGGACGACGCCCCGGCGTTCGGCACCGACCTGCCCGAGCGGATCAACGTGCCGTTCCCGGTGGAGAGCGCCCTGTCCGGGGTGCAGCGCGCCGCCGCCGACACCCGCAACTACCTGTTCTACCGCCGCACGGTGACAGTGCCCGGGAGCTGGAACGGACGCCGGGTGCTGCTGCACTTCGGCGCCGTCGACTGGCAGAGCACCGTCTGGGTCAACGGCGTGGCGGTCGGTGGGCACACCGGCGGCTACGACGCCTTCAGTTTCGACGTCACCGCCCAGTTGCGGGGCGGCGCGAACGAGATCGTGGTGAAGGTGTGGGACCCGACGGACAGCCGGCAGAACGGCAGCCTGCCGCCGATCGGCAAGCAGACCAAGCAGCCCGGCGGGATCTTCTACACCCCCAGCTCGGGCATCTGGCAGACGGTGTGGCTGGAACCGGTGCCGGCCGCCTCGATCAGCAGGGCCGACCTCACACCGCGCCTGGCCGACAACACCCTGCGCGTGCGGGTGCTCACCCGGGGCGACGTCAGCGGGCACAGCGTCCTGGCCGAGGCGCTCGACGGCACCACCGTGGTCGGCTCCGCCATCGGCGGTTTCACCGAATTCACGGTGCCCGTGCCGAACGCCCGTCGCTGGTCGCCCGACACCCCGTTCCTCTACCAACTGCGGGTCACCCTGCGTAATGCCGCGGGCGTCCAGGTGGACCGGACCACCCACTACTTCGGCATGCGCGAGATCAGCACCGGCATGGTCGGCGGCGTCCTGCGGCCCAAGCTCAACGGCCAGTTCGTCTTCCAGATCGGCACGCTCGACCAGGGGTTCTGGCCGGACGGGCTCTACACCGCGCCCACCGACGCCGCGCTCGCGTTCGACCTGCAGAAGCAGAAGGACCTGGGCTTCACCATGGTGCGCAAGCACATCAAGGTCGAACCGCAGCGCTGGTTCTACCACGCCGACCGGCTCGGGCTGCTGGTGTGGCAGGACGTCCCGTCGCTGACCGCGCAGGACATCGACGCCACCGACGCGCAGCAGGCGCAGCTCGAAGCCGAGGCCCGCGAGATCGTCGACGAGCACCGCAGCTCGCCGGCCCTCGTCACCTGGACCGTCTACAACGAGGGGTGGGGGGAACGGGCGCTGGCCGACACCCGCCGGGTCGCCCAGGCCGTCAAGACCCAGGACCCGACCCGGCTGGTCAACGCGCACAGCGGCCACAACTGCTGCCAGTCGTTGGGCGACCCGGGCACCGGGGACATCGACGACTGGCACGTCTACCTGGGGCCGGACTCGCCGGTGCCGTCGGGCAGCCGGATCGCCGTGCTCGGCGAGTTCGGCGGCCTCGGCCTGCGCGTACCCGGGCACGAGTGGAGCCCGAACGGCAGTTTCTTCGCCTACGAGTGGCAACCGAACTCCACCGCGCTGACCGACCGCTACGTCGGCCTCGTGCAGGGCACCCAGAACCTCATGCTCGGCAAGGGGCTGAGCGCGTCCGTCTACACCGAGATCACCGACCAGGAGGGTGAGCTGAACGGGTTCCTCACCTACGACCGGCAGGTGGTCAAGCTGGACCAGGCCCGGGTCCGGGCCGCCAACCTGGCCCTGATCGCCGCGTCACGGTCCGTCGGCAGCTCGACGCCGGTGGCGTTGCCGCTGAACAGCCGCCGGTCGTTGCAGGTGACGACCCCCGGGTACACCGACCGGTTCCTGCGGCACCGGGACAGCCTCGCCTACACCGAGGTCGTGAACGCGGACAGCTCGGCGCTGCTCAGGAACGACGCGACGTACACGGTCCGGGCCGGGCTGGCCGACCCCGCGTGCTACTCGTTCGAGTCGGTCAACTTCCCCGGGCAGTTCCTCCGCCACCAGGAGTCGCGGGTACGCAACTCCCCGAACGACGGTTCGGCGCTGCTGCGCGCGGACGCCACCTGGTGTGCCCGGGTCGGGGTGAGCGGGAGCGGGGTCTCGTTGGAGTCGTACAACTTCCGCGGCAGGTACCTGCGGCACTACGCCTCCCAGGTGTGGCTGAGCAACGGCACGGGCGGCGAGGCGTGGAACTCACCCACCCTGTGGGCCGCGGACAGCACCTGGAACGTCACGACCCCCTGGGCACCCTGAGCGGGGCGGTCCCGCCGGGGCAGCCATGCTGCCCCGGCGGTGGGGGTCAGCCGATGCGGAACTGGTCGCCGTAGACGGCGAACACCAGTGGCGTGTTCAGGTCGAAGTTGCCGTTGTCGAGGAACACCCGCTGGGCGGTGTCGACGCGGGAGGTGTCGGAGTGGGCCTCCTCCTTCTTCATCTCGACGATCCGCTCGTCGAGGAACGCGTTGAGCCAGGTCCGCTCGTTGCCGCCCTGCGCCGGGGGTTTCGCCCGGAGCAGGGCCCGGCTGCGGATCTGGCGCATGCCCTCGTACCCGTGCATGACCGCCGCGTCGTAGTAGGCGAACTGGCCGAGCGCCCGGACCCCGTCGTTCTTCCCGTCCCGCACCGAGGGGGTGAAGTAGACCCGGTCCCGTTCGGATTCCTGTGCGGCCCGGAACACGGAGTCGTTGGCGGCGGTGCGCCAGTCGCGGGGGTAGTTGGGGTCGAGGCCGGCGTGCGAGGCGGTGCCGTTGACGGCGCGCAGCGCCGGCAGGTAGCCGGCCAGCACGTTGCCGGGCTTGGTGTTCGTGTACGCCTGGACCAGTTCGAGCATGTCGCCGGTGCCGGAGCAGAAACCGATGATGCCGGCGGTGTAGCCCCGGCCGTCGCCGATGTCCTCGATGTAGGAGAACTGGGCGCGCCAGTCGAGCGAGGAGTTCTCGGCCGCCGAGACGAGCTGCATGGCGACGTCCTTCTTCGCCGGGTCGTCGAGGTTGACGCCGGCCGGGGTGGTGGCGGTCGGGGTGGGGGTGCCGCCGCCGGGCAGGGTCCACTGCTGGTTGGTGGTGCCGCCGCAGGTCCAGATCTGCAGGCGGGCGCCGTTGGCGGTGCTCCGGTCGGTCACGTCGAGGCACTTGCCCGAGGTGGGGTTGACCAGGGCGCCGCCGCTGGCGGTGGTCCACTTCTGGGCGCCGGTGCCGTTGCAGTCGTACAGCTGGATCTTGGCGCCGTTGGTGGTCGACGCGGCGGTGACGTCGAGGCACTTGCCGAGCGCGCGGATCGAGTTGTCGCTGTTGCCCACCGTCCAGGTCTGGGCGGTGGTGCCGTTGCAGTCGTAGAGCTGCACGGCGGTGCCGTTGGCCGGGTTGGCGCCGGCCACGTCGACGCACTTGCCGGCCAGGCCGGTGATCGGGCCGGCGGTCGCGGCGCTGGCCGACGGCAGGCCGTAGCCGACCGCCGCGATGCCGGTCAGCAGGGCGCCCACGGCGTAGGCGACTGTTCTTGTGCGCACCATGGCGATCCTCGGGGAAGGGGCGGCGGGCCGCCGGCCGGTCGGTGCCCGGGCACCACGTACGCCCGGGTGGGCACCGCAAGAAATAGGAAGCTCTGTTTACTGATAGCAGTACGTCGATCAACTGTCAATCACGGCACTGAGCGATCGTGCCAGGTCAGGACAGCGCGCGGCGCACCGGCCGACCCCACCGGGCGATCCGGGCGCGGAATCGGTGCCGACCCGAGCGCGGCACCTGACGGTCAGCGACGGTGCCCGGTGCGGAGGAAATCCGCCAGCAGGTGCCGGAACTCGCGCGGGTGCTCGACCGCCGGCACGTGCCCGCACCTGCCGAACACGTGCAGCCGGACGTCGGCCAGATGGTCGAGCAGGGGCAGGGTGGCCGGGCCGAGCGGGGTGACCCGGTCGTCGGCACCGTGCACGAGCAGCACGGGCGCGCGGATCGCGGCCAGTGTCCGCGCCGGGAGGGTGAGGTCGTCGACCCACCGCTGCCGGGGTGGCGGGAACAACCCCGCGTACGCGGCGACCCCGGCCAGCATCGCGTCCGCGCGGGCGGCGACCGCCGCGTCGGTCACCAGCGCCTGGTCGAGAAAGAGCCGGCTCAACATGTCCCGCGCCCCGGTCGGGCCGGCCGGGGCGGCCCAGAGCGCGTCGAGGTCGGCCGACAGCGACGCCCCGGGGGCACCCATCGTCGAGACCGCCACGACCCGGGTGACCCGCCCGGGGTGCTCGGCCGCCAGGGCCAACGCCACCGCCCCGCCCATGGAGTGGCCCACCACGGCGTAGTCCCCGACGCCGAGCGCGTCCATCAGGCCCGCCGCCTGCCGGGTCCACAGGCGCAGACCACCCCGGGAGCCCACCGGGACGGGGGTACGGCCGAACCCCGCGTGGTCGGGGGCCAGCACCCGCCACGACGGGCCCAGCGCCTGCGCCGTCGCCGCCCAGGCTCCGGACCCGGTGGTGCCGGGTCCGGAGCCGTGCAGCATCAGCACCGCCGGCCCGGTGCCGCTGTCGAGGACGTGGACGGGCGAGCCGTCGACGGTGACCGTCCGCGTGGTCGTCATCGGCACCGGCCGGGTGCGCTCAGGCCGAGGGAGCGTCGACGGACTTCGCGAAGAGTTCCATCATGGCCCGGCCGAACTGCGGCATGTCGGGCCAGCCCCGGCAGGAGACGAGGTTGCCGTCGACCACGTCGGGCGCGTCGATGACCGTCGCGCCGGCGTTCTCCATGTCGCCGGTGATGGGCGGGAAACACGCCGTCTTGCGGCCCTTGAGCAGGCCGTACACCGCCGGGACCTGCGCGCCGTGGCAGACCAGGGCGACGGGGAGGTTGCGCGCGAAGAAGTGTTCGGTGATCCGCCTGACGTCGGCGTCGACCCGGATCCACTCGGGGGCCCGCCCGCCGGGGATGATCAGGGCGTCGTAGCGTTCGACGTCGACCTCGGCCCAGGGCACGTCGACAGGCAGCTTGCGGCCGTTCTTCTCCACGTACGCGTCGGAGTTCGGGTCGAACTCGTGGATGACCAGTTGCACGTCACGCAACGTGCGTGACGCGACGTCGACCTCCCAGCCGCCCTCCTGGACGCGGTAGTAGGGGTACATGGTGTCGAGTTCCTCGGCGGCGTCGCCGGTCAGGAGCAGCGCTCGGGGCATCTGCTTCTCCTCGCAATGTGGTGGCGGTGAGGTGGACGCGATCCAATCCGATCCGATTGAGCTAGCATTCCTCCGCCCCGCCCGCCCGTCAAGACCGCACGGTCATCGCGTCCGCGTCCCTGATCTCGTCGAACAGCCGGCGGAAGCGCTCGCCGGAGCGCAGGATGTGCCGGCGCATCGCGTAGGCGGCGGCGTCGGGGTCCCGCGCGGCGATGGCGGCCACCACCGCCTCGTGCTCGGCCATCGCCAGGTGCGTGACCTGGGTGTCGTGGTGCAGCCGGAACAGGTGCACGTGACTGTGCAGGCGGGCGAGCGTCTCCCGGATGACCTGGTTCTCCGCGCTGTGGGCGACCAGGTCGTGGAAGGCGGCGTCACGCAGCCCGAAGGCGCCGTAGGCGGTCGGCCCGACGCCCCCCTCCAGCTCCGCCATCTCCGCCAGCATCCGGCGCAGCCCGGCCACCTGCGGAAGCGACGCCCGCTCGGCCGACCTGCGCGCCGCCGCCGGTTCCAGCAGCAGGCGGACCTCCAGCATGTCCTCGAACCGCTGGCGGGTGATCTGGGGTGGGATGCGGTAACCGGCGTGCGGCACCCGGACGACCAGCCCCTCGGCCTCCATCCGGTTGAGCGCGTCCCGGATCGGCGTCTGCGAGACCCCCAGCTCGCGCGCCAGGACGTCGATCGTGACGCGGGAGCCGGGCTCGATCCGCAGCGACATCAGCTGTCCGAGCAGCGTGTCGTACACCTCGTCGGCGAGCCGGCCGCGCGATCGCGCGGGTGACGTCTTGCCCGGCGCGGCCGTGCGGCCCCGCGCGCCCATCGCTTCGTCGTCCATCGTGACGTGAGGTCCTTTCTTGCACCTTCGGGAACCTGTTGACATCAGTTACGACGCTGCGACATGCTGACGCCCCCCACCCGATCGTATAGGAAACGTGACGGGCGACCGTCATTGCGCACCGTCGCCGTAACGCCTGCCATCGCTCCACTCGATCAACTGGAGCCCCCATGAGCATGCTCGACGTCCCGCCCGGCCCGGCACCGGGTCCCGACGGGTCGTCCTGCCTGCCCACGGCACGACGACGCACCGGAACGACGACGAACCGGCAGGTCATGGCGCGTCCGTGACACCGGTCCACGGGGCGGCCCCCGCGCCGGCCCGGCACCACGCCGGAAACAACCAAGCACCTGCTCGGCGAGGCACATAGCGAGGCTCTCGACGTCCCCACCACCCCAGAAAGCAGGTACCACGATGCGGCACCCGAAGCGAATCGCCCGAACATCGGTCTCCCGGCGGAAGATACGGCTGGCGACGGCCGCCATGCTGCTGCTCGCCACGACCCTGGCGGCGTGCGGCGACGGGGACGACGGCACGAAGGCCGGCGCCCCGAAGGCGCCGGCGACGGTCCCCGAGCTCACCAAGGACCCGCTGACCCTCAGCTTCATCTGGTTCGAATGGCCCCCGGCCAAGGCGCTGGAGGACTTCGCGAATGCGGAGTACAAGAAGGAACGGCCGAACGTGACCATCAAGGTCAACACCGTGCCGAACGCGAACTGGCACGACGCGATGTTCACCCAGTTCGCCGCGCGCAAGACCGACTTCGACATCGCGATCCTGGATTCGCAGCACATCGGTGAGGCCGTGACGAACGGCAACATCCTCGACCTGACCGACTTCGTCAAGAAGAACATCGAGGTCGACGCCTACAACCCGTACCTGCTGGCGGCGTACGGCCAGTTCCCGCAGGCCGAGACCGGCAAGCGCGACGAGAACGCCAGCCTGTACGGGCTGCCGCTGCTCGGCGACACCTGGACGATGATCTACCGCAAGGACCTGATCGGCGACAAGCCCCCGCAGACCTGGGACGAGATGATCTCCGTCGCCGCGAAGTGCCAGGCGGACAACCCGGGCGTCAGCGGTCTCGCCTTCCACCAGGCCAACGGCTCCGACGCCGCCGCCGTCACCTACAACACGGTCAACGGCGTCTACGGCGGCAACCTCTGGGACGCCAAGAGCCGCAAGATCGACGGCGTCCTCAACGACACCGCCGGTCACGAGGCGATGGACGTCCTGGTCAACAAGATGAAGCCGCTGACCGCCAAGGGCTCCGGCAACTGGTTCATCGACGAGGTGAACGCGGCGGTCGCCCAGGGCAAGGCGTGCATCGCATTCAACTGGATCGCCGCCAGCGGCGGCCTGCTCGACCCGAAGCAGTCGACGCTCGGCACCAGCCGGGAGCAGATCCTCGGCAAGCTGGGGTTCGCCACCCTGCCGACCCAGAAGACGAACCTGGTCCCGCTCGGCGGGATGGGGATGCACGTGTCGGCCTACTCCCCCTCGGCGCAGCAGGCCGAGGCGCTGAACTTCATGCGGTGGTTCGAGCAGGCCGACGTGCAGAAGAAGTGGGCCGCGGCCGGTGGTGTGCCGTCGCGTACCGACGCCCTGCAGTCGCCCGAGTTCCTCAACGCCGGGCCGTTCAACCAGGTGTACGCCGACTCGGTGCCCCGGATGCGGGACATGTGGAACGTGCCCGAGTACGCGCGTCTGGTCGACATCGAGAACACGAACGTCAACGCGGCGCTCAACGGCGCCAAGAGCCCGAAGGCCGCGCTCGACGACATCGCCCGGGAGCAGCAGGGCGTGCTCGACTCCAGCAACCGCAAGGGCGGCGGCGGGCTGTGAGTGAGCTGACGACCGACCGTCCCGGGCAGGTGGCGTCCGCGACGCCACCTGCACCGGGGCGGCCCCGCCGCCGGCTGGGCGACCGCGGCCTCGCCGTGGCCTTCATCTCCCCCGCGCTGCTGCTGTTGCTCGGCATGTCGGTGTTCCCGCTGCTGTGGGCGTTGTACCTGTCGTTCACCGACTACTCGGCCACCCGAGGGGGGCCCGCCCGGTTCGTCGGGTTCGGCAACTACACCGCCATCCTGACCTCGGCGCAGGTGCACCAACGGGCGCTGACCACGCTGATCTACGTGGTCGGCGCGGTCACCCTGCAGACCGTGCTCGGCTTCTCCATCGCGTACCTGATCTCCCGGCGGACCCACGGGCGGGGCGTGCTGACCACCCTGTTCCTGGTGCCGATGATGCTGTCGCCGGTCGTGGTGGGGCTGTTCTGGCGGTTCATGCTCGACGCACAGTTCGGCGTGGTCAACAGCATGCTCGGCTCGGTCGGCCTGGGGCAGGTGGAGTGGCTCACCCGGCAGCGGACCGCGCTGGTGTCCCTGATCGTCGTCGACACCTGGCAGTGGACGCCGTTCATCATGCTCATCGCCCTCGCCGGCCTCACCGCCGTCCCGAAGTACCTGTACGAGGCCGCCTCGATCGACCGGGCCTCCGAGTGGTTCCGGTTCCGCACCATCACGCTGCCGCTGGTGTGGCCGCTGCTGCTGATCGCCGTGCTGTTCCGGGCCATCGAGGCGTTCCGGCTGTTCGACCTGGTCTACATCCTCACCAGCGGAGGGCCCGGGGTCTCCACCGAGACGTTGTCGTTCCACGTCTACAAGGTGGCGTTCCTGGGCTTCAACACCGGCACCGCCTCGGCGTACGGGATCCTCATGGTCCTCGTCGTCATCGTCCTCACGCAGCTCTACCTGCGCTACCTGAACAAACTCAAGGAGGGCTGATGGCCGTCTCCGTCGACGAGGCCGTGTCCGCAGGCCCGGCTCCGGACCGCCCGTCCCCCGCACGCCGCGTGCGCCGGCGGGGCCGCGGCCGGTCGGTGCTGGAGGTCGTGCTGCTGACCGCGCTGGCCGTCGTGATGCTCTTCCCGGTGCTCTGGATGATCGAGACCTCCATCAAGGAGAACCGGGACGTCTACGCCGTGCCGGCCGAGTTCTTCGGCTTCACGGTCACCCTCGACCACTTCCGGGACGTCTTCGTCGGCGCGGACGGCGGCCGCTCGGCCCTGTCCGTGGCGTTCCTCAACTCCGTTGTCGTCGCCGGCGTGTCCACGGTGCTGGCCACCGTGCTGGGGGTGCCGGCGGCGTGGGCGTACTCGCGCTTCACCCTGAAGGCCAAGAAGGACCAGTTGTTCTTCGTCCTGTCCACCCGGTTCATGCCGCCCGTGGTGGTCGTGGTGCCGATCTTCCTCATGTACCGCCAGGTCGGACTCATCGACACCAAGCTCGGGCTGATCCTCATCTACGCCGCGTTCAACGTCCCGTTCACGATCTGGATGATGAAGGGCTTCGTCGACGAGGTGCCCGCCGAGTACGAGGACGCCGCCATGCTCGACGGCTACAGCCGCCTACAGGCGTTCGGGAAGTTCACCCTCCCCCTGCTGGTGCCCGGCATCGCCGCGACGGCGGTGTTCGCGCTCATCTTCTCGTGGAACGAGTTCGTGTTCGCCATCTTCCTCACCTCCAGCGACGAGGTGCGCACCGCCCCACCGGCCATCGCCGGCCTGATCGGCGGCACCACCGTCGACTGGGGTCTGGTGGCCGCCGCCTCGGTGGTGTTCGCCCTGCCCGTGCTCGTCTTCGCCTACCTGGTACGCCGGCACCTCGTCGCCGGGGTGACCCTCGGGGCGGTGCGACGCTGATGGCGGGCATCGAGGTGAGCGCCCTGCACAAGCGCTACCCGGACGGCACGGTCGCCGTCGAGCACGTCGACCTGTCCATCGGCGACGGCGAGCTGTTCGTGATGCTCGGCCCGTCGGGCTGCGGCAAGACGACCACACTACGGGCGATCGCCGGCCTGGAACGGCAGACCAGCGGCGACATCCACATCGGCGACACGCTGGTCAACGATCTGCCGCCGGCCGAACGTGACATCGCCATGGTGTTCCAGTTCTATGCGCTCTACCCACACCTACGCACCCGCGACAACCTGGCGTTCCCGCTGCGGGCCGAGGGCCTGCCCAAGCACGAGGTGCGCGAGCGGGTCGAGGAGGCAGCCCGGCTGATGCGGCTCGGTCCGCTGCTGGACCGGCGGCCACGTCAGCTCTCCGGCGGGGAGCAGCAGCGGGTCGCGCTCGCCCGCGCCCTGGTGCGCCGGCCGCGTGCCTTCCTGATGGACGAACCCCTCACCAACCTGGACGCGGAGTTGCGGGCGGACATGCGCACCGAGATCAAGCACCTGCAGGGCGAGCTGGGGGCGACCATGGTCTACGTCACCCACGACCAGGTCGAGGCGATGTCGCTCGGTCACCGCATCGCCATCCTCAACAAGGGCCGTGTCGAGCAGATCGGCACCCCGCTCGAGGTGTACGAGCGTCCGGCGAGCCTGTTCTGCGCCGCGTTCATCGGCTCCCCGCCGATGAACCTCATCGACGTGGAGGTGGCCGACGGGGAACTGCGCGGTCCGGGCGGGTTGGTCCTCACCCCACCGCCCGGCCTGCCCCGCGACCGTCCCCTGGTGGCCGGCGTACGGCCGGAGGCGCTGGAGGTCACCGCGCCGGGGACGGACGGGTCGGTGCCGGCCCGCGTCGTCTCGGCCGAGTGGCTGGGCGACGAGATCATCTACGTGGTCGACCACAGCGGCGGACGCGACGTGCGGGTCCGGATGCCACCGACCGTACGGTTCGCCGCCGACGCGAAGGTCGGGCTGCGGCACACCGGCGGCACCCCGGCGGTCTACGACGTACGCACGGAAGAGCTGGTGGCCTGATGGGAACCGTTGCGGTACAGGGACTGCGCAAGTCCTTCGGCAGGGTCCGGGCGTTGGACGGGGTGACGCTGGACGTGCCGGACGGGGCGTTCTTCGTCGTCCTCGGGCCGTCCGGGGCGGGCAAGACGACGACCCTGCGGGCGATCGCCGGCCTGGACAAGCTCGACGCCGGGTCGGTGCACCTGGACGGCCGGGACGCGACCGCCGACGCCCCGGCCGTCCGTGACCTGGCCATGGTGTTCCAGAACTACGCCCTCTATCCCCGGCACACGGCGTACGAGAACATCGCCTCGCCGCTGCGGGCACGTCGCCGCCCGGCGGGCGAGATCGCCGCCGCCGTCGAGCGGATGTCGGGCCTGCTGCACATCGAACGGCTGCTGCACCGTCGTCCCGCGCAGTTGTCCGGCGGTGAGATGCAGCGGGTCGCCCTGGCCCGGGCGCTGGTTCGCAGCCCGCGCGCGTTCCTGATGGACGAGCCGTTGACGAACCTCGATCTCAAGCTCCGCGTCGAGATGCGCACCGAGCTCACCCGCATCCACCGCAGCCTCGGCGCGACCTTCGTCTACGTGACCAACGACCAGGTCGAGGCGCTGTCCATGGCCGACCAGGTGGCGGTGCTCAGAGAGGGGACGGTGCAGCAGGTCGGCACCCCGACCGAGGTGTACGAGCGGCCGGCCAACCAGTGGGTCGCCGGCTTCGTCGGCAGCCCGCCGATCAGCCTGCTCGCCTGCCACGCCGAGGGGGACCACCTGGTCGGCGCAGCCGGCTGGACGCTGCCCCGGCCCCGCTGGGCCACGGCGAAGGACGGCCAGGCGCTGCTGTTGGGCCTACGCGCGGAGGACCTGTCGGTGGAGCGGCGCGGGGACGCGTCGTTGCCCGGTGAGCTCTACGGGCTCGAACCGCTCGGTGACCGGACGGTGGTCGACGTGCGGGTGGGCGCGGAGATCCTCAAGGTCAAGGCGCGGCCCACCGTCACCGGCACGCCTGGCGAGCAGGTGCGGGTGACGGTCGACCTGGACCGGGCGCACCTGTTCGACGCGGGCACCGGGCTGTCGCTCTCGGCGGCCGGACGGTAGCCGGGGCGGCGCCGGCCCGCACCGCTACCCGCAGGTGACCCGTCGCGGCACACCGGACATCACCACGAAGATCACAGGAGGCGACCCAATGAGTGACCCGATGGACGTCCTGGCCCCCGAGCACCGACGGCTGCGGATCGGCGACGCCTGGCGGGACGCCGCGAGCGGCGTCACCTTCGCCGTCGAGGACCCCGCCACCGGTACGACCGTCGCCGAGGTGGCCGACGCGGGCGTCGTCGACGGGCTGGCCGCGCTGGACGCGGCGAGCCGGGCTGCGGCGCAGTGGGCGGCCACCCCGCCCCGGAGACGGTCGGAGCTGTTGACCGCGACCTACCGGGCGCTGACCGACCGGGCCGAGGAGGTCGCCCGGCTGATCACCCTCGAAATGGGCAAGCCGCTCGCCGAGGCGCGGGCGGAGGTGGCCTACGGCGCCGAGTTCTTCAGATGGTTCGCCGAGGAGGCGGTACGCGTCGAGGGCCGCTACAGCACCGCTCCCGCAGGCGGGTACCGCATCCTCACCGTGCCGAAGCCGGTCGGGCCGTGCGTGTTCGTGACGCCGTGGAACTTCCCGTTGGCGATGGGCGCCCGCAAGATCGCCCCCGCGTTGGCGGCGGGCTGCACGACGGTCACCAAACCGGCCGCCCAGACGCCGCTGACCATGCTGCTGCTGGCCCGCATCATGGAGGAGGTCGGCGTCCCCGCCGGTGTGGTCAACGTGGTGACCACCAAGCGTGCCGGTGAGGTGGTCTCGGCGCTGCTGGCCGACACCCGGACCCGCAAGGTGTCGTTCACCGGGTCGACCGAGGTGGGGCGGGTTCTGCTGCGCCAGGCGGCGGACAACGTGCTACGTACCTCGATGGAGCTGGGCGGCAACGCGGCCCTGATCGTGTGCGCCGACGCCGACCTGGACGTCGCGCTGCACGGCGCGATGGTGGCCAAGATGCGCAACATCGGGGAGTCCTGCATCGCGGCCAACCGGATCTACGTCGAGGAGCCGGTGCGGGAGGAGTTCACGAAGCGGTTCACCGAGCGGATGGGCGCGCTGGTGGTGGGCAACGGCCTCGACGACGGCGTGGACGTCGGCGCGTTGATCGACGAACCCTCGGTGGCCAAGCTCGACGACCTCGTCGCCGACGCGGTCGGTCGGGGCGCCCGGATCCTGGTGGGCGGCGTGCGCCCGGACGGGCCGGGGCACTTCTACCCGCCGACGGTCCTGGTCGACGTGCCCGACGACGCGCGGATGCTGCGGGAGGAGATCTTCGGCCCGGTGGCGCCGATCATCTCGTTCACCTCCGACGACGAGGTGATCGCGAAGGCCAACGACACCGAGCACGGCCTGGTCGGCTACGTCTTCACCCGTGACCTGCAGCGGGCGTTGCGGTTCACCGAGGGGCTCGAAACCGGGATGATCGGCGTCAACCGTGGCCTGATCTCGGACCCGTCGGCCCCGTTCGGGGGCGTGAAGCAGTCAGGCATCGGCAAGGAGGGGTCGCACGAGGGCATCGGCGAGTACCTCGACCTCACCTACGCGGCGATCGACCTGCCGTGACCGTCCCGCTCACCGTCGCCGCCGTTCCGGAGAGGCACCGCCATGCTTGAGACCGTCCGTGGACCACGCCAGCTGATCGTCGGCGAAGGGGTCGCGCAGAACATCCCCCGGGTGGTGGCCGAGAACGGCTCACGGGTCCTCGTGGTGACCGACCGGATCCTGCTGGGGCAGCCGGGCGTGGCGGGGATCGTGGCCGCCGTACGGGAGAGGGTCGAGGCCGTCGAGGTGTTCCCCGACGCGACGCCCGACGTGCCGCTCACCGACGTCGACCTGGCCGTCTCGGCCGCCGCCGCGGTGGACGCCGACGTGATCCTCGCCGTCGGGGGTGGCACGGTGATCGACCTCGCCAAGATCGTCGGCGTCATCCGGTGCCACGGCGGGACACCGCGCGACTTCTACGGGGAGTCGCGGGTGCCGGGGCCGACGATTCCGCTCGTCGCGGTCCCGACGACGTCGGGCACCGGCTCCGAACTGACCCCCGTCTCGGTGCTGACCGACCCGGACCGTGCGCTGAAGGTGGGGGTGTCCAGCGTCCACATCGTGCCGGACTTCGCGATCGTCGACCCCGAGCTGACCTACACCTGCCCGGCGAGCGTCACCGCCCACTCCGGCATCGACGCGTTCTGTCACGCGGTGGAGAGCTACACCGCGCGGGCCCGGCCCCACGGGCCGCGCGACCCGGTGGAGCAGGTGTTCCTCGGCCGTAACCAGGTCACCGACCACTACGCGCTCCTGGCTGCGGAGCGGATCGCCCGCAGCCTGCGCCGGGCCGTCGCAGACGGCGGCGACACCGACGCGCGCGCCGACATGTCCTACGGGTCGGTGCTCGCCGGGCTCGCCTTCTCCCACGCGGGCAACGCGGCCCCGCACGCGCTGCAGTACCCCATCGGCGCGGCCACGCACACGCCGCACGGCCTGGGCGTCGGACTGCTGCTGCCGTACGCGCTGCACGCGGCCCGGGACGCCGTCGGTGACCGGCTGGCGACCCTCGCCGGGGTGTGCGGGCTCGACGTCGCCGACGCCTCGCCGGCCGAGGCCACCGACACGTTCCTCACCTGGCTCGACCGGCTCCTCGCCGACATCGGCATCCCGCGCACCCTGGCGGACATCGGGGTGGCCCGCGCCGACCTTCCCCGGTTCGCGGAGCTGGCCTCCGGCGTCACCCGCCTGATCCAGAACCATCCGGGGCCGACCGACACCGCCAGCCTGACCGCGATCCTCGAAGCGGCCTGGACCGGGGACCGGACCTGACCGGTCCCGGTCGACGACCGGCCTCGCCCGCCGGCCGGTCCGGTGTGGTTCAGGCCAGGTCGACGTGCAGGAGGCGCTGCCAGCCCAGCACGAAGCTCGCGACGAGCAGCAGCAGGGACCCGGTGATCAGTGACCAGTGCCAGGGCCCGTTGACCCAGTAGTAGACGAGCCCGCCGAGCGCCGGGACGTTGAAGGTCAGCAGGTCGGTCGAGGCCTGGAGGATCTTGCGTAGTCGGCGGCGGTGGTCGCGGCGGTGCGTCTCCTCCCAGCCGAACACGGGCGCGGCCCGGGGGTGCAGGTCTTCCACGCGTGGGGCGAGCGCCGTGCGGACGTAGCGACCGATCGCCGAGATCTTCTCGTCGTTGGCGAGGTGCGTCCAGCCCAGGACCGTCGCCGCTCCCGACAGGATGAGCAGCAGCGCCCCCTGACTGCCCAGCGTGGTCACCCCCACCACGATGGCGGCGTACGCGGCCAGGGTGACGTAGATGAGGTTGTCCCGCAGGCCGATGCGGGCCCGCTGTTCCTCCTTGAGCTGCCCGTACTCGGCCAGGAGCAGCTCGCGCAACGGGTCAGTGGACATCACGGGCCCCCTCGTGACGGGCGCGCAGGATGGGGATCTGCACCAGCCATGCCTCGCCGGGGCGGTAGAGCGCGGCGGGCCGTCCACCGTTGCGGGTGGTCTGTGCTCCGGTCGGCCGGACGAAGTCCGGCACGGCGAGGACCTTGCGGTGGAAGTTGCGGGCGTCCAGGGAGCGCCCCCAGACGATCTCGTAGACCCGGCGGAGTTCGGACATGGTGAACTCCGCCCCGCAGAAGGACGTGGCGACGGTGGTGTATTCGAGCTTGCTGCGGGCGCGTTCCACGGCGTCGGTGAGGATCTGGGCGTGGTCGAACGCGAGCTGGCCCGGCTCCGCGAGGATCTCCTCCACCGGGTACCAGTCGGCGTGGCGCGCGTCGCCGCCCGCAGCGGGCGCGCCGGGCGTCGGCGTCAATGCCAGATAGCAGACAGTGACGACCCGCTGTCGGGGGTCCCGGTCCGGCGTGCCGTACGTGGCGAGCTGTTCGAGATGGACCTGACCAGGGTCGAGACCGGTCTCCTCGGTCAACTCCCGCATCGCGGCGCGGGTCAGGTCTTCGTCCACTGTCGACAGAAAACCGCCTGGTAGGGCGAGGGCGCCGAGGTCCGGTTCGATACCGCGCTCGACCAACAGGACAACGAACCGGCCCGCCAGGACGGTGAAGACCGCCAGGTCGACGGCGATCGCGATCAACGGGGCGGTCCACTGCTTGTCGTTCGGCACGACGCTCCCCCTCTTTTGGTCAACTTGACTATAGCATCGGAGCACACTTACGCTCAGCAGGGGAATCGTCACTGCCACGGCAGTTCGATCGAGCATTCCCGTGGCCGCCCCCCTCGGCCCGCACCTCGCGAACCCTCCGCAACCGCAGCGCCCGTACCGGGTCGCACCCATCCACCGTCCACAGAGGACGAATAGTTCTGAGACGTACGAGGAGTGTCTGGTGATCGTCGTACTGGTGGCGCTCGAAGTCGAGCGCAGTGAGATCAGGAAACGCCTTCGGGACATCCGTGTCGAGCGGCACCCCGCCGGCACCCACTTCGACGTGGGAACCCTCGCCGGGACCGGCGACGGGCCGTCCCGCCAGGTCGCGCTGGCGCTCGTCGGGCGGGGAAACCCCGCCGCCGGGGTCATCGCCGAACGTGCCATCAGCCACTACCGGCCGAGCGCGATGCTGTTCGTCGGGGTGGCCGGTGGACTGCGCGACTGGCTCACCCTCGGCGACGTCGTGGTCGCCACGAAGGTGTACGCCTACCAGGGCGGACGCAGCGAGGACAGCGGATTCCGGGCGTACCCGCAGGCCTGGCCGATCGCATACGAACTGGAGCAGGTCGCCCGCCACCTCGCCCTCGACGGAGGCTGGGCGGGCGGGCTGGACCCGGTGCCGAGGGTCCACTTCGAACCCGTCGCCGCCGGCGAGGTGGTGTTGAACGGGCGCACGACGCCGGAGGCGCAGCGCCTGCACGAGCACTACGCCGACGCCGTGGCGGTGGAGATGGAGAGCGCCGGCGCGGCCCACGCCGGCCACGTCAACCATGCGGTGCCGACGGCCGCCATCCGTGGCATCAGTGACCGGGCCGGCGGTCGCAAGGACCAGACCGACGCCGAGGGTTGGCAGCCCAGGGCGGCGGCCCACGCGGCGACGTTCGCGCTGGCACTGGCCGCCCGGCTCGACAGCGGCGACGCCGGCACCCCGACCGCCCCGCACGAGAGCCGCTGGACGGTGCACACCTCGGGGGCGCAGTCCCCGGTGATCGGCACCGGCGGCACCATCCACGGCGGCGTACGCCTCGACTACCGGGGGGAGCAGGGAGATGAATGAGGTTCCCCGTCAACACGTACACAGCTCCGGGGCCAACTCGCCGATCATCGGGACCGGCGGCACCATCCACGGTGGCGTGCACACGTACCAGGTCGGGCCGAACGACCCGCCCGAGAGGAAGTACGAGGTGGCGGTCCGCCTGCTCGACGGTGGCATGTCCCGCGCCGCCGAGCAGATGCTGGCCGACGTGCTCGGCACCCCGTACGGTCAACGACCCGGGGTGTACTACCACTACCTCGTCGCCACGCTCAGCGACCGGACACTGAGCGCTCTCGACGATCGGCACCTGCAGGCGCTGGGCAACGCCCGACGGCTGGTCGCCAAGGGCGGCGACCCGAGCCAGGAGAGCGCCGAGGACGCCCTCGGCCGTAAGTGGCTGGGCAGCCTGGTGACCGTCATCGACGTCGCGATGGGCATCAGCGACCGCGCGACGGAGGCCGGGACCCCGGGGACCAGCCTGGAGGATCTGGCGGCGGCGTACGGGAGCCTCCCCGAGAGGCACCAGCCGCACCTCGACGGCCTGCTCGCCGGCCCCCTCAAGGACGAGGTGTTCCGTCAGGTCACCGACCAGGTCAGGAGGATACGCTCCAGCGACCTCCCCGGCCGCAAGGACCGCGTCTGGAAGTTCTTCGAGCCCGACCCCGCCGAGCCCCGGGAGCTCGGCGGGGCACAGGTGCCGCCATCGCGGAGCCTGACCCTGCTCCGGTGGGCCGGGCTGGCGCTGGGAGTGGTCGGGACGGTCGGCGTCGTGGTGCAACTCGGTCTGGTCGGCGCGTTCACCACGCTGGCGATCATGCTCGTCCTCACCGGGATCGGGGTGCCCCTCGCCGGCTATGCGCGGTGGCAGCGGCAGCACCGCCGCACCCTGCTCGCGTTCAACCACGACCGGTTCCGCGGTGTTCTCGGTCTGGGGGTGACCGTCGATCCGGCAGCGATGGCCGCTGCGGCCCGCACGGTCGAGGAGGCATTCGCCAGCGAGACACCGGGACAGCAGAGCTGGGGTCCGATGACCGCCGGGCTGCGGCAATCCCTCGCCCGGGAGTTCGCCTTCCTCTACGACGAAAGGGAGCTGCGCAACGGGCACCTGCGGTGGCTCGCCCGCTGGCATGCCCGGCAGACCCGTGACCTCTGGAGCGGCCGTCTACTGCTCGCGTACGCGGACACGTACCGCGAGCGGCCGCTGCTGCGCCGGGCCGAACGTTTCGCCGTGGCCCTGCTGGCCGTCGCAGCGCTGCTGGTGCTCGCCCGGTTGTTGCCCGACGGCGGCATCGAGTCGGGGCTTCCGCTCCTCGCCGCCGCCGTGGGCATCGCCCTGCTCTGGTACTCCCAGCCGCTGTTGCGGGTGCGGGAGTCGACCTACCGGATCGTGTCCCGGGAACGGGCCGAGCGGTATCAGGCCGAGCGGGCCGAGTGGGACAGGTGGTGTGCCGTCCTGCGTGACCGCCCCACCGACCAGGAGATGGCGACGTGGCTGGCCCAGGACGTCCTGATCTTCAAGGCGGACATGCTCCGGGAACGAGGGATTCCCGCCTCGGAGGTGGCTCACGCACTGGAGCTGACCACCGGCCTACCGAGGGCGAGCAGCGCCCGGATCTCCTACGGGCCGATCCGCTACTCGCACTACCTGCTGACGCTGTTCCTGCTGACCGCGACGGGTATCCGCTACTTCCACTCGAAGCTCGACCTCACCTACGGCGATTTTCACGGGTCGAGCCGCCGTTCCATCCCCTACGGCGGTCTACGCGAGGTGGAGGTCACGGAACAGAGTATTCGAAGCGCGGCCCTCACGACCGCCCCGCCGCAGCTCACCTCCGGGGGTGTCTCCGGGTCCACCGCGCCGGCCACGGAGGTATACATCCAACGGCGGACCTTCGTCGTCCGCACCGACACTCTCGGCAAAATCGAGCTCGAACTGGGCGACTTCGGGCAGATGCGCAACGACGGGGAACCGGAAGGGCTGGTCACCCAGTTGGCCCTCGACAGCACCGGCGTCAACGACGCACTCGACGTCCTCGAAACGGTGGTCGTGGACGGCACCGCCTGGCTGACCAGGGAGTTGCACCGCCGCCGCGGCGGCGGGCTGTGGGGCCGGGAACCGGGGCGCATCGGAGCCGGCCCGGAGCCGGTCACCGAGCCGGACGGCCTGGGGCAGGACACCCGCCCGGGGAGTGTGTGGTGAACCGCACCGCGATCGCGGCCGTGGTCGCCGTCGTGCTGATCTGCCTGGGCGGCTGCTGCCTCAGCGGAGGCGTCGTCGTCGGCAGTTCGATGCCCCACGAGTGGCAACTGCCCGACGGCGACAAGCCGGCCCGGGACAAGAAGCTCGGCATCATGGGGCACGTCGCCTACCAGCCTCCGTTGCTGCCGGTGAAGTTCGTGCTCAACTCGGACGGCAGCGTGGAGGTGCAGACCGACGACGTGTCCATCGTGACCCCGTTGGGGGTCTTCGGGGTCGGCGTCGGCGGCGCTGTCCAGGACGCCGGGACGCCGGTGCGTATCCTGCGGGCGGAGCCCGCCGACGTCACCCAGCTGCTGGTGTGTCCGATCGCGGCCCGGGAGAAGCCCGACGCCGCCTGCGAGACCTTCCGGATCAACAGCGGCCGCAAGCTGCGCATCACCATGGACGGCCGCTTCGTGCAGGAGGTGGAGCGCAACCGCATCGTCATCTACGTCGCGGCAGGGGCGAAGATCGACGTCGCGGACGCGGGTGCGCCGACCAGGAACACCGAGGTGTACGGCCCGGCCCGCATCGACGTCGAGAAGGTGACCTTCACCGTCAACGGTGAACACACCTACCTGGATCTGGAGCGCAGTCAGTCCGGCACGACCGCGGACGTCGCCTTCGACCACGTCACCCGCAGACTGAAGCTGGTGAACGGGGCACAGGTCTCCCGGGTGCTCCGGCCGCAGATCTTCGACGGGGTGACCACCGCCGATCTGCCGAGCGAGGCGGACTGCCTCGCCCAGCGGGAGTGGAGTGACGAGTTCCCGCCGCTCACCGTCGCGCAGCGCGCGATACGGCTGGGCCGGGGGGTGGACAATCCGGTGGCCGTACCGCTCGTGGCCTGCGTCAAGACCGCCGAGGCCGATCTCGGCTACGTCGTCATCTGGCCCGGCAGCGAGTGGTTCACCGGAAAGCCGAAGTTGACCTTCTACAGCCTGGTCTGGGTTCGGTGACCCTGGTCGCCGGCACGGAGTCACCTCCCGACCACGGACCCCGCGGCGCGATCGCGCCGCGGGGTCCGTCCGGGATACGGCCGTACGGGCCATCCGGGCAGTGACGACCGTCGCCGCCTACCGGGGGATCACCTCGTTGAGTCGCCCCAGGGTGATCGCCTCCGATCCGTCCGGCAGGTTCTCCGGCGCCTCGATGCCGACGAAGGTGACCGGCCCGTCCGGCAGCCGGCCGTCCCACACCGTCACCTCGGCCCGACCGCGCCACCTGTCGACCAGGTACGACACGGTGAGGTACCGCCGTTCCATCAGCGCCCGCACCCGGTCGGCCGTGGTGAACGTGTTCTCCTCCACCCGGTTGAACGACGGCCGTCCCGGCAGGTAGAGGTGCAGCCAGACCGCCTGCCAGCCACGCTCGTTCCTGGCGAACACCATCGGCAGCGCGACCCGGCCGTGGCCGCGTAGGTGCGACCGCGCCCGCACGGTCCGGGCGTCGAACGGCGCCCCGCCCTGGTCCCGCGCCCGGGTCTGGTATCCGAACATCGACTCGGCGACCTCGTCGAACGACTCGCCCGCGTAGATGTTGACCTGCGGAACCACGTAGCGTCCGCCGGCGGTCAGCGGCACGTCGATGAACTCGGTCGCCCCGTTACGCGCGTCGGTGACGTCGCCGGAGTGCACCACGCCGTCATGCCGGTAGTTCGTCCAGGACACCTGACCGGAGCTGTGGAAGTCGTCGTCGAGCAGCAGCACCGACAGGTCGTGGTCGGTGCGGCGGCTGGCCTGCCGCCAGTAGGTGAAGAACCGCAGCACCTCACCGGACACCGACGCCCGCGAGCCCCTCGGCATGACCGCGAAACCACCCTCGGTGGCCTTGCCGGACAGCGGCAGGGCGACGTCGAGCACCTGCGGATCCACCAGCAGCGGTCGGTGCCACTGCGGCAGCCGGGCGCTGATCTCGGCGTCGAGCAGCGACGACAGTTCGGCCACCAGCGCGGCCGGCAGCGCTGGCCGCTCGTCGGGGCCCACCCACGCGGTGCGGGAACGACTCGCGTACATCCGGGCCGAAGCGGGGGTCAGCCGGTTGTCGACGTGCTCCCGCAGCGAGAGCAGCACCCGGCCCGAGGCCGAGCCGAGCGCGCCGGTGACCGCGTCGACGACCGTGGCCCGCTCCGCCGCCGACGCCAACCGCAGCAGCCGGTCGGCAGACCGCAGGAGCAGGCCCGGTGCGGCCGACAGCACCGATGCGGCCGGGCCGACGGCACCGGCACGGATCGCCGCCTCGGCGCGGCCGGCGAGGTTGTGCACCCGCCGCTGGCCACGGGCGACCGTGAACACCTCCTGCGCGTGCGGCCACTGGCCGTACTCGTGGGGGTGCAGCCGTTCCCCGAGCCGCTTCCAGCGCTCCGCGTACCGGGCGACGTCACCGAGCCGGTCCGGGTGCGCGGCGACGACCTCGTTCAGCGCGGCCAACAGCATCCGCCGCTCCGGGCGTCGGAAGGCACGGAACCGGGTGGGTGCCGCCAGCGAGACGTCCCCGCCGGACACCTGGCAGGCGAGGCGCAGCACGTCGGTGGTCGTTTCCACGCCGACCAGCGGCCGGCCGAGGACGAGCCGGATCCCGTTGAGCACGGCACGGTTCTCCCGTACCGGGATCTCGGCCGGCTGCACGCCGTCGGCGCAGGCCACCGCCAGCTCACCGAGGATCGCGAGGTCGGCCTCGCCGTGCGGCGTCGGGCTGCCGGCCAGGGCCAGGTACAGCCGTGCCGCCTCCACCTCGGGGGCGTCACCGAGATGCAGCACGGTCAGCCGGTCACCGGCGGCGGTGACCAGCGTGTCGTGTGCGGCGAGCAACTGCGCGTAGGTGTGCTGGTAGATGCCGTAAGCCGGCAGGTCGAGCAGGTTCACCCCACCCGAGACGACGGCGTCGCGCAGCTGCGCGTCGGTCGCCGTGCCCCCGCCGGTGAGCACGGCGGCGCGCAGCCGGTCCACCCAGAACTCGACGGTGTCCGGCACGTCGTGCGGGAAACCGATGAAGTAGGCGTTGTGCTGGACGTGGTCGCCGACCAGCTCACGTACCGCCGAGACGACCGTGGCGGCGAGGTCCATCGCGGGCGCGGGGGCCAGCGCGCCGATGTGCTCCAGCAGGGCCCGCGACGCCGCGAACCCGACATCGAGCAGCGCCGCGTCCAGCTGCCGGGCCACCGGCGTGCCGTCACCGGCCGCAGCCGGGCCCGCCGGTACGCGCAGGGTCTTCTGGATGATCAGCTTTTCGATCACGTGCTCCTCCGTTTCCCTCGGTTCCGGTAGGTGGCGGCGCGCAGCCGTGGCACAGTGGGTCGCCGGGGATTCGAACCCCGAACCTTCCGATCCAACAAGGAGAAGGAAGCGCACCCATGGCCGCCGCAGCGGAGGGCGGACGCGCTACTCAGTCGGATGCTCTGCCAGTTGAGCTAGCGACCCAGATGTCGATCATCCATGAGCCGGGTCGACATGGCCACCGGGATTCGCGGTCACCGCCCGGGGCCGGCCGGGAGGTGCCGCGTCCACCCCGGCTACAGACCGGCGCGACGTAGGGTGGGGCGGGACAGGAACGCGGCGGTGGCGGTGACCGCGATCGCCGCGTGGACCAGCAGGGCCGTGGCGGGGCCGAGATGCGCGAACAGGACGCCGATCAGCAGGTTGCCCAGGGGAATCGCGGCGAACGCCACCAGCGCCAGCACCGCCAGCACCCTGCCCCGGTACTCCGGTTCACACCAGGTCTGCAGCAGCGACGTCCCCAGGCTCGCGGTCACGCCGAGCAGGGCGCCGAGCGCGACGAAGATCGCCACCACCGGGCCGAGGGAGGCCGCCGCCGCCAGTGCCGCGAGCAGCGCGGCCTGGGCCACGAGTGCCATCCCGAACACCGTCCCGGCGCTGCGGCGGGCGGGCACCGCGATCAGGGTGAGTGCTCCGGCTGCCGATCCGATGGCGAATCCGGTGAGGAGCAGTCCGGCACCGCTCTCGTCGAGGCCGCGCGCACGGGCGAACAGGGCCAGTCCGACGTTGAGCACCCCGGCGCAGCTCAGTTCGTTGAGAAACAGCACCAGCAGCAGCCAGCGCAGCTGGGCGTGCCGCCAGGCATACCGTAGGCCCGCCCGGACGCCGACCGTGCCCGGACCGCCCGGGCGGCCGCCGGTGGTGGCGGGCTGCTCCTGAGGCGTCGCGTACGGGCGGGTGAGGGCGACGGCGATCATCGAGCACCCGTACGACACGGCGTTGAGGAGCGCGACCAGTAGTCCTCCGCCGAGCGCGAGTGCGTACGCGCCAAGCGGCCCTCCTGCTGCCTGCCCGCCGCGCAGCGCCAGGGAGTAGAGGGCGTTGCCGCGGACGAGGTCGTCCCTGGCCAGGAGTTGGGGTCGCAGTGCGGCCGAGGCGGGGACGAAGAACGCGCCGGTGACCGACATCGCCCCGGCCGCCAGCAGCAGCACCCACCAGGGCCCCCCGACGAGCAGGGTGACGGCGGCAGCGATCATGACCAGGGCGGCGACCCCGTCGCTGAGGATGATCACTTTTCGGCGGCTGTGCCGGTCGGCGACGGCGCCTCCGTAGAGCAGCACGGCCAGCCGGGGCATGGTGGCCAGTGCCAACAGCAGCCCGGCCAGCCCCGGACTGACGGTGGTGGCCAACGTCCAGGACAGCGCGATGTACCAGGCGGCGTTGCCCAGCGAGGACAGGCCGGTCCCGGTGACGAAGGCGAGATAGTTGCCACCGAAGACACGGCCGGAACGTGGTGCGACCGGGCCGTCAGGTCCGGCGGTCACCGCGCTCGTCGATTCCATCAGCTCCCCCGTCGCCGTGCTGTGCGAGCCACCTCCGTGTGTCGTCCTGATCCCCTGCTTCCGGGACATCGAACCATGTTCCCGCCCGAATTTTCAGGTCCCCATGCGACAGCGCCTACCCAAGACTGCATATCCCACAGGGGAAAGTCGCGTCGACACAATTTTCCGGCCGGGGCGAGCGGAATCGGGTTTCCGACCGTACGGCCTCCACCGGGTGCCGCCGCCAGGCTCGTCATTCGTCAACGTCAAAGCGTAATGTGATGAATAACTCGTTGCGCGCAGGTGACCGTCCTGGATCGAAGGATTCCGCACCATGACCGAGCAGTACTCGCGGCGCTCCTTCCTCAGCGGGGTGCTGACCTGCGGCGCGCTGAGCGCCTCGGCGGTCTACCTGCTGCCCGGCGGGCACCGCCCACCGCCGGTCGAGCTTCGGCTCGCCACCGGCACCGACCCCACCGGTGCCCGGAAACTCCTGCTGGCCATGTGGAACCAGGCCAACCCCGACACCCCGGCCCGGCTGACCGACGAGATCGAGGGCGGATCCGGCGACGAACGCACCAGACTGTTGACCGCAGCCCGTAACGGCGGTGCCGACATCCTCAACCTGGACGTCGTCGACATTCCCGAGTTCGCGGCGCAGAAGCTGATCACCCCGATCCGGCTGGCCGACCGGAACTTCCTGACCTCGGTGAAGGACCTCCACCAGGTCGCGAACACCCCGGACAGCTACTGGGCCGTGCCACTGAACACCGATGTCGGCATGCTGTTCTGGCGCAACCCCGGGACCGAGGCCGGTCGGGTGAACCTGTCGGGCGTGCTCAGAACCGCCGGCGAAGACTCGTTCGTCGGTCAACTGAGCCCCAACTCGTCGAACTACAACGAGGGTTTCCTGGTCAACATCCTGGAGCACGCCCTGTCCGTGGAATCCGACCTCCTCAGCCCGACCGGGGAGATCCGGTTCGAGCTGAAACCCTGGCAGCGGGCGCTGCAACCACTGCAGGAGGCCATTGAGGCCGGGAAGGTCACCCGCTCCAGCGACGAGAACGCCAGCCTCGAAGAGTTCGTGGGGAAGAAGCCGACGTTCATGCGCAACTGGCCGGTGAAGTACCGCGAACTCCAGCTGCGGAAGGACCCTGACCTGCTGGCCGGGAAGATCCAGGTGCGCCCGCTGGCCTACGGGGTGCTCGGCGGCCAGAGTCTCGCGCTGGCGCGCACCTGCCCGCATCCCGAGCAGGCCACCCGGTTCATCAACTTCATGACCGGCACGGCGGCACAGAAGGTCCTCGCCGGACACGGCTTCGCCCCGACCCTCGCCGAGGCGTACAACGACACGAACCTCCGGGCGGTCATCCCGCACCTGGAAGCACTACGGGGTGCGGTGGAGAATGCCCGCCCCCGACCGATGCATCCGGGGTACCGCGCGTTCGCCGAGGTCTTCGTCGATCACACCGCCCGGCTGCTGGCCAACGAGTCCGGCCTGACCTCGGAATTCATCGCCGCCATGAAGGCGGCGCTCGCATGACCGCAGACGGTGTGGAGGAGGGTCCGTGAAGGTCGAGCCGTGGCAGGTGCCGATCCTGGTGATGACCGGCATCATCCTGGCGGAGCTGGCCACCAGGGTGATCCCGCGCCGCTGGACGGCGCACCTGGCCCGACAGCAGGTCCGCACCGTGGCGCTCGGCGGGCTGGCGGTCCTGGTCATCGTCGTCGGGGTGCTGGCGCTCGGCCCGGACCTCGCCGACCAGATCGCCAGCGTGGCGGCGGCCGTCGCCGGGCTGGTGGCGCTCTGGCTGACCTACCGGTCGTACCAGTTGCAGACCACCGCGACCCGGGACGCCGCGAACCCGGTCGGGGCAGCGCGGGACGCCTCCGAGCCGGAGGCCGCGGGCAGCACCGGTCAGCCGGCCGGTCGGTGAGGGCCACCTACGACGGCGGGCGTTCGGCTTCGACCGGCGGCGATGCGGCATACCTGTGCCACCGGATGCGGCGGTCCGGGCTGGCGGATCTCCTGCCGTCGCTGCTGGACACCCTCTGGGCGGGGCTGAGCGCGGCGCGCATGATGCTGACTCCCCGGATCGGTTCCACCCTCGTCGAGTGGTAGTGCGCACCCGACGATCGCACGCCGGGGGTCGTCGACTTCCCGATCTTCCCGCACCCGGGTCTCGAACCGGACAACGCCGTGGCGGATGCCGGGAGGTGGGCGGCCGAGATCGCGGGTCCCGCGTACGCGGTCGACGACCAGACGGCCATCACCGTGACCGACGGCACCGTCGAGGTCGTCTCCGAAGGACGGTGGAGGCGCTTCCCCTCGTCGTCTCGGCCGGTGTGACGAGCACGTTCAGCAGGCGGTGTCGTGCTCCGGCAGCTGCCCGTGCACCAGGTATGCGGTGACCGCGCCCGCCAGGCAAGTGTCGGCCGGACCGTTGAGCACCGGCGCATGGGTCCGCCTGTCCACGGTGACCAGCCGGGATCCGGTGATGGCCCGGGCGGTCGCGATCGAGTTGGCCGGTGGCACCGAGGCGTCGCGCAGTGCGGCGACGACGAGCGCCGCCGGTGCCCGGTTGCCGGCGAGCGGCGGCGTGTTGTCCCGGCTGACCGGCCAGAAGGCACAGGGGTTGAGGTTGGCGATCGACGGGCCGAAGACGGGATAGCGGGTGCCGAGGCGGGCCAGGTCGTGGCGGTAGGTCGCCGGGTCACGCGGCCACGCATTGTCGCCGCAGCGGAATGCCGTGTTGACCGCGGTGTGGTTGTCCGCCGGCACACCCGGGGTGCCGGGCAGCGGGGCCGGTCGCGGGTCGAGGGGGATCGGTGGCGGGCGGTGCGCGAGGATGGCGGCGAGGTCGGTCGCGACCACCGGCCACAGGTGCTCGAAGTACGTCGCGATGACCGTCAGGGAGCCCAGCTCACCGGCGGTCCAGGCGTGGTCTCCGGCCACGATCGGCTCGGTCGCCGCCCCGGCGAGGGCCCGGCTGAGGGTGTCCGCGACCTCGGTCGGCGTCGCGCCGAGTCCGAACGTTGCGCTGTTGTCGGCGAGGTACCCGGTGAAGGCGGCGTAGTTCTCCTCGAAGGCCGGGATCCGTGCCAGCTCGTACCGACGCCAGGCGAGGTCGTAGTTGACCGGGCTGTCCAGCACGAACCGGTCCGCCCGACGCGGGAACAGGATGCCGTACGCGACGCCGAGCAACGCCGCGTACGAACCCCCAAGGAAGGACAGTTTCCGCTCGCCGAGCGCTGTCCGGATGGTGTCCATGTCACGGGCGGCCTGTGCGGTCGTGGCGAACGGCAGCGCCCAGCCGGCGTGCCGGGCACAGGCGCGGGCGTACGCGCGGGCCTGCGCGGCGGTGTCCGCCAGGGACTGGTACGTCGCGGTGCGCACCCAGTAGCCGCCCGGTTCCTCCTCCGGCTGGCCGCAGGTGATCGGGGTGCTGCGTTCGACGAAGCGCATGTCGAACCCGACGATGTCGTAGCGGGCGAGCACCGCGGGATCGACGACGGCGGCGAGGTTCAGCGGCTCGGGGACGCCGGCACCGCCCGGCCCGCCACCGGTGGTGACCAGTACGCCGCGGCGCAGCGCCGGGTCGGTCGCGGGGAGCCGGGAGATCGTGATGTCGATCGTCGGGCCGGCCGGCCGCGCGTGGTCGAGCGGTACCTGGACGGTGGCGCAGCGCAGGCGGCTGTCGTCGACACCGGGGCAGGAACGCCAGGCGAGGGTCGCCCCGCTGGCCGGCGCGGCCGGGGTGACGGCCACGGTGAGGAAGGCGACCACCACAGCGGCCATCGCACGCATACACGTCCCCCGACAGTCGATCCGCACAGGTCTATGTCGGACACGGTAGGGCGGGTGGTCCCCGCGTCACAACGTGGTTTCTCGACACCGCTCCCCGGTCCTGCGGACGGGCGGTCAGGAGGTGCAGAACGGTGCCGGCATGGTCAGGCCGAGCTCTTCACAGTCCCATTCGGTGCCCTGCTCCTGGTACCGCCAACCCGCGTCGGCCGTGTAGTGGAACAGGTAGCGGACGTTGCCGCCGGCCGGGCGCTTCACCTCCACTGCCGCCCACGTCTGCGCGCACTGCACGTCGGCGGACGCGAAGGACCAGTCCTTGGGCAGCTCGACCAGGTCCCCGAGGGTTTCGACAGTCGGACAGTCGGGTTGCCCGGGGGTGGTTGCGGGAGACGCCGACCGGTCGGGCCAGTGGTCGACGGCGAAGGCGACCGTACCGCCGACGGCGAACACCCGCGTCAGGGCTGCGACGCCCGTGGTGACGGCCGCCCGCCGTTGCAACTGCCGCGACCTGCGCAGGGTCCCCTCGTACAGGTCGGCGCTGCCGCCGTGCTCGCTCAGCTCGGACATGGCCTGACGCAGCGGCCCGAGGTTGTCGGTCATCCGGCCTCCTCCATCACGGCCGAGAGCAACTCGGGCGCCACCTCCCGCCTGCGGGCCAGTGCCTTGCTGGTCTGACTCTTGATCGTGCCGACCGAGCACTGCAACAGCTGCGCGGCCTCGGCCTCGCTGGGGTCCTCGAAGTAGCGGATCACCAGCACCGCGCGTTGCCGCTGGGTGAGCTGGGCGAGCGCCTGGTGCAGGGCGAGCTTGAGGTCGGTACGGCCGGCGTGGTCACTGCCGGGCTGAGCCACGTCGGCCAGCTCCCCGGGCAGGGACTCGGCCACTCTGCGTCGCCGCCACCAGCTCACCTGCTGGTGGTACATCGCGGTACGGGTGTACGCCTCGAAGTGTCCCGGATCGTGCAGCCGTCGCCGGCCCCGGTGGGTGCGGGCGAGTGCGTCCTGCACCAGGTCCTCGGCAAGGTGCCGGTCGCCGGTCAGCAGGAACGCCGTTCGGAGCAGGGCCGGCGAGCGGGTCCGGACGAACTCCCGGAACTGGTCGTCGATCGAGTCCGCCATGCCCGCTCGCATCCCCCGACGTACCGGCACAGGTTGTCAGGGCGCGACGGCGTCGGTGCGGCCGGCTGACTGTGGCGCACACCGTAGCCAGTGTGCGCCACAGCGCGCAAACCCGGTCCCTGCGGTCAGCCGGAGATGCAGAACGGCGCCGGCTCGTCGAGGCCGAGGTCCGTGCAGTCGTATCCGCTGCCCTCGCCGTAGTACTTCCAGCCCGTACCGGCCGTGTAGTGGAACAGGTAGACGCCGTCACCGGTCTTCGGGCCCTGCGGGACGGCCCCCGCCCAGCCCTTCACGCACTCGACCTTGCCGAAGGTCATGCCCTTCGGCAGCTCGATCAGCTTCTGCAGGTCCGTCCCCGAGGGACAGTCAGCGCTCGTGACACCCCCGGCGGCGTCCGCCGGGGCGGATGCGGCCGGGGCGGATGCGGTCGCGTTGGGGCTGGCTGCCGTCGGGGTGGTCGAGGTGGGAGAGGCAGAGGCGCCGGCCCCGGGTGCCTCCGTGGTGGAACAGGCGGCAAGTACGAACAGGACGGTGGCGGCAGGAAGCAGCAGAAGGCGACGTGCAGACATTTCCGGACCCCTATGGATCGTGGCGATCGTTGCTGACATCCGGGTACATGCGATCCACCGCCCGGAGGTTGCCGTCACCCGGAACTTTTTCTCGGCGGGGTGTCGGTGTAGGTGAGCCGACGTTGAGGGTTCACGGAACGGCGCTAATCCATTCCCTTGCGTCCCGGGGTCCAGAACGGCTTGGTGATCACGTTGCGGCGCGGCCAGTTCCGCTCCTTGACCAGGTGGTGGCGGATCAGCTGGATCGTCCGGGCTTCCCCGGCCAGGTAGGCGCGGCCGGGCTCGGCGGGTAGCTCCAGTCCTCGGACGGCCTCGACCAGCGTCTGCGAGGAAGCCGCGGACCGACCCCGGCGGTAGCTCCACTCCAGGTCCCTGCCCCTCTTCGGGTCCGGGTGCCCGCTGTGGGAGTCGATCAGGTTCAGCCGCTCGTCCGGGGAGTCGATCTCGAACCGGCCAAAGACCCGGGCGTCGGCCGGCAGTGCGCGCAGCATCGGACCGTAGGCGGCCTGCGCGGTCTCCTCCCCGGCGAAGAGGTGGTACGACGCCGGGGCGGTGACGAAGGTGCCCTGGGGTTTCATCAGCATCAGCTCGTCGCCGGGCCGGGTGGTGCGTGCCCACTCGGCACCGGGGCCGTCCCCGTGGTCGAAGACGACCAGCTCCATGGTCTGGTCCTGGTAGCTCCACACCGTGTAGGTGCGCAGGGTGCCGACCAGCCAGTCGACGGCCGCCGGCCCCGGGGCGAGTTGCAGGCGTACGTGCTGGCCGGGCAGCCAGTCGAGACCCGCCAGATCGGGCCCGGTCAGGGTGACCAGCCGTAGGCGGGGGCCCAGCGGCTCGACCGCGTGAACCCGGGCGGCGACCAGCAGGCGGTCGAGCAGGCGACTCTTCACCATCGGTCCTCACCATCGGAGTCGAGACTGTTCCTTGCCGATCGGCAAGGCGAAACCTGCCGTTCGGCAAGTTATACCCTGTGGCGGTGACCGCCGCCAGCCCCACTGCCGAGCCGATGCGGGAGCGCATCGTGGACGTCGCCGTCGAGCTGTTCGCCCGCCAGGGCTACCAGGGCACGTCGCTGCGGCACATCGCGGAGCGGCTCGGCGTCAGCAAAGCGGCGGTGTACCACCACTTCCACGCCAAGGACGACATCGCCCGCACGGTCATCGGCCGGGCCCTCGACGTGCTCACCGAGGCGTCCGACCGGCTGGTGGTGGCCGGCAGCGACCCGGGCGCCTGGCAGCGGGCCCTGCCGCAGATCATCGACATCGCCCTGCGGCACCGGCAGATGCTCGTGGTCCTCGAACGCAACGAGGACGTCTTCCACGCGCTGTTCGCCAACGACCCCGAGGTCGGTGCCCGGCTGGCGGCACAGAACACGAAGCTGTCGGCACTCTTCGCCGACCCGGCGCTCGACCCGAAGGTGAGGGTCCGGCTCGGCAGCACCCTGGGCGCGATCTTCGGCCCCCTGGTGATGCTGTCGGACCACTATCAGGACATGCCAGCCGACCAGTTGCGCGAGCAACTGATGGAGGTCATCAAGGTGCTGCTGGACGGCCTGTGACCCGGCCAAGGCCCCTTCAGGTTTCCCTACGGGCACTCCCGTGACCGTGCGTCCGATATGGCGGATGCCCCTGTGGTTGATGCCCCACACCCTCCAGGGCGTCCTAGGACATTGGCTTCACGATGACGCCTCCGGTCGCGGTCAGGGCTGATACCTGGCGCACATGGTGCTGACCGCTTCCCGTACCGCTTGTTCGATCGCGGTCCGCTGCGGTGCCCAGTCGGTGAGCAGGAGCGTTGGCCAGAAGACGAAGTTGGAGATCATCCCGAGGAACTGGGTGGCCGCGAGATCAGGGTCGTCGACTTTCGCCGAGCCGGCCCTGTCGGCGGCGGTGAGGTAGCGGCTGACCGACTCGAAGTAGGGCATCTTTCCTCGGCTGAACTGCGCCTCGCCGAGCTCGGGAAAACGCGGTAGCTCCGCGATGACGATGCGGAACAGCGCGGTCATCCCCGGGCGGGTGAGCAGTTCGACGTACCGGTGACCGATCGTGGTCAGACCGGCCTCCAGGTCCTCGGCCGACGGCTCCGGTGCGTGGGCCTCCTCGACCTGCCAGGACTCGGTCACGATCGCGTCGAAGAGCGCCGCCTTCGTGGGGAACTGCTTGAAGAGCGTGGCCTTGGAGACCCCGGCCGCCTCCGCGATCCTGGCAAGGGAGGTTCCGTCGTAGCCGGCGGTCAGAAACAGGCCGGTGGCGGCCTTGAGGATGGCTGCGCGCTTCTCTTCGGCGACGCGTCTGTGGTACGCCGACGGCTCGGTGCTCATGGAGCACAGTATGCCCGATGGCGAGGTGAGTCACTTGACTCATCACTTCGCCGGGCATAGTCTCGGGTGGTGAGGTGAGTCGGTCAGCTCACCAAGGCCACTTTCGAAGGACACGTCATGTCACGTTTCACCAATCAGACCGTACTGGTCACCGGCGGCACCGGAGGACTCGGCGAAAGCCACGTCCGGAGCTACCACGCCGAGGGCGCGAACGTCGTCATCGGCAGTACGGCGGGAAGCCTGAGCAAGGCCACCAAACTCGCTGCGGAACTGGGCGGACGGGCCCTCGCGGTCCGCCTGGACGTCGCCCGTGAAGACGACTGGACAACCGCCGTCGCGGCAGCCGAGCACACCTTCGGCACGCTGACGATCCTGGTGAACAACGCGGGTGTCCAGAACCCCGCCACCACGATCGAGTCCACCGACCGCGCCCTCTGGGACCGCACCTTCGCGATCAACGTGACCGGGCAGTACCTCGGCGTCAAAGCCGTCACCCCCGCAATGCGACGGGCCGGCGGCGGCGTGATCGTCAACATCGGCTCGACGATGGCGTACGGCGGCACCGCCCGCTACGCCTCCTACGTCGCGAGCAAATGGGCGATCAGGGGCCTGACCCTGAGCGCCGCACTCGAACTGGGTCGGGACAACATCCGGGTGAACGCCATCCACCCCGGAGTCGTCTCGACCGCCCTCATCCACGAACCAGCCGCACCCGGCGAACGGCCGATCTCCGACTTCTACGACCCGGGGCCCTTCGCGATCCCGCGCCTCGGCGCACCCGCCGACGTCAGCGCAGCACTGCTCTACCTCACCTCACCGGACGCGTCGTTCGCGACCGGGACCGAACTCGTACTCGACGGCGGCCTGCTGCTGGGTCCCGCCCTCCCGGTCGGCGTCGCCTGACAAGCGATGCACTCCCTGACCCGCGACCGGGCCGCCGAGCACGGCCCGGCCGGCGTGTGCGTCTACGCGGTCGCGCCCGGCCCGGTCTGAACCAGCGCCCCCGTCGGGTATCTCGACGGGTACGTCCCCCTCATCCCGCTGCGCCGCGTCGCCCAGCCGGAGGACGTCACCGAGGTGATCGCCTTCCTGGCTTCACCGCGGTCGAGCCCGCGAAGGCCGGGGTCGACCACCTCACCGAAGAACCGACACACGACATCAACCGATGCCGTCGACCGCCGCCCGGAGCGCGTTGATCGACGGATCCCAGGTGAAGTTCAGCACGGGCAGGCCGGCGGCGGCGGCGTTGCTGTCGCCACCGAGGACCACCGCCCGCAGCTTGGCGGTGCCCTGCGGGACGACGAGATACCAGCTGCCCCGCACGTTCGCGATGAACACTTCATCAACCTCCTGGTCCGGTGGGTTCGGGTCGGTGGCGTGTCCCCGACATGGCTCTCGAAGTCGACGGTCGCGCCGAAGATGCCACTTGTTCCGATCCGGGAAAATAGGACATGTGCAGCACGACCTAACATTGCAGCAATTGACGTACATCAAATAACTTAGTTAAGATGCTGCCATTATCGGAGACAGGGACACCTGATTCGGCCGCACCCTGGAGGTAGAGTTGACACAACCTGCGAAACGACTTCTCGCACTCCTGGTCGCGACACTTGCCATTCTGGCGACCAGCCTGACCCCTGCGTCCCCGGCAGCAGCCGCCCCCATAATCACCGGGCACAGCTGCCCATCCGGACAGGGGGAATACTACTGCCTCGTATCCCCCAGTGGCACTGTCGGACCCGTTACCTACACCTGGTACAGAGACGGCCACATGCTACCCATCGACCCCTACTCGAATCAATACTTTGATTATTGCCACATCGGACAGTCTGTGACGAGCCGCGTGGTGGTGACTGATTCCACCGGCTCCACCAGCTCTGTGGTCGGCTTCGTCTGCCAAGCGAATTGGGATTGACAGCGTTGTTCACGAGATACGATCCGGTGTTGCGGTTTACGGGTTCGTGGCAAGGCCGGGCCCCGGCAATGTCGTGAAGGCGTCCGGCTCGATGCGATTGGTGTAGGCGCGTCGTGGCGGTGGGGTTCGCGTGCGCCCGCCCGCGAACCGCTCCGACCAGGTGAACCGCAAGGTGGTGGTGCAGGCGCGCCGGCCGGTCTCGTGGAGGTGTGCATCCCCGGTGAGTGGCGTGGTCTGCCGGCCCGCGACGGGTAGGCTGGCCGTTCGTCATCGGACGAGGGAGGCCGGCGTGGGCTATGGCGACAAGCTCTTCTGGCTCTCGGTGGTGATCCAACGCAAGTACGCGCAGATCTGCGCCGAGTTCGACCTGACCCCCGCACAGGCCACCCTGCTCTGCGCAGTCCGGAACGAGCCGCGGCAGATGGCGGACCTCGCCGCGTCGTTGGGGATGACCAAGAACGCGTTGAGCCAGTTGGTCGATCGCACCGCGCGGCGCGAGTTGGTCGGCCGGGCGAGTTCGGCGCAGGACCGACGGGTCGTCATGCTCAGCGCGACGCCCACAGGGAAGGTCCTCGCCGAGGCCTTCTACGCCCAGGTGGTCGAGCGTCTGCCCGAGATCGCGAGGAACCTCGACACCGACGACCAGCGCGACTTCGAGCGCTTGGCCACCGCCGTCGTGGACACCTCGGACCTCTCCTCGACCGCGGCGAACCCACCAGCCACGCGGTGAGGTCCCGGCACCCGACACCTTGACGTTGTTCATGCCATGAACTAGTTTCGTTCATGGCATGAACTAGTGAGGGGTGGCAGAGCGATGACCGGCACGATTGCAGTCTTCGGCGCGACGGGGCAACAGGGCGGGGCGGTGGTCGACGCGCTGCTGGACCACAGGGCGCAGGTGCGGGCTCTGGTCCGCAACCCGCAGTCCGACCGGGCTCAGGCGCTGGCCGCCCGCGGCGTCGAACTGTCGGCCACCCGGGCCGACGACCCGGCGTCGCTGGCCGCCGCGCTGGCGACGGTCGAGGGGTTCTACTTCATGACCCCGGAGGCGAACAGCCTCGAAGAGGTCGAGGCGGAGGTCCGCATCGGTAAGGCGCTCGTCGACGCGGCGGTCGAGGCGGGCGTCCCGCACGTCGTGTTCAACTCGGTCTACGGAGCGGACCGGGAGTCGGGCGTGCCGCACCACGACTCGAAGCACCGGATCGAGGAGCACCTGAGAACCTCCGGCCTGCGGGCCTCGATGGTTCGCCCGACCGCCTTCATGGAGAACTTCGCGAGCGTGATGGCACCGAGCCTGGAGCACGGGGAGATCGTGCTGAGGATGCCACTGCCCGAGGACGTCGCCCTGAAGATGATCTCGATCAGGGACATCGGCCGGGTCGCCGCCGCGCTCCTGCTCGACACCGCGCAGGTGCCCGGCGGAGCCGTCGAACTCGTCGGCGACGAGCTGACGGGCCCCCGGATCGCCGCGGCGTTCGGCGCGCACGCCGGGCTCCCGGCGCGGTACGAGGCCCTCCCGTTGAGCGTGCTTCCCAACGAGCTCGACCAGGCGATGTTCCGCCAGTTCGCGGAGGCGGCGGAACACCCTTCGGACCGCGCGGTGGTGCGCTCGATCGAGCCGGCCGCCCTGGACCTGGTCGGGTGGATCCGAGCCACCGGCTGGACCGCGCCGGCCAACGTGGCGGGTTCCTGAGCCCCCGGCACCCGCCACGGCCGGTCGACCGGGTCAGGCATCTGCCGCTGTCTCTGGTGACCCTGGAGTGTCTTCGGTAGCGTCAGGTGCACGGTTCGCCGTCATCGATTGGGGACGTCACCCACGTGTCACACATTGAGAAGATCACCGGTGAGCTCAAGACCCTGATGGCGGGCGTCGAGCGGGCGCAGGGGCTGACCGCCGCCGCCGACCGGCAGGCGCAGGAGGTGGCGATGCGTGCCGCCAGCGCCGGCTTCCTCGCTGTCGCGGCGGGCGTGGCCCGGGTGCGGAGCGCCCTTTCCGATGTTCAGGGCGGCCTGGGGCGGCTCGGGGGGTCGATCGGTGAGGCGACGAAGGCCGTCGCCGCCGTACCCCAGCAGGCCACCCCGCAGGAGACGATCGCCGCACTGACGCCGGTGCAGAGCGCCGTCGGCGGCGCCCGCGACGCGGCCGGCGGTGCCATCACCCGGATCGGTGAGACCCAGCAGCTCGTCACCACGATCCTCCAGGGCGGCCAACCCGGACCACTGCTCCAGGCCCTGGACGGCATCAAGCAGGTGCTGATGCAGGTCGTCACCCGCACGAGCGGCGCACGGCAGGCCGTCGAAGCGGCGATCGCCGAAGCACAGCGGGTGGGATCAGCGGGAAACTGACCGGGCTGAAGCTCAGACGCCGAACCAGTCAGCCACCGGAAGGCCGGAGGTCGGGGTAGGTGGATGCGGGCGCGGTCGGGTCGGCTCCCTGCCCGGAGGGTAGCTCGGGGCAGAGACGCCGGTAGGGCTCCGACCCGACGTGGTAGGCCCATTCGTCGTCGGTCAGGTTCCGTCCCGCCCGCCGGCAGAGCTCGGCGGGCCAGGTGTCCGGGGTGGGGGTGAGGCGGGCGGTGTGGTCCCAGGAGGTGGTGGCCAGCGTCTTGCCGTCCGGGCTGAAGGCCACCGCCGTGACCCAGCCGACGTGACCGGTGAGAACGACGATCGTCCGGCCACGGTCGCGGTCCCACAGGCGGGTGGTGCCGTCCCGACCGCTGGTGGCGATGGTCTGGCCGTCCGGGCTGAACGCGACCGCGTTCACCTCCGCGGTGTGTCCGGTCAGGACGGACGCCACCCGACGGGCGGCGATGTCCCACAGCAGGGCGGTGCCGTCGGCGGGGGCGATGGCGAGGGTCCGGCCGTCCGGGCTGAACGCCACCGCGTTCAGGTGGCCGGTCCTGGGGGCCAGGGTGACGATGGTGCTGCCGGCGTCGGAGTCCCACAGCCGGACCGTGCCGTCGGTCGAGGCGGTCGAGGCGGTGCTGCCGTCGGGGCTGAAGTCCACGGCGTCCACCCAGCCGGTGTGGCCGGTCAGCACGGCGGACGTACGTCGGGTGGCCAGGTCCCACAACCGGGCCGTGCCGTCGGTGGACGCGCTGGCCAGGAGTTGGCCGTCGGGGCTGAAGGCGACGGAGGCGACGCCGTCGGTGTGCCCGGTGAGGGTGGCCTTGCGTCGGCGGGTGCCGGTGTCCCAGAGTCGGATCCGGCCGTCCTTGTGACCGGTGGCAAGGGTCGTACCGTCCGGGCTGAACGCCACGGTGAAGACGAAGCCGGCCCGGGCGTCGAGGACGGCGAGCTGCCCCTGCCGGGCGGTGTCCCACAGGCGGACGGTGCCGTCCCTGCTTCCCGTGGCGACGGTTCGGCCGTCCGGGCTGAACGCCACCGCGTCGACGTAGCCGGTGTGGCCGCCGAGCGTGGCGACGGAACTGCTCGTCGTCGTGTCCCACGTGCGGGCGGTACCGTCCCGGCTGCCGGTCACGACGGTCGTACCGTCGGGACTCGTCCCCACGGCGAGCACCTCGTCGGTGTGGCCGGTGAGGATGGCCAGGGGCTGGTGCGTGATGGTGTCCCAGATCCGCGCGGTGCCGTCCCAGCTTCCGGTCACCACGGTGCGGCCGTCCGCTCCGAACGCCACGGCCCGCACGACGCGGGTGTGCCCGACGAGACTGGCCCGGGACTCGTGGGTCGTGACGTTCCAGATCCGCGCGGTGCCGTCGGCGGAGCCCGTGACGAGGGTCGTGCCGTCCGGGCTCAACGCGACCGCGAAGACCTCGCCCGTGTGCCCGGAGAGGACCGTCGTCTGACGGGTCGCCGTGTTCCACAGCCGGGCGGTGTTGTCGTCCCCGCCGGTGGCCAGGATCAGCCCGGTGCGGTCGAAGGTCACCGCGTTCACCGGGCCGTCGTGGCCGACCGGCACGGGCCGGGAATGGCCGGTGCGGGTGTCCCAGAGCCGGACGGCACCATCGGCGTGCCCGGTCGCGATGGTCGTGCCGTCCGGATGGAAGGCCACCGTGTCGACCGCAGCGCGACCCGTCAACGTGCCGAGGGGTCGGTGGGTGGTCGCGTCCCACAGTTGCACGGTGCCGTCGACTCCCCCGGTCGCCAGCAGACGTCCGTCCCGGGTGAAGGCGATCGCCGTCACGGCACTGCCCTGGGTGAGCGCGGCGGTCGGGCCGGCGGTCCACAGCCGGATGGTGCCGTCGTCGCCGCCGGTGGCGACGGTGCCGCCGTCGGGGCTGTACGCGACGGCGGTCACCGCGCCGGAGTGCCCGATCAGTGGCCGCGCGACGTGCATCGGGGCTGAGAGTGCCGCCTGCGCGCTGGCCACGGTCTGCGCCGTCACCGAGTGGCCGAGCCCGGCCAGCGCCAACAGGTTCGCCAGGTCAGGCTGGGTCGCCAGCACCGCACGTGACCGGGCGGCCAGACTGTCGGCGACGGCGAGGTCGCGTTGGGCGTTCGCCGTGACGGTCTGCACCACGGCGAGGACGGCCAGCAGGCTGACCGTGACCAGGCCCGCGACCAGGCTGCCGATGGTGACCCGCAGCCGCCGCCGGCGGCGGGTGTGCTCGCGGGTCTGCCGGGCCAGGCTGGTGGCGAGGAAATCGCGTTCGGTTCCGTTGAGGGCTTCGGTGTCCCGGTCGGCCCAGCCCGCGAGCAGGCTGCCCCGGTACAGGAACGCGTCGTCCTCGCCGTGCGTCGCCCAGTCGGTGGCGGCACCGGTGAGGCGGCGGTGGGCGCGTAGCGACTCGCGGTCGGCGGCGAGCCAGTCCCGGAGCGTCGGCCAGCCCCGGATGAGCGCCTCGTGGGCGATCTCCACGGTCTCCTCGCCGAGCGTCACCAACCGGGCCGCCGCGAGTCGTTCCAGGACGTACGCGGTGACGGCGTCGTCGCCGAGCTCCGCGCGGGCGACCCGCCGGCGGGTGTCCTCGGTGCCGTCGCCCAGCGCGGTCAGCCGCAGCAGGATCCGTCGGACCGCCCGGCGGTGCTCCTCGTCCAGCTCCCCGAACACCCGATCGGCCGACTGCGCGAGCGCGCCGTCCAGGCCGCCGGCCGCCTCGTAGCCGGCCAGGAACAGCCCGGCGCCGCGCCGCCGCCGCCAGGTCTCCCACAGGGCGTGGGAGACGAACGGCAACACCGCCGGCCGGGACGCCGCCTCGGCGATGATCGTGGCGACGAGGGTCTTCTCCACCATCAGCCCGGTCCGGGCCGCCGGTTCGGTGACGGCGACCGACAGCTCCTCGGGCGTCATCGGGCCGACCAGCAGCTGCGCGTCCTGCAGCGCCGCCACCAGCTCGGGCACGCGGGTGCAGTGTGCGTAGAAATCGGCCCGCAACCCGATCACCACCCGGGTGCGGCCGCCCGCCTCGCCCGCCACCGCGAGCAACGCGCGGATGAAGGTCTCCCGCTCGGACTCGTCCGCGCAGAGGGAGAACACCTCCTCGAACTGGTCGACGATCAGCAGACCGTCGGTTCCCGCCACCGGGTTGTCCGCCAGCTCCCGCACCGGGTGGGCACCGGGGGTGATCACCACGGTCCGCAGCTCCTCGTCCGCGCACCAGGCCGGCAGCAGACCGGCCCGCAGCAGGGACGACTTGCCCGAGCCCGACGGCCCGACCACCGCGACGAACCGGTGTCGGGCCAGCCGGTCCGTGAGGTCGGCGACGAGGCGGTCCCGACCGCAGAACAGGTCCGCGTCGTCGGGTCCGTAGGCGGCCAGGCCCAGGTAGGGCGGCCGGTCCCCGACCGGATCGGAGGCACCGGTCGTCGGTGGCGTCGCGGCGTCCAGTTCCGCGACCGCACTCCGCCAGCGGGCCGTCCACTCGTCGGGGTCGCCGTCGCAGGCGCGCGCGTACGCCACCGCCACCGCCAGGGTCGGCAGCCGGTCACCCGCAGCGGCCTGCGCCAGCGCGGTTGCCGAGTAGTGCGCCCGCTTGGCCAGCACGCGGTACGTCGGATTGCCCGCTGACTGCCGCAGCTCCCGTAGGGCGACGGCGAACCGCTGCGCCGGTCCCTCGCCCGGATCCACCGGACGCTCCGGACGCGGCATTTCCCCACCCCCAACGACAGATGCGAATGCTATCAGCGGCCGTCGTCGAATCGCCTGGTCGGCGGTTGTTTAGTTCCCACCCCCGGAAAGCGGACAACGTCGAACCACGGAAACGGTCGAGTCGGTTGTCCACTGTTGTTTGTCCATACCGCACTGCCGAAGCCGGACAACGCGCCGCCCAGTAGACACAGATCCGCAAGCCGCGTCACCGCGTCCGAAGGGGATCTGATGTCGTTGCCCGTCACGAGCGCCACGCCACCACCGGGCGAACCACCCGAGCCGTCGTCCTCGGCGTCGTCGTCGACCAAGCCTTCGTCGCCCGGGTCCGGGCTACCCGAGGCAACGCCCGCGCCACCGTCCCGGGCGGCGATCACCGCCACCGCGGGTGCCGCGATCGTGGCGGCCGTCGCGCTGTCGTGGGACCGGCCGGGCGTCGGGTGGCTGTTGACCGCTCTCGCCGTGGCCGCCGCGACGGTGGTCTCGGCCGGCCGCGGTTCTGCGTGGTCCGGTCGTACGGCGGTCCGGGCCGGCGAGGCCGTGGCCGTGGTGGCGCTGATCGCCGTGGGTACGGTGCGCGCGGCGGGGTGGCTGTTCGTGCTGTGCGTGCTTGCCGCCGGGGTGGTCGGCTGCGTGGCCCTGACCGATCGCTGGTCGGTCGGCGGTCTGGTGGCCGCCCCGCTGCGGGTGGTCGGTTCGGTGCCGGCCGCGCTGCGGTGGCTGCTCAGGGACGCGGTCAGGATCCACGGTCAGGATCGGGGCGCGGTCCGGCGGACCACCGTCGCCGGGCTGGTGGCGGTGGCGTTGCTGGCCGTGTTCGGGTTCCTGCTGGCCGAGGCGGACGCGGCGTTCGCCGAGGTGTTGTCCGTGCTGATCCCGTCGGTCGACGGCGGCACCCTGGTGCGGTGGCTGGGGTCGGCGGTGGCCGCCGTCGTGGTGACGGCGGTCGCGGCTCACGGTCTGCTGACCGGCACGACCGGGCCCGAACCGGAGTCGCGGCCGGAGTTGGTCCGCCGGATCGAGTGGGCCGTTCCGGTCGGCGGACTGGTCGCACTGTTCGCGGGCTTCGTCGCGGTCCAGGCGACGGTCCTGTTCGGCGGCGGTGAGCACGTGGCGAAGACCGCCGGACTGACGTACGCCGAGTACGCCCGGGCCGGCTTCTGGCAGCTACTGGTGGTCACCGGGCTCACCGTGATCGTGGTGGGCGTGGCGACCCGGATCGCGCCCCGGGCCACGGTGTCCGACCGGGTGCTGCTGCGCACGCTGCTGGGACTGCTGTCGGCCCTGACCCTGGTCATCGTCGCCTCGGCCCTCTCCCGGATGGCGGCCTACGAGCAGGCGTACGGGTTCACCAGGCAACGGTTGCTGGTGACCGTCGGCGAACTGTGGCTGGGAGCGCTCTTCCTGCTCATCCTGGTGGCCGGGATCCCGCTGCGGGGACGATGGGTGCCCCGGGCCGCCCTCGCCACGGCCGTCGGCGCGCTGATCGGCCTGGCCGTGCTCAATCCCGACGCGTTCATCGCCCGACAGAACGTGAACCGGGCCGCGAAGCACGGGATCGATGTGCACTACCTCAGCACCCTGTCCGCAGACGCCGTTGCGGCGCTGCAGAAGCTGCCGGAGCCGTACCGCTCCTGCGCGTTGGCCGCGATCGCCGACGAACTGAACGGCGGCTCGGCACCCTCGTCGGGGTCCGACCGGCGCGACGCGTGGCAGGAGTGGAACCTGGGCCGCGCCACCGCCCGGGACCACCTCGACGAGGAGGCTCTGCGTCCGTGTTCGGCGGCGTACGGGCGGTACGACTTGCCTGACGCTGACTGAGCTTCCGGCCTGACGACGGTCGGCGGGCAGGCCGCGGGCCTCGGCCTGTGGTTCCCGGGTGATGGCGGACTGGACCGGGGCCGGCGCATCTCGCCGTGAGCTCGGCGGACGCGCCGGGCGGGCCGCCTGCCGCGCTGCTGCGGGTCATCAGCGCGACCCCGGGGCTGTCGCGGGCGCTGCGGGTGGTGATGCGCCGCGCCTACCGCTCCGGGCTGCGTAAGGAGGGCCACGCCGACATCACGGACGGGCGACGGCCCGACGGACCGCCACCCGCGTCCTGACCGGCAGGGTCGGCCGCGCGACCGGGCGACCGGGCGACGCACGGATCACGGGGCACGGACGGCAGGGGCGCAACCGGCTGGCGTACCGGCGTTGTGCGGGCCCCGCTGCGGGGCTGGCATCATCACCGGTCAGCGGTCCCGGGTGGCCGGTCCCGCTGAACAACAGCTACCGGAAGGAGACGGCGTGTCCCACTGGGACGACCTGCTCGGTCAGGCGTTCGGCCTGCTGCTCGGCCGGCCGTTGGCGGAGTTCGACGCGGCGGGCACGTACGCGGTGTTCCACTACGACGACGAGACCGCTGGCGAGGCGCTCGAAGAGTTCGATCCCGCAGATCTCGTGGCCGACGTCGACGGCAGGTCGGGCGACCTCGGCGGTGACGAGCTCTATCCGGACCGGTGGGTGCCCGACCTGGCCGGGTCGGCGTTCGTCGCCACCGACGTACGGCCCGCCGCGCTCCAGCCGCTGATCACCGCCGGGCCCGACGACGACCGGGCCGTGGTGTGGGGCAGGGACATCGGCCGGGCGCTGCGGGACGGCTCGCTGGGTCTCGACGAGCTCAGCCCCGACGGCTACCGGCAGTACCCCCATCTGCTCCTGCGGCCGCGGACGGACGGCTCGTTGCTGGACGCGATGCGCGCGGCGACCTGGACGATGAGCGCTCCGGACGGCCTGTGCGACATCGGCGACAGCCTCGTGCGAGACGGGTACGTCGAGGCCGGGGTGAGCGTGGTCGACCCCCGCTGGGAGTCGACCCTGGACCAGATCGGCGACGAGGCGCTGCGGCGGCACCTGCGTGGGCTGTGCCTCGACGCCCGCTGGGCACGGATGGCCGGCGCGTACTATCTCGGCCCCGGTGAGTGCCCGTCCGACCTGCGGCCGATCGCCGACCTGCCGGGCAGCAGGGTGATCGCCGGTTGGGAGTTCGGTGAGGGCCAGGGCGCCACGGCCGTCGTGCTCCTTGGGCCTCCCGTCGGGTAGGGGTGCCCGGTACGATGTGGACGGAACTCCCTCCCTCGGACAGCGGGCCTCGACGTCGGCCGAGCGTGGAGGCCGGGCGGAGCACGGCCAGCGCCACGGTCGAGGAACCCGATGAGGACGGCCTGCCCGCACCCGACGCCCGTGGTCTCCCACCCCGTCGCGTCGGGACAGACCGGCGGCGTCACCCGGGGCGGCGGCGTCGGTGGCGCTAGACTCGCCGGCCATGGGACTGCTCACCTTCAGCCTGAACATCACCCTGGACGGCTGTGTCGACCACCAGGAGGGGGTCGTCGACGACGAGACGCACGCCTTCTTCACCCGGCTCATGGACGACAGCGGGGCGATGCTGTGGGGTCGGGTCACCTACGAGATGATGGAGAGTGCCTGGCCGGTCATCGCCCGGGGTGACCAGGAGGCACCGCCGGCCATGCGGGAATGGGCAGCCAAGCTGGAGGCCAAACCCAAGTACGTGGTGTCGACGACGCGCACGGAATTCCCGTGGACCAACAGCCACCACATCGCCGGCGACCTGCGCGAGGGCGTGCAGAAGCTCAAGGACGCGACCCCGGCCGGGGTCCTGCTCGGCAGCGGCACCCTCGCGACCGAACTGGACCGGCTGGACCTGATCGACGAGTACCGGATGCTCGTCCATCCCCGGATCGCCGGCCACGGCCCGACCCTCTACCAGGGCGGACTGCCCGCCACGCGCCGGCTCGAACTGCTCTCGGCGGCGCCGCTCCGTTGTGGTGCGGTGGCCGTGCACTACCGCCGCGCACGCTGATCGCCGGAGTCCACGGCCGGCCACCTACGGCCGCGCCTACGCTGACGCCATCCCGGGCGCCCGGTTCACGCTGCTGCCGGATGCCGGTCATCTGCCGCAACTGGAGACTCCGGAACGACTTCTCACCGCCGTGCTGGTCCGGTAGCCGCACTGCGGGGTCGTGAACGGTGCCGCCGCGGCGCGGCACCGACACCATGACGCCGGAGCGGACCACCCGCGCCGGCCGGGCGGATCAGCTGTGGCAACTACGGGGTGCGTGGTTGCACATGGCGACCACGTCACCAGAAGGTGCCTACGTCAGCGCCGCCTGGGCACCGGCGACGACGAACGCCAGCGCGGCAGCCGCGATGACCGTGCGAACCAGTGTGGACATATTCGCCCCTTCGACAGACCGGAGATTCGATGTGATCGATAATATCGTTGTCGGTGGAGGACCGACCAACGTCGGATTCCCTGGCGGACGTAGATCGAGCATGCCGGGCTAATGCCGCCAATTCGGGACGGCGTTTTCGTTCACCCAGAATTCCCGCGGGACCCGGCCAGCATGCGCGACGGTGTGTGGACGGGGCGGTGGACACGATGGTCACCCGCCCCGGCCGGTCGGGATTCCGATTGAGGCGCATTGTTGGCGTACCGGTTCGTTGCGGCCACAATGCAGGCAGCGCAGTGCCGTCGCCGCCACGAGGGGACCGGCCGCACGCTTCGTCCACCGGCGGGGGTGGGGAGATGATCCCGGCATGACGATGATCGGCCGGACCGGGGAGTTCAGCGACGTGCTCGCTGCGGTGCACGACCCACGGACCGACGTGGTCCTGGTCACCGGCGAGGCCGGCGTGGGCAAGACCCGGCTGCTCGACGCCGTGTCCACGGCTGTTCCCGCCGTCCGCGCCTGGGGCACCAGGGGCCTGTCGCACGTCCCGTTGGCGGCCCTGGCGCACCTGGTCGACCCGGCGACGACGTCGCTTCCGGAGATGGTCGCCCAGGTGCTGCGGGCGGTCCCCGCCGGCACGGTGCTCGCGGTCGACGACCTGGACGGCTGCGACGAGGTCTCCCTGGCCGTCGCGGTATGGGTCGCCCGCGACGCCGGTCGCACCCTGGTCGCCACCGTGCGGACCGCCGACGGTCGGGTGCCGCCCGCCGTGGCCGAACTCGCGGCGGCGTCGAACACCGTGCTCCTGCCCGTTGCGCCGTTTGACCGCACGTGCACGGAGGAACTGGTCGACGCACTGCTCGACGGGCCGGTCGACGCCGGGGTCGTCGACGACGTGTGGCGGCGGACCGGCGGCAACGCCCTGTTCGTCACCCAACTGCTCGACAGCGCGCGGCGCAGCGGCGCGTTGCACCGGTCGGCGGTCGGCTGGCACGCCGTCGGGCCGCTGCCGGTACCCATCGGGCTGCGTAGTCTCCTGCCGGCCCGCCTGGCGGGCCTGCCCGACGACGCCGTCGCCGCCGCCCGCTTCCTGGCCGCCACCGGCCGGGCGCACGACGACGAGATCACGCAGGCCGGGCACCTCGCCGGAACCGAGCACCTGGTCGCCCACGGGATCGCGGTCTGGGCGGCCGAGACCGCGCGGTTCGTGCACCCGTTGTTCGCCGAGGTGCTGTGGGAGGGGCTGTCGCCGGCCCGGCGGCGGGCGGTGCTCCGCGAGCACCTCGCGGTCACCCGGAGTCTCGCTCCGCACGACCAGGTGCGGTGCACCGTGTTGAGCCTGGACGCCGGAGAGGCCGTGCAGCCGGGGCCGTTGCTGGCCGCGGCGCGGGTCGCTGCCGCAGGTGGTGCGACGGACGTCGCGGTACGGCTGGCCCGGGCGTGCCTCGACCGGGTCCCCGGGGTGTGGACCGCCCGCCCGCAGGTCGCCGTCGGTGCCGCCCTCGTCCTCGCGGTCAACCTCTGGGAGACCGGGCGTGCCGACGAGGCCGTGACCGTCCTGCGCGACGCGCTGGGCCGCACCCCACCGGGCCGGGACGCCGCCCTGCTCGCCGTGACCCTGCACAAGGTGGTCCTCTGGGGCTGCCACGACCTGTCCGCCGCCCGGGACGTGCTACGGCAGCAGTCCGCCCGGTATCCCACCGGTGCGCCGGTCGGGGCCCTGTTCGCGGTCGCCGAGGCCGACGCCCTGGCGTACGCCGGGTTCCCCGACGAGGCGCTGGCACTCGCGTCCGGCGTCGCGGACGGCGACACGCTGCCGTTGCCGGTCCGGACCATGCTGGCGACGAGCCGCAGCAACGCCCTGGCCCACCTCGGGCGGACCGGCGAGGCGGTGGCCGTGGTCGAGGCGCTGCTCGACGAGGTCACGGCCGCCGGGCCGGAGGCGACCGCCGGGACCCGCGACAAACTGCTCGTGTACGCGAGTCACGCCCTGCGCGAGCACGGTCGGCTCGACGACGCCGCCCACACCGCCGAACGCGCGTACCAGGGCGCGTTGGCCGACGGTGTGGTCTTCGAGCGTGCCTGGGCCGCAGTGTGCGTCGGTGCGGCCCGGTTGCAGGCGGGGCACCTGGACGAGGCGACGCTCTGGGCCCGGCGGAGCCTGGTGACCTCGGTGGCCGCCGGGATGACCGACTGCACCCGGGTCTGCCTGTCCGTGCTGACCGTGGCCCACGGCTCACGCGGTCTGGCCCCGGAGCAGGCGTGGGTGACACACCTGCGCTCACCTGAGGCGGGCCTGGGGTTCCTGCGCCACACCGTGCCGATCGCGCTGGGCTGGGCTGCGTACGCCGAGGGTCGGCATGCCCTGGCCGGCGACCTGCTGCGGCAGGGTCAGGCCAGGGCCGCGCGGGACCGGGCGGTGGCCGCCGAGTCCTGGATCCTGCACGAGCGCCTGCGGATGCACGACACCGCCGGGGTACGCGCCAGGCTGGCGTCGCTCGCCGTCGGGTCCCCGGTCGGGGTGGCCCGGCTGGCCCTGGCCACCGGGCTGGAACGTGCCTGCCCGGTGACCCTGCTGGAGGCCACGGCGGCCTTCGAGGCGACCGGTTCGCCCCTGTACGCGGCGGAGGCCGCGGCGGCGGCGTCCCGGTGCGCGTCCGGCCGGGCTGCGGCGGCGGCCCGGCGACGGGCCGCCGAGTTCGCGCACGAGGTGGGTGACCCGCCGACTCCCCTGCTGGGCCGGTCGCCTGTGCCCACCGACCCGTTGACCTCCCGTGAGCGCCTCGTCGCCGAGCTCGCCGCGGGTGGGGCGACGAACGCCGAGATCGCCGGACGCCTGGTCCTGTCGGTACGGACGGTGGAGAACCATCTGTTCCGCGCCTATGCGAAGCTCGGAATCAACTCCCGGGGCGACCTCACCCGGTACGGGATACCGCGCCGGTAGTCGCGGTGTCCGACGGCGGCACGGCGGGCGTCGGCGACAGCCGCCGTGCCGCCGCCGGACGGCGGTCTCAGCAGGTGCCGCCGCCGCAGCCCCCGGGGGCCCCGCCGCCGGTCGCCCCGTCGAGCGGGTTGGGCAGGTCGGGGCGGGTCTCGGGCGCGGCGGTGTTCCAGCCGGTCCCGAGGACCAGCGCCCCGACGTGGGTGCTGTCGTCGTCACCCGAGAACAGCGAGATCAGGTCCCGGCGGTGCATGGCGGCGGTGACGTCGTCGTCGGTCAGGACGCCGACCACGGAGGGTGCGTCCTGAACCGGGGTGACCGTCGAGCCCTTCATCGTGAGCAGCTTCTCGATGGCGGCGGCCGTCTCCTGGTGCGAGAGCCAGGCCGTGCCGGGCAGGGCCGGGCCGGTGCCCTCCTCGCCGGTGGTCATCGCATCCGTGCAGTTCTCGCCCTTGGCATCGCACTTCTGGGTCTTGGTGGTCGAGGAGGTCTCCTTGCCGTTCTTGTCGACCGTCCGCTCGGTGTGGGTCTTCGTCGTACCGGTGACCTTGCCGTCCTGGTCGCGCTCGTACTCGGTGGTGTCCTTCGTGATCGTCGTGCCGCCGTCCTTGCTTCCCGTGTGGACGGTCTCCGTCTCCCTGACGACGTTCCCGTTCTGGTCGCGCTGCGTCCGCTCGGTGTGGTATCTGCCACTCAGGTCGTAGTACGCCTCGTCGGTCGACGACCCTGCCGTATTCAGTTCCGGGTCGTAATACTCGGTCCGGCTGCTCGACGTGCAGATCATCTCGCACCCCGGCGTCCCGGGAGTGGTCCTCGACGAGGACCCGTCGCCGTACTCCGTGGCCCGCGTGCCGTTGTCGCTGCTCGTGTTCTTCTCGCCGCCGTGGCTGGCCGCCCACCAGGCGGTCACCCCGTCGTACGCGCCGTACCAGCTGCCGTTGAACCGGCCGAGGTCGATCCCCATCGTCCTGCCGCCGCTGTCGAGGGTCAGGCCGAAGGTCAGACCGGTCTTCCACGGTGCTTCGACACCGAGGCCCTTGAGCAGCCCGTCGTCGATCCCGGCGAGCGCCATGCTCCCCCTGCGGGTAGGGATCCCGAAGACCTCCGACGGCAGGCCCGGCTCGACACCGCCTGGCAGGTCCTGCAGGTTGAGCCACTTCTTTTCGAGACCCTTGACGAACTCCTCCGGGAACACGGCCCACGTGCCGTACCCGAGTTCGTAGGTCGGCAGTTTCCCGTCGATCGTCGCGGCCAGGACGAGGGACAGCGGCGGGGTGCTCGCCGGGTCGAGCGGGTCGTAGCCGAGAGCGGTCTCGTCGGCGTCGGCCACGCCGTCACCGTCGGAGTCCACCACCCCCACCGCCAGGTAGCAGGCGGACAGGTCGCACACCCGCAGGTCGGCGAGCCTGTCGCCGCGTCGGCCGTCGGCGGCGTGGGCCGACGAGGCGAGGGCCGTGGGGAACAGAAGGGCACCGCAGGTCAAGGTCGTCAGTGCGCGCCGGAACCAGGCAGGCGCGGAAGTGGCAGTGGGAGAGGACATCATGGGGGCGAACCTAGGGAGCCGGCGCAGGCATGTCCTGAGTAGTGCGTACTCAACCGTACGCCGTGCCGCGCCGTTCGGGCGCGGCACGGTGCCGGGTGCCGTCCGTGGTCACCCTGTTTCAGAGCTTGACCAGGGCCAGCGTCCACTGGCCGTGAGCGTCTTCCCAGAGAGTGACGATCTCGCCGACCGGGACCGAGTTGTACTCGTGCCGCTCGTCCTCCTCGTAGTAGTCGCCGTCCTCCTCGGCCGCCGCGACGATGCGCAGGGCGTCCTCGCGGGTGCCGTCAGTGGCTGCGCGGATGCGGGAGACCCGCCACGTGACACCGCTGAGGTCGCGGCCGACGAGTTCACTACCGGGCACGAGGTTCTCGTCGTCGTCATCGATCGCGAAGAGGGTGCCGGGACCGTCGACCGGTAGCGTGTCGGTGTCGCCGATCATCAGGCCGTCGTCGACGATCTGCCGTTCGCCGCTGAGCACCGCCGGGTCGAGCCAGGCCGGCCGCCGGTCGAGTCCGACCTCGCTGATGAAGTTTCCCCAGGCGTAGAGCGCATACATGCGCGCATGCTACCGAGCGGCAGGATCCTCGCTTCCTCAGGACAATCGCCCCGGTGAGCCTCGATCCTCCCGGTAGGCAGTTCGACAGGTGAACCAGACGCCGACGGCGAGAATCACCAGCACGCAGCTGGCGATGACCGGGCCGCGTACGCCGAGCGCTTCGATGGTGAAACCGCCGGCGAGGGGTCCGGTGACCGCACCGACGTTCAACGCGACGGTCGCGAAGGAACCACCCATCGTGGGCGCGTCGCGTGTGGTGGCGACGATCCGGGCGATGAGCGTGCTGCCCAACGCGAACGACAACGCACCCTGGGTCAGGGCGAAAAGCCACAATGCCGCAGGGCTGGCGACGGTGAACGCCAGCAGCGCCCAGCCCGCCATGAGCAGCGGCCCGGTGACGGTGATCAGCGGTCGCCAGTGCCGGTCGCCGAACCGCCCGGCCACGGTGACACCGAGGAACGCCCCGATCCCGAAGACAGCGAGCAGCAGCGGTACGGTGCGGTCGGTGAACCCGGCCGGCCCGGTGGCGATCGCCGCCAGGTAGGTGAAGGTGCCGAACGTCGCGGCGTTGACCAGCACGGCCAGCACGATGTTCAGCTGCGCCGGACGCCGACGCAGACTCGCCAACTCGCGGCCGATGGCGCTCCCGGCCCCCGTTCCGGCGCTCTGCCGGGGGTGGGTCGGCGTGGCCGCCAGAACCGCGACGAGCGCGGGCAGGCAGAGCAGCGCGATCGCCCACAACGTGGCACGCCAGCCCAGCACCTCGCCGACGAAGGCGCCGGCGGGCACTCCGGCGATCAGCGCGAGGGTGGTGCCGCCGAGGATGACTGCCAGCGCGCGGGTGTGCCGCTCGGCCGGCACGATGCGCGTCACGGTCGAGAGGGCGACGGCGAGGAACCCGGCGTTCGCCAGCGCCGCGCCGATCCGCGAGGCCACCAGGATGGCGAAGCTGTCGGTGATCGCGCCGATGACGTGCGCGGCGATGAACAGGGCCAGACACCCGGTCAGGGTCCAGCGGGGTGGGAGCCGGCGGGCAGTGGCGGCCGTCGCCGGCGCGCCGACGACCATTCCCAGGGCGAAGCCGGAGGTGAGAAACCCGGCTCGGCCGAGCGAGACCTCCAGGTCGGTGGCGATGCCGGGAAGGAGGCCGGCGAGGACGAACTCCGAGGTTCCCTGGGCGAAGACCGCGACCGCGAGCAGGTAGAGGAGGACGGGCATGAGGGTGCCTTCCGAAGCGGGAACGTGATGGGTGGCAGGCGTGTGGCGCTGCCGGTGCTTCGGATGCGCAGGAACTCGAACGACGTCGCCGCCGACCGGATCGGCGCGGATCGTCAGAGCAGGGACTGGGGCATCGGGGCTACCGGGAGGCCGGCAGCCCTGACCGGTCCGCTTGGGGGGAACTCACCTCGCGAGGCTACCAAACGGGCCCGTCGTCGCTGGTGGGCGCGCGCAACGACGACGCGCGCAGGTCATCTGGGCCGTCCGTACCGCCGCTCGCCGTGAACACGCAGTTCAACTGGCTCGTCACCGCGCGAGGGGCGCGTGGTCCAGCGGCGAGGCCGGCACCCCGGGATCGCTGATCTCCGGGTGCCGGCCTCGCCGCTGACCGTCGGTATCGCCGTAACCGCACCGGCTCCACCGCAGGCCCCGGGCAGACCGGACGCGTCACCTCGGACGCGTCCCTGCTTCCTCAGCGAGGTCCGGGGCCGTCCTATGGATCCGGTTCTCCACTCGCTGTCTGCCGGGTCGTGCGAGGCGGTGGGTCAGTACTGGGCCACCCGTACGTACTGCCGCGCCTGGGCGATCGTCGAGATGACGTGGGTGGAGTTGCCGCCGAGCCGTACGGTGTAGGTGTTGGTCGCGCCGTAGCTCCATCCCAGAATGGCACTGGAAATCGCACTCCACTGGTTCTCCAGCTCAGCATGCCGAAGGGTGATGGGAGCATTGTTGTAGCTACGCATCCCCTGACGGAAGATGCCCTCGATGTCGTTGAAGCGGGCACCCTCCGAGACGAACCCGATCAGGGTCTGCAACGACCTGGCCGCCTCCTGCTGCCGGCCACCGGGGTTGGCGGTGGGGTTCTCCATGCGGGCCAGCGACCCGATCGAGCCGGCGACGTCCTGGAAATTGGCGAGCATCGCCGTCCGGCTGCGGTTGGCAGCTCCCTCGATGCTGCCGTAGTTGCTGGTGAAGTAGAGCGTCTGCACGTTGGTGTCGACTCCGTACCAGCTACTGTTGGTCGTCCGGCTGAACCTGTCCCGCAGGGTTCCCGCCTGGTCGGAAAACGCGTAGGTGGCACCCCGCTGGGTGGAGAAGCCCAGGACGTAGAGGTTCTGCGGGTCGATCCACAGATCGACGTCCTGCGCTGCGTACTCGAGCGTGACCCGTAGCAGGGCCCGGTTCGTCTGGGTCACCAGTCCGCCCCGACTGTCGGCCCAGTCCGACACGGCGTTCCGCACCGCCGCGAGGAAACTGGAGTACCTGATCATCTGGTTGTCGCCGGGGCCGTATTCCATGATGAGGTAGACCTGCCGCAGTTGGTCCGTCGGAATGGTGGCCGACGCCGGACCGCTGCTGACCGCAGTTCCGCCGGCGGCCATGACCAGCGCTACGGCAGAGCCGACGACCGCGCGCACGAGACGGTGCATTGTCCTCATTGTTTCGCTCTTTCCTCTTCGACGATTCGCCGCCCGGCGGTGTGCGGGGCGCGGAATACCGCCGATCATCGGCGGCTCCCCCGAAAAGCTACCTAGGACGTGTTTATTCCTACTGATCTGCTTGTGTAACGGCATCGACGATGCCGGCCCGTCCCGCACGGGCAGCACCTGTCGGTCCCGGTGCGCCCGGTGATCGTCCGATGGCCGCTGTCGTGGGTGGCGGTCCGCTACCGGGGCAGACCCTGGTAGTCGGCCGGTCCGGCGATCTGCCCACCGTCGCCGGCCACTTCGCTGCCCGTGACGAACGTCGAGTCGTCGCTGGCGAAGAACAGGACGATTCTCGCGATGTCGTCCGGCTCCCCGACCCGGCCGAGCGCGACGTTGGCCGTGTCGAAGACGACGCCGTCGGTCATCGGCGTGCGGATCTGACCGGGGTGGACGGCGTTCACCCGGATCCCGTGGACGCCCAACTCCAGCGCGGTGGTCCGGGTCAGGCCGCGTACGCCCCACTTGGAAACCACGTAGCCGGACATTCTCGGCACACCCTGTAGGGCGCCGACGGAGCCGATGTTGACGATCGATCCGCCGCCGGCGCGCTTCATCGCCGGGACCACGGCCTGGATGCCGTTGAAGACGCCGATCAGGTTCACGTCCAGCGTGCGCTGCAACCGCGCGGCGTCCCACTGCTCCAGCGGAGCCGGATCGGCGATGCCCGCGTTGTTGACCAGGATGTCCAGCGAACCGAAGCGCGCCTCCGTCCGTACGACCAGGGCAGCCCACTGGTCCGCCGACCGGACGTCGAGTTCCTCGGCGACGGCCCGCTGCCCGAGTTCGAGGGCGAGAGCCTGCGCCGCCGCGAGGTTCACATCGGCGACGACCACGTTCGCGCCCTCGGTCACGAACCGCCGCACGGTGGCGGCACCCATGCCCATCGCGCCGCCCGTGACCACCGCCGTCTTTCCTGCCAACCGTGCCATGGTGGCTCCTCTCTGCCGTACCGTGACGGCCTTTTCTGTGGTTCCCGGCTGCTCGACGCTGGTCGGGCGCCGGCGGCGGCCGACCGGTCAGGCGGCACGCCCGGACTTCAGGGCCCGCGCGATCCGGACGACCCGTTCGGCCTGGTGGCGGGCGGAGTTGCGGGTGTCGTCGTCGATCGAGCCGAGGTCGGGGCCGAACGCGGCGTGGTGCGACGTGCCGTAGGGGTTGCCGTCGACGAACTTGACCGCGTCGGTGTATCCGGGCGGCACGATGATCCCGCCGAAGTGGTGGATGCTGTTGTACATGGCGAGCAGGGTCGACTCGTGCCCGCCGTGCCGGGTGCCGGTCGAGGTGAAGCCGCTGTAGACCTTGTCCGCCAGCCCACCGGCCTGCCACACCGGCGACAGGGTGTCGAAGAACTGCTTCAACTGGGCCGCGATGTTGCCGAAGCGGGTGGGTGAGCCGAAGATGACCGCGTCGGCCCAGGTGAGGTCGTCGGGGGTCGGGGTGGGCACGTCGGCAGTGGCCGCGTGGTGGGCGGCCCAGACGGGATTCGCCTCGATCGCGGCCTGCGGCGCGAGCTCGGCGACCTTGCGGACCCGCACCTGCGCCCCGGCGGCCTGCGCCGCGTCCGCCATCGTGTTGGCGATCTCGGTGCCGGTGCCGGTCGACGAGTAGTAGATCAGGGCGAGTGTGACGACGTCGGACATGGCTGTGGTCTTCTCCTCGGTTGCGGAACCTTGGTGGCCCCGGCGGGGTACGGGCGGCTTACCTCGACCGACCGTAGCCATTTTTAGGTGACACGTCATCATCATGTGTTTGGTGACACATCACCATCACGGCGCTGTAGTGGGTTCCGTCAGGGATAGATCCGGGACAAAACGCCATCTGAGCCGCAGCATGTCCGCAGGCATCACCGCCCAGGTGCGGTGACTTGTCACCTAATTGACCTGCGGTTGATCAGTCCTCGAAGGCGTCGCTCGCGAGGTTGTCCAGCACGGTTTCGGAGACCACGGCGAGGGTGTCGAGCTGCCGGGGGCTGAGCAGGTCGAGAAAGATCTGACGCACGTACCGCAGATGCAGGGGCGTCGCCTTGTCGATCACCGCACGCCCCTCATCGGTCAAGGCGATGCGCGTGCCACGTCGATCCTCGACGCAGGTCTGACGTTCCAGCAGCCCCCGTCGAATCATGCGCGACGTCTGGTGGATCACCCGGGTCTTCTCCCACCGGAGAGCCTCCCGCAGCTCGAAGACCCGCATCGGACCGGCCGGGGACATGCGCAGGACGCTCAGCACGGCGAATTCCGCCACCGAGATATCCGCGTCACGGAGCAACTGGCGGTTCAGGTGACGCCGGACGTCCTCCTGCATCGTCAGGAACCCGAACCACGCACGGCGCTCGCGGTCGCTCAACCGCCCAGACTCACTCACCCGTCCACGCTACCGCCGAAGGACGCACCCGACCGGTTGGCCGACCGTCCTGCGCGGTGACGGCGGTGCCGCTGCCTGCTGCCACCGACGCCGTCGGGACCGGTATTCGGGCGTCGGGGGCCTACCGCACGCTGTTCGGGGAAGGTCCAGCCGAAACGAACGGCGGACAGCCGTACGGACATCGTCACGACGACGCAGGCGAGCCCCGCGATCAGGATCGGCGTGCCGGATGCGGTCAGCAGGACGAGCGTCCCGGTGCCGGCCCCGGCGGCCACGGCGTAGAGGGTGCCGACCTGCAGGATGGAGATCGGCAGTCCCAGGATCACGTCGCGCAGGATCCCGCCGCCGATGGCGCCGATGACCCCCACGACCAGCGCCCCGGCTCCGCCGACACCGACCGACAACGCCTTCGAGGCCGCGATCGCGCCGAACACGCCCATCACCACCGCGTCCAACCCGGTGATCAGCCAAGCCACCCGGACGATCACCGGTTGCAGCAGCATGCCCAGGACCGCCGAGGCGCCGGCCACCGGCAGGTACCAGTTTCTCCAGACCACGACGGGCGGCTGATTGAGCACCATGTCGCGAAGCAGGCTCCCCCCGAGCGACACGGCGAGTCCGATGACGACGACGCCCAACACGTCGATGCGACGCCGCCGCTCTCCCGCCGCGAACAGCGCGCCCTGAAGACCGCCCAGCCCTGCGGCGAGCAGTTCGATCCAGAGCGCCACCTGGAACAGGGTGGACATGTGGTCATCCTCCGCAGGGCTCGGGGCCGGCTCACCGGGGTGAGCCGGCCCCGGATCAGTGGTGCTCGGGGGTCAACGAACGCCGGCGGCGGCGCTGCGCGCGGCGCTGACGATCACGTCGGAAACGACACCGGGCTGGGTCGCGAACAATGCGTGACTGGCCGACACGTTGGTGACCTCCGCGTTGATCCGCTTGGCCATGTGCTGCAGCATCGCCTGGTCGAACGCCTTGTCCTCGGTGGCGATGACGGCCCAGCTCGGCTTGTCACGCCAGGCGGCGTTCGTCACCACCGCCGAGAACACCGCCATGTTGACGGGCACCTGCGAGTCGCGCAGGAACGCGGCGTCGGCGTCGCTGGCGTCCGCCGCGAACCCGGCCCTGAACGTGTCGGGATTGAGGTAGCCGTATCCCTGCACGACGTCGATCACGAATTCCGGAGTCGGGGCGAAACCCTCGTACTGCTGGGCGGAGGTCTCGCCGGCGTCGGGCACCAGTGCCGACACGTAGACCAGCCCGGCGACGTTCGGGTGCACTCCCGCCTCGGTGATGACCGTGCCGCCCCAGGAGTGACCGACGAGAATCGTCGGACCGTCCTGTCGGTCGAGCACCCGCACGGTCGCCGCGACATCGTCCTCCAGCGAGGTGAGCGGGTTCTGGACGATGGTGACCCGGAATCCCCGGGATGTCAGGTTGTCGTACACGCCGCGCCAGCCCGAACCATCGGCGAACGCGCCGTGCACGAGTACGACGTTGCGGATCTCTCGATCGGTGGTGCTCATGGCATTCTTCCCTTCGTTGCCGCGCCGGTCGTTCCCGGGCGGAGTCTCGGTGCCCCGACGGCCACCGTCGGTGCTGTGCGCGGTGCATGCAGGCCCGGGTGCGCCGCCTTCCTGGCCTCGTCGTCCTCGTTCAGGTGGACCAACTCCCGCTTCCCGTGGCCACGGATCCAGCCGTGTCCCGCCGCAGCACCTGCTGGTAGGCCTCGCGGAACTCCCCGCCCGGATCCACCCCCAGTTCGTCGGCGAGCCGGTGCCGGACGGTGTGGAACAGCGCGATCGCCTCGGCCTGCTGGCCACCGGCGGACAACGCGAGCAGCAGTTGGGATTGCAGTGCCTCGTCCCACGGGCGGTGCTCCGCCACGCGCCGCAGCACGGGCAGGACGGATCGGGCCCGGTCCAGGCGCAACGCCAATCTGGTGGCCTCGCGGGCCAGGTCGGCGCACTCGTGGTCCACGGCGTCGAACGCCAGGTGGTCGTTCGCACCGAGCTGCGCGGCCCCACCACACGGGCCACGCCACAGCCCGAGGGCCTCCTCGTAGGCCGACGCGGCCTCCACGAACCGGCCGGCGCCCTCGGCCGACCGGGCCCGTCCGGCCAGCGCGCGTAGTCTCAACAGGTCCAGGTCGTCGGGGTCGACCTGCATCCGGTACCCGCCGGCGTCGCCCCGCAGCCACCGTCCGGCGGATCTCGCCGCAAGGCCGGGCTCGAACAGACGTCGTAGCGCACCCACGTACCGGTGCACGACGTTCACGGCGCTCTGCGGTGGCTGCCGGCCCCACATGACCTCGAGGATCTCGCCGACCCCGACGGGCTGTCCGGCGTTGACCAGCAGCAGACCGAGGATCAGCCGTTGCTGGCGGGGCCCGAGATCCACCGGTACGCCCCAACGCCAGACCCGTACGGGCCCGAGCACACCGAACCACAGCGGCGTCTCGTCGTCATGGTTGACGGACACGATCCCCACCCTCCTGCGTCCACCGGGAACTGTCGTGAGTCTGTTGATGCCGCCCCGGCCTGAACGGCGGCCGGGGAAGCCGGCATGCCGGGGCGGCTGACGGGGCCGGTCAGCGGGTGGTGGCGCGGGCGGCCTCGTCGATGAGATCTGCCACCGCCTCCGGCTCGGAGACCGTCACGGCGTGCGAGGCGTCGATCTCGACGGTGCGGGACTTGGCCCGCCCGGCCATGAACCGCATCGACTCGGCCGGGATCGCCAGGTCCTGCCGGGTCACCAGGAACCACGAGCGGATCGACCTCCACGCCGTCCTCGTGGCCGGCTCGTCGAGCGCCGCGCTCGTGATCGGCCGCTGGGTGGCCGCCATCAGATCGGTCACCTGCCGCGGCACGTCAGCGGCGAACACCCGACGGAACTGGTCCTGCTCGATGTAGAGGTCAGTGCCCGCCCCGGCGCCCGCAATGGTCACCGGCACGCTCACCAGCGCCGGACCCAGCTGCCCGCCCGGATACTTCGCGGCCAGCCCCGAGGTGCTCTCCCCGCGGTCCGGGGCGAAGCTGGCGATGTAGACCAGCGCCCTGACATCCCGGTCCCCGTCGGCGGCCTCGCTGATCACCGAACCGCCGTAGGAGTGACCGGCCAGCACGACCGGCCCCTGGACGCTGTCCAGCACGCTGCGCAGGTACTCGGCGTCTGAGTGCAGCCCCCGCAACGGGTTCGCCGCGGCGACCACCGGATAGCCGTCCCGCTTGAGGTCCCTGACCACGGCGTTCCAGCTCGACGAGTCGGCGAACGCGCCGTGCACCAGCACCACCGTGGGCTTGACCCACGGACGGTGTCCCGGCACCGCGTGCGCGGATCCGGCGACGAGCGCGGCGGTCAGGACACCCGCGACGGCGGCTGCCCCGCCGAGCAGCGGCCTCGACATCCGGAGGAAGGGGAGGTTCATGGGATCGTCCTTTCGATTTCGCAACGGACCGACCGCACCGGGTCGTCCGTCGGGGGCAGGTCGGGTGGCGACGGGCGTCGTCGCTTCGCAGGCTGGCGCGGCGTCAGACCGCGGCCGCGGCGCGGAGGATGACGTCGGCAACCGCCTGCGGCTGCGACGCCGGCAGGGCGTGGGACGCGCCGGCCACCTCGACCGACTCGCGCGCGTTGGCACGCCCGGCCATGAAGCGGAACGTTCCCCGCGGGATGGTCAGGTCCTGCTCCGGAAAGACGAACCAGGACGGGACCGTCTTCCAGGCCGGCTCGCCGGACGCCTCGGCGAGGGCTCTGCTGTTCAACGGCCGCTGGGTCGCCACGGCGAGATCGGCCTGGTCGAAGGGCAGGTCCGCGGCGAAGAACTCGTGGTAGCAGTCCGGCCGGACGTAGAGGTCGGCGGTGCCGTCGGCCAGCGGCACCTCGTAGAGGTGGGGACTGAGGGTGGCACCGGGGAACCTGCCGGTCAGGTCCGGCACGGTCTCACCCCGGTCCGGAGCCAGGGCGGCGACGTAGACGAGGGCCTTGACGTTGTCGTTGCCGACGGCGGCACCGGAGACGACGGCACCGCCGTACGAGTGACCGACCAGCACGATCGGACCCGCTATCGTGCCGAGCAGGCTGGACACGGCGGCGGCGTCCGCGGTCGGACCGCGCAGCGGATTTCCGGCCGCGACGGTGCGGTGACCGGCGGCCTGAAGCCGGCGGATGACGCCGTTCCAGATGGCGGACTCCGCGAAGGCCCCATGGACCAGGACGACTGTGGGTTTCATGTGCGCGCTGCTTTCGATGTTCGAGGCGATCTGACGGCGGGCCGCCGGTGAACCCAGAGTCGCCTCCCGCACGGCGCACCGAATCAGTCATTCGCCTGCGGTCAGGCGCGGTCGGTCGCGCCGCTCGGGGCAGAAGCTGGCCCTGAATATCCGAATCACCCTGGTTTCGGGGTCGGTACCGGCCATCGCCCCACGACTTCGGAGCACGGGGCGGTCGAGGCCGGCGGACGTCCCGGTTAGGTCATTCGACGGATGGGCCGGCAGCCGCCCGCCCCGCTACGCCCGCGCGTCGTCGGTGCGGTGGCCCAGCTTCGCCAGGCGACGCCGGATCCCGGCCTCCTGGTCCGGGTCCGCGTCGTCGGCCACGACGAGAGCCGCCAGCCAGGCCGTCCGCGCGGCGGACCGGTCGCCCATCGCATAGGCGGTGTCCCCGAGGCCCAGCTTCGCCCGGACCATCCGCACGCGATGGTTGATGGCGGTGGCCAGCTCGTCGGCCGCGGTCCAGTCCGCCAGCGACTCGGCGTACCGTCGCTCGCGGAGATACAGGTTGGCCCGCCGGAGATGGCACTCGCTGCGCCGGCCGTCGTGGTCGAGCTGCTCGCTCATGGCGAGAGCACGCCCGATGGTCTCGAAACTCGACGTACGCTCGCCCAGTTCGTACTGGGTGTCGGCGAGCCGGCAGAGCACATCCAGTTGCGTCATCTGCTCCCCGAGCGACTCCGCGATGCGCAGCGCCCGGTGATGGCAGGCGACAGAGCGGTCGTAATCGCCGACCGCGAAGCTCACCTCGCCGATGTTGCGCAGCGTCAGCGCTTCCCGGGACGCGTTGCCCAGCTCGGTGAAGATCACGAGGGCACGTTCGAGCAGGTCCAGCGCAGACGCGCTGTCGCCGAGGTAGAAACGGGCACCGGCCAGACTGCGCAGCATCTCCGCCGCTCCGGCCGAGTCGCCGGCGTCGACAGCGGCGTCCAGGCACTCGCCTACGACGGTCGCCCACTCCTGCCACCAGCCGGCCCGCTGGTAGTACCCCTGCACCGTGAGCTCCAGCTGCCAGGCGTCGTACACCCGGCCGCTGTCGTTCGCCTGACGCATGACGGCCTTGAGCACCTCGCGTTCGGCGGCGAACCAGTCGGCAGCCGCCCTGTCGGTGTCCGGGCTCTCGACGACCACCCCGTCGTGGATCGCGGGCGGATCCGCGTCGATCTCGGGGTTGATGTGACGATTGGCCGCGTAGGCCGCCTGCCGGTAGTACCCGAGCAACCGGTCCACGGCCGCGTCCCGCTCCGCGACGGTGTCGGTGTCGAGCAACAGCTCCCGCGCGTACGCGGCGATCAGGTCGTGGGAACCGTAGCGACCGGGCTGGCGTTCCGTGACCAGCCTGCTGCGCACCAGTTCGCCGAACACGCTGCGGGCGGTGCGCGCGGGCAGGCCGCCCAGGCTCGCCGCTGCCGGGAGCGTGACGTCCGGTCCCGGATGCAGTGCCAGCAGCCGGAAGAGGCGGGCCGCCGAAGCAGTGAGCCCACGGTAGGACCAGGAGAAGATGGCGCGCAGGTCGGTGTCCGGATCGTCGACGCCGAACCCGTCGAGGCTGCCCCGGGTGTCGTGCAGCTCACGGGCCACGGCCGGTAGCCCACAGCCGGGGCGGGCCAGGGTCCGGGCCGCCACCACGGCGAGGGCCAGCGGAAGGCCTCCACACAGGCTGACGATGTCGTCCAACGCCTGCCGGTCCGCCGCAGCACGTACGGGCCCGAGGCGTGCGACCAGCAGGTCACGTGCCTCGTCGTTCGGCAGAACGTCGAGCGTGAACATGTCAGCCCCGTGTGTCGCGGCGAGACCGGCCAGGCGGTACCGGCTCGTGATCAGGACAAGGCTTCCCGGGGCACCGGGGAGCAGCGGCCGGACCTGTTCGGCGTCGCGGGCGTTGTCCAGCACGATGAGCACCCGGCGCTCCGCCAGGAGACTGCGGTAGAGCCCGGACCGGGCCAGGTCGTTCGCCGGGATGTCCGGGCCACGAACGCCGAGCGCGTGCAGAAACGCCTGCAGCACGTCTCCCGGCGCCAACGCGGCGTCCGGGTCCAGTCCCCTGAGGTCCGCGTAGAGCTGACCGTCGGGGAACTCGTCGGCCACCCGGTAGGCGAGGTGGGTCGCCAGGGTGGTCTTTCCGACACCGGGGATGCCCTCGATGACCACGATCCGCAGCGCACCGGCCGCGGCACGGCCGTGGATCAGCGCACCTGCCCGGCGCAGGCTCGCCTGCCGGCCGGCGAAGTGGGGCAGGTCGGGCGGGAGCTGGGCCGCAACGACGAAAGGGCTGCCCGCCGTCGGGCCCTCGTCGCGTAGCGGATCCGCCGAGGGCCCGGTGCTGCCCGCAGCGCCGCGTCGCAGCACCTGCCGGTATGCCTCCTGGAGCTCACGGCCCGGATCGATCCCGAGGTCACCGGAGAGCCGGCCGCGGAGTTCCTGGTACCGGGCCACCGCCTCGGCCTGTTGCCCGGCCGCGGACAATGCCAGCAACAGTCTGGCCTGCACGGCCTCGTCCAGCGGACGCTGCGTGGCGACACGCCGCAGCATGGGCAGCACCACACGTGCCGTTGCGGTGCGCAGTGCCAGATCGGTGGCCTCGCCCACCAGGTCGGCGTACTCGTTGTCGACCGCCTCGAAATCGACGACCGGACGGCTGATCAGATCCGGTGCGCCGGCGCGCGGCCCACGCGACAGCTCCAGCGCCCGGACGTAGGCCGCCAACGCCTCGGCGGGGTCGTCGGTCGTGCGCGCCCGTCGTACCAGGTCGCGGAGCCGCAGCAGGTCCAGCCCGGACGCGTCGACCAGCATGCGGTAGCCGGCCGGGTCGCCCACCAGCCAACGACCGGACGCGCGGGGTCGCAGGCCGGGTTCGAACAGTCGCCGGAGGCTGCCCAGGTGCAGGTGCACGATGTTCACGGCGCTGCGGGGTGGCCGCTCGTCCCACAACAGCGTGACGAAATCCGTGATGCCGACCGGGCGGCCGGCCCGCGCCAGGAGCAGCGCCAGGATCAGCCGCTGCTGGCGCGGGCCCGGATCGAGTTCCACTCCGTCACGCCACACCTGCACCGGGCCCAGCACGGCGAAGCGTACCGGCGGACCCTCGGCCGGTGTGCCGGGTGCCGTCAGCATGGCGAGCGGTCGACGATCACGGCTCCCAGCTTAGAGTCCGTCCGGCGGGGGCAGCTGAACCCGCGCGGTGCGAACGCGTAGTGCCAGTTGTGACGGCATCCCGCGAACTGTTGTTCGGACGCGACGTGGAACTGGCGCGTATCGGTCGTTTCCTGGAGTCCGTGCGGCACGACGGGAACGTGCGGATGGTCCGGGGCGAACCCGGTGTCGGCAAGTCGGCGCTGCTCGCCGCCGCGGCGGACATGGCCGAGGCCGCCGACTTTCGGGTGTTGCGCGGGTCCGGTTCCGAGTTCGAGGCGGACGTCAGTTACTCGTTGCTCAACCAACTGTTACTGCCGCTGTACGGCGAGATACAGCGGCTGCCGCCGGCGCTGCGCGACGCGCTCACCGTGGCGCTCGGCTTCGGCCCCGGCCCGGCACCCGCGGCACTGCTGGTCTGCAACGCCGCCCTGTCCCTGCTCACCACCGTGGCCAGGAAGGCGCCCGTGCTGCTGATCGTGGACGACGTACAGTGGGCCGACCGGTCCAGCGCGGTGGTGCTCGGCTTCATCACCCGACGGGTTCCGAGATCATCCGTCGGGGTCATCGCCGCCCGGAGAACCGGCACCGAGAGCTTCCTCGACCACCGCGGCCTCACCGGGGTCACCGTCGAGCCCCTGAGCACCGAGGCGTCGGCCCGACTGGTGGATGTCCGCTTCCCCACCATGACGGCGCGCGCCCGGCAACGCCTGCTCGACCTCGCCCAGGGCAACCCCCTGGCCCTGGTCGAACTGCCGGCCACCCTGGCCGGTCCCACATATCCCGCGAACGTCTCGGACGTGGTGCCCCTCAGCGACCGGTTGCAGGCCAGCTTCGCCCACCGCATCGCCGGCCTGCCCGACGCCACCCGCCTGCTGCTGCTGCTCGCCACGTTCGAAGGCAGCGGCGACGTGCGCACCCTGCGCGGCATGACCGACCTCACCGCGCTGGCACCGGCCGAACGAGCCCAACTGGTACGGGTCGACGACACGACCGGTCGCCTCACCTTCCGGCACCCCCTCATCCAGTCGACGATCGTCGCGATGTCCACGCACGAGGAGCGCCGCCGGGCGCACCTGGGCATCGCCGAGGCCCTGCCGGGAGATCTGGAACGTCGGAGCTGGCATCTCGCCGCGGCCACCGCCGGGCCGGACGAGGCGGTCGCGGCGGAACTCGAACGCGCCTCCCACCGAGTCCTGCAACGGGGTGACGCCCTGGCCGCCATCGCTGCCCTGGTGCGCGCGGCGGACCTCAGCGGCACCCGGGAGGATGCCGCACGACGGCTCGCGGAGGCGGCGTACATCGGCGCGGAGGCCGGCGGCTCGGGGGACGCCACCACCCTGCTCGCCCGGTCCCGGGAGATGAGCGTCGACGCGGCCGGCACCCTGCACGCGGCCGGCGCTGCGGCCCTCTTGATGATCAATGGTGACGGTGACGTGCACACCGCCCACCGCCTTCTCGCCGGTGCGATCGAGACGGGCGCGCACGGCTGGCGCGCGGACGACCCCGCACTCGACGAGGCCATGCACACGCTGCTGTTGCTGTCCTGGTACGCCGGCAGTCCCGATCATTGGGCCACCTTCCACCGGCTCCTGGGCCTGCTCCGGCCGGGCCCCGGCGACCTCCTGTCGGTGATGAGCAGGACCTTCCCCGATCCGGTACGCACCGGCGCCGCGGCGCTGCCCGACCTCCAGGCGCTGATCACCACGTTGCCCGAGGAGGCGGACCTGACCCGGGTCATGCGGATCGGCACCGCCTCGATCTATCTCGACCGGCTGGGCGAGAACCGCGAGTACTCGTGGCGGCTCGTGCGACAGGGGCGGGAGGGAGGGGCGCCACGGCGGCAGTTGTCCGCGATGATGCATCTCTGCCTGGACGGCTTCCTCACCGGCCGGTGGGACGAGTCCGAAGCCCTGGCCGTCGAAGCGCAGCAGGTCTGCGGCGACAGCGGCCTCACCTTCCTGAGGTGGTACTTCCTCTACACCCGGGCGATCGTCGCGGCCGGCCGCGGCCGGTCCGACGAAGCGTACGAGTTGGCCGACGAGATCACCCACTGGGCGCTGCCGCGCGGGGTCGCCGGAGCCGCAGCCATCGCCCACCACCCGCGTGCGCTGGCCGCCGCCGCGACGGGCGATTTCGAGTCGGCCTTCCGGCACGCTGCCGCGTCCAGTCCCGCCGGCGTCCTCGCCGCGAACGTACCGAACTGCACGTGGGTGATGTTCGACCTGGTCGAAGCCGCGTTGCGCACCGGACGTGCGGCCGAGGCCCGGGCACACGCCGACGCCATGCGGGAGGCGGACGTGGCCGCCCTGTCCTCCCGCATGAGGCTGCTTCAATACGGCGTCGACGCGCTCGTGCTCGACAGCGACGACGCCGGCACACGGCTCGAACAGACCCTGGACGACCCAGCCTCCGAGCGCTGGCTGTTCGAGGCGTCGCGGATCCGGCTCGCCTTCGCCGAGAAGCTGCGCCGCCGACGGAACCTCTCGGCCGCCCGCACCCATCTGCTCGCCGCACGCAGCGGTTTCGCCGCGATGGGCGCCGACCCGTGGCTGGTCCGCGCCACCGCGGAGCTGCGGGCCACCGGCTACCAGCCCGTCGTCGCCGAGCAACCGGCTGCGGGCCTCACCGGCCAGGAGCTCGAAATCGCCGGCCTGGCCGCCAGCGGCCTGACCAACAAACAGATCGCCGAGCGACTCTACATTTCGCACCGCACGGTCGGCGCACACCTTTACCGAATTTTCCCGAAGCTGGGCGTCTCGGCACGGGCTGGGCTGCGTGACGCCCTTTCGGCCCAATCGGCAGAGCTTTCGAACGACTGATTGAGCGCTAATTAACTGGCAATGGAGTAGGAATTTACCGGCGGCCCCCTACGCTCTCGGCACCGCGCTGGACAACGAGGGGAAATACGATGCCGACAACCACCGCCGTCGACGCCCACATGCGGGAACTCCACCGCGACAACGGCGGCGCGCTGTTGCACTACCTCCGGCGGCTGACGCCACCGGGCTCTCCCTGCACCGCCGAGGATCTGCTACAGGAGACGATGCTGAGGGCCTGGCGCAGCCGGGAGCGGCTCCCCGCAGGCGGGGAGCCGCAGCGGCGCTGGCTGTTCACCGTCGCCCGACACCTCGCGGTCGACGCGTACCGCAAACGGCAGCGGCGGCCGGTCGAGGTCGACCTCGCCGAGTTGGACCTGCCCCCCTCGCCCCACGCCACGGCGGACACGGCGGTCGCCGCGCTCACCCTGCGACGCGCCATCGGCGAACTCGGCGATGCACACCGGTCGGTCCTGCTGCAGCTGTACGTCAGAGGACTCTCCGTCGACGAGGTGGCCACCCTGCTCGACATTCCTGCCGGCACCGTCAAATCGCGCGCCCACTACGCCGTACGGCATCTGCGCAACGCACTGACGGGCAGTTGAAGAACGCGAAGCGGCACCGCCTAAGGCGTGCTGCTGCGCTGGTCCAGCCACGTCAGAATCACCTCGGTCGTCTCCTGCGGCTTTTCCTGCTGGATCCAGTGACCGCAATCCAGACTGACCACGTCCACGTTCGGCACGAAAGTCGTCAGCCTTTCCGCCCTCGCGACCGGGTCGCGATCGCCGTAAATCATGAGGGCGGGCTGTCGGATGACAGGGTCCACGTCCGCCAGCAACCGCCAGTTGCGGTCCAGGTTCCGGTACCAGTTGATTCCGCCCGTGAAGCCTGTCGACGCGAAGGCGGAGACGAAGACGGCCAGTTCGCTGTCACTCATCACGGGCTCCCCCGGTGGGGTTTCCATCCGGGCGAGGTTGATCAGCGCGTTGCCCGGCTGCGGCGCTACGGGAGGCAGGTTCTTCCGGTACAGGTTCCGCAGGAACCGGAACGGGTTCTCCGCGAACACGGCGTCCGCGACGCCCGGCTGCCGGTTGAAGTGCACGAAGTAGAAGTCGCCCCCGAGCCCGGCCTCCATGGCCTCGATCCACGGCGTTTCTCCACGTTCCTGGTAGGGCACGCTCAGCGCCACCACGCCGTTGACCCGGTCCGGGTGCAGCAGGGCCAGACCCCAGACGACGAACGCGCCCCAGTCGTGGCCGACGAAGGTGGCATCCTCGTAGCCGTAGTGATCGAGCAGGGCGACGAGGTCACCCGACAGGTGCGTGATGTCGTAGGCCGTCACGTCGGCGGGACGGGACGAATTGCCGTAGCCCCGCTGGTTCGGGACGATGACGTGGTAGCCCGCCGCAGCGAGGGCCGGCACCTGGTTGCGCCAGGAGAAGGCGTGCTCCGGCCAGCCGTGACAAAGCACGACGGGGTTCCCCGCGTTCTGCCGGCCGGCTTCGAAGACTTCGAGTTCCACACCGTTGACGGCAACGCGGGTGGGCTCGGGAAATTCGATTGTCATGCCGGCATCCTGGCGACCGATACCGGTCACCTCCTGACCGGTTTCCGTGGCAGGGTTGTCCGGGTGCGAGCCGACCGGTTGGTGGCGATCCTCCTTCTGCTGCAACAGCGCGAACAGGTGACCGCGGCGGAGGTCGCCCGGGAGTTGGAGGTCTCCGAACGCACCGCCCGCCGTGACCTCGACGCCCTGGGTATGGCCGGCGTGCCGGTGTACTCCGTGCAGGGTCGGGGCGGCGGCTGGCGGCTCGTGGGTGGCGCCCGCACCGACCTGTCCGGGTTGACCGCGGGTGAGGCCCGCGCCCTGTTCCTGGTCGCCGGTCCGGCCTCGGCCGTCACGCCGACGGTGAAAGCGGCCCTACGCAAGCTCGTCCACGCCCTGCCGGAGCCGTTGCGGGCGCAGGCCGAAACGGCGTCGTCGTCGCTCGTCACGGACCCGCATCGATGGGGGTCGAGCCGGGTCGAGCCCCGACCGCCGCGCTTCCTCGACGAACTCCAGGATGCGGTGATCCGCGGCGTTCAGGTCCGGCTCGGCTACGTCGACCGCGACGGCACCGCCACCGGACGGACCGTCCACCCGCTGGGCGTCGTCGCCAAGGGCCCGTCGTGGTATCTCGTCGCCGGCACGGAGGCCGGCCGGCGGACCTTCCGGATCGACCGCGTGTCGTCCGTCGGCCCGACCGCCGATCCCGTTCACCGGCCCGGGGACTTCGACCTTGCCCGCAGTTGGCGCGAGATCGCCGACGAGGTCGAACGCAGGCGAACACCCGTCGAGGCGTACGCGAGGTGCGCGCCCCACGGGATCGGCGTGCTCCGGCTGGGGTTCGGCACCCGGCTCGACGTGGGAGGTGCCACGACCGACGGCCGCGTCGAGGTCGTGATCCGGGGCAACGACGAACGCAAACTCGCCGGTGAGCTTGCCGGGCTGGTCGACTACCTGGAGGTGACCGGCCCGGCGGGGGTGCTGGACCACCTGGCCGCGATCGGCACCGTGCTCGTCGAGCGGTACGGCCCGGAACGCCAGAACGACCATCGAGTTCGTCGGAACCCCCGACGACGCTGACGGCCTCCGGCTGCCCGCTCGGCACGACGACGGCAACAGCGACGTCGAATTATGTAAGGCCATTGAACTAATCACTCCGCTGGACGTAGAGTCGGGGCCCACCGAGCTACGGAGGCATCGCCATGGCTGGCGGGAGAACCCTCGTCGCCGGGGTCGATTCGTCGACCCAGTCGACCAAGGTCGTGGTCTGCGACGCCGAGACCGGCGAGGTGCTCCGCACGGGCCGCGCCCCGCACCCCGACGGCACCGAGGTCGATCCACGGTCGTGGTGGGCCGCCTACCAGCAGGCCAGCGCCGGCCTGCTGGACGGCGTGGCCGCGATCGGCGTCGCCGGGCAGCAGCAGGGCATGGTCTGTCTCGACGAGGCCGGCGAGGTGGTGCGGCCCGCCATCCTCTGGAACGACACCCGCTCGGCGGGCGACGCCGTCGACCTGACCGCCGAGTTCGGCGGCCCGAAGGCGTGGGCCGACGCGGTCGGGCTGGTGCCGGTGGCCAGCTTCACCGTCACCAAGCTGCGCTGGTTCGCCCGCGCCGAGCCCGACCTCGCCGACCGCACCGCCACGGTGCTGCTGCCGCACGACTGGCTCACCCACCGGCTGCGCGCGGACGGCGGCGCGCCGACCACCGACCGGGGCGAGGCGTCCGGCACCGGCTACTGGTCACCGGCCGCCAGCACCTGGCGGCACGACCTGGTACGGCTGGCCTTCGGCCGGGACGTGGCACTCCCCCGGGTCGCCGGCCCGGCCGAGGTGGTCGGGGAGACCGCCGCCGGCGCGCTGCTCTCGGCGGGCACCGGCGACACGATGGGCGGGGCGCTCGGCGTCGGTCTGCGGCCGGGTGACGTGGCGGTCTCGCTGGGCACCTCGGGGTGTGTGTACGGGCTCGGTGACGTGCCGACCGCCGACGCCAGCGGCCTGGTGGCCGGGTACGCCGATGCGACCGGCCGGTTCCTGCCACTGGTGTGCACGCTCAACGCGGCCCGGGTGCTCGTTACCGTCGCCGACCTGCTCGGCCGGTCCCTGGCCGAGCTGGACGACCTGGCGCTCGCGGCGCACCCCGGCGCGGGCGGGTTGACGCTGCTGCCGTACCTGGACGGGGAACGCACCCCCAACCTGCCGGACGCGCGCGGTGTGCTCGCCGGCCTGACCCGGGCGAACGCGTCGGCGGCGAACCTGGCGCGGGCCGCGGTGGAGGGCATGCTCGGCGGCATCGCCGACGCCCTGCACGCGCTGCGCGCCCAGGAGGTGCCGATCGACCGGGTGTTGCTGATCGGCGGCGCGGCCCGGTCCCGCGCGGTGCGGGCGGTCGCGCCGGCGCTGTTCGGCGCGCCGGTGAGCGTGCCGCGCCCCGCCGAGTACGTGGCGCTCGGCGCGGCGCGGCAGGCGGCCTGGGCGCTGTCCGGCGACGCCGAGCCGCCGCCGTGGCCGGTCGCGGCCGAGGAGATCACCGCTGCCGGCACCCCCGGGGTGTACGAGCGCTACGTCGACGTCCGCCAGCGGGCGCTGCCGCTGCTGACCTGACGGTCGCAGGCGTGCAGGCCGGCACCCGTGCACCCACCACGCCCCGGGAGGGGCACCCGCCCGGGTGGCGGGTGCCCCTCTTCGCCGCAGCGCATCCGGGGTGACTACCGGAAGATGACATCACTCCTGTTGACCTTGCAGTTGGCGTCGTTCCAGCCCTCACCGAGGTAGCTGGGTTCGCTGCCCTTGGGCACACCCTTGTACTTGCCGCAGATGGTGGCCGAGCCGATCACCACCACGCGGGTGATGGTCGCGGTGTCGTTCCAGTTGCTGTTGATGCCGGCGAGCATGTCGATGTCGTCGACCAGGACGTTGTCGATGCGCACGTGCCGGGTGTACGAGGTGGTGCAGTTGCCGCAGCCGCGGTACAGCTTGCCGGACCCCTTCAGGTAGAAGCCGGAGATGTTGACCGTGCCGTTGCCGTTGTGCTGGAAGGTCTTGTCGCTGCCGCTGCGCGCGCCGCCACCGATGACGTACGAGGTGCCGCCGTTGGTCTGCTTGAAGGTGGCGGCGTCCTCACCGATGTCGTTCCACCACACGTTGCGCAGGGTGCAGGTGCCTTCGCAGTGCACGCCGTCGCCGGCGGGCGAGCCGAGAATGACGTTCTGCAGCGTGCCGCCGTTGGCGATCTTGAACATCGGGTCCTGCGACTCGCTCTGCCCACCGTCGCCGATGCAGCAGTAGGTCTTCATCCCGCCGTCGAAGGTGCCGGAGACGTTGACCGTGCCGGAGATGCTCACCGAGCCGGCCGACGACGGCCATGCGCCGGTCGGCGTACCCGGGTTGCTGGTCGGGCTGGCCGTCGGACCGCTGGTGGGGCCAGAGGTCGGGCTGGTGGTCGGGTTCGACCCGCCGCTTGCGTACGTCTCGAACTCGGCGATCCGCGGGGTGCCGGACGCGCCGGTGATGACGAAGGAGATCTTCTTCAGCGACGTCGAGGAGAAGTTGACGGTGCCCGGGGCGCTGCTGCCGCTGGCCAGGACGGCGCCCGTGTCATAGTTCTTGAGCTGCCAGCCGCTGATCGATCCGCCGCCCGATGCCTGCACGATGACGGCCGAGGACACGGTGGTGGATCTGTCCCACTTGACCGAGACCGTGCCGGTCGAGCCGGCCGGCGACCAGTAGGTGCTGGCGTTGCCGTCGATCACGTTGCCGTAGCTGGTACCGCTGGCTTTGCTGGAGCCGTCGGCGCCGGCACCGAGGCTCAGGTTGGTGCCGGCCGAGGCGCTGGGGATCTGCAGCGCCAGGGCGACGACGGCACCTGCGACCACGGTGGCACCACCGGCCAGCCACCGCGAGGCGACTTTGCGTCTCATCTGGGTTCACCCTTTCGAGCATGAGCACGGGGACGGGAAAGCGCTTTCCATCAACCATAGGGACTGATCGATGGTGAGGCAAGGGTCACACTGTCCTCGTCAGTGCTGTCTTGCGGAAAGGGCTGTCCCCGCGTTGTCCGAGGGTGAGCACCGTTGGCAACGGCCTGCGGCCCTGTTCACAGGCGGGGTGCGGCTTCGTGGTCAACCCGTCCCGGGGCCGTCCCAGGTCGTGACCATCGAGCTCGTCATCGACTCCGCCGGGCGGCTCGACCCGCAACTGCGGGCATCCAACCGGCTGTTCCTGGACGATCCGCCCGATCGTGGCCGTTCAGCAGGTGGTGTTGCCCAGCGGGACCCAGCCGTCCAGCGACGGGTCCTCGGCGCCGTGGCCGTAGACCCAGTTGTCGTTGTCCTCGCCCCAGCCCGCGTGCGCGCGGAACCCTCGACCGGCGGTCAGGGTACGCAGGACGTAGCCGTGCGGTGCGGCCCGCAGCCAGGTGTTCTGCGTCAGGTTGCAGACGAAGCCGGGCGCGTCGCTGGCATGGGCCGGCGCGGCCACCACGGCCACGCCGGTGAGGCTGACAGCCGCGATCGTCAGTACGGACAGAAGTCGCCGTTTCACCGGGGTCCCTTCGGAGTAGTTAGCGCTCCGTCCATTGTGGCAAAGCCGCACCGGCCGGGATGGCAACGACGGTCCCCGCTTCGCTCTCGGCCTCGCGTCATCGAGTGAGGTTCGGGTTCATCGAAATCACGTTCGTTGCAGCGTAGCCTTACCGGCTCCCGGCCAACCCCGACGACGGGACCTGCGGACGGCCCGGTCGCCGTGGTCCGTTTCAACCACGGAGCCGGGCTTTGCGGGTCAGCTTGACCACCCGACGGGCGATACGCTCTCCGGCGGCAGGGAACCGCGCCGGCCCTACGCCGTCCGCCTTCCCCGCTGACGGCGCAGGAGCGCCGAGCGGGTGGCCGTCCGTGACCGGCCCGGCAGGCGGAGGCGTCCATGTCGTCGTCCCAGCATCCATCGGTATCGACCCGAACCGGCCGGCGGAACGGGTCCTCCCGTCGTAGTCTGGCGGGCGGTCTGGTCGCCGCCCTGCTGGCCGGCCTCGCCGTGACGATCGGCGGTGGCGCGCCGGCACACGCCGTCGACCCCAACGGCCTGTCGCCCTTCGTCAGCTACAACATGCAGGGCAGCGACAACGGCAACCGGTGGCGCCACCAGGTCGCCGACATGGCGGCCCGCTTCCCGGTGGTCATGATCCAGGAGGCCGGCCCGAGTCTCCCCGTTCCCTTCAACGGGGAAGTGGAGGACATAGCGATCCGACGGCCGAGCGTGCCCCGCGGCGTCCAGTACGTACAGCACTCCCGGTGGGCCCCGCAGGGCTCCTCACGCGGCCCCCTCCACCACGTCTACTTCTTCCAGACCGACCCCCAATGGATCGAACACACCAACGTGATGCTCTGGGAGGGCGGCCGGGTCAACCTCGTCACGATCACCGACCAGCCCGCCGACGACGTGATGGTCGTCGAGAACCCCCGCTTCCGGGCGGACCCTGTTACCGGCGACCCGAACGCCTACCGCTTCCGGCCGCTGCTGGGGCTCCGGTTCGGCAACGTCTGGTACTTCAACGTCCACGCGCGCGGCAGTGACGTGCAGGACCTGCTGGCCCGGGCGCGGGCCCGAATGGGGCCCGGGCAGTCTTTCGTGATGGCCGGTGACTACAACGTCAACATCATCAACCGCACCACCCAGGAGGCGCGGGACCTGAGCCTGCACCTCGAGCCGAACGAGAACCTCTTCCGCACCGGACAGTGGACCCACGTCGACTCCGGCACGGGTAGCCGGAGCGAACTCGACTTCGCGGTCAGCAACGTTCCCGGCCTGCTCTTCGTCGCCTGGTCGCCCGAAACACCGCGGTCGGACCACCGCCCGGTCTTCTACAACACGGTACCCATCCCGCCGGCACCGGTCCGGCCGATCCACGTCAACCCGGTGCTGATCCGTAGTGATCACGGCGAGTTCCTGGATCAGACCGCCAACGGCACCTTCGTCGCCTACCGGCGGCAGAACAACGAGAACCAGGTGTTCGAGCACCTGCTCGCCGAGGACTTCTGGAACGTCCTGCGCAACCGCCGCACGAAACAGTGCGTGGGCATGGCGAAGCCGCTGGAGGACCGGACTTTGAACCCGGTGCTGCCGGTGGACTGCGACGACCCGGGGGCCCGGTGGGCGATCGAGGACCCGCCGGCGGAGGGCGGCCCGGCCATGTGGCGCAACGTCTCCTACCCGGACGCCTGCCTGAGCATGCCCGAGCTCGACGGTCAGCCGATGGTCACCGAGTACTGCGACCCGGACAAGAGGCCGCAGCGGATCTGGGAGGTCACCGCCCGCATCCCCGAGAGCCAGTGGGAGACGACGGTCACCAACCAGACCATCCAGTCCGTCACCTCCGGCAGCTACCTCGACGTCTTCCGAGGGCTGTCGGGGGACGACTCCCCCGTGATCACCTATCCGCCCCGGGACGTCAGCAACCAGCGCTGGCGGCTCGAAACCGTGGACCAGGGGGACAACCTCGTCCGGCTGCGGCCCGAGCACGCCACCGAGGACTGCCTCGACGTCTACCGCAGCGACGACGACGCGCAGCCCAAGCAGGCGGTGGTCTACCGCTGCGACGACCCGGGATCCACCAACGATGGCGAGGGGCACCGCTGGCGGGTGGAGTACATCGCCGACTCCCAACCGGACGACCCGAACCTCCCGACCGAGGTGACGTTCCGCAACGAGGCCACCCACCTGTGCCTGGAGGCCTCGGACCGGGCCGAGGCCCCGGCTATCGCCGCCGTCTGCGACGACAGCCACTCCCAACGCTGGCGCATCGGTCCGCGGAGCCCGGCCCCGGGACCCGGTCCGACGACGCCGCCGGACCGTGACCCGTCGCCGCGCCCTACCCGGCTGCCGCCACGCTCCAATCCCAGCACCGACCTGCGGCTGATGCCGCTGGGCGACTCCATCACCTACGGCGTCGGCGCGGCGGGAAACAACGGGTACCGGCGCGAACTGTTCGACTCCCTGCAGTCGGTGACGACATCGCTCGACTTCGTCGGCTCCATGCGCCAGGGCGACTTCGCCGACCCCGACCACGAGGGTCACCCCGGCTGGCGGATCGACCAGATCGACAAGCTGGCGACGAGCTGTTCCATCCCGTCCTACCGCCCGAACGTGGTGACCCTGCACATCGGCACCAACGACATGCGCAGCTCCGAGGGCGCCGAGGGTGCCCCGAAGCGCCTGCGCGCGCTGATCGAGGACGTGCTCGACCAGGCCCCGGAGACCACCGTGCTGGTGGCGACCCTGATCCTGTCCAACGATCCGGCCGTCAACGCGCGGGTGCAGGACTACAACCGGCAGATCCCGGGGATCGTCGCGAACCTGCGCGCGCAGGGCAGGTACGTACGCACGGTCGACATGTCCGCCGTCACCGCGGCCGACATGACCGACAACCTCCACCCGAACGCCGCCGGGTTCGGCAAGATGGCCGCCGCGTGGCGGGCGGCGATCGTTGACGCGCTACACGAGCACTGGATCGCCCCGCCGGCCACGGTGTCCGGCACCGCCAAGGCGTGTGCCGCCGAGACGCCGTCGCCGGGCGATGGTGGCGACGACGGCTGGAACTGGGCCGGCGTGGTGGCCTCCGGCGTCGGGGCGAGCCGGGACCACGTCCGGCTGGCCGACCTGGACGGGGACGGCCGCGACGACTACCTCGTGGTCGACGCCGGCGGCCAGGTCTCGGGCTGGCTGAACGCTCCGGGACCGAACGGATGGGGCTGGAAGTACGCCGGCGTCGTCGCCTCGGGAGTGGGCGCGACACGCGACCAGGTGCGCTTCGCCGACCTCAACGGCGACCACAAGGCCGACTACCTGGTGGTCGACGACGCCGGGCGGGTCAGCGCGTGGATCAACGACTACCAGCCCGGCACCGGCTCACGCTGGATCGGGGCGGGCGTCGTCGCCACCGGTGTCGGCGCCACCCGGGACCGGGTGCGGTTCGCCGACCTGGACGGCGACGGCCGCGACGACTACCTCGTGGTCGACGACCAAGGCACGGTCACTGCCTGGCTCAACAACCGGGGCGGCACGGGGTCGGCCTGGATCGGTCAGGGACAGGTCGCCACCGCCGCCGGAGTCACCCGGGACGGGCTGGTGCTCAAGGACCTCGACGCCGACGGCCGCGACGACTACCTCTTCATCGACGACGCCGGTCGGATCAAGGCCTGGCTCAACGACTTCGCCACCCGCGTCGGCGGGTGGAAGTACCAGGGTGAGATCGCCTCCGGTGTCGGGGTGGCCCGGTCCGGGGTCGCCATGGCCGAGATCAACGGGGACGGCCGGGCCGATTACCTGACGATCCGGGAGAACGGCATGATCACCGCCTGGTTCAACGACCGGTTCAGCGGTGTCGACCGGTGGGCGTGGCAGGGAACGGTCGCGCCCGGTGCCGGCGTGCCCGGGGCCCAGGTACGGTTCGCCGACCTGGACGGGGACGCCCGCGAGGACTACCTGGTGGTGAACGAGACCGGCCGGATCGCGGCGTGGCTGAACGCCGGCCGGGACGGCGACCAGAACTGGGGCTGGGTCTACCAGGGCATCGCGGCACCCGGGGTGGGGTCGACCGGTGACCGGGTACGGCTGGCCGACATCAACGGTGACGGCCGCGTCGACTACCTGGTCGTGGACGACTCCAGCCGGGTCCGGGCCTGGCTCAACGGCGGGAAGGACGGCAACGGCCGGTGGGTCTGGAACTCCGTGGGCGAGATCGCGGCCGGGGTGGGCGTCGCCGGTTCGCAGGTGCGCTTCGCCGACGTGGACGGTGACCGCAAGGCCGACTACCTGGTGGTCGATGCCGCAGGCCGGGTTCGGGCCTGGCACAACAACCGCGGCGGCTCCGGGGCGCCCTGGGGCGATCTGGGCCTGATCGCCACCGGGGTGGGGGTCACGGATGCCGAGGTCCGCTTCGCCGACGTCAACGGTGACCGCCGCGCCGACTACCTGGCCGTCGACGATGCGGGCCGGGTGCGGGCCTGGCTGAACGATCCCGCCGGCGGGTGGACCCTCGCGGGGGAGATCGCCACCGGCATCGGTGCCTCCGGCGACCAGGTCCGCCTGGCCGACGTCAACGGTGACCGCCGCGCCGACTACCTGATCGTCGGTGCCGACAGCGCGGTCCGGGCCTGGCTGCGCCGCTAGGTGTCAGGTGGGCAGCCACCGCCGACCAGGTGCGTGCGGTGACGGACCCGGGCCGATGCCCCCGGCGGAGTGGTCCGCCCGGAGCCCGGGCACGAGTGGTGACGGAAAGGGGCGCGGTCACCGCGCGACGACGGTGGTCGTCGCGCGGTGACCGCAGGGACGGGTGCGGGATCAGGCCGCGATGGTTTGCAGGTAGGCGATTCCTCCACAGGAGAGCGTGCTGAGGTTCTTGAACCACATCGCGAGCTGACGCTGGGAGGATCCGTCACTGTTGATGCGCTGGACGTAGACCACGCGCGTGACCTCGAACTGACAGTAGGTAGGGGCACTGCCCTGGGGCGACGGGCCGATCACGTAGGCCGAGCTGACGGGATTCGCGTTGTTCCAGGTGGTGGACCAGGTGCCGCCGGGGCTCACGGTCGCCATGGAGAACTGCGACCCGATGGTGGTGGAGCCGAGCCGGACGTCGGCCTGGCAGGTGATGGTCCCGACGTTCTTGACCTCCACCCAGATCTGCCGGAGCGAGCTGCCCGGCTGCACGGTCCAGATGCGGGTCACCTGGAACTGGCAGGCCGCCGAGCTGGTGGCCCCGTTCGGGTTGAGACCGGCCACCCAGATGGTGTTCCAGGGGACGTTCCACAGGTACGTCTGGGTGCCACCCGGATTGACGCCACCGGTCGAGACCAGGGACGAACTGGTCACCGCCGCCAGTTGCACCGTCGCGCCACAGGCGATCGAGCCGACGTTCTTCAGGGTGAACTGGAACTGCCGCTCCCCACTGGACAGCTGGACGTACCGGCTGCTGATCGTCTCGAACTGGCAGGTGGCCGACGTGGTGGCGCCCGCCGGGTTGTAGCCGACCACGTAGGCGGCGTCGGCCGGGGCGTTGGTCCAGGTCCAGCCCTGAGTGCCGCCGGCCGCGACGGTGCCGGTGAACCACGCGGCGGCGGTGCCGATCCCGCCCTTCGCGGCGGGGCCCAGTCCGTTCGACGCCGCTGCGGCGGCCCGTGCGTCGCGCAGCGACGACTGGGACGACTGCGGCGGCTGCGCCGATTCGCCGGCCTGTGCGACCCCGACCGACGCGACGACCATGCCCAGCGTCGTCACCGCGAGGAGAGCCGCACGGATTCTTCGTCTCATTGAAGCTCCTTCACCTCATGTTCCGGGCCGTCCGCCCGGCTCCATCAGGCTGCGCGGCCCGGCTTGCCATCGGCTAGCCGTCCGATAGCCGCCCTGGCCGCAACGCCTAGAATCACTATCGATACGTCGATGTGGGGGCTGGATGACATGGCGCTTGCTCGGCCCGGTCGAGGCCGTGGTGCGGGGCGAGCGAGTGCCGCTGGGACGACCCCAACAACGCGCCGTACTGGCGTACCTGTTGCTCAACGCCAACGTGGTGGTGTCGGCGGAACAGCTGGCCGAGGCGCTGTGGGGCGGAGCTCTGCCCACCCGCGCACGGGCACAGGTCCAGGTCTGCGTCTCCCGGTTACGCCGGCTGACCCGCGCGGCCGGCATACCCGAGACAATCTACTCGGACTCCGGGGGATACCGGCTTGAACTGGCCGGCGACGACCTGGACGTGGCGGTCTTCGCCGGGCTTGCCGAGACCGCGCGTCGGTACGCCGACTCCGGCCGGCACGATCGGGCCACCACCCTGTTACGCCAGGCGTTGGCGTTGTGGCGTGGCCCGGCACTCGCGGGCGCGTCCGCCGCGTTCGTACCGGCCGCCGCCGCCGGCCTGCACGACAAACGGCTGGCCGCGTCCGAGGACCTGTTCGACGCCGAGTTCGCGCTCGGTAGGCACGCCGCCGCGGTGGCGCCGTTGCGCGAGCTGGTCACCGCGAACCCGTGGCACGAGGGTCTCGCCGTACGGCTGATGACAGCACTGGCCGGGTCCGGGCACCAGGCCGAGGCGCTGCGGGTGTACGAGCGGATCCGTCGCCTCCTCGCCGACGAACTGGGCATCGAGCCGGGCGCGCGGCTCGCGGAGGCCCACGTGCGGGTGCTGCGGCAACAGTTCCCGCCGGGCAGGCCCACGCCACCGGCCCCCCAGACCGGAACCGGTCAGCGGCCCGCCCAACTGCCCGCCGGCCTGGCCACATTCACCGGCCGCGGCGACGCGCTCGCCGCGCTGGACACGATGCTGAGCCGGGCCCGGGACAACGGCGCACTGGCGGTCGTCGCGGTCATCGGCACGGCCGGGGTGGGCAAGACGGCGCTGGCGGTCCGGTGGGCGCACCGGGTACGGCCCCTCTTCGACGACGGTCAGCTCTTCCTGGACCTACGCGGCTACTCGCCCGGCGTCGCGGTCGCGCCGCTGGACGCGTTGTCACGCTGCCTGCGCGCGCTCGGTGTGCCGCCCACCCAGGTGCCTGACGACGTCGACGAGGCGACGGATCTCTACCGCAGCGTGCTCGCCGACCGGCGGATGCTGATCCTGCTCGACAACGCCCGCGACACCGCACACGTCCGGCCGCTGCTGCCCGGCGGCGCCGGCTGCCTGGTGATCGTCACCAGCCGTGACCGCCTCGGTGGGCTGGCCGCCCGGCACGACGCGCAGCGGCTGTCCCTGGACGTGCTCGCGCCGCACGAGGCCACCGAGCTGTTGACCCGCGTCGTCGGCGCGGAACGGGTCGCCGCGCAGCGGGACGCCCTCGCGGAACTGGCCAGTGACTGCGCGCACCTGCCGTTGGCCCTGCGCATCGCCGCAGCGGACCTGCACGGCCGGCCCAACGAGAAGGTCAGCGGGTACCTGGCACGGCTTCGGGCGGGCGACCCGCTGACCGTGCTGACCGTCCGGGACGACGAACAGCTGGCGGTACGTTCGGCGTTCGCCGCTTCCTACCGGACGCTCCCGCCGCGACTCCAGCGGCTCTTCCGGCTGTTCGGGCTGGTGCCCGGCTGCGACGTGACAGCGGAGTCGGCCGCCGCGATGCTGCGGTGCGGGGTCGACGAGGCGGCGGACATGCTCTCCCGTATCGCCGACGCGCACCTGGCCCAGGAGCGGACGCCCGGTCATTTCGGCACCCACGACCTGCTCGGCCGGTACGTGACCGAACTGGCGAAGATCGATGACGATCAGGAGACACTCGTCGAACTGCTGTCCTGGTACCTCTTCAGCGTGTCCGCCGCAGCCGACCGGCTGTATCCGCAGGTGCTGCGCGTGCCCACCCAGCTACCCGCGCCCGCCAGCCCACCGATGCGGTTCACCACCCACGTCGACGCCCTCGCCTGGCTCGACGCGCACCGGCACAACCTCGTCGCCGTGACCCGGCACGCGGCGCACCAGGAACTGCACACCGTCGCCTGGTCGTTGGCGGACGCGCTGCGCGGATACCTGTGGCTGGGAATGCACACCACGCAGTGGTCCGAGGTCGCGAAGACCGGTCTCTGCGCCGCTCAGGCCGACCGGCACGGACAGGCCGAGGCGGCGGCCCGGCTCAGTCTCGCCGCCCTGCACTGGCGGCTGGAACGGTTCGCCGAGGCGATCGACGACTATCGGCTCGCGTTGCGCTGCGCGAACCGTTCGGGATGGCGCGACGGCGAGGCAGCCGCGCTGGGCAACCTGGGCCCGGTCCATCGGATGACCGGCCAGCCGGGTGAAGCACTGCGGGTCATGGAGCAGGCGCTGGAGTTCAACAGGCGCAACGGCCGGACCGCAGGCGTCGCCGTCAACCACAACAACCTCGGACTGGTCTGCGCCGACCTCGGACGGCTGCGCGAAGCCGCCGACCACCACCACGCGGCGCTCACCCTGGCACACCAGGGCGGGACACCCTCCAGCCGGGCGCTCATCCTGAGCAACCTGGGCGTCGTCCATCACCTTCTCGGCCGGTCCGACGAGGCGTTGCGGACGCTGACCGAGGCCCTGGAACTGCATGAGCAGACGGGCAGCCGGGGTCGTGCGACGACGCTGTGCGCGCTGGCCCGGGTGCACTGCGACCGGGGCGACCAGCCACAGGCCGCCGGTCTCGCCCGGCAGGCGCTCGACATGGCGCGTGCGCCGGTCGAGCCCCGGGTCGAAGCGCTCGCTCTGCACGTCCTGGGCGTCGTCGAGGGCAGGACCGGCACCCTGTTGGACGCCCTACGGACCGCGCGCTCGACCGCGGACCGGTACATCGAGGCTGATGTCACCGTCAGCCTCGCCGAGATCGACGAGGCTTCGGCACCGTCCTGGTGTCATGCGGCGCTGTCCATCACCCGGCAGTGCGGCTACCTGCTGCTCGAAGGCCGGGCGCTGGCCGCCCGCGCCGCGGCCGAGTACCGCTCCGGTGACGTGGCCGCCGCCCGGCGCAGCGCGCGACTGGCGGCCCGGTCGCACGCCCGGACCGGCCACCAGCCGGGCACGGAACGCATCGAGAAGCTGCTCGCCCTCCTCGCCGCGGAGTCCTCGCCGGACACCGCCTGCGGGCTCGGTCAGCAGTGAGACGAGTCCGGCGGCGACGAGGGTGCGGCCCGCGTCGGGCACATCGAGGACGAACGCGGCCTCGGGCGGCCGGGGTCGGGGCCCGCACGGCTAACCTGCCTGGGTGCGAACCACAGCTGCGCCTCGCGGCCCGCTGGTCGGCAGGGAGAACGAACTCAGACTGCTCGACGAGCTGACCGACGCCGCACGGTCGGGCCGGGGCGGGGCGCTGGTGCTGCGCGGCGAACCGGGCATCGGCAAGAGCGCGTTACTGGATCACGCCCGGGGGGCGGCGTCGGAGTGGCGGGTGCTCCTGGCGTCCGGGGCGGAGTTCGAGCGGGAGTTGCCATTCGCCGCCCTGCACCAGCTGTGCGTGCCGGTGCTGGGCCATCTCGCCGACCTGCCCGTCCGGCACGCCGACGCCCTGCGGACCGCCTTCGGGCTGACCGCAGGCACACCGGACCTGTTCCGCATCGGTCTGGCGACCCTGGAGATGCTGGCTTCCGCGGCCCGGGACCGCCCGTTGCTGTGTGTGGTCGACGATGCCCACTGGCTGGATGCGGCGTCGGCGTCGGTGCTGAGCTTCGTGGGCCGGCGGGTGTCCGCCGAGCCCGTCGCCATGCTGTTCGCGCTCCGGACGCCGACCCCGGGCGGACTCGACGAACTGCCGGTCCTGCCCGTCGGCGGCTTGAGTGACGTCGACGCGCGGGCGCTGCTCGCGGCGCACAGTCACCTGCTGATCGACGAGCAGGTGCTCGGCCGGCTCGTCGCCGAGGCGCGGGGGAACCCGTTGGCGTTGCTCGAACTGCCGAGGTCGGGTGGCTACGGCCCACCGGACACGTCGTCGGTGCCCGCCCGGATCGAGCGCGGGTTCCAGGCCCGGCTGGCGCACCTGTCCGACGAGGTCCGTCTCCTGCTGACTGTCGCGAGCGCCGATCCGACGGGCGACCCCGGCCTGTTGTGGCCCGCCGCAGGAAGGCTGGGCGTCGACGTACCGACGGCCAGCGTGGCCGCGGCCGCCACGGGACTGATCGAGTTCTCCACCCGCATCCGCTTCTGCCATCCGCTGGCCCGGTCGGCGGTCTACCGGGCCGCGCGGGCCGGCGAGCGGTACACGGCCCACCGCGTGCTGGCCGAGGTCACCAGCGCGGTCTCGGACCCGGACCGGCGCGCGTGGCACCGCGCCCAGGGCACCGCCGGTCCCGACGACGACGTGGCCGCCGAACTCGCCCGCTCGGCCCACCGTGCCCGGGCGCGGGGCGGCGTGGTCGCCGCAGCAGCCTTCCTCGAACGTGCGGGAGAGCTGTCGCAGGACGCCACCGGACGGGTCCAGCGGACGCTCGAGGCGGCACAGGCCAGGCTCGGCGCGGGTGACCCCCAGCGGGCCGCCGCACTGCTCGGCGCCGTCGAGAACGCGGTGCTCGACGAGTCGCAGCAGGCGTACGCCGATCTGCTGCGGGGGCAGGTGGCCTTCCAGAGCCACCACGACCACAACGGACCGGCGTTCATGATCCGTGCCGCGCGCCGTCTCGCGGACCTGGACCCGGACCGGTCCCGCAGGTGCCTCCTCGACGCACTCGAGATGAGCCTGCTCGTCGGCCGGGCCAGCGGCGTGATGGAGACGGTCCTGGCCGCGGCCCGCTCCTCGGTGTCGACGCCGCGCCCACCCGATGCCCTGGATCTGCTGATCCTGCTGAAGGATGAGGGGCACCGGGTCGCCGTTCCGCTGATCCGGCAGGTCCTCGACGGACCCGACAATCCGCTGTGGATCGAACGACCCGCGCTCGCCCTCATGCTCGCGGGTGAGATGTGGGACCCGCACCTACACGCGACGATCACCGGGTGGCTGACGAGGACCGGCCGCGAGTCCGGCTCGCCACTGCTTCTGCGACTCGGTCTCGCCCACACCGGCTCGCACAGCGTGTTCGCCGGCGACCTCGGCTCGGCGATGGCGGCGATCGCCGAGGAGGAGGCGATCGCCGAGGTGATCGGCGGCCCACCGCTGCCGTTCCACCGGATTCAGCTGGCCGCGATGCGCGGTCGCCGGAAGGAGGCCCTGCAACTCTTCGAGAGTTCCATGATCGCGGCGACGGCGAAGGGCAGCGGCCTCCTGGTCGCCAACATCCACTGGGCGGCGGCGGTACTGCACAACGGCCTCGCCGACCACCCGGCCGCCCTGGACGCCGCCCGGCAGGCCGTCGCCGCAGACGACCTCTTCCTGGCCAGCTTCGCACTGCCCGAACTGGTGGAGGCCGCGGTCCGTTGCGGCGAGACCGCCGTCGCCGCAACCGCCCTGGAATCGCTGACCGAACGCGCCGAAGCCAGCGGCACCGCCACGGGCCTGGGCGTCGCGGCGTTGGCCCGAGGGCTGGTGACCGGGTCCGAGGAGCAGTACCGCAACGCCGTCGAACACCTCCAGCGGAGCCCGCTGGTGCCCTACCGGGCCAGAGCCCATCTGCTGTACGGACAGTGGTTGCGGCGCGAGGGCCGCAGGCGGGAGTGCCGCCCGTATCTGCGCACCGCGCACGGCCTGCTGTCCGGGGCGGGGCTCGAAGCCTTCGCCCAGCGGGCCGCCGACGAGTTGCGGGCCACCGGCGAGCGGCCGCGCAGCCGGTCCGGTCACACGTACGACCAGCTCACCATGCAGGAGGTGCACATCGCACGGCTGGTCGCCACCGGTGCCACGTCGAACGAGGTCGCCGCCCGGCTGTTCATCAGCCCCCGCACCGTCGACGCCCACCTACGCAGTGTCTTCCGTAAGCTCGGCGTCACCTCCCGCCGGCAGCTCAGGGATCAGCCCGGCCTGGGGGCGTGACCGTCCGCCACGGGGTTCCACCGCCTTGGACCTGGCCGTGTCGCTTCCCGCCCTGACGCTGTCGGGGAGCGGCGGCTCGGGAGCCCGGCACGGTGGACGGATCGGTGTTGTCCCAATCCCGTTGTTCGCGGCAACCTGGGGTCCGGCACACCCCGGCGGAACGGGCGTGGTTCGAGCAGTCCCTCGTCGCCGGCCTGCGGACCACCACCGGCCGGTACCCGGACGATCCTGACGCCGCGACGTTGATCGAACGGCTGAACCGCACTCCGCGGTTCCGCGAACTGTGGGCGGGCCCGACGGTCGCGGCACACTGGACCTGTTGGTCACCCTCGATGTCATGGAACGGACGTAGGGTCCACGGCGAACGCCGCGGCGTGGTCGCTGACCCACTGTCGGAACGTTCGTGGGGGCGTTCCGAGGATCTCGGCCACTGTGGAGGTCCGGTACGCCGGCTGTCCCAGCGCGGCGTTCCATGCGTTCAGGAGCATGTCCACCGCCGGTCGTGCGGCCTGCGGGGTCCCGCGCCGGAACTCGTCGGGTGACAGTTCCTCGAACGCGACCGGGCGGCCCAGGACGTCACCGATGATGCCCACCTGCTCGGCCTGGCTGAGGGACTCGGGGCCGGTCAGGACGTGGTCGCCACCGACGTGTCCCTCCTCGATGAGCGTGCGCGCGACGACCGCCGCCACGTCGCGGTCGTCGACGGGTGCCGTCTCGGCCGCCCCGTACGGCCACCGGACCGGGCTGCCGGCGCGGATCGCGGTGGCCCACCAGAGCAGGGCGTTCGACGCGAACATTCCCGGTCGGACGACCGTCAGGCCGAGTCCGGTGCCGGTGATGAGCCGCTCGATCTCGGCGTGCAGCGCCGCCATCGGGTTCGGTTGCTGGAAGAACGGGTGCGGGGTGCGGTGCGGCGCGGACAGGTGGACGATCCGCTGTGCGCTGGCGGCCAGCCGGTCGACGACGGCCGCCGCAGTCCGCGGTGGGGCGGTCCAGACCAGGAAGACCGTGCTGACGGCGTGCAGCGCGGTGTCGAGGGATGCGGGCACGGTGAGGTCGCCGGTGACGACCTCGACGGTGGCGGGCAGCGTCGCCGCCGACTCGGAGCGGCGCACGAGGGCACGGACCGGCACACCCGCGTCGGTCAGCAGGTCGATCACGCATCGTCCGACCCGGCCGGTCGCCCCGGTGACGAGCACCGGCGGCCTGTCGCCGGGTGCCTTGGCGACCACGCCGTCGGCGGCGGGGGTGCGGGGGTTGTCTGCCTGCCTCATGACCCCATCGAAACGTTACCGAGTTAAAAATGCAACCCGGTAACGAATGTTACCCTGACCGCATGATCGAACGGACCGGGCTGCGGGCACGCAAGAAGGCATGGACCCGGGACGCGATCGCCGACGTGGCGATCTCGCTGTTCCTGACGCACGGTTTCGACCGGGTGTCGGTGTCCGACATCGCCGCGACGGCCGAGGTGTCGAAGCCGACCCTGTTCCGCTACTTCGCGACGAAGGAAGACCTGATCCTGCACCGGTTCGCCGACCACCAGGGCGAGGCCGCACGGGTGGTCCGCGACCGTCGGCCCGACGTGACGCCGATGGCGGCGTTGCACCGGCACTTCCGGGCCGGCCTCGACCGCTTCGAGCCGGTCACCGGCCTCAACGACCAACCCGAGGTGGTGGCGTTCCACCGGCTGGTGTTCACCACACCGAGCCTGGCGGGACGACTCGTGCAGTACACGCTCGACGACGAGGACGCGCTGGCCGACGCCCTCGACCGGGGCATCGAGGGCCAGCTCCGGGCCGCCCAGGTGATCGCGGTCCAGCGGGTACTGGCTCGGACCAACTGGCGCAAGATCGCCGATGGGCGGACCGCACGCGACGTCCAACCCGAGGCGGTGGCCGACGCGGACCGGGCCTTCAGTCAACTGCGCCACGGAACGGACGACTCATAGCCCCCGCTCGCGGCCGTCACGCCGTCGTCGCCGCGGCCGCCGCAGGACTGTCCCCGGCGGGGACCGCCTGACCGGCGTGGCGCAGGCACCAGAGCCGACGGGCGAGCGCGACCGCCCCCAGCACACAGCTGACGAGGGACAGCAGTGGCAGCAGTGGCAGCAGCCAGGCGAAGACGATCCAGTACCCGAGGTCGAAGGTCGCGCCGAAGAGCAGGATCGGCAGCACCGCGGGCAGCGTCGCACCCAGCACCGTCGCCAGGGTCAGGGGCACGAGCCGCAGGATCAACAGCGGTCGTCGCGTCGTACGGCGCCGGACGGCCCAGCGGCGCGCCCGGACGGCCGCGGTGACCAGCAGCGCCGCCAGCACCACCGTGAGCCCGAGCAGGACCGCGTTCACGGTGTCGAGCGGATTGCTCATCGGCCGTGTCGGGGTGCCGAGCCGTTCGGCGAGCAGGTTGGCCGAGAGCTCCCCGGGCGCGCCGACACTGTTGGTCAGGACGACTGCCGCCCTGCCCGTCGTGGGCGAGAAGACCATGTCCCCGGTCCACGTCGCCAGGGTCCCGCCGTGGCCGATCATCGGCGGGGTACCGGCGGCGGCCGGGCGGGCCTGCCAGCCCAGGGCGTAGTCGCCGGCCCTGGGCTGGACGGTGTGCAGCTCGGTCAGGGCGGCGGCGCTGAGCAGGCCGGTGCCGGGGCCGCCCTGGTTGAACCGCAGCCACCGCACCATGTCGTCCAGGGTCGAGATCACCCCGCCGTTGCCGGCGCACGTCCCCGGCATCTCCGGCACCGCGACGGCGAACCCGAGCACGACCCCGTACCCGGACGGCAGACCCTCGGCGCGATCGGAACACCCCGGCGTCGAGCGGGTGTGGGTCATCCCCAGCGGGGTGAACAGCTCGGCACGCAGGAACTCGTCGAAGGGCTGACCCGACACCACCTCGACGATCCTCGCGGCGATCGTGAAGTTGGTGTTGTGGTAGACCGGTCGGCTGCCCGGTTCGGCGGCCAGGGACTCGTCGGCCAGCCGGGCCACGGCCTGCCGCGCGTCGCGCGGAGGCGGAAACACGTACTCGTTGTTCGTGCTGGCCGACAGGCCCGAGGTGTGGCTGAGGAGGTGCCGCACGGTGATCGCGGTGAAGCGCGGATCGGCCATCCGGAAGTCGGGAAGGACCGTGACGACCGGGTCGTCCAGCACGACGCGGCCCCGGTCGACCAGCAGCATGACCGCTGTCGCCGTCATCGACTTGCTCATCGAGGCGATCCGGAACGGCGTCCCCGCCGTCACCGCGTTGCCGTCCCCGTCCCGGCCGCGGACGGTCGTCTCGACCGACGAGCCGTCGATCACGGCCGCCGCGACCCCCGGCGTCGCGTAGGCGGAACGGTAGTCGTCGACCAGCCCTCTGCCGGTGGCGTGGGCCGGCGTCGCCCAGGCGAGCAGTACGGCGACGAGCACAGCGGCGACGGCGGACAGGGAGGTCACCCGGGGAGAACGCAGACGTTGGAGAGGCACGACGTCGAACCTAGGCAGGCCGTCACCGACGGTCATCACACCACGGGGTGAGCCGGCACCACCCGGCAGAATGAGATCTCAGCCGGGCAGATCGTGCCGACCGACCAGCCCGTTCTCGTACGCGTGGATCACCACGTGTACGCGGTCGCGCAGGTCCAGCTTCTGCAGCACGGCCCGGACGTGCGACTTCACCGTGTTCTCGCTCAGCACCAGTTCCGCGCAGATCTCGCCGTTGGACCTGCCCCGGGCGAGCAGGCCGAAGATCTCGACCTCGCGCGGGGTGAGGCCGGCCAGCGCCCCCGTCCGGCGCGTCGGCACCTGCCGGACGAGATCGAGGACCGTCGCCGCCACCCCCGGGGCCAGCGCCGACGTCCCGGAGGCCACGTCACACACGGCCTGCGCCAGGACGGCGGGCCGGACGTCCTTGGTCAGGTAGCCGCTCGCGCCGGCCCGGATGGCGGCCACGACCAGGTCGTCGTCATCGAACGTCGTCAGCATGAGCACCCGGGTCGCCGGTGCGATCCGGACGATCTCCGCCGTGGCGGCCACCCCGTCCATGCGCGGCATGCGGATGTCCATCAGCACCACGTCGAGACGGTGCCGCCGGACGACCTCGACCGCGTCCATGCCGTTCGCGACGTCGTGGGCGACCTCGATGCGTTCGTCGGCCGACAGGACCGTACGCAACGAGGTCCGCAACAGTTCCTGATCGTCCACGAGCATCACCCGGATCCTGGTCATGCCCCCTCCTTCGTGGGCAGCCACGCTCGCAGCACCCATCCGTGCTCCCCCTCCGTCACCGACAGGGTGCCCCCGGCGGCGCGCACGCGTTCCCCGACCCCCAGCAGGCCGGTGCCACGGCCGCCGGGGGCACGGAGCGCCGAGCCGCCGGGGGCGCGGAGCGCCGAGCCGCCGGGGGCGCGGAGCGCCGAGCCGCCAGGGGCGCGGAGCGCCGAGCCACCGTCGTCGCGTACCTCCACCTCCAGCTCGGCCGGACCCCACCGGAGCTGAACGGTCACCTCGACCGGCGGTTCGAGGTGACGCAGCGCGTTGGTGACGCCCTCCTGCACGGTACGGAACGCCGCCACCTCGGCGCTCAGGCTCAGCGGTCGCCGCGGGCCCACCTCCGCGAACGTCACCGCGTGCAGCGGGCTGGCCGCCGAGGACACCAGGTCGGCGATGGCGTCCAGCGAGATCGGCACCTGGTCGCGCCGGGCATCGGCGCGCGGTGCCGTGGTGGTCGGCCCCAGGGTGGCCAGCATCGCCCGCAGACCCTGGTGGGCGTCCCGGCCCGCCTCGGCGATGTCGCCGAGTTCGCGGCGGGTCGCCGGGTCCGTCGTCGTCACCGCGGCGGCCTCGATCCGCGCGACCATCACGGTGACCGTGTGGGCGATCACGTCGTGCAGGTCACGGCGGATGCTGGCCCGCTCGTCCGCGACGGCCGCAGCCAGCCGGCCGCTCTCGGCCCGCCGGCCCGCCTCGCGCCGCCGACGCACCAGCAGGGCGGCAGCCCACACCCCGCCGACCACGAGCGTCAGCAGCCCACCCTCAACCAGGAGGGTCCAGCCGGGGATGCCGGGGGGCAGCCGGTCCCAGGCCACCAGCTCGGCGAGGATGATCCCGAACACGGCAACCGCCAGCGCGACCACCGAGGACCTGACCGGGACGAGGCCGGCCAGCCACCACAACGTGACGGGGAACCACAGGGCCGACGGCAGCAGGATCGCCGACCAGCTCGGAAAGGAGATCGTCGCCAGGACGAGCATGCCCAGCGCGGCGGTCGCATATCCCGGCCACGGCCGGCGGCGGGACACCACGGCGGCCCCGTGGAGCAGGACGGCGGCACCTGCCGCGGCGGCGACCTGCCACCCGTCCGCGCCGTAGTACCGGTTACCCACCAGGGTGAGCACCGTCAGCACCGCCAGGACCCCGTGCGCCGTCACCGTCGCCGGCCGGGCGTCCTGGCGTGGGGTGGCTGTCACGGTGGCTGCCTTCTGGTGGGTTCCTGGTGCGAGCCGAGCCCGTCACGACGTGCCACAGGATAGCCAGGCAGATGGCACCCCGCGTCGGTTCCCGCGCACCCGTGGCACCCGTACGTCCCCACCTGGTCAGGGCAGCGCGGCGACGGCCGCGTACAGCCAGGTGGACGCCGGGGCGTGCACGACGGGCTGCGGTGTGCCGTTGATGGTGGCGGTCAGCGCGTGGTACCTGCCGAGCAGCGCGACGTGCCGGGCCACCTGCGGCCCGGGGTCGACGGCGACGATCTGCCGCCGTACCTCGGTCAGATCCCGCTCACCGCAGCGGCCGGCGCGACGATGCCCTCGTCGGCGTAGAACCGGATGGCGCTGACACTCAGGCCCGTACGCCGGGCCACCTCACCGATCGACAACCACGCGTCCACGGCCACCACCCTGACGTCTCAAGCCGTTGGAGAGTCCACAGCAGCCGGCGTCGGGGGGTGGATCGGGCCCGGCCGGGAGGTGCTCACGACGGGCTCCCCGGTCAGTGGGGCATGCCGGTCGCAAACTCCTCGACTCCCAGCACACGCAGCAGCTCAAGCCGCTCCCGGGCCTCGGCGTCGGCCGGGGTCAGCACCAGCAGCTGCTGGCCGAGATCGGGGGTGACCAGGGTCTCGCAGTCCATCGTGATCCGGCCCACGCGCGGGTGGATGAACGTCTTGCGGTCGGCCCGGCGTACCGCCACCTCGTGCTCGGCCCACAGCCGCCGGAAGTCGTCGCTGGCCGCCCGTAACCGGTCGATCAGGCCGGTCACGGTCGGGTCGCCGGCCCGCCGGCCGGCCACCGCGCGCAGGTCGGCGACCTGCTGGCGGGCGTGCCGCTGCCACTCCCCCGGGTCGTGCAGGTCGCGGACGGTCGGGTCGGTGAAGTAGCGGTAGGCGACGTAGCGGCGGTCGCCGGTCAGCCCGGTGTGGTCTCCGCTGAGCAGGACCGACATGCGGTTCTGCGCTAGGACCTCGCTGAGGTCGGACAGGACCATGGCGGGGGTGTCGCCCACCAGGTCGAGCAGCCGGACCAGGCCGGCCCGGGCCAGGCGGGCGACGCCCTCGGCGGGCGGCGGCTGGTGGCCGGCCAGGTGGAACAGGTGACTGCGCTCGTCGTCGGTCAGGCGCAGGGCCCGGGCCAGGGCGCCGAGCAACTGGGTCGACGGCTGGCTGCTGCGGCCCTGCTCCAGGCGGACGACGTAGTCGACGGACATACCGGCGAGCATGGCGACCTCCTCGCGGCGCAGGCCGACGGTGCGGCGGCGAGGGCCGTCGGGGATGCCGACCTCGGCGGGGCGGATGGCCTCGCGTCGGCGTCGCAGGAAGTCGGCGAGCTGCTCACGCTGCATGCCTCCATGCTGCCCGCCGAGGCTGGCACCGAGCCAGGGAGTGGCGCTCCCACGACAAGCGCTCCGCTGCCGGCGGGCCGGGAAGCGGCGCAGGGTGGAGCCGGGATCGACCGACGAGGGAGAGTTTCGATGCAGACACGCAGGTTGGGTGACACGGGTCCCACGGTTTCCGCGGTGGGGCTGGGGGCGATGAGCATGTCGGGCACGTACGGCCCGGCCGATCGTGGGGAGAGCATCGCCACCGTACGGGCCGCGTTGGACGCGGGGGTCACGCTCATCGACACGGGCGACTTCTACGGCATGGGGCACAACGAGCTGCTGTTGGCGGAGGCGTTGCGGGGACGCGACCGGGACAGCTACCTGCTGAGTGTGAAGTTCGGGCAGCAGGTGGGGCCGGGCATGCGGTTCGCCGGTCAGGACTCCCGCCCGGATTCGGTGCGCAACTTCCTGAACTACTCGCTGACCCGGCTCGGCGTCGACCACGTGGACATCTACCGGCCGGCCCGGCTCGACCGGTCGGTGCCGGTCGAGGACACGATCGGCGCGATCAAGGACATGATCGACGCCGGTTACGTACGGTACGTGGGGCTGTCGGAGGTCGACGCGGCCACCGTCCGCCGGGCGCACGCCGTACACCCGGTTGCCGATCTTCAGATCGAGTATTCGCTGCTGTCGCGGGCGGTCGAGGCCGAGGTGCTGCCCACGCTGCGGGAGCTGGGCATCGGGCTGACCGCGTACGGGGTGCTGGGCCGTGGTCTGCTCTCGGGGCACTGGGTGCCGGGGCGGGCGGACGATCCGCGTAACCACGCTCCCCGCTTCGCTGCCGAGAACGCGTCGCACAACCTCGCCCTGGTGGCGGCGTTGCGCCGGGTCGCCGAGGCGAAGGGGTGCACGGTGGCGCAGTTGGCGATCGCGTGGGTGGCGGCGCAGGACCCGTCCATCGTCGCGTTGGTCGGTGCGCGTACCCGGCAGCGGCTGGCCGAGGCGTTGCCGGCGCTGGAGGTGGAGCTGTCGGCCGGTGATCTCGAAGAGATCGAGGCGGCCGTGCCGAAGGGTGCCGCGCGCGGTGACCGTTACCCGGCGGCGTTCATGGCCAGCCTCGGCGTCGGCAACTGAGGGTGTCACGGGGCCCCCGGTCGACGGTGCCAACCTACTGAGATACGATACGGTGCGTGTCGTATCGGAATGAAGAACCACCAGGGGCCCGGGGACGGCCGCGCGATGCCGAGCTGGAGCGGCGGATCACCGCGGCCGTCCTCGGAATCCTCGCCGAGCACGGGTACGAGGACGTGTCCTTCGAGGCGGTGGCCCGACGCTGCCAGACGTCGAAGGCCAGCCTGTACCGGCGATGGGGATCCAAGCGGGACATGGTCATCGCCGCGGTGAAGGCGGGGCCGGCCCGGCACTCGACGTCCCCGCTGCCACCGGGGGACACCCTGCGCGCGGACCTGCTGGCCCTGGCCCGGCGGCTGGAACGCACGATGGCCGCCTCCGACACCGGCACCGCGTTGATGCTGCTCCAGGCCGGGCTGAAGGACCCCGAACTGTGCGACGCCATCGAGAACTCCACGGGCCCCACCGGGGCCCGGCTGCCGCAGGCGGTGATCGACGCCGCGGTCGCCCGCGGCGAACTGCCCGCCGGGGCGAGCCCGTTCGCCTTCGAGGAGGTCGTCGGATCGGTGCTGCTGCTCCGGCACGCGAACGGCCTCGCGGTCGACGACGCCTACCTGTCCGCACTCGTGGACACCGTGATCATCCCGGCCCTCGTCGCCTCCGCCACCAGCGGGACCACGCTGCCCGCCGGCCTCTTCTCCGGCCATCCCGAAATCCGCACCACCGACCCGACCCGGGAGAATTCGTGACCACGCCATTCGTGATCGGCAACTTCACCTACCACACGATCGCCGGCGACGGCGGCGTCGACCTCACCGTCGCCGTCGGCGGCCACGGGCCGGCCGTCGTGCTGCTCCACGGCTTCCCGCAGACCCACTACATGTGGCGTCACGTCGCCGCGAAGCTCGCGACCGACCACACCGTCATCGTCCCCGACCTGCGCGGCTACGGGGCCAGCGGCAAGCCCGTCGCCGACGACCCGGGCACCTACTCCAAGCGCACGATGGGCAACGACGTGGTCGCCGTCACCCGTCAGCTCGGCTTCGACCAGTTCGGGCTGATCGGCCACGACCGGGGTGCCCTCGTCGCCGTCCGCGCCGGGCTCGACCACCCCGAGGCGGTACGCTACCTCGGCATCCTCGACGTCCTGCCGACCCTGGACACGTGGGCCGTCCTGCACGGCGTCGACGCCAAGGTCGCCTGGCACCTCTATCTCATGGCCCAGCCGGCCGGCCTGCCCGAGAAGATGATCGCCGCCGTCGGTCCCGAGTTCTTCGGTTCCTTCCTCGACGCCTGGGACCCCACCGGCACCACCTTCACCCGCGACGAGCGCGACCACTACGTCGACAGCTCCGTCGCCGCGATCGACTCAATCGTGGCCGACTACCGCGCGACGGCCAGCGTGGACCTCGACATGGACGTCGCCGACCGTGAGCGCGGCGCGCAACTCACGATGCCCGTCGGCGTCATCTCCCAGGACTGGGGCGCCCAGCTCGGTTTCGACGCCTCCGCGCTCTGGCGTGCCTGGGCCCCGGACCTCACCTACCGGGCCACCGGCAGCGGGCACTTCATGGCCGAGGAGAACCCCGACGAGATCGTCACGTTCATCACCGCGTTGGCCGGGCGCGCTCCCGACACCGGGCACCGGAGCACGCAATGAGATGTTCGACCTACCCCGCCCGGTCGTGCGAAGGAGGCGGGCGTCGTCGGTCGTGACGAGCAGATCGACGGCGCCGAGTTCGCGGGCGTCGTCGGCCTTGCCGTTCGACGCCGTCATCGCCGACCAGCTCATGAGCGCGGTCGCGTTCGACGCGGACGACCTGCCCGGATCGGCGTTGGCGATGTACGACGCGAACCTGCGCGACTCCCTACTGGTCCGGCTGCCGACCTGGCTACGCCTGGAGCGGCAGCCCACCGGCAGCCTGGGCCGGGCCGTCGACCACGAGCCGAAGCTGGCGGCGATCGCCCGGGCGCAGGCCGCCGGCCGGGTGCGCCCGGGCGATCCCTTCGACCTGTTCACCCTGGTCCTGAGCAGGCGTTCGCATGGTCGGCGGCCAGCATCGGCTACGCCGCGACCGCCGACGAACCCGACGAGGAGCACGAGCGGCGGCGCAGGCTCCTGGCCGCGTGCGTCCGGGGCGCGATCTCACCGGGCACCGCGCCGCCGGACTGACCCCGGCCACCCCGGTTCCCTGGTCAGCGGCCCGTCCAGCAGCTGAGTTCCATGCCGTCCTCGACGGGGAAGTCGATGCTGACGTAGCCGTTGCCCGGGTCGCGGACGTAGGCCAGGTAGTCACCCATCGACGCGAACGTGGAGTCGTCGCCGACGACCAGCGCGCCCGGGGCGAGCCGGTCCTCGATCAGGCGCAGGACGGGCAGGCACAGCTCCTTCCAGCCGTCGAGCAGGGCCAGGCCGATCGGGCCGCCGACCGTGCCGAGGGTGGTCGACGCGTCCCCCTCGAGCACGGTCACCAGGTCGCCGAACCCGGCCGACTCCAGGTTGGCGCGGGCCGCCTTCACCTTGGTCGCGCTGAGCTCGGTCGTCGTGACGTGCCCGACCCCGTTGTCCCGTACGGCCGCGGCGAGGTAGAGCGTCGAGATCCCGTACGAGGTGCCGAACTCGACCACCGTCTGCGGTCGGGCCGCGCGAACCAGGGCGTAGAGCAGGTCGCCGCCCCGGGCCGAGATCGGCATGTAGACGTCTTCGAGCAGGTCGGAACGCTCCTGGGCGGTGGCCGTGGGCGCGGGCCGACCCGGCGAACGCTCGTCGTCGCGCTCGGCCTCGGTGAACAGCCGGTCGATCAGGTCGCGGACCGCCGGGTCGTGCAGTGTCGTCGTCATGGGTCGTAGACTAGACGCAACGTTGCGTCTATGGAAGATGTGGGTCTTGTAGCGTCGTCGGGGACGTGGAGGACACCGCACGGGGAAGGAGCGTCCGATGCACCGCGGCAACCGGCACGGCCGCAGCGAGGCGGCCCGTGAGGCCGTACTCCAGGCGGCGGACGACCTCGTCGCCGAGATCGGCTACGCCAGGGTCACCATCGAGGGCATCGCCGCCCGGGCCGGCGTCGCCAAGCAGACCATCTACCGGTGGTGGCGCTCCAAGACCGACATCCTGGTCGACGCGTTCGCCGCCGACAGCGCCCAGGAACTCACCCTGCCCGACACCGGCACCTTCCACACCGACCTCCGAGCCCACCTCGACGAACTGGTCCGCTTCCTGGAGGTGTCCGACTCCGGCGCGGTGTTCCGGGCCCTGGCCGGCCAGGCCCAACACGACCCCGAACTGGCCGCCCGGCTACGCGCGGAGGTCCTGCCACGGCTGCGCGCCCGCGACCGGGTACCGTTCGACCGGGCGGCCACCCGGGGCGAACTACCCGCCGACGCGGACGTCGACCTGCTCGTCGACCAGGTGGTCGGGCCGATCCACTTCCGGGTGCTCGTGACGGGCGAACCCGTGACACCCGCGCTGCTGGACGTGCTGGTCACCCTGGCGGCCCGACAGCAGCCCGAGGCGTCGCCCCGGTCGCAACAGCCGGGCGGGGCAGCCGCCTAGGCACCGGGCGCGTGCGGCAACCGCACGGGCCGCGGGGCTGCCCGGCCCGGACCATCTGGTCGAGCGGGTCGACGGCGAAGGCCCCGATCCGTACGCGGACCTCGCCGGCTGCGGGCTCGACGACCGGCTCGTCGACGACGCCCAGCACGTCCCGGACCGCCGGTCTCGTCGAACACGACCACTCGTGGCACGGCCGGCTCCCTGTGCGCTCGGACGGGCTGCACCGGAACGCCACGGAGTCGCCAGGAACCCGCTGGCACCTTTTCGACCTTGTGCACGACGCCCGCGGCCGGGTCTTCCTCGCCGACCGCCCCACCCGCCTGGCCGTGGAGATCATCGCCGGTGGTGGGGTCACCCGCACACCGGTTGCCAGCGGATCTCCCCGGCGCTAGGTTGACCCTCTATCGACAGATGTCTACGTAGTTGTCGGGGGTCGCATGTCCGCGTCGGTCTCTCGCCGCACCGTCCTGGCCGGTGGCGCCGGCGTCGCCCTCGGTCTCGCGCTGCCCGACCCGGCCGCCCACGCCGACGGCCACCACCCCGTGAGCGTCAGCTTCGCCCTCGACGCGACGACGCTCGACGGCGGCGAACAGGTCACCTCGGTCACCCTCCACACCGGCCGGCTCGGACCGATCGACCCCGCCGGGCTGCACGCCGACACGTTCACGGTGCACACCAGGGCCACCAGCCCGATCCCGATCGCTCCCGGCGACCTGATCTTCAGCGAGTACGACCTGGACCGTACGGTGACCGCAGCCCGGCTCGACAGACGGGGCGACATCGTGCTCGACCTGAGCCACGCCGAAGGTCAGCTCGGCGGCGGCACCCTCGGCTACATCCTGAGCAAGGGGCGCAACGTCCGGCTGGACCTCGTCTACACCATCACCCAGAACGCCCCGCTCGTGCGGCGTCACGGCCCGCCCGTCACCATCACCGGTTTCGTGCAGGGGCGGCTGTCCAACCCCGAGGTGGACGCCTTCAGCCACCACGTGTCGGGGTCGGGCCTGAAGTACCGGTTGTACTCCCCGACGCGTTCACCGGGTCGTGGCAGGCGACCGCTGATCCTGTGGCTGCACGGTGCCGGCGAGGGCGCCTCCCTGCCCGACGGCTACTACGACAACGAGACCACGCTGCGCGCCAACCGGGGCGCGTTGGGCTTCGCCACCCCGCAGGCCCAACGGATCTTCTCCGGCGCGTACGTCGTGGCCCCGCAGAGCACCTCCTACTGGATGGAGGACGGTCCCCGGTTCGCCCCGCTGATCCGCGAGATCGTCGACGACCTCGTCCGTCGTGAGCACGTCGACCCCGACCGGATCCACGTGGTCGGCTGCAGCAACGGCGGCTACATGTCCCTGAAGATGACCGTCGCCTACCCCGACCTGTTCGCCGCGTCGGTGCCGATCTGCGGCGTCGTCGAGCCGCTCGGTGGTGAGGGTCCGCCGCTGGTCACCGACGCGGAGCTGGCGGCGATCGACACCCCGACCTGGCTGGTCACCTCGCGTGACGACGACACCGTGCCGCCGGAGACCAACACGGTCCACGCCCACGACCTCATCCCGGGATCACTGATCACCCTGTACGACCACGTCGTCTGGAACGGCTACCGGTTCCCCGGCCACTTCTCCTGGATCTACGTGGCCCGCAACGACCCGAGCGTCGACGGCACCCACCTCTGGCAGTGGATGTCCCGCCGCCGCCGGTGATCAGCCGCATCCGCGAGTTCTCCCCCAGCGGTGCGGCCCGCCCCGACGGAGAGGTGTGCGCGGTCCTGACGCGCAGGTTCTACTCCGCTCGGGCGGGGCGGAGCACCTGACGCACGGCGGCACGCAGCCACTGGTGGGCGCCGTCGACGCCGTGCCGTGGGTGCCAGGCCATGCCGATGGTCAGCGGTGGCAGCGGCAGTGGAATGTCCAGCAGGCGCAGCCCCAGCGTGTGTGCCGCGTCGCTGAGCCGTGACGGAGGTTCGCCCGGCAGCGCGGTCGGCACCAGGCAGACCACGTCCTCGGCTGCGGCCAGCATCATCGCGGCCAGGTGTCCGGGCAGGACGGCGCCGACCCGCCGGCTGAGCCCCTGCGCGGCCAGGGCCGTGTCCAGCGGTCCGCTGAAGCGTCCGCGACGGCTGACCGCCACGTGCTCGGCCGCCGCGAGCCGGGCGGCCGTCAGAGTTCCCTCGGTGAGTGGGTGCCCGGCCCTGACTCCGGCCGCCATCCGCAGGGTGACGAGTTCTTCGACCTGGGTCTCCGGGTCGACATGGTCGATGGCCCCGATTTCCAGGTCGATCCGTCCGTCCCGCAGCGCGGGGCCCGCCTCCCACTCCTCGGCCAGCACCCGCAGCGAAACGCCAGGTGCCCGCTGTCGGGCGAACCGGAGCAGACCAGGCGCGACCGCGGCACCGACCAGGTCCGCGGCCTGGACGGTGAAGGTGCGCCGCAGTGCCGCGGGATCGATTCCGCCGCTCGGGGCGAGCAACGCCTCCAGCCGGCGTACCACCGCGGCAGCCTCGTCGCGCAGCGCCTCGGCGCGCGGCGTGGGCACCATCCGCTGTCCGGCCCGGACCAGGAGTGGATCCCGGAGCACCCGGCGCAACCGGGCCAGGGTACGGCTCATCGCCGCCGGGGAGGTCTGTAGCCGCGCGGCGGCGCGGGTGACGCTCTGCTCGGTCAGCAGGGCGTCGAGGGCGACGGCGAGGTTGGCATCGAGGTTCGGGGCTGGGCTGCTCACCGCAATGGTTCCACTTCGGGCAATGATTGGATGCTGAAGTTCCCATTGTGGCAATGCGGCGCCGCTCCGCACGATGGCTGAGTCCTGCCGATCCGACAATCGAGGTTTCATGATCGTCATTACCGGTCCCACCGGGAACATCGGGCGGCACCTGCTGTCGCTGCTGATCGAGGCCGTACCCGCCGGCCGTGAGGAGTTACGGGTCATCGTCCGGGATCCGGCCCGGCTACCCGAAGGCGTCCGTGGACGGGTCGAGGTGGTCGTCGGCTCGCACGGCGACGCCGCGACCGTCGAACGTGCCTTCGCCGGGGCGGACGCCGTGTTCTGGCTGGTGCCACCGGACGCTTCCGTCCCGCCTGACGACGCCTACAGCGGCTTCACCCACCCGGCCGCGCGGGTTTTCGCCGAGCAGGGAGTCGGCCACGTTGTCGGCGTCTCGGCGCTCGGCCGTGGCACCCCGCAGGCCACCCGCGCCGGGCTGGTCACCGCCTCCCTGGCCATGGACGACCTGATCGCCGGCTCCGGCGTCGCCTACCGCGCCCTGGCCTGCCCGTCCTTCTTCGAGAACCTGCTGGAGGAGGTCGACGCGATCCGCGACGACGGCGTCTTCACCGACACCGTCGCCCCGGACCGTCGCGCTCCCATGGTGGCCGTCGCCGACATCGCCGCCGCCGCGGCCGGGCTGCTGCTGGACCGCTCCTGGAGCGGTGTTGGCGACGTCCCGGTGCTCGGCCCGCAGGACCTCTCGCCCGACGACCTGGCCCGCATCATGACCGAGGAACTGGGCCGTCCGGTCCGCTACCGGCGTCAGCCGCTCGACGACCTGCGCTCCACCATGCTCGGCTACGGTCTCAACGAAGCGTTCGTCGAGGCCATGGTCGACATGAAACGCGCCAAGGACGAGGGCCTGGACTCGGGCGTCGCCCGCTCACCGCAGGCGGGGCCGGCCACCACGTTCGCGCAGTGGTGCGACCGCACACTCCGGCCCGCCGTCCGCACCACCCAGGGGGCCGTCGGTGCCCGCTGACCGATCCGGGCCGCCGGTCACCGCTTTCATGCTCGTCAAAACCACTCCCGAGTGGCTGGCGATGACCGTGGCCGAACGCGTCCAGGCCTTCACCACCCACGTTCTGCCCGTCATCGAGGCCCGCACCCGTGGTGTCCGCTCGCGCTTCTACGACACGGAGTTCTACTCGGCGCGGGTCACCGACATCTGGGTCTGGGAGGCGGACGACCACGACGCCTACCGGCTGCTGATCGACGCCTTGCGCGAGACCCCCTTCTGGGACCGCTACTTCGAGGTCGTCGAGCTGCTCGTGGGCACCGAGAACGGCTACGCCCACACCTACGGCCTGAAGCCGCTGGCCACCGTCGCCACCTGAGGCGCCGCCGGGGCCGGTGCCGCTGTCACCCGACGGCGGCACCGGCTCGGCGGCCGACGATCGGCCGGATCCCCTGGCGCAGCAGCCAGGCGAGCACCACCTGGTTGCGGGTCGCCCCCGTCTCGACGGTGATCTCGTCGAGCACACCGAGGACCCGGCTCGTCCCGGGTGGTCGTAGGCCTCGGGCAGCGGCTTGTCGGGGCGGACGTAGCCACCGTTGATCAACGGGGTGTAGGCCACACGTCCAGGCCCTCGGTGTGCGCGTAGTCGAGGTCGTCGGCGGTGAGGAGATTGTGCCCCTGGTCGGGCAACCCGGCACCGGGCCGGGGTTGCACCAGCGAGTGCTGCGGTCCACCCTGACCGCTCGACCGGGGGCTTCGGGTACCACGCCGACACCGCCCATGGTTGCCAGACCCCAAGAATACGAAATGCGTAACTTGACCGATTTGTCCTCGTTCACTCGTTGACGCCTGCCGCCACATCACGCAGGCCCGTCATTCCATCTGAACGGGGGAAACTGGTGAGGACCGTCCTACGAAGAACCACGAGCGCCGCCACGGCGCTCCTGGTCGCCAGCCTGGCAACCCTGACCCTGGGGACGCCGGCACTGGCGGCACCTGGCGACGCGAGCGCCCGCGGTGTCGTCGTCGACCTGTCGGCCGAGGTGGCCGGGATAGCCGTGATCAGCGCCGACGCGACCATCGGTACCGCCACCGCGCCGGCCGGCGGGGGCACCGACACCGAGACGCTGCTGGCGATCTCGGTGCCGGGGGCGGTCGGCGTGACCGCCAGCGGCACCGTCGAGGAGGTCACCGCCACCCGGGCGGCCGACGGGTCGTCGGCGTCCTCCAGCGTCAACGGGCTCAACCTGGCCGTGCTCGGCATCGACGTGCTCAACGCCGCGGAGGTCACCGCCACCGCGGTCTGTCCGCAGGTCGGCGCGACCAGTGCGGACACCACGCTCGTCGGGCTGGAACTCTTCGGCTCGGCGGTGACGCTGACCGCGAACACCCCCGCCGTCGTGGGCAGCGCGGCGGTGGTGGTGCCGGGACTGCTGGACGCGAGCCTGAACGCCTCGTTGACCCGTGTCGAGACGACCACCGCCACCGGCGCCATCGCGATCACGGTGCGGGCCGTGCTGACCCTGTCGGGCAGCATCCTCGGTGTCCCGACCACCATTCCCGTCGGCACCGTCATCGTGGCCGAGGCGCTCTGTGAGCGTCCGCCGGCGGCACCGACCACCGCGACGATCACCCCCGACGAGGGCCCGCAGTCGGGCGGCCAGACCGTGACGATCACCGGCACCGGCTTCATCCCGGGCGGCACCACGGTCACCTTCGACGGGGTGCCCGCGACCGACGTCACCGTCGCGCCGGGCGGCACCTCCCTGACGGCGGTCACCCCGCCCGGCGCGGTCGGACCCGCCGAGGTCGTGGTCGGCACGGTGAACGGCACGGCCGCACCGCTGGGCTACACGTACCTGGCCGACGGCAGCGGGGCCATCATCACCGGCCTCACGCCGACCTCCGGGCCGACCGTCGGCGGCACCACCGTGACGATCACCGGCACCGGCTTCACCGGGGCCGCCGGTGTGGACTTCAACGGCCTGCCCGGCACCGGGTTCACCGTCAACCCGGCCGGCACCACGATCACCGTGGTGACACCGCCGAACCCGGCGGGCCCGGCCCTGGTCGAGCTGGTCTTCCCGGACGGCCGGGTGACCGCGCCGACATTCACCTACCTCCCGCCGACGATCACCTCGATCGTGCCGGACACCGGACCGACCGCCGGCGGCACGACAGTGACGATCACCGGCACCGGCTTCACCGGGACGACCGGAGTGACCTTCGGCGACACCCCGGGCACCAACGTCACCGTCAACCCGGGCGGCACCTCGCTGACCGTGGTCACCCCGCCCGGTCAGGTCGGCCCGGTGGACGTCACCGTGCTCCTCCCGGGCGCGGACGCGACCGCCCCGGACGGATTCACGTACGTGGCGGCGCCACCGACCGTCGCGTCGATCACCCCCAACGCGGGTCCCCAGTCGGGCGGCCAGACGGTGACGATCACCGGCACCGGCTTCGTCCCCGGTGACACGACAGTCACCTTCGACGGGGTGCCGGCCACCAACATCACGGTCGCCCCGGGCGGCACCTCCCTGACGGCGGTCACCCCGCCCGGCGCGGTCGGACCCGCCGTGGTGGTGGTGACCACCGGCGGCGGTACGGCGGCACCGCTGGGCTACACCTATCTCGCCGACGGCAGCGCCGCGACCGTGACCGGGCTGACCCCGACGAGCGGACCGACCTCGGGCGGCACCACGGTCACCATCACCGGGACCGGGTTCACCGGCGCGACCGGCGTGACCTTCGACGGGGTGCCCGGCACCGGGTTCACCGTCAACCCGGCCGGCACCACGATCACCGTGGTGACCCCGCCGAACGCGGCCGGGCCGGCAGACGTGCGACTGGTGTTCCCCGCGGGCACCGCCGCCGCGCCGGTATTCACGTACGTCGCACCGACGATCACCTCCATCGTGCCGGACACCGGACCGACCACCGGTGGCACCACGGTGACCATCACCGGCACCGGTCTCACCGGCGCGACAGGCGTGAACTTCGGCGGCACACCCGGCACCAACCTGGTCGTGAACCCGGACGGCACCTCGCTGACCGTGGTCACCCCGCCCGGCTCACCCGGGGCGGTGGACGTCACCGTCCTGCTGCCCGGTGACGACGTCACCGCACCCGACGGGTTCACCTACCAGCCCGTCCCGCCGCGCATCGACACCGTCAGCCCCGGACAGGGACCGACAGGTGGCGGCACGACCGTGACAGTCGGTGGCTCCGGGTTCGTACCGGGCGGCACCACGGTCACCATCTGCGGCACGACCATCCCGGCCGACCAGGTCACCGTGTCGTCGGACGGTCGCTCGCTGACCTTCCGCACACCGCCCTGCGCGGCCGGGGACACCACGGTCGTGGTGAACACCGCCGGTGGGACCTCCAACGGATCCACCTTCCGCTACGTCGGGGGGATCCTGCCGGTGACCGGTGACGCCATGCTCGCGCCGCTGACCGTCGGGGTGCTGCTCGCCCTGCTCGGCACCGTCCTGGTCGTGCTGACCCGCCGCCGGCACCGCGCCGGCCGCATCGGCTGACCGGACGCTCCCGGCCAGGGTCCGACCGGGCCCTGGCCGGGAGCGACGCCGCCCTTTCCGGTACGCGCGCTTCGCGCGCCGTAGGTGCAGGGCGGTTCGTCACGCCACGGTGCACCCGCCGCACGGCGTCCGCTCCGGCTGCACCGTCGAGGGGGCCGTGGGCCGGTCGTCGAGGGCGTCGAGGTAGCCGGCGAAGCCGTGCGGGGCCCGGCCGTCGTGGCGGGCACTGGTCCGTACCGCACAGCCGGCGTCGGCGACGACCCGCATGGCCTGTCGACGACCACGTTCGACGAGATCGTGGTCCTCACCGTGGCGCAGGTCGGCGAAGCCGCCCAGCCGCTCGTACGCGGTGGCCGCGCAGCCCAGGTTCGCACCGTGCACATGCCGGTGGCCGGTGTCGGTCAGCCCCTGCCGGTACCGGGTCTCGTACCGGTCACGGACCGGGGTGGCGCGGGACGCCCAGTCGGTGACCCGTACCGTCCCGACCAGCAGGTCGGTGCCGGCGCGGGCGTGCCGCAACTGCCAGCCGCCCCACCGCCGGGGCACCCGGCTGTCCGCGTCGGTGGTGGCGAGCCACAACCCCTGCGGGCCGTCGCGCAGCGCGTACGTCATGCCGGCGGCCCGGGCCCGGCCGACGTTGCGGGCCCGTACCGTCAGCACGACGACGCCGGCCCGGGCGGCGACGGCGGCCGTGGCGTCCCGGCAGTCGTCGGCCACCACGATCACCTCCGAGGGCACCGGCAGGTGCCGCAGCGCGTCGAGGACGGAGGTCAGACAGCCGGGCAGCAACGCCTGCTCGTCGTGGGCGGGCACCACGACCGCCATCCGGTTCACCACAGACCGTCGGCCTGGGCGACGGACCTGGCCGGCGGCGGCACCCGCAGGAACACGTCGAGCAGGAAGTCGGCCTCCTCGTGCCGGGCCGTCCGCGCCAGGGCGTCCACACCGGCGAGCAGCCGGTGCACGTCGTCGCCGCTGCGGGCGTGCTCGGCCACCGCCGGCCGCCAGTGCACGGCCACCAGCGTGCCGCCGGGTTCGAGCGAGTCGACCGTACAGGTCACCAGCAGTTCCAGTCCGGCGTCGTCGAAGTAGTAGCCCAGCTCGGAGAGCACGATCAGGTCGAAACCGTCGTCCGCCACGGCCGGCCACTCGTCGGGGACACGCATCCGTTCCACCCGGACGTGCGGCTGCTCCGCCAGCCGCCGTCGGGCGCTCGCCACCGGCGCGGCGGCGATGTCGACCGCCAGCAGCCGGTCGCACCGCGGGGCGAGACGGCGGGTGAGCATCCCGGTCGAACACCCCGGCTCGAAGGCCGAGCGGTACCGGCGGCGCGGCAGGCAGGCCACCGTCATCTCGTGCTTACGCTGGTCGTACCAGCGGGTTTCGAAACTCCACGGGTCCTCCGCCCCGGCGTACATGTCGTCGAAGTACCCGGCCGGGGTGCCGCCTGAGGTCATGGCACGAACACCGTTTCGTAGGGACGTGCGAAGCGGGCGAGCACGTGCGGGGGCAGGATCGCGGCGTCGGCGGGTGCCGGCCCCAGCGGCAGCACCTGGCTCCGGAAGGCGTCGACCGCCGCGAGCTTGGCCGATCGGGCCGCCCCGGTCAGGTCGATCCGACGCGCGCGGTGCCACGGCACGTCGGGATGGTCCGGCCGGGCCCAGTGCCACGTCCACACCGGGAACTCCAGCAACGTCGCACCCGTACGCCGGCAGGCGACCTCGGCGGCCCGCCCCACCGCCTCGTGGTCCGGATGTCCGTCGCCGCGCCATGTCGTGACACACCACCGCCCCGGCCTCAGCCGGCCGGTCAACGCCTCGACGAGCGCCCCCTCGTCGACACGGCCGTCGGGATGCCCGAGATGGTCGATGGCCGTGGGGGCGACCCCGAGCAGCGCGCAGGCCGTGACCGTCTCGGCCCGCCGGATCGCGGCCAGCGCCGCCCGCGAGTGGACCGTGGAGTCCGGATGCGACGCCTCCCCGTCGGTGACGACCGCGATCTCGACGCCGCCGGCGAGCATCGCGACCAGGCCACCCACCCCGAGCACCTCGTCGTCGGGGTGCGGGGCGACCACCAGCGGCGGCACCGCCCGCACCCGCTCGTCCAGCGTCAGTACGGGCCAACCCGCCGGTGCCGGCCAGGCACGCCAACTGCTCTCGTCGGTGCCCGCGTCGACGATCGGCCTCACCATCCGGGGTCCCCGACCGCCGCCACCAGTTCACCCAGATGCGCCAGGTCCGCCTCCGCGTGGCTCTGCCGCAGATACACGGTCAGGTCGGCGACCCGGCGGGCATGGTGGGCGTCCTGACACAACGGGCCGGCCCCCAACGCCCGGCCGACCCGGTCGACGACCGTGGTGGCCGCCGCCTCGACGGTGGCCCGCACCTGGTGCGCCAACCGGTCCGCGTCCCCGGTGGGATTCGCGTCGATCTCGTCGGCGGCGGCGAACAGCACGCCCCGGGCGGCGGTCAGGGCCGCGTCGACCACCCCGAGGTGCGCCAGGGCGTGCGGGCCGAGCCGGTGGTGCCGCGCTGCGGCGTACAGCGTGTCGGCGACCCCGACCGCCCCGCCGTACCAGCACGCCGCCACCCCCAGCCCGCCGTGCCAGAAACCCGCCCGCCCGGTGTAGCAGCCGGGTCCGCCGACCGGCAGCGCGGTCACGCCGTCGAAGCTGACGGTACGGCTGTCGCTGGCGGCCATGCCGACGGCCGGCCAGGTGTCGGGCAACGCGGTGACCCCGGCGGCGTCGACCTCGACGGCGAACAGCCGGATGCCGTCGTCGGCGGTCGCGGTGACCAGGGCGTGGGCGAGCAGACCCGCCCCGGAGCACCATGGCCGGTCACCGGCCAGCCGCCACCGGTCGCCGTCGCGGGTCGCCGTGACCGATGCCGGCACGGCCGCCCAGACACCCCACGGCTCACGACGCCGGTCGGGGTCGACCGGCACGCCGAGTTCGGCGAGGATCGCCAGGGCGTCGGCGTGCCCCTCGCCCAGCCGGGCCAGGGCCAGGTCGGCGCGGCCGAGTTCGACGAAACGCAGGAACCGGTCACGGGTGCGTCCGCCGCCGGGCAACGGCAGGTCGAGCAGCCCGGCGTGGACGGCCGACCGGAACGCCGTCCCGGGGTCGTCGGCTCCGGGGGTCACCACCGGGTGCCCGCCGGACGGGACGGTCTTCCGGACCGCAGCCGCCCGGCCCGGCCCGGCACGCCGTCCACCACGGGCAACATCTCGGCACGACCGGTCGTCATCGGGCACCTCCACTCGGACGACGCGCGGCCCGCACGGGTCGCCGCCGGAAGATGCCCCTCTCCCCGGGGGCGAAACCTGAACACGACGCACACGAGCGCGTGACGACCGGATGACGCCGGTAGCCCTCGTCTCATTGCGCCGGGGCGGGACCATCAAGGGAACAGATACCCGAGTCTGCAGAGCCGACGGCCTGCGGCCGTCCCGGCTGTCCTGAACGTGCCTGACGCGCAGTGGCCGTATGCCGCAAGGAGCAGCGCATGGCTGGCGGCCTGTCGACGCCGGTTCACCTCGCACGGTTGCTCGATCGTGTCGCCGGGAGCCCACCACTGCCGCCGGGTTAATACGCCGACTGATGCACAAACGGTGCAGCTTGCAGAATGGGACGCCTCTCAAAGACCCAACTCGTTGGCCCCATGCACAGCCTGCGAGTGGGTGAAGCCCTCACCAACATCCGACGACAATTGCTCAATCAGCCTCTTGCGGGAAAACGCGCCAGTCTTCAGATACTCCCGGGCCGACCTCACAGCCTGCTCATTAAAATCGATACCCAAAGAATCCACCGCATAAGTCGCCGCATCCAAGGAATAACCCTCACCAACATCCGACGACAACTGCTCAATCAGCCTCTTGCGGGAAAACGCGCCAGTCTTCAGATACTCCCGGGCCGACCTCACAGCCTGCTCATTAAAATCGATACCCAAAGAATCCACCGCATAAGTCGCCGCATCCAAGGAATAACCCTCACCAACATCCGACGACAACTGCTCAATCAGCCTCTTGCGGGAAAACGCGCCAATTTTCAGATACTCCCGGGCCGACCGAATAGCATTTTCGCGCTCCACAGATCTCTGCCTGTCGCTTGGAACACGAATGGTCGCGTCCGGAGAACTAATTCCGGACGCGAGAATATCCGACTGCGACGCGACATTTTCCTGGGCCGACCCGGAGACGCGCGCTCGCGGTTCGGCTACACGACCCAGGGTGACTGGTGCAGGCTCCCGCTCAACAATGCGGTCGCCATATCGGGAACCAGCGTCTCTGCCGCACATCAGCTGCCCCAGAAGGGCGAACAACACCTGGGCCGAGGCGCGGGCAGCGAACTGCTTATAGCGATCATCTTTTTTGGTGTCGGCATGATCCATCACGCCTTTGGCCACAACCCACGGCAGCCCCTTAGCCTGAGCAATGGTGGCGATCGTGGCGGCCTCCATTTCAATGGCCCCGATTTTTCGGATGCCCATAGCCTTCAGCTCGTCCCACTGGCGGGGGTCAGCGATGACGGAACTACCACTGGCCATGGGTGCGACGAGCACACGGAACGGCAACCTCTGCGGCCCATCAACGTCGTCGTAAAGCCACTGCTGAACGCGATCGGCCCCGGCGGCGGTCAACACGGACATGCCGTTCGACTCACGCATGATCAAGCCTTCGGCCTCCAGCCGGCCCAGGCGCGCCCCCCACGTCCCGCTAGGAAAGTAACGCTTGACAGCGGGATGGTGCCGCGGCTCCCGACCCCGATCCATCTGCTCCAGGAACCACATCAACGCCTCCTCCTCGGTGGCGTCGCCATAGCTGGGCAAAGCGGTGGGATCAAAATCTTGCGCGGCACGCACCCATCGGACATTCATAGGAAATTGCCGATGTTCACCGCGGAACCCAGACGGAGAGTGCTTACCCTCGTCCCATTCGTAGACCGGCTCACCGATCACAACGTCGCCGAGCGCAGTTTCCTCGGGACTACCGGCACACACTCCACACATAGCTACCGCTGCCGGGCCTAACCGGTCAACAATCGTCGCAGCAAACGTACCGGTCGTGCGGCCACCCATGTGAGTCGGCCGGGCCAGCGCCACCGCAAACCGGACCGACCCTTGGACACGGTATTCACCCCAAAGGTATGGCAAATCATTTTGGCTGCGCTGCTCCCACCGAGCAATTCCCATGCCTTCCGAACTGCTCTCCAGAGCAGCATCCCGCGCCGCCGCCAGTTCTTCCGGCAGCGCCGCAATGACCACAACATCGGCATGGTGCATCGAATCTCCCCCATTGATCATCTACGCCTCCCCGAATGGCGCGGCTGACTACACACACCGCAACGATTGCCGAATCGGAAAACCTTGGTATCGCCGCGACCACCAAAACCAGGCCTGACTTCGCGATCCCAGAATTATGCCACCAATACCTTAGAAAGAGCTCTTAACAGCCTACCGACCATCGATCTGCCGGAACCGATGCACCTCCCGGCCGAACCATCGCCTGCCCGAACGTCGGAGCCGCAACCACCAAAGCTGTCGGGCCTCCACCATTCCGCGTATCGGATCACCGGTCGATTAAGCAACGGGCACGCCTTGCGGCACGGTGAAGCACAGAAGCACGGCCGCGTCCGCGGCGTTCAGCGCTAACCAAAGGGTGGGTTAATCTGCCGGCAAGTCGTGGCAGCTTTCCCGTACGACCACGTGGCATGCGACAGCGAGGACCATCCAGTCTTCGCACTAAGGAAAATTTGTCGCCGCGACGCCCGCAGTTGCCAATTCGATGGCTGCGTTCGTAATGCTGCGCAGAACTCATGCTCACGACCAACAAGCTGATCAAAGTTGCGGAAGGCAGGCCAACACCTAGATCAGACCGAGAGATACTAGATCGCCAGTCGACAAGTGTCTGGGTGCCGGGGAGCAGCACGGGCATCGTCACAGACCTGATTGTCCGCCAGCGCATCCTGTGCCGAACAACCAGGTCTGGCTGTTCAGTGGCAGATGGCCCGACAGTGAAGTGATCTCCTGAGGCCGGACGGCTCCTATCTTGACCTCTCGCCACGGGAAGAAAGCCGCTGCGCCTCGGCAGAGCAAGCCCCCCGAGGAGTTTCGGCACAGGCCGCAGTGCTGGTGCGCGATTCCAGTACACGATGCGTGACGCAGGTCGGAGCTAGGCGTCAACCACGAAACGCTGCACAACCGGGTCGGCCGGCTACGGCAGGAACGCGACGGCGGCAGCGACCCGGCCCATCACCGAGATGGACCGGCTACTCACCTTCGCCGGCGTCTGACCGCGTCGACCGCCAACCCGAGCGACCGTTCCCGCCGTCGCCGCGCGGGGCCTCAACACCGGGACTTTTCGTGATTCGAGCGAAAGTCTGCCCCGGCTCGACAGAAGGTGTGGACAGCGGGATCGAAACAGCTTAATGTCTTCGCCATCACGAAGGTGTTTCGGCGAGGTGAACCGGCGGCGCGGTGATCCATCGACCCCCTCCCCCGCTACGGCATCCGGCGCGACGGCGCGCGCCCCGCCCTGGCAATCGAACGTCAGGAAGGGACGGACAGCCAGTGTCCTCACACCATGGCGCGTTCGGCCGGCGAACGACGTCGGTCAGCTCCGCACTGCTCCTGGTCGCCGCCGCCGGGCTGGTCGCCCTCGGCAGCCCGGCCCCCGCCCAGGCCCACACCATCAACCCCACCGACTTCCAGCAGGTCACCCTGGCCAAGGGAGAGCCCGAGGTCGGTGAGCCGATGACCATCGCGGTGCTGCCCGACCGGTCGGTGCTGCACACCGCCCGCAACGGCACGCTGCGGCGCACCGACGCGGCCGGCACCACCACCGTGGTGGGCACCATCCCCGTCTACACCCACGACGAGGAGGGCCTGCAGGGCGTCGGGGTGGACCCCAACTTCACCACCAACCGGCACGTCTACCTGTACTACGCCCCGCCGCTGTCCACCCCCGCCGGGGACGCCCCGGCCACCGGGACGGACTTCTCCGCCTGGCAGGGCGTGAACCGGCTGTCCCGGTTCACCCTCAACGCCAACTGGACGCTGAACACGTCCAGCCAGGTCACCATCCTGGACGTGCCGGCCGACCGGGGCATCTGCTGCCACGTCGGCGGGGACATCGACTTCGACGCGGCCGGGAACCTGTACCTGTCGACCGGCGACGACTCCAACCCGTTCGACTCCGCCGGCTATTCACCGATCGACGAGCGGACCAACCGCAACCCCGCGTACGACGCGCAGCGCAGCGCGGCCAACAGCAACGACCTGCGCGGCAAGATCCTGCGGATCAGGGTGAACGCGGACGGCAGCTACTCCGTCCCGGCCGGGAACATGTTCGCCCCGGGCACCGCGCGGACCCGTCCGGAGATCTACGCGATGGGGTTCCGCAACCCGTTCCGGATGAGCGTGGACAAGGCCACCGGCGTCGTCTACGTCGGGGACTACGGCCCGGACGCCGGCACCACCGGCACGCGCGGCCCCAGCGGGCAGGTCGAGTTCAACCGGGTGACCGGACCGGGCAACTACGGCTGGCCGTACTGCACCGGCACGAACACCGCCGCCGAGACGTACGCGGAGTGGGACTTCGCCGCCGGCACCGCGGGCGCCAAGTACAACTGTGCCGGCGGGCCGACCAACAACTCGTTCCGCAACACCGGCCTGCCCACCCTGCCGGCGGCCCAACCGGCCTGGATCCGGTACGCCGGTGACGCCGGCAGCCCGGCGGAGTTCGGCGGCGGCTCCGAGTCGCCGATGGCCGGCCCGGTCTACCGCTACAGCGCGTCGAACCCGTCCACCACGAAGTTCCCACAGTCCTTCGACGGACAGTTCTTCGCCACCGAGCTGGGCCGGGGCTGGATCAAACCGATCCACGTCAACGCCGACGGCTCCCGGGGCGCCATCGACGCGTCGTTCCCCTGGAACGGCAAGCAGGTCATGGACTCCGCGTTCGGTCCGGACGGCGCGCTGTACGTCCTCGACTACGGCACCGGCTACTTCAACGGTGACGCCAACTCGGCGCTGTACCGGTACGACTACGTCGCCGGTGGCAACCGCGCGCCGACCGCCGTCGCCACCGCCGACAAGACCTCCGGGGCGGCCCCGCTGACGGTGGCATTCTCGTCGGCTGGGTCGTCGGACCCGGAGGGTGGGGCGCTGACCTACTCGTGGGCGTTCGGTGACGGCACCACCTCCACGGCGGCGAACCCCAGCAAGACGTTCACCGCCAACGGCACCTACAACGTCACCCTGACCGTCCGGGACCCGCAGGGCGCGACCGGCACGGCCAGTGTGCGGATCGGCGTCGGCAACACCGCCCCGACGGTCACCATCACCGGCCCGGCGAACGGCTCGCTGTTCTCCTACGGCGACACCGTGCCGTTCAGCATCACCGTCACCGACCCCGAGGACGGCACCGTCGACTGCGCCAGGGTCAGGATGACCTACGTGCTCGGCCACGACCAGCACGGTCACCAGATCACCTCGACCAGCGGCTGCTCCGGCACGATCACCATCCCGGTCGACGGCGAGCACGACGACGCGGCGAACATCTTCGCGATCTTCGACGCCGAGTACACCGACGCCGGTGGCCTCACCACCCACACCCAGCACACCCTCCAGCCGCGCAAGCGCCAGGCCGAGCACTTCACGACCTCATCCGGGATCACCGTCTACGACAAGACCCCCGCCGAGGGCGGCAGGACCGTCGGCAGCATCGACAACGGCGACTGGATCGCGTTCGAGCCGTACCGCCTCGACAAGGCCACCTCGTTCAGCGCCCGGGTCTCCTCCAGCGGCGTCGGCGGCACCCTCCAGGTGCGCACGGGTTCACCCACCGGCACCGTGCTGGGCCAGGCGACCGTCCCGGTCACCGGCGGCTGGGAAACCTTCACCACCGTCACCGGCACCCTCTCCGGCGCGCCGGCCAGCACCGGCACGCTCTACCTCACCTTCGCCGGGGGCACCGGAGCGCTGTTCGACCTCGATGCGTTCACGTTCGTCACCGGCGGCACCACCGCAGGCACCGGGCCGATCGTCGGGCTCGGCGGCAAGTGCCTGGACGTCCGCAACGCCGCCACCGCCGACGGCACCCAGATCCAGATCTACACCTGCAACGGCACCGCCGCGCAGACCTGGTCGGTGACCCCGAACAGCACCGTCAAGGCACTCGGCAAGTGCCTGGACATCTCCGGCGGAGGCACCGCCGACGGCACGAAGATCCAACTCTGGACGTGCAACGGCACCGCGGCGCAGAACTGGTCCGCCCAGACCGACGGCACCCTGCGCAACCCGCAGTCCGGCAAGTGCCTCGACGTGTCCAACAACAGCGCCACCGACGGCCAGGCCGTCCACCTGTGGACCTGCCTGGCCGCCGCCAACCAGAAGTGGACCCTGCCGTGACCTGGCAAGCGGGGCACCCGGCACCCTCCTCCACCCGTTCGGGAGAGTGACATGCGCAGACTCCTTCGATCCATCCTCGGCGCGGTGACCGCCGCCGCCGCGATCCTCGCCGTCCCGACGTCGGCCGGTGCGGCCGACGCCCCGTACGACGTGCTGGTGTTCTCCAAGACCGCCGGGTTCCGGCACGACTCGATCGCCGTCGGCATCCAGACCATCCGGGAACTCGGTACGGCGAACGGTTTCACCGTCACGGCGACCGAGGACGCGTCCCGGTTCACCACCGCGAACCTGGCCCCGTACGAGGCGGTGGTCTTCCTCAACACCACAGGTGACGTCCTGGACGCCGCACAGCAGTCCGCCTTCGAGTCGTACGTCAACGGCGGCGGCGGGTACGTCGGCGTCCACGCCGCCGCCGACACCGAGTACGGCTGGTCGTACTACGGCAGCCTGGTGGGCGGCTACTTCGCCTCGCACCCGGCCATCCAGCAGGCGACCGTCCGCGTCGAGAACCGGGCGCACCCGGCCACCGGGCACCTGCCGCAGACCTGGACCCGCACCGACGAGTGGTACAACTACCAGACCAACCCGCGCTCGGGTGCCCGGGTCCTGGCCACCCTGGACGAGTCGTCGTACTCGGGCGGCTCGATGGGCGGTGACCATCCGATCTCCTGGTGCAAGACGGTCAACTCCGGCAGGTCGTTCTACACCGGCCTGGGGCACACCCAGGGGTCGTACGCGGAGGCGGCGTTCCGCAGCCACCTGCTCGGCGGCATCCGGTACGCGGCCGGTCGGGCGAAGGCCGACTGCCGCCCGGAGACCGGCTACGTCACCCTCTACAACGGGTCGACGACCGGCTGGTCGCAGGCCGGTCCGGGCAGCTTCGGCAACACCGACGCCACCCTCACCTCCGTCGGCGGCATGGGCCTGTACTGGTACAGCGCCAAGCAGTTCACCAACTACTCACTGAAGCTGGACTGGCGGATGTCAGGCGACGACAACTCGGGCGTCTTCATCGGCTTCCCGCCGTCGACCGACCCGTGGTCGGCGGTGGACAACGGCTACGAGATCCAGATCGACGCCACCGACGCGGCCGACCGCACCACCGGTGCGGTCTACACCTTCCAGTCCGCCGAGCTGGCCGCCCGGGACGCCGCCCTGAACCCGCCGGGCGAGTGGAACAGCTACGAGCTGCTGGTCGAGGGGGAACGCCTCCAGGTGTTCCTCAACGGACGGAAGATCAACGACTTCACCAACACCGACCCGGCCCGCTCGCTCGCCGGCCACGTCGGGCTCCAGAACCACGGTACGGGCGACGACGTGTCGTTCCGCAACGTCCGGATCAGGGAGCTGGGCGGTACCCCGGGCGGCACCACCACCGTGCAGGCCGAGGCGTTCAGCTCGGCCAACGGGGTCAGCGCGTTCACCAAGGCCGGGGCCAACGGCGGGCAGACCCTCGGCTACGTCGACCCGGGCGACTGGGCCGCGTACCCGGGTCTCGACCTGACCGGGGTCACCTCGCTGCGGGCCCGGGTGGTCTCCGGTGGGGCCGGCGGCACCATCGGCGTCCGGACCGGCTCGGCCACCGGCCCGCTGCTCGGCCAGGTGGCGGTGCCCAACACCGGAAGCTGGACCACGTACGCCGACGTCAGCACCACCCTGGCCGGGGTGCCCACCGGTACGCAGACCGTGTACCTGACCTTCACCGGTTCCGGGACCGGCCTGTTCGACGTGGACGACTTCACCCTGGTCCGGGGCGGCGGCACCCCCGGCACCCCGGGTACCGGGCCGATCGTGGGGCTCGGCGGCAAGTGCCTGGACGTCCGCAACGCGGCCACCGCCGACGGTACGCAGATCCAGATCTGGACCTGCAACGGCAGTACCGCGCAAACCTGGTCGGTCACCCCGAACAGCACGGTCAAGGCACTGGGTAAATGCCTGGACGTCTCCGGCGGAGGCTCGGCCGACGGCACGAAGATCCAACTGTGGACGTGCAACGGCAGCGGTGCCCAGAACTGGTCCGCCCAGACCGACGGCACCCTGCGCAACCCGCAGTCCGGCAAGTGCCTGGACGTGTCCAACAACAGCGCCACCGACGGCCAGGCCGTCCACCTGTGGACCTGCCTCGCCGCCGCCAACCAGAAGTGGACCCTGCCGTGATCCGGTAGGTGGACAGCCTGTGCCCCCGCTGCCGGTCCGGCAGCGGGGGCACGTCGGGTCCGACGGTGGCGTTCACCGCCGCCGCGATCCGCGTACACCGGTGGTTCCCGGGTGGTGACCGGCCCCGGACCTGCACCGCCGCGTGGACGACCGGCCGGCCGTGTCAGGCCGTTGTCATCCGACGGTGACGTCGCCCGGCGACGTCGGCACGGTCACCGGTGTTCCGGGCGCGGTCCGTCGCGGGCCCCGGGCCAGGACGTATCCGAGCAGGACCGCCATCACGGCGGTCCCCACCCACATGGCCTGCTGCCAGCCGTCCACGAAGGACTCCTGGGCGGCGCGGACCAGTGCGGGCGCCTGGGCACCGGCCGTGTCGGCGGTGGCGATGGCGGTGGCGATGCCCTCGCGGGCGGCTTCGGCGGTGCCGGCGGGGACCGTGTCGAGGTGGGTGTCGACGGCACTGCGGTAGCCGGCGGTCAGGACCGCGCCGAGCAGTGCGACGCCGAGCGCGGTCCCGAACTCCCGGGTGACGTCGTTGAGGGCGGACGCGACACCCTGCCGTTCCCGGGGCAGGGCGGAGGTGATGGCCTCGGTGGAGGGGGTCTGGGTGAGGCCCATCCCGAGTCCCATGGCGAGCATGCCGGGCAGGATCGCCAGGTAGCCGCCGTCGACGGAGACGAGGGTGGCCATCAAGGCCAGGCCCGCACCGCCGAGCACGATGCCGGTGGCCATGGTCGCGCGGGCTCCGGCGCGGGCGGCCACCCGCGGGGCGAGGCCTGATGACAGCATCATCATCGCCGCCATGGGCATGAGCGCGAGGGTGGCGCGTAGGCCGGACCAGCCGAGGACGGCCTGGAAGTAGGGGAACAGGACGACGAAGATGCCCGCCTGGACGCCGAAGAGCGTCAGCAGGGCCAGCGAACCGCTGGCGAGGCGTCGGTCACCGAACAGGCGGACGTCGAGCAGGGGTGCCGGGTGGCGTAGTTCCCACCCCACGAACCCGACGGCGGCGACGGCACCGACGAGCAGGCTGACCATGGTCACCGGCGCGGTCCAGCCGTGCACCGGGCCTTCGTGCAGGACGTAGATGAGGGCGGTCACGGCGATCACCGACGTCAGCGACCCGGTGACGTCGAAGCGGTGCCGCGCCTTCTCGCGGGAGTTCGGGACGGCGCGCAGGGCCAGAACGGCGGCTGCGGCGACAAGGACGACAGGCAGCAGGAACAGCCACCGCCAGTTCGCCCAGTCGACGAGCACCGCGGACAGGTACATGCCGAGGATGCCGCCGCCACCGGCGACACCGGTCCAGATGCCGATGGCCTTGGAACGGTCCCCGTCGGGGAAGGTGGAGGTGATGACGGCGAGCGTGACCGGCATGATCATCGCAGCGCCGACGCCGGCGAGCAGCCGGGCGGCGATCATCATCGTGGCGGAGTTGGCCAGGCCGGCCGCCGCGCTGGCCACGCCGAACAGGGCCAGGCCGGCGAGCAGGACCGGTTTGCGGCCCACCCGGTCACCGAGCGCGCCGAGCGGGAGCAGCAGCGCGGCCAGGCTGAGGGTGTAGATGTTGATCATCCACAGGACGGTGCTCTGCGACGCGTCGAACTCGACGGCGACCTGCGGCTGGGCGACGTTGAGCCCGGAGACGGAGGCGATGACCGCCATCAGGGCGACACACACCGCGAGCAGGATCGCACGGCGTCGACGCGGGTCGTGGACCGTCGCGTCGGGGCCGCTCAGGTGGGACGAGCTGTCGGGCGAGGACATGCGTGGGTTTCCTTTCGAGGGCGCAGTTCGGTACGACGCCGGGGGTGGACCTCGGTCCCGGCGTCGCGGCGACGGTGGGTCAGGGGCGGCGGGTGGCGCGTACGACGACGTCGTGCAGGATGGCCGGGTGTCCGCCGGGGCCGGGGATGGCCCGGTGGTGTTCCTCGGCGGTGCGGATCTCCCACGCGGCCACGTCCAGGCCGGCGGTGATGTCGGCGAGGGTGACCGTCGCCTCGGCGGGATGGTGGTGCCCGTGGCCGCCGGAGTGCGGCGTGTGCCCGTGGCCGCCGGAGTGCGGCGCTTGCCCGTGGCCGCCGGAGTGCGGCGTGTGCAGGTGGCCGACGATCAGTAGGGTGCCGCCGGCCGCCACCCATCCGCCGATGCGCTGGTAGAACGCGAGGTGCGGCATCGCGGGGTGCGCGTAGTGCGTGGCGACCAGGTCGAAGCCGACGCCCGGCTCCCAGTCGGTCAGGTCCGCCTGCACCCACCGGATCGGCGGTCCGGTCAGCCCGGCGGCGCTCGCGCGGTCGGCGGCCCGGGTCAGCGCCTCGGCGGCGATGTCGACGGCGGTGACCCGCCAGCCACGGGTAGCGAGCCAGATCGCCTCCGCGCCGGCACCGCACCCGGCGTCCAGCGCGGTGCCCGGGGTCAGGCCGGCGGTTTCCCGGGCGAGGTACGGGTTCGGCGGGTTGCCGGCCATCGAGCCGGGCCCGTGCCCGGCGGTGGGCTGCCAGTGGCGTTGCCAGTAGTCCCGGTCGAAGCTGTGCGTCATCGGACGGCCCCCGTGACCGCGACGATCTCCTTCGGTGCAGCCATCCGACCTGTCCTTTCCCCGTCTTCGCTAACCATGGGGCGATCCTGCGACCACCGGGGAGAACCCGCAAAGATTCTTGCCGAATGGCAAAATGGCCGGGTGGACGAGAACGTGAACCGCACCCTCGACGCGGTCGGCCCCCGGTTGAAGCAGCTGCGGCTACGCCGCAACATCACCCTCACCGACCTCGCCGAGGAAACCGGCATCTCCGCCAGCACCCTGTCCCGGCTCGAAGCGGGTCTACGACGCCCCACCCTCGAACAGCTGCTCCCGCTCGCCCGCGCCCACAGCGTCACCATCGACGAACTCGTGGACGCGCCCCTGACCGGTGACCCCCGGATCAACCTGCGGCCCATCGCCGCCGCCGACGGCGTGACCATCCTGCCGCTGACCCGCCGGCCCGGCGGCATTCAGGCCTACAAGTTCGTCCTGCCGGCGGGCGACGACGACCGCGTGCCCGACCTGCGCACCCACGAGGGGTACGACTGGGTCTACGTCCTCAACGGCACCCTGCGCCTGGTCCTCGGCGACGACGACCTCATCCTGCACGCCGGGGAGGCCGCCGAGTTCGACACCCGCACCCCGCACTGGTTCGGCGCGACCAGTTCCGGGCCCGTCGAGTTCCTGAGCCTCGTCGGCAGACAGGGCGAACGCGCCCACGTACGTGCCGCACCACGACCGGGCACGACCGCGTGAAAGATCCAGCCGGGACGGCGACGCGGGTCGAACAGGGCCGCGGCCAACACCTGGCCCTCGACGTCACAGCGGCGACTTCAACAACACGGTCACCCGCAGCTCCTGCACCTTGGCCACGGCAGCCCTGACGCCATCGAGGAAGTGGAACGGCGCCCCCTGGGGTGAGGGCGAGCAGGGAGCCGAGGGTGTCGATGACCCGGTGCACGGCGGAGTGCGACACCCCGAGCAGGGGGCCGATTTGCCGCATCGTCAGGTTCGTGCGCCAGTACGCGGCTACCAGCAGCACTCGGTCGGCGAGGTCGAGAAGCCACTGCCGGCCCGGCCGGCCGTCAGCGATGGCTTCTCCGCCACGCTCGGCGACCAGCCTGACCAGTCTGCGGAACTGGGCGGGCTGCAGCCCGGTGAACGGGACGATCCGCTCCGGGCGAGCCGCACTGATCACCTGCACCCGGACATGATCCACCATGGACCACCGACGGAGTTACCAGACATCCTTTAGTTCTTGGATACGGCAGAAATTCCGCCCAGAGCGAGTGTGAACACGCTTGCCAGAGCCTCTCTCACATCCGGATCCCTATCCAACCGCGCCAATAAATCGAACTTCTCTGGAGCAATATCGATAGTCGTCAATCCTCCCCCACCCCCTCCACCAACCATAGAGAAAAGGACGGCACATCGGTAAGCACGGATCTGACCACCCCTAAACTCCCGCATAAGTGGTGAAACCAGGACGTTCGCCTCCTTCACCTGAGCACGAAGAGCATCGAGCGACGTCCACCTAGCGGCGAATCCCCTACCCTCCGCGTCCCGCTGCATCTCCAGCAATGAATCGAAGCTGACGCAGCACACGCGAAAATCCGGGTCTTGTTGTCTCACCATCGACATCAGACTTACAAATCCTCTCACCAAAAATCTCGACGATGCGTTCGGGAAATCAGCTATGCAAAATTCCTAATATCCTAATCCGATTCAGTCGCATGAGCATGGGTGGCGTTGGATCGTAATCGGCGTGTCGGGATCCAAGCGGCCGTCTTTCACACGCCTGATCACCTCATCCAACCTGTGATGTCCGCCGAGAATGAGCCCGTCTCTCGACACCAAGATCCCGTCACCATGTTCAGCACTGTTAATTCCACCCAGAAGGTCGTCATTTTCAAGCATCTCGTGATACCACTGCGAGGCGGGGTCGCGAGTCAACTGACCGGGAGTAAACAGACCTTCGAGATCTCCGGCTTTGATCGTTTCACCGCAGTTGTGCACCAAGATCGGAGTATTGCCGGCGAAGACATAGTACGTGTCTATCTCACCTACGGTGAGGTTGTAGGCGATGTCGAGACGCATTGGAGCTGCCGCAACCCCGTCGCTTGCGACTTCGCGACCCTCCGTCGAGGACAGCTTCTGACCCATTTTGATCTTGCCAGCGCCGAGCCAGCGCTTCTCTGAGGCGACCCAGAAGGGGTGGTCCTCAGTCGTGGCGACCGTCGATCCGCCGACTTTCAGCTCACGCAGTCCATCTTCATGGATCCAGGTATGGGTAACCGGTCGCGCACTCGTTTCGCCCGTTTCTGGATCGGTGGCCAGGACCTTGTCTCCCACCCGCACGTCGCTGATGGGCTTGGACGATCCGTCGGCCATGAGGACCTGCGTCTCGCCACCGAAGCTGCAGAGCGTCTTTCCGGATTTGTAGAGCGCCTTACCAATGGTGCCGGCCGCCTTGAGTTTTCCGATCGGCACGAACCCGATGACGGTCCAGGCGCAGGCGGAGACACTGCCGTGGACACAGTCGACGGCGTCGGTGATGCCGAGCAGGTCGCCCAGGAACTTGTTCTGCGCGGCGATGGAGTCGTCGAGCTCCTTCTTGCAGATTTCGGAGAAGTTGTAGCAGAAGACGTCACGCCGGGCCCTGTCGAGTTCCATGGCGTTCAGGTTCGACACGTGCGTACCCGTGCCGTTGGCACCGTACAGAAGCTGCGCCCAGACCTGGAGCGTTACGTAACCCTTGCTCGGCACCTTACGGCCGTCGGGCATCTGCTCGGTCCAGGTTTTCGGGTTGAACGGATCCTGACCGCCGTTGCCCTGAGGGCTGCACTTCGCTGGCCAGCACGGGTTACCGCCGGACCCCTTCACCTGCTGGTTGGCCGGCTCGTTTCCGGGGTGGTAGTCGGGGCAGCCGCCAGCGATCACGGCGCAGTCGGCGTCGATGAGCCCGGTAGGGTCGCTGAAGGTGGCGGGGTTGTTGTGGGAGTACGCGTAGCCGTTCCACTGCTGCGGATCGCCGTGGTCCATGACGGGGTCCACGGAGATGAACTTCCCGATTTGTGGGTCGTATTCTCGGGCACCGAGATGGGTGAGCCCGGTGTCGTCGACCGTGCCGCCGAGGAAGCCCTTGTCCATGGCGACCGGCCAGGTGGACGGCGTGGTGCCGCGAGGAGAACCGAAGGGTGTGCTGCGACGGCGGGTGGCGCTGAGGTCGGTGTTGCTGATGGCCGCTTCGGCGGTGCCGTGGTGGTCACTGACGAGCCAGTCGAGACTGCCGGCGGAGGTACGAACGGCGATGACACCCTGCGCGCCGGTGTAGTAGCGGGTCGCGGTGGCGGGGCTGCTGGTGGGTTTACGGACCTCGGTGCCGCCGGGGAGGTAGAGGGTGGCACCAGCGGGGTCACGGCGGATGAGGCGATTGCCGTCGGCGTCGTGGACGTAGCTGGTGGTGCCGGCGTTGTCGGCGGAGGCGAAGAGCTTTCCCTCGTGGTCCCAGGTGAGGGTCTGGGTGCCGTTGGGGCCGAGCCGGGAACTGGTGTTGCCCGTCTCGTCGTAGCCGAAGGTCTCGGTCTTGACCGTGGTGCCGGTCAGTTCGACGCTGGTCTTGACCGTGTTCACCGCGTGGGGGTGGCTACCGGACACCCCGGGCTGGCCGAGATAGGCGTAGGTGCGGATGGAGGTCTTGGCGGTGGGGCCGAGCTGCGTGGTCTTGGATATCCATTCGGTGTGCCGGTTGTCCGTGCCGGGGTAGTAGGTATAGGCGTGCCAGTACGGTGAGGGGCCGCCGAGGTTGGTGTTCAGGCGTTGGCTGACCGCGCAGTCGCCGTTGGCGGGCGTCCACGCGTTTTCCAGACGGCGCAGTCCGTCGTAGCTGTAGCACTGGGTGTCGGCGGTGCCGCCGGCAGGCCGGTCGGCGATCTTCTCGACATTGCCGGCGTTGTCGTACTCGTAGCCGAAGTTGAACACGTCCGACCTGAGTTCGGGGATGGCGTTGGTGTTGGTGGTACGGCCGGTGTTCTCGTCGATGATGTTGGTGGTCCAGGTCCGCTTGCCGTACGGGCCACTGATCTGCTGGGTGAGCTGGCCGAGTTTGTTGTAGACCGTGTCGTAGAGGTAGATCTGCCCCCCACCCAGGATGCCCTGGAGCAGGCCGACCTCGTTGTAGAGGTAGCTGAGCTTCTCCTTGGGCAGGCCGGCGGCGGCGGGTTGCTCGGCGGTGGCCACGGTGCCGTTGTCGCGGTAGGTACTGGTCCAGGTGTAGGTGCACGGGGTCAGGGTGCCGGACTGGCACAGGCCGCTGTCGGCGGCCGGAATGGTGAGGCGGTTCTCGGTCGGTCGGCCCGCGCCGTCGAGTTGGGTGGTCTCGGTGACGTAGGCGTTGGTGGTGCCGGCCGGTTCGTAGCGCGTGCTGCTGGTGAGGTGCCCGATGCCGTTGGTCAGGGTGTCGTAGGTCCACTCAGCGCGCAGGGGGCCGGTGGTGGTGTTCTCGCGGAGGCTCGTCTTGCGCCCGAGGTTGTCGTAGCCGTAGACGAGGGTCTTGGTGCGGCTGTCGGTGGTGCTGATGAGCTGGCTGGCGTCGTCGTAGGTGAAGGTGGTGACGCCACGGTCGGGGTCCTCGTCGCGCTTCTTGCGACCGCGCTGGTCGTACTCGTACCGCCAGACGTTGCCGGCCGGGTCCGTCAGTGAGGCGATCTCACCACGGTCGGTGTAGCGGTACTGGGAGGCGTCGAAAGTGGTGGCGGTGTCGCTGCCGGCGTTGGCGCGGTCCTTGTACTGCCGCAGGGTGACGGCTCTCCCGCGGGCGTCGGTGATCGTGGTGGTGGCGATAGCGCCCTTGGGTGGGATGACCGTGGTCTTCTCACCCTCGTACCTGGTGGTGGTGCGCCACTTCTCGTTGAGGGTCTCGTTGACGCCGACCTTGAAGATGGCGTCGGTGAGGCGTCCGGCGCCGTCGTAGACGTTCTGGGTCAGCGCGGGGACGGCCGGGGTGCCGGCGCCGCCGTAGACGGTGGTGTTCGGTGGGGTGTTGGTCTTGTCGTAGTAGGGGGCGGTGGACCAGTCGAGCAGTCCGCGGGAGTCGTAGACGGTGTCGGTGAGGACCCGTCCGCCGCCGAGGGTCTGCTGCTGCACCTGCCGGGGGCGCAGCAGCCCGTCATAGAGGGTGATGGAGGTGTTGTAGGTGGTGTTCGACGGCAGCAGGGTCTTGGTGGTGACGGCCGTCGCGGCGGTGTTCCGCACTTGGTAGATGTGCTCGACGCTGGGCGCGGTGGGGTTGGCGGCCTTGGTGCGGCCGGGGAGCCACGCCTTGAGCAGACGTCCCAGCCCGTCGTAGGTGAGGTCGGTGCGGATGCCGTTGGCGTCGGTGACGGTGACGGGCTTCTGCCAGGCGGTTGAGTAGGTGGTGGTGCTGCTCTGGTTGAGCGGGTTGGTCGTCGTGATGGCGGTGACCGGTCCGGTGACGTCCGGCGTGATGCCGATCTTGGTCAGTCGGCCGAGGGCGTCGGTGCTTTCGCGGACCCGTCCGACGGCGTCGTACTTGTACGTGCCGGTGGTGATCCAGGTCGGGGTGGTGCCGTTCCAGGCGTCGATCTCCTCCACCTTGGCGACGTTGCCGGCGACGGGGAGGTAGGTGTCCCAGTTGTTGTCGGCGGCGTCGTAGGTGGTGCGGAACGCGGACAACAGATCGGCCGGAAGGGTGGCGGTGGCGGCGCAGGCGACGCCCACCATCTCCGTCTTCTTCGGCAGGTTCAGAAGCCAGAGGCTCGGGTTCCGGGCGTACCAGGTGCGGGTGCAGGTGTCGTCGGTGGTGGTGCTCTCGTCGCCCTGGTCGTCGATGGAGGTGGGCAGGTTGTCACTGTTGACCGTGGTCACGGTCTTGGTCCAGCGGGTGGTGCCGTTGGCGAGCTTGGTCCGGTTGCGGACGGTCTCGCTGTTGACCATCCAGGCCTTGAGGTTGCCGAAGGTCGCGGTGGGGCCCTGCCTCGACGGGGTGGTGATCGTCCCGGAGATCCAACCGCCGCCGGCACCGAGCAGGGTGGTCTCCTCACGGATCATGCCCGCGTACGCCTCGTGGTCCTCGACGCGGACGTTCTGCGAGTCGGTGATCCACACGTCACGGGAGCCGGTGGGTGGCTTCTCCCCTGCCGAGGCGGGTTGCTTGTCCTCGTCCATGCCGCGGAAGTAGAGGAACTCCGTGGCGGTCTGGACGCCGGATTCGAGGCCGGTGCGGACCCGGACCTTGCCGTAGCCGCGGAACTCGCCCCAGGTGCGCTTCTTCTCGTCGACCAGTTCGGAATCGTCGTAGTGCCAGGCCGGGGTGTCGAGGTAGTCGTAGTTGGTCTGCTGGTGGGCGAAGCCGCCGGTGTTGTCGTACACGTCGATGCGGTCGACACGGTACTTGTGGAACCAGTCGAGGGTCGGTTCCTCACCCTTCGGGCCGTAGTACTGCGGGTAGCAGCGTTTCGTATTGCTGTGCGCCGTCGGCAGGGCGTTGCGGACGCACTCCGGTGCGGAGTAGCTGACCGCGATCTGTGCGCCGGTTTCGGTGGTGATGGTGTTGATGCGTGAGCGGAACAGGTTGGACCGGCCGTCGGCCATCGCGTCGACCCGGTTGGGAAGGGGTTCGGTGCCCGGGTCGAAGACGATCTCGGGGTCGCTGGCCTCGGCGCCTCCGGCGGTGGTGACCTTCCCGGTGCGGGTCACCCCGGCGAGCCACATCGGCTTGCCTTCGTTGTCGCCGGCCTGCAGGTAGGTGTGCCGCAACGTCCAGGTGGTGACGTCCTGGTAGGTGTCGCCGGTGCCGGAGTAGACCTGGGCGCGGACGGTGGCCAGGCGCTTCGCCGTCCAGAACGTGGGCGACAACTGGTCGGTGCAGGGGGCGGTCTTGCAGTACTGGTCCCACGGGGTGTCCGGCCAGGACGCCTTGACCGGGTCACCGTCGTTCCAGCAGTTGCTGGCACACCGGTCGGCGGTGTCGAAGACGATGCGCGCGGCGGGACGGACGGTGGCGGCCGCGGTGCTGCGGTTGCCGTACTCGATGCGGGTCAGCCAACCGGCCCGGTGGTAGGTGGTGCGCTTGTCCTTGTCGCCCTCCCGGCCGTAGGCGCCGTCCTCCCGGTCGTAGAAGTAGGTCATGGTGTTGCCGCGCCGGTCGACGACGTAGTCGAGGTTCCACCGCCAGGCCTGGGTGGTGCGGGAGGCGGCGAAGTCACCTGCGGTGTAACCGAGTTCGTCGGGGTGGTTGCCGTACACCGGCAGCGTCCACGTGGACTTGGTGGCGGTGCCGCCCGAGGAGCCGCCGGGGCCGTAGTTACGGCCGAAGTAGTACTGGGTGCCGTCGGGCTTGGTGGCCTTCCAGTACTCGCCGTCGGCGTCACCGTTGCCGAGGCTGGTGTCCGTCAGCAACTCGATCTTCGTGCCGTCGTCGGAGACACCCTTCCAGGTGTTGCCGGACGACTTCGCCAACTCCACGGCGCTGCCGTTGAGCGAAATGGTGGCGTTGCCCTCCGGCTTGTACCAGCACTGGTCACCGCCGTAGACGGTCTTGTTGTTGGGCTCCCCACCCCGCATGGCGTCCTTATCGTCCGCGCACGCCTTGTACTTGCGTTCGATGAACCCGGGCCACAGGTTCCAACCGTCCCCCACCCACGAGCCCTGGGTGTTGGTGCTCGCCGACAGGCCGTCCACCGCTCCCGAGGAGTAGGACATGTTCAGACCGGGCTCGGGGCCACCCACCGCCGGCGGATCGTTGAGGGCGTACGACCAGGAGAAGGCACCGGTCTGCGCCGACACCTGCCAGGTAGCCGCAGGCGACAGGCTGGTGGCCGAGTAGTCCCCGTTGTCGCCGGAGGCGCCGCCGGCGAGGGCGACCAGGCTCGCCGATCCGCTCCCGGGAACGGGCACTGCCGCCGTCACGGTGCGGGTCTTCAGGTTGTTGCGGCTGTTCAGGGATCTTCCGTCGGCCACCCGCGTCAGGCGCAGCCGGGAGGCCCAGTCCCCGCCGTACGCCGCAGCGAACCGGGAGTAGTCGACCTCGATGGTGACGAGTCCGTCCTGGGACGAACCATCGGCCCGCGACACCTTCAGCAACAGTCCTGAGACGCCCGCCTTCGCGGTGACCGTCCGGTTCGCGATCTCGACCCGCGCCCGCGTCACCGGGGCGGCCTCGCGGTGCGGGGTCTCCTGTGTCGCCGGGGCCGCCACTGCGCCGGATGACACCCAGACCGGCAGCTTCCCCGCTCGGGTCTTGGTGGCGGCGGAACTGCGTGCACCGGCGGGTGACAACTCAACCGTCTCGTCGCCGACAGGCCAGGTGACCGCGCCGGCCGCGCCGACCTCCCGCCCACCGGCGGTCCAGGACGGGCGCACCGTGTGCTTGAGCGGCTTGACGGCCACGCCGGTGACGTCCTTCGGCCTGGGCTGTCGCCAGGCCGCCGACGCTTCGCTCCCGGGCACCTGCGCGAGCGCCGTCACCATGACGACAGCGGCAGCAGCGGCGACAGCGCGCACGCCCCGCGCGGTGGAGCAGCGGGCTGAACCGAACGACCTCACAGAGGTTCCCTTCTTCGTACGGCCGGCGAGCACAGTGTCCAGAGGGCGGATCACGAGTCGAGGTAGTTGTCGACGTCGGTGGAGTTCCACACGCGTCTGGCGGCCTTGACATGGTCGATGTCGCCGACCCACCGGTCGGTGGGATCGTTGCCCCGGCCGATCAGGAGTGGGCTGGTGGAAGCCCAACCGCCCACGATATTGGTGGCCGCCTCGGCACCGTCGGGTGCCGTTCCGTTGACGTAGAGGCGGATCGTGCCGGTCGGCTTGTCGTAGACGCCGACGAGACTCACCCAGTCGTCCGCCGCGACGAACTGACTCGTGCAGGCCGTGGCTTCGGGTGCGTTGACGGCGTCCGCGGCCGTGGCGGTGAAGCACCAGGCGGAGTCGCTGATCGTGTCGCCGTCGAGATCGACGTCGTTGCGGTAGCCGAGCCGGAACATGGCGTTGGCGGCACCCAGCTGCGACACGGCCGTACGGGAGGTGGTCAGGTCCGTCAGCCGCACCCAGGCGGCGACGGTGAATCCGCCGGGGTCGGCTGTGTTCAACACCGGAGCGGACGTCGAGAGGTACCCGCTTCCGTCCAGGTACACCGCCCCCTCCCCGATATGACCGGTCGTTGACGGTATGACTCCGGTGGGAGTGTAGGCGGCGGTGAATCCGGTCGGGGCGGACACCGCGGCGGCGGTGTCCTGGTCGAACGTCCACGCCCATTCGCCGTTGGTGGGCATCACGAGGAACTGGTAGATCCGGGGATCGGAGGTGGCACCGGCCGAGTTCCGGGACTGCACCGACAGGACGTTCACGCCGTCCCTGCTCGGGGTGATCGACTCTGTCGTGCTGGTGCCGACGACCTCCCTGACCGACAGGTCGTCCCAGTACACGACCTTGCTGGCTTGGCCGGAGGGGAAACCGTTGTAGAGCCGGACGAACGCCTCGGTCGCGCCGACAGGCACCGACATCACGAGTGACAACTGTTGCCAGCCGTCGACCACGGTCGCCTTCGGCGAGGTCACCTCGACGTTGAGGGAGCCGACCTTGTAGAACGCGGCGATCCGCAGCCCCCGGCTGGTGCCGTAGGTGCCGCTGGTCCCCAGGCCGGTGGCGGCCGGCACGTAGATCCAGCCAGTGATCCAGTACCGCCTGCCGCCGGTCATGCCCAGCCGCAGGCCACCGAAGTCACCGCCGAGGTCGGCGAAGGTGTCCCCCTGCGGTGCGGTGGCCGTCCCACCGGACGCCAAGGGCGCGATCTTCAGCGACTGACCGCTGTTGTGGCCACGACCGGTGTCCCGGGTGAGGGTCGCGTTGTGCCCGCCGAAGCCGGTCAGGTCGGTGGACACCTGCTGCTGGTTGGCCGTGAGGATCTGCCCCTGTGCCGTTCCGGCGGGCACGGTGACCGCGTTGGCGCCGTTCAGGTCGTAGATGTACTCCTGCACGTCGGACGCGCCGTTGGGCCCGAAGGTGAATGTTCCCGCCTGCCCTGGACCACCGCTCCACGCCCCGGTCGACTGCTCCGCATACGTGACACCGGCGATGGTCGGCAAGGCCGGGTCCTGGGTGTTGACGGTGAAGGTGAACCAGCCGGAGTAACTTCCACACTGATAGCTGTCGCAACCCCGGACCCGGAAGTGGTAGGTCCCGTCGGGCAACGTCGTCGTCACCCGCCACGGCCTCGCCGTGCCGGAGGTGACACCGGTGACCGCGGTCCCGGACTTTGCCTTCAAGGTGGTCTTCGCGTTGTCGTACACCTCGTACTCGGCGCGCATCGTCCCACCGTCAGGGTCGGAGACGATCGCCGACAGCGTCGGCCGACCGGATCGGACCACCGCCGGGGACTTGCAGACCGAGTAGCACGAGTCGATCGCCAACTGCGTCGGCACGTTCGGGGCACGGTTGTACACCACCGTCACGTACGGCCGGTTCGACGACGCCTCGGAGGAGTTGAACTTCTTCCATCCGCTGTTGCTGGACTCGTTGGACGCCCGCAGCCCCACGTTCGCCGTCGCCGAATTGCCCGAGAAGCTCGTCTGGAACGTCTCCTTCACCGACGCCGACACCCAGCCGTCACCGCACCCGGAGTTGTACCCCTTCGTGCCGTCGGAGGTGCCGTCCTTCTCCCGCCAGGCGGGTTGGTTGCCCCAACGCACCGATGACGAGACCGAATCCACCCGCCAGGTCTCCCAGGATGCCTTCGTGCAGGAGTACGAGTGGTAGTTCCACAGGAACAACTCCGCCGAGACGACTGTCGCCCCCGAGTAGCCGCCGAGGTTGTGGAAACTGAGGAAGGACCGTGCGAGGCAGGCCGACGAGCAGCCTTCGTTCGGATCCACGATGTAGCCCAGACGCAGCTCGTCGTCGCCCGACTTGTCGGTGATGGAGATGGTGTTCTGCACGTACGCGTCGAACGACGGGCTCAGGTTGACCGACGGATCGATCGTCACCGGGAAGACCAGGCCGGGACTGTCGAGGAACTCCCGGTCAGGCGTCATCACCAGACTGTTCTGACCATCGATGACAGCAGCGGCGACAGCCACGTTCGCACGGTGCAGAGGCTCACCACTGCTGGACACCTGCGCGTCCCACATCTCGCCCTGCGACACCTCCACCGATCCCGCACCGGTCAGCCGGGCGGAAGCGGCTTCACTGCCGGTCGACCAGGGCATCGACACCGACGTCATCCCCGCCGCTGCCGCCGCCGTATGCACCACGAAGGAGTACCGGAAGCCCGTCGGACGGGCCTCCACCACCAGATCGACGCCCGGTTTCACGTTCTGATAGGTCGCCGTCGTGTCCACCAGCAGCGGATCCGGCAGCTCCCCGGCCCAGCCGAGGGCGCTCTGCTGCTGCCCCACGCCAACACGTACCAACCCGTCGCTGCCGGCTGGCCGCGCCCCCGACAACCACAATCCGTACGGATGAACCTTCGGCCCCACGGAGCCGTCCGGCTGCCGTGCCAACCTCAGATCGACATCCTCCCAGCCCTCCGGCGTGCGGGCACGCACCGGCGCTGAGTGCATCTGCGCCCGGAACGTCCCATCAGGTTGCGCCCACACCGTCGACGTCGGCGACATCATCCCGGTCACCAGCACCGGCTTGCGATAGCGGTAGGCAAGGGCCATAGCGGCAGCCTCACCGTCCGCCTCCAACTCACCCACTGCCGGCGACGCCGCCCGCGCCACCGGCGTACCCATGACGGAGCCCATGACCACGATGGACACCGCCGTGGCTACAGCAGCCGTCCACCGCGCCACGCCGCCAAGGCGCGCAGCACCGTACGACCCACCCATCCCCGCACAACTGCCCCCGTGATCAACGATCGAAGTCACCGGGACCTTAGAGATCACTCAGCTGGCCCGTAAAGAGCCGTCACAACTTGACACCACAAACAACCCGACCAACGCCGAAACGGACACCCAGATAACCTGATGTGACGGGCCGTAGCAGGGTGGATATCCCACAAGATCCACACCGACCGGGAGCAGACGTCCGCTATGCAGGCCGCCGGTCGGCGGGGACGCGCAGGCGCAGCAGCGGCAGGCAGGACAGGAGCAGACCGACCGCACCCACCCACAGGGCAACTCGGGCACCAGCGGCGGCCCCCAGCACGGTGCCCGCCAGCGCACCCACCGGCATCGCCCCGCCGAGCAGGAACCGCATGGTGGCGTTCATCCGGCCGAGCAGGTCGGGCGGGCACAACTGTTGGCGCAGACTGACCTGGGCCACATTGGAGGCTGTCGCACCCGCCCACAGCACCAGGTAGCCGCCGGCCGCCAACCAGATCCCACCGACGCTGTCGATCAGCGGGGTGAGCAGCGCGAACGGGGCGGTGACGAGCAGGCAGAGCCAGACCGCGCGGTACAGCCCGAGCCGTCGGACCAGCCGCCGGGCGACGACCGCGCCGAGGATGCCGCCGGCACCGCCCGCGCTGAAGTACGCGCTGGCCGTCGCCGGGGACGCGCCCAGCTCGCTGACCAGGCGCACCGGCACCATCGTCTGCACCACCAGGGCGAACATGTTGTACGCGCCGCCGGCCAGCGCCAGCAGGCGTAGCACCCGGTGGCGCAGCACGTAGGCCACGCCGTCGCGGATCTGCCCGGCGAGCCGGGACCGGCCGGCGGGGACGGGCCGCGTGTCGACCGCCCGGATCCGGGCCAGGTAGGCGGCGGACCCGGCGAACCCCACCGCGATCGCCACGACGGCGGGCCGGGTGCCGGCCAGGTCGACGGCCAACCCGGCCAGCGCGGGCCCCGCGACCTGCGCCACCGCGAGGGTGGTGCTCAGCCGGGCGTTAGCCTCGACCAGTTCGTCGGCCCGCACCACCCGGGGCAGGTAACTCTGGTGCGCGACGTCGAAGAACACGGTGAGCACCCCGACGCCGAGGACGACGACGTACACCTGGCCGAGCGCCGTCCCGCCCGACGCCACCGGCACGGCCAGCGAGGCGACGAGCACGGCCCGCCCCAGGTCGGTGCCGATGAGCAACCGCCGCTGCCGCACCCGGTCGACGACCGCGCCGGCGGGCAGGCCGACCACCAGGAACGCCACCGTGCCCAGGGTGCCGACCAGCCCCACCTGCCAGGCGGAGGCGTGCATCGGGCCGGCCGCCACCAGCGGCAGCGCCACCAGGGCCATCCGGGCACCGAACTGGCTGGCGACCGCCCCGAGCCACAGGGACCGGAAGTCGTGCTGCCGGAGCAGCCCGCCACGGCGGTCCGTCACGTCAGGTCGACGCGGCCGTGGGCGGGGCGTCGGCCGCCCGTAGCCAGGTCGCGCGCAGCAGGTCGGCGGCCCGGTCGACGGCGATGTCGGGCTGTTCGGCCAGCAGGGCGAGGAACCGGAGCAGGGCGGCACCGAACGGCGCGGCAGCGGGCAGCACCTCGGGGTCGTGGTGCACGGTCACCTCAGGCTGCTCGGCCGACCAGGTCACCGCCAGGTGCAGCGCGTTGTGGGCGGGGAACCCACGCCGGCCTTCCGGCGGGCGTACGCTGCCGCGCAGCAGCCGGTCCGCCGGGCCGATCGTGGCGTCACCGAGGGTGACGGTGGGCTCCGCCGCCACCACGTTGAGCACGAGGCGACGCCGTTCCCGGAGGGCCTCGACCCCACCGAAGTCGGTGAGCCACTGACCGAACAGCGGCGGGGCGGCGGCGTTGGCGGCGGTGAGACCACGGACCCGGTCGGCGAGCGAGGCGGACGCACGCTGGCCCGGCGGTACGCTCACCACCGCCTCGTGCAGCGCGCCGGGAACCTCGATGCTCTCCCGGGTCCACCGGCCGCCCCGCGCGTACAGCACCGGGACGTCCGTCTCGGTCCAGAGTTCCAGCAGGAACGTCAGGGCCGCCAGCAGCAGACCGGAGCCGGTCGCGCCGGTGAGTTCCCGGGCGTACCGGATGGCCTGGGTGGTTGCTCGGTCGAGCCGCAGCGGCCAGGCGGCGCTGGCGGTGGTGTCCGGCCACGGTTTCCACCGCCCGCCGGGGAAGGCGACCGCCGGGACGTCCCGGCTCATCGCCGCCGCCCAGAACTCCCGGGACGCCGCCCGCCGCGGGTCGGCGGCGACCTCGGCCGCGTGCGCGAAGAACGACGGCAGCGGCGGCGGCGTGCGCCGCGGATGCTGGTACGCCGCAGCCGTGCGACGCACGAACCGGGTGTGCGTCGCGTGGTCGGCGAAGCCGTGGTCCACCACGAGGGCGAGCGCGTGGTCGTCCGGGGCCAGCCGCACCAGGCAGGCCCCGGCCAGCGGGTCGTGGCGCAGGTCGATCGGCGCGTACACCGCGTCGCCGAGGGCCGCTCCGACCGCCGCCGCCCGCCGGTCCGCCGGCACGCCGGAGCGGTCCACGACGGTCACCGGGAAGGGCTGCCCGGGTCCGTACACCAGCTCGGGGCCTGCGGCGAACCGGGCCCGCCACACGTCGTTGCCGGCGGCGACGGCCCGCATGGCGGCGGCCAGACGCGGCACGTCCACCCCGCCCCGGACGCGCCACAGTGTCCAGGCCCGGGGCATCGGGTTGTGCCGGGGCAGGCCGGCCGGGTCGGTGTCGCTGAGCAGCAGCAGTTCGCGCTGCGCCCCGTAGGGCGGCACCCGCACCCCGCTCACCCCGGGAACGCGGGCAGCTGCGACCACGCCGGCTGGCCCGCCAGCCAGGCCGCCAGCACTCCCCCGTCGTCGGGTAGCCGGCCGCGCAGGTGCAGGTCACGTAGCCGGCGCAGCGGCGTCACCCCGGTCGGCCAGTGCGCGAGCGACAGGCGGTAACACTCGGCGGCCAGGTCCGCCCGGCCGAGTTGCTCGTGCACCTGGCCGGCGTTGAACCAGGAGATCCGGCCGTACGGGAACTGCAGGTGCGCGGCCCGCAGGTACGCCTCAAGCGCGCCACCGTGGTCGCCGGCCTGGTACCGCAGCTCCCCGGCGGTGAGCCAGGTCTTCGGGTCGATCGGGTCGATCCGCTGTGCCAGCTCGTCCACCAGGGCCAGCGCGGTGTCGCGTTCACCGAGGTGGGTGTGGGTGCGTACGGCGGTTTCCACGGCCGGGAAGTAGTTGTCGGCGGCGATGACCCGGGTGTGCCCGTCGTGTCCGGTCACCTCCCGGGCGATGCCGAGCCACCGGTCCAGGTCCGCCCGCAGCAGGTCACGGTCGCCGGTGAGGAACGGTAGGAACCCCATGGCCCGGAACCATCTGCTGGTCATGATCGCGGCGTCGAACTCCGACACCTCGGGCAGCGCGGTGTACCGGGCGAGGTCCTCCTCGCCGAGCTTGCGCCACCGGGCGATGGTGTCGGGCTCCCGGCGTCGGGCCGCGTTGACGGTGGCGTTGATGGTGGTGACCACCCGCGTGCGGGCGTACCTGACGTCGTCGCCGAGCTGGTCGTACAGCGTGCGGAAGTGCGGTTCCAACTCGGCCGCGTGCCCCGTGGTGAGCATCTGCTCGGCGAAGATCCAGCTGGCCAGCGCGTACGCGTCCACAGGGTCGCGGACCGGCACGTCCGGCCCGGGAAGGATCCGCTTGGCCTCGGCGTGGAAGCCCAGCGCGGACAGCAGCCGGCCCAGCAGCGCCCGGTCCAGCAGCGGCAGGTCCGACACGTTGGCCAGCCGGTCCCGCACCCCGGGCGGGCAGCCGTCGGACGCCGCCAGCCACGTCGCGTAGTCGGCCGAGGCGGCACCGGAGGGGTACCCGTACACCGCCGCCGTCGCCTGCATCTCGTCGCGGAACATGGCGGCCGTGGCCCGCTGCGGGTGGATCTCCCGGAACCACGGCTCACGACGCTCCAGCACGGCGGCGTACGACATCAGCGGCGTGTGGATCGCGACCGGCGGGGTGTCGACCGGGTCGAGGAGCGCGCTCGGGTTCAGGTCGAGGAACGGCCGGTAGCGCTCCAGCGGAAGCGGACGCGCCCCGGCCGCCGGACCGCCCTGCGCCGCGACCGCCCACCGCACCGCGTCGGCGCAGGCCGTGCCGGCCAAGGCCGGACGCCGCGCCACGAGCACCGCCAACCGGTCCCGTTCGGCGCGGCGATCCGTGGCGAGCAGGTCGGCCAGCGCCCCCACCAGTTCGCCGGTGTCCGCTGCCGGAGCCGACCCGCCGGTGGACTCGCGGTTCGCGCCGGGCGCGGCGGGGGTGGCCAGGTCGAGCAGTCCGGCCAGCGCGGCGGTCCGCTCCGCCAGACCGGTCCGGGCGGCCACCCGGTAGTGGGTGCGGGCCGCCTCCCGGTCGCCCGCCGCCAGGGCCGCGTCCGCCGCGAGGAGCCGGGTCGCCGCGCCGGTCGGATCGAGGGCGAGGGCGACGCCCGCGAACTCGTACGCCGAGCAGGCAGCGGTCCCGTTCGGGGCGGCGAGGGTGGCGGCCCGCAGCAGCGCCAGCGCGGCGTCGCGGGCGAGGAAGTCGTTCCGGTCCTTGCCCAGGTCGTGGGCGACGGCGCGGACCGTGTCGGCCTCGGGCCCCGGCTCACCCGGGCAGCCCAGCCGCACGGCGAGGATCCGGGCCCGGGCGATCACCCCGAACCGTTCGCCGGCGAGACCGGCGGCCAGGGACTCCGCCACGGTGAGCGCCTTCCCGGCCGGCTGGCCGGCCGTCCCGGCGGACCGGGCGTGGGCGAGTGCGGTGGTGAGCCGGACCGGCAGGCCCGCCACCTCGGGCGGCACCGGGGGAGGTGGTTGCCGGCCGTCCTCGGTGAGCAGGAGAGCACGCCAGGCGTACACCGGGGGTGGCGCGTCAGCTCCGATGCGCCGCAGCAGTTGCGCGGCATCGTCCCAGCGGCCCAGCGCACGCATCAGTCGGGCCGCCCACAGCAGACCGGCGTGGTCTCCGCTGGCGAGCCGCTCCGCCACCCCGGGTGGCGCGACGAGCGGGTCCGTGGCGTCGAGCAGGCCGGCGCGGCACATCGTGCGACGCAGGTCGGCGGGGACCGCGTGGGCGGGCAGCCAACCGCAGGGGTCGGCCTGGGCGGCGCAGAACAGGGCCGCTTCGGCGACCAGGGACGGCGCGACCGTGGGATCGGCGGTCAGGTCGATGAACGGGCGCAGCGGCAACGCCGCCGGATCCCGCCAGGTGAGGTCGGCCACCCCTGTCCTCCCGCGCCGGTCCGTTGGTTCGGTGCCGAGGGGGCGGACACGCGGTGATGGGACGACCCGTGCCCGCCCGGTTGGTGACCGGCGCGTCAGTTGATGACGGCGTTGATCAGGCCCACAGCGGTTCCTTCGAGGTCCTCGTAGCGCTCCATGCTCGACACCTCCTCCCGACCGGACGAGGAAGACGGGCGATGACGGCCCCTGATCCCGACATTCTCGTCCAACAATTGAGCGAAATCAATCTCTTGGAGCATGGTCGGCGGCGCAGACCCGGCTGATCACCTCGTCGTGGTCCACGGGTTGCCCGGGTCGGACAGGAGCACCTTGGCCGGGCTGCCGCTCCGGCCCTCGGCTTCCGAGGTCACCCACCGCGCCCGTCGGCGTCCTCCCGCTCCGGCGTGGGTTTCCAGGCGGCCGGTAGCCGACCGGCCAGCGTCTCGGCCGTCGCGGTACGCCGTTCGAAGTCGACGCCCGCGTACTCCTGGTAGGCCGTCATCGGGCGGACCGGGCCGGTGCCGTAGCCGCCCACCATGGGGTACCGCAGCAGGGTCCGTACCCGGCGGCGGGCGGCCCGATCCAGGTCGTACCAGTGATCCTCGCCCGGTGCCTGGTGGTCCATCCAGTGCCGGACCTGATTCTCCCGGATGTAGTAGTGCCAGGCCAGCACCTCGACCGGGTGGAACAGGTCGTACCCCCAGGTGAAGGCGCGGGTGGCCAGGTTTATCTCCTCCCCCTGGTAATAGATACGCCCGTCGTAGGGCACCTCGCTGACGAACGAACCCGGGGCGAAGAGGAATCCCGCGGCCACGAAACGGGCCGGGACCGGCGCGGTGGCCTGCCGCCAGTCCGCTATCTGGAAGTGTTTGAACCGGGGCAGTCCGTCGTGGGTCCATCCGTCGAGGAAGATCAGGGTGGGTTCGCCGCCATCGGTGAACTCGTCAGCCGGTTCGTAGGTCGGGGGATAACAGGTCAGGATCGGTTTGGCCGCCCCGGTCTGCTGGGCCATCGCGACCAGTCGGGTGTCCCAGCCGGGGGCGAACCGGGTATGGCTGTCCACCTGCAGATACCAGTCGGAGTCCACGTAGTGGCGCTGGATCTGCGCCCGGGCCCAGCCCACTCCGCGGCTGAGCCGGGCGTCGAACTCCAGCACCGTCACCCGGGGGTCGGCGTACAGTGCCGCGACGTCCTCCCCGCCGAGATGCTGCCAGTTGACCACGATGCGCAGTTCGTCCGGGCGGTCGGCCTTCGCGAGGCAGTCCAGCACGGTCGGCACCAGTTCCGGGTCGCGGTAGGCCGCGACCGATACGAAAATGCTCGCCACGGTTGGCGTCGGTCCCTTCCTCGATCTGACCGGCGGCGTCCGCCCCGATCACCGCTGGTGAACGGGGCGGACGCCGCAGTGGACTCAGCTCACCGGCACCGGGGCCAACCGCGGCTCCGGCAGGAAGCGGGCCGTCGCCGGGTCGAAGTAGCAGGAACCGTCGTACTGCAGGCCGGTCTCCGCGTCCAGGTAACGGCCGGCGGACCGCAGCGGGACGTCGCCCGGTCCGCTGCCGTCGGTGCCGACGACCTGCGTCGGGGTGCCGGCCTCGTCGGTCAACACCGCGAAAACCGTGCCGTTCACGATCTGGGCGACCGGATATGCCGAACCGGGGTGGTACTCCCAGGCCGTCGTGGTGACTCGGTCGCCGTCGGCTCGGTGATGCTGCTCGACCAGGAGGTCCCCGGACCACACGAAGTCGGTCTCCTCGACCACCACGCCCTTCACGCCGCGGCGTTGCTTGGCGATCCGCCGCCCGAACGCGTCGTAACGGTAGTCCCAGCGGTCGCCGTCAGGCGTGGTGACCGTGGTCAGCCGGTCCCGGTGATCCCAGGTGAGGTTCCAGTCACCGGCGGCGTCGGACCGGGTGACCGGCCGACCCAGGGCGTCCATCGTGTACCTGACGTCGCCCGGGCGGTGGTCCGGCGTCGCCGCCCGGCCGGCATCGTGCCGGATCGTCAGGCCCGCGTCCCAGCTGCGGCTCACCTCACGTCCGCCGTCGTAGGCGAACCGGAGCTGCTGCCCGCCCGCCACCAGGACGGTGGGTCGGCCGGATTCGTCGTACGACCACTGGGTCGCCGCGCCGGACGGGCGGGTCCGCGCGGTGACGGCGTCGAACTGGTCGCCGTACGAACTGGACACGGTACGTCCGTTCACCGTCTCGGCGATGATCCTACCGATCGCGTCCCGCTCCAACCGGATCTCCGAGTCGACGTCGACGGCCGAGACGATCCGGCCGGCCGGGTCGTAGCTCAGCCGGGTCACGGCGTCGCCGGTACGCCGCTCGACCACCCGGCCGAGCAGGTCGTAGCCGAAGTGGGTGACCTCGCCCGCCGCGTCGGTGTGGGCGACGAGTTGACCCGCGGCGTCGTAGGCGTACCGCTGGGTGCGGCCCTGGAAGTCGGTCTCCTCGGTCACCCGCCCGTTCGGGTCGTAGGTGTACCGCCAGGTCTCACCGGCCGGGTTGGTGATGGTGGTCAGCCGCAGTTCGGTGTCGTACGCGTACTCGGTGCGGTCGCCGTCGTCGTCGATCCGGGCCGTCACCAGGTCGAACGCGCCGTATTCGAAGAACGTGCGGCGGCCGGTGGCGTCGACCGTCTCGACCAGGTTGCCCTCGCCGTCGTAGCCGAACTCTTCGACACCGCCGTCCGGGTTCTCCCGCCAGGACAGTTCACCCTCCAACGTCCAGCCGATCTCGGTGGTGCCCTGGTCGGTCGTGATGAAGACGACCCGGCCGAGCCGGTCGTAGGTGTACCTGGTGTCACCGTCGGTGGTGCTGATCGCCGTGACCTGACGTGCCGCGTCGCGGACGACGACCGCCGGACCGATCTGGATGGCCGTGCCATGGCCGTTCCCGGCGGGCCGGTCGAAGCGCACGACCTCGCCGCTGGCGTCGATCTCGGCCAGTACCCGCCCGTCGGTGTCGAACTCCCGGCGGACGGTCGAACCGTCGAAGTCCGTCCGCGAGGTGGCCCGGCCCTGCTCGTCGAAGCTGGTCAGGGCCCGGCTGCCGTCCGGCCTGGTGACCGTGGTCGGACGTCCGTCGGGGCCGTACCCGTAGGTCGTCGTCCGGCCCAGCGGGTCGGTCCGGGACAGCAGTCGGTAGGCGTCGTCCCACTCGTACCGGGTCGTCGCGCCGAGCGGGTCGATCTCCGCGACCACCTGGAGGCGGTCGTTGAGCTGGTAGGTGCGCGTCGCGCCGAGCGAGTCGGTGACGACGGTCAGACCGTCGGAGTAGGCGAACCGGTAACGCAGGTAGCCGCCCCTGCCGTCGGTGTCGACGCAGCGGCCCGCCTCGTCGTAGGCGTAGGTGTACCACTCGCCGTTGCGGTCCTCCCACCGCACGATCCGGCCGTCGGCGTACACGAAGCGTTCAGGGTCGCCCGAGGAGTTGACCACCTCGGTCAGGTGGCCGTCCTGGTCGTAGGTGAACCGGGACGCCTCCACCAGGGCCCCGTCCTGGTCCGGCAGGCGCAGCGCCGTGATCAGCCCGGCGGCGGAAGTGAACTCGATCGTCGCGCCCGACGAGGAGCGAAGTTCCGTGACGGTGCCGGCGTCGTCGCGCTGGACCGACCACCGGACGCCGCCGTCGGTCACGTCGCTGAGCAGCGACTCACCACGGTGTGCCGGGGCGAACACCCACGCGCGGCCGGCCTCGGGGTCGGTGAGCAACCAGCCGCCGCCCGTCAGCCGGCGCAGCGGCCACGCCCGCCCGAGCACCGGCACCGCCGTCGCACCCTCCGCGACCAGCGGATAGGTCAGAATGGATCCGTCCGCGGCCAGGTAACGGACCTGCTCGCCGTCGACGATGACCCGCTGGTCCAGGGTCGAGGCCCAGGACCGGCCGAAGGACCGGCCCCACTGGTAGTCGGAGCGGTAGGTGCGCACCAGCGGGAGGCCCGGCAGCGTCGCGTCGGTCTCGGTGAGGATCATCCGGCCGGTGGTCACGTCGATCGGGTCGGCCTCGCAGTACGTCTCGTCGGTGCTCTTCGCCGACGAGGCCGGCAGGTAGCTGAACGGCACGCCCGAGTAGTCGGTGTAGACGACCTGGCTGGCGGCCGGCTGGTCGAAGTAGGACGCCTGCTCCGGGTACGAGGACTGCTCAGGATAGTACGACTGCTCCGGGTACGACGACTGCTCAGGGAAGGACGACTGGTCGTAGCCGGATTCCTGGTTGGTCCTGCCGGGATCGGCGTTCGGGCTGCCCTGGTCGCGGTGCGAGCTGCCGGACCCGCTGGACGTGCGGGAGCTGCCGGACCTGCTGCGGGGATCGGAGACCGTCCCGCTCGGGTGCCGGTGGGATCTCCTGCGTGAGCGGTGGGAACGGTGGCTGCGCTCGGACGGCGCCACCTCGTGGGAGTCCCTGCGTGCGACGTCGGCTGCCGGCATGTCGTAGGCCCGCCAGTCCTCGGTGAAGTGACGCCAGTCGCTGACGGGTTCGGCGTCCTCGATGACGGGATCGAGCGTGGGCGAGTAGTCGGATCCGTGCGGACTCGGACCGGGGTTCTCCGCGAAGGGGCCGGCACTGGAGTCGCCCGGATCCAGCGCGCTGTTGTTCCGGGTCGGGGGCACGGGAATGCTGTCGCCTGAGCCGTACCGGTCGCGGGTGGAGTCCAGGTACGTGCTCTGCAGGTTGTCCCCGAGATCGGCGACCGAAGCGTCACTGCCCGACCGGTCCTGGTCGTACTTCAGCACGGCCAACATCTGGTCCAACGTGGCCAACGGGTTGTCGGGTCGCTCGTGCTGTTGCGCCCTCGACAGTTTCCTGGAGAGACTCTCGGGGCTTTCCGAGACGCCGTTGTTGGGGTCGGAGACCACGAAGATGTAGTTGCTGTCCCTGCGTTCGACCGGCGAGACATCGGACATGGAGTCCTGCAGCCCGATCCGGTTGTAGTCCGCACGCCGGTACGAGAGCTGCTCGTAGAGCTGCTGCTGGTGCGCGTCGAACGACGGTGTGGTGTGGCCCTTGTAGAGCTTCGGTACCTTATCGTCGTAGGACTTCTGTGAGCTGACGACGTACTCGGCCGCCCTGGCGATCTGGTTCTTGCCGACGAACTCCCAGGCGACGACGCGCAGGCCCTCGATCTCACCCTTGTCCACCTTGTCGAACAGGATCTTCGCTTCGGTGGTGTCCAGGACACTCCCGACCATGACCGCCCGGAGCACGTGTGCGTCGACGATGCCCTTGGTGACCGCCACGAGCTGGTGGGAAAACTTCTCCCACAGTCGCTTGTATCCGGGCGTGTAGTTGTTGTAGTTGTCGATCCCGAGCATGACGTTGTCGAAGATCTGCCCGCCGGGCGAGGCCTCGAGCATCCGTTTGCCGTCCTGCTCGGTAATCCGCTCGGCGACTGCCGGGCCGATCTTTCCCCAGAGTGCAAGATGCGGCCGGTACTTCTCCACGGCGTCGGCCAGCTGGGTGTCGAAGTCGCGGTCCTTCTGGTGCTTGTACCACCACTTCGCCGGCACGGAGAAGGCATGGTTGTCCGCCATGAGCTGCGCGAACGGTTCGACCTTCTCGGTGCCGAACTGCCTGACCACCTCGGCGTCGATCTCGTCGTCCGTCGCGCCCTGGTTCCTCAGTCGCAGCTCCAGCTCAAGCTGTTTCTTGAAGTCGTCGTAGGCGTTCCTGAGCTCCCTGTTGTTCCACAGTTTGTCGTAGTTGGACATTCGACGTTCGATTTTCTTCCAGTCACGCTCCGCCTGGCTGAAGTCGATCGTCGAGCCCAGTGCGGGCAGCGGCGTGAGGGTCTGCTGGACGTCGGCGTACGAGGAGCCCTCGGCGGAGGAGAGCTGACTGACGGAGTGGCGCGACACGTCCTGGTCGTCGGTGCCGAAGATGTCGTAGGGACCGTACGCGGTGTCCACCCCCGGGTCCGGCGCACGGACCAGCTCGTCCGTCGCCGGGGGGGCCGCCTCCGGGGGGAGGCTGCTCGGTTCGCCGTGCGAACTGTGCCTGCGGTGCGAACTGTGCCGCGACGACCGGTGGCCACCCCCGCTCTTCCTCTTGCCGGGCTTGCACGGGGCCAGGCCGAGCGGGTCGATGCTGGTCAGTGGGTCGTCGACGTACGCGGTCGGGTTGGGTCCACCGGCCAGCCCGAGCGGGTCGGGGCTGAGGTAGCGGGCGGTCGCCGGGTCGTAGTAGCGGAACCGGTTGTAGTGCAGGCCGGTCTCGGTGTCGTGGTACTGCCCCGGGAAGCGCAGCGGGGTGCCGGCCGGGTCACCGGTGCGGCCCCACAGGTCGCCGCGCGACCACCAGCGCAGCTGACCGCCGGATTCCACCAGGTGGGTGGGCGTACCGACGGCGTCGGTGACGACGGTGTGGAGCCTGTCGTCGCCGTTGGTCTGGGTGACCGGTGCGGACCCGTCGGGCCGGTAGTCCCAGGAGACGGTGCCGGTGCCGTCGGTCTGCTCGACCAGGAGGTCACCGGCCCAGGAGAAGGTCACCTCGTCCAGGATCGTGTCGTCGGCGGCCAGGCGTTGCTTGGCGATGCGGCGACCGAAGCCGTCGTAGCGGTAGCGCCACCGGTCGCCGTCGGGTGTGACGGCGTGGGTCAGCCGGTCCTCGGCGTCCCAGCTGAACCGCCAACTGCCGGCGGCGTCGATCCGGGTGGTCAGGCGGCCCCTCCCGTCGTAGGTGAACCGCGCGTCGTCCGAGCGCAGGAGCGCGCCGCCGGCGAACTCCCAGCGCCCGTCGCCGGTGCCGACGAGGTTGCCGGCCGCGTCGTACTCGTACCGTTCCCGCTCCGTGCCGCCGGCGGTGACGGTGTGGATCCGTCCGGTCTCGTCGGCGTGGAACGAACGGTCGCCGTCGAGCGTGTCGGTGATCGCCACGACCCGGTCGGTGGCGTCGTAGCCGAAGCCACGCACGGCGGCGTCGGCGACGTGCTGGGCGGACAGGCGGCCCGTCCCGTCGAACGTCTGCCGCAACGCGACCACGTCGTCGACGGCCCGGCTGATCTCCCGCCCGGCCGCGTCGTGGTCGAACCGCACCACGTGGCCGCCGGCGGCGAGCATGACCGGCCGGCCCTGTGCGTCGAGGGTCCATCGGCTCGACCGGCCCGACGGTGTGGTCCGGGTCAGCGCCTGGCCGCCCTGGTAGGAGGTGCGCACGGTGCGGCCGTTGATCGTCTCGGCGATGATCCGGCCCTCGGTGTCCCGCTCGAACCGCACCACCGCGTCCGGGCTGCGCACCCCGGCGAGGTGGCCGGCGTCGTCGTACTCCAGCCGGGTGACGGCGTCGCCGGCCCGCCGCTCGACGACCCGTCCGAGCAGGTCGTGGACGTAGTGGGTGGTGTCGCCCGTGGCGTTCGTGCGGCTGGTCAGTTGCCCGGCCGCGTCGTAGGTGTAGTGCTGGGTGCGGCCGTCGAAGTCGGTCTCCGTGGTGAGCCGCCCGGCCGGATCGTAGGTGTAGCGCCAGACCCGTCCCGCCGGATTGGTGACCGCGACCAACCGCAGTTCCGTGTCGTAGGCGAACTCGGTGCGGTTGCCCGCCTCGTCGATCCGCGCGGTGGGCAGATCGAACGCCCCGTACTCGATATGTGCCGAACGCCCCTGAGCGTCGATGGTTTCCACCAGATTCCCTTCGCCGTCGTAATGCCATTCCCGGGTGGAGCCGTCCGGGCCGGTGCGCCAGGCCAGGTCGCCCTCGGCGGTCCAGCCGAACTCCGTGACGGTGCCGTCCGGCAGCCGCACCGACCTGGGCCGACCCCGACCATCAAGATCAAATTCACGTCCGGGTACGCCGTCCGCCCACCCGCCGTCCTCGGCCACCGGGTACGGGCTGCCGTCCGGGCGGACCGTCACGACCTGGCGACCCGCCTCGTCGTAGCCGAACCGGGTGACCCGCCCGAGCGGGTCGGTCCGGGACCAGGACCGGCACGTCGGGTCCCACGCGGTGCGGGTGGTGACGCCGAGTGGATCGGTGACCGCGGTGACCTGGAGGTTGTCGTCGAGCTCGTAGCGGTGCACGCCGCCGAGCGAGTCCGTCACGATCGTGACGCCGTCGCCGTACCCGAACGTGTAGCGCAGGTGGCCGCCGCTGCCGTCGGTGCGCACGCACCGGCCCGCCCGGTCGTAGGCGTACGTGTACCACCCGCCGTTGCGGTCCTCCCACCGCACGATCCGGCCGTCCGCGTCGTAGCCGAGCCGCACCGGCTCGCCGGAGGAGTTCCGCACCTCGACGAGGCGGCGTCGCTCGTCGTACCCGAAGGCCGGCAGCGCGACCCCGTCGGAGTCGTCGTCGCCGGGCACGAACCGCGCGCCGGTCACCAGGCCGTCGCGGGTCCGCAACTCCACCCGGTCGCCGGACGACGACTCCAGGCGCGTGGGGGTGCCCGCGTCGTCGCGGGCGACGTGCCACCGGGTACGCACCGTCGCGACATCGGACAGCATCGCCGCCTGGCCGTCCATGGCGGGGGCGAACAGCAGCAGGGTCTCCCCGTCGGTGAGCGACCAGCCGCCGCCGACCAGCCGCCGCAGCGGGACGGGGCGGCCGAGCACGGGCAGCGCCGCCCGGCCCTCGGCGGGCAGCGGGTAGCTGAGGATCGAGCCGTCGGCGGCCAGGAACCAGGCCCGCGACCCGTCGGCCACGACCCGCTGGTCCAGGGTGGACGCCCAGCTCGGGCCGAAGGACCGGCCCCAGCGGTAGTCGGAGCGGTGGGTACGCTCCAGGGCCAGGCCGGGCAGCACCAGGTCGGTCTCGGCATAGATGATGCGGCCGGTCGTCACGTCGACCGGGTCACCGACGCAGGTCGTCTCGACTGTCGCCTTGGCGACCACGGCGGGCGGCACCTCCCGCAGCGACGGCCCCGTTCCGGGTGGCGGGAATTCCACGGCGACCCTCAGCGGGGCGGCCTTCCCGTCACCGGGCGGCACCACCGTCGTACGTCCGTCCGGGTCGCCGCCGGGCCGGCCCACGGAGTCGGGTGCACGGTCGGGGTCGGCTTCGCGCCTGACGTCGGGTTCGTGGGCGGGGTCGGGCCGCGACGGCGTCCCGGGGCCCTCGACCGTGGTCGCCGGTCGGGGCATCGCCGGGAGCTCGGCCCTTCCCGCCGGGGGCGACGGCGGCGCGGGAGCGGGAGCCACCGGGCGGATCGTAGTCCGGGAGCGCCCCTGCGGAGATAGCTTCGCACCACCGTCCCTCGGGTCCGTCGCGGGGGCCTCCACGGGTGCGAAGGACTGCGGGTCGATCGGCAGCGGGACCAACCGGTCGTTCGCGCCCGCCGCCGAACCGGCCCTCGGCTCGGTCGGGCCCGGCGGTGAGCCGGCGGCAGCACCGGCGGTCGGGAACGGCCCCGCCGTCGGGGTGCCGGACGGTCCGGTGACCGGTGCGGTGGGGGGAGCGACGGTCGTCGGGCCGGCGGGCAGCCCGGTCGGGGCCGGCACCGGGCCACCGCCCGTCGCGTCCCGCGGGCGCGGCACCTGATCCGCGGTGCCCGAGGTGGTCGACGACCCGGACCGGTCGAGCTCGACCAGCCTGTCGCGCGGCTCCGCGGCACCACCGAGGGCCGGAGCCGGGGCCCCCGCCGGGACGGTCGGCTGGCTCCCGGTGGCCGGACTGTTCCCCGGCCCCGATGACACCGGCGGGCTGCCGGGGCCGGACACCTCCGTGGCCACCGGGCCAGGAGGCGTCACCAGCGGCGGTGCGGAGGGCACGGTGGCCGGCGGGGCCAGCGGTGCCGGCGTGCCGGAGCTGTCCGCCTCCGGGTCCGCCGGCTCGCCCGGTCCGATGGTGACGGGTGGTGGCCCGCCCTGGCCGGGCAGGCCGGACCCCACCGGCGGCGGGGTACCCGGCTGCTGCGCTGCGGGGTCCGACGCCACCGGGACCGGCGGCGGGGCGGTGGGCGGTGCGGAGGCGGCCGGCGGAGGCGGCAGCGGCTGGGTCGACGACGGCGGCACCTGCGCGTCGGCACCGGACGGGTGGCCGGATGGACCGCCCACCTGGTCGGGTAGCTGGCGGGGCGGGGCGCCCACCGGGTCGGCATGCTGACCGGCGGGTTCGCGCACCGCGTCCGGGGAGAGCCCGGTTGCCGGGCGTTCGACGATCGACGGACCACCGTCGGGGGCCCGGACCACGCCCTCCGGCGACCCGGTGGCGGCCCGTTCCACCGGGAGACCGGTAGGCGGGGTGTCGAAACCGGGCAGACCGCGGCCCGGGTCCGCGCCGACGGCGGGACCGCGCACCAGGTCGGTACGCCCCGCAGGCGGCGGGACGCGGGATCCGGCCCCCGACGGATCGCCGGGCTGCCGGGATGTCCGCTGCTCGCCGTCGACGGTGCCGGCCGGCGGGGTGGCGCCGCCGGCGTCGGTGGGTGGCTGCTGAGCGGGCGGGGTGGCCGGTGCCGGTTCGCCGCCGCCCGCCGGAGCACCGTCGGTGCCGGCACCCGGGACCGTCCTGCCGTCCGGGCCCGGCGGGCCGCCCCTGAGGTTCGTCGAACCGCCGGGTCGGGGTCGGTTGCCACCCTTCCCGTCGGTGCCGGCTCCACCGGGCCCGGTGGAGCCGGCACCGCGGCCCGGACCCGCGAGGTCTCTGGACGGGCCGACGCCGGACGGGTCGGGCCCGGCGGGTCCACCGCCGAGGGCGTCGCCGGCGTCGTGGGCGTAACGGCCGGCGTACGATCCGATGAGGGACGAGGTGGCGGTGGCCAGCGGGTCGAACCCGTCGAGGGCACCGGTCATGGACAGGTAGACGAACTCACCGAGCAGCTCTCCCCCGGCACCCAGCCCGGCCCCCCCGTGCGTGTTGCCGGCGAGTCGGGGAAAGTACCGGCCGCCGATCAGGTGGACCCCGCCGGCCACGGCACCGATGGTGGCACCGGCACCGATCGACTGCGCCAGACCCGACCAGTCGAACCCGTCGCTGTTGCCCTTGGCGATCACGATGGTCTGGGCGGCGACGTTCTCGGCGCCCTCCTGAACGCCCTCCCCGGCAGCCTCCAGGGCCAGCCGGACCACCAGTTGGTGCAGGTGGCTGTCCAACCAGTCCAGCAGCGCCCCGGTGATCTCCTGGCCGATCTTGAGGTAGGCGGGGACGAGCGAGGCGCCGAAGCCGGTGGCCAACGCCGCCGCGATGTCCAGGACGATCGTGAACGCGGCCACGGTGATCTCGGTCTGGACGTAGTCGATCAGCTTGTTGGCCTGGTCGGCGATCTGCCCGGCGACCAGGGCCTTCCGGATGGCCGGCGGGATCGGCCCGGTGATCGTCTGTTGGAACTGGGCGAACGCGTCGGCCGCGGGGCCGTCGAGACTGCCCCGCAGCCCGGCGGCGAGCGCCTGGGTCGCGGCGATCCCGCTACCCAGGTTCGCGCCGAACTGTCCCAGTTCGGCGTCGAGCGCCTGCAGCTGCGACGGGTCACCCTTGGGAAACCGCTCCCCGACGGTGTAGAGGATCGCGTCGTACGCCCACTGCCAGTTGGGGTCGTCGGGAATGTGGAAGTCGGCCATCGCACCGGGTCAGGCGGGATTCACGATCAACGGCGTCGCCGCGCCGCTGGCGTCGAAGCTGACCAGCAGCGGACGGTAACCGGGCGCGCTGGCATCGGCGCCGGCGTCCGCTTTGGGCTTGACCAGGAACAACTGGTCACCGTTGCCGTCGATGGGTGCTCCGTCGCCGCTGGTAGGCCGCCGGCCGCCCAGCGGGATGATCGAGTCGTAGTAGTTGGCGTCGAGCCGCGAGGTGCCGTCCGGGAAGGTCGCCAGCGCCTGCAACTGGTATCCCGGGGGAATCGGCTCACCGTCGACGAGCACGCCGGTGGTGTCGTACGGCCGGTAGGCCGAGATCGCGGGCAGTGCCGCCGCGAACCCGGCCGGCATGCTCGACGCCGGAAGCTTGTCCAGCGACTCCGCGGGTTCGCGGATCGCGCCGGGGACGGCCATGCCCCGCGTCATCGAGTCGTCGCCCTGCCGGGGGGCCAGCTGCGAGACCGTCTGCCCCCGGTACGTCAACCGCCCCTCGGACAACGGCCGCCCGTCGAGCATCCGCCGCCCGTAGCGCAGCGGCTGTCCGGCGGGCCGAGCGGGCTCACCGGGCACGACCTGTCCGGCGCCGGCCTCCGGTGGCGACTTCACGAACTCGTTGGCGATCACGCGCCCGGCCCCGGTCGCGTCCTCGTCCGCCTGCCGGTAGCCCTCGCCGCTGACGCGTAGTCCGATCGCCGCGTACTCCAGCAGACCGTTGACGCCACGCACCGCGCCCTCGACGACGTCCATCGTCTGGTCGAACTGCTTCTGGAACTGGTTGCCGATCTCGTCGTCGCCCCACGCGGGTGTGTACCGCGCCCGGATCAGGCCCAGCTGGCGGAGACACTCGTCGTAGTAGGCGGTGTGCTGGGCATACGAGTCGCCGACCGCGATGACGCCTTCGGGGTCGACCCAGACGGCTCCCCGCGGCTGGCTCACGGCTGCTCCGGGCCGAGGCCGAGCAGCCTGCGGACTCCGCTGGTCAGCCGGGGGCCCTCAGGCGGTAGGTACATGTCGGGGCCGGCCTCGCCACGGACCATCCTGGCCACGTCCATGCCATCCGGCAGCAGCGGCCCGATGACCTCCGCCGCCTGCTCCATCACCTGCTCCTTCGCCTCGGCGAAGGTCTGCATGATGGTGGCCTGCAACTCGGTCGGGGTCATCCGCCGGTACGCACCGGTCGGGAAGCCGATCTCGGTCAGCACGCCGTTCTGCCCGACCGTGACCGTCACTTCGCGGCGGGGGGAGGTGGCGGAGCCCCGCACCCTCCTCATCCGTTCCTGCAGGTCGGTCAGGCCGCCGCGCTGGCGTTCGTACTCCGCGAACAGCTTCTCGACCCGTTCGTCGAAGCTCATCGTCGACCCCCTTCCGCCGCGGACCCCAGTACAGGACCAGCGCCGACGGGGGTGGAAGGGGCGGGCCGCTTTCCGGGCAGGAACGTGCAGGGTCTCTTCCCGACCGTACGGTCGCCGGCGTGCCGTCGGCCGCCGGTCGTCGAAGGGGTGAAGTAGGGAAGGTCGAGCTGTCATTCGGACATCGACCCGGCGCGGAGCTTGCCGTGGGCGGCCGGTCGCCAGCAGTCTTCGGCACGGCGGACGCCGAGCACAGGGAGTTCGACGTCGTCTTCGCAACGTACGACGAAGGGAGTCCATGGTGACCATGCCAACGGTGCAGACCACCGACCCAGGCATGCAGGCGGCGGCCACCGAGTTCGCCAACAAGGCCCAGGAGTTCGTCGGCCACCTGCGTTACGTCAACGGGCAGATGGCCATCCTCCAGGGGAGCTGGCAGGGCACCGCCTCCACCACTTTCAACCAGGCGATGGACAACTGGGAGCGGGCCTTCCAGGTCATCATCGACAAGCTGCTGAACATGATGGACGTGATGGGCGCCACGACCGCCGGCTACCGGGCGGCCGAGGAGGAAGCCTCGCAGACCGCCAGTTCCTTCCTGACGGCACTTCCCGGAGTCTGACCCCCACCTCTGCGAAAGGACCCGCAGGTGTCCAACTACCGGTTCGACTTCAACCAGGCCGACGCCACCCTGTACGACATGAATCGCGTCAACGGGCGGATCTCGGGCGCGCTGGACGAGATGGAACGCAATGTCGAGCGGAGCATCGAGGAATGGTCCGGTGACGCCCGGAGCGCCTACCACGTGGCGAAGGCCGAGTGGCGCAGTGCCGCGGACGAGATGACGGTGCAGCTCGAACAGGCCCGCCGGACGCTGCTGGCGATCTCGGACAACTACGGGACCACCGAGCAGCGGCACACCAAGATCTGGAACCAGGTCCGCGGCGGTTGAGTGCCAGCCGGCTGCCGGGGCCGGTGTTTCCCTGGCGGCCGGTGCTCCCCGGCACCAGTTCCTAGAGCCGGCCGCGCAGGAGAGGTGGTGGACGGATGGCTTCCATCGATTTCAGCTACCCCAACGACAGGGCCATCGACCAGATAGGAATCCTCGACGAGTTCAACCGCGGTGAGGTCGACGGATATTCGCAGAAGCATCCGGACGGCTGGATACAGGCGGTCATCGACCGCGTCCAGGCCGACATCGCGTCGAGCAACCGTCAGTACGACAAGGTCGACTGGTCCGACTACACGACGGAGGAGCGGGCCGCCTGGGACTGGTACACGGCGGAGGTGACCGACACCGACAGCTGGAAGGAACTGGTCGAGGACTACAAGAAGAACGATGTTCCCGCCGAGGACTCGATCCACTGGGACAAGTTCGACGAGTCCGACCACCTCGACATCGACGGGCGGTTCTCCCCACCCGACGTCCGGGTCCACTCCGGCGGTGGCGACAACAAGGACGGGGACCTGAAGGTCAGCACCGAGGCCATCCGGTACTTCGCCAACTCCATCGGGGAGCTCTTCGACCACCCGGACGGCAAGGGCGGCAGCACCATGCTCCGGTCGGCTGACGAACTCGCGGAGCTGGAGGTGCTGCCCGGTCTGTTCGCCGTGGCCGAGGTCATGCGGCGCAAGATCCACGGCAGTGGCGAGAGCACGGGACTGGTCGGCGACACCCAGGGCCTGCTGACGAAGATCCACGAGACGCTCTACACCCTCCGCCTGAGCCTGCTCGACATGGCCGACTCGTACGAGCTCACCGAGGAGGGAAACGCGCGGACCGGCAAGGACTTCGAGAAGCGGACCAAGGAGTTCAACACCATGACCGCAGAGGAGTTCGGCAATGCCATGGCCGATCCGTGGGGGCACATCAAGGACATCGGTGACTACGGCAACACCAGTTCCTCGGGTACGGGCGGCACTGGCGGATCGGGTGACGGCGGCGGGAAGGAGTCGGGTGACACGGAGAAGTAACCGTCGCGTCCGGCTGGGCCGCACGGTGGCGCGCGTCGGCGTCCGCACACTCATCTAGGGTCTCGGTGTAGGTAGGGCATGGGTGATTCAGACTCGGGCACGGAGCAGGACTGGACCCACTCCGCGGACCCGAAGGCGACCTTTCCTCCGACCAGCGTGCAGATCGACGATCTCAGCGATCTGGAGAACTGGGCACGGATGGATCCCCCCGGTTGGCGTCGGATCAAGGCGGCGGTCAACGGCGGGTCGGCCATCGAGAGCGAAGCCGGACACGACTACGCCGCGACCCTGGTCAACCACCAGACCCTGATCGAGGCTGCCAACGCGTTCCAGCGGACGTACAACCTGCTGCACTGGCTGGAGACCTTCATCAGCCTGCACACTGCCGCGATCGCCGGCGAGGGCAAACCCTGGCAGGGCAAGGCGGCCGAGGCGTTCCTGGCGAAGATGGACTACCTCAGCAGGTACCTGGGCGAGCAGGCGGACCGGCTGCTCGGCGGCGACGGCATGCCCGGGACCACGAGCGTGCCACACCAGCTGATGATGAGCGGCAGCTATCTGAAGTGGGCACAGGAGCAGCTCGACTACCTCGACGTGGAGTGGGCGAAGATCGCAGCTGCCAACCATGCCAACCACACTGCTGGCGGCAACGTGGCGATCAGCTCCACCCGGTTCGCCCGACCCATGACGGATCAGATGCTCCAGGTCGCACAGGTGCTGGCCAAACAGTACGCACAGCTGAACTTCGGCTCGGTCAGCGCGCCCGAGGGTGACGGCAGCCTCGGCCCCGAGGGTCCGACAACCCCGCCGCCCCCGACGGCCGACCCCCCGACGACGCCGCCCCCGCCGACCGACCCGCCAACCGACCGGCCGCTGCCGACGGAGCCGCCGACCGATCCGCCGGCGAGACGACCGGCCGACCCCCCGACGGCGCCGCCCCCGGGCGGATCGCTGCCGACCCCGCGGCCGGCCGGGCCGCCGCCGAACCCGGCGGCGCCACCCGGCGCCGGCTCCGACCCACCCGCTGGTGGTCCGCCTGTCGGGCAGCCGCCCCGCAGTAATCTGCGCGGCGATCCGCCGGGTGCCGACGGCCCGCCACTTCCCGGCCGCCCGCCCGGTACCGATCCGTCCGGCCGCGACGGTCTGCCCGGCTTCGATCCCCCGGTCGTCGGCGCTCCACCTGGCTCCGGCCCCGGCGGGGGCGATGGCGTACCGGGCGGGATCGTCCCGCCGGTGATCCCGGGCCCGCCGGGCACCGGAAACCCGGGCGGTGGCAACACCCCGCGGCCCGTCCCGCCTATCGGCGAGCCCCCCGACGGGGTCGGCGGTGACCCGGTGCCACCCGGCGGGGCCAATCCGCCCGGCGGGATCGAACCACCCGGCGGGGCCAATCCGCCCGGCGGGGCCAATCCGCCCGGCGGGATCGAGCCACCCGGCGGGATCGAGCCACCCGGCGGGATCGAGCCACCCGGCGGGGGTAGCCCGCCGGGGAGCGGGCAGACGCCCGGCGGCGGTCCGCTGCCGCCCGCTGCACCGATGCCGGGGACGCCGGGATCACCAGGTGCCGGAGCCGGCGGTGGAACGGGGGTGGAACGCCCGGACTCCTCCGGACTGGTCGACGGCGACCCGGACGACTGGATCCCCGACACCCTCCAGCCCGGTGATCCGTCCGCTCCCGGTGGTGCCACCCCCGGCGGTGCCGGGGGCAGGGATGCCCAGTCCGGGCAGGTGCCGGGGGGCGGTGTGCCGCTGGTACCGCCGATGCCGGGTGCTCCGGGTTCGCCCGGATCGGGTGCCGGTGACGGTTCGACGCCGGAGCGCCCCGACGCCGCCGGCCTGGTCGAGGGTGACGAGTCGGACTGGCAGACCGCCACGGGCGGGGTGGGTCCTCCGTCCGCTCCCGGGGGTGCGGCTGCCGGTGGCGCGGGTTTGGCGCAACGACCCGGCCTCGGCGGTCCGCCGCCGGGTGCCGTACCGCCGCCGGCGACCGGACTGCCGCCCCTGCCGGGTGTTCCGGGTTCGCCCGGGTCGGGGGTCGGTGACGGTTCGACGCCGGAGCGCCCCGACGCCGCCGGCCTGGTCGAGGGCGACACTGCGGACTGGGAGACGCCCGGCTCGCACCCGCCCGTCGGGCCGCAGGCACCCACCGGTACGCCGGCCGGACGGCCGGGCCGCGACGCCACGCCGGTCGAGCGGGCCACCGCGCCGGCCAGCGACGTCGGCGCCGGTACGCCGATGGCAGCGGTCCCGCCCGGAACTCCACTGATCGCCGGCGGGCGGGACCGGGATGCCGCGCGGCACCACGACGCCGCCGGCCTGGTCGCGGCGGACGAGCGGACCTGGGAGGACGGCGATGTTCCCCCCGTCGGTGCCGGTGTGCCGGCGGGTGGGTCCGGCCGGACGAGCGCCACCCCGGCGACGCCGGTCACGGTCCTCGGCGTACCGCTGCCGGTGCCCGGGGCCGCCGAGGAACAGCCGCCGGTCGACCGCCCGGACGCCGCCGAACTGCTGCGGGTAGCCGAGTCCACCTGGACCGGCGTCGAGCCGTCGCCGGACGACACCCGGGTGCCGGTCGTGCGGCCCGCCGAGCACACCGTCGACACGTCGGGGTGGGACGACACCGCGGACATCTGGTGGTTGTCCGGCGACCTCGAAGGTTCAGAAGGGACGACCGATGGCTGACGAGACCGGTCCGCCGCCCCTGAGGGCGTGGCGGCGGGAGCGCCAGGCGGTCTCGCCCGGCGGGGAGCGACCGACGATGTGCGGTGGCCCGCAGTACACCGCCGCCGAACGCCTCGAGTTGATGCGCGAGAAGCAGCGGGCGATGGACGAGGCGGCCCGCCGCGAGCGGGTGGGGGCCGAGAGGCGGGAGGCCGCCAAGCGCCGCCCCGCGAAGCCGACCGACGAGGAGGACCAATACCTCACCGCGAAACGACCCCACCCCGACCGGTACGCGGTCACCCTGCTCCGGCAGGACGATTCCGCCTGGGGCGGCGGCGGTGCGGGCCCGGGGGTGCTCGGATGAGTGACGACGGTACGCCGGCATGAGCACGGTCACGGTCAAGCGTCCGCCCCGCGCGAGCGGCCCGGAGGCCCCGGGCGGGCAGGTCGAACTACAGGAGCCGCCGTTGATGGCGGAGGAGGCGCCGCTCGACTTCCGGTCGTTCGCCATGATCATGCCGATGGGTCTCGGTATGGGGGGAATGATAGCCATGTTCGGCCTCTACAGCCGGGCCCCGGTGATGTACGTGATGGGCGGGGCGATGGCCGGTGGGATGCTGATCATGGGCGTGATGCAGGTCGGCCGGGCGGCGGCCGAGCGCAAGCGGCAGATGCGCGGCGAGCGCCGTGACTTCCTGCGGTACGTCGCCCAGCTCCGCCGGCAGGCACGCAAGGCCGCCGAACAGCAACGCCAGGCGGTGATCTGGAACAACCCGCAGCCGGAATGGCTCTGGTCGGTGGCGATGGGCAGCCGACTCTGGGAGCGACGGCCCAGCCACGAGGACTTCGGCCGGGTGCGGATCGGACTCGGCCGACAGGACGCGATGCTGCGCTTCACGCCCCCGCAGACCAAGCCGATCGAGGACCTCGAACCACTCGCCTCGATCTCGTTGCGCCGCTTCTCCGAGGCGTACCGGACGGTCTCCGGCGTCCCGACCTCGGTGGGCCTGCGCAGCTTCACCAGCGTCGAGTTCTCCGGTGACGCGACGGCGGCCGTCGACCTGGTCCGCGCCATGGTGGCCGCGATGGTGACCCTGCACGCGCCGGACGACCTGCGGGTGGCGGTCCTCGCACCGGAGGTCCACCGGGGCGCGTGGGACTGGGTCAAGTGGCTGCCACACAACGCCCATCCGACCGCCTTCGACGCCGCGGGCCCGGTGCGGATGTTCGCCGGCAGCCACGAGGAGCTGACCGACCTGCTCGGCCCGGAGATCACCGACCGGGGCGATCACGATCGGGAGGCGCGGCCGTCGGCCACCGAGCCGTTCGTGGTGATCATCGCGCACCTGACCGACGTACCTGACAGCTCACGGCTGCTCGGCGCGGGCATCCGCAACGTGGTCCTGCTGGATCTGACCGGCCAGCTGCCCGGCGGGCCCAGGGTGCTGCGGTTGACCCTGGACGGGGACCAGGTCGTGTTCCCCGCCGGCGAGACCACCGGATCGGCGGCGCGGGACCGCCTCGACGTCGCCGGGTGCGAGGCACTGGCCCGGATCATCGCCCCCAAGCGCACCAGCGGCACCCTCGACGTGGTCGAGGAGCCGCTGGAGAGCGACTTCGAACTGACCACCCTGCTCGGCATCCGGGACGCGCACACCTTCGACGTCGCGGCACTGTGGCGCACCCGTGCCCCCCAACGTAACCGGCTGACCGTGCCGATCGGCGTCACCGAGGGCGGTGAGGTCATCGAGCTGGATCTCAAGGAGTCCGCACAGGGCGGGATGGGACCGCACGGGTTGCTCATCGGGGCGACCGGTTCCGGTAAGAGCGAGTTGCTGCGGACCCTGGTCTGCGCGCTGGCCGCCACCCACTCGTCGGAGATCCTCAACCTGGTGCTGGTGGACTTCAAGGGCGGGGCGACCTTCCTCGGGATGGAGAAGCTGCCGCACACCTCGGCCGTGATCACCAACCTCGCCGACGAGCTGCCGCTCGTCGACCGGATGCAGGACGCGCTCAACGGGGAGATGACCCGCCGCCAGGAGATGCTGCGGGCCAGCGGGTACTCCTCGCTGTTCGACTACGAGAAGGCCCGCGCCGCCGGCGTCCAACTGGTGCCGTTCCCGGTCCTGCTGATCATCGTCGACGAGTTCAGCGAGCTGCTCTCCAGCAAGAGTGAATTCATGGATCTCTTCGTCTCGATCGGCCGGCTCGGCCGGTCACTCGGGGTGCACCTGCTGCTCGCCTCGCAACGGTTGGACGAGGGGCGGATCAACCGGGTCGAGGGCCACCTGTCGTACCGCCTCGCCCTGCGCACCTTCTCGTCGATGGAGTCACGGTCGGTGATCGGGGTCGGTAAGGCCTACGAGTTGCCGCCCGAGCCCGGCAACGGCTACCTGAAGATCGACACCAGCAATCTCGTCCGGTTCAAGTCCGCCTACGTCTCCGGGCCCTACCAGGGCAACGGCCTGACCGACGGCGGGGACGACCAGGGCGAACGGATCGAGGCCGAGGTCGTTGCGTTCACCGCCCGGCAGGTCGCGGTCCGGCACGATCCGGGTCGCACCCGGGCTGCCGACCCGGTCGACGAACCCGAGCCGTCACCGACCGAGAACGCCACCGGGCCGAGTCTGGTGGAGGTGCTGCTCGACCGGATCGCCGGCTCCGGCCCGCCGGCCCGCCAGGTGTGGCTCCCGCCGCTGTCGACCGCGCCCAGCCTGGACACGCTGCTGCCCAGCGTCGTACCGGACCCGGTGCGGGGCATGACCGTGGACGACCCGAGCGCGCAGGGACGGCTGCGGGTGCCGGTCGGCATCGTCGACCGTCCCGCCGACCAGCTGCGGGAACTGTTCACCATCGACCTGGGTGGGGCGGACGGGCACGTCGGCATCGCCGGAGCTCCGCAGAGCGGCAAGTCCGCGCTGCTGCGCAGCGTGATCCTCGCGCTGGCGCTCACGAACACCCCGCGCGAGGTGCAGTTCTACGGGCTCGACTTCGGCGGTGGCGGTCTCGCCTCGATCGCCGGGCTGCCCCACATCGGCTCCATCGCGACCCGGATGGAACGCGACCGGGTGGTCCGCACGATCGAGGAGGTCTGGCAGGTCATGGAGCGGCGCGAGTACGAGTTCACCAACCGTGGCCTCGACTCGATCAGCAGCTACCTGGCGGCCCGGGCCCGGGGCGAGATCAACGACCCGTACGGGCACGTGTTCCTGGTCGTCGACGGCTGGTACACGATGAAGCAGGACTTCAGCGACCTGGAGACCCGGTTCCAGGAACTGGCCTCCCGGGGGCTGTCGTTCGGCATCCACGTGATCGTCTCCACCACCCGCTGGTCGGAGATGCGGACCTGGCTGCGGGATCTGCTCGGCACCCGGCTGGAGCTACGGCTCGCGGACTCGATGGAGTCCGAGGTGGGCTCACGCCGGGCGGCCACCGTGCCGTCCCAGCCGGGGCGGGGCCTGACCAACGAGGGCCTGCACTTCCTCGGGGCGCTCCCCCGGATGGACGGCAGTTCGTCGGTGGCGGACCTCGCCGAGGCGACCAAGGCGACGGTCGAGGAGATCAGCACGTTCTGGACCGGACCGGCCGCGCCCGGCGTCCGGATGCTCCCCACCCAGTTGCCGGTGGAAAGCCTGCCGGTGCCGGAACCGGCCTTCAAGGTCTGCATCGGGCGCGACGAACAACGGCTGGCCCCGGTGTGGCACGACTTCATGGTCACCCCGCACCTGCTGGTCCTCGGCGACAACGAGACCGGCAAGTCGAACCTGCTCCGGCTGGTGCTGCGGGCCATCCAGCAGCACTACACGCCGGCTCAGGCCAAGGTCGTCCTCGGTGACTCACGACGCGACCTCGACACCGCCATCACCGCCGACTACCAGGTCGGGTTCGGCTTCACCGGCGACCGGCTCCACGAGTTGGCCGGGCAGACCGCCGTCTCGATGAACCGTCGGGTGCCCGGGCCGGAGATCTCCTCCGAGCGGATGCGCCGGCGCGACTGGTGGGAGGGGCCGGAGCTGTTCGTCATCGTCGACGACTACGACCTGATGACCCGTTCGTCCGCTCCGGGTTCCGCGCTCGATCCGGTGCTGCCGATGCTCGCCCAGGGGGTCTACATCGGACTACACGTGATCGTCGCCCGCAGCACCTCGGGGGCGATGCGAGCCATGATGGACCCGGTCCTGCGCCGCATGTGGGAACTCGGCACCCCGGCCGCGCTGCTGTCGTACCCGAAGGAAGAGGGCAAGTTCCTCGGTGAGGCGGCGCCACGCCGACTCCCACCCGGACGGGCCCAACTGGCCACCCGCCGCAGCGTCAAGCTGATCCAGACCGGACACGTCACATGAGGGGAGCAGCGGTGGGTGTCACGCTCAGCGCCGAACTCTGCCGGATCACCGTTGTCGGTCCGGCCCGCAGGGTCGACCTGGCGGTCCCGGCAACCACCACGGTGGCCGCCCTGCTGCCGCTGCTGGCGCAGCACACCACGGAGGGTGACCCGCGCGGGGACCCGGGCGCGGGCGACGGCGTCTGGGTGTTGCAGCGCCTCGGTCAACCCCCGTTCGAGCTGGCCGGCACGCCGGAGAGCCTGGACTGGCTCGAAGGCGAGGAACTGCACCTGCGCCCCGCCGAGGACCCCCTACCCGAGCTGGACTTCGACGACCTCGCCGACGGCATCGCCACCGTCGTCAACCGTCGCCCCGACCGATGGCAGCCCGAGTACCGTCGGACGCTGTTCATCCTGCTGTCGGTCGCCGTCATGGGTGCCGTCGCCACGGTGCTCACCGCGAACCCGCCGGTTCTGCCACAGGTCGTGGCCGCCGGGACGCTCGGCGTCGCGTTCCTGGTCGCGGCGTTGTTCTGCGGTCGCCAGCTGGACGACGGCGCGTTCTCGCTGCTCTTCGGCGGCGGCGCGGCCGGCTTCGCGGCGGTCGCCGCGTCCAGCGCGGTCGACGGCGACCCGGGCAGTGTCAGGGTGACCGGCACGGCGGTGCTCGCCGCAGCCGTCACGATCCTCGCCGTCGCCGCGGTCCTGCTGCTCGCCCGCTGGACCTTCGCCCCCCACCTGCCGGCCGCGCCGCTGCTGGTGGTCGGCCTGACCGGGCTCGTGACCACGGCGGTGCTGTTGATCCGCGACGGCAGCGGGATGACCATGCAGCGGGCCGCCGCGGTGGCGATCCTGCTGATCTTCGTGGTGGTCGTGCTGGCTCCCCGGATGGCGGTGAAGCTGTCCCGGCTGCGCGGTCCGCAACTACCGAAGACCAGCGAGGATATGTCGTACGACATCGAGCCCACCACCTCGGAACAGGTCCGGCAGCGCACCGACGACGCCGACACCTACCTGACCGTCGCGATGGTGACGGCGGCGCTGGTGTTGCCGGTGCTGTTCCACCTCACCGTCGGGGCACCCGGTTGGGCCGGGTGGAGCCTGGTGCTGGTGGTCGCCAGTGCAATCCTGTTGCGCTCGCGTACCTTCCTCTGCCTCTGGCAGCGCTGCGCGCTCGTGGTCGCCGGTACCGTCGGCTACCTCATGGTCATCACGAAGCTCTCCGATCTGTTGTCGCCCGCCTGGCGGTGGGTGTTGATCAGCGCGCTCGTCGGGCTGCTCGTGCCGCTCGTGATGGCGGCGCTGCGGCCCTGGCCGCGACGGATGCTGCCCTTCTGGGAGTACACGGCGACGTTCTTCGACGTCACCACCGGGGTGGCCGTCCTGCCGATCCTGGCGCAGGTGCTCGGCACCTACGCCTGGGCCCGCGGGCTCTTCGGGTAACCGCCGTGCAGACCCAACGCGACCACGTGCACGCCCACACCTTCATGACGGGCCGGCTCAGTTCGGCGCTCGTCGAGGGTGACCCCACCAGCGCGCGGATTCCCGGGCAGCGGGCCCTGACCGGCCTGCTGATCGGGGTGATCGTGGTGCTCCTGGTCGGTGGCGGGTTCGCCGTCTACGGCTGGATCGTCCCCGGTGGCAGCCGGGTCTACCGCCAGGCCGGCGTGATCCTGGTCGAGAAGGAGAGCGGCGTCCGCTACGTCTACCGGGGCGGCGTGCTCCACCCCACGCCGAACCTGACCTCCGCGATGCTCCTGCAGGGCCCGTCGGCCACGGTGAAGCTCATCTCGCGTAACTCGCTGAAGGACCTGCCACGCGGCCCGGAGATCGGCATCGCCGACGCGCCGCAGTCCGTTCCCACCGCGGACGCGTTGGCCCACGGGCCGTGGCTGGCCTGCCTGCCGGGCTCGGTGGTGGACGCACCCGGTGCCGGGCTGGGCCTGAACCTCTCCCCACGGGCCGCCGCCACCCCGTTGACCCGCGACACCTTCGCGGTGGTCCGCGGGCCGGACGGGGTCACGTACCTGCTCGCCGGGTCGGGCAAGTTCCCGATGGCCGACGAGTCGGTGCTGGTCGCCCTCGACGCCGCCAACGTGCGGCTGACCGTCGCCCCGGCCGCCTGGTTGGCCGAGCTACCGACCGGTGTCACGCTCGGTGCGGCCCGGATTCCGGGCGCGGGCGCGGCGGGCCCCCGGGTCGGTGGTCGCGTCCACCCGGTGGGCACCCTGTTCCGGCAGCAGCCGTCCGGCGGCACGGAGCAGCTCTTCGTGCTCCGCGAGGACGGCCTGGCACCCGTCAACCGGATGGAGTTCGTCCTGGCCACGGTGCGCGACGGCGGGTCGCCGGTGTCCCTGGACGCGGCCGACGTCGCCGCCGCGCCCCGCTCCAGCGACCGTACCCTGACCGACCGGTTGCCCGACCTGACCGGTTACCGGTGGCAGGACCCTGGCGGTCGGGTGCTCTGTCTGCGGCAGCAGCCGTTCGACGCGCAGACGGTCGGCAGCGAGCTGGTGCTCGTCGACCGGTCCGCCTCGGGGGTCGCCGACGACGGCACGACCACGGTGCTGGTCGAACCGGGGTCCGGGATGACGGTGAGCCCGGTGCCCAGGGCCAGGACCGCCGCCGCGCTGGTGCTGATCTCGGAGCAGGGCGTCGCCTACCACCTCGCCGACCAGGACACTGCCGCCGCGCTGAAGCTCAACTCGACGGCTGCCGTCCCGTTCCCGAAGGGTCTGCTGGCGGCGGTGCCGCCGGGCCCGGTGCTCAGTCGTACGGCCGTCAACGGTCTTGCTAGGGGGTAGCGTCGATGGCATCCATCCGAGATCTGCTGCGCGTCGGGCGCAGCGAGCCCGGCGACATGGTGCAACACACCGTCGGCAACGCCCTGGTCCTGCACCATCCTTACCAGATCAGCCGGGAGGCGCAGTCCCTCGCGCTCGCCATGGTGGCCGACGCCGACAACGACGTGGTCCTGCTGGATCTGGGCAGCGGCATCCCGATCGGCTCCTGGGAATCGATGGCCGGTGTGCTGCCACGGCGTCGGCGCGGCATCCGCCTGGTCGCCTGCGGGCAGCGCACCGACACCGCGGCGATGGCCGGGCAGTGGCTGTCGGAGCGGCTCAACCGGACGGTGATCGCGCCCGACGGTGACCTGGTCCGGGGGGCCGCCGGCGCGCTGTTCGTGCACTCGTTGCCGGGCAGTGGCTGGGTGCGGTTCCGGCCCGGCAAGCCGCCGGCCTGGGACGCCAAGCGATACCCGGCTCCGGTCTGGGACAGCGCCGCGACCGAACGGCGGGCGTCCAGCTCCACCGGTGAGATCGAGCCGCTGCCCTGCGGGGTGTGGATCCACGGCGTACGGACGCCTGACGCCATCGCCGAGCACCGCGGTCGCCTCGTCGCCGACGTACCGTGCCATCCCGAGACGATGACCGTCCTGCTCGGCTGCCCGGGAACCGAGCCGCTCCCGCTCGATGACGTGGTCCGGTTCTGGCGCGACCTGGACCCGGACAGCCGGCTGCGCGCCCGCTTCGTGCAGTACGGCGAGCTACGCGTGCCCGAGGGTGAGTTATTCGGTCAGACGCTGGCCGACCTGCTGTCCACCAGGGTCGTCTGCTACCCGGGCGTCCCGGTCGGCATGCCCGGCAAGTTCGAGATCCGGACGGTACGCGCGGACGGCCTCCTGGGTTGGCCGCCGTTCGCCCTGGAACTGGGCTACTCGCCCCGGCCGCACCCCAACTCGCTGGCCCGCCGACCGCTGCTGCTCAGTCATCGCGCCCCGCTCCAGTGGACGGAGGAGATCGCGCCCCGGGTGTACTGGTACGCCCCGGACGCCGTGGTGGAGGTGATCGAGGCCGGGCTGTGGGTCCGCCCGGCCGACGAGCCGGGGAACGCGGAACGGGTCCGGGCCACTCCCCTCGACCCTGCGGACGTCACCATGGTCTTCGACGACACGGTGCCGCAGCGGACGGGCCGGATGCGTGAACTCGCCGCCGACCTGGCGGTGCGGATCGACCGCGCCGTGGGACAGTCCAGCGCGCTGGTGCCGGCCTCGATGCTGGTGCCGGGGCGCAGGCCGGGCAGCCGGGCCGAGGCGAACCTGGGGCCGGCGCTCGGGTCGCCGTCGACGCCGCCGGACGGGGCCACCCATGCCCCCACCAGACCTGCGGCGATCTCGGCGGTCACCGCCATCGCCGTACCTGTCGCGTTGCCGCCGACCGGGCCGGCACAGCCCGCCGTCGCGTCGGCACCGCCGGCACCGCCGGTGTCGCCGGTGTCGCCGGCGCAGGTGGTGCCAGCAGCGCAGGTGGTGCCAGCAGCGCAGGTGGTGCCAGCGGCCCAGGTGGTGCCAGCGGTGCCGGAAGCTCCGCCCGCCCCGGTGCAGATCCCGACCGAGTCCTCGATCGACGGACCCGGCAACCCGGAACCGGAGCACCTGCCGGGGTACCGCTCACCCGCCCGCTGGCCGCTCTCGTCAGTCGCCGCCGCCCTGCGCGCCGCCCCGCCGGTGCCGGCAACCCCGCCCGCCCCCGCCGCGCCGGCCGGGCCCGCCGCGCCCGCCCCATCAGCCCGGCCGGTCGAACCCGCCGCGCCGGCCGGGTCAGCTCCGTCGGCCGGTCTCCCGCCGGTTATCGCTTCCGATCCGGCTATCGACCCCGATCTGGCTGTCGACTCCGCTCCGGCCACCGTGCCCGCCGCCGTCGCGTCCGCATCGCCGGCCGCGGTCGCGTTCCGGGCAGCCGAGGCGCCGGTTCCCCCCGCGCCGCCGCCGGCCCTGCCAGTGGCGGTGTCGACGGCATCGGTGGCGGGCCCGCCCACGACGACGCCCGTTCCCACGGGTGAACCGACGACGGCGGACGCACCGTCCCGTTTCCGGCTGCAGCCGGTGGCGACGCCGGAGACCTCCGCGCTTCTGCCGCACCGCGGGCTGGCGGAGGAGAGGGCCTGGCTACGCCGCTCCCTGAGCCGGGACTTCGACACCATGGCCAGCTCGGTCTCGCGACTCATGTCGGAGCATCCAGGCATGAAGGCCGGCGGTACGGGCAGCGCCGACGACATCCTCGTCGACTCGGTGGCGGCCCAGCTGTTCCTGACCCACCGGGGCGCGGGGGTCGACGCCGGCCTGCGATCGGGTGCGGCCGGCCCGCACGTCCCCCTGGCCCGGTGCGCGGTCTCCGGCCTCTCCCGGCTGCCGTCGGTGCGCGGCAGCACCGTCATGCGCACCTCGCCGAGCACGCAGGAGTGGCAGCTGTACCGGGGACGACGCCTGGTCACCGACTGGAGCTTCGTCACCATGCTGACCGCGCCCTGCGCCGGCCAGGACGGCGACACCGACGTGCTGATCTGGTCGATGACCGCCCGCCGCACCGCCCTGTTGGAACCGGACGGGGACGAGCGCGTCGAGGACCGGGTGGTGTTCCTGCCCGGCACCCACTTCAAGGTCCTGCACACGGCAGAACCCGACGGTGAGCGGCGGGGCGCCATTCTGCTCCGCGAGATCGGTGTCAACGAGATCGACGACGACGGCCGCGTCGACCAGAACCGGCTGTCGCTCGACGAGCTGGCCGGGACGTCCCTGCGCCGCAGCCTCGACCGGTGGGGCGGTGTGGACGCCCGGCACCGCGTCGGTCCCGCGTCGACCGGCCGCTTCGGCACGCTACCCGGTCTCGTCGGCCCGCAAGCCCGGAGGAAGGGGTGACCGCGCGATGAGCCGACAGCTGCTGACAGTGGGTGGCGGACAACCCGGCGCGTTCGCCACCATCGGCGCGGCCGTCGCCCGTGCCGAGCCGGGCGCCACCATCACCGTCCACGCCGGCCGGTACGCCGAGAAACTGGTGGTCGGCAACCGGATCACCATCGCCGCCGAGCCCGGCGCCCTCGTCGAGGTGCACGTGGAGGAGGGAAGCGTGCTCGCCGTGCACGGCGAGGGCGCCCAGGTGCGGGACATTTCGCTGTCGAGCGCCGATCCGAAGCTCGCCGCGGTCGACGTCTACGCCGGCGAGGCCGCCCTGGACGGCTGCCGGTTCGAGGGCGCCGCCTGGGTGACGCTGCTGGCCCGGCTACAGGGGACGATCGCGCTACGTAACTGTGTGGTCAGTTCCTCCGCCGGTGCCGCGATCGTGGTGACGGCGCCCGGTGCGAGCACGGCGGAGGACACCGTGATCCGCGACGTCGCCACCTCGGGCGTCGTGGTGAGCGACATCGGCTCGTTGACGCTGCGCCGGTGCACGGTGCAGGGGGCCGGCGCGAACAGCATCTGCGTCAACGGGGACGCCCGGCTCGTCGTCGAGCGGTGCGAGATCACCGGTGCCGGCAAGCCGGCTCTCGTGGTGGAGCAACGCGGTCACGCCCGGATCAACCGCCTGCGGGTTCGGGAAAGCGCCAACGTCGACGTGTTCATGCGCGGCGAGGTCGACGTGGTCGTCACGGATTCCGCATTCACCGGTGCACGGCTGCAGTCCGTACACATCGCCGACGGTGCCGCCCCCACCTTCCAGGGCTGCACGTTCGGCTCCGCCGGGCGCAGCGCCGGGCACATCACCGGCGCGGCGAAGCCGACCTTCACCGACTGCGTCTTCACGGACTCACCGGTGGGGGTGACCATCGAGGCCAGGAGCGCCCCCCGCTTCGAGCGGCTCACCATCGGGGGCAGCAGTGAGCACGCGGCCGTGGTGACCGGTGCGGCGTCGATGACCGTGCGGCGGCTGCGTGCCGCAATCACCGCCGGGTCCGGGGTGCTGGTCACCGACGGCGCCGACCTCGACGGCACCGACCTGGGGATCGACGTCGCCGACGCCGTCGCGCTCGACCTGCGGGAGGCGGCGCGCGGCACCATCCGCGAGGCCCGCTTCACCGGTACGGCGGCCACCTGCGTGGTGGTCGGCTCCGGCGCGACGTTGGACCTGCGGTCGGCGGTGCTGGACGGGGCCGGGATGCGGGTGGACGACAACGCGGAACTGCGGGTGCAGGACACCGAGTTCGTCGACGTGCTGGGCGACGGCCTGCGGGTCGGGCCGGCCGGCACGGTGACCGCGAGTCGGGTGCGGGTCCGCCGGGCCCGGCAGGTGGGGATCCGGTTGGAGCGCGGCTCGCGGGGCAGCTTCACCGACTGCGAGGTGCTGGAGAGCGGAGCAGCCGGTTTCGACGTGGACACCACGGGGCCGGTGTCGATCGTCCGCTGTGCCGCTCGGGACAGCGGGGGCGAGGACGTCCGCCAGGCCGACGACGCCCACCCGAGCATCACCGCGTTGACCACCGGGCAGGCCGTCCGGTCGGCGACGCCGGTCTCACCGGCTCCCACCGGCTCCGGGTACGCCCCCCGGTGGGCCCCGGACGAGCCGTCCGCCGCCGAGGTGACGCCGGACGAGCTGAGCGGACCGTTGCGCGAGCTCACCGGCCTGATCGGTCTGCGCGGGGTGAAGCAGGAGGTCACCGCGCTGATCAACCTGATCAAGATGGCGCAGGTCCGGCAGCAGATGGGCTTGCCGATGCCGCCGATGAGCCGGCATCTGGTCTTCGCCGGCCCGCCCGGTACCGGTAAGACCACTGTCGCGCGGCTCTACGGTGCGGTCCTGGCCGAGCTGGGCATCCTGGCCAAGGGCCACATGATCGAGGCGGCCCGGGCGGACCTGGTCGGCCAGTACATCGGTTCGACCGCGATCAAGACCACGGAACTGGTCAACCAGGCGATCGGTGGGGTGCTCTTCATCGACGAGGCGTACACCCTGTCGGCCGGCTCCGGCGGGTCGGGCCCGGACTTCGGCCAGGAGGCGATCGACGCGCTCATGAAGATCATGGAGGACCAGCGTGACGAGCTGGTGGTCATCGTGGCCGGGTACTCGGAGCTGATGGAGAAGTTCCTGGCGTCCAACCCCGGTCTGGCCTCCCGGTTCACCCGGACCGTCGAGTTCCCGAACTACTCGGTCGACGAGCTGGTCACCATCACCTCGAATCTGTGCCGCAAGCACTACTTCGAGCTGACCGACGACGCCGTCGAGGGGTTGGCCACCTACTTCGAGCGGGTCCCGAGGAGCTCGACGTTCGGTAACGGTCGGGTCGCCCGGAAGCTGTTCGAGGCGATGATCAACAACCAGGCGTCCCGGTTGGCGGTCACACCGCCCACCAAGGACACCCAGATCAACCGGCTCACCGCCGAGGACATCGCCCCCGAGCTGGCGCTGCTGGACGAGCTGCCGGTCGAGCAGAAGAGCTCTCCCGACCAGAGCCGGAACCCGTCCGACGCGATCGACGCCGCGCAGAGCTGGCAGCGGATCGGCCGGCTGATCGGTGCGGCCGACACCCGCGCGGCGGTCCGCGCGGCCCTGCTCCAGATGTGCGAGCTGCGCAACCGTCGCCGCTCACCCGGCCGGCACGGAAACGTCCTGCTCTCCGGCCTGCCCGGCAGCGGCCGCAGCGAACTCGTCCGGCACTACGCCGCCGCCCTGTCCGAGCTGGGCCTGCTGCCGGTCGGCCAGGTGGTGCGCGTCTCGACCGCCGAGCACCTCGCGCCGCAGTGGCCGGGACAGGTCCACAGCCTGCTCCGGGCCGCCCTCCAGGACGCCACCGGCGGCACCCTGATGATCGACTATCTCGACGACGGCACCGGCGGCGCGCCGGAGATCGTCGAGGCGTTGGTCGAGCAACTGCGCGCCACGCTCGGCGACCCGGTCGTCGTCCTGGTCGTCGAGCCGGCCGCGCTGGCCCGCCTCGAAGTCGCCGCACCCGGTCTCCCCGAGGTGTTCGGGCAGCACTGGACCATTCCCGAGCTCACCGTGCCCGAGCTGGCCGAGGTGCTGGCGCGGAACCTGGCCAGGCGGGGGCACGAGATTCCGCAGGACGTCCGGGCCGCGCTCGTCGGGCTGGCCGCGCGGGCGCCCGAGCGCACCGTACGCGCCGCCCACCTGCTCTCCCGGAGCCTGAGCCGGACCACCGGGTCCCGCACCCTCGCGCTGGCCGACCTCGACGGACTGGTCAGCCGCAACGATCCGGCCGTGCGGGCGGCCCGCCTTGATGGCGGCCTCGCCGTGATCGGCTGAGAGGAGACGCCATGCCGCAACCGCAGCCCACCCGCGAGGAACTGGTCGAGGCCGGGCGCGCCTTCGAACGACGGCTGCGCCAGGCGCAGACCAGCCTCGAACACGCCCTGGTCACCGGCCGTTCCGCCGACGGCACAGTGGTCGTGCTGGCCAGCGGTCTCGGGCAGCTCAAGGCCGTACAGGTCAGCCCTGCCGTGTTCGACACCCGCGACGTGACGGCCCTACAGCAGGCGATCACCCAGTCGATCCGGGCCGCCGCGGCCAACGCCGCCGCGCTGGCCGGGGAGAAGTTGGGCGCGGTAGAGATCAATCTCCACTGACCGCAACGGTGGTGGGCCTGGTGAGGGGACCAGTCGAATGGGAATGGTGCGCAGACTTCGCGCCCCGGCGTCAGCGGGGATCTTCCAGCATCGGCTCGGCAACGCGCTGGTCCTGCACGTCGACGAACGGATCAGCGTCGCGGCCCGGTCGACGGCCCTGGCCGTCGCCGCGGATTCCGACCACGACGTCGTCGTACTCGATCTGCACCACGACCTTCCGGTGGGCACCTGGGGGGCGGTCGCCACGGCGCTCAAGCGGCGCGGCCGGCGCGGCATCCGCCTCGTGGTGTGCGGGGCGTCCGCCGACACCGGGGCCCTCGCGGCGCAGTGGCTCTGTGACCGGCTCCGCCGTCCGGTCGTCACGCCGCACGGCAGGGCCGTCCAGGTGGCGGCCGGCACCCTGTTCGCCCACTGCACCGAGGGCAGCGGCTGGGTACGCTACCTGCCGGGCCGGAGGCCGGTCTGGGAGTCCCAGCGCTACCCCGCCCCGCCCTGGGACGCCGCTGCCGCGCGGTTCCAGCCGACCAGCGCGGTGGGCGCCGCCGAGCCCGTTCCCGGTGGGGTCTGGATCCGGGACACCCGCGACCCGGTCGCGGTCGACGGCCACTGGCGGTGGCTGGTGGCCGCGCTGCCCTGCCGGCCCGAGGCGATGACGGTCGTGCTCGGCTGCCCCGGCACGCCGCCCCTGGCCCTCGACGACGTCGCCCGCTTCTGGCGCGAACTTGACCCCGCCGGCCGGCGACACGCCCGGTTCGTGCAGTACGGTCCGGTCCAACTGCCCGCGGGCGAGGTGCTGGGCCAGCAGCTCGCGGACCTGCTGGAATCACCCGTGGTCTGCTTCGGCGGCCTGCCCCTCGGGCGGCCCGAGCACATGCACACCGTGACGCCGGACGGCAGCCTCGGCTGGCAGGTCCTCGCCCGGGAACTCTGTTTCACCCCCCGCCCCGCCCCCGCAGCCCCGGCCAGGCCACCACGGATCGTCGCTCACCGCGTCCCGGCGCTGCTCGGCGACCCGGTGGGCCCGTTGACGTACCGCTACGCCACGGACGCGGTAGTCGAGATCGTCCCGTCCGGGCTGTGGATCCGGGCCGACGAACCCCCGGGCATCGCCGGCCGGATCAGGGCCCGTGCGGCTGATCCGACCCGGCACGCCCTCATCGTCGACGACACGACCCCGTCCCGGGTCGCCCGGTTCCGGCAGCTCGCCGAGGACCTGGCCGCCCGGCTGGACCCGGCCACCCGTGCCCGCAGCACCCTGCAGCTCGCGTCGGCCGTCGCGGTCGGCCCGCCGGCACCGGCCACCGGCAGCGCCGGCGGAGACCTCGGTGCCGGACTGACCTACCGGTTCACCGCGGCGGACCTGGCCTCGGGCGGGTCGATCGAGGCGACGCCCGCGCCGGCCGAGGCGCTCGCGGTGACCTCCGTTCCCGGGCCCCGGTCCCCGTCCTGGGTGCCGGCGGTGACCGGAGACAGGGCGGAAACCGGGGTGCCGACCCCGACCGCCGTGGAGTTCCTGACCTCGCCGGTGGTGCCGGAACCACCGGCGGCCGGACCAGCCTCCGACGTCACTCGGCGACCCGTACGCTTCCAGCCCACGCCGACGCCGGACACGCTGGGACCGTCCGGGCTCGACTCGGCACGGTCGTGGCTGCGGCGGCAACACATCCGGGAGTTCGACGCCGCCCGCCCGGCGATCTCCCAGCTGCTCGCCGAACACCCCGGCCTGTACCCGGACGACGACTCGCTGGCCGACGCGGTCGCCGTACGTCTGTACCTGTCGGCCCCGGGCGAGGCCGTGGACCGGGCGCTACGTGCCGGATCGGCCGGCGACGTGACGCACTTCGCCCGGTGCGTGGCGGCCGGGGTCGCCCGGCTCCCGGCGCACCGGGGTGCCGTGTGCCTGTCCGCCACGCTCCCCGACGACGACCTGCGGGACGTCGCCGCCCGGGACACGCTGACGGAGCGGGGGTTCACCCACGCGCTGACCGAGCCACCCGGGAACGTCCCCGGCAACGTCGACGTCCTGCTCTGGTCGATGACCGCCCGCCGGACCCGGCTGCTGGAGCCGGAGGGCCCGCATCGCGCGGCCGGCCGGGTGTTGTTCCTGCCCGGTACCCGCTTCCGGGTGCTGGCGACGACCCCACCGGACCGCCGCCAGCCCGGCCTCCTGCTGCTGCGCGAACTCACCGCCGAGGAGCCGTGCCACGAACGGGTCCCCTTCGACGAGTTCGCGTTGACGTCGCTGTCGCGTTGCCGCGACCGTTGGGCGGCGACCGGCCGACGCGGCCGGGTCGGCGACGCGACGGCGCAGCGCCTGACGTGCCTCCCGGGCGTCGCGTGACGGCCCGCAGTCGACAGCTTTGTCGAAGGTCGTTGTCTTGGTATACCTGATGATGCCGGCGTGGGGCGTCGGGCGAGGAGTGACCGAATCTCATCCTCAAAGGAGACATGATCGAAACCGCCTACCGTGTGAGTCCGCTACGCGCGACCGATCCCGAGCGGCTGGGTGACTACCTGCTCGTCGGCCGCCTCGGCCGGGGTGGGATGGGAGTGGTCTACCTTGCGGAGAGTGACGACGGCAGTTATGTCGCGATCAAGCTCATCCACCCCGACCTCGCGACCGATCCCGAGTTCGCCAGCCGCTTCCGCGGCGAGGTCGAGCGGGCCCGGCAGGTGCCGTCGTTCTGTACCGCCGAGTTCTTCCACGCCGACCTCGACCACGACCCGCCGTACCTCGTCGTCGAGTACATCGACGGCCCCAGCCTGGACGAGGTGATCGCCGAACGCGGCCCGTTGCGTGGTGGGGCGCTGCAGTCCCTCGCGGTGGGGGTCGCCACCGCGCTGACCGGCATCCACGGCGCGGGCATCATCCACCGCGACCTCAAGCCGGACAACGTCCTGCTGGCGTTGGGCAGCCCCAAGGTCATCGACTTCGGCATCGCGCGGTCGTTCGAGACGACCAGCCGGCACACCCGAACCGACGTCATGGTCGGCACGGTGGCCTACATGGCCCCGGAGCGGTTCTCCGGTGAGAAGACCACACCGGTCACCGCCGCTGCCGACGTGTTCGCCTGGGGCTGTGTGATCGCCTTCGCCGGCACCGGGAAGACACCGTTCGAGGGTGACTCGCCGTCGGCGACCGCGGGACGCATCCTCACCCAGCCGCCGCAGCTCGACGGGTTGCCGGAGTTCCTCAGGCCAGCGGTGAGCGCGGCGTTGGCGAAGGACCCGGCCAACCGGCCGACCGCCCCGGAGTTGCTCGCGATCCTGCTGGGCAGCCAGCCCGGCACACTGACACCGACCCCCGCGCCACCGCCGGCGACGCCGTCCGAACGGCCCGTCCGGTCGGCCCGCCGCAAGCGGGTGGCCCTGGTCGCCCTGGCCGTGCTGCCGGTGCTGGCCGCGGCGACGATCGTCGGGTGGAACGCCATCCCCCACGACGCGCCCTCGGCGCAACGTCCCACCTCCCCGTCTGCCGCGGCACCGCCACCGACGAGGATGGTCGCCGCCCAGACACCCGCTCCCGGACGCACCCCCTCACCCTCCGCCGCGGCCTCCTCGGCTCGGCCGATCAGCCCGCCGACCACCGCCGAGAAGCCCTCCCGGCCGGCGCCCAGCCCCACTGAGCGGGGCCTGGTCAACGACGCCGGCCGTAACCTGGCCCTCGACAAGTTCGCCACGGCCTCCAGCGTGGAAGGCCATCCGTGGCCCGCCGGCGACGCCGTGGACGGCGACCTCACGACCCGGTGGGCCAGCCTGTTCGGCGATCCCCAGTGGTTGGCCGTGGATCTGGGCAAACAGTGGCAGATCCACAAGGTCGTGTTACACTGGGAGATGGCCTTCGCCACCGCCTTCCGGGTGGAGGTCTCCACGGACGGCCAGCGGTGGACGACCGTTTACCGTACCGAGTCGGGAAAGGGCGGGATCGCACAGATCGACACCGACGGCGCGGTCGGTCGCCACGTACGGGTGTACTGCACCGAGCGCGTCGGCCCCTACGGCTACTCGCTGTACGAGATCGAGGTGCGCTGAGCGCCCCGTCCCGACGGCTCGTGGCCTGCCGCTGGTTCCACCCCGAAACCGCCCAGTCGGCGACGGGTGCGGCGCAGGTCCCACCGGGCGTCGAGCACGGCGTACAGACCCGCCGCCTCGCCGCCGGCCCGCGCCGCCGCGTGCGGGTGCCGACCGGCCGCGAGGAGCACCGCGGCGTCCTCCAGGGCGGCGGCCAACTCCACCACCCGGCCGGCCGCCCGGTAGTGCGCCGCCACCGCCAGCGCGGGCTCCGGGTTGCCGGTGAGCAGCGCCCGGCAGCGGGCCGCCGCCCGATGCGCCCGCCCCGGCCGGACCTCCCTGGCCGCTTCGTCGGCGCAGCTGGCAGCCGCCTGTCCGGCCACGTCGTGCCGACCCAGCTCCAGCGCGAGCCGGACGACGCCGGGCAGCCACTGGTGCCGCAGCAGCAGCGGGGCGTACGCCCGCGTCAGCAGCGGGGCGAGCAGGTGCAGCGCCTGCTCGGGTCGGCCCTGCTGCTCGGCGAGCATCGAACGGGCGACCAGCAGGAAGTCGCTGCTCTCGTGCTCGGCGGCGGTGGCCGGCAGCAGCTCGGTCGAGTCCAGGTGCCCGCTGGCCAGCACGGCGTCGTCGCGGTGCGCGGCGACCAGCGCCGCCGCACCGTGCAGCAGCATGGCGACCGCCCCGGGCTCCCGGGTGCCCAGCAGGGTGACGCCGGGTGGGTCGTCGGTGACCGCGCTGACCACGGACAACACGTCGTCCCAGCGGCCCGACCAGTAGTGCTGCACCGCTGCGGCGACGTGCAGGCCGGACGGTAGCCGGTGCCGCAGCGCGAAGAGTGCGGCCTCGCGCAGCGTCCGCTCGGCATCCTCCAGCCGATCCAGGTTCTGCAGCGTGAACGTCCGGTTGTCGAGCAGATCGAGGTACAGGCCGCCGAAGGCCGGATGGTCGCGCATGACCTCCAGCGCGCGGTCGACGTACTCCAGCGCCCGCTCGTGGTCGCGTCGGATCGTGTTGGTCAACCAGGTCGTCTGTAACGCGAACACCGCTTCGTGGGGCTGGTTCGCGGCGAGCGCGGCGGTGTGCCGCGCCGCCGCCGCCCGATCCACCTGGTCCAGGTCGTCGAGGGGACCCCGGTGGAGGCTGGCCAGCAGCACCCGGTGCCGGGTGTGCCAGAACGCGGGTACGGCGGGGTCAGCGAGCGCCTCCTCGACGATGCCGAACGCCGCGGAGACGTCGCCGCCCCGACGGGTCATCGTGGCGAGCAGGTGGCGCATCTCGGCGCGGTCGGCCGGGTCCGAGGCGAGCCGGATCGCCTCCCGCGCCTCGTCCAGCGCCGGTCGCCCCTGCCGGAACTCGATGCGGACCAGCGCGATCAGCAGGCGTTCGCGTTGCCGCGGATCGGGCAGGTCGGTGCCGAGCGCCCGGCGGAGCAGCTCGCCGGCCAACGGGCGGGCTCGGCGGGCCAGGTGGACCTGGTGGTCGATCAGCCAGCACACCATCCAGCCGTCCACCATCGGCGCCGCCGCGGCGAGCTGTCCGGCCACTCTTACCACCGGGTTGCCGCCGTTGACCAGCACCTCGGCGGTGTGCCGGTGCAGGGCCGCCCGGGACACGGCGGGGATCCCCTCGTACAACACCTGCCGCAGGAACCGGTGGCGGAAGGCCAGGTCGTCGTCGGCGGGCACGACGACCCGCGCGGCGAGTGCCTCCTCCACGCTGGACACCAGGTCGACGGCCGAGCGGCCGGTCACCGCGCCGAGGTCGTCGACGGAGAACCGGGCGCCGAGCAGCGCCGCCGTCCGGAGCACCTCCTGGGTGCCGGCAGTGAGGCCGTCCATGGCGGCGCGGATCATCGCGAGCAGCGGGCGGGGGGCTTCGATCGCCGTGGTGCCGGGGATGTCGGCCCTGCCGTCGACCACCTGCACCAGATCCCGACGCAGCAGGTCCGTGGTCAGCTCGTGGGCGTAGCGGGGATTACCCGCCGAGATGGTGACCACCTCGGCCAGGTTGGGCCCGGGAGGCACCCCCACCAGGTCGGTCAGCACCTGCTCGATCACGTCCGCCGGCAGGGCCTCCAGCGGGAACAGGTGTCCCTGTCTCGCCTGGACGGCGCGGCGGAGCCGGGCCAGCTCCCGATCGCCCGGCTCCAGCCGGGCGGCTGCCACCACCAGCAGCGGCAGCCGGCGGGTGCCGGCGACCAGCCGTTCCCAGCACGCCACAGCGGTTCGATCGACGCTGTGCAGCCCGTCCAGGACCAGCAGCAGGGGGGTGGTGGCGCACGCCGCGCGTACCTCGGCCAGGACCCGCTCGGTTGTCACCGGGGTGGCGGCGCCTGCCGGTCCGGAACGCCCACCGGAGGCGTGACCTGCGGCGGGGTCGACCGTCAGCCCCAATGCCCGGATCACCGTCGAGAGTGGCACGTGCTGGTCCGGCTCCTGAGCGGTCCCCCAGGCGACCCGGCAGCCGCGCTCGGCCGCGTCGTCGAGCGCGGCGTGGAGAAGAGTCGTCTTGCCGATGCCGGCCTCACCCTCGACCCAGGCCACGGCACCCTGACCGGCCGCGGCTGCGGCGACCAGTTGCCGCAGCCGCCGCAGTTCGGCATCGCGGCCCGCAATAGCCGCTCGGCCGGTCCGCGCCGCCCGGACCGCCGGCCCGGACCGGGCCGGTGCCGGCGCATCGCGCTGCGCGTCGGACGGGGCACCAGAGACGATCTCGTGCAGCCGGGCGAGGGCGGGGCCCGGGTCCACGCCGAGTTCGGTGCGCAGAGCGTCCCGGATTCCCCGGTAGACCCGCAGCGCCTCCGCCCTGCGGCCGCCGCGGTGCAGGGCCAGCATCAGCAGCTCGTGCAGCGGTTCGTGCAGCGGGTGGTCGTGGATCAGCCCGGCGAGGTCGTCCAGCACGCCGTCGTCGCTTAGCTCGACGAGGATGCGGGCACGCTGCTCGGCGACACCGAGTCGCCGGTTGGCGAGCCGGCTCCGCTCCGCGTCGATGCGTGCGCCGGTGAGTCCCCCGTACGCCTCGCCGTGCCACAGCCGCAGCGCCTCGTCGAGCAGGGCCACGGCGGCCGTCCGGTCGCCTGCCACGCGCAGCCGCTCCGCCTCGGCACTGAGCCGGTCGAACCGTTCGCTGTCCAGATCGTCGGGACGCAGGCGCAGGGCGTAGCCGCGCCGACCAGAGGTCAGCGACCCGGGTCCGAGGACACGACGCAGGCCGGACACGTACGTGTACACACTGCCCACCGCAGTGGGTGGCGGCGCTGGTCCCCACACCCCCGCGATCAGCGCGTCGCGTCCGACGTCACGCCCGGCGGCTGCGGCGAGCAGCGCGAAGACCGTCCGTTGCCGGGCCGGCCCCAACGGCAGCTCCCGATCTCCGCGCCAGGCCCGGACCGGCCCGAGGACCGCGACCCGCAGTCGGTCCTCCACAGTGGTCGTCATCGACCCTCCGGCCCGGGAGCCGGGAGACGGTCCGCGCCACGGACAGGACCGACGGTCACGAGGCGGAGGGCCTTCCACCGCCGAGGAGCCGGGACCGGGACAGCTGCGGTTCGGTCGGTTTGCCCGGCAGGCTCGGCCGGATCCGGCCGAGCAGCAGACGGAGCTGCTCGATCCAGTGTCCGCCGATGCGGCGTTCCCGCAACGCCGCATGAGCGATCTGCGCCGCGGTCTCGACGTCGCCCCGCCGCTCGTGGCTGGACGCGGCGATCCAGCGCATCTCGCCGGCGAGTTCCGGGTCTGCGGTGCGGGCCGCGACCCAGCCGGCCTCGGCTGCGGCGTGGCGATCCGCACGCAGCAGCAGCCGGGCCAGCCAGGCGGTGAGCGTGAGGCGTCGGGCCGGGTCGAGGGTGTGCTGGGCGTACGCCTGCGCGAGCACGGCGATGGCGATCCCCGGCGACGTCTCGGCCACCCGTTCGACATGTTCGGCCAACCAGTTGCCGGAGCGGTCGTCGACCGGCGTCTTCCCGACAAGCATCAGGGCCACCACCCGCTCGGGTGCCGTGCCCGCTTCGGCGAGCCGCTGCGCGTACCGGCGGCAGAGGGTGACCCGCAGCGCGGCGGGGGTGCCCTCGAACAGCGTGCGGGCCACGACCCGGTGCCGCAGGCGCAGCCGATCCCCCGGCGCGAGGATCCCGGCGGCCCGCACCGGGGCCAGCATCCGGGCGAGGTCGTCGGCCGGGTGGCCGGTGGCCGCGCCCAGCTCGGCCATCGTGCAACCGGGGGGCTGCGAGCCCGGCGTCTGCACCTCGTGGGCGCTGAGAAAAGCCACCGCCCGCAGCACCTGGCGGGTGTCGTCGGAGAACGGGGAGAGATGTGCGGTGACCGCCGCGACCAGGCCAGCGCCCGGGAACGGGTCGATTCCCTCCGTCGCGAGTTGCCGCAGGTATTCCGGGTGCCCGTCGGCATCGTCGAGGATCCGGGTCAGGTCGTCGGGCTCGGGCGGTGGCGACGCGACCGCCCGGATCAGTGCGCCCGCCGATCCGGAGTCCAGCGGAGCGAGCGTGAGGGTTTCGGCGGTGGCCGGCCCGACCGCCCGTGCGGCACCGGACCGCACGGCGGCGACCAGGAGCAGCGGCAGCTCCCGCGCCTGAGCGCCCAGCGTCTCCCAGGCCCGCAGCGTGGCCGGGTCGGCCCAGTGCAGATCGTCGACGACGAGAATCAGCGGTGTCTCGGCCGTGGCGCGGCGGACCAGCTGCACCGTCCGGGTCGCCGCGTCGGCGTCCGTCCGATCCGGGCCGGTGGCGTCGACCTGGTCGCCCCAATCGGCCGGCGGCCGGTCGGCGGCCCGGCCGGCACCGGGCTCGCCCCCCGGGTCCGACACGGTGACCTGCGCTCCCACCGCGCGCCGGCCGGGCCCGGTGGTCAGTGCGGACTCGACGCAGTCACGCAGGGTGCCGGACGGGGCGTCCCGGGTGACCTCGTCCCCGACTGCCCAGCCGAGGCGGCACCCGGCCGGGGCATGGGACAGCGCGGCCCTGAGCAGCGCCGTCTTGCCGATTCCGGCCGGGCCTTCGAGCAGGATGCTGCCGCCTCTCCCGGCGGCGACCCCGGTCACGGCCCGTCGCAGCCGAAGCAGTTCCCGGTCCCGACCCAGCAGCGGGGCAGCGTCGATGCGGACGGGCGGTTCGGCCGGGGCAGCCGCCGGTTCGCCTGCGGTGGGGACCGTCGACCGGCTGGCCAGTTCGACGGGGCCGGCGGCAACTGGTGATCCGGCCGGCCGCGATCCACAGGTGGACACGGGGGAACCCGTGCGCCGGGCAGCCACCGGCGGCGCGACGACGAGTGTGGGACGGGGGTCTTCCCGGTACGGATGGGCCGTCACCAGCTCCCTGAGGACCTGGGCCGCCTTCTGGTGGCGTCCGCGCCCGGTCAGCAACTCGGCGTACCGCTCAGCGGTGGCGAACCGCAGTCCGGTCAGGCGGGACCGCTGTTGCTCGGCGAACGGCCCGGGCACCCCGGCGAACGCCTCGCCACGCCACAGGCGCAGGGCCGCCGCCATGGCGTTCAGCTCGGCGTCGGTGTGGCCGGTGGACCGTTGCCGCTGAGCCTGCGCGCGCAGGGACTCGAACCTGTGGACGTCGACCGAGGCCGGGGGGAGGTGCAACTGGTAGCTGCCGCCGCCCGAGCTGAGCAGCCGTCCCGACGTCCATCGGCCCCGGGCCGGTTCCAGCAACTGACGCAGCGTGGACACGTAGGTGTAGACGTTGCCGGCGGCGCTCCGCGGCGGATCGTCTCCCCAGACGGCGTCGATCAACTGGTCGCGGGCGACCGCCTCTCCGGCATGCAGCGCGAGCACACAGAGGATGGCGGTGCGGCGTGCCGAGCCGAGCACGAGCTCGGTGCCGTCCCGCAGGGCTCGCACCGGACCCAACAGTCGGAGTTCGACACCCACCTGCTGCGTTGACATGGCCGCCCTTAGCTCGCTGCTCCGCGTGCCTGGCCCGCGACGTGGTCGGGGCTGCCTGGCACACCACTACCGGCGGAATGGCGTGATGGTCTGACCGTGCGACGTGCCCACCGGTCGATTGTCCACCATCCCCGGTGGTCCTGCCACTCAGGAAGATCACTGGAACAGGCAGCTGGCTCGTCCGGGGTGCGCAGTCCGTTCACGACGGACGAAAGACCGCGCAGGTCGGCCCGAAGTACGGGCAGACCCCGGGTCGACGCCTTCCGCCCCGGCCGTCGCCCTGATGGACTCGACAGGTGTCGGTCGATCCTCACTCAGCGGCGAACTCGTTCGCCGGTGAGCTTCTGCTCACCCTTGCCCGCGAGGGGCGGTTCGTGCTGGACGCGGCGCGGGCCGACCAGGCGATAGCCGAGCTGGAAAGCACGCTGTCCACCGTGCGGGCCCGGCTGCGCATCCTGCGGATCTGGCGACACACGCCGCCCCAACGGGTGGACGAGATCCCCGACGAACTCGCCCAGGACGTCGTCGAGGTCATCTTCGCCGACCAGCTCGCGCCAGGCCGGCTGGAGTTGGCCGCCGCGGAGATCCCCAAGTACATCGAGGCGCTGCGGCGGGCCCGGCTGGTGCCGCCCGAGGCGGACCGGCTAAGCAGCCGCTGAGGGCAACGACCGTGAACCTTCACGTGCCGGAGAGCAGCCGTGAAGGCGGCGTGGAGATTCTCTGAAGGGTCGTCGCGCAGACTTTCGCCGCAGCCATCAGAGGCGGAGGTTCCGGTGGAGAAGGTACGACTTGTTCTGCAGGCGTCGGATCCGTTCAGCTACGCGGGTCTCGACAGCTTCCTGCGATCCTGCCCGGCGATCGAGGTGTTGCCGGTCGAGGAACGTGCGGATGCGCAGGTGATGGTGTTCGGTTGCGAGCAGCTGACCGTGGAGGTGGTGGCGACGCTGCGCCGCTCGGCGGCGGAAGCGGGCCTGCCCGTGGTCCTCGTACTCCGCACGATCACCGAGGGTGAGCTGCTGATGGCGGTGGAGAGCCGGGTGGTGGCCATCCTCCCACGGGCGACGGTCACCGCCGAACGGTTGGCCGCCAGTGTGCTGACTGCGGCCAACGGTGGCGGTGTCATGCCGGCGAACCTGGTCGGCGAGTTGCTCAAGCACATCGAACGGCTCCAGCGTGAGGTGCTGGCCCCGAACGGCCTGAGCTCCTCCGGCCTCACGCCCCGCGAGGTCGACGTGCTGCGGCTGATGGCGGACGGACTCGACACCGGCGAGATCGCCGGCAGGCTCTGCTACTCCGAGCGGACCGTCAAGAACGTCATCTACGGCGTCACTCATCGGCTGAGGCTGCGCAGCCGATCCCACGCGGTCGCGTACGCGCTGCGCAGCGGCATGATCTGAGCCGCCGATGAACTGACGGACGCGTGTCGCACATCAGCCGACGGAGGACACCGACTGGCGTTGGGCCGCGAGTGCTCTCCGTCATCGTCGGTTCCGCAGCACGGCCAGTAGTTGATCCACAACCCGCCCTCATCGGTACGGTGGAAGGAGAACGGGGAGGTGCCGTCGACCGACCGGTCCCGGCCCTGAGCCCGCACGGCCACCTCTACTCGCTTCGCGGGCCAGGGCAGCCCGAGGTGGGAGCAGGCGTCGAGGTCACCGGGCAAAGCCGCGAACGCCGCCGGCAGGGGGCCGGGGAGACGTACCCTGCTCATCGGCCCGACCCGGCTGCTCCCCGACCGCATGCCATCATCCGCAGGACGACGCCGCCAACTACCCGCTGCTGACGGTGCAGCCGGGGCCTGCTGGGGATGCCGGCGGACCGCCGGGGATCAGGCCGCAGGGGCGTCGAGGTAGGCAAGCAGCGCCTCCCGGCTGCGCGGCAGGCCGTAGTCGCCGACGAGCGAGGCGAAGTTGCCGAACGACACGCCGTCGATCAGCCACGCCCCGGGCGATCCGGCCAGCACCTCGACGAGCCGCCGTTGCCGGGGAGCCAACGCAGCGCAGGGCACCCCGGCGGGCAGCCGGCCGTCGGGGAAGGCCAGGCGCAGCGCCTCGGCCGCCACCGGCAACGCCTGTTCACCGGCGGCGACGGTCAGCCGGTCGAGCAGCGCGTCGAGTGCCCGATCGGTGTGCCGGGGGCCGAGCAGACGCAGGGACAGCCCCGCGTACCCGTTGAGGTCGCCGCCGAGGAAGGGCACCTCGACCCTGCCGGTGGCCGGCCGGGTGCCCGGCTCGGCAGCGGCCGTCCAGGCGAGCAGTTCGTCGACCGTCGCCTCGTCGGCATCGACGTCGAGCACCCGGGCCCGGGCGATCGCGGCGGCCCAGCGGATCACCGGCCGCGGATCGGCCAGCAGCCCGACGTCGGGCGCGGCCCCGAGCAACCCGGCCGCCACCAGAGCGGTCGCCGCCTCCCCCTCGTCCACCTCCACGGCGGCCCCGGCCGCCGCGACGAGCGCCGGGATGCTGCCGGTCGCGTCCTGCGGGAACCAGGCCAGCGCGTACGCCGCACCGGCACGCAGTCCCGGGTCGGCGTCGGTGAGCAGGTCACGCAAGAGGGGCACACCCGCCCGCACCGCGTCGTAGACGGCCAGCTCGACGTACGCCCACAGCCGCCGCTGATCCGCCTCGCCGAGCGACTCCACGTACGCGTACTCGACGTACTCCTTGCCGGTCTCGTCGTCGCCGTGCCACGGGGGCGGTTTGGCGGCGAGCAGTTCCCGCCCGCCGTCGGCCGCCCGACGCAGCTCGACCACCGGGACGCCCTGCGGCAGCCACCTCGCGTCGTGGCCCACCGCAAGCACCGTCACCAGGTACAGCACCAGCTCCCGGTCGGGGGTGGCCGGGTCGGCGAGCAGCTCCAGCAGGAACGGCACGGCGTACGCCGACGCCTCGTAGCGGGCGCCCTGGTGGAAGATGCTGGCGTAGAGCCCCCCGAAGGCGGCGTGGCGCTCCTCCTCGTCGGGCGAACGCAGGGCACGGAGCATGCCGGGCACATCGCCGGCCGAGCCGTAGGCGTGACCGAGCCGCACCCAGTCGATGTCGTCGATCCCGTCGAACACGCGCCCATCCTCGCGCACCCCACCGACGATCCCGCCGGACGGGTCGGCGCAGGGGCCCTTGGTAACGACGGCTGGGTCACTGAGCGTCGAGCCTCTCTAGCACACCGACCGGCCCGCATCACCCTGACCATGGCCCTTCGGCCCCGAATCGGGTCGGGGCCGCACCTGCGCCCGCCGATCCTGGTTTCAGGACGTCGAGGATCGCCTCCAGCCGGTCGTCGAGCGGGCCACTCAACTCCAGGACAGGAGTGTCGTTCCACGCATCGAGGGGATCGTCGTAGACGAGTTCCAGGAGCGCGTCATTCATTCGCAAGCGGAGCCCGGACAGCTCCGCGGCGGGCAGGATGCGTTCGCTCTCCGGTGTGATCACCGCGATGACCAGTAGATCAAGCGTCGCAAACGCGGGGCGCAACGTGGAGACGTCAGCCTCCTGCGCCGGGTCCGCTCCGTTCGCGGCCAGGTAGGCGAAATAGTCCAGTGGTGTGCGGTCGAAGACGACCCTGGAGGGTGACGGCGACCGCATGCTCCGCACCGAATACGCCAACATCGCCCGGTAGTCCTCCGGCGACGGCGGGAAATCGAACTCGTACCCCTGCTCTTCCAGGAGGTAATACGGCTCGTCGACCATGACGTGCCCCGGCAGATGCGCACACAACGCATCGACAAGAGTGGTCTTCCCGATTCCGTGCGTCCCGGAAATCGCGACCCTCATCGGCCCCACCCTTCACGATCTCGCTGATCACAGGCTCGCACCAGCACAGCCGAACCGTCGGACCGGCAGTCCGGAACGTCGAACGTTCCTGGTGCTCAGTCGTCTTCGATGTATCCGGTGCCGGCGTCGACGGTGTCCAGGAAGTCACGGATGTTCGTGGTGTGCTCGTCAAGCGACAGGTTCGCCGTCGGGCTGACGCCGAAGCCGTAGCCGGGGTTCGGCCCACTGAGCCACGTGTAGTCGGTGCCACCGAACGCGTTCGCGCGGAGAACAAAAGTCTCCCCATCGACCTCGAGCGTGCGGGACGTGGCGTCGGCCGGACCTGCGGTCGCGGGGCGCAGACCGGGCACGGCCCCGGGATCCGCCGCTCGGTCGCCGTCGCCATCGTCAGGGTAGATCGCCTTCACGCAACCATCATCGCGGGCCCACCCGCCCGGCGTACGCGTTCGGCCGCAGAGCGGACATCACCGTGAGGGCACCGGGCACGACTCCCGGGCGGGAACGACGGCCTGGCCGCAGCGCCACGACCGATGTCACTCACCGTCCTGGTCAGCACCACCGCCCCGGTTGGTGAGCATCGGCGAAATGTCCTCGGTGAGCTGCGCGGTTGCCCGGTGGTCGGCGGCGACGACCCCATCAAGGAAGTCGCTTAACAGTTCTGCGGCCTACGGCTCGTCTGCGATCCCCCGTAACAGTTACCCGTCGGTCTCCTTCGGGCCGCAGCGGGCCGGCGGATCATTATGCATGCGATGCACTCGACCTCCGAATGGCTGTGCCTCGCCGTGTGGGAGCACGCAGATCCCGCAGAGCATCAACGACCATGCCGCTGCCACATGACGCCGACGGCACGCTACGCGAATTCGGCGACGACGAGACCCGACGCCCGCGTGCCAAACTCGCGGACGACCGGACCGGCGCGCTCTGCGGATCAGCGCGTGGGTCAGCACGAGCGTGACGGGAACCTACCTGGTCTCCAGACACTGAGACACTCGACGACACACGCTGCACCGGTTCAGCGAGGCGTCAGCGAGTCCGGCTCCTGGTCGTCACCTGACGACACCTCCTCGCGCTTCTCCGCCTCGGCGCTCCGCTGCGCTGCCATGTATTCGGCACCCTCGTTACGGTCAGCACGCCCACGCTTGACCGAACGGCGTTGACACTAGCCCACGGTGCGAAGCACCTCCACAATAACGGCTGCTATGGCAGAACGGTATGCTGCCATCGCCTGCTGACACTTCGGCACATCCGGGAACATGCAGTTCAGGCCTATCCCGGACGAGTTTCGGTAGAACCACATGTTCCCGGTGTTCGTGTGGGAAGCATTCGGGATTGTCGATGGCTGCCAGATATGATATTGGTCGGAGTTGGGCATCTTCCGATAGTCGATAAAAGAGAAGAAGTTTACCGGGAATGGCCAAGTCCGCAGGTGAAAATACTGCGGGGCCAGCAATTCCCAGGCTTTGACGAACGGCACGTCCACGCTCTTGATCAGGGACTTGAAGCTCGCCTGTGCGGCGTGAAGAACCTCCGGAAAAGAAAGGTCACCCGACACCGAGAAGGCAATCGGCATGGTATTGACAAACCATCCGAAGGATTCACTCCACCGTGGGTCCCTTCGCTCGCTGATCGGGAGGAACCCATAGTACGTGGTCGCCCCGGAAACTCTCTGCAGCGCGATCCCCACCGCAGCCAGCAGACCCAGGAAGAGTTTTCCATCATGGCGGGCACACAGGTCTTCGAACGCCGTCGCATCTTCGTTGTCGAGGAGTTGGACGGTCGAGTTGCAGGCCGGATACATCCGACCTGCCTCAATGCCAAGGTCGAGCGGGATCTGCGGAAACAGCCCTCCGGACTGGGCGACGAAAGATCGCCAGTACTCTAGTCTCGGACTATCCGCGGTGATTCCGGAATACTTCCTTCGCTGAGCCTCAGCGAAGTCGAGGTAGCTACCGGCCGGCTCGGCGGGTAGCTGTCGCCCAGCACGGGTGTCCACGTACGCGCGCTGCACCTGATCGACGGCTATCGCCAGGGATACCCCGTCGCAGACAATGTGGTCGAACGCCAGGTAAACCATTGAATCTTCGGCACCGACCAGCACGCCCATACGGAACAGAGGCCACGACAAAGTGCTTATTTCTTGGTCGAATATGGCTTTCAGATGACCCGCAGCAGCGTCCGCCGTAGGCATTTCTCCGCCGTCCGCGTAGTGCAGCGCAACGTCGGCCGGGGACATCACGTCACAGCGCAGCGCGCCAGCGAGGTGTTCGAACCCGCACCTTAACACCTCATGCCGCTCGACGAAGTGTCGGAGGGCGCTCTCCAGTGCGGGAATGTCGACACGACCGGGAATCTTGAAGGTGACCGCGATCCAGTAGTCCTCGGAAGCGTGTTCCCGCCGCGCGGAAACCGCTGCCGTGAAGTGTTTCTCCTGGTTGAAGGAGGCGATTTTCTCACCGAGGTAGGCCGGGTCCAGGTTTTCGGGGGCACAGAGCCGCCATTCGTAAATGTGACCGGGCATCACCTCGAGGTCCGAAAACGGTATCTGCCGCATGCGCGTCCACCCCTTCGGGACGTTTGGCTGACGGTCACGTCTGGGGTGCAGAACGGTCCGCGACCGTCGGATATCCTATTGGGCTCAACGAACAGAATTATACATTTTCGGCAGCGACGAGCCGAGCGGCTGAGCGAAAGGTCCACCTTGACAGAATTCGCAGGCATGGCGCGGGATTCCCCCGGATGGGCATGACCATGATTGCGGTTCGACTGTTCAGCACTGGCACGAGCAGACCGAAGGGAGGATCATTTACGACATCAAGCGGGAAGGCGGGGATTGATGATATTGCTTCTGGCAGCATTCGGATCACGCGGGGATATTGATCCTTTCGTTGCGCTCGGTCGCGCGTTGGTCAACGCGGGCCATGATGTGCGGTTGGTGACCCAACGCGAGTTTTGCGATCTTGGCCGGGATTCAGGCCTGGACATGAGACCGATCGATATGGATTCCAGCCACCACCTTCTCGGTCTACCAGCGGCCCGAACAGCCCTACGCCGAGACTACGATCCTGTGGCTATTGCGCGGTTGATGTCAGCGTTGACCCCGCAGTTCGAGCGCATCTACCGGGGCACGCTCGCCGCCGCACGGGGCGTGGGGGCGGTGCTCTGCCACCCCATGGCGTTTCCCGCACTCGACGTCGCCGACCACCTGGGGATACCCGTTGTCGAGGTGCACCACGTGCCTGCTGTCCGAACGCGTGCGTTCCCCTCCGCCACGGGGCACCGGATCGGTCATACGCTGAGCCCGCTGGGGAACCGGCTTTCGTACGCTGCCGACGATTGGGTTGCCTGGAAGCTGACCGGGCGCATCATGAACCGGCTCGGACGAGAGGTTCTTGGTCGTTCACCGCTGTCCACCCGGCAGGCGCTGAACCTGCGACGCCAACGGGTCGGAGTGATCGTCGGGGTGAGCCCGAAGGTGCTGCCTCGGCCCGACGACTGGCCGGCAGAGGTGATCATGACAGGATATCTGCAAGATCGCGCCCAGGCACATGGCACGCTGGACCATGCCACGTCACGCTTCGTCGCTGCCGGCGCTCCGCCGATACTCGTCACGCTCGGCTCGACGCCGACACTCGACCCGCATCGGGTCAGTCAACTCCTGGTCGCCGCCGCGCGTCGCGCCGGGCTGCGGATCGTTCTGCAACGCGGCATTGCCGGACTCACGCACAGCTTCGATTCGCGATGGGTACATCTGGTTGAAGACCTCGACTACCACCAGATCCTCGGACGGGTCGCCGCGGTAGTGCACCACGGTGGGGCTGGCACTCTCGCCCAGGTCCTCGCCCATGGCAAGCCTTCAGTCGTCCTGCCGAGCTTCGCCGACCAGTTCTTCTGGGCACACCGTGTGCCGGCCCTCGGGGTCGGGCCCCGGCCGTTGCCCCTACGACGGCTCACCGAGTCCGCCCTGGCGAAGCGGCTTGCTGAGGTTACGGCCGATCCTGGGTACGGCAGCCGCGCCACGATCATCGGCGCAGGCATCGACACCGAGGACGGTCCACGCACCGCGGCCGCCGCAGTCAATGATCTTCTCACCTAGATCCGCGCAGTGGCGATCCCGTCGAGTGCAGACGCATGATCCGGCATCGAACCGCAGTGGACACGGTCGTCCGGCCAGGATGCGTCGGTGCGGCTGTCGTGGTCGAACGGGCAGAACAAGGCCGGCTCCTCGCGTTGCCGGTTCTTCGCTGCCTGACTGACGCCTCGCCACGGTCAGGGCCGCGACAGCGCCACACCCGCCTGACCGTCGCATCGGGAGATCAGGTGTGGAAGAATCGGCAACATCAAGCGCTTTGTCCGATTAGTGGCTAAGTTGCTCCTTGCATGACCCCTCACCACGTCTCGGCCCGCCTGATCGGCGGCCCGTCACAGAAGACAGCCCGGGTCAGACCACCACTGCACTGTGTCGCCGACACAGCGAAATGGCGTCGTACAAGGAGGACACGTTGGGGGAAGAGGCAGGGAGCACCAGCGGCGAGTCGGTCAGCCGAACAAACCGCCGCAAGCTCAAAGCGATCCTGGCCGGAGGGCTCGCCCTCGGCGTCGGAGCAACGATCACGCTCGCAGCCTGGAACGACTCTGAATACGCCAAGGGCACCTTCAGCGCAGGCACGTTCGGCATCGAGGGAAGCACCGACGGCACCACCTACGCGGAGCACCCCACAGCCGGCTCTGCGGCGGCATTGGCCTTCAGCACCGGCTTCGACGACATCAGCCCCGGCGACGTCGTGGCGGCACCGTTCGCCGTTCGACTGACCGCGGCCACCACATACGACGCCACGGTCACGGTGGCGTCGGCCACCCCCGCTCCACCGGCCTTCGTCGGGCTCACCTACGGGATCGCGACCGTTCCCACCTTCGCCGATTGCGATGCGACACCCACGACCCCGACGTGGATCGTGACCCAAGGCACCCCGCTCACCTCAGTTGCCGGCGCGACGTCGTTCAACCTCACTGAAGGCACCCCACCCACAACACCAGGCGCGCCTGCCTTCCTGTGTTTCGTCGTCACGGCGGGGCCCACTCTGGTGCAGGGCACGTCCGTCGTCCAGACCTGGCAACTGTTGGCGGAGTCCGTCTAGAACGATGTCCGCGGTCAACCACCGGGCTGCAGCCGATCCACCGCGGCTGCGCAAGATCCGTGCCGTACTCGCCGGTGCGCTCGTCCTCAGCTTCGGGACGACGTCCACACTCGCCTCGTGGACCGACGGCGAGTACGGCACGGGATCATTCGCCGCCAGCATCTTCGGCACCGAATCGCAGACCGCATCCAGCAGTTGGGCCAGCCACACTCCGACAGCGAATGCCGCGATGCTGGCTTTCAACGCCACAGCGATGTCCCCCGCGATCTCGTACTACGCGTGGATCGACATCCGGACGACGTCGACGACGACCATCAGTGGGACCGTCGCGCTGAGCAACTCGTCGAATGACTCCGGCGCGCTCCTGCCAGTTCTGCAGTACCGCGCGGTGCGGACCGCCACCACCAGCACCACCTGCGCCGCCGCCGCCTTCACCGGATCCCCCGTCTGGATCGTCGGCCCCAGCTACACCAGCATCACCTCGGTGCCCACTCCTGCCGTCTCCTCCCCCATAACAGCTCCGGGCGGCACGACACCGCAGCTGCGCTTTTGCTTCGAGACGCGCATCCAGTCCGGCGCCAGCAACATCTACCAGGGCACGACCGGCTCCGTCACCTGGCAGTTCACTACCACGTCTACGTAAGGATCCCCGCAGATGGTGGGACGACTCCATCAACGGCACAGCATCCTCGTGCGGGTCGCCGACCTGGCACTGACCCTGCTCGCCGTCGGCGGGGCGGTGTGCGTCGTCCTTGTTCCGCTGGCCCTGTTCTTCGACATCTCCCTCGTCCTGTTCAAGACCGGATCGATGGGGCCCACCATCCCCGCCGGGTCGCTGGCGGTCGTGCGGGAGATTCCCGCCTCCGAGGTCGCCGTGGGAGATGTCGTCACTGTCGACCGTGCCCCGTTGCCCCCGATCACCCACCGCGTGGTCGACATCGCCGACGGCGGAGGATCGGTACGCCTGCTCACGCTGCGGGGGGACGCGAACGAGTCCAATGACGCCGCGCCGCACGCGGTGACACACGTACGGCTCGTCGAATGGTCGGTGCCCAAACTCGGGTACGCGGTGCGCACCCTGTCGAACATCTACGTGACAAGCATGATCGCGATGGGCATCGCAGCGATCGTCACCTGGGCGTTCTGGCCCCGCGGCACCCCCCCGCAGACGCTGCGGAGACGCCCCTGGCACCGCCGGAGGCCGTCCGCGGCACCCCGGTCAGATCCTGGACACCGCCCACCACCGAACGGCCGCCCACCGGATGCCGGCCCACGCGTGGGACGTCCACTCATCGCTGTGGCGCTACTGTCCGGCTTCACCGCCGCGGTACTGGTGCCCCCCAGCCAGGCGCGCGCAGAAACGACCGAAAACGTCATCCGCAGCAGGAGCCTTACCCTGATCTCCATCGGCGACCAGGACCGCATGACCCACATGGTGCCGGAAGATCCCGTGCCCTGGCAGGTCGGCGTCACGGCGCAGGCGAAGCAGCCCGGCACGGTGACCATCTCCCTGGCGGCGCTGGGTGTACTCGCCCTCAATCCCAACGGACTGCAGGTCATGGTCGCGGTATGCGCCAAGCGCTGGGTAGAAAGTGTCTGTCCCGCCGGCGAGCAGGAGCTGGTTCTTCCCCGCGGCCCGGCCACCGAGCTGACCACCCACCCGGTAACCATCAGCTCGATGCGCGCCGATCAGCAACGCTGGGTGCTCATCACCGCAAGCCTGCTCACCGACACCATGGCCTCGGGGTCGGCCGACCTCGTCGTCACGGCGGTCGGCTTCGGCGACCGGGCATCGGCAGGCGGCAACGTCGGCCCCCTTCCACGCACCGGAACCGAACTGCGGACACCGGTACTCGCCGGCGTCAGCGCACTCATCGCCGGCCTGCTGATCATGCGCGCCACCCGCAAGCGCCGGCTCCGGATACGACAGCCGTGAAGCCCCCGCTGTTCTCTGCTGCACCACTGGTAGGGAACCGTCGACTCGCGCTGCGTAACTGGACCAGAAGCACCATGGCCCTCGTGCTCGCCGGTGCCGTTAGTGTGGTCGCGCCGCCACAGGCGGCGCTGGCTTCATGGAACGGCAGCGAGTACGGCACTGACACCTTCCGGGCCGGCACGGTCAACCCACCGACCAATCTGCGATGCACCGCCGGTCTGTTAGCACCGCCGACCTTCACCTGGGACCTGCCCATCGGCGGCCTGACCAGGAGCGCCTTCATCTGGTCCCTCTCGGGTCCCTTCTCCGGGGGCGGAACTCTCGCGGCCAATGCCACCACGGTCACGGTCCCGGGGCCGCTGCTTGGCATCGGTAGCGGCACTTTCCAACTATCTGCCACCGGCCCCGGCGGCTGGACATCCGCTCAGGTGACCGGCTCGGTCGGCATGCTCACCACGGTGCTCTACTTCTGTAGCGTCCCATGACTCTTCCGCCGCACGATGGCGATACCCAGAAGCTGTTCGTCGACGGGGTGAATTAGCCAATTGGCAACATTGGGGAATTTTAATGCGATAATGGCGGCTATGACCCGGTGGTTACCGTGCCGGAGCCCGACTGACCGCGACAGGGGTGCCCGATGGAGAAAACGGAGACGGGGCGCGCACTCCGCAGAACCCTTGCTGAGAGCTACGACCCGCAGGACAACGCCTTCGGGTTCCTGCGGCTGACGTTGGCCCTTGGTGTGCTCATCGCACACGCCTGGCCACTCGGTCTGGCCCGGCCGAGCTTCGGGGCCTCACTCACCTCGGGGCAGAGTGACCTGGGCACCCTGTCGGTGCAGGGGTTCTTCGTCATCTCCGGCTTCCTGGTCGCAGGCAGCGCACTCCGGCTCTCTGCGGGTCGGTTCGCCTGGCACCGGGCGCTGCGTATCCTGCCCGGCCTCTGGGTCTGCCTCGCGGTGACCGCACTGCTGATCGCGCCGGCGGTCCACCTGATCGAGCGGGGCGACCTGACCGGCTTCTGGACCCACCCTGAGGGCCCGCTGCGCTACCTCGCCGTCAACTGGCTCGGCGCGATGGATCAGTATCAGATCTCCGGTCTGCTGGCTGACACTCCGTTCGGCAGTATGGTCGGTGGCCCGAGTGCCTTCGACGGGTCACTGTGGAGCCTCCGCTACGAGTTCGCCTGCTATCTGCTGATCGGCCTGTTGGCCGCGACGGCGGTGCTGCACCGTGCTGCCCGCTTCGTGCTGGCGCTAACCATCGGTGCCTACCTGCTCATTCTCAACGATCTGCTGACCGTCGCGGACTGGACCGACCGACCGCCGACACGGGGAGAGATCAGCCTGCCGCTGCTCGGTAGTTTCACCACCGACTGGACGCTCTACCTCACCTTCTTGTTCCTGCTCGGCGTCTGCGCTCGCCGATACGCCCACCGGCTGCCGATCGGCGGAAGGTACGCCGCGGCGGCCGGCATCGTGCTGCTCGTCTCCATGCGGTTCGGTGGTTTCTTCGCCATCGGCCTGCCCGCCTTCGCCTACCTTGTGCTCTACGTCGCGGTGGCGGCACCCCGGGTGCTGCGCCGGATCGGCCGACACCGGGATTACTCCTACGGCATCTACATGTACGCGTTTCCGGTGCAGCAGGTGGTGGCGCTGCTCGGCGGAGCCTCGGAAGGTCTGCCGATCTACGTCGCGCTCTCCGTGGTCGGCACTCTGGTGTTCGCCATACCCAGCTGGCACCTGGTGGAGAGGCCGGCGCTGCGTGGCAGGAACTGGCTTGTCGTCCGGTTGCGGGATGACGTCGAGGACCGCCACCGCTCTGCCGTACGGGACCTGCGGACCCCGACCCAACTGCGTCCGGTCATCGACGAGACACCCCGGCCGCTGTCGCGATGACCACGAGGAACCCGGCGGGACGCTGGCGTCGCCTGACCCGCCGGCAGCGGGCCGTGCTCGCCGTCGTGGTCGTCTGCGCGACGGTCTGCGCCGGTCTCGTGACCCTCAGCCTGGACGCCGGACACCGATACCAGGACCGGGTACACCGCGAGGAGATCCTCGGCCAGGGCGCCGCATCCGGCGACGGCAACGGTGGCATCGGGGAGCGTTGAACCTGCTGCTGCTCGGCTCAGACTCCCGCGACGGTGAACCGGACCAGAGAGAGTATTCGGGCCAGCGCTCGGCCACCATCATGCCGGTGCACCCTGACGGGGCCAGAGACACCGTGACGGTAGTGTCGATCCCCCGGGACAGCTATGTCGACGTGCCCGGCCGCCCGGGCGTCTGGGACGGCGGCTAGAACAGGATCAACGCGGCGTTCGCTTCGGTGGGGCCGCCCGTGCCGCCGAGACGGTGCACCGGCTCCCCGGTGTGGCCATCGATGGCGTCGTGGTGGCGAACTTCGCCGCCGTCCGCACGATCGTGGACGCCGTCAGCGGCATCGCCATCTTTCTACCGTACGAGGTCACCTCGACCACCACCGGCAGGCGGTGGCCGGCCGGCTGCCATCGACTCGACGACAACGCCACCGAGGACCTGGTCCGGCACAGGCACGGAGTGCCCGGGCGGGGTCCTGGGTCGCGTCCGCGATCAGCACCTTGGCGTCGAAGCGATCGCGGAGCAGCTCAGCCCGGCCAGCCTGTTCGCCAACCCGACCCAGCTGGACCGGCTGTTGACCACCGCCGCCGTCCCGGTCACCGGGAACGGCGCCAGTACCGGCACGCCCAGTCCACCCGGTGCTTGCAGCCCCGTACCGCGTGGTAGTCGTCGGCGATCACGTAGCCGCCGACCGAGAGCTTCGGGTAGAGGCTGCGCAGCGCGACCATTGTCGAGTCGTACATGTCGCCGTCGAGGCGGATCACCGACAGCTGCTGCACCGCAGCGCCGGGCAGAGTGTCCTGGAACCAACCTGGCAGGAACCGGACCCGCTCGTCCAGCAGGCCGTACCGCCGGAAGTTGTTCTCCACCTGCTGTTGAGACACAGCCAGGATCGGCTGGGACCAGAGCGCGTCCTCCTCGTCCTCAACCCGACCCGGCTCGGCCCTCGGCAGGCCCTGGAACGAGTCTGCGACCCACACGGAGCGCTCCTGGTCGCCGTAGGCACGCAGCATCCCCCGCATGAAGATCACCGCACCGCCGCGCCATACCCCGGTCTCGATCAGATCGCCCGGGACGTTGCTCTCCAACACGTCTGCTATGCACTGTTCCAGGTTGTCGAGCCGTCGCAGACCGATCATGGTGTCCGCTTCGGGCGGCCAGTCCCGACCGTTGGCACGGGCGTCGGCGTCGAACGGGAACCGCAGCACCAACTCCAACCCGCGACGCTCAAGCAGGTGCTTGAACCGGTGGTAGAGCAGGCCGTGCAGCGACGCTGCCCGCGGCTTGTACGGCATCCACGTCTCCTGGAAGACGTACCGGGTCAACGCCTGCTTGAGCAGGTCGCAGTACAGGACGCGGGGATCGGTCACCCCGGTCCGGTCGGTGGTTATCGTCTCGGTCATCGGAATCCTTCGAAGTAGCTTGTTCCGGGAACGGAGGGTCGTCACCGGCGGGGCCAGCGGCGGCTGTCGGGGCGGCGGTAGCCGCCATCCTCGGTGGGCACCCCGTTCGGGACGTAGCGGGAGCCCTCCGACTCCGTCTCCCGCCTGCTCGGCACCGCCTCGATGGGCACTCGACCGGTCGGCGGTCGCGATGACTGGCTGCGCGGCTCAGGCCGCACCAGCGGCCGGCCGCGCAGCAGGGTGGGCAGCTCCTTGTCACCGATCGGAGCCACCACGGTGGGGGCCGTCCTGTCGGCCCCCGGCCTGCGGTGTCGCGCCACCGGTACGACTTGCCGAACGTCCGGTGAGACCGTTGGCTCCGTGCTGGGTTCGACGCCGACCGGTTCCCGGGTCAGCTCTGCTGCGGACACCCGGTCGGGAACTGCCGGCTCGATCACGGCCGCTCCGGTCACTGCCGACCGACTGGAGGCTTTCTCAGCCGGGCGCGTGATCCGCGACGCCGCGTGGCGGCTGCGGGCCGGCCGGCGGCCTTCGGTGACAGCGACGGCGGTGCCGGACACCGGCTCAGTGTCGGCAGGAGTGACGGGTAGCGACCCGAGGGCGTCGGTTGTGGTCCCCACCGTCCGGCGGCTGGTCTGGTCGGCGGCGCCGACCGCGATCACCCCTACCAGCGGCAGGTGCAACTGACGCAACAACCGTGCCGCCCGTGCCGCCTCGGCAAGCCGGGTGCGGCCGGCTACCACCACCAGCAGTACCCCGTCGACGTGCTGGGCCAACACTGCGGTGTCGCTGCTGGCCAGGACCGGCGGAGCATGTACGAGCACCGCCTCCTCGGTTTCGTCGAGGGTGTTGAGCAGGTCGGCGAGTTCCCGAGTGCGCTGCGGAGTCAGGCAGTTCTGCGGCTCAGTCGGCAGCACGGTCAGCGTCGGATGCCCGGCCAGCGTGGCGGGGGTGCGCTGCTCGCCGACAACCTGTTGCCAGGTGAACGACGCGTCCGGGAAGTGCCCGGAGAGCGCCGGGTCGCGGACCGTGCCGTCGACCACGGTGATCCTCCGCTGCTCGGCGGCCACTCCCAGTCCGAGCAGCGCGGTGAGCAACGTTGCACCGTCGTCGTTACGCACGCTGGTGACCATCAGCCGTTGACGTCCGATCGATGCGGTCAACATGCTCACCGCCGCGACGGTGGCCTGGGTCTGCTCGGCGACCTCCCGCCGAGCGAACAGCGCCGAGGCATGATGGCGGGCGAACCGTTGAGGCAACGGTGGCAGGGCACCCACGACGGGCAGCATCAACCGCGACTCGATCTGCCCGACATCGCGGACGTGAGGGTCGAAGCGGTCCCGCAGCACCATCGCACACCAGCCGGCCAGCAGGCCGATCATCGCCCCCAAGGCACTGTTGAGCAGCGGCTTGGGAAACGAAGCCGTCCTCGGCGGGCTGGCGGTGTCGACCACCCGGGTGGCCACCGGTGTGTCCCTGCCCAGTTTGAGGCGGGTCAGTTGTCTGCTGACTGCCGCAGTGGCCGCGTTGGCGAGATCGGCAGCTTGCGGGCCTCGATGGGTGGGGTGGGTCTGCTGGCTAACGATCAACCACACTCAGTACTGGGGCGCTGGCGCCGATAGTGATGATCTGCAGACCTGGTTCGTACGTGCCCCACACGCGGCCGACGAGCGATTGCTCTCGGCATCGACAGCGCCTTGGCCGTCTCCACGCGCACTTCCTGGGAACCAACCAGCTTCGCCACCGTCGGGGCGAGGGTCTGGGCCAGCGCGAGACTCCGTCGGCGGAACGGTCCTCGTCCGGCGGTGTCGCCACCAGCACAGCGGATGACTGTGCCTCATAGCGGGGTGGCAGGGCCGGGTGTCAACACTTGAGCAGCGGCCAAAACCGGCGCAGAGGCCGTGCAGCGGTAGCGCTATCCGATGCCAGAACGAGGTCACACCGCCGTTGAGGTCCATTGAACGTCCCATCAGACTCTCACCTTTCCCCTGAACTCTGCGGGGGTGCTGAACACCGGCGGCGCGGCTGTCGTGGCTGCGGCCAACTCGTGCCAGATGTCATGCAGCCTGTCGGCGACCCGCTCCCAGGTGAACTCCGTCTCGACCCGGCGCAGGCCCCGAGCCGCCAGGTCGGCGGCCAGGCCGGGTTCGTCTCTCAGCCGGGTCAGCTGATCGGCCAACGCGGTCACGTCTCCGGCAGGGAAGATGAGACCGGCGTCGCCGACGACGTACGGGATCTCACCGACGTCACTGCCGATCACCGGGATCCCGCAGGCCATGGCCTCGACCAGCACCCGGCCGAACTGCTCACGCAGCGGGATGCCGACCCAGGGCAGCACGTTGCGCTGGACGACCTCCACGGACGGCAGTGCCAGAGTGCTCATCGCACCGAGCAGCGCCGGCAGCCGGTCGTGGGTCACCCAGCTGTGCCGCCGTACCCGTCCGGGGCGGCGTTTGACGGCGAGGTCGACCTCCGCGGCGAGGCTGCCGTCACCGATGAGCAGCACGTCACAGTCGACCAGCTCAGCGGCGCGTAACAGGTCGAGGATCCCCTTGTGCGGCTCGAGCCGACCGACGAACCCGACAGTGAACCGGCCATCACTGTCGGTTCGCGCCGACGGGCGGAAGATACGGGTGTCCACGCCCAGGGGGACGATGCTGCTCTGCCCCCGGTATCCCTTCGCGTGCAGCACCTCCCGGGCCTGCGGGGTGATCGGCAGGGTCATCCGCACCGACCGGTACGCGGCCTGCTCCAGGATCGGAAAGGGAAGCGGGAATCGGGTCACCACGTTCTGCGCGGCGTAGAGCGTCGTCGGAACGCGGGGCCAGTGACGTCGGCACAGCCGCAGCACCTGCCAGGTCGACAGGTACGCGGCCTCACCGATGACGTGCACGACATCCGGTGGTTCGGCGGGCAGGTCGTCCAGCGCCAACCTGCGGAACATTACCGAGGCCATGTGTCCGCTGCGCCCCTCCCCGAGCCAGTGCGGAACGACGCGCGCATGGAAGTTGGTGTGTAGCCGGGCCAACCGGTCGAAGTCTTGGCGAGTTGCCTCGGAGACGTCAGCGGCGATGACGCTCAAGCGGAGGTCCGGATTGCTGCAGAGGACGTCGAAGAGATCGCTCCAGTGCTCGGTCCGCGATCCCACGACAAATGTCAGAACGTGCATCGAAATTTTCCTTCAACTTGGTAGACGAGATATCGCGAGCCGGCCGACCCGGGTCCAAGCCCGCAGTCGGGCCAGGCCGACTCGTGGTTGCAAGGCCAGCCGAACGCCGGCCAGGCCGATACCGAGCAGTGCTCGCAGCAGGACCACCACCCGAACCAGATGCCGGCTGCGTGACCGGTGTCGGGTGAAGAACAGCAGCATGCTGCGATACAGGTGCGGCCAGATCCAAACCGGATCGCTGCTGCTCGCCCCGCCGATGTGGCAGGCGCTCACGCCCGGCACGTACCACACCTCAGCACCCCTGTACCGGACCTGTAGACAGAACTCCTCGTCCTCGTAGTACATGAAGTACGCCTCGTCGAGTCCCCCGACGGCGAGGAAGAGCCTGGTGGGCACCGCCAGGCAGGCGCCGGAGAGCCAGTCCACCGGGGCGGGCCGGTCACCGCGCAGGCAGGTGTCGTACGTGAGCCGGTGCCGTCGCCCGGACAACCACCGGCGCAGCGGCACCGGTACCAGTGGACCTCCGAACCGGCTCGCCACCACCGTCGTCAACGTCTCGAAAGGGTGGGCGCTCACCGCCACCCGACCGGCGGGGTCGACCAGCCTCGGTCCGGCCACCCCGTACCGTTCGGCCGCGACGCGAACGAGCTCGTAGGCGGTCGCCGGTGGCACGACGCAGTCCGGATTGACCAGCAGCAGCACCGCGCTGTCGACGCCCAGGGCGGCCCGGTTGACGGCTGCGGCGAAGCCGATGTTCGCCGTGTTCGCCAGCACCGTCACGGTGGGGAAGAGCGCGCGGACCAGCTCCACCGTCTCGTCGGTCGAGGCGTTGTCGACCAGGCGTACCGGTAGGCCGGCCTGGTGCAGCGCAGCCAACGTGGCGGTGATCTGGCGGGCCGAGTTGTGTGTCACCACGATCGCGGTGGCGTCGGAGCGGGACGTCATCGGACAACCTCCAAGCGCCGCCAAGCCGTGGGGAGCGACGCCGTCGCCGGCATCGTCGACCGGGCCGGCGACGGCCGTGCCGTGGGCAGCGTGAGCAGGGTCAGGGCGGGCAGCAGACCGAGTTCCCAGTGCCCGTCGGTCGGGGCGGCGAACAACGCCGCAGCAAGGAACCCACAGCACAGCGCGGCGAACGGCACAGACGGCGCATCCCGGACGGCGAGACCGATCCGGATGCTGCGCACGATCGGCCAGAGCACCAGGGCGAGACCGACCAGACCCACGTTCGCCAGAAGCGTGACGTAGTACGCGTGGTAGACCGGCCCGACACTGGTGGATGCGAAGTCGGCGAGGTAGACGTCGGCTGTGGACTGCCCGAGACCGGCACCGAGCACCGGACGGTGCGCGAAGACCTCCAACCCGACGGCCGACTCCGGGCCCCGATACCCGGCGGACTGCTCCAGTCCGGTGGCGATCCCCTGGGCCCGCTGCTGCACACCGGGCGTGAAGACCAGCACGACACCCAATGCCAGGCCGGCCGCCGCGGTGGCGGTCAGCCCGGTGCGGATGCTCCGTCCGCCGCGCAGCAGCAGCACCGCGATCGTCACCAGAGCCGCGAGCCAGATCCCCCGGTAGGAGGCGAGCAGGACGTCAGCGGCGAAGACCCCGGCGACCGCCACCGCGAGGACCCGATGCAAGCCCCGAGCCCTCCCGGCGAGCCAGACCAACGTGGGGATCGCCAACAGGGTGAGCAGGCCGCCGTGCCGCCCCGGCATCGTCATCGACGCAGCCGTCAGCCCTGCTGCGACAACCACGTACGCCAACCCCGCCGCAGCCAGCCGCCGGGGCGTGGTCAGCGAATGGGTGGCGAGGAAGAAATACAACGGCAGGACGGTGATCTGGTATCCGGCGACGACTATCTCCGCGGGCAGGTTCCCGATCGCCAACCCGTACCCGGCGGCGATGCCGGTCAGGACGACCACGGCCATCATCCCGAGATCGGCCACGGTGTGCCGGGGCTCCGGGTCCATCCGCAGCCAGTACCGGACGAGCAGGGCGACCACCCCGGTCGCCAGGAGCAGCAGGTGCGCGCCGATGTACGTCCGGACGTCACCGCCGCTGGTGGCACCACCGATCACGGCGCCGCCGAGAATGCCGACCGGCAGGACCAGCCACGGCCAGAGCAGGAACACGAGCAGCGCCACCAGTGCACCGGTGCCGGCCAGCGCGAGTTTCCCCGGCAGCATCAGCAGCACCAACGCCATGCTGGCGAGCGCGGCGGCGGCCATCGCGACGGTAGCTGGTCCGACGGCCCGCCTCACCGTGGCAGCCCTTCGAGTAGGTGGCGCAGGCGTTGGCCGCGGTGCGCCCAACTGTTGGCTGCCGCCACCGCCCGACGACGGGCGATCTGCTCCGGTACGGCGGCAGTGTCGAGTTCCGTCGCGATCGCCTCGGTGAAGGCCGCCGGGCCGGCGGCGATCCGGACCAGACCGTCCAGCTTCCGCAGCGCGGGCAGGGGAGTGGCGACCACCGGCTTGCCCAAGGCGAGGTACTCGTAGCACTTTTTCGGGTGCACGTAGTCGATGAGTCCGCCGACCCGGTACGGAATGACCGTGACGTCGCAGCCCCGCAGCAGAGCCGGAATGTCGGTGTAGCCGACCGGGCCGGTCAACATCACGTTGTCCAGTCCGCGCAGTGGTGCCCGTCCGGCTCGGGTGCTCGGGCCGATCAGCAGGAACGTCCAGTGCGGACGGGCGCGCGCGACGGCGGCGACCAGATCGGCGTCGAAGGCCCGGGTGTCCACCGCCCCGCAGTAGCCGACGATCGGACCGCGTAGGCACGCCACCAGAGGTGCGACAGGACCATCGACCGCGAAGTGCGTCGGATCGCACCCGTTGGGCAGGACCACCGGGACGGGACCCAGCGGCGGCATCCGCTCGGGCAGCGCCGACGACGAGGCGAGCACCAGGTCGGCGGCGGTCAGGGCCCTGGCCAGGCTACGGCGCAGGTGTCGGCGGTTCCACCAGCGGGTGAAGGTCCAGTCCAGGTCGGTGGCGTCGTAGACCACGGCGGCGGCGGGCAACCGGTCGGCGCAGGGCGCAGCCAGGTCCTCGTCCACCCAGAGCAGGCGTATCCGGCCTCCGTGGTGGTGCAACCAGCGGCGGAGGGCGCCCGCAGCGACCCACCGGTTGATCTCATTGCCCGGCGGCAGATGCCGACCCAACGGCACGGCGGTGGGCGGCACGGCATGCCAGAGCGCCCGGTCGACCTGGGTCACCGTCGCCTGCCAGCGGGGCCGCTGTCCGGGTGGATCGACGAACATCACCTGGTGGTCGGTGGTGAGTTCCCGGGCCAGCGCATGTTGGCGGTGTGCGCCGCCCGCCCAGGGGGTGCCGCTGAACAGCACGGCCCACGGCATGGCCGTACGCACGGCGTCCCGGTTCAGGGTCGGCTGTCGCCGCGCGGTCAGCTCGCTCACACGGGCTCCCGCTGCTCGACCGGTACCGGGGCAGAGTCGGTGAGTACCTCGTCCTCACCGAGCCGACCCCGGACGCAGCCGGCCCGGTGGTCGTCGAGGCGCAGCATGCGGACGCCGGACTGCCGGTCCAGCCACCGTCGGACGGTGCCGGCGGCGACCCGCCGGTTGATCCGGTCCACGAAGGGCATCCGGTCACCGAAGGGCAGCAGGGTCGGTGGGGTGAACTGCCAGCGTGCGTCGGTGAGAGGGGTGACCCGGCTACGCCGGTTGATCCGTGCGGCGGGTGGGTCGACAAGTAGCAGGCGGTCGCCCTGCGGCGTTCGTCTGTCGGCTGCGGCCCGGGCCTGCGGTGCCGGCCACGCGGATCGGGTGAAGACGATCAACCAGTCGCGGGTGTCGCCGTCGGGAAGCGGTCCGACGTCTGCGCGCAGGGCGGCGCGCAGGTCGGGCAGGGTGAGCTGCACCGGCCGCCCGCACAGCAGTTTCACCAGGTGGTCGGCGAGGACGACGAGTCGGAACAGGGCGACCCGGTGGCGCGGCTGGGTCAGCCGCAGGTAGGCCACGAGACCGCCGAGCAGGTGCCGGTAGCGGATCGCGGGGCCCAGTAGCCGGCAGGAGGCACCCCGAACGTGGTCGACCACCGCGTCGGGGATCATCCAGACCTGGTGTCCGGCCTCGTCGAGTCGGCGTACGAGCAGAGCGTCGTTCCAGTAGATCGGAAAGCGTTCGTCGAAGATGCCGTCGGGTTCCAGGATGTGCCGGCGAACCATCAGACAGCTGCCCGAGGCGAGTCGTCGGGGGCGGCTGAAATCCTGTCCTCGCATCTGGAAGGTGTGCAGGGCCCGGCGAAAGCCGGGTACCCGTCGCAACACGGTGACCAGCGCCAGGGCCGCGGGGAAGCTGGGCAACTGGATGTAGTGCTGCTGGAAGGTGCCGTCCAGATTGAGGTAGAGCGGGCTCACCCCGGCCGCCTGCGGGTGCTCACGCAGGAAGGCGAGCATCCGAGCTAGGGCCCCGGGATGAAAGCGAACGTCGCTGTTGAGCACCAGGATCACCTCTCCCCGGGAACGGCGGTAGGCCTGGTTGACAGCGGCGGCGAAGCCCAGGTTGCGCTCGTTGCGGATGAGGTCGACGCCGGGCCAGCCCGCGAGTAGCTCGGCGGATCCGTCACGGGAGGCGTTGTCGACGGCGATCACCTCGTAGTCGAGGTCGGCGTCGGCCGTGTCGGCCAGCGACTGCAGGCAGAGCCGGGTCTGCTCCCGGGTGTTCCAGCTTGTCAGCAGGATGGACAGCGCGGGTCGGGTGGCGACGCTCATCGGGCGGTCCCCCTGTCGGCCCTGCGCGCGACGACCCGCAGCAGGTCTCCCCGCCGCGGGTGGGTGAGGCGGGGAGAACGCAGGTCCAGCCAGTCTCGGGGGAGGAGACGACGGGCGTGCCGCACCCGGTAGCCCAGCGGCATGTAGTAGCGGAACACGGCGGTGTCCTGCCGTACCACATCGAAGCCGGTCGCGGCGAGCAGCCGGGCCAGCGATAGCGGGCTGAAGTGCCAGTGATGGTAGCGGGGCTGCAGGCCGGGCCAGTCGTGTCCGAGGCGGTGGGCTGCCGCCGACGCGATGTTCGGCACCTCCAACGCCAACCATCCGCCCGGCGTCAGCGTCGCCCGGGCCGCCCGCAGGAACGCTCGCGGATCCGCCACATGCTCCAACACGTGGAACGCGCACACCACGTCCGCCCGTAACGACGGCGCGACCTGCTCGAAGCTGCCCTGCCGGACCGGTACTGCCCAGCGGGCCGCCGCGAATCCCGCCGCCGCCTCCGACACCTCCACGCCGGTCACCGTGAAGCCCGCCCGCCTCGCGGCCTCCAGGAAGTAGCCTCCCGCGCACCCGGCCTCGACCAGCACCGACGGCTTCACCAGGGAGGACAACCACCGCAACCGGCGACCCGCCTCGAACCGGCGGGGGCCAGTCAGGAAGTAGTCCTCGTAACCGCCACCGGTGAAGTAGTCCAGGTCGTAGCGAACCGGGGTCTGCCCCGGCTCGGGCACGGTCCAGCCGAGCCCGCAGCCCGTGCACCGGCGCAGCCGGCCGTCGAGATAGGGCAGGTGGGGCTGGTCGGCGGCGCAGGTCAGGCAGGTGCCGACGGAGACGTCGATGCTCATCGGTCGCCCCCTGCGACGCTCGACACCGCCACCCGGCGGGTTTTCGTGGCCAGGGCGCGTAGTCGGCTGCGTTCGTCGGCGCGTAGGTAGCCGCAGAGCAGGAGCAGGGCGGCGGTGAGGGTGAACACCAGTGCGGCGCGGACGGATCCGGCGGCGGCGGCACCCAGGCGCCCGGGCCCGTCGGGCAGCAGTTCGGTGGACGCGGCGGTGACCAGGGCGGCGAGGGTGGCTGCGGCGGCGGGCGGCCACAGGATACGCAGCAGCACGCCGATGGGACGGCCGGTCGCCCGGTGAAAGTGGGCCAGGAAGTAGCCGGTGGCGAGCACCACGCCGAGCGAGGTGGCCAGGGGAACCCCGAGCGGCCCGACCAGCACGAGCAGGGGAACGGTCAGCGCCAGGTTGATCGCCACCGAGAGCAGGACGTAGCGGGTCTCCAGCCCCGGTCGGCCCTGCACCCGGGCGGTGACCGTGGCCGCACCGGCGACCAGGTTCAGTGCGTAGGCGGGGGCGAGGATGGCGATGGTTGCCGCAGCCCAGTCGACCGGGTGGCCGAGCCAGAGCCGCACCAGCGGCTCGGCACCGACGACCAGCGCAGCCGCGGCGGGGGCGAGTAGCACGGCGAGGTAGCGCAGGGTGGTGAGGTAGAAGCGGTCCAGCCAGTCCCGACCGCCGATGGCCGTACGCCGGACGGCCTCGGGGAAGAGCACCTGCAGTGCGAACGTCGGGGGTAGCCGCAGTAGATTGAGCAGCCGTACCCCGAGGTCGGCCGAGCCGGCGACGGCCGGACCGAAGGCCGCGCCGAGGATCAGCTTGTCGAGCTCGACGTTGACCGCGCCGGTGGCGCTGGTGAGCTGTACCCGCAGGCCGTACCCGGTGACCCGACGCAGGTCCTGGTTGGTCAGGCGGCCGATGCGGGGAGCGAGGTGCCGGTGTCCGCGCTCGGCGGCGACGGCGAGCATCGCGGTGCGCAGTATCCCGGTTCCGGCGGTACAGGCGGCGAGGGCGGCGAGGCCGCCGCCGAGGCGGAGCGTCACGACGGTCAGGGCCGCGCCGAGAACCGCGGTGATGCTGGTGACGGCTGCGAGGACGCCGTAGCGCTGGACGCCTTCGAGGATTGCCCGCCAGGGCGTCTCGACGCCGCCGGCGACTACCCCGACCAGCAGCCACAGGGCGGCGTGCCAGGCGTCGCGGCTGAGCTCGCCCAGGCGCAGCAGGTGGCTGATCCATGGCCAGCCGCTGGTCAGGACGGCCAGGAGCAGTAGACCGAGCGCGACGCCCCAGGCCAGGCCCAGCCCGAGCAGCCGGCGCACACTGACCGGGTCGCGCTCCGGACCTGCTCCGGCGACCTCGCGGACCAGTGTCGACCCTAGCCCGAGGTCGAGTACTGCGGCCATGGCCAGTAGACCGGACAGCAGCACCCACACACCGAACTCGACGGCACCGAGACGCTCGTAGACGATCGGCAGGGTCACCACCCCGGTCGACGCCACCACGACGCGCGCCGCCAGCATGGTCAGGGTGTTGCGGGTCAGTCGGGTGCCCGCGCGCCCGGTCGGTTCAGCCACGGGGAAATCCCCGCAGCAACTCCACAAGGGTCAACGCCAGCAGGCTCAGGTCCATCCGCAACGACCGGCAGTTGAGGTAGAGCAGGTCACAGCGGAGCTTGTCCTCGACCGTGGCCGCGTAGCCGTCGGTGAGTTGCGCGATGCCGGTCAGGCCCGGCCGGATGAGGTGGCGTAGGTCGTAGTGGGGCATCCGGAGGAACCCGGCGATGAGCTCCGGGCGTTCCGGGCACGGGCCGACCAGGCTCATGTCGCCACGCAGCACGTTCCACAGTTGCGGCAGCTCGTCGAGGCGCCAGCGGCGCAGGTAACGGCCGAGTCGGGTGACCCGCTCGCCGCCGGGGCGGGCGAGGACCGGTCCGGTGTCTGCCACGACGAGGCAGATGCCGAGCATGACCGGCAGTATCAGGATGGACACGAGGGCGAGGATTCCGAGGTTGAGGCAACGCCGCAGATCCACCCGGGTGTGTCGGTGTGGCCCGGGTCGCAACCGGATCCAGTCCATCCCGCCGAAGCGGCGCAGGCCGGATGGTTGCAGCAGGCCGTAGCAGGGGCGGGCCAACACCAGGATCTCCACACCGAGTTGACGGCACAGCGTCACCGTCGGCACGTCGCGGTTCTCCAGCGGATGCTTGAGCAGGAGCATCTGGGGGCGAATCCGCCCGATGGCGGCGACCAGGTCGTCAGGCCGCCCGGGTACGGGCACGCGCACGACAACGTCGAACTCGTCGTCGAGGCGGCCCACCAGCGGCTTGGTGTCGTCGGCTTCGAGGACCATGATCATGGTTCGGCACGGGCGCGGCTTCGGGGATCTGGCGCGGGTACCGCTGAGCAGCGAGCCAGCCCCGTGCCGGCGCGCGGGCACGGGGAGCGGCCCTTCGGTGGGCGCGCTCGTCGTCGACTGCTCCATGTTCCACCCCTCCTGCTCCTTCAGCCGAACAACGCTAAACAGGCACGAAAGGCACTAGATGCGGCGAAAATTATTGGAGACGCTCCAATACAAGGCTCGCTCATAAAACCGCATCAAGGTACTTGATGGTTTTATCGGACATAATGGCGCATACCATGGTCCAATCAGGCGGCAAGGGCCACGGTGGTGACACTGGCCCATCACTGTCAAGGAGTCTCAGGATGGATTCAGAGTCGCTGGAGCAGCCGTCTCAGCCCGGTAGCTCCGCGCCGAGCCGGGTGGTGGTCACCGGCGGGGCCGGTTTCATCGGCGGCGGCGTCGTCGCCCGGCTGATGCTGATGGGGAGCGACGTACGGGTGGTCGACGACTTCTCCACCGGAAGCATGGAGAATCTCGCCGACGCGGCATACGGGGGACTCCAGGAGTCCGATGTCCTCGACGGCGACGTTCGGACCGCCGAAGCGGTGGACATCATCCACGAGTGGAAGCCCGAAGTGGTGGTGCACCTCGCGGGACAGAGCAGCGCGCCCGCCGCCCAGGAGATGCCGCTCTTCGATGCCGACGTGAACATCTTCGGCACGATGAACGTCCTGGATGCCTGTGCCCGCAGCGGGGTGCGGCTCTTCGTCTACGCCACCTCGAGCGCGATCTACGGTCCGGTGCCCGCCGAGGCCCTACCGGTACGCGAAGACCATCCACTGGCCGCCACCGGCCCCTATGGGATCAGTAAGGCAGTGGGGGTCTGTTACCTCTACTGGTACCGCCGGGAGCATGGTCTCGCATTCACCGCCCTCGCGCTGAGTAACGTCTACGGCCCGGATCGCGCCGACCGCACCCCCGGGGTGGTGTCGGCGCTGGCCGAAACCCTGCTCGACGGCGAGCAGCCCACGATCTATGGCGACGGCCGGCAGACCCGCGACTTCGTGCACGTCAGCGACGTGGTCGACGCCATCGTCCGTGCCTGCCATCACCCGGGTGCCGGACTGGTCAACATCGGCACCGGCCGGCAGACCAGCGTCAACGACCTGTATCAAACGGTCGCGGCCACGGTTGGATCGAGCACGCCGCCCCGCTACGAGCCGCAATTCGACGGCAGCGACCTGCCACGGATGGCGCTGAACAGCGGTAAGGCGTTGCAGTGCCTCGGGTGGCGGCCCACCATCGGGCTCACCGACGGGGTCCAGCTCACCGTGCGCGAGATCCGTCGACGTCGTGCCGGGCAGCAGCGCCCATACTGGCCGACTACCGAGCAGCCCGTCGGCGCAGGACTCTGATTGGACACGGACGCCGGCGGGTTCGCTTCGCAGGAACTCGCGAGGGATCCGGCTCTGCGCGGACCCAGCCGTTGGATCAGTCCGCACCCCGGACGCCGTTGCCTCGGCCAGGTGTAGTCGCTGCCTCCTGTCTCGGCAAACCGACATCACGTCATCCGGAATATACAAGCACCCGCAGTCAGCCAGCCGATGCTTCGGGAGAATGCCTGAGTCAGGGCTGCGAGTGGGCAGGAGGGCCGCCCGCCTTCACGGCGCGAGTCGCTGCGCGTGATGACGCCGAACCCTGGTCCGGACGGCGACGCGCCCACCCGCCAGTCGGATGGTCTGGCTCTCCGCCGGCCTGCCTGTCTCCATGAGATTCGACCATCCCGCCCGCGTGCCAGCGGCAACGCGAGGCGTTGCGTCAGCATGCGACGAGAGATCAGCCAGGGCTGTCGCGCTCCAGATCCGCGCGCTCCGTGAGCGTTTCATCGAACGATCGAGCCTCCGCTGACCCCTGCGCGACGTCGGTCCTACGTCGATCGCGGGCAGCCTGTCGGGCACGGTGGCTCGACCCGACGGTCGAGCCTGTCAGGTCAGCTCTGCCGATCCCGTTTCACATTCCCGAAAGTTCCTATTTGACCGATTTAGGAATGTATGTTTCTTCCGTCAAGTGGAGGGTGTTTTAGTGCCAGGAGGTTGTGACATGTACGGGGTTCCGACGAAGGGGCCTTCCGTCGGCGGTGGTCTCGCCACGACAGGTGCGGCGCTCCACTCCTGGATCCTGGTCGGAATCGGCCTGGTGGTCCTCGGCGCGTCGCTGTGGTTGGCCGCTAACGCCGGTCGGGCTCGATGACCCGCCGCACCCTGCTGGGATGGACGCAGGCACTGCTCGGAGCGGTCTGCGGAGCCGCCCTCGGTGCCATCCTGTTCCGCAGCTGGCACGACGTGGCCGTGGTCGAGGCATGGCTCAACGCGCACCTCGTCTCAGCCGTCGGCCTGGCCGACACCACCTCGGTCGGCGCGGCCGTGACCTTCCCGCTCGACAAGCAATGGGTCGGGTTCCTGGTCTCCACCGGCTGCTCGGTGTCGATGCTGCTCATCCCGCCCTTCGTCCTGGCGAGCCTGCTCGTCGGCTTCCGGCGGCTCACCCTGTCCCGAGCCGCGATCACCGTCGCGCTGGCGGTGGCAATGCTGGTCACCGTCAACCAACTCCGACTCGCCGCCGTCGTCGCAGCCATGCAGATGTGGGGCTTCGAGGTGGGCTACCAACGCAGCCACGTGCTGATCGGTTCCGCCATCAGCACCCTCGGGCTGATCGCGGTGGCGATCATCTTCCTGCTCTTCGTCGGCCGCAGCCGCAGACCAGGAAGGCAACGCGATGCCCACTGAAATCCCGTCGCTGGCGATCCTGAACACCATCGCGTTCCTGCTGTGCGTCTACTTCTGCGCCTACGTCCTGAGCATCCTCGTGCTGCACCTGCGCGCAGGAAGGGCTGCCGGTGGTGATCACAGCCGATTCTCCTGGCACGTCATCGTGCCCTGCCGTAACGAGGCCACCGTCATCGCCGCGACCCTGCGGCGGCTCCTGCACGACATGCCCGATGTCACCATCTGGTGCGTCGATGACGACTCCGACGACGGCACCGCCGCAGTACTCGCCACCTTCGTCGCTGACCCCAGGGTCCGCGTGGTCACCCGACGGCGTCCCGACGCCGTAGAGGGCAAAGGCGCAGCCCTCAACGCCGCGTGGCGGGCCATCCAGGACCACCTGTCCGCCGACACCGACGCCGACGCCGAGCGGACAATCGTCGGAGTCCTCGACGCCGACAGCCAGCTCGACCCGCGCTGCCGCTCCGCCCTGGCCGGCCCCCGCTACTTCGGCTCACCCGCCGTCGCCGCCATCCAGATCGAGGTCCGGATGGTCCAGTGCAGTCGACCGACGCCCGGACTCAACCGGTGGGGTCGCCTCCTCGTACGGCTACAGGACATGGAGTTCCGAGCGCCGATCGCCGCGATGCAGTCGCTGCGTCGGCACACCCGCAGCGTCGCCATGGGCGGCAACGGACAGTTCACCAGGCTGTCGCTGCTCAACGCGCTCGGTGCCGAGCACGGCACACCCTGGCACGGCGCGCTGCTCGAAGACTTCGAACTCGGTCTGCACATCCTGCTGCACGGCGGCGCGACCGAATACTGCGCCGAGAGCTGGGTGACCCAGGAGGCTCTCACCAAGGTCAGACCGCTGATCCGGCAACGTACCCGGTGGGCGCAGGGATCCATGCAGTGTGTCCGGTACCTGAACGCGGTGCTGAACTGCCGGCAGATCGGCAACCCCGCCATCATGGAAATAACCCACTTCCTCGCCGCGCCCTGGTGCCAACTCATCGGCACCCCCGTCTACCTCTGCTGCGTCGGCGTGCTCGGCTGGTACATCAGCCGCACCGACGGCGGCATCGGCATCTGGTGGACGTCGGGCGGCTGGGGCCTGATCCCGCTGGTGGCGCTGTTCGGCGTCGGTCCGTTCGCCGTCTGGGGACTGGTCTACCGCAACCGCTGCGAACCACACCTGTCACTTCCAGCCGCCCTCGGCCTCGGCATCGGCCACTGGGTCTACAGCTACCTGCAGTCGGTGGCCGTCTGGATCGCGCTCGGCCGGATGCTCACCGCCCGTTCCGAATGGCACAAGACCGCCAGGGCAGCCGACCCAGCGCCCGCACCTGCCCGAGCCGAACCGGCCCCCGCAGCAGCCAGCAGCCCGCGTCGGCGGCACCCCCACCAGCTCACCCATGCCGGCGTACCGGTGATCCGCGCCAGCGTGCCCGTCACCCAACCACCCACCCAGAGCACCCCGAAGACCAGCCCTCACCTCACCAACAGCAACAGAGAGCGAGCAGTGTCATGCGCAAACTAGGACCGGGGCTCACCCGGACCGCCACCGTGCTGGCCGGCGGCCTGGCGATGGTCGTCCTGGCGGCGTCACCAGCGCTGGCCGACACCTCACAGGCGACGGCCAGCGCCCTGCAGATCAGCCTCGTCGGCGGTGGACTGGCCAGTTCCGGAACAGCGACCGCCACCAACGACGGAACGACCGAGTCGATCTCCGGCAACACCAACCCACCGCTGTCGGTGCTGGGCGGCCAGACGGTCATCACCGCGGGCGTGCTGGGCCAGTACGTCCGGGCGTTCAACGACGGCACCTCGGCCGCCTGTGCAGGTGTGCTCGGTAGCGGCGGCACCATCACCATCGGGTCCGGCGGGTCCTGCACCGTCACACCCGGTGCCGCGGTCACCCTGACCCTGGGAACCAACGGCCTGGCCACCATCACCCTGGTCGCCGACGCGATCTACGCGCAGTGCACGGCAACGAGCAGCCCGTCGGCAACCGGCAGCGCCACCCTGGTCAACGCCAGCATCGTGTCGACCACGCTCGGCATCCCCACCACCCTGCTCAACCTGCCGGCCAACCCGGCAGCCAACACCGGGCTGAACATCCCGGGCGTGCTGAGCCTGGTCCTCAACGGCCAGACCAGCTCCACTCCCGGACAGCTGACCGTCACTGCGCTCAACCTCAGTGCCCTCGGCGGCTCCCTCGCCTCGGTCGTCATCGGGTCGGCGGGCTGCGGTCCGAACGCGATCGCCCCGCCCGTCCCGGTGATCCCGCTCGCCGGTATGCCCATCGCCGTGGGTCTCGGCGCTGTGGCCGCGGGCACCGGTGGCGGCATCATGCTGCACCGGCGTCGCCGAGCCACCGTGCGGAGCTGACCGATGGGTCGTGGCAGAGCGGACGCTCCCGAGATCATGGTCCTGGTGGGCACCCGCCCCGAGGGCGTCAAGATCGCTCCTGTGGTCCGTCTGCTCTGCCACGACCCCCGGGTCACCGCCCGGGTCGTCGACACCGGGCAGCAACCCGGCCGGGTCGTCGAGGCCCTGGCATCGTTCGGGCTGCAGCCCGACGACACCCTGACCATTCGGCGGCGAACCGGCCGCCTCGCCGAACTCGCCGCCGAGCTGACCACCGCCGTGGACCGCAGCCTCCACCGGCACCGCCCGGACGCGGTACTGGTGCACGGCGACACCACCACCGCCCTGATCGGCGCACAGGTGGCGTTCTGGAACCAGATCCCCGTGGTGCACCTGGAGGCCGGACTACGCAGCCACGACCGCGGCCACCCATTCCCCGAGGAGGCCAACCGGGCGATGGTGGCGCGCTGCGTCGACCTGCATCTGGCGCCAACACCCACCGCACGTCGCAACCTGCTCGCCGAGGGACTTCCCGCACACCAGGTCGTGGTCACCGGCAACACCGTCGTGGACGCCCTACACACCCTGCTGCGTCACGGCGTCGCCCAAGCGCCATCCTGGGTGCACCCGCAACGTCGACTGGCCGTGGCCACCGTGCACCGCAGGGAGAACTGGGGCCGTGGCATCACCGACATTCTCGGTGCTCTCGCCCACGTCGCCACCGTCCACCCCGACCTAGACCTCGCCCTGGTGAACCATCCGAACCCGAAGCTGGCCGCACAGGTTCAAGCCGGACTCGGTCACGTCCGCAATACCCGCCTGATGCCGCCGATGCCGTACCCGGAAATGATCGGCCTGTTGCATGCCGCCGACCTGGTCATCACCGACTCCGGAGGGCTGCAGGAGGAAGCCGCCAGCCTCGGCGTACCGGTGGTGGTCACCCGAGAGACCACCGAACGACCGGAAATCCTGGACCACGGTCTCGGTGAGCTCGTCGGTACCGACCCCGACCGGATCATCGACGCGGTCACCCGACGCCTGACCGGACCGCGAGGCGCCCCAGCGGCCTCTCCCTTCGGCGACGGCCGCGCAGCCGAGCGTTGCGTGCACGCCATCGCCCGACTCCTCGGCATCAGCGCACTCCCACCGGTCGGTGGCAACGCGCGCTACCGGCTGGCATCACCGGGCCGACAAGCTGATCGTCGACCTCGTCTACCCCAGCCGCATCAGTCCACGCTCGGCGACGGGACTGGCGGGGGCGGCGCGAGCGGTCAGCGACAGATCCCCGAACGTCTCGATGAACGAGCCGCTGAGGGTCCCGTCGGGAGCTGACCACCTCATGCTGATCAAGTCGAGACGCATGTCAGCAAGGGGAGGCTCCGCTGTGCGATCGTCTCGATCACCCCCGAACAGACGGGAGCAGATCGCCTGTAGCGGCGGGCGATGGTGAGTGCTGTTCGGTGCTGGTCATCGCGTCCACGCAGCTCGGAAACTCCAGCGAGGAGGTCACCGGCACCTGCTACATCGCCGAACCCGTCCAGGCCCGGGCGTCTCCGACATCCTCGAACGGCTCGGCACCCACCGCCAGCGCCGTTCCACACCGACAACACCCAACGATGCACATGGATGACAGAACCTGACCGCCCACCCCGGTGAACGGGGGGTTTTCGGGGGGTGGCTCAAATCTCCATAGAAGAAAGTCGAAGCCCTGACCAGCGTTCCCGCTGGTCAGGGCTTTTGCCTGTCGGGACGGCCGGATTCGAACCGACGACCCCTTGTTACGGAACGTAGCCATCCCGGCCATGTCGTTGGCTGTCAAAAGTAGGCGTTGAGCTGCGCAGACATGAGCAGGCAATGATCGCCACTTGTCACTGATTGTCAACCGCTAGCGGGGGTTTTCGAGGGGTAAACGGGGGGCCGACAGGACGTCGCCAGGTCCGCCGCGTCCCGCTCCCCATCAGCTGAACACCCGTCACAAGGAACGTTGCGCCCCCATCCATCGCGGCACACTTGGCCGAAGCGTGGGGTTCGTGTCGGTGGGTGATCGATACTGTGGCCCCACCATCGCCTTGCGCAGACGATGATGTGATGATCGACTGTCGTCCGTAGCTGCGCTGACAACAGGTGCCGCGACCTTCCGGCTAACCGCCCGGGCAACCCAAGAGGTGGCCTCACGAGCATGGCTTCACTCGCTAGTGCGGCCACGGACTCGAACCCCGAACCCGCGGTTACCGAAAGTAGCGACTCCAACACTGTCGCCGTCTGTCGAGAATTGGCACTGAGCTGCCCAGACATGCCCACGCAATGATCGCTTCCTGTCACTGCTTGTCACCCACCGATGTAGGTTTTCGGGGGGTAAAAGCGGGGTGGCCGACAGCGCGTTGCCATGATCCATCGGCCCCCCTGCTCGGGGTCGGGAACCATCGACACATCGACGACCAGCGTCCACCCTCATCGCGACCCGTCTGTCCGCCCCGGCGCGACGCCGGTCATCGGCCCCGAGGAGTGATCAGTGATGAGTCGCCGTAACGACGAGGCGTCGATGCGGGCTGGGGTGCCGACGGGCGCTTCATACTGCCTTCTCTGCGGTTGTTGTTCTGATTCGAGCGGTTGCGGAACGGTCTGCGGCATGCTCGGTCCGGACGGTGCGGGGAAGACCACCGCGGTGCGCATCCTGGCGACCTTGTCCGATCCCGATGCCGGTCACGCCTGTATCGCCGGATACGACGTGGTCCGCGAGGCCGGCAAGGTGCGGGGGAGGATCGGGCTCGCGAGCCGGTACGCCGCCGTGGACGAGAAGCTCACCGGGCGCGGCAATCCTACGCATGTTCGGGCGCTTCGGCGCTTATGGGCAGCCAGGGCAACCAAGATTGCGAAGCCAAAGGAATACATCTAGGTCTCCACGGCCGATCAGGCCGTCCTGCTGGCCGCCGTTTTGAGCTGTATCGACCGTATTGTACAGCTCAGTGTCGTTCAAAAAGCAGAGCGCCGCTTCTCGGACATAGTTGGGAAAGTGAATTCGTCCGGTGTCGTTCGCGACCGCCCACAGATCCTGGCGATTCAACAGACCGTCACCCGATCCGACCTGCACGGTTTCGATCGCATCGAAATTGTCTCGCACGACCGTGGAAGAATGGGTTATAGTCGTGCAATTCTCTTGCGCAGCCTGAGCGCCAGCGGCATTGGCTCCCACCGTAGAAAAGGGAGCCGCAAGGATTGCCGCGAGCCCGATTCGTAGCCAGCTTCCCCTAACGTTCATAAAGGTACTCCTGTTCGATAAGATCGCGCCCGGTCGGACTCGATTCTCGTGCGGAACATAACGCCTCAAGGCGCCCTCTCGCCGCCTCATTAACTGCCAAATCAACGAGGCACGGCCGCATCCCTCGCCGACGATGAGCCCGACCGTGGCGCGCTAGGCGTAGTAGGTGACCATGGAGTGGGCCGCCGAACCACCGGCGGCGGCCCGGAACCGGGTCATCGGGGTTCTCGCCACACGGTTGGCCGGGTCATCTCGCCGGCCTGGTGGCGGTCGAAGCGATTGGTCGTGGTGGTACGCCTCCCGGACAGTTCGTCCCCCGGTAGCCCGGTGGCGATGGGTGGGCCGTCGTCCACTGTGGTGTCGCTGGTGATCTCGGCTGTCGAGGTGGGTGCCTAGCGACCGTTCGATCCGCGCGGCGGGAGGCGGCGGTCGTCCGGCGCAGGGTGCGCGGTGCCGGCCATCCCATCACCCGGCGGGCGGTGCCGCCGAGCAGCGCCACCTTGTCAGTGGCGGAGAGCCTGGTGGTGTCGCGGAGGAAGTGCAGGCCCTCGGCGTACGAGTGCTGGCGCGGGTGGTCGGGGACGGGGGCGAGCCCCGGCAGCCGCCCGGCCACCCGGTGCTGGTCGGTGCCCCACAGGCAGCGGTCCACGCCGAAGGCGTCGAGGACCCGGCCGAGGAACGGCCAGACGTCCGCATACGGGTAGGGCTCGGCGGACAGGGTCGGCACGCCGGACAGCTTGACCAGCACGTTGGGCAGGCCGGCCAGCGCCAGCAACCGGTCGAGGTCGCGCCACGGCGGGTCGGTGACCGGAAGGTATGGCGGCTGGTTGAGGCCGAGGTGATCGACGATCAGGGTCGTGGCCGGGTGGGCCCGGGCCGTCCCGGCGAGATCATCCAGACTGTCGCCGCCGCTGCCGAGGTAGCAGACGGACAGGTCGTGCTCCCCTGCCGCCTTCAGCAGATCGTCGTAGCCGCCGTCGCGCAGCCGTGCCGCGTGCTGCGGCGAGAACAAGGTGCTGATCCGCAGGCCGACGACGCCGGTCCGGTGCCGGGCCCAGGCCACCTGGTCGGTGATGTCGGGAGCGGTCTCGTCCAGGGTCAGCACCGCCGCCAGTCGGTCCGGGTGGGCCGCCGCTGCTGCCTCGCAGGACTCCGCCGGAGCGATGCCCGGAGCGCTGATCAGCACGGCGGCGTCCACCCCAGCCGCGTCAATCTGCCCGAGCAGCAGTTCGGTCTGCAGGTCCAGCAGTGATGGGGGCCCGTACGTCCAGGCCCGCCACGGGGTGGGGAGATGGAGGTGTGTGTCGATGATGTCCATGCGCCGGCTTGTCCTTCCTGACAACTCGCCGTTCACGATGCGGCGCGCGGGCCGTCCCCGGCTAATGCCAAATGCGGAACGGGCCATACGGTTCCCGTATCGAAGCAGGTCACGGCCCGGTCAGCTGGCGTCGGGCCGCCTTGCTGAACTCGTCCAGCAGACGCGACCGATCACCGGATCGGGTGGCGAGCACCACGTGGCCGGGGGCGACGCCCTCCAGCGCCACCGTGGTCAGGTCCGGGCGCAGACCGCGGAGGCCGCCGGGCACGATAGCCACCGCCTGACCGGAGGCGACGAGTTCCAGCTTGTCCTCGGCTGCCACCACGAGCGGGCCACCGGGCGCTGGCCGTCCGTCCGGCCGGGGGTCGATCCGCCAGTACGCGTTCCAGGCCGCATCGGGCACCCGTGGCAGCGGCTCGTCGGCGATGTCGTCGAGCGTGACGGATTCCTTGCCGGCCAGGCGGTGATCCAGGGCCACGGCCAGGACCCGCGGTTCGTCGTAGAGGATCGTCACATGCAGGCCGTCGGTGGCCAGCGGGAGGCGGGTGATCAGCGCGTCCACCCGGTGCTCCAGGAGCGCCTCCCGGGCCCGTCCCCAGTGCAGATGGACCGCCTGCACGTCGGCGTCCGGGTTCCGGTGGCTCACACTACGCACGGCCGGGGTGACGATCAGGTCGGCCGTGTAGCCGACGGTGAGCCGATGCGGTTGCGCGGCGGCCCGGGTACGCGCCGCCGCCTGAGCGGCCGATCGCAACAGCGCCCGGGCCTCCGGCAGGAACACCTCGCCCGCCTCGGTGAGGTGGCTGCCCTTGGCGGTGCGCTCCAGCAGACGGACACCGATCTGGTGTTCGAGATTGCGGACCTGGCGGCTCAGGGACGGCTGGGTGATGTGCAGCAGGGCGGCGGCGCGGGCGAAGTGCCGCTGCTCGGCCACGACGGTGAAGTAGCGGACCAGCCGCAGGTCGAGATCGATGGCGAGCCGTCCGTCAGACATGCCTCAACCGTATCCACCGCACGGTCGTCGGCCGCCACCCGATACGGCGCTCAACAGCGGACATGCCTGATCCGTATCGCCGGATACGAATCAGGCCTTGGACCCCCGACGCCGGCCCGATCCATCCTGGGCAGCATCGGCCCGGCATTCCGCCGAGCCGGCGAGTTCCTTCCCGAAGGGCGCACCATGCTTGTCTTCGTCACCGGCGCGACCGGATTCATCGGCACCGCGGTCGTTCGTGACCTGCTCGACACCGGGCACCAGGTGTTGGGGCTGGCGCGATCCGAGGCGTCGGCCGCGGCGCTCACCGCCGCCGGAGCCCGGGTGCACCGTGGCTCGTTGGACGACGTGGCGAGCCTGCGTGCCGGTGCCGCGGCGGCCGACGGCGTCATCCACACCGCGTTCATCCACGACTTCACCGACTTCGGTGCCGCCATCGCGGCCGACCTGCGCGCCGTCGAAGCACTGGGGGACGCGCTCGTGGGCTCGGACCGGCCGCTGGTCGTCACCTCCGGCACCACCCTGCTCACTCCCGGCCGGGTCAGCACCGAGGACGACGCCGCCGGTGCGGCGTTTCCCCGTGGCCGCGCCGAGAAAGCCACCCTGGCCCTGGCCGAGCGGGGCGTACGCGCCTCGGTGCTCCGGCTGCCCCCCAGCGTGCACGGCGTCGGGGACACCCACGGGTTCCTCCCCCGGCTGATCGACATCGCGCGGGTCAAGGGCTTCTCCGCGTACGCGGACGACGGCGCCACCCGTTGGGCGGCCGTGCACCGCCTCGACGCGGCGGACCTGTTCCGCCGCGCCGTGGAGTCGGCGACGGCCGGAAGTCGCCTGCACGGCGTCGGCGACGAGGGTGTGCCCTTCCGGGACATCGCCGAGGTCATCGGGCGGCGGCTCGGGGTTCCCGTCACCTCCGTCCCCGCCGGGGACGCCGGTGGGCACTTCGGCTTCCTCGGGCCGGTCGCCGCCAATGACACCGCCGCCTCCAGCCTCGTCACCCGCAAGCTGCTGGGCTGGAAGCCGGTGAATGCGGGACTCCTCGACGACCTGGACGAGGGCCACTACTTCAACCGCTGATCCGCGACGGCACCCTCGCGCAGGGTGCCACCTGAACGGGTCTGCTGCACCGATAGGTGACATCTGAGATGGCTTGCCCCGCGGGCAGGCTGGAAGGATGTCGCTGTGCCCAAGCCCTACCCCCGAGAGTTCCGCGATGGCGTCGTGCGGGTCGCTCGTGACCGCGAGCCAGGCGTGACGGTCGAGCAGATCGCCAAGGACTTCGGCGTGCACCCGATGACCTTGTTCAAGTAGCTGCGCCAGGCCGACGTTGACGCCGGCGCCGCGCCTGGGACGGCCGGCAGCGAGTCGGCCGAGCTGCGCGAGGCGCGCAAGCGGATCAGGTTGTTGGAGCAGGAGAACGAGGTCCTGCGCCGGGCCGCTGCCTACCTGTCGCAGGCGCATCTGCCGGGAAAGGGATCTACCCGCTCGTGAGCGAGCTGGCCGCCGACGGAATCCCCGTGGCGGTGACGTGCCGGGTATTAAGATCGCTCGTCAGCCTTACTACCGGTGGCTGGCCCGCCCCGTCACCAACGCCGATGAGGTGGCGGCTTGCCGGGCCAACGCGTTTTTCGACGCCCACCGCGACGATCCGGAGTTCGGCTACCGGTTCCTCGTCGACGAGGCCCGCGACGCCGGGCAGCCCATGGCCGATCGCACCGCGTGGCGGATCTGCTCCGGCAACGGCTGGTGGAGCGCCTTCGGCAAGCGCAAGCGTCGCGGTAAGGGCGGCAAGCCAGGCCCACCCGTGCACGACGACCTGGTCCAGCGGCACTTCACCGCCGACGGCCCGAACCGGCTGTGGCTGGCCGACATCACCGAGCACCACACCGCCGAGGGCAAGCTCTACCTCTGCGCGATCAAGTACGTCTGGTCCCACCGCATCGTCGGCTACTCCATTGACTCACGAATGAAGTCCCGCCTCTCCGTCGCCGCACTGGACAACGCCGCCGCCAGACGCGGTGACCTGGCCGGCTGCATCCTGCACACCGACCGCGCCTCTTAGCTAGCTGCTGGCCCGGTGACGCCGCATTTAGGTGTCGATCGCGTCGGCAGAAGGGCTGGCGTCTGCCCCCCCCCCCCCCCCCCGCTCGGTGCGGGGGGCAGACAGACAGCAGCTCAGCGCCACAGTGCTGCGTCGCCGAAGTTGGCGGGTTCGGTCTCGCCGCCGGCACCAACGGTGTCGGTGGTGGTGATGGTGATGGTGGCGTCGGGCAGCCCGGCGGATCGGGCCGTGATGGTCGTGGTGCCGGCGTAGTAGGAGCGGAATTCGATGGCCGCCTTACCGTCGAAGGTTTGGGTGCCCGGGTTGAAGGTGTACGACTTGCCGCCGGGAAGGATGCCGGGACCGCTGGTGACGGTCAACGTGACGGCGCGGGTGTTGTTGACCCACGCGCCCGAGGCGTTGCGCATCGTCACCACGAGTTGGGTGTCTGTGGTGCCGTCGTTGGTGATCGTGGTCTGGGCGTACCGTCCGGGCTCCAGGGTCATCCGGGTCGCGGTCCCGCTCGTGGACTGCTCGCGGGCGACCGGTGTGGGGTCGGCGAGGTTGGCGCTGCCGGACCACCGTGCCTTGTTGGCCCGGTACCAGTACCACTGGTTCTTCGGCAGCCGGTAGAAGTCGATTATGCCCATCCGGGCGAAGCTGGCGTCCATGATCGTGCCGTGGTCGAAGCCCGCCCAGATGGCCAGTCCCGCGCTGCCGGTGGTGAGCTTGAACCGGGTGCCGTCGGTCGGGTCCTTGACGTCGCCGTACGTCGGGTCGTAGGTGCCGGGCCGGTCGGAGGTGTACGACCCGTACTCGGAGACGACATTCGGCATCCAAATGTTGGTGATCTTTCCACCGTCACCGTTGTACCCGGCGATGTCGCAGACTGAGAGGACGTCTGATTCACGTATTTTGTGTGTTTTGTGGTTGTGGGGGTTCTCGCCAGGTTGGGGTGGTTTCGGTGGTGAGGCGTTTGGCGAGGTTGTCGATCATGGCGAGGGTGATCATGCTGGCGGAGTTGTCGGGTCGGGTTTCGTAGTCGCGGACGAGTCGGCGGTGGTGCATGAGCCAGCCGATGGTGCGTTCGACGACCCATCGGCGTTTGACGACGCTGAAGCCCTTGATTTGTGGGTCTTTGGTGACGATCTCGACGTCGACGCCGAGGTGTGCGCCGTGTTCGATGACGCGGTTTTTGAAGCCGGCGTCGACCCAGGTTTTGGTGAGGGTGGGGTAGGTGGTGGTGGCCTGGTCGAGTAGGTCCATGCCGATGGTGTTGTCGCTGGCGCTGGCGGCGCAGACGGTGACGGCGAGGAGGAGGCCGAGGGTGTCGGTGATGATGCCGCGTTTGCGGCCGACGATCTTCTTGCCGGCGTCGGTGCCCTGTGTGGACAGTGGCACGTTGGTGGAGGTCTTGACGCTCTGGCTGTCCATGATGGATGCGGTGGGTGTGGTGGTGCGGCCGTGGTGGTCGCGGACGAGGCCGGTGAGTTGGTAGTTGAGTGCGGTGAAGATGCCTTCTTTGCTCCAGGCGGCGAAGTAGCCGTAGACCGTGGCGTGGGGTGGGAAGTCGTGGGGTAGGTAGCGCCAGGCGATGCCGGTGCGGTTGACGTAGAGGATCGCGTTGAAGATGTCGCGGAGGTTGTGGGTGGGGGTGCGGCCGCTGACGCCGGCGTCGGTGCGGGCTTGTCGCCAGGCGGTCAGCCGGGGTGCGATCAGGGCCCACCGGGCGTCGGACAGGTCGGACGGGTAGGGGCGTCGTGCGGTCATGCGTCAGGCGTACGGTGTCGGGGCGACGGCTGGGCGGACGCCATGTCCGCCTATGCGGGGATGAATGTGAAACAGACACGATCCCGGGGTGGAATGCACTGAAGTCGGGCAGGTCTGCGTCCGCCGTTATGCGCTCTTACTGGACTGGTTCGGACATATCGCGCTACCGATATCCAAACATGAATCGGCCACTACTGCCCCGAACGCGAAACAAACGTCCAGTGAGATTTGGTCGAGTGCGCTGCGTTGCACGCCGCCCATCCCGGCCTTGCGAGTCGGGTCGAGCTGGTGGGAGTAGTCGCGCATCCGGCTCACGAGGGCCTTGGCCTTACTCAGGGTGCTCGATGCGGTGAAGAACACCTCGTTGCCCATGGACCAGTTGATGATCGAGGGATGGTTGCGGTTGACCCTGATCATGTCGCGTAGGCCGTCCAGGGCGCTCTGTTCGAAGGTGGCCTGGTCGGTCGCCTTCTGCGGGTACCCGTCCGCCAGGTAGTCGCTGTACCGGCCGGCGGGGGTGGGTTCGCGACCTGCGGTCGCAGTGGCCCAGAAGGTGCTCTCCGACCAGAGCATCAGACCGAGTCGGTCGGTGGCGTCGGCGAAGGACGGGTCGTGGGGATAGTGCGAGCCCCGGACGAAGTTCATGCCGGCCTCGCGGAGGTAGCGCACGTCGCGGTCGAAGCCCGAGTTGGTGACGGCGTTGCTCCACCCACCGTGGTCCTGGTGATCGTTCGCGCCGAACAGCAGGGTCTTCGTGCCGTTGAGGTAGAAGCCGTCGACCTTCCACTGTGCGCTGCGGAAGCCGAACGTGGTGCGGTAGGTGTCGGATACCATGCCGCTGCCGATCACCCCGTCCGCCGTGGTATCGGTGACGAGCGAGGTGGTCACGGTGTAGAGCGCCGGATTGTTCGGTGCCCACAGGTCGAGTCCCTGCAGCATGGCGGCGGTGTTCGACAGGGTGCCGCTGAGCGCGTCGAGGGTCGTCGAGGTCGCCGCGCCGAGGGTCCGCACCGGGGAGCTGAAGGTCGCCAGCATGGTGTCCGAGCCCTGCCGGCGTACCTCCTGGCGGGCGTAGACGTCGATGGGCGAGGCGTTGTCGTTGCGTACCTCGGCCTGCACCCGGACGTTGGAACGGCGGGCGGCGAGGTTCGTCCGCAGGTCGGTCTCGCTCGGATACTGCGACAGGTCGATGTTGCGGTAGTAGGCGGCGTTGCTCGTGTCCCAGGTCGGGTTGGTCAGCGCGGGCGTGGTGACGAAGGTGCCGTACCAGGCGACGTGGACGTTGTTCGTGACGTTCAGGAAGACGTCCCGGTAGATGCCGCCGCTGAACTGGTGGTCACCGGTGCGCGGGGCCAGGTCCGCCCGCCAACCGTTGTCCACCCGCACGGCGATCACGTTGTCGCCCGGGCGCAGCGCGTTGGTGATGTCGACGGTGAACCCGGTGAAGCCACCACGGTGGGTGCCGGACCTGGTTCCGTTGACCCACACGTCAGTGACCGAGAACGAGCCCTCGAACTCGATCTCGACCCGTCGGCCGCTCCACGACGGGGGGACGGTCAGGTGCCGGCGGTACCAGCCGACACCGACGTGGAAGGACTGCCCGTTGGTCGTGCCGCCCACGTCGTAGGGGGCGTCGAAGTCGTGCGGCAATGCCACCGGCACCCAGGAGACGTCGTTGAGGTCGGGGTTCTGGGCTCCGGACACGTCGGCACGGATGAACCTCCAGCTCCGGTTGAGGTTGATCTTCTCCCGTACGCCCGATCCGTCCGGTGGGGTAGTCGGGGACGGAGTGGTCGGGGTCGGGGTGGGCGTGGCCGGTGTCGTCGGTGGGGTGGGCGTGGCGACCCCACCGGTGCACACGATCCCGTTCAGGGTGAACGCCGTGGGTACGGGATTGCTGCCAGGCGCCGAGCCGTTCAAGCCGAAGCCCGCGTTCGCGCCGGTGGGGATCGCCGCGTTGTAGCTCACGTTGGTGACGGTGACCTGAGTTCCGGACTGGCTGACCGTCCCGTTCCACAGCTGTGTGACCGCCTGTCCGGCGGCGTACGACCAGGACAACCGCCACCCGTCGATCGGATCACCGAGGTTGGTGACGGTGACCGCCGCGCCGAAGCCGCCCGGCCAGGAACTGGTGACCGTGTAGTCGACCCGGCAGCCCGCGGCGGCCTGAGCGGCGGTCGCCACCAGCCCGCCCGTGCCCGCCAGCACGGCGGCGAGGACGAGACTTCTGACCTTCATGCTGCCTCCTCAAGGGGTCGGGCATACGTCGAGTACCGCCGCGGTGGCCAGCGCGCCGGCGATGGACGAACGTCGGGTCATGACGCGACTCCGCTGCCGGGGGTGCGATCTCTGCTCGGGCGGCTGCGTTCGGGACACCGGCGAGGTCGCGGGCGGGCCGCCTGGTGGCCCGCCCGCGACTGCTATGCGGCTATCTGGTGCAGGTCATGCCGTTGAGGGTGAACTTCGTCGGTGCGGCGGCGTTGCCGGTGTGGTTGGCTTGGAAGCCAATGCTGACGGAGGCGCCGGAGGCGATGGTCTGGTTGTAGCTGACGTTGCGGGCGGTGACCTGGCCGGTGGTGGGCGTGTAGGTGGCGTTCCATCCGGAGGTGATGGTCTGCCCGCCGGGCAGGGTGAAGACCAGCGACCAGCCGTTGACCGGGGTGGGGCCGGTGTTGGTGACGGTGAGGTCCTCGGTCAGGCCGGTGCTCCACGCGTTCACCGTCGCGGTGACCGCGCAGGCCCCGCCGGTCGGCGGTGGGGTGGTCGGTGCGGGCGTGGTCGGTGCGGGCGTGGTCGACGCGAACTGGGTGAAGAATCGCCATGTCTCGGCCGGCAGCCAGGTGCGGGTGCCGCTGTCGCCGGGTGCGCCGTCCTGGGGGGCGGCGATGTGGCCCTCGTCGAAGGCCGCCCACACCACCGGGTATCCGGCCCGGCAGCCCGAGTAGGTGGTGCTGCGGTGGGTGAGGCTGCCCTGGGTTGGCTCGGGTGGGTTCTGCGTGGTGCAGCCGTTGTTGCGGACGAACCGGTCGCGCAGCGTACGCCCGCCGGCGATGTTCAGGACGCCGTCGCGGATGCCGTGCGCGCCGAAGTAGGCGATCGGTTGGGTGCCGCCGCTGCAGCCGCTGAGCTGCCCGCCGGAGTAGACCGCCACGGCCCGGAAGACGGTGGGCCGGGCGCAGGCGACGGCGTAGCTCATCGCGCCGCCGTAGCTGAAGCCGAGGGCGAACCGCTGGGTGGTGTCCACGCACAGGCCGGCCTCGACCCGGTTGAGGATGTTGTCGACGAAGGTGATGTCCTCGCCGCCGGCGTTGCCCCAACCGTTGTTCAGCCCCTGCGGCGCGATGAAGATGGTGCTGTTGTTCGCCAGTCGTTGCAGCCCGTAGTAGGACCAGACGTCGCGCTGCACGGTCTGGCCGGTGGCGACGTCGGTGGCGGTGCCGCCGACCCAGTGGAAGCCGAGCACCAGCCGGTACTGCCGGTTGGCGTCGTAGCCGTCGGGCACCCGCAGGATGAAGCTGCGGTTCTTGCCGTTGCTGGTGATGGTGTGGGTGCCGCTGGCCAGGGTCGGGGCCTTCCCGCAGCCGGCCGTCGCGGCCGTCGTCCCGGCGTCCGCGGCGCGGGCGGAGGCGCCCAGGCCGCCGCTGACCATCGCGGTGCCCAGGCCCAGGGCCAGGGCCAGCAGCATCGCCGCGGCTACCGACCCGGGTCTCGATCTGCGTCCTGTCATCAGGTGTCTCCTCGTGGGTGGGGGTGGTCGTCGCCGGCCACGGTGGGACGGGCGGCCGGGGCGGTGCGGGGCGTCAGCGGAACTGCCACCAGTTGACGTTGAAGAGGTTGCCGCTGCCCCCGGCGAACCGCAGGTACACGTCCTGGGTGCCGGTGACGCCGCTGACCGGGCAGGTGACCGTGGTCCAGGTCTGCCAGCCGCCGGTCACCGGGACGGTGCAGGTGCCCACGGTGGTGCCGGTGGCGCTGCCCAGTCGCACCTCGATGCGGCCACCGGTGGTAGCGGAGGCGACCCGGGCGGTGAACGAGGTGGCGCCGGCACCGAAGGCGACCCCCTTGACCTTGATGTGGTCGCCGTTGTTGAGCCAGCCGACGTTCATCCCGCCTTCGCTGGCGGGCTCGGTCTCCACCCCGACCGACCAGGCGATCGTCTCCGCCTCCTGGCGGACGTACGGGTTGAGGGTGCCGACCTGGGGGGCGCCGGTGGTGGTCATGCTGATCGTCGGGATGGTGCCGTCGGCGCGGTAGCTGAACTTCTCCACCGCGACCGAGCGGGTGAAGCCGCCGCCGCCGGGCAGCGCGCCGTTGTGGTAGAAGAAGTACGAGCCGCCGTTGAAGTCGATGACGGCGGCGTGGTTGGTGAAGCTGGCCCCCTGCCGGGGCATGATCGTGCCACGGTAGGTCCACGGCCCGGTCGGGCCGGGCGCGGTGGAGTACGCGATGAACTCCGAGCAGCACTCGGCCGCGAACACGTTGTAGTAGAGGCCGTTGCGCTTGTAGACCCAGGGCGCCTCCTCGTAGAGGGTGGGGCGGCTGGTGTTTCCGCTGCGGGTGCCGAAGCCGGCGGTGGTCAGCGGGATCTGGGTCGGGCTGCCGGAGAACGAGACCATGTCGGTGTTGAGCCGCACGTACCACAGGTTGGGGTTCCCCCAGTAGAGGTACGCCTGCCCGGTGTCGTCGACGAACGCGTGCGGGTCGATCTCGCCGTTCTCCACCAGGGGTCGGCCGATGGCGTCCCGGAACGGGCCGGTGGGGCTGTCGGCGACCGCGACCCCGATCGCCATCCGCCCGGTGGCCCGGTTCTTGACCGGGACGTACCAGTAGAAGCGGCCGTTGCGGTAGACGGTCTGTCCGGCCCACGCGTCGGCGCTGGCCCAGCTGAAGGTGGCCAGGTTCATCGGGGAGCCGTGGTCGGTCCAGTTGACCATGTCCGCCGACGAGTAGACCCGCCAGTCCTTCATCGTGAAGTACGTCGAGCCGTCCTCGTCGTGGCCGGTGTAGAGGTAGACCCGGCCGTTGTACACCAGCGCCGCCGGGTCGGCCGTGTAGATGGTCTGCACGATGGGGTTGTCCGCGTGGCCGGCGACCGGGCTCAGCACGACCACGCAGAGCAGGCTCGCGAGCAGTGCCGCACCGCGGCGCAGCAGGGTTCTCGTCATGGTGTCCTCCTCGGTCAGGGCGTGATGCGGAAGGTGGCGTCCTGCCGGTCGTTCAGGGCCGAACCGGCGCTGAGCGGGTCGATCCGCAGCAGGTTCCCGGCGTGCCGCAGGTACCGGTCGGGGAAGTTGGCGGAGCGGAACGACGTCCATGCCGCGTCGGCCAGGCCGGCGGTACGGTGGAAGGTGGCGTCGGCGCGGAACGTCGCGGACCCGTCGTTCGGGTCGAGCCGGATGGCGTAGTTGCTGTGCCGCAGGAAGTTGCCCGGTCGGTTCACCGACTCGAACGAGACCCCGGCGGCGTCGGACAGGCCGGCCACCATCCGCCACAGCTGGTCCTGGTACGGGTCGAACGGGTACGGGTCGATCCGGCCGACGCCGTTGCTGTGCCGTACGACGTAGTCCGGCAGGTTGGACGACTTGAGCCGCACCCAGTTCGGGGTGCCCCACCGGGACACCATCGCGTTGTACTCGGCGTCGCTGATCCCGACGATCGAGCCGTGCTTGGCGTTCAGCGGCGGGGTGTAGTCCCGCTGGTTGAGCGCCGTCCACGAGTTGCCGGTGATGTTGGAGGTGGACCAGATGTAGTAGTCGGCGTTGACCGGGTTGAACGAGTCGCCCCACAGCCGCCAGCCACTGCCGTCGTTGTTCTTGACCAGCAGCGGCGCCTCGATCGCGTTGCCCATCCGCAGCCCGCTGGTGTAGGTGGTGAAGCTGTTCGGCGCCCCGGTCGAGGAGCGTGCGCCGTGCAGCAGACCGGTGGACAGGTTCTTGTAGTACAGGTAGGTGGTGCCGCCGTCGACGACGACGTCGCCGTCGAGCACGCCGAAGCCGGGGCTGAAGAACACCTGCTGGGGGCCGATGTTGACGAAGTCGCTCGTGTAGTTGACCATCAGCACGTCGCCGCCGCTGTTGCAGGAGTAGACGATGGCGTACTGGCCGCGGGCGGCGTCCCAGAACGCCGTCGGTGCCCAGGTGTGCGAGTTGGGCAGGGTGTGCATCCTGATCCGGCGGTAGCCGGTGAGGTTCGTGAGGTTGGTCGAGTCCCACACGTGCAGGTACTGGCTGTTCAGGCCGAAGTTGGTGCCCTTGAGGTCGGTGGCCAACACCACGAAGGTGCCGTCCTGCTTGCGGAACACGAAAGGGTCACGCAGGCCCAGTTGCCCCTGGGTCGGCGTCACCACCGGATTGTTCTGGTTCAACGGTGTCCAGTTCAGACCGTCCCGGCTCACCGCCAGGTGCAGACCGTAGTCCGCGCCCTGGAAGCTCGGCGTCTCGGTAAAGTAGGCCATCGCGTACGCGGTGTTCGCCGCCCAGGCGACACCGGGCAGCCCAGCCACCGTTGCCGCGGTGAGTGCACCGGACGCGGCCACGGCCTTGATGAGTGCTCGTCGACTGATCGCCACGATACGGAACCCTTCTGCCATCGTTTTGGTCGTCCATTTGCGAAAATGCAGTACGTCTGAGCGGCGGAGCGGCAGCGGGGCTGGGTGCGGCCGGCCGCCACCATCGCGACCCTGGTCCCGCCGAAGGAGATGCGGACGCCGGCAGCCATCGACACCGGCCGTCATCAGCCCGGATGCCAACGAACACCGGTTCGCGCCAGGCGGAACCGCCGTCCTGTTAGCGTTCACAGATGCTGCCCAGGCATCCTCACCCGAGGGTCTACCGACGCCCGGACTCCCGACCGCGCGTCACATTCCCTGACATGGACTCTCGTGGATGGCTGTCTCAGCCGTCAAGATGTGACGATCAGATTTCGCGAAAAATCCCCCCCGTTGACGTTCGGTCGAAACTCCCGAAACCGCCGCCCGCACGGTGGCCCACCCTCTCTCACCTGCTATGAACCTATCCGGGGACGACGCGATCCACCATCGGGACTTTCGAATGTTATCGATAACAGTTTCGCGCCTCGCCGCAGTCGTCGACAGACGACGGGGCGGCAGTCCGGCGACCTGAGCGGCACCTGGCCAACCCCCGCACCTCCACCCATAGACTTCCTTCGTGATTGAGAAAGGCCCCGAGCAGCACCTCCGCAGACCCCGGCGCGGTGACCTGCCCATCGCCGCGATCGCCGAACTCGCCGGCGTCTCCCCACCCACGGTCTCCAAGGTCCTCAACGGCCGCCGCGACGTGGGCGAACAGACCCGGCAGCGGGTGGAGGCACTGCTCCGCGACCACGGCTACCGACGGCGGGACACCACCGGCACGGCGCTCTGCATCGAGGTGGTCTTCCACCAGATGCTGTCCTCGATCGCCATGGAGATCCTGCTCGGTGTCCAGGGGGTCACCTCTGCCAGCGGCTACACGGTCGGCTTCACCGATGTGGGTGAGCGCCTGAGAGCGGGGCAACCCTGGGCGGCGCCGCTGCTGCTGCGGCAGCCGGCCGCCGTCATCACGATGTTCTCCCTGTTCACCGCCGAGGACGGCGAGCAGTTCGCGGCGGCCGGGACACCACTCGTCGCGGTCGACCCGATCGGGAGCCTGATCCCCACCCCCGCCGTCGGGTCGAACAACTGGAGCGGTGCCGTCGCCGCCACCCAGCACCTTCTCGACCTCGGTCATCGGCGGATCGGAGTGCTCACCGGGCCGGTCAGGGACCTGCACGCACGGGCTCGTCTGGACGGCTTCCGGGCCGCGTTGGACAACGCCGGCGTCCCGTTCGACGCAACCCTCGAACGACACGGGATGTTCACCGTCGAGGACGGCCGCGACCTCGGCGCCGAGCTGCTCGCCCGCCCGGATCCACCGACTGCCGTCGTCTGCGGCAACGACCTGCAGGCGATGGGCGTCTACGCGGCGGCGCGGGAGGCGGGGCTGCGGATCCCTGACGATCTCAGCGTCGTCGGCTTCGACGACGTCGAACCGGCGGCGTGGCTGGCTCCGCCGCTGACCACGGTGCGGCAGCCGTTCGCCGAGATCGGTGCCACCGCCGCCCGGCTCGCGCTGGCCATCATCGATGGCAGGTCGCTCAGCCAGGAACGATACGAGGTCGGCACGACTCTCGTCGCCCGTGGCAGCACCGCCCCGCCCGGCTCCGGATCGTCGACTCCTCCGACGTGACCGAAGAACTTCGCCGGGCAGCGGGCCACCCACCGTGGCTCGTCCTGGATCACTGCCAGGACGGGACCGTAGTCCGCGCCCTGGAAGCTCGGCGTCTCGGTGAAGTAGGCCATCGCGTACGCGGTGTTCGCTGCCCACGCGACACCGGGCAGCCCAGCCACCGTTGCCGCGGTGAGCGCACCGGAGGCGGCAGCGGCCTTGACGAGTGCTCGTCGGCTGATCGCCACGGTGCGGGCCCCTTCTGTCGGCGTGCTTGTCGGTTGGCTTGGTCGAAAAGTGCAGTAGGTCCAATGAGCAGGGCCGCCACACGGGACACTCCGATCGGCACGGTTTCGCACGTCCGGCCCGCCGCCGATGCGACACCCCACCATTCGCGAAAGCTGTCGTTCTTCCCGATCAGCTCCAGAACGCAGCACCACCGTCATTCATTTTCCCTGGTGGATGAGTCTTTCGCTCCCCTAGCAGGCGGTCGAGAGCAGGGTGGACCCCGGTCACCAAATCCATTGACATGCTCGTATGTGAGCGTTAACTTGCTCATCAGTGCAGCAGTGTGGGTCACGCCCTCTGCCGCCGATTCGGCCGACCGTTGGCCCTGACGTCCGGGCCGCCAGCCCCAACGGCACCGACCAGCGGACTCGCCAGGCTGCACGGTTGCTCCTGCCTGCCGGAGTTCGGGCCCGACAGGCGGCGAACCGGAGGGGCCCACCCCGAGTGGGCCCATGAACTCTCGTCCACATCTGGAGGACTCCATGAGACGTGGCACTGTCTGGCGTCAAGCGTCGGGGCCGATCGCGGCCCTGGCCACGCTGGCCCTGATCGGCAGCGGCACCGTCGGGACGCCCCAGGCGTCCGCGGCGGCCGCCGGCTGCCAGGTCACCTACACGGTCAGTTCACAGTGGCCCGGCGGCTTCGGCGCGGGCGTCACCATCACCAACCTGGGCGACCCGGTCAGCAGTTGGCGGCTCACCTGGAGCTTCGACGCCGGCCAGACCGTCACCCAGCTCTGGAACGGCTCCTACACCCAGTCGGGCGCCCAGGTCGCCGTCACCAACGTGTCCTACAACGGCAGCATCCCGACCGGGGGCAGCACCTCGTTCGGCTTCAACGGCGCGGCGACCGGCAGCAACCCGGCCCCCACCACGTTCACGCTGAACGGCACGACCTGCACCGGCGGCGTCATCCCCACCACGCCTCCAACCACCACACCACCGCCGACCACCCCGCCACCCACCACGCCGCCACCGACCACGCCGCCGCCGGGCACCCGCCTGCCCTGCGACCTCTACGCCGCCGGCAACACCCCCTGCGTGGCCGCCCACAGCACCACCCGAGCCCTGTACGCCGCGTACACCGGCAACCTCTACCAGGTCCGCCGCGCCTCGGACAACACCACCCGCACCATCACCCCACTGACCGCCGGCGGAGTCGCCAACGCCGCCGCCCAGGACACCTTCTGCGCCAACACCACCTGCCTCATCACCATCATCTACGACCAGAGCGGCCGCGGTAACCACCTCACCCAGGCACCCCCCGGCGGCTTCCCCGGCCCCGCCCCCGGCGGCTACGACAACCTCGCCAACGCCACCGCCGCCCCCACCACACTCAACGGCCAGAAAGCCTACGGAGTGTTCGTCGCCCCCGGCACCGGCTACCGCAACAACACCACCAACGGCATCGCCAAGGGCGACCAACCCGAAGGCATGTACGCCATCCTCGACGGCACCCACTACAACGGCGGCTGCTGCTTCGACTACGGCAACGCCGAAACCAACAGCCGGGACAACGGCAACGGCACCATGGAAGCCATCTACTTCGGCAACAACAAGGTCTGGGGCTACGGCGCCGGCAACGGCCCCTGGATCATGGCCGACCTCGAGAACGGCCTTTTCTCCGGGGTCAACCAGAAGTACAACGCCAACGACCCCAGCATCAGCCACCGCTACCTCACCGCCATCATCAAGGGCGAACCCAACCACTGGGCCATCCGCGGCGGCAACGCCCAGTCCGGCAACCTGTCGACCTTCTACAACGGCGCGCGACCCAACGTCCCGGGCTACAACCCGATGAAGAAGGAAGGCGCGATCATCCTCGGCATCGGCGGCGACAACAGCCATGGCGCCGCCGGCACCTTCTACGAAGGCGTCATGACCGCCGGCTACCCCACCGACGCCACCGAGAACGCCGTCCAGGCCAACATCGTCGCCGCCGGCTACCGGTGACCTGGTCTCCGCCACACCACCACCGTCCCCCACGGAGACCCGTCAGGTCCTCGTCATCCCTGAGGTCTACGACTTCGAGCGCGGTGGCCCGGCGGGCATCCAGTCTCCCTACTGGCTCACCGACGACAGCGTCTCCAGCAGCAACTGGTGCTACACCCAGGGCATCGGCTACTACTCGACCACCGCCCTGCTGCACGCGTTGATCGGCCGGGTCAGCAAGAACGGCACCATGGTCCTCAACATCGCCCCGACGGCCGACGGCGTCATCCCGTCCCGGGCAACAGACGATCATGCGGGGTATCGGCGACCACCTCAAGCGGTTCGGCGAGTCGATCTACGGCACCCGGGCCTGGTCCGTCCACGGCGAGGGACCCACCCAGATGGGCGGTGGGTCCCTCGTCACGCCGCGCGCGGGCACAACCGGGACATCCGGTTCACCCGCAACAAGAACCACACCGTCCTGTACGCGACAGTGCTGGGCTGGCCGGGCAGCACCATGACCATCTCGACGATGACGTCGAGCCGGGTGAACCTGGGCAACCTGACCGGCGTGCAGCTGCTCGGCTCCACCGCCGGCACGGACGTCAACCTGCCCCGGCCCACCCAGGATGGGTCCGGCCTGCACGTCACCATGCCCTCGGCGAGCGCTCCGTACAGCGCGCTCGCGTACGTGGTCAAGCTGACCTTCGTCGGCGCGACCCCCACCGCGACACCGCCTCCCACCCCACCGCGACACCGACCCCGACCGGCACCACCGCGCCGCCGGCCGGCCAGGCGACGGCGAAGTACACCATCACCAACTCCTGGGCCGGTGGCTTCCAGGCCGACGTCACCGTCACCGCTGGGGCGTCGCCGATCAACGGGTGGATGGTCTCTTCGCAACCGGCGCCCTGCCCGCCACCCCGGGCACCCCAGGGACGAGCACGGCCCAGACGGGCCGTCTCTCGGGGTATGCCCGATTCCCGCAGCCGTCAGCGGCGGAGGTGGAGTTCTCTCAGTAGCGGTCCAAGCAGGCCAAAAACGACGGAGTGAGGCCCTGGCACGGCCGGGAGGACCGGGCACCGTTTCGAGCCGACGCTCCATGCAGAGTTCGATACGCACCTCGACGAGCGCGGCATTAGCCCAGCCGTATGCAGCAGATGATCCGGCCGCGACGGGTGTGTGCACGGCACGTCGCCCCCTCCGGGCCCTTCGTCGTATCAGTCGCGGTTCAGGCGGCGATGGGTGCCGGTAACGGCAGACGCGGAACTCGACCGTTGAGGGCGACATCGCCGCCGAGCAGCGCGAGGATCGGCGCGACGGCCATGTCCGGGTCGCTGTCGGCCCGGCAGGTGAACACGTCGATGTGGGCGAGCCCGAGCTCTGGCCACGTCGACACGGTGATGTGGGACTCGGCGAGGATCAGGACGCACGTCGCGCCGTGCGGCTGGAACGGCTCGATCAGTTCGGAGCGGGCCGTGTTGCCCAACAGGCGGCACGTCTCCCGCATCGCGGTCATAATCTGCCCCGGGTCGACGTCGGCCCTGGCGCAGTTGGTCACGTCGTAGACAGCGTGGATCACGGGTGCTCCGATCAGGCGGCGCGGGGCGCGGGACGGGCGGCCAGGTGCTCGTTGAGCAGGGCGGCGAAGTAGTCGACGGTGTAGGAGCGGTGCAGCCGGCGCGGGTCGCTGGCCCACCGGGAAACCTCGGCCCACAGGATGTCGAGGACGTGGTCGCCGTGCTCGGCCAGCAGGACGTCGAGGTTGAGGAACAGCTCGGGCAGGTCGGCGTACGCGCCCTTGGCGACGTACAGGCTTTTGGACAGCTTGCCGCCGGTGCGGTCGACTACGAGCGGTGTAAACACGGAGACGGGCCAGTTGCGCGGCGGTACGCCGAGGGTGGCCAGGCCGGGCGCGAGGACTCGGCTGTGCCAGGCTCCGCCCCAGTCGGCGCCGTCGGCGGAGACGGAGCAGGCGTCGTACAGCTCCCGTTCGGCCGCGAGGAGGTAGCCCTTCTGGATCGAGCGGACCGGGGTGTTCGCGTCGTACCAGCCGCCGCCGTCGACCGGGACGTGCTCGGTGTACGGGCCGTGGTCCGGGCAGATGCTGTCGAGTTGCACGGCGTCGGGTAGCGCGGTGATTCGCAGGTGCTTGCCGGCTTTCTCCATGAGACGGCACGCGGGGCAGCGCGGCCGGATTTTGACCACGCCGTCGGTGGGGGCGCAGATCGGCGCGAATGCGTCGAGCTGCCGGGCGATGTGGTGCAGGCACTCTCGGACCGGACGCAGGTTTTGGTAGACGGCGTACGGCCGTACCTCGTAGGGCACCCCGGAGCGGTCCCGGGCCCAGTCGAGGAGCCGCCGGAACCCGTCGGTTCGGGTGGCCTCGTTGAGGCGGCCTGCGTCGATGAGGTCGCCGACGGTGCGGGTGTATTGCTCGCCCCCGCGCTCCAGGTGCTCGGCTGGTGCGTTCTCCAGGGCGTCGAAGACCACGGTCGCGGGAAGCCCGAGGTCGTCGGCGGCGTGCGCGGCGTAGGCGAAGACCGTCAGGATCGTGACGGTGGTGCCGAAGTGCGGCACGCCGTTGAGCTGCGCTGCGGTCGTCACGCGAAGCGCGGACCGGCCGGCTGCTGCCGCGCGCAGCAGGTCGGAGTTGCGGTTGGTGAGGTGGGCGATGCCGACCGGCGCGAAGATGAGGTCGGTGCTGGGGGTGGTCACTGTTTCCTCCCGGTGTAGAGCCACAGGCTGGGGAACTGCGGATCGACGCTGGCTACTCGGTGCAGCAGGTGCGGGTGGATGCCGGCATCGGCGAACGCGCGACGGTAGAGGCCTTGCGTCAGCGTGACCCGGCCGGTTTGGCGGGACGGCTCGGGAACCCAGTTCGCGCCGGCGCACCAGCCGCCGGGGGCGAGCGGTACGTGCGCCCTGCGCCAGGCGTCGAGGAAGTGCTCTGGGGTTTCGGCGAGGCCGAGCAGACCGAACTGGGTGACCAGGTCGGTGCTGCCGGGGGCCAGGGCCAGCGACGGTCCGTTGAGGCAGTCTGCGATCAGGGTGCCGGCCAGGGACCGGCATCGGCGGGTGAAGTCCTCGGCGGTGCGGTGGCACATCCTCAGCACCGTCGTATAGGCGGGGCGTGGCTGGCCCTGGGCGGCGTACCGGGACAGGATCGCCAGGCGGTCCGGGTCGACGTCAACGGCAATGAGGTGGTCGGCGGTGAGGGGGATTGACCACAGCAGCGATTCCGAGCCGGTGCCCAGATCGCACCACCGGCGGACGGGCGGAAGCTCGGAGAGGGCGGCGAGGACGTCCTCGGTGCCCATCCCGAACTCGAATTCGGCGTTGTAGTAGCGGTTCCAGTAGGGGTCGGCTGCCGCGACGGTCTGCCCGGTCATGTCGGCGCTGCGGCAAGGAGGACTTCGGTCAACTGGCCGAGCCCGGGCTGGTAGGTGGTCACCTTCATGCCCGCGGCCGCTGCGGCGTTGGTGACCGATGGGCGGTCGAGCAGCCGCAGGGTGACGGTGTGCTCGTAAACCTGGGTGTCGTCGTGCCGCAGGACGAACTCGATGCTGACGCGGTCGCCGGTGCGGCGCTGTCGACGGTGGCGCACCAGCGTGCCGCCGGAGGGGGCCGGTATCACGCGGTCGATGAAGGGCGCGTCGTCCCGTAGCGGCTCGTAGAAGCCGCACCTCTCGACCGGTTCGCCCAGCAGCGCCTGAAGGAGCACCTGGCCGCCGGGGTTCAGGACGCCAGCGAGCTGGTGGAAGATGTCCGGTAGCGGCATAGCGTCGGCGAGCTGGTTGAGCGCGCCGTTGGGCACCACGATCAGGTCGACCCGCAGTTGCTCGGCGGTGAGCGTTTCGAGCCGGGCGTGGATCAGGCTGACGTGCGGCACGCCTGCGACGTTCTCGGCTGCGGCGTCGAGCATCTCCGGGCTGGCGTCGATGAGCACCGTGGTGCATCCCGCAGCGGCGTAGGTGTGCGGGTAGTGCCCGGTGCCGGAGGGGACCTCTGCCACGGTCAGGCCCGGGCGCAGTAGGTCGTCGAGCAGTTGGGGGACGGTGAGTCCGGCGGTCACCTCCGCTGCGTACGTGCCGGCGCGGGTGGCGTATCCGGGCGTCGTGGCGGTCACCGCGTTATCCCGTAGAAGCGGGCGTGCTGGCGGACCACGGGGTGCGCCAGCACGCCGTCGGCGGTGATCTGAGCGGTCCGCACGGCGGTGTCGTCGCGGCCGCGTAGCACGGTCTCGGCCAGTCGCACCAGGTACGGCGCGGCGTTTGCGGCATACGCGTGGCTCGCGGTGACCGGCACCAGCGCGGGCCACACGTCCACCTTGACGTGCAGCACGCCCCGGACGATCCTCGGCGGGTCGCCCGGCTTCTGCACGGGTCCGGCCGTCGGGAGGTAGCCCGGCCCGTACCCGCAGGTGGCGTCCACGATGACCGCGCCGCGTCGCATGTGGTGCAGGTCGTTGGTGTGGATCATCGGCGGGGTGTCGTGGGTGGAGATCAGAATGGCGCCGATCACGAGGTCGGCGCTGGCTAGCGCCTCGCGGAGGACCGTACGGTCGTTGGCGAGCACGGTGACCCCGGTCGGGGCTGCGGCCTGGTATTCGTCGCGGGACGTGGGGCCGCTGGTGAGGACGGTGACGCGGGCTCCGAGCTGCGCGGCGGTGAGCGCGGCGGCGCGGCCGACGTTGCCGCTGCCGATGACCACGACGTTCGCCGGCTCGGCTCCCGGCAGGCTACCGGGGAGGACACCGCGCCCGGCCGGGTGCTGCATCGCCTGCGTGCCGGCCAGGACGGCTTGCACGCCGGCGATGTGGCCGCCGGGGCGGCCGAGGGGGAACTGGCCGTTGTCGGCCAGGAACTCGTAGCTCCAGGCGTTCACCTTCGTGGACATCAGCGCGGCGAGCAGATCTACGTCACCGTCGGCGTGGAACAGCGCGCCGATGTGCTGCCCGGGCCGTAGGCGGGTGAGGTCGCCGGGGTCGGGCGACTTGTAGCGCAGCACGAGCGGTGCCGCCCATACCTCGTCGGGCATGGTGAGTCGCGCTCCGGCCTGCTCGTAGGCCGTGTCGTCGATGAAGATGCCCTCGCCGATGCCGGGCTCGGCGTGGATGTCGAACCCGGCGTCGGTGAGCGACCGCGCCAGGGTGGGGGTGAGGATCGTGCGGCGCTCGGGTCCGCTCTCGCGAGGGAATCCGATGGTCTGTGGGGGGTGGGGGCGCACGGTGGACGACCTCCTGAGGATGTGCCTACTGGTAGTGGCACCCTCACCCGCCGTGCAGGAGTGGGCCAGTTCACGGATGTCGTCGAACTATCTACCGCTTGTTCATCGACCAGTCGCGAGAACGATGAAAGCCCAGTTCAGCGAGATGCGAGCAGACCGAGAAGTGTCCGATGGTAGACAGCCTGCACCGCAGGGATGGACGCCAGCCGAATCCGCTCGTCCGTCGCGTGCAGCCCTTCGTAGTCGACGCCGAAACCGGCCGTCGCCGGGATGCCCAGACCAGCCAGATAGTTCCCGATGTTCGACGGGCCGGCGATCTTCGGCGACGGGGCGAGCCCGTAGCGCGTAGCGGCGTTGACCAGCTCCCGCACCATCGGGTCGGTGTCCGCCAGGGCGTACGGCGGCCATCTGGTCGTGATCTCGACGTGGGTCGGCGCAGTGTCCGGCCACCTTCGGTCGACTGCCCGGACGCACTCACGCACCAGCGTCTCCCCGGCCCGATCGTCCAGCGAGGGTGTGAGCCGCACGTCCACGTTCACCGTGCACAGGTCCGGAACGACGGAGTAGCCCTCTCCACCGCTGATCGCGGTCACCGTCAGCTTGGGCAACGGTGGGAAGGCTTGGGCGGGCCCGGGTAGCGGTGCGTAGCGCAGCTTCTGCACCAGCTCCGCGGCCTTGACGATCGCGTTCGGTGTCGGTCGGCTGCCTCCCGAGTGGCTCGACACCCCATGCACGTGCAGCCGGGCCCGAAGCACGCCGCGCCCGCCGACGACGACATGGTCGCCGCCCGGATAGCCGATCATCACGCCAGCGACGGGCGGGGCGTCACGGAAGTACGTCTTCGCCCCACCGAACACGCCGGTGTGCTCGTCGACGTCGAACAGCAGCACGACGCTGCCGCGCAGCCGATCGCGGACCGCCGCGAAGCGCACGCCGATGTGCGAGAAGACCGCGACGGCAGCTTTGGAGTCTGCCGCCCCACGGCCGTAGAGCCAGCCGCCGTCGGAGGCGGCCGATGTCGGAGCATGCGTCCAGGCGGCCTCGTCGCCGAACGGGGCGGTGTCGAGGCAGGCGTCGAGCACATAGCGTGGTCCTGGCTGCGCGCCGTGCATCTCGACCACAAGGGCGACGGCGTCCCCACTGGGCCCTTTCAGCCGGCGCGCCGGCAGTCCTCGCCCGGTGAGCCATGCTTCAAGGTGGTCGAGCGCCGGACCGTAGGGGTCGATGCCGCCTCGGCTGGGAAGGCGGACCAGGTCTCGGGTGAGCGTGATGACGGAGTCGTGGTCGTGCTGCGCCGCCTGCCACACCGGATCGTGGGTCACCCGCCACCCCGCTCTCGCAGCACGACCAACGCCTGCACGTCGGCCACCGTTTCGATGCGTCGAGCGGCAGCGTACGCCTGCCGGCCGTGGTCGAGCAGGCGTGAGGCCGGCCCGGCGCCGAGCAGCACCCCGGAGTCGAACGCCTCGTGGGAGGTCAGCGACGGGATGGGAACCACGGCCGCCCGCTCACTGGCCACGAAGAACCTCTCCGGAGCCAACGGGTCCTCCTCGATGCCGAGGTTGAGAGTCTTCACGCCCAAGCTGCGGTCGCGCGGATCGCGGATCTCCAGGAGCCGCGCCAGGTGATCGCGCAGCACCCGATAGTGAGGTGGGCCGTGCAGGACACGGTAGAAAATCAGCGCAGGGCTCGCCGCAAGGGCGGCTTCGATCGCTTGCAGGTAGCCAGTGCTACGTGACCGTGAGCCGGTGACGATGAGGCATTCACGGGCCTGCGCCACGACGGCCAGCATCGCCTCGTTCAGGTCGGCATACCGGGCCAGCAGTTGTGGCCCGTCGCCATGGTCGCCCAGGTGGTTGTCCTGGTGGGTGAACAACTCGTCGACGCTTTTGCCGTAGATGGCGCACAGCGTCTTGCGGTGAGCGTGGCTGGTGGTGTGCCGGCCCAACTCCCAGCCGCTGACCATCGTCGGGGTAACACCGGAATGCCCGCCGGTGGAGCGTTGGTCGAACGCCTCGACGACCTTCTCCAGCGTCCACCCTCGCGCGAGGCGGGCACGGCGCAGGGGGGACGGCTCCTTGGGGGTTGCCTGACGACGAATGATGACTTCCACCTCCCAGTCGCCGCGGCCGAGGATGCCGCTAGTGACCGTGCACGGTCATCTCGCGGGTCGGCAAGTCGGCCGTGACCTTCTCGCAGATGCTCAGCAGATCGGGATGGTTGCGTAGCCGGGTGTAGCCCTGAGGGGGATGGAACGAGCCGAGTTCGACCTTGAGCTGATCCAGCGGCATCCCCGGGTACTGAACGACCCGCTGAATGGGGATCGCGAACGCTTGTGGCAGGTCCTGCACATACTCGAACACCGAAACGCCGTTACCCACGCGGGCCTGCTCGGCGATATCAGCGATGCGCTGCGGTGTGTCCACCACAGCGGGCCCCAGGTCGATCACCGCGCCAAGGCGGGACACCGGGGCGGTGAGGAAGACGAACCAGCGCACCGACTGGCCGGTCAAGAAGCGGCGTCGGAACTCGTGACGCTTCTCGCCGGCCCAGATCAGGTCGAAGTAGACCGGGTTAAGCGACATCAGCACCGGCTCCCGAACGTCGACCGAGGCGTCGTCGAAAAGGCTGGGTTGGGCGCTGCCGGTGAACAGATTCATCGTCACCCTATCCATCATGCGGCCAGCGTGGTCCTGTAGGTAGCCGTCCAGGTCAGTCGGTGTGTCGCCAGGTCGACCGGCGGTGCGGCCTCCTTCCGGCAGCCACCGACGCCGCCTGGTTGCAGGCGTGCTTCTCAGGTCAGTCGACGCCAGCCGGTGGGCATTGACCTCGTCGGTCTTGTTCAGGTACATCGCGCCGGTCAGTGTCTCGGATCCGACAGGAGAGCCCTTTGTGGGTCCGGTAGGTAGCCCCTAAGAGAGCGTTTCGCATGTCTGTCAGTCGGGTGTGTTGAGGGTGCGGCGTTGTTGGCGGGTGGTGGTCCGCCTCGGGTGAGACGGGCGAGCATGCCGGCGATGGCGGCCCAGCGGATCATGGCCTCGGAGGTGGCGGGGTGGGTTTCGTAGTCGCGGGCCAGCCGGCGGTGGGCGGTGAGCCAGGCCAGGGTCCTCTCTACCACCCATCGACGGCGGTGCACGACGAATCCTTGCTGGTCGGCGGGTTTGCGGATGATCTCCAGGGTGGTGCGCAGGACGTCGCGGGCCCAGTCGACCAGACGGCCGGCGAACCCGGAGTCGGCGAACACATGTCGGATCGGAGTCGCCATATAGGTGGCGAGCAGGGCGCCCTTCGCGCCGTCGCGGTCCTGCCACGAGGCAGCCAGGACCCACACGGTGACCAGCAGACCGAGGGTGTCGGTGACGATGAACCGTTTGCGGCCGTTGACCTTCTTCCCACTGTCGTAGCCGCGGGTATCGGAGTGCACGGTGTCGGCGGCGCGCACGCTCTGGGAGTCGATGATCCCTGCGGTCGGCTGCGGCTGCCGGTCGTGGGCCAGGCGGACATCCTCCCGCAGTTCGGTGAGGATCCGCTCGGTCACACCCCGCCGGTTCCACCGCTGGAAGTGGGAGTACACCGTCTGCCAGGGCGGGAAGTCCACCGGCAGGTACCGCCACGCGCAGCCGGTACGCACCACGTACAGGATGCCGTCAACGATCGCCCGACGAGGATGCTTCTCCGGCCTGCCCATCCACTGCGGCGACGGCAGCATCGGCTCGACGAACGCCCACTCGGCATCGGTCAGGTCAGACGGGTACCGCCGCACTCGATCCATACCCGTCTACCGACCGGACCCAGTTCATCGATCGCACCCACTGTGCGACACGCCCGACCAGCACACATCCCAAACGCTCTCTCAAAGAACGAGCCGCTGATGGTCTCGTCGGGAGCTGACCACCTCCTGCTGATCAAGGCGAGATGCATGTCAGCGAGGGGAGGCTCTCGCTGTGCGGTCGTCTTGATCACCCCCGAACGCGCGGGAGTAGATCGCCTGTTGCGGCAAGCGATGGTGAGTCGGCCGTGTGGCTTATCGGTGCTGGTCAAGGCGTCCACCAGACGGCCGGTGGTGGCATCCACGGGCAGGGGGTGGTCGACGAGGTGGACGAGGTATTGGCAGCCGCCGATGCGGCGGATGCGGCAAGCGATACCGGGGAGGCCGGGGTGGGTGGTGGTCAGGGTCTCTCGACCGGAGAAGGCCAGCGGATGCGAATCTTCAGCTGAGTGACTTGTGCCTCCGGGAATCCCTGTAGAGGTAACCTCATTTATGGGTTTCGTATAAAGTTGTCGGAGTTGAACTCCGACAATCAATGAGCTTGCGCGCAGGTGTGTTCATCAATAGCTTTGACAAGGCGCGGGGCGTCGTTCGATTAAGGGCCTGGATGACTCGCGCGCCCATCCCCTGAGATCAAGGTGAACGGCAATCGACCGAACGGATATTGCCACACCTTATTAAGGAAGAAGAGGCGATGGTCAGACGACCCGCAAGACTGCTACTCGCCACCATGCTGGTGACTTTGGGCGGCCCCACCGTAAGCGCCGTTCCCGCAGTGGCGGACTCCCGACCGAGCACGACGACGAAGGCGTACACCGAAGCCGCGGCTGCATCGGGGGCGAGCCAGTGCTCCAGTCCGGTGAGCGTACGGAAGGGTGCATGGGTCTGCCCAGACACGTCGAAGATCCGGGCCAACGGCGGAACGTGCTCGGTGCTCGGATGCTGGTATTACGTCGCGAACTACTGGGCCGAGTTCAGCGGCGATGGCATCTACGGCTACAACGGCACCACGTTGGGGAGCACCGAGTTCTTCATCGAGGTGAAGTTCAGCGGAGGCTCGTCCACGTCGAAGCCCTTCCAGTTCGAGTCGACGCGTGGCACCAAGCAGGTCCGGGCATCCGGCGAGCGGCTGTACTTCAGCACCGCCCACCCCGAGGGCTACCCGGTCAGCGGAGGCTCGACCTATCAAATGTGGAGCGGTGGCCCATATGGGGCCGGCGCGCTGGTGAACGGCTTCGGCTCCGGCGGCTACACCGCCTATGAGGGCAGCGTCGCCCACGCCGGGGTCGCCCACCAATTCGACTGGACGGACCCGTCCAGCTCGTACCCGGGCCGCTGGTACACCTTCATCAAGAGCCCGAAGTTCCACCGCAACTCCGCCGGAGCATACAACCTGGACGACCCGCCGCAGCTGGGCAGCGCCTGGTACGGCTCCGGCTGGAGCCCTTCCTGATACATCCGAGGCGAGATCGATCTGAAAAGCCTCTCACGGGGTCGAGGGCCGCGTGATCCAAGAGTGATCACGCGGCGCTCGATCCGCTTCCCGGCTCGAGCCCACACGAGTCGGGTAGCATCCACTCATGGAGGACTCCCGCCGCCGAACGAACGCCTTCTACCTACCTGAGGAGATGCGCGACAGCAAAATTGCGCCTCAACAGGTCATGTCTGCCCCTCGCCCAGGGTTCGGCACTGTCTATATTCACAAGGGTCGTGACCTACATCGGCGGATTGTGTGGGCCGCGAAATGGGTAGACGAAATGCCTGACGGCCAATCGGCGGGTGTCGAGGAATTCGAAGGCACCCGGGACGAGGTTCTGAGGTGGGCAAGGTCGCGTCCGGCAGCGCTCATCGTTGTGCCGGTAGAAAGGGAACCTTACTGGATTCCGGCACCCGAGAACGATGACGAGATCGATCTCTGATTTCGGTCTGACTGTGTACGGGGGTTGGTGTAGGTCCGGCGCGGGACGTCCTTCCCTGCTGCGCGTAGGGCATTGACCTCGGCATGAGGTTCTCCCTTGCGTCGGTGATACCCCAGGGTCATTGCGTTCTCGGATAGCTGCTGGTCACGGCGGTGATCAGGTCGTGTGAGCGGCGGTTGGCTTGGCGGGTGGCGCGGGCGATGTTGGTCGCGCCGGTGGTGCGGTGCCAGCCGATCGCGGTGTTGCGCAGGGTGGCGATGACGGCGGGTCCGTTGCCTGTCCGGGCTTGGTGAAGGTCTTCACGGAACGTCACGTCGCGTACGTGATGGAGGCGGTTCTCGATGTGCCAGTGGCGGCGGATCCAGGTTTGCAGGTCCGCGGGGCAGGGCTTGGCTGGCGGGCAGTGACACGGTCAGGTAGGCGGTCTCGCGGCTGGTCCTGCCGGTGACGATGCGGGTGCGGGTGATCCGGACGGCTTGCTGGGCGTGCGGGAAGGCGATGCCGCCGGGGGTGGCGACGGTGACGGCTTTGACGGTGCGGGTCTCGCGGCGGCCGTGACCGCGGTCGCGGGTCCGATCACCTGCCGGGATCTGCGCCCAGGGCAGCCCTTTCAACTGTGTGAACAGGGTCGGCTGGTTGGCCTTCACCTGGACGAGCAGATGCGCTCGGCGGGCGGTGACCTCGTCGGCGTGCCTGGTCTGGGTGTGCAGGGCGTCGGCGATGAACAGGACCCCTGCCAGGGTGCCGAGCACCGTCTCGACTGCGTCGAGCAGCGGGGCGAACGAGGTGATCTCGTTGCTCTTGGCGTTGACGGTGACCTGGGCGAGCACGATCCCGGTGGTGGTGTCCAGGGCGGACAGCAGATGCACATCGACGGCAAGACACTGCGCGGCGCCCGAACGGGCGACGGCCGCCAGGGACGGCAGGCGCCTACTCGCCGGCCGTCACCTTCCGGCATTCCGGGAACTGCTCGTGTTCGGGACCACCGCCACCGGTGAGGAGAACACCCATGCCTGAGCCGCATCGGTCGGCGCAGACCCCCGGTCTGCACGACTCCGCGCCACACCCCGACGGGTCCGATCTGCCGGCACTGCTCGCCGAGGGCTACCTCGGCTCGGTGTGGCTCACCGGCCAGCATCCGTCCCGCGACCTCCGTCGCGGCCGATACACCCCGGAGTCGCTGGCCCACCCCGGCAAGATGCTGCCCACCATCGCCCGATACGCCATCCGCACCTACACCAACCCCGGCGACGTGGTCCTCGACCCCATGGCCGGCATCGGCACCACCATCATCGAGGCCATGCACCTCGGCCGGCACGGCGTCGGGGCCGAGTACGAACCCGAATGGGTCGCCAGCGCAGCCGCCAACATCCACCACGCCGGCCAGACGGGTGCGTCAGGTCGGGGCGAGATCTACCACGGGGACTCGACCGCGCTGCCGGCACTGCTGCCGGCCAGCCTGCACGGCCGGGCCTCCCTCGTGATCACGTCCCCGCCCTACGGGTCGTCCACCCACGGCCACGTCCGCACCCCCGGCCCGAGACGCGGCAAAGTCCGCAAGATCAACCACAAGTACGGCAGCAGCGACAACCTCGCCTACCGCAGCCACGGCCAACTCGCCGACGGGTTCACCGCAATCCTCGCCGGCTGCCGCACGCTGCTCCGTCCTGGCGGACACGTCATCGTCACCGCCCGGCCCTACCGCCGCCACGGCGAACTCATCGACATCCCCGGCATGGTCACCGCCGCCGGCATCAACGCCGGCCTCGAACTCGTCGAGGAATGCATCGCCCTGATCTGCGGCGTCCGCAACGGCATGATCATCCCCCGCGCCTCGTTCTTCCAGCAGAAGAACACCCGTGACGCGATCACCACCGGCGACCCCCAATGGCTCTTGCAGCACGAAGACGTGGTTGTACTCCGCGCCCCGCTTCTGCCTCACGCAGGCTCCAGGGTCCAGCCGGGTTCGCCCGTGGTCGGGCTAGGCCCTGTGTCGAAGTCGGTGCCGGGGTTTGGGCTGTTGGGTGAGGATCTTCGCGTGTTGGTGTTCGAGATGTAGCGAGGTCTCCGGTATCTGGTTCAGCGACCAAGCAGAACCCGAACACCGGAGACCTCGTGGACACCCTAGTGGTGGCGAGGCGGCATGACCTTACCGACGCACAGTGGGTGGCGCTGGAGCCGTTGCTGCCTGCGGGGCGTCGGCCGGGTCGGCCGTCGAGATGGACGAAACGGCAGCTTATTGATGGGATTCGGTGGAGGACACGGGTCGGTGCCCCGTGGCGGGATGTTCCGGAGTGTTACGGGTCCTGGGCTGCGGTGTACGGGCTGTTCCGGCGTTGGCAGCGTGATGGGACCTGGGCGAAGATCCTGACCGTCTTGCAGGCTGTGTCTGATGCGGCCGGTCGGGTGGTCTGGGACGTGTCGGTGGACTCGACGGTCGCCCGAGCGCATCAGCATGCTGCCGGGGCGCGTAAAAGGGGGATCTGCAGGCAGAGCCGCCGGGTGGGGTCGGGGTCGAGCCGACCGATCACGCGCTCGGTCGGTCGCGGGGTGGGCTGACCACGAAGCTGCACCTGGCCTGCGAGCAGGGGCAGAAGCCGTTGTCGATCGTGTTGACAGCCGGGCAGCGTGGGGACAGCCCGCAGTTCACGGCCGTACTCGACGGGATCCGGGTGCCCCGTCTCGGCGCCGGCCGGCCACGGACCCGCCCGGACCGGGTCCTGGCCGATAAGGCCTACACGTCGAAGGCCAACCGCCGCTACCTGCGCCGACGCGGTATCGCCGCGACGATCCCCTCGAAGGCCGACCAAGACGCCAACCGACGCAAGAAAGGCTCCAAGGGCGGCCGACCCCCGGCCTTCGACCCTGAGCGATACAAGCAGCGCCACGCCGTGGAGTGCGGCATCAACCGACTCAAGCGCAACCGAGCCGTAGCGACCCGGTTCGACAAACTCGCCGTCCGCTACGAAGCCACCGTTCACATCGCCGCGATCAACGAGTGGCTATGACCGACTTCGACACAGGGCCTAAAGGGGCCGGGCGACGACGACCACCCGCACCGGTCGCCAAGTCCACTTCGTCCCACCAGCGCAGGGAGCAACGACGGGCTTGACACCTTCGGGCAGAAACGGATGGATCGACGTCCACATCTGGCGCACCCCGCGGTCGTGCCTCACCACGGCAGCGCCGTCGACCCCCGCTCCCAGCCAGGCTGGGATCCTGAATGGAAGTCAGGCCCATGCACGACCATCCCCCAACCCGCTCCCGTACCGGTGCCCTCAGATGCCGCCGGCTACCGGCGACGGGCCAGCCGCGCCACATCAGGTCAGCAGCCCGATCCCGCCAACACGATGGGCCGCCAATGAGCGCTCCCGCCGTCCCCGAATGGCGGCCCGACCCGCTACTGACCATCGACGACCTCGCCGCCTGACTGGGCAAGCCCAAGAACACCCTCTACGCCTGGCACAGCCGGGGCAAGGGCCCCCGCGCCATCCGCGTCGGCAACACCCTGCGCTACCGGCGTAGCGAGGTCGAACGCTGGCTCGACGACCACACCGACTCGGAGCGGTGAGTCATGGCCCGACCCGAACTTCCCATCGGCACCTGGGGCACCATCCGTACCGAGAAGCTCGCCGCCAACCGGTTCCGCGCGCGGGCCCGGTTCCGTGACTACGACGGCAAGACCCGTGACATCGAAGCCACCGACGCCACCCGTGCCGCCGCCGAACGGGCGCTGAAGGTCAAGCTGCGTGACCGCACCACTCCCAACGACGACGAGATCACCCGGGAGACCCGCGTCAGCCGCCTGGCCGAAGTGTGGATCGAAGAGATCACCGCCGAGGAACGGATCGCACCTCAGACCATCCACCGATATGAGACCAGCGTGCGTACCGCGGTCCTGCCCGCCCTCGGCAACCTCCGCATCCGAGAGGCCAGCGTCGGGCGCCTGGACCGGTTCCTCCGCGAGATCGCCAAGGACCGCCCCGCAGCGGCCAAAGGCGTCAAGGTGGTCCTCAGCCAGATGTTCGCGCTGGCCGTCCGCCACGGAGCGATCCCCACCAACCCCGTACGCGACACCGGGCGGCTCCGCAAACCCCGCCGCACCGTCGTCGCCTTCTCCGACGAACACCTCCACGCCGTAAGAACCGCCATCCGCGACTGGCAGCGACCGGTCCTCGGCAAACCCGGACCCCGACACACCGGCGACCTGGCCGACGTCGTCGACCTCATGCTCGCCACCGGCGCACGCATCGGCGAGATCCTCGCCCTGCGCTGGGAAGACCTCGACCTCGCCACCGAACGCCCCACCCTGACGATCTGCGGCACCCTCGTCTTCGTCAAAAGCCAGGGAATCTTCCGTCAACCCTGGACCAAGAGCGACGCCGGCTACCGGAGGATCGTCCTGCCCCGCTTCGCCGTCGGCATGCTCATGGCCCGCAAACTCGACGCCCCCGACAACCCCCACGACGCGATCTTCGCGTCCCGACGCGGCACCTGGCTCTCCCCCAACAACGTCCGCCGCCAGTGGCGTCAGGCCCGCGCCGACACCGACCTCACCTGGGTCACCCCGCACACCTTCCGCAAGACCGTCGCCACCCTCATCAAGGAGGAGAGGGACACCAAGAGCGCGTCCGCGCAGCTCGGACACTCCAGCGAGGAGGTCACCGACACGTACTACATCGCCAAACCCGTCCAGGCCCCGGACGTCTCCGACATCCTCGAACGACTCGGCACCCACCGCCAGCGCCGTTCCACACCAGCAACACCAAACGATGCACATGGATGACAGAACCTGACCGCCGACCCCGGTAAACGGGGGGTTTTCGGGGGGCGGTTCAAATCTTCATAGATGAAAGCCAAAGCCCTGATCAGCGTTTCCGCTGGTCAGGGCTTTTTGTCTGTCGGGACGGCCGGATTCGAACCGACGACCCCTTGACCCCCAGTCAAGTGCGCTACCAAGCTGCGCCACGTCCCGATGCTCCCCGCGTGGTTTCCCCCGCAGCAGCCGGTACAGCTTAGCGCAGGATCTTCGCACCGCGCGCACAGCCCCCCGCCGCGTCGGTGCGCACCCCCACCACCCCTAAAGCGTCCTAGGAAAGAGGGCTGCCGTTCCCCAGAGGGAGGAGCGGCAGCCCTTGTGCGGTGGCGGTCAGCCGTGGGCCTTGCCCCGGCCGCCGGGGCCGAGCTTCTTGCGGGGGCGTACGGAGATTTCCACCGGGCTGCCCTCGAAGCCGAACTCCTCGCGGAGCTTGCGCTCGACGAAGCGCTGGTAGCCGGCGTCCAGTGGGGCGGTGGTGAACAGCACGAACCGCGGCGGGGAGACACCCGCCTGGGTGGCGAAGAGGATCTTCGGGGCCCGGCCGCCGCGCACCGGGTGCGGGGTGGCCTGTACCAGGGCGGTGAGCCACTGGTTGAGCTGTGCCGTGGGCACCCGGGTCTCCCAGCTCGCCAGCGCCTTGCGCAGCGCGGGGGCGAGCTTGTCGACGGCCCGACCGGTCTGCGCCGACAGGTTGAGCCGGATCGCCCAGGGGATGCGGCGCAGCTCCCGGTCGATCTCCTTGTCCAGGTAGTACCGGCGGTCGGCGTCGACCAGGTCCCACTTGTTGAAGGCGATCACCAGGGCCCGGCCGGCCTCGACGACCATGGTCAGGATCCGCTGGTCCTGCTCGCTGATCGGCTCGCTGGAGTCGAGCAGCACCACCGCCACCTCGGCCGCCTCGATCGCCCCAGCGGTACGCAGGCTGGCGTAGTACTCGGTGCCGCTGGCCTTGCCGACCCGCTTGCGTAGCCCGGCGGTGTCGACCAGTTGCCAGGTTTCGCCGCCGATCTCGACGAGGCTGTCCACCGGGTCGACGGTGGTGCCGGCGACCGAGTCGACGACCGCCCGTTCCTCCCCGGAGAACCGGTTGAGCAGGCTGGACTTGCCGACGTTGGGCCGGCCGACCAGCGCCACCCGGCGGGGGCCGCGCGGCCGGTTCTCGACAATCTTGGGGGCCTCGGGCAGGGCGTCGAGGATCGCGTCGAGCAGTTCCCCGGCGCCCCGGCCGTGCAGGGCGGAGATCGGGTGCGGCTCGCCGAGCCCCAGCGACCACAGCGAGGTAGCCTCCAACTCGATCGCGCTGTTGTCGGTCTTGTTGGCCACCAGGATCACCGGCTTGGCGCTGCGCCGCAGCATCTTCACCGCGGCCTCGTCCACGTCGGTCGCGCCGACCATCGCGTCGACCACGAAGATGACCACGTCGGCGGTGACCACCGCCGTCTCGGCCTGCGCGGCGATCGCCGCCGCCCGGTCCTTCGCGTCCGGCTCCCAACCGCCGGTGTCCACCACCGTGAACGTCCGGCCGTTCCACTGCGCGTCGTACGGCACCCGGTCCCGGGTCACCCCGGGGGTGTCCTCCACCACCGCCTGCCGGCGACCGATGAGCCGGTTGACCAGCGTCGACTTGCCCACGTTGGGGCGGCCCACCACGGCCACCACCGGCTGCGGACCGGTCGGCTCGTCGGCTTCGACGTCCGGTTCGCGCAGCTCCACCCAGCCGTCGCTCATGCCACTCCCCGCTCGGTGAGCAGCCCACGCAGCAGGTCGACGACCTCGTCGATGCCCAGCTCGGTGGTGTCCAGTTCGACGGCGTCGGCGGACTGCCGCAGCGGGTCGACCGTGCGGGTGGAGTCGAGGCGGTCCCGGCGGGCCAGGTCGGCGGCGGTCGCCGCGACGTCGACGGCGTCCTCGGCACTGCGCCGCCGGGCCCGGGCCGCCTCGGAGGCGGTCAGGTAGACCTTCAGGTCGGCATCGGGGGCCACCACGGCACCGATGTCCCGCCCCTCGACGACGATCCGGCCGGCATGGGTGATCAGTTCCCGCTGCCGGGCCACCAGCAGCGCCCGCACCGCCGGGACGGCGGCCACCGCGGAGACCGCACCGGTCACCTCGGGACCCCGGATCTCCCGGTCGACGGTCACCCCGTCGACGGTCACGCCGTACCCCTGGGGGTCGGTGCCGATGCGCAGCTCGACCTCCTCGGCGACCTTGCCCACCGCGGCGGCGTCGGCCAGGTCGACGCCGGAACGCAGCACCGCCCAGGTGATCGCCCGGTACATCGCACCGGTGTCCAGGTAGCGGGCACCGAGGCCGGCGGCGAGCCGCCGCGAGACGGTGGACTTACCCGAACCGGACGGCCCGTCCACAGCGACCACGCAGCGCCCGGCCCGTACGTTTTCCTCCACCGTTGTCCTCCTCAGCCCGTATCTCGCGGGTCGTCGGTCGTCCCGACGCCGTTGAGCGGTCGTCCATCGTCGTCAATCATGCCCGCGCCTCGCGGGTGTCTCCGCGCCGCCGGGGCGGCGCACGCCACCACGCGGCCCGCGGGCCGCGTGGAAGCCTACCGGCACGCCTACCCGCTACGACTCGGGTCAGTCACCCACGGCCTTGAACAGGGCGGCGACCTCCGCGTTGGTCAACCGCCGGATCCGCCCGGTGCGCAGGTCACCGAGCTTGATCGGCCCGATCGAGGTACGCACCAGCCGGGACACCGGATGCCCGACCTCGGCCAGCAACCGCCGGACGATGTGCTTGCGTCCCTCGTGCAGGCTCAGCTCCACCTGGGCGGTTCGCCCCAGGGTGTCCACCACCTTGAACGAGTCCACCTTGACCGGCCCGTCCTCCAGCTCGACGCCGGCCAGCAGCCGCTTGCCGAGGTTACGCGGGATCGGCCCGGCAACCTCGGCCAGGTAGGTCTTGAGCACCTGGTACGACGGGTGCATCAGCTTGTGGGTCAGGGTGCCGTCGTTGGTGAGCAGCAGCAGGCCCTCGCTGTCGGCGTCGAGCCGCCCGACGTGGTAGACCCGCTGCTCGACCCGGTTGCCGATGAACTCGGCCAGCTCGTTGCGGCCCTTCTCGTCGGCCATCGTGGTGACCACCCCACGTGGCTTGTTCATCGCCACGTACACCAGGCGGTTGTCGGCCTGCAGGCGTTCCCCGTCGACGTGGATCACGGCGGTGGCGGGGTCGACCTTGTCCCCGAGCTGGGCGACCCGCCCGTTCACGGTCACCCGACGCCGGAAGATCAGATCCTCGCAGGCACGTCGGGAACCGACGCCGGCGGCGGCGAGCACCTTCTGCAGGCGCTCGGCACCCTCGTACACGGGGGCGTCGGGCTTGGGGGAACGGTTATCGCGTGGCATCGGCAAGCTCTTCTACGTCGTCGGGGAGGAACGGGGCGAGCGGGGGCAGGTCGGCGACCGAGTCCAGGCCCAGCTTCTCCAGGAACATCGTGGTGGTCCGGTAGAGGAACGCCCCACTGTCCGGTTCGGCGCCGCACTCCTCGACCAACCCTCGGGAGACCAGGGTACGGAGCACCCCGTCACAGTTGACACCCCGGATGGCCGACACCCGACCCCGGGTCACCGGCTGCTTGTAGGCGACCACCGCGAGTGTCTCCAGGGCGGCCTGGGTCAACCGGACCGACTGCCCGTCCAGCACGAACCGTTCCACGTACGCCGCGTATTCCGGCCTGGTGTACAGCCGCCATCCTCCGGCCGCCCGGCGCAGCTCGAACCCGTGCCCGGCGGCGGTGTAGCCGGCGGCGATGTCGTCGAGCACCGGCCCGATCCGTTCCGGTTTCTGCTCCAGCACCTGCGCCAGCACCAGTTCGCTGACCGGTTCGTCGACCACCAGCAGGATGGCCTCCAACGCGCCGCGCAGCTCCGCGTCGTCGAGTTCGGGTGCCGGCGGCGGGGCGACCGTCACCCGCCGTCGCCCGGCCGGCTGCCGTTTCGGTACGCCCGCAGTACCCCGCTCCCCCGCCGTCTCCGGGCCGGCGTCGCTGCCAGCCGCCCCACCGGCTGTGGTCACGGCGGCTGTGGTCACGTCCTCGTCGGGTCCGGGTTCGGGTGTCCCGTCGGTAGCAGGCTCGGGACCGGCCGTCCCGGCGTCGGCGGTCTCGCCGTCGGCTGCTTCGGCGTCGGCTGCGGGTGGTGCCGCCGCAGCGGGGAGTTCGTCGACGGTGTCCGTTGCCGACGAGACGGAAGCGTCCTCGGCCCCGGAGTCAGGCGCGCCGGGTGCGGGTTTGCGCTGCGGGGCGGGACGCTCCCACGGGGGGATCCAGGCGGCGGCCTGGTCGGCAAGCGAGTCCTGCCGCTCCTCGTCGCTCATCACGTCACTCCTGCATCGATGCGGGCTCGTCCACCGTCCCGGCCGACGCCGGGTCAGCGGACACCGGGCCGGCACGCACCGGGGCGGTGGGGGCGGCCGGGGCGGGGTCCGCCACGGCGGGCGCGGCACCGGCCGGGTCGGGGTCGGCGGGGCTGCCGGCGTACTCGTCGACGTGCAGTTCGGCGCTACCGTCGGCGGGGCCGGTCCAGCGCACCGTCAACTCCTCCAGGGCCTCCTCCTGGACGAACGCGACCAGCCCCTCCCGGTACAGCTCCAGCAGGGCCAGGAAGCGGGCCACCACCTCCAGGGTGATCGCGCAGTCGGCGCAGAGCAGGGCGAAGGTGGCCACCCCGGCCCGGCGTAGCCGCTCGGCGAGGACCGCCGCGTGTTCCCGGACGCTGACCCGGACCTGGTGCACGTGCGCGATGGACACCTCGGGCACCGGCTTCGGGGTCATCGCCCGCACGGCGAGCTTCAGCAGCCGCTGCGGGCCGATGCCGAGCACCAGGTCGGGCAGGGCCTCGGCGTAGCGGGCCTCCAGGGTCACCGCGCGCGGGTACCGCCGACCGCCGACCGCCTCCAGTTCGGCGATGTGCGCCGCCGCCTCCTTGTACGCCTTGTACTGCAACAGCCTGGCGAAGAGGAGGTCCCGCGCCTCCAGCAGGGCGAGGTCCTCCTCGTCCTCCACCTCGGCCGACGGCAGCAGCCGGGCCGCCTTCAGGTCGAGCAGGGTCGCGGCGATGAGCAGGAACTCGCTGGTCTCGTCGAGGTCCCACTCGTCGCCCATGGCGCGGATGTAGGCGATGAACTCGTCGGTGACGGTGTGCAGCGCCACCTCGGTGACGTCCAGCTTGTGTTTGCTGATCAGTTGCAGCAGCAGGTCGAACGGGCCGGTGAAGTTCGCCAGCCGGACGGTGAAGCCGCCGCTCTGCCCGGCCTGCGGCACCCCCGTCGGGTCGGTCGCCACGTCGGCGGCGACCTCGGCAGCCAGCACGGGCGGCTGCTGCGGGGTCGTCGGCGGATCCAGCGGTGGCGCGGTCACCGGACGACCGTAGTCCACGTCCCGGACGTCGTCGCCGTCCGGGACGCCCCGGCGTGCACCCCGGCCTACCGGTCGGCCTGGGCCGCGATCACCTCACGGGCCAACTGCCGGTAGTTGCGGGCCCCCGAGGAGGCCGGGTCGAGCGTCGTGATCGGGGCGCCGGCCACCGTGGACTCGGGGAACTTCACCGTCTTGGTGATGACGGTCTGGTAGACCTTGTCGCCGAATGCCTCGACCACCCGCTGGAGCACCTGCCGGCAGTGGGTGGTGCGGCTGTCGTACATGGTGGCGAGGATGCCTTCGAGTTCCAGGTCGAAGTTGAGCCGCTCGCGGACCTTGTCGATGGTGTCCAGCAGCAGCGCCACCCCGCGCAGGCTGAAGAACTCGCACTCCAGCGGGATGAGGACGCCGTGCGCGACGGTCAACGCGTTGATCGCCAACAGACCCAGCGAGGGCTGGCAGTCGATCAGGATGTAGTCGTACTCCTTGCGGATGGTCCGCAGCACCCGGGCCAGGGCCATCTCCCGGGCGACCTCGTTGACCAGCTGTATCTCGGCGGCCGACAGGTCGATGTTGGCGGGCAGCAGGTGCAGGCCGGCCACGTCCGTCTTGATCAGGACGTCCTCGGCGATGACGTCGTCCTGCATGAGCAGGTTGTAGACGGACAGGTCGAGGTTGTGCGGGTTGACCCCCAGGCCCACCGACAGGGCGCCCTGCGGGTCGAAGTCGACGAGCAGCACCTTGCGGCCGTACTCGGCCAGGGCCGCGCCCAGGTTGATGGTGGTGGTGGTCTTGCCCACGCCACCCTTCTGGTTGGCCATCGCGATGATCCGCGCCGGGCCGTGCCGGTCGGTGGGCATCGGCTCGGGGATCGGCTTGCGCATCGTGTAGGCGGCCGGATCGGCCGGGCCCAGGTCGGCGCCGAGCGACGCCTGCTGCTCACGGAGCTCCGACGTCCAGGCGTCGGCACGGTCACCGTTGCCAGCCATGTCCTCGTTGCCCCCTCCCGACGACCACCCGGCGTCGGAACACTCCGACGTCCTTCGCAGCGCCGCTGCGCACCCCGGTTGTCGCCCAGGAGGTCCGCGCCGATGCCGACTCTACGCCACCGGCGACCAGCGCGTTCGGCACCGGTCCGGCGTGTCGGGCATAGCGGCCGGTCAGCGGGCCGGCGGGGGGTCCGCGTCGCGGGCGCGGGGGTGGCTGGTGGCGTACACCTCGCGGAGCCGGTCCACGGTGACCAACGTGTACACCTGGGTGGTGGTGACCGAGGCGTGGCCGAGCAACTCCTGCACCACCCGCACGTCCGCGCCGCCGTCGAGCAGGTGGGTGGCGTAGCAGTGGCGCAGGGTGTGCGGGGAGACCGCGTGCGGCCCGTCCACCGGCAGTCCGGCCCGCCCGGCGGCCCGCCGCAGCACGGTCCACGCCCCCTGCCGGGTCAGCGGCCCGCCCCGGGCGTTGACGAACACCGTCGGGGTGCCCCGCCCGGCGGCCAGCAGCGCCGGCCGGGCCCGCACCAGGTAGGCGCGCAGCGCGTCGACGGCGTACCCGCCGATGGGCACCAGCCGGGTCCGGCCGCCCTTGCCACGCAGCAGGGCGGCGCCCTCGTCGACGGCCAGGTCGTCGACGGCGACGCCGACCGCCTCGGAGATCCGCGCGCCGGTGCCGTACAGGAACTCCAGCAGCGCCCGGTCGCGCAGGGCCAGGGCGGCCCCGTCGCCGGTGGCGGTGACCGGGCCGGCGGTCTCCAGCAGCCGGACCACGTCGTCGACCGGCAGCGCCCGGGGCAGTCGCCGGGCCGGGGTGGGTGGGCGCACGTCGCGGCTGGGGTCGTCGCCGGTCAGGCCCTCGCGGACGGCGAAGCGGTGCAGCCCACGCACGGCGGAGGCGGCCCGCGCGGCCGAGGTCACCGCGAGCGGCGGGTGGTCGTCGTCGCCGGCGCGCAGCCGGGCCAGGTGCGCCTCGACCTGCCGGGCGTCGACGGCGGCCAGGTCGGACACCCCGGCGGCGGCCAGGGTGTCCAGGTACCGTTCCAGGTCCCGCCGGTACGAGGTGAGGGTGTTCGTCGACAGTCCCCGCTCGACGGTCAGGTGGTCGAGGTAGCCGCGCACCGCTCGTCGCAGGGCCGGCGCGGGCTCCCCGCCCACCCCGGCCCCGGCAGCGCTCGCCCCCGGCACCGGGTCCCCGGCCGCGTCGGGCGGGGCGTCGGGTGCCGGGGCGTGCGTCGTCTGCCCGGTCAGGCCAGCACCTCGTCGAGCGGCAGGACAGCCATGCCGTGCGCCTCGGCGACCGGGCCGTAGACGACCTGACCGTCGTGGGTGTTCAGGCCCAGCGCCAGGGCCGGGTCGTGGCGTAACGCGTCGCGCCAGCCCTGGTTGGCCAGTTCCAGGGCGTACGGCAGGGTCACGTTGGTCAGCGCGTAGGTGCTGGTGTGCGGCACCGCGCCGGGCATGTTCGCCACGCAGTAGAAGATCGAGTCGTGCACCTGGTAGGTCGGTTCGGCGTGGGTGGTGGGGCGGGAGTCCTCGAAGCAGCCACCCTGGTCGATGGAGATGTCGACCAGCACGCTGCCCGGCTTCATCCGGGACACCAGCTCGTTGGAGATCAGCGTCGGGGCCTTCGCGCCGGGGACGAGGACCGCGCCGATGACCAGGTCCGCGTCGAGCACCGCCCGTTCGATCTCGTACGCGTTGGAGGCGACCGTCTGCAGGTGGCCCCGGTAGATGGCGTCGGCCTGCCGCAGCCGGGCCACGTTCTTGTCCAGCAGCAGCACCTCGGCCTGCAGGCCCAGCGCGATCGCGGCGGCGTTCATCCCGGACACCCCCGCGCCGATGACCACGGTCTTCGCCGCGTACACCCCGGAGACGCCGCCCATCAGGATGCCCCGTCCGCCGCCCTGCCGCTGCAGGTGGTACGCGCCGACCTGCGGGGCGAGCCGGCCGGCCACCTCGGACATCGGGGCGAGCAGCGGCAGCGACCGGTCGGGCAGCTCGACGGTCTCGTAGGCGATGCCGGTGACCTGCCGGTCGACCAGCGCGTCGGTGCACTCCTTGGACGCGGCCAGGTGCAGGTAGGTGAAGAGCACCTGGCCGGCACGCATCCGGTGGTACTCCTCGGCGATCGGCTCCTTGACCTTGAGCACCAGCTCGGCGGTGTCCCACACCTCGTCGGCGGTGCCGAGGATGGTGGCCCCGGCGGCGGTGAACTCGTCGTCGGTGAGGCTGGACCCGACGCCCGCGCCGGCCTCGACGAAGACCTGGTGACCGTGACGGACGAACTCGTTGACGCCCGCGGGCGTGATCGCCACGCGGTACTCGTGGTTCTTGACCTCGCGGGGGATTCCGACCTTCACGATGCAGACACCTTCCTCCGGGGTGCCGCACCCCGGACTGCGCGGTGCCCCGTCGGCTCCGTTGCCGACGCGGTCCACCGGTCCCGCCGGCGGCAGTCTAGGCGTGCCGCCCTCCCCCGACGGGCGGCACAGTGACAGCCGGTGCCCGATCCGCCTGACGGTGTGTCAGGCATACCGCGCGGGCCTGCCGTTCGGCGTCACACTCATCGTCGCACCGCGCGGCCCCGACCGCCGCACGGGAAACACTCCCGCAACGACGTCGTGACGCACCGCGCCGACCGGGTGGGCGCACCACGCAGGGGCCGCGCGGCGTACCGCGGCGGCCCCTGTCGGCGGACGGAGTCAGCGGTGCAGCGGGGTGTCGGCGCGGCGCAGCACCGACCAGCCGGCGTCGCGGGCCCGCGCGGCGGCCAGCAGCCCGGCCACGCACGGCCCGTTGGTGATCTCCCCGGCCAGCGCCATGCCGACGGCCTCGTCCAGGTCGATCCGGACGACCTGGAGGTCGGCCTCCTCGTCGTGCCGCTCGTGGCGCTGCCCGACGGGCACCTCGGCCAGCTCCCGGGCGAGGAACACCCGGACCACCTCGTCGGAGAAACCCGGCGAGGTGTGCACGTCGACCAGCAGGTCCCACCGGGCGGCGGTCAGGTCGGCCTCCTCGGTCAGCTCCCGGGCGGCGGCCACCGGCAGGTCCTCACCGGCGACGTCCATCAGCCCGGCGGGCAGCTCCCACAGGTGCCGTCCGACCGGCTGCCGGTACTGGCGCACCAGCACCACCTGACCGGCGTCGTCGAGGGCGACCACGGCGACCGCGCCGACGTGCCGGGCGTAGTCGCGGGTGGCGGTGCCCCCACCGGGCATGGTCACCTCGTCGGTGACCACCGTGAAGATCCGCCCGGTGTACCGCTGCACCCGGGAACGCAGCTCGTAGCGGTGCTCGACGGCGCTCACGACGCGGACGACGCCGTCGCCGTCGCGCCGTTGCGGGACGCGTTCTTCGCCGTCGGGGCCGCCTTCTTCGCCGTCTCGTTCGTCGCCGCCCCGGGCACCGGGTCGAGGTCCACCGGCAGTTGGTCGGCCTGCGAGTACGCCACGGCCGCCTTGACGAACCCGGCGAACAGCGGGTGCGGGCGGGTCGGGCGGCTCTTCAGCTCCGGGTGCGCCTGGGTGGCCACGAAGAACGGGTGCAGGCTGCGGTCCAACTCGACGAACTCGACCAGCCGGCCGTCCGGGGAGGTGCCGGAGATGTGCAGACCGGCCCTGGTGAGCTGGTCCCGGTAGGCGTTGTTCACCTCGTAGCGGTGCCGGTGCCGTTCGCTGATCTCGGTCGCGCCGTACGCCTCGGCCACGATCGACCCCTCGGCCAGCGTCGCCGGGTACGCCCCCAGCCGCATGGTGCCGCCCAGGTCACCCCGGCCGGCGACGATGTCCTGCTGGTCGGCCATGGTGGCGATGACCGGGTGCTTGGCGTCCTCGTCGAACTCCAGGGAGTTCGCCGCGTCGAGGCCGGCCAGGTGGCGGGCCACCTCGATGGTCATGCACTGCAGGCCGAGGCAGAGCCCGAGCAGCGGCACCCCGTTCTCCCGGGCGTACCGGGCGGTGCCGATCTTGCCTTCGATGCCACGGACGCCGAACCCGCCGGGGATGACGATGCCGTCCACGCCGGCCAGGGCCGACGCCGCGCCGGCCGGGGTGACACAGTCGTCGCTGGGCACCCAGCGCAGCTGCACCCGGGCCCGGTGACCGAACCCGGCGGCCCGGATCGCCTCGCTGACCGACAGGTAGGCGTCGGGCAGGTCGACGTACTTGCCGACGACCGCCACGGTGACCGTGTGGTGCGGCTGGTGCACCCGCTCCAGCAGGTCGTCCCAGCGGGTCCAGTCGACGTCCCGGAAGGACAGGCCGAGCCGGCGCACCACGTACGCGTCGAGCCCCTCGCGGTGCAGCACCTTGGGGATGTCGTAGATGCTCGGCGCGTCCGGGGCGGCGACGACCGCCTCGGCGTCCACGTCGCAGTAGAGCGACAGCTTCTGCTTCAGCTTCTCCGGGATCTCCCGGTCGCAGCGCAGCACGATCGCGTCGGGCTGAATGCCGATGTTGCGCAGCTGCGCCACCGAGTGCTGGGTCGGCTTGGTCTTCAACTCCCCCGACGGGGCGAGGTAGGGCACCAGCGACACGTGCAGGTAGAAGCAGTTGTCCCGGCCCAGGTCGTGCCGTACCTGCCGGATCGCCTCCAGGAACGGCAGCGACTCGATGTCGCCGACGGTGCCGCCGACCTCGGTGATCACCACGTCGGGGATCTGGCCGTCGGCGTCCGGGTCGGCCATGCCGACGATCCGCGCCTTGATCTCGTTGGTGATGTGCGGGATGACCTGGACGGTGTCGCCCAGGTACTCACCGCGCCGCTCCTTGGCGATCACGTCGGAGTAGATCTGGCCGGTGGTGACGTTGGCCTTGCCGGAGAGGTCCCGGTCGAGGAACCGCTCGTAGTGCCCGACGTCGAGGTCGGTCTCCGCGCCGTCCTCGGTGATGAACACCTCGCCGTGCTGGAACGGGTTCATCGTCCCGGGGTCGACGTTGAGGTAGGGGTCGAGCTTCTGCATGACCACCCGCAGCCCGCGTGCGGTGAGCAGATTGCCGAGGCTGGAGGCGGTGAGGCCCTTACCGAGCGAGGAGGCGACGCCCCCGGTGACGAAGATGTGCCGGGTCGTGCGTGCTGAAGGGGCCAAGGCCTGCTCCCGTGTCGTCCGTAGCGGTCGTGCGAACCGCCGTGCCGATCAAGTGATCACGCGATCCACGGGATTCCACGGTAACACCTCCCCCGGGGCCACCCGGCGTCGCACCCGACCTCGGGCTATCCGGTCCCGACGCCGGGCCGGCCGGCCGTCGCCCCGGTCCCGGTCGACACCTCCGGCGCGGCGGTCCGCGCCACCGGCACCCGGGTCGTGCTACGGCCTGCCGGCCGGGTCCCGACGGCCGGGCCGCCGTCGCCGTCGTCGCCCGAACCGGTCGTCCCGCCGCCGTCGGGCACCGCCGTGGTGCCGGTGCCGGTGCCGTCGCCGGGGCGGGCCGCCCCACCGTCGTCGTCGGGTCGGCCGCCGGTCGGGGCACCGCCGGACGGGCCACCACCGGGGCCGTCCGGACGCGGTTGGCCGGTGCCCGGCTGGGTGCGGTCGGTGGAGTGGTCCAGCACCCGCAGCGAGGCCAGCGCCGCCATCGGCACCACCAGCGCCCCGGCCGCCCCGGCCACGTCCAGCGCGGAACCGCCGAGCAGACCGGCGATCACCGAGGCCAGCGCCGTACCGGCCAACGCCGCCCGGATCGCCGGGTAGATGCCGAACAGCCGCATCAGCCCACCCCAGGGTTGCAGCAGCGCGAACCACACCAGCAGCACCCCGACGACCGCCAGCACCGTCAACGGGCTGTTCACCAGGGTCTGGAAGTTCGCCGTGCTGGCCCGGTGCACGGTCAACCCGCCGGTGCCCTCGCCCAGGGCGGTCAGGAACCGGCCCAGCGCCCCCCGCTCCTCCACCGGCCGACGCAGGTCCACCACCGCGAACCCGATGGTCAACGCCAACCCGGCCATGGTCGCCCAGACCAGCCGGCTGACCGTCAACCAGCCGCCGGTGCTGATCGCGGCGGCCACCGCCACCCCGGCGGTCAACGCGATCGCACCGATCGAGTCGGCCCCCAGATAGGGGCTGCCGACCACCACCACGGCCAGCCCACCCACCGCCACCACCACCATCGGCCGCCACTGCCGGCGGACCCGCTGCGCCAGCCACCCGGCGCTGAGCAGCGAACCGGCGAGGAACACCCCCAGGCCCACCGTGCCGAGGCCGGAGAACCGGCCCCCCTCCAGAGCCGAGTAACCGACCACCCCGTTGAGCTGCAACCGGGCACCGCTGAGCACGTCCGCGCCGACCACCAGGGTGGCCAGGCCGGCGACCGCGCCGAGCGGGCCGAGGGTGCGGTCGTGGCCGGGGGTGAACCGGACCAGGGCCGTCGCACCGACGATCAACGCGACGGTCACCACGGCGAAGTAGACGCCGGCGTGCCCACCCCGCCACCACGGCACCGCATCGGCGAGCAGGGCCGCGGGCACCGCCAGCGCGACGGCGATCAGCAGCAGCTCCACGGTCGCCACGATCCGCGGCGACACCGGCGGCGGACTGTGCGGGCCGGCCAGCCGCCGGGCCCGGCGCAGCAGCGGCAGCACCGCGACGGCGAGAACGATCTGGGCGGCGGCGAGCAGCCCGAAGAACCAGCCGGCCACGGCCCGCTGGGCGGCGGCCTCCCGGTCGGCGTCGGCCGGCGCGGCGATGGCACCGGCCAGGTCGTCCGGGCGACCGTCGACCTTCACCGCCGGCCGGCCCAGGAAGAGCCGTTCGGGCATCGGCCGGCCCAGCGCCGTCAACGCCGTGGGCGCGAGGTCGACCAGTTGCAGGTAGCCCTCCCGTCCGGTGCTGGCGGAGGTGAGCCAGCCGTTCTCCCAGCCCGGACCGTCGGCGACGACCACGTGCAGCCGGGCCGGCGCCTCCGTGTCGGACACCCCGGCGACCAGCACCAGGGACCGCTGCGGCCGGGCCGCCAGCACCTTCGCCAACGCCTCGTCGGCCCGTCGGGCGTCGGCCCGTCGGTCGGCCGGGTCGGTGCCGCTGACCGTGCCCAGGTCGACGATGCTCAGCACGCACGAGCCGAGCAGCCCGGACGGGTCGGCAGGCAACGCCGGGGCGTACCTGTCGACCCGGCCGAAGGGGCGGGCGGCGGCCACGGCGGCACCGGGGCCGACCGCCACCGAGCAGCGCACCGACTCCGACAACGAACCGGGCACCGTGCCCCAGGGCTGCCGGTCGGCGTTGTAGGCGACCACCCGTTCCTGGTCGGGCAGGTTGGCGCCGATCCCGTCGGGTTGCTCCACCGTCACCGCCGCCGGCGGGCACCCGCCCGGCTGACGGCTGCCGTTCCAGCCGGCGTAGCTGCCCGCGCCGAGGGTGAGCCAGCCGTCCACCGGGCAGGTCGGGCGGTGCGCGGAGCGGGTCGACAGCGACCCGATGGAACCCTGCTGCGCCATCCGCCACAGCGTCGGGGTGCTCTGCGGGTCGACGTCGGACCAGCGCAGCCCCGCCACCCCGGCCAGCACCACGTAGTCGGCGGTGCGCCGGGGTGGGCTGCTGTCGGGGCGGGCGGCCAGGGCGGTGACCCCGAGCGCCACCACGACCAGGGTGAGCAGGACCGGGGTGAATCGGCGCAGCATCAGGCGCGTCCCGTCGAGGGGGTGTCGGTGCCGGGGGCGGACGCCCCGGCGCGGCCGGCCGGGTCGGCGTCCAGCTCGGTGTAGAGGGCCCGCAGCGCGGCGACCGTGTCGGCCTCGGTGGGCCAGCTTGCCGCCCGGGTGGCACCCCGCTTCGCCAGGTCGGCGCGCAGGCTCGGGTCGTCCAGCAGCGACCGGACGGCCGCGTCGACCGCGTCGACGTCGCCGGGCGGGACCAGCGACGCGCCGTCGCCGACCAGTTCGGGCAGCCCGCCGACGGCGGTCGCCACCAGCGGTACGCCGGCCCGCAGCGCCTCCTGGGCGAACAGTTGCCGGGCCTCCCAGTCGCTGGTCACCACCGCCAGGTCGGCCCCGGCGAGCAGGTCCGCCACGTCGGTACGGTGCCCGAGCAGCGTCACCGGGGCACGCTCGGCGGAGATCCGGGCGGCCAACGGCAGGTAGGCGGGGCCACTGCCGGCGATCACCACCACCGGCGGCGGGGTGCGGGTACGCCACCGGGCGGCGGCGTCGACGAGCACGTCGTAGCGTTTCTGCGGGTGCAGCCGGCCGACGGAGAGCACCAGCGGCTGCCCGGCGGCGACACCGAACTCGGCGCGTACGGCGGCGCGACGCCGACGCGGGGCGGGCAGGGCCGGGGCGGCGACCGGGGCGAGCCGGGCGTCGGTGGCGCCCAGCGCGGCGGCCCGCTGCACCAGGTCGGTGGAGGCACCCAGGGCCACCCGGGCGGAGCGGGCGACGAGCCGTTCGGCGAGCCGGGACAGCCGCCCGCGCAGCCCGCCGGCGAGCACCGCGTTGTGCCAGGTGACCACGAGCGGCGCTGCGGGCCGGGCGAGCGCGGCGACCAGCCCGGCGCGCAGCCCGTGGGCGTGCACCACCCGCACGGGCTCACCGGCCAGCGCCCGGCGCAGCGCGGTGACCGCCCGCGCGTCGGCGGGTGTCGGGTTGGCCGAGATCTCCACCGGGGTGAACCGGGCCCCGGTGGCGGTGAAGTCGAACTGTTCGGCGGTGGCGGCCGGGCCGCAGACCAGCACCGGCTGGCCGGCCTCGACTAGCCCGCGCGCCACCGACCGGACGTGCTGGCCCACCCCGCCGGTGCTGGAGGCGAGCAGCAGCACCACCGTGCCCCGGGTGTCAGGGGCGGACGTCGCGTCGGTCATGGGGAGAGGGTCTCCTTCCCGTCACCGGCGTCGCGCGCAACGCCGTCCTGCGGGTCACCCGCCGGTCGCCGGCCGCCCAGCCGACGCCGTACGCCGGTGAGCAGCGGCCCGACGTCCCGCCGGTCCACCAGCCAGGCGACGGCGAGGAACAGCGCGCCGACCACGGCCCCGGACAGCATGCCCTGCACGAGTGCCCCGGCTGTCGTCGGGGTGCCGCCGCCGGCGGCCAGCCGGGCGGTGATCCCTCCGGCCGGGGCGGCGACCAGCGCCGCCAACAGGCCGGCGGTGGCGGCCCGGCCGGCCCCGGCCAGCGCCGCCGGCCCGGCGCTGCGGCGTACGGCGACGACCAGCAGCGCCCCGAGCAGCAGCATGCCGACGGAGTTGGCGAGGGTTACGGCGAGCACCCGGTCGGCGCGCGGCAGCAGCGCGGCGAGCGGCAGCGCGACCAGCGGCACCACCAGCCAGCCGGTGGTGATGGCGGCGGTGGCGGCCCGGGTGGCGCCCCGGGCGTAGAGGGCCCGCGACAGGGCGGCGAACAGGGCGTAGCCGACCAGGCCGGGGGCGAACCCGGCGATCGCGGCGGCGGTCGGCTCCGCGCCGAGCGGGAAGAACCGGCCGACCGGTTCGGCGGTGCCGACCAGCGCTGCCGCGCCGAGGAAGCCGAACAGCAGCACCCCCCGGGTGGTCGAGGCGACGGTGGCGCGGTAGCCGTCGTCGTCGCCGGTCGCGGCGGCGGCCGACAGACCGGGGTACGCGGCGACCGCCAGCGGCACCGCGAGCACCGCCCAGGGCAGCAGGTAGACGGTCTGGGCGAGGTTGTACACCTGCGGGGAGCCGGTCGGGCCGCCGGAGACCCGGTTGAGGATGACCACCAGGGCGAGTTGCTGGGCGGTGACGGTGACCGCCCCGGCGACGGCGAGCCCACCGACGCGGGCCCGCGCGTCGGCGGGGAACGTGTAGCCGGGCCGCCAGGTCAGCCCGAGGCGGCGCAGCGGGACCAGCAGCGACAGCGACAGCACCACCACCCCGAGGGTGGTGCCGCCGGAGAGGATCAGCTCACCACCCCGGCTCACCTGCGCGATGCTCGCGTCCCGCCCCTGGGTGACGCCGAAGACGAGGTAGACCACCACGACGGTGAGGCTGGACAGCAGCGGCGCGACGACCGGCCAGGCGAACCGGCGGTGCGCCTGGAGCACCCCGGTGAGCACGACGCCGATGCCGTAGAGCGGCAGTTGCGGGGCGAACACCCGCAGCATCCGCGCCCCGGCGGCCACCTCCGCCGGGGACCGCCCGTCGGAGATCGCCGCCATGACCGGGTCGGCGAAGAGCGCCACCAGCGCCGCCAGCGGCACCAGCAGGGTCACCGTCCAGGTCAGCAACGCCCCGGTGGTCGCGGCCACCGCCCGCCGGTCACCGGCCGCGACCGACCCGGCCAGCAGCGGTACGACCAGACTGGCCAACGCCCCACCGGCCACGATCTCGAAGATGATGTTCGGAACGGTGTTCGCGAGGACGTACATGCCGCCGAGGTCGCTGCGTTCGACGACCCAGGTGAACACGGCGGTCCGGCCGAACCCGGCGAGCCGGGCCAGGACGGTGAGCACGGCGATCAGGGCGGCGGCGCCGGCCACCCGACCGGTGCCGGCGAGGGGGGCCGGTCTGGTCACGTCAGTCGGATCGCCGGCCCAGCGCGTCGAGTTCCCGCAGCACCGGGGTGCGCTGGATGACCGCCGTGAAACTGACCTTCTCGCTGGCCGCGGTGAGACCCGCGAGGACCGCGAGCAGACCGGCCCGGCCGAGCGGGCCGGTGCGGGCGGCCAGGGCCACCCCGAGCAGCGCGCCGAGTGCGTTGGCCCCGCTGTCGCCGATCATCACCCGCTCACCGAGGTCCTCGTCGAGCAGCCCGGCGGCGGCACCGACCGCACCGGCGGCGATACCGGCGTGCGGACCGCCGGCCAGCGGCACACCGAGCAGCACCCCCGACTTCAACGCCCGGCCGGGGCGCAGGTCGAGCAGGTTGAGCAGGTTGGCGGTACCGGCGACCACCCCCGCGCCGAGCAGCACGTCGGCGGTACGGCCGAGTGCGCCGTGGCGCTGCCGGCGGGGGTGCGCGGCGACCTTCGGGTCGGCGGCGAGCAGTACGGCCGCGGCGAGCCCGGCCGCACCCACCCCGGCCACCTTGACCATGCCGGCGGTGACCCGACCGGCCCGCAGGGCGGCGAGGTGACCGGCGAAGCCCTTGGCGGCTTTCTGCTCCGGGCGGGCGCCGACCACGTCGTCGTAGAGGCCGACGGCGCCCGCGCCGAGGCCGGCGACGAGCACCGCCGCGCCGGCCGGGACGCTGGCCGCGCCGAGCGCCCCCGCCCCGGACGCCCCGACGGCCAGCGCCGGCCCGGCGGCGAGGCTGACCGTACGGCCCCGGAAGTTGGTCCGCTCCAGCGCCGGCCCCGCCGGGGAGGTACGGGCCTCCCGCAGCGCGTACCGGGCGGCGGCGGCACCGGCGGCGGCGGCGAGCAGCCGCCCGATCCCGCTCATACGGCACCGCCGGACGGTACGGGCGGGTGGTAACCGGTCACCGGGGTACGTGGTTCGTTCACTGGGGCAGTCTAGGCACCAGCGTGGCGTTGTCGCCGACGCCGTACTGACCGGTGCGCTTCTCGGTGAGCTGTTGCACCAGGGCCAGGCTGGTGACCAGCTGCCCCTGCACGGTGTTGGCGTTGTCGACGGTGGAGATGGTCTGGGCGAGCACCGGGTCGCCCCGGACCACGGCCACCAGGTTGCCGCCGGCGGACCCGTTGCCGCCGACGACGATCGCGCCGGTCCGGTCGAACTGCTCGGCGATCTTCACCACCGACTCGTCCTTCTTCGCCGAGTCCTTGTCGACGTACGGCTGCCCGCTGACCACCACCACGGCCTCGGCCGGGCCGGTGACCTTCTCCTCGCTGGTCAGGTAGCCGGCGTTGACGTACGCGGCCAGCACCGCCCGCCGGTCGGCGTCGGTCACCGCGGGGGTGCCCTGCGGCCGGTCGAGCAGGACGCTGGCCAGCAGGGCACTGGAGGTCTCCACGCCGTTGCCGTTGCCAGGCAGCGCCGAGGCGGGGGCGGTGGGCCGGGCGGCGGTGACGGCCAACTCCATCAGGCTGGTGTTGTTGTCCGGGTTGACGAACTTGTCCTGGATGTCGACCCGGCCGGTCACGGTGGCCCCGGCGGTCTGGAGCATCTTCAGCACGCCCTCGGTGTGCTCCCGCCCGGTGGGCAGGCTGAGCACCATGACCCGCTTGCCGGTCAACTTCCCCGGGAGGATGATCTGCGCCATCTCGGCGGCGAAATCCTCCTCCATGTCCAGTTCCTTCTGGAGGCTGTTGACCGACTGCCGCATCTGCTGGTTGTCCTTGCGCAGCGAGTTGACGGTCTCCTTGAGCGAGTCGGCGACCGGCCCGTTGAGGGCGGCCGTGCCGACCACCAGGCCGATCGCCAACGCCAGGAAGACCGCGGTCAGGGACACCACGTGGTATCGGAAGTTGATCACGCTTGCAGCCTCTTGATCGGTCGGGAGCTAGAAGAGCTGGCCGAGCTGGAACACGAAATTGTCCCACCACTCGGAGACCACACCCAAATACGCCTTGCCGACGGTGGAGACCGCCACGGCCGACGCCATCGCGGCGATCGCCGACAGGACCAGCAGCAGCAGCGACGACCCGGAGATGCTCTGCCGGTAGAGCCGGCTCACCCCCTTGGCGTCGACCAGCTTCCCGCCGACCTTCAACCGGGTGAGGAACGTCGAGGCCATCCCCCCGCGCCCCTTGTCCAGGAACTCCACGAGCGTGGCGTGGGTGCCGACCGCGACCAGCAGCGAGGCGCCCTTCTCGTCGGCCAGCAGCATCGCCAGGTCCTCGCTGGTGGCGGCGGCCGGGAAGGTGATCGCCGGCACGCCGAGGCCGTTGACCCGGGCCAGACCCGGCGCCCGGCCGTCCGGGTAGGCGTGCACGATCACCTCGGCGCCGCAGCGCAGCACGTCGTCGGTGACCGAATCCATGTCCCCGATGATCATGTCGGGGGTGTACCCCGCCTCGACCAGGGCGTCCGCCCCGCCGTCCACGCCGATCAGCACCGGCTTGAACTCCCTGATGTACGGGCGCAGCACGTCCAGGTCGGCCTTGTAGTCGTAACCCCGGACCACGATCAGGCAGTGCCGCCCCTGCACCGGCGTCTCGATGTCCGGCACACCCACCCCGTCGAGCAGCAGGTCCCGCTCCTGGCGCAGGTAGTCCATCGTGTTGGCGGCGAACGCCTCCAACTGCACCGACAGGCCCTCCCGGGCATCGGACATCGCCTTGGCGACCGTCTCGGCATCCTGGAGGTCACCATGCGCGACCGGCTCGTCGCCCAGGAAGACGGTGTTGCCCTCGATCCGGACGGTGTCACCCTCCCGGATCCGCTCGAACACCCCCTCACCGAGGTCGTCCAGCAGCACGATGCCGGCACCGATCAACACCTCCGGCCCCAGGTTGGGATACCGGCCCGACACCGACGGCTTGGCGTTGAGCACCGCCGCGACACCGACCGCGACCAGCGAATCGGCCGCCACACGGTCCAGGTCGACATGGTCGATCACCGCGATGTCGCCGGGGCGGAGCCGGCCGACCAGCCGCTTGGTACGGCGATCCAGACGTGCGGTGCCGAGAACTGAGTCCGGTTCCGCGTTCCGGGCCCGGCGCAACGTGGGTAGACGCATCGTGACCATCCTGGCATGGGAGGCAGGCATTTCCGTCGCGACATGCCTGAGCAGGGCCGCCTACCCAGGGAAGCACACCAGAGCGCAGGCTGGTGTGCCTCCGCTCACAATCGTTGCCCTCAGGGCCGCCTTTCCTTCGCCGCAACGGCCAGCAGCTCCTCGGCATGCGCGATACCCAGATCCGAATCCGGCAAACCCGCGAGCATCCGGGCCAGCTCCCGGGCCCGCTCGGTGTCCTCCACCACCCGCACCCCACTGGTCGTCACCGCGCCACCGGTGTCCTTCGCCACCACCAGGTGCCGGTCGGCGAACGCCGCAACCTGCGGCAGGTGCGTCACCACCAGCACCTGGTGACTGCGCGCCAACCGGGCCAACCGCCTACCGATCTCCACCGCCGCCTGCCCACCCACACCCGCATCGACCTCGTCGAACACCAACGTCGGCGGGCCCCCCGAACCGGCGAACACCACCTCGATGGCGAGCATCACCCGGGACAACTCCCCCCCGGAGGCACCCCGCTGCAACGGCAACGACGGCGCACCCGGATGCGCCAGCAACCGCAACTCCACCTCGTCGGCACCATCCGGACCGACCCCGCACTCCACCCCGTTGACCGCGAGGGTGGGCTCGGACCGGCCGGCCGGCCGGGGCAGCACCGCCACCTCGATCCGGGCGTGCGGCATGGCCAGCCCCGCCAGCTCCACCGTGACCTGCTCGGCGAACCGCACCGCCGCCTCCTGCCGGGACGCCGACAACCTCCCGGCCAGCTCGGCCACCTCACCGGCCAGGCGCTGCGCCTCCCGGTCCAGCTCGTCGAGCAGCTCGTCGGAGGTGTCCAGGTCGGACAACCGGGTCCGGGCCCGCTGCGCCCACGCGATCACCCCGTCGACGTCGTCGGCGTACTTACGGGTCAACGCCCGCAACGCGGCCCGCCGCTCGTAGATCGTCTGCAACCGGGCCGGGTCGGCGTCCAACGCCGCAAGGTACGCCGACAACTCCGCCGACACGTCCGCCACCAGGGTCGCCGCCTCCTCCAGCCGGCCGGCCAACTCACCCAGCGCCGGATCGGTGCTGGCCTGCGCCTCCAGGGTGCGCCGGGCCGTACCGAGCAACGCCGTCGCATCCAGCGTGTCGTCGGCCGCCTCCACCCCGCCGGCCACACACACGTGCGCCAGCTGCGCCGCCGTCCGCAACCCCTCGGCATGCTCCAGCCGCTGCACCTCGGCCTTCAACTCGTCGTCCTCACCCGGCTGCGGATCGACCCGGGTGATCTCGTCCAGCCCCAGCCGCAGCAGATCGGCCTCCTGGTGCCGGGCCCGGGCGTTGCTGCGCCGGTCGGCCAGATCGTCGACCACCTGCCGCCACCGCCCGTACGCCTCCCGCAGCGCGTCGACCAGCTTCTCGTGCCCCGGCCCGGCGAACCGGTCCAGGGCGGCCCGCTGCTCGGCCGGCCGCAGCAGCCGCAGCTGGTCGGACTGGCCGTGCACCGCCACCACCTGCTCGCCCACCTCGCCGAGCATCGACACCGGCATGCTGCGGCCGCCCAGGTGCGCCCGGGACCGCCCCTCCACCGTCACCGTCCGGCTCATCAGCAGCGAGCCGTCGTCGTCGGGCCCGCCACCAGCGTCCACGATCCGGGCGTGCACCACGTCGGCCACCCGGCCGTCGAGCCGCAACCGCCCCTCGACCGTCGCCCGCCCCGGCGCGGCCCGCACCCGACCCGCGTCGGCACGCCCGCCGAACAGCAGGCCGAGACCGGTCACCACCATCGTCTTGCCGGCACCGGTCTCACCGGTGATGACGTTCATCCCGCCGGCCAGCGGCAGGGTGGTGTCCTCGATGACGCCCAGTCCGGTGATCCGCAGCTCTTCCAGCACAGCACCCGACAGTAGACGCGTGCTGCGACAGTTGACCAGCCGGCACGGGGCACCGCACCGGCAGGAAATCCTCCACCGGCACAGCGCCGCTGGTCGACGGCCCCGCAGGTGACCACGGACACCCGCACCGGCCCCGATCAGCGGCGGCTACCGCGCCAACCCTGCACCGGCAGATCGAACTTCGCCACCAGCCGGTCGGTGAACGGCCGGTCCCGCAACCGCACCACCCGGACCGGCAACGCACCCCGACGCACCGTCACCGTCGCCCCCGGCGGCAGGTCGTAGACCCGGCGACCGTCACAACACAGCACCGCCAGCGTGGTGAACGGATCGACCGTGATGACGAACGTGGACGTCGGCGCGGTCACCAGCGGCCGGCTGAACAGCGCGTGCGCGCTGATCGGCACCAGCAGCAACGCCTCCACCTCCGGCCAGACCACCGGCCCCCCACCGGAGAACGCGTACGCCGTCGAACCGGTCGGCGTGGCGCACACCACACCGTCGCAGCCGTACCGGGACAGCGGACGACCGTCCACGTCGACGAGCAACTCCAGCATCTGGGCACGTTCGCCCTTCTCGACGCTGATCTCGTTGAGCGCCCACGACTCGATCGTCGGGCCACCGTCGAACTCGGCGGTGACGTCGAGGGTGAGCCGTTCGTCCACCGTGTAGTTGCGCCCCACCACGTCCCGCACCGCCGTGTCGAGATCGTCGATCTCGGCCTCGGCCAGGAAACCCACCTTGCCCAGGTTGATCCCGAGCAGCGGCACCTTCGCCGGCCGGGCCAGCTCCGCCGCGCGCAGGAACGTGCCGTCCCCGCCGAGCGCGAAGACGATCTCGGCACCCTCGGCCGCCTGGAGACCGTCCACCGGCACCACCCCGGGCAGGTCGAGATCATCGGCCTCCTCGGCCACCACCCGCACCTCGAAACCGGCCGCGATCAGGTCGGCGGCGACCGCCCGCGCGTGCTCGGTGCTCCGCCGCCGCCCGGTGTGCGTCACCAGCAGGGCCGTGCGGCTCACCGGTGCCACCGTCCGCCCCGCACCCGGCCAGCCCCACCCTCGTCGAGGTCCACCGGACCCGCCTCCCGTCCACCCTCGCGGGGCGTCGTACCGACACCACCCACCACGCTCACCCTGCCACCTTCCCCGACACCGGGTCCGGCCCGGGGCCGTTCGGCCCGGCGTCCACCACGGCACGCACCCGACCGGGATCGGCCGGCGGCGCGTCCCGGCGCAACCATACGAAGAACTCCACGTTGCCACTCGGACCGGGCAGCGGACTGGCCGCGACGTCCGCCAACCCGAGCCCGAGCCCGGCCGCGCTCGCCGCCACCGCCAGCACCGCCTCGGCCCGCAGCGCCGGATCACGCACCACCCCACCCGCGCCGACCCGCTCCCTGCCCACCTCGAACTGCGGCTTCACCATCAGCGCCAGGTCACCGTCGGCCCTGGTGCAACCCGCCAGGGCGGGCAGCACCAACCGCAGCGAGATGAACGACAGGTCCGCCACCGTCAGGTCGACCTCCCCACCGATCACCTCCGGGGTGAGCGTCCGCACGTTCGTGCGGTCCATCGCCCGCACCCGACCGTCGGTCCGCAACGACCAGGCGAGCTGCCCGTAGCCGACGTCCACCGCGACCACCTCGGCCGCGTCGGCGCGCAACAGCACGTCGGTGAACCCTCCGGTCGACGCCCCGGCGTCCAGGCACCGCCGGCCCGCCACCCGCAGCCCACCGGGACCGAACGCGGCCAGTGCGCCGGCCAGCTTGTGCCCACCCCGGGAGACGTACTCGTCGGTCGGGTCCGCCCCGGTCACCAGCAGCGGATCGGCCGGGTCGACCATCGCGGCGGCCTTACGCGCGGGCACCCCGCGCAACTGGACCCGACCCGCCTCGATCAACGCGCCGGCCTGCTCCCGGGACCGGGCCAGGCCGCGACGGACGAGTTCGGCGTCGAGCCGGGTACGACGTGCCATGGGGGTGGTTCTCTCCGGTCAGGTCTGGTCGATGGTGGCGAGGGTTTCCCGCAACGTCTGGTACGCCGCCTCGTACTGGGCGATCTGGTCGGCCGGGGACAGGCCCTCGGCGTTGGCCATCGCCCGCACGGCGGCGTCGACGGCAGGATGCCGGGCGTCGTCGACCTCGTCGTCGCGCCCGCCGACCGGCGGCGGACCGGGCCGGCCCAGGTGCGGCGGCGGACCGGGCCGACCGACCGGCGACGGACCGGGTGTCCCGACCCCCGACGGGCCGGGACGGCCGACGGGCGGGCCGGGTGTCCCGGCGGGGAACGGGCCGGGGCGGCCGGCAGGCGGTGGACCGGGGCGGAACGGGGTGGTCACGACCGGCTCCCCGGGGGACGGCTCACCCGGCACCACCGGAGCCGTCGTGGCCGGGGGTCACCTTCCCGGGGCGGGCAGCATCCCCGCCGGGTCCGGTCGACCCGGCTGCCGGCGGGGCCGCGTCCGCCGTCGACCCGGCCCTCTTCGCCACCGCCTTCTTCGCGACGGCCTTCTTCGCCACGGCCTTCGGGGCCGTCGTCGCCACCGTCGTCGGGGTCACCGCCTTCTTGGCTACGGTCTTCGCGACGGTCTTCTTGGCCACCGTCCCGGTCGGCGGTCGGGCGGTACCGGCCGCCGCCGCGTCGGCCTCCGTTGCGGGGGCCGGTCGGGTCGCCGCGCCGCCACTGCGCGGTACGGTCGTGTCGGGTGCGGCGTCACCGGCCGGCAGCCCGCCCGGGGCACCCTTCGCCTCACGGAGCTGCCGTTCCAGGTCGTGCACCCGACGGGTCAGCTCGGCGACCTCGTCGGCCGTCGCCAGCCCCACCGCGCCGAGCGCCCGGTCGACCTCGAACCGGACCAGCTTGGTCAACGCCTCCCGGTTCGCCACGCCGGTGGCGAACAGTTCCTCGGCGAGCGCCTGCAACTGGACGGCGGTCGCACCGCCCGTCCCGGCCAGCCGCCGGGCGGCGTCCTGTGCCCTCTTCCGGGGCGCCTCCGTCAGGCCCAGGGCCAGCTCCAGGTAGGCGCGCCACGCGTCCTGCATGACTCAAGTCCTTCCGCGGGGGCAGTGTGCGGCCCTCACGCTACCGGGCGCCCCGAGGCGTCCCTTGCGGTACGGTGCCGGAAAACGGCGTGGCGGGTACGAAGGAGACGATGTGGCAAGCGTGGACGAGTGCCGACAGGCCCTGCGGGATCTTGCCGACCGGTTGGACCGGCACGCCGACGCCTCCAGCAAGATCGATCTGGACCGGACCCTGGCCTGCCGGATCACCGATCTGGAAACCGCGTTCCACGGCCGGATCGAAGGCGGCCGGCTGGTCGATCTCGCCGACGGCGACGACCCGAAGGCGAAGATCGCCCTGGTCACCTCCAGCGACGACCTCGTCGCCCTGGTGCGCGGCCAGCTCGACGTCACCAAGGCGGTCGCCGCCCGCCGGGTCTCCATCAAGGCCAGCCCGTTCGACCTGCTGAAACTGCGCAAGCTGCTCTGAGCGACGACGCGACGACGACAGGGCCGGCACCGCTGCCCGGTGCCGGCCCTGTCACCGTCAGGTGGCGTGCCGTCAGGTGGCCAGGCCGAACCCGGCCAGCGCCTGCTCCGCCTCCGGCGAGGCCGGGCGGACGTCCGCCCCGGTACCCGCCTCCCACGCGACCGCACACAGCACGGCCAGCGCGTCCAACGGCCGGCCGGCACCGCGCAACTCCACCGCGCCGTCCACCGCCACCGCCGACCATCCACCGGCCTGCGGAGCGCCGGGGACCCGGACCACGGCCGTCGGATCGAAGAGCCCGGCCAGGTCGGCCGCCACGTGGGTCGGCCGTCGCTGCCCGGGGGCACCCAACAGCTCGGGTACGTCGCTGACGCCGGTGAGCACCAGCAGGCTGTCCAGCCCGGCCCGGCGGGCGCCCTCGATGTCGGTGTCCAGCCGGTCACCGACCACCAGTGTCCGGCCGGTGCCGGCACGCCGGGCGGCCGTGGTGAACAGCGCCGGCTCGGGCTTGCCGACGACCACGTCGGGTGCCCGGTCCAGGGCGTGCCGCAGGGCTGCCACCAGCGACCCGTTGCCGGGCAGCGGGCCCCGTCCGCTCGGCAGCGTCCGGTCCGTGTTGGTGGCCACCCAGGTCGCCCCGGCCCGGATCGCCACCGACGCCTCGGCCAGGTCCACCCAGCCCACCTGCGGGCCGTACCCCTGCACGACGGCGACCGGCGCGGCGTCGGCGCGGTCGACGGGGGTGAGCCCGACGGCGCTGATTTCGGCGCGCAGCGCCTCGGCGCCGACGACGAGCACCGCCGCGCCGGCCGGCAGCCGGTCCCGCAACAGCTCCGCGGAGGCGGCGGCCGAGGTGAGCACCTCCGCCGGATCAGCCGGTACGCCGATGCCGGTGAGCAGCTCGGCGACCTCGCTGGAACGCCGCGAGGCGTTGTTCGTGGCGAACGCCACCGACCGGCCCTCGGCCCGTAGCGCGCCGAGGGCCTCGACCGCGCCGGGGATCGGCCGGTCGATCAGGTAGATCACTCCGTCGAGGTCGAAGACGACCAGGGCGTACCCGTCGATCAGCCGGTCCCCGGCGACTGCGGTCATCGCTGGTCCGCCTCCGCCGCCGGTCCGTCGACCGGCCGCACCCCACCCGTGGCCGTCGCGTCCTCGGCGTCGGCGGCCGGGGACGCGACGGGGTCGGGACGGTCGTCGGCGTCCCGGGCGGCGTCGGCGGGCAGGTCGTCACCGGCACGGTCGTCCCGGTCGGCGTCGCGGACATCCTCGGCGGCGTCCTGTCCGGCCTCGGCAGCGTCCGGCCGAGTCAGCTCGGCACCCTCGTCCTCGGCACGGTCGTCGTGGCTGTCGCGAGCCTCGTCGTCAAAGTCGTCTTCGTCGTCGAAGTCGTCGTCCTCGTCACGGTCGTCGGCGGTCCGCCGGGCCCCGGCGTCCGGGTCGGCCGGCAGCGTGCCGTCGGCGTCCCCTGCGGCGGCGGGCTCCTCGACCGGCTCGTCGTCCTCGTCGTCGCCCTCGATCACCACGCCGTCGAGTTCCAGCAGCCGTTCCGGCGCGTCGGTCTCGCCGTCGGCATCCACATCGGCGGCCCGCGAGAACCACTCCCGAGCCTCCTCACGGCGGTCCACCGCGAGCAGCGCGTCGGCGTACGCGTACCGCAGCCGCGCGGTCCACGGCTCGGCCACGTCGGTGGTCAGCTCCGGCACCTGGAGCATCGCCACCGCCGCGTCCTTCTGCCCCAGGTCACCCCGGGCACCCGCGGCGACGATCAGCAGTTCGACCGCGACGGCCTTGTCGAGCTTGTCGTTGTCGGCCCCCCGGAACAGGTCGATCGCCCGCTCCGGACGCCCCAGCGCCCGCTCGCAGTCGGCCAGCACCGCCAGGTGGCTCTGCAACCCGGTCATCCGGTGGTACGTGCGCAGCTCGGCGATCGCCGTCTGCCACTCCCCCGCGTGGTACGCGGCCAGGCCGACCGCCTCACGTACGGCGGAGATCCGGGCGGCGAGCCGCCGGGCGGCCATCGCGTGGGCCAACGCCTCCGCCGGGTCCTCGTCGATCAGCTGACCGGTGGCGACCAGGTGTCGGGCAACGGTCTCCGCCACCGGCTTGTTCAGCGACAGCAGCTCCGCGCGGACCGCCGTGTCGAGGTCACTCGCGGAGATCTCGTCCGGCAGCACCGGCGCGACCGCCCGGCCGTCGGTCTCGTCCCGACGCTCCCGGTCGGGGCCGAACCCGCCCTCCCGGCGGCGGTCGTCCCGCTGGTCGTCGCGGCGCGGCCGGTCGTGGCCGCCGCGCTCGCCACCCCGGTAGCCGCCCTCACGACGGTCACCGCCGCGCGAGTCGTCGCCGCGGAAACCGCCCTCGCGGCGGTCGCCGCCACGGAAGCCGCCTTCGCGGGAGTCACCGTCGCGGCGGAAACCACCGGGACGGGAGTCACCGTCACGCGGACCCGACCGGAAACCACCCTCACGACGCTCACCGGAGAAGCCACCCTCGCGACGGTCCCCACCCCGGAAACCACCCTCACGGGAGTCACCGCCACGGAAACCACCCTCACGACGATCGCCACCACGGAAACCACCCTCACGGGAGTCGCCCCCACGGAAACCGCCCTCACGACGGTCACCGCCGAAGCCACCGGGCCGACGGTCGCCGCCCCGGAAACCACCCTCGCGGGAGTCACCGCCACGGAAGCCGCCTTCGCGGCGCTCACCGCCACGGAAACCACCGGGACGGGAATCACCGTCACGCGGACCCGACCGGAAACCACCCTCACGACGCTCACCGGAGAAGCCACCCTCGCGACGGTCCCCACCCCGGAAACCACCCTCACGGCGGTCGCCGCCACGGAAGCCGCCTTCGCGGGAGTCACCGTCGCGGCGGAAACCACCGGGACGGGAATCACCGTCACGCGGACCCGACCGGAAACCACCCTCACGACGCTCACCGCCGAAGCCACCGGGCCGACGGTCGCCGCCACGGAAACCACCCTCGCGCGAGTCACCACCCCGGGAGTCACCGCCCCGGAAACCGCCCTCGCGCGGGCCCGACCGGAAACCACCACGGTCGCCACGCGAATCATCCCGACGGTCGCCGCCACGGAAGCCCCCTTCGCGGGAGTCACCGTCGCGGCGGAAACCACCGGGACGGGAATCGCCGTCACGCGGACCCGACCGGAAGCCACCCTCACGACGGTCCCCACCTCGGAAACCACCCTCACGGGAGTCACCGCCGCGGAAACCACCCTCACGACGGTCGCCGCCACGGAAGCCACCTTCGCGGGAATCACCGTCGCGGCGGAAACCACCGGGACGGGAGTCACCGTCACGCGGACCCGACCGGAAGCCACCCTCACGACGGTCCCCACCTCGGAAACCACCCTCGCGCGAGTCACCGCCACGGAAACCACCCTCGCGCGGGCCCGACCGGAAACCACCACGGTCGCCACGCGAATCATCCCGACGATCCCCACCACGGAAACCACCGGGACGGGAGTCACCGTCACGCGGACCCGACCGGAAACCACCCTCACGACGCTCACCGGAGAAGCCACCCTCCCGGCGCTCACCGCTGCGGAAGCCGCCGTTTCGCGGTGCGTCACCGTCACGGCGGAAACCACCGTCGCGGCGGTCGCCACTCCGGAAGCCGCCTTCGCGGGAGTCACCGTCGGAACGGAACCCACCGGGACGGGAGTCACCGGTACGCGGGGCCGACCGGAAACCGCCCTCACGCCGATCGCCGCTCCGGGGTCCACCCCGCGCGGCGCCACGGTCGTCGCGGTCACCACGGTACGGGGGTCGGTCGTCCCGGCGGGGGCCTGCGTCCCGCCCCTGGGGACGGTCGGAGCGGTCTTCGTATCGGCGCGGACGGTCTCCGCCCTGCGGTCCTGAACTCACAGGTACATCCTTCCTGATTGCGCCACCCACGGCGCGACGCAGTCGAGGGCCGACCCGGATGGGGCGGCCCTCGACTGGAAAGGTTGTCCGGCGGTGTCCTACTCTCCCACACCCTCCCGAGTGCAGTACCATCGGCGCTGGAGGGCTTAGCTTCCGGGTTCGGAATGTAACCGGGCGTTTCCCCTCCGCCATGACCGCCGTAACACTATGAACATATCAAACAACACACACACCCACACACGCGTGTGGGGGGTTGTTCGGTGTTTGTTCAGAGTTGCACAGTGGACGCGTAGCAGCCTTGTTATCAAGTCCTCGGCCTATTAGTACCGGTCAACTCAACCCGTTACCGAGCTTACATTTCCGGCCTATCAACCCAGTCGTCTAGCTGGGGGCCTTACCCCACCAAAGGTGGGTGGGATACCTCATCTTGAAGCAGGCTTCCCGCTTAGATGCTTTCAGCGGTTATCCCTTCCGAACGTAGCTAACCAGCCGTGCCCCTGGCGGGACAACTGGCACACCAGAGGTTCGTCCGTCCCGGTCCTCTCGTACTAGGGACAGCCCTTCTCAAGTATCCTACGCGCACGGCGGATAGGGACCGAACTGTCTCACGACGTTCTAAACCCAGCTCGCGTACCGCTTTAATGGGCGAACAGCCCAACCCTTGGGACCTGCTACAGCCCCAGGATGCGACGAGCCGACATCGAGGTGCCAAACCATCCCGTCGATATGGACTCTTGGGGAAGATCAGCCTGTTATCCCCGGGGTACCTTTTATCCGTTGAGCGACACCGCTTCCACACGCAAGTGCCGGATCACTAGTCCCGACTTTCGTCCCTGCTCGACCTGTCAGTCTCACAGTCAAGCCCCCTTGTGCACTTGCACTCAACACCTGATTGCCAACCAGGCTGAGGGAACCTTTGGGCGCCTCCGTTACCCTTTAGGAGGCAACCGCCCCAGTTAAACTACCCACCAGACACTGTCCCTGAACCGGATAACGGTCCGAAGTTAGATACCCGAATCAACCAGAGTGGTATTTCAAGATTGCCTCCACCCATACTGGCGTACAGGTTTCACCGGCTCCCACCTATCCTACACAAGCCCATTCAGATACCAATGTCAAGCTATAGTAAAGGTCCCGGGGTCTTTCCGTCCTGCCGCGCGTAACGAGCATCTTTACTCGTACTGCAATTTCGCCGGGCCTGTGGTTGAGACAGTGGGGAAGTCGTTACGCCATTCGTGCAGGTCGGAACTTACCCGACAAGGAATTTCGCTACCTTAGGATGGTTATAGTTACCACCGCCGTTTACTGGCGCTTAAGTTCTCCGCTTCGCCCCCGAAAGAGCTAACAGGTCCCCTTAACGTTCCAGCACCGGGCAGGCGTCAGTCCATATACATCGAATTACTTCTTCGCATGGACCTGTGTTTTTAGTAAACAGTCGCTTCCCCCTGCTCTCTGCGGCCATACAACGCTCCACCCGCACGGGGCTTCACGTCTCCGGCCCCCCTTCTCCCTAAGTTACGGGGGCAATTTGCCGAGTTCCTTAACCACAGTTCGCCCGATCGCCTCGGTATTCTCTACCTGACCACCTGTGTCGGTTTGGGGTACGGGCCGCTCGAAACTCGCTAGAGGCTTTTCTCGGCAGCATAGGATCACTGACTTCACCTGAATCGGCTCGGCATCACGTCTCAGCCTCAATGCACCGCGGATTTGCCTACGGCACGGCCTACACGCTTACCCCGGCACAACCACCGGCCGGGCTCAGCTACCTTCCTGCGTCACCCCATCGCTTGACTACTACCCGCCAGGTTCCCACGCTCCCCAACCTCAACCCGAAGGTCTCAGCTGGTTTGGGTGGTTAGCACAACGAGGTTCATCACGGGCGCTCCTTCGCGGGTACGGGAATATCAACCCGTTGTCCATCGACTACGCCTCTCGGCCTCGCCTTAGGTCCCGACTCACCCAGGGCGGATTAGCCTGGCCCTGGAACCCTTGGTCATCCGGCGGAAGGGTTTCTCACCCTTCTTTCGCTACTCATGCCTGCATTCTCACTCGTGCCGCGTCCACAACTAGGTCACCCCGCTGCTTCACCCCCGGCACGACGCTCCCCTACCCATCCACACACCTGCACACCCCATCAAGGAG